>NZ_CP071850.1:0-3920802 GCF_023716585.1 Vibrio sp. SCSIO 43140
TGGGTAGATCTGTGTTTTGTGCATGCGTTTGTGAGTAAAATCAGGGCAATTTGTGCGGATCAAGCCAAATCAACCGAAAAAATTGTGAATAACTTAGATCTTATTCACTGGATCGCCGATCATTTACTGGCGATCTTGGTTATCAACAGGTAAAATTACCAATCTTTTCCAATTCCAATAAATAGAGTGAGAGCACCGTGTCATCTTCGCTTTGGTTGCAATGTTCGCAACGTCTACAAGAAGAGCTACCCGCTACCGAATTCAGCATGTGGGTCAGACCCTTACAAGCTGAGCTTAATGACAACACCCTAACTCTATTTGCGCCTAACCGCTTTGTACTCGACTGGGTGCGCGATAGATACCTCAACAGCATTAACCGCCTACTAAAAGAGTACTGCGGTAATGATGTTCCAAATCTGCGTTTCGAAGTCGGTAGCAAGCCGGTTTCTGCGCCACCAGCACCTAAGCCAGTTAAGACCGCAGCGGATGTTGCGGCTGAGTCTTCTGCACCTGCGCAGCTACAAGCGCGCCAACCTGTGCATAAAACCTGGGATGATGAATCAGAGGTCTCTGACATCAACCATCGTTCGAACGTCAACATCAAGCACAAGTTCAACAACTTCGTTGAAGGTAAGTCGAACCAACTTGGTCTTGCTGCGGCGCGTCAGGTGGCGGATAACCCTGGTGCAGCTTATAACCCACTATTCTTATATGGCGGTACAGGTCTAGGCAAAACCCACCTATTACACGCTGTGGGCAATGCCATCGTAGATAACAAACCCAACGCGAAAGTGGTGTACATGCACTCTGAGCGTTTTGTTCAGGACATGGTTAAGGCGCTACAAAATAACGCGATTGAAGAATTTAAGCGCTACTACCGCAGTGTTGATGCGCTGCTTATCGATGATATTCAATTCTTCGCCAATAAAGAGCGCTCACAAGAAGAGTTCTTCCATACCTTTAATGCGTTGCTTGAAGGCAATCAACAGATCATCCTGACATCAGATCGCTATCCAAAAGAGATCAACGGCGTAGAAGATCGCTTGAAATCTCGTTTTGGTTGGGGCTTAACCGTGGCTATCGAGCCGCCTGAGCTGGAAACCCGTGTCGCGATCTTGATGAAAAAAGCCGAAGACCATCAAATTCACTTGGCCGATGAAGTGGCCTTCTTTATTGCTAAACGCCTACGTTCAAACGTTCGTGAGCTGGAAGGGGCACTAAACCGAGTTATCGCCAATGCGAACTTTACCGGTCGCCCTATTACTATCGACTTTGTTCGTGAAGCACTGCGTGACTTGCTGGCGTTGCAAGAGAAGTTGGTGACAATTGATAACATTCAAAAGACGGTTGCTGAATACTACAAGATTAAAGTGGCGGATCTGCTTTCTAAGCGACGTTCTCGCTCTGTTGCTCGCCCGCGTCAGTTGGCGATGGCGCTAGCCAAAGAGCTGACCAACCACAGCCTACCAGAGATTGGTGATGCGTTTGGTGGTCGCGACCATACTACTGTGCTGCACGCGTGTCGAAAAATCGCTCAGCTGCGTGAGGAAAGTCACGACATTAAGGAAGACTATTCCAACTTAATTCGCACGCTTTCTTCATAATAGTGGCATAATCACTATAATTAGCATTCAAGTTATTGTATTTCGCATATAAGTGGCATGGATTGCCATCTTTACGAAGAGTTATCTATGAAATTTACTATCGAACGTCACCACCTACTAAAGCCGCTACAGCAAGTCTCTGGCGCACTGGGCGGTCGTCCTACATTACCTATTTTGGGCAACTTGCTACTTAAGGTAGAAGAAGGGGTACTTTCTCTTACTGCGACAGACCTAGAGGTTGAGCTGGTAAGTAAAGTAACGCTAGAGAGTGAGTTCGAAGCAGGCAGCGTAACGGTGCCTTCACGTAAGTTCCTCGATATCTGTCGTGGGCTACCCGATGACTCGACAATCACCATCGTACTAGAAGGCGATCGCGTACAAGTGCGCTCTGGTCGTAGCCGTTTCTCCCTATCCACATTGCCAGCGAGCGATTTCCCAAACATTGAAGATTGGCAGCAAGAAGTGGCGGTGACGGTGACTCAAGCTGAGCTTAAGTCGCTGATCGACAAAACTCAGTTCTCAATGGCTAACCAAGATGTGCGTTACTACCTAAACGGTATGTTGTTTGAGTTAGACCAAACCACATTGCGCTCAGTGGCGACTGATGGTCACCGTATGGCGGTGGCAACGGTGGCGCTAGAAGGCAGCTTTGACAACAAACAGATCATTGTGCCGCGAAAAGGTGTACAGGAGCTTTCTAAGCTTCTCGATGCGCCAGAGCAGCCAGTCACGCTGCAAATTGGCAGTTCTAACATCCGTGCTGAAGTGAACAACTATGTCTTCACTTCTAAGCTTGTTGATGGTCGTTTCCCCGATTATCGCCGCGTAATGCCGCAAAATACCGACAAGACACTCGAAACAAACTGTGATGAGTTGCGTCAGGCGTTCTCCCGTGCCGCGATTCTATCGAATGAGAAATTCCGCGGTGTTCGTGTCAACCTAGCGGACAACGAGATGCGCATTACGGCTAATAACCCAGAGCAAGAAGAAGCGGAAGAGATGCTCGACGTGAACTTCCAAGGTGACGCGCTCGAGATTGGTTTCAACGTATCTTACGTTCTCGATGTACTTAATACGCTTCGCTGCGACCAGGTACGCATGTCGATGTCCAATGCCAACGCCAGTGCGTTGATTGAAAATAGCGAAGATGACAGTGCCATGTACGTGGTGATGCCGATTCGTCTCTAAGGCGAGCATGACGCTATGCCGCTTACGCGTTTAATCGTACAGCAATTTCGAAATATTAAAGCCTGTGATATTGAACTATCTACAGGCTTTAACTTTATTATTGGCCCCAACGGCAGTGGCAAAACCAGCTTGTTGGAGGCGATCTATTTGCTTGGTCATGGTCGCTCTTTTAAGAGTTCGCTCACTGGTCGAGTGATACAAAATGACTGCCAAGAGCTGTTTGTACATGGCCGTTTTTTGAACTCGGATCAATTTGAGATACCCATTGGCATTAATAAGCAGCGCGATGGCTCAACTGAGGTTAAAATAGGCGGTCAATCTGGGCAAAAGTTAGCTCAGCTTGCCAAGGTATTGCCGCTGCAACTTATCCATCCTGAAGGCTTTGAACTGCTCACTGATGGCCCTAAGTTTCGTCGGGCATTTATCGATTGGGGTGTGTTTCACTCTGAGCCCGGTTTTTTTGAGGCTTGGGGTCGTTTTAAGCGTCTCAGTAAGCAGCGCAATGCGTTACTTAAGACTGCCACTAGCTACCGAGAGTTAAGCTACTGGGATAGAGATTTAGCCCAGCTTGCTGAGCAGATTGACGGTTGGCGCCGCACCTATGTCGAGCAAATGAAAACCTTGGCCGAAGAAATGTGTCAGTCTTTTCTGCCAGAGTTTGAAATTAAGCTTGGTTATTACCGTGGCTGGGAAAAAGACACGCCGTATGGCGAGCTCTTGGAACGTAACTTTGAGCGTGACCAGAGTTTGGGGTACACCTTTAGTGGCCCAAATAAAGCCGATTTAAGAATTAAAGTGAACAACACTCCTGTAGAGGATGTGTTGTCTCGTGGTCAGCTAAAACTGATGATGTGCGCGCTGCGCCTTGCGCAAGGGCAGCATCTTGCAGAGTTGACCGGAAAGCAATGTATCTATTTGATAGATGACTTTGCTTCAGAATTAGATAGCCTGCGTCGTAAACGCTTAGCGGATTACTTAAAACAGACTCAGGCTCAAGTTTTTGTAAGCTCTATTACTGAAAGCCAAGTTGCCGACATGATTGACGAAAATGGCAAGATGTTTCATGTGGAACATGGCACAATAGAGCAAGGTAAATAGTGAGAGAAACTCATGTCAGAAAATTACGATTCATCGAGTATTAAGGTACTAAAGGGTCTGGATGCGGTACGTAAGCGTCCAGGAATGTACATCGGCGACACGGACGATGGAACCGGTCTACACCACATGGTTTTTGAGGTGGTTGATAACTCAATTGATGAAGCGTTAGCAGGTCACTGTAACGACATTATCGTGACTATTCATGAGGACAACTCTGTTTCTGTAAGCGATGATGGTCGCGGTATCCCAACGGAAATGCACCCAGAAGAGCAAGTCTCTGCGGCAGAAGTTATCATGACGGTACTTCACGCGGGTGGTAAGTTCGATGACAACTCGTACAAGGTATCGGGTGGTCTGCACGGTGTAGGTGTATCGGTAGTAAACGCGCTGTCTAAACAAGTGACGCTGACTATCCATCGCGGCGGCCAAATCCATACTCAAACCTATCATCACGGTGAGCCAGAAGCGCCACTGACTGTGATTGGTGATACCGATAAGACAGGTACAGAGATTCGTTTCTGGCCAAGCGAAGAAACCTTCTCAAACGTCGAGTTCCATTACGATATTCTTGCCAAGCGTCTACGTGAACTGTCGTTCCTAAACTCAGGTGTCTCAATCAAGCTCATCGATAAGCGCGAAGAAGACAAAATGGATCACTTCATGTTTGAAGGTGGCATCCAAGCGTTTGTTGAGCACCTAAACACCAACAAGACACCAATCATCCAGAAAATCTTCCACTTTGATAACGAGCGTGATGACGGCATCACGGTTGAAGTGGCGATGCAGTGGAATGATGGCTACCAAGAAAACATTTACTGTTTTACCAACAACATCCCTCAACGTGATGGTGGTACTCACCTTGCGGGCTTCCGTGCTGCACTAACGCGTACGCTGAACTCGTTCATGGATAAAGAGGGCTTCTCTAAGAAAGCCAAGACGGCGACGTCAGGTGATGATGCTCGTGAAGGTCTAACCGCTATCGTATCGGTGAAAGTGCCAGATCCGAAGTTCTCAAGCCAAACCAAAGACAAGCTGGTTTCATCAGAAGTGAAATCCGCGGTTGAGTCTGCGATGGGTGAGAAGCTGTCTGAGTTCCTAGTAGAGAACCCAGGTGAAGCGAAGATTGTTTGTACTAAGATCATTGACGCTGCTCGTGCACGTGATGCAGCGCGTAAAGCGCGTGAAATGACACGTCGTAAAGGCGCTCTAGACCTAGCGGGTCTGCCAGGCAAACTGGCTGACTGTCAAGAGAAAGACCCAGCGCTTTCTGAACTGTACATAGTGGAGGGTGACTCTGCGGGCGGTAGTGCTAAGCAGGGTCGTAACCGTAAGAACCAAGCGATTCTTCCACTGAAAGGTAAGATCCTAAACGTTGAGAAAGCACGTTTCGATAAGATGCTTTCTTCACAAGAAGTGGCAACGCTAATTACAGCTCTAGGCTGTGGTATCGGTCGCGACGAGTACAACCCAGATAAACTGCGTTACCACAACATCATCATCATGACCGATGCGGACGTCGATGGTTCTCACATCCGTACGCTACTTTTGACTTTCTTCTACCGTCAAATGCCAGAGCTTATCGAGCGTGGTTACGTGTACATCGCTCAGCCACCGCTTTACAAAGTGAAGAAAGGTAAGCAAGAGCAGTACATCAAAGATGAAGATGCAATGAACCAGTACCAAGTGTCTTTGGCACTAGATAACGCTGCTCTGCACGTGAACCCTGAAGCACCAGCACTAGCCGGTGAATCACTAGAGAAACTGGTGCAGCAGTTCAACGGTGCAGTGAAAATTGCCGAGCGTATGGCTCGTCGTTACCCGCACGCACTAGTGAGTGAGTTCATGTACACGCCACGCCTAACGGCTGAGCAGTGTCACGATGCGGTGGCGGTTGAAGCATGGTCTAAGCAGCTTGTTGAGCAGCTAAATGCCAAAGAAGTGGGCGCAAGTCAATACAGCTTCGAGGTTGAACAGCACGCTGAGTTAGGTTTGAACCTACCGAAAATTATCGTGCGTACTCATGGTGTGACTCATGAACATGTGCTGAGTATCGACCTACTGAACTCGAAAGAGTACGGTAAGCTAGCGTCTCTATCTGAAGCACTAGAAGGTTTGATCGAAGAGGGTGCTTACGTGAAACGTGGTGAGCGTACTCAACCAGTGAGCCACTTTGAAGATGCCCTAAACTGGCTAATCAAAGAGTCGCGTCGTGGTCTGAGCCTACAACGCTACAAAGGTCTAGGTGAGATGAACCCAGATCAGCTTTGGGAAACCACAATGGATCCTGAAACACGTCGTATGATGCAAGTCACGATTGAAGATGCGGTTGGCGCAGACCAGCTGTTCACGACGCTAATGGGCGACCAAGTAGAGCCGCGTCGTAACTTCATCGAAGAGAACGCATTGAAAGTAGCTAACCTAGACGTTTAGATTGGTTTCTCTTCGCTGGCTGAACTGATTTCTGCGTCGAAGGTGCTCATTTATACTTATAAATTGCGCGCCTTCTCCTTGAACTCAGCTCACCCAGCTTCGACAAATCAATCTAAATACAGAAAAGACTGCCTTACGAGGCGGTCTTTTTTGTTTTTAACTCTATGAAAAATAAACGTTATAAAAATAATTTAAGAAAATGGCTTGAAAGCGAATTTCGTCATCCCTATATCTATTTGTGAAGAGGGAGCTGTCTTGCTCAAAAGAGAAGAAACAGACCTTTTAAACGCCTGCAGAGTATCGCTCAATGGAGGATAGCTTTAACGGCACACTTTAAAAACTGATTTATTGCTACGTCCCCGAACAGCAAGGCTGTCAGCGGAGTGGTGGATAAGTCCCTTAGTCGTCACTACATCCGTTTATAGGCTGGGTGTAGGTGAAAACTCACGGCTAAGACTATTGCTTACTATGAGGATAGCATTATGAGAACTGTAGATTTCACTCCTTTATACCGCAACGCAATTGGCTTCGATCGTCTATTCAACATGATGGAAGCGAACTCAGCGAAAAACTCTTCTGGCGGTTACCCTCCATACAACATCGAGCAACAAGACGAGAACCACTTCCGTATTACTATGGCTGTGGCTGGCTTTGCTGAAGACCAACTCGATCTGACTCAAAAAGAGAACATGTTGATTGTTAAGGGTGAGCGTAAAGCTGAAGAAGAGAAGAAGTACGTGTACCAAGGTATTGCAGAGCGTGATTTCGAGCGTAAATTCCAACTTGCTGACTACGTAAAAGTAGTAGGTGCAAGCATGGAGAATGGTTTACTACATATTGACCTAGAGCGTGAAATCCCAGAAGCAATGCAGCCACGTAAAATTGAGATTGGTGGTAACAAACTGATCGAAGGCTAATCATTTCGCTGAAATGAAAGCCCTGATATAAAGAGTGAAAGAGCGCCAGAAGGCGCTCTTTTTGTATCTATTCTATTTTATCAACAGCCTTAAGCGTTAGTGCCTTGCGAGTATGCTTTAGCCACTTCTTCCGCGATAATTGCGATACCTTGCTGCATCTTGTCGTCATCTTGCACATAGTTCATGCGCAGACATTGATGGGCATGATCCCATTCATCTTCCTGACCAATAAAGAAGTATTCCCCTGGGACAATCAACACGCCGCGATCTTTCAAACGTTGGTAAAGCTCCATAGTGGTAATGGGTAGCTCATCAAACCATAGCCATAGGAAAATCGCGCCTTCTGGCTTATGGATTCGAAAACGGGGATCGGTAATCGCCGATTGCAATAACTCAACCGCGCGCTGGGATTTTTGCTGGTAGAACGGCTTAATCACATTGGAACTGAGCTCTAGAATGTCACCTTTCTCAATCATGTGATTGGCAAGTGCAGGACCAAAGCTGCCCGGCGCCAGGCTAATAATGCCATTCATATTGGTCATCGCTTGCGTGACTTCTTCACTGGCAATCACGATACCGCAGCGCAACCCTGGCAGACCTAGCTTGGATAAGCTCATGCAAAGAATGGTGTTCTCATTCCAAAACGGCTCCACATCTTCAAAGATGATGTTTGGGAATGGCAAACCGTAGGCGTTATCGATGATGAGTGGGATGTTATTCTCTCGAGCCAGTTTATCCAGTTTATGGATTTCTTCGTCGGTGAGTACGTTACCCGTTGGGTTGGTTGGGCGAGAGGCACAAATCGCCGCAACAGAATCATCGATCTCTAAGTGTTCGAAATCCACATGGTATTTGAACAGGCCATTATCAAGCAGCTCTATTTCTGGGTGATAGGAGACAAAGATGTCTTCGTCTATGCCGGCGTCACCGTAACCAATGTACTCGGGTGCAATTGGCAACAAGATTTTCTTGTGGCTGCCATCGCTTTGCTTACCTGCGAGTAGGTTAAATAGATAGAAAAAACCGCTTTGGCTGCCATTGGTTAGGCTGATGTTCTTTTCGGTAATGTTCCAGTCGTAGGTATCGCGCAGCAGTTTAGCGAGCGATTTAACAAACGCATCTTTTCCTTGTGGACCGTCGTAGTTGGCCATGGCGGCCACCAGCTCACCACTGGCGAGGAGGTCACTACTGGCTTGGTGAAAATACTCGAGCATGGCAGGAATGGCGGCTGGGTTACCCCCTCCGAGCATGATGGCGCCTGGAGTGCGAAGGCCATCATTAAGATCATCCATTAATTGGGTAATACCTGAGTAACGATTAAATTTTTCACCAAACTTCGAAAATTGCATTGCTGTACCTAGTTCATCGTGTTCACTTGTTGTGTTTTTAAGGGGGTTTATCCTGCTGGTGGCAAGATGAACCTTTGAACATACAGCAATGATAACTAGAGGCAAAGCACTATTTGAGTGCAAAGAAAATGAGCAATAAGAAAGGAGCGCAGTAGCGCTCCCTTTTGATGTGATTGAGTAGGCTTTAATCTATTGATTATTCGCCAGTGTAAACGATGAGTACCTTGTCATCTTGGTAACGACGTTCAAACGCATAGTACCCGCTTTGCTGGTGGGTAATATGCTCTCCCTTAGCAACTGCTGGGTGACGTAGGCGGAAATCGCCTAATGTTTGCCAGTGCTTCAATAGGGTTTCGCGCTGACCCGTTATCTTATCCCAAGGCATGTCTGAGCGCGTACCTTGGTGTGAGTCAGAGCCACTGACACCTAGGTCTCTTGCTATCTCATCACCATAGTAGATCTGCACCGCACCCGGACTTAACATCAGTGCATTGGCGGCACGCATCTGATCATCAATGCTTCGGCTTCGAGATGCCCAGAACAGTGAGGTGTCGTGCGAAGAGAGGTAGCTCAGCACATTAAACTCACTGTCGCTGTTAATACGCTCTGCATAGCGACGATAGTCACTGTCTAGGTTGGCAAAACATTTCAGTGCTTTAGGGGCAACATCCCCTTGGAACTCGAAGTTGATGATAGAATCAAAGCCGTTATCGAAATACGGACTCTTCACCACGCTGTGCGCCCAAACCTCGCCGGTCATCCAGAACGGTTTATCATCCAGTGCCTTGTCTGGGTTGTTTTGTTTCCACTCTGCCAGTGCTTCATTACTGGCTTGCTTGAGCTTGGCCCAGCTTTCCATTTCGACGTGTTTAGCGGTATCGACACGGAAACCATCGATGCCATACTCGCGAACCCAATCCGTAAGCCAGGTGATCAAATGCTCACTTGGCGTGGCTTGAATATCTTTGGCATTGGTCTCTTTATTACGATAGAAGTTCGGTAGGCCTGTCTTCTGCGTCGATTCGGTTTTTAGATCTGGCAAGAAGTTAAGTGACATGGTTCTGTCGTTGTATCCAGGTGCGTCGTAGTCGCCGATGTCGGTACGGATCCAATCTTTACCCCACCACTTATCCCATGCGTCGTCATCACTGTACTTGATGTAATCATTAAAGCTGTGCCAGCTTTGCCCGGATTTTGGTTGCCAATCGGTCCAATTTTCACCGAGTTCTTGTTTCGCCTCTTCATCAGAGAGGTACAGTTTTCCAAAGCCAAATTCTTGCATGTCCGCTAACGTGGCGTAGCCGGTATGGTTCATGACCACATCCCAAACGACTCGGATACCTTTCTCATGGGCAGTATCGATAAACTGACGCAACTCCGCCTCTGTGCCCATGTTGGCATCGAGCTTGGTCCAATCTTGATGGTAATAGCCGTGATAGCCATAGTGCTTGAAGTCACCTCTATCACCGCCACCAACCCAGCCATGAATTTGCTCCAGTGGTGAGGTGATCCAGATGGCATTGACGCCAAGCGATTCAATGTAGTCGAGCTTTTTAGTCAAGCCTGCCAGATCGCCACCATGAAAGGTACCGATCTCATGTTTACCGTCTTTGCTTCGTCCATAGCTGTTATCGTTATCTGGGTTGCCGTTGTAGAAGCGATCGGTCATGACGAAGTAGACCGTCGCGTTGTCCCAGTCGAATTCCGCCTTCGGTGCTTGCTCTGCGGGTTCTAGCAGCAATAGGCCTTGGCTGTTTGCGCCAGGCTGCAGCGCAATCTTGCCGCTGCTGACCGTCGCTTGTTGCCCGCTCAGCGCATCTCTAAGCACAGTACCATCGGCAAAGGTGGCACTGACATCGATAACTTTGGGGCTGTCAGTGGCAACAGGGCAGGTAGAGGTAAAGTCGTTACTCTGTTTCGATTTCACCTTTACGGTGAGCTCGTTGTTGGTTGGATTGAGCGTAAACTGGTAGGTATTCGCCTTGAATACTCGCATCGGAATGGCCGATTCCCCGGCACAATCATCGAGCTTTAATGGGCGGTTGAACTTAATGCGCGCATCTTCAGCCAAAGCAAAGTTGCTGCCACAGGTTTGTGCATTATCACCGATAGAAAAGGTATAGCTGCCTTTATCAAGCTTCTTTTCTGCAACCAGCAAACCTTGTCCATTGGCAGCAAAAGCCACTTGTTGGTCATCTAAGCTAAGTAGTAACGCGTCATCTGGCAATTGGCTGCAGGCGCTGAGCATCGACACTGAGAGTGAAAGTAGGGTCTTTTTCATGGGTTCTCTTCCTTGAAGTTATCCCACGTTTATATCAAATATCGACCTCTACATTCTGAGTGCTATAACCGCTAGTTTGTAGGCAAACTCCCTACAATTTTCATACTAGTTCACAGAACTAACAATAACTTGTTGCTGATTGTCAGGTACAAAAAAGGGAAGCTGATGCTTCCCTTTCATTAACCAATATTGCCTAAAACTGACGACTATTTCTGAAGAAGTGAAATGTCGGCGATTTGTAGGAACAGGTTACGCAGGTTGTTTAGTAGCGTTAGACGGTTCTTCTTAAGGGCTTCGTCATCGGCCATGACCATCACATTATCGAAGAACGCATCCACAGGCTCACGTAGGTCAGCAAGCTTGCTTAATGCTTCTTGATAGTTACCGGTCGCGAATGCTGGCTCAAGGGCTTCAGTCATCACTTCAACGTTCTCTGCTAGTGTCTTCTCTGCATCTTCTTGTAGAAGAGCAAGGTCGATTTCAGCTGCCAGTTCGCCGTCGAATTTCGCTAGGATGTTACCTACACGCTTGTTCGCTGCCGCCAGTGCTTCTGCTGCCTCTAGCTCACGGAAGTGAGATACCGCTTTAACGCGCTGATCGAAGTCTGCTGGTTTGGTTGGACGGTTAGCCAGTACTGCTTGGATGATATCGACGCTGAAGCCTTCATCTTTGTACCATGCATTGAAACGACCAAGCATGAAGTCGATGACGTCGTTTGCAACGTTTGCGTTGGTTAGCTTGCTAGTACCGTCTTCTAGGGCAAACAGAGACTGAGCTTTCGCAATTAGGTCCGTTAGGTCTAGGTTGTAGCCGTTTTCGACGATGATACGAAGTACACCTAGAGACGCACGACGAAGTGCGAATGGGTCAGAGCCCTTAGGTGCTTGGCCAATACCAAAGATACCGACAATCGTATCTAGCTTATCTGCCATTGCGACGGCTGAAGAGATACCTGTGCTTGGTAGCTCGTCACCGGCGAAACGCGGCATGTACTGCTCGTAAAGCGCCAGTGCTACTTGCTCATCTTCACCATCGTGAGTGGCGTAGTGCATGCCCATGACACCTTGAGTATCGGTAAACTCGAATACCATAGAGGTCATTAGGTCACATTTCGCTAGAAGGCCAGCACGCTTAGATTTCTCTACGTCAGCATCGATTTGCTCAGCGATGTAGCCAGCAAGTTCAGTGATGCGGTCTGTCTTGTCTTTGATAGTACCAAGCTGCTTCTGGAAGATAGCTTGCTCTAGCTCAGGCAGACGGTCGATAAGAGGGCGCTTACGGTCAGTGTTAAAGAAGAATTCCGCATCCGCTAGACGTGGACGTACAACCTTCTCGTTACCTTCGATTACGTAGCGAGGCTCTTTCGATTCGATGTTAGAGACGAAGATGAAGTTTGGTAGTAGCTTCTTGTTTTCGTCGTACACTGGGAAGTACTTCTGGTCACCTTTCATGGTGTAAACCAGTGCTTCAGAAGGCACCTTGAGGAACTCTTCTTCGAACTTCGCCGTTAGTACTACTGGCCACTCAACGAGTGATGTTACTTCTTCAACTAGGTCATCCTCTAGATCAGCGACACCGCCAACTGCTGCTGCCGCTTTTTGCGAATCAGCTAGGATGATTGCCTTACGCGCTTCGTAATCTGCCATCACTTTACCGCGCTCTTCTAGGATCGCAGGGTATTGCTCAGCAGAATCGATAGTGAACTCTTGCTCACCCATAAAGCGGTGACCACGGATAGTACGGTCAGAGGCTACGCCTAGGATCTCGCCTTCGATAAGGTCAGAGCCCATTAGCATAGTCAGTGTTTTAACAGGACGGATGAACTGAGTCGTCTTGTTACCCCAACGCATTGGCTTCGCGATTGGTAGGTTAGCCAGTGCTTTTGCTGCTAGCTCAACAACGATTTCAGTTGTTGCTTGGCCTTTAACTTCTTGTTTGAAAAGAAGCCACTCGCCTTTGTCTGTCACTAGACGATCCGCTTGCTCAACAGTGATGCCGTTACCACGAGCCCAGCCTTGAGCTGCTTTGGTTGCATTACCGTCAGCATCGAATGCTACAGAAACTGCAGGTCCACGCTTTTCTACCACTTTATCCGCCTGACCTTCAGCAAGACCAGCTACCTTAAGTGCTAGACGACGAGGAGCCGCGTACCATTTCACACCTTCGTGTGTTAGGTCTGCACCTTTAAGCTCTGCTTCGAAGTTCGCTGCAAAAGCTTCTGCAAGGGTACGAAGCTGCGTTGGTGGTAGCTCTTCAGTACCGAGTTCAATTAGAAATTCTTTTGCCATGATTACTTCTCCTCGTCTTTTTTAAGCATTGGGAAGCCTAAAGCTTCACGTGATGCGTAATATGCTTCTGCAACCGCTTTAGTCAGGTTGCGGATACGAAGGATGTAACGTTGGCGCTCTGTTACAGAAATAGCTTTGCGTGCATCAAGGATGTTGAATGCGTGAGCCGCTTTAAGAATGCGCTCATACGCTGGAAGAGGAAGAGGTTTCTCTAGCTCTAGCAGCTCTTTGGTTTCTTTTTCACACTGGTCAAAGTAAGTGAATAGGAAATCTACGTCAGCGTGCTCAAAGTTGTAGGTTGATTGCTCAACTTCGTTTTGGTGGAAGATATCACCGTAAGTGACCTTGCTGCCGTCTGGTGCGACGTTCCACACTAGGTCGTAAACAGAATCTACTTCTTGAATGTACATCGCTAGACGCTCGATACCATAAGTGATCTCGCCAGTTACTGGCTTACACTCAAGACCACCAACCTGCTGGAAGTAAGTAAACTGAGTTACTTCCATGCCGTTTAGCCAGACTTCCCAACCAAGACCCCATGCGCCTAGCGTTGGGTTTTCCCAGTTGTCTTCTACGAAACGAATGTCGTGAACTAGCGGGTCGATACCAAGCACTTCAAGTGAGCCTAGGTACAACTCCTGAATGTTGTCAGGAGATGGCTTAAGCGCAACTTGGAACTGATAATAGTGCTGCAGACGGTTCGGGTTCTCGCCGTAACGACCATCGGTCGGACGACGTGAAGGTTGAACGTATGCCGTAGACATTGGCTCTGGGCCAAGTGCACGTAGACATGTCATTGGGTGAGAGGTGCCTGCACCTACTTCCATATCTAGTGGTTGAACAATAGTACAACCGTTCTGTGCCCAGTAATCCTGCAGCGCGAGGATCATTCCCTGGAAGGTTTTGATATCGTATTTTTGCATAGTAATTCGCGCAATTCTCTAAGTGAAAAGGTGTTTCTGATATTCAGAAAATAACAAATAAGTATACCGACTAATCGGTAAGGGGAGTAGGGGTAAAAGTGCTGATTTAATCATCATAAAGGTAAAAAAATGCGGTTTTTCGGAGTTATTCGCTGTGTGAAGGGGCGTAAGCTCCAATATTGTTGAAATTGATTCATTGAGTGATTACAATGCCGCCATCTTTGGGGAGTAGCTTATCCATACACTCACAAGCGTTTGGATTCGTTCGTCAACATAATTGGTGCAAAATCACCATGGCGCTCGAGACTTGTGCCCGCAAGTTTAGCAAGACCATAGATAAACATCGTGAACCGGGGTGGGGCGCGAGGTTTGTCTATAGGTTAAAAACTATAAACCCTGCCCCTTAGAGCATGTCGTGAGCGTTTTAGCTATATCAATTACTACCGTGGCACTCGCCGAAATTGGCGATAAGACCCAGCTTTTGTCGTTACTGCTGGCCAGCCGTTACCGTAAACCCATTCCCATCATTGCCGCTATATTTCTAGCAACCATTGCCAATCATGCGTTAGCAGCCTGGCTAGGTGTTGTGGTAGCCGATTACTTATCTCCGGACGTTCTTAAGTGGGTGCTAGTGGTCAGCTTCCTTGCCATGGCGGCGTGGATCTTGGTGCCGGATAAACTGGATGATGATGAGAGTATTTCAAGCCGCGGCCCGTTTATCGCCAGTTTTATCGCATTCTTCATTGCTGAAATAGGTGATAAAACCCAGATAGCGACCTCTATTCTCGGCGCACAATACGCGGATGCACTGACCTGGGTGGTGATTGGTACTACGGTGGGTATGCTACTTGCCAATGTGCCCGTCGTCTTGATTGGTAAGCTATCAGCGGACAAGCTTCCGCTTGATTGGATTCGTCGTATTACCGCCATTTTGTTCGTAGGACTCGCTATCGGCGCTGCTGTTTTTTAATAACAATATCAACTAAATATCAAACTTTAATCGGGATCAAACTCTCGCTCGAATCTGATGAAATTCGTGATGAATGACATATTAGTGTCATAATTGTCATGGTACTTTAATCATGTGGATCCTAGCGAGAGGGCAACGATTATGCTTACACGTTACACAGGAATGACCGCGGAAAGCCAAAGCCGTTTATTCACCTTCGGTTTGGTATTAACATTGCTTGGGATGGTACTCACCGATATGTGGATACCTATGGTCGTCGGTGCCATCGTCATGGCAGGATTGGCCGTCGAATCTTGGATTAGGGTTCAGCATTTGATCCCAATGCACAACGAGATCCGTTCGATGCAAAAGCAGATAAAAAAACTGCAATCTGAGATCAGAACGCTCGAATATGACGAATAGTCAAAAGGCTGCCACTGGCAGCCTTTTTTAGTGCGTTATGCTAACCCTTTTTTAATCAAATAAAGGTAAGGAACGGTTTCTGTCTGAGCACTCAGCAATTGGTGATCCATAAAGCGACAGAAACTTGGAATATCGCGCGTCGTCGAAGGGTCGTCAGCTTTCACTAACAACACTTCACCTTCTTCCATCTTACGAATTGTCTTCCTGACCATCATCACTGGCTCTGGGCAGCGCAGTCCTTCGGCTTCGAGTGTTTGCGTCGCTAGGTCTGTATTGATTGTCATCGGGAACTCTTTCTTACTAAAAAACAGCTCAAATTCTACTTATGAAGAAAAAATATGCAATAACCCCTTGGCAAAAGGAATTTTTTGTTTTAACTTTATTAACAAGTTGGTAACAAAGGAGCAGGGACGTAACTATGTTAACCGTACTAGACAGGATTACAATTTACTCGGTGCTTTGCTTGATAGCATTCTGTGCCTTGGTATTACAGCCTTCCCAACAAGCCGGGTGGGCTCCGTTAATAGGTTTAAGTGTCTCTATAATGGGTCTCTGGTTAGAGGTAAGACGCTGGCAAGATGTTTCAGAAGAACAAGAGAATTAACATTTAGTAAACATTCTTGCAAATTAGAACTTCCAATACATTTTACGACATTCCGACACTATCCCCATTTTCTTGGGCTTCCCCGCTGAAAGGCGGGATTTTTTTTATCTGAAGAAAAGAAAACCAAGTGTACACTAGGGGAAGAATTACGTAGGAAGAGCTTATGGAACTCGAAGAAATCTATCGTCGCGACCTCAATTTATTGGTGGCATTGAAGGTGCTGGTGGAAGAGGGCAGTGTTAGTCAAGCGGCCGTGCGACTCAACCTAAGCCAATCTGCAACGAGTCGAGTGTTAGGTCGATTGAGAGACTTATTAGGGGATCCGCTTTTCACCCGTCAAGGACAGCGAATCATTCCTACCAGTAAAGCGCTCGAGATATGTAAGCAAATTGACCAACCGTTAGAGTCCTTCCGTCAGTTGCTGACACCCAGTGAGTTCAATCCCTACTATTGTAATGAGCGCTTTCTCATTGCGACGACTGACTATGCGATGCAAACCATCCTTCCTTATGCACTACCGAAGATTTATCAGCTCGCGCCTAACATCTCTTTGGAGTTCGCTCCGCTGCAACACGAGAGCCTTTTTAAACAGCTCAGCACCGATAAGGTCGATATGGCAATCTGCCGTCCCACGGGTTCGGTTACGCCTTTGCATCAAGAAGTCTTGGGCCCGGTCGGCGTCTCTTGTTTAGTTTCTAAGCAACATCCGTTAGCGGATAAACCTTTATCACTTGAAGATTACATCAATGCACCTCATGCCATGATTGCCATCAGTGACGGTGTTAAAGCTCTGCTGGACGCCGCACTTATCAACCAAAATCCAAGAAAAATGGTGCTGCGTGCCTATCATCTTGAAGCGGCATTGGCGATTGTCGATAGCATGCCATTGATCATTACCGTACCTGCTGATCTCGCCTATTTAGTCGCAGATCGCTACGATCTAGTAATTAAACCGCTGCCTTTTGCTTTTACTCCGTTTGATTATTCTCTGATTTGGCACGCGCGATGCGATACCTCGGAGTCTCAGAAATGGCTTCGCTCGGTAGTAAAAGAAGAGTGTGGGAAATTGATTGCCAAACGCATTGAAGACGTCGGCCTCGGCTAGTCGTCTCAGAGTTAAAACAGAGAATTCCTTGCCTTAGTCACGCTCTGTTCTAGTGTTACTAGAAACAATAGCAAAGGATTGAGCAATGAACGTGACACGGAAAGCCCTTGTCTTTGTGGTTTTAACCCTTCCCTGCCGTGTATTCGCAGAGACCAATGCAATGGAAGCTTGCATTGACTGTCACGGTGCCGATGGCATCGGACGTGAAAACACCATTCCTAACCTTCGAGGTCAACCCAAAGCTTACTTGGAAGCACAAGTCCTCGCCTTTAAATCAGGTCAGCGACACAGTACGTTTATGGATCCCGTCGTTCATAATGTAGCCGATGAAGAGTTGATCAAAGCGGCTGACTTTTACGCTTCTATAGCGGTGCCAACACCAGAGACACTTCAGTGGCGAGGTGACAAGTGGCCCGCTGATATGCCGTTAGGAGAGCGTATTGCTTACAGTGGGAAGTGGAATGACAAGGTTCCCGCTTGTGTATCATGTCATGGTCCCAACGGCGTTGGCGTTGCTCCCAGTTTTCCGATGTTAATGGGGCAAAACAAAGATTATCTGGTTAATCAGCTCAAAGCATGGAAAAGCGATCAGCGCCCCCCAGGCGTGTTGGGTTCGATGGTGACGATTGCCAAGGGTTTAACTGATGAAGAAATAGAGGCGGTTGCAAGCTACTTTGCATCACAAGGAGGCGCGCAATGAACAGGATAGCCATATTGAGTTTAGTATTGTGTGCCAGCCCCGCTGTTTTCGCAGATGCATATCTAGATAGGGAACCCGTAGAACCCGGGCGCGTCCTTGCTGAAGGGGAACAGCACCATCAGGTGACTCATTGGGATACGCTACCTGAGGGTGAGATGGGAGAGTCAGTAAAGCGTGGTTACTCATTATTCATGAACACCCAGCAGATGCGAGCCTCAGGGAAAGTAAATAATGGAATGAACTGCACTAACTGTCACCTAGGCGGTGGTAGCGTCGCAGATGCGGCGCCCATGTGGGCGGCGTTTGTCTCTTATCCTGCTTATCGATCTAAGAACAAGCGCGTGAATACCTTTCAAGATCGGCTGCAAGGGTGTTTCCTTTATTCTATGAATGCAGAAGGTGGAAAACCACCTGAGGTGACTAGTCAAGAAATCTTCGATTTGAATGCTTATTCTTATTGGTTGTCGTTTGGAGTGACCGTTGACAATAATCTGCCGGGACGAGGTTTTGGACATATCGCTGAGCCAGAGCTTGCACCCGACTATGAACGAGGGCAGCAGGCATATCAGGAGAACTGTGCAGTGTGCCACAGTGAGGATGGGCAAGGCAGAAAAGTCGCAGAGCGCTACGTATTTCCTCCGTTATGGGGACCCGATAGCTTTAACTGGGGAGCGGGCATGCACAAGGTAAACACCGCTGCTGCTTTTATCAAACATAATATGCCGCTTGGGCAAGGAGGGTCACTCTCCGATCAGCAGGCATGGGACATTGCGCTGTTTATGGACAGCCACGAAAGACCTCAGGATCCAAGATATGATGGGGATATCAGTCAAACCCAAAAAAGCTATCATGGTGACAATAGCCAATATGGTGAGCCGAGTCCTGTCGATGAGCACCTACTTGGTACAAAGGCTTACTAACCTTTAGTGTTACTGGTTGATATGTTTAAAACGAAAAAAGGCTCTCGCAATGAGAGCCTTTTCTATAAGTAGGTTATCGCTAATTAGATTTTGATAGTCACGCGACCCGTTACGGCACCGTTAGTGATGTCTTCAGCCGCTTGAATTGCATCTTCTAGTGCTACGGTTTTGCTAGCCTGTGCGTAGTATGACTCAGGAAGTAGCGTGGCTAGCTGTTCCCAAGCTTTGATACGTTTTTCGCGTGGGCACATTACAGAGTCAACACCTTGTAGACGCACGTTACGCAGGATAAATGGCATCACTGTCGTAGGTAGGTCAAAGCCACCCGCTAGGCCACATGCAGCGACAACACCGTTGTAGTTCACTTGCGCAAGCACTTTAGCAAGCATGTTGCTGCCCACAGTATCAACAGCTGCAGCCCAGAATTGACGCTCAAGCGGTTTTGCTGGCTCTTCAAGTTCGCTACGTTTAACAATGCGTGATGCACCGAGTGATTTTAGTAGTTCGCCATTCGCTGAAGCGCGACCTGTCACTGCTGCTACTTTGTAACCTAGCTGGCTAAGTAGTGTGACAGAGACACTACCCACACCACCACTTGCGCCTGTGACCAGTACTTCGCCGTCTTCTGGTTTTACGCCAGCATCAACAATGGCTTGTACACATAGCATCGCAGTAAAGCCTGCAGTACCGATAGCCATCACTTTTTCTGCATCGAGACCTGCTGGCATTGGCACTAGCCAATCACCGTTTAGACTCGCTTTTTCAGCCATGCCACCCCAGTGATTCTCACCGACCCCCCAGCCAGTGAGAACCACTTCGTCGCCTTCCTTGTAACGAGGGTCGTCTGATTGCGACACTACGCCAGAAAGATCGATACCCGGTACCATTGGGAAATTGCGGATGATTTTACCTTTACCGGTAATAGCCAACCCATCTTTGTAGTTCAAAGATGAATATTTTACATCTATTTTTACATTACCTTCTGGAAGCTGTGACTCGTCTACTTGAGAAATAGTAGCGATTGTTTTTTTATCTTCTTGGTTAAGTAACAGTGCTTTGAACATGATGTTCTCCAATGAGTTGACGTGTTATCTGCTGCAAAGTGTAGGTGAGAAATTCGAAAAAAAACAATGAAACTTCAACATTAGATGTATGCATTACATGCATAAATAAAAACAGCCCCGAAAACGGAGCTGTTTGCGTTGAAGAGCCGTAATGAGAGGACTACGGTCTTTCAAAGATGGTTGCGATACCTTGACCTAAACCAATACACATAGTGGCAAGACCGATCTTAGCGTCTTTGTTTTCCATGATATTGATAAGCGTGGTTGAGATACGAGAGCCCGAGCAACCCAATGGGTGACCCAATGCAATGGCGCCGCCATTCAGGTTAACCTTTTCATCGACCACATCCAGTAGACCAAGATCTTTAGCACATGGCAGAGATTGAGCCGCAAATGCTTCGTTTAGCTCAACAATATCGATGTCGTCCATCGTTAGACCTGCACGCTCCAGTGCTTTTTGCGTGGCAGGTACCGGGCCGTAACCCATAATCGACGGATCGCAGCCAGCAATGGCCATAGAGCGGATCTTCGCGCGAATGGTTAAACCAAGCTCGTTAGCTTTCTCTTCGCTCATGATAAGCATGGCAGACGCACCATCAGACAGTGCCGATGACGTACCTGCGGTTACCGTGCCATTTGCAGGGTCAAAGACTGGACGAAGCTTGGACAGCCCTTCAACATTGGTTTCTGGACGAATCACTTCATCGTAATCGAGGGTAAACAGTGAACCATCTTCAGCATGACCTTCGGTTGGCAAGATCTCGTTCTTGAATCGACCTTCAAGCGTTGCTGCTTGCGCTCGCTGGTGGCTTCGCGCTGCAAACTCATCTTGTTGCTCACGGCTGATGCCATGCAATTTACCCAGCATTTCGGCGGTGAGACCCATCATGCCCGCTGCTTTCGCGACGTTTTTAGAAAGCTGAGGGTGGAAGTCCACACCGTGCGTCATAGGAACGTGCCCCATGTGCTCAACACCACCAATCAGGCAGATTTCAGCATCGCCAACCATGATTGAGCGCGCCGCGTCATGCAATGCCTGCATAGATGAGCCACACAGACGGTTTACCGTGACCGCACCGATTTCAATCGGTAGCCCTGCCAGCAGCGCGGCATTACGAGCAACGTTAAAACCTTGCTCTAGGGTTTGCTGTACACAGCCCCAGTAGATATCTTCAATCTCTTCTGGCTTCACTTGTGGGTTGCGAGCCAAGATACCTTTCATTAGATGTGCCGATAAGTCTTCAGCACGCTGATGTCTAAATGCACCACCCTTGGAACGACCCATAGGTGTACGAAGACAATCAACAACGACAACATTTTTCATTTTGATATTCCTCATCCAATCGGTGGTTACAGTGAGCTAGCTTGCTGCACGTCATAGAAGCGCTTGCCAGAGCTTGCCATATCGACCAGCGACTGAGGCACCTTGTACATTGCACCTAGCGATTCATATTGCTTCGCCATCACAACGTAGTTATCGATACCGATACTGTCTAGATAGCGGAACACACCACCTCTAAATGGAGGGAAGCCTAGACCATAAACCAGCGCCATATCTGCTTCTTGTGGTGTCGCAATGATGCCTTCTTCCAAACACAGTGCGACTTCGTTGATCATTGGAATCATCATGCGTTGAATAATGGTGTCATCATCGAATGATTGTGCTGGCTTGCTGACTGACTCGAGCAGAGAGCTGATGTCTTCGCTTGGGGCTTTCTTGGGGCGGCCGCGCTTGTCAGTGGTGTACGCATAGAACCCCGAGCCATTCTTTTGACCATAGCGGGTGTTTTCAAATAGTACATCAATAGAATCACGTTGATCTTTTGCCATGCGCTCAGGGAAGCCTTCTGCCATCACTGCTTGTGCATGGTGCGCGGTATCGATACCCACCACATCAAGTAGGTAAGCAGGACCCATTGGCCAGCCAAACTTGCGCTCCATGATTTTATCGATCTGAATGAAGTCTGCACCATCCGCCAGTAGCTGACTAAAGCCGCCAAAGTATGGGAATAGAACACGGTTAACGAAGAACCCTGGGCAGTCGTTGACAACGATAGGGGATTTCCCCATTTTCGCTGCGTAAGCAACAACGCGGTTGATGGTTTCTTCCGAGGTGTGCTCACCGCGAATGATCTCGACCAATGGCATGCGGTGTACTGGGTTAAAGAAGTGCATACCACAGAAGTTTTCTGGGCGTTTTAGTGACTTCGCAAGAACATTGATAGGAATAGTTGAGGTGTTCGAGGCGATGACGGTGTTTTCGCCCACCATCTCTTCGACTTCACTCAGTACAGCCGCTTTGATTTTTGGATTCTCTACAACAGCTTCCACAATCACATCGCTTTGCTCAATACCGGCGTAATGTAGGCTAGGGGTAATAGAAGCCAGCACGCCAGCCATCTTAAACCCGTCGATACGTCCACGTTGCAAACGCTTGTTGAGTAGCTTAGAAGCTTCGGTCATGCCTAGTTCAAGGGAGGCTTGAGCGATGTCTTTCATGATGACTGGTACACCTTTTAGTGCAGACTGGAAGGCAATACCACCACCCATGATACCGGCGCCAAGTACTGCTGCGCGCTCAGTCTCTTTACCTGACTTAGCGGCTTTCTTAGCAAGACCTTTGATGTACTGATCATTCAGGAAGATGCCAACCAATGCGTTGGCCACGTCAGAGCCTGCAAGGTTGATGAAGTAGTTTGCTTCGATATCAAGCGCCTCATCACGACCAAATCGTGCTGCCTCTTCAATCGTTTTGACTGCAGCCATTGGCGCAGGGTAGTGAGGACCAGCTTTTTGTGCCACTAAACCTTTCGCCATGGTGAAGCTCATCATAGATTCAAGTTTGCTAAGAGTCAGTGGTGATACTTTTGCTTGGCGGCGCGCTTTCCAGTCAATTTTTTCGTTGATGGCAAGTTCAATCGTGTTCAATGCTGAGTCATACAATGCTTCCGTTTCCACGATAGCATCGAGTAGACCGACCTTTAGCGCCTCATTTGCTCGGCATGCTTTACCTTGCGTGATGATCTCCATGGCACTGTCTGCGCCAATTAGTCTTGGCAAGCGAACAGTACCACCAAAACCAGGCATGATACCTAGTTTGGTTTCCGGCAGGCCGATGCTGGTGGTCTTGTCACCAATTCTAAAGTCTGTCGCCAATACGCACTCACAACCGCCGCCTAGCGTGTGGCCTTTAAGTGCAGATAGCGTTGGTACTGGCAAATCTTCCAGCTTGTTGAAAATGTTGTTGGCGAACCCTAACCATTCCTTGAGCTCAGCTTTTGGCTTGGCAAACAGTCCAAGGAATTCTGTGATGTCAGCACCCACAATAAAGGCGCTTTTGTCAGTTGTTAGAATAAGACCCTTGAGACCGCTCCATGCAGCAAGCGCATCAAGGGCTTTGTCTAAGGATTCGAGAGTAGCCAAGTCAAGTTTATTGACCGACTGGGGAGAGCTAAAGCACAGCTCGGCGATGCCGCTGCGTACTTCCTTTACCTGTAGAGTTTCAGATTGGTAAATCATTGTCATTCTCCGTGACAGACAATCCGTGATTGTGTGAAAGCGGTTGTTATAGTTTTACTTCTGGTTAGACCAGTTATTTAAGTGTGTACCGCATCGAATTTAATTTCAATACATTTTTTAAACAACTGTTTAACATTATGACCAGTGTCCAATCTTGGAGTCAATTGCTATTGCTCGTGCTAGAATACCCCTTTTAGGCGACAAACCTCGTAAAACCCAATGAACTCAACTGCATACTTGATACCTGAGCACCCAGTTCTTTTTGAAGAAGAGATCAAAAAGAGCGTGTTCATCACGCAAATCGCTCATACGCCGAGTATTGAGTTGGCGAAAGCATTCGTCGATCAAGTGAAAAAACAGCACAGCAGTGCTCGACATAATTGTTGGGGCTTTGTGGCGGGACGTCCTGAAAATTCGATGATGTGGGGCTTTAGTGACGACGGTGAGCCGTCTGGTACAGCAGGTAAGCCAATTTTGGCGCAGCTCAGTGGTTCTGGTATTGGAGAGCTTACCGCCGTGGTTACGCGTTATTCTGGTGGTATCAAGCTTGGCACGGGCGGCTTGGTGAAGGCTTACGGTGGCGGCGTGCAACAAGCACTTAAGCTGATTCAAACAATCGAAAAAAAAATCACCACACAATTACGTCTAGAGTTAGACTATGCATTCGTGTCTATAGCTCAAGCCGAGCTGAGTCGTTTCGAAGCGGTTGAGGTCGAGTCGCACTACACCGACAAGGTCATTCTTATTGTTGAGTTAGAAGTGAACCATGTTGATGCACTGACGCAGAGTATCATTAATAAAAGCGGAGCCAAGGCAATGGTCTCCCCAGTAGAAAACAACTAGGACGTAACGAAGCACCGCTTCATCAACTCATATGCAATTTCGATCCATAATTCGCATTGTAGGACTGCTACTCGCTCTGTTTAGCGTGTCAATGCTCGCACCCGCTTTAGTCGCACTGATCTATCGAGACGGTGCGGGTGTGCCTTTTGTTACCACCTTTTTCGTCCTACTTGTTTGCGGCGGGTTTTTCTGGTTTCCAAACCGTCGTCATAAACACGAGCTCAAAGCCAGAGATGGCTTCCTTATTGTTGTACTGTTTTGGACCGTAATCGGTAGTGCGGGTGCACTGCCATTTTTGATTTCTGATTATCCCAATGTTTCCGTCACGGATGCCTTCTTTGAGTCCTTCTCGGCACTAACGACGACAGGGGCAACAGTGATCGTTGGTTTGGATGAGCTTCCTAAAGCGATTTTGTTCTATCGTCAGCTACTCCAGTGGTTTGGTGGTATGGGTATCATCGTACTTGCTGTGGCCATTTTGCCAGTACTTGGCATCGGTGGGATGCAGCTCTATCGAGCAGAGATCCCGGGACCAGTTAAAGACAGTAAGATGACGCCACGTATTGCAGAGACTGCAAAAGCCCTTTGGTACATCTATTTAAGTTTGACGATCGCCTGTGCAGCGGCATTTTGGGTGGCAGGTATGACGCCATTTGATGCCATCGCCCATAGTTTCTCGACGATTGCGATTGGCGGCTTCTCGACCCACGATGCGAGTATGGGTTATTTCAACAGTCCGGCTATCAACATGATTACTGTCGTTTTCTTGCTGATTTCTGCGTGTAACTATTCTTTGCACTTTGCGGCCTTTGCCTCTGGCGGTGTGCATCCTAAATATTATTGGAAAGATCCAGAGTTTAGAGCCTTCATCTTTATTCAGGTGGTTCTGTTTTTGGTGTGCTTCCTTATCTTACTTGAGCATCACTCCTACAATTCCATGTACGATGCGTTCGATCAGGCTCTGTTCCAGTCAGTCTCGATATCAACGACGGCCGGCTTTACGACAACGGGTTTCTCTGAGTGGCCACTGTTCTTGCCGGTACTCCTGCTGTTCTCATCATTTATTGGTGGCTGCGCAGGTTCAACGGGTGGCGGCATGAAGGTTATTCGTATTCTTCTACTGACACTGCAAGGTGCCCGTGAAATGAAGCGTTTGGTTCACCCAAGAGCGGTCTATACCATCAAAGTTGGCGGAACAGCTCTATCACAGCGCGTTGTCGATGCAGTGTGGGGGTTCTTCTCCGCTTATGCATTGGTGTTTGTGGTGTGTATGTTGGCACTTATCGCAACGGGTATGGATGAGCTCAGTGCTTTCTCTGCCGTAGCGGCGACACTGAATAACCTTGGTCCAGGTCTTGGTGAAGTGGCTCTTCACTTTGGGGATGTGAACGACAAGGCGAAATGGGTACTGATTGTGTCGATGCTATTTGGGCGATTAGAAGTGTTCACTCTTCTTATACTATTAACGCCAGCATTCTGGCGAAGCTAATTCATCAATACCAATTTACTAATAGATGGCAGCGAAGGAAATCATCGTGGAAAAAGTTCTCTATCTCTATTCTTCTCGCGAAGGACAAACAAAGAAAATCATTGGACGTATCGCTGAGCAGCTTGGTCATAATGATGCTGCCACTATTAACCTTCATGAAAACCCAGATGTAAATCTGAGTGACTATGACAAAGTACTGATTGGTGCCTCTATTCGATATGGCCATCTTAATAAGAAGCTGTATCAGTTTATTGAAGCTAACCAACAACAACTGGGTGAGATGAAGGCGGCGTTCTTCTGCGTAAACCTGACAGCGAGAAAAGAAGACCAAGGTAAAGATACGCCGGAAGGTAGCGCCTATATAAAGACGTTTCTTAAAAAGTCACCTTGGCAGCCGACTCTGATCGGTGTTTTTGCCGGAGCCCTCTATTACCCTCGTTATAATTCGTTTGATCGCTTTATGATTAAGCTAATTATGACCATGACTGGCGGCGAAACGGATACCACTAAGGAAGTTGAGTATACCAATTGGGAGAAAGTGGGGCTGTTTGCCGAGAAATTTGCGCAGCTATAGAGAGGAAATGTTGGTTTTTACGCCGTTTTGACTCGTTTTTAAGCGAACGATAAAAAAAACCGAAAAACTTAAAAAAAAGGGTTGCCAACTTTAATCCGATCTCTATAATGCCCCCTCGCTGACACGGGAAAGGACAACGAAATCCCCAACGAGTCAGAAGGTCACAAGCTTCTAAGAAGCTTAGCAAAATAAGTTGAAAAAAGTGGTTGACACGAAAACTTATCTCGCTAAAATGGCCGTCCGTTTCAAGGGAAGCTTTGAAACAAGCTCTTTAACAATATAAACCTATCAATCTGTGTGGGCACTCGTTGATGATAATCAAATTAGATACCTCGGTATCAAATTAGGTTTTCAATGAACTGAGTGACCAATCAAGTCGAAAGACTTGGCACAGTCAATTCATTATCGTTCTGTTGGAACGATAATAGCTTTAGATTACTTAAGTAGTTTAAAGTCAGTATTCATTGAGCCGAACAAAATCTTAAATTGAAGAGTTTGATCATGGCTCAGATTGAACGCTGGCGGCAGGCCTAACACATGCAAGTCGAGCGGAAACGAGTTAACTGAACCTTCGGGGAACGTTAACGGCGTCGAGCGGCGGACGGGTGAGTAATGCCTGGGAAATTGCCCTGATGTGGGGGATAACCATTGGAAACGATGGCTAATACCGCATAATAGCTTCGGCTCAAAGAGGGGGACCTTCGGGCCTCTCGCGTCAGGATATGCCCAGGTGGGATTAGCTAGTTGGTGAGGTAATGGCTCACCAAGGCGACGATCCCTAGCTGGTCTGAGAGGATGATCAGCCACACTGGAACTGAGACACGGTCCAGACTCCTACGGGAGGCAGCAGTGGGGAATATTGCACAATGGGCGCAAGCCTGATGCAGCCATGCCGCGTGTGTGAAGAAGGCCTTCGGGTTGTAAAGCACTTTCAGTCGTGAGGAAGGTAGTGTAGTTAATAGCTGCATTATTTGACGTTAGCGACAGAAGAAGCACCGGCTAACTCCGTGCCAGCAGCCGCGGTAATACGGAGGGTGCGAGCGTTAATCGGAATTACTGGGCGTAAAGCGCATGCAGGTGGTTAGTTAAGTCAGATGTGAAAGCCCGGGGCTCAACCTCGGAACTGCATTTGAAACTGGCTGACTAGAGTACTGTAGAGGGGGGTAGAATTTCAGGTGTAGCGGTGAAATGCGTAGAGATCTGAAGGAATACCGGTGGCGAAGGCGGCCCCCTGGACAGATACTGACACTCAGATGCGAAAGCGTGGGGAGCAAACAGGATTAGATACCCTGGTAGTCCACGCCGTAAACGATGTCTACTTGGAGGTTGTGGCCTTGAGCCGTGGCTTTCGGAGCTAACGCGTTAAGTAGACCGCCTGGGGAGTACGGTCGCAAGATTAAAACTCAAATGAATTGACGGGGGCCCGCACAAGCGGTGGAGCATGTGGTTTAATTCGATGCAACGCGAAGAACCTTACCTACTCTTGACATCCAGAGAACTTAGCAGAGATGCTTTGGTGCCTTCGGGAACTCTGAGACAGGTGCTGCATGGCTGTCGTCAGCTCGTGTTGTGAAATGTTGGGTTAAGTCCCGCAACGAGCGCAACCCTTATCCTTGTTTGCCAGCACTTCGGGTGGGAACTCCAGGGAGACTGCCGGTGATAAACCGGAGGAAGGTGGGGACGACGTCAAGTCATCATGGCCCTTACGAGTAGGGCTACACACGTGCTACAATGGCGCATACAGAGGGCTGCCAACTTGCGAAAGTGAGCGAATCCCAAAAAGTGCGTCGTAGTCCGGATTGGAGTCTGCAACTCGACTCCATGAAGTCGGAATCGCTAGTAATCGTGGATCAGAATGCCACGGTGAATACGTTCCCGGGCCTTGTACACACCGCCCGTCACACCATGGGAGTGGGCTGCAAAAGAAGTGGGTAGTTTAACCTTCGGGAGGACGCTCACCACTTTGTGGTTCATGACTGGGGTGAAGTCGTAACAAGGTAGCCCTAGGGGAACCTGGGGCTGGATCACCTCCTTATACGAAAGATTATTGCGATGAGTGTTCACACAGATTGATGGTTTATGATGTAAAGAGAAATGTAAGTGCCCAACACTTACAGGTTTGCTTTCGCTTTTTAAAGCGGAAATAAACAAGCAGTGTCCCGTTCGTCTAGAGGCCTAGGACACCGCCCTTTCACGGCGGTAACAGGGGTTCGACTCCCCTACGGGATACCATTGGGTCGTTAGCTCAGTTGGTAGAGCAGTTGACTTTTAATCAATTGGTCGCAGGTTCGAATCCTGCACGACCCACCATTCTTCTCCACGAAGAATTAAAACTTATGTGGGCGATTAGCTCAGTTGGGAGAGCACCTCCCTTACAAGGAGGGGGTCACTGGTTCGAGCCCGGTATCGCCCACCATTCTCTAAGAATTTTTGGATTAAGATTTTCCAAACCACTTCAGTAAAGCGTACGTGGTTGGAATTTTTGACGCCGCAAGGCACTGAGAATCTTTAGAAAATGCATTAAGTTTGCATTGCTCTTTAACAATTTGGAAAGCTGACGAATAAGAATTAATTATTCTTATTCAATTAAAAGTTCTCAAATCCTAATCTTTTGATTAGGTACCAACACACATTCAAGTGTTCTTGGAATTTGAGTCCGGCAAAATCGAGTCTGCACATGTATAAAAATGCAGACAACTTTGGTTACGTAACAAAGACCCTTTGGGGTTGTATGGTTAAGTGACTAAGCGTACACGGTGGATGCCTTGGCAGTCAGAGGCGATGAAAGGCGTAATAACTTGCGATAAGCCCAGATTAGGTAGTAATAACCTTTGAGTCTGGGATTCCTGAATGGGGAAACCCACCTGCATAAGCAGGTATCGCTGAGTGAATACATAGCTCAGCGAGGCGAACCGGGGGAACTGAAACATCTAAGTACCCCGAGGAAGAGAAATCAACCGAGATTCCGAAAGTAGCGGCGAGCGAAATTGGATTAGCCCTTAAGCTTTTAATGAGACAGGTGAAGGCTCTGGAAAGTGCCGCGATACAGGGTGATAGCCCCGTAACCGACATCTCATCATCAGTGAAATCGAGTAGGGCGGGACACGTGATATCCTGTCTGAATATGGGGGGACCATCCTCCAAGGCTAAATACTACTGACTGACCGATAGTGAACCAGTACCGTGAGGGAAAGGCGAAAAGAACCCCTGTGAGGGGAGTGAAATAGAACCTGAAACCGTGTACGTACAAGCAGTAGGAGCACCTTCGTGGTGTGACTGCGTACCTTTTGTATAATGGGTCAGCGACTTATATTCAGTGGCAAGGTTAACCGTTTAGGGGAGCCGTAGGGAAACCGAGTCTTAACTGGGCGTTCAGTCTCTGGATATAGACCCGAAACCAGGTGATCTAGCCATGGGCAGGTTGAAGGTTGAGTAACATCAACTGGAGGACCGAACCGACTAATGTTGAAAAATTAGCGGATGACTTGTGGCTAGGGGTGAAAGGCCAATCAAACCTGGAGATAGCTGGTTCTCCCCGAAATCTATTTAGGTAGAGCCTCGGACGAATACTACTGGGGGTAGAGCACTGTTAAGGCTAGGGGGTCATCCCGACTTACCAACCCTTTGCAAACTCCGAATACCAGTAAGTACTATCCGGGAGACACACGGCGGGTGCTAACGTCCGTCGTGGAGAGGGAAACAACCCAGACCGCCAGCTAAGGTCCCAAATTATAGCTAAGTGGGAAACGATGTGGGAAGGCTTAGACAGCTAGGATGTTGGCTTAGAAGCAGCCATCATTTAAAGAAAGCGTAATAGCTCACTAGTCGAGTCGGCCTGCGCGGAAGATGTAACGGGGCTAAGCTATAAACCGAAGCTGCGGCAATATACTTTGTATATTGGGTAGGGGAGCGTTCTGTAAGCCGTTGAAGGTGGACTGTAAGGTCTGCTGGAGGTATCAGAAGTGCGAATGCTGACATGAGTAACGATAAAGGGGGTGAAAAACCTCCTCGCCGGAAGACCAAGGGTTCCTGTCCAACGTTAATCGGGGCAGGGTGAGTCGACCCCTAAGGCGAGGCCGAAAGGCGTAGTCGATGGGAAACGGGTTAATATTCCCGTACTTCTTACAATTGCGATGGGGGGACGGAGAAGGCTAGGTGGGCCTGGCGACGGTTGTCCAGGTTCAAGTGCGTAGGCTTGAGAGTTAGGTAAATCCGGCTCTTTTTAAGGCTGAGACACGACGTCGAGCTACTACGGTAGTGAAGTCATTGATGCCATGCTTCCAGGAAAAGCCTCTAAGCTTCAGATTGTAAGGAATCGTACCCCAAACCGACACAGGTGGTCGGGTAGAGAATACCAAGGCGCTTGAGAGAACTCGGGTGAAGGAACTAGGCAAAATGGTACCGTAACTTCGGGAGAAGGTACGCTCCTCGCGGTGAAGTCCCTTGCGGATGGAGCTATGGGGAGTCGCAGATACCAGGTGGCTGCAACTGTTTATTAAAAACACAGCACTGTGCAAAATCGTAAGATGACGTATACGGTGTGACGCCTGCCCGGTGCCGGAAGGTTAATTGATGGGGTTAGACTTCGGTCGAAGCTCTTGATCGAAGCCCCGGTAAACGGCGGCCGTAACTATAACGGTCCTAAGGTAGCGAAATTCCTTGTCGGGTAAGTTCCGACCTGCACGAATGGCGTAATGATGGCCACGCTGTCTCCACCCGAGACTCAGTGAAATTGAAATCGCTGTGAAGATGCAGTGTACCCGCGGCTAGACGGAAAGACCCCGTGAACCTTTACTACAGCTTGGCACTGAACATTGACCCTACATGTGTAGGATAGGTGGGAGGCTTTGAAACTAGTACGCCAGTATTAGTGGAGCCGTCCTTGAAATACCACCCTTGTAGTGTTGATGTTCTAACGTCGGCCCCTTATCGGGGCTGCGGACAGTGCCTGGTGGGTAGTTTGACTGGGGCGGTCTCCTCCCAAAGAGTAACGGAGGAGCACGAAGGTGGGCTAATCACGGTTGGACATCGTGAGGTTAGTGCAATGGCATAAGCCCGCTTGACTGCGAGAATGACAATTCGAGCAGGTGCGAAAGCAGGTCATAGTGATCCGGTGGTTCTGAATGGAAGGGCCATCGCTCAACGGATAAAAGGTACTCCGGGGATAACAGGCTGATACCGCCCAAGAGTTCATATCGACGGCGGTGTTTGGCACCTCGATGTCGGCTCATCACATCCTGGGGCTGAAGTCGGTCCCAAGGGTATGGCTGTTCGCCATTTAAAGTGGTACGCGAGCTGGGTTTAGAACGTCGTGAGACAGTTCGGTCCCTATCTGCCGTGGGCGTTGGAAGATTGAAGGGGGCTGCTCCTAGTACGAGAGGACCGGAGTGGACGAACCTCTGGTGTTCGGGTTGTGTCGCCAGACGCATTGCCCGGTAGCTAAGTTCGGAATCGATAACCGCTGAAAGCATCTAAGCGGGAAGCGAGCCCTGAGATGAGTCTTCCCTGGCACTTTAAGTGTCCTAAAGGGTTGTTCGAGACTAGAACGTTGATAGGCAGGGTGTGTAAGCGTTGTGAGGCGTTGAGCTAACCTGTACTAATTGCCCGTGAGGCTTAACCATACAACACCCAAAGGGTTTTGATGGACTCAAAGCAAGAACTTTGAATGTGTATTTAGACTTTTAAAATCAGTTTTCCGAATTAAGAATTTGCTTGGCGACCATAGCGTTGTGGACCCACCTGACTCCATGCCGAACTCAGAAGTGAAACGCAATAGCGCCGATGGTAGTGTGGGGCTTCCCCATGTGAGAGTAGGACATCGCCAGGCTTTGAACATTATCTGTTTAAAGCACGATTTAGATAAGACTTTAAATGGACCACTGCGGAGTGGTAGTTCAGTTGGTTAGAATACCGGCCTGTCACGCCGGGGGTCGCGGGTTCGAGTCCCGTCCACTCCGCCACTTATTAAGAAGCCTCGTCTAACGACGAGGCTTTTTTGAATCTAACGTGTTGATTTAAGAAATTAAATAGCATAGATTAGATAACACTTTAGGGGTGTAGCTCCAATTGGCAGAGCAGCGGATTCCAAATCCGCGTGTTGGGAGTTCGAATCTCTCCACCCCTGCCATATCCAAAGGCTCTGACTTAGGTCGGAGCCTTTTTTGTTTTCGCTTTTCCAAAGCGATGTGTTGGGAGTTGGGTCGCCAGCCCGGTCAAATCTCTCCACCCCTGCCATATTCAAAGGCTCTGACTTAGGTCAGGGCCTTTTTCGTATCTGCAGTTTGTCGCTAAACAACGGTGCTGTAGTTAGAGGATATTCTTAGGCACGACTCGGTGCAGTTTCACTCCCACCCTTTTAGTGACGCTAACTTCATTGTCTGGATTGAAATCTGTAGTTATCCGCCATGCATTGTCAGGCTCCATTTCCACCTTCATAGCGGCTGAGACATGCTCATTGATCTCTGGAGAATGGATGATGGCAAAGCTCTCTGTGTTCAAATGAGCGCTGCGTGGGTCAAGATTGTAGGTACCAACAACGGTAATGCTGTCATCAATCGTCATTGTTTTCGCATGAAGACCAAAAATAGGCGTCGTTGATAGCTTCTTATACATGTGCTCCGTCATTACACGCTGCCTGACTTTAGCATCGGGCTTAAACTCATAAACCTCAACCCCAGTGGCCAGCAGCTGTTTCCTATTTCTTTGGTAGCCGCTAAAGGCAGCTAGATTGTCGTTAGAGGCTAAGCTATTCGTCAGGATCTTTATGGATATGCCTTTTTCTACAAGACTACGTAAAAAGACTCGATCTTTTTTGGTTGTGACCAGATAGGGTGTCTGGATCAGAATGGAAGCTTTAGCTCTCTCTGCCAGCTCGATCAACTTATCTCGAGTGATACTACTTCCACCCAAGAACGTCTGTTGATCGTTTTTTCCCGGCTCATCCGCTACATACTCTACGTTGTCAACGAATAGGAACTTTCCTTCTTCAGATAGTGCCTGAAAGGTCTCGGGTACCTTATCTATCTCTGCTCTGATTTCAGGATGAAAGTGCTCAGGGTTACACGCATAGGAATGCAATCGTGAAAAATCAGGATTGCCGCTATATGGGTTGGATTTGAAGAGATCTTCGACTGGGACACTGAGCTCGCTATTCCAATATTGCTCGAAGGAGGTATCGATCGCGTTAACTGCTTTGCCAGCTAGGAATACATCGCGATCTCTAAAGTTGTACTCATGATCAAACCCGAAGTATTCGTCGGCAATATTTCTTCCTCCAGTGATAGCTACCTGGTTGTCGACTAAAAACACTTTATTGTGCATGCGTTGGTTGATGCCGTGAAAGTCGGTAATAACAGTTGTCATCTTTTGAACTATATTCTTACCGATGTTGGCGTTGGGGTTATATATCTTGATGTCAAAGTTCTCATGCGCTGCTAGCATGAGAAGTTCATCTCCCTTGGCATTGAGCATGATGTCATCGACAAGAACTCTCACCTTTATGCCTCGCTCAGCCGCTCTTACGAGATAGTCAGTCGCAATCAACCCTACGTTGTCGACTGAGAAGATAAAGTACTGTACATCGATAGAGGCTTCAGCGCGCTCTGTTAACCAAGCACGGGACATCATTGCTTCAGCCCCTTGCTCTAAAACATAGACGCCTGTGCCGCTTTCCATCTCAGTCTCAAAAGGTAGAGTATAGTGAGACAAAGGCAAGCGCTCTTTATCGACGAGTTCGGCGCAATAGTCTTTATTCGAGACTGGTACGCTATCGGGAGCAGTCGAGCAGCCAAACAAAGCAATTGAAGCAGAGGCAAGGAGCGTTTTTTTGAATGCGAACATAAGGGTAAAAGCCTTTTGGGCAGAGAGTCGGCAATATGATATCGATAACCAGAGTAATAAAGTATCATCTCTCTGTCACAACCGTCAGTGAGCCAAGTTATGGTTGGATATAAACGTTTTCCGCCACTTTCCAAAATGCAGAGAGTAGCTGGTTATCCAAGTTAGAGCGCTTGCACACCACACCGAGTTTGAATGGCTTTATAGGCTCTAGCTTCAAGCGCTGTATCTTGTCTCTGACTGGGCTGTTGACGATAACGACTTCTGGCGCAATACCTACACCACATCCTAATGCCACCATGCTAACAATCGCCTCATGACCGGATACTTGTGCATAGATATTGGGCTTTATACGCATTTTCTTGAACCAGTAATTTGCACGTTCGCGAGCGGTGCCAGCTTCTGGCACGATGAATGGGATTTTACTCCAGTCAGGCATACCATCGACTAGCTCAGAGCCAAAGCTGCTTACCCCGGCTGGTGCAATAACAGATAAGGGGATCTCACTAATCGTCTCAAACTCCAGACGCGCGGGGAGCAATTCAGGCAGTGCAGAGATAGCGATATCCGTTTCATCGTTCATGACCTTGTCTATCGCCTGGGCTGGATCGCCTGTCGATAGTTCGAATTCGATGTACGGATAGAGCAGCCTGAACTCCGCAAGTAGTTCAGGTAAATGGCTATAGCTGGCGGTGACTGAACAAAACAACCGGAGTTTGCCTCTGAGCTCGTTCTCACCATGTTGGCTTTCAGATTGAAACTGCTGCCATTCGCTGACGATATTGATGGCAATCGGTAGCAGCTTTTTACCTGCTGGAGTGAGCTCTACAGATCGGTTGTCACGCAGGAATAGGCTTTGATGAGTATCCTGCTCAAGTTTTTGAATCTGACGACTTAGCGCCGAGGCACTGACGTGCATCGCTGTCGCGGTTTTACTGAAGCTTTTACTCTCACAAAGATGGATGAAAGCTTGGAGACTTTTAATATTCATAACACTAAAGATATCGGTAGTTGCATTAATTGCAATGACAAATTGTGAATATATCACTTTAAGCAATTTAGTCTCTGTTTTAGTATGAAGTCATTCGATGATAAGCATCGACACTACGGACAGAATTCAACAGGAGAGCCCCACTATGGCTAACTATTTCAATACTCTTAACTTGCGTGAGCAATTGGACCAACTAGGTCGTTGTCGTTTTATGGATCGTTCTGAATTTGCTTCAGAAGCGGATTACCTAAAAGGTAAGAAAGTAGTCATTGTTGGTTGTGGTGCTCAAGGCCTAAACCAAGGTTTGAACATGCGCGATTCTGGCCTAGACGTGTCGTACGCACTTCGTCAGGCAGCGATTGATGAGCAGCGTCAATCGTTCAAAAACGCGAAAGACAACGGCTTCGTTGTGGGTAGCTACGAAGACCTAATCCCTCAAGCTGACCTAGTTGTTAACCTAACTCCAGACAAGCAGCACACTAACGTGGTTGAGACGGTAATGCCGCTAATGAAAGAAGGCGCATCTCTAGGCTACTCTCACGGCTTCAACATCGTTGAAGAAGGTATGCAAATCCGTAAAGACCTAACGGTTGTTATGGTTGCGCCTAAGTGTCCAGGTACTGAGGTTCGTGAAGAATACAAGCGTGGCTTTGGTGTTCCGACTCTTATCGCAGTTCACCCAGAAAACGATCCTCAAGGTGATGGTCTTGAAATCGCGAAAGCATGGGCAGCAGCAACCGGCGGTCACCGTGCAGGTGTTCTAGAGTCTTCATTCGTTGCTGAAGTTAAATCTGACCTAATGGGTGAGCAAACTATCCTATGTGGCATGCTACAAGCAGGTTCAATCGTATGTTACGAGAAGATGATTGCTGACAGCATCGACCCAAGCTACGCAGGTAAGCTACTTCAGTTCGGTTGGGAAACCATCACTGAAGCACTAAAATTCGGTGGCATCACGCACATGATGGATCGTCTATCTAACCCTGCGAAAGTGAAAGCGTTTGACCTATCTGAAGAGCTAAAAGACCTAATGCGTCCGCTTTACAACAAGCACATGGATGACATCATCCAAGGCGAATTCTCTAGCACTATGATGGCTGACTGGGCAAATGACGACGTGAACCTTCTAGGTTGGCGTGCAGAGACTGCTGAAACAGCATTCGAAAACTACCCAGCATCAGATGTAGAAATCTCTGAGCAAGAGTACTTCGACAACGGCATCCTAATGGTCGCTATGGTTCGTGCGGGCGTTGAGCTAGCATTCGAAGCAATGACAGCATCAGGCATCATCGATGAGTCTGCGTACTACGAGTCGCTACACGAGCTACCACTGATTGCAAACACGATTGCACGTAAGCGTCTATACGAAATGAACGTAGTAATCTCTGACACAGCAGAATACGGTAACTACCTATTCGCGAACGTAGCAACACCACTTCTTCGCGAGAAGTTCATGCCATCAGTGGGTACTGACGTAATCGGTAAAGGTCTAGGTGAGACATCTAACCAAGTAGATAACGGCAAACTAATCGAAGTAAACGACGTTATCCGTAACCACCCAGTTGAGTACATCGGTGAAGAGCTACGTGGCTACATGACAGACATGAAGCGCATCGCTGTAGGCGGCTAAGCCGACCAAGAATTAGATAAAAAAGTAAACACAACATAGTAAAAAAGGGGCTACCAATCGGTAGCCCCTTTCTTTTGTCTGTGCCATTCGAGCCTAATGCTCGGAATGCAGCGAACAAATGGTTACTTGTCAGCTAGCTTTTGCTCTAGCTCGGCAAGCTTTTGTTCCATTTCCGTTAGCTTTTGGCGAGTACGTAGTAGTACTTGAGTCTGCACGTCAAACTCTTCACGGCTAACCACATCGAGCTTATTCAATTGGCCTTGAATCACTTGACGTACTTTCTGATCAACATCCGCACCAAGCTCTTTCACGGGTTGTGGCATAGAGTCGTGAATCTGCTTAGCAATCTGTTCAAGTTTCTTTGGGTCAAACATGTCTGGTAACTCCTTAAGTAATCCCACTATTCTATGTAATCCACCGGGCAATGTCGTTATTTAGCGTAATAAAAAAGGCCACAATGTGGCCTTTTTCTAACTAACGCTGTTTTTAACTAACAACGTAGAATCACATTAACGGTTTATACGCGATTCTCTTTGCATGCAGCTGAAGCTTCGTCAACTCGAGCAATTTTCTCCAAGTCTTTGTCTTCAACAAACACAGGTAGTGGCTTATGACGCTCTGCCAAGTAGGTGTAGATCACTGGCAGTACAAATAGCGTAAACAGTGTACCAATCGCAAGACCAGCAACGATTACAATACCGATACTAAAGCGCTGAGCCGCACCCGCACCTGATGCGTACATCAGTGGGATAAGACCTGCGATCATCGCCGCCGTGGTCATTAGGATTGGGCGAAGACGTACTTTCGCCGCTTCCATGACCGCTTCCATCTTGCTCTTCTTATGCAGAAGCTGCTCTTCTTTGGCTACCTCACAGATTAGAATACCGTGCTTGGTGATTAGACCAACTAGGGTAATCAAACCAACCTGCGAGTAGATGTTCATGGTCGCTGCGCCCCAAGCAAGAGCAATCAGGGCACCACAAATCGCTAGTGGTACCGAGACCATGATAACGAATGGGTCTTTGATCGACTCGAACTGAATAGCCAGTACCAAGAAGATGATCGCCAGGGCTAGACCAAATGTTGCGTACAGTGCGCTACCTTCGGTTACGTACTGACGTGCTTCACCCATGTAGTCATGGTTGTAGCCGCTTGGCAGTTTGCTTTCTGCAATCGATTCAAACCATGCAATCGCATCACCCATTGCCACGCCAGGTGAAGGTACTGCACCCACCGTTGCTGAGTTCAGCTGGTTGAAGTGAGGCAGTGAGCGGGGCTCCGCAACCACATCGATACTTATAAGGCTACCTAGTGGGATAGCTTGACCGTCGTCAGAACGCACGAAGTACATGTTCATCGACTCTGGGTTCAGACGATACTTACGCTCAACCTGAGGAATCACCTCATAAGAACGACCATTTAGGTCGATACGGTTCACGTAGCCATCAGCCATCATAGTACCAAGAGTAATACCGATATCTTGCATGGTCACGCCGTATGCGCCAGCCATATCCTTGTCGATATTGATCTTCATCGTTGCTGAGTCGTAGTTCAAATCCAGCGTCGAATACACAAACTGTGGGTTTTGCTGCACTTCACCCCAGATGTCAGTCGCGATAGTAAACAAACTCTCAAAGCTGTTTGGTGTCGTGATAACAAACTGAATAGGCAGACCTGAACCTGCACCAGGAAGTTCTGGCATCTGGAACGCAGTCACAGCCATACCCGGTACTTCAGCGACGAGAGCACCTACGCGGTTTGCTACTTCAGCTTGGCTTGCTTCTCGTTGACTCCACGGCACCATTGACGCAATACCAAACGCTTGGTTTGAGTTAGGCACACCGGTAAACACCTGTGCAAACGCCACTTCAGGCTGGTCGCTCAGAATTTTGTTCACATCGTTCATGGTGTTTTGCAGATAGTCTAGGTTCGCATTCGACGGACCCGTACCCATCAACATCACTACGCCTTTATCTTCTGACGGTGCCAGTTCACTTGGAATGAACTTGAACAGCATCGGAAGTGACGCGAACACGATAACTGCAAAGCCGATAATAACCGGACGGTGCTGCATTACTGCTGTGAGCATTTTCTCGTAGCGAGCGGTCATGCGATCAAGTACATCATGTACTTTCTGCTCGAAACGGTTTGGTGTCTCGTTCGCTTTAAGTAGCTTCGAACACATCATTGGCGATAACGTCAATGCGATGATACCGGATACAAATACAGAACCTGCCAGCGTCAGAGCGAACTCTTTAAACAGCGAGCCCGTGATACCGCCCATCAAGGCGATCGGCGCGTATACCGCACCCAGCGTGAGTGTCATCGCGATAACCGGTACCGCAATCTCGCGAGTACCAATGATGGCCGCACGAAACGGTGACTCACCCAGCTTGATGTGACGGTCGACGTTCTCAAGTACAACGATCGCATCATCGACTACCAGACCGATGGCTAGTACCATCGCCAGTAGTGTCATCAGGTTCCATGAGAAGCCAATCGCCTGCATCACCATCGCTACACCAATCAGGGATAGCGGAATAGTGACGATAGGGATCAGTACTGCACGGAATGAACCCAAGAACAGAGTGATAACCACAAGTACGATTAATGCCGCTTCAAGGATGGTTTTGATAACCTCTTGAATCGATTCATTGATCGCAACTGTCGAGTCATACATCACGTTCATTTTGATGTTACTTGGTAGGTTCTTCTCAAGCTGAGGAAGAAGTTCAAGCACATCGGCTGCAATGTTGATCGGGTTAGCACTCGGTGCGGCGTTGATCGCTGCTACTACGGCTTCTTGGCCGTTAGCACTTGCACGGTATACATCGTGACTCTTCTCAAGCGTCACTTTCGCGATATCACCTAAGCGAATCACTTGACCGTCGCTTGAGCTTACAACTAGGTTCTTCAGTTCTTCGGTGTTCGATACCTGAGTATCGGCACTGCCGTTATACAGAACGAACTCACCCGTTGCTTGACCCGTTGCTGACTGATAGTTATTGGCATTCAGAACGTTCATCACGTCCGATGCCGTCATCTTTAGCGCGGCCATTTTCAGTGGGTCTAGCCATACGCGCAGGGCGTATTTCATACCACCGTACATATCTACTTTAGATACGCCATTAACGGTAAATAGCTGCGGGTTGATTACGCGCTCTAGGTAGTCGGTGATCTGACTCGAAGCCAACTCATCACTGGTAAAACCGATATAAAGTACCGCGGTCGTCGAACCAGTCGACATAGTTACCGTTGGGTCTTCGGCTTCTTTAGGAAGCTGAGAGCGAACCGAGTTGGTCTTTGCCAGAATGTCTGACAGCGCCGCGTTCGGGTCGGTGTTAAGCTTCATGTTTACCGTGATGGTCGATTGACCAAGCACAGACTGTGACGTCATGTAATCAATGTTGTCGGCCTGCGCAACGGCTTGCTCCAGAGGCTGGGTAATAAAGCCCTGAATCAAGTCGGCACTTGCACCGTAGTAACTGGTTGTCACCGTGACAACCGTATTCGTCATTTCTGGGTATTCACGTACCTGCATCTTGAATACCGCTTGCAAACCAAGCAAGGCAATCAAGAAGCTGATCGATACCGCAAGAACAGGACGTTTTATGAAAATATCAGTAAAACGCATTTTGCCTCCAATTACAGCATCGGTGTCTCAGCTGGTGGGACAGTCGCATCGCTTTCCACCACTTTGACTTTCACGTCGTTACTTAGACGTACCTGACCAGAGGTAACGATAACGTCATCTGGGTTCACACCTTCTAGGATGTGGGCGATATCGCCAGTACGCTCGCCAACTTTAACGACTTGCTGCTTAACGCGTTTCTCACCATCAACATCAGTCACGACATACACGTTGTCGCCATATAGCGTAAACGTGATCGCCGTTTGCGGTAGCGTCACTTGGTTCTCTAGCTTAGGCAGAATGATGTTAGCGCGAGCGAACATGCCGCTACGTAGCTTGCCATCGTTATTTGGAATATCCGCTTGCACTTGGATCAGGCCGCTTTGAATGCTTACCGCAGGCTCAATAGCCGAGATAGAGCCTTTAAATGGCTGATTTGGATACGCATCAACGAAGATATCGACATCTTGTCCAATAGAAATGCGAGAGAAATCGGTCTGAGGAACAGTAAAACGCAGCTTCATTAGACTAGTGTCTTCAAGGCGCACGATATCGTCACTTGGTTGCAGATACTGACCAAGGAACACGTTACGGATACCAACGACACCAGAGAATGGTGCTTTGATTTCACGACGGTCGATCTGTGCTTTTAGGCTCTCGATGTCAGCCGATAGAGAGAAGTAGCTTGCTTCTGCATCATCGTATGCTTCGCGCGAGATAGAGCCTTTCTTGTAAAGACCTTGGTAGCGTTCATATTTCGCTTTCGCTGCAGGCAGACGTGCTTGTGAACTCTTAAGGTTCGCTTTTTCTACGTCTGAATCCAGAGATACTAGAAGCTGGTCTTTCTCAACCATTGAGCCTGAAGCAAATGAGATATTGCTGATCACGCCGCTGGTTTCTGAAGTCAGTGTGACACCTTGGTTAGGCTCAACAAAACCGATGGCTTCGATAACCGGTACCCAATCAACAGGTTGAACCGTGGTCACGGTGACTGGAAATTCAGGCTCAGGGCGATTTGCTAAATACTCAGCAATCTTCTGTTGCTTGAACAGGTTGAAACCTATCACACTGCCGAATAGCAGTATTGCGATAAGTAGCATGAAAAATGTCCACTTTTTCATTCTAACGAGAACTCCACATTAGTGTTTTATAATTGCATCCCAACTGGCTTCGATAGCTGATTCCAGCGCATCGTCATCCAGTTGATAGAGACCCAGAGCATGCTTACGCGCAAGCGAAACACTCGCTTCTAAGCTTAGTCCAGAAAGAATTTCATTATCGAGGTTTTTGAAAACCCCTTGTTTCTTTCCTTCGTTGAATAGGTTATCGACTTGGGCAAACATTTTTCGTTCTTGTTCCCGAGTGCTATAACAATTTTTCGAAGGAATTGAATCATATTGGGCGCGTGTCTTTAACGAATTGATATTCGATGCCGCCATTCGCCAAATATTTAGCCACATGGTCCTATACTGTTCCTTCAGTGGCTTGTCTGCATCCACGCCCGCTTGTACGGCTTTCGCCATACGCGCGACCACATACTGTCGCAACTCTTCCAACAAATGGTCTTTGTCGTCAAAGTAGCGATAGATGGTGCCTGCAGCAACGCCAGCCTCATTGGCTAGCTTCTGCATAGATACACCTTGAATGCCTACTTCGGCTACCATTTTTTGAGCCGCTTCAAGTATTTGTAGGCGTTTGTCGCTGGTATTTACAGTTGTCATGAGCCATCCAACCAATAACTGAATGAACGTTCATTCATTATAAAACAATTGACGTCTATTTGTGCAACTTATTTTTAATCAGAATTCTATAAAAGTTAAAAACTCCTACAGAGCGTGGCATTGTCATCGGTAGCAGTCTATTATGTGCGCGTTACAAGTCGTGAGTAGTGAGCACATTAATGAAGCTAAATCCGCAGCAAGATATGGCGGTGAAATACGTCTCTGGTCCATGCCTGGTTCTCGCTGGTGCAGGGTCAGGTAAAACCCGCGTGATTACTAATAAGATAGCCTACCTAGTTCAAAACTGCGGGTATAAGGCGAGAAATATCGCTGCGGTGACGTTCACCAACAAAGCCGCTCGGGAGATGAAAGAGCGTGTTGGTCAAACGCTTGGTAAGAATGAATCTAAAGGCTTGATGGTGTCGACCTTCCACACCATGGGGCTGAACGTTATTCGCCGCGAGTATAAGGCGCTGGGCTTGAAAGCAGGTTTCTCTTTGTTTGATGATCAGGACCAGATGGCACTGCTCAAAGAGCTCACTGAAAAACAGCTTGATGGTGATAAGGACCTCCTCCGTTCGCTGCTCAGCTCTATTTCGAACTGGAAAAACGACATGCTCACGCCAGAGCAGGTCAAAGGCAGTGCACGTTCAGAGCAAGAACAACTGTTTGCGCACTGCTTTGAGATGTACCAAATCCAGATGAAAGCCTATAACGCGCTCGACTTTGATGACCTGATTGCACTCCCGGTTATTTTGCTTAAGACCAATCAAGAAGTCCGTGAGCGTTGGCAGAAACGTATTCAGTATTTGCTGGTGGATGAGTATCAAGATACCAATACCAGTCAGTACGAACTTGTTAAGCTGTTGGTTGGCGAACGGGCTCGATTTACCGTTGTAGGCGATGATGACCAATCTATCTATTCATGGCGTGGCGCGAAACCGCAGAACCTTGTATTGCTCAACAAAGATTTTCCAAACCTAAAAGCGGTGATGCTGGAGCAAAACTATCGCTCAACCAGTCGAATTTTGCGCGCTGCAAATATTCTGATTGCCAATAACCCGCACGTATTTGAGAAGTCGCTGTTCTCAGAGATCCCTGATGGTGAAAAGCTTAAAGTACTTAAAGCCAAAAACGAGGAGCATGAGGCAGAACGCGTCACCGGCGAACTTATTGCTCATCGATTTGTGAATCGAACTGAGTATCGTGACTATGCCATCTTATATAGAGGCAACCATCAGTCGCGCCTGATTGAAAAGGTATTGATGCAAAACCGTGTGCCTTACAAGATCTCAGGAGGCACGTCATTTTTTGCGCGCGCCGAGATCAAAGACATCATGGCGTATCTACGTGTGCTCGTGAACCCAGACGATGATAATGCTTTCTTGCGCATCGTAAACACGCCGCGTCGCGAGATTGGTCCTGCAACACTAGAGAAGCTGGGCAGTTATGCCAATATGCGAGGCAAAAGCTTGTTTGAGGCAAGCTTCGAGCTTGGGTTAGAGCAGCACCTTACCGGCCGCGGCCTTGAAAACCTGCGCCGCTTTACCCAATGGGTCGTCGCTATCGCCGATAATGCAGAGCGTGGCAACACAGTAGAGGCTGTGCGTGCTTTGGTTCGTGATATCAACTATGAAGATTGGCTGTACGAAACGTCATCCAGCGCAAAAGCGGCTGAAATGCGCATGAAGAACGTCTCTGATCTTTATTCGTGGATTGTTGCTGATTTAGAGGGTGACAACTACGACAAAGAAGAGAAGACGCTCAAAGAAGTGGTTCAGCGTCTAACCCTGCGCGACATGATGGAACGGGGTGAAGAAGATGATGACAGCGATGCGGTTCAATTGATGACGCTGCATGCCTCAAAGGGGTTGGAATTTCCTTATGTCTATTTGATAGGGTCAGAAGAGGGCATTTTGCCGCATCAAACCAGCATTGATGAGGACAATGTCGAAGAAGAACGCCGCTTGATGTATGTCGGTATCACTCGCGCGCAAAAGGAGCTGACCTTTACTATATGTAAGGAGCGCCGTCAGTTTGGTGAGCTAATCAAGCCTGAGCACAGCCGATTTCTCGATGAGCTGCCGTTTGATGATGTTGAATGGGAGCAAGCGAAAAAGCCGGTGTCAGCGGAAGAGCGCATGCAAAAAGGTCAGGCGCATATCGCCAATATTCGCGCGATGTTTAATAAAAAATAACGCGAGATTGCACTGTATAAAAAGAAGGGGCTCACTATCTAGTGAGCCCCTTCTTTTTATACAGTGCGTATTGCTGGATTACAGACCCGCGATCATGTGCTCGATAGCATCAATGATTTCTTGGTCAGAACAATCCATACAAGAGCCTTTCGCTGGCATCGCGTTAAAGCCGTTGATGGCGTGATCAGCCAACACGTCTTTGCCTTGCGCGATACGTGGTGCCCAGTCACCAGCGTCACCCGTTTTAGGAGCACCGCTGACACCAATAGAGTGACAAGCAGTACAGAAGGTATTGTAAACAGTGGCACCATCACGTGGACCAGTTGGCTCTGCAACAACAGGTTCGCTACCTGCTAAGTAAACGCCACCAACGGGTTTAATACGCTCTGCGATAGCGTCATATTCTTCTTGGCTCACATCCGCTGCAAAAGAGGCAGTAGAAAAAGTTAGTGCGGCGAACAACACAGTTAAGATTCGACGAGACATATCCATTAAACTCACTTTACTATCCAACAAGGTAGCAAGTCGCTGCTTGCTATTCATTTATACGATTTTATTCTGCTTGCTGATCTAACGGCTGTTAAATCAATGTAAACATTGGGTGATTATATCCTGTTAACTTGTTGCAATAAACCACAACTTTTCAGCTTCACGGGGTGAATCACATCGTAAAGCTAGTATTTTCTGTACCAAAGTGCTGAAAAAGCCAACAAACGAAAAAAAAAGTTAAAAAAGTACTTTACGGCATAGTGTGATATCCGTATTATTCCCATCCGCCGATAGGGCATGCGCCCGTAGCTCAGCTGGATAGAGCGTTGGCCTCCGGAGCCAAAGGTCGAAGGTTCGAATCCTTTCGGGCGTGCCATCCGGATATAATTATTGGCAAAAAATAGTGGTGGCTATAGCTCAGTTGGTAGAGCCCTGGATTGTGATTCCGGTGGTCGCGAGTTCGAATCTCGTTAGCCACCCCATTATTTCGGTGACTTTTGTCTCCAGTTTTGATTTAATCGAAACGAAAGCGTTCTGAAAAGAACATCGTCGGTGAATAGCGCAGCTTGGTAGCGCATCTGGTTTGGGACCAGAGGGTCGGGGGTTCGAATCCCTCTTCACCGACCACTATTTCAGTTACTGTTGATGACGGTAACAAAACAAAATTTGTGGTGGCTATAGCTCAGTTGGTAGAGCCCTGGATTGTGATTCCGGTGGTCGCGAGTTCGAATCTCGTTAGCCACCCCATTTATTTTGGTAGCATTTGCTTCCCCTTACGAGTTGACTCGTAATAAAACATTGTCGGTGAATAGCGCAGCTTGGTAGCGCATCTGGTTTGGGACCAGAGGGTCGGGGGTTCGAATCCCTCTTCACCGACCACCATTCGAAAGCCTCGTCGAAAGACGAGGCTTTTTTCGTATATATGGTTTGCAGGTTTTAAGGAAAACCCATGCGAGTCGGGGGATGGAAGCCCAGTCCCATGGAAGCCCAGTCGTCGAGTGTCGAACCAATCGAATTCCTCTTCACTAGTATCATTCGAAGCTTCCTCGTCATACGAGGTTCTCTCATCTACACGCTAGAAAAGCGCAAAATTGAAAATCCTACATGATCTCCAAAATTATCTGTCATTAGGTCATGTATCTAGTCACATATCATTCTGTTGTCCGATTAGCGGCATTTTTTCGTTGAATCGTGTTTTCCTTCTTTATAAATGGTCTGTTGTCTTATTGGAGCTTGGCTGAATAACATTTCTACGATTCTTGTCTGATAAGAAATGGTGTTTCAGTCTAGCTAACTCCAGAATCCCAGAGTTTTGTCTATATTGCATGCCACAATCATGTTGCAATTTAATGTAGCGGAAAATGTTGCCTACTCTCGATCTTTGAGCGTTTCGCTTGTGAAGTGTGATTAAGATCTAGACTTTAGTTCTGCAAACGGCATTGTTACAAAACTTATGTTTCCATAGTGTTAAAATGATTACGGAATAACTATTCGCACTGCTTTAGTCATTAATATGGCTAATATCGTGATGCATAGCGATTTATGATCGTTTTATAGTGCGTTTTATTGGTGCTACATCAAGTTTTTAGATGGGTGGTCTCATTACTATATGTAGTTAATGTGCATAAATATTTATTTATACTGCTTTAGATTTGCTCAATTTCGAATTTTTATCCTATTTTTGTTGCTTTTCTGTGAAAGATTTGCCAAATTGATGCACTTGTAATTAGTCAGCAGAAAATGCTGCCTAAGAATGGATTCAATTTTTCAGACAGGGGCAGAAAACTGCCAAAGCAGTAGAGGTCTGGTAATGTCATTATTAGAAGTTAAAGATCTTCGTATCGAATACCCATCTCGCCATGGGGTACATGCCGCGGTTAAAAATTTGTCGTTCAATATTGAACGCGGTGAAATAGTTGGTGTTGTGGGTGAGTCTGGTGCAGGTAAATCGACCGTAGGTAATGCGGTGATCGATTTGCTATCACCTCCAGGGACTATCGCTGGTGGCGAAGTGTTCTTGGATGGAGAGAAAATCTCCGGTTTATCTCCTGAACAGATGCGAAAAGTTCGTGGCTCAAAAATAGGGTTTATTTTCCAAGACCCAATGACCTCACTTAATCCACTCTTCACGGTTGAGCAACAATTAAAAGAGACCATCCACGCCAATATGAAGGTGACGGATGAGCAAGCCTATGAGCGCTCGCTTAACCTAATGAAGCAAGTGGGTATTCCACAGCCTGAAAACCGTCTTAAGCAATACCCACACCAGTTCTCTGGTGGTATGCGCCAACGTGTCGTTATCGCTATCGCGCTAGCGGGTGAGCCTGACCTTATCATTGCAGATGAACCAACCACGGCACTCGATGTATCAATTCAAGATCAAATCCTAGGTTTGATTCGCGACCTGTGCATCAAGAACAACGTGGGTTGTATGCTAGTGACGCACGATATGGGTGTGGTTTCTAACGTGACTGACCGCGTGGCAGTGATGTATCGCGGTGACCTAGTTGAGTTTGGTGCGACTAAGAAAGTACTGGGCGATCCTGATCACCCATACACACGCAGCCTGATCTCTGCGGTTCCTCGTTCAGACATGAAACTGGATCGCTTCCCGCTGGTTAGCTACATCGAAGAAGCTCACGAAATGGAGCCGCTTGATGTGAAAAACCACTGGCTAGGTCAAAGCCAAGATCACCGTGATTACACGGGTCCACTCCTTAACGTGGAGAATGTAAACCTACGCTTTGTGACCAAAGACTCTTTGTTCGAAAGCCGTCGTGAGTACGTTCAGGCGTCGAACAACGTGAGCTTTGAGGTTCACGAAGGTGAGACATTTGGCCTAGTAGGTGAGTCGGGTTCAGGTAAATCTACTATTGCGCGTGTTATCGCCGGTCTTTACGCACCAAATTCAGGCAAAGTGACGTTTGAGGGTATCGACTTAACCTCGCTTAAGTCGGAGAAAGAGCGTCGTCCAATGCGTCGTCAGATGCAGATGGTGTTCCAAAACCCATACACCTCAATGAACCCGCGCATGAAGATCTACGACATCATCGCTGAGCCAATTCGTTTCCACAAACTGACCGCTAACGAGTCAGAAACCAAACAGATTGTTGAAGATCTGCTTGAGCACGTGGGTCTTGGCAAGATGGCGGGTGTGAAGTATCCGCATGAGTTCTCCGGTGGTCAGCGTCAGCGTATTTCTATCGCGCGTGCACTGGCAACGCGTCCGCGTCTATTGATTTGTGATGAGCCAACATCTGCACTGGATGTATCGGTTCAGGCTCAGATTTTGAACCTACTTAAAGATCTTCAGCAAGAGCTGAATCTCACCATGCTGTTCATCAGTCACGACCTGCCGGTTATCCGTCAGATGTGTGACCGAGTGGGCGTCATGCAAATGGGTACGCTACTGGAAGTGGCGCCTACTGAGCAATTGTTTACCGACCCACAACACGAATACAGCAAGCAACTGATTTCCTTGATGCCTGAGTTTACAGGTTTAAGAGAAGACGTAGTAAAAACGGCGTAAGCCAAATAAGTTCCTAATCGGAAATATAAGCAGAAGCAAACACAACAAAAAGGGATCCGGATCCCCGCATGAAGGAGTTATGCACAATGAAAACCATGAAAAGTAAATTAGCAGTGGCTTTGATGGCAGCTGGCCTAAGCTTTAGCGCTGCAGCAGCAAACATCACCGTAGCATACGACGCTGACCCAGTAACGCTTGATCCACAAGAGCAGCTATCTGGCGGTGTGATGCAGCTTTCACACATGGTATTTGACCCACTAGTACGTTTTAACCAAGACATGGAATTCGAGCCACGTTTGGCTGAGTCTTGGGAACGTGTCGACAACGAAACTATGCGTTTCAACCTACGTAAAGGCGTTAAGTTCCATTCTGGTAACGAGCTAACGGCTGACGACGTAGTATGGACATTTGCGCGTCTTAAGAAGTCTGCTGACTTCAAAGGTATCTTTGCGCCGCTAGTATCACTGACTAAAGTTGACGACTACACCATCGAAATCAAGACTGACGGTACTTACCCGCTAGTTGAGAACGTGGCAACGTACATCTTCCCAATGGACAGCAAGTTCTACTCTGGTACAACAGAAGACGGTAAAGACAAAGGCGAAATCGTTAAGCACGGTAACTCTTTTGCTTCTACTAACGTTTCTGGTACTGGCCCATTCACGGTTAAATCTCGTGAGCAAGGCATCAAGGTTGAGTTTGAGCGTAACCCTAACTACTGGGATACCGAATCAAAAGGTAACGTTGATAACCTAACACTTGTACCAATCAAAGAAGCGGCAACGCGTGTAGCAGCACTTCTTTCTGGCGATGTAGACATGATTGCTCCAGTCGCACCAAACGACTACAAGCGTGTGGATAGCGCAAGCAATATCAACCTATACACTATGCCTGGTACGCGTGTAATCACGTTCCAAATGAACCAAAACAGCAACGAAGCGCTGAAAGACGTTCGCGTTCGTCAAGCTATCGTTCACGCAATCAACAACGAAGGTATTGCTAAGAAGATCATGAAAGGTGCTGCGACACCTGCTGGTCAGCAAAGCCCAGTTGGTTACGCGGGTTACAACGAAGATCTTAAGCCACGCTACGACCTGAAGAAAGCGAAAGAGCTAATGAAGGAAGCGGGCTACGAGAACGGCTTTACGCTATCTATGATGGCGCCAAACAACCGTTACGTGAACGATGACAAGATTGCACAAGCTGCGGCAGCAATGCTATCTAAGATCGGCATCAAGGTTGATCTGAAGACAATGCCTAAAGCGCAATACTGGCCAGAGTTTGATAAGTGTGCAGCAGACATGATGATGATCGGCTGGCACCCAGATACAGAAGATTCAGCGAACTTCACAGAGTTCCTAACAATGACTCGTGATGAAGCGACTGGTCGTGGTCAGTACAACTGTGGTCACTACTCTAACCCAGAAGTGGACAAGATCGTTTCTGCATCTAACTCTGAGACAGACCTAGCGAAGCGTAGCGCGATGCTTAAGCAAGTAGAAGCAACGCTTTACAATGAAGCGGCGTTTGTTCCTCTACACTGGCAAGATCCATCATGGGCAGCGAAGTCTAACGTTGAGATTGGCCCAATCATCAACGGCATGAACTTCCCATACTTTGGTGACCTAGTCGTTAAATAAGCGGCACTCTCTCGCTGAGTAAGCGACAGATAATCGCGCTCTGCTTTGTTCAGCGAGCAGAGCGCGTTTTTTAGGCTGAACGAATTTTTAATGTAATGGATACATAAGGGGCAAGGAATGTTTTCGTTTCTGGTCAAGCGCCTGTTTCAGGCACTGATAGTGATGTTTGTGATCAGTTTGGTGGCGTTTGCCATTCAGGATAACCTGGGCGACCCGTTGCGTGAACTTGTAGGTCAGTCGGTTTCAGAAGCAGAGCGTCAAGCGATGCGTGATGAAATGGGCCTCAACGATCCCTTCATTACGAAATACGCGCGTTTTCTTGGTAACGCGGTACAAGGTGATTTAGGCAACTCATACTTCTTCAAGCGCCCAGCGGTTGAAGTGATTGCGAGCAAGCTAGTGGCGACGCTAGAGCTGGTATTTGGTGCCACGTTAATCATAATCTGTTTATCTATCCCTCTTGGGGTTTACTCTGCAATTAACCCGAAGAGTTTCTTTACAAAAGTTGTCATGGCTGGCAGCAGCATCGGTATCTCGATCCCTGTTTTCCTAACGGCAATCATGTTGATGTATGTCTTCTCTATTGAACTGGGCTGGTTCCCGTCCTACGGACGAGGTGAAACCGCAAACTGGTTTGGTTGGGACTCTGGCTTCCTAACGCTTGATGGTCTGGCACACTTGGTGCTGCCGTGTATCGCACTGGCTTCCATTATGTTGCCGCTGTTTATTCGTCTAGTGCGTGCAGAGATGCTAGAAGTGCTGAGCTCTGAGTACATCAAGTTTGGTAAGGCGAAAGGTCTAGCGCTGCATAAGATCTACTACCAACATGCGCTTAAAAACACCATGCTACCAGTATTGACGGTAGGTGGCGTGCAAATCGGTACCATGGTGGCGTACACCATCCTAACCGAAACCGTATTCCAGTGGCCTGGTACAGGCTTCCTTTTCCTAGAGGCAATCAACCGCGTAGATACGCCGCTTATCACCGCTTACGTTATCTTTGTAGGTCTTATCTTCGTTGTGACTAACACCATCGTCGACCTGCTATACGGCTTGATTAACCCAACAGTAAACCTAACTGGTAAAGGAGCATAACCATGACACAAGCAGTACAAGTCGTTCCTTCACGTTGGGAGCGTTTCAAACAATCGGATTTTCTGTATTACTTCAAACGCGACAAGGTTGCGATGACGAGTTTCACTGTCTTTATGGTGATTCTAGTGATGTCGTTAGCTTCGCCGTTGATTGCACCGCATAACCCGTATGATCTCAGCACCATCGACATTATGGATGCCGAGCTGCCACCATCTTGGATGGAAGACGGCGACGCAACCTTCCCGCTGGGTACCGATGAGCAAGGTCGTGATATTCTGTCGACGATTCTTTACGGCTCTCGTCTATCGCTAACGATTGGCTTTGCGGCAGTAGGTCTTCAGTTATTTCTGGGTACCGTTATTGGTTTGTCAGCGGGTTACTTCGGTGGCCGTGTTGATAGCTTCCTAATGCGTTTTGCGGATGTTCAGCTGTCGTTCTCAACCATGATGGTAGCGATCATTGTCTCGGCAATCTTTAAGGCGAGTTTTGGTAGCGAGTTCTTCAGTCAGTATGCGGTGCTGATGCTGGTGGTGATCATCGGTATTGCCGAATGGCCGCAGTACGCACGTACCATTCGTGCTTCGGTACTGGCTGAGAAGAAGAAAGAGTATGTGGAAGCGGCACGCGTGATGGGCTTTAAAGCGCCACGCATCATGTTCCGCCACATTCTTCCAAACTGTTTGTCACCAATCTTGGTTATCTCAACAGTACAGGTAGCGAATGCGATCATGTCGGAAGCGGCGCTGTCGTTCCTAGGTCTTGGCCTACCGGTTGACCAACCGTCATTGGGTGCCCTTATCAGTATCGGCTTTAAGTACATCTTCTCGGGCGCTTGGTGGATCACTGCGTTCCCAGGTCTAGTTCTGATCACTTTAGTACTAGTAATCAACCTATTAGGTGACTGGCTACGTGATGTATTTAACCCGAAAATCTACAAAGGGTGATCGAGAGTGATTGATTTTTAAACCCAATCCTCACTACACTAAGAGTCGCAAATCATTGCGGCTCTTTTTATTTGTGTCGCAAATTTCACAAGAAGTGTTCAGGGGATAGATATGAGCTCTTTTAGCAGAGTAAAGGGATTAGCGAGCGCATCAATAAGCTGGCTGCGTAGTAGTGTTCTGCTCGGAATATTGGTCATATCGTCAGGGGCGTCGGCTGATGATGCGCTATGTGATGCTAGCCAAGCCTCCATCAATCAACTCCCTGTTCTTGCGGAAAATTGCCCAATAGGAAATGGTGTGTGGGGGAGCAAGGTGCCCGTGTCTGAGGGCGCGGTATACTGGATTCAATGTGGGATACTCGAAGCGCCCATGCCTTTGGAACAAGCCATGCCGCTGTACTCTGAGATATCTTCTGATGTTTGGATGTTGCCGCAAAAAAGCAGCTACCGCTGCCTAATAGGTCCCTATACTAATGTGAATAAAGCTAAGCAAGACTTAAATGAGGTGAAGGGAATCCGCGGTTACCGTGATGCCTTTATCCGAGTGGTGGAGCGCGGCGAGAAGACTGCAAAGGCTTCGTCCTCGTCTCAATCAAACCCCACAGGCGTCAAAGCAGCCTTCGCTAAGCCTCAAGTCTCAGAGCAAAAACTCGCAAAGCAAGCCATTCCTAAGCCAGCCGCTTCTCAATCCTCTTCACCGGCCACGAGCAAGTCCGTTAAAAAGGCAGCTACCATTCCTGAACTACCAACCACTAAATCCTCGCCACTCTCAGTCAGACTTTCCGCAGAACTTGATGGTAAGCGCTATGCGGTTCCCTACCTCTCAGGCGGTGACCATCAGTTTTATATGGAACATGACAAGGCGTGGAATCGACTAAGCTACAACAGCGCGATTAAGGTGTGCAGTGATCTTGATATGCATTTGGTGAGCAACACTGAATGGCAAGCCTTGGTGGACTCTAAGGTCATGGTCAACAATCAATGGCCGCTGCAAATGCCTTATTGGGGAGATGGTCAAAAGGGGCTATTCACTAATGGCAAGGTGTCACCGTTAAAAGGCAACACCCTGCTAAATGTGGTGTGTGTAGGCAAGTAAACGAACTTGTCCCTAAGGTAGTAACCAGCGGGTCTTGGCACTGCGAGCCAAAAGCCAGCTAGTTGCCAGTGCTAAGCCGCCACTGATAACAACCCAGAATGGGATCATGTAAATAGGGTGACCATGATGCAGTCCGAGCTCGTTCATTGGCCACAAGAACAGTGGGTGCAGAATATAGATACCGAGGCTGTATTGACTGATAAAGCTCACTACTTTTTTCACCTTAGGCGCTAGGCTATCGGCGTACGCCTTACAAACAATGAAAATCATACTTGCTGCCAATACAGTATTTAGCGTCTTGTAAGAGAACCAGCGGCCCACATAATAGCGTTCGGCTTCGATACTGCCTTGCACCACCATATAGCTGCTCAGAGCCATAGCCCCAACACCTAAAATCACCGAGGCGATAACCACGCTGCGACTGGCAGGCAGCTTCTGATACAAAATATAGCCTAATGGCAATAATCCCATATATAGCCAGAACTGCTCACTCCAAGGTCCGTCGATGCGCATCAAAAACAGCAGAGTCGTCAGTAGCCAAAGACCCGTGAAGGCGTAGAGCGCTGCATCATCAAACTTGCGAACAAAGATTTGCAGAAACGGAATAGCCGCATACAAAGGAATGAAGTAGTAAAAGAACCCAAGGTGGTAATAGGTCTGGTGATGGTAGCTCTCTGCCAGTACCTCTTTCACCGTGCCGCCATCAAAGCCCTCAATCGTCCAGCCTGATAAATACGCATAAAACAGCGACCACACCAAAAATGGGATCAACACCTTGCCGAGTCGGCGCGATAGGTAATATTTGAGATCAAATGGGCGTGTGTCATTGAGCATCAATGCACCTGTGATCAGTATGAATACCGGCACTGCCCAGCGACTGAAGCCGTTAAAGGTGATCGCCGTGACCCATTCGCCCATTGGGATTTGTCCTAATTCATGACGGTAAGGCCCAAGAGCATGAATGATGATCACCGCCAATGCAGCGACACAGCGCATAGCGTCAAAGAAATAAACGTGTTTTTTGTCCATTAACAACTCCTTACAGTCTTAACAAACTATAAGGAAGTTTTCCGACCTAGGAAAGGGAGAGTGGATCAGAGTTGTGTAAAAATTGCCCTGAACTCAGGCAAGTAAGTCAAAAAGAGGACTCGAGCCACAGCTAAAAACCGAGCTGCGGCTCTTGCTAGTTTATGGGCAGGTGACCTGTTCCCAGAACCAATTGGTTTGAGTGGGCGTTTCCCAAACCCCAGGTTTGTTTTTCACGGTAAAGCACTTGCCTTGGTGTGTCACGGTATCGCCAACGTCGGCTTGGGTCACTCCCGCTTCCCAAACGATGACGCCAGACGGTGTGCTGGTATCTCCACCACCATTGCTTCCTCCTGTATTGGGTAGCTGATCGACGATACGAACTTCAGGCCAGTTGGCATGTGAGCCATAAAAATTAGTCACACACTTCTCGTAATCGCCAGGGACAAGCGCAGAGTATGCCGTTTGATACCCGACCAGGTTACATTCAAACGAGACCCCGCCAGGGCGATCGGCATGATATTTCCAGCTTGCTTCCCAGTTGGTGTATAACACGTCGGTAGCGCCATTGAGATTCAAGCTACCGTAAGGCGTCTGTTGCCAACAGGTATTCGCCTCATCGGCCTCAATCGGAATTTGGTAATGCGCCGCGAGTCCTTCCCAATAGCGAATGCGATTGACCGGTTGGCCTTTGGTTTTGTTTTGCTCACCGCACTCAATGCCGCCGTTAATGATATTGATGGTGGTACCAAAGCCATAACCAATGCCGGCATCAAGCTCACGCTGCGAGGGTGTCCAAGTCCGGTCAATCACGTGCAGCATAGCGGGTTTTGGTGCTTGTGGGGTTAAGAAAAACCAGATGGCCGAGGCGAGATTGAGCCATGAATCCGCCACCAAGGCTGGGTTATCAAGAAGAACGGTCGCGTCACCATCAAACATCACTTCCGAGAAAGGGCCGTAGTTAAAATGGTAGGAAAGCTGCTTGGCGCCGCGGCCGAAATATCCTTGGTTCGGTGAACAAGGCCAGCGCTTGTTTTGCCAATCATTTTGACCGCACCCTGTGGTGTAGCCTTCTTGTCCTTCGGACCAGCCCATTTCACGCACATGTACTAAGGCTTGTTGCCATTCTTCTAAAGCCAATGGGTTATCCCAGGTGTTATCAATGGCGATGTGTCCGCCAGTTTCTTGGGCAAAGTGGGCAAATGCTGTAACGATAGAACGTTTACAGATAGCGTCGGCATCACGTCCATCGGTGTAGTCGCCACAAAATGCGGGAAACTTACCTATGGCCTGTAAAAATCGCTGATAGGTGTATTCCGGGGCGGCCATTTGAGTGAGAAAGTCCCACTCCGAGCGAGGGAACACGCGCTCTGCTCGCTTGACGTTGTCAGGGTTGCTGGCCAGTCCCGCATCAATCGCGTCAACAATGGTATTCGGTGCTGTCGAAAGCGCATTAGCCCAAACCGCGTACATCGGGTCACTGGTTTGCGCCGCAGCGCTGGCCTGCACTTCACTACGCAACAATACATAGCCAGTTGGATTAGTAGGGTCGGGCTGAGGGTTGACGGCAAGTGCTGGCAGGCTTGTACCTACAAGTGCTGCCGTAACCAACAATTGGCTGGGTTTCATTTCACGTTCCTTATATTTCATTGGGCTAGTTTGCAGAGACTCATGCTAAGAGAGATCTATTAGCTAGCAGAAAAAACTAAAACAAAGGCTATGTGCTGGTTACTGTGAAAACCATTAGTTCTGCGCTTGTTGTTGGATTGCTGCGAGGCGATTCATGGCGGGAGGGAATGAGTAATAACTCGATTGCGTAAAGATGTGTGGTGGTTCGAAACTTTAGATGTAGAAAAGCCCAGCAATGGCTGGGCTTTTAGGTAATGTACGTTTGTCGCGATTAACGCTTAGTCACCTTAACGACATCAACGCTATCAACGCATAGTCACGAACTCTTCTGAGCCCGTTGGGTGGATAGCAACCACTGAATCAAAGTCCGCTTTGGTCGCGCCCATCTTCATCGCTACCGCAAAGCCTTGAATCATCTCATCCACGGTAAAGCCGATACCATGCAGACCAACGACTTTCTCATCGTCGCCAGCACATACCAGCTTCATCTTACAAGGCTGACGGTGCTTAGTGACTGCGGTGTACATCGCAGTGAAGCCTGATGTGTACACTTTCACGTTCTCTTCGCCGTACTTAGCTTCGGCTTCTTGCGTTGTTAGACCAATGGTGCCGATAGGTGGGTGACTAAATACCACGGTAGGGACAAGGTCGTAGTCCATTTTCGCGTTTGGCTTGTTGTTAAATAGGCGCTCAGAAAGCTGACGGCCCGCTTTAACTGCCACTGGTGTTAGCTCGATACCACCTTCCATGATATCGCCCACACAGTAGATACCTTCAACGTTGGTTGTTTGGTACTCGTCTACCTTGATGTAGCCGCGATCGTTAGTCTCAACGCCTGTTGCGCTAAGGTTGATAGCGTCTGTTGCTGGATGACGACCAATTGCCCAGATAAGCTGGTCAACGTTTTGGCTCTCGCCGTTCTCTAGGTGAAGAGTCAGGCTGCCGTCTGCTTCTTTAACCACTTCTTTTGGCACAGATTGAGTGTGCAGTGTTGGGCCTTCTGCATCCATTACTTCGACTAGTGTGTCGATGATCATTGGATCGAAGCTACGTAGTGGCGATTCTTTACGAACAAATAGGTGTGTCTCTGTACCCAGTGCGCTTAGTACGCCTGCGATCTCAACAGCAATGTAACCTGCACCTACAACAGCAACACGCTTAGGTTGTGCGTCTAGGTCGAAGAAGCCGTTTGAGTCGATACCGTATTCAGCACCAGGGATGTTTGGAATCGTTGGACGACCACCGACTGCGATAAGGATGTGGTCAGCTGTATATAGCTCGCCGTCAACCTCAACAGTTTTCGCGTCAACAAATTTAGCAAAGCCCTTGATAACGTTTACTTTGTTGTTACCTAGTACGCGATCGTAAGATTGGTGGATACGACCAATGTACGCTTGGCGGCTCTCAACGAGTTTGTTCCAGTCGAAGCCTTTAACGTCAACGTCAAAACCATAGTCTTCCGCGTATAGGTTCATCGCTTCAGCAATTTGCGCACCGTGCCACATCACCTTCTTAGGTACACAGCCAACGTTTACACAAGTACCGCCTAGGTCTTTCGCTTCGATAAGCGCAACCTTCGCGCCATACATTGCCGCACGGTTTGCAGATGCGATACCGCCGCTGCCGCCACCAATACAGATATAGTCAAAATGCGTTGCCATTACGTTCTCCAAGAGCTTATAAATATTTTGATTGCTTGTACTAAAGCATATTGGGGCGATGTTGTCAGAACTCAACAACCCAACATGTTAGCCGCAATCTCTGTCCGTATGATAAATCGAGTCTAGCAACTTTCTCCAATGGGAAAAAGTTGCGTTGATTATGACTAATAACGATTAATGTCGATGAATCTGAGGGCAAGTGCCCTCAGTGCGTCATGATTAACCACAGCAGCTACTCGTGCCGCAGCCTGATGTTGGCACCATATCTTTACCTTCAGCCAGATAGGTGTTGGTGAGATAGAAGTTGCTAAACAGCGTATCGAAGTCTTCAGATACGGTTTTCTCAACCAAACCCGAATCGAGAATGTTTTGCTGCCATGCTTGCATCTTTGGCAGACCACAGAAGAAGTCATACCCTGAGTGCGCCTTCACAATGGCAGCTCGATGCAGCAAGGGTAACCATGCCATATCCACATTGCTGAGCGCATCCGATTTAAAGAACTTTGTCTCACCAGACAGTTGGTTCTCTGCTTTTTGGAACGCTTTAATCAGCTTTTCTGCACGCTCTTCAAAGGTTGCCTTATCTTTGCTGCTCATGGTGCCGCATTGAGCAAGGTAGTGCTTCGAGCCTAGGTAGCTCCATGCGCGGTCAAGAGCACGCTGCTCATTGGTGACGCCTTGCTCTAGTGAGCCATACTCATCTTCGATGTACTCGATTATCGCATCAGACTCAAACAGCGCTGTACCGGACTCGGTCACCATGACAGGTACTTGGCCATTCGGTGAGATATCTAAAAACCACTGCGGTTTGTCTCTTAGACTGATGTACTCAATCTCGTAAGGGATGTGCTTAGCTTCCAGTGCTGCTGTCACGCGTTGAACAAATGGACAAATCTTAAAGCTAACAATCTTAATCATGTTGGTTTCCTCACTAGGATGTTATTCAGGTGTACTGCTTCAGTACTTTCACTAGTAAGACGAGGGAAGGTCGAGAAAGACGAAAATAATTTCAAAAAAGTCGAAATATTTTTTGAGTGAGGGGGATTGGGCAATAAAAAAGCGCAAGCTTGTTATGAAAAACAGATGCTTGCGCTTAGTGTTCTATAAGCTTATTTTCAGTAGCCGACTATTCGGGAACAATCCATTCCACCTTAAAGTGACCTGTTGCTGGGGCAATTTTCTCTTTAAGGTATGGCAGAATCTCTTTCATCTGCTGCTCAAGCATCCACGGCGGGTTGATAACAATCATGCCCGAAGCTGTCATGCCGCGTTCATTGGTGTCAGGAGACACCCCAAGCTCTATTTGAAGGATCTTGCGAATGCCGAGCCCTTCTAGACCATCAATCATATCGTCGATGTCATAGCGATTCACCACTGGGTACCAAATCGCGTAAATACCCGTTGCCCAACGCTTATGGCTCTGTGCAATCGCGGTCACCACATCGCGATACTCTCTGGCGAGCTCGTAGGGTGGGTCAATCAACACTAGGCCGCGACGCTCTGCTGGTGGCAGGCTTGCCTTAAGGCGTTTAAAACCGTCTTCTTTGAAGATCTTAACCTGACGGTCGCGATGAAATTCTTGCTCTAGTAGCGGGAAGTCACTAGGGTGCAGCTCGGTCAGTACCATACGGTCTTGCGGGCGCAGATGCGCGCGCGCCACACGTGGTGAACCTGGGTAGTAACGCAGCGCATCGCCGTTATTTAGCGTATCAATCGACTCGATGTAGCTGGCGATGTCTTCTGGGATGTCTGAGTTGCCCCAAAGTCTGCCAATACCTTGCTTGTACTCTCCCGTTTTCTCCGACCATTCATGGGTCAGATCGTAGCGACCAACGCCTGAGTGGGTGTCGTGATAAACGAATGGCTTTTCCTTGTTTTTTAGAGAATTAAGGATAAGACTTTGTACTATGTGCTTCACGACATCGGCATGGTTGCCCGCGTGAAAACTGTGACGATAGCTCAGCAAAATAAAGACTCGGTTAGACAATAATGCACGAAGTATAACCTCTTCTTTGTCTGAGCGGCAGAGATCTTACGACTTCGTCATGTCGTAAGGATTGAAATTCGAGTCCAATGACTACATTTATTTAATAATTACGCTCACTTGCTACCAAATGAGTGAGGAACCCAATAACTAAAAAGGGACGCTGCATGTCAAACCCATTACTGACGTTTACCGACTTACCTCCTTTTTCACAGATCAAACCAGAACATGTAAAACCAGCAGTCGAGCAAGCGATTGATGCCTGCCGCGCGAAGATTGATGCGGTGCTTGACGGCAATACCAACCCAACCTGGGACAATGTTGTTGCGCCAATCGAAGAGATTGATGACAAGCTAAGCCGCCTTTGGTCACCAGTGAGCCATATGAATTCTGTCGTGAACAGCGACGAGCTGCGCGAAGCGTATGAGAGCTGTCTACCTATTCTGTCTGAATATGGCACTTGGGTGGGTCAGCACAAAGGTTTGTATGAAGCATACAAAGCGATCAAAGCCAGCGATGAGTTTGCTGCGCTCAGCCAAGCTCAGCAAAAAACCATCAAAGATTCCCTACGTGACTTTGAGCTATCTGGCATTGGTTTGCCAGCGGACGAGCAGCATCGCTATGGCGAAATTAGCAAACGCATGTCAGAGCTCGGTTCACAGTTTTCGAACAACGTGCTCGATGCCACTATGGGCTGGACCAAGCACATCACCGATGAGAAAGAGCTAGCAGGTATGCCAGAGTCGGCGCTGGCCGCAGCGAAAGCCGCCGCGGAAGCGAAAGAGCTTGAGGGCTATCTATTAACGCTGGATATTCCGTCTTACCTTCCGGTTCTGACATACTGTGATAACCAAGCGCTGCGGAAAGAGCTGTACGAAGCGTACGTGACTCGCGCCTCGGATCGCGGTCCGAATGCGGGTAAATGGGACAACACAGAAATCATTTCTGAGCAGCTAAAGCTGCGTCACGAGATTGCACGCCTACTTGGTTTTGGTACCTTCAGTGAGAAATCACTGGCGACCAAAATGGCTGAGAGCCCAGCACAAGTGCTTGGTTTCTTGAACGATCTTGCGACGAAAGCCAAGCCTCAAGGTGAGCGTGAAGTTGAAGAGCTACGCCAGTTTGCTGAGAAAGAGTTCGGTGTGACTGAGCTAAATCTTTGGGATATCGCTTACTACAGTGAGAAGCAAAAGCAGCACCTATTCCAGTTCTCAGACGAAGAACTGCGTCCATACTTCCCAGAATCAAAAGTGGTTAGCGGCCTGTTCGAAGTGCTTAATCGTGTCTTCGGTATGAAGATTACTGAACGTGAAGGCGTGGATACTTGGCATGAGTCGGTACGCTTCTTTGATATCTTCGATAGTGAAGACACACTGCGCGGCAGCTTCTACCTAGACCTCTACGCTCGTGAGCACAAACGTGGCGGAGCATGGATGGACGAATGCCGAGTGCGCCGCACCAATGCTGACGGCGAACTGCAAACTCCAGTGGCTTACCTAACGTGTAACTTCAACAAGCCAGTGGGCAATAAGCCTGCTATGTTCACTCACGATGAAGTGGTGACGCTATTCCATGAAACGGGCCACGGCATTCACCACATGCTGACCAAGATTGACACCGGTGCCGTGTCTGGTATTAACGGTGTGCCTTGGGATGCGGTCGAGCTACCGAGTCAGTTCCTTGAGAACTGGTGCTGGGAAGAAGAGGCGCTGGCATTTATTTCAGGTCACTACGAGACCGGTGAGCCATTGCCAAAAGCGATGCTAGACAAGATGTTGGCAGCGAAGAACTTCCAGTCGGCGATGTTTATCCTGCGCCAGCTTGAGTTCGGTTTGTTCGACTTCACGCTGCACACGGAATACGATCCAGACATCGGCGCACGTGTACTAGAGACGCTTGCTGATGTGAAATCCAAGGTCGCTGTATTGCCAAGCTTAGAGTGGAACCGCTTCTCGCATAGCTTTAGCCACATCTTTGCTGGTGGCTACAGTGCTGGTTACTACAGCTACTTATGGGCAGAAGTGCTATCTTCCGATGCGTACTCGCGCTTTGAAGAAGAGGGCATCTTTAATAAAGAGACCGGTCAAAGCTTCCTGAACAACATTCTAGAAATGGGTGGCAGTGAAGAGCCGATGGAGCTGTTTAAGCGCTTCCGTGGCCGTGAGCCGCAGATTGATGCGTTGCTGCGTCATTCTGGGATTAGTGCTTAGTTAGCCCTTTGCTCCTAGCGTCGCATCGCAAAACTGTGTTATTGCGAATAACTGGGCGACGCGTTAGCGAGCCATTAGCTCCTCCCCTTACTAAGGGGAGGCTGGGAGGGGTGAATGCGCAGGAGTTTCAGCGATCGCGCTTCTATATTGGTTTCTAAACTCAGGTGTAAACTTCCGATTGTTCACGCATAAGAAGTTCGCCGCATTTACCCCCTCTAGCTCCCCCTTAGCAAGGGGGAGAACTTATGCTAGCTCCTATCGTCGCATCGCAAGTTTGTGTTATTGCGAAAAACAGGGCGATGCGCAAGCGAGCCAGTGGCTCCTCCCCTTACTAAGGGGAGGTTGGGAGGGGTGAATGCGCAGTACTAGCTGCGATCTCATAGCTAGATTGGCTGAAAAACTCAGGCGCCAACTTAAGATTGCTCACAAGCAGAGGCTTCACCGCATTTACCCCCTCTAGCTCCCCCTTATAAAGGGGGAGAACTTATGCTAGCTCCTATCGTCGCATCGCGATGTGGTCATTCTTCCGATCCAAATGATATATTTCCACTGAATAACTATTGAATAAAAACCTCCAAATCCCATTTCGCTACCAAAATGTCCCCCTCAACCATCGTCCCGATAATGTCACTCACTTTCATTCTTCGAAAAAACAGAAGTATCATTTCAGCCAAAATTAGGTGTTATTAACCATTGCTTACAAAGCCTTATTCCATTTGGGGTTCGAATAAAAATCAAGTTTGTTTTAAATCAAAGAAGCGTCCTAGAGTGCATGCAAGCACTCCGAAAGTTAATTACAAGGATATTGGGTTTCGGGTAACGTAATTTGGCTTTCCGCTTACGCATTAATTGTTAATAAAAATGCAAATTAAGAGCGGGGCGTTTTCATCATTTTATTCAGCGATTGTTTTTTATCGGTTTGTCATTCTACCGATGTCGACTGAATTTACTTGGAGAGTTACCCCATGACTAAAAAGTGGTTCACTGTAACCGTTGAGAATACCCAGCAGATGCAGGGTGTGTCGGCGGAGCAAGGCCTGACTTCAAAGGAAGTAGCCGAGCGTCAATCACAATACGGAAAAAACGAGCTGCAAGAGAAGGCAGGCAAATCTGCGCTTGAGCTGTTTATCCACCAATTTAAAAATCCACTGATCTTCATTCTTGGTGTCGGTGCCATTGTATCCTATTTCACCGGGCACCTAGTGGATGCGATCGCGATTACGGCGATCATCTTTATCAACGCGTTGATTGCTTTCTGGCAAGAGTTCAAAGCTCAGAAAGGCATGGAAGCGTTACGTCAAATGGCGGCACCGTCGGCGCAGGTTAAGCGTGATGGTGAGTGGATTGACATCCCTGCGAGCGACATCGTTCCGGGTGATATCCTAAAAATCAGCACAGGTGACATCCTAGCGGCTGATGTACGTATTCTAGAGGCTAACCGTCTATCCATCGATGAAGCAGCGTTAACAGGTGAGTCTGAGCCAGTAGACAAGACGTCAAAGGTTATCGAAGACGAAACCGTGGGTCTTGGCGACCAGCTAAACATGGGCTTTATGACCACGATGGTGACATCGGGTACAGGTCTAGGTGTGGTGGTTGCAACCGGTATGCAGACCGAAGTAGGTCACATCGCAGACCTAATGGCGAACACCGAAGAAACCAAGACGCCAATGCAAGAGCGCATGGACACCATCGCGAAGACGCTAATGCTAGTCGCACTGGGTGTTGTAGCGGTTGTGTGTGCTATCGGTCTTTACTACGGTATGCCATGGCTAGAGATCCTAAACACAGGTATCTCACTATCTGTAGCCGCGATTCCTGAAGGTCTTCCTACGGTGATTACTATCGTTCTAACCATGGGCTCTACTCGCATGGTGAAGAACAATGCACTTGCTAAGCAGCTGGCTGCGATTGAGACGCTAGGCTCGACCACGGTTATCTGTTCAGATAAGACAGGTACGCTGACTCAAAACCAAATGCAGGTAATGAAGGCGTACGATGCAAGCGGTCGCTACTGGGAAGTAAGCGGTAAAGGCTTCAGCCCTGAAGGTCAATTCAAGCCGCTATCGCACAGCACAGATGCGAAGCAAAGCCCAGAGATGATGAAGGGTTTAGTTGTTGCGACGCTATGTAACGATTCTGAGTACATCATGGATGGCGACAAGTCGACCGTGCGTGGTAACCCAACAGAGGGGGCACTAATTGTGGCGGCAGCGAAGGCAGGTCTGAACCAGTCTGAGATGCTAACGTCAGGTGGCTACTCTATCGTTGAGAAATTCCCATTCGACTCTTCTCGTAAGATGGCATCGGTTATTGTGAAAGGCCCTGAAGGCAACCACTTCCTTGCTATCAAGGGTGCGCCAGATGTGATTCTTCGCAACGCAGCAGGCTTCATGGTTGACGGTACATCTGTTGAGCACACGCCAACAGCATCGGACGGCAACCTTGCGCTAGCGACTAGCCCAAGCGCAGAAATCGTTGCAAACTACGAAGCGGCGATTGCAAACTTTGCTCAAGACGCACTACGTACCCTAGCGGTTGGCTTCAAAGAGCTAACAGAAGCAGACCTAGAGCGTGACTTCGAAGAGCTAGAGAAGGACATTACGGTACTGGGTCTTTACGGCATCATGGATCCACCGCGTCCAGAAGTACGCGATGCGATTGAAAGCTGCTACCAAGCAGGCGTGAGAACGGTAATGATCACCGGTGACCACGCGCTAACAGCGGCAGCGATTGCTCGTGATATCGGTATCATCCGTAGCGAGAAAGATCTGGTTGTAACGGGTGCAGAGCTTGATGAGATGGACGATGACAAGCTTCGTCAAATCTGTCCGGAAGTTGCAGTATTTGCCCGTGTAACGCCGGAGCACAAGCTGCGTATCGTTCAGGCTCAGCAGTTCAACAACGAAGTTGCAGCGATGACAGGTGACGGTGTGAACGATGCACCAGCACTGCGCCGCGCTGATATCGGTGTTGCTATGGGTATCACTGGTACGTCTGTAGCGAAAGACTCAGGTGACCTTATCCTACTGGATGACAACTTCAGCACTATCGTGAAAGCGGTACGCCAAGGTCGTCAAATCTTCGATAACCTTCGTAAGTTCATCCGTCAGGCTCTGACAGCGAACGTGGGTGAAGTATCGGTTATCCTGTTTGCGTTCCTAATGATGGGTCCAGAGGCTATCTTGCCGCTAACTCCACTGATGATTCTATGGATCAACTTAGTATCTGATGGTCTACCAGCGCTAGCGCTCGGTGTTGAGCCAGAAGAGAAAGATCTGATGGAGCGTAAGCCTCGCAAACGTAACGAGAGCTTCTTTAGCGACCACCTAGGTACTCGTATCCTAACTCGTGGTCTAGCACTGGGTGGCATGAGCTACATGGCATTCAACTGGGCACTAACTAACGGCTTCTCTGCGAACTACGCACAGACAATGGCATTTGCTATGCTAGTCTTTGCTCAGCTATGGCACCTATTTGACTCTCGTACATTTACGTCGCTATACCGCAGAAACCCATTCACCAACAAGTACCTACTCGGTGCGGTATCGGTGTCAGCGATTCTATCGCTAGGGGTTATCTACACAGGTCTAGGTCAGCTAATCTTCAACACTGAAGCACTAGCAGCAGGTCACCTATTCGGTGTCATCATGGCCGCATCACTACCGACGCTTGTTATGTCTGCAGTGAAAGAAGCAACTAAAACTAAGTGGGTTTAATCCTTCACTTAAGATAGTAAAAAGGCGCTCTAATGAGCGCCTTTTTTGGGTTGGTATCCCTTTATAGGCAATGCTTCCCAAGAGGTCCCGTCATTCCGCTAGCCGCGCGCCTACGCAGGCAGGAATCTACCAACAGCGGGTATTGACCGAGCGCACACCAACCCTACGGATTCACATTCCGACTAATCGGATTCTGCAATGAAATCAACGTCTCCGTCGACTGCACCTCTTCGATCGCCTGCAGCTTATCGATCAGCACGTGCTGTAGCTCTTCAATCGAGCGGCACATCAATTTCACGAAGATGTTATACGCACCAGTGGTGTAGTAGGCTTCGACCACTTCATCCAAGGCATTGAGCTTTTCTAGCGCCGAGTGATAGTCGCGCGCGGCGTATAGGTTGATACCGATAAAGCAGCACACGTCATAGCCGAGCTTTTTGGTATTCACTACCACTTCAGTACCCTCGATGATCCCAGCCGCTTTCATCTTCTCGATACGCACGTGAATTGTCGCTGGGCTCACATCAAACTGTTTTGCCATTTCGGCATACGGGCGACGAGCGTCTTCCATCAAGGTTTTTAGGATCGCTTTATCCAGATCGTCGAGATTGTTGGTGCCGTGCATATCGAATCCTTTGTTTGAGTGAGTGGGCGACATCGCGGAACACGGGTCGTTTCATTGGTGCACAAGCTTATCACTATTTTTGCTCAGCCGTCTTTGTGTCGATCACGCTTATTGGTCGCGCTATCGACTTGAGGTACACTGGCGCCCATTGCCTTTTATCGGAGCTTCACTTTGCACATTCAACTCATTTGCGAACATCAACCACGTCAACCAGAGCTTCAGCAACTTGCTGAGCGTTGGGGCTTGGTGGCGTCTGACGATTCCGAATTTGCATTGGTGCTGACCGAACAAAGACTTGAGCTTCGAAAACTGGATGAGCCGAAATTGGGCGCGATTTATGTCGACCTTGCTGGTGGCGCGGTGGCGCACAGACGCAAGTTTGGTGGTGGCAAAGGTCAAGCTATCGCCAAAGCAGCAGGCTTAAACAAAGGGGCGACACCAACGGTACTTGATGGTACGGCGGGTTTAGGTCGCGATGCCTTTGTGCTGGCTTCACTTGGCTGCAAGGTGCAGATGGTAGAGCGCCATCCTGTGGTCGCCGCATTGCTGGATGATGGCCTTGAGCGCGCCAAGCAAGACTCTGAAATTGGCGAGTGGGTGAGTGAGCGTATGTCACTGTTGCATGCGTCGAGCTTAGTTGCTTTAGGTGAATTGGATGCTTTGGGTGAACTTGCCGATGACAATGCGTTTACCAAGCCCGATGTCGTCTACCTAGACCCAATGTATCCGCATCCAGAGAACAAAAAGAAATCGGCGCTGGTGAAAAAAGAGATGCGTGTTTTCCAATCTTTGGTTGGCGCAGATACCGATGCAGACGGACTGCTGGAGCCGGCTCTTAAGCTTGCGGCAAAACGCGTTGTGGTCAAACGTCCAGACTATGCTGAATGGCTGGATGAGAAAAAGCCGACAATGGCAATTGAGACCAAAAAAAATCGCTTCGATGTTTATGTCAACGCATCAATGAGTTAATTCCTTCCTATATGTTTTTTGAGTAACTTGCTCAGGTGTAACTGGAGCAAGTTACTTGCAACCGCTGCCAATTGACGTTATATCTAACTAAGAATCATTCCTGTTTTCGTTGTGGTTAGTTGGAGATTAAGTGGTATGACCGTATCTGTTGGAAAGAAGCGTTTGTGCAAGTTAAATCGTCGCGACATCAGTGACAACCTTGGTGCTATCCATAGTTTGGTCGCAGAACCTAAGTTCCTGTGCCGTTCTTGCTCACGTTCATCTGCTGATAAATCCACCCTGTGCAAACCGGCCGCTATCCCGCCAGCATCTTGCCAGAGCAAACCACTGAGTGAGCAGCAGCAATGTGGTGTGTTGGCTGAAGCGTTGCCAATCACAACCACGCCGAAACTCTCTAAGGCTGCCAATAAAGCAGAGTCTCAACCGGCTAACAACGTGGAAATGAGTGATGCGTTCAATCTGGATGCTATTGACAAGAAGTCGCTGAAGCGTGCCAAAAAAGCACTCAAAGCGCAGAAAAAGGCACAGAAGAAACTGCGTAAGGTACTGAAGAAAAGTCAGAAGCTACTGCGCAAACAGAGCAAGCTGGAGCACAAGTACCAGTTAGCGGCAGCCACAGTTGAAAAGCAGGTAATGAAAGTGCAGCCAGAACAGCTGCACTAATAAGATCTTTATATTGAGCGAAGCCTAGCTGTTTGCCAGTTGGGCTTCTGCTTTTGGTTTGACCCAAAGCTCGTTCACCACCAGTGACAGCAAGATAATCCCACCACCAATCGACAGTTTCACCAAGTCCACATCGCGATTCCAAATCACAATGTTAACGATAAGCCCCGCTGGCACCAGAAGGTTGTTCATCACCGCCAGCGCGCCAGCGTTGACCATTGTCGCGCCTTTGTTCCAGATAAAGTAACCCAGCCCAGAAGCGATCGTGCCTAGATAAATCAGTACGCCCCACTGCACACCCGTCGTCGGCATCTTATCGAAGCTACCAAAAATCGAGAATGCAATGGTCGCAACTACAGTCGCGCCAATGTAGAAATAACCGAATACGCTATGCTGCGGCAATTCAACTTGCTCTTGCTCCATCACGTATTTGTAACCCACCTGACCGATGGCAAAACAGAGGTTCGCGCCTTGTACGACCAAGAAGCCCATCAAGAAGTTATCGTTAATGCCAGCAAACTTAATAAACGCTGCGCCCGCAACCGCAATAGCCGCCGTCACCAAATACCACGGCGAAAAACGACCTTTAAGCAAGTCGTAAAAGAGTGTCACGTAGATTGGTGTGAAAACGGTGAACAGCAGTACTTCTGGTACCGAAAGCAGCAAGAATGATTGATAGTAGAAGCAGTACATCAGTCCTAGCTGGATACCACCAATAGCCATCAGTTTGGCTTTGAGCTTGTTGGGAACTTGCTTGAACTTAGTGAACGGTAAAAAGACAAGTGCCGCCAAGACAACGCGCATCAGTACCGAAAACCAAGAATCAACCTGACCCGCGAGATAAACCCCAATTAGGCTGAAAGAAAAAGCCCAAAGCAGGGTAACAGAATAGAGATAACCCATAGTTAACAATTATCATTTAATAGCAGATGCAGTCAGTGTAACACTTTTCGTCACGATGAGAGATCCGATCAAAAAAGGCTTCCGAAGAAGCCTTTTGCTATTTTTAGTCTTTGATCGGCACGACCAACATGTCGACGGGTGAGGTGTTGATAAGCTGTCTGGTAGACGACAGGATTTTGCTCCAAAAGTCCTGATGGTGACCACACACCACCAAATCGACATTGTATTCACCGATGGTATCGCGCAGCTCATTACTTAAATCACCGCTGCCGACCAACGAATGTTTGATCGGGTAGTTGGCGTACTCGGCAAAATCTCGTAATTGCGTCATCGAGGCTTCCATGGCCTGATGTTGCGTCTCAGCCATATTGAGGTCAATCAAGCCGGTATAAAGCTCGGCATAGTTGACATCGATATGGATAAAAGACACCTCGGCATCCAGTGGTTTCGCGAGTGAGACCGCTTTGTCTATGAGCATTTTGCTTTCTTCTGAGAGATCTAATGCGACCATAATATGTTTGTAACTCATAACGCACTCCTCCTGACGTTAGTCCTAGTAAAAACATAGCATTTAGCGCCCGAAAATTATGTTGATGTGATCTCAAATCAGCCGTCATGGCTATAAAACTGTGCCGTAACGTGACCCAGTGCGAAGGTTTGTTTCTCAATAATTTTCTCAACTACAAGACGATAAATTGTGAGCAAAGTCGCCAAAGTTTTCTAGACTCATAGTAAAGGTTGAGTACACCGTTGTTACCAAGTTTGGGTATGAGATCAGAAGACTCCTCAATTAGTTATGTTATAGTGGCGTTAATTCCAGTTACGAAATTAGGAGTCGTAAATGCTTTCTCCATCGATGGTTCAACACCTGAACGAGCAAATTAACCTCGAATTCTTTTCATCCAATCTATACTTACAAATGAGTGCTTGGTGTGAAGATAGAGGATTCGAAGGTGCGGCTGAATTTCTTCGTAAGCACGCGGACGAAGAAATGCAACACATGCATAGACTGTTCACTTACGTCAGTGAGACAGGTGCTCTACCAATTTTAGGTAGCATTGAAGCGCCACGACACGACTTCGAAAGTCTGGGCGATGTGTTCCGTGAAACCTATAAGCATGAGCAAATGATTACTGAGAGAATCAACAAACTGGCTCATGTCGCGTTCACAGCACAAGACTACTCAACCTTTAACTTCCTTCAGTGGTATGTTGCGGAGCAACATGAAGAAGAAAAATTGTTTAAAGGGATCTTAGATAAGCTAGAACTCGTAGGTGAGAATGGACAGGCGCTGTTCTTCATCGACAAGGACTTAGCGACATTAGCGAAAGAGGGTTCTTCTTCCATTATGGACACCCCAGCTGGTTAACATCAGCGATTAAAAGCCGTTTGATCGTCTTTTTCTCTTGGGTGTCTTGGAAGATGTAGGGAGGAAAAGATGATCAGTGGAGACACTATTCTACTAGCATTGATGCTCATTACCTCAGTCAATATGGCGAGGTATCTGACAGCACTACGCGCACTTATATTCATCATGCGTGAGGCACATCCGCTCTTGTATCAACAAGTCGACGGACGTGGCTTTTTCACCACACACGGCAACATGTCTAAACAAGTGCGGCTGTATCACTATCTCAAAAGCAAAGAATACCATCACCACCATGATCCGGTGTTTACGGGCAAATGCGATCGCGTTCGTGAGCTGTTTGTGCTCTGTGTCGCGCTTATCGGCGTCACCCTGTTTGCGGGTTTCTTGCTTTAGGCGAGTGAAGCAGTCATAACCAACGTTGTGGCATAGAGTGTCACGACGCGCTTGGTGTCAGTCTCCGACTTCGACGGTCTGTACGAGGTTGGAAGAGTTGGCTTTAGTCGATGAAGCCGCTAGAATAGCGCCAGATTGTTGAAGGGATGTGCAATACGCACATCCTTTTTTTATTCAAATTTTGTCGGAAAACCGTGATGAATCAGAAAGTTGATGTGGTAATTATTGGTGCAGGCGCTGCGGGGTTGATGTGCGCAGCAGAAGCGGGCAAGCGAGGTCGTCGCGTGCTGGTGCTTGATCACGCCAAAAAACCGGGTCGAAAAATTCTGATTTCAGGCGGTGGTAAGTGTAACTTCACCAACTACGATGTGTCCGCGAACAACTACCTGTGTCAAAACCCTCACTTCGTAAAGTCGGCGCTGTCGCAGTACACCAACTGGGATTTCATCTCGTTGGTGAGTAAGTACGGCACTGAGTTTGAAGAGCGCGACCATGGTCAGCTGTTTTGCTTAGAGTCGGCGAAAGATATCGTTAAAATGATGCTCTCTGAGTGTGAATCGCCAAACATCCAGTTCCGCTACCAAACCGATGTGCACGGTATTGAGAAAACCGAGCAAGGCTTCTCTTTGCACGCCGATACCGACCTCATTGAATGTGAGTCCTTAGTGGTCGCAACGGGGGGGCTGTCTATGCCAAAACTGGGTGCGACACCATTTGGCTATAAGATTGCTGAGCAGTTTGGTTTGGAAGTCGTGCCAACCACCGCAGGTCTGGTGCCATTTACGCTACATAAAGAAGACAAAGAAGACTTTGCCGAGCTTTCTGGTATCGCGGTTCCAGCGGAAATCACCGCTAATGATGGTACGTTATTTAAAGAAGCGTTGTTGTTTACCCACCGTGGGCTATCCGGCCCATCGGTATTGCAGATTTCCTCTTTCTGGAAACCAGGGCAAAACGTGTCTGTAAACCTAGTGCCAGAGGCCGATATCGAAGAGCTGTTGACGCGCTCGCTAGAGAAACACCCCAATCAAAGCCTGAAAAATACCTTGGCGCGTGTGCTGCCAAAGCGCTTGGTCGAAGTGCTGATTGAGCGCAAAGTCTTCGCTGATAAACCGCTTAAGCAATATAACCCGAAAGAGCTGGTGGCGATTCGCGAATCTCTAGAAAATTGGACCATTGTACCCAATGGCACCGAAGGTTATCGCACCGCAGAGGTGACGCTGGGTGGCGTCAACACTAACCATCTTTCTTCTAAAACCATGGAGTGTAATTCTATCGAGGGCTTGTACTTTATCGGTGAGGTGATGGACGTGACGGGCTGGCTGGGTGGCTATAACTTCCAATGGTGCTGGTCATCAGGATTTGTAGCGGGTCAGCACGTATAATTGTTCCAACACAGCAATCGTGAATCAAATGCAAAAAGCCGCATCCTAGGATGCGGCTTTTGTCGTTTTAAGCCAACTGATGTTGCATGCGAGTTAGTTAAGTTGCCACTTCGCCACAATCGCTTCGGCACGTGCCAGCAGCTCAGTGCTCGATGTTGATTGCATGAACGCCGCGTTATCACGTACTTGCTCGACCGTGTGCGCACCGGCAATCACAGGCCCAACTTCTTCTTGCGCCACAAGCCAGTGGATAGCTAGGTGCGAAAGCGGAATGTTGGCTTCTTTAGCCAGCGCTTTAAGCTCTTCCACACAGTTGAAGTAAGGTTCAAACGCTTCGCCGTTGAGTTTTGGGTTGTTGCGACGGTCGTCGTTTTCATCCCAGTTACCTGAGCGCTTTAACGTACCTGTTAGCAGACCCTGCATCAGTGGCGAGTACGGCAGATACTTCATGTCGTGCTCTTTACAGAACGGCAGAGCTTCTTCACGTGCACGGTATTGCAGCGGAATGTTGTGGTAATGCTCTGGGTTTTGCTCAAGTAGGTTGTAGAGGCCTTGGAAGGTCGCCACTTCAACACCCGCCATCATTTCACGTGTCATATCGAGCGAGTAGTTCGACACGCCGACGTGGCGAATTTTGCCTTGACGTTTAAGCTCAGCCAGTGCCTCAGCGGTTTCTGAGATTGGCGTGTTTGGATCTGGCCAGTGTACTTGGTACAGGTCGATATATTCAGTTTGCAGGCGCGTTAGTGAGTCATCAATCTCTTTGAAGATGCTCTCTTTTGTCAGATCTTTACGGGTCTTTTTGCGCTCATCTTGAGACCATGGCAGGCCACATTTGGTCGCAATGATGATGTTTTCGCGAGACTCGGTTTTCAGTGCTTGGCCGAGTACCGTTTCCGCATGACCTTTACCGTAAACCGGTGCAACATCGAAAAAGTTGATGCCATTGTCGATTGCCGCTTTGATTGCGTTGATGGATTCATTGTCAGAGACGTTGTTCCAAGTCCCGCCGATAGCCCAGCAGCCAAAACCCACCGCTGAGGCATTAAGATCTTTGATTTGTTTGTTTTTCATCGTTCGCTCTCTTGTTTTCTCATTCAAGGGTCGGGATTGAATTACTTAAGTTCCGGCCAGTACTCTTTGTTCGCTTCGATCATGTCATCAAGGATAAGTTTCGCCACTTTCGCTGATGGAATGGTCTTGTTAAGCGCAAAGGCTTGTAGCGCTTTGTCGTAAGAGCCTTCAATTGCAGCATCAACCAAGCACTTCTCAGACATTAGCTGTTGCTGCAGCATGCCTTGGTAGAAGTGTGGCACTTCACCCACTTGGATTGGGTAGACTTTATCGCGGCCGAGTAGCGCAGGCACTTCCACCATCGCGTCATCTGGCAAGCCTTTGATGATGCCGTTGTTAGGAATGATCACTAGCCACTTCTGGCGTAGGTCATAAGCCATAGACATCGCCACATCTGCGATAAACTCACCGTGCACGCCAACGTGGAACTTACCTTCTACGTTGCCATCTGATGCTTTGATTTGCTCAATTGCTTCAAACATCTTCTTCTCACGACCTTCCATAACCTCGTTAGCACGAGTGTGCTCTGGGTTGGACTGAGCCACGATATCGTCAGCCATTAGGTAGTATTGAAGGTAAGTGTTTGGCACGTATTCTGGGAACATCTGCATCAAAGGCTGGGTGTTCTTGAAGGTCTTGATCCAAGAAGGCTCAGAGTGACACGCGTTCTCCACTTCTTCTTCAGTCAACATGCCGAATTTTTGGATGTGGTTACGAAGGAACGGGATCTTCTCTTCGCCATCAACCTTAATAGACGTAAACCAGCCGTAGTGGTTCAGACCGAAGTACTCGACGTCGAGATCATAACGATTCACACCAAGGATATTCGATAGGTTACGCTCAATCGCCACAGGCATGTCACAGATGTTAAGCACGCGAGCGTTTGGACGTAGGCGGTGAACTGCATCAGCCACAATCGCCGCTGGGTTCGAGTAGTTCAGCATCCAGCAAGACTCTTTAGCGAAGCGCTCCATGTGGTCGATAAGCTCAATCATTGGGAAGATAGTACGCATACCGTAAGCCAGACCACCTGCACCACAAGTCTCTTGTCCTACACAGCCGTGACGCAGTGGGATCTTCTCGTCGGTTTCACGCATCTTGTACTGACCAACGCGGATTTGAGCAAATACAAAGTCAGCGTGAGAGAAAGCCACTTCCGGCTCCGTCGTCACTTTCAGTTTCACGTGTGGAGCATGAGTTTTGACCACGTAGTCCACCAATACTGCAACGTTGTCTTGGCGCTGTGCATCGATATCGTACATGCGGATTTCCGCGATAGGGAAGTCATCCCCTTTCATTAGAAGAGCTTTAACGATACCGGCAGTGTATGTTGAGCCGCCGCCTGCGATTGCGATGATTTGTGGTTGTTTGGTCATAACCAACTCCAATTTGTTTTTGAATGCTGTTCGGATATTTAAAAGGTCATGTAATTTATAACCTATCTTGAATAGGTATTATCCTAGGGATTTGTTGTGACGTGACAAATCAAATACCTTTAATGTGTGATCGTATTCAAACAATAGTTGGTATTGGTTATGGAAATACGGGTTTTCTATGTCCTCTTTTACGAGATAAGTAGATAGCCAGCTTGTGAGCGTTCGGGTGAAACCAAGCCTCGGTATAATCAAAATAACGCCCATCTTCGAGGTTGGATATTGAGCGCAGGTTCATGATTGGGTGGCTTTTCTCCATTCCAAGCAAGGCCATGATCTCCTCATCGGAGTCGACGGCGGTGAACTCTTGGCGACTGCCTTGGATCAGCATCCCTTTCTCATGCTCGACATAATCAAACTTCGACTTCTGTAACGTAGAGATATTGAGGTCGGGAAACAGTGCGACAGGCATATAGCTGTCTTCGACAATCCTTGGCTGGTCATCAATAAACTTCACTCGACGTATATAATACAAGGGCTCATTAGGTTTGAGTCCTAGGAGTTTATGGACGGGTGCATTATCACTACTCATCAAAAATTGCGTCACCTGATACTTCACGGTCTTATTGTTATGGGTCAGGATTTCAGAGGTACCGGCCAAACTATTAAGCTGATGCGAATATTGCTTTTCCAGTACATAGGTACCAGAACCACGGCGCTTTTCGACCAGCTTGAGCTTAACCAGTTCATCCACTGCCTTGCGAATGGTGATGCGGCTGACTTGGTACTCTTCAATTAACTGCTTTTCTGTTGGTAATGCTGAGCCAACGCAGTACACATCCGCGTTGATCTTCTCTTTTAAGCTCTCTAATACTTTTACGTATAGCACGATGTCATTTCCCAAAAAATTATTGGTTATATCAACATCACAATAACATAATAAATTGGTTCTATATTAGGTCATTCATCACATTCTAGGTACAAGAAAGTTGTTATGACTTCTTTTCTGAATAAAGTGATTTGCAGAAATAAAATAATTAATAGCGTATTTAGGAACATCAATAATGAACAAAGAAGCTATAACCACTTATATGAGTGACTTATCGCGCGCCATGCTGGCACCGATATATGTCCTCCCACTAGTGGGTTTTGTGATTGCTATCGGAGCGGCAACAACCAACCCAGGCATTGTCGAAGTACTGCCTTTCTTAGACGCCCCTTTCTTTAAAGGGATGGGGGAAGTGTTGGTTTGGTCAACGCTAAGCGTTCTTATTAACCTGCATATCATCTTTGCTGTCGGTATTTCGATGGGGCTTGCGAAAAAAGACAAGCACCTCGCTGGCTTTAACGCGCTGATCATCTACTTCATTTACCTGTACACCATGCATACCTATATGAAGTTCAATGGTCTGCTATTGGATGGTGACTTAGGGGGCACCGGTCAGGCGAGCATCCTTGGATTGCAAGTGGTCGATACGGGTATCTTTGTTGGTATGCTGATCGGTATTGTTAACGCCTACTTCCACAATAAATACAGCCAAAAGGTACTGAAAGGCGCGCTATCACTATACGGTGAATCTCGTCTGGTACTTATTATCATGATCCCAGTCGCGATTGGCCTTGGTATTCTGTTTACCCACATCTGGCCACCGGTTCAGCATGCTATCTTCGGCTTTGGCGAGAGCATTCGCGGCGCAGGTTCTATGGGCGTTGGCGTGTACGGTTTCCTTGAGCGTATCCTTATTCCAACTGGTCTTCACCACCTGCTTTGGGTGCCAATGCACTTCTCTGATCTCGGTGGCTGTGCCATGGTGGCAGGTCAAAACTACTGCGGCATCGAGAACATCTTCCTTGCTGAAATTGGTGACCCAGAGACGACGCGTCTTTCTAGCTCAATCGTGTTTGATTCACGCAGCTTAGTAAAAATCTTCGGTTTGACGGGTGCGGGTCTAGCCATGTACCACTGTGCTGACCAAGACAAGCGCGAAAAAGTGAAAGCGATTGTGTTCCCTGCAGTGCTGTCTTCTATTTTGGTGGGTGTTACTGAGCCGATTGAATTCTCATTCCTTTTCGTCGCGCCAATTCTATTTGTTGTGCACGCTATCCTAACTGGCCTATTCATGGCTGTGTTGTCTCTGCTGGATGTCGTGGCGGTAGGTAAAGGTGGCCTTATCGACTTTATCGTTTACAACATCCCACTAGGTACCGATAAAACCGATTGGCCGATGTACGTGGCGATTGGTCTGGTTCAGCTCGCCGTGTACTACTTTGTGTTCCGCGCGCTGATCACACACCTTAACCTGAAAACCATTGGTCGCGGTGAAGCTGAAATGAAGCTACAAACCAAAGACGACTACAAGAATCGCAACAAGACGGCGGCGATTGATAGCGCAGTCGGTGAGTTCAACTCGGTTGCTATCATTGAAGGCCTAGGTGGTAAAAACAACATCATCGATGTGCAAAACTGCTACACCCGATTACGCGTCGAAATTCGTGACCCATCATTAGTGGATGAGGCGAAAATCCAAGAGTCTAACCCAATGGGTTTGGTGAACAAGGGACAAAACATTCAAATCATTTTTGGAAGCCACGTGGCGTCGGTGCGCCAAGAAGTGAATGAGTTTTTAGAAGCCATGGCGTAGTAAGGCTATATTTTCCTCTCTCTACTAAAAGGCCTAGGTGATCATACCTAGGCCTTTCTATTTAAAGCGAGTGATGTCGCTACATCAACCACTTCCACCAAACGAATACGGCTAAGAATCCAAATAGATAAATCAGACCTACAATCGACAGCGCTTTTAGACGGCTGCCCATTTGCAACACTGGTGGCAGCGTGGCTTTTGATACCAGAATATAGTTAAGCAGTGCAAACACCGGCGTGGTAACAAATGCCATGATCATCGCAAAGTCGAGCATTGGCATCAGTGCTTTAGCGAAGAAAGCGATAATCGAGATAGCCGCAATAGACACCACAATGACCCATGCTTGGTAGGATTTCGGGTTCTCTTCGGTTTTGTTCTGAAGCAGGCGTTGTGACTCAGCAATTGCGCGCGAGTAGCCATCAATTACAGTAATCGTGCTACCAAAGATACAGAAAAAGGCGATGACAGCAATGAGGTAGCGCGACCATTCACCAATCGTTGACGCATACATGCTCACCAATTGATGTGAGAACCCTACACCCGATGCGGACAGCTCTGTCCCTGAACCGTGGATCACCAGTGCACCTAGTGCAACGAACACCAAAGCTAATAAAGCCGTACCGATATAACCGACATTAAAATCGAACAGCGCCGATTCAGCGGTTACTTTCTGCTTTTTACACTGACTCTTAAGCCACATGGATGTGATGCTGGAGATCTCGATAGGCGCTGGCATCCAGCCCATGGTCACAACGATGAAGCCGATAGCGGCGATGGTCCAAGGTGATGGCGCTTGGTAATCTGCCGGTGCAACACTGCCATTTGATGCCGCAATAATGACGGCTGTGACGGTGGCAACGGTCAGCGTCGCCATAATGGCTTTCGAGAGCCCGTCGAGCGCTTTATAGTGACCCGCAAACAAAATACCGACGCATGTGGCGAGTACGATGCCGCATAACGCAAGTGATGAGAGTTCGAACGGTAGGAAGTAACCAAGCAAGCTGGCACTAAACAACAGTAGAGCTGCTGTGTTCACGACAGCGGAAACGACGGTAAGTAGCGTAAACACCCATAGGTAGCCGCGACCCAATCCTTCATAACCTTGAATCAGGCTATTACCCGTACCAACGGTATATTGCACTCCTGCTCTAAAGAATGGGTATTTAAACAGGTTAACGAGCAGGATCAGCGCAGCGAGTTGCCAGCCATAGATGGCACCCGCCTTTGTTGAGGCGACAAGATGAGAGCCACCGACTGCTGCGGCAGCCATCATAATGCCAGGGCCAAGAGAGCGTACTAAATGGGAAAGGCCAGGGCGTGATGCTGGCTCAGAAGGGATAGAGGTATCCATGACACGAGTCCTTTTATGATTATTATCCGTAATAAAGTCGCTGTAAAAAATAGTTTACGAAACGATAGAAAATTATTTCCGACCCCTCCATTTCTACAGAAATTTCAGCAGGATGCAATGCAAGAAGCGACGAAATTAATCAATGATTGGTCGGTATGTCTGAATGGTCGATAAAAGGTAGTGTTTTATGCTGATAATGTGGGTGTAATTAAAGCATCATCATTGAAGGCAAAGGAAAAAGAGTAGGAAAAAATATCGGAAAGTGTCGCGAGAGTGAGCTCTCGCGACGCTAAGTGTTGGGTTTTGCGATGTTGTCAGCTATTCCTGTGGCTGAGGCTTTCTTTTTAGCTGTTGAACGATGAGGCCAATGACAATAAGCACTAAACCTATCAATGTAGAAGGATGGATCTCTTCACCGATGATTGTGGCGAGTAGCATGAGTGAGATGAACGGCGAAGCAAAAATAAGATTGCTTATACGCGCAGTGTTTTGAGTTAGCTTTAGTGCGCTAAGCCAAAGGACAAAAGTAATCCCCATCTCAAACAGTCCGACGTAACTAACCGCCAGCCATCCTTTCAGCGTGATGTTAGACCATGTGGCGCCCTCGTAGATGGCAACACCAAACGCAAAGGGCAGAGCAACCAAAAAGCCAAGTAGTACACCAACAACTGGATCGGCCGTGTTTTTGGTGTTTAGGATCCAATAACCTGCCCACAATAGTGTGGAGAGCAGGGCGAGTGCCACACCAGCAGGGCTATCAAACTGAAGTCCCAATACATCGCCCTTAGTGGCGATCACCACCACACCGAGATACCCCAAGGCACACGCAAACCAATCTTGCGGACGGATTTTCTGCTTTAGGAACACGGCAGCCATTAAGGTCAGTGTAATGGCCCAGCTGTAGTTGATGGGCTGCGCTTGGGAAGCAGGCAGTAGATCGTAGGCTTTGAACAGGATCAGATAGTAGGCGAACGGGTTGATCAGCCCAAGCAACAAGTAGTACCAAGGGTTTGATATAAAAGTTGTCTTTAGCTGAGAAAGTGTCCCTTTCATCGCGCACACGACAACCAGAGCGATCGTTGAGGCGACAGAAGCAGCCGCGACCATTTGAGCGGGCGTGAATTCAGCCAGTGTGAGCTTAAATGCGGTTGCGACGGTGGACCACAATAAGACGGCGGATAACCCAAATAGCAGGGCTTTGCGTTCGTTATGCATTGAGATGTTAGCGTTGGGATGGAGTGAACAATGCCAGCATCTTACCAGTGAATGGCATTCTGAAAACCCACAAATGTCAGATTATGATTGCTGGTCACACAAGACTAGAGAGAGATAAGTGGTGGTAGAGGCGTCAGGTCAATTAACGGTGCTTGTTGCCATGATGTCTCACTGGCGAACAGCCATAGGGTGTCGACGCGATCGTGCTTGAGAGACGAGATATCAACCAGCGTCATGAGAGCATAAAAGCGGCGCACATAATGGACAGTTTCATTGGGTAAGGTCAGCTTGGTAAACTCTCGGCTACCTGCTCTGTTGATGGCGCGTTGAACTCGTCCTTCACCCGCATTGTAGGCGGCTAACGTGAGGTTGATGTCACCATCAAACTTACGATACAGAAACGACAGATACTGCATCGCAGCACGTGTGCTTGGCTCAATCTCAAAGCGCTGATCGAGGTTTTGGTCTACGGTTAACCCAAAGCGTTTGGCGGTGGCTGGCATCAGTTGCCAAAGCCCGGCGGCTTTGGCAGGAGAGACGGCTTTGGGGTTATAGGAGGACTCGAGCATGGGGACCAGGACTAAACTGTCTGGTAGCGATTTTTGTTTAAGCTGCTTGAATATCTCATCCACCAGTGGGCTGAACTCTTCAAACTTCTTAATGATATGACTTTGATAAGGCTTGAGCGTGGCAATATGTGGTGCCACATCAGATTGAGCAGGTTTGGCATCACTTTGGGTGTGCCAGATACACAGCAAGCCTATCACTAACCAAAGCAGCCAGTGACTGACTCTCGAGCTGACTCTACAGCGAGCGTGCATGTTCCTCATAACTGTGTTGCTCTCGCCCGGTTAACTCACCAAGCAGTTCATGAAAAGCCGCTGAGCTTTGTCCATTCTCTTGATTGTATTTTTGGCACTCTTTAATGAGCGATTCAAGGATCTGCCACTGTTTGCGGACATTGTCAGACAGCTTGATAGGTAGCGCTCTGACTAAACGCTCAACCCCTTGTTCCGAGCAGGGCAAATTTAGCTGACTAAGAAGCCGACTACGCTGGCTGGCATTGTGGCCAAGCTGCTTAAGTACTGGCAGCTGTTTGCTGATGTTGTGACTTAGTGACTCACCATCGAATTTTAGATACAGGGCTTTTTGGTGCTGCAGCAATGAGAGCAGCTTGCGATACAGTTTGATGTCTTCAGAAATGCTAACGACAAAGTTCTGCACGAGCTCGGTTTTCGAGGTGGCCATCTTGGTTACTCCACTAAATGGGTGGTTCGCTTAGGACTCGTGACCGGTATGGAAACGCATCACAGCTTGCGAAAGGGCTTTGACATCCAGTCCAAGTTCACCGTTTGCGAGTGCATTTCGTACCGCTTCCACTTTCGCCATATCGACGTTTGGCATTGCAGCAAGCTCAGCTTGCGCCTTGTCTAGTGCTGCTGTATTTGCATTGAATGCGGCTTGGGAAACGGTCTTACGTGCCGGTGCTTCAGGCGTTTGAGTCTTAGACTGATTGAAGTTGGTTTGTGGGACATGTCCGCCGGCCACTTTGTCGATTTTCATTGTGTTGCTGTCCTATCAATATGTCGATAACAGTATAGGGCGACAAAGCGAGCATCAGTATTAAATCTGCCCAGCTAAATTTGTTGCTCTTTTTTTTCTATCTCAATGCCCTATGACATTTCGAGCGCATTGATTGAAAAATGTTACCTTGAGTCAGAAATTTAAAATTGAGTGTGAACCTGGTTCAAACCAGACACGACCGCTCGAATGACTTTTTTAGATTGGCTGTTTTGCACCTTTATTTGCTCTCCTGAAGCGCCGGTTTCCAGCGCAATCCCTTTGGTTGTCGCATTGAACCCATCTCTTTCGGCGATGATGACCACTTCATTTCCCTTTTCGACTAACGGAGGGCTACTAACAAATTTGCTATCGATGATTTGACCAGTGCGCATGCGTCGCGTGACTTGCTTACCCTGCAATGTGGAGAGGTCGGTAACAAACGAGGTCGCCCGCGATAGGGTTCGAGTTTCTAGACGTATCGAGCGAGAGTCGATGCTGTCATGCCGATTGAGCGTGGTGCTGGCAACGGCCACAGGTAGCGACAACGTGGCTCGGATGCTGACGTTGATGCGCCAGTCATTACTGCCATCCTCACAGCTGACGCTGCGTTTAAGGTTGCCAACCGGTAGTGTTTGGTGATCGCGACTGCTCGTAATGAGAGGGGAAAGGCAGCGATTGAGATGTTTTGCTGACTCTGGAACCAATATCACTAGCCTTGCCTCGTAGTGATCCCAATGATGCGTCGCAGCAAGCTGTTCTAGTTCGGAATTCAGTGCTTGTCGCACAACTTGCTCAATGCTCATTTGAGTCATTTTGAGCTCGTTCGCTAAGGCATGATTACTGAGTAAAAGGCTCAATAGTGAGCCCAAAATCCACTTCCCCATCCTGTCTCTCGCTTCCGTAAATCGGAAGTTCCGCTTCCTTTGTTTTGTGTAATTCATTGTTTTTATTGGTTTTAAAAGTTGGCATGTATCTTGTTCTTTCTTTGTGACTATCGCCCATTTAAGGACAGAGACATGGCAATCAGTTTTGACAGTGCATTAGGTGTACATCCAGAAGCACTGAATTTTCGAGTCCAAAGAACCAAGGTGCTTGCAAGTAACTTAGCAAATGTCGATACGCCTGGGTACCTAGCTAAGGACCTGAGTTTTACCACAGTGATGAAACAAGCTAGCGCCAATGGTGTGCATACCGCCACGCCTAAATTGGATATCGCTACCCAGTATTCGGTGCCTTACCAGAACAGCAAGGATGGCAATACAGTTGAGCTGGGTGTTGAGCAAGCCAAATTCACTCAAAACAACATGGATTTTCAAACCAGCCTGACATTCATGAACATGAAGTTTAATGGGTTGGCGAAAGCGATCGAGGGACGTTAATCATGTCATTTACTGATATCTATTCCATTGCTGGCTCTGCGATGACCGCGCAGACCGTTCGGCTTAATACGGTCGCCAGTAACCTGGCTAACGCTGATGCGGTATCGGCCAATCCAGATGATGCCTATAAACCCCTTAAACCAGTGTTTGCCACTGTGTATAGCCAAACACAACTGACGAGCCAGCAGGGTGTGTATCCCAATGCCGAGGTTCGCATTGTCGATGTGGTACAAGGCAGCGCTCAGGCTGAACAGCGCTTTGAACCGAATAACCCGTTGGCAAACGAAGAGGGTTATGTCTACTACCCGGGTGTCGATGTGGTTTCTGAAATGGCGGACATGATGTCGGCCACTCGCAGCTTCGAAACCAATGTGGAAGTGTTGTCGAATGTGAAAAGCATGCAGCAGGGCCTGCTTCGTTTAGGGCAGGGTAGCTAATGAGTATTGCACAGTTCAACGCACTCGATACGGACACTCCGGTTAGCCAGCAAGCGAATGCAGGCGTGTCGGCAAATCCTCAAGATTCGAATAGTGCTAACTCACTTCAAAATGAATTTATCACCTTGATGGTGGCGCAGATTCAAAACCAAGACCCACTAAACCCGCTGGATGGTACCGAGTATGTCAGTCAGCTCGCACAGTTCTCTCAGGTTCAAAGTACCGAGAACATGTCGATGCTGATGCAAAACAGCATGGTGCTACTCGACAACATGCAGGTACTGTCAACGGCAGGCTTGGTTGGTCAAACCGTTTACGTCAATGGTAACGAATTTGAGCTCAGTGATGGCGCTCAGAAAGGTCGTGTAGAGCTTGCACATTCATCAAGCCAAGTGACCTTAGTCGTCGAAGATGAGTTTGGGCAAAAAACCAAGGTGCCACTGGGTGCTCATCCAGCTGGGGATGTGGATTTTTCTATCGACCCAGAAGAGTTGGGTCTCAAACCTGGTAAGTACAGCGTTTCGGTAGAGGTACAAGAAGGACAAGCATCACCATCAGTGATGTTGGCCGGTGAAGTCCAGCAGGTTCGCATTCCAAGTAGTGGCGGCGCCGCTATGGTCAACGTCGCGGGTGTCGGTAACGTGCCTTTCTATCAAATCAGTCAGTTTGGTGCTTAGCGCCGAGTGTAAAACCAACAAAACTATCAGAATAAAGAGGACATCATGAGTTTTAATATTGCTTTAAGCGGCTTGGACGCCACTAATACTCAGCTAAACACCATCAGCCATAACATTGCTAACGCGTCGACCTACGGTTTTAAAGAGGCGCGCACCGAATTCTCTGCGGTTTATAACGGCATGCAGCCAGGCGGTGTTGAGGTAGCATCTATCTCGCAAAACTTCGATAAGAATGGTTCAGTCTCTGGTACGGGTCGCGCGATGGACCTTGCCATCAATGGCAATGGCTTCTTCGTAACGAAAGACTTGATGGGGCAGACGCTTTACACCCGCTCAGGTGTGTTTGGTACTGACAAAGATAACTTTGTTGTGGGTAATACTGGCGCCAAGCTTCAGGGCTACGGTGTCGATAGCAATAACAATCTGCTTGACGGTGCGGTTGGCGATATCAAGATCAGCACCTCTTCGTTGGCGGCAAAAGCCACCGACAAACTGGATTTCATCGCCAACTTTGATGCAAGTGCGACAGCCATCGATCAAACGGTCACGCCATTTGACCCAAATAACCCAGACTCATTCAACTCATCTTACACCTCTAAGGTGTACGACTCGCTGGGTAACTCTCATACAGTAACGCAGTATTTCACGAAAACAGCGGACAACACTTGGGAAGTGAACGTTCAAGTCGATGGTGGTACCACACCTGTTTCAACGGTTCCTGTCACCTTTAATCCAGACGGCACACTAAACTCGCCAACAGGCACGACGAATATCAGCTTCCCTGCAGCCGGTGCTAACCCAATGAGCATCGATATTAGCCTAGCAGGCAGCACCCAATTTGGCGCTTCGTTTGGTGTGAGCACCAATAGCCCAAATGGCTACACATCCGGTGAACTTGCGGGTGTTCGCGTTGAGAACAACGGCATGGTGTTCGCAACATACACCAACGGTCAATCTCAGCTTCAAGGTCAGGTCGTACTGGCTAATTTTGCCAACCCTCAAGGTCTTGCCAAAACCAATGGCACAGCTTGGACTCAAAGCTTTAGCTCAGGCGCACCCGTAGTCGGCACACCAGGTACCGGCGTTTTGGGCGATCTCACCCCAGGTGCACTAGAGGGTTCAAATGTGGACTTGACCTCTGAGCTTGTGAACCTGATGACCGCTCAGCGCAACTATCAGGCGAATGCGAAGACAATCTCTACGTCTGACAAGCTGACTCAAGCTCTGTTTAACGCGGTATAGGATCTAACCTATGGATAGCTTGCTATTTACTGCGACAACGGGGGCCAGCCGAGTACTTAAAGCTCAGCATGTTCGTTCCAACAACCTATCGAATGCCGACACCGCCGGCTTTCGCGCGGATATGGAACGCGTTAATAGCGTTCCATTGCAAGGCTCTGGTTTTGATGGTCGCACTATGGTGGTCACCAACTCAGCGGCAACTCGTTTTGATTCTGGTGACGTCGTTAAAACGGGGCGTCCACTGGATATCGCCATCATGGGCGAGGGCTACATCAGTGTGCAAACGCCAGCAGGCAACGAGGCATACACGCGTGCCGGTAACATTAAGGTCGATGACCTCGGCGCCATGACCATCAACGGCTTTGCGGTTGTCGGTGATAACGGACCTATGGTGCTACCGGAATTTCAGAAGGTGGAAATCAGTGAGCGTGGACGCGTCTCGGTGATCCCTCCTGGCGGTGGTGCAGAGGTGGAAGTTGGCACATTAAAGCTGGTGAAGCCGGACATTACCCAACTGCAAAAAGAGAGCGACAGCCTGCTGCACAGCTTGGATGGTCAGCCTTTTGCTGCTGATGCCACCGTTAATCTTGCCCCAGAGCACATCGAAAGCAGTAACGTGTCTGCCATTGATGAACTGCTCAGTGTGATGTCGCTAACGCGCAACTTCGAAATGCAGATCCGCATGATGAAAACCGCAGAAACCCTAGCGCAATCAGGAAATAAATTAATGAGCGCGAGCTAGTCGCGTTTAAAGGAGTAAACCATGCATTCAGCATTATGGGTCAGTAAAACAGGGATGGCCGCCCAAGACACGAAAATGACGGCAATCTCAAACAACCTAGCCAACGTTAATACGGTCGGTTTTAAGCGTGACCGAGTGGTCTTCGAAGACCTGTTCTACAGCATTCAGCGCCAACCGGGCGCACAAGTAGACCAAGTGAATCAGCTGCCAACCGGTGTGCAGCTTGGTAGTGGTGTTCGTGTTGTCGGTACACAGAAAGTCTTCACTCAGGGCAGTGCACAGAACACAGGGCAAGAGCTGGATCTCGCGGTTATGGGACAAGGCTTCTTCCAGATTGAAAACTCTGACGGTCAAATCATGTATACCCGCAACGGCCAGTTTCATGTCAACTCTGAGGGCTTGATGGTGAACAGTCAGGGCTTGCCTCTTGAGCCACAAATCCAGATCCCAGATAACGCGTTGACGCTATCGGTTGGTGTGGATGGCACGGTAACCACGACAACGGCAGATGGTCCTGCTCCTCAAGAGCTTGGTCAGATCACGTTGGCTAAGTTTATCAATCCCGCTGGTTTAGAGGCGATTGGTGGCAACCTGTTTAAAGAAACGGAAGCGAGCGGTCAGGCGGAAGAACTCATCGCTGGTGAAGAAGGTGCGGGCAGCATTAAACAGGGCGCGTTGGAGGGCTCCAACGTGCAAGTCGTGGAAGAGATGGTGGACATGATCACCACTCAACGTGCCTACGAGATGAACGCCAAGGTCGTGTCGGCTGCCGATGACATGCTTAAGTTTGTTGCTCAAGCCGTGTAACTCGGTCGGATAAGTTAGCGGGAAATAACGTGAAAGGAAGTTGTGACATGAAATGGTTTTCTCGAAGCCTTTTGACGCGAAGCACTGCTCTTGTGAGAAGAATAGCGCTGCTGAGCTTGCTGGTATTGGCAGGGTGTGCCTCTAGACCTGAGTTTGTGCCGCCAGAGCCAGACGAGCAGAAGTACGCGCCGCCAGAGCTTAGTTATGCGTTGCCAGAGGCGACCAATGGCAGTTTGTATCGTCACCAATACAACCTCACGCTATTTCAAGATCGCCGCGCTTATCGCGTTGGCGATGTGCTAACCATTCTTCTTGTGGAAGAAACCCAATCAAGCAAAAAAGCCGACACCAAGTTTGGTAAGTCTTCCAACGTCGACTTTGGCGCGGCGACCGTAGGCGGAAAAACGTTAAATGAAACCGCCGTTGGTATCAGCGGAAGCCGAGCCTTTGATGGCAGCGCAGCGAGCTCTCAGGGCAATAAGCTTGAAGGGGCCATCACGGTTACTGTCCATGAAGTCATGCCTAACGGCGTACTGAAAGTCAGTGGCGAAAAGTGGATTCGCCTTAATCAAGGGGATGAGTTCATTCGTGTGACAGGAATCGTCAGAGCCGATGACGTCGACCGCTACAACCAAGTCTTCTCTCATCGAATTGGTGATGCTCGTATTACCTACTCAGGACGCGGAGCCTTAGCCGACAGCAACTCAGCCGGTTGGTTAACGCAGTTCTTTACTAGCCCATGGATGCCGTTTTAATGCTTAACACTCGTCGTTTTCTTGATACTTTTTTCACGGCATTGATGACCGCCTCAGCGATTATCTTGATGCCGTCAGCTCACGCTGAAGTGGAAATTCCTATTATGGACCTTGTCGATGTGCAAGGTGTGCGCACTAACCAATTGGTGGGTTATGGCTTGGTCGTGGGTCTTGATGGTCAGGGTGACCGAAACCAGGTGAAGTTCACGGCACAATCCATTACCAACATGCTGCGTCAGTTCGGTGTGCAGATTGGTGATGACGCTAACCCTAAGCTGCGTAATGTGGCATCGGTGAGCGTGACGGCCTCTGTTGACCCAATGGCAGGCCCGGGTCAGATGTTGGATATCGTGGTGTCATCGATTGGTGATGCTAAGAGCTTACGCGGCGGTACATTGCTGCTCACACCGCTGCGCGGTGTTGATGGCGAGGTGTATGCAGTAGCACAAGGCAATGTGGTTGTAGGCGGCGTTTCTGCTGAAGGACGCAGCGGCTCTAAGATTGCAGTAAATACGCCAACAGCGGGTCGCGTACCCAATGGGGCAACACTGGAGCGTGAAATCCCATCGGACTTTAACTCACGGCCACAAATCACGCTTAATCTTCGCAAGGCAAGCTTCACTACTGCGAAGAATATTGCTCGTGAGATCAACAGCACTTTTGGCCCTGAGGTCGCGATTGCAGTCAACAAGGTACGTGTTGATATGCGCGCGCCGAAAGACAGTCAACAGCGAGTCACCATGATGTCGATGCTTGAAGAGATGAGTGTTGTTGAGGGGCGTAAGCCAGCTCGTATCGTGTTCAACTCGCGCACTGGCACCGTTGTGGTCGGTAAGAACGTCAAAGTCACCGAAGCGGCAGTCAGTCACGGTAATCTTACTGTAGCTATCAGTGAGTCACAGCGGGTTAGTCAGCCAAACGCGTTCGCTGATGGCGATACCGTGGTTGTCGACCAGACCAAGATCGACATCAACGAAGACCAAGCGCAAATGGTGATCTGGCCTGAAGGGACAGAGCTGAACACGATAGTAAACGCAGTTAATAGCTTAGGCGCAACACCAACCGATTTGATGTCCATTCTGCAAGCCCTACATGAAGCAGGCGCACTGAATGCTGAGTTGGTAGTGATCTAGGAGGCGATGATGAAAATAGATGCCATGAACGACACGACTCGTGTCAACAGTATGCTTTATCACGACAACGCAGCGCTGACCAACATTAGACACAGCAACGACAGCCCAGAAGCGCTAAAAGAGGTGGCAGGTCAGTTTGAAGCCATGTTCTTGCAGATGGTGCTCAGACAGATGCGCAGCAGTAGCGATGTACTTGCCGATGAAGACAGTCCTTTTTCTTCTCAGCAGCATGGGGTATTTCGCGATATGCACGATGGTCAGCTCTCCATCGAGCTGGCGAAGAAACAAAACTCGGGTATCGCCGATATGTTGGTTAAGCAATTGGGACCGGCCCAAAGTGCGAGCTCTAACCAAGAGGTACAGTTTGATGCCGCGCGCGTGCAAGCCATGGGCTCAGCCAATGACATGGAAGGCAAATCACAAACTCATGCATTGGGTGATACAAACGCGTCTTTGTTAGTTAACGACGAGCCCACTTCCGCCGCCTTTAATCTTCAGTCTCCTCGTGAGGCTGCCATGACCATGGCCTTCTCTCAGCCTCTAATGAAAATCACGGAGCGTTAACTGCAATGAGCCTTATTAATATCGCGCTTTCAGGCATGAATGCCAACCGCGTGGCACTGGATGTCACGGCGCAAAACGTTGCTAACGTGAATACCCCAGGATACAGCCGCCAGCAAGCTTTGATGTCTTCAGTGGCAGGCGGAAAATACGATTTCAACTCACCCGGTATGGGGGTCGAAGTTACCAGCATACGCCGTGTGACAGACCAATACCTAGTGAAACAAACCTGGTCGACAGCCAGTGAAGCCAATTATTCGGCGGGATACTTGTCGGCCATGAGCCAACTAGAAAACATGCTGGGTGCCGATGGTTTTAGCTTGTCGGCGGGACTCGATAGTCTGTTTGCATCGCTCAATGATGCAACCACCAAACCAGAATCGACACCGCTGCGTCAGCAGGTGATCAACGAGTCAGAAGCCTTAGCTCGCCGATTTAATACGCTCACCGAATCGCTGCATAATCAGCATAAAGATGTACACGATCAGCGCAATGCTGCGCTGTCTCATGCCAACAGTTTGATGGCGAACATTGCTCAAGTAAACAAGCAGATCGTTGAGATGCAAGGCACCGGAGGCAACGCCTCTCAGCTCATGGATACTCGTGATGCGCTCATCGGAGAGTTGTCGACCATCATGGCGGTGAAAACCACCGACCAACCGGATGGTAGCGTGCAAGTGTCATTGGCGTCAGGTCAGCCGCTTGTGATGGGCTCGGATTCAAGTGTGATTAAGGCGATTCCAGACCCAAGTGACCCTTACCTTGCGGATCTGCACATTGAATTTGGTAATCAAACCTTTGCAGCGAAAGGGGATATTGGCGGCAAGTTAGGCGCACTTCATGACTACCAAGTCGATGTGCTTGTACCGAATCAACAAGCCATAGATGACATGGCCCGTAGTGTTGCCGATGAATTTAATGCCGTGCTTGCTGCGGGGTTGGATCTAAATGGTAACCCTGGTGCGCCGCTATTTACCTATGATCCAGCGAACCCAGCAGCAAGCTTAGATATCACCAATATTACCGCCGATGAGCTGGCATTTTCTGCCGACGGTAATCCGGGTAACAGTGACAATCTCAAGGATTTGATTGCTATCAGCAATAAGCCAGTGGCGATCTCAGGACTTGGCTCGCTGTCCCTAAACGATGCGTTTACCGCGATGGTCGGTGAAACAGCCATTAAAGCACGACAAGCGGAGTCTGATTATCAGGCGAAAAAAGCAATGTCGGATCAAGCGGTTGCAGCGCGCGACAACGTCAGTGCCGTAAACAGTGACGAAGAGGCGGCAAACCTAATGACCTTTGCCAACGCCCATAATGCCAATATGAAAGTGATCAGCACAGCGAATCAGCTGTTTGACTCTGTATTGCAGCTATTTTAAGGAGAGACCATGAGAATCAGTGATACTCAATTTAGCCAGATGATGCTGCAAAGCCTGCAAATCAATAATGCAGGGCTTGGTAAAGTGATGCAGCAAATGGCCACAGGTGATCGACTCACTAAGTTGTCTGACGACCCAATGGCGTCCATTAAGCTGCTCAACCTTGATCGTGAAGGCGCGGCGATTTCTCAGTATCAGCGCAATATCGCCAATGTGAAAACCACGCTATCGAGCCAAGAGGTGCATCTGGATTCGGTTAACGAGAGTCTGAAAAGCATGCGTGAGTTGGTGCTGTGGGGGGCGAATGGCTCCTTAACGGATGAAGACCGCTTGGGCATGATTGCTGAGCTTGAGAGCTTACGCGAATCGGTGCAGTCGTCGTTTAATGCGCAAGATGAAGAAGGGCATTATCTGTTCTCGGGTACTAAAACCGATACGCCAGCTATTTCTGATGCGGGTGGCGGTGTCTATTCCCTTGATGGCAACAGCGACAAGCGTGTTGTGACCGTGGCAAAAGGGGTGACAATGGAGTCCAACACCACGGCTCAAGAAATTCTCGACTTGGGTGGCGGCGATAACGTATTGAATCAAATCGATCGTTTGATTGCTGAATTTAAGAGCCCGAGTCCAAATTTTCAAAATGAAGTTGAAGCTAGCCTCAACGCCATTGATGATACCTTAGGTAACGTTCTGGGTGCGATGACTCAAATCGGTGGACGCCACAACAACCTCGATTTGATGGATGGTGCGCATGTGGAGAATAAGCTATTTGTCGACAAGGTGACCAGTGATGTCTCCGCCCTCGACTATGGTGAAGCCTCAGTTCGGCTGAGCAACTACATGGCTGCGCTGCAGGCAACGCAAGCCAGTTATATGAAGATAAATGAGCTCTCTTTATTCGACCGCATCTAGCGGTCGCTTTAGGTCTTAGGTAACACGTTTCAAGGAATGATGGTATGGCAGTAAGTACGGTTGAAGTTAGGCCGCATAGTATTAAGCTCACAGGGCAGGGCACCACGAGTATTGCTCCCTCCCAGGCTTCTGATACCACCACTTCCTTATCAAAACATCTGCTTAAGCCACAAGCGGAAATCGCTTCGGCGTATTCACTTTCTGGCGTGTTACTGACTCAAGGTCAGCAGCACGCGACCTCGGTTCAAATTGCGACCAAGGCGTTACAAGGTGTGGGTAAAGAGCTCACTCAAGTGAAAAAGCAGTTAACTCAAGCACTATCACACGGTGCATCGCCTCAAACTACTGACAAGCTTGCCCGTTCTAAGAACATGATTGAAGCCACGCTGAATCAAGCGCGCTTTGATGGTAAACGAGTGGTCGACAACGAGCTGCATCTGAAGCTCGACACTGCCGATGTCAGACGATTCTCTATTCCTGGTTTGAACGTACACCGCATGAGTGAACGTGCAGAACAGGTGCGTCTGGATTTTCCGAGCGGCGGCTCCGTCATGTTGCAGTTTGATGGTTTATCCGATGGACAGCGCACGGTGAAACAGCTCGACCGCAGTGTGATTCCTATGGGGATGCGCGCATCTCTTGCCAACGATGGCAGCATCGTATTTGAAGTCCATGAGTCGGCATACGCAGCGATGCAGCAGCATGTGCGTGTTACGGGTGAAGGTCACCGCTTCCCTGCCGGGCAAGCCAACACCTTCTCTATCCAAGCTGAGCCAGACGGTATGGCAGAGCTTAAATTCGACCTTGGCTCACGCGACGGTATCAAACAGTGCATCGCTAAGGTCAATCAGCACCTCAAACAAGCTCAGCTGAGCTTAAACGAAGCCAGACAGTTCCAATCCCAACTGGATACGCAAATGACGCGAATCCAGAGCCAATCTAACCTCCCTTCAACCGAGCAGGTCAATCAACAGCTCTCAAGCTTTAATCAACTCTCCCAAGACTTTACTACCACGTTCCAAGCTCTTAATGCCCAAGCGAATGTTCGCAGACATACAGTAGTGGCATTACTTAAATAGCAATGAAATAATATATTTTCAATGCCATAAGCTTTCGGTTATTAAATAAATGTCACTTATGTATGGGGTATTATTGATATATTGAAATAATTAATTTTTCGCCAAGTGATATTTTTCTTCTAGCATTTAATTTTATAACTAATCATATATTTAGGTTTTTATTTATGAGTTTAAATAAAAACCTGAACGGTTGTTGATGTGAGTCTCATTTGTAATCAATTGGTTGCAATGATGTTGTAAGTCTCTGATATAAATATCACTGCATTAAACCATATGGATAAGGAGAGTGCGTGAGATATTTGCTTCTAGCAAGTTTGAGCTTACTTCTTTCGGGCTGTGGAGGCGATGGCGATAGTTCGTCTGTCGATTCTGTCAGTCAGAGCGGGGATGAGTTTAAGAAAAGAGCATCTATTGTCGAGGACAGTGATGGTGCACAGTTCAGTCAGATTGAGGTGTCTTCTACAGAAGATGTCATTATATCTGTCGCGAAGAACGAACAAGACAAGGCTGTATTTTCTTTATCTTCAAGTAATGAAGATAGTGGTGATATAGCGGAAAAATTGGTTGTCTCAGGAAAACTAACAATAAAATAATAATATATGGATGTAACAATGAATAAGAAACTACTAGTAGTGGCACTGTCGTCAGTGTTAGGTGCGACATCGGCTTTTGCATCGGGCGATGCTATTTTGAATGTGGAAGGTGAAATTCAAATTAATGGTCAGACGGTTATCGATAATAATGGTAATCTTGTAGGTCTGGAGTATGCCCAGAAAAACCAAATTGAGATAAGTGATTACTTTTCTAGTCAGAGTGGTACATATACTTTTCTTAATCAAGCAAACCAAAAGCTTGTAATTGAAGAAACTGAACAAGTAGTTACTTATAGAAATTATTGGAAGGTTGATGATGGTAGTTGGGTCGAAAGTTCTGTCTACCAGGTGGTAGAAAACGGTGATGGTACATATACTTCAACACTTACATATGATTTCGTGCAGATTGATTCAGATGGAAATGAAACTTCTGAAGAAAAAGTGACCGTTGAAACGTTTCGAGAAACAGAGCTAACCGTACCGCAAACAAGCTACTTACTCGGAAGCCTTATGGTCAGATTCTTTGAAGAAGAGCTGTTAGAAACGACTAATGAAGACAGAGAAGTTGGTGAAAAGTACTCATATACTAACGAGTATCAATATGGGGCTCGTTTGAGTACGTTCAACTTGGATGACGGCTCTAGTGTGACAGATTGTTTAGTTGGTACCAATGGTGAGATAGCGTGTAAAGGACTAGGTTTGATTGCGTGGGGAGAGTATGACTATTCAATGAAATTGGTCAAATTTGAACCTTCGGCTGCTAGTCAGATGTCTAAAGTATCGGCTGCTTCAGTCAAAAGAGATCTCAACGTTAAACGGATTCATCAAAAACTGAATCAGAAATAGAATTAGATAGGGCGGCTTAGTCGCCCTTTTTTTGTCTTTTCCAATTGTATTTCCTTTCCCTTTCTACTTGCTTTGATTAACAATTGAAGGTTCTTTTTATACCAAAAAGAAAAAGTACAAAAAGCACACGAACGCCAACAGCGTAGCCGATATTGTCGGATAGATAATATAAGCGTCCTGACGATGGGTTCGGCGAAAGCACATAAACGTCAGCAGTATGTTGTATACCACCAGAAGCAAACTGATGAAGGTGCCGCCTCTGAGCGACAGTGTGGTGAGTTGGCTCAGGAACAGGGCAAGTAGCGCATAATCAACAATGATTAGCCACAGAAATGCCTTCTGTAGTCCGTCAGGAGCTTTGTTTGCCTTCGTTGGCATGTGGGGAATAGTTCGTCGCATAACACACTCTACTGATTCGGTGCTCAATAAGAAACTTTCGACATATCAAGGGTGTTCTACTTCAAGGATAGAACACCCGAAGAGAGGTGCAAGTTAAAGCGCTTGGGCGTCGGTGGTGGAGCTTGGCGCAGTGTCGGTATCGAAGCGGATAGTATCGGTTCGGAATACCGGTTGGTTGAACTTCGCCTTTTCTCGCGCCTTTTCGAGTTCGTTATTTGGCTGTTGACCAAACAGGGTGCTGATCACTTCAGCCGCTGGAGTGGTCAAGATAAACAGCTCGATGCGACGGTTTTCACTCGATGACGGCTCTGAATGGTTCAGTAGGGCGCGGTCCGACATTCCTGTGACTTGTAGAACACGCTTTTCAGGCATACCTCCGGACACCAGGGTGTGCCTTGCCGTATTGGCTCTCGACGATGAAAGCTCCCAGTTAGACTTACTTGAGAAGGTTTGACGATACTGCGTCGAATCTGTGTGCCCGCTGATGATCATCGGGTTTTCAACGCGCTCAAATACGGGCGCAAGTGCCAGCAATAGGTCTTCAAAGAACGGGGTTAAGGTTGAGCCGCCGCGACGAAACATGTTTTGCTTGTAGTCATCTTGCAGCACAATGCGCAGCCCTTGTGGGGTGACGGTGACGTCGACATTTCCCTCGGCGTTGATTTGGCGCACCATGTCATTGATCACCTGCGCAAGCGCAGCCAAGCGTTCTTGGGTATCAAAGGTGCCATCGATGAGAGAGTCTGACTCAGGTCCTTCGCGATCGCCCTGAAAAAAAGAGCTCACTGTGTGGACTGAGTCGTGACGACTAGCCACGGACGAATCCGTAGCTAGGTCGATCGGAGAAATACTTTGCGAGGTATCGAAAAGATTACCGGTACTCTGGTCAAACACGCTCGCCATTTGCAGATGAGCAACAATCGCTTTGCGCTCTTCTTTATCGACAACCTGCATGACCCAAAGTACGAGGAACAATGCCATCAAGGCAATCATAAAGTCGGCAAACGCCACCTTCCACGCACCGCCATGAGATTCATGGTGATGACTGCGACTGGCGCGTTTGAAGACTACTTGCTCATGTTTTTGCATTATCCCTCCTGTTCAGCGAGCCACACCTCCATTTGGTTAAAGGTCGGTTTAATGTCTAGCTGAATATGCTTGCGGCCTGCGTCAATCGCCAGCAATGTCGGCTTCTTCGCTACGTACGCAACCAAGGTGGCGCGGGTGCAGTCGAAGGCGGACATGTTGCGTTTAACACGTTGAGCCATGGCGTTACTCGCTGGGTCTAAACAGCAGTAACAACCGAAAATACCGATAAATGTGCCTACTAGAGCGGCGGCAACGTGATAGCCAATCATGGCGATCGAGCCATCAATCGCGGACATCGTGATGATGATGCCACCAACCGCGGCCAAGATACCGAAGCCAGGCATGGCTTCTGCAGTACGCTGCATGGAGCGAGCCGGCTGCATGTAATCAGCCTCGATGGCTTCAATCTCTTGCTCTAGTAGTCCCTCTAACTCATGAGGCGACATTTGTCCCATTGCCATTAAACGTAAATTGTCGGTAATGAAAGAAACAAGGCGGTAGTCACGGCTAACACGTGGGTAGCGAGCAAAAATATCGCTCTGCTCTGGGTTTTCAATGTGCTTATCGAGCGCCTTGAAGCCGCCGCTGCGCACGGTCTCAAGTAGCACTTGCAGCAGTGCCATAAGTTCCATGTAGAACTCACGTTCATCTTTGGGAGGCGATACGATAGCGCGCAGTTGGCTGCGCATCTCTTTCAATACTTGAGGCGGGTTACCTATGATCAATGAGCCCAGGGTTGCGCCGACAATGATCAGCATTTCTGCCGGCTGCCAAATGGCCATTAGACTGCCTCCGGCCCAGACGTATCCGCCGAAGACACACATCAATATGATGATTGCGCCAGTAAACTTTTGCATAGTGGACTCCTAAGAAGACAGTAGTTGGTTGAGCTGCTTGAGCGCTTGTTTGTGCAGCTGACATATCCTCGGCGGTGTCAGTTCGAGCACTAAAGCAATCTCGTGTAAGTTCAAGTCGTGTTGATAAAACAGAGTGAGCAGTAGCTGCTCACGTTTAGGGAGTTTGTCGAGCGCTTTTTCAAGGCTGCGGCGGATATGTTCGTGATTCATGCCGTCGTAGTCAGAATCCACCGTCCCCTCGAGACCACTTTCAATTAATTGGTCGAGGCTCTGCATTTCCGCCGCCATGGTGGCGTTGAGTCTGGCGTGATAATCCTGCTGATCGGTACCAAGTGCGCGTATGATCTCTTGTTCGGTCGGTGTTCGCTTCAGACTCTTGGTCAGATCGCGCGTGACATCGTTAAGCTCGTGCGCCTGCTGACGGGTTTTGCGTGAGCGCCAATCGAGCCGTCGCAGCTCGTCTAAAATCGAGCCACGAATACGACACACGGCAAAAGCGGGGAAGTTAGGGTCGTCAATGTTGCCATAGCGACGACCAGCTTCGAGTAATCCAATCAGCCCGATTTGCTGCATGTCTTCAATGCTGCAATGGGTGGTGGCGTGATTACGCAGTTGGTTGACGACCCGCTTAACCAAGATTTGATGTTGACTAAGCAAGCGATTTTCATCGATACGGTTGGTGGGCGTCGAGACTTCGTCGACCACTCCGTAGCTTTCAGAATGATTCATATCCAGCATGGCGGCTCCTACTGAATAACAAATTTCGTCAGCAGAACATCGTCGATATCGCGCTTAAGTTGGGTATCTGCATAGGCGGTTAGCACCGATGCTTTCACTTCTTGTTGGAGTTGCTCCAGTGCTTCAGCGCCATGCAGATCTTCATAGCGCTTTTGGCTAAACAGATTCAGCATCGCGTGGCGAACTTTGGGCATATAGTCGCGGGCAAACTCTAGACGCTCTGGATGACGCGTTTCTAATGCCAGCTCTAGCATCACAAAGTGGGTCTGTTTTTTACCGCGAACGCTGACAATCACATTATCTAATGCATGAAACGTTGGATCAGCGCTGCGTTTTGGCTCTGAGTTAAATAGTGAGAACTCGCTAGCACTTACCGTCGGTTGATTGTTGAAGTACCACATGGTGCCATAAACCGTCGCCGCCGAGACCAAAGCACTGGTCGTAATGCAGGCGGCGAAGAGTGAAACAAGGTATTTTTTATTCATGCTGTTTTCCTAAAGCCGTTACACCTGGGTGTTAAGCCAGTGTTCATCCGTTGAGAAGGTCATGGCTGCATCGTGCTCGGCATCATGACGTTGATTGGCAAAAATAGTGGCGCTCTGGTCATGCGATGGGTGGGCGTCAGACTCTTGTTTATCGCCACTACCAATCTGCACATCCACATGCATCAAGCTCTGGTTTTGTAGCTCTGCACGCAGTCGCTCTGACACCTGGATTAGTGCCTCACGCGTTGCGGCCACATTGGCATTCAATTGAACGCTGAGTTTGTCTCCCTCCACTCGCACCATCAGGTCTAGCTTGCCAAGATCGGGTGGGTCCAAGCGAATACGCGCTTCTTGCAGGTTCTGCTGAGCTTGTAAGGTCACGCGGTCGTGCAGAACCTGAAGCATCTGCTCACCCCATTTGCCTGCTTGTGGGTCAACACGAACGGGGGCCCACTCAGTTGTCGTGACATTCGTCATGGTTGTGGAGGTCGCTTGCGTTTGAGGCGCGGTAGACTGTGCGCCTGCCAAAGCGCTATTGGAACTGCTTTGAGACTGACTCGCACTTAATAGACTGGCAATGTCGCTTGCTAAAGATTTGCTTGTTGTCTCTGAAGATAACGATGTTGTTGTTTGCAAAAGTGCAGAAGCAGCGCCTTCTCTCGTCGCGTTCGAAGTGGCCGAGTTCGCATTGAGCTGAGCAAGCTGATTAAACGACATGCGCTCGCTATCTATCGCTCTCGTCATCATAGGGTTCGTCGCGGCGCCCAATTGCTCGCCACTAATAACCGCATTTGTTGCACCAGCAGCACCGAACGCTTGATCGGGTGTTCTGACAAAGCCCACTAGCTCACCTGATAAGGATTCCTGCTGGAGGGCGTCAGATAACATTTCAGCCAATGACTCTCCGTCTTGTTCATGTTGGCCTAACCTCTGCTCGCGCTCAGTCGATGGGATGAGTGAACCAAACCCACGTGTCGTTTGCAGCGCAGCACCTCCCTCGCTAGGGACGTGAGAGGGATTAATACTGGCGGGTCCACTTCCTTCACCTTGCTTTGCGGCAGAGAGATTGCCTGTCTGGTTGGTCACTAACATTCCATTACTCCAAGGTCATCGCCAGTTGGTATGCCATCGCTCGCTCTTTCTCAGCGTCGTTGCTGTCTAGCTTCTTTTTCAGTTTGCTGGTGGCAACGGATAACGCCTCATAAGCGCTAAGATGCGCCTTGCGTGCACGTTCAATTTCGGGTGCCAGTCGCGGGTCTTTAAGGAAAGGCCTATGGGTGTCCAAAAGCTCACGAAGCTGCCCGTCGTATCGCTTAAGTGACTGCCAATCCTCAGTTTTTGCTGCCACCCTCATGCACTGGCTAAGGTGGCGAAACCGCTCTGGGGAAACCTTATGCGTGTTGGCCAAAGTTCTGCCACCCTTCTTTGATGTGAGCCATGACCTTTTCCACATTCTCTAGCTTCTCAACGTCGTTATTGACGCTTGCTTGATAAAGCTCGGCTTGGCAAAAGTCGTAAAGTTGGTGAAGGTTTGCGGCTATCTCGCCACCATTTTCGTCATCGAGTGCGCTATCCAGACCGACAAGGATGTTCATGCATTTGCTGATACCTTGTCCTTTTTGTTCTAAGCGACCTTCTGTCATATGACCGCGAACGCGCTCGATTTCATTAAGAAGTCCATCGATAAGCATCACCACGAGTTGGTGTGGGTTGGCTGCCGCTGCCTGCGCGTCAAGATCTACTTGTTGATATGAGTCGTAACCTGAATCCATTAGCATAAATTTGTACTCCTAGCCTTAACCAAACATGCTCATGGTTTGGTTCATTTGTGTCATTAAGGTATTCATTTGGGTGAACTGCGAGAGATAGCGGCTATACGCCATGTCGTATTTGCGCTCCAGCGTGGCTTGCTTGTCGTCGATACGTGAGATGTTCTGCTGCAGACTGTCTTTACGGGTCTTAAAAAGACCAGTGGTTGATTTCAAGAATGGGTCGACCATAGTGTCAATGGAGTCGAGCAGGTTACCGTCGCCATTGAACATGGCCTCTAGAGCGGCACTGTTATTCTTTTGTGCTTCTTCGAACTTAGTGGCGTCTAGAGTCATTTTGCCGCTGCGGTCGATCTCAATACCCACTTCGCTTAGACGCATGCCGTTGTACTCACCGCGCACTATACTAGTCAGTTGGCTTTCGATGGATCGCAAAGTAGGGTCGCTGGCGAGCACACCACGTGCCTGATCTTCGCCACCAATGCTGGTGTATTCGTCCATGGTCGACATCAGGGTGTTGTAGGCGTCGATAAACGCATTAACCTGCTCTTTGGTTGCTTCTTGGTCTGGACCAATATTGAGAGTGAGTGGTTGCTCCCCTGCGGCTTGCGCTTTACTCACTGTGATGTCGACGCCGTCAATGACTCCGGTAAAAGTATTGCTGCTACTCTCGAGTTTCAGGCCGCCTTGCCCACCAAGCCAGATCACCGCATCTTGTGGTGTGCTGATATCTGTGCTGTTGGTAAACGCATCCTCGAACCAGGCTGCATTAGTGCCTGTTGCTGATACGTTGATGGTGTTCTCAACCCCAGTTTCAGTGCTGGAAAGCATAAAGTGGGTTTGTCCGTTAGAGCGAACCAGCGTCGCGTTTGCGCCTGGGTTGTTGGGGTCGTTATTAATCGCTGAGACCAGATCAGCCATAGTCGCGGTGCCACCAGCGTCTGCCGATACTGTCGCTAGGTCAATCGTGACTGTTTCACCATTGATGGTGAAATCTAAGGTGCCTGTCGCCGGGATTTCGGTGGTTGCGTCCAGATCGGCGGGCATATCCGTCTTCATCTGGTGCGCCGTGGCCACCTGTTCAACGAAAATCTGATAGCTGCCTGTGAGTGCGCTGGCGTTGGCTGTCGCTGATAGGAAGCCGTCTTGAGACACACTGGCTGAGTTCTTAATGATATTGGAGCTACTGCTGTTCATATTGGTGACAGCGGAGCGGAATTCTCTCAGCGCTGCTTCCACCTTACCCAAAGCCGTGATCTGAGACTGATATTTGTCCGCTTGCATCTGGTAGCGCATTTGAAATGGCTGCACATCGTAAGTGGCAAGCTGGGTGGCCATAGTAATCGGGTCTAACGAACTCATTGGAGCGCTCCTTAATCTTGCTTCCCGCGTCTGGGCTGCGAGCCGCGAAATCATCTTTAGTGGTTCAAATCAAGATATATGCCATGATTTAAAGCTATAAATATCAAGTGGTTATGGTATTTTTGGTTTGATGGCGGAAGTGAGGTTTCCTCAGTCTGGGTTCCGCCTTTCCACCTTAAAACTGTCTATTACTCAGAGGGTTAAGGCGACATTTCTAGAGAGATAGTTAACGGCGGTTGTATATCGAGCAGAGAATTGAGATCTGCATTCCGAATCCATCACTGGGCTTAAAAAGAAAAACCTCCCGAAGGAGGTTCAAAGGACGGATGAATCGTTAACGAAGGATAATTCATCATATCTTCGATAGCTGGAGTAGGCAGGTAGAAACTTCCCCAACTATCGAAAATGCTTGCTATCAATTAGCGAAGTAGAGACATTGCCATGCCAGGTAGCTGGTTAGTTTGCGATAGTACAGTGGTACCCGCTTGCATCAGCATTTGGTTCTTAGTCATGTTTGATGACTCAACTGCGAAGTCTGCATCTGTGATACGACCTTTAGCCGCAGACGTGTTCTCAACCATGTTGCCAAGGTTCACAATCGTGTGCTCTAGACGGTTGATGTTCGCACCAAAGCTTGAACGAGTTGTACCGATGTCAGCAAGAACACCTGCATCACCATTAGCACCTGTCAGTGTTGTTAGTGCAGTTTGTGCACCGGCTTCAGTAGAGATGTCACCTAGAGCAAAGCCACCAGCAGCACCAATAGCAGTATTCAGTGCCGTAATGTCTGCAGAGACGTCAACAGCAAGCTGCTCACCAGCATTGGTACCAATTTGAAGGTTTACTGCACCTGCAGCGAAGCCCGTTGTATTAAACAGCTTCTGACCACCGAAGTTGGTCGAATCCATGATGTTTACTAGTTCTTCGTTTAGCTGTTGGAATTCTTTGTTTAGAGCTGTTTTATCGGCAGCTGATGATGAACCGTTTGAAGCTTGAGTTGCCAAGTCGTTCATGCGGTAAACGATATTTGTCATCTCATCCATTGCACCTTCGGCTGTCTGCATCATTGAGATACCGTCTTGTGCGTTACGCATCGCCACGTTCATGCCGCGAGTTTGAGACTCTAAACGAGTTGAAATTTGAAGACCTGCTGCGTCATCTGCTGCTGAGTTAATACGGTAACCCGTGCTCAAGCGTTCCATTGCAGTGCTTAGCATGTTGTTAGTGTTGCTTAGAGTATTTTGAGTAACTAGCGAAGCGTAGTTAGTGTGCATTGATAGAGCCATTGTGAATTCTCCTAGATTTGTCTCAATGTGGGACTATCGCCCCGCTCACTAACTAGAGGCGGTAAGTTGATTTTGAAAATTAACTGGAAATGAAAAAAAACTGGAAATTATTGAAAATAGGAAGAAAACTGTGATGCCGCTTCAAAGAAAATGGGGCTAACGCCCCATTCATGCTTACGGATTATCGTCAACCTGCTTGACGATGGCGGCGATGTCTTCGTCGACATATTCCGTTTTGGCCGACTGATACATGTTATCGATACTGGCATCGAGCAGCGCTTGCTGCTTGTCTCGCTCCGCTTGTTCTAAAGCGAGTTGTTGTTCCGCCAATGCTTGCTGCTCGGCGGCTTGCTCTTCTTTAGCGCGCTCGCGCTGCTTCTGACGCATTTCTGCCTTGGGATCTTCAAAGCCTTTAAAGTGCACTGGGATGGGCACATCGGTGACATAACCAAAGTAGTACTTAGCGCCGAGCATCTTATATTGCGATAAGGTGTTCTGACTGGTGACTCGACCGGCGATTAGCGTCGCTTTGCATCGTTTTATGTAGCGGATCACTGGAAGTAGGGTGCGCTTTTCATCCTGACTATCCAATGAATTGGATATCTTGATGATCTGCGGTGCAAAGGGCGTGAGATAGTCGAGATTACTCACGGGAAGATGCACATCAAAACACACGCTGTGGAATCGGTCTTCTAAATGCTCAAGCAGCGCCTTACTTGCTGGGTTGGTCGCCTCGCCTTGAGTTAGGTGCAGGCTTGGGATCAACATCGACATCGGTCGTTTGTAGTGCTGAGCAAGCTGGTCGATGAAGTGTTTTCCCTCTGGACGCAATAAGGTGCAAGCGTTCATCGAGAACACCAGATTATTGAGCAAGTCAGGATGGAAGGTTTCCAGCTCAAATTGGGTTTGCCTGACCGCAAGGTAGAGCGCAAATAGGTCTAAAGCCGCGCGCACGGTGTCGGAAATGTCCAGCGCGAACACGCTGTGGTCCTTTTTCTCACCATAGCGCAGCGTGATGTATTGGTACTGAATCTCATCGCTGTTGCAGTGTCGAATCGGTTGGCAGGCATGACACACTTCGTCCGCTGCCATCAATTGCGCGAGCTTTTCATCGTCTTCGGTGACCGCATTGTCCTCTATCATGCGCAGCACATAGAGAAACTGGGCCCTGTAGCTACTTAAATTATCCAAGGTTTCCTACCACGTTTATTTGTTTGCTTTCGGGGATTTCGTTGTATGACAGAACCGCCAACCCTTGCGAGAAGGTGCGAGCATAGCGCGCGATCAACGGTCTCAGCTGCGGCATCACCAAGAGAATCGGTGCAAGTCCTTGCTGCTTAAGCTGCTGTTGTATCAGCGGAAGGTTCTGTTGGAACTGGCTCAAAATGTTTGGCTCAATTGGGAAGCTATCGAGTATCACATTGCCATTCGCTTGAGCTTGATGCAGCGATTGCATCAGCATCTGCTCTAGTTCGTCGGAGAGTGCGTAGACATTAAGTTCTTTGCGCTGCCCTGCCACCAAATTCACCAGCGTTCGGCGCAGCGCGCAGCGTACATCTGAGGCAAGCAGAATTGGCTCTTTGGTGTTTTCCGCTGATTCCAGCATAGTGTTGGCAATGGTGCGAATGTCTTTCAGTGGTACCTGATCCAAAAGCAGTTGTCGGTACACCTTTAACTGCTGTGCTGGGTTTAAAGCTGCACCAAGCGCTTCTGCGAGTTTGGGCGCTTGTTGGGTCAAGCGCAGGTTCATGGCATCCACATCATCGTGGGTGAATAGCTCAGCAAGGTGGGTTTTCATCACTTTACTGATGTGAGTCGCAATCACTGTAGCGTCATCGACTACCTGATAGCCCATGTTCAGCGCCTTGGCCTTATCGTTGTGTTCAATCCATACCGCAGGAAGATGGTAGGCAGGATCGCTCCCTAGAATACCGTCGACTTCACCGTAGGTTTCACCTACCGCGATGGCCATCAAGCGATCGGGTTCAATAAAGCCCTCTTCAATCACTTCTCCATTGAGCGACACCGTATATTGGTTTGGTTTCAGACTCAGGTTGTCACGAATGCGTACCTCGGGCAGAAGAAATCCGACTTGCTCCGAGAGGTTTTTGCGAACCCCACGAATACGCTGCAAAACCGGAGCGCCTTGCTCTTTGTTGACTAGGTGGACCAAGCGGTAACCCAAAGCCAATGAGAGGCTTTGCACATGAGGAATGTCATCCCATGACAGTGGCTGCTCATTGTCGTTTTGCATTGCGTTGGAGATGGCTTCCACTTCATCGAGCTGAGGGTCTTCGATGGGCTTTTTGGATTGTTTCCAACCCGCGAAGGCGAGCACCGCAGAGAAGGTAAAGAACGCCAAATGCGGCATGCCAGGTACAAGGCCAATGATCAACATGATGCCGGCAACGGTAAATAGGGTCGCTGGTGTCGCTAACAGCTGTTTCTGCATGGTGTCAGCCATGTCGCTATCGCTGTCGTTAATGCGCGTCACGATGATCGCTGCTGCGGTCGCCAATAATAGCGATGGGATCTGAGCAACCAGACCGTCACCTATGGTCAGTAGGGCGTAGGTTTTAAAGGCTTCGGAAGCGGGTAGACCGTGCTCAAACACACCGATGCTGATGCCACCAATGATGTTGATAAAGAGGATCATTAAGCCTGCAATGGCGTCGCCGCGGACAAACTTGGAGGCACCATCCATCGAACCGTGGAAGTCCGCTTCGTTGGCAACCTCTTTACGTCGGGTTCGTGCCGCTTCTTGGTCGATAAGACCAGCGTTGAGATCCGCATCGATAGCCATTTGCTTGCCGGGTAGCGCATCGAGGGTAAAGCGGGCGGACACCTCGGAAATACGCTCACCACCTTTGGTGATCACCACGAAGTTAATGATCATCAAGATGACGAAAATCACCATACCCACGACATAGTTGCCGCCAATCACAACCTCACCGAAGGCTTGAATGACCTTACCGGCTGCATCTCCGCCATTGTGACCCTCTAGCAGTACGATACGCGTCGAGGCAACGTTGAGCGTCAAGCGCATTAGAGTTGCAATGAGCAAGATGGTTGGGAACACCGAGAAATCGAGTGGACGCTTTGCCGTGGTACTGACCAATAACACCAAGATTGCCAGCACGATGTTAAAGGTAAACAAGGCATCAAGCAGTAAAGGTGGCAGTGGCAAAATCACCATCGCCAAAATCATCAGCAGCACGATCGGTATGCCAATGTATCCTTTTCCTGAGCGTCTAAGTTGAGTAAGACGATTCAACATATGTGTTCCTTCGTTGTTGCAAGTGCCCTAAGCCAATCAATGCTGCAAATGCTTAGGGATGGTAAATGTTGGCAGCGGCATGGGCTTATCCCCACTGCCACGTCGAAACGCTTTGAGCTGCATGACGTAAGTTAAAATGTGCGCAACCGCGATATAGAGCTGGCTCGGTACGGCCTGCTCGATGGCGGTGGTATGGTAAATGGCACGAGTCAGCGGTGGTGAGTTGAGTACTTCCACATTGTTTTCTCGTGCAATGCGCTGAATGTGCATTGCGGTCTCATCTATGCCTTTGGCAACCACAAAGGGGGCCTCCGACAAACTGGTGTCGTACTTGAGTGCCACCGCATAATGGGTTGGGTTGGTGATAACCACGTCAGCTTTGGGAACGGCTTGGTCAATCTTGCGACGAGCAAACTGCTGCTGAATTTGGCGAATGCGCTGTTTGACCTCAGGTCGACCTTCGTTGTTTTTGTACTCTTCTTTAAGCTCTTGCTTGGTCATCTTGAGTTGTTTTAGGTGCTCCCAGCGCTGGTAGGGGATATCAATCACACCAAAGATAAGCAGCGCCACCCCCATTAACAAAAGACCTTCGAACAGTATGGTCATGACCATGGTAATACCCTGATTCAAGGTCAACTGCTGCATGCCTAACAGCTGTGAGAAGTTGCTGTCGAGATAGGTATAAAGTAGCGCAAAGATGACGGCGACCTTGAGTGACGACTTGATCAGCTCAACCAAGGAGCGTGTCGAGAACATGCGCTTGATGCCTGACAAGGGGTTAAGCTTGCTGAGCTTAGGTTGTATGTTAGCAGGGCGAAACATCCAGCCCCCTAAGATCAGACTACTGCCAATCGACGCTATGATGATGACTGCAAACATTGGCAGTAAAAGCTCGATGATAATCGCGAGGCTTTGACCGAGTTGCTCCAGCATCTGTTGTGGATTCTCTAAGTCTTGGCGAGTGAGTGACATATTGAAGTGGAACACCCCAGAGATGTGCTGCCAAATCCAGTGAAGTTGGCTATAGAAAAACATCGCCACGATCAGAAATAGCACCGCTGTCGTGAACTCTTTTGCTCGCGGGATCTGACCTTCTTGCCTGGCCTTTTTAATTTTCTGGGGCGAGGCTTTCTCGGTTTTATCCTGACTCGACTGTTCACTCATGCGCCGCCCACCATAAACTGGTTGAGGTGTGAGAGTGTCTCGTGCACCAACGCGGTGTAGCGACTAGGTATGCCGCTAACCGTAATCAAGATACTGAACAGACCGAGTAGCATGGTCATAGGAAAACCCAGTGCGTAAACGTTCAAGCTGGGTGCGGCGCGATTCATCACACCAAAGCTAATGTTGGCAAGCAGCATAGAGACGATGGCTGGTAGGGCTAATGCAAGCGCTGAGGCAAACATCCAACCAAACAGCGAGATGATGTTGTCCAGCGAGAGCACCGAAAGCCCAGAGCCCACAGGCCATACTACGAAGCTCTGTACCAGAATATCGATCACCAGCAGGTGTCCTTCGAGAGCTAAGAACAGTAGGGTACACAACAACAAGAAAATACGACCGAGTATGGCGACCGACAGTCCATTCACTGGGTCATTCATGATGGCCATGCCAAGACCCATTTGCAGCGAAACGATCTGCCCCAGCATGGTAAAGATATTGAAGAAAAAGTGCAGGATAAGACCGAAGAAAAGCCCCCACATCGCTTGCTCGAAAGCCAGAAACAGAGAGGTCATTGAAAACAGGTCAACAGCAGGCATAGCTGGCATTAATGGCGCGGTAATGACCACGATAGATAGAGCGAGCAGTGCACGAACCCACACGGGAATCAAAGCGTCACCGAAAAATGGCATGGCCAAAAAGGCGGCCCCAATCCTGAAAAAGGGCCACCATAATTGGCCTAACCATTGTGAAATCTCGGCGAACGTTATCTGCATCAACCAATCATCCCTGGAATGTTGTGGAACAAGTAGTCGAATAACTCCATGATTTTTCTCAGCATCCAGTGACCAGCAAAGATCACCATCAGCAGGGTCGCCAAAAGTTTGGGTAAGAAACTCAGTGTTTGCTCTTGGATTTGAGTCGCGGCTTGAAATACGGCAATGACCAAGCCCACTAGAAGGCCCGGCACCACGAGTACCATAACGATATTGATGATCAGCCAGACGGCATTGGAGAACAGCGCCACTGTCATTTCAGGGGTCATCGCGTGTCCTTATCCAGTACTAAAACTGGCTGAAAGCGTGCCAACGGTCATCGCCCAACCATCGACCAACACAAAGACGACCAACTTAAACGGCAGCGAGACGATCAGTGGCGATAGCATCATCATACCCATAGCCATCAACACGCTTGCTACTACCAGGTCGATGATCAGAAACGGGATAAACAGCATAAAGCCGATCTGAAACGCGGTCTTAAGTTCACTGATGACAAACGCTGGAAGCACGATGGCAAATGAGATGTCGTCGACGTTGGAGTCAACCGGCTCATTGGCGATCCTCAGCATCTGCTCTAGGGAGTTTTGCTGCGTTTGTGCCAACATAAAGTTTCTCACCGGCTTTTCTGCGGTTGAGAAGGCTTGCATCAAGGTGATCTCACCTTGGTCGTAAGGCAGGAATGCATTCTCATAGACGTCGCTCCAGACGGGACGCATGATAAGAATGCTTAAACACAAGGCGATACCAATCAGCACTCGGTTCGGTGGGCTTTGCTGCAGACCCAGTGCCTGACGTAGAATCGCCAACACGACGATAATACGTGTAAAGCTGGTGGCCATCAGCAAGAAGGCGGGTAAAAAGCTTAACGCTGTCATCAGTAGCAAGATTTGCAGCTTGACGCTGTACTCCTGCTCTGAATGCCCATCATTGACGGTAAGAAACGTTAATCCGTTGTCTGCCCACGCCATTTGGCTACCAAGCAAAAGCACCAGAGAAATGATGACTAACGTACCACGACTCAATGTTTTTGGGAGCCATCTTTGCAGTGTGCTTGAAGCCAACATAATGGATTACTGTCCCATAGACGTGAGAGCGGATTCCACGACGTCGATTAAGCGAAGTCCATATTTGTCGTTGACCACGACAACTTCAGCATGTCCCATGAGAGAGCCGTTCACTTTGACATCCAATGGCTCGCCGTTGAGCTTATCTAACTCAATGATGCTGCCTTCACCTGCGGTCATTAAGTCACCCAGGGCAATTTCTTTGCTGGCGACTTCCAGCGTCACGGTAACCGGTATGTTTTTGAAAAAATCCAGATTGCGTGTTGCCGTCGCTGTTGTGGCAGCCGCAGGTACGTCCGCATCGAAGTCCTCTAGCTCAAAATCATCGAACTGTAAGTCGTTGCTGTCGAAAGCCGTCTGATCTTGCGAGTCGCTCATCGGTGGTTTTCCTTATCTTCGTTTAAAATCAATACCAATTGGCCGTCTTGCTCGGCCACACGACCCGTAAACAGTGTTTGCTTACCAATTTTTACTGGGGCATGGTTAAGTAATTCGATAGGTAGGATGTCATCTGGCTTGAGTGTTAACACCTGAGTGAGTGGCATAACATTCTTGCTAAGCTGAACATCGAGTTTGACTGGTGTGGTGTGTAGTGCTTGGCAAAACTCACCAGCAAGCTCTGGATTTGCGGTCAGCTCTAGTTCGCTAACTAAGGTTTGAATCAGTTCACTGTCGAGGACAATAGAAAGTGGTGCCACTTTGTCGTGCATTTGAACGGTAAGGGTTGCGATGATCCCTACGCCTGACAATGCATCCATCTCTTGAGGCTGCCATGCATCCTCGGGTGCTATCCAGCCTGCGATGTGTTTGGTGATTCGCTGCAGTAAGCGGATATCACTATTGGTGAGTTCAGTTTGACTGCGCTCAACCCCTGCGCCGTAAAACTCGTCAGACAGTCGCATCAACATCACGGGCTCGATGCTTACGTAAAGAGCCCCCTTGTCGTTGTGCTTTTGCGCAGCGCTGTTGCGACTATCCAGCACGTTGCTCCCCAGTGTTTCCAGTTGGATATCGGTCAGTTCGACATGAAGGGAAGGGGTTTTGAGCCACGCCTGTAATTCCGTCGATAAATATTGCTGGGAGCTATTAATAATCGACTCAAGCTTATTTTTGATGATATGAATCGGCTTGCCTAATAATTCAACATTTAGCGCTTGAACAGATTCTCGTTTACTCAAAGTTTGTTCACTCATACCTATCTCATAGCCTGCGACTGTTCTGCTGGATGTTAAGCAGAATTAATTGGTTAACATTGTTATTTTTCGTCAGTCTACTCTGGTTTTTTTAGTTGTTTTTAGCTCTTGAACGTAAATTTGTGAACTTGGTTCATATGTTTGTTTTCACTTAATAAACCATCTTTAAATATAAAATAAATGCAGGTAGCTTAATTCAATAATTATTATATCCGGGCGAATATATCGTCTGGTAAATAGCCGATATATCTAGTTGGCTAGCAACATCAGAATGAGTGATTTACCTAAATTTATGTTTTATAAACACTATGTTTAGCGGTTTTTTGACTAGTGTTCATGTGAAACTAGGTTTACATATGTCAGTAACAAGAGCTTTCATTGGATGGCAATATGAATTCTGCGTCAGTTAAAAATCGAACTTACTTATTATTGGCTAGTTTAAGTAGGTCAGAAGAATGTAAAATACAGTCCGCTATTACGTTTGTTAATAAACTGTTTCCAATATTGGTTTTTATTGCCTTTATTTTTGGGACTAAAGTCTCATTTGGTAATGAAGTTAATATTCCTATGGATTTAGTTAATTGGCAGGCAAAGCAAGATGAATTTGAGTGTCGTCTTGAACATAATTTGCCAAATAACATGGGGAAGTTTTACTTCCATGCGGAACCAAATAATCCGCTTTCCGCCGTTCTATATTTACCCAACCAACCTATTCAACATGCGCAGCTGTTTCAATTAACGGCACCATGGCATTCTCCTGCGCAGCACAGCGTGGTCGATGAAGCGGCTAAAACCACCAAAGGCTACGCCATTTTTGATGTCGGCATTGAATCATTGCTTGCAGCCGTGACCAAAGGTGCTTGGGTAAGAGTCAGTGCCATGTCTGATGAGCACACGCACAGTGACGCCTACGTTCTGCCTTCTACACGAATTGAATCGGCTTTTGTCTCGTTTAATGCCTGCCGTGTCGCCTTGCCTGAAATGAACTACCAACAGGCACGCGATGTGGTACTGAACTTTGAGTTTGGTCAGCGTGTGGTCTCCGGCGATCAGAGGCGCACCTTGGCTTCCTTGGTGAGCTATATCAATGCAGATCAAGCGGTATCTCGAGTGCTAATCGATGGCCATACCGACAACGTAGGTTCAACCACAAGCAACCTGCAAATGTCTCGCGTTCGAGCAGATGATGTTGCCAGTACCTTGATTGAGTTAGGTGCACCAAAATCTCTGGTTGAGGTGCGTGCCCATGGCGCTCGCTACCCAGTGAGCAGCAATGAAACCGAATTTGGTCAAGCGAAAAACCGTCGTGTCACCGTGAGAGTGGTGAGACACACATCTTCAAATTCAGCGTCTTCAACGGATACGAAGACAGAGGTGCAATAAATGCCAACTCAGCTTAAGCATAAGGACATTCTCTTCGTCGAGCCGTGTGAGAATAATGCGAATCCCATCATCGACCTGCTCACAGAGCAAGGTTTCCAGGTCACCCACGTAAAAACAGGTCGAGCTGCGTTACTGCATGATAAAGCGGCAATCAGCTTAATTAGCTCGGCACTCCCTGACATGAGCGTGCGTGAATGGGTTGCTTGTCACCAACGTAAATCGAATCCGGGCGTGGCTATCGCGATTGTCGAGCAAGACCAAGGTGTGCTTGCTGCCGAAGCCATGAAGGCGGGTGCGACCGATTACCTATTACGTCCCTTTGAAGCGACGCAGCTTATCAATCTTATTCAACGTGTCGAAGCGCTTGAGAAGCCGATGGCGAACATCGTGGCAGAGTCTTGGCGCAGCAAGCAGGTTCTGCAATTGGCACATCGAGCCGCATGCACTAGTGCAAGTGTATTGATCACTGGGGAGTCGGGTACGGGTAAAGAAGTGTTGGCGCGCTACGTACACGACCAATCCCCACGTGGCTCACAGCCGTTTGTTGCCGTGAACTGTGCCGCGATTCCAGAATCCATGCTTGAAGCTGTGCTGTTTGGTCATGTGAAAGGCGCGTTCACGGGCGCGACAGGGTCTCAGTCCGGTAAGTTTGAAGAGGCGAATGGCGGCACGATTTTACTTGATGAGATTGGTGAGATGTCGCCAGCGGTCCAAGCTAAGCTATTGCGAGTACTGCAAGAGCGCGAAGTTGAGCGAGTTGGAAGTCACAAGGCGATCGCCCTAGATATTCGTGTGATCGCCGCGACCAACAAAGATCTGCGCGAAGAAGTTCGCAAAGGCACATTCCGTGAAGATCTCTACTACCGCCTCGATGTGCTGCCGCTGCATTGGCCGCCACTGCGCGATCGTAAAGATGACATCCTGCCAATCAGCCAATTCTTTATCAACAAATACAAAGAACACAGCAACTGTCATCTTTCTGCCGATGCAGAGCAGGCGCTGTGTCATTACCACTGGCCCGGCAATATTCGTGAACTTGAGAACGTTATTCAGCGCGCGCTTGTAATGCGCCATGGCGACTACATTACCGCTCAAGACCTGATGCTTCCTGTTGAGCTTCCTACCACTAACGTTGTGACACACAAAGCGCAAGGCATGGGGCATGTTGAGGTGAAAAAGCAGGCAGAGTTCCAATTTATTCTCGAGAAACTGCGCCAATTTGGCGGTAACCGAACAAAAACGGCGGATGCCCTAGGGGTAACCACACGCGCACTACGCTACAAGTTGGCCGCAATGCGTGAGCAAGGAATTGATCTACAGTCAGCCATCGGCTCGGCTGCATAAAGGAGAATTTAGATGGCGATGCAACCAATCAATAATGCGGTATCAGCAGAGCAATTGATGCTCACCAAAATGCAAAACATGCAGCAGCAGGTACAACCAGACTTCTTAGTGGCGAACAACCCGATGGATGTGAATAAGGTGAACCCTCCAATGGCGTTTTCTGGGGCGATGAAAAACGTGCTCGATATGGTTAACCAGCATCAATCTACAGCATCACAAAAAATGACTGCGGTAGAAACGGGTCAAAGTGATGACTTGGTCGGTGCCATGATTGCCAGTCAGAAAGCCAGCTTGTCGTTCTCGGCGCTGATGCAGGTGCGTAACAAGGTTGTTGCGTCGTTTGAAGATGTAATGAAGATGCCGGTGTAAAAAATGTCAGAATTAGCACCTCAAACAGCGGCGACCCCAGGTCCCATTGATGTCGCACCTAAGTCGACACCTAATAACATGAACGATGTTCAGGCGAAGCTTAAACAGCTTTGGTCTAGCTCACAGCGCAACTTGGTCTTGTCTGCGGTTCTTGCAGCAATTGTCGCGGCGATCATAGTGGTCGCGCTGTGGAGTTCTTCGCAAAGCTATCGCCCTCTCTACAGTCAGCAAGAGCGCTTTGACATCGGTGAAATTGTGTCTGTGTTGGAGTCAGAAGGTATTGCCTACCGACTGCAAGAGCAAAATGGCCAAGTACTGGTGGCAGAGGGGCAAGTCGCCAAAATTCGTATGCTTCTGGCGGCGAAAGGCGTCAAAGCACAATTGCCAACGGGGCTAGATTCCTTAAAAGAAGACAGCTCACTCGGCACCAGCCAATTTATGGAAAATGCGCGTTATCGACACGGCCTAGAGGGTGAGTTGGTTCGCACCATCATCTCATTAAATGCGATTTCAAATGCTCGTGTCCACCTCGCGATTCCAAGACAAACCTTGTTTGTGCGCCAGCAGGGAGAAGACCCTTCTGCTTCGGTAATGATTGAACTGAAACCTGGCGAAGACCTTAAGCCAGATCAGGTCGAAGCGATCATCAACCTGGTTGTCGGCAGTGTCACTGGCATGAAGTCAGAGTTCGTTTCCGTGATAGACCAATATGGGCGTCTACTGAGTGCTGATGTGGCTTCTGCAGCAACAGGCAAAGTGAATGCCAAATATCTGGAATATCAAAAGAATGTAGAGAAGCAGATCATCCAGCGTGCAGCCGACATGCTGACGCCGATTGTGGGTCCAAGTAACTTTCGAGTGCAAGTTGCCGCCGACATGGACTTTAGTCAGGTGGAAGAAACGCAAGAGATCCTCGACTCCAACCCTGTGGTTCGTAATGAGCACAGCATCCAAAACAATACGGTCGATAAGATTGCGCTTGGTATCCCAGGTTCACTAAGCAACCAGCCACCGGTTACCGGTGAAGTGCCAACCAACGACAGCCAAAACACCAATGCACGCAGTGAGCTTAATCGTCAGTATGCTGTTGGCAGTAGTATTCGCCGTACTCAGTATCAGCAGGGACAAATCGATAAGCTAAGTGTCTCGGTGCTACTTAATGAGACCGCAGCACCTAATGGCACGGCGTGGACACCAGAAGAGCGCGCGCAGATCTCAACGATGATCACCGATGCTGTGGGTATCTCAGCGGCGCGCGGCGATAGCCTCAGTCTAATGAGCTTTAACTTCACGCCAATCGAGATTGAAGCGCCACCGGCGATGCCTTGGTGGCAAGACCCGACGGTTCAGCAGCCGCTGCGCTACATCATAGGCGGCATGCTAGGTATGGCGATGATCTTCTTCGTATTGCGTCCACTCATCATGCACTTAACTGGCGCTGACCAGCGTGGTCAAGAGCTAGAGTTTGCGGACCCTCAGGAAGAAGAGTACCAAGAAAACATTCAAACCCGTGAAGAGCGTGAGCGCGAAGAGCGCCTGAACCGCAAACTGACTGAGCGTGGTATCGAGTCGACATCGTCGGGTCTGGATGCGAGCAGCGACATGTTGCCACCACCAGGTTCGCCGCTAGAACTGCAATTGAAACATCTACAGCTTATTGCGACCGAAGAGCCAGAGCGCGTCGCGGAAGTCCTTAAACAATGGGTAAACGTCAATGAAAACAGCACAGTCAACGCCAGCAACGCTTAGTCACGTCGAACGCACGGCATTGGTGTTACTCGGTATGGGTGAGGACGCCGCTGCGCAAGTATTACGCCACTTCTCTCGTGATGAGACTCAACGCGTCACTAAAGCAATGGCCAAGCTTAGCGGCATTAAAAGTGATAGCGCGAAGAATGTTATTCAACACTTCTTTGAGGATTTTAGACAGCACAGTGGCATCCGCGGGGCCTCAAAAGAGTACTTGTCGAATACACTTCGCAAAGCTTTGGGCAACGACCTTGCGAAAGGGCTGTTGAACAACCTGTATGGGGATGAGATTCGCAACAACATGCAGAGGCTGCAATGGGTAGAAGCTGAAGTGCTAGCCCGATTTGTTGCCGGTGAGCATCCTCAGATGCAGGCAATTTTCTTGGCCTATTTGCCACCAGAAACCTCGTCAGAAGTACTCAATCATCTGCCGTCGGATTATCACGATGAGCTTTTATATCGAATCGCGACGCTGCAAGACATCGACCATCAAGTCGTGGGCGATCTGAACGAATTGATTGAGCGTTGCATTGAGCAGGTATCGGTGAGTCAAAGTGCACCTATGTCAGGGGTGAAGCAGGTCGCCGATATCATCAACCGCTTCTCTGGTGACCGCGCTATGTTGATGGAAATGCTGAAGTTGCACGATGAAAACGTGGTCAGCGAGATTGAAGAGAACATGTTTGACTTTATGGTGCTAGGTAGACAGCGCGAAGACACCATGGATGCCTTGGTACAGCAGGTGCCTGTTGAGCTTTGGTCTGTGGCTCTCAAAGGCGCAGAAATCACCTTACAGCAAGCCATTAAGGCGTCGATGCCGCAGCGTATGGTGAAAGCGCTAGAAGATGATATGCAGCTTCGCGGCGCGGTGCCATTGAGTACTGTCGAGCGTGCACGTAATGAAATCATGCAAATTATCAAAGAGATGTCAGAAGCGGGCGAGATTGAGCTCACGCTATACCAAGAGCAAACGGTGGAGTAATCATGACGCGCACTAAGATATTTTCCTTACCTGCAACTGGTTATCGCCAGCACCGCTTTCCTCCGGTAGCCCAGCCTTCTGCGAGTGACGAACTGGCCGCAGACCTCAATTGGGACGATGCGCCAACACAAATGGATATCCAAGAGCGCTTAGAAGAAGGGTTTCAACAAGGATTGGAGCGTGGTCACCGCGAAGGCTTTAATCAGGGTATTGAACAAGGCAAACAGCAGGGCATTGCTGAGGGCCAAAAAGAGGGCTTTCAACAGGGTTTTATTTCTGGTGAGCAAACGGGTAAGCAGACGTTTGTCGATGCGGTTAAACCCGTCAATGATATCTATGTGGCATTGTCGCGATGGCAAGAGGAAAAAGAACAGCAACAGCGTCATGTGATCTGTGAGTTAGTGCAGAAAGTGGCGCAACAAGTGATTCGAGCTGAACTGACTCTGATGCCGCAACAAATTCTCGCGCTGGTGGATGAAACGATAGAAGCCATGCCGGGTAAAACGGAAAAGGTCACCGTGTTCCTAAACCCTCAAGACCTAGAGCGCATCACGCATATTAATCCGGAGCTTGCCGCGGGCTGGAAGCTGGTGGCGAAAACTGATTTGCCTGTGGGTGGCTGTCAGCTTGTGACTGAAGACGCCGAAGCAGACGCAAGCTGCGACTCTCGATTGGAGTCGTGCATGGACGCCGTTAAAGAGCACTTGCTCGATGAAGTGATTGCTAACGAATCCGAGGAACGCAATGTCTAATGTGTCGCCGCTGCTCAAAGATCGGGTGTTCAAAGATAGGTTGCTTAAAGATCGACTGTTTGATGCGATAGCATCACTTGATACCGTGCCCGTGGCGCGAGTGACGGGACGCTTGGTCAAGGTGAATGGCTTAATGCTACAAGCGGTCGGTTGCCGATTTAAGCTTGAGCAGCGTTGCTTAGTAGAGACCGACGAGGGCGACATGATTGAGGCTCAGGTAGTCGGCTTTGATCATAACATTGCCTACCTAATGCCCGTGCGGCGTCTTGGTGGTTTGTTTGCCGGTGCCAAGGTAGTGCCACTGGATGGCGACAGCTCAGTGAATCTTGGCAATCACTGGCTGGGTCGTGTGGTTAACGGGCTAGGCGAAGCACTGGATGATGGACCGAGATTAAAAGGTGGCGAGCGTGTCTCGCTAGAACCTAAATCGATCAACCCCTTAAAAAGACGCCCAGTGGATACGCCACTTGATGTGGGGGTACGTGCAATCAATGGATTACTTACCGTAGGCAAAGGGCAGCGCATCGGTTTGATGGCAGGCAGTGGTGTAGGTAAAAGTGTACTCATGGGCATGATCACCCAAAACACCGAAGCCGATGTTATCGTGGTCGGTTTGATTGGCGAGCGCGGTCGAGAAGTTCGAGAGTTTATCGAGCGCAATCTGACCGAAGAGATGCGCCGCAAGGCAATCATTATCGCGGCGCCTGCCGATGAGTCACCACTGATGAGACTGCGTGCCACACTGCTGTGTCATCGTGTCGCCGAGTATTTTCGCGACAAGGGTAACGATGTGCTGCTGCTGATGGATTCACTCACTCGCTATGCGATGGCGCAGCGTGAGATTGCGTTGGCTTTAGGTGAGCCACCTGCCTCAAGGGGTTATCCGCCTTCCGTGTTTAGTATGTTGCCGCAGCTTTTGGAGCGTGCGGGTAACAGTGAACATCCAGATGGCAGTCTTACCGCTATCTACACCGTGTTAGCAGAAGGGGATGACCAACAAGACCCTGTGGTCGATTCGGCACGGGCTATCTTAGATGGGCATGTGGTGCTGTCTCGTCAATTGGCAGAGCAAGGGCACTATCCTGCCATTGATATCAATGCTTCTATCAGTCGCTGTATGTCTGGCTGCACGCCGGAGGCGCACTCCACAATCGCAAATCAATTTAGACAGCTTTATTCGAGCTACCTTCAGGTTAAAGAGCTTCTACCGCTAGGTGGCTACCAGCCGGGACAAGACCCAGAGTTAGACCGAGCGGTTGCCATGCATCCGCAGCTTAAAGGGTATTTGTTGCAAGGCGCGAATGAGGCGGTGAACTTAACCAGCAGTTTAACCGAGCTTGCTCAGCTGTTTCAGGCTCAGCAAGCGCAATAAACAATGGCGCGATATGTGAGTCGTTAGTACGTATGTCGCGAATAAGGAAGCAGTGCAATGGAAAGCAAGATCCGCGCAGTCGGTAAGATGACCCAAGTCGAGGAGCTAAGGCGCGATCAGATCGGCGCTCAGTTGGAATCCATGCGCCATCAGAGTGAGCATCTCTGTGCTCAGCTAGAAGCACTTTCAGAGCTGAAATCTCGCAACTATCAAGGGGCAACGAAAACCTGCAGTGTGGGGCTGATGAACCTTAACTTGGCGGATCAGATGCTACAAAAGATGTTGGTGCACCATCAGCAAGAGCAAGCAGTGATGGAGGCTCAGTGTCAGTCGGTACAAAAGCAGCTACAGCAAAAAGCGGCTCGCGTTCAAGGACTTGAGCAGGTGTTAGAGCGCTGGAATAAAAAGCAGAGCTACGAAAAAGCAAAGCGCGAGCAAAAGCTAATAGAGGATATCATCAACGCCCGCTTCAAGCGCCGTTCCCTGTAAATATCTGGACATTTATCCAGTATAAATTACCATTAGCTTAATAACTAAGGCTGATGGCAAGTAAACAATGCAATGGATTATTGATAATCAAACCCTCCTACTTTCAATCACTTCACTTAGCACTGTGGTTGGCTTTTCTGCCGCTGCGGTGTTGCATTTTAAATCTCGTCAAATAGAAGCCTTAGCGGAACACAAAGCACAGCTCGAGACGACGGCACTAGAGCAGCAAATCGCGCGCATGCAGCAAGAGTTGTCTGATGCCAAACAAGAACTCGATGAGCTGGATGATGAGCGTGACAAGTCGGCATTTGAGCTCAAGCAAGCGCACGGCAAGGTGATGGCAGCAATGGAAAAGCTGCGCTATTTCGAGGCTGTGAAGCAAGAGCGTCAGCAGTACGCTACCGAGCTTGAGCAGGTTAAGCAGCAGCGTGCGCAATCTGAGGCGCAGTTACGCGAGCAGCTCGCCACGTATCAGCAACAACAGCGCTCGGATCAAGAGAAGCTGGAGCTGCTGCAGCAATCTGAGTTACGCCTTAAAGAGCAGTTTGAGCGTCTTGCCAATCAAGTGTTTGAAGCGAAAACCGCCAAAGTTGATGCGCAAAACCGTCAAAGCCTCGAGGGGATTCTATCCCCACTCAAAGAGCAGCTTGAGGGCTTTAAAAAGCAGGTCAACGATAGTTTTAGTCAAGAGGCAAAAGAGCGACATACGCTGGTGCATGAGCTAAAAAACCTCCAGCGTCTTAATGATCAGATGACTAAAGAAGCGATGAACCTGACGCAAGCTCTGAAAGGCGACAACAAACAACAAGGCAACTGGGGTGAGGTGGTCTTGGCGCGCGTATTGGCAGAGTCGGGGCTTCGCGAAGGACACGAGTATCAAACGCAGGTGAGTCTGCAAAACGAAGCGGGTAAGCGTTATCAGCCCGATGTGATCGTTCATTTACCACAAGAGAAGCAGGTGGTGATCGATTCGAAGATGGTGTTGGTTGCCTACGAGCGCTATTTCAATGCTGAAACCGATGCCGAGCGCGATCGCGCGCTGAGTGATCACTTATTGGCGCTTCGTAACCACATTCGCGGGCTGTCGCAAAAAGATTACCATCAACTCAAGGGCATTCGCTCCCTCGATTACGTCTTGATGTTCATCCCCGTTGAGCCTGCATTCCAAGTGGCGATTCAAGCCGATCCGAGCCTGGTGAAAGAGGCAATGGAGAGCAACATTATTTTGGTTAGCCCAACCACACTGCTGGTGGCGCTGCGTACCATCGACAACCTTTGGCGCAACGATAGACAAAACCAAAATGCTCAGGTGATCGCAGACAAAGCCAGCAAGCTCTACGACAAACTGCGCCTTTTCGTGGATGACATGGAAGGCTTGGGCGGCGCATTGGATAAAGCCAACCAAAGTTACCAAGGGGCGATGAACAAGTTAGCGACGGGTCGCGGTAATGCGATTCGTCAGGCGGAAAGCTTTAAACAGCTTGGGGTTGAGGTGAAGCGCTCGATTTCTCCCTCGCTCACAGAAATTGCACAAAATGATGCTTTGGTGGAAAGACAACCAGACATGGATAAAGTAAACTGACCGTCTGCGGCGACGGAGAAGTAGCGCTGCCCAAGAGGAAGAATAATGACGGAAAGTACTGTGCAATCGAATCAAGTAAATCAACAAGACGACACCACGCACTTCGGCTTCGAAACTGTTGCGAAACAAGAAAAAGTAACGCGCGTAGCGGAAGTGTTTCACTCGGTGGCAGCAAAATACGACATCATGAACGATTTGATGTCAGGTGGTGTTCACCGCCTATGGAAGCGTTTCACTATTGATTGCAGTGGTGCACGACCAGGTCAGCGTATTCTAGACCTAGGTGGCGGTACTGGTGATTTGACCGCTAAGTTTTCTCGTATTGTTGGCGATAAAGGGCACGTAGTGCTTGCCGACATCAACAACTCAATGCTCAACGTGGGTCGCGACAAGCTGCGTGATACTGGCATTGTTGGTAACGTTCACTATGTTCAAGCTAACGCTGAAGAGCTGCCATTCCCAGACGATTACTTTGACTGCATCACAATCAGTTTCTGTCTTCGTAATGTGACGGACAAAGACAAAGCACTGCGCTCAATGTTCCGCGTACTCAAGCCTGGTGGTCGCCTATTGGTTCTGGAGTTCTCGAAGCCAATCATTGAGCCTCTTTCTAAAGTGTACGATGCGTACTCTTTCCACCTGCTACCTAAGATGGGTGAGCTAGTGGCTAATGATGCCGAGAGCTATCGCTACCTAGCCGAATCTATCCGTATGCACCCAGACCAAGACACGCTGGAAGGCATGATGCAAGACGCTGGCTTTGAGCAAACCAAATATTACAACCTGACCGGTGGTATTGTTGCCCTACACCGTGGATACAAATTCTAAGGACTGAGCCATGCCTTTTGATCCATTAGTGACGGCCGTGGTGGAAACCACCCTCAATACTCTGATTAAAGACGATGAAGCGCTGGTTAACCGCGTTGCCCGCCTAAAAGGTCAGGTGATTCAAATTCATCTGCGTGAATTCAATAAATCGCTCACCTTTGTGTTTAGCAATCAGCTTGATGTGCTGGCTAACTATGAGGGTGAACCCGATTGTTACCTGTCGCTCAATTTGTCGGTTCTGCCTGAGCTCAAAGAGCAAGCCAATATCACCAAACTTATCAAGCAAGATAAGCTTGAGCTTGAGGGTGATATTCAGTTGGCGCAAAAGTTTTCGGCGCTGCTTACCGATTGTAAGCCAGACATTGAAGAGTGGATGTCGCGCGTGACGGGCGATGTTGTCGCTCATACGGCAGTACAAGGTGCCAAAAACCTGTTTGGCTTTTTTGCTTCGCAAGCTGCCAAGCATCAAGATCACTTTGGTCAAGTGCTGACAGAAGAGTGGAAAATTGCACCGCCACCTCTTGCCATCGCAGCGTTTTGTGACGATGTGGATGATGTGCGCAGCCAAACTGAGCGACTGAATGCCCGTTTGGACGCTTTGCTAGCGTCGGTCGATGACCAACAAGACTCGGAGCGTGTATGACCCCGAGTGAAATAAAGCGCCTCTATCACATCGTTAAGGTTCAACTTGAGTATGGCCTCGATGAGTTGATGCCAACTCATCAGTTGACCAAAGCGCCACTATTAGCAAGGCGCTCACTGTTTTGGATGAAGAATCAACATCCAGACAAACCGCTTGGTGAGCGACTTCGTCTAGCATTGCAAGAACTTGGTCCGGTATGGATCAAGTTTGGTCAGATGATGTCAACGCGCCGCGACTTGTTTCCTCCCCATATCGCTGACCAACTAGCGCTGCTGCAAGACCAAGTGTCACCGTTTGACGGTGAGTTGGCTAAGACGCAAATGGAGAAGGCGCTCGGTGGTCCAATTGAAAACTGGTTTGATGATTTTGACATTGAACCATTAGCATCGGCATCCATCGCGCAGGTTCATACTGCCAAGCTCAAAGAGACAGGGCAGGAGGTGGTACTCAAGGTGATACGCCCTGATATCCGTCCTGTTATCGATGCCGATCTGAAGCTGATGTATCGCATGGCTCGCATTGTCTCTAAAGCCTTACCTGATGCTCGCCGACTCAAACCCGTCGAAGTGGTGCGTGAGTACGAAAAAACGCTATTAGATGAGCTAGATCTAAGGCGCGAAGCGGCAAACGCGATTCAATTGCGCCGAAACTTCGAAGGCAGTGAAGAGCTGTACGTTCCAGAAGTGCTTCCTGACTTTAGCAGTGAGACTCTGATGGTGTCGGAACGCATCTATGGCATTCAGGTATCGGATATTCCAACTCTGGAAGCGAATGGCACCAACATGAAGCTGTTAGCTGAGCGTGGTGTGAGCGTTTTCTTCACCCAGGTATTTCGCGATAGCTTCTTCCATGCGGATATGCACCCTGGCAATGTATTTGTTAGCTACGAGCATCCTGAAAACCCGTTATGGATTGGTCTTGATTGTGGGATCGTCGGCACGCTCAACAGCGAAGATAAACGCTATTTAGCAGAAAACTTTTTGGCGTTCTTCAACCGAGACTATCGCAAAGTCGCCGAGCTGCACGTTGACTCAGGTTGGGTGCCAATGGATACCAATGTCGATGAGTTTGAGTTCGCCATTCGCATGGTGTGTGAGCCTATCTTCGCTAAACCTTTGTGCGAAATTTCCTTTGGTCATGTGTTATTGAACCTGTTCAATACGGCACGTCGATTTAATATGGAAGTGCAGCCTCAGCTGGTGCTGCTGCAGAAAACCTTGCTGTATGTAGAGGGTTTAGGCAGACAGCTCTATCCGCAACTAGACTTATGGGAGACAGCGAAACCGTTTCTCGAGAACTGGATGGCGAATCAGGTGGGACCACAAGCCGTCATTAATGGTATCAAAGAACGCGCGCCGTTTTGGGCAGAAAAATTGCCTGAGCTTCCAGAGTTGCTGTACGATAGCCTCAAACAAGGTAAGGCTATGAATCAGCGCATGGATAGTTTGTATCAAGGATACCGTGAAACAAAACGGCAACATGGTACAGGTAAATTTTTGTTTGGCGTTGGCGCAACTTTAATCGTATGCTCCGCCATACTGCTGGATAGTCCTTATCACCAGTTGTCTGTTGCATCAGGCGTTGGTGGTATCACATTTTGGCTGTTAAGTTGGCGTACTTACAGACGTTAAGCGATAAACTCGCATTAAATCATAAATTTGTTAATCAAGACCCGAGGTAGAAAGAATGGGCGGTATTAGTATTTGGCAACTTCTTATCATTGCAGTAATCGTTATTCTGCTGTTTGGAACGAAAAAACTGCGTGGCATTGGCGGCGACCTAGGTGGGGCAGTCAAGGGCTTTAAGAAAGCAATGAGCGAAGATGAGCCGACGGCAAAATCTGACAAAAAAGATGCAGATTTTGAACCTAAGAACATTGAGCAACAAAAGACAGACGCTTCTACTGAAACAAAGAAAGACAAAGAGCAGGCATAATTCGTGTTTGATATCGGTTTTTGGGAACTGGTACTCATCTCTGTGGTTGGCTTAGTGGTTCTGGGACCAGAGCGCTTGCCGACTGCTATCCGAAGTGTTTCTCGTTTTATCAGCTCTGCGAAGGCGATGGCAAATAATGTCAAAGATGAGCTTTCGCATGAACTTAAAGTCCAAGAGCTTCAAGAGAATCTGCGAAAAGCTGAGAAAATGGGCATGGAAGACCTTTCGCCTGAGCTTAAAAGTTCGGTAGAAGAATTGAAGCAGGCTGCACAAGACGTGACGCGTCCTTACGCGACCGATAAGTCGAAAGCCACTGACTCTGAGCCGAGTCCGCAAGTGACAGAGAGCTCAGAGACGATGAAACCTGCTGAGAGTGAGTCTCCAGAGAAAGATCTGAATAAGGGCTGATTATCAGCCCTTGTCTATTTGTATATCGAAAGTGATCGCGCTGGTGGTCACTTATTTTATTCGAGGTTTTCATGCCGTCCGTCGAACAGACACAGCCTTTGATTAGTCATCTGCTAGAGCTAAGAAACCGACTCCTGCGCGCTATTGTTGCGGTGTTAGTGGTATTTTTGGCTCTGGTGTACTTCTCTGGCGATATTTATGATTTTGTTTCCAAGCCGCTAGTAGAGAGGCTACCAGAGGGAGCGACAATGATCGCAACCGACGTAGCATCGCCTTTCTTTACCCCTCTTAAACTGACGTTGATCGCCTCAGTCTTCGTTGCGGTACCGTTTATTTTGTATCAGGTGTGGGCATTTGTTGCGCCAGGCTTATACAAGCACGAGAAAAGGTTGGTCATGCCGCTGATGTTCTCGAGCTCTTTGCTTTTTTATTGCGGTGTTGCCTTTGCGTATTTTGTGGTATTCCCACTGGTGTTTGGCTTTTTCACGGCAATATCGTTAGGCGGAGTTGAGTTTGCAACGGATATATCCAGTTACCTAGACTTTGTTTTAGCGCTGTTTTTAGCGTTTGGTATTGCCTTTGAGGTACCTGTAGCCATTATCCTGCTGTGCTGGACAGGTGCGACAGATGTCGACAGCCTGAAGCAAAAGCGTCCTTACATTGTCGTGGGGGCGTTTGTTGTGGGTATGCTATTGACCCCTCCTGATCTTATTTCTCAGACCTTGCTAGCGATTCCGATGTGCTTGCTGTTTGAGGTGGGCTTGTTCTTTGCGCGTTTCTACACACGAAAAGAAGAAGTCGACGAGGAAGAAGAGTAGTGTCATCAATTTGATGAGATAAAAAATAGCGGCTTTGGCCGCTATTTTTGTATGTGTGCTTGAGAGATAGGAGGTTATCGAATCTTGAGGACGTATCCGCATTCTGAGCAGACATAGATTTCTTTAATACCCATGAGCTTTTGCCAAAATGTGCGATGTTGGCGTTGCAGCATATTTCCGTGCTGGCACATACCGGACCTCCGTGATAGAAAATGCGTGAACTGTGCCACATATTATTTACTACTAGTGGCATATAAATCTGGTGCATATTCTACGTTAACTGGTGGCCGGTAAGCGACTAGTAAATCAGATCTAACTCACATAATGGGTAACGAAACCTGCAAAATCACAATGAAAACAGTGATTTTGCATTGTTTGTTGTTATCTCTGCCACTTCTTTAGTACTGATGCCTCGTACGTCAGCAATACGGTTTAGCACTAACTCAGTGTAAGCGGGCTCGTTGCGTTTTCCACGATGGGGCACTGGAGCGAGATAAGGGCAATCGGTTTCAAGGATAACCTTGGTCATATCGAGCTCTGGAATCACCTTGTCCATGCCTGAGTTCTTGAAGGTCGAAACACCACCAAGCCCAAGGTGAAAACCTAACTCATTGATAGCTTTAGCCTCTTCGATACTGCCTCCAAAACAGTGGAAAACACCGCGTAGGTCGCCATTTTGTTCAGTCTTGAGTAAGGCTAGCGTTTCTTCAATGGAGTCACGGGTATGGATCACGACAGGTAACGCCATTTCTTTCGCCCAATTAAGCTGGGTGACAAACGCACGCTCTTGCTCTTTGCGATAGGTTTTATCCCAGTACAAGTCGATACCAATTTCACCCACTGCGATAAAGTTATGCTTATCGAACCAAGAGTGAATGGTGTTGAGTGTCGCATCGACGTTGGCATCGACATAGCACGGGTGCAATCCCATCATTGAACGGCAGATCTCTGGGTAAGCCGCTTCTGTTGCCAACATTGGCTCTATTGATTCAAGATCGATGTTTGGCAGCAATATGTGCTCGATGCCAACCGCTATTGCTCGCTTGATCACATCGTCGCGATCTTGGTCGAATTCGGTGGCGTAAATATGGGCGTGTGTATCTATCATGACAAGCTACATTCGTTGAGTAATACGCTAAGTATATCGTTTGTGGTTTAGCATTTTCCAATTTTACTACTAGCATGAACAAGCCAGAGTGATATGCTTGATTTTCGCATTTTTCCAGACAAGGAGAGAAAGGTGTCTGTATCGATTCAAGGTCAATTCCCAGCGCGCCGTATGCGCCGTATGCGCAAACATGATTTCAGCCGACGTTTGATGGCAGAGAACAAGGTATCTGTGGATGATTTGATCTATCCAATGTTCATTCTCATGGGTAAAAACCGTCGTGAAACGGTGGAATCTATGCCTGGTATTGAACGTCTTTCTATTGATTTGATGCTAGAGGAAGCCGAGTACCTAGCAAAGCTGGGTGTGCCTGCGATTGCGCTGTTCCCAGTGGTGAATCAGGATGCGAAAAGCATCTGTGCAGCAGAGGCCTACAACCCAGAGGGTCTCGTTCAACGAGCGGTACGCTCTTTGAAGGAAAATGTTCCGCAAATGGGTGTGATCACCGATGTGGCGTTGGACCCATTCACGACACACGGACAAGATGGCATTATTGATGAAGATGGTTACGTACAAAATGACGAGACAACCGAAGTCTTGATCAAACAAGCCTTATCTCATGCTGAGGCTGGTGCAGACGTTGTGGCGCCATCAGATATGATGGATGGTCGTATTGGCCGTATCCGTGAGGCTCTGGAAGCAGCCGGGCATGTTCATACTCAGATCATGGCGTATTCAGCTAAGTATGCGTCAAACTATTATGGTCCTTTCCGTGATGCAGTCGGTTCGGCATCGAACCTAAAAGGTGGTAACAAGAAGAACTACCAGATGGATCCTGCGAACAGCGATGAAGCTCTACACGAAGTGGCGATGGACATCAATGAAGGTGCCGACATGGTTATGGTGAAGCCGGGTATGCCTTACCTTGATATCGTTCGCCGTGTTAAGAGTGAATTACAGGTACCGACGTTTGCTTACCAAGTATCAGGTGAGTACGCGATGCACAAAGCCGCTATTCAAAATGGTTGGCTGAAAGAGCGTGAAACTGTGCTTGAGTCTCTGCTGTGTTTCAAGCGAGCAGGCGCCGATGGTATTTTGACTTACTTTGCGAAAGACGTAGCGGAGTGGTTGTCGCAAGATGACGATGAAGCCTAGTCAAATAAACGCTGAGAGAGCCGACGTATCGTCGGCTTTTTTGTGCGCGAAATTGGTCTTCTAAAATAAATGAGAAAAATTCTCAATTAGTGGTTGACGCAACAAATGAGAATGATTACTATTAACTTGTCCTAAGGAAAAAGGTTAAGCAATCGGAACCCACTGGGTGTCGACCTCTTGCGAAACTCAATTCTTTTTGACACGACATTGCTCACATTGCTTCCAGTGTATTTATAGCTTTTTGGTTGGTTAGCTGTACTCGATAATCGAGATAACCTCCTCCTATTATTGCTAGGCGACACCTTAGGTGTCGCTTTTTTTCTATCTACAGTTTGAGGATTAAATGGTCACTCTGACTAGAATATAATCCTAAAGCTCAGTTCAATCGCAAAATTAGGTTTTCCACATTGCATGATCCGGCAAGGATCAAGCAAAAGCGCGTAGATCTAATATTTATTTGTTTATTTACAGTATGTTACGGATATTTTTTGTTGCTTCTGTATAACTTTATCTTTTAATAAAATAAACCTATAAACAGATTTATCCACAGGCTGGGCTGGAAATCGATTGCCTGACAAAGTGCAACTGTCTATATAGACAGTGAAAGGTCGTAGCATCGTTGTGCTAGTCGTGGCATTCTTATGGATCACTACCCAAAATTTTGGACGACTAAACATGGCGCAAATACCAGACAACCCACTGATTCTTATCGATGGTTCTTCTTATCTTTACCGAGCTTTTCATGCTTATCCAGAAACGATGAGTAACGGCGAAATCCCAACTAATGCGGTATATGGTGTTGTTAACATGCTGCGAAGCATGATGCGTCAGTTTGCCTCCGACCGTATCGCGGTTGTGTTTGATGCCAAGGGCAAAACATTCCGTGACGATATGTACCCAGAGTACAAGGCAAACCGTCCACCAATGCCCGACGACCTTCGTTGTCAGATTGAACCTCTGCATAACGTGATTCGTGCAATGGGTCTGCCATTGATTTGTGTACCTGGAGTCGAAGCCGATGATGTGATCGGTACGCTCGCACATGAAGCCTCAAAAGCAGGCATGCCAGTGCTAATTAGTACGGGTGATAAAGATATGGCTCAGCTCGTTGACGATAATGTCACCCTGATTAACACCATGACTAATGTTGTTATGGACCGAGAAGGCGTGGTGGAGAAGTTTGGGATTCCACCGGAACTTATCATCGACTATCTGGCATTAATGGGTGATAAAGTCGATAACATTCCTGGTGTACCAGGTGTTGGTGATAAAACAGCAACAGCACTATTGCAGGGCATCGGTGGCATTAAAGACCTTTACGATAGACTCGATGACATCGCCCCTCTTGGCTTCCGTGGCTCAAAAACCATGGCGAAGAAGCTTACCGAGAACAAAGAAAACGCCTTGCTGTCGTATGACTTAGCGACCATCAAACTGGATGTTGAGCTTGATTGCACTCATGACTCGCTAGTGAAAGAGAAACCAAATGTCGATGAGCTGACTAAGCTTTATGGTCAATTGACGTTCAAGTCTTGGCTAAATGAGCTACTTGAAGGCGGCACTGGTGAAGTGCAAGCGATTGAGAGCGCAGCAAAACGCACCTCAGGTAATGATGATGCCCCTGCGATGGACACGTCAGCGGTCAAGATTGATCGTAGCCAATACGAGACTATTCTGACAGAAGAAAGCTTTAATGCCTGGCTTGAAAAGCTAAAGTCGGCAGAGGTCATCGCATTTGATACCGAGACGGATAGCTTAGATTACATGGTCGCTAACCTTATCGGTTTGTCTTTTGCTACCGAAGAGGGTGTAGCGGCGTACTTGCCAGTCGCTCACGACTATATGGGGGCGCCAGAGCAGCTTGATCGAGCTTGGGTATTGGAGCAACTAAAGCCACTACTTGAAGATGAAAACATTCTGAAAGTCGGACAAAACCTTAAATATGATGCCAGTGTGATTGCACGTTATGGTATTGAGCTTAAAGGCATCAAGTACGACACCATGTTGGCATCTTACGTTTACAACAGTGTTGGTGGAAAACACGATATGGACAGCTTAGCGTTGCGCTTTTTGCAACACAGCTGCATCTCGTTTGAGCAGATTGCTGGTAAAGGTAAATCACAGCTCACTTTCAACCAAATCGAGATGGACCAAGCGTCTCCTTATGCAGCGGAAGATGCCGATGTGACTCTGCGTCTACATCAACGCATTAATGCGGAGTTGGAAAAGAACGATGCACTCAATCGCGTTTATCAAGAGATTGAAGTTCCACTCGTACCTGTACTGTCTCGCATTGAGAGAACGGGTGTGCTGATCGATGACATGTTGCTAGGCGCTCAGTCGCAAGAAATTGCAGCGCGTCTTGATGAACTTGAGCAAAAAGCCTTTGAGATTGCCGGCGAAGAATTCAACCTGAGCTCTCCGAAGCAGCTGCAAGCCATCTTCTTCGAAAAAATGGGTCTGCCTGTATTGAAGAAAACACCATCGGGTGCCCCGTCGACGAACGAAGAAGTGCTGCAAGAACTCGCATTGGATTACCCGCTACCTAAGCTTATTCTTGAGTACCGTGGTCTGGCGAAGCTGAAGTCGACATACACAGATAAACTACCGAAGATGATCAACCCAGAAACGGGTCGCGTTCATACGTCGTATCACCAAGCGGTAACGGCGACAGGTCGTCTGTCATCTACCGATCCAAACCTGCAGAATATTCCAATCCGTAACGAAGAAGGGCGCCGTATTCGTCAGGCATTCATCGCTCCGCATGGTTGGAAGATCTTGGCCGTCGATTACTCTCAGATTGAACTTCGAATCATGGCTCACCTGTCAGGTGATAAAGCGCTACTCGAAGCCTTCCAGCAAGGCAAAGACATTCACGCTGCAACGGCGGCTGAGATCATTGGTGTCGACATTGAGCAAGTAACGAGTGAGCAACGTCGCAGAGCGAAAGCGGTGAACTTTGGTTTGATCTACGGCATGAGCGCATTTGGTCTGTCTAAGCAGTTAGGCATTTCTCGTGGTGAAGCTCAGCAGTATATGGATACGTATTTTGAGCGTTATCCGGGTGTGATGCAGTACATGGAAGATACCCGTGCACTTGCGACCGAGAAAGGCTACGTCGAAACGATCTATGGTCGTCGTCTACACCTACCTGAGATTAAGTCCCGAAATGGTATGCGTCGTAAAGCGGCAGAGCGAGCTGCTATCAATGCACCGATGCAAGGGACGGCCGCAGACATCATTAAAAAAGCGATGCTGTTGGTGGATGAGTGGATTCAGGCAGAAGGTGACGGCAAGGTTAAGCTTCTGATGCAGGTTCACGATGAACTGGTATTTGAAGTCGAATCGTCATCTTTAAGCGAAATTGAAAGTAAAATACAAAAATTGATGGAATCTGCAGCAGAACTAGACGTACCACTTGTTGCTGAAGCTGGTCACGGAGAGAACTGGGACGAGGCGCATTAGTCATAATTTGAGCTAAATGACCAAATTAACATGAGCCAGCGCACACTCGCTGGCTTTTTTTTGCCGTTAAAAAAGTTTATGCATCTAAAAGACTTATGTCTGTTAACAAAAATGTCATGAAAAAAAACTACAAAAATAGTTTCATTTTCTGATCAGTTGTTGTACATTAGAACGCGTAGGGTACAGAGGTAAGATGTTCTATCTTTCAGACCTTTTGTTTCACGTTATTGGATTAGGCTGATTCAGCCGCCCCAGTCAGTATTTGACTGGGGCGTTTTTTCTTGTGGCAAAGAAAATTTCCAAACGTCCTTAATTCCTCTCAAAGACGTCCCGTCATTACGAAATATCACAACACCATTCTGTAATTAAACGACCTTCACACTTTGTATAATTCTCAGGTTGAATCAAGCGTAGCCGCGGTTAGGTGTAATGAATACTAATGCTATGAAAAATAAGAAATAGTTTGAATTCTATGTGGGAAGAGGTCGTTGGTGGAGAGAAGTCTAGCTCACACTTTGCGTGGTAGGCGATTGCATTGTTTGCAGGCTTCGTAGATGCTTTGGACAAACAATAATACTAAATCTTCTCTCTCCCATTGCCCTGCCAGGATGGCGGGGCGTTTTGTTTCTAAGGAGGGCCTCTGCTCAGCTCTTTAAGACGCTGAATTAGCAGTGAGTTACTCCTCGCTATCACCTTCTTCAAGTTGTTCTAAATGCGCAAAAGCAGGTGCAAACCATGTGTCCAGTTTGTTGCGTAGTTGGTCAACACCAATGCCTTTCAAAGATGAAAACGCATCAACTTGCACGTCGCCACCAAACGCCAAAGACGCTTCACGAATCTTCAATACTTGTGCTTTACGTGCGCCACTTTTTAGCTTGTCAGCTTTAGTTAGTAGCACTTGTACAGGGATACCCGATTCAACTGCCCACTGGATCAATTGTTGATCGAGATCTTTCATTGGGTGACGAATATCCATCAGAACAACCACGCCCTTTAAGCACTGGCGCTTCTGTAGGTATTCACCTAGTGACTTCTGCCACTTCTTTTTCATCTCAAGAGGTACTTGAGCAAAACCGTATCCAGGAAGATCGACGATATGACAGCCTTCATCAACCTTGAAAAGGTTAATAAGCTGCGTACGACCTGGAGTTTTACTGGTTTTTGCCAGGGCTCTTTGGTTAGTTAGTCGGTTCAGTGAACTGGATTTACCAGCATTGGAGCGTCCTGCAAACGCAATTTCGATCCCTTCATCCTCTGGCAAGTGACGAATATCGGGTGCACTTGTTATGAAATGCGTGTTTTGATAATGAATTTTTACGCTCACTGTTAACTCCATCTCGACTTTGTGTAGTCGATTGATTACTTTTTTGTGAAATTGTGTAAAATAACCGTGCTCGGCATATGGCCACACATTGTACCATGATCGGTATTAATTGCCCGCGTTACCTGATTTTGTCCCTTTGACACCAATCTGTAGGGTTTTGCGAGGCGTATAGTGGTACTGGAAGCTTGATAATTATAATGGAATGTCATGAAAAAATTAGCGCTAATCTTGAGTCTTGTAGTCAGCTGCTCAGTATGGGCCCAAGGCGATATTGAAGCTGGTAAAGCAAAATCCCAAACGTGTGTAGCGTGTCATGGAGCAGACGGTAACAGTCAGCTAACGATGTACCCAAGCATCGCAGGACAGCACGCAAACTACATTGAAAAACAACTGAAAGATCTAAAGCTTGGTATGACAAGCAATGGCAAGCAAGGTCGCTATGATCCTGTGATGAGTGGCATGGCTATGCCTCTATCTGAGCAAGATATGGCGGATTTGGCTGCCTACTATGCTTCTATGCCAATCGCTCCAAACAGCACGCCTGAGAACGTTGTAGATCAGGGCAAGGTACTGTACATGGCTGGTGACGCAGAACGTGGTATTACAGCGTGTATTGCATGTCACGGCCCGCGTGGTAACGGTACAGAGCTGTCTGGCTTCCCTAAAATTTCAGGGCAGCACGCAGAATACGTGAAGTCGCAGCTAGAAAAATTCCGCAGTGGCGACCGAGCGAACGATATGAACGCTATGATGCGTGATATCGCTAAGAAACTTAACGATGAAGACATCGACACACTGTCAAAATACGTCGGCGGCCTTCACTAATAACAATCCACGTTGCATAACTTAGCAGCCCAAAATAGTTTCTCTAACGCCAAACCGAGCAAGCGATGCCTCTTCTTCTGAAGGGGCATTGTCGTTTTTGGTGATCTGGCTCTCATCGCTCTTCAAGTAAGCAAGGTGATACATTGGCGAGTTGCCTAAGCGCATTGTGAGACATTTGCCATACTTGCGATCACAAATTACCCTTAACCTAGCTCTAACTATATGAAAATAAATATTTTTAACTATTTCCATTTGTAAGTGACTAGAAAAAGTCTAAACCTTGGTTGTTTTCAATCGAGGCTAGGGTAAATTGTTCCTTGTCGACAGGATGACGACACAAGGATTTCAGACCAAGATGGTCTTCAAGGAAGTTTGGTAAGGGTTGCCAATAAAATTAGAAGGATGTCGTTCGCACTAGGAGTGTGGGCAGATAAGGATGGTCAACTATTCTCAGGACGAGAAAACAAACGGACAGGGTTTAGGAAGAACTCGAGCAAATGGTTTTGCTAGGGAACGTGAAAACGCATCAGGATGATGACAAACAAGAATTAGCAGTGGAAGCACAAATAACAAATGGATATTTGTGAGGCGTTCAACGAATGCCAACAGTTTCACCCCTATGGTGATGGAAAGCGACAGGTCAGCCTGTCGCTTTTTTTACGTCTCGAGGTTGTCGTTAAATGATAATCAATAGCATTTGTCTTGCTAAAGTTGTTGCGAGCGATTATCATCTAGGCACTGAGGATGGGGGTGATCATGAATAATCGTATGAGTCGTCAAACGGAGCACTTGGATGTGCCAACCAAGTTACTACGACCACTGTGGTATCGAAGCAGAGAAAGCCTTCTCGATGACGGTATTATTTATGACCCTATTGCTGCTCATGCCTGTCGTCGCTGCCAATTAGCGCCTGATTGCCTGACCGGTAATGTTGATCAAAGTCAGCTCTTGCACGCTACCTTGACTCAGCTGTGTGACTTACAAGTGAAGCGCTTTTTGGAAACCAACCCTGAGGGTTGGGTGATTAATGTAGGTGCTCGTCTCGATACTCGCTTTTACCGTCTTGATAATGGCAGATGTCATTGGGTAGAGGTGGATACCAATGAGCACCTGGTATGGCGTCAGCGATTGTTCCACAAAAGCGAGCGTTACACTCTGACCATAGGTTCCATCGATGATATGGGTTGGTTAAATTCACTTTCTATTCCGTCCGATAGACCCATCCTAGTCGTTTGTGAACAAGCGCTATTGGAGCGACGAGAAAATCGTATCGCGCACTTCATTCAAGCCATTGGTTGTCACTTTCAGCATGCGCAGGCCTGTCTCGTACTGGCCGGTGACCTTACTGGCAGTCACCTAGGAAAGAAGATGGGATGCGAGTCCTACCAACATGGACTTCGAAAGCCCGTTCAAAAGCTCACCAACTGGTTGCCGTGGACCTACAAGGCATCTCTATTGTCTCCTATTGACCAGCACTGTCAGCGCTGGTCTCGCTGGCAGCGGATTCTGGCGAAATTGCCTTTGTATCGACATCGTCTCACGCCAAACATTGTTAATATCGAATGGTAAAGGCAGAACCTGTCATTAAATAACGATACTATAGCGGCTCAACCCTTTGTTTCTGCTGTGGCTTTACCAGTTGAAACAGTGCCAAGCTGGAGTGTCTGTGTTTCAACAATCTATTGCCATACTTTCCAATCTACCCTTGCATCGTCGAGTTCTCTTGCTCGCGATACCTATGGTGCTATCAAATATCACCGTCCCTCTACTTGGACTTGTTGATGCCGCAGTAATTGGCCACCTTGAACACTCGTGGTACCTCGGTGGTGTCGCGCTCGGCAGTACGATGATCAGTGTGACATTTTGGTTGCTCGGATTTTTGCGAATGTCCACAACAGGTCTCACGGCTCAGTGTTTTGGCGCTGAGGACAGTCGCTCTTTAGGGTTGGTCTTTTTACAGGGTAGCGTGATGGCGCTTGGATTCGCGCTGGTATTTTTGCTCCTGCATACCTTCATTGCTGATCTGATTTTCTCGCTGAGCTCGGCGAGTGAAGAAGTAAAGCATTACGGCTACCAGTACTTTGCCATTCGCGCATGGAGCGCACCGGCAGCACTGATGAATTTTGTACTGCTTGGTTGGCTACTTGGTACCCAAAACGCGAAGGCTCCAATGTGGATGGTGATTATTACTAATGTGGTCAACATTGGCCTCGATGTATTGTTTGTCATTGGGTTGGGGTGGAAAGTAGAAGGTGCGGCACTCGCGTCAGTGATTGCCGATTACTCCGGGTGTGCGTTTGGTCTTTGGTGCGTCATGCGAACCTGGCGTCAGCGAAATCTTCCTAAGCTACTGAGTTTGGTTTCGGAAGTCAGCCGAGGCATTGGTCGTTTCGTAAAGCTCAATCGAGACATTTTCCTACGCTCACTGTGTTTGCAAGCCACATTTAGTTTCATGACCTTCCAGGGTGCTGCATTTGGAGACGATATCGTGGCAGCCAATGCGGTACTCATGAGCTTTCTGATGATCATTTCCTATGGGATGGATGGTTTTGCTTACGCCATGGAAGCGATGGTTGGAAAAGCGATTGGCGCGAAGAGCCGAAGTGAGCTTGTTGACTCGCTCGTGGCCACCTTCTTCTGGAGTGTCGTGATCTGCCTAGTGTTGACCTTGGTTTTTGGCGCGTTAGGGCAAGGGCTTATTACCATGATTACCTCAATAGAGAGTGTTCAGATAGAGGCTGGGCACTATTTGCCGTGGTTAATTGCTATGCCGCTAGTGTCGATGTGGTGCTTTCTATTTGATGGCATTTTTATTGGCGCCACAAAGGGCAAGGATATGAGAAACAGTATGTTTGTCGCGACGTGTTGCTTCTTTGCTGTTTTCTTGGCCGCGAGCAGTTTAGGCAATCATGCACTTTGGCTGGCGATGCTGACCTTTATGGGAATGCGCGGAGTGGGGCTAGGCGTGATATTTTGGCGTCAATGGAAGGGCAACCGGTTTTTGGTGAGTTAGGATTCTCAAATAATAAAGGCGACTTACTGTCGCCTTTATCGTTTTTGGTACAAGTCCCTAATGGACTCAGAACAATCGGTTTAAGCCGTTAAGCGCAGCAACACGATATGCCTCTGCCATGGTTGGGTAGTTAAAGGTGGTATTCACAAAATACTCGATGGTATTTGCTTCACCTTTCTGCTCCATGATCGCTTGGCCGATGTGAATGATTTCCGCGGCGCGCTCACCAAAACAGTGAATACCTAGGATTTCTTTCGTCTCTCTATGGAATAGGATCTTCAAGCTTCCGACATCTTTGCCTGCAATCTGTGCGCGCGCAAGATGTTTGAACGAAGAGCGACCTACCTCATAAGGGATTTTGGCTTCCGTTAACTCTTGCTCGGTTTTACCGACTGAGCTGATCTCTGGAATGGTGTAGATACCTGTTGGGATATCTTCAATCAATTTACCTTCAGCCTCGCCACGCGTAATCGCCTGCGCTACAAATCGACCTTGGTCATACGCCGCGCTTGCTAGGCTAGGGTAGCCAATCACATCCCCTACTGCGTAGATATGAGACACTTCGGTTTGGTAGTTTGTGTCGACTTTAAGCTGCCCGCGAGAGTCAGCAACCAGACCCACAGCGTCTAGGTTAAGCGCATCGGTATTACCGGTACGACCGTTGGCATACAGTAGGCAGTCGGCACGCATCTTCTTGCCGGAGTTCAGATGGATAATCACGCCATCTTCAGTGCCTTCAATCTTGGCGTAAGTTTCGTCATTACGAATCATCATGCCACTATTCCAAAAGTGATAGGACAGAGAATCCGACATCTCATTGTCTAGAAACGCTAAGAGACGTTCACGCGTGTTGATAAGATCGGTTTTCACATCTAAACCACGGAAAATCGACGCGTATTCACAACCAATCACACCAGCCCCATAGATGATGATGTGTCTTGGATCGTGCTCAAGTGACAAAATTGAGTCGCTGTCATAGATGCGTGGATGGTTAAAGTCGACATCTGCTGGGCGGTAAGGTCTTGAACCTGTTGCAATAACAAACTTGTCTGCAGAATACGTATCGACAGTGCCATCTGACTTGGTCACCTCTAGACTATTCTCGCTAACGAAGCGCGCAGTGCCGTAAAGTAGGGTACATTCGTTGCGGTCGTAGAAACCTTGGCGCAATCTAGTCTGTTTATCGATGACGGTTTTAGCATGCCCTAGAATATTGGAAAACGTTGAATGCAGACTGGTGTTATTGCCGCAAAATAGAGGGTTGCTGTTGAACTCAATGATGCGGCTGACTGCATGACGCAAAGCTTTAGAAGGGATGGTTCCCCAGTGTGTACACCCACCACCAACGCTGCTCTCTTTTTCGATGATCGCGACGTTTAGGCCAGCTTTAGTCAGCCCCATAGCAGCACCTTCACCACCCGGACCACTGCCTATCACGATGGCATCAAAATGTTTGGAGCGACTCATATAGTATCCTCGTTGTTTTCCACACCGTTTGGCTCTTAGATAAACCATCAAGGCTTCTAGCCATGCCAACGATGCTTAGGGTTCTTACACTAACAATGGCGAAATTTTAACGGATTATTAACTTAGGTAAATATTACTGCATGAATAGAGTGTGAAAGATCACGCAGTTTTATTGAGACTTAGCATCGGATAAACGTTTGATGTAGGTAAAGTAGTGACACTTACTCGAGTAGAGCCATAGGTTAATGAATTGAGATGCGTAAGCGTTTTTGATAAAAATCGCTATTCACACACTTATACAAAGTGACTATTCGCGCTATATTACAAGCACTCCCTCACTTGCCGTCATCGATGGTAACCAACAAGAGCATCTAGGTTATACATGAAATCAATGGGTATTCGTGCACAACAAAAAGAAAAAACGCGTCGTTCATTGATCGATGCTGCTTTTAGCCAATTGAGTGCTGATCGCAGTTTTTCGAACTTGAGCTTACGTGAAGTCGCGCGCGAAGCCGGTATCGCTCCAACCTCTTTCTATCGTCACTTTAAAGATATGGATGAGCTTGGATTGACCATGGTAGATGAAGGGGGGCTGCTGCTCAGGCAGTTAATGAGACAAGCGCGCCAACGTATTGTCAAAGAAGGCAGTGTGATCCGTACTTCGGTCGAGACGTTTATGGAGTTTATAGAAAGCAGTCCCAACGTGTTCCGCTTATTGCTACGCGAACGCTCTGGAACCTCTTTCGATTTTCGTGCCGCGGTGGCCCGAGAGATCCAACACTTTTCGGCTGAGTTAACCGAGTATCTAGTTAGCACAGGTATGGACCGCGACGAGGCATTTGCACAAGCAGAGGCTTCTGTCGTTCTCGTGTTCAGTTCAGGAGCAGAGGCATTAGACCTCAGCAAAAAAGAAAGATATGAACTGGCGGAGAGGTTAATTGTCCAACTTAGGATAGTGGCCAAAGGTGCACACTGGTATCGCAAAGAACGTGAAAGAAACCGTCAAAAAGAAGGGTCGAACTAATGTCCAATGAAGTGTCCTCCGAAAACCGCGATAGCGGCAAGAAAACCCTAGTACTCGCACTTATTGCAGGTATGTGTGGTAATGCAATGTTGTCTTGGCTGACAGTCAGCGAAGTGACGTTCTCAATTTTCCCACTGATTGCTCTTGTGCTGTCAGTGCAAGCTCTTTATCAAGAGTACCTTAAAAACCCAATCCCAGAGGATTTCCCACTAGTGGGTCTAGCGGCTTTCTTTGTGGGCGCATTTGGCCACTCTGCCTTTACCAAGGCGCAGTATCCAGATGCCGGTTCCAACTTCTTCGCCATCATGGTGGTGCTGGTATTGCTATTTTGGATTGGCAAAAAGATGGGTTACATCCTCAAAGAAGCATAAGAGTGCTTCTTGGGTAATAAAAAACGAGCCGCGAATGGCTCGTTTTTTTGTATCGGAGGCTTGATACTTAGGCTTTACGCTCTAGTAAAACACCCGCTTCAATATGATGAGTGAACGGGAACTGGTCAAACAGTGCAAAGCGTGTAATGTGGTGAGTTTCACCTAACACATCTAGGTTGTCTTTTAGGGTTTCTGGGTTACAAGAGATATATAAAATACGCTCATAGCCTTGAACCATCTTACAGGTATCGATATCCATGCCTGCGCGTGGTGGATCAACAAAAATCGTGTTGCAGTTATAACTCTTCAGATCAACGTTTTGTTGTTGCAGACGTCGAAACTCACGCTTACCTTCCATTGCTTCTGTGAACTCTTCTGCTGACATACGAATGATCTGTACGTTATCAATCTTGTTCGCTGCAATGTTGTATTGTGCTGACTCTACCGATGGTTTCGCTAACTCAGTCGCTAGTACTCGTTCGAAGTTTTGCGCCAGCGCCAATGAGAAGTTACCGTTACCGCAATAAAGCTCTAGTAGATCACCTTTGCTGTCTTGAGTACAGTCGACGGCCCATTCCAGCATCTTTTGTGCGACCGGACCGTTTGGCTGAGTGAAGCTGTTCTCTACTTGCTGATAGTGGTATGGCTGACCATTTACATGCAGCGTCTCTACGACATAGTCTTGGTCCATCACAATCTTCATCTTGCGCGCACGTCCGATAAGATTCAGCTTAAAGCCCTCATCATTCAGACGTTGCTTCAACGCTTGCGCTTGTTCTTTCCATGCATCATCAAGTTGGCGATGGTAAAGCAGAGATACAAGGATTTCGCCGCTCATTGTCGACAGGAAATCAACCTGGAACAGTTTCTTTCTCAGAACCTCATTACCTTTCATGGCATCCATCAGTAGCGGCATTAGGTCGTTGATAAGACGGCTAGCGGCTGGGAACTGATCAACACGGTACTTCTCACGAGTCTCTTGGTTAAACATGATGTAGTACATGTCGTCACCCTCGTGCCATACGCGGAATTCGGCACGCATGCGATAGTGCTTTTCTGGTGAAGTAAATACTTCGAGTTCAGGAGCAGAATACGGCGCCATCATATCGATCAAACGTTGAGATTTTTCTTCAAGTTGAACTTGATAGCCTTCTGGTGTGAAGTCGAGATTTGCCATGGTAATTGCCTATCGTCGTAATGAGTTATCTAAAAGGAGGGCAGATTTTATTCAATCTCCCGTCGTTGTCCAGTGTTTCCCCGAATTGTCTCGCATTCTAACCGCGCATTTATAGCTTAGTTCAATCCGTTATGGACAAATAATCAATCAGTTAATAACATGCGTCCCTAGCTGGTGTGAGAATCAACAACGACTCTCACTGAAAAGGGAATCTGGTGTAACTCCAGAACTGACGCGCAGCGGTAATAGAGAACGAATCCTCAAGAAGACACTGTTGATCAGACGGGAAGTCGAGGTAGTAGGCGTGGATAGGCATTATCCCAAGGCTCTAAAGTCCGAATACCTGCCAGCAATCGACTCGATGTAATAAAAGGAATGCTCGAGTCGTAAGGACTTACGCGATTTAGGACAACATAACGAATGAACAAATCATTTTTGGCGATAGCAGTGGCTGCATCGCTCTCTTCTTATACTTCTTTTTCACTGGCAGAAGTATCGAGCCCAAGTACAAACTCCCCACAAGCGGATGAAACCGTGGTGGTAACCGCGAACCGCGTTGAGCAACAATTAAAAGACGTGCTCGCGCCCGTGGAGGTCGTGACTCGACAAGAAATCGATGCTATTCAGGCAAAATCGCTCTCTGAGGTATTACGACGACTACCGGGCATTCAGATTGCTAGCCAAGGTGGCGTTGGGCAAAACACCGAGCTTTACGTTCGAGGCCGTTCAACTAAAAACACCTTAGTACTCATTAATGGTGTGCGTATCGGCAGTGCAACAACCGGCGCTGCAAATCTTTCGGCAATCCCTCTTGATGGTGTTCAGCGTATTGAAGTGATTAGAGGCGCTCGAGCAGCAGTGTATGGTTCAGATGCTGTAAGTGGTGTCGTTAACGTAATCACGACTAACCCAAATGGTTCACCAAGTAAGGTAAGAGCCGGGTTTGGAAGCTTCGGAAGCTATAACGTAGGCGGAACATTATCTTTGGGTGATGCACGTACAGGCTGGTTGAACCTGACCGCCACTCACCAGTCTAGTAATGGTTACAACGTGCAACCAACGAGTAGTAACCCAATTGATGCAGACGATGATGGTTACACAAGTCAATATTTGGTTCTAGATACGGGTAAGCGACTGAATCAACAGTGGCTTCTAAAAGCGAACGGTTACTATCAAAAGCACAATGTCGAATACGACAACCCTTGGACGGGTGTAGATAAAACGGATAGCGACTTATACAGTCTCAGTTTTGCTGGAGAGTATACCCGCAACAATTTTGATTCTTCGCTTGCGTTGACCACGAACCAAGATAAAGCTAAATCTTATGGCCAAGGTGCTGCTGAGGGTACAATCTCAACCAATAGAGTCGCGGTTAACTGGAATAACAATCTACATGTCAGTGAGCAGCTGAAAGTGCTAGGTGGTATTGATTGGTATCAAGATAAAGTGGATAACACCACCAAAGCGATGACTAAAGACTCTAGAGATAATGGGGCAGTCTTTGCTGGCGCTATTTATACCCAAGGCATTGTGTCATTGGAAGGTAACGTGCGATTCGATGACAATAGTGCTTATGGTAACTACACCACTTATCAGCTTGGCGGTGGCGTCAACGTAACAGAGAGTATTAAGCTTGTAGCGTTGCATGGCACAGCCTTCAAAGCGCCAACATTTAATGACCTATACTGGCCAAAAGAGTGTGGACCTTGGGGATGTTACGAGGGTAATCCAAACCTTGTTCCTGAGGAGTCGCAAACGTCAGAGATTGCAATTGAAGGCGACTACGATATTGCAGGTTTCCGTTTAGCGGCGTATCAAAGTGACGTAGACAAAATGATCGCCAGTAATGGCTCAACGAACGTCAACATCAATAAGGCAAAGATTAAAGGTATTGAAGTAGCGACAAGCTTCCATACTGGCCCTATTGATCATCAAGTTTCCTACGACTATCTGGATGCAAAAGACGATACAACCGGGAAAGACCTTGTGAGACGAGCACGTCACAGCGGCAAGTGGAACGCATCGTACAACATCGCTGCGTGGCGATTTGACTTGAGTTACCTGTATCAAGGGAAGCGTTACGATGATGCTTCAAACACCAGAGTGTTAGATCCATACTCTTTAGTAGATATTGCTGGTACTTATTATTTTGATAATGGGCTTAGCCTAGGCGCTAAAGTTGGCAACCTTCTAAATGAAGAGTACGAAACAGCAAGCGGCTATAAAACGCCAGAGCGTAACTACTATGTAAACGCGATATACGAATTTTAACCAAAACGCCGCCTCCAATCGCGAGGCGGTTTTTCTTTTTGGGAGAATCCATGAAAAACGTCATCATCAGCTGGTCCTCTGGCAAAGACTCCACACTCACCTTCGAACGCCTAATGGAATCATCCGACTATAACGTTGTTGGTTTATACACTACCCATGTCAAAGGCGAAGTCCCTTTCCAGGTAACTCCTCTAGACGTAGTCCAAATGCAAGCCGATAGATTAGGCCTGCCTTTGGTGACTATCGAACTGCCGGAAGTGTTCCCCGCTAATGACGTGTATCAGTCACTCGTTATAGAGGGCGTAAAGGCGTCTGGCTTGAACGTAGAGGGCATTGCGTTTGGCGATATGTTCTGCAACGGGATCGTGGAGTATCGGCGCAGCTATGTCGAACCTGCGGGACTAGAAGCGGTGTTCCCACTAGTGGGTGAAGACAGCCATGATTTGGCAAACGAAATTCTAGATAGGGGAATCGAAACCGTTCTGGTCACTGTAGATAGAAATGTACTCTCAGAATCACTTTGCGGAAAACGATATTCACGTGAACTGATTGATGGATTGCCAACGGATGTTGACCCATGTGGCGAGGATGGTGAGTTTCACACTCTAGTTTGTAACTCGAAGTACTTTAGCCACCCTATAGAGATTCAATCTCACTCAGTAGAAACAGCACAGCGCTTTAGCCACCTTAGATACGAAGTCGCATCTTAGAGCTCATGACAGGTTTACCGTCTATTCAGTAGTGAAGTATCATGTGTTCGAACGGGCAACATAAGCTTAATACGATAACGATGAATAGAAAAAACATCCTAATGTTCGATTCTGGTGTTGGTGGTCTCTCGGTGTTTCAAGAGATCGCCTCACTATTACCCAGCGAAAACTACTTTTATCTCTTTGACAACAAAGCCTACCCTTATGGCGAGTTGGCACCAGATGTGCTGGTGGACAGAACGTGTCGCTTGGTTAGAAAAATGATGGTTCGTGAATCCATCGATATCGTGGTTATCGCCTGTAATACCGCGAGTACGATAGTGCTCCCGCACTTGAGAGAGTTACTGAGTATTCCAGTTGTCGGAGTTGTCCCGGCGATCAAACCCGCTTCATTACTATCGAAAAAAGCGGTTGGGCTCATTGCTACGCCAGCGACAATCACGCGCCAGTATACTCACGACTTAATTCGAGATTTTGCAGACGACAAAGATGTTAAGCTGCTTGGTAATAGCCAGCTTGTCGATATGGCGGAAAAGAAATTAAGAAATCAAACGATCGATCTTGAGCAACTTAGAGAGATACTAAGTCCTTTGATTGGCAATATCGACGTTGCCGTTTTAGGGTGTACCCACTTCCCATTAATCAAACAAGAGATATCTATCGTTCTCGGTGGTAACGTTGAGTTGGTGGATTCAGGTTCAGCGATAGCACGCAGAGTAGAAAGCTTGCTTGAAATAAGAGAGCGAGAGAAAGGTTATGGAAGAAGAGAGGTGTTTAGTAGTGCTTCCCCTTATCAAGAAGAAGCACTAAATATTACGTTAAAGCAACTTGGCTTTAGTCCTGTTCAACTGATGACTCTGGATGTTTCGGATCGTTAGCAATACGAACCTTCAAAGTACGCTGCATATAATCCTTTTCATTGAGCGCTTCGATCGCACCCTCAGCATCGGAGCTTGCCATAACAACGAAACCAAACCCACGGCGCTTACCTGTGCGTTTATCCTTCATTAGCCTTACAGCAAAAACTTCACCGTGCTCAGCAAATAACTCCTTCACATGGGATTCATTCGCTTTGTATGGAAGATTACCCACATAAAGCGTTTTAGTAGATTGAGAAGAGTCTGTTGAGGTAGAAGGCGCAGCAGAGGAAAACTTAACAACGAAAAATGTGGCTACTACACCAAGAACAAAAGCAACAGCTGGTGGAATGTCGGCGAACTGTGAAAACACAATACCGCCCAAAATAGCGATAGCTATAACCAGAAAAAGAGATTTATTGGAGTCCATATTAAAGTACTACTTATCTTATTGACGAATAATGGCATCTATCGTTAACAAATAGATACAAGAATATTACGTAGTTGAGGGTTATTTTTCCAATTAATTGGTGTGATGTATTTCAAATGTTGAATTTTTATCAAGAAACGCGGTCTTTGATGGCTTTTTGAACGAACGGAAATTAATTTGGAAAAAACACTTGTCATCGATGGAGTGATCTCTATAATGCCGCCTCACCGACACGGAGTGAGACGAAAGTCACAAAGCGGCGTCGGTTGAGAGAGAAAAGAAAGTTTGAAAAAACGCTTGACTCTTAAAGCGGGAAGCGTAAGATACGCACCCCTAACGACGAGACGCGAAGCGGCTCGAGAGTTAGAAAATGTTCTTTAAAAATATAGACCTATCAATCTGTGTGGGCACTCGTTGATGATAATCAAATTAGATACCTTGGTATCAAATTAGGTTTTCAATGAACTGAGTGACCAATCAAGTCGAAAGACTTGGCACAGTCAATTCATTATCGTTCTGTTGGAACGATAATAGCTTTAGATTACTAAGGTAGTTTAAAGTCAGTATTCATTGAGCCGACAAAATCTTAAATTGAAGAGTTTGATCATGGCTCAGATTGAACGCTGGCGGCAGGCCTAACACATGCAAGTCGAGCGGAAACGAGTTAACTGAACCTTCGGGGAACGTTAACGGCGTCGAGCGGCGGACGGGTGAGTAATGCCTGGGAAATTGCCCTGATGTGGGGGATAACCATTGGAAACGATGGCTAATACCGCATAATAGCTTCGGCTCAAAGAGGGGGACCTTCGGGCCTCTCGCGTCAGGATATGCCCAGGTGGGATTAGCTAGTTGGTGAGGTAATGGCTCACCAAGGCGACGATCCCTAGCTGGTCTGAGAGGATGATCAGCCACACTGGAACTGAGACACGGTCCAGACTCCTACGGGAGGCAGCAGTGGGGAATATTGCACAATGGGCGCAAGCCTGATGCAGCCATGCCGCGTGTGTGAAGAAGGCCTTCGGGTTGTAAAGCACTTTCAGTCGTGAGGAAGGTAGTGTAGTTAATAGCTGCATTATTTGACGTTAGCGACAGAAGAAGCACCGGCTAACTCCGTGCCAGCAGCCGCGGTAATACGGAGGGTGCGAGCGTTAATCGGAATTACTGGGCGTAAAGCGCATGCAGGTGGTTAGTTAAGTCAGATGTGAAAGCCCGGGGCTCAACCTCGGAACTGCATTTGAAACTGGCTGACTAGAGTACTGTAGAGGGGGGTAGAATTTCAGGTGTAGCGGTGAAATGCGTAGAGATCTGAAGGAATACCGGTGGCGAAGGCGGCCCCCTGGACAGATACTGACACTCAGATGCGAAAGCGTGGGGAGCAAACAGGATTAGATACCCTGGTAGTCCACGCCGTAAACGATGTCTACTTGGAGGTTGTGGCCTTGAGCCGTGGCTTTCGGAGCTAACGCGTTAAGTAGACCGCCTGGGGAGTACGGTCGCAAGATTAAAACTCAAATGAATTGACGGGGGCCCGCACAAGCGGTGGAGCATGTGGTTTAATTCGATGCAACGCGAAGAACCTTACCTACTCTTGACATCCAGAGAACTTAGCAGAGATGCTTTGGTGCCTTCGGGAACTCTGAGACAGGTGCTGCATGGCTGTCGTCAGCTCGTGTTGTGAAATGTTGGGTTAAGTCCCGCAACGAGCGCAACCCTTATCCTTGTTTGCCAGCACTTCGGGTGGGAACTCCAGGGAGACTGCCGGTGATAAACCGGAGGAAGGTGGGGACGACGTCAAGTCATCATGGCCCTTACGAGTAGGGCTACACACGTGCTACAATGGCGCATACAGAGGGCTGCCAACTTGCGAAAGTGAGCGAATCCCAAAAAGTGCGTCGTAGTCCGGATTGGAGTCTGCAACTCGACTCCATGAAGTCGGAATCGCTAGTAATCGTGGATCAGAATGCCACGGTGAATACGTTCCCGGGCCTTGTACACACCGCCCGTCACACCATGGGAGTGGGCTGCAAAAGAAGTGGGTAGTTTAACCTTCGGGAGGACGCTCACCACTTTGTGGTTCATGACTGGGGTGAAGTCGTAACAAGGTAGCCCTAGGGGAACCTGGGGCTGGATCACCTCCTTATACGAATAGATTATTGCGATGAGTGTTCACACAGATTGATTGGTTTATAGATTTAAGACACCGTGTCCCGTTCGTCTAGAGGCCTAGGACACCGCCCTTTCACGGCGGTAACAGGGGTTCGACTCCCCTACGGGATACCATCTTTAAGCATTCTTGAGGTAAAAAGCCTCTGATGAGAATTCTTAAAAATGGTTACTTCATTACGAAGTGATTAGCTCTTTAACAATTTGGAAAGCTGACGAATAACATTTGATTAATGTTATTCAATTAAAAGTTCTCAAATCCTATATCGAAAGATGTAGGTACCAACACACATTCAAGTGTTCTTGGAATTTGAGTCCGGCAAAATCGAGTCTGCACATGTATAAAAATGCAGACAACTTTGGTTGTTTGACCGTTTGCTTTCACTTTTCAAAAGTGAAGACAAATAGAAAGACCCTTTGGGGTTGTATGGTTAAGTGACTAAGCGTACACGGTGGATGCCTTGGCAGTCAGAGGCGATGAAAGGCGTAATAACTTGCGATAAGCTCAGATTAGGTAGTAATAACCTTTGAGTCTGAGATTCCTGAATGGGGAAACCCACCTGCATAAGCAGGTATCGCTGAGTGAATACATAGCTCAGCGAGGCGAACCGGGGGAACTGAAACATCTAAGTACCCCGAGGAAGAGAAATCAACCGAGATTCCGAAAGTAGCGGCGAGCGAAATTGGATTAGCCCTTAAGCTTTTAATGAGACAGGTGAAGGCTCTGGAAAGTGCCGCGATACAGGGTGATAGCCCCGTAACCGACATCTCATCATCAGTGAAATCGAGTAGGGCGGGACACGTGATATCCTGTCTGAATATGGGGGGACCATCCTCCAAGGCTAAATACTACTGACTGACCGATAGTGAACCAGTACCGTGAGGGAAAGGCGAAAAGAACCCCTGTGAGGGGAGTGAAATAGAACCTGAAACCGTGTACGTACAAGCAGTAGGAGCACCTTCGTGGTGTGACTGCGTACCTTTTGTATAATGGGTCAGCGACTTATATTCAGTGGCAAGGTTAACCGTTTAGGGGAGCCGTAGGGAAACCGAGTCTTAACTGGGCGTTCAGTCTCTGGATATAGACCCGAAACCAGGTGATCTAGCCATGGGCAGGTTGAAGGTTGAGTAACATCAACTGGAGGACCGAACCGACTAATGTTGAAAAATTAGCGGATGACTTGTGGCTAGGGGTGAAAGGCCAATCAAACCTGGAGATAGCTGGTTCTCCCCGAAATCTATTTAGGTAGAGCCTCGGACGAATACTACTGGGGGTAGAGCACTGTTAAGGCTAGGGGGTCATCCCGACTTACCAACCCTTTGCAAACTCCGAATACCAGTAAGTACTATCCGGGAGACACACGGCGGGTGCTAACGTCCGTCGTGGAGAGGGAAACAACCCAGACCGCCAGCTAAGGTCCCAAATTATAGCTAAGTGGGAAACGATGTGGGAAGGCTTAGACAGCTAGGATGTTGGCTTAGAAGCAGCCATCATTTAAAGAAAGCGTAATAGCTCACTAGTCGAGTCGGCCTGCGCGGAAGATGTAACGGGGCTAAGCTATAAACCGAAGCTGCGGCAATATACTTTGTATATTGGGTAGGGGAGCGTTCTGTAAGCCGTTGAAGGTGGATTGTAAGGTCTGCTGGAGGTATCAGAAGTGCGAATGCTGACATGAGTAACGATAAAGGGGGTGAAAAACCTCCTCGCCGGAAGACCAAGGGTTCCTGTCCAACGTTAATCGGGGCAGGGTGAGTCGACCCCTAAGGCGAGGCCGAAAGGCGTAGTCGATGGGAAACGGGTTAATATTCCCGTACTTCTTACAATTGCGATGGGGGGACGGAGAAGGCTAGGTGGGCCTGGCGACGGTTGTCCAGGTTCAAGTGCGTAGGCTTAAGAGTTAGGTAAATCCGGCTCTTTTTAAGGCTGAGACACGACGTCGAGCTACTACGGTAGTGAAGTCATTGATGCCATGCTTCCAGGAAAAGCCTCTAAGCTTCAGATTGTAAGGAATCGTACCCCAAACCGACACAGGTGGTCGGGTAGAGAATACCAAGGCGCTTGAGAGAACTCGGGTGAAGGAACTAGGCAAAATGGTACCGTAACTTCGGGAGAAGGTACGCTCCTCGCGGTGAAGTCCCTTGCGGATGGAGCTATGGGGAGTCGCAGATACCAGGTGGCTGCAACTGTTTATTAAAAACACAGCACTGTGCAAAATCGTAAGATGACGTATACGGTGTGACGCCTGCCCGGTGCCGGAAGGTTAATTGATGGGGTTAGACTTAGGTCGAAGCTCTTGATCGAAGCCCCGGTAAACGGCGGCCGTAACTATAACGGTCCTAAGGTAGCGAAATTCCTTGTCGGGTAAGTTCCGACCTGCACGAATGGCGTAATGATGGCCACGCTGTCTCCACCCGAGACTCAGTGAAATTGAAATCGCTGTGAAGATGCAGTGTACCCGCGGCTAGACGGAAAGACCCCGTGAACCTTTACTACAGCTTGGCACTGAACATTGACCCTACATGTGTAGGATAGGTGGGAGGCTTTGAAACTAGTACGCCAGTATTAGTGGAGCCGTCCTTGAAATACCACCCTTGTAGTGTTGATGTTCTAACGTCGGCCCCTTATCGGGGCTGCGGACAGTGCCTGGTGGGTAGTTTGACTGGGGCGGTCTCCTCCCAAAGAGTAACGGAGGAGCACGAAGGTGGGCTAATCACGGTTGGACATCGTGAGGTTAGTGCAATGGCATAAGCCCGCTTGACTGCGAGAATGACAATTCGAGCAGGTGCGAAAGCAGGTCATAGTGATCCGGTGGTTCTGAATGGAAGGGCCATCGCTCAACGGATAAAAGGTACTCCGGGGATAACAGGCTGATACCGCCCAAGAGTTCATATCGACGGCGGTGTTTGGCACCTCGATGTCGGCTCATCACATCCTGGGGCTGAAGTCGGTCCCAAGGGTATGGCTGTTCGCCATTTAAAGTGGTACGCGAGCTGGGTTTAGAACGTCGTGAGACAGTTCGGTCCCTATCTGCCGTGGGCGTTGGAAGATTGAAGGGGGCTGCTCCTAGTACGAGAGGACCGGAGTGGACGAACCTCTGGTGTTCGGGTTGTCATGCCAATGGCATTGCCCGGTAGCTAAGTTCGGAATCGATAACCGCTGAAAGCATCTAAGCGGGAAGCGAGCCCTGAGATGAGTCTTCCCTGGCACTTTAAGTGTCCTAAAGGGTTGTTCGAGACTAGAACGTTGATAGGCAGGGTGTGTAAGCGTTGTGAGGCGTTGAGCTAACCTGTACTAATTGCCCGTGAGGCTTAACCATACAACACCCAAAGGGTTTTGATGGACTCAAAGCAAGAACAAATTGAATGTGTATGAGAACGCATTAACAGCTTTCCGAATTAAGAATTTGCTTGGCGACCATAGCGTTGTGGACCCACCTGACTCCATGCCGAACTCAGAAGTGAAACGCAATAGCGCCGATGGTAGTGTGGGGCTTCCCCATGTGAGAGTAGGACATCGCCAGGCTTTAATTTCGACTTGTCTTTAAGTAGACGGGTCACCATAAAGTTTTAAGAGATTTTCTTAGAGTTTTATGTTGACTTTCAAAGTAGAAAGCGTATTATACGCGTCCTGCTTAAGTGCTAAGGCACTGAAAGCAAAGCTCTTTAACAATATAAACCTATCAATCTGTGTGGGCACTCGTTGATGATAATCAAATTAGAAACTTCGGTTTCAAATTAGGTTTTCAATGAACTGAGTGACCAATCAAGTCGAAAGACTTGGCACAGTCAATTCATTATCGTTCTGTTGGAACGATAATAGCTTTAAAATTACATAAGTAGTTTTGAAGTCAGTATTCATTGAGCCGACAAAATCTTAAATTGAAGAGTTTGATCATGGCTCAGATTGAACGCTGGCGGCAGGCCTAACACATGCAAGTCGAGCGGAAACGAGTTAACTGAACCTTCGGGGAACGTTAACGGCGTCGAGCGGCGGACGGGTGAGTAATGCCTGGGAAATTGCCCTGATGTGGGGGATAACCATTGGAAACGATGGCTAATACCGCATAATAGCTTCGGCTCAAAGAGGGGGACCTTCGGGCCTCTCGCGTCAGGATATGCCCAGGTGGGATTAGCTAGTTGGTGAGGTAATGGCTCACCAAGGCGACGATCCCTAGCTGGTCTGAGAGGATGATCAGCCACACTGGAACTGAGACACGGTCCAGACTCCTACGGGAGGCAGCAGTGGGGAATATTGCACAATGGGCGCAAGCCTGATGCAGCCATGCCGCGTGTGTGAAGAAGGCCTTCGGGTTGTAAAGCACTTTCAGCAGTGAGGAAGGTGGTGTCGTTAATAGCGGCATCATTTGACGTTAGCTGCAGAAGAAGCACCGGCTAACTCCGTGCCAGCAGCCGCGGTAATACGGAGGGTGCGAGCGTTAATCGGAATTACTGGGCGTAAAGCGCATGCAGGTGGTTGGTTAAGTCAGATGTGAAAGCCCGGGGCTCAACCTCGGAACTGCATTTGAAACTGGCTGACTAGAGTACTGTAGAGGGGGGTAGAATTTCAGGTGTAGCGGTGAAATGCGTAGAGATCTGAAGGAATACCGGTGGCGAAGGCGGCCCCCTGGACAGATACTGACACTCAGATGCGAAAGCGTGGGGAGCAAACAGGATTAGATACCCTGGTAGTCCACGCCGTAAACGATGTCTACTTGGAGGTTGTGGCCTTGAGCCGTGGCTTTCGGAGCTAACGCGTTAAGTAGACCGCCTGGGGAGTACGGTCGCAAGATTAAAACTCAAATGAATTGACGGGGGCCCGCACAAGCGGTGGAGCATGTGGTTTAATTCGATGCAACGCGAAGAACCTTACCTACTCTTGACATCCAGAGAACTTAGCAGAGATGCTTTGGTGCCTTCGGGAACTCTGAGACAGGTGCTGCATGGCTGTCGTCAGCTCGTGTTGTGAAATGTTGGGTTAAGTCCCGCAACGAGCGCAACCCTTATCCTTGTTTGCCAGCACTTCGGGTGGGAACTCCAGGGAGACTGCCGGTGATAAACCGGAGGAAGGTGGGGACGACGTCAAGTCATCATGGCCCTTACGAGTAGGGCTACACACGTGCTACAATGGCGCATACAGAGGGCTGCCAACTTGCGAAAGTGAGCGAATCCCAAAAAGTGCGTCGTAGTCCGGATTGGAGTCTGCAACTCGACTCCATGAAGTCGGAATCGCTAGTAATCGTGGATCAGAATGCCACGGTGAATACGTTCCCGGGCCTTGTACACACCGCCCGTCACACCATGGGAGTGGGCTGCAAAAGAAGTGGGTAGTTTAACCTTCGGGAGGACGCTCACCACTTTGTGGTTCATGACTGGGGTGAAGTCGTAACAAGGTAGCCCTAGGGGAACCTGGGGCTGGATCACCTCCTTATACGAATAGATTATTGCGATGAGTGTTCACACAGATTGATTAGGTTTGTAAAGATAAAGAGATTTTGTTTTTGCTGAAAAGCGAAAGCAGAAAATAGTAAGTGCCCAACACTTACTGCTTAGTGTCCCGTTCGTCTAGAGGCCTAGGACACCGCCCTTTCACGGCGGTAACAGGGGTTCGACTCCCCTACGGGATACCATTGGGTCGTTAGCTCAGTTGGTAGAGCAGTTGACTTTTAATCAATTGGTCGCAGGTTCGAATCCTGCACGACCCACCATTCTTTTCCACGAAGGAATGGCCTTTGTTTTACTTTTATAAAGTAAAAACAATAGGAAACTTATGTGGGCGATTAGCTCAGTTGGGAGAGCACCTCCCTTACAAGGAGGGGGTCACTGGTTCGAGCCCGGTATCGCCCACCATTCTCTAAGTAATTTTGGATTAAGATTTTCCAAACCACTTCATTAAAACGTACGTGGTTGGGATTTTTGACGCTGAGATTCTTTAGAAAATGCATTAAGTTTGCATTGCTCTTTAACAATTTGGAAAGCTGACGAATAACATTTGATTAATGTTATTCATTTAAAAGTTCTCAAATCCTATATCGAAAGATGTAGGTACCAACACACATTCAAGTGTTCTTGGGAATCACGAAAGTGATTCATATTTGAGTCCGGCAAAATCGAGTCTGCACATGTATAAAAATGCAGACAACTTTGGTTGTTTGACCGTTTGCTTTCACTCTTCAAAAGTGAAGACAAATAGAAAGACCCTTTGGGGTTGTATGGTTAAGTGACTAAGCGTACACGGTGGATGCCTTGGCAGTCAGAGGCGATGAAAGGCGTAATAACTTGCGATAAGCCCAGATTAGGTAGTAATAACCTGTGAGTCTGGGATTCCTGAATGGGGAAACCCACCTGCATAAGCAGGTATCGCTGAGTGAATACATAGCTCAGCGAGGCGAACCGGGGGAACTGAAACATCTAAGTACCCCGAGGAAGAGAAATCAACCGAGATTCCGAAAGTAGCGGCGAGCGAAATTGGATTAGCCCTTAAGCTTTTAATGAGACAGGTGAAGGCTCTGGAAAGTGCCGCGATACAGGGTGATAGCCCCGTAACCGACATCTCATCATCAGTGAAATCGAGTAGGGCGGGACACGTGATATCCTGTCTGAATATGGGGGGACCATCCTCCAAGGCTAAATACTACTGACTGACCGATAGTGAACCAGTACCGTGAGGGAAAGGCGAAAAGAACCCCTGTGAGGGGAGTGAAATAGAACCTGAAACCGTGTACGTACAAGCAGTAGGAGCACCTTCGTGGTGTGACTGCGTACCTTTTGTATAATGGGTCAGCGACTTATATTCAGTGGCAAGGTTAACCGTTTAGGGGAGCCGTAGGGAAACCGAGTCTTAACTGGGCGTTCAGTCTCTGGATATAGACCCGAAACCAGGTGATCTAGCCATGGGCAGGTTGAAGGTTGAGTAACATCAACTGGAGGACCGAACCGACTAATGTTGAAAAATTAGCGGATGACTTGTGGCTAGGGGTGAAAGGCCAATCAAACCTGGAGATAGCTGGTTCTCCCCGAAATCTATTTAGGTAGAGCCTCGGACGAATACTACTGGGGGTAGAGCACTGTTAAGGCTAGGGGGTCATCCCGACTTACCAACCCTTTGCAAACTCCGAATACCAGTAAGTACTATCCGGGAGACACACGGCGGGTGCTAACGTCCGTCGTGGAGAGGGAAACAACCCAGACCGCCAGCTAAGGTCCCAAATTATAGCTAAGTGGGAAACGATGTGGGAAGGCTTAGACAGCTAGGATGTTGGCTTAGAAGCAGCCATCATTTAAAGAAAGCGTAATAGCTCACTAGTCGAGTCGGCCTGCGCGGAAGATGTAACGGGGCTAAGCTATAAACCGAAGCTGCGGCAATATACTTTGTATATTGGGTAGGGGAGCGTTCTGTAAGCCGTTGAAGGTGGACTGTAAGGTCTGCTGGAGGTATCAGAAGTGCGAATGCTGACATGAGTAACGATAAAGGGGGTGAAAAACCTCCTCGCCGGAAGACCAAGGGTTCCTGTCCAACGTTAATCGGGGCAGGGTGAGTCGACCCCTAAGGCGAGGCCGAAAGGCGTAGTCGATGGGAAACGGGTTAATATTCCCGTACTTCTTACAATTGCGATGGGGGGACGGAGAAGGCTAGGTGGGCCTGGCGACGGTTGTCCAGGTTCAAGTGCGTAGGCTTGAGAGTTAGGTAAATCCGGCTCTTTTTAAGGCTGAGACACGACGTCGAGCTACTACGGTAGTGAAGTCATTGATGCCATGCTTCCAGGAAAAGCCTCTAAGCTTCAGATTGTAAGGAATCGTACCCCAAACCGACACAGGTGGTCGGGTAGAGAATACCAAGGCGCTTGAGAGAACTCGGGTGAAGGAACTAGGCAAAATGGTACCGTAACTTCGGGAGAAGGTACGCTCCTCGCGGTGAAGTCCCTTGCGGATGGAGCTATGGGGAGTCGCAGATACCAGGTGGCTGCAACTGTTTATTAAAAACACAGCACTGTGCAAAATCGTAAGATGACGTATACGGTGTGACGCCTGCCCGGTGCCGGAAGGTTAATTGATGGGGTTAGACTTCGGTCGAAGCTCTTGATCGAAGCCCCGGTAAACGGCGGCCGTAACTATAACGGTCCTAAGGTAGCGAAATTCCTTGTCGGGTAAGTTCCGACCTGCACGAATGGCGTAATGATGGCCACGCTGTCTCCACCCGAGACTCAGTGAAATTGAAATCGCTGTGAAGATGCAGTGTACCCGCGGCTAGACGGAAAGACCCCGTGAACCTTTACTACAGCTTGGCACTGAACATTGACCCTACATGTGTAGGATAGGTGGGAGGCTTTGAAACTAGTACGCCAGTATTAGTGGAGCCGTCCTTGAAATACCACCCTTGTAGTGTTGATGTTCTAACGTCGGCCCCTTATCGGGGCTGCGGACAGTGCCTGGTGGGTAGTTTGACTGGGGCGGTCTCCTCCCAAAGAGTAACGGAGGAGCACGAAGGTGGGCTAATCACGGTTGGACATCGTGAGGTTAGTGCAATGGCATAAGCCCGCTTGACTGCGAGAATGACAATTCGAGCAGGTGCGAAAGCAGGTCATAGTGATCCGGTGGTTCTGAATGGAAGGGCCATCGCTCAACGGATAAAAGGTACTCCGGGGATAACAGGCTGATACCGCCCAAGAGTTCATATCGACGGCGGTGTTTGGCACCTCGATGTCGGCTCATCACATCCTGGGGCTGAAGTCGGTCCCAAGGGTATGGCTGTTCGCCATTTAAAGTGGTACGCGAGCTGGGTTTAGAACGTCGTGAGACAGTTCGGTCCCTATCTGCCGTGGGCGTTGGAAGATTGAAGGGGGCTGCTCCTAGTACGAGAGGACCGGAGTGGACGAACCTCTGGTGTTCGGGTTGTGATGCCAATCGCATTGCCCGGTAGCTAAGTTCGGAATCGATAACCGCTGAAAGCATCTAAGCGGGAAGCGAGCCCTGAGATGAGTCTTCCCTGGCACTTTAAGTGTCCTAAAGGGTTGTTCGAGACTAGAACGTTGATAGGCAGGGTGTGTAAGCGTTGTGAGGCGTTGAGCTAACCTGTACTAATTGCCCGTGAGGCTTAACCATACAACACCCAAAGGGTTTTGATGGACTCAAAGCAAGAACGAATTGAATGTGTATGAGAACACAATAACAGCTTTCCAGATTATTTTGGCTTTTAGCTTTTTTGAAAAGCTGAAGGCAAAACAGAATTTGCTTGGCGACCATAGCGTTGTGGACCCACCTGACTCCATGCCGAACTCAGAAGTGAAACGCAATAGCGCCGATGGTAGTGTGGGGCTTCCCCATGTGAGAGTAGGACATCGCCAGGCTTTAATTTCGACTTGTCTTTAAGTAGACGGGTCACCATAAAGTTTTAAGAGATTTTCTTAGAGTTTTATGTTGACTTTCAAAGTAGAAAGCGTATTATACGCGTCCTGCTTAAGTGCTAAGGCACTGAAAGCAAAGCTCTTTAACAATATAAACCTATCAATCTGTGTGGGCACTCGTTGATGATAATCAAATTAGAAACTTCGGTTTCAAATTAGGTTTTCAATGAACTGAGTGACCAATCAAGTCGAAAGACTTGGCACAGTCAATTCATTATCGTTCTGTTGGAACGATAATAGCTTTAAAATTACATAAGTAGTTTTGAAGTCAGTATTCATTGAGCCGACAAAATCTTAAATTGAAGAGTTTGATCATGGCTCAGATTGAACGCTGGCGGCAGGCCTAACACATGCAAGTCGAGCGGAAACGAGTTAACTGAACCTTCGGGGAACGTTAACGGCGTCGAGCGGCGGACGGGTGAGTAATGCCTGGGAAATTGCCCTGATGTGGGGGATAACCATTGGAAACGATGGCTAATACCGCATAATAGCTTCGGCTCAAAGAGGGGGACCTTCGGGCCTCTCGCGTCAGGATATGCCCAGGTGGGATTAGCTAGTTGGTGAGGTAATGGCTCACCAAGGCGACGATCCCTAGCTGGTCTGAGAGGATGATCAGCCACACTGGAACTGAGACACGGTCCAGACTCCTACGGGAGGCAGCAGTGGGGAATATTGCACAATGGGCGCAAGCCTGATGCAGCCATGCCGCGTGTGTGAAGAAGGCCTTCGGGTTGTAAAGCACTTTCAGTCGTGAGGAAGGCGGTGTAGTTAATAGCTGCATCGTTTGACGTTAGCGACAGAAGAAGCACCGGCTAACTCCGTGCCAGCAGCCGCGGTAATACGGAGGGTGCGAGCGTTAATCGGAATTACTGGGCGTAAAGCGCATGCAGGTGGTTAGTTAAGTCAGATGTGAAAGCCCGGGGCTCAACCTCGGAACTGCATTTGAAACTGGCTAACTAGAGTACTGTAGAGGGGGGTAGAATTTCAGGTGTAGCGGTGAAATGCGTAGAGATCTGAAGGAATACCGGTGGCGAAGGCGGCCCCCTGGACAGATACTGACACTCAGATGCGAAAGCGTGGGGAGCAAACAGGATTAGATACCCTGGTAGTCCACGCCGTAAACGATGTCTACTTGGAGGTTGTGGCCTTGAGCCGTGGCTTTCGGAGCTAACGCGTTAAGTAGACCGCCTGGGGAGTACGGTCGCAAGATTAAAACTCAAATGAATTGACGGGGGCCCGCACAAGCGGTGGAGCATGTGGTTTAATTCGATGCAACGCGAAGAACCTTACCTACTCTTGACATCCAGAGAACTTAGCAGAGATGCTTTGGTGCCTTCGGGAACTCTGAGACAGGTGCTGCATGGCTGTCGTCAGCTCGTGTTGTGAAATGTTGGGTTAAGTCCCGCAACGAGCGCAACCCTTATCCTTGTTTGCCAGCACTTCGGGTGGGAACTCCAGGGAGACTGCCGGTGATAAACCGGAGGAAGGTGGGGACGACGTCAAGTCATCATGGCCCTTACGAGTAGGGCTACACACGTGCTACAATGGCGCATACAGAGGGCTGCCAACTTGCGAAAGTGAGCGAATCCCAAAAAGTGCGTCGTAGTCCGGATTGGAGTCTGCAACTCGACTCCATGAAGTCGGAATCGCTAGTAATCGTGGATCAGAATGCCACGGTGAATACGTTCCCGGGCCTTGTACACACCGCCCGTCACACCATGGGAGTGGGCTGCAAAAGAAGTGGGTAGTTTAACCTTCGGGAGGACGCTCACCACTTTGTGGTTCATGACTGGGGTGAAGTCGTAACAAGGTAGCCCTAGGGGAACCTGGGGCTGGATCACCTCCTTATACGAATAGATTATTGCGATGAGTGTTCACACAGATTGATTAGGTTTATGAATTAAAGACGATGCTTGGGTCTGTAGCTCAGGTGGTTAGAGCGTTCGCCTGATAAGCGAGAGGTCGGTGGTTCAAGTCCACTCAGACCCACCAATCTTCCTCCCAGATGATTGGCGGTAAGCATCAACACTGATGGGGCTATAGCTCAGCTGGGAGAGCGCCTGCCTTGCACGCAGGAGGTCAGCAGTTCGATCCTGCTTAGCTCCACCATCTTTAAGTGTTTTCTCTTTGAGAATATTTAAAAATGGTTCTTTATGAATCAAGTTCTTTAACAATTTGGAAAGCTGACGAATAACATTTGATTAATGTTATTCATTTAAAAGTTCTCAAATCCTAATCGAAAGATTAGGTACCAACACACATTCAAGTGTTCTTGGGAATCACGAAAGTGATTCATATTTGAGTCCGGCAAAATCGAGTCTGCACATGTATAAAAATGCAGACAACTTTGGTTGTTTGACCGTTTGCTTTCACTCTTCAAAAGTGAAGACAAATAGAAAGACCCTTTGGGGTTGTATGGTTAAGTGACTAAGCGTACACGGTGGATGCCTTGGCAGTCAGAGGCGATGAAAGGCGTAATAACTTGCGATAAGCCCAGATTAGGTAGTAATAACCTTTGAGTCTGGGATTCCTGAATGGGGAAACCCACCTGCATAAGTAGGTATCGCTGAGTGAATACATAGCTCAGCGAGGCGAACCGGGGGAACTGAAACATCTAAGTACCCCGAGGAAGAGAAATCAACCGAGATTCCGAAAGTAGCGGCGAGCGAAATTGGATTAGCCCTTAAGCTTTTAATGAGACAGGTGAAGGCTCTGGAAAGTGCCGCGATACAGGGTGATAGCCCCGTAACCGACATCTCATCATCAGTGAAATCGAGTAGGGCGGGACACGTGATATCCTGTCTGAATATGGGGGGACCATCCTCCAAGGCTAAATACTACTGACTGACCGATAGTGAACCAGTACCGTGAGGGAAAGGCGAAAAGAACCCCTGTGAGGGGAGTGAAATAGAACCTGAAACCGTGTACGTACAAGCAGTAGGAGCACCTTCGTGGTGTGACTGCGTACCTTTTGTATAATGGGTCAGCGACTTATATTCAGTGGCAAGGTTAACCGTTTAGGGGAGCCGTAGGGAAACCGAGTCTTAACTGGGCGTTCAGTCTCTGGATATAGACCCGAAACCAGGTGATCTAGCCATGGGCAGGTTGAAGGTTGAGTAACATCAACTGGAGGACCGAACCGACTAATGTTGAAAAATTAGCGGATGACTTGTGGCTAGGGGTGAAAGGCCAATCAAACCTGGAGATAGCTGGTTCTCCCCGAAATCTATTTAGGTAGAGCCTCGGACGAATACTACTGGGGGTAGAGCACTGTTAAGGCTAGGGGGTCATCCCGACTTACCAACCCTTTGCAAACTCCGAATACCAGTAAGTACTATCCGGGAGACACACGGCGGGTGCTAACGTCCGTCGTGGAGAGGGAAACAACCCAGACCGCCAGCTAAGGTCCCAAATTATAGCTAAGTGGGAAACGATGTGGGAAGGCTTAGACAGCTAGGATGTTGGCTTAGAAGCAGCCATCATTTAAAGAAAGCGTAATAGCTCACTAGTCGAGTCGGCCTGCGCGGAAGATGTAACGGGGCTAAGCTATAAACCGAAGCTGCGGCAATATACTTTGTATATTGGGTAGGGGAGCGTTCTGTAAGCCGTTGAAGGTGGACTGTAAGGTCTGCTGGAGGTATCAGAAGTGCGAATGCTGACATGAGTAACGATAAAGGGGGTGAAAAACCTCCTCGCCGGAAGACCAAGGGTTCCTGTCCAACGTTAATCGGGGCAGGGTGAGTCGACCCCTAAGGCGAGGCCGAAAGGCGTAGTCGATGGGAAACGGGTTAATATTCCCGTACTTCTTACAATTGCGATGGGGGGACGGAGAAGGCTAGGTGGGCCTGGCGACGGTTGTCCAGGTTCAAGTGCGTAGGCTTGAGAGTTAGGTAAATCCGGCTCTTTTTAAGGCTGAGACACGACGTCGAGCTACTACGGTAGTGAAGTCATTGATGCCATGCTTCCAGGAAAAGCCTCTAAGCTTCAGATTGTAAGGAATCGTACCCCAAACCGACACAGGTGGTCGGGTAGAGAATACCAAGGCGCTTGAGAGAACTCGGGTGAAGGAACTAGGCAAAATGGTACCGTAACTTCGGGAGAAGGTACGCTCCTCGCGGTGAAGTCCCTTGCGGATGGAGCTATGGGGAGTCGCAGATACCAGGTGGCTGCAACTGTTTATTAAAAACACAGCACTGTGCAAAATCGTAAGATGACGTATACGGTGTGACGCCTGCCCGGTGCCGGAAGGTTAATTGATGGGGTTAGACTTCGGTCGAAGCTCTTGATCGAAGCCCCGGTAAACGGCGGCCGTAACTATAACGGTCCTAAGGTAGCGAAATTCCTTGTCGGGTAAGTTCCGACCTGCACGAATGGCGTAATGATGGCCACGCTGTCTCCACCCGAGACTCAGTGAAATTGAAATCGCTGTGAAGATGCAGTGTACCCGCGGCTAGACGGAAAGACCCCGTGAACCTTTACTACAGCTTGGCACTGAACATTGACCCTACATGTGTAGGATAGGTGGGAGGCTTTGAAACTAGTACGCCAGTATTAGTGGAGCCGTCCTTGAAATACCACCCTTGTAGTGTTGATGTTCTAACGTCGGCCCCTTATCGGGGCTGCGGACAGTGCCTGGTGGGTAGTTTGACTGGGGCGGTCTCCTCCCAAAGAGTAACGGAGGAGCACGAAGGTGGGCTAATCACGGTTGGACATCGTGAGGTTAGTGCAATGGCATAAGCCCGCTTGACTGCGAGAATGACAATTCGAGCAGGTGCGAAAGCAGGTCATAGTGATCCGGTGGTTCTGAATGGAAGGGCCATCGCTCAACGGATAAAAGGTACTCCGGGGATAACAGGCTGATACCGCCCAAGAGTTCATATCGACGGCGGTGTTTGGCACCTCGATGTCGGCTCATCACATCCTGGGGCTGAAGTCGGTCCCAAGGGTATGGCTGTTCGCCATTTAAAGTGGTACGCGAGCTGGGTTTAGAACGTCGTGAGACAGTTCGGTCCCTATCTGCCGTGGGCGTTGGAAGATTGAAGGGGGCTGCTCCTAGTACGAGAGGACCGGAGTGGACGAACCTCTGGTGTTCGGGTTGTGTCGCCAGACGCATTGCCCGGTAGCTAAGTTCGGAATCGATAACCGCTGAAAGCATCTAAGCGGGAAGCGAGCCCTGAGATGAGTCTTCCCTGGCACTTTAAGTGTCCTAAAGGGTTGTTCGAGACTAGAACGTTGATAGGCAGGGTGTGTAAGCGTTGTGAGGCGTTGAGCTAACCTGTACTAATTGCCCGTGAGGCTTAACCATACAACACCCAAAGGGTTTTGATGGACTCAAAGCAAGAACAAATTGAATGTGTATGAGAACACAATAACAGCTTTCCAGATTATTTTGGCTTTTAGCTTTTTTGAAAAGCTGAAGGCAAAACAGAATTTGCTTGGCGACCATAGCGTTGTGGACCCACCTGACTCCATGCCGAACTCAGAAGTGAAACGCAATAGCGCCGATGGTAGTGTGGGGCTTCCCCATGTGAGAGTAGGACATCGCCAGGCTTTGAATTTTAAAGAGCCCGTTTGAAAAGACGGGCTTTTTTAGTCCTGAAGGACAACCACTATGCTGATATAGCTCAGGTGGTAGAGCGCATCCTTGGTAAGGATGAGGTCCCCAGTTCGAGTCTGGGTATCAGCACCAGTATTTAGAGTCATCTTGCAGAGCAAGGTGCACCAAGCAAGATTTTGTTTGGCGACCATAGCATTGTGGACCCACCTGATTCCATGCCGAACTCAGAAGTGAAACGCAATAGCGCCGATGGTAGTGTGGGGCTTCCCCATGTGAGAGTAGGACATCGCCAGACTTTAATTTCCACGCCTCAGCAAAAGCTGGGGCGTTTTCGTATCTAACGTATGATCATACTAATGTTTTGCTTAAAAGGTAGAGTGTGTCTTGCGGATCGCCGCACCGCCCACGTGAGAGTAGGACATCACCAGACTTTTATTTCCACGCCTCAGCAAAAGCTGGGGCGTTTTCGTATCTAGCGTATAATCATATTAATGTTTTGCTTAAAAGGTAGAGTGTGTCTTGCGGATCGCCGCACCGCCCACGTGAGAGTAGGACATCGCCAAGCTTTAATTCCACGCCTCAGAAATTGCTGGGGCGTTTCTGTATCCGCATATTTTCCTATTTATTCAATTACTCCTCTACTATTTCCACTCTGACTCACAATACCTTGACGGTTTAAGTTAAACTTTAATCATGTTACTGAATTAGCTATGTATTATGAGTGCGACTTTACCCTTTATTATCTCAGGCGGTCCTGGGTCAGGAAAAACAACGCTTCTAGAGGCTTTAGGAAACGAAGGCTACGATGTATATCCAGAGATCCCGCGAATACTCATAGAAGAGCAGTCTAAGCTTGACGGTGGCGTATTGCCTTGGCAGCAGCTTGGGTTATTTGCGGATATGTGTTTTGAGCAAATGCTGGCTCAGCGAAACAAAGGACAGCTGTCTCAACAACTAAGCTTTGTTGACCGTGCCATCCCTGATGTCTGCGCCTATCTATCATTTGGAGACTTACCGGTGTCAGAAACTATTGGCAGCGAGGCAGCTAACGGTTATCAAAAGATCGTCCTGTTTTGTAAGCCTACTCCTGAGACCTATATCCAAGACGATGTACGCCCGTATCCCTTCGAAGAAGCTCTGAGTATTCACGAATCACTTTGCGACACTTATCAAAACCTGGGATATAGAGTTGTTGATGTCCCTTTAATGTCAGTAGCTAAGCGAGTCGAGTTTGTTTTGAATCAGTGTAAGAATCAGCTCACAACTGACGTTATCGCAACACAAGTTAGCAAGGAGTGCTAGATTGAACATGCGCGACAAAATCCCCCCACAACTTATTCAGCCAATCTCTATCTTAGTAAGCTTTGTTCGCTATCTCGTGCAGCGCATGGCTCACGATAGGGTCAATGTGAATGCGGGTTATCTTGCTTATATTACCCTGCTTTCCATCGTTCCTATGTTGACGGTATTGCTGTCGGTACTATCGTCTTTTCCTATCTTTGCTAATGTTGGCGAGACACTACAGAACTTCATTATTCAACATTTTGTACCAGCAGCCGGGGATGCGGTCTATGGTGCATTAACTGAATTCGTCTCTAATACCGGAAGGATGACGGCGATTGGTAGTGCGTTTTTGTTTGTCGCTGCAGTGACGCTTATCTCCAATATCGATAACAACCTTAACTATATCTGGCGAGTCAAAAAGAAACGTCGCCGGGTATTTTCATTCTCGATGTATTGGATGATTCTGACTCTTGGGCCTATTTTGGTGGGTGCCAGTATTGTTGGCACCTCCTATGTTACGTCATTAAAGATACTTGAACACCAAATCCTAAGTGGAGCGTTTAGCTTCTTCATTAACTGGCTCCCTGCGTTCCTAGCGATGTTAGCATTTACCGGGCTTTACATGTTGGTACCGAATAAAAAGGTCTATCTAAGTCATGCCTTAATAGGTGCTGTGATTGCCACGCTGCTGTTTGAAATCAGTAAGAAGGGCTTCGCATATTACATTACTCAGTTTCCGTCATATCAGCTTATCTATGGGGCCATTGCGGCAATTCCAATCCTGTTTTTGTGGATCTATCTGTGCTGGTTCATCGTGCTAATTGGTGCGGAGTTTACCGCAGCACTTGGAGAGAAAGAACACTGGCGACCAAAGTGCACCATGTTACAATCGACAGCCAATCAAAAAGAATTCACCAATAAGGAACGACTAAGTGATAGCACTGATACAGAGAGTGAGTGAGTCCTCTGTCAAAGTAGACGGCGAAGTAGTTGGTGAGATCGGCAAGGGCTTATTAGTGTTACTTGGCGTAGAGAAGGAAGATGACGAAGCTAAGGCGAAGCGCCTAGTTGAGCGTGTCACCACTTACCGTGTTTTTGAAGATGATGCCGGTAAGATGAATCTGAGTGTGAAGGATGTTGGTGGTAGCGTCTTAGTGGTATCGCAATTTACGCTTCCAGCCGATACAAAGAAAGGTACTCGAGCGGGCTTCTCAAGAGGTGCGCATCCAACTGATGCGGAGCGCCTTTACGACTATTTTTCGGATCGTTGCCTAGAGATACTCCCTACAGAGCGTGGTCAATTTGCCGCGGATATGAAGGTGTCTCTAGTGAATGATGGTCCCGTAACTTTTTGGTTGCAGGTATAAACGAGTAACGCTTTAGGTTTACATGCGAAAGGATATCTATGTTTAAACTCATTACTCCAAAGACTGAGAATCAACTCGCCAAGTATTACCACTTCCGTTGGCAAATGCTGCGAGAACCGTGGCGTTTGCCTGTGGGTTCGGAGCGCGATGAGTATGATGAAATGAGTCATCACCGTATGATTGTCGATGGTCGAGGAAGACCCATGGCAATCGGTCGCTTGTACATTACCCCAGACAACGAAGGTCAGATCCGTTACATGGCGGTTAAAAATAGCCGCCGTAACAAGGGTATGGGGTCTTTAGTACTCGTTGCTCTAGAGTCTTTTGCTCGTCAAGAGGGCGTTAAGAGACTTGTTTGTAACGCTCGAGAGGATGCTATCTCCTTTTACGAAACCAATGGGTTTAGTAGTCAGGGAGAGCTCAACGATCAGAAGGGCCCGGTTCGTCACCAACAGATGGTCAAACAACTTGACCCGCTTGCAAAAGTGTTACGACGTCCGGAATGGTGCGCCGAGTTGCAAGACCGCTGGGAACAACAGATCCCAATCAGTGACAAGATGGGCATTAAGATTAATCAATACACGGGCTATCGCTTTGAGTGCAGTGCCCAATTGAACCCTAATCTGAACCCTCATAACACTATGTTTGCCGGTTCGGCATTTACTCTAGCGACCTTAACTGGCTGGGGAATGACGTGGCTGCTTATGCGTGAGCGCGGATTGGTTGCCGATATTGTTCTGGCAGACAGTCGAATTCGCTACAAACACCCAGTGGAGTCTAGTCCGGTTTCTGTTACGTCTCTTGATGGGATTAGTGGTGACTTGGATAGGCTTGCGGCAGGTAAGAAGGCACGTATCGTCATCAATGTCACCATCTATAGTGGTGATAGCCCCGCGGTGGAGTTCGTTGGGACCTATATGCTGTTACCCAACTACCAAGACAAGCTGCTATCGAGCTAATAGAAAAACCCCTATCTTATAGATAGGGGTTTTGTTTAAGGACAGGCGTCTAAAGGAGAGGAGACCACCTCTCCGGTCAGAATGTGTAGTTCGTATTCGGCCTTGCAAGTCTCGGTTAACTTAATGGTGACCGCTTGCATCGACTGGGAATGAAGGTCTATTGAATCGCCCGCAGAGCCCTCAATGTCCCCCCCAGATATTTCTAGAGACTCCAACTCTATTACCCCTCTGTCAGCCGTCATCTTGAGGGGCGTAACCTCCAGTGCTTGAGGCTGCTCCGAATGTCGGGTTTGGATTTCAGTGTTGTAAAAGCTACTGCTTAGGCTACCTGACAGCGTCTGTGAAAGAGAGAGGTTATCTGCGATAAGGGCGCTGATATCGAGGTCTAAATCCGCGGTACCTGTCAGTTGAATGTCATCAGAATCAAACAAGTACTGCGTCAATGCGAGAGGGAGGGAAAATGCTTTCGCATTAAGTGCGAGAGGCTGACTCGGTGCACCAAAATCTAAACTTGCCGTCGAGGTAAAGTAGCCTTGCTCGAATGGGATGAAGAGACGGTTTAACTGCCATTTTCCTTCTTTGCTTTCTGTCTCCATGATGACCTGGTTAGCAAGTATCTTATCAATACTAGCGCTATTAGCCGATGCTGTTGCTTTGCCTTGCCAGAGTCCCCATTGATAGTCTCTTTTTAGCAGTAAGTCAGAAGCTTCCATATTAAATCCAGTGACTTGCCAAAATGGCTTTGTCGAAAGCTGAATCCATTGTGAGCGGTTGATAGCAACGCGATCAATGGCGACGGATTTGAGATCATCAATACTCACATCTGCAAATAGGTCTAATAGAGAAGGCTTGTCTCCCTCTTGAATGTATTTAACGCCATCTACTTCAAGTTTATCGAGCTTTATTTCATTGGGCTTCACGTAGCCGGAAAGCTGGATGCGACCCTGTTCTAGTTGGGTGTCGAGGTCCGCAACCTCTATTCGCTCTTCATTTGCGTAAACCTCTAGAGTTGGTTCGATGAACTCAAAGCCGCGCCATATGAGTTGGTCTGCATCAACAGAGATATAGGCTTCGGATTGTTTCCAAAGCGATTTATCCAAATCAATGTTCTCTATAGAAGCGCTGATGTTGTCGACGGTCATATCATTATTGCTTAGCGTTGAGTTGAGAATATCTAAGCTATTGATATGACCCACGTGCTCCTTAAGAATTGAAAGTAATGGATCATCTTGGGCTGTGGCATCTAAGTCCAATCGATCTATTGTGGTATTGACCAGTGACCAACGTCCATTTTGTATTTGTGCTTGTGTCGAGATACTGGATTTATTCCATGTAAACGAGGCTCCGAGTATTTTGCTGTTATCGCCATCCAACTCCCCATCGACTAATAGGTTTCGCAGCGAAGAGCCTTGATAGTAGAACTGAGAGGCTTGAAGCTGCACGTTTCCTTTGCTTGTTATGACACTATCGCCAAGCTCGATGCCGGTTAGCTGCAGTCGAAGATCGTTGATGATCATCTCGCCATGGCTGTAATCAATATGATCGAGTGCGATATTCTCGATCTGCCATTGTTTCAGCAGAGCTATTGATGGCGTCTGTGATGCAGATATTGATGCGCCGTCGATCAAGAGCTCATAAATAGTGACTGGCTGTTTGGTAGAGAGTTGAGTAGACAACCAGACGGAAAGCTCAGCGACTTCCACAGGCTGCTGATCAGGAAGCTCAAATCGAGCGTTCTGGAAAGTGACCTGATTTGGATAATGGTATTGAATCGATTCGCTTTTAACGTGAATGCCGAGTCCTTTATCTAGGGTATAGATAACCATCGGTTTTGCATATTGGGTATGCAGTAAACCGAACACGATCAATATGGTCAGTAGACCCAGTGCCAATACGGCGACAAACAGCGCAACAATCTTTCTTACCACGAAACGTATGTCCAAGCTTTCAACATAAACAATAATTTAGCGCGTATAGCGTAAAAAAGCCCCTCTAATTGAGGGGCTGGTATTAAAAAGTTGGATATCTATCCAAGTATTAGTCGAGCTGAGGGCCCGCTGCTACCAATGACTTACCTTCGTCGTTATCCGTGTACTTATCGAAGTTGTTGATAAAGCGCTGGGCAAGATCTGCCGCTTTGCTTTCCCACTGAAGCGGGTCAACGTAAGTTTCACGAGGATCTAGGATCGCAGGGTCGACACCTGGAAGTGAAGTTGGAACTTCTAGGTTGAACACTGGGATGTTCTTGGTTTCTGCTTTCTCGATAGAGCCATCTAGGATCGCATCGATAATGCCACGTGTATCTTGGATAGAGATACGTTTGCCTGTGCCATTCCAGCCAGTGTTAACCAAGTAAGCTTCAGCACCTGCAGCTTCCATGCGTTTAACTAACACTTCAGCGTACTTAGTTGGGTGAAGCGTCAAGAACGCCGCACCGAAACACGCAGAGAAGGTTGGTGTTGGCTCTGTAATACCACGCTCAGTACCTGCTAGTTTCGCAGTGAAGCCTGATAGGAAGTGGTACTTGGTTTGCTCTGGCGTCAGTTTAGAAACCGGAGGTAGTACACCGAATGCATCAGCAGAAAGGAAGATCACTTTATTCGCGTGACCACCTTTTGATACCGGCTTAACGATATTCTCGATGTGGTGAAGTGGATAAGAAACACGAGTGTTCTCTGTCTTCGAGCCGTCATCAAAATCGATAGAGCCGTCATTGCGAACCGTTACGTTCTCTAACAACGCATCGCGGCGGATAGCGTTATAGATGTCTGGCTCAGCTTCTTTAGATAGGTTGATTGTTTTCGCGTAGCAACCGCCTTCGAAGTTAAATACGCCATCGTCATCCCAACCGTGCTCATCGTCACCGATAAGTGCACGTTTAGGATCGGTTGAAAGAGTTGTCTTACCGGTGCCTGACAAGCCGAAGAAGATAGCAACGTCGCCTTCTTGACCCATGTTGGCAGAACAGTGCATCGATGCGATATCACGCAGTGGCAAGAAGTAGTTCATCATTGCGAACATACCTTTCTTCATCTCGCCGCCGTACCATGTTCCGCCGATAAGCTGCATTCTTTCGGTTAGGTTAAATGCTGTGAAGTTTTCAGAATTCAAACCGTGCTCTTGCCATTTCTGGTTAGTGCACTTCGCACCATTCATAACCACGAAGTCTGGCTCGAAAGTTGCGAGTTCTTCTTCGGTTGGACGAATGAACATGTTTTTCACGAAGTGAGCCTGCCAAGCGACTTCTGTGATGATTCGGATACATAGACGCGTATCTGGGTTGGTACCGCAGAATCCGTCGATCACGAATAGACGTTTATTGGATAGTTGACCAGTGACAAGCGTTTTAAGGTCATTCCATGCCTCTTGGGACATAGGTTTGTTGTCGTTTTTGACTTTATCGTTTGTCCACCACATGTGTTCTTCTGTTGTAGCGTCTTTAACGATAAATTTGTCTTTAGGAGAGCGTCCAGTAAAGATTCCCGTATCTACAGCAACGGCGCCAAGCTCAGTGACTACGCCTTTTTCGTAGCCTTCCAGACCTTCGCGAGTTTCCTCTTCAAATAACTGTTCGTAGCTTGGGTTGCGAACGATGTCAGTTACGCCAGTGATTCCGTACTTGGTAAGATCGATTTGTGCAGCCTTGTTAATGTCCATAACGGTCATAGGTGCTCCTTATTGGATTTTTGTAGGGATTTTAAAATTGTAGTAATTGTTTATTTGTTATTTTGTTTTTTATTTTGAACTCCATGCTAGCAACGGATATCCGATAAAACAGGGAGGTAGTTCAAAAATTAGTCATCAGTTATTGATGGTTTTAAGTGTTCTATCACATATTGAATTTGGGCTAATTTCTCCTCGAAGCAAACCTTTGCGCTAGATCAAATGTAACACATCATTTACGTATTTGGTTAGATGCTCTGTTCATGTTTTTTGCAATTCTGTTAAATAAAAAGAACAAAAAAAGCCAGATCGCTAGCGATCTGGCTTTATGAACTGGAACTCAGTGACGATTAATGGATCGTCTTGTCACCTGCGTCTGAATTTGCTTCCGCGTAAAGCGCTTTGACTTCGGCTTCATCGAACGCGTAAGTCGTGCCACAGTAGTCGCAATGAAGCGCCACTTGACCTTCTTCAGCAATGATCTCGAAGATCTCTTCTTGTGCAACAGTCACAATCGCATTGGCACTGCGCTCGCGCGAGCAGCCACAGAAGAATTCAACCTCTTTCGGCTCGAACACTTGAACCTTGTCTTGGTTGTATAGGCGGTACAATAAGGTATTCGCATCTAGGCCGAATAGCTCTTCATCTTTGATGGTGTCTGTTAGCTGCTCAAGGTGCTCGAAGTCTTCTGGTGTACCAGTGCCGTCAGGCATTACCTGCAACATCATGCCTGCAGCGTGAGGCTTGCCTTCAAACTCACCAGTGCGGATCCAGAGGCGCGTCTTAAGCTGTTCAGAGCGCTCGAAGTAGCCTTCTAGTACCTCAGATAGGTTATCGCCTTCTAGGCCGACGACACCTTGATAACGTTCACCCTTGTCCGGAGTAATCGTAATCACAAGGTAGCCCTTGCCCATCATGTCGTGGATAGTTGCATCATCAGCAATGTCACCTTCCCAGCGTGCAACGCCACGGAGTTTCTGGTTGTGATCGCCATTGATAACTGCTAGCGATACTGGACCATCACCTTGAAGTTGCATGGTAATCGAACCTTCAAACTTCAGTGTCGCTGTAAGTAGACTTGTTGATACCAGCAGGTCACCCAGCAGCTTTTGTAGCGGCGCAGGGTATTCCTTGCTTGATAGAATTTCTTGATAAGCTGTATCCATTTGCACGAGTTCGCCGCGCACAGACAGTTCTTCAAAAAGGTAGCGGTTAAGTATGTTGTTAGCCATTGAGGAAGCTCCAGCTTATTGGTGTTTAAATTTAATGATATCGCGACGCTGCTTTTTGTCAGGTCGACGTTCAGGACTTGGGTTGTGTGCGTGCAGTTTTCTCTTCAACGCGTTGTCTTCTCGCTTTGCGATACTCTCAGAGGTTTCGCTATAGAGAGTCTGGGCTTCCGGTGCACCTCTGCGTTGATCTGAAATACGCTCAATGACCACGGTCTTCTCTTCGTTACCCTGGCGTAGAGCGATGACAGCTCCCAATTCCACTATTTTACTCGGCTTCGAGCGCTGTCCATTGTAGTGGACTTTGCCACCATCGACCATATTTCGCGCGATACTTCTGGTTTTATAGAAGCGAGCGGCCCACAGCCATTTATCCAATCGAACAGAATTATTCTCGGAACTCATTGTGAATCCTACTTTCTAAGTAAGTGACGGCAAAAGTCAGTCATGACTTACCGTACGGAACTAGTAATACTTTTATCTTGCTATTGGTGTACTAAATGGTGCTTGGGTCTAAAAAATTCAACCCCAAACACGTATTCGCATTACTGTAATACTAGTTATGCTATATTCTGTCGGTTGGCAGGAAGCAAAAGTTGCTTATATCATTGGATTTATAACATAGTGAATAACTGGAAAGTTCATTACCAAGCAGGAAGTTAGAGAGTGAAAGGATTATCTATATCGGCGAACAGTGTCTCCGCTGCCTCTTTGACCTCACTCTTAAGACGTTGCACGCAGTATCAGCCTCAAATCAGTTTACTTCTGACGTTAGTGTTACTTGTGATCTCTTGTTGGATCGCGGGTGCGTTGTTATGGCAGTTGTTTCCCCAATCACATTCTGTGACGCGTTGGGCTCCGCCAGCGGCAGTGAGCACTGCGAACTCATCACAAACCACCAAGCTGCAATCTTCAGATATTAATAACGCCAATATCTTCGGTGCTTACAGCCGAGAACAAAAAGTGGTACAAGCCCCTGTCGTGACCGATGCGCCAAAAAGTCGTTTGAATGTGGTGCTGGTGGGTTCTGTCGTGAGTTCTAATCCTGACCTGAGCTTAGCAGTAGTGGCTAATCGTGGTAAACAAGGCACCTATGGTATTGGTGAGCAAATTGATGGCACTCGAGCAACCATCAATGCGGTATTAATTGATCGTATTATCATCTCCAACGCAGGTCGTGACGAGACCGTTATGCTTGAAGGACTCGAATATAAAAAGCTTGAGTTAAATCAACGACCTCAAGCAGAAGCATCTAATGTGGTTGGTAACAACCCAGTAGATGCAGAAGAAAAGCTAGCAGCGATTCGTAACACAATTACTCAAGACCCACAGCAAATATTTCAGTACGTTAGGCTTTCTCAAGTAAAGCGTGACGGCCAGGTGAAGGGATATCGAGTGAGCCCAGGACGAGATCCTGAGTTATTTAACTCGGTTGGTCTACAAAATGGCGATATTGCCGTGGCACTTAACGGTGCAGACCTGACCGACCCTGCGGCTATGGGACAGATTTATCAATCCATCACTGAACTGACAGAATTAAACCTCACCGTTGAGCGCGATGGACAGCAACATGACATCTTTATCCAATTTTAGTCATGTGGACAGTATTACAAGGGAGCATTAAGTGAAAAGTTGGCTTAAAACAAGTACCTGGTTATTGATGGGGAGCCTATTGGCTGTCCCAGCGGTATCAGCCAATGAATTTAGCGCCAGTTTTAAAGGCACTGACCTTCATGAGTTTATCAATATTGTCGGGCGAAACCTCGACAAGACCATTATCGTTGATCCGTCAGTACGTGGCAAAGTCGACGTACGCAGCTACGACGTCCTCAATGAAGAGCAGTATTACAGCTTTTTCCTAAATGTACTTGAGGTATATGGCTTTGCCGTTGTTGAGATGGACAACGGCATTCTAAAAGTGATTAAGGCAAAAGACGCGAAGACATCGGCAATCCCAGTTGTTGGCGATACCGACATTACGGCCGGTGATACGGTAGTAACGCGCGTTGTAGCGGTAAAGAACGTTTCGGTACGTGAACTGTCACCACTACTAAGACAGCTTAATGATAATGCTGGGGCAGGTAACGTAGTCCACTACGATCCTGCAAACATCATCCTCATTACAGGTCGTGCTGCAGTTGTTAACCGTCTGGCGGATATCATTCGTCGCGTTGACCAAGCAGGCGACAAAGAAGTGGAAGTCGTTGAGCTTAAAAACGCATCCGCGGCTGAAATGGTGCGTATCGTCGATGCGTTGAACAAAACCACCGATGCAAAGAATACCCCTGCGTTGCTCCAACCTAAGCTGGTGGCGGATGAGCGTACCAACTCTATTCTTATTTCAGGTGACCCAAAAGTTCGTCAACGTCTACGTCGTTTGATTGGTCAGCTTGATATTGAGATGGCGACCAAGGGTAATAACCGCGTTCAATACCTAAAATACGCGAAAGCTGAAGACCTCGTTGATGTGCTGAAGGGCGTATCAGACAACCTACAAAAGGAAAAGCAATCGGGCTCGAAATCAGGTTCCACGGCGAACCGCACCGAAGTCATGATTGCCGCGCACCCAGATACCAATGCGTTAGTACTTACTGCGCCGCCAGATATCATGAAAGCACTGCTTGAGGTTATTGCTCAGCTCGATATTCGCCGTGCACAGGTGTTGATTGAAGCGCTGATCGTCGAACTTGCGGATGTCGATGGCGCCAACCTAGGCGTTCAATGGGGCTCGCTATCCAACGGTGGAGTGGTTCAGTTTAGTAATACAGGCGCGTCTATCGGCAGTGTTATGGTTGGTATGGAAGAAGCGAAAGATCAGAAAACGACAGAAACGCGTGTCGACTCTGATGGCAACCCATATAACGTAGAAACAACAACCAGTGGTGATTACAGCAAATTGGCGAGTGCGCTAGGTGGCGTTCAAGGTGCCGCTGTAGGTATTGCCTTGGGTGACTGGACCGCGTTAATTACCGCAGTATCGAGTCAATCCAACTCAAACATTCTGTCATCGCCAAGTATTACCGTGATGGATAACGGTGAAGCTTCGTTTATTGTGGGTGAAGAGGTGCCGGTCTTGACGGGTTCAACCGCTGGTTCAAACAACAGCAACCCGTTCCAGACCGTTGACCGTAAAGAAGTCGGTATCAAGCTGAAGGTTGTGCCGCAGATCAACGAAGGTAACTCGGTACAGCTCAACATTGAGCAAGAAGTGTCGAACGTGCTGGGCGCCAATGGTGCGGTAGACGTGCGCTTTGCCAAGCGTCAGTTGAATACCTCTGTGATGATCCAAGATGGTCAGATGCTTGTGCTTGGTGGTTTGATTGACGAGCGTGCTGCAGAGAGTGAATCCAAAGTTCCGTTCCTCGGTGACATTCCTTACCTAGGTCGCCTGTTCACCTCTACGTCGACCACCGTTGAGAAAAAGAACCTAATGGTGTTTATCAAGCCAACCATTATTCGTGATGGCATGACCTCAGATGGTATTACTCAGCGTAAGTACAACTACATTCGTGCTGAGCAGTTGTTTAAGGCAGACAAAGGTCTGAAATTAATGGACGATGGCTTTATTCCGGTACTGCCTGAGTTTAACGAAACCGATCGTTATCCTTCAGAGATTCAAGCCTTTATCGATCAAGTAGAAGCGAACTAACTATGGAAAGCTTAGAGCATCGCCCTTTGGCAAACCGCCTGCCGTTTAGCTTTGCTAATCGCTTTAAAGTGGTGTTTGAAGCACATGAAGAGCAGTCGGTGCTCTACTATGTAGAGCCACTTGCACTCAACGCATTGCAAGAAGTGAAAAGGGTCTTTCGTAGACCCTTCGAGCTGCACTCTCTACTATCAAGTGAGTTCGATGCCAAACTGACTCAGGCTTACCAGCGTGACTCATCTGAAGCGCGCCAATTGATGGAAGACATTGGTGCAGACAGCGACGACTTCTTCTCGTTGGCGGAAGAGCTCCCTCAAGATGAAGACCTACTTGAGTCTGACGATGATGCACCGATTATCAAGCTTATCAACGCCATGCTTGGTGAAGCGATTAAAGAGGGTGCGTCGGATATTCACATCGAAACCTTCGAAAAAGTGCTGTCGATTCGCTTTAGAATTGATGGCGTATTGCGTGATGTTCTTGCGCCAAGTCGCAAGCTAGCGCCGCTTTTGGTCTCACGCGTTAAAGTTATGGCGAAGCTGGATATCGCTGAAAAGCGTGTTCCTCAAGATGGTCGTATCTCGCTACGTATCGGTGGTCGAGCGGTGGATGTACGTGTGTCGACTATGCCGTCGTCACACGGTGAGCGTGTGGTGATGCGTCTTCTCGATAAAAACGCTACACGCTTGGATTTGCATAGTTTAGGTATGACGCCTGAGAATCATGAGAAGTTCAGGCACCTCATCCAACGTCCGCACGGCATTATCCTAGTCACTGGTCCTACGGGGTCAGGTAAATCGACCACCCTGTATGCGGGCTTGCAAGAGATCAACAGTAACGAGCGCAACATACTGACCGTAGAAGATCCTATCGAATTTGATATCGATGGTATTGGACAGACACAGGTGAACCCAAAGGTTGATATGACGTTCGCTCGTGGGCTGCGTGCGATTTTGCGTCAGGACCCGGACGTGGTGATGGTTGGTGAGATCCGTGACTTAGAAACGGCGCAGATTGCGGTGCAAGCGTCCTTAACGGGTCACTTGGTGATGTCGACGCTTCATACTAACACTGCAGTTGGTGCGATTACGCGTATGCGTGATATGGGTATTGAACCATTCCTTATCTCGTCATCTTTGCTGGGTGTTCTTGCTCAGCGATTAGTACGAACGCTTTGTAATGATTGTAAAGAGCCTTACGAAGCTGACTCGGCCACCAAGCAACTGTTTGGTCTAACGGAAGCGCAGCCACTTACGCTACATAAAGCGGTGGGCTGTGAGCACTGTAACCACAAAGGATACCGTGGGCGTACTGGTATTCACGAACTGTTGATGGTTGACGATACCGTGCAGTCACTTATCCATGACGAAGCCGGTGAGCAGGCGATTGAAAAAGCCGTGCGCTCTCATACGCCAAGTATTCGTGATGATGGCTTCCACAAGGTAAAACTTGGTGTGACCTCGCTAGAAGAAGTCATGCGTGTGACGAAGGAAGCGTAACTTGGCAGCGTTTGAATACAAAGCTCTCAATGCGAAGGGCAAACAAGTCAAAGGGCTCATTGAGGGCGATAACGCTCGTCAGGCACGCCAACGCCTAAAAGAGCAAGGCCTGATGCCGGTTGATATTGTTGAGGCGAAAGGCAAGGCTCAATCTGGCTCATCGGGCAATAGCAATGCCAAGCCGATGTTCAAACGAGGTTTGAGCACACCTGACTTGGCTCTCATAACCAGACAGCTATCGACCTTAGTTCAATCGGGCATGCCGCTTGAGGAATGTCTAAAAGCGGTGTCTGAGCAATCGGAGAAGCCACGCATTAGAACCATGTTGGCAGCAATCCGCTCTAAGGTTACTGAAGGTTATACCCTGTCAGATAGCTTAGCTGACTACCCACACGTTTTTGATGAACTGTTTCGCTCTATGGTCGCGGCAGGGGAGAAGTCAGGGCACCTAGATTCTATCTTGGAGCGGTTGGCGGATTATGCTGAGAATCGACAAAAAATGCGCTCCAAACTGCAGCAAGCGATGATCTACCCTGTTGTGCTGGTGGTATTTGCGGTCGCGATTGTGGCATTTCTGCTTGCTGCCGTGGTGCCTAAGATTGTCGGTCAGTTTGTACAGATGGGACAAGAGTTACCCGCATCGACGCAATTTCTCTTATCATCGAGTGACTTTATCCAGCAATGGGGTCTGATGTTATTAGGCGGCTTTGTTGTCACTTTTTATCTGGTTAAAGTGGCGCTGAGTAAGCCCTCAATTCGAATGAGTTGGGATACTAAGGTTCTGGGTTTCCCATTGATTGGTAAGATCGCTCGAGGCCTTAACACCTCGCGCTTTGCTCGCACTCTGGCAATTTGTACCTCCAGTGCCATTCCTATCCTAGAGGGAATGAAGGTCTCCGTGGATGTGATGACCAACCACTTTGCTAAGAAGCAGGTGTCGACCGCTGCTGATAACGTGCGAGAAGGTGCCAGCCTTCGCAAAGCGCTTGAGCAAACAAAGCTGTTCCCACCTATGATGCTGCATATGATTGCCAGTGGTGAGCAAAGTGGTGAGTTAGAGAGTATGTTGACTCGCGCCGCTGATAACCAAGACCAAAGCTTTGAGTCTACCGTGAACATCGCGCTTGGTATTTTTACTCCCGCGTTGATCGCGGTGATGGCTGGGTTAGTGCTGTTTATTGTGATGGCGACCTTAATGCCAATATTGGAAATGAACAATTTGATGTCTGGTTAATCTAACCAGGCGGACGGTTACTATTGTCCTCAATTTTGAGGATGCTTTATTTGGAGTTAGAGATGAAAAAAAGAATGAAAAAACAATCCGGCTTTACCCTGCTAGAGGTAATGGTAGTGGTTGTTATTTTGGGTATTTTGGCGAGCTTCGTTGTGCCTAACTTGCTGGGCAACAAAGAGAAAGCGGACCAACAAAAAGCCGTAACCGATATTGTTGCTCTTGAAAACGCGCTGGACATGTACAAGTTGGATAACAGCGTTTACCCGACGACTGACCAAGGTCTAGAGGCATTGGTAACTAAGCCTAGCAACCCTGAGCCACGTAACTACCGCGATGGTGGCTATATTCGTCGTCTTCCTGCCGATCCATGGGGCAACGAATATCAATACCTAAGCCCAGGCGATAAAGGCACGATCGATATCTTCACGCTGGGTGCGGACGGTCAAGAAGGTGGTGAAGGCCCTGCCGCTGATATCGGCAACTGGAACATTCAAGACTTCCAGTAATTTCGTATTGAGGGGCATCTGCCCCTCTTTAATCCAAAGTGAACCCTCATGTTATTTCGCAAGCGCCATCAAGGTGGTTTTACCCTATTAGAAATTATGCTGGTGTTGGTGCTGCTGTCGGTCAGTGCCGTGGCGGTTATTTCAACCCTGCCACAAAGCCAGAGTGACGAAACCAAACAGCAAGCGCAGCGCCTATACCAAAGACTGCAACTCTTTAATGAAGAAGCCATGTTAGCTGGCAAAGACTTTGGTATACGTGTTGATGAGGCCAAAAAGCAGTATGTGTTCTTGGAGCTCAAACAAGACGGTTGGCAAAGGGTCTCGTTGAGTAAGATCCCTGAAGAAACGACCTTGCCTGAGGCGTTGTCGATTAAGCTCGATTTGAGCACAGGTATCTGGGGCAATGATGATCGACTTTTTGAGCCTGGCTCACTATTCGATGAAGATATGTTTGCGGATGTCGAAAAAGAGAAGAAACAAGAAAAGCCGCCACAAGTATTCATTCTCTCCAGTGGGGAGATTACCGCAGGGGTGTTTGTCTTAGCACCCGTTAATCGGGCTCGGCAAGATCAAACTTGGTATGTTGAAGTAGAAGAGAGCGGACACCTTGCGCTTATGGATGTGAAAGATTGGAATGAAAAAGAGCGTTAGAGGCATGACTTTACTAGAGGTGCTGATAGCAATGGCCATTTTTGCTACTGCTGCGATCTCTATTATTCGTTCGGTCAGTCAACACATCAATACGCTGAGCTACTTGGAAGAGAAAGCGTTCGCAAGCATGGTGGTTGATAACCAAATGGCGAAGGTCATGTTGGATACCTCAGAACTCAAGGCGAAAAAAGGCAAAGAGACGCTGGCTGGTCGTGAGTGGTATTGGAGTGTTCAGCCAATTGAGACAGCGGATAACTTGTTATCCGCTTTTGATGTCAGTGTCGCCACGGATGCCAAAGCGAGCCCGATTGTTACGGTGAGAAGTTATGTCGATAAGTAACCGTGCTAAAGGCTTTACCTTGATTGAGGTGCTGGTGGCCATCGCGATATTCGCCAGTTTAAGTGTTGCGGCTTACCAAGTGGTAAACCAGGTTCAGCGCAGCAATGAACTGTCGCAAGCACGAAGTGCCAGATTGCAAGAGATTCAGCGTGGCTTTGTCTATTTAGATAGTGACTTCAGGCAGTTAGCGCTTAGGCAGTTTCGCCATGAAGGGGAAGAGCCCCTCACTCGTTTGATGCTTTGGCAAGAGGGGTTGTTGGAATCAGAAGGACGAGGATTGCTGTTTGCTCGCTTGGGCTGGCTGAATCCGCAGAACCAATTTCCTCGCGGAGAAGTGGCGAAAATAGGCTACCGATTGCAAGAAGGTAAGCTTGAACGACTGTGGTGGCGCTACCCAGATACGACGGTGGGTGAAGAGCCGGTTGCCTTGCCGATATTTACCAAGGTCGAGTCGTTCGATATGCGTTTCTACAACGGTGAGTCCTGGGCTAACGAATGGCAGGCTGAGTTAACGCTGCCGCTTGCCATTGAGGTAAAGATCCGCTTTGAAGACTATGACGAAATTAGCCGAATTTACCTAACCCCAGCGGGCACCTTAAATGCTTCGTCAGGTGGAAGTAATAACAACGGTAACTCGGGTGGCAATAACCAAGGCAATAATCAAGGCAGCGCTCAAGGCGGTAACTCATGAGAAGAGTGATGGCTAAATCCCAAAAAGGGGTCGCGTTGATTGTGATTCTGCTGTTACTTGCCATTATGGTTTCAATCGCTGCAACGATGTCAGAGCGCCTATTTAGCCAATTTACCCGTGCGTCGAATCAGGTAAATTATCAGCAAGCGTATTGGTATGCGATTGGCGTTGAAGCTTTGGCATCGGTGGCCATAAAAGAGAGCTATAAAGACAATAAGGACAGCGTTAACCTCAACCAGCCATGGGCGATTGAAGAGCGGACGTATCCACTTGATTACGGCGAGGCGACTGGCTATATCCGTGATATGCAGGCGTGCTTTAATATCAATGCGCTCTCTACGGTTCAGCCCGCGACAAACAGTGCCACTAAGCCATTTCTGGTGCGTTTTTTCCAAGAGCTGCTTGAAGAAACTGGTGTGGAAAATTACCAAGCGGAACAGGTCGCAGACTCGACGTGGGAGTTCGTCAATAAAGAGACCAGCGTGAGGTCGGTATCCGGTGTGGGGGATAGCTACTATGAGTCCTTGTCACCAAGCTATGTGGCTCCTAATGGATTCGTCGCTGACAGTACAGAGCTGAGAGCGATTAACCAGATGAGCGGTGACGCCATGCTGAAAATGTCGCCCGTTGTATGTGCGCTACCTACTGCAGATTGGCGCCTAAATGTAAACACGATAGTCGTGGAGCAAGCGGAGCTGCTGTCAGCGCTGTTTGCGCCGAGTCTATCGGTAGAGAATGCGAGACAGCTGATTGAAAACCGCCCCTTTGACGGTTGGTCAGGTATCGATAAGTTTATGGCCGAGTCTCAAATGGCCAGTGTAGACAGTAACACCAAACAGCAAGCCCAACAGTATCTTGCTGTAGACAGCGCCTATTTTGAAATGGACACACAGGTTGTCGTTGGAGAGTCGCGAATGCGACTGCGCAGCCTGTTTTTTAGTCAAGATAGACAGGAAGTGACGGTAGTCCGTCGTCGATTTGGAGGATTTAGTGAGCGAGTTCTTAACCGTTCGCCTGAATAGCCAACCAGATAGCCAAATACATTGGGCTGTATGGTCAACTAGTCAGCAAGAAGTGATAGCCAGCGGAGAGCTTAACAACCTCGACCAGCTCGCTGACATTAAAGAGTATGCACAGCAGCGTGTGACGCTATTGATGCTAAGTGGACAGGACGTGCACTTTGCTGATGTCGAGATCCCGCAGGGTGGTGCACGTCAGTTCGAGACTATGCTGCCATTTCTTGTCGAAGACGATATTGCTCAGGACGTCGATGAGCTGCATTTCACCATATTTAGCAAGCAGGGTGGCAGTGCGTCTATTGCAGCGGTAGACCGTCAATATCTGGCGCATGTTATTCAAAGTTTTGCTGAGCAGGGAATCGAAGTCAAAAAGGTTATCCCTGATGTGCTCGCTTTGCCTCAAACGGAGCAGGTCAGTGCTATCCACCTTGATGGTCAATGGCTGTTTCGTACGGCGAACCAGCGCGGTCTAGTCGTTGATGAAGGCTGGATGGACGCGGTGATCGATTCCGATTATTTGCTGGTGTCGGAGAGTGAGGAAGAGAGCAAAGTCGCGATAGAGAGCTACTCTCCCGTCCCGACATCCTTCGTTGAGCGCTCTGAGCATATTGACTGGCACAGCATGCCGCCAGAGCCTGCAATGGCATTGTTGTCGAAAGGTACCGTAGAGAGTGGTGCCAATCTAATGACGGGTGACTTTAAACCGAAGGCATCCTTTTTAAGACATTGGAAGGTTTGGCAAAAAGTCGCTATTGCTGCCTCCATCCTTGTTGTAGCACTCGTTGCGCAGCAAGTTGTGCTGGTGAATCAGTACGAATCTCAAGCGGCCGCCTACCGAGCTGAAAGTGAGCGCATTTTCAGAGCGGTACTGCCAGATAAGCAACGTATCCCAACGGTGAGTTACCTTAAGCGACAGATGGATGATGAACTTAAGCGTCTAGGCGGAAGTGATTTGTCCAGCCAGTCGGTATTGGAGTGGCTATCGAAACTGCCCGATACCGTGGGACAGGTCAATGGTATGCAAGTCCAGAGCTTCACCTTTGACGGTAACCGCAATGAAGTTCGCATGAATGTGACCAGTCGCGATTTTGATAGTTTTGAAGCCGCGCGAGTGAAACTAGAAACGCAATTTGAAGTAACGCAAGGTCCACTCAACCGTAATGGCGAAGTGGTCATGGGTAACTTTGTACTTAAGAAGAAGTAGGGCGTGATGAAAGGACTATTACTTAATCTTCAAAGCTGGTGGCTGAGTATTAGCCAGCGTGAGCAGCGCTTAGTGATCGCTTGTTCGCTGGTCACCGTGCTCGGCATCATTTATTGGGGCATTCTGGCTCCCTTTGCACAGCGCACCGAGATGGCTCAGTCACGCATTCAGTCGGAGCGTCAACTGCTCAGTTGGGTAAAGCAAAAGGCAGATGATATCTCCCAGCAAAGACAAGCGGGTGGCGTCGTGGTATCAAAAGAGCCTCTCAACCGAGTGATTACCTCATCGACTAACCGCTTCAGTATTGAACTGATTCGTATGCAGCCTCGTAATGACCAGCTTCAGGTTTGGATTAAACCGATCCCATTCGAGTTTTTCGTCAACTGGCTGTTTTATTTGCAAGACAACCATGGTGTGACGGTTGAGATTCTAGATATCGATAAAGCAGATCAAAGCGGTGTCATAGAGGTAAACCGACTGCAATTTACGAGGGGTGGCTAAGTGATCAAGAAGGTCATCAAGTACGGTTTATTAGGTACCACCGTATTCGTAGCGAGTGCGATCTATCATCTTCCTGCCAGCATAGTATTGAGTTACGCCCCAATGCCGCGAGAGCTGGCGCTCGATGGTACAACGGGCACTATTTGGCAGGGCAGCGCACAAAATGTGCGAGTACAAAACTATTCTATTGGGGATGTGTCGTGGCAGTTCAGTTGGTCGAGCCTGATGACACTCTCTCCTGAATACGCTGTGCGTTTTGGTCGAGGCAGTGCTTTAGGTTTGTCTGGGCGCGGTAACTTAGGTGTCGATCTGTCTGGGGCTTATTTAGAGAATGTCCTCGCGTCGATTCCGGCAGATACCGTCGTGCAATATGCGCCGGTGCCAGTCCCGATCAAAGCGGGTGGCCAGTTAGAGTTGGCGATTAAATCGCTAAACTACGCCTCACCCTGGTGTGCGAGCGGAGATGGCAGCTTATCGTGGAATGCTGGGTATATAGAATCACCGATTGGCAGTCTTGGTCTCGGTCCGACTATTGTTGATTTGTCATGTAGCGAGAGCGTGCTGTCGGCAAAAGGTAGTCAAAGCAGCAATCAAGTGTCGAGCGAGTTTTCAGCCAGTGTGACCCCCAATCGTCAGTATCAATCTGAGGCGTGGTTTAAACCTGAAGATGAGTTCCCAAACGGTATGCGTCAGCAGTTGAGCTGGCTAGGCAATCCAGATGGGCAGGGGCGTTACTCGTTTAACTATCAAGGCCGCTTCTAGTGTGCTGTGATAGAAGGTAGAACATTAAAAAAGGAGGCATAGCCTCCTTTTTTAATGTTCATTTAGCAACTGACGCTGCCTATTGTTGAATGAGAATCTGGTCCCAAGGTAAGTCTCGATCGCCTATCACGATAAAGTTTGGGTTCTCCAAGGTCTCTCTTTCATTGTAAGAAAGTGGTTGAAGTTCGGTATCGAGAATGGTGCCACCGGCTTCTTCGACGATGCACTGTGTAGCGGCAGTATCCCACTCACCCGTTGGTCCTAAGCGCAGATAGCAATCTACAGCGCCCTCTGCAACTAAGCAGGCTTTAAGGGCCGCGGAGCCGAGGGGAACCAAGTCATAATTCCATGCCGAGCTCATACGCTGAGTGATGCGGTTGATATTCTGGCGACGGCTTATTGCTATAGCGATAGATTGGTTGGGCAGTTCATGCTTGAGCACCTTAATACGCAAACTCTCACCCAGGCTTGGTATTTTCCACGCACCTTTGCCTTCATAAGCGTGATAGGTCACGCCTGATACCGGTGCGTATACCACGCCCATTATCGGCTTATTGTTGCTGACCAGAGCGATAATGGTGGCGAAATCGCCACTACGTGCGATGAACTCTTGTGTGCCATCAAGTGGGTCCACGAGCCAATACGTATCCCATTGAGAACGCTGCTCGAGGCTGATATCCGCGGCCTCTTCGGAAAGGACTGGGATGTCTGGTGTCAGGTTCGAGAGCTTTTCGACAATCAGCTTGTGCGCCGCTAAGTCCGCACTGGTTACCGGAGTGTCATCGTTTTTGGTGTAAGCCTCGTACTCTTTATTCTCATAGATATCGAGAATAAGCTGCCCGGCTTGACGCGCGATGTCGATGACATCAGGAAGATGGTGCGATAGATCTAAGTGTCTTGTTGTCACGTTACAACCCCAATTCTGACTTCATTCTTAGCATCAATAACAATGCGGTTATACTGCGAGCCTCAGAGAAGTCGAGATGGGTGAGTAGCTCATCGGCTTGGGCTAACGGCCATTTCACGATTTCTAGAGGTTCGGGTTCATCACCCTCGAGCTGCTCAGGGAAAAGATCTTGAGCAACGAATAGCGTCATGCGGCTCGAAAAATAAGAAGGAGCCAAAATGACCTCTTTGAGAGGGGTGAGTGTGTTGGCACCAAAGCCAATTTCTTCTTTCAGCTCACGAACTGCGGCTTGCTCTGGACTTTCGCCAAGGTCGATAAGCCCTTTCGGGAAGCCAAGCTCGTAGCGCTCAGTACCCGCTGCATATTCACGAACCAATAAGATGTCACCATGCTCGGTAATAGGCACCATCATCACGGCGTTACGACCACTCGGTTTCATGCGCTCGTAGGTACGCTTGGTGCCATTGGAAAACGCTAAGTCTAATGCCTCAATTTTGAATAGCCTAGATTCGGCAACGGTCTTTTGGGCTAAGATCTCAGGTCCTTTTTTGGACGGCATGGGCTTTCTCCTTGGCTAGTACCATAACGAAGTCGTGTGAGCCTATGGTACGAATAGTCTGTTTGTCATTAATATATATAGGAAATAGTCGCGCGCCAAATGGAACGCTTAAAAAAAAGAGCGCAAAGGATTACCTCGGCGCTCTGATTCAAATACTGGTTTGCAATTAGCGGTTGCAGCGATCAGTAATAGGAATGTTCGCCACGATCGTGCTCAGTCATGTCTCGTACAGCGGTAAGCTCGCCAGAGAACTCCTGAAGCAATTGTTTCTCGATGCCTTCTTTTAGCGTGACATCCACCATTGAACAGCCGTTACAACCACCACCGAACTGGACAATTGCGATGCCCTCATCGGTAATTTCCATCAAGCTTACGTGACCACCGTGACCAGCAAGTTGTGGGTTAACCTGTGTTTGAATAGCGTACTCAACACGCTCCATGAGTGGCGCATCATCAGAGACTTTACGCATCTTCGCGTTTGGTGCTTTGAGAGTGAGTTGTGAGCCCATTTTATCCGTCACGAAGTCGATCTCTGCGTCTTCTAGAAACGGTAGAGAGAGTTCGTCAACATAAGCAGATAGCGCTTCGTACTTGAATTCGGTGTCGTTAGACTCAACCGCTTCAGGTGGGCAGTATGACACGCCACACTCTGCGTTTTGAGTGCCTGGGTTAACGACAAAAACACGGATGTTCGTACCCTCTGGCTGTTGAGCCAGCAGTTTGGCGAAGTGACTTTGCGCACTTTCTGTAATAGTAATTGGATTTGACACGACGAATACCTGAGTAAGTTTGTAGGTTATTACCCCCATTCTACTCCTGTCACGAGTAGATGCCAAAAAATAATTTGCATATCCTATGCGCAATCTGGCTAACGAATCATCAGTGGGATGACTTTGGGGTACGGCATAAACAGTAAATATCAATTTTTTCTACGCCTACTTCAAGTAATAATTCACTTAAATGACGAACCGTTGCACCCGTTGTGACCACATCATCAATTATTGCCACATGTTTCAAACTGGGTGATCGCTTAAGCGAAAATGCTCGGCGCACATTGTGGAGCCTTTCCTCTCGATTGAGATCCTTTTGAACTCGCGTATGGCGGTGCTTGCGAAAGATGTGATGCGCACACTTTGAGCCAGAGAACTGGTTAGCGATGTCGTTTGCCATCATTTCACTCAGATTAAAACCTCGTAAAAATTCATGGTGAAACAGCATGGGCACAGATATCAGTATCGGGGAAGGGTGGTCTATTTTTTTACTCAGCATTTGGGTCAGCGGCTTAACCATGCTGGGCTGCTTGTTGTTTTTGATGCGCTTTATAAAGTGCGACAGAGGGTGCTGGTAGTCACCAAGGCATACCATTTTGTTCCATGGCGGCGGTGTCTTTAGACATTCACCACAGATGCTTGCACTGCCCTCAAATGTGAGTCCGCATTGTTGGCATCGATGCTGATGAAAGTTAAACAAAGGCAGGCAGTGGTGACACCATAGGTTATGACCGAGAGAGCGCTCGATAGAGAGGCCGCATAGATGACACAATTTGGGTAGTTGATTGGTAAATTGCATTGGTCTGAGTTGACGTGAAGGGGATTCCCTTTAGCATGGAGCAAATCGAAACAGGAAAAGAGCTAAATGAGTAGGAGAGCGTGTGAGTGAAGTAGCAAAAGTCCATTGGCAGACTGAAGGACAAGGACCGGATCTCGTGCTAGTGCATGGCTGGGGGATGAACGGTGCGGTTTGGTCAGCTTGCAGCCGTGAACTAGCCAAACACTTTACGGTGCATACCGTCGACCTGCCTGGTTATGGACTCAGCCATCAAGTGTCCTATCAGTCGATGCAAGAACTTGCTGACATGTTACTAGCAGAGGCGCCCGAGCACGCTATCTGGTTGGGTTGGTCGCTAGGTGGTTTGATTGCTACCCATATCGCCCATTTTTACCCATCGAGAGTCAGTCAGTTGGTGACACTGGCAAGCTCGCCTAAGTTCTCGGAGGGAGAGCAGTGGCGGGGTATTAAGAAAGACGTGCTCAGTGCGTTCATGGCACAGCTCAGTAATGACTTTGAGCTCACGATCGAGCGCTTTATGGCGCTTCAAGCCATGGGTAGTCCGAGCGCGCGTCAAGATATTAAGTTGCTCAAGCAAGCGGTACTCTCCAGACCTATGCCTTGCCCAAGCGCCCTTATGTTGGGGCTAGAGTGGTTAGATAACTTAGACTATCGCCCGCAGTTGTCGCAACTGTCGATGCCAGTCCATCGTTGGTATGGACGTTTGGATGGGCTGGTTCCGGTGCGAATTGTAAAGCAGTTAGATGCGCAAATGTCGACTCATCAGAGTCATATTTTTGCCCAGTCTTCTCACGCACCGTTTATCACTGAGACAGATGAGTTTGTCACAAGAGTCATTGGGTTACGCGTCTAAATTTGCATGTTTTTTACACAAATCGGTAAAGCTTGGAGCCGTTTTTCCGATAAAGTAATCAGAAGATTGAAAATCAATCCCGTTTAGTTGTTGAGGTTTTGGCGTTAATCACTCACAGCAGAGGAGAGTGACCGATGATAGTGTCGCCCAACAGTGTTAGTGCTCCAGTTATCGCTCCATCTGTGAATCCCCAGACGGAGCAAGCAGCGCGTGACAACAAGGTGCGAGAGCCGATAGTCCCTACCGTGGAATTGGCGCGCACCAATGCCGAGCGTCGCATCAACGAAGAGGAAAAACGGCGCAAGCGCACAGCTTGGGATCCCGCAGAGCATCCCGAGTATGACACCGAAGAAGACGTGTCTGACAACGAAGACCCCATAGAGCGCTTGTTTCATCTGCTATCACTAAATACCTATAGCGAGTCGCAGGGAAAAGGCTATGCGATGCGATTTCGCTTACCTCCTAAAATCATGCAGGCAGCGTTGATGGAAGGGAGAATGGCGAAGCGTCGTACCGTGATCCGATATCATTATGGCCACTCGGTTGCCCCAAATACGCCGTCGGACATCATTGCCGTTGGGTAGTGTTTAGCAGTGAGTGAGATAGCTTTTGATGAATACCAAAAGAGCAACCTAGATAGGTGCTCTTTTGCGTTTTCAGTCTGTGTTATTAGCTAGAGCGTTATTTCTTGGCTTTGGCGAAGGCTGCTGCAAATGCACCACCCATCGCACTGTTGCCCGACTCTTGTCTTGGTGCGCGCTGACGCTGAGACCCATGGTTGTCGCGAGCGGTTTTACCTCCGCGAGCGGGACGGTTGTCCGCACCAGGTTCATCGGACAAGCGCATGGATAGACCGATGCGCTTACGATTGGCGTCTACTTCCATCACTTTCACCTTAACGATATCGCCCGCTTTCACCACTTCGCGTGGATCGGCAACAAACTTATCGGTAAGCGCTGAAATGTGGACCAGACCATCTTGGTGAACACCAATATCGACAAAGGCACCGAAGTTCGCGACGTTAGAAACCACCCCTTCCAGTACCATGCCAGGTTCGAGATCATTGATCGTATTGACACCTTCCGCGAAGGTTGCCGTTTTGAACTCTGGGCGCGGGTCACGGCCAGGCTTATCAAGCTCGCGGATGATGTCTGTGACCGTTGGCAAACCGAATGTATCGTCGGTGTAATCGACCGCATTAACGGTTCGAAGAAATGCTGTATCACCAATGATCGACTTGAGCGCGCGACCTGTCTTCTCTGCCATCGTTTTAACCACAGGGTACGCTTCCGGGTGCACCGATGAAGCATCAAGCGGGTTCTTGCCATCCATAATGCGTAGGAAACCAGCACACTGCTCGAAGGCTTTTGGGCCAAGACGTGCGACCTTCTTAAGAGTTGTACGTGCTTCGAAGCGACCGTTCTCATCACGGTAGTCGACAATGTTCTGAGCAAGCGTTGAAGACAAACCCGCCACGCGCGTTAGCAGGGCAGCCGACGCGGTATTCACATCCACACCAACGGCATTTACACAGTCTTCGACGACCGCATCAAGGCGTTTCGCCAGCATAGTTTGGCTGACGTCGTGCTGGTATTGACCGACACCAATCGATTTAGGATCAATCTTCACAAGCTCTGCCAGTGGGTCTTGTAGGCGTCTTGCGATAGACACGGCACCGCGCAGCGACACATCCATATTCGGGAACTCTTTTGCTGCGAGTTCTGACGCTGAATACACCGAGGCACCCGCTTCGCTAACAATGATCTTTTGCACGCTGAGGTTACCGCGCTTGATGACGTCAGCGGCAAAGCTGTCAGTCTCGCGAGAAGCCGTGCCGTTACCGATGGCGATCAAGTCCACGTTGAAGCGACGTGCTAGCTGCTCCACGACGTGTGCCGCTTTGTCGTACTGTTTTTGCGGGGCGTGCGGGTAGATGGTATCGGTTGCGAGAACTTTACCTGTGGCATCCACAACGGCCACTTTACAGCCAGTGCGCAAACCTGGGTCGAGACCTAAGGTGGCTTTTGGACCTGCTGGTGCTGCCATCAACAGATCTTTCAGGTTAGTGGCGAATACCGTGATGGCATCGACTTCAGCACGCTCTTTTAGTGCGCCCATCAGTTCGGTTTCCATGTGCATCGATACCTTGATGCGCCATGCCCAGCTAATCACTTGCTTGCGCCATGCATCGGCAGGCGCCTGACTTAGATGAATGCTATAATGCTCAGCGATCAGGGTTTCGCAATATGATTCGCGAGCTCCCTCTTCGTTAGCAGGATCAGCGTTGACAGAAAGCTGTAAATAGCCCTCGTTACGGCCACGCAGCATGGCGAGTGCTCGGTGTGAGGGAACCTTGCTCATTGGCTCATCATGTTCAAAGTAGTCTTTGAACTTCTCGCCTTCGTTTTCTTTTCCAGATACCACGCGAGCGCGCAGCTCTGCATGTCGGTTGAGGTACTGACGGACCTTCTCTAGTAGGTCGGCGTCCTCAGCAATGCGCTCCATGACGATGGCACGAGCGCCATCTAGCGCAGCTTTACTATCCGCAACTCCTTTGTCTGCATCGATATAGTTAGACGCAGCGCTCTCTGGCTCATTGCTTGGTTCAGTCCAAAGCAGATCAGCGAGCGGCTCGAGACCTGCTTCAATCGCAATCTGGCCTTTGGTGCGGCGCTTTGGTTTGTAGGGTAGATAGAGATCTTCTAGGCGAGTTTTGTTGTCAGCGCTTTCAATATCCGCACGCAATTCGTCGGTCAGTTTGCCTTGATCGTCGATGGATTTAAGAATCGTCTGACGGCGATCGTCAAGTTCACGTAGATAGCTTAGGCGAGAGTCGAGGGTACGCAACTGGGTATCATCAAGACCTCCCGTGACCTCTTTTCGATAGCGAGCGATAAATGGGACGGTGTTGCCGTCATCAATCAGGGTAACAGCGGCTTCAACTTGCTTATGGCTGACATTCAGCTCTTTAGCAATCAGTTGACAGATAGCTTGGCTCATCCGTGTATTCTCTTGTGGTTGTGTTGGGGAGTGCTTTTGTACTCCTTGATATCCATAGGATATAGGGGCGTGAGCGCCGATTTGCAATTACTGGGTTATTTTTATGTTTCACTAGAAGGTGAAATTTAGCGAGGGTTTGCTAATTTATTGATAATCACGTGGATATTCCGTTGGTTTTCTGTAAAGTTTAAAGGAGTCGGTAAACGATGTGAGTCGACCGTTGTCTTAGGGACTCATGCTTATTCAGAGTCAGTCGATGAATGGATGTATTAAAATGAAAACTACAGCAACTAAGTTGGCGTTAATTCTTGCCACAATGACAAGCGGGTGGGCTATGGCTGCACCAGATCTCTCTACTACACAGGCGCCAGTTTTATCTATTGAAGATAAAATCGTCCTCGGGCGCGTTGAAAGTGTTTACTACCAAGATATTGAAGCGCTAAAAGGCATTCCATTTGTCGGTAAAATCGACACGGGTGCAGATACCACATCGATGCACGCTGAAAACATCAAAGTCATCAGTAATAACCCTAAATACCAAGGGCTAAGTGGTGAAAAGCTGATGCAGACTATCGTGGATGAGTACGGTGGCTCAGCGAGTGACTGGTGGCTTGAAGAGTTTGATAACGATGAGCGTAACTTCCAAGGTGTTGTGACGTTCACGCTTAGACACCCTTACACCGGTGAGAAGATTGAAATGGAGCGCCCTTTAACGCGCACAAGTGTGATTCGTAGCCGCACGAGCTCAACTCCTATCTATCGTCCGGTTATCACCCTGCCAATGACCATCGCTGGCAAAACCGTCGAAACTGAGGTCAATCTGACTGACCGTAGCGGATTCAGTGCGCCAATTCTGATTGGTAAAACCTTCTTGGCCAACAACGCTTGGGTAATGGCGGGTTATGACTACTTACAAGAGCAAAAAGACGCGCAAGTGATTGGTCGCCGCGAGTCTGGCTCTATTGATGATGTGCCAGTTGACGTCAGTATCTCGCTGAAAAATAACTACAGTATCCTCAATGCGCAGAATATTGAGATAGACAAGAAAGCCAACACAGTCAGCTTCGATCTCGTCGGCAAAGAAGCGGCGCAAAAGCGTGTGACCTATCCACTGGTGAAGATGTTGTCAGTCTCGGGCAATGAATATCCGATGATCTTTGTACCATTCAAGGGTGGCGAAGATTTTGAGGGTACGATTCAGGTCTATTTGAAAGATCGCTCTAAGCAGAGTACGCAGCTGCGTTTGGGCTTGAATACCCTCAACAAGAATTTTGTGGTTGATACCGGCGCTAAAGGCAAACTTGAGAAGAAAAAGCAAAGCTTCGCTCAACGTATGAAAGATAAGCCGCTGGTGGTCTCTCCAACTGAGAGTTTGATTCTAGATGGTTACCAGCTTAATGCGGAGCCGTCGTTTGCGGTCAGTACACCACTACTCAAAGTCAGCAGCTTTGAGATCATTGAAGCTAAAGGGCGAGACAAAGTGGAGTATTACCTGTCGAGTGACCTGGGTAATGAAGAAAAGATCCGTAAAACTATTCTACGTCGTATCAAGGTAGGCGATACGGTAAGACCTGTGGTTGATGGTGAGTTTATCGTCGGCGATCGCGATGTGACCGTCGAGTTTGCTTTGGAGGCGCTCGACAGTGATGAGGGTGACGAGCCATATTTCATCATTGGTAAAAAAGCGACCAAAGGTGGCGTTTTAGTCAATTCACGCAGTGAAAACCTGCTTGATGCCTACCCGGTGTTTACTGCGGGTCACATCGAGAACGCCACTGTTGAGGGGTTAACCTTTCCAGTTAAACTTGATACCGGTGCGGATGTCAGCTCAATGAACGCGACGAATATTAAGCAATTCGAAAAAGACGGCAAGAAGATGGTTACCTTTACCTACACCAACGATATGGACATGAAGCAAGAGTTTACCCGTGAGGTGGTCGATGTCATGCGCATCCGCGCGAAAGCGGGTGAGAAAGCGAATGTTCGCCCTGTGGTGAATATGCGTGTGAAGCTAGGTGATGTTGAGAAAACCATTCGTGTCAATCTGCAAGACCGCTCTCGCTTTCACTACAGCATGATCTTAGGTAAGAATTTCCTTAAGTATGGCGTCGTAGTAAGCAGTGATGAGAACTTTTTGCTCGGCAATGAGATTGGTAGTCACTAACTCTCACTGATGAAAAAAGTGTCACTGATAAAAAAATGGCTGCGAAGTTCGCAGCCATTTTTGTTTGAGCATTATTTGATTAAGCGGGTTTAAGACTCTTTTTTGTCTTTCGTGTCTTGCTCTTGTTTTGCTTCTTCAGACTCGTCCGAGGCGATTGTTGACTCTGGCTTCTCTACTGGTGCTTCTTCGTCATCATCGTCAGAGTTATCTACGATGCTGTGCTTTTCTTTCCAGTTTTCCCAGCGCTGATAAGCCAACTCTTGCATGTCGGTGGTTTTGTCCGCCTCATCGACAATCTCTTGCCCTAATAAGTGCTCGAAGATGTCTTCCAGAGTGATGATGCCTTGAATGGTACCGTACTCGTCGACAATCATGGCAATCTGAAGACGTGCCGCCATCATCTGTTCAAACGCTTTCGGCAACATGATGGTGTTAAACAACACCTGGATTGGGCGCATCACCGATCCTAGTTGCTTCTCACCGCTGCCTTGCTGTTGAAGCTTAAACAGCTCTAAGCGGTGTACAAAGCCGAGAATGTTGTCTTTCTGCTGGCTATACACCAATGGGCGTGAGAACGGCGTATCTTTGTGCTCAGTCAAAAACTCATTGATGGTCATCTCAGCGGGTACGCGGAAAACTACCGGACGAGGCGTCATTACCTGAGTAACTGGAATGTCTTGAATGTTGAGGATGTTATTCAAGATGTTCGACTCACCCTCAGCAAACTCACCACTCTCTTTTGCTAGCATGGCCATCGCTGATAGCTCATCACGCATCTTCGGCGTTTCATGACCACGCGCTAGGCGTTTAGTGATTTGCTCCGAGAACCATACGAATGGCGTCAATGCCCATACCATCCAACGCAGCACAGTTGCTGACACTGGCGCTAATTGGCGCCAGTAGGTCGCACCAATGGTTTTAGGGACAATTTCTGACAACACCAAGATACCCAAGGTAAGCACGGCAGAGAACACACCTAGCCATTGGCTACCGAAAACCTTCGCTGCTTGAGCACCAGCACTCGCTGCACCAATAGTATGGGCGATGGTGTTTAGGGTCAGGATTGACGCCAGCGGACGATCAAGCTCTGCTTTTAGCTTGGACAGTTTTTCTGCCGCAGGGTGGCCCTGTTGTCTTAGCTGAGCAAGATAGCTTGGAGTAATACTCAGCAGTACCGCCTCCAATACCGAACAGATAAACGACACACCAATGGCGACAGCGATATAAACCGATAAGAGAAACATTCATTTCCTAGTAAGTGCACACATCAACCTAACTTTGCTGCAAATGAGCCTGTGCATTGTTGGTGAGTGCTTAAAAACAGTAGCGACAGACCGATTTATCAGGCTTATCGGTTGAGTCGCAGAGCATTTATGGGACTTTATGCAATAATTTACAAGGTTTCAAACTCAATCTTTGGGTAACAAATTGTGAGTTAATGCTCATAAAACGGTTAAATCTACGTCATAAGCGACAAAGAACGGCTACAAACCTTTGCCAGATGGGGGCTTTATGATTTAGAGTGGGCTTTAACTCGATAACATGAAGAAGGGAAACCTAATGAACAAGACCCAATTAATCGACTTTATCGCTGAAAAAGCTGACCTATCAAAAGCACAAGCTAAAGCAGCGCTAGAAGCGACGCTTTCAGGCGTATCTGAAGCGCTAACTGAAGGTGACCAAGTTCAACTAATTGGTTTTGGTACGTTCAAAGTAAACCACCGTGCAGCTCGTACTGGTCGTAACCCAAAGACTGGTGATGAGATCCAAATCGCTGCAGCGAACGTTCCAGCATTCGTAGCTGGTAAAGCGCTAAAAGACGCAGTTAAATAATTTCTACAGCACCGACGCCCTGCGTCGGTGCTGTTCTCTCTACTCCCTACCTGTGATGGATTGTTAAGCGTGTTGAGCGCCAGCGCGATTACCCATCTGTCTCCTCACTAAAGAGCTACAATTGACTGAACGCGATTCGCTATTTACTGTCTTACTTCTGTAGGAGAGTCATTTTCCATATCTTGCGTTCACACGAGGTGTCTAACAAATTATGAAAAAAACACTGTTGGTTTCACTTCTCGCGGCCACCTTGATTGGCTGTTCCTCAACGCCATCGCCTAGTCTCAATCAATTCTCGAACTATACGGGCGGGCAAACCCTTGGTGATGCGACGAGTTTCTATTGGTACACCGAAAAGCTGACGCGTCCATACAGTGCTGCTGATTACGTCAATATGAACGACTATGGTTGGTATCAATCCAACTATCGCTGGGAAGGCGATACATTGCGTGAGTTCGTGCGCGAAGGGGTGCAGAACGAGATAGAGACAGGTGAGGTGACGTACCGCATTCATGTGCGTTTCAATAAAGATGGCGAAGCTATCTATCAGCAGTATCGCCGCAACGGTAAGGTTTTACCGGTCAAGAAAGCTCAGCTTGAGAACTATCAAAGAGAAGCCTCACTGCTCGTTGAGCGTGTGAAAGAGCAAGACAGTGATGGTCTAGAGCTCGTTCAAGGGCATTGGGACGGTGAAACTCTAGAAACCTGCAATGGCATCGAGTTTAGCGATATCAAGTTTGAGGAGAGCTTACCGAATTTTGTGGTCAAGCGCTTAGCTGAGGTTGAAAGCTATGTGGCTTTTCTGGGAAGTACACGACTAACAGGCGCTAGAGTCGAGCAACTGCTGATGCTCGCCGAGGGCTCAAAAGACTGTATTCCGAAGCCAGAGTTAACCTAACGAGTGTTGAACAAAAAAAGGGTGCCAAGCGGCACCCTTTTCAATATGAACTAGGCTCGGTTACTTTTGCTCGCGAGCAATTGCACGGTAACCGATGTCGTTGCGGTGGAACATGCCGTCCCAGCTGATCTTCTTAGTCAGCTCATACGCGCGCGCTTGAGCTTCAGATACGGTGTTGCCCAGTGCAGTCGCACAGAGTACACGACCACCGTTAGTCACAACATTGCCGTCTTTGTCAGCCGTACCAGCGTGGAATACCTTCTCGCCTTCCACTTCTGTAGTCGGTAGACCAGAGATAACGTCACCCTTGTTGTAAGACGCTGGGTAACCGCCAGCCGCTAGAACGATACCGATAGACGCACGTGGGTCCCACTTAGACTCAACTTGGTCTAGCTTCCTGTCGATCGCAGCTTGGCAAAGCTCAACCATGTCTGATTGCATACGCATCATGATAGGTTGTGTTTCTGGGTCACCGAAACGGCAGTTGTATTCGATAACTTTAGGCGTGCCGTCTTTGTCGATCATCAGACCTGCATATAGGAAACCTGTGTATGGGTTACCTTCAGAAGCCATGCCGCGAACCGTTGGATAGATAACTTCTTCCATGATGCGGTTATGGATTTCTTGCGTCACGACTGGAGCAGGAGAGTAAGCGCCCATGCCGCCAGTGTTAGGACCTGTGTCCTTATCACCAACACGTTTATGGTCTTGGCTGGTTGCCATTGGCAATACGTTTTCGCCATCAACCATCACGATGAAGCTTGCTTCTTCGCCGTCTAGGAACTCTTCGATAACTACACGGCTGCCCGCGTCGCCAAATGCGTTGCCAGCCAGCATGTCTTTGATTGCGTCTTCTGCTTCTTCTAGCGTCATCGCAACGATCACACCTTTACCAGCCGCAAGACCGTCAGCCTTAACCACGATCGGAGCGCCTTGCTCGCGAACGTAAGCCAGTGCTGGCTCGATTTCAGTGAAGTTCGCGTAAGCGCCAGTCGGGATAGCGTGACGAGCTAGGAAGTCTTTGGTGAATGCTTTTGAGCCTTCTAGCTGAGCGGCAGCTTGAGTCGGACCAAAGATAGCTAGACCGGCTTCTTGGAATGCATCAACCACACCAATCACAAGCGGTGCTTCAGGGCCCACAATCGTTAGCTCGATGTTCTTCTCTTTTGCAAACGCAACCAGACCTTGAATGTCTTCAACGTCAATCGCAACGTTTTCTAGCTTAGGCTCAAGCGCAGAACCTGCGTTACCAGGTGCGACGAAAACCGTTTCAACATTTGGATTCTGAGCCACTTTCCAACCCAGAGCGTGCTCACGACCACCAGCACCAATAATTAGAACGTTCATAATATATCCTTTGATTTTGCTCCTCCCCTTAATAAGGGGAGGCTGGGAGGGGTAAATCGCGATCTCGCAAACAGACCCCCTCTAACTCCCCCTTATTAAGGGGGAGAACCAAAAACGAATTAGTGACGGAAGTGGCGCATGCCTGTAAAGATCATCGCCATGCCATGCTCGTCAGCCGCAGCGATAACTTCGTCATCGCGCATAGAGCCGCCTGGTTGGATAACGCACTTGATGCCAGCTTCTGCTGCAGCGTCAATGCCATCGCGGAACGGGAAGAACGCATCAGATGCCATTACACAGCCTTCAACCTGTAGACCTTCGTCAGCAGCCTTGATGCCAGCAATTTTCGCTGAGTACACGCGGCTCATTTGACCAGCGCCCACACCGATAGTCATGTCGCCTTTCGAGTAAACGATCGCGTTTGATTTCACATACTTAGCCACTTTCCAGCAGAATAGTGCGTCTTTCAGCTCTTCTTCTGTAGGCTGACGCTTAGAAACCACTTTAAGGTCATCTAGCGATACCATACCTTGGTCACGGTCTTGAACCAGAAGGCCACCGTTAACGCGCTTAACGTCAAAACCAGTCGTCTTAGTTGTCCACTCGCCACACTCTAGTAGGCGAACGTTTTTCTTAGCCGCAACCACTTCTACTGCTTCCGCAGAAACAGAAGGTGCGATAATCACTTCAACGAACTGACGCTCAACAATCGCTTTCGCTGTTTCTGCATCTAGCTCTTGGTTGAATGCGATGATGCCGCCAAACGCTGACGTTGGGTCAGTTTTGTAAGCGCGGTCATACGCTTCAAGGATGTCTTTACCTAGTGCAACACCACATGGATTGGCGTGCTTAACGATAACGCAAGCAGGTTCGGCAAACTCTTTCACACACTCAAGTGCTGCATCAGTGTCAGCGATGTTGTTGTAAGACAGAGCTTTACCCTGGATCTGGCGAGCAGTCGATACTGACGCTTCTTCTGGGTTCGCTTCTACGTAGAATGCCGCGTCTTGGTGGCTGTTCTCACCGTAGCGCATGTCTTGTTTCTTCACGAACTGCTGGTTAAACGTGCGTGGGAATTTAGACTCCTCGTCACCTTCTTTGTTCTCACCGTAAGATGGAACCATAGTGCCGAAGTAATTTGCGATCATGCCGTCGTAAGATGCAGTGTGTTCAAACGCTGCAATAGCTAGGTCGAAACGCGTCTCTAGTGTAAGAGATTTGTCGTTTGCGTCCATTTCAGCAATAACGCGGTCGTAGTCGTGTGCGTTTACAACGATAGTCACGTCTTTGTGGTTTTTCGCTGCAGAGCGAACCATAGTTGGACCACCGATATCGATGTTTTCTACTGCGTCTTCTAGTGTGCAGCCTTCTTTTGCTACCGTTGCAGCAAATGGGTATAGGTTAACCACAACCATATCGATTGGGTTGATGCCGTGAGTTGCCATCACTTCGTCGTCTTGACCGCGACGACCTAGCACACCACCGTGTACTTTCGGATGTAGCGTCTTAACACGACCATCCATCATCTCTGGGAAGCCAGTGTAGTCAGATACTTCAGTTACCGCGATACCTTGCTCAGCAAGTAGGCGAGCAGTACCACCAGTAGAAAGGATATCAACACCGCGTTGTGCTAGTGCTTGTGCGAATTCAACGATACCAGTTTTGTCAGATACGCTGATTAAAGCGCGGCGAATTGGACGAGCGTTACTCATGCTTCTGTTTCCTCAAAGTCACAGATTGTGTTGCTGTGTACAGGGCAAACGATTGGTTTGGCCTGCGGATTTAAAGATAGTTGCCAAACAGGACGAGGTCTTTCATGATTGAGGCGACCCAGTCGTCTGTTGGGTAAATACCCTTGGAATTTTTCCACCGGGGTGGCGATGGCGCGTATTCTAACCAATCTATTACAAAAAAGCTCGCGCAATCGTTTGGCATAGGCAAAAAAAGTGCAAAAAAGCCTATTAAAGAACACTTTTGTAACAAAGAGGTTAATTTAAACGGTTATGTTTCAAATAGGTGAGTTAGCAAAACGCTGCAAAGTCACTGCGGATACGTTGCGTTTTTACGAGAAAAACCAACTTATTGAGCCAGCAGGGCGCAGCGAATCGGGGTATCGTCTCTACAATGAGCAGAGTCAGCAACAGGTGAGCTTTATCCTCAAGGCGAAATCCTTAGGGCTGAGCTTAGATGAGATTAAAGAGCTGCTTGGCATCAAGCTTGAAGCCACTGAGCATAGCTGTGCGGAGGTTAAGTCTATCACTAGCGCTAAGCTGGCAACGATTGATGACAAAATTGCCGAGCTGACACGGATTCGCGAAGCGCTGAAAAAAATCAATGATGCCTGCTGCGGGCATGAACACGATGCGAGCCACTGCTCGATACTAGCAGCCTTGGAGTCCAGCAAAGACTAAGAGGAGCCTGAGCGACTCCTCTCAATTTTATTCCCGCTGTTTAAGATACTTTGAATGCGCCAATGCCTTGGCTAAGCGTGTGACCATTTTCCATCAACTGCTCGCTGGCTTTCGCCAGATTCTGAGCTTCTTTCGCTGATTGACTGCCGTGGTCGGCAATTTGCGTCACGTTCTGACTGATCTCATCGGTCGCCTGAGTCTGCTGAGCGCTTGCCTCTGCGATTTGCTCATTGAGTGACACAATCTCATTGACCTGGGCATCAATCTCATCCAATGCGAGTTTGGCATTCGCTACCTCAGATAAGGTTTCAACTGATTGCTGCTGAGTGTGAATCATCGATTGGCTGACTTCCGCTGCTTGGCTTTGAAGCTTCTGAATGATCTGTTCAATTTCATCGGTGCTACTTTGAGTGCGGGTGGCTAAGGTTCTGACCTCGTCTGCTACCACAGCAAATCCACGTCCTTGTTCACCGGCGCGAGCGGCTTCGATTGCGGCGTTCAGCGCAAGTAGATTGGTTTGCTCTGCCACTCCACGAATAACCTCTAGCACTGAGCTGACTTCTTGCGTGTCGTTGGCGAGGATCTGAATGCTGCTATCCGTGGTGGTTAGTAGCTCAGATAGCGATTGCATGTGCTGCGTCGCGAGTTCAATCACGCGACTGCCTTGCTGGCCTTGTTCACTCGCCATCTTAGCGGCACTCGCAGCTTGCTGCGCTGAATGAGCGATCTCTTGGTTACTGGCGTGCAACTGGTTCATGGCCGAGGCGACAGTATCGACGGCTTGTTGCTGCTGCTCAGACTGGGCAGCGCCATTTTGGGCGACTTGATTCAATGACACGGCGGCTTGAGTGATGTTCTCGGTGACTGGCTTAATCTCTTTAATCGTGTTCTCTAGCTTATGAGTAAAGCGGTTAAACGCGGATGCGATTTGGCTGAGCTCGTCGGTCCCTGTTTCTGGAAGGGTTCTGGAGAGATCGCCATCACCGTTGGCAATGTCGTTCAATGCGTCGCGTGTGTCACGGCAAGGTTGAACGATGCTGCGACCAATCAGGTAAGCAAGCACAAGCATCACAGCGAGTGCTGCGACCACACTCATCAGTACTTTCTTGGTGGCTTGCCAGGTCAATGCCTCGACGTCATCGACATAGACACCTGAGCCGATAACCCAGCCCCATGGCTTAAACAGCTTAATATAAGACACTTTCTCTACCGGCGCGTCTGAGCCTGGCTTAGGCCACATGTAGTTCACAAGCCCTGACTGTTGCTGTTTCGCGAGATTCACCATATCAACAAACAGTCTTTTGCCATTTGGATCGGCAACTTGGCTGAGATCTTGCCCATTGAGCGCGGGTTTCATGGGGTGCATAACCATCGCAGGCTTTAGATCGTTGATCCAAAAATAGTCGTTAGCATCATAGCGAAGGCTTTGAACCGCCTTTGAAGCTTCAGACTGAGCTTGCTCTAGCGTCAGTTGGCCAGAGCTATATTGTTGGTGGTAGTGCTCCACGAGGGTGTAGGCAGTTTGAACCAGATGTTGGGTCTTACTTTGCTTGTTTTCCATCAGCGAGTTCTGATAATCCAACAGTGCCAACACCAGTGGCACAAACAGGGCAGCAGAAACCAGTGCGATAAGCACAAACAAGCGGTGTTGAATAGAGGTATTGCGCAGCAACGGGGTAGTCATCTTAAGAACTCCTTTTCTTAAAAGGGCAGATATTACCTAGCGTTTATTAAAGGTTTTATATTGTTGTTATAACAATACCTTACGCCATGCTGATCACGGACTCTATTCCACTATCGTCTAATTTTACGTCAGATCACAAAGTTGCTAGGCGCAATATGAAGTCAGTTGGGTGGTGGAAAGTGGTTGAATGCTGGGACAGAGAATAAGAAAAGGGCCTGAAGCGTACTTCAGGCCCTTTAATGTCAAATACGTTCGCTAAAGGCGAATTAGTTCATGCCGTATTTCTTAAGCTTCTTACGAAGAGTACCGCGGTTGATACCCATCATAGTTGCTGCGCGAGTTTGGTTACCGCGAGTGTACTGCATGATGGTGTCTAGTAGCGGCTGTTCAACTTCCGCTAGAACTAGTTCATACAATTCAGTGACGTCTTGACCATTTAATTGAGCAAGGTAGTTCTTTAGAGACGCTTTTACAGAGTCACGTAGTGGCTTCTGAGTGATTTGGTCTGAAGATGTTACTGTAGTAACTGTCAATGGTTCTGAAGTCAAATTTTGTTCGAACATAATCGGTTTAGCTCTTCTCGTAATTATGATGCAACGTTGTCAAAATAACCTTGCAATGCGTCGAGCTGTTCATTAGCAGCATCAATCGCGTTGAAGGTACGGCGGAACTCACCCGCCTGCTCATGTTCTTTTAGGTACCAGCCAACATGCTTACGCGCGATGCGTGGACCTAAGAACTCACCATAAAATTGGTGGAGCGCTTGAACATGACCAAGCAAGATACCCTGCACGTCCGAAGTCGGGCGCTCAGGCATCAGTGTGCCGTTTTCCAAATAGTGTTGGATTTCCTCGAAAATCCATGGCCGTCCTTGGGCCGGACGTCCAATCATCAAAGCGTCTGCACCGGTGTAATCCAGTACATATTTCGCTTTCTCTGGGCTATCGATATCACCGTTAGCGATAACCGGTATAGAGACAGCTTCTTTTACCGCTTTGATGCTGTCGTATTCTGCCTCGCCTTTGTACATGCAGGTACGCGTTCGACCATGAAGGGCGAGCGCCTGTATGCCGCAGTCTTCGGCTAGTTTTGCAATTTGGACACAGTTTTTATTGTCTGTATCCCAACCTGTACGGGTTTTTAATGTCACAGGGACATCGACGGCATTGACTACAGTACGCAGGATATCTTCGATGATATCTGGGTACTTAAGCAGTGCTGAACCCGCCAGCTTTTTATTCACTTTCTTAGCAGGGCAGCCCATGTTGATGTCGATGATTTGCGCACCGTTTTCAACACTGAACTGTGCCGCTTCCGCCATAAGCGTTGGATCGGCTCCTGCAATTTGCACCGAACGAATACCGGATTCGCCCTCGTGCACCATGCGCTGCTGTGACTTGGCTGTTTTCCACAGTTTTGGGTTAGACGACATCATTTCACTGACGGCCATACCCGCACCGTAACGAAGGCACAACTCACGGAACGGCCTATCAGTAACACCCGCCATAGGTGCGACAATCAGGTTGTTCTTAAGTTGGTATTGTCCGATTTTCAAAACAGCGCCACAGGTTTACACAAGCAAGGGCGCGCATTTTACGCATTTTTTCGGTGCGTGAAAAGACTAATATTTGAGCATTTACAATTTGTTTCTGCAAATTGTCGCATTTTCAGGCGCTTAGTCTTAAAACTATTCTTTTTAGAGCAAAAATCGCGGTATTTTAGCCCCCTAAAACACCGCGATTTAAACGAGAATGGTTATTTTTTGCCCGAGATACGACACCACTCGTTGAGCTCAACGATAGGGTCAATGCTCATCTCATCGCGATAGTAGTTGGCGACATCTTCAGCTTGAGTATCCAAAACGCCAGACATAGCGAGCTCACCACCTGGTTTTACTAGACCTTTAATGATGCCGGAAAGGTCACGTAAAGGACCGGCAAGGATGTTCGCCACCACGACGTCGGCAATCAGACCTTCTGGTTGGTCTTGAGGTAGGAAAAGCTCTAGTTGATCGGCAACGCCATTGCGCTGTGCGTTGTCTTTCGACGCAATCAGTGCTTGAGGATCAATGTCGATCCCGATCACTTTCGCTGCGCCAAGTTTGATTGCGGCAATCGCTAGGATCCCTGAACCACAACCAAAGTCGATAACTGTCTTGCCAGCGAGATCTAATGACTCTAGCCACTCAAGACACAGTGCCGTGGTTGGGTGTGTTCCGGTACCGAATGCAAGACCAGGATCAAGCATCACATTCACCGCATCGGGCTCTGGAACATCACGCCAGCTAGGGCAGATCCATAGGCGCTCACCAAATTTCATTGGGTGGAAGTTTTCCATCCACTCACGTTCCCAGTCCTTGTCTTCTAGCTGCTCGACCTTGTGGGCAAAGCCTTCCGGTAGCATATTGCTGCCTTTGATTGTCTCAACCACCCACTGAGTGTCTGCTTCGGCGTCGTATAGCGCAACGATATCAGTATCGCCCCACAAACGCGTCTCACCAGGCAATGGTTCAAATACAGGCGTATCATGCGCATCGAGGAAAGTGACAGACAATGCGCCCGTTTCTTCCATCAGCATATCGCCGATTTGCTCTGCATTTTCATTGGTCGCGTTGAGTTTAATTTGAATCCAAGGCATAAGTTGGGTCCTAGCAAGATGAATTTTGCGCAGAGTGTAGCAGATTCACTGACGCTCGGCATAAAAAAACCCGCCGTGGCGGGTTTTTATCAATAGAGAAGTGACTAGCTCATGCCAAGCTTCTTCTCTAGGTAATGAATGTTGGCACCGCCGTGTTGGAAGTTTTCATCATTCATGATTGATTCTTGTAGAGGAATGTTGGTCTTGATGCCTTCAATGAACATCTCGCCCAGTGCATTCTTCATGCGAGCAATCGCTACATCGCGGTTCTCACCGAACGTGATCAGCTTACCGATCATTGAATCGTAATGAGGTGGTACTGTGTAACCCGTGTAGATGTGCGATTCCCAACGAACGCCCATACCGCCCGGCGCGTGGAAGCGTTCGATGGTACCTGGACATGGAAGGAAGCGCTCAGGGTCTTCCGCGTTGATACGACATTCAATCGCATGGCCACGCAGCTTGATGTCATCCTGAGTGAATGACAGTGGTTGACCTGCTGCAACGCGAAGCTGCTCTTTGATTAGGTCAACGCCAGTCACCATCTCTGTTACTGGATGCTCTACCTGAATACGCGTGTTCATTTCGATGAAGTAGAACTCACCGTTTTCGTATAGGAACTCAAACGTACCTGCGCCGCGGTAACCTATTTCGATACATGCACGTGTACAGCGTTCACCGATGTACTTACGCATCTCTTCAGTGATGCCTGGTGCTGGTGCTTCTTCAACGACCTTTTGGTGACGACGCTGCATTGAACAGTCACGTTCGCCAAGGTGGATAGCGCCGCCTTGACCGTCTGCGATAACCTGAACTTCAACGTGACGAGGGTTTTCTAGGAATTTCTCCATGTAAACGATGTCGTTGTTGAAGGCAGCTTTTGCTTCTGCACGTGTCATGGCAATGGATTCAACCAACTCAGCTTCACTGCGAACCACACGCATACCGCGACCGCCACCGCCACCAGAGGCTTTGATGATCACTGGGTAGCCAATGCGCTTCGCGTGCGCCTTGTTTTTCGCTTCGTCATCGTCCAGTGGACCATCAGAGCCAGGTACACATGGTACGCCCGCTTTTTTCATTGCTGTGATAGCTGATACTTTATCACCCATCATGCGAATCGTGTCTGCTTTAGGACCGATGAAGATGAATCCAGAGCGTTCAACTTGCTCTGCAAAATCGGCATTCTCGGACAAGAAACCGTAACCCGGGTGGATCGCCACAGCGCCTGTTACTTCAGCGGCTGAAATGATACGTGGGATATTTAGGTAGCTGTCGATACCACGTGCTGGACCAATACAAATGGCTTCATCAGCAAGTAGTACGTGCTTTAGGTCGCGGTCCGCTGTTGAGTGAACAGCCACCGTCTTGATACCTAGCTCTTTACAAGCGCGCAAAATACGAAGTGCAATCTCACCTCGGTTTGCGATAACGACTTTATCTAACATAGTCAAAGCCCCGCTTATTCGATGATAACTAGCGGTTGATCGAATTCTACAGCTTGACCATCTTCTACTAGGATTGCAGTGATAACGCCTGACTTGTCTGCTTCAATCTGGTTCATCATCTTCATTGCTTCAACGATACAGATAGTATCGCCAGCGCTAACAGATTGACCAACTTCAACAAATGGTTTTGCATCTGGGCTTGGCGCACGGTAGAAGCTACCAACCATTGGAGAAAGAACCTGGTGACCAGCTGGTGCTGCAGGTGCTGCTTCTTCAGCTGCAACTGGTGCCGCGGCTGGAGCTGCTGCCGGCGCTGCTAGTGGAGCAGGTGCTGCTGCGTAATGAACAGGTGCTGGTGCAGCTGCTGGGCCGTTGCGGCTGATGCGTACTGACTCTTCACCTTCTGAGATCTCTAGCTCAGCGATGCCAGACTCTTCAACCAGTTCAATTAGCTTTTTGATTTTACGAATATCCATGTTTCTTTCTCTTTGTCTTGTGAGTAAGACGGCTTTACATTAAGCCGTAGAGTATTTGGTTATTTTGCTTTTAGCGCCTTAATGGCGGCTGAAAGCGCAAATTCATAGCCTTGTGAACCCAATCCGCAAATCACACCTTGTGCCACATCGGACAGATAAGAGTGATGACGGAATGGTTCTCGGGCATGAACGTTTGATAAGTGCACTTCGATAAACGGAATTGAGACCCCTAGTAATGCATCACGCAGTGCAACACTGGTATGGGTGAACGCCGCAGGGTTAATGATAATAAAATCGGTATTCCCAAATGCTGCGTGTATCGCCTCAATGAGCTCATATTCACGGTTAGATTGAAGGTGGGACAACTCGATATCTGCCTGAGCAGCCTGCTTTTCTAGGTTATCAACAATTTGTGAGAGTGTTTCACTGCCGTAATGTCCCGGCTCTCTTACTCCTAACAGATTAAGATTTGGGCCATTTAAAACTAGAATTCGAGACTTTGCTGTCATATTGTCGCCATCTTCGGTTAACGTGAAATAAACGGGGTTTATCCCAAGTTTACATAAAAATAGGAGCGGCTGAGAAGCTCGCCGAGCTCATATTTTTAAAAATTGACCAAGATTATAGCTAATTCACAACATTTAGCAGCAATTTACTGGTCTAATCTCCTGTGCTCTGTCAGAAAAATTGCAACACAGAGCACATTTTGACAGCCAGCTGAAAAAAGCTGAAACAAAAAAGCCGCCCCAGAAGGGGCGGCTTGTTATCAGATTGTCACAGAGATGCACTAAACCAGCTCGGCTTTCTCTGCAATCAACTTATCGACGACGCTCGGATCGGCAAGCGTTGACGTATCACCTAAATTACTGGTGTCGCCGGTGGCGATCTTACGTAGAATTCGACGCATGATTTTACCAGAGCGAGTCTTAGGTAGTGAGTCCGTCCAGTGCAGGACATCTGGCGTGGCGATTGGACCGATCTCTTTACGAACCCAATCTTTCACCTCTTTATGCAGCTCAGCTGATGGGAATTCGCCATCATTTAGCGTGATGTAGGCGTAGATAGCCTGACCTTTAATGTCGTGTGGAATACCAACGATTGCGGCTTCAGCAATTTTATCGAAAGCAACCAACGCCGATTCAATCTCTGCGGTACCCATGCGGTGGCCGGAGACGTTAAGTACGTCATCAACACGGCCTGTAATCCAGTAGTAACCATCTTCATCACGGCGAGCACCGTCACCCGTAAAGTACATGCCTTTAAAGGTCGAGAAGTAGGTTTGCTCAAAGCGGTCGTGGTCTCCATACACGGTACGCATTTGGCCCGGCCAAGAGTCCAGAATGACTAAGTTGCCTTCGGTCGCGCCATCGACAATATTCCCCATGTTGTCGACTAGCGCAGGTTGCACGCCGAAGAATGGGCGAGTTGCCGAACCTGGTTTGAGCTCTGTGGCTCCCGGTAGTGGAGTAATCAAGATACCGCCTGTTTCTGTCTGCCACCAGGTGTCGACGATAGGTGATTGCTCGTTACCGATAGTTTTGTAATACCATTCCCAAGCTTCTGGGTTAATTGGTTCGCCAACTGAGCCCATGATGCGTAGGCTGTCGCGAGTGGTGCCCTTGACCGCTTCATCGCCCTTCGCCATTAGTGCACGAATCGCAGTCGGTGCAGTATAGAGGATGTTGACTTGGTGCTTGTCGACAACTTCACTCATACGGCTGGTATCTGGGTAGTTAGGTACGCCTTCAAACAAAATAGTTTTGGCACCATTGGCGAGTGGACCATAGATTAGGTAGGTGTGACCGGTAATCCAGCCTACATCAGCGGTACACCAGAAGGTTTCGCCTGGCTGATAGTCGAAGACATATTTAAAGGTCATGGTTGCGTAAACGAGGTATCCACCCGTGGTGTGCAGAACGCCTTTTGGTTTACCTGTTGAGCCAGAAGTATAGAGGATGAATAGCGGGTCTTCTGCGCTCATTTCTTCTGGTGGGCATACCTCAGAGGCATTTTCGGTTGCTTCATGCCACCACACATCACGATGCTCATGCCAAGCCACATCACCACCCGTGCGCTTAAGTACCATAACCTTGGAAATGGTTTTCACTTCTGGGTTCGTCAGTGCCTCATCAACGTTCTTTTTCAAAGGTACTGCGCGGCCACCACGTACACCTTCATCTGCAGTAATCACCACTTTTGCGTCTGAATCGATAATACGACCTGACAGTGCTTCAGGAGAGAAGCCACCGAAGACAACGGTATGGACAGCACCGATACGTGTACAAGCGAGCATTGCGACTGCCGCTTCTGGAACCATCGGCATGTATAGACAGACCACATCACCCTTGTTGACGCCTTGTGCTTTTAGTGCGTTAGAGAACTTACACACTTCTTTGTACAGTTCATTGAAGGTGAGGGTTTTATCGTCAGCAGGATCGTCGCCTTCCCAAATGATTGCGACGTCATCACCACGCTCTGCGAGATGGCGGTCAATACAGTTTGCTGAGACGTTCAGTGTACCATCTTCAAACCAGCGAATGTCGACATGGCCAGTGTCAAAAGAGGTGTGTTTGACTTTGGTGAATGGCTTTATCCAATCAACGATTTTGCCGTGCTCTCCCCAGAATCCTTCAGGGTCCGAGACGGACTGTTGATACATAGATAGATAAGTGTCGTTATCCGCATGTGTGTTGGTTTTAATGTTTTCTTTTACCGGATAAACATGAACTTCACTCATTGCTTCTCTCCTTTGAATTGAGCTTAGCGGGCTAGGGCTGAACTAGATCGTGTATTAACTCTCGGCTAGTTCGAGGCAATGAGCAATTAGACTTTAGGCGTACTGGTGAAAAGTTGAGCTAAATTAGTGGGTTAACGAAGGTTGGTAATTAGATGTGGGTCGCAGTTCAGGTGAAATTAGCTCTGAGGTCGAAACGGTGGCAGTGAACCGCGAGTCAGCTTTAGGTAAACCATCGCTGCCGCTTTGGCATCTTCGAGCGCATCGTGCTTGTGGTAATTAGGTATTTGTAAATGGCGACAGATGGCTTCAAGACTAAGATCAAAATAGCCATTGGGCAGCATCTTAAGCAGCTGGTCGTTATAGATTTGGCTCACTTCAATCAAGGCATTAGGTAGGGGAAAGCCGAGGTGCTTTTTGCAGGCACGGTCGAGGATCTTTTTGTCATAACGAATGTGGTAGCCCACCAGTGGCCGGTTACCGATGAATTTTATCAGCGCTTGAATGGCTTGCTTTTCACTGATGCCATGCTTGAGGTCGTCGTGTCTGATATGGTGGATCTTGATAGAGTCTTCATCCAAAGACTTTGGCGCAGAGAGTCTGACCTCAAACGGAGCGCTGGTGATAATGCGGTTATCAATAATCTTTGTGGCGGCAATGGTCACAATGTCCGCCACATTCGGATCGAGGCTGGTGGTTTCACAATCGAGTGAAACAAACTCATTTGGCACTGGGCGAGTGAAGAGGCTTTGGTAATCACTCCCTTTGGTTTGATAGCGCCAGTAGGCTTTGGTCAGAATATTCATAGCAAGATCACTATCAATGACGAATCTGGTAGTGGTAGCCAAGCCACTGCTTAAACTTTTTCACCACGTGCAGCCCATGACGTAACAGGTCGCGTTCAGGCCGTTCAAGCGCGTCTAATTGAATGGCATTACTAATATCGTGATGCGACAGCTGTTGTTGTAATCTGAGCTTGAAAAAATGCTTCAGTGCCTCCGCTAGGTTCTCTGCGGTTTCTTGCTCTAATACTCGTTTAGTCACCAATTGGTCGATGCGATCAAAGGTGTTAGTGGCATCGATGGCGTATTCCATGCTTAGCGCTCGAACACCATGAACAATAGGGAAGATCCCCCCTTGTTTTAGATCTACCCCTTGCTTGGAGCTTTTTACATTACCAAACAGGGTCAGGGGTACCGCAAAGTTCAGCGCTGGGCGAGTGAACTCGGTCAATATGAGCTCTTGTCCTTCCATTTGTTGCTGCAAGTGCTGTTTTACAGGTGCAAGTAGTTCGAGGTTCCCTGCAACAGCCCGAGCATCGGCAAGGATGGCGATTTCCATGACACTTTCACTGTTTGCACTGGCGACAAGCTTTTCGATATGTTGCTGCCATTCAGTTGTTGTTCGGACCCAGTGAGGGTTGCTGACCATGACGTTGCCGGGGCAAAGTGGGTAGCCGAGCCGGGCAAGAGTATGGTTGAGTTCATCAAGGACACGTTGCTGATTCGGCCACTCTAATCCTTGCTCTAATATCAGCGCATTATCTTGGTCGGTTTTCAGGATCTGCTCGCCTCGACCTTCAGACCCCATCACGATTAAACAGCAGTGATTATGCATGGCTGGCGGGACAACAAGCTCAAAGGCGCGCTCGATGATCTGTTCATTCACTGCGGAAACCAGTTCCATCATGAAGCGAGTTCGGATGCCGTTGGTCACGAGACTGTCGACCAATTGCTGCTGGCGATTGGAGGCTAGGGCGAGCTCATCAATGCTATTTGCCCGCGCGATGCTAAGAGATAGCACATGAGAGTGGGTAGAAAACGCGCTCAATATCTGGGTCATGTCCAGCATCCCAACTGCTTCTTTTCCCTCGCAGACCATTAGACGTTTTACTCTTTGACGCGTCATGGTGACCATGGCGTTAAAGAGGAATTCATGCTTTTCGACTTGGTGAACCGGGTAAGTGGCGATGTCGCCAATAGCGGTATTGGCAGCGAGCTGTTCGAGTACCACGGCATGCAGCATATTGGTTCGAGTGACAATACCATAACGGGATGTGTGCGCGGCAAGTCTCGGGTCGTTCTCATCGAGCTCAATCAAAGCAGCGTCGACACCCTGATTTAATAAGGCTTGAGTGACCTCCGTAATGGGCATGCTTGCTGGCAGGATTAAGGGTGGATGGTAGATCTCTTCATCGACTTTAGTCAGAATAAATTCACCAAGATTTTGCTGCTTCTGCGCTTCTTCGATAAGTTGTTGGCGTGTTGCCAAGCTGGTATCAAAGTAGGCCGCAAACTGCCCATTGCTGTGGTAAAGGGTGACAAAGACATCTTTGGGGAGCAGATACACTAGGGTGTCTTCGAGCGCCACATAGTCATGTTTTACTGCGCCACTCAGAAGCGCACGTACATCAAACATGTCATCGTAGGTGTAGTGGGCGTAGACCTCTTTGCGCTCAGTATCGCGCTCTTCAACTGAGCCCTTGATGATGATGTAGAGCTGGTCAGCTTCGGCTCCCGCTTTAACAATGGTGTCTTTATCTCGATAGTAAGCCACATCTAAAGCGGAGCGGAGCTGATTTTGTTGAGGCTCACTGAGTCGGTCGAAAGGGGGGGACGACATATTAAATTTATCAGGCATACCAGTAAGCTCCATTTTCCCACATCATGGCAATAGTCTGGCAAATTCGTGGCTAAGCTCCAGACGACTTTAGTCGTAGAGCAACCGAGATTCGGGTGCCAAGCAAATAAGGGAAAATTCGTTCACTCATTAATTCCCTTTTTATGAGCGCAGACTCGTAGCATAATGGCGCCGTTTCCTCTGTTCTGTCCGTTCTGCTGTAGTTAGGTTAATTTGCATGATAACGCCAACCCCTTTTGCTTGGGTCTCCCAGTACTTATTTGGTTTCTTCTTTTCTTACGGTGTCTATTTACCGTTTTGGGCGCTTTGGTTTGAAGACCAGGGGGTGTCGGCAGCGGATGTGGGCCTTTTGATGGGGTTAGGCTTTGCTACGCGCTGCGTTGCCAACCTGATCATCACGCCTAGGATCCACAAAGCAGAGAGCCTACTGCCTGCGCTTCGTTGGGCGACGTTAGCCTGTACAATTTTCCTTGCTGCGCACCTAGCTGCGGGTCCGAGTTTTGCCATGCTGGCATTGGTGACTGTGCTGTTTAACCTCAGCTTTGGTCCTGTTGTTCCCCTATCGGACGCCGCCGCGAACCACTATGCGAACCGCAATATGCTTGATTACGGTCGCACTAGGCTATGGGGCTCGGTCGCCTTTATTGCGGGCTCGTCAGCCGTTGGCTACTTAGCGTCTCAGTTTGGTGCCAATATGATCGTCTATACGGCAATCGCTGGCTTCGTGATTTCTATGCTCCTGGTGATGAGAAACCCAGCCACTATGCCGGTTTCGCAGAGCGAAGAAGATACCGTGAGACCTAAGTTGAGTGCGCTGCTAAAAGATACCGAAGTGATTCGCTTTCTGGCATTGATAGCCCTTATCCAAGGTAGCCATGCTGCGTACTACAGCTTTAGTTCTATCTATTGGAAAGAGGCGGGGCATCCAGAGAGTTTAATCGGTTATCTTTGGAGTCTTGGTGTCGTATCAGAAGTCATGCTGTTTGCCTTTAGTAAGAAGTGGTTTGCTGGCTGGTCACTGCGCACCTTGTTTGTCATTTCTTCTGTGGGCGTCATGGTTCGTTGGGGGCTGACGGCATCGACAACCGCGGTTGCAGCGCTGGTTGTGATTCAATTACTGCATGGCGTGACCTTTGCTATCGCTCATATTGCCGCGATCCAATATATCCAGAAGTCTGAGTCGAACAAGATGGTGGCGCTGCAAGCGCTCTACAATGCGATTCCGTTGGGGGCGTTTATTGCGCTGATGATGGCAGTCAGCGGCTGGGGCTACGAGAATTGGGGAGCCAACGTATTCTGGGGTATGGCTGTCATGGGGCTACTGGCGCTGTTTATCAAAGTTGAGCCGAGTCGAAAAGGCGCGCAAGATATCACGGAAAAACCTCAGCCTGAGCCACAGAATTGATTGGCGACATTTGAGAAAAATGCTGATAACCCTTTAAATAATAGTTAACAAATTTAAAGGGATATCACATATGCAAGGATGGATCGTCGTCCCCGTGTCACTGGCCTATTTGGGCATACTATTTTTAATAGCATGGTACGGCGATAGGCAGAAAAAATGGCTCTCCAACTGGCGACCTTGGGTCTACAGCCTTTCGATTGCTGTTTACTGTACATCCTGGACTTTCTACGGAACGGTCGGACAAGCGAGCGCAAACCCTTGGGCATTCTTGCCCATCTACTTAGCCCCAATCATCGTCTTTACATTAGGCTGGCGCGTCATTGCCCGCCTTATTCTTATCGCCAAGCGCGAGCACATTACCTCCATCGCTGACTTTATAGCCGCGCGATACGGCAAGTCTCAAGGGCTCGCCGTCGTTGTGACCTTGATTGCCGTGGCTGGGATCTTGCCTTACATCGCCTTGCAGCTGCGCGGCATTACCATGGGGCTCGAGGTTGTCGCCCCTGATCTTGCCAGCGAGCTTGGGTATCAAGATAAACACATCTCATGGTTTGTCGTTGGTGCTTTGGCAATCTTTACCATGCTGTTTGGCACTCGACACATCGATAATACCGAGCATCACCGCGGTATGATGATGGCGGTCGCGTTTGAGTCCATCGTCAAGCTGGTGGCCTTCTTGGTCGTCGGTGTGTTTATACTTTACCTCGCGTGGGACCGACCAGATATTCATCTGGCTGAGCTGGCGTCAAGCACCTACCAATCCCCCAATGTTCCAACCTTGTTGATACACACAGGACTCACCATGATGGCGATCGTCTGCCTGCCAAGGCAGTTCCATACCATGGTGGTTGAAAATGAACGTGCTCAAGATTTGCATACAGCTCGATGGTTGTTCCCAGTTTACTTGGTGCTGATGGGGCTATTTGTGCTTCCTATTGCTTGGGTCGGGCAAGGGCTGTTAATGGGGACATCGCCAGATACGTTTGTTATCAGTATCCCTAAGTTTGCCGAGGCTAATAACATTGCTTTGCTGGCATTTTTAGGTGGCACGTCGGCTGCGAGCGGTATGGTAATTGTATCTACGATCGCGCTGGCCATTATGATGTCGAATGATCTTGTGATGCCACTGCTTTTGCGTCGTATTAAGCTAGCACATCGCTCGCACCGCCATCTTTCGGGCTTGTTATTGGTTATCCGTAGAGCCTTGATCTGTTTGCTGTTGTTTGGTGCTTGGCTATTTTATCAGGCGCTCGATACGATCCACTCACTCTCAGCAATTGGCTTCTTGTCATTTTCGGCAATTACCCAGTTTGCACCCGCTCTGATAGGCGGAATGTACTGGCGTCTTGGCAACCGTAAAGGGGTTTATGTCGGACTGTTTGTTGGTTTTGCCATTTGGCTTATCACACTGATGAGTGAAACCGGCCTTTTGGCTGGTGATGCGAGCAGTAACCTTTTGATATGGATGATTACGCCACCAGATCTTCTTTCTTCCTGGGGCATTGCTAGCTCGGATTGGGGAATGTTGATGAGTGTGGTGTTAAACGCCATCTGCTTTGTCGTCATCTCTCTTGCGACGCGTTCGAGTCTTACTGAGCGTTTACAGTCAGCCTCTTTTGTCGGTACACCTCTTCCTGAAAGTGAGAACCTGAGTCTCTACCAAAGTCGAGTCACAGTAGCGGAACTTGAGATGTTGGCCTCGCGATTTGTCGGGCGAACGCGGGTTCGCAGTGCATTTCGTCAGTACTGGAAACAGCAAGAAAGCCAGCCCCTGCCGAACCAACAAGCGACCGCAGAGCTGATTCGACATACCGAGCGTGTGTTGGCCGGGGTTTTTGGTGCATCGTCGGCGAAACTGGTTCTTACCTCCGCGCTGCAAGGGCGTAACATGCAGCTCGAGGAAGTCGCGACGATAGTTGATGAAGCATCCGAGCTGTACCACTTTAGCCGAGGGTTATTGCAAGGCGCCATCGAGCACATAGGGCAGGGTATCGCGGTTGTCGATAAGCAACTGCGTTTGGTCGCATGGAATAGGAGATATCTAGAGCTGTTTACCTTTCCTCCGGGGCTGATTCAAGTTGGTAGGCCCATTGCGGATGTGATTCGTCACAATGCTGAGCAAGGGCTATGCGGCCCGGGCGATCCTAATGAGCATGTACGCAAGCGTATCTATTATCTCGAACAAGGCTCACCACATACCTCGTCGCGAGTGAGATCGGATGGCAGTGTCATTGAGGTGCAAGGCAACCCCATGCCAGGTGGAGGGTTTGTGATGAGCTTTACCGATATTACGGTGTTCAGAGAAGCCGAATCTGCGCTACGAGATGCGAATGAACGTCTAGAAGAACGAGTCATTGAGCGAACCCATGAGCTTGAACAGCTTAACCAGCGCTTAGTCTTGGCTACCCGAAAGTCAGAATCTGAATCTCAGTCTAAAATGCGTTTTTTGGCTGCGGTGAGTCACGACCTCATGCAGCCACTCAATGCAGCGCGACTGTTCGCATCCTCCCTTTCTGAGGAGAGTAAGGATGATGAAACCCGTAAACTCTCCGGTCATATTGAGAGTGCATTGGGCGCGGCAGAAGAGTTGATCGGCGATTTGCTCGATATATCGAGACTGGAGTCTGGCAAGCTACAGACCAACGTACGTGGCTTTCAGCTATCAGAAGTATTCAACAACTTAAAAGCCGAGTTCAGTGCCATATCAAAAGGGCAGAGTATTGATTTTTCAGTCGTTTCAAGCTCACTTATCGTCAAGTCTGACCCCAAGTTGCTGCGTCGCGTGCTACAGAACTTTCTCACTAACGCGTTTCGCTACAACCCAGAAGGCAAGGTGCTTCTCGGGGCGAGAAGGATCAATGGTCGAGTACGAATTGATGTTTGGGATGATGGGATCGGGATTCCAGAAGATAAGCAGAAAGAGATTTTCAATGAGTTTACCCGTGTAGACCAAGCTCGAGCGGATAGGGGGCTAGGGTTGGGGCTCGCCATTTCTCGAGGTATTGCGAGAGTGCTCAACCATCAAATCTCTATGCGCTCGTGGCCCGATCGCGGCAGCGTGTTCTCCATAACGCTTGATTTGGCGAGCGAGATAGCGCCTGTTGCAGAAAAAGTCGCAGCATCGAGTGATGCTGGACTTAAGCATCTTAAAGTACTTTGCGTTGATAATGAGCCTGATATTTTGGTTGGAATGGAGACCTTGTTAGAGCGTTGGGGGTGTGACGTACGCACAGCATTGGATCTAGTGGGCAGTCTTAAACATCTGGATCAAGGCTGGGAGCCTGACGTCATCTTATCTGACTATCGACTCGACAATGGGCGAACGGGATTAGAAGTACTGCAGCAATTTCGTTTACGCGTGGGTGACTCGTTTAAAGGCGTCATCATTAGTGCCGATAGAACAGAGTCCATGCTTGAGGGCATTAAATCCAATGGTTTTGCCTTTATAGCTAAACCCGTTAAACCACTTAAACTGCGTTCAATACTCAATCAATCCTAGCGATCAATAAGGCATGGAAAAGCATTTGTCATTTCGATGTTAGTGTTCTTTCCATGTCTTTACTCAATATCACCTGACCTTTACCTCGCTTGACAGACCCTTTACGTCGTTCCAGTTATTCTTTGTGACATCAACTAACGAATAGCAACACTCACAGCCTTGGCGGGATTTCTGTCAACGCATCGCTGAAATTAATTCGTTATGAATCAATACTCTTTCGAAAAATGCTGAAAAAAAGTGCAGTTTTTTGAAATTAATGTGACCTGTGTTAGGTCGTATTGGGTAAGAGATGAGTATCAAATGAAAACAAAAAGCGATACCAAAACAAAATGCTAATTGTTACTAGTATCATTTAAATTTGATTTTATTTTAATACTTTTTAGGTATCCCTCCGTAGTAAAGGGGGAGTTGGTTGAGCGTTAGGTCGTTGTGCGTTCACCGAATGTTGAGCACTTAACGGTGCTACTTTATGAGGTGTCATTATGAAAAAACTACTATCAATTGCAGCAATCTTTGCGATGGCTCCGGCTTTGGCTATTGCAAGTTCGGATAATCTATACGGAAACGGCGGGGTGCATACTGAGTTCTTCGAAACTAAAGCGGAAGCGATGGCAGAAGCGAATCGTATTTCTGAACAGCTGTCAGCCAAGCCGTCACACGAACTGGCATTTGTACTTCGTACGCCAATTAACAATCTTGACCGCAACAGCTTAGAGATTGTTGAAAAAGACGTATCTGTAAATATGGCACCTGGTTCAGATGGCGCAACCATGTACCAAGGTGTTGTTGACGTGGAGTATCGTTTCTCACGTTATAACTAATATTTGATTTCGCTAGCACGAAGCAAGGTCGCTGCATATGCAGCGGCCTTTGTTATTACGTGTGGATAAGGTTATTGCTTGTAGATTAGTGGTCGTGAGCCGCGCCAGCGCCTTTCGGATAGCGAATCGATTCCACCATATCTTGCACATCTTTCGGTACTTCTGCCGTAAACTTGTTAACCACAATGGATACAGTGAAGTTTAGACACATACCAAGCGTACCAATACCCTCTGGGCTGATACCAAACAACCAATTGTCTGGTGTGCTTGCCGCAGGGTTGATGAACTTGAAGTAGATGATGTAAGCCGCAGTAAACAAGATACCTGAAAGCATACCTGCGATAGCACCCTCTTTGTTCATCTTCTTATAGAAGATACCCAAAATAATAGCAGGGAAGAAGGATGCGGCTGCCAGGCCGAAGGCGAATGCAACAACCTGAGCCACGAAGCCTGGTGGGTTGATGCCCAGGTAACCGGCACCGATAACCGCGGCGGCGGCACCTATCCGAGCGTACATGAGCTCCTGCTTATCGGTCATATCGGGTTTAAAGCCTTTCTTGAGCAGATCATGAGAGACCGCCGTCGAGATAACCAATAGTAGACCCGCTGCTGTTGATAGTGCTGCGGCTAAGCCACCTGCTGCGAGCAGTGCAACAACCCAGTTAGGGAGTTGAGCAAGCTCTGGAGAGGCCAATACGATGATATCGCGGTTGATCTTCATCTCGTTGCGCTCATCGCCTGAGTAGAACATACGACCATCGCCGTTCTTATCTTCCCAACCAACAAGGCCTGTGCTTTCCCAGTTCTTATACCAGCTTGGTGCCTCTTCTGCTTGTACGCCTTTCATGTCTGGACCATTGATGGTGTCGATCATGTTAACGCGCGCGAACGCTGCGACTGCTGGTGCTGTTGTGTAAAGAAGCGAGATAAAGACGAGTGCCCAACCTGCTGAAATACGTGCATCTTTTACGCGAGGTACAGTGAAAAAGCGAATAATAACGTGTGGTAGACCTGCTGTACCCACCATTAGCGCCGCACAGATGAAGAAGACGTCAACCATACTCTTAGAGCCGTCGGTATAGGCGGTAAAGCCGAGCTCCTCGGTCAGTCCATCGAGTTTATCGAGCAAGTAGGTTTCTGACCCTGTCAGCGTCGAACCAAAACCAACCTGTGGCAGTACCGAGTCTGTCATCATTAGTGATGTAAATACCGCTGGTACCAAGAAAGCGAAGATCAGTACGCAATATTGAGCAACCTGAGTATAGGTAATCCCTTTCATTCCACCCATTACTGCGTAGAAGAATACGATGGCCATACCGATAACGATACCAAGGTTGATGTCTACCTCTAGGAAGCGTGAGAATACAACACCTACACCACGCATTTGACCTGCTACATAGGTAAAGGAAACGAAGATGGCACAGAATACCGCTACCATACGCGCTGTTTTTGAGTAGTAACGATCGCCAATGAAATCTGGCACGGTGAACTTACCGAACTTACGTAGATAAGGGGCTAAGCAAAGTGCAAGAAGTACGTAACCGCCAGTCCAACCCATAAGGTATACCGCACCATCGTAACCGATGAATGAGATGATACCTGCCATTGAAATGAAAGATGCTGCCGACATCCAGTCAGCCGCTGTTGCCATGCCGTTTGCCACAGGGTGAACACCACCACCGGCAACATAGAACTCACTGGTTGAGCCAGCACGAGCCCAGATCGCGATGCCGATGTAGAGCGCAAAGGTAATACCGACAAGAATAAACGTCCAAGTTTGAATATCCATTTTAAATGCCTCTTAGTCTTCCTGTACGTTGTATTTCTTGTCGAGCGCATTCATGCGAGCAACATAAACAAAGATCAGAGCAACAAAGGTGTAGATTGACCCTTGCTGTGCAAACCAGAAGCCGAGTTTGAAACCACCAAACTGGATTGCATTAAGTGCGTCAACAAATAGGATGCCTGCACCGTAAGACACAAGGAACCAGATTGCGAGTAGCGAACCCATGATTCCTAGATTTTCCTTCCAATAGGCTTGAGCTTGTTCTGATGATTCGAACGCCATGGCCTTCTCCTTTATCGTGTGTGTTAACGTATTGTTACGTTTTATAAGGTAGCAGGGTGAAGGCAAGAACTCAGTGCAACTTTAGTCGACTGTAGAAAACAAGAAAGCGCCATAGATACAGGCGCTTAAAGTGGTTTGGGTGGAAAAGTGTGATGTTAATCTGATGTTAAATTAGCCAAAGGTCTAACATCTATCGATAAATCTAGATATAAAAGTCTTTGATTCCCTGCAATAAGTTACTTACTGCGACAGCCGCAAGGATCAACCCCATGACTCGGCTGATGATAGCGGCGCCCACATTGCCTATCCACTTTTGAATCGTAGTAGCGCCGAGCAGTAGCATCAGGGTGATGAGCAATACCGCAAGCATTACTAAGGCGGTAATACCTTGATCCATAAAAGAATGTCTATGGTTGTCAGTGAGTAATACGATAGCCATCATCGCGCCTGGTGAGGCGATGGAGGGTATCGCGAGTGGGTACACGGCGAGATCAGAGAGCTGCGATCGACTTACCTCTTGTCCCAGTTTGGTTTCTTCTTCTGGCTTGCTCTCTCCAAAAATCATGGTTAACGCAAACAGCAGTAATACGAGACCACCGGCGGCTTGAAAAGCCGGTAGGGGAATCTGCATCGCCTCTAGCAATAATTGCCCCGCGATTAAAAAGAACAGCAACACACCAGTTGCAATGGCGACCGCTTTTAAAGCGACGATGCGACGATGTTTGGTATCGAGGTGTTGAGTTTGAGATAGGTAAACGGGTACAGAGCCAATCGGGTCGATGACAGCCCAAAGGACGACGAATTGCGTAACAAGAATACTGAGCAAGGGTACCTCCCAGAGTTTGATGAAACAGAGGGATAAAACGCCTAGCTATCTGATTAACATAAGAAATGACTCAGAAATAGGCGCCACTATTATTTATCGTATTGTGGATGGTATCAACGTAATTGTGAATGCATTCACACTCAGTTACATAATAGCAGCTCGATCAACTGTCGGACTCTGTTTGCTGCAACAAGATCACCGCTTGAGTGCGGTTTTTAACCCCTAGCTTGCGGAAAATCGCCGTCATGTGCGCTTTGATAGTCGCCTCTGAGACATTGAGATCGTAAGCAATCTGCTTGTTGAGGAGACCGTCCGACAGCATGCCCAGTACTTTGTATTGCTGCGGAGTGAGGGTGGCAATTTTCTCTGCAAGATCATTACTTTCGTTGCTGTCGACAAGAAGTTCTGCAGGGAAGTAGGGTTCGCCTTCGAGCACTTGGTTTAGTGCACTGATCAACGCGCGCATATCGCTTGATTTTGGGATAAACCCAAAGGCACCGTGCATTTTGACCTGTGAGACAATGCTGGTCTCTTCGCTGGCAGAAATGACGACGATAGGAATATCAGGATAGTCGGCACGTAGGTGAATCAGTCCAGACATGCCGTTGGCCCCCGGCATCTTGAGGTCCAACAAAATAAGATCGGGCTCTTCGCTTTTCTCGAGCAAGCTGAGTAACGACTCCAGCGAGTCAGCTTCCAGCAAGTTCGCGCCACTTATCGCCATATGGACAGACTGAAATAGTGCATTTCTAAACAGTGGATGGTCATCGGCGATAATGATGGTATAGCTCGGTTCCATAGTGTCTCAATTATTTTGCGAAAGTGTTAATGCTATTATTGATTCAGTCTGATGTTTGGACAATTAAATCAATACAAAACTCTGAGCAGAATCGACTTTTTAGCTATGACTCTGTAAACAACCGCTTTACAAATCGAGCTGCTCACTATTGGATGAGCGCATGTTGAGTTAAGTGCTGCAGAAAATCATCGGCACCAACAAAACCGGTTAAGCGAGCATGAGGAATGGGATTACCTTGTGCATCCCAAAACTCAATAGTGGGTAGACCTAACACGTCCATTGACTTAAGTAGCTCTATATCCTGTGGCTGATTACGAGTCACATCTGCTTGCAGCAGGACAAAATCACTCAACACAGGCTCAACATTAGGAGCGTGGAAGGTGTATTTCTCAAACTCTTTGCAGGCTACACACCAATCCGCATAGAAATCTAACATCACTGGCTTACCCGCCAACTTCGCTTTGTCCAACTCCGCTTGTAGCTCGGTCGTGTTGTTGATTTGAACAAAACTAATCGTGACCTTTGAAGCTTCAGCACCGCTAGGATTACCAAGCCAGTGATTGAGCAGTGGCTGCGCTGAGGCAAACAGGCCTAATATGGCAATAATTCCCACGCAGCTCTGTTTCCAGCCTCCAAAAGGCAATGCGTTCTTTTGATGGTAGAGCCAGCTAAAGGCAGCAATCCCTAGCCCAGACCACAGTACACTGCTCCAAAATTCGGGTAGTAAGCGCTCAAGCAGGAAAATCGGGGCAGCGAGCAGAACAAAGCCAAACAACACTTTGACACGCTCCATCCAGTTACCCGCTTTCGGTAGCAATTTATTACCAAACACCGCCGCTGCGATAAGCGGAATGCCCATACCCAACGCAAGCGCATACAGAGCAATACCGCCCGTCAACAAATCACCACTTTGCGCGACGTAAAGCAGTGCTCCCGATAGCGGCGCTGTGGTGCAAGGTGAACACACTAATCCCGATATTGCGCCCATGGCGAAGACACCGAGCAAGTTACCGCCCTGTTGCTTGTTGCTGAGATTATTGAGCCAAGTCTGCACCCCGCTTGGTAGCTGAAGCGTATATAGGCCAAACATAGAGAGCGACAGCGCAACAAAGAGTGCACTCAACCCGATCAACACATAAGGGTGCTGCATTGCCGCTTGAAACTGCATACCCGCAGACGCAACCACCAGACCTAGTAAGGTATATGTGAGCGCCATACCTTGCACGTACACCAGTGAAAGAATAAGCGCTTGTTTGTGACTGCGTTTACCACCGCCAAGCACAATGCTGGTCAAAATCGGGTACATAGGGAGCACACAAGGTGTAAACGCCAGTCCGATACCAAGCAACAAGAATAACGCAGGTGTCCACCAGTTCTGTGCCAGTTTATCGGTTAGGTCACCATTGGATGGGGCGGCTGAACCAGATTCAGGGGTACTTTGTTTTGACTGAGCGTTGGAGTTTTGAGGTGCAGGCGCAATAGATTGTGATGTCGTTTGCACCTCTTGAGCGGCATCAAAGCTAAATGGTGTGATATCGATGATGCGAGTCTCAGGCGGATAGCAAAACCCCGCTTTCGCACAGCCTTGGTATTGGACAATCAATCTCGCGCCATCTTGATATGCCGTTAGCGGTACTTCCACGAACAGTGGTTGAGTATAGATGTTTACGTCGCCGAAAAACTCATCATTATAGGGCTCGCCATCCTCCATCGTGATATCACCCAATGTGACGTTTTCGCCACTGAACGACAGGCGCTCTTGATAGAGGTAGTAGTCTTGTTTTACTTGCCAATCAATGAATACACGATCGCCTTGTTGGTAGGCGTTCATCGGAAAGGCTTCATCTACCGGTACGAACGTGTTCGGTGAGCTCGGTGCAAAAGCGGAGCTTGAACTACTGTTACCAAATAACGCCCAGCTTGGTAGGGAGAAGGTAAATAGAGAGAGCAGTAATAGATGAGTGAATATCCGAGTCATAAAACGCAACCAAGCCAAAACAATATATTGAGGTTATATGAAGTTAAGACAGGAAGATAGCGTCAAATGTTTCATCTGAGATAAAAAAAGAGCAGCGTAAAAGCTGCTCTTTAATGATATTGCGAGTTGCAACTGAGTTTAGCCGATCAATAGACCGCCAAACGCGAATCCAAGCGCCACTGCGGTAGCAATAGTCGTTACACCCGGAATGAAGAATGGGTGGTTAAACACGTAGTTACCGATTCGCGTCGAACCTGTGTCATCCATTTCAACCGCAGCCAGCAGAGTTGGGTAGGTTGGCAATACAAACAAGGCACTTACTGCAGCAAAAGAGGCCACTGCGGTTAGCGGCGCAACACCAATAGCTAGAGCCGCTGGCATAAGAGCAACCGTCGTTGCACCTTGCGAGTAAAGCAGCATTGACGCGAAGAATAGCACCATAGCAAGCATCCATGGGTAATCTTCAAGCAGCGCACCAGCAAGCTCTTTAATACCGTCTACGTGAGCGTTAACAAACGTCGAGCCTAGCCATGCCACACCAAGCACACAAACACACGCTGTCATACCAGAGCGGAATGTCGCCGCTGACGGGATTTTCGATGCATCAATCTTAGTGACCAGGGTAATCGCCGCAGCTGCAGCAAGCATGACGGTCATAATGGCTTCGTTTCGACCCAGAGCAGGATCTTCGATAAGGCCGATTGAGCCAGAGATAGCCGCGGCGTAGCACACAACAAAACCGATAGCCGCGAGGAAAATGTACGTCGCCGTTTTCGCTGTCGGCAGGATGTTACGCTCTTTTGCGTCGCTTAGCTTAATCAGACCTTGCGCTAGACGTTCTTGATAGACTGGGTCGTCTTTTAGTTCGCTACCCATAAAGTTGGCAACAAATGCACCGACCATACAGGCAATGAATGTGGTTGGAATGCACACCGCGAGCAGTGTTAGGTAGTCAACGCCCATTGGTGCTAGCATCGCAGCAAACGCCACGACGGCTGCTGATATAGGTGATGCAGTGATCGCGATTTGCGAGGCAACAACGGCGATAGAAAGCGGGCGAGAAGGGCGCACGCCTTGACCTTTCGCAACTTCGGCAATGACGGGTAGGGTAGAGAACGCGGTATGACCGGTACCTGCCATCAGGGTCATCAAGAAAGTCACGATGGGTGCGTAAAAGGTAATTCTTTCTGGATGTTTACGAAGGAAGTCTTCAGCAATTTGTACTAACCAGTCCATACCGCCAGCAACTTGCATTGCCGCAATCGCGGTAATCACTGACATGATGATCAAGATTACATCAACAGGGATGTAGGCTTGACTGGTCGGTACGCCGAGTACCAATGATAGGGCAATTACACCAGCACCGCCGGCTAAACCAATTCCGATACCGCCAATACGTGCGCCTAAATAAATAAACAGCAGTACGACGGCAAGCTCTATAGCAACCATAATCAATCCTTTTTGCGTTTGTCCCTGTCCTGAGTGTCACAGGGGGACTTAGTAAAATGTATAAGGGGTATAATTTCGATAAATGAGAATAAGTTACTAAAAAGGCTTCCCTTAAAAGGGAAGCCTTTGAATGTCATTACTCGTAGCGCTTGGCTTTATACTGAGGTTTCATCAGATTGTCTACAGAGAAAATGTCATCTAATTCTTCTTCTGATAGAAGCCCACGCTCAAGTACCACTTCTTTGACGCTCTTACCTGTTTCAGCACAGATCTTACCAACAATATCACCCTCGTGGTGACCGATGTATGGGTTTAGGTAAGTCACGATACCGATAGAGTTGTACACGTAGCTTTCACACACCTCTTTGTTGACGGTGATGCCATCGATGCACTTGTCTCTTAGGTTGATACAGGCGTTTTTAAGAATATCCAGCGACTCGAACATGCTTTGCGCAATCACTGGCTCCATAACGTTGAGCTGAAGCTGACCACCTTCTGCGGCAAACGAGACCGTATTGTCGTTACCTAGCACCTTAAAGCACACCTGGTTGACGACCTCAGGAACCACTGGATTCACTTTCGCTGGCATGATTGACGAGCCCGCTTGCAGCTCAGGCAGGTTAAGCTCGTTAAGACCCGCACGTGGACCAGAAGAAAGCAGACGCAGGTCGTTACAGATCTTAGACAGTTTCACCGCAAGGCGCTTAAGTGCACCGTGAGTCATTACATACGCGCCACAGTCAGACGTCGCTTCGATAAGGTCTTCGGCTGGCACGCACTCAAGACCCGTCACTTCAGATAGGTGTTTAACCGCAAGTTCTTGGTAGCCGTGAGCTGCGTTTAGACCCGTGCCGATGGCTGTCGCACCGATGTTCACTTCTAGCAATAGTTTTGATGTGTATTCGAGTGCACGAATTTCTTCGTTTAGCGTCACTGCCCAAGCATGGAACTCTTGGCCAACGGTCATAGGTACCGCATCTTGCAGCTGAGTACGACCCATTTTTAGAACAGTAGAGAACTCTTGGCTCTTCGCTTCGAACGCGCCTTTTAGATATTCAATGGCATCGATAAGCTTTTGTACGCTGTTGTAAACCGCGATACGGAAACCCGTCGGGTAAGCACAGTTTGTTGATTGGCTCTTGTTAACGTGGTCATTTGGGTTGATGAACTCATACTGGCCTTTCTCTTTGCCCATCAGTTCTAGTGCCACGTTGGCGATGACTTCATTGGTGTTCATGTTAACCGACGTACCCGCGCCGCCTTGGAACACATCTGAAGGGAATTGATCCATGCACTTGCCCGTTTCCAAAATAACGTCACAGGCTTGGATGATAAATTGTGCGACATCTTTAGGGATTACACCTAACTCTTTGTTTGCTAACGCCGCGGCTTTCTTGGTCATGACCATACCACGAACAAAGTCGGGCACATCAGAAATGGTCACATTTGAGATATTAAAGTTTTCGATAGCGCGAAGCGTGTGGATGCCGTAGTAAGCATCGGCCGGGACATGACGTTGACCTAATAGATCTTCTTCAATACGAGTGGCTTGAGAAGCAACATTGTGCTCAAGGGTAGTTGTCGCCATATTTTGGATCCTTAGAGAATAGTTCTGCGTTATTTACAGTTTATTTGCCAAATCTGTTTTAAGAATCCATTCGCCAGAATAATTGGCTAGTTATTACGTCCTGACTTATGGGGTACATATTACTCAAAGTGGCACATAAAAATAGTAGCCAGATCACCTTTTTCACCGAATTATTGCACAAGTTATCAAAGTCATCGTGAGATGCGATTTCCCTCAAAAAAATTAATGGAATTACTGAGGTTATTTATAGTTTGAAAAACTAATTTTGTGCGATTAACGGTTGAATCTGAGTAATTTATTTGTGGTTTAGATAAGGGTAGGCGTAAACTGACAGCAAACCAAGGAGGACAGCGTGTTTCCGATACTGTTATTACTATTTATTTTTGTACCGATCATTGAAATCGGACTGTTTATTCAGGTGGGTGGCTTTTTAGGGCTTTGGACGACCATCGGTCTAGTGTTGCTCACTGCCGTGGTGGGTGCGTCTTTGGTTCGCAGTCAGGGCTTGCAAACCCTGATGTCAGTGCAAAGCCGTCTGCAGCAAGGTGAAATGCCTGCGCAGCAGATTGTTGAAGGCGTGATGCTTGCCGTCTCTGGCGTGCTCTTGCTTACTCCTGGCTTTATGACTGACGCAATGGGGATGCTGGTGCTGCTTCCTGCTCCAAGAGCCGCGATTGCCAAATATCTAATGAGCAAAATGGTGGTGAAAACCATGTCGGGTGGTTTCCACCAACAAGGCGGTTTTCATCAAGACCCATTTCAGCAAGACCCCTTTGATTCTCGCCGTGGTGACCAGCAGGGTGGCAATACCTTTGAGGGTGAGTTTGAACGCAAAGATGATGACGACCGTAATAAGCTGAACTAATGTTTTTCAATCGTCTCAGGCTAACTCGTCGTCGCTGGAACACGGTACTTATCGTCGCCATCACCTTTTTTATGTTGTTGGTGTCGGCGCCGACCTTGATTAAGCAGTACCTACTGGAACCTAGCGCTCATATGGGACAAGGGTATGTATTAGACCCTACCGCGGATCCCATAGAAATTAATTACGCAGGGATCCAGTTTTATCTGCAAAACGGTGTATGGCGAGCGATTCCTGAAAAGTGGGATGCGCAGGCCTCGAATGTTATAGAGCGTTGGCGTGGAATCCGAGGTACTCCGGTGGATGCAGAGACCTACCAAAAGCTGCGACCAGCGTTTGAGGCGTCGATGACGATTGAAGTATGGTATCAAGATATTGAAGAGCCGCAGCGAGTCACCGCCTACCCGCTCAACAAATTTTGGCTACTTAGCACCTTTGATAGCCAATGGGTGGCAGTCAGCTTCGACAATAATCAACTTTTGCCTGAGCGCACTCAGTAATCCATAGAGTGAATCGGCAACACAGCGTGTGAATTATGCCAGAGTTACCAGAAGTAGAAGTCTCTCGTCTGGGCATCAGCCCCCATCTTCTCGAAGAGACCATCAAAGAAATTGTGGTCCGTCAGCGTCAGCTTCGCTGGTGGATCCCCGAGGCTATCCATGAACTGCATGGTCAGCCCATCATATCGATACGCCGACGCGCGAAATACTTGCTCATTGATACTCCGAAGGGGACGGCCATTGTTCATCTAGGTATGTCAGGGAGTTTACGCGTGCTTGATAACCCGCCAACCCCGGAGAAGCATGACCATGTCGATCTGGTGCTCAGCAACGGCAAAGTGATGCGCTATAACGATCCGCGTCGCTTTGGGGCTTGGTTATGGTGTGCACCAGGAGAGTCTCATGAGCTTTTGGACAACTGTGGCCCGGAACCTTTGACGGATGAATTTAATGCCGAGTGGATGAGCGAGCGCGCTAAGAATAAGCGTGTTGCGATCAAAACCTTCATTATGAATAATGCCAATGTTGTCGGCGTCGGGAATATTTACGCATGCGAGTCCTTGTTTAGCGCCGGAATTCTTCCAACCACACCAAGCTACAAGATTAGCCTTGAACAATGGGAGCGACTGGTGTCTGAAATTAAGTTAGTGCTTGAACAGGCCATAGCGCAAGGCGGAACGACGCTGAAAGATTTCTCTCAGACGGATGGAAAACCAGGATACTTCGCCCAGGAGCTTCAAGTATACGGTCGCTCTGGCGAGCCTTGTCGCCTTTGTGGTAATGAAATCAAAGAGATGAAGATTGGCCAGAGAAATACTTTCTTCTGCGATGCTTGCCAGAGTTAATGGTGGGTGATGACGATAAAAAAGCGCTTGTCGTATCGGCAAGCGCTTTTTTAGTACCTGAAAGCTAAACTCTCTAGTGGTTATCGTAGATACGTTTACCATCTCTTTGAGTTTCAAACAGATACAAGTTCCACATGTACTGCTCTGGTTTGTCACGTAGCAAATCTTCAATCGCTTTGTTCATTGCGCGTGCATCTTGCTCTTCATCGCCGGTTGGGAAATTGTCGATGGCAGGAAGAATATGCACCTCGTATTTGCTGGTTTGGTCGTTGTAAGCGGGCAGCACTGGTACCACTTTAGCGCGCGACAATCGCGACATCTTACCGAACCCCTTTAAGGTTGCCTTTTCGGCGGCAAAAAAGGGAACAAATACCGAGTTTTGTGGACCGTGGTCTTCATCTGGAAGCCAGTAGCCGATGTAGCCATCTTTAATCGAGCGCACAAAAGGTTTGACTCCAGCACTGCGAGCAAAGATTCGACCGCCATATTGCATACGCTGGACGTGCATCAGCCAGTCACCGATAGGGTTGTTCTGCGGCTTCATGATAGTCGCGACTTTGTGCCCTTGCGCAGCGAGCATAACCGCCGGATAGTCGACGGCCCAAGCATGCGGCGCTAGGATGATGACATTCTCACCTGCCTCAAGCAGTGGCATTAGGTTTTCTTCGCCAATCATCACACCGCGCTTTTGGTTGTGCTTGGTCGAGCGCACCAAAAACTCTGAATAGCCAAACAGGTATTGACCCGCTTTGGCAAATGTCTCTTCGACAATGTGTTGAATCTCTTGCTCGCTCTTTTCTGGAAAGCACTTAACTAAGTTAAGTCGAGTGCGCCTTACCACGCGACCATTCTTGTTGACTATGATGCCAGAAATATAGCGTGCAAAGCGGTCTCTAGGTTTAGCGGGAACAAAAGCTAGAAAGACCGCAAGGAGAATACCTAGCCAGGTTCCCCAATGCTTAGGGTGTAAAAACGCCCACTGGAAACGAGGGTCATAGAGGTTCTTATCGATGTGTTCTTGGTTGCTCATAATGCCTACTCGTTACAGGTAGCGAGAGTTAGTTTTGGTGTGATCAGGCAGAGATTTGAATCGCTTGTGCATCCATAACCATTGCTCTGGCGCGCGCAGAATGATTTTCTCTACGTATGAGTTCATCAGCGCCGCAGCCGCTACTTCATCTTTCTTTGGGTATTCATCTTCGATAGAGATATCAGCCATGATCTCATATTTACCGTCGGCATTTCTAAAGCCAGAGCCAGGCACAATGGCACATTTACTGGTGTAAGCCAAAATACTGGTCCCTGTCGTAGTACAAGCTTCTTCTACAGCAAAAAACGGTACGAAGACTGACTTGTTATGACCGTAGTCTTGATCGGGTAAGTAGAAGAGTCGGTGACCCTGGCGCATGACACGGATCATAGATTTTAGATCGGTGCGATAGATAAGCTTGTTGCCATTACGGGTACGACCGCGATACTGGATGAACTCGTAAGCGGGGTTGCTGTGAGGACGATAAGCACCGTAACCCGGAAGGCCAAGCACAGCAAACGCACGCGCAGTGATCTCTAGGTTGAGCGCATGGACACAACAAAGCAGTACGCCTTTACCGTTCGCTTCGTGTTGCTCTATGGCACTGATGTCTTTGGCAATAAGAATACGCTTAAAGCGCCATGTAGGCCAAAACCAAGTAATGCCCGTTTCAATCAGGGCCATACCAGAGTTTTTGAAGTTCTCTTCGACGAAGGCGTCAATCTCTTGCTCAGTCTTCTCGGGAAACGCCAGCTCTAAGTTGCGGCGAGCGATTTGCGCGCGTTTGCCACCAAAGCGCATACCGAACTTACCTAGGCCGCGCCCCATTTTGTAAAGCACAGCATAAGGTAGAAGGTTGACGATAAGCGCCAGCAAACCAAAGCCTATCCATACTCCCCAGTGCTTTGGATGCAGCAGTGAGAGTGTGAAGTCAGGTTTTTTATCTATTTTCATTAGCGTTATTGCAATTGTAGTTTTAGCAACGACCAGTACTCGTCAAAGGTGGACGTTGGAGTGTATTTAAAATCAGAACGTACGAAGCGATTTAAACTGCCTTCGACCTGCCCCAGTAATTGTGCGGCAAGGATCTTTTCATCGACAGGGAAACTTTTGCCTTCACGAATTTTGCGCTCGCGCAAGATTTGACGCAAAGATGTCTCAATTCTTTCATAAAGCTGATTAATTCGGTCACGTAATCGTTCATTCTCAAACATTAGAGCATGGCCAGAGAGAATGCGACTCAAACCTGGATTACGCTCAGAAAACGCCAAAATTAGTTGCAACACCATACGAATGCGGGTCAGGGTGTCTTTTTCTTCATCTAAGATACGATTGATGCGAGACATGAGCGATTCTTCGATAAACTCGATGAGCCCTTCAAACATTCGTGCTTTGCTTGGAAAATGACGATAGAGTGCCGCTTCAGACACACCCACTTGCTTTGCAAGCTTTGCGGTCGTGATGCGAGATGTGCCTTCGTTGGACTCTAGCATCTGAGCAAGAGCCTGAAGGATCTCCTCTTTTCGGTTCGACTTTCTCGTAGCGGACATAAATCCTATTCCTTTTGATTACTGCATGCCTAAATCAGCACGATAACGCCCATTAGTGAATCTGTTAGTGTACCCAAGCGCGTTTTATCTACACAGTTCAACATGCTAAATGGTTGAAGTGTGTAACAATCTATCTCGCAGGGCTGGCGAGCATAGGGTGGGGTTTGCACGATGTCCGTTTGACATCGCGCGGGACCCATAGGGATTAAGCGCTGGCTAGCTTAGCTGAAATGCACTCTAGAATAGCGCGACCTAGATCGGTTTTCTTCGCGCTACCAAGGACTTGCTGACCGCCTTGCCAGTACACGGTAATCGCATTTGAGTCACTGTTAAAGCCTTGACCTTCCACTGAGACATCATTTGCGCAAATCATATCCAGATTCTTACGTGTTAGCTTACCTAAGGCGTAAGTCTCGACATCTTGCGTTTCTGCGGCAAAACCGACGGTGAAAGGGCGATGCTGAGTAAGGGACGCCACATCAGCAATGATATCTGGATTTTTCACCATCACGATCTGCATATCATTGTTGTCGGCCGTTTTCTTGATTTTTTGAGTAGCCACATCGACAGGGCGATAGTCGGCAACAGCCGCACAGCCAATAAAGATGTCGTGCTTGGTTGCCGCTTCAAGTGCGGCTTTATGCATCTGCTCAGCACTGACGACATCAATACGTTTCACATTAGAAGGTGTGGATAGTGAAACCGGACCTGCAATCAGCGTGACCTCTGCGCCAAGTTGGCTCGCAGCCTCGGCAAGTGCGAAGCCCATTTTTCCTGAGCTATGGTTAGAGATGTAGCGCACTGGGTCAATGGCTTCACGAGTTGGGCCTGCTGTAATCACAACGGATATACCCGTCAATGGTTTTGGTCCAAAGAACTGCTCACAGCGCTCGACAAGTTGCATTGGCTCCAGCATTCGGCCAGGACCGACGTCGCCACAAGCCTGTTCGCCTGCCGCTGGCCCCCACACCATCATGCCTCGACGGGCAAGGGTTGCGATGTTTTCTTGTGTCGCGACATTGCGGTACATCTGTTGGTTCATGGCCGGAGAGACGGCAATCGGAGCGTCGGTGGCTAGGACAAGTGTTGATAGCAAATCGTTACCCATGCCAGCGCTCATGCGTCCAATAAGGTCAGCGGTCGCTGGAGCAAGCAAGACAAGATCGGCCCATTTCGCCAGCTCAATGTGTCCCATGGAGGCTTCTGCGGCAGGATCGAGCAAGCTATCTGAGACGGGTCTGCCCGACACCGCCTGCATGGTGAGTGGCGTGATAAACTCCTTTGCAGCTTTGGTCATCACCACTTGTACCTCAGCACCGCGCTCGATGAGACGCCTGGTGAGTTCCGCACATTTGTAGGCGGCGATGCCACCACTGATGCCAAGTAGTATTTTCTTACCCGCTAACGTTTGCATAGCTTGCTCCTTACATTTTTCTGCGGCTAAGATAGCAAAAGCCATGCTCCCTCGCTACTGCTGCCATTCATGCCGTGATTTCTCGAACGCTATCAGACAACACAATTACATAATAAAGAGGGAAGACTCCCAGCTTGTCTTTTAGGTACTTTTCGCTCTTTCTGTATTAGGCAATAACACGGCACCTATTTCTGTTTTCTTCTATATATGACTATTAAACAGCTTCCCAATGACTCTATGCCACGAGAGAAGCTTTTGATGCGTGGCAGCCAGGCGCTTTCTGATGCCGAGTTGTTGGCGATATTTCTACGAACCGGAACCAAGGGGTTGAACGTCATTCAGCTCGCAGACAGGCTTTTGACGGAGTTTGGTTCACTACGAGCCCTATTCTCGGCATCGAAAGAGGAGTTTTGTCATCACAAGGGGCTAGGGCTTGCGAAGTTCGTGCAGCTTCAAGCGGTGTTAGAGATGAGTCAGCGCTATTTGTCAGAAACGCTTAAACGTGGTGATAGCCTCAACAGTCCGGAACAGACCAAGCTTTATCTGATGTCTATATTACGTGACCGTCAGCGAGAAGCCTTCTATGTTCTGTTTCTCGATAATCAAAATCGGGTGATTTCAGATGAAGTGATGTTTGAGGGAACCATTGATGCCGCATCGGTCTATCCGCGTGAGGTGGTTAAGCGCGCTCTGCAGCATAATGCAGCGGCATTGATACTGGCTCATAATCATCCGTCGGGTATCTCAGAGCCTAGCCAAGCAGACCGAAGGATCACAAGACGGCTCAGCGATGCACTGGGATTGGTCGATATTCGTATCTTAGACCACTTTGTTATTGGCGATGGAGAGGTGACCTCTTTCGCTGAAAGAGGCTGGATTTAGCTTTTGAAACAGTAGAAAGCGTTTTTTATTGTAATAACTGTGAGACAGAGCTTTTGTTTTGGTGATTTTCTGCTATGATTCGCGCACTAAATTATCAACCAACATCAGCTCAAAGTGAAAAAGATCAGCAAATCCTTAAAAAAGGATCTGTTCGGGTCTTGAGCAATGCATGTCAAGTTAGTATAATGCGCGACCTTTGATAGCCTTGTATGGGTACTCCATAATGGTTATGGCCTCTTATAATTGAGGTTCGGCCACCAAGGTTGATATCGAGCTGAAACGATTTGGAGAAGACATTCATGTCCCGAGTATGCCAAGTAACTGGTAAGCGTCCTGTAACGGGTAACAACCGTTCACACGCACGAAATGCTACCAAGCGTCGTTTTCTGCCGAACCTACAAACTCATCGTTTCTGGGTAGAAAGCGAAAAACGCTTTGTTAAACTACGTCTAACCGCTAAGGGTATGCGTATTATTGATAAGAAAGGCATCGATGCTGTTCTTGTTGATATCCGCGCTCGTGGCGAGAACGTATAAGAGGAATTAAGCAATGGCTAAAGGCATTCGTGAGAAAATTCGTCTAGTATCTTCTGCAGGTACTGGTCACTTCTACACAACTGACAAGAACAAGCGTAACATGCCAGGCAAATTTGAGATCAAAAAGTTTGATCCAGTTGTTCGCCAACACGTTATGTACAAAGAAGCTAAAATCAAGTAATTGATAAGCATCTGCTTGTAAGTATTGAAAACCCAGCCTCGGCTGGGTTTTTTATTGCCTGAAAATCAGGCTCGGTTAACGCTGTCGCTAAAAAGGGCTTAAACCGCCCCTTCAAAACCAAACTGTCGCCACGCTTCATAGGCAATAATCGCTACCGCATTGGATAGGTTTAGGCTGCGCGCATCTGGCATCATAGGAATACGAATACGCTGTTCCATTGGCAGGCTTTCAATCACTTCTGCGGGCAGACCGCGGGTTTCTGGTCCAAATAGCAATACATCACCTTGCTGGTACTTCGCATCCGTGTGATGGCCAGTGGTTTTTGTTGTACAAGCAAATAAGCGGTAGCTCGGATTGTTCTCTTCAAGATAAGCAAGAAACGCTGCGTAGTCTTTATGGCGCTTTACACGAGCAAGGTCATGATAGTCGAGACCGGCACGACGGACCTTTTTCTCTTCTAAATCAAAACCAAGCGGTTCGATAAGGTGTAGGTTTGCACCACAGTTGGCACAAAGTCGGATGATGTTTCCGGTATTAGGAGCAATTTCTGGCTCGTAGAGGGCGATATCAAACATAGTGGGTGTCGACTCATACTAAATAATGGAATGAGTATACCCGAAGAGCAAAAAGAACGTCATCCCTAAGACTATCGTGCACCTTAAGGCTGCCGTCGTCCTCAAAATTATCGTGACCTCAAAAGCTATCGTCATCCCGCGGAGGCGGGGATCTACCTAAAGCGTGCACCAAGCCTCAAGTAGATTCCTGTGTGCGCAGGCGCGCGGCTAGCGGAATGACGACGTTCTCGAGTACGTCGTACCTAAAATTATCGTCATCCCCGCGCAGGCGGGGATCTACTCAAAGCGCGCACCAAACCTCACGTAGATTCCTGTGTGCACAGGCGCGCGGCTAGCGGAATGACAAGACATTATGTCTTTCGAGATTACAGCTTATCCGTCACCGCCATCGTTGCCGCCACCATATCATGACCAAACTTAATACTGCGCTCAGGCGACCAGCCATATAAAGGATCTGGGTAGTTGTTGTTGTCTTTAAACGGCATTTCAATGGTGTATGACAGGCAGCGGAACTGCTCTGCTACCCAGTTTGAACCAACGGTCAGGTTAGCCTTGCCCGGTTCATCTTTATCATAGCCGTAGTCGTCTTGGAACTCAGGAGTAATGGTGAGTAGCGCTTGTTTGAACGCATTCTCAAGCCCTGCGTGACGCTCGTCGTAAGAAGGGATGCCTTCAGAGCCTGCTGCAAAGTTGTAGGGGATCGCTTCATCACCGTGGATGTCTAAGAACATATCGACACCTGTTTGCAGCATCTTCTCACGAACCAGGAACACCTCTGGACTTTTCTCCATCGAAGGAGACTGCCATTCACGGTTTAGGTTTACACCAACCGCATTCGTGCGCAGGTGGCCGCGATTTGCGCCATCTGGGTTCATGTTTGGTACCACGTAAAGTACGGCTTTTTCTAGCAGCGCTTGCGCCGTGGTGTCGGTTTCATCGACAAGGCGCTGAATAAGGCCTTCCATAAACCACTCTGCCATGGTCTCACCAGGGTGCTGACGCGCGATAACCCAGATATTCTTCTTACCTTCTTCTGGCTCACCAAAGGTCAGTAGCGACATGTCATTGTTATCTAGTGTGTGGCCTAGGGTCTCTAAAGTGCAGTGGTGCTCGGTTTGCGCCATGTGTAGAAGGTCTAGGTGACGGTCGTAGGAGTACGGTGCAAAGTAGGCAAAGTACATCGAACCACGCTCAGGAAGGACGTGAAAGCTTAAGGTATCACCATCGAACTCGGATGGGATGCGGAACCATTCTTCTCGGTCGTAAGAAGCAACGACGTCATAGCCCTTCCAACCTTCAGGGTAGGCAGACTTAGCGAGGTCAAGGATCTTAATGGTGTGAGACTGTTCAGCCTGAGTTTCTAGTCGGAAGTGAAACCATTGATAGAACTCAGACTGGTTGTCGTTTTGTATTTTTAGCTGGATATCGTCTCTGTTTTCAATGCTGACAACCTCAATGTTGCCACTCTCGAAATTACTGAAGATCTTCATCTGCTTGATTCTCTTATTCTATGTTGAGCATGAGCCGAGAGGCTACCACAAAGAGTGTAGAATCAATATCGCTGAATTGCTGATTTTATAGCGGCAATTCAACGTGCATTTTTAAGCCACCGAGCTCACTGCGTGAGGCGTTAATTTGTCCACTGTGTTGAACGATAGCGCTTTGCGTGATCGCCAGACCAAGACCCGTCCCCCCAGAGTCACGATCGCGTGCGGTAGAGACGCGATAGAAAGGTCTAAAGATATCTTCAAGCTCGTCATCAGGCACACCAGGACCATCATCCTCTACGATGATGTTTAGCATCTCTGATTGCTGATAGACGGCGATGTTGATCTCTGATTCGCTATAGCGAATGGCGTTACGAACGATATTCTCGATAGCGCTCATAAGAAGCTTCGGGTTACCGACAATGGAAACGTCAGGTATCTCGGAGAAGTGCAGCGCTTTACCCACTTGTTCAGCCTCAAACTGAGCGTCACTGAAGATCTCTTCCCAAAGGCTGCTTGCTGGTTGGCTTTCTCGCGTGACGTGACTGTCAGTACTCATGCGCGATAGTTCGAGCAGTTCACCTATCATCTGTTCTAACCGCTGCGCCTCGGTATCAATACGTGTAAGCTCTGCACTTTCTCCTTGCTTACGTGCCGCGAGGCCTGTCGCCATTCTAAGGCGCGTAAGTGGTGAACGAAGCTCGTGAGAGATATCAGAGAGCAGCCGCTGCTGACCTGAAATCATTTGATTTACGGCCAGCACCATTTGGTTAAAGCTCTGACCGGCTTGTCGAAATTCCGTCGTACCGGTTTCTAGGTCTGGATCTGGCTTGAACTCTCCATTGGCGACCCGTTTGGCGGCGCGCTCAAGGCGTCTTGCAGGCTGGCTAAGCGCCCAGGCAAGCCACAGCAGTAGCGGTGTACTGACTGCCATCACCACGAGCAAAAGCTGGAACGGCTTATCAAACATACGGAGCAGAAACGGTGGTGGCTGCGTCCAGCGCAGTCCGATATAGAGATAGTAATCCTGATTCGCTAGCTCGATCGGCATCGGTCCTACAAGCATATAGCGCCCGTAGAGCTTTTGCATTGGCGTATCGAAGGCGTCAACCGAGGTGATGAAGTTTTTGAGCATACGCTCTTTGAAGTCTGTGCGCTTTTGCGTGCTCAGAATGTTGCCTTCTTGGTCGACAATAAAGAAGCTCGGTCCTTTGGATTTATGGTCTTTATTGTGCTGTCGTTCAGACTTGTCAATCTTGTAGACGATACGCCCAATATTGTCCTCACCAGCAAATTCGCGCTCAATTCTGTCGCGAACATTGGTCATCTGCCCAAGTGTTTCTCCGGAGACCTCTTTTGCCACACGAGGATCAAGGTGCGGGAGTGCCAGTACTGCAATCAGCACCAACAACATGGTAAACCAAAAGATGGCAAAAATACGACCATACAGGCTGGTGATCTTGGGCAGTTTCATCATTATTCCTTCACTAGCAAGTAGCCGCGACCACGAAGGGTCTTGATTCTAGGCTTGCCGTCTAATTTCTCGGGAAGTTTTTTTCTTAGGTTCGATACGTGCATATCGACAGCGCGGTCAAACGCAGACAGTCGCTTGCCGAGCACATCAAGACTGAGCGCTTCTTTGGTTAAGGTTTCCCCAGGCTTTTGCACAAAGTATTGCAGCAGTGCGAACTCGGTTGTAGTGAGATCGAGCAGGTTGCCCTGACAGGTTGCTTCTTGTCTTGCTGGGAAAACTTCAATATCGTCGAAACGCACACCGTCAGAGGTATTGGTCTCGGATTTGTTGGAGGTGCGTCTGAGGATCGCTTTGATACGTGCTAACAGCTCCCTATCACTAAAGGGCTTTGGTAAGTAGTCGTCAGCGCCGAGCTCTAAACCAATGACACGGTCGATCTCTTCGCCTTTCGCGGTGAGCATTAATACCGGCGTTTCCCAGCTTTCACGCAGCTTCTTGAGTGTGTCCATGCCATTTAGGCGCGGCATCATCACATCCATTAATACCAAATCGATCTCTTCGCTCATCGCTTCTAGACCTGCGAAACCATCGTTAGCTTCGGAAACATCAAAGCCCTCATAGCTGAGAATATCTTTTAATAAGCTGGTGAGTTCAGTGTCGTCATCGATAAGAAGAATGTGTGTCATATCTACCTCAGAATCTATTGTGCCCTGTAATAATAAAGCGTTAATGTCCCAAAAAAGCGATCTTTACGATTCTTTACGCTCGCTGTACGTTGCTTTACGCGCTAGCCCCTATTCTATACTCAAGCGCTGCAGAGGCAGCCATGGTATGAATCACATAAGGGTAAAGATTATGAAACTTTCAAAAAAATTGGTTATCGCTGCAACAGTTCTTCCACTCGCTCTAGGCTCAGCAAGCGCACTCGCATACGGTGGTGGTAAAGGTGGTCATCACGGTAAAGGTGGTGAGGGTATGTGCGGTGGATTCGATGGCAAGCGCATGTTCCGCGAACTTGACTTAACTGACGCTCAGAAAGAGCAGATGAAGCAGCTTCGCGAAAGCAACAAGCAGCAGATGAAACAGAAGTTTGGTGGTGATTTTGCTGCTAAGAAAGCGGAAATGCAGGCCCGCCAGCAACAAATGCAAGATTTGGTATTGGCCGATACCTTTGATGCAGAAGCTGCGAATGCTCTAGCAACGGAAATGGTTGAAAAACAAGCCGAACGTCGCGTGAAAAAGCTAGAGAAGCAGCATGAGATGATGAGCATTCTAACGCCAGAGCAAAAAGTGAAGTTCAAAGAACTGTCTCAAGAGCGTATGGAAAAATGCTTCGCGAAAATGGAGAAGCGCGCAGAGAAGTTTTCTGAAGAGTAATAGTCTAAAAGCCATCGCGGTTCGCGATGGCTTTTCTTTGGGTCCTGCGACCTGATGATTGTGAATTTCCCTTATAGTGACTTTTTCTCATTCACTTTTGTCACTATCTGTTGCGACCAAATTTGGTCGCTTTTTTCTATTTTTGTCATCAATAATCGGTATACTTGCTTTGTGTTTAGAAATAACCCAAGGACCTAACACTTAGCGCATGAAGGATAACTACGCGAAACTGGTGACAACCGCAGCATGGGCTGCAACGACGATAGCGACCATTTTGCTGATAGCAAAGGTGATCACCTGGTGGGTGACAGGCTCGGTCAGCTTACTCGCCTCTTTAATTGATTCCCTACTAGATATTGCCGCTTCAGTTATTAACTTAGTGGTGGTTCGATACTCTCTGCAACCGGCAGACAAAGAGCATACCTTTGGGCATGGCAAAGCCGAATCCCTGGCTGCGTTGGCGCAATCAATGTTTATCACCGGCTCAGCCTGCTTCCTCATTCTCAACGGTGTTGACCGCTTCTTTAGACCCCATGAGCTTAATTCTCCTGAGCTTGGCATCTATGTCAGTTTATTCGCATTGGTGCTCACGTCGGGTTTGGTAGCTTTTCAAAAATATGTAGTGAAAAAGACCGGCAGTCAGGCCATTGCCGCAGACTCTTTGCATTATCAAACCGACCTATATATGAATGTTGCAATTATGGTGGCGTTAGGACTGAGCTGGTATGGCATTGGTCAGGCTGACTCTGTGTTCGCAGTCGCGATTGGCGTCTTCATTCTGGTGAGTGCGATTAAGATGGCTTATGAAGCGGTTCAATCGCTTTTGGACCGTCAGCTACCAGAAGAAGAGCTGGTTGTGATTCGTCAGGTCTGTAATAACGTAGAAGGGGTGATCGGTGTCCATCAGCTCAGAACGCGCATGTCCGGACCGGTTCGTTTCATTCAGTTACACTTAGAGCTGGATGACCATTTACCACTGATAGAAGCACATCGCATTGCCGATCTCGCAGAAGAAAAAGTGATAGAGGCATTCCCGGGCGCAGACGTCATCATTCATCAGGACCCGTATTCAGTGGTGTTGCATGAAGAGGCAGAACAGAAGAAACAAGAGTTTTAACGCACGGGGCGTAGAGCAAGCAGCACTATGGGGTGAGGCTGAGTAGACATGGCAATGTTAAATTCAATTGTCTATTATCAATGCGCGTGATAAAAAAGTGCGATTCTGATGTGAATCAACGTAAGAGCCAGTATAAACTGTAATACTCTTACATAAGTAATAAAGTTACGTCAGTGATGTTTTGGGGAACGCGCTGACAAAGAGTAACGATAACAACAAGATTTCCGTGGGGCGCAGGTTTATGCGACCTACTTAAAGTTTAAAATTAGATTGCCAAATCGAGGGTGAGCATGATTAAGAAAATTGGTGTTTTGACAAGTGGTGGTGACGCACCTGGTATGAATGCTGCGGTACGCGGCGTGGTTCGTACTGCTCTGTCAGAGGGCTTGGAAGTGTACGGCGTATTCGACGGCTACCTTGGTCTTTATGAAGACCGTATCAAGCCGCTTGATCGTTCAAGCGTTTCTGACGTGATCAACCGTGGTGGTACATTCCTAGGTTCTGCACGTTTCCCTGAGTTTAAAGAAGTGGAAGTTCGTGAAAAAGCGATCGAGAACCTTAAGAAGCACGGCATCGATGCACTAGTGGTTATTGGTGGTGACGGCTCTTACATGGGTGCGAAAAAGCTAACAGAGATGGGTTACCCATGTATCGGTCTTCCAGGCACTATCGACAACGACATCGCAGGTACTGACTACACGATCGGTTACCTAACGGCACTAAACACGGTAATCGACGCGATCGACCGTCTGCGTGACACATCATCATCTCACCAACGTATTTCTATCGTAGAAATCATGGGTCGTCACTGTGGTGATCTAACCCTGATGTCTGCAATCGCTGGTGGCTGTGAGTACATCATTACTCCAGAAACGGGTCTGAATAAAGACCAGCTTATCAGCAACATCCAAGACGGTATTGCTAAAGGTAAGAAGCACGCCATCATTGCACTTACTGAGCTAATGATGGATGCCAATGAGCTAGCAAAAGAGATCGAAGACGCAACAGGTCGTGAGACTCGCGCAACGGTACTTGGTCACATTCAGCGTGGTGGTCGTCCAACGGCGTTCGACCGTGTTCTAGCATCTCGCATGGGTAACTACGCGGTTCACCTTCTTCTAGAAGGTCACGGTGGCCGTTGTGTTGGTATCCAGAAAGAGCAGCTTGTTCACCACGACATCATTGATGCGATTGAGAACATGAAGCGTCCAGTACGTGATGACCTATTCAAGGTAGCTGAAGAGCTGTTCTAATAGAACTTGCACCGAAATATTCGTGAAAAGCCGCTGCATTTGCAGCGGCTTTTTTATGCGCGAGCCCGGAGCAGCATGCCTAGCGAGCAGGCACAAAAAAGCCGGCTCCCCAAGAACCGGCTCTTTGGTAATCAATAGAGATTACTTAGCTTTAGCTGCCGCCGCTGCTTTAGCGATAGCTGCGAAGCTCTTAGCATCTAGAGATGCACCACCAACTAGAGCACCGTCGATGTCTGGTTGTGAGAAGTAAGCTTCTGCGTTCTCTGGCTTAACAGAACCACCGTATTGGATGATTACTTGCTCAGCTACTGCTGCGTCTTTCTCTGCGATTAGAGCGCGGATAGAAGCGTGGATGCGCTGTGCATCTTCTGCAGTTGCTGCTTTACCAGTACCGATAGCCCAGATTGGCTCGTATGCGATGATAGCGTCGTTAAGTGCTTCAACACCGTAAGCGTCGATCACTGCGTTGATTTGACGTGCACAAACTGCTTCAGTTTCGCCTGCTTCGTTTTGCGCTTCAGATTCACCGATACAGAAAACTGGCTTCAGGCCGTTCTCTTTTAGGAATGCGAATTTCTTAGCGATGAACTCGTCTGATTCGTTGTGGTACTCACGACGCTCAGAGTGACCGATGATGATGTGAGTAGCACCGAAGTCTTTCAGCATTTCTGGAGACATGTCGCCAGTGAAAGCACCGCTGTTGTTTAGGTCTGTGTTTTGTGCACCAAGGATGATCTTGTTGCCGCCTTCCGCGATTACACGCTCAGCTAGATCGATGTATAGTGCTGGTGGAGCTACCGCCACGTCTACACCAGTTACGCCTTCAAGTTCAGCGTTTAGACCAGTTAGCAGCTCAGTTACCATTGCTTTGCTGCCGTTGAGTTTCCAGTTACCCATAACTACAGGTTGACGCATGAGATTTTCTCCAAAATCAGTGTTTGTAAAAAACGAATGTAAAAAATAAACGTGATTACGAAAGAATATAACAGATTAATTCATGTAGATCATGATTGGGGTCATTTCTTTATCGCTTTGGTATCTTATCCTAACAATTGCCCAGAATGGCTCGCCCAAGTGATCCAGTAAACAGAATAATAGAATACTTCTCGGAATTTTACTCGCGGCTTGCTATACCTTGTCGCCTATTGGTCACAACAAAGGGAAGTCGTATGCCGAATCTGGTTCTAGAATATTCGAATACAGCCGATGAAAGGTTGAATGTACAAGGGTTATTGGAAGACCTACACCGAGTGACGTTGAACTGCGGACTGTTTGACGGTGATTCTGTTAAGTCGCGTTCCCTGCGCAGCCACAACTGGTTGATTGGCGAGTATGGTGACAGCGAAGATTTTGTGCACATCAGCTTTGAGCTATTATCTGGAAGAACAGATGAGCAAAAACGCGAGCTTTCAAGAAAGCTGATGGAAGTGCTAAGAGAGCAGGCGAGCCATATTAAGAGCTTAACAGTGAACATTCGCGATATGGACAAGACCTGCTTTCAAAAGATTACCAATTAATACGAGAGTGATTTGATGCCGTTAAAATCGTTACTGTTTTCATTCAATGGACGCATTGGGCGTAAGACATTCTGGATGTGGAATGTCTGTTACTACTTAGCCATTATGATTGTTGCACAGGGGCTTAATTTTCTATTCCCTAATGTGATGCAGTTTTTGTTGCCCTTGCTATTGCTGATGTTGCTTATCCCTGACCTAGCTATCACGGCGAAGCGTTGGCATGACCGCAATAAATCTAATTGGTGGCTATTGCTTAACTTGCCATTGGTGTTTGGGCGCATGAGTTTACCGACGTTAGATCCTGCGACAGCCGCTCAGCCGTCGATGGTGCAAAGTTTGTTGTCGTTCTCAGCCCTAGTGTGTGGTGCATGGATTTTAGTGGAGTGCGGTTTTCTTAAGGGCACCGAAGGTCCTAACCAATACGGTGATGAGCCCAAGTAATGTGCTTACGAATCGTGTGAGAAAAGGGAAGCATTGGCTTCCCTTTTTAGTGCGCGACTGTTTTCTATTACGTATGAGCTGGTTCAGCGCCACTCCTCATCGCGGCGAAATGGCAATACATCGGCCGTTTGTTTTGGCGATGGGAGATCACCATGCAGCGCCTCTGAAAATTTAACGATCTGCTTGTGGAGCTCTTCTCTCAACAGCACATTAGCGTGGATAGGGTTTTTGGCGCGCTGCAGCACTCGCTCAATGTGGGATTGCTGGGCATGCAATCTTGGTTGCATGTCACTCGAGCAGCTCTCGATAAATTGCTCACACAGTTGATGTCGCAGTTGGCTGAGCTTCTCTGGGTCTTCTTTTGCCATCGCTGCTAGATCCTCAAAAGAGGGAAGTGAAATCGGCTCTGCCATGTTTGCCTTCCTATGCCTAACGTTATCGAACCATATTCATAGCGTAGGACTTAATGAGAAAAGACAAACTTAAATGCATGACGTGTCTCAGAGTTGAGACACGTAGGTTGGGCTTATTGTTTTGCGTGGAACTTGTAGACGCATCGTCTGGCGCCTTTAACGATATGCTCATCGCGCTCGACGTTAACGTCGCTGCCAACCAAGGCTTGGAATACATTGAGCTCAGATTGACATAGCGCTTCGCAGCGAGAAGCCGCTTTGCAAATAGGGCAGTGATTCTCGATGAGCACAAACCCATCATCGGTTTGCTCAAGCTCTGCCATGTAGCCATCTTTCTCGCGCAATTCAGTCAGTTTCCGAACCTTGCTTTGCAAGTCGGGCAATTCATCAAAGTGCGGCTGGTAGGTTGAGAGGGTGTTGAACTCGCGTTCTTTGGAGACTTTTTCAAGCCCCTCACTGCCAAACACATTCTCAATGGCGTCAATAAACTGAATGGTGAGGTCGCTATGGCGGTCGGAAAAGCGCGCATGACCTTGAGCGGTCAAGGACCAATGTCTATTGGGGCGACCCACTTTGACTTTGACGTCTTCGAATCGCAACAATCCATCCTCTTCAAGGCTTTGGAGGTGCTGCCTTGCACCCATGGTCGTGATGCCCAAACGCTCCGCAATACGTTTTGCGGTGACGGCTCCCTCGCGTTTTATGATGTCTATGATGTGATCAGTGGCTTTCATCAGTGCATCCGTTCTGTTTGTTCAGCCTTAAGGTAAAGATAGTCGAGGTATTATGGCGGATAAGGTTAATAAAGCAAATTATTTACAATGTTGCGTATGGATAAATGACGTCTAACCAAATAAAAAAAGCGCTGATGAAGATCAGCGCTTTTCTATCGCGAACTCGCTTAAAGGATGATGTCGCGGATCTCTGGGTCTTTACGCTCTAGGTAGTGCGTAGACTTGATGCGTCGAATGGTACGACAGCGCCCACGAATCAGCAGGGTTTCTGTTGTCGCGATGTTGCCTTGGCGAGTGATGCCCTCAAGTAGGTCACCCTTAGTGATGCCCGTTGCCGAGAATACGACATTGTCGCTACGTGCCATATCTTCCATACGCAGCACGACATTCGCTTCAACGCCCATTTCCGCGCAGCGCTCAAGCTCATCTTGTCCTGCTTTACGGTTTTCTTCGGTATCGCCTTTTACGGCGTGGCGAGGCAATAGACGACCGTTCATGTCACCATCAAGCGCACGAATTACCGCAGCAGAAACCACACCCTCGGGCGCGCCACCGATGCAGTACATCACGTCGACTTCACTGTCTGGCATACACGTGAGAATCGATGCTGCTACATCACCATCTGGCACTGCGAACACGCGAACACCCATTGCTTGCATCTCAGCGATAACCTGATCGTGGCGTGGTTTTGCTAGCGTGGTCACTACGAGAGTATCAAGGGTTTTGCCCAGCGCGGCTGCGATGTTGTTTAGGTTTTCTTTGAGTGGCTTGTTAAGGTCAATGACGCCTTTAGCGCCAGGGCCCACAACCAGCTTTTCCATGTACATATCTGGAGCTTTCAAGAAGCTGCCTTTCTCGCCCGCAGCAAGAACGGCTAGCGCGTTAGACTGCCCCATCGCCGTCATACGTGTGCCTTCAATTGGGTCAACAGCGATATCTACCGCATCGCCACCGATACCTACGTGCTCACCAATGTACAGCATAGGTGCATCGTCGATTTCACCCTCACCAATAACGATTTCACCTTCGATATCGGTCTTGTTCAGTAGGCTGCGCATGACCTCCACCGCTGCACCATCGGCAGCATTTTTGTCGCCTCGTCCTAGCCACTTATAACCTGCTAGTGCGGCACCTTCGGTAACTCGTGAAAAAGCCATTGCTAAATCGCGCTTCATACTGACTCCAATTTAATGAAAAATGACAAATGATTTACGGCGCGAATTCTAGCATATCAGAAGGGAAACGTTTGCCTTTTTATCTGTTTGGTGGCGATCTTGTCGTTAAAATCGCAGATGGTGGAGAGCTTGCAAAGCCGAAGCCAATATTGAATAACGTTTTTTAGTAAACGGCAGGTCAGTTTACGGCGCTTTTTTGACCGAATAGTGAAAAATCTGCAATATAGGACGTGTCTATCTTCTCTAGGCTGAGTAGAATGGGGCACTATAGGGTATATAGAATGAAGCATTTTCATTTCACAGGATTAAACAAGGGTAGGCCGAGATGTCTTTTGAAGTACTGGAACAACTAGAAGCAAAAATTCAAACTGCAGTTGACACAATCGCTCTTCTTCAAATGGAAGTAGAGGAATTGAAAGAAGAGAAAGCACAGCTAGCGAACCAAGCTGAAGAGCTACGCAGCAGCCGTGTAGAGCTAGAGCAGAAGACGGAACAGATGCAGCGCGAGCATAGCCAATGGCAAGAGCGCATTCGCAACCTACTAGGTAAAATGGACGAAGTAGAGTAATTTTTCGCTCATTCGAGAATATTGAAAGCACCCTGCATTGGGTGCTTTTTTGTTTTTTCACCATGAATGGATCACGTGGTGAACATGCGAAACACCGGTGTTGTTTGGTCTAACCAGTGTAACTCACTGTCTCTTGACTTTTCGTGTACAAGTTGAGCACGTATACTAACTCTAACTAGGGAAAGGAAAAGTTAGAATGAAAACACGTGACAAAATAGTCTATGCCGCCCTCGACTTGTTCAATACTGATGGCGAGCGCAACGTGACAACCAACCATATTGCGGCGCACATTGAGATTAGCCCGGGCAATCTCTACTACCATTTCCGAAACAAACAAGAAATCGTTCGCGAGATTTTTGCGCTTTACTCGCAAGAGCTCATCGAGCGTTTTACCCCAGTCCAAGGCCAGCAAGAGAGCCTAGCACTGCTGAAACATTACCTGGATTCCATCTTCACTCTGATGTGGAAATACCGCTTTTTCTATGCCAATCTGCCAGAGATTTTGCAGCGAGACCCGAAGCTGCACGAAGAGTACATCGAGGTCCAAGAGCGTTTGCAGGGCAACTTGGTCAATATTCTTAAAGCATTTGTAGAGCTCGAGTTGCTCACCATCAACGATAAAGAGCTGAAGTCACTGGTCACAACCCTGCACATGATGGCAGTGGGTTGGTTAAGCTATCAGTCGGCGATGTCACCACGCACTAAAATCACCGAAGAGGTGATCCAACAAGGTATGCTACAAATGATCCATGTGGTTAAGCCTCTGGCGACTGATAAAGGTAAAGAGCAACTGACGCTGCTAGAAGATGGCGTTCGCATGATGGGTAGCCCAACAAGCTAACTGTTGCTAACGGCATGATATATAGCCAATTCGTATTGTCCAAACCCTACTTAACAAGTAGGGTTTGTGGTTTCTATCCCCGCATTAAAGGAAGAGTGTGAAGGTGCATTACGATGTATTCAATGGCGATGCCGACGGCATACTTGCCTTACTGCAACTACGTTTGGCGCAGCCAATAGAGAGTCAGCTCATCTCGGGCATTAAACGTGATATCGCTTTGTTGCAGCAGGTGCCACTCGAGCAGGCAAGCTCAGTGACTGTGCTTGATATCTCGATGGATAAAAATCAAGCCGCGCTCGAGGGGCTTTTGGATCATCATGTTCCTACTACTTATATCGACCATCACAAGGCATCTTCCATTCCAAATAGCCAATACCTTGATGCTCATATTGACCTTGATGCGAATACCTGTACGGCACTGATTGTCGACAAGTTGCTCCAAGGCCAATTTAGGTTATGGGCGGTTGCTGCTGCGTATGGGGACAACATGCTGGCAAGTGCTGAGGCATTGGCATCGACTTTAGGGCTGAGTGATGAGCAGCGCCGCTTACTGAATGAGCTGGGTACGCTGATCAATTACAACGGCTACGGTGAAAGCCTCGAGGACCTGCATTTTAATCCGGTTGATTTGTATCAGCAGCTTTTGGCCTACCATGATCCTTTTGAGTGTATTGGTGATCACCGCTCCCCATATCATGTACTCAAAGCGGCCTTTGCGCAGGACGAATCAGCGCTGAGCGCAGCGCAGACACGCCATGATTCAGCGGTGCTTAAAGTGGTCTTGCTGCCGGATAGTGCGGCAGCGAGACGAATGTCGGGTACCTGGATTAATAGACTTGCCAATCAATCCCCTAATCAAGCGCACGTCTCATTGGTGCCAAGAAGCGATGTATCGGGAGAGCCGTGCTATACCGTTTCGGTGAGAGCGCCACTTAATAATAAGCAAGGGGCAGGAGAAATTTGCAGTCAGTTTGCCACCGGTGGTGGCAGAGAGGCGGCGGGCGGCATTAACAGCATGCCAGAGAGCGAGCTAGAAAGGCTGATTGAGATTTCAACAACACGCTACTCAAAGCAATGAGTAGCGGTACTGAGCTAGCGCTTTAACCAGCTTTTCGGGTTTTGGACTTTACTATTACGGCGGATCTCAAAGTAGAGGGATGAGCTGTCTTGACCGCCTGTATCGCCGGCAAGAGCAATGGTTTCGCCAGCTGCGACCTTATCACCCTCTTTCTTTAGTAGGGTTTGGTTGTAGCCATATAACGTCATATCGCCTTTACCATGGTCGAGCAGAACTACGAGTCCATAGCCGCGCAGATAGTCGGCGAATACCACGGTACCAGAGTAAACTGACTTAACCGAGTCGCCATAGTTGGCAGCGATGACCATGCCTTTCCAGTTGACTTGTCCGGTTTGCTTGGTACCAAAGCTATGTAGCACCTTGCCTTTTACTGGCCATGGAAGACGACCTTTTTGACGAGCAAGACCATCCATCGGTACTTGGTTGCGCTTCGCCGCTTTGGCGATTTCCGCTTTTAGTCTAGTTTCATTGCGCTGTAGCTCTGCGAGGTAATTTTTATCGCTGGAGATACTGCGGCGAATTTTGCTTACCGTGCTTTGTCGGCTGCTTCGATTCTTAGCTAAGGTGTCACGCTTGGCTTTTTGTTGCTCTAGAAGCTGAGCGATCTGATTGCGCTCAAGCTCCAACGCTCGCTCACTTTCCGCTAGCTTGCGTTCGGTCTCGGCAAGTTGTTCCAGTGTTTCGGCGCGGGCCTTCGCTAGATGTTGATAGTATTGACTGATACGGTCTTGGTCTGGGTCTGTACTAAGCACACCAGACGCGGAGTTATTTTGCTTGGTGATGTAGTAGGTTTGTACCAGTTCAGCGAGCACCTTTTGTTGCTGCTCTTTTTGCTGTGTTAGTGCCTCAACTTGGCTATGAAACCCATCTAGGTTGCGGTTGGCTTGAGCAAGCGCTGCCGTTGTTGCTTTGATTTCTTTCTCGACATTAGAAATGCCAATCTCTTGCTCACGCAGGGATTTTTGCAGTGTATCGAGCTCTTTTTGCTGCGCAGATAGTGATTTTTGCTGACGACTTATCTCACTTTTTACACCTGTGAGTTCATTTTGGTTAGCAAGGCTATGAGCGCTGGGTAAAGCGAGCCCTAAACACACGACCAGTGCAGACAAACGAGGGGTAAAAAGCCTAATTCTGTTTGGTTTCATCCTAATTCCACTACACGCAGCGACACGAGTTTGCTCATTCAATAGTAATCATAACTGATTGATAGTTCACTATAGCTGTTCGCAATCCGCACCTCTAAAGTGATGTTGCCATTATATCCACACATGGCACCTTAGGCGCAAGCAAACAAAAACGCCGATGTAGAAAACATCGGCGTTTTTCATGACTGCGAAAGGCAATTACTTAACTAGGATCTCACCAGACATCTCTGCTGGAATTTCCATGTCAGTCATCGCTAGCATTGTTGGCGCAAGGTCAGACAGTTTACCGCCTTCTTTGAACTCAACCGCTTTGTCACCTACGTAGATTAGAGGTACTGGTAGGTTAGTGTGAGCAGTGTGCGTACCGCCAGTCACTGGGTCTACCATCATCTCAGCGTTACCGTGGTCAGCCGTGATCAGCATTTGACCGCCCACTTCTTTGATCGCGTCTACTACTTGGCCAACGCTTGCATCAAGAGCTTCGATAGCTTGCTCAGCAGCTTCGTAAACACCTGTGTGACCAACCATGTCTGCGTTTGGATAGTTACAGATGATAGTGTCGTACTTACCAGACTTGATAGCCGCAACCATCTTCTCTGTTAGCTCTTCAGAGCTCATTTCTGGCTGTAGGTCGTAAGTCGCTACTTTTGGAGAAGCAACGAGCTGACGCTCTTCACCATCAAACTCGTTCTCAACACCACCGTTGAAGAAGAACGTCACGTGTGCGTATTTCTCTGTTTCAGAGATACGTAGCTGAGTCTTACCTGCTTTAGATAGCCACTCGCCGTACGTGTTCTCAAGAGACGCTGGTGGGAAAGCGATAGATAGCGGGATGTCAGCTGCGTATTGCGTTAGCATGACGAAGTCGATCGCTGGGAATACTGCGCGCTCAAAACCATCAAACTCAGGTACGAAAGTACGAGTGATTTGACGTGCACGGTCAGCACGGTAGTTCATGAAGATAACTGCGTCACCATCTTGGATCGCTGCGTCTTCTTGACCTTCTGCTTTGATAGCTGTTGCTTTAACGAACTCATCGTTCTCTTCACGAGCGTAAGCTGCTTCAAGACCTGCTACTGCATTGTCGTAAGTGAACTCAGCTTTACCTTGAGTCAGTAAGTCGTAAGCAACTTGTACGCGATCCCAGTTGTTATCACGATCCATTGCGTAGTAACGACCAACAAGAGACGCTACGCGGCCTTTGCCAAGCTCAGCAAATAGCTCGTCGAAACGCTTTAGTGAACCTTCAGCGCTACGAGGCGGTGTATCACGGCCGTCTAGGAAGCAGTGTAGGTAGATTTTCTCAGCGCCACGCTCTGCTGCCATTTTAACGGCTGCGTAGATGTGGTCTTCGTGAGAGTGAACACCACCTGGAGACATAAGACCCATTAGGTGAACCGCTTTACCTGCTGCGACTGCTTTGTCGATAGCGGCAACAAGCGCTTCGTTCTGAGAGAACTCACCGTCAGCGATTGATTTAGTGATGCGAGTTAGGTCTTGATAAACAACACGACCCGCGCCGATGTTAGTGTGACCTACTTCTGAGTTACCCATTTGACCGTCTGGTAGACCTACGTCCATACCAGAAGCCGAAATAAGAGTACGTGGGTTGTTTGCCCACAAGCCATCCATTACTGGAGTTTTTGCGTTGTTGATTGCGTTGCTTGCGTTGTCTTCACGGTAACCCCAACCGTCAAGAATCACTAGAGCCATTGGCTTCTTAGCTGACATAGTTATAACCTCGTCAAATCGATAGTAACTTTACAGAAAACAAATTAGCGTAATTTTACTACACTTTTTACCCATAACTGTAGTGGCAGATCAAATAATGTTTGTGATTACCGTTGCTGGGTTACAGTTTTATCTAGCTAATTCGTCTGTTTATGTTCTTTGTGAGGTAATCATAGACGTTATTATCGTGAGATACCTCGGCTTTATCTCTATTAATACGCCTTGTTCAGTCGCTTTGACTAATCGGTTTTTTCTATCTCTGCAATAGTGTCTAGCGCCGCTATTGCCAGGCAAGGCGAGGAGAAGGATCCCAATTCTCCGTTCGAAACATTTTCCCCTCTCGCCACGGCGAGGCTAAGCCGCTATACTCCTCGACTGATTTAATGTTCAACTATCTAAGAGCGCAAGCTATGCAAGAGTATTTAGAATTTTTTCAACAAAACATGATCATGTCGCTAGTGTGGGTTGCACTATTTGTTGCTCTGATCGCTAACATCTTTAAATCAGCGAACGCAGCATATAAAGAAGTCTCTGCAGCACAAGTCACACACATGATGAACCGTGAGAATGGCATCGTGGTGGATATTCGTTCAAAAGACGAATTCAAACGTGGTCACATTACTGACGCACTTCACGTTTTACCTTCAGATATCAAAGCGGGTTCTTTCGGCAGCCTTGAAAACCACAAATCAGACCCAATCATTGTGGTATGTAAGACTGGTCAAACGGCGCAAGAGAGCGCGAACTTGCTTGCAAAAGCAGGGTTTGAAAAGGTTTACTTGCTGAAAAATGGTCTAGTGGCTTGGAGCGAAGCAAACCTACCGCTGATCAAAGGCAAGAAGTAACACAGAATTTTGAGTAATTTCGCGGCAGTTATGACTAAGGGATGTGATAAATGCCACGGAATTCACGGCTCGCCTAGTCATCAAACATTGGCTCGGCTAGTCTGCAAGAAAACTCATTAACGTTTTGACAAATTTAGACGTATTTAAGGAAATCATCATGGCTGAAGCAGCTCCACAAGAAGCACAACAAAACTTCTCAATCCAACGTATCTTTCTAAAAGACGTATCATTTGAGGCGCCAAACTCGCCAGATATGTTCCAGAAAGACTGGAACCCTGATGTTAAGCTAGATCTTGACACTCAAAGCCGTGAACTAGGTCAAGGCGTATACGAAGTTGTTCTTCGCCTGACAGTGACAGTGAAAAATGCAGAAGAAACTGCATTCCTATGTGAAGTACAACAAGGTGGTATCTTCACTGCAGAGCAAATGGAAGCTGGTCAACTTGCACATTGCCTAGGTGCATTCTGCCCGAACATCCTATTCCCATACGCTCGTGAAACTATCTCAAGCCTAACGATGAAAGGTACGTTCCCTCAACTGAATCTAGCGCCAGTTAACTTTGACGCACTGTTCATGAACTACCTACAGCAGCAAGCTCAGCAAGAAGGTCAAGCGGAAGCTTAATCTCCTTCGCAGACTGATTCTGCGTTAACGAGTCTATGTAATGAAAATGCACAGCGCGCCGCGATGTGCATTTTTTATTTGCTTATACAGGTTTAGACTTATACCCAAGTCATCTCGAGAGATTGCCGCTTTTAGGGTCACTTGGGTATAACAAAGAAACATAATCATACCGACAAATTAGGTGGTGTTATGAATAACGCATATGGAAAAGAAATCGCAATGACCGTTATTGGTGCTGGCTCTTATGGCACGTCGCTTGCGATTTCGCTAGCGAGAAACGGTGCGAATGTGGTGATTTGGGGACACGAACCTGAACACATGGCAAAACTAGAAGCCGATCGTGCAAACCATGAGTTCTTGCCTGGCATTGAGTTTCCAGAGTCTTTGATTGTTGAATCGGATCTGCAGAAAGCGGTTCAGGCGAGTCGTGACTTACTGGTTGTGGTCCCAAGCCATGTGTTTGGTATCGTGCTCAACAGCATTAAGCCACACCTCAGAGAAGACAGTCGTATCTGCTGGGCGACGAAAGGGCTTGAGCCGGAGACAGGGCGCTTACTTAAAGATGTAGCACACGACATCATTGGTGAGAATTACCCGCTAGCGGTACTATCAGGCCCAACCTTTGCTAAAGAGCTGGCAGCTGGCCTACCGACGGCGATCGCCGTTGCCTCTCCAGATGTGCAGTTTGTGGCGGATCTACAAGAAAAGATCCACTGCAGCAAAACATTCCGCGTCTATGCCAACGATGACTTCACTGGTATGCAGCTTGGCGGCGCCGTGAAGAACGTCATCGCGATTGGCGCGGGTATGTCGGATGGCATTGGCTTTGGTGCCAATGCTCGTACCGCACTTATCACTCGTGGTCTCGCGGAGATGACTCGCCTGGGTGCAGCGCTCGGCGCTAAGCCTGATACCTTTATGGGAATGGCAGGCCTGGGCGATTTGGTATTGACGTGTACCGATAACCAATCGCGCAACCGTCGCTTTGGTCTTGCGCTGGGCGAAGGTAAGGATGTCGATACCGCACAAACCGAAATTGGTCAGGTAGTGGAAGGCTATCGCAATACCAAAGAGGTGTGGTTGTTGTCTCAACGCATGGGTGTAGAGATGCCAATTGTTGACCAAATCTATCAAGTATTGTATCAAGGAAAGGACGCGCGCCTTGCGGCGCAAGATCTACTCGCTAGGGATAAAAAAGCCGAGCAGCAATAATCGCTCGACGGATGATTGAGTATTCATCGTAGGACCGAAAATGAAACACTGTGAAAAACAAAATGTCTGGGAGTGCATTGTAAGAGAAGCCCGTGAGTCTGCGGAACAAGAGCCGATGCTGGCCAGCTTCTATCATGCCACCATAATTAACCATGAAAGCTTTGGAGCAGCGCTAAGCTACATCCTTGCTAACAAGCTAAAGACAGCGTCAATGCCGGCTATGGCTGTGCGTGAAGTGGTTGAGCAAGCATTTAATGCTGACCCGAGCATTACCGATGCAGCGGCGTGTGATATTTGTGCAACAGTGAATCGAGATCCTGCGGTATCCATGTACTCAATGCCGCTTCTATACCTAAAAGGCTATCATGCCCTGCAAGGTTATCGAGTCGCAAACTGGCTCTGGTCTCAGGGGCGTAACGCTTTGGCGACGTATCTTCAGAATCAAATCTCAGTAGCGTGTCAGGTGGATATCCATCCGGCAGCGCGTATCGGTAAAGGCATCATGCTTGACCATGCGACGGGCATCGTTATTGGTGAAACGGCGGTGGTGGAGAATGATGTCTCTATCCTACAGAACGTCACACTGGGTGGTACAGGTAAAGAATGTGGTGACCGACATCCTAAAATCCGCGAAGGCGTGATGATTGGTGCTGGTGCTAAGATCCTCGGCAATATCGAAGTGGGTAAAGGTGCCAAAATAGGCTCTTGCTCAGTGGTGCTTCAGCCTGTCCCTCCTCATACTACGGCAGCGGGTGTACCTGCGAAAATTGTTGGTAAGCCTAAAACGGATATGCCATCTCTGGACATGGATCAGCAGTTTAATGGCAAGTCACAGACCTTTATGGGCGGCGATGGTATCTAACCGATAACCGAAGCAGAATGCTAAAAAGCCAAGGCAGTGCCTTGGCTTTCTGTCTATTTGGCCAGTGAAGGCAGATGTTTTCGCCTAACCGACAGTGCATACAAGTAGGCAAGCACGCCACCAACGACATTCCCTAAAGCCACACCAATAAACATTCCCTCAACACCATATAGCATGCTACCCAGTGCGGCGGCTGGAAGTGTAAACAAAAACAGCCTCATGGCACTCCACATAAATGCTTTGTTGGGCTCATGCAGCGCATTCATGCCACTACCAAGCATCATGATGATGCCCTGAAAGCCGTAGCTAAATGGCACGACGAGCAGGTAGTGCCAAAGGATATCTCGCACCGCTTGCTCTTGAGAGAATAACGCAGAGATTGGAATGCTGAGCGGCACCATCATCACAAAGACCAGCAATTGAAATAACAACGAAAAACGCATGCTCAGGAACAGTCCAGCAAAGCTGCGGTCGGCTTGCTTGGCACCAAAGTTTTGCGACATAAATGGCGTGAGGGCCGAGCTGAGTGATATCAGCACTAAGATAAGAATCGACTCAACACGCTGCGCCGCCCCATAGGCTGCCACAGCGGCCGTACCATGAACAGAGAGCATCTTCATTAAGATTGCCCCTGAGATGGGCGACATCGCCGTCGATAAACCAGAAGGCATGCCAATGCGCAGTATTGCTATCCAATCTTGCCAAATCTGCGAAGGTTTGAGTTGGCCGAGGAGTTTTTCTCGCTTGGTGAGTACATACAGAGAGCCAGTAAGTGCCCCAAGCCACGCGATACCACTCGCAATCGCTGCACCTTGAATGCCGAGCTCAGGAAATGGACCGATACCAAAAATCAGCAGTGGGTCGAGAAGGCCATTAATAAAGCCAGACAGCATCATGATCTTAGCCGGTGTTTTGGTATCGCCGGTGGCTCGAATAGCGCTGTTGCCCGCCATCGGAATCACCAACAGTGGCACAGTGAAGTACCAGATCACCATATACTCTCGGATCAGCGGAATAATGTCATCGCTGGCACCCAGTAGTTTGAATAGTGGCTCGATGGTGTAGAGACCCAAGGTGGAAGCTAGCATGACTAAAACCACAGCTAGCAATAAACCATGTGTTGAGAAACGGGCTGCGTGTTGCGTATTCCCTTGACCAAGTAGGCGTCCGATATTGGTGGACAATCCCATACCAATGCCCATGGTGATGCAGTTAACACCAAAGGTCACAGGGAAAGTGAAGCTAATGGCTGCGAGGGCTTGGGTTCCAAGCAGCGAGATAAAGAAGGTGTCGACAAGGTTGAATGCCAGTATCGCCACCATGCCAAAGACCATAGGCACGGTCATATTTCGAAGCACAGTGGATATCGGCGCGGACAGCAGGCCGTGTTTGTCTTGCATGGCATTCTAAGCTTGGTAAACAGGTGGCTAGAATACAGTAATTAACCAGTTGGTGCGACAACGGGCTCGCAGCAGCCCAGCTTTCGCAACCCAATCTTAAATTTCGTTATTTTTGTCACAATTTTTTGGCATCTTCCCCTTGGGATTGTCAAAAATGCCCCCAACATATTCAACACAAGGCCTTGAAGGCAACCTAATAAGCTAAATGGAAAATAATCAGGAGAATCGACCGATGAATATCCGTCCTCTACACGACCGAGTTATCGTTGAGCGCCAAGAAGTTGAATCTAAATCTGCTGGTGGCATCGTTTTAACTGGTTCTGCGGCAGAAAAATCAACACGTGGTACAGTTTTGGCTGTGGGCAAAGGCCGCATCCTAGAAAACGGTACGGTACAGCCGCTAGACGTGAAAGTAGGTGATACGGTGATCTTTGCTGAAGGCTACGGCACTAAGACAGAAAAGATCGACGGTAAAGAAGTTCTGATCATGTCTGAAAATGACATCATGGCTATCGTTGAATAATTAAGTAGACGTTGAGTAATTTTTTACTCTAAACAAGCTATCCACTGAATTTAGATAAGGAAATAACAATGGCTGCTAAAGACGTTAAGTTTGGTAACGACGCACGAGTTAAAATGCTAGAAGGTGTAAACGTTCTAGCGGATGCAGTAAAAGTAACACTAGGTCCTAAAGGCCGTAACGTAGTTCTAGATAAATCTTTCGGTGCACCAACTATCACTAAAGATGGTGTATCTGTAGCGCGCGAAATCGAGCTTGAAGACAAGTTCCAAAACATGGGCGCGCAAATGGTTAAAGAAGTAGCATCTCAAGCGAACGATGCTGCTGGTGACGGTACAACAACAGCAACAGTTCTAGCGCAAGCTATCGTAAACGAAGGCCTAAAAGCCGTTGCTGCTGGCATGAACCCAATGGATCTTAAGCGCGGTATCGACAAAGCAGTTATCGCTGCGGTTGAAGAGCTAAAAGCGCTGTCTGTTCCTTGTGAAGATACTAAAGCGATTGCTCAGGTTGGTACTATCTCTGCGAACTCTGATGAGAGCGTAGGTAACATCATTGCTGAAGCGATGGAAAAAGTAGGTCGTGATGGTGTTATCACGGTTGAAGAAGGTCAGGCTCTACAAGACGAGCTAGACGTGGTTGAAGGTATGCAGTTCGACCGTGGTTACCTATCTCCATACTTCATCAACAACCAAGAAGCGGGTTCTGTTGATCTAGAGAGCCCATTCATCCTTCTTATTGACAAGAAAGTATCGAACATCCGTGAGCTACTTCCAACACTAGAAGCGGTTGCTAAAGCATCTCGTCCACTGCTTATCATTGCAGAAGACGTAGAAGGTGAAGCACTAGCAACGCTCGTTGTGAACAACATGCGTGGCATCGTGAAAGTAGCGGCTGTTAAAGCGCCTGGTTTCGGTGACCGTCGTAAGTCTATGCTTCAAGATATCGCTGTTCTAACTGCTGGTACCGTGATCTCTGAAGAAGTCGGTCTAGACCTTGAGAAAGTAACGCTAGAAGACCTAGGTCAAGCGAAGCGCGTTTCTATCACTAAAGAAAACACGACTATCATCGATGGCGTGGGTGAAGAAGCGATGATTCAAGGCCGTGTAACTCAAATTCGTCAACAAATCGAAGACGCGACGTCTGACTACGATAAAGAGAAGCTTCAAGAGCGCGTAGCTAAGCTAGCTGGCGGTGTTGCGGTAATCAAAGTTGGCGCAGCAACTGAAGTTGAAATGAAAGAGAAGAAAGACCGCGTTGAAGATGCACTACACGCAACTCGCGCAGCGGTTGAAGAAGGCGTAGTAGCGGGCGGTGGTGTTGCACTTATTCGCGCGGCGTCAAAAGTGGAAGGTCTTGAAGGTGCTAACGAAGAACAAAATGTGGGTATCCGCGTTGCACTTCGCGCTATGGAAGCACCAATTCGTCAAATCACTGCAAACGCAGGTGACGAAGAGTCTGTGGTTGCAAACAACGTGAAAGCAGGCGAAGGCAGCTACGGCTACAACGCAGCAACAGGTGAGTACGGCGACATGATCGCAATGGGTATCCTAGATCCAACAAAAGTAACTCGCTCTGCACTTCAGTTCGCAGCATCAGTTGCAGGTCTGATGATCACAACAGAAGCGATGGTGACTGACGTACCTCAGAAAGACGCACCAGCTATGCCTGATATGGGCGGTATGGGTGGCATGCCAGGTATGATGTAATCCATCAGACGATTCTGACAAAGCCGAAGGGAAACCTTCGGCTTTTTTTGTGCTTGCTTCATAATTAACCAATGTTTCGTGAGAGTGTTGCAGGATATGACAAAACCCTGACAAAACATATGGTCAGCGTCACTAGCATCACCTACACTTATCAGTCGATAACAAAAAAAAGTCAGTGGAGACTATTATGAAAAAGGCAGTAGCAGTACTAGCAGTGGCAGCAGCAATGGCATCACCATTGGCGCTAGCAGAAAGCACCCCAGTGATGTTCTCATCACTAAACGGTTTCAACGCACCTGATGCAAATGCAGTAGGTGGGGTACGTCTAGCGGTTCTTCACGGTCAAGTGAACGAAGTTAAAGGTGTAGACTTCTCTGTACTAGGTATGTCTGAAACTCAGCGTACAACGGGTGTGAACTTCGGTCTATTCTTTGGTGCTTCTAAAGTAACGCAAGAAATGAAAGGTGCGTCTCTAGGTATCTTCAACTGGAACACAGGTAAAACGACAGGTGTTAACCTTGCAGCAGTGAACGTCACTAACGATGTGAAAGGTCTTAACTGGAGTGCGGTGAACTACTCTGAAGGCTACACAATGGCAGACGTTGGTATCGCGAGCTTCTCAAACAAGTCTAACTTCCAGTTTGGTCTTTTCAACAAGACAAACAACATTGATGGCGTACAGATTGGTCTAATCAACTGTGCTGACAACGGCTTCTTCAAGTGCTTCCCGATCATCAACTTTGCGAAGTAATTTTGACTCTAGCTTAGAGTGCTAAAAGTCGATAAAGCCCTGCACAAGCAGGGCTTTTTACTTTCTCATGCGATTGCGGTTTTTCATGGTTTGGTGCACACCACGTCGCAAGCTCTTAAAGCTGCTCTCAATCTTATCGACACCAAGTAGTACCGTTAGTGCTAACACCGTTAAGATCACCGATTCTTTGTGATGCCCCAGCCCTATCATCATGCCGAGACCGGCCAACACCCAGATCACCGCAGCCGACGTCACCCCATGGATTTTACCGTCTTGAGTCATCATTACCCCTGCGCCTAAAAAGCCCACACCAGTAATGATTTGACCGAGTACGCGCGCTTGATCGAGCGTGTTAGGGGAGAGCGATACCGCCATGGACATAAACAGGTAAGTACCAGAGACGATTAAGATAGCGGTGCGAATACCTACTGGCTTACCACGAGTTTGTCGTTCAAGACCCACCAGTGCACCGTTGAGAACACAGGCTCCCAAAGCTTGCCATGAGAATGGTCCCATATCGAGTAGTTGTGTCAGTTCCACATTGCCTCCTAAAAAGCGCAGTATCTGACTAAAAGACCGCCTGATCGAACAAAATCATTTTGTCGAGACGGAAAAAATTACTCGAGATGCAGATCAAGTGGCGTTTTACTCGCCTTACCGCCTTCTTCTCGCGTGAGCTTAGGTACTAGGTACCCTGAAACACGAGCAATCAGACCTTGGATGATCGCTTTCGCTTGTTCATCACTGACGTAGAAATGCGCTGCACCTTGCACTTTATCGAGTACATGCAGGTAATACGGCAGAATTCCTGCGCCAAACAGCGCGTGACTGAGCTCGAACTGAGCCTCCACGCTATCGTTGACTCCTTTGAGCAGTACGCCTTGATTGAGAAGTGTCGTACCGCTAGCTTTAATACGCGCCATCGCTAGCTTGAGCTCATTATCTATCTCGTTGGCATGGTTGATATGAGTGACCAGCACAGTATTGAGGCGAGTGTTGGCTAGCATGTCACAAAGCTGCTCTGTAATTCGCGCTGGTATCACGACCGGAAGGCGAGAATGAATTCGAAGCGTTTTAAGGTGTGGGATCTGTTCAGCACGCTCAATCAGCCAAAGAAGTTCACTATCTTTGGCCATCAATGGATCGCCACCAGATAAGATGAGCTCATCAATCTCCGGCTTGTCAGCGATGTAGTCGAGCGCCAGTTGCCAGTTGCCTTTGCCACCTTTGTTCTCGTCGTACGGAAAATGGCGGCGAAAGCAGTAGCGACAGTTCACGGCGCAGCCACCTTTGACAATCATTAAAGCGCGATTGCGGTATTTGTGGAGCAAGCCGGGTACGGCATTGTCTTGTTCTTCAAGAGGATCCTCTGAGTAGCCGTCATGGACCTCAAACTCTTGGCTGAGGGGCAGCACCTGTCTAAGCAAAGGATCGTACGGGTTGCCTTTTTCCATGCGATCGACAAAGCTTTGAGGAACGCGCATGGGAAACAATCGTCTTGCTTTGAGTCCGTTTTCCCAAGGGGTCGCCTCAATTTCTAACTGTTCAAGCAGTTTGTAAGGGTCTGAGATCGCATTCGATAGCTGTTTGAGCCAGTTTTGCTCAACAGAAACAAGATTTCGGGTTATGATAGGCGACATTAAATTTAACTCGAAGAACACTAAGAGGATACAATGGCTACTGTTAGCACCAATGAATTTAAAGGCGGTCTTAAACTAATGCTGGACAACGAGCCTTGCGTAATTCTAGAAAACGAATACGTGAAGCCAGGTAAAGGTCAAGCGTTCAACCGCGTTAAAATTCGTAAGCTACTGTCTGGTAAAGTTCTAGAGAAAACCTTCAAGTCTGGCGAAACTGTTGAAGTTGCTGACGTGATGGATATCGACCTAGATTACCTATACACAGATGGTGAATTCTACCACTTTATGAACAGCGAAACATTCGAACAAATCGCTGCAGACGTTAAAGCGGTTGGCGATAACGCGAAATGGTTGGTAGAAAACAACACTTGTATGATTACTCTTTGGAATGGTAACCCAATTACTGTGACTCCGCCTAACTTTGTTGAGCTAGAAGTAACAGAAACGGATCCAGGTCTGAAAGGTGATACTCAAGGTACTGGTGGTAAGCCTGCAACACTAACAACTGGCGCTGTGGTACGTGTACCGCTGTTCATCCAGATTGGTGAAGTGATCAAAGTTGATACTCGTACTGCGGAATACGTAGGTCGCGTTAAGTAATCAATAGAGATACTTAAGAATTTGAAAGGTCGCCCAAGGGCGACCTTTTTTGTATCGGCAACTTAGCGCTGACTATTTGAGTTTGAGGGGATTACTCTTCAGGTCGCCAGCTCAGAGCACTGGCGACGGTGCCTAGTGCCAAGGTGTCCATTTCTGCTTCTGGTAATCCAGAGAGGGTTTGCAGTGTGATACTGCCATTGGTTTGCGCCGCAGCAACCTCTACGCTGCCACGACTAAAGCTATAACCAAGTGGATTATCAACGCTCATCATTAGCCCTTCACCATCGTGTACCGAAGCGACATTGAAATGTGTGCTGCCAAGGCGGATAAAACCGTGCTCTTTTTTTGCGGTAGAGAGACTGATCGCTTCAGACTTGCGTTCCATCTTATACTCGCCAATGTTAGCGCCTTGCTCACTGATTTGGCAGATGTACGGGTCATTGCCACCAAATGAGAAGCTACCAATATCAACACTGGTACCACCGCCACTACAAACTAGGGTCCAGGTTTCGCCGTTATCATTGCGTGTGACTTCAGCGACCATTTCACCATCTTTAGTATTGATGGTGTTGAACCAAGAACTGGTTGATGCGCTACGGGAGTACTTACCGTGGTAGCGTCCCGCGATATCGAAGGTGCCTTCTGGGCCAAATCCCCAGAAAGATCCGTCGGTCTTGAGCAGTAGCTCAGGCTGTGCAGCCACCGCTTCCGATTTTTTCATCATGACAGTAGAACCGCACCCAAACAGCGCACTGGAAATCAGTAGTGCGCAAATAGACTTTTTCATTGTTACATCTCTTGTTGTTATAAATCGCTGATGATTTTATCGATAGAGTGTCGGTAACAATGTATGGGTATGTACACGCGCTTACCGTGTCACACGAATGTTCACTGAGTCCATATGGCGTCTACTGGCTCGCAACTTTCTCAATTGCTAATTACTTCGGCCATTCCTTGTTATATAAGCGAATTATTCGATTTTTACATCAGTTAACATTTTGATACATTAATTGCGTTGTCAATTGGTTGCATATTTTGAAGTCAAATTTTCGCAACGACAACAAACAGGAGATATACATGGAAAGTCGTGGAATAGGAGAGAGTCTGAAGATAACTGAACGTCGTAAATGGCTACACAATGGGATCAAAGCCATGGTCTATGCATTGCCGATTCTGGCAGTGGGGCTAACGGTGAACAGTTCCGTGTTAATGACGGATGCCGGTTACAGCTACGTCCATCAGAATAACCTAACGGGCGAGTTGGATGTCTTTACAGAGCCGGGGATTCATTTTCGAATGCCGTTCCTGTCAAAGATCACTAAGTATGATCAAGTCATCACGGTCTCTTTTGGCAATAGCATCGAAGAGAACTTGTATCAGCGACTTCAAGCACAAGATCCGATTCAGGTGAGATTTGCCGATACCTACATAGGTCAAATACCGGTCACATTTCGCTTTAAGCTGAGTAACGATCCGGAAGCAATGAAGAAAATGCACCGAGAATTTCGAAATAACAGCAACTTAATCGATGCGCTTCTGGTCAAAAATGCGCGCAATGTAACCGTGATAACCGCGACCCAATACACGGGTGAAGAGTTTTTCCAAGGTGGTCTCAACCAGTTCAAGTCTAAGCTTGGCGATCAGTTGCGTGAAGGTATTTACCTGACAGAGCGTAGACAGGTTGAAGTGGAGGAGATGGATCTGGCTCCTGTTGGGGTAGATCAATCGAATGCCAATCAATTGCAGAGAACTAAACAGTTAGTCTGGAAAACGGTGCCCGTTGCAGACTCTACGGGTCAGCCGATACGTCAAGATAACCCGTTGCAGCAATACGGTATTCAGGTAACTCAGGTTACGATTGGTGACCCACAACCGGAAAAGCAGCTTGATCAGTTACTTGCCGACAAAAAGCGTTTGGTTGCCGATCGTATTCGCGCAATCCAAGAGCAAGAAACGTCAAAGGCTCAAGCCGAAACGGAGCAACTGCGTAAAGAGATCCAACGTACGCGTGAAGTTCAAGATGCGCAGCGTCAGAAAGAGTTGGCGATCATTTCGCAGCAAAAAGAAGTTGAAGTTGCTAGACAAATTGCCGAGCGGGAAATCGTAGAAGTTGAGAAAACTAAGCGTCTGGCTGAGGTAGATAAAGAGAAAGAGCTAGCCATTGCAGAGGCTAACCTAGCGATTCAAAAAGCCAATGCGTTGTCAGCAGAGTTTGAAGCTAAGGCGATTTTGGAGAAAGGTCGCGCAGAAGCGGAGGTACTGAAAGCAAAATACGCCGCGTTGGGGGCTAATCACGAGGTGTACCTGGCTGAGCTCAATCGAGATGTGGCGAACTCGCTCTACAACAACTTAACTAACTTCCAGGTGCAAATGCCGCAAAACTACATTGGCGGTGGACAAGAGCAAGGTTTGACGACCAACCTAGATGTGATTACCGGTTTTGGCGCTCTAGGGCTGATGAACCAGACCAAGCAATTAGCCGCTGAGCAGTAGTCTTAACGCAAGACATAAAAAAGGCCGATGAGCTTAACTGCTCATCGGCCTTTTCTTTACCGAGCGATTAGATCATGAAAATGAAGATAACCGACAGTGCACTGATAAGCGCTGCAAAAAAGTAGCAAGCAATCTTACCAACCACACCCGCATGGATCTTAAGATCGTGCATACCGTGGTGTAGACGGTGCATTGCATGCCACATTGGCAGTGCTAGGGTAGCGATAATAAATAGCGCGCCGATGATGCTGGTAGCAAAATCAGCCACACGCTCATAGCTCATCGCCTCTGGGCTGATAATGCCCATTGGTACTAGGATGCCTAGCACGAGTACTGTCACAGGGGTGATCATGGCAAACCATGTACCACCGGCACCAAATAGTCCCCACCATACTGGTTCGTCAGAGCGTTTTGGGTTTTGATTAATCACGATTCACTCCTTATACAATGATGAGAACAACTAGTGAGATAGCCGCAACCGCCGCCCACTGAGCGAGGACAATGGTCTTCTTCTCGACTGGCTTGCCTTTCAGTTTGATTGGCATTACCTGTGGCATCATGCTGAAGAAGGTTTGCGCGTGGAACAGGCTCCCCGCAAGTGCCACGATGTTGATCGCGATAACCACTGGGTTAGCCATAAAGTCTAGCCAGCCTTGCCAAGCTTCTGGGCCTTTCACTAGCGAACCTAGACCAAATGTCAGGAATATCGTGAATAGGATCAGTGGCAGTACGGTGGCTTCACGTAGCATGTAGAAGCGATAAAATGGGTGATCTTTCCACCAAGTTCGCTTCATTTCACGAACATAAGGTTTTCTGTTGCTCATCTTATGCCTCCTGTGGTTTTAGCATGGCAATAACGAAGTCTTGTGAAGACGCCACTTTGCCTTGGTTTACTGCCGCGGCAGGGTCAACGTTCTTCGGGCAAACCTCAGAACAGTAGCCCACAAACGTACAGCCCCATGCACCGTTCTCACCGTTGATCATCTTCATACGTTCAGCCGCACCATTATCACGGCTGTCGAGGTTATAACGATGCGCCAGCGTGAGCGCCGCAGGACCGATGAACTCAGGGTTTAGACCAAACTGAGGACATGCCGCGTAGCAAAGACCACAGTTGATACAACCAGCAAACTGCTTGTATTTCGCCATTTGCTCAGGTGTTTGGATGTTGGTGCCGTCTTCTGGCTTGCGGTCGTTACCAATGATGTATGGCTTGATGGCTTCTAGGCGCTCGATAAACGGCGTCATGTCGACAATCAAGTCTTTCTCGATTGGGAAGTTCGCAAGAGGCTCAATCTTCAGACCATTTTGATGATCACGGAGGAAGCTCTTACACGCCAGTTTTGGCACGCCGTTCACCATGATGCCGCAAGAGCCACAAATCGCCATACGACAAGACCAGCGGTAAGACAGATCTTTGTCTAGGTGGTCTTTGATGTAACCAATCGCATCGAGCACAGACATGGTCTCATCGAACGGTACTTCGAAGGTTTGGAAATACGGCTCTGCGTCTTTCTCTGGGTCGTAGCGCAGGATTTCCACTTTCTGAATACGGTTTGCTGACATTATGCTTGCTCCTCCGCATTTTGATCTTTGTTGGCTTGCTTCGCCGCTTCTTCTGCTGCTGCTTTTTCAGCTGCCTCACCGTATAGACGTGCCTTAGGCTGCGACTTAGTGATAGTAACGTTGCTGTAGTCAATGCTTGGTGCATTATCTTCGTTAAAGAAGGCTAGCGAGTGTTTTAGGTAGTTCTCATCATCACGTTCAGTACAACCGTCATCAAGACGCTGGTGCGCACCACGAGACTCTTTACGCAAGATTGCAGAGTGAACCATGGCTTCCGCAACTTCTAGGCCATAACCCACTTCAATGGCGTACAGAAGGTCTGTGTTGAACACTTTGCCTTTGTCTTTGATGCTGATTTTCTTATAGCGCTGCTTAAGCTCGGCAATCTTCTCAAGCGTTGCTTGCATCAGATCTTCTTGGCGGTAGATACCACAGCCCGCTTCCATGGTGTGACCCATTTCAGTGCGGATTTCAGCCCAGTTTTCATCGCCTTCTTGATCCATTAGCGCGGCAATGCGTGCTTCTACTGCCTTCACTTGTTCTTCGATAGCGCTGTCATCCCAGCCCTTGAACGCTTTAGCGCGCTCAACCGCTTGCTCACCGGCAACACGGCCGAAGACCACAAACTCAGCGAGAGAGTTAGACCCCAGGCGGTTCGCACCGTGAAGGCCAACAGACGCACACTCACCAACCGCGAATAAACCTTGGATACGAGTTTCACAAGTCCCGTTGGTTTCGATACCACCCATGGTGTAGTGCACGGTTGGACGAATTGGGATTGGCTCTTTTGCTGGGTCAACGTTGACGTACGCTTTGGCAAGCTCACAGATAAACGGTAGACGCTCTTGCAGGTACTCTTCACCAAGGTGGCGAAGGTCAAGGTGAACCACATCGCCCAGTGGGTGCTTGATGGTGTTGCCTTTTTGCTGCTCATGCCAGAATGCTTGAGAAACCTTGTCACGAGGACCGAGTTCCATGTATTTGTTTTTCGGCTCGCCAACCGGTGTTTCAGGGCCCATGCCATAGTCTTGTAGGTAACGGTAGCCGTTCTTGTTGACGATGATACCGCCTTCACCACGACAACCTTCGGTCATCAGGATACCGGTACCAGGTAGACCTGTTGGGTGGTATTGAACAAACTCCATATCACGCAGTGGAACGCCGTGACGATACGCCATCGCCATACCGTCGCCAGTCACGATACCGCCGTTAGTATTACAGTGATACACACGACCCGCGCCGCCGGTTGCTAGGACAACTGATTTTGCCTTGATAGTGACCAGTTCACCTTCAGACATATGAATTGCAATCAGGCCCTGAACCTCGCCTTCAACCACAAGTAGGTCAACCACAAAGTACTCATCAAATCGTTTGATTTGCTCGTACTTCATCGACGTTTGGAACAGCGTATGTAGCATATGGAAGCCGGTTTTATCCGCCGCAAACCATGTGCGTTCTACCTTCATACCACCGAAACGACGGACGTTCACTTCACCGTTTTCTTTACGGCTCCATGGACACCCCCATTGTTCCATCTGGATCATTTCACGTGTGGCATTTTCAACGAAATATTCAACAACATCCTGTTCACAAAGCCAGTCACCACCGCCAACGGTATCGTTGAAGTGGTTATCTAGGCTATCTTCATCCTTAATTACAGCCGCAGAACCACCTTCAGCCGCCACGGTATGTGAACGCATAGGGTAGACTTTCGAGATCAGAGCTACTTCCATTTCTGGGTTAGCTTCTGCTGCTGCAATGGCAGTACGAAGACCAGCGCCGCCTGCGCCGATGACTGCGATATCTGTGGTAATTGTTTTCACAGTTATCCTCCAGTGTGTGAGAGCGAGTTTTGCTCGCGAGTTATAGTTAAAGGCTTGAAAGCTTTTTTATTTAGGCAATCAGTGTAGATAAGCGAGATGGCAAAAAAATTGACTGAGTTAGGTTTTTGCTTCGGTAATGCACTGCGAGGCATAGTATTTCTATGATGTGTGATTAATATCACTTGTGATTGAGAACTTTTGAGTGCGCACTTACAATAATTAATAACATTAACTAATGAGCATGATAATGATTACCAACCAGTGGCAGCCCACAGCCTCTATGGCTTTACTTAAAAAGCGTGCCGAGCTGATACAGGCGATTCGTAGCTTCTTTCTGTCAAGAGAGGTAATGGAAGTCGATACCCCTGCAATGAGCCATGCAACGGTGACCGATGTGCATTTGCATACCTTTAAAACCGAGTTTGTTGGCCCGGGCTACGCGGATGGACGTCAGCTTTACTTTATGACGAGCCCTGAATTTCATATGAAGCGATTACTCGCTGCTGGCAGTGGATCGATTTATCAGATTAACAAAGCTTTTCGCAACGAAGAGAGTGGGCGTTACCACAACCCTGAGTTCACTATGCTCGAATGGTATCGTGTGGGGTTTGATCATCATCAGTTAATGGATGAGATGGACGACTTACTCATGATGGTACTTAACTGTGCTAAAGCTGAGCGTATGACCTATCAACAGGCGTTTATTTCACAGCTTGGCGTTTGCCCACTAACGGCCGAAATGTCTTCTCTGAAAGAGGCGGCGGCTCCTTTGGGGCTGAGTGATATCGCTGATCAAGAAGAAGATCGCGATACCTTGCTTCAATTGCTCTTTAGTATGGGTGTTGAAACGAAAATCGGTAAACAAGTCCCCGCGTTCGTTTATGACTTTCCCGCATCGCAAGCGGCGCTCGCTAAGGTGAACCTAAATGACGAACGTGTCGCGGATCGGTTTGAGGTGTATTTCAAGGGAGTCGAATTAGCCAATGGTTTTCATGAGCTGGATAACCCGGATGAACAATTGGCGCGCTTTAAAGACGATAATAGTAAGCGCGAGAAGATGGGGCTTGCACCTCAACCCATTGATTATCATTTGATTGAAGCGCTGAAATCAGGTCTGCCCGCATGTGCTGGTGTGGCATTAGGTATTGATAGACTGATTATGTTGGCCTTAGGGGCGACTCATATTGATGAGGTTGTGGCGTTTCCGTTTCCTCGAGCTTAACCTCGAGCTTAACTAACTGGGCTAGCTGACCAAAATGCTGGTACCCGCGACGGCAAGGGCGGCGCCGAGCCAAGCGTATTTGTTTGGTCTCTGCTTAGTATAAATCCACAGTAGCGGCAGAACCATAATGGGTGTGGTCGATGACAGTAAGGCGACCATTCCCACATTCCCCGTTTGCAATGCAAACAGAATCAAGGTCATCCCGACAGCCATGGCTAAGAAGCCATTCAGCGCAGTAATGCCAAAGATAGACCAGTTGATAGGGTTAAGGCTTTTGGCGTGTCTGGCACCTGTAAATAGGAACAGACTATGGGCGATGAATGCTGTGATCATGCGAATAGCAGAAGCGGCGACAGGATCAATCTCGGTCTGCATGACAGGTTTAGCAATTATGCCCCCTAATGCCTGACACAGTGCCGCTGTAATACCGAGTCCAACGCCAAACCAAACATTACCTTTGATGGTTTCAAGCTCGGATGCTTTGTTGTTTTGTGAGCCAGTCTGTTTGTTAGAGCTCTTACGACCAAAGAAAATCGCTGTGGCGACACCAGAGAACACCAGAGCAGATCCAAGTAGTTCCAGTGGTGACATAGTTTCTGAAAACAGGAAGTAGCCCAGTACCGCAGAAAACACCGCATGGCAAGAGAACAGAAGCCCAGCCTGCCTTGGTCCCATTCGATTTAAGCAAGCAAACAGAGCGGTATCACCGATAAAGATACCGATAAGACCAGACAGCATCATTGGGGTGATGTGTACCGATTCGACACTTGTCCAGCCACCCGTTATCGCCGCCATCGAAGAGAGTATGAACGCGGTACAGCCCATTCTCCAACGGCTATAAGAAAACGAACCAAGGTGTTTAGCTGGTTTGACTGAAATAATACTTGAGACCGCCCACAAAAATGCGGCGATAAGAGCCAGCCATTCAAATCCCATTGCTATCCCTAGTGCGTGTTTGATACCCGACGACGCGGGCATAAGTGATTAATTAATGATTTAACTAGGTTTTACTATGAGGTGTGAGAAAGTGCAATTGAAATCCTCTCACGTTAGCGAGAGGATTTCTGGTTTGAATGTAGAGGGATGCCTAGGTCAGTATTAGCATTGCCGCGTAGACGATAAGCAGACCAATGATACCTATGATAAGACCGGTCTTCGCCATGTCTTTACTCTCAATAAGCCCTGTCGAATAGGCGAGAGAGTTAGGCGGTGTCGAAACAGGTAAGATCATGCCAAGTGATGCAGAGAAGGCGACCACAACGAGTAAGCCTTGCAAGCCACCAATGGCTGCCAAGCTTTCCATTGATGCCCCAATCGCTGCGGCAATTGGCATGAGCAAGTTAGCGGTTGCGGTATTAGACATGAAGTTTGCCATTAACCAGCAGACTATAGACAAGGTAATCACTACGGCAAATGGAGACAAAGATTCATAATCGATGGCATGAGCGAGCGCTTCTGCGAGCCCCGTTTTATCCAAACCAATACCGATCGCAATACCACCGGCAACTAGCCAGAGTACATCCCAGTTAATCAGCTTGAGTTCCTCTTTGCCCATGATGCCCGTCAGGGTGAACACGGCGAGTGGGATAATGGACACAACATAGGTGTTCATGCCGTGAAGCTTTGTGGTCATCCACAATAAAATAGTCGCTGCAAAGGTGGCGTACACGACCATGGCTCGCCAATTACGCTGGAACTTGCCTTCGAGCTTGAGCACCATCTTTCCTTCTGAGGATGGAAATAGCTTTTGCAGTAGGAACCAAGCGATAGTGAGTTGGATAATCACGAAGGGGAGCCCCATCATCATCCATTGCAAGAAGTCGATCGTGTTCTCACCAGTTAAGTATTGCAAGGCGATAGCGTTAGGTGGTGTGCCTATTGGCGTTGCAATGCCACCAGTATTGGCGGCAATCGGAATACAGAGGACCAACGCCTTGATGCCAAGGTCCCCTTTAGGGGCGGAGGCGACGATGGGGCCAAGCAGAGCCAGCATCATGACGGTCGTCGCCGTGTTAGACATAAACATCGAGAACACGGCAGTAATCAGCATCAGTCCAAGCATGATGAATTTGGGTTGGTCACCAAAAGGGCGCAAAAGTACACGGGCTAAGTTGTTGTCCAATTCATATTTGGAAGCCGCAATAGCCAGAGCAAAACCACCCATGAAGAGGATGATTATCGGTGAGGAGAAAGCACTAAAGATATCGGTATACACCAATAACTCACCAATATCATGACCGGCTGGTGGTGTACGGAATAGATGCAGCCCTTTATCTGAAATCATCACAAGCTCAAGTGCAATAATCAGAATGGAGGTAGCAAAAACAGGGACAGGCTCCAGTACCCAAAGTAGGGCTGCGAGCAAGAATATTGCCAACAGACGGTGTTGGATCAACGTGAGGTCATCGATTGGAATCCAATCAATTGGCATCATTAAGACGCCAAGGGGCACTAAGAAGCAGATCAGCAGCCTGATTAGTGTCCCGCGATTCATCTTCGGCATAGGCGCGGCACCAGGGTTAAAAGTTAGACTGCCACCTAGGTTAAAATATAAACGTCGTTTGGTCTTAGACTGGCGTTAAAGTTTTGAAAAGTCGAGGGAAGATTTGAATGGTGTTTTGCTTTGTATCAAAAATCGCGTCGGTATTTGAGCAAGGAAAGCGGCGGGTAGCACGATCTTTTTGCCAATAAAAACGGCGCCTTAGCGCCGTTTTCTTTTGTTAAGCTTCGCTTTCTGACTCGCTATCAGAATCAGTTTGAGCTTCTGGTTTCACTGCGTGTGCGTAAGGTGTGCCCATTACCGTCGGCGCATTGTTGGCCATAGTCTCATCAAAACGAATGGCGTCTTTAGCAAACAGGTTGATGACGGTAGAGCCAAGCTTGAAGCGGCCCATTTCCTCACCTTTCTTGAGTACAACCGCTTTGTCGCCTTCAGCAGGGTAGTCCCAAGTGTAAACGGTATTACCACGTGGTGGAGTTACCGTACCGGCCCAGATGAGCTCGATAGCACCTACGATGGTTGCCCCAACCAGTACTTGTGCCATAGGACCAAACTCGGTATCGAAGATACATACCACTCGCTCATTACGAGCGAACAGATTGGGTACGTTCTCAGCCGTTAGAGGGTTTACAGAGAACAAGTCGCCTGGCACGTAAATCATCTGACGCAGTGTACCATCACACGGCATATGAACGCGGTGGTAGTCACGTGGAGATAGGTACAGAGTCGCAAACTCACCTTCAGCAAACTCGGCTGCAAGCTCTGGGCTGCCACCTAGTAGTTCTTGAGCGGTGTAGTCATGGTTTTTCGCTTGGATAAGCTTACCGTCGGTGATAGGTCCAAACTGGCTCACACACGCATCCGCTGGGTGAGCGATCACTGACTCGCCCTCGGCGATAGGACGCATACCCGGCTTTAACTCACGAACGAAAAACTCGTTAAACGTTTTGAAGTGCTTTGGATCGCTGTGCAGCGCTTCATCCATGTTGACGTTATATTGCTTGATAAACCAACGAATGATCGCTGTTGTTAGACCGCCAGCTTTTGCTGATGCCAGCTTACCTACTAGGCGCGTTAGCCCATGTTGAGGTATCCAGTATTGCAGTCCAACTTTAATCTTATCCATTGTCTAAAATTCCAACGTTAATTGATTGATATTACTTCAGGGCGCGAGATACTAATGGAAATCGCTTCAAATGTCAGCAAATTGTGACAAGTACACGGACAGAGTGTTAAACCAGTCCGAGTTTTATCATGAACTACAGATCGGCTTTCTTGTTCCGTGAGTACTGACGGTTGGCTTTACCTTCTGCCATGCTATCAATGATGCGGTGATAGTTATCAAATCGAACCGGGTCGATTTTTCCATCTTCCACTGCTTCACGCAAAATACAGCCAGGGTCATCCAAGTGCTTGCAATCGCGGAACTTACATCCACCCAGATAAGGTCTGAATTCGACAAAGGCTTCAGTGACTTCGCTCGGCTCTAAGTGCCACAAACCAAACTCTCGAACCCCTGGAGAATCGATCAAATCACCACCGGAAGGGAAGTGATAAAGTCTAGCGGCTGTCGTGGTGTGCTGACCTAGGCCTGAGTTTTCAGAAACCGCGCCTTCTTCCACATCAAGCTCTGGCATGAGTGCGTTGACCAAGCTAGATTTACCTACGCCAGACTGACCAACGAAGATGTTGATTTTGTCTTTGAGGTGAGCTTCAAGCTCCGCAATGCCTTCACCAGATTCTTTACTGACGAGTAGCACCTTGTAGCCGATGTTTTTATACACCTCCAACAGCTCGTAAAACTCGTCGCGACTCTCTTCTGGAAGTAGGTCAATCTTGTTTAGCACGACTAATGGAGCAATCTGAAGTGTTTCCGAGGCGATAAGGTAGCGGTCGATGATATTCAGTGAAAGCTCTGGTACTACTGCTGACACAATAACCATTTGATCAACGTTAGCGGCGACGGGCTTGAGGCCGTCGTAGTAATCTGGGCGCGTCAGCATCGAGCTTCTTGGTTCAACGGCCTCGACGACACCGGAGATCCCGTGCATTGATTCCAGACCAATGCGCCATTTCACGCGGTCGCCAGACACCAAGGATTCAATGCCACGACGCAAGTTGCAGCGATGGATTTCTTTGGTTTCAAGATCTTCGATATCAGCATGTTGACCGAATCGAGTGATCACTAGCCCCTGCTTGACGCTGCCAAGCATGGTCTCATCCCACTGGATGGTTTCTTCTTTTGCTAGCTTCTTCTTTTGGTTGCTGCGTACACGACGCACTTGACCTTTGGTCAGTTTTTTCTTTTTCGCCACGATATTTCATTGATGCGATTCGCATCAAACCATTTTGGTTACTGAATTTAATTTCGGTATAGTACCTCTTTTGACAGAAAACAAATAGACGAGGGCGTTATGTCTTTCAGCGATGACAATTTGATCTGGGTTGATCTGGAGATGACCGGGCTGGATCCTGAGACACACAAAATCATCGAGATCGCGAGCATTGTGACCGATAGTGAGTTGAATATCTTGGCTGAAGGACCGGTAATCGCCATCCATCAACCAGAAAGTGAACTAGCGAAGATGGATGACTGGTGCACCAATACTCACACAGCGAGTGGGTTGGTGGCTCGTGTTCAAGCAAGCGACCACGATGAGGAGAGTGCGATCCGTGAAACTATCGCGTTTTTGGAAAAGTGGGTACCAAAAGGTAAGTCGCCTATTTGCGGCAACAGTATCGGTCAAGATCGTCGTTTCTTGTATAAACACATGCCAGAACTTGAAGAGTACTTCCATTACCGTTACGTCGATGTCAGCACGATTAAAGAACTGACTCGTCGCTGGAAGCCTGAGGTGCTTGATGGCTTTACTAAACAGGGTACGCACCTAGCGCTAGATGATATTCGAGAATCGATCGCTGAGCTTAAGTTCTATCGTGAAACCATTTTCACTATTTGATCGTTGAATACTTGTTAAAAACAATGACTTTGAGCTGCGAAAGATAAGAAGTCATCGCAAAATTGTGTGCTTTTTCATCAAACGGGAAAAAAGATCATTTTTTTGCTGATAAGGACTTGCATCACAAAAAAATGCTCTTATAATTCGCAGCCCTGAACGACGAAAGACGTTCAATGCGACACTAGCTCAGTTGGTAGAGCGCAACCTTGCCAAGGTTGAGGTCACGAGTTCGAACCTCGTGTGTCGCTCCAGTTTGATAGGCGCTTTCATCATGCCTTAAATGATGATTACGGACGCGGGGTGGAGCAGCTTGGTAGCTCGTCGGGCTCATAACCCGAAGGTCGTCGGTTCAAATCCGGCCCCCGCAACCAATTCTCTTATGAGAACATGCGACACTAGCTCAGTTGGTAGAGCGCAACCTTGCCAAGGTTGAGGTCACGAGTTCGAACCTCGTGTGTCGCTCCAAATTAATAAGCTTTCATCATGCTTTGAATGGTGACTACGGACGCGGGGTGGAGCAGCTTGGTAGCTCGTCGGGCTCATAACCCGAAGGTCGTCGGTTCAAATCCGGCCCCCGCAACCAAATTTAATCAATAGCGTCTGCTGTTGATATGCGACACTAGCTCAGTTGGTAGAGCGCAACCTTGCCAAGGTTGAGGTCACGAGTTCGAACCTCGTGTGTCGCTCCAGTTTAAAAAGCTCTCATCATGCTTTGAATGATGACTACGGACGCGGGGTGGAGCAGCTTGGTAGCTCGTCGGGCTCATAACCCGAAGGTCGTCGGTTCAAATCCGGCCCCCGCAACCAATTCTCTTATGAGAACATGCGACACTAGCTCAGTTGGTAGAGCGCAACCTTGCCAAGGTTGAGGTCACGAGTTCGAACCTCGTGTGTCGCTCCAAATTAATAGCTGTCATCGTGCTTAACGGTGAGACAATACGGACGCGGGGTGGAGCAGCTTGGTAGCTCGTCGGGCTCATAACCCGAAGGTCGTCGGTTCAAATCCGGCCCCCGCAACCAATTCTCTCTATGAGAACATGCGACACTAGCTCAGTTGGTAGAGCGCAACCTTGCCAAGGTTGAGGTCACGAGTTCGAACCTCGTGTGTCGCTCCAAACAGATAGTCTTCATCGTACTTAACGGTGACAAAATGCGACACTAGCTCAGTTGGTAGAGCGCAACCTTGCCAAGGTTGAGGTCACGAGTTCGAACCTCGTGTGTCGCTCCAAATAGATAGTCTTCATCGTACTTAACGGTGACAAAATGCGACACTAGCTCAGTTGGTAGAGCGCAACCTTGCCAAGGTTGAGGTCACGAGTTCGAACCTCGTGTGTCGCTCCAATAAATAGTCTTCATCGTACTTAACGGTGACACAATACGGACGCGGGGTGGAGCAGCTTGGTAGCTCGTCGGGCTCATAACCCGAAGGTCGTCGGTTCAAATCCGGCCCCCGCAACCAATTCTCTCTATGAGAACATGCGACACTAGCTCAGTTGGTAGAGCGCAACCTTGCCAAGGTTGAGGTCACGAGTTCGAACCTCGTGTGTCGCTCCATTTCTCCCCCGAAATGGTTTAAGAAGCGGTTATAACAAAGTTGAGAAACTTAGTCCCACAACCGCATGCTCTTTCCTAATGCTGAGAAGCATCACTCCCTAAAATTTAACGCTTATTAATTTTCGATTTGTACTGATTACGTCATCGAAAATATTTGCTGTGTATTCTATTTTCTACACACCGCTATCGCAGTAGGCAATTGCCTTAGCTGCAGGTCAGTTACACTTAAATTAACAGAGTTATCCACATTATTATTCTGTGGATAAGTTGGTTGATAAATTGTTTTTGAGACTGTTTAAATAGTGAAACTTGAAAGATCTTTACATGACAGTGGTGTTATAGAAAACTAAATTTACACGTGTAAGTGGTTGTTTTTAATTGGATATGTCATTTTGTTTTTACTTTTTACTTGACAGTAAAATGATCAGCAAGTGACGTTTTTTTGATCCTGGTCATATATTGAATCTGTGTTTAACCTGATTTCTCAACGACTAACTGTCGATGAAAATGTAGTTTTTCCACAAATCGAATTTTGGGATGTTAGTCAAGAAAATTAATTTGATTTTTTTGCAGCCATTGGCGGCTAGGCGTCGCGGGGCAATCCCTTTCTCACGATACGAATCAATCGTTGGTTTTTCGTCGCGAGCTGGGAGTCGACGGAATTAGGCAACTGATCGAGTAGTTGCTTACGCGCCCACACAATATGTTCATCAAGAAGCTCTGATTGACCTTGAATCGATGCTAGTGCCTCAATATATCGCTCGGAATAAGGGGCGTTGCCTATCGCTATGATTAGGTTTCTCTGCCACTGCTCATGACCAATTCTTCGAATCGCTGAGCCTTCCATATATTTTAGAAACCTGGCTTCATCCCATGTAAGTAGAGTGGCAAGGTCGGTGTCATTAAAAGCAGGGCGTCTTTGAAAGTCTGGTTGCTGACCCAGATCGGCAAAGCGGTTCCAAGGACAAACAAGTTGGCAATCATCACAGCCATAGATACGGTTGCCCATTGCAGAGCGCAATGATTCCGGAATCACGCCTTTATATTCGATAGTTAGGTAAGAAATACAGCGTCTCGCATCAATGACACCATTATCAAGAATGGCGTTGGTGGGGCATGATGTCACACAGGCAGAGCATTTACCGCATTGATTCTCGACAGGCGCATCTACTGGTAGCGGCAGGTCTATAAACAGCTCACCAAGAAAGAACCAAGAACCCGCGTCTTTATCGAGTAATAGGGAGTGTTTTCCTGTCCAACCTAATCCTGCTTTTTCAGCAATCGGTCGTTCGAGGACAGGTGCCGAGTCGACAAATGGTCGATAGCCCAGTTCAGAGACCTCTTGCTCGATACGTTGACCAAGTTTCTTAAGTTTGTTGCGGATAAGCTTGTGATAGTCACGCCCAAGCGCGTAGCGACTGATATAACCCGAATGTTTGTCTTCTAGGTTAGTAGCGAAGCTTGCATCCTCTGGTAGGTAATCCATGCGAACGCTGATGATTCTGCACGTGTTGGGATGTAGTTTGTCAGGATGGATTCGCAGATCTTGATGCGTTTCCATCCAAGCCATATCACCGTGATAGCCCGCTTCTAACCAACTTTTGAGTACAGTCTCCTGATCTCGAAGGTCGATATCGCTGATACCGGCTTTTTGAAATCCGAGTTCCTGTGCCCAAACTTTAATGTCGCTAGCCAGCTTGTTTAAGTCCATCACGATTACCCAAGTAGAAAAGGACGCGTATTCTATACTCAAAACCAATGCTACCCAAGTATGAGCGGCAAAAAAGCAATGATCCATTGTGGATTGCTCAGTGCTTTATTGCCTTGTACAAACTTTCGGCGACTATTTTGTACTTTCACAGTAGGGTTAAATTGAAAATAATGGTAAATTTTCTGATTACTTACAGAAGATCACTTGTCTGTGAAAAGCGACACAGTTTACTATTTCGGCTCTCAAAGGCACCACTCAGAGAAAAATGTGATGAGTACTAAAAAATTTTCCTTAGCTAATGAATCAGAAACCATTTTAATTGGAACTAAACTGGCTAATCTCTGTTCAAAACAGACAACGATCTATTTGCACGGTGACCTTGGTGCGGGGAAAACCACATTCAGTCGTGGCTTTATTCAAAGCTTAGGTCACAAAGGTAATGTGAAAAGCCCAACCTATACGTTAGTTGAGCCCTATGAGCTTGATGGTTGGAATGTCTACCACTTTGACCTTTATCGTCTTGCGGATCCCGAAGAGCTGGAATTTATGGGCATCCGTGATTATTTCTCAGACGATGCCATTTGTCTGGTCGAATGGCCAGAGAAAGGCCAGGGTATTTTGCCTTCTGCTGATCTGGATATCGAAATCCGTTATGTAGGAGAAGCGAGAGAGATCGCCTTCACGGCAAATAGCGATTATGGAAGAGAGTTAATTAGTCAGTTGGAGTTAAATTGATCAGTCGTTTTCTTAGCAGCATGATGAAAGTCATGCTGCCGTTATGCTTACTGTTTCCTGCCATCACTCTTGCAAATGCATTAGAGGGTATTCGTGTTTGGCCATCTCCAGACGAGACTCGAGTCGTTATCGACCTCAAGTCTGAAGCGGATTACAGCTACTTCTCGTTGACGGGGCCTTCTCGAATCGTGGTTGATTTAAAAAACACCTCACTCAATACCAAGCTGCCGATAGGGGTATCGGATAGCCCTGTCCTTAGCAAAATTCGCAAAAGTTCTCCGCCTAATAAGGGAACCTACAGGCTGGTCTTTGAGTTAAAGAAGTCTTCGACGCCACAGATATTTAAGCTAAACCCGACGCCGGGTGGTCAGTATGGCCACCGATTGGTGATTGATTTACCTCACGGGAAGGCGACCAGCCAACCTGCTGTCAGCACACCAAGCAGTAAAACCAAAGTGAGCCGTGATGCGTCGCAATTGCGTGGCAATGCCGACATTGTTGTTGCCATTGATGCAGGCCATGGCGGTGAGGACCCAGGCTCAATTGGTCCAACGAAGAAATACGAAAAGCATGTCACCTTGAGCGTGTCTAAGAAGCTGGCCGCACAAATTGACGCGATCCCTGGGATGAAGGCCGTGCTTACGCGCCGCGGAGATTATTTCGTAAACCTCAACAAACGCTCTGAGATTGCTCGTAAAAATGGTGCTCACTTACTGGTGTCGGTTCACGCCGATGCATTTAGAACGCCTCAGCCTCGCGGAGCGTCGGTGTTTGTTCTCAATACTCGCCGAGCAAATACAGAGATTGCTCGTTGGGTAGAAAACCATGAGCAACAATCAGAGCTTCTGGGCGGTGCAGGGGAAGTGCTCGCCAAGAACACCAATGATAGAAATGTTAGCCAAACTCTACTCGATCTTCAGTTTAGCCACTCTCAGAAAGAGGGCTATAAGGTGGCGACCAAGATACTGCGAGAGATGGGTAAAGTTGCACACTTACACAAGAAAGAACCAGTCAATGCCAGTCTTGCGGTATTGAAGTCGCCGGATATTCCATCGGTACTGGTTGAAACAGGCTTTATTTCTAATCCGGCTGAAGAGCGTCTTCTGACCACTCGCAGCCACCAAGACAAACTCGCACGTGCATTGGCAAAAGCGATTGTTCAATATTTTGAAGCAAATCCGCCTGAAGGTACGTTGTTCGCTAATCGTGGACAACAGCGCAAGCACACAGTGAAGCGTGGCGAGTCTCTATCAGTGATCGCTCAGAAGTATGGCTCTTCGGTATCGGCAATTAAGAGTGCGAATAACCTTAAGAGTACGTCATTAGCGGTTGGTCAAACCCTGGTAATTCCTGGCAGCAGCGCGCCTGTCAAAGTCAGTAATAAAGTGAATACTGTGGAAACCAAGACCGTGACTCATACCGTGGTCAAGGGGGATTATCTTGGAAAGGTTGCCAACAAGTATAAAGTGTCGGTCGCGGACATTAAGCGTGAGAACAACTTAAAATCTGACGTGCTTAAGTTGGGTCAAAAGCTCAAGATCACTGTCAGCCTCAAGGATCTCCCACTTCGCAAACACACAGTGAAGCGCGGAGAATATCTCGGCAAGATAGCGTCGCAATACGGGGTGAGTGTTAAGAGCATCCGCGATGCCAATAAGTTGCGTTCAGACTCACTCGCTGTTGGGCAAGTGTTGTTGATTCCGCATAAGTAATTTCATCTAGACAGATTCGTTCGGAGAAACAGAGTGACGATAAAGATTCTACCTGCTCGACTGGCAAACCAAATCGCAGCAGGTGAGGTGGTTGAGAGGCCAGCCTCGGTAGTCAAAGAGCTGGTCGAGAATAGCCTAGACTCTGGTGCGACCCGAATCGATATCGACATTGAAAAAGGCGGCGCCAAGCTGATTCGAGTTAGGGATAACGGTAAAGGTATCCCAAAAGACGAGCTTCAGTTGGCGCTCAGTCGCCATGCCACCTCGAAAATCCATACGCTCGATGATCTCGAAGCTATTATGAGTCTTGGCTTTCGCGGTGAGGCATTGGCAAGTATCAGCTCAGTGGCACGGCTCACTCTGACTTCTCGCCCTACGACTCAAGAGCAGGCATGGAGCGCCTACGCCGAAGGTCGTGATATGGCGGTGAAGCTTAAACCTGCCGCCCACCCGATTGGTACCACACTTGAAGTGCTGGATCTGTTTTTTAATACTCCGGCGCGTCGCAAGTTTCTTCGTACGGAAAAAACCGAGTTCAACCATATCGATGAGCTACTAAAGCGAATTGCGTTGAGCCGCTTCGATGTCTCTATCAATTTAAAGCATAACGGCAAGCTCATTAGGCAATATCGTGCTGCGAAAAATGATGCGCAAATGGAGAAGCGAATTGCGGCCGTTTGTGGTGCACCATTTGTTCGTCATATGTTGAAAATCGAGTTAGAGCACAATGACCTAAAGCTTCATGGTTGGATCACCATCCCGGAAGGGGCTAGGGCTCAAAGCGATCTTCAATATTGCTACGTGAATGGGCGCATGATGAAAGATAAACTCATCAATCATGCTATTCGCCAGAGCTACGAAACCAGTCTAGCGCCTGAGCAGTATGCCGCGTACGTGTTGTTCATTGAGATTGACCCGCATCAGGTGGATGTCAATGTGCACCCTGCAAAGCACGAAGTGCGCTTCCATCAGGCAAGGTTGGTACACGACTTTATCTATCAAGCGCTCAGTGATGCCTTGGTGCAAGCGAAGTCCATTGAAGCGCCTACGGCGTCAACCTCTGCATTTAGTCGTTTTGAGGCGGAGGCAAAACCCGCTGCCTCAGAGCTCGATAATGTTACCGATGCTAATCGCCCAGAAAAGAGTGACACACACACTGTGTCTGAATCACTGATTCAGGCGGTAGAGAGTATTCCCGCTTATCCTGGGCGATCAGATTATCAGCCTAATCGCGACAGCGAGTATTCTTCAAAATCAAATCGCAAAGACGAGGGAGTGGCAGAGGCGACCCCTCGCAATGAGTGGACGTCAAGTTCAACACCACAGCGAAACAGCACGAAGTCTGGAGCGCGAGTGCCGGAAAAGACCCCGAGCGCAGAAGAGGTGCGTGTCTATCAAGAGTTGATGCAAACGCCAGATCTTCCAGCGCCTGTGACCGATAATGACATGGAGCAAGCGGTAGAGCGTGACGATGCGATCAATGACGTAATGATAGAGCGCGTTGGTAAAGCAATTGCTATGGCTGATCCCACATACGTGTTAGTGAAAGCAGAGCCTTGTTGTGCCCTAGTTTCTCTTCGCCGCGCCGAGTTTTATCGATTATTTGCCCAGCTTGATCCGAAAGCTGAGCCCCTGAAGATGCAGCCTCTATTAGTGCCTTTATCACTTAAGGTGACGGATCAGCAAAGAGAGCTTGCAGAAGCTCAGGTCGACTTACTTTTGGCGTTTGGTATCGACATCAAGGTTCGAAACAAACAGACGCTTATGGTGATGGGGGTTCCGTCGCCACTTCGTCAGCAAAATTTGCAATTGTTAATTGATGAAATGCTGTCATACTTGGCGACCCTTGAGCAGCAAGACATTAGCAAGAGCCGTTTGAGCCTTTGGCTAACCAAAAAAGTGCTGCAAGTGAAAAGTAGCTACACTTTATCTGAGTCTGTTCAGATACTCGGTAATCTAGAGCAGCTTTACGACGGTAAGCTACCTTTGAGCGACCCTAAATTTGTCCGCCCTGTCGATTTTACGGCCACAATTGCAGCGTTTTCATCATGAATCAACAATTACCACTTGTTCTGTTTTTAATGGGTCCTACTGCCTCTGGTAAGACGGAGTTAGCGATTCGTCTTCGTCAGCAGTACCCTGTGGAGATCATCAGCGTCGATTCTGCGCTGATTTACAAAGGTATGGATATCGGTACCGCGAAGCCGGATGCGCAAGAACTTGCGCTAGCGCCTCATCGTCTTATCGATATATTAGACCCGTCAGAGGCCTACTCTGCGGCTGATTTTCGCCGCGATGCATTAAATGAGATTGCCAAGATCCATGCTGAGGGCAAGATACCGCTATTGGTTGGCGGGACCATGCTGTATTTCAAAGCTTTGCTTCAAGGATTATCGCCGTTGCCTGCTGCTAATCCAGACATTCGAGCGCAGATCGACAAAGAGGCGCAAGAAAAGGGCTGGCAAGCACTTCATAATGAACTTAAAGAGATAGATCCTGTCTCAGCAGAGAGGATTCATCCAAATGATCCGCAGCGTTTGTCACGCGCACTTGAGGTGTATCGAATCTCAGGTAAGTCTCTGACAGAATTGACTGAAACCAAAGGGGAGCCTTTGCCGTTTCGCGTCAAACAATTTGCGGTAGCGCCCAAAGATCGCGCTTTGTTACATAAACGCATTGAATTGCGCTTCGAGAAAATGATAAAAGCAGGCTTTGAAGATGAAGTCAAAGCGTTATATGCTCGAGAAGATCTTCACCCAGATCTGCCGTCGATCCGTTGTGTCGGCTACAGACAGATGTGGGAATACTTAGATGGAGAGAGTACGTTAGACGACGCGATTTTCCGCGGAATCTGTGCGACTCGACAATTGGCCAAGCGACAAATCACCTGGTTAAGGAGTTGGGATGATTTGGTTTGGCTCGATAGCGAACACATTGAGGATTCAATGAAAACTCTCACAGACGCCATAGCATCTGATGGTATTAACTGTGTATAATGTGGTCGCTTTTGCGTACAAATACCCAAAAAGGAACTGAGTTTTGTTTTCAAAGACGATTGTTGTTCTATGATTATAAAACTAAGGGGTATTTCATTGGTTTAGCTCAGATGCAAAGGCAGCACCAAATTGCAGTGCACCAATAGCTAAATAATTAAAACTACAATACTAATATAAGGAAAATAAAAATGGCTAAGGGGCAATCTCTTCAAGACCCATTCCTAAATGCACTACGTCGCGAGCGTATTCCTGTTTCGATCTACCTTGTAAACGGCATCAAGCTTCAAGGCCAGATTGAATCGTTTGATCAGTTTGTGATCCTTCTGAAAAATACTGTAAACCAAATGGTTTACAAGCATGCGATTTCAACGGTAGTACCAGCACGTGCTGTTAGCCATCACAGTGGTGAGCGTTCTGGTGGTGACCGTCAACAAGAGAAATCTGACGATTAATACCCAGATAAATAAAAACAGATACTTAAATAGGAGTTGGTCGCTTGTTTGACCGTTACGAATCGGGTGAACAGGCTGTACTTGTTCATATCAACTTCACGCAAGAAGGTGAGTGGGAAGATCTTAGCGAATTTGAAATGCTGGTCTCTTCTGCAGGTGTTAACGCGTTACAGACCGTAACGGGTAGCAGACAATCCCCTCACCCCAAATACTATGTTGGGGAAGGTAAAGCTCAGGAAATTGCACAAACGGTTCAATTGACTGGTGCTGATATCGTGATCTTCAATCATGCCCTTTCTCCTGCCCAAGAGCGTAACCTAGAAAGTCTGTGTAAATGTCGAGTGTTGGACCGTACTGGTCTGATCCTCGACATTTTTGCCCAGCGCGCACGTACCCATGAGGGTAAGTTGCAGGTTGAGCTAGCACAGCTACGTCATATCTCAACAAGATTGATCCGTGGTTGGACGCACCTTGAGAGGCAGAAAGGTGGTATCGGTCTACGTGGTCCCGGTGAAACTCAGCTTGAAACTGACCGCCGATTGCTGCGTGACCGCATCAAAGCGATCTTGCGTCGCTTAGAGAAAGTTGCCAAACAGCGTGAACAAGGCAGACGAGCCCGAAATAGAGCCGAAATTCCCACTATTTCCCTCGTGGGTTATACCAATGCGGGCAAGTCAACCTTGTTTAACCGCATTACTGAAGCTGGGGTGTATGCAGCTGACCAGTTATTCGCAACTCTAGACCCCACATTGAGAAAAATAGAATTGGCGGACGTTGGTTCGGCAATTTTGGCGGACACGGTCGGATTTATTCGCCATCTTCCGCATGATTTGGTCGCGGCATTTAAGGCAACACTGCAAGAAACGCAGGAAGCTGACATTTTGTTACATGTTGTCGATGCCAGTGATGAGCGTTTTCGTGAGAATATTCAAGCTGTTCATGACGTGCTAGAAGAAATTGATGCCGATGAGGTACCAACACTAGTAGTAATGAACAAGATAGATAATCTAGATGGCCAGCGTCCACGTATAGAACGTGACGACGAAGGTATTCCGAGAACCGTTTGGGTCTCTGCCATGGAAGGGCAAGGCATCGAACTGTTGTTTGAAGCGCTCACAGAGCGTTTAGCAAGCCAAATGGTTCAGTATCAACTGAGAATTCCGCCGCAATTTCAGGGGCGTTTTCGTAGCACATTTTTCCAGATGAATTGTATTCAACGAGAAGAGTATGATTCAGAAGGTAACTTGTTGATTGATATTCGGATGCAACAAGTAGATTGGTCTAGACTTGAAAAAAGAGAAGGGGCAGTTTTAGGTGACTTTATAGTTACTTAAAGGACTGCTACAGTATAACGTCATACTAAATGATGGAGCTTCCTAATGGCGTGGAATGAGCCTGGTAATAACAATGGAAACAACGGCCGCGATAAGGACCCTTGGGGGAACAACAATCGCGGAGACCGTAATCAAGGCGACCGTAACAACGGTGGTCGTGATCAAGGACCGCCTGATTTAGATGAAGTCTTTAACAAGCTGAGTCAAAAAATCGGTGGTAAGTTTGGCAAGCGTGGTGGCGGTGGCCCATCAATTGGCGGCGGTGGTAGTGCAATTGGCTTCGGCGTGATTGCGTTGATCGCGGTTGTCATTTGGTTCTTTTCTGGCTTCTACACCATTAGCGAAGGTGAGCGCGGCGTCGTGCTCCGTCTAGGTAAGTTTGATCGTATTGTCGATCCAGGTCTTAACTGGCGTCCTCGCTTTATCGACGAATATGAACCAGTCAACGTTCAAGCGATTCGCTCTCTGAGAGCGTCGGGAACGATGCTGACTAAGGATGAAAACGTAGTATCCGTCTCAATGGACGTTCAGTACCGCGTTTCTGATCCGTATAAATACCTGTTTGTGGTCACTAACGCTGACGATAGCTTGAGCCAGGCGACTGACTCTGCGCTTCGTGCGGTAATTGGTGATTCTCTAATGGATAGCATTTTGACCAGTGGTCGTCAGCAAATCCGTCAGAGCACACAAGAAACATTGAACGAAATCATCGACAACTATGACATGGGTCTGTCTATTGTAGACGTCAACTTCCAGTCGGCACGTCCGCCTGAGCAGGTTAAAGATGCGTTTGATGACGCGATTGCAGCGCGTGAGGATGAAGAGCGTTTCATCCGTGAAGCGGAAGCGTACAAAAACGAAATCATTCCTAAAGCGACAGGTCGTTCTGAGCGTTTGAAGAAAGAAGCGCAAGGTTACTCCGAGCGCATTACTAACGAAGCGCTAGGTCAAGTAGCTCAATTCGAGAAACTGCTACCTGAATACCAATCAGCTCCAGAAGTAACGCGTAACCGTCTATACCTCGACACAATGGAAGAGGTGTATTCGAACACGTCTAAGGTGTTGATTGACTCTGAATCTAGCGGCAACTTGCTGTATCTGCCAATTGACAAGCTAGCAGGCCAGGAAGGGGCATCGAAATCCCGTAAGCCAAAAGAAACGTCGGCTTATGAAGAGATTCAACTAGATCCTTCGTCTAGCAGCACTTCGTCAAATGACAACACGTCTCGTAATAACTCGACTCGTCAAGGGAGATACTAATAATGCGTAAATTGATGATACCAGTATTAGTCGTTGCCTTAGCATTGATGCTGATGTCCTTGTTTGTGATCCCTGAGGGTGAGCGTGGCATCGTAATTCGATTTGGTCGTGTTCTTTCTGATGATAATCAGGTGTCTCGTATTTACGAGCCGGGCCTGCATTTCAAAATGCCACTGTTTGACCGTGTGAAAACACTAGACGCGCGTATTCAAACAATGGATGGACGCGGTGACCGCTTCGTTACGTCTGAGAAAAAAGACGTAATCATTAACACCTATGTTAAATGGAAGATTGAAGATTTCCGCCAGTACTACCTGGCAACAGGTGGCGGTGACGCGCTAACAGCACAAGCGCTTCTAGAGCGTAAGGTGACGGACGTACTTCGTTCTGAAATCGGTTCGCGTGAAATCAAGCAAATCGTTTCTGGACCTCGTAACACCGATGTACTTCCAGACAGTGCGGACAGTGAAGAAGTCACAACAGAAGCGGCACGCCAAGCACTAGAAATTGATGGTGAGCGCGACAAGGTTATGAGCAACGTATTGAGAGATACACGTGATAGCGCAATGACCGACTTAGGGGTTCGAGTGGTGGATTTCCGTATCAAGAAAATCAACCTACCTGATGAAATCAGTGAATCGATCTACCGTCGTATGCGTGCAGAGCGTGAATCGGTTGCTCGTAAGCACCGTTCTCAAGGTCGTGAGAAGGCTGAGGTTATTCGTGCACAAGCGGAACTAGAAGTGGCGACACTACTAGCGGAAGCGGACAGAACAGCTCGTGTAACACGAGGTGGCGCGGATGCAGAAGCTGCGGCTATCTACTCAGATGCTTACAGCAAAGATCCTGAGTTCTTTAGCTTCTTACGCTCGCTATCTGCGTACAAGACCTCTTTTGCGGACAAGAGCGATATCCTCGTTCTGGATCCTAAGAGCGAGTTCTTCCGTTACATGAATGACATGAACGGCGCACCAGCGGCGAAATAAGAGTTTAACAAACTGTACAATAGGGCTCCTCAGGGAGCCCTATCTTTTTGGAGAAAAAACATGTCTCAATCATTGTGGGTGGCACTCGGTCTGGTTTTGATTGTTGAGGGGCTGGGACCGTTATTGGCCCCAAAAGGGTGGCGTAATATGGTGTTGCAGCTTGCTCAGCAGCCAGACGAGCAGATTCGTAGAGTCGGTGGCTGCCTTGTCGTCGCAGGGGCAGTGATCACGTTTATGTTGTTAAATTAACCGCAATATTTGACTTTTTATTAGTGAGCATCAGGGACTTACCCCTTTGTGACATTTTTATGCTTAAAAAATGACTGCATAATTGTGATTTCGGTGCTAGAATCCTTTTTTAACTAGCAATCAGATTGGAAAGATGGGAAATAACGTAGTCGTTCTGGGCACCCAATGGGGTGACGAAGGTAAAGGTAAAATCGTAGACCTTTTAACTGAAGATGCAAAATACGTGGTTCGCTACCAAGGCGGTCACAATGCAGGTCACACTCTAGTCATTGACGGTGAAAAAACCGTTCTTCATTTGATTCCATCAGGTATTCTTCGCGATAACATCAAGTGCATTATCGGTAACGGTGTTGTTCTATCTCCTGAAGCATTAATTAAAGAAATGAAGCCTCTTGAAGAGCGCGGCATTCCAGTTCGTGAGCGTCTTTTCGTTTCTGAAGCTTGTCCTCTAATTCTTCCTTACCACATCGCTATCGACCAAGCGCGTGAAATCGCTCGTGGTAAAAAAGCGATTGGTACAACGGGTCGTGGTATCGGTCCTGCGTACGAAGACAAAGTTGCTCGTCGTGGTCTACGTGTTGGCGACCTGTTTGACAAAGAAGTCTTCGCTGAGAAGCTAAAAGAAGTGATGGAGTTCCACAACTTCCAACTAGAGCACTTCTACAAGACTGAAACAGTAAGCTACGAAGACGTACTAGAGCAGTGCATGGGTTACGCTGACCTACTCACTTCTATGGTTATCGACGTAACTGACGAACTTGACGCGGCGCGCAAGCGTGGCGATAAGATCATGTTCGAAGGTGCTCAAGGTACGCTTCTAGATATCGACCACGGTACATACCCGTACGTAACTTCTTCTAACACGACAGCAGGTGGTGTTGCGGCAGGTTCTGGTTTCGGTCCTCGTCACATCGGATACATCCTTGGTATCACTAAAGCTTACTGTACTCGTGTAGGTTCGGGTCCATTCCCAACTGAGCTATACGACGGTGTAGACAAGCAAGATCCAATCGGTAAGCACCTAGGTACAGTTGGTCACGAGTTTGGCGCAACGACTGGTCGTCTTCGTCGTACAGGTTGGTTCGATGCCGTGGCAATGCGCCGCGCTATCCAAATCAACTCTATCTCTGGTTTCTGTCTAACTAAGCTAGACGTACTAGATGGTCTAGAAGAGCTAAAAATCTGTACTGGTTACAAGATGAAAGATGGCTCTATCCTAGAAGTTTCTCCAATGGCTGCTGAGTCATTCGAAGAAGCAACGCCTATCTACGAAACCATGCCAGGCTGGTCTGAAACGACATTTGGTGCAACTTCTATCGAGCAGCTACCTCAAGCCGCTCTAGATTACATCAAGCGTATCGAAGACCTAACCGGTGTGCCTGTAGACATCATCTCTACTGGTCCTGACCGTAACGAGACTATCATCAAGATTCACCCATTTGAGTCTTAATTTAGCCTTGTAAGTATTGAGAGCCAGCGACATGTCGCTGGCTTTTTTGTACCTGCTATTTTTATCTTTACTCAGTTACTTAGTGTGATCTTGTGCCAAGTATTTGACGTTGCTTCGACTCGATGAAAGAAAAGTGGCAAAATATTGCCGTTTTTTCTAAAGCGTGGCGGATGACTGCCGATAAAAATGAGACCAATGACAAGTTATTGGTGGATGGCAGTTTCTAAGCATGAGGAGCAGGATTAGTGATTAAGCGACACAAACTGGCAGCACTTGTTTGCATGGCGCTACTCGGCCCTGTAAAAGCAGTGCACAGTAAAGAAGTGGGTGCGCCTATCCCTATTTACTCCGAGGATGAGCTGATCGGTTTGATTGAAGAGAACCGACACCTAGCCCGCGTGAAAGAAGATAATTGTCAGCTTGTCGAAGACATCATGGCTCGTGCCACACGTATCAGTCTGCCATCTTATGAGTTTCTTTATGGGGACATGCTGGCATGGGGCGTCTGTGTTCCTCAAGACGTTGAGCTTGGGCTCTATTATATGGAGAACGCCGCTCATCAAGGTCTGCCTGTTGCCCTTGAACAACTTGGTCGCTACTACTCAAAAGGCACTTTTGTTCAACAAGACAAAGAGCGGGCTATCCCGTATTTCCGAGAGGCCGCGTCGATGGGCAACATTGATGCGAGGATTCAACTTGCTGAACTGCTACTGCGAGATTACGGCAGCCCGCTTGATTATGAAGATGCTTACCGTTGGCTTTATAACTCGGTCACACCGGACGGTCGTAAGCACAAACGTATCTCTATGCTAAGGCGCGGTCTTGAGCAGCGCATGCCGGAAAACATCATTGCACGAGCAAAGCGTCGTTCGACCTTCTGGTAGCCGTTAAATCTTCTAAATCTGATGCAGAAAGGTAAAGCAATTCTGTAGCTTATCTGCTGCGTCAGTTATAATCGACCTATCCCTCCTAAAATATAGGTCAGACTATGTCGAACAAGCCTAGCGATATAAAAGTAGACGACCCTTTTGCAGCAAGAGAGTCTGAGAACTACGAAAATCCCATCCCAAGCCGAGAGTTCATCTCTGATTTCCTAGAAAGTGTTAACGTACCCATGAACAGAAACGATCTGTTCGAAGCATTGGGTCTATCTGGTGAAGAGCAGTATGAAGGATTGCGCCGTCGCTTGCGCGCAATGGAGCGCGATGGGCAGTTGGTGTTTACTCGACGTCAGTGTTATGCACTCCCAGACAAGCTAGAAATGATCAAAGGCTATGTCATCGGCCATAAAGATGGTCATGGCTGGGTTCGACCTGAAGGGAGCATGAATAAAGACAATGATGTGCTGTTGCCACATCATCAAATGCGTACCTTGCTACACGGTGATTTCGTATTGGTTCAACCATCGGGTACCGATAAGCGTGGCCGAAAAGAAGGTCGTTTGGTTCGCGTTCTAGAAGAGCGAAAAACCCAAGTTGTCGGTCGTTTCTTTATGGAATACGGCTACGCCTACGTGGTTGCAGATGATTCTCGCATTAGCCAAGACATCTTGATCCCAAATGAACATCGTGGTGGTGCTCGTATGGGTAATGTGGTGGTGGTTGAAGTAACCGACCGCGGCAGTCGCTCTCGTGGCATGATGGGACAAGTGGTGGAAGTACTCGGTGAGAACATGGCGCCGGGTATGGAGACGCAAATCGCGATCCGCACTCATCAAATTCCTCATGAATGGCCTGAAGAAGTCGACAAGCAGGTCAAACAGTTTGGCGAGTTTGTTCCAGAAGAAGCCAAAGAAGGGCGCGTCGATCTTCGTGACCTGCCTCTGGTCACAATCGATGGTGAAGACGCCCGAGACTTCGACGATGCGGTTTACTGTGAGCGTAAGAAAAGCGGTGGTTGGCGTTTATGGGTCGCCATTGCGGATGTCAGCTACTACGTTCGCCCAGATACACCACTCGACAAAGAAGCGATCGTGCGCGGTAACTCGGTTTACTTCCCGTCTCAGGTCGTGCCTATGCTTCCAGAGGTGCTCTCTAATGGCCTTTGTTCACTCAACCCACAAGTGGATCGCTTGTGTATGGTGTGTGAAATGACCATTTCTGAGACAGGCAAGCTTTCAGGCTACAAACACTATGAAGCGGTGATGAACTCCCATGCGCGTCTGACTTACAACAAGGTGAGCGACATTCTTGAGGGTAACGAAGAGCTTCGTGAGCGCTACAGCGCTGTGGTTCCTCACCTTCATGAGCTGCACAACATGTATAAAGTGCTCAAGGGTGCCCGTGATAACCGTGGTGCGATTGAGTTTGAAACGGTTGAAACTAAGTTTATTTTCAATGCCGAGCGTAAGATCGACCGCATCGAACCTGTGGTTCGCAATGACGCACACAAGATCATTGAAGAGTGTATGATTCTGGCGAATATCGCTTCTGCTTCTTTGGTAGAAAAAGCCAAGGAGCCAGCTCTATACCGAGTGCACGAAACTCCCGGTGAAGAGAGACTGCAAGGTTTTAGGGATTTCCTTGGCGAGTTAGGTCTTGATCTATCTGGCGGTCTTGAACCATCACCGACCGACTATGCTGAGCTGATTAAAAAGATTGGTGAGCGCCAAGATAAAGAGCTGATTCAAACCATGCTGCTTCGCTCCATGAAGCAGGCAGTCTACAATGCCGATAACGCCGGACACTTTGGCTTGGCGCTAAAACGCTATGCGCACTTTACGTCGCCAATTCGTCGTTACCCAGATTTGCTGCTGCACCGAGCAATCAAGTACCTCATTGCCAAGCAAGAAGGCCGCAATACAGATCGCTGGACACCAACTGGTGGTTACCATTACTCGTTTGACGATATGGATTACTACGGTGAGCAGTGTTCTATGACCGAACGTCGCGCCGATGACGCAACCCGTGATGTGGCCGATTGGCTCAAGTGTGAGTACATGCAAGACCATGTAGGTGAAGTCCTTGATGGCGTGATTGCCAACGTGACTGGTTTTGGCTTCTTCGTGCGCTTAACAGAGCTGCACATCGATGGACTAGTGCATATTTCGTCACTGGCGAACGACTACTATCAATTTGACCCTATTGGTCAAAGACTTATCGGTGAAAGCTTCGGTGCGATATACCGTTTGGGCGATGCCGTTAAAGTGAAAGTGCTGTCGGTTAACCTAGATGACAAGCAAATAGACTTTGAATTAGTCGAAACAAGTCGTAAGCTACGCGGCAAAGGAAAGACGGCGAAAAAACGCATGGCTGAAGCTGAAAAGAAAAAAGCCAAAGCGAAACAGCGTGTCGCTGAGGTAAGAGGCAAGCGCAGCCCTAAAGCAGCGAAGCCGATGGTCGAAGCTACCAAACGCCCAGATGGACAAGAAGAGGATGTGCTTCCTCATAAGCGCAAGAAGTCCAAAGCCACCAAATCACGCAAGAGCAAGGCGCGCCAAAATAAGGCTCGTAGTAAAGCGAAGAAATAACGAATTCAGGATTATTCCATGAGTAATGAATTTATTTACGGTATCCACGCGATTAAAGCGGTTCTTGAAAAAGATCCAGTGCGCTTTGTGGAAGCCTATGTACTAAAAGGGCGTCAAGACGATCGCTTGATGCCGCTGTTGAACGAACTCAACCAAATTGGTGTGTCGATTCAGCAAATGAACCGCAAAACACTGGATGACAAAGCCAGCGGTGCGAATCACCAAGGCATCATTGCTAAGGTAAAACCGGCTAAGCAGCTCAACGAAAACGATCTCGATGATGTATTAGCGCAGCATGAACAGCCGTTACTGCTTATTTTAGATGGTGTCACCGACCCGCATAACCTTGGCGCATGTCTGCGTAACGCGGATGCGGCGGGTGTGGCGGCGGTGATTGTACCGAAAGACCGCTCTGCACCAATGACCGCGACAGTTAGCAAGGTAGCGTGTGGCGCTGCTGAGACTGTTCCTCTTATCCGTGTGACCAACTTGGCACGTACAATGCGCGCGCTGCAAGAGAAAGGCATCTGGATCGTTGGAACTGCAGGCGAAGCGACGCACGATATTTATCAAGCGAAGCTGTCTGGCTCTCTAGCGGTTGTTATGGGCGCAGAGGGTGATGGTATGCGTCGCCTGACTCGTGAAACCTGTGATGACCTTATCAAGATCCCAATGGCTGGTGCGGTATCGAGCTTAAACGTCTCGGTGGCATCAGGTATTTGTCTTTTTGAAGCGGTTCGCCAACGCGCTCTGTAATTAGTATGCTCGAACGACAAAGCCCCAGTAAGAAACTGGGGCTTTGTTTTTTCTATTTGATGACACAGTGACTTAATAGTGCGGTGGTGGTGTCTCTTCTGATGGATCTGCCAAGTTTGAGGTATCCATGTTTTTCACTTTGCCAACCACATATTTCATCTGGTCTTGCATTTTACTGATCAGCAGCTGTTGCTGAGTCAACGCATCATTGAGTTCTTCGATGGTCTGCTCTTGGAATGCCATTTTGCACTCCATATCATTGATTCTCTCTTCGAGAGCTTGAATCTCTTTATTGCTCATAAGGTTACTCACTAATTTTCCAAGCTTGGATGACACCAGCTGACGAGGCAGAAAGTACGCGCTGGTTGCTCTCAAAGGCGGCATCATACACTACTCCTCGTGGCGGACGAACATCTTTTAGCAATTCTACTTCGAACCCCTCAAGTCGTTTTCCGGTCTTACTATCCCAAACCATGAGACGTGAAGAGGGAGAGCCAGTGACTAATCGCTTACCATCATCAGAAAAGCGGGCCGAGGAAAAGATCAGTTGTCGGGTCCAGGTACTGAGCTGACTAATCTGCTTGCCCGATGTTAAATCCCAAATAATCGCGTCATTACCTGTATCAGAGGTAAGCGCAAATAATCCATCTCTCTGTAGCTCGACCGTTCCGACACGTTGCTGATGTTCAAAACGATGTAATATCTGACCAGATTCCGTACTCCAGAAATAGGCGTTATGGTCATTGCCTCCGGATAGTGCGTATTTACCGTTAGGCGACAGCGACACGGAATTAACTTTTTCTACGTGCGCAAGGAACTCTAGCCGCCTTCCAGTGACTAAATCGATAAATATTGCTTTACCATTACTAAGACCAACAAGGACTTCGTCACCAGAATTACCGAGTGCGATGTCTTGAATTAATCCATCTGAGATCGACCAAAGCCCCGTTGATTGAGACCAAGCTAGGTCCCAAATAGCGAAATTGGTTTGGGTGGCAGTGACGGCAAAGCGTCCATTGTCGCTAAAGCGAATGAGGGAAATAATGTTTTCGTCAGGGTCTTGAATACCTAAGCGAGCTAGGATCTTATTTTGTTCGAGATCCCAAAGCTGTAGGTGTTGCTGTTTGGAATAGAGGAGTGCGAATCTCGCATCTCGACTCAGTGCCATTGCGGTCGAGCCTTCAAGCGCTAGGTCCCAACGTTTTTCTGAGTCTGTGGAGAATAGGCAACCATTTAACAGGCTGATGACAATTAACCACAGCACAGAATGAGATATTATTCGCATCATTACTGTTATTCCACGTTGAGTATTGAGTTTAAGCTAGTATATTTATAGTTTGAGCTACTAGGAAATAGTTACTAGATTTAGTTAGTTATGCATGCTTGCTGAACGTTATTCTTAGAGCATGGCTAGGTATTAAGTCTACAAGAATGTCCATCATTGGAGAAATAAATGAAATCACTATTTAAAGTGTCGCTACTTGCTGCGACAGTTATGTTGGCAGTCGGTTGTCAAAAAGAAGAAGAACCAAAAGTTGAGCCAGCAGCGCAAGAGCAAGTACAAGCTGAAACAGGTAAAGCGGTTCACTTTAAAACAGAAGATGACAAAGCGGCTTACGCAATCGGTGTGTCTTTTGCTAACTACCTAAGCACAAGCATCGAGAAACCAGCAGAGTTTGGTATTGAGCTTAAGAAAGAGCTGGTACTTAAAGGTATCGAGCAGGCTTTTGCTGGCAATGCTGAGCTAAGTGAAGACGAGATCCGTGCGGCGCTAGAAGGTCTAGACAAGCGTGTTGCGGAAACGATGCAAAAGCAAGCTGAAGAGAAAGCAGCAGCTGCAATGAAGGCGGGTGATGATTTCCGCACTGAGTTTGCGAAACAAGAAGGCGTAACAGCGACGGAATCTGGTTTACTTTACCAAGTAGAAACAGAAGGTACTGGTGACAAGCCTAAAGAGACTGACACCGTTCAGGTTCATTACAAAGGCACGCTTATCGACGGCACTCAATTCGATAGCTCTTACGATCGTGGTGAGCCAGCAACGTTCCCACTTAACCGCGTCATCCCTGGTTGGACAGAAGGCGTTCAGCTGATGACTGTGGGTTCTAAGTACAAGTTTGTTATCCCGCCAGAGCTAGCATACGGCGAACAAGATACTCCGACTATCCCTGCTAACTCAACGCTAGTATTTGAAGTTGAACTACTGAAAATTGAAGGCGATGACGCTCAAGCAACGCAATAATGCTTGATATTGCATGACAAAAGGCTCACTACGGTGAGCCTTTTTTATTGCGGTTTATTTCAGGTACAAGAAAAAACAGCACTTTTTTTGCCCTAAATCACTTGTTGGATACATACATAGAGGTGGCTCTCAAATTTTCTGATAAACTTACGGTAATTTTTTTAAGTATCGTTAGGGTCCAACTACAGTGACTGAAATTTCTAACCCAGATGAATTGCTCGAGATGGAGTCGGTTGACGTGGCGCCATTTAGCGAGCACGACAAAATCATCTTACAATCCTATGAAGCGGTGGTAGATGGGCTTGCGAGCTTGATCGGACCATTCTGTGAAATCGTTTTGCACTCACTTGAGTCGTTGAACACGTCAGCAGTAAAGATCGCTAACGGCGAGAACACGGGGCGTCAGGTGGGGTCACCGATCACCGACTTAGCGCTTAAAATGCTGAAAGATATTGAAGGCTCTGAGCGCAACTTCTCTCGCTCTTACTTCACTCGCGCCAAAGGTGGCGTATTGATGAAGTCGATTACTATTGCTATCCGCAACGGTGATAACCGAGTGATTGGTCTGCTGTGTATCAACGTCAACCTAGATGCGCCGTTCTCACAGATTCTTCAATCCTTTATGCCGACACAAGATGCCAAAGATGCGGCTTCATCGGTTAACTTCGCGAGTGATGTAGAAGAGCTTGTCGACCAAACGGTAGAGCGTACGATTGAAGATATCAATGCCGACAAGTCAGTGTCTAACAACACTAAGAATCGTCAGATTGTTATGGAGCTCTATGACAAAGGGATCTTCGATATCAAAGACGCCATTAACCGCGTTGCCGATAGATTGAATATCTCGAAACACACCGTTTACCTGTATATTCGTCAGCGCAAGACAGAGGACGAGTAATTGTCTGCTTTGACCTACAGTCTAGTGGTAAACGGCTCTGTGTATGGAAGTCAGTCAGCCCGTAATGCGTATCAATTTGCCAACGCGCTGATTGCGAAAGGGCATAAGCTTGTCAGCGTCTTTTTTTACCAAGATGGTGTTCACAACGCATCGCGCTTAACGGTGCCAGCGAATGATGAATTCGACTTGGTCTCTGCTTGGCAAGCGCTTTCGAATGAACACGGCGTTCGTTTGGAAACCTGTGTCGCAGCTTCATTACGCCGTGGCGTGCTGGGGAGTGATGAGGCGTCGCAGCATCAAAGAGATGCCGACAACCTAGCCAGCGGCTTCGAGCAAGCAGGGCTAGGCAGTCTTGCCAGTGCGATGCTAACCCAAGATAGGGTGGTGCAGTTTTGACAACATTAGCTTTTGTATTTAGCTCACTACCGCATGCGAGTGCTGCGGGTAGAGAAGGCTTGGATGCGCTGCTCGCGACGTCCGCGTTTACAGAAGACATCAAAGTGTTCTTTGTCGGAAACGGTGTGAATCAGCTGCGGAAAGGGCAGGAGACTCGCTCTATTCTATCTAGAGACTACATCAGTGCATTCAAACTGATGGATCTTTACGACATTGAGCAAGTGTTTGTCTGTGAGCAAAGCCTAGAGCGTTATCGCTTAACAGAAGAAGAGTTGCTTATTTCTGCTCAAGTTGTCTCAGCGTGTGCGATTGCTGATGAACTCAATCAATGTCATAAAGTATTAACTTTCTAGGATTACCATGCTGCACATTATTAAAAGCGAAGTAGGCTATCAACAGGCTAAGGCGTACCTGCAAAAAGGGGATGATGTCCTTTTTGTTGAGAGTGCGTGTTACTTAGTAGTTAGTATTGATACGACGCAAGAGTGGCAGTGCTACTTTCTAGAACAAGATATGGATGCGCGTGGCTTGGCCAAGGATAATGGGCAAGCGTTGCAAGTGACCGATTTTAAAGGCTTTGTTGAGCTGACAGAACGTCACGTCGCCAGCACGACTTGGGATTAACCTTCTTTCTTATGTCTTAGTTCCCGATACTGAGATACGCATATTCCAAAAAAGATCTGTATATTTCTTGACACACCTCTCACTGCTGCATAGAATTTTGCGTCCCTAATTGCCATTGGTGATTGGGGCTAGATTTTTCACAAAGCTTACTTTCAAGTAAATCAGGAGCTAGTTAATGGCAACTATTAACCAGTTGGTACGTAAGCCTCGTGCAAAGCAAGTTGTTAAAAGCAACGTGCCTGCACTAGAAGCGTGCCCACAAAAACGTGGTGTATGTACTCGTGTTTACACTACTACACCTAAAAAACCTAACTCAGCACTTCGTAAAGTATGTCGTGTTCGTCTAACGAACGGCTTCGAAGTAACTTCGTACATCGGCGGTGAAGGTCACAACCTTCAAGAGCACTCAGTTGTTCTAATCCGTGGCGGTCGTGTTAAAGACCTTCCGGGTGTACGTTACCACACTGTTCGCGGCGCACTTGACTGTGCTGGCGTAAATGACCGTAAACAAGGTCGTTCTAAGTACGGTGTGAAGCGTCCTAAGTCTTAATGCCCTTCTTTTTATAAAGAGAAGCGTTAAGTAAGGCCAAACACTAAAATTAAAATTTTAATTTTTGAAGAAACTGTAAAGTTTTGGATAACCTGAAGAATAAGACAACGGAGAAATTCCATGCCACGTCGTCGCGTAATTGGTCAGCGTAAGATCCTTCCAGATCCAAAGTTCAAATCTGAGCTGCTGGCAAAATTTGTAAACATCGTAATGGTTGACGGTAAGAAATCAACTGCTGAAAAAATCGTTTACGGTGCACTAGAAACTATGGCTGAGAAGTCTGGCAAAGACCACTTAGCTGTATTTGAAGAAGCTCTTGAAAATGTTCGCCCAGCGGTAGAGGTTAAATCTCGCCGTGTAGGTGGTTCAACTTACCAAGTACCTGTAGAAGTTCGTCCGGTTCGCCGTAACGCACTTGCTATGCGTTGGTTGGTTGAAGCTGCGCGTAAGCGTGGTGAAAAATCTATGGCTCAACGCCTAGCTGCTGAAATGCTAGACGCGTCTGAGAACAAAGGTACTGCGGTTAAGAAACGTGAAGACGTTCACCGCATGGCTGACGCTAACAAAGCGTTTGCTCATTACCGCTGGTAATACCTTTTCAGTGCTGCGAGGTTCTCTCGCAGCACTTTTCTATACTCTAAGGTTAACCTTAGTAAGAGGATACAATCGTGGCTCGTAAAACTCCTATTGAGCGCTATCGTAATATCGGTATCGTTGCTCACGTAGATGCAGGTAAAACAACCACAAGTGAGCGTATTCTGTTCTACACTGGCCTTTCTCACAAAATCGGCGAAGTTCACGATGGTGCTGCAACCATGGACTGGATGGAGCAGGAGCAAGAGCGTGGTATCACTATCACATCTGCTGCGACTACTACCTTCTGGCGTGGTATGGAAGCACAATTCCAAGATCATCGCGTAAACATCATTGATACCCCTGGACACGTTGACTTTACTATCGAAGTAGAGCGTTCTTTGCGTGTGCTTGATGGTGCAGTGGTTGTATTCTGTGGCTCATCAGGTGTTGAACCTCAGTCTGAAACTGTATGGCGTCAAGCTGATAAATATCACGTTCCACGTATGGTATTTGTGAACAAGATGGACCGTGCAGGCGCAGACTTCCTACGCGTTGTGGACCAAATTAAAAATCGTCTTGGTGCGAACCCAGTTCCAATCCAATTAAATATTGGTGCAGAAGATGAGTTCAAAGGTGTCATCGACCTAATCAAGATGAAAGCAATCAACTGGAACGATGCCGATCAAGGCATGACCTTCACTTACGAAGAGATTCCAGCAGAACTGCAAGATGAAGCGGAAGAGTGGCGCAACAACATGGTTGAAGCCGCTGCAGAAGCAAGCGAAGAGTTAATGGATAAATACCTTGAAGAAGGCGAACTAACGGAAGCTGAAATCAAGGCGGGTCTACGTGCTCGTACACTAAATAACGAAATTGTACTCGCAACATGTGGTAGTGCATTTAAGAACAAAGGTGTACAAGCGGTACTAGACGCGGTTATCGAATACCTTCCTTCTCCAGTAGACGTACCTGCGATCAAAGGTATCGACGATGATGAGAACGAAGTAGAGCGTCATGCTGACGACAACGAACCATTCGCTGCACTTGCATTTAAGATTGCAACTGACCCGTTTGTAGGCACCCTTGCGTTTATGCGCGTTTACTCAGGTGTCGTAAACTCGGGTGATGCCGTTTATAACTCAGTGAAGCAAAAGCGTGAACGCTTTGGCCGTATCGTTCAGATGCACTCGAACAAGCGCGAAGAAGTAAAAGAAGTTCGTGCGGGTGACATTGCAGCAGCGATTGGTCTGAAAGACGTAACGACAGGTGATACCCTGTGTGACCAGAACCACAAAGTGATTCTTGAGCGCATGGAATTCCCTGAGCCAGTTATTCAGATCGCGGTAGAGCCTCGCTCTCAAGCTGACCAAGAGAAAATGGGTATTGCGCTAGGTAAACTAGCCGCAGAAGACCCGTCGTTCCGTGTGGAAACCGATGATGAAACTGGCCAAACGCTAATTTCAGGTATGGGTGAGCTTCACCTAGACATCATCGTTGACCGTATGAAGCGTGAATTCAGTGTTGATTGCAACGTGGGTAAACCTCAAGTTGCGTACCGCGAAACGATTCGCGGCAGCACAGAAGTTGAAGGCAAATTTGTTCGCCAATCAGGTGGTCGTGGTCAATATGGTCACGTATGGCTTAAGCTTGAGCCATCTGAAGCGGGTGAAGGGTTTGTGTTCGTTGACGAGATCGTGGGTGGTGTGGTTCCTAAGGAATACATCAGCTCGGTATCGAAAGGTATCGAAGAGCAGATGAACAACGGTGTTCTTGCTGGCTATCCTGTACTGGATGTCAAAGCAACGCTGTACGATGGCTCTTACCATGATGTCGACTCTAGCGAGATGGCGTTTAAGATCGCCGGCTCGATGGCCTTCAGAAAAGGTGCGCTTGAAGCACAACCTGTTCTGCTTGAGCCAATGATGAAGGTTGAAGTAACGACTCCAGAAGATTGGATGGGTGATGTTGTTGGTGACCTTAACCGTCGCCGCGGCATGATCGAAGGTATGGATGACGGCCACGCTGGTCTTAAGATCATCCGTGCACAAGTACCGCTCTCTGAGATGTTTGGTTACGCAACTGACTTGCGTAGTGCGACCCAAGGTCGTGCGTCATATTCGATGGAATTTAGCGAATACGCTGAGACTCCGAAGAATGTGGCTGATGCGATTATTGCACAGCGCAGCTAATCAGCTATTGTTTAGTAATGAATCTGTTGCGTTGAGTAAAATTGACGCATAAAATAGCAAATTCTGGCGCGCCCCGACAAAATTCGTTCTCGGGGCGAATCATAACTAGGAAGGAACACGATCGTGTCTAAAGAAAAATTTGAACGTACTAAACCGCACGTTAACGTTGGTACTATCGGCCACGTTGACCACGGTAAAACAACTCTAACTGCTGCAATCTGTACTACTCTAGCTAAAGTGTACGGCGGTGAAGCGAAAGACTTCGCATCTATCGATAACGCTCCAGAAGAGCGTGAGCGCGGTATCACAATCGCAACTTCTCACGTTGAGTACGACACTCCAACTCGTCACTACGCACACGTAGACTGTCCAGGACACGCGGATTATGTTAAGAACATGATCACTGGTGCTGCACAGATGGACGGTGGTATCCTAGTTGTTGCTGCAACTGACGGCCCAATGCCTCAGACTCGTGAGCACATCCTACTAGGCCGTCAGGTTGGTATCCCATACATCATCGTATTCATGAACAAATGTGACATGGTTGACGATGAAGAGCTTCTAGAGCTAGTAGAAATGGAAGTTCGTGAACTTCTATCTGAGTACGAATTCCCAGGTGATGACCTACCAGTTATCCAAGGTTCTGCACTAGGCGCTCTAAACGGCGAGAAGCAGTGGGAAGACAAAATCGTTGAGCTTGCTGAAGCACTAGACTCTTACATCCCAGAGCCAGAGCGTGCAGTAGACCAACCATTCCTACTACCAATCGAAGACGTATTCTCGATCCAAGGTCGTGGTACTGTTGTAACTGGTCGTATCGAGCGTGGTATCCTACGCGTAGGTGACGAAGTAGAAATCGTAGGTATCAAAGAGACTACAACTACTACTTGTACTGGTGTTGAGATGTTCCGTAAGCTTCTTGACGAAGGTCGTGCTGGTGAGAACGTTGGTGCACTTCTACGTGGTACTAAGCGTGACGAAGTTGAACGTGGTCAAGTTCTTGCAGCTCCTGGCTCAATCAACCCACACACTAAGTTCGAGTCTGAAGTATACGTACTTTCTAAAGACGAAGGCGGCCGTCATACTCCGTTCTTCAAAGGCTACCGTCCACAGTTCTACTTCCGTACAACTGACGTAACTGGTGACATCTCTCTACCAGAAGGCGTAGAAATGGTAATGCCTGGCGACAACATCCAAATGAAAGTTGAGCTAATCGCTCCAATCGCAATGGATGAAGGCCTACGTTTCGCTATCCGTGAAGGTGGCCGTACTGTAGGTGCTGGTGTTGTTGCTAAGATCTTCGACTAATATTTAGTTGATAATCGCAATAATCGCAATAAACGCGAAAAGAGGAGCTTAGGCTCCTCTTTTTTTATCTGAAAATAAATCTAACGTCTGTTCAGATACTTAGCCGAGCTGCGTAAATTTAGCTAAAATAGCACTGGTAATGCTAACAATTCTCGTTTATATTCTACCCCGTGAATTGTGAAAGGTTGTTTTATGTTTGTTTGTTTATGCCACGGCATCTCTGATAAAAAATTGCGTAAGCTTGCTCTGGAAGAGGGCATTAGTGATATGCGTACTATCAGAAGGTGCACGTCTCTTGGCTCCCAATGTGGTAAATGCGTTAAACAAGCAAAAGAAATCTTAAGTGAAACACAGGCGCTGCAGCTTGCAAAAGTAAGCTAACCCAAAACCTTCGCCAGGTTACTTTGACACCTCCCTAATAGGTTCTACAGTTAATAGTGAGCCAAAGAGGAGGGCTTTGTCATGAAAGGCGATCCAATCATCATTCAACATCTCAATAAAATTCTCGGCAACGAACTCGTTGCTATCAATCAATACTTCCTACACGCAAGAATGTATAAAGACTGGGGCTTAAAGCACCTAGCAGATAAGGAATATCACGAATCTATCGATGAGATGAAACATGCAGACCATCTCATAGAGCGTATCTTGTTTCTCGAAGGGCTTCCTAATCTCCAAGATCTCGGGAAACTGATGATTGGTGAAGACACTAAAGAGATGCTCGAATGTGATTTGAAATTGGAAATGATCGCAATCCCCGACTTAAAGGATGCCATTGCCTACGCTGAAGATACTAGAGACTTTGTGTCTCGTGACTTGTTCCAAGACATCTTAAATGATGAAGAGGAGCACGTTGATTGGCTCGAAACCCAACTTGGACTCATCGAGAAAGTGGGGATAGAGAACTACCTACAAGCTCAGTTTGTCGATGAAGAGTAAGACACTAAAATCTAGGGTCTAGTATCAAGCCACTAGGCCCTAAAACAAAATTCGTTTAATTTTCCCCCACCTATTGCATCCCGTTTTGTGATCTGTATAATACCGCCCACTGACTTAGTTCAGTTGTGAACCAATGAGCAAAGAGGAGTAAGCAAATTGCCTCGGCAAGGTGCTTAGTAACGTAGACTCAGCTTATGTTCGCAGTTAATACAATTGACTCTCTGCCTAGCAGTGAGTGAATCGAAAATTAGCTGACAATGCGCTCAATTAGAGTGCTACGGTTTCACATAAATCAATCGGCATTCTCTCGCCTTCGCGAGTATGAGTGGCGATATTGTTTGTGTAATTTTTAATTATTGGAGCTCTGTCTCATGCAGAACCAACGTATTCGTATCCGCCTAAAGGCTTTCGATTATAAACTAATCGACCAGTCAACTGCGGAAATCGTTGAAACAGCTAAGCGTACCGGCGCACAGGTTCGTGGTCCAATTCCACTACCTACTCGTAAAGAGCGTTTCACTGTTCTTATCTCTCCACACGTCAACAAAGATGCACGTGACCAGTACGAAATCCGTACTCACAAGCGTTTGATCGACATCGTTGAGCCAACAGACAAAACTGTTGACGCTCTAATGCGTCTTGATCTTGCTGCTGGCGTTGATGTTCAAATCAGCCTAGGTTAAGGGAGATTAGAAGAATGATTGGTCTAGTCGGACGTAAAGTGGGTATGACCCGCATTTTTACCGAAGAAGGCGTTTCTATCCCTGTAACAGTTGTTGAGGTTGAAGCGAACCGTGTAACTCAAGTACGTACACTTGAAGCAGACGGTTATGCAGCAATCCAGGTAACTGCAGGCGAGAAGAAAGCTAGCCGTGTTTCTAAGCCAGAAGCTGGCCACTTTGCGAAAGCAGGTGTTGAAGCAGGTCGCGGTCTTTGGGAATTCCGTTTGGAAAACGGCGAAGAGTTCGCAGTTGGCGCTGAGCTAAACGTAGAACTATTCAACGACGTTAAAAAAGTAGACGTTACTGGTACTTCTAAAGGTAAAGGCTTCCAAGGCGCTGTTAAGCGTTGGAACTTCTCTACTCAAGATGCTACTCACGGTAACTCTTTGTCTCACCGTGCTCCGGGTTCAATTGGTCAGTGCCAAACTCCAGGTCGCGTATTTAAAGGCAAAAAAATGGCAGGTCACATGGGTGCTGAGCGTGTAACGACTCAAAACCTAGAGATCGTACGTGTTGACGCTGAGCGCAATCTGCTTCTTATCAAAGGTGCAGTACCAGGCTCAACAGGCGGCAACGTGATCGTTAAACCAGCTATTAAAGCTTAACGTCTAGGAGTAAGTAATGGAATTGATGGTTAAAGGTGCTGATGCACTAACTGTTTCCGAGACTACTTTCGGACGTGACTTCAACGAAGCTCTAGTACACCAAGTAGTTGTTGCTTATGCAGCAGGTGCTCGTCAAGGTACTCGTGCTCAAAAGACTCGTTCTGAAGTATCTGGCGGTGGCGCTAAGCCATGGCGTCAAAAAGGTACTGGCCGTGCACGTGCTGGTACAATTCGTAGCCCAATCTGGCGTACAGGTGGTGTTACTTTTGCTGCGAAACCACAAGATCACAGCCAAAAAGTTAACAAGAAAATGTACCGCGGTGCTATGAAGAGCATTCTTTCTGAGCTAGTTCGTCAAGAGCGTCTAATCGTTGTTGATAACTTCTCTGTAGAAGCTCCAAAAACTAAAGAGCTTGTAGCTAAGCTTAAAGAGCTTGAGCTTACAGATGCGCTAATCGTGACTAGCGAAGTAGATGAGAATCTATTCCTAGCTGCTCGTAACCTATACAAAGTTGACGCACGTGACGTAGCTGGTATTGACCCAGTTTCTCTAATCGCGTTCGACAAAGTTGTTATTACTGCTGCTGCAGTTAAACAAGTTGAGGAGATGCTAGCATGATCACTGAAGAGCGTATCCTAAAAGTTCTACGTGCTCCGCACATCTCTGAAAAAGCAACTATGGCAGCTGAGAAAGCGAACACTATCGTTTTCAAAGTAGCTAAAGATGCAACTAAGAAAGAGATCAAAGCAGCTGTAGAAAAGCTATTTGAAGTTGAAGTTAAGACTGTAAATACTCTTGTTCTTAAGGGTAAGACTAAGCGTCAAGGTCTACGTCAAGGTCGCCGCAGCGACGTTAAGAAGGCGTATGTGACTCTGGCGGAAGGTCAAGATCTTGACTTCGTTGGCGGTGCGGAATAACAGGAGAGTTAAACAATGGCTATTGTTAAATGTAAGCCGACTTCCCCTGGTCGTCGTCACGTAGTTAAAGTTGTTAACGCTGACCTTCACAAAGGTAAGCCTTACGCTCCACTTCTAGAGAAAAACTCTAAGAACGGTGGTCGTAACAACAACGGTCGTATCACAGTACGTCACATTGGTGGTGGTCACAAACATCACTACCGTTTGGTTGACTTCAAACGTACTAAAGATGGCATCCCAGCGAAAGTTGAGCGCCTAGAATACGATCCAAACCGTAGCGCAAACATCGCTCTAGTTCTGTACGCAGACGGTGAGCGTCGCTACATCATTGCACCAAAAGGCATCCAAGCGGGTGACTCTATCCAGTCTGGTGTTGATGCGCCTATCAAAGCAGGTAACACTCTGCCGATGCGCAACATCCCAGTAGGTTCTACAGTACACTGTGTTGAACTTAAGCCTGGTAAAGGTGCACAAATTGCTCGTTCTGCAGGTGCATACGCACAAATCATCGCTCGCGATGGTGCATATGTAACTCTACGCCTACGTTCTGGCGAAATGCGCAAAGTACTATCAGAAGGCCGTGCAACAATCGGTGAAGTTGGTAATGCTGAGCACATGCTACGTGAACTAGGTAAAGCTGGTGCTAGCCGCTGGCGCGGTGTTCGTCCAACCGTTCGCGGTGTGGTAATGAACCCGGTAGACCACCCACACGGTGGTGGTGAAGGTCGTACTTCTGGTGGCCGTCACCCAGTATCTCCTTGGGGTCAGCCAACTAAAGGCTTTAAGACTCGTAAGAACAAGCGCACTGACAAGTACATCGTACGTCGTCGTAACAAGTAATCTATAAAGAGGAATCGCCATGCCACGTTCTCTCAAGAAAGGTCCTTTTATTGACCTACACTTGCTGAAGAAGGTAGAGAAAGCGGTGGAAAGCGGAGACAAAAAGCCTGTTAAGACTTGGTCCCGTCGTTCAATGATCATCCCATCAATGATTGGTTTGACCATCGCTGTCCATAATGGTCGTCAGCACGTACCAGTTTTCGTTACCGAAGAAATGATCGGTCACAAACTGGGTGAATTTGCACCAACTCGCACTTACCGCGGCCACGCTGCGGATAAGAAAGCTAAGAAGAAATAAGGAGTAGATGATGGAAGCTATCGCTAAACATAACTTTGCTCGTATTTCTCCACAGAAAGCTCGCTTAGTTGCAGACCAAATCCGCGGTAAAAGCGTGGATCAAGCTCTTGAACTACTAACTTTCAGCAACAAAAAAGCTGCTGAACTAGTTAAGAAAGTTCTTGAATCAGCAATCGCGAATGCGGAACACAACGAAGGTGCAGATATCGACGATCTTTCAGTCGCAAAAATCTTCGTAGATGAAGGCCCTATCATGAAGCGTATTATGCCTCGTGCTAAAGGCCGTGCCGACCGTATCTTGAAGCGTTCTTGCCACATCACTGTTGTTGTTGCAGACGCTTAAGACTAGGAGATAAGCAATGGGTCAGAAAGTACATCCTAATGGTATTCGTCTTGGCATCGTTAAGCCTTGGAATGCTACATGGTTTGCTAACACCAAAGATTTCGCTGACAACCTAGACGGCGACTTCAAGGTACGTCAGTTCCTTACTAAGGAACTAGCAAAAGCGTCTCTTTCACGTATCGTTATCGAGCGTCCAGCTAAGAGCATCCGTGTGACTATTCACACTGCTCGTCCTGGCGTTGTTATCGGTAAGAAAGGTGAAGACGTTGAGAAGCTACGCGCAGCTGTAGCTAAAATCGCAGGTGTACCAGCGCAAATTAACATCGCTGAAGTACGTAAGCCTGAGCTAGACGGCCAACTTGTGGCTGATAGCATCGCGTCTCAACTTGAGCGTCGTGTTATGTTCCGTCGTGCTATGAAGCGTGCGGTACAAAATGCAATGCGTCTTGGCGCTAAAGGTATCAAAGTGGAAGTAAGTGGTCGTCTAGGCGGCGCTGAAATCGCACGTTCTGAGTGGTACCGTGAAGGCCGTGTGCCTCTACACACTCTACGTGCTGACATTGATTACGCAACTTCTTCGGCTCACACTCAATACGGTGTGATCGGCATTAAAGTTTGGATCTTCAAAGGTGAGATTCTAGGCGGTATGCCAGCAGCTAACGCTGTAGAGCCAAAAGGCGATAAGCCTAAGAAGCAGCGCAAAGGCCGTAAGTAAGGAGTCGACAGATGCTACAACCTAAACGTACTAAGTTCCGTAAGGTTCAGACTGGTCGCAACCGTGGTCTAGCTAAAGGTACAGACGTAAGCTTCGGCACATTCGGTCTTAAGGCTGTTGGTCGTGGTCGTCTTACTGCTCGTCAGATCGAAGCGGCTCGTCGTGCAATGACGCGTCACGTTAAGCGTCAAGGTAAAATCTGGATTCGTGTATTCCCAGACAAGCCTATCACAGAAAAACCACTAGAAGTTCGTCAAGGTAAGGGTAAAGGTAACGTTGAGTACTGGGTAGCCCAAATCCAACCTGGTAAGGTTATGTACGAAATGGACGGTGTACCTGAAGAGTTGGCACGTGAAGCGTTCCGCCTAGCGGCTCGCAAACTGCCGTTCAAAACTACATTTGTAACTAAGCAGGTGATGTGATGAAAGCACAAGATCTACGCGAAAAAAACGTTGAAGAGCTTAACGCTGAGCTTTTGAATTTGCTACGTGAACAGTTCAACTTGCGCATGCAAGCTGCTACTGGTCAGCTTCAGCAAACTCATACTCTAAAAGCTGTACGCCGTGATATCGCACGTGTGAAAACTGTTTTGACTGAGAAGGCAGGCGCATAATGAGCGAACAAATCCGTACTCAACTAGGTCGTGTAATTAGCAACAAAGGCGACAAGTCTATTGTTGTTGCAATCGAACGCATGGTTAAACACCCAATTTACGGTAAATTCGTAAAGCGTACGACTAAACTACACGCACATGACGAAAACAACGAGTGTGGCATTGGCGACACTGTTGAAGTTCGTGAGTGCCGTCCACTGTCTAAGACTAAGTCTTGGACTTTGGTAAGCATCGTAGAAAAAGCGAAAATTTAATCGTTTTTCTATAGCGAAATCAAGCGGCTCCAAATTATTTTTGGGGCCGCTTATTTTTTGTCTACCCAATCACAAAAAAGGGTGGTACAATTCGCGTCCCTTTAAAGAGGCAGCCCGACCCGAGAGGGTCTAGTTTTTAATATTTAGCGGAGCACTAACAATGATCCAAATGCAAAGTACACTTGACGCAGCAGATAACTCTGGCGCGCGCAAGGTAATGTGTATTAAGGTTCTGGGTGGCTCACACCGTCGTTACGCACACATCGGCGACATCATCAAAGTTACTGTGAAAGAAGCAATTCCTCGCGGTAAAGTTAAAAAAGGTGATGTTCTGAAGGCGGTAGTAGTTCGCACCCGTAAAGGCGTACGTCGTCCAGACGGTTCTGTCATTCGCTTCGACCGTAATGCTTGTGTATTGTTGAACGACACTACTGAGCAACCAGTCGGCACACGTATCTTTGGTCCAGTGACTCGTGAACTTCGTAACGCGAAATTCATGAAAATTGTTTCACTAGCACCTGAAGTACTGTAAGGAGCTATAAAATGGCAGCTAAAATCCGTCGTAATGACGAAGTAATCGTTCTTGCTGGTAAAGATAAAGGCAAGAAAGGTAAAGTAACTAAGGTTCTAGCAACTGGTAAAGTTATCGTTGAAGGTATCAACCTTGTTAAGAAGCACCAAAAGCCACAACCGGCTCTAGGTCAACAAGGTGGCATCGTTGAGCAAGAAGCAGCAATTGACGCTTCTAACGTTGCAATCTTTAACGCGGCTACTGGTAAAGCTGACCGCATCGGTTTCCGTATCGAAGATGGCAAGAAAGTTCGTTTCTTCAAGTCTAACGGCGAAACTGTTTCTAACTAATAGAAAGTAATTTGGAGTTCTACTATGGCGAAACTGCATGATTACTACAAGTCGTCTGTAGTTGCTGAATTGACCAAACAATTCAACTACTCAAGCGTCATGCAAGTCCCTAGGATTGAGAAAATCACCCTAAACATGGGCGTTGGTGAAGCAATCAACGATAAGAAACTGCTAGAAAACGCAGCAGCTGATATGGCAACGATCTCTGGTCAAAAGCCTCTTATCACTAAAGCGCGTAAATCTGTTGCAGGTTTCAAAATTCGTGAAGGCTACCCAATTGGTTGTAAAGTAACCTTGCGTGGCGAACGTATGTGGGAATTTTTAGAGCGTTTAATCTCTATCGCACTTCCACGTGTACGTGACTTCCGTGGCGTTAGCGCTAAGTCTTTTGACGGACGCGGTAACTACAGCATGGGCGTTCGCGAGCAAATCATCTTCCCGGAAATCGACTACGATAAAGTAGACCGTGTTCGTGGCCTAGACATCACTATTACGACGTCTGCTGCAAACGATGAGGAAGGCCGAGCTCTGCTGGCTGCCTTTAACTTCCCATTCCGTAAGTAAGGTGAAGGGTTACTGTTATGGCTAAACAATCAATGAAAGCGCGCGAAGCAAAACGCGCGAAGCTAGTAGCTAAGTTTGCTGAAAAGCGCTCAGCTCTAAAAGCTATCATCAGCGATGTAAACGCATCAGAAGAAGATCGTTGGAACGCAGTTCTTAAACTGCAAGCTCTTCCACGTGATTCAAGTGCATCACGTCAGCGCAACCGTTGCAACCAAACTGGTCGTCCACACGGTTACCTACGTAAGTTCGGTCTAAGCCGTATCAAAGTTCGCGAAGCTTGCATGAAAGGCGAGATTCCTGGACTTCGTAAGGCTAGCTGGTAATTGCCACTTAATCATTTGGAGTAAATCTTATGAGCATGCAAGATCCGATTTCGGATATGCTGACCCGCATTCGTAACGGTCAGTCAGCAAACAAAGTTGCTGTTAAAATGCCTTCTTCAAAGCTTAAAGTTGCAATTGCTGCACTACTAAAAGCTGAAGGCTACATCGTTGACTTCGCTGTTGAAGGCGAAGCAAAACCTGAGCTAGAAGTTACTCTTAAGTACTTCCAAGCGAAACCTGTAATTGAGCAAATCAAACGTGTTTCACGTCCTGGTCTGCGTGTCTACAAAAACAAAGACTCGCTACCAACTGTGATGGGCGGTTTGGGTATTGCTGTTGTTTCTACTTCCAAGGGTCTGATGTCAGACCGCGCTGCGCGTAAAGCGGGTCTTGGCGGTGAAATCATCTGTTACGTAGCTTAATAGGAGTAGATTATGTCTCGTGTTGCTAAGGCACCTGTCGCTATTCCAGCTGGCGTAGAGGTGAAACTTAACGGTCAAGAAGTGACTGTTAAAGGCGCTAAAGGCGAACTAACTCGCGTTCTAAACAACGCTGTAGTTATTGCGCAAGAAGAGAACAACCTTACTTTCGGTCCTCGCGACGGTGTTGCTAACGCATGGGCACAGGCAGGTACTGCACGTGCACTAGTTAACAACATGGTTGTTGGTGTTACTGAAGGCTTTACTAAGAAGCTAACTCTTAAAGGTGTTGGTTACCGTGCTGCTATCAAAGGCAACGCTGTAGGTCTAACACTAGGCTTCTCTCACCCAGTTGAGCACGAGTTGCCAGCGGGTATTAAAGCTGAATGTCCTAGCCAAACTGAGATCATCATTACTGGTTGTGATAAGCAACTAGTTGGTCAAGTTGCAGCTGACATTCGTTCTTACCGTGAGCCTGAGCCTTACAAAGGTAAAGGTGTTCGTTACGCAGATGAAAATGTGCGTACTAAAGAAGCTAAGAAGAAGTAAGGTAACACTATGGATAAGAAAGCATCTCGCATCCGTCGTGCTACACGTGCACGTCGTAAGATTGCAGAACTGGGTGCAACTCGCCTAGTAGTACACCGTACTCCTCGTCACGTTTACGCTCAAGTAATCGCAGCGAACGGCTCTGAAGTAATCGCAGCCGCTTCTACGGTAGAAAAAGCAATTCGTGAAGAAGTTAAGAGTACTGGTAACATCGATGCAGCTAAAGCAGTAGGTAAAGCTGTTGCTGAGCGCGCGCTTGAAAAAGGCGTATCTGCTGTTGCATTCGATCGTTCTGGTTTCCAATACCACGGTCGAGTAGCGGCGCTAGCAGAATCTGCTCGCGAAGCTGGTCTGAAATTCTAAGGTAGGGTTGGAAGATGGCTAAAGAACAACAACAAGCTAGTGATTTGCAAGAAAAGCTAATCGCCGTTAACCGTGTTTCTAAGACGGTTAAAGGTGGTCGAATCATGAGCTTCACTGCACTAACAGTAGTTGGTGACGGTAACGGTCGTGTAGGTTTCGGTTACGGCAAAGCTCGTGAAGTACCTGCTGCGATTCAAAAAGCAATGGAAAAAGCACGTCGTAACATGACTACGATCGCGCTTAACGAAGGCACTCTTCACCACCCGGTGAAAGGTCGCCACTCTGGCTCTAAAGTTTACATGCAGCCAGCAGCAGAAGGTACGGGTGTTATCGCAGGTGGTGCGATGCGTGCAGTACTAGAAGTTGCAGGTGTACACAACGTACTATCTAAAGCATACGGTTCTACGAACCCTATCAACATCGTTCGTGCAACGATCGACGCTCTAGGTAGCATGAAGTCACCAGAAATGGTTGCTGCTAAACGTGGTCTAACTGTTGAATCTATTTCGGAGTAAGAACACCATGGCAACTATCAAAGTAACTCAAACTAAGAGCTCAATTGGTCGCCTACCTAAGCACAAAGCGTGTCTTAAAGGTCTTGGCCTTCGTAAAATCAACCACACAGTAGAACTTGAAGATACTCCGTGCGTTCGCGGTATGATCAACAAGGTTTACTACATGGTTAAAGTTGAGGAGTAATCAGAATGCGTTTGAATACTCTATCACCGGCTGCGGGTTCTAAGCCTTCTAAGAAGCGCGTAGGTCGTGGTATCGGTTCTGGCCTAGGTAAAACTGGTGGCCGTGGTCACAAAGGTCAAAAATCACGTTCTGGCGGCAGTGTTCGTCCAGGTTTTGAAGGCGGTCAAATGCCTTTGAAACAGCGTCTACCTAAGTTCGGTTTCACTTCTCGTAAGAGCCTAGTGTCTGCTGAAGTTCGTCTAGCTGAGCTAGCGAAAGTAACTGGTGACGTTGTTGACCTAAACAGCCTTAAAGCAGCTAACGTTATCACTAAGAACATCGAATTTGTTAAAGTTGTTCTTTCAGGTGAAATCAACAAAGCTGTGACTGTTAAAGGTCTACGCGTGACTAAAGGCGCTAAAGCTGCAATCGAAGCTGCAGGCGGTAAAATCGAGGAATAATCTCGAGGGATGAGGTACAGATGGCTAAGAAACCAGGACAAGATTTTAGTAGTGCAAAGAATGGCTTAAACGAACTTAAGTCTAGACTTTTATTCGTGATAGGCGCACTTTTAGTGTTCCGTGCCGGCTCTTTTGTGCCGATCCCTGGTATTGACGCAGCTGTACTTGCCGATTTGTTCGAACAGCAAAAAGGTACCATCGTAGAAATGTTTAACATGTTCTCCGGTGGTGCATTAGAGCGTGCATCTATTTTAGCACTGGGCATCATGCCGTATATTTCGGCGTCGATTGTTGTCCAGTTGCTAACGGTAGTTCATCCAGCGTTAGCCGAGCTCAAGAAAGAGGGTGAGGCAGGGCGTCGTAAGATTAGCCAATATACGCGTTATGGTACGCTTGTACTTGCAACATTCCAGGCAATAGGTATCGCAACTGGCCTTCCAAACATGGTCAATAATCTGGTCGTTATCGACCAAACCATGTTTACGCTAATTGCAACCGTAAGTTTAGTAACTGGTACCATGTTCCTAATGTGGTTAGGTGAACAAATTACAGAGCGTGGAATTGGTAATGGTATTTCCATTCTAATTTTTGCAGGTATTGTTGCTGGATTGCCTTCGGCAATCGGTCAAACAATCGAGCAAGCGCGTCAAGGTGAACTGCACGTACTTCTTCTGTTGTTGATTGCTGTACTTGCTTTCGCTGTGATTTACTTTGTGGTGTTTATGGAACGTGGTCAACGTCGTATCGTCGTTAACTACGCTAAGCGCCAACAAGGCCGTAAGGTTTTCGCAGCACAAAGCACACACCTACCGTTGAAAATCAACATGGCAGGTGTTATTCCAGCAATCTTTGCTTCAAGCATTATCCTGTTCCCAGGAACACTGGCTCAGTGGTTTGGTCAGAATGGTGAGAGCAGCGCGTTCGGTTGGTTAACTGACGTGTCATTGGCTCTTAGCCCAGGTCAACCGTTGTATGTAATGCTTTATGCAGCAGCGATTATTTTCTTCTGTTTCTTCTACACGGCTCTTGTTTTCAATCCGCGTGAAACAGCAGATAACTTGAAGAAGTCAGGTGCATTCGTACCCGGCATCCGCCCAGGTGAGCAGACAGCGAAATACATCGATAAAGTAATGACTAGACTAACCCTAGCGGGTGCTCTATATATTACCTTTATCTGTCTGATTCCCGAGTTCATGATGGTCGCGTGGAACGTACGTTTCTACTTCGGCGGTACTTCACTACTTATCGTAGTGGTAGTAATTATGGACTTTATGGCACAGGTACAGACTCATCTGATGTCACAACAGTATGATTCTGTGTTGAAGAAAGCAAATCTGAAAGGTTACGGCCGTTAATTCGGCGGTAGTCTCAGATTTCATCTACGGAGTTTAGCAATGAAAGTTCGTGCTTCCGTTAAAAAAATCTGCCGTAACTGTAAAGTTATCAAGCGCAACGGTGTTGTGCGTGTTATCTGTAGCAGTGAGCCAAAGCACAAGCAGCGCCAAGGCTAATTAAGCAGAAATTTTTACTTGAAATATAAGGTATGGTCGAGTATATTCCTCGGCCTACCTTTTGCGTGCAAAAGAAGTAGCACTCCGCAGCGTATCCATAACGGGCTTTGCTGCGGCTATTCTTTTAAAGAAACACTAGGAGTGAATAATGGCCCGTATAGCAGGCATTAACATTCCTGATCAAAAACACGCTGTAATCGCACTAACTGCGATCTACGGCATCGGTAAAACTCGCTCTCAAGCTATCCTAGCTGAAGTGGGTATTGCTGAAGATGTTAAGATCAGTGAACTAACTGAAGAGCAGATCGATCAACTGCGTGATGGTGTAGCTAAGTACACTGTAGAAGGTGATCTACGTCGTGAAGTATCAATGAACATCAAGCGTCTTATGGACCTTGGCTGTTACCGTGGTCTTCGTCATCGTCGCAGTCTACCACTACGTGGACAGCGTACTAAAACCAACGCTCGCACCCGTAAGGGTCCGCGTAAGCCGATCAAGAAATAATCGGGAAGGTAGAGTACAATGGCTAAACAACCAACTCGCGCTCGTAAGCGCGTACGCAAGCAAGTTGCAGATGGCGTTGCGCACATCCATGCTTCTTTCAATAACACAATCGTAACCATTACTGACCGTCAAGGTAACGCTCTTGCATGGGCTACTGCAGGTGGTTCAGGTTTCCGTGGTTCTCGTAAGTCTACTCCGTTCGCTGCACAGGTTGCTGCTGAGCGTTGTGCTGAAATGGCTAAAGAATACGGTCTAAAGAACTTGGAAGTTATGGTTAAGGGTCCAGGTCCAGGTCGCGAATCTACTGTTCGTGCACTGAACGCTGCTGGTTTCCGCATCACGAACATCGTTGACGCGACACCAATCCCTCATAACGGTTGTCGTCCACCTAAGAAACGTCGCGTATAACGTTTCTAGGATAATTGGAGAAGAATCATGGCAAGATATTTGGGTCCTAAGCTGAAGCTTAGCCGTCGCGAAGGTACAGACTTATTCCTTAAGTCAGGCGTACGCGCGATCGATACCAAGTGTAAAATCGATAACGCACCAGGTGTACACGGCGCTCGTCGCGGTCGTCTATCTGAGTATGGCGTTCAGCTTCGTGAGAAGCAAAAAGTTCGTCGTATCTACGGCGTTCTAGAAAAACAATTCCGTAACTACTACAAAGAAGCAGCTCGCCTTAAAGGCAACACTGGTGAAAACCTACTTCAGCTTCTTGAAGGTCGTCTAGATAACGTAGTTTACCGCATGGGCTTTGGTGCAACTCGCGCAGAAGCACGTCAGCTAGTTAGCCACAAAGCTATCCTAGTTAACGGTAATGTTGTAAACGTTCCTTCATTCAAAATTACGGCTAACGACGTTGTTTCTATCCGCGAGAAAGCTAAACAGCAAGCTCGTATTAAAGCAGCTCTAGAAGTTGCTGAACAACGCGAAAAACCAACTTGGATTGAAGTAGATGCTGGCAAGATGGAAGGTACATTCAAGCGTATGCCTGAGCGTTCAGATCTATCTGCTGACATTAACGAACACTTGATCGTCGAGCTTTACTCTAAGTAAGGTTTAAACTAAAGAGAGGACACAATGCAGGGTTCTGTAACAGAATTTCTTAAGCCACGTCTTGTTGACATCGAACAAGTTAGCACGACACACGCAAAAGTAACTCTTGAGCCATTAGAGCGTGGCTTTGGTCACACTCTAGGTAATGCGCTTCGCCGTATTTTGCTTTCGTCAATGCCAGGTTGTGCAGTGACTGAAGTTGAAATCGAAGGCGTTCTGCACGAGTACAGCACTAAAGAAGGTGTACAAGAAGATATCCTAGAGATTCTTCTTAACCTGAAAGGTCTTGCTGTTCGCGTTGCTGAAGGCAAAGACGAAGTGTTTATTACATTAAACAAATCAGGCTCAGGCCCTGTTGTTGCAGGTGACATCACCCATGATGGTGATGTAGAGATCGCTAACCCAGAACACGTTATTTGTCACCTAACGGATGACAACGCTGAGATTTCTATGCGAATCAAAGTCGAACGTGGTCGTGGTTATGTTCCAGCTTCAGCTCGTATCCATACTGAAGAAGATGAGCGTCCAATCGGTCGTTTGCTAGTTGACGCAACTTACAGCCCAGTAGACAAAATTGCCTACGCTGTAGAAGCGGCACGTGTTGAGCAACGTACTGACCTAGACAAGCTCGTTATCGATATGGAAACGAACGGTACTCTAGAACCTGAGGAAGCTATCCGTCGCGCAGCTACTATCCTAGCTGAGCAATTGGATGCATTCGTAGATCTTCGTGATGTACGTGTTCCTGAGGAGAAGGAAGAGAAGCCGGAGTTCGATCCTATTCTACTGCGTCCTGTAGACGATCTTGAACTAACAGTTCGCTCTGCTAACTGTCTAAAAGCAGAAGCGATTCACTACATCGGTGATCTTGTACAGCGTACTGAGGTTGAGCTACTTAAAACGCCAAACCTTGGTAAAAAATCTCTTACTGAGATTAAAGACGTACTTGCATCACGTGGTCTGTCTCTGGGCATGCGCCTAGAAAACTGGCCACCAGCGTCTATCGCTGAAGATTAATCGATACTAGTTAGAAGGATTAGGTCATGCGCCATCGTAAGAGTGGTCGTCAACTCAACCGCAACAGCAGCCATCGCAAAGCGATGTTCAGCAATATGGCTAGCTCTCTTGTACGTCATGAAGTAATCAAGACTACATTGCCTAAAGCAAAAGAGCTACGTCGCGTAGTTGAGCCTTTGATTACACTAGCTAAGACTGACAGTGTTGCTAACCGTCGTCTAGCATTTGCACGTACTCGTGATAACGAAGTAGTTGCGAAACTATTCAACGAACTAGGTCCACGTTTTGCTGCTCGTCAGGGCGGTTACACTCGTATCCTAAAAGCTGGCTTCCGTGCTGGCGATAAAGCTCCAATGGCTTACATTGAGCTAGTTGATCGCCCAGAAGCATCTGAAGAAGCTGCTGCTGAGTAATCAGTAAAGTTCGTAGAACTAAAAAAGCCGAGCATTTATGCTCGGCTTTTTGCTATCTGAAATTTGTATTTTTATTCTTTGATACGGCTGTGATTCCTTTTACTGCCACAAGGAAGTCAGAGAGTCCATCAACCCAGAGCTTGCCCCCTGCGAACCTAGATAATCCAATACAATTGGCGCGAACTCTGAAATCATTGAAGGATCGAGACCCACTGACGAGAATGCGCTCTTAACACTGTCCATATCCTGTATTGAAGATAAAAGGCCGCTACTCGTCAGCGAATCCATGCCTGGGATGAGTGAGCTGAGTTCACTCTGCTGCTCAGAACCTAATGAGGTTTGCGCAAGTGACAGTAGTGCACCAACACCTGTTGTCGCTTGTTCTGGCGAGACAGATAGGTCGTTTACCAGGTCATTCACGACTGGTGAGTCTTTCGCCTCCATCATAGAGTTTGCACTAGAGAGTAAGCTGCTTGCGTCGTCTGCGGATACACCAGAGAGGTTAAGTGCAGCGTGGGTAGGCACTGAAATTAATAGTGCCGTAGAAAGGGCTAGAAATGTTCTCATGATACCGTCCGTTTTATTGTCTACCCATTAAGATTAGACAATAAAAAAGCAGTGACGAGTCACTGCTTTTAAAAATAGCGTATCAGAGCTGAGATTAAGCGATGATGTCTAGTAGCTCAACTTCGAATACTAGTGCTGCAAACGGAGGAATCGCTGCGCCTGCGCCACGCTCACCGTATGCTAGGTCTTGAGGGATGTATAGTTTCCACTTAGAACCTACAGGCATTAGTTGAAGTGCTTCAACCCAACCTTTAATTACGCCAGTTACAGGGAACTCAGCTGGTTGACCGCGAGATACAGAGCTGTCGAATACAGTACCGTCTGTTAGTTCACCGTGGTAGTGAACACGTACAGTTTTGTCTGCAGATGGGATTTCGCCAGTACCTTCAGTGATAACTTCGTATTGAAGACCAGACTCAAGAACTGTTACTTCTGGGCGAAGTGCGTTGTCTTTTAGGAACGCTTCACCGTCAGCTGCTGCAGCTTTTGCTGCTTCTTGACGAACTGCTTCTGCGCGAGTGTGTAGCTCTTGCAGTGCGTTGTTGATTTCGTCGATTTCGATTTCTGGCATGTCACCAGTAAGTGCAGTTGCAATGCCTTTAGCGATTGCGTCTACGTTTAGACCTTCAAGGCCGCTACCTGCAAGCTGTTGGCCCATTTGCAGACCAATACCATAGCTTGCTTTCTGTTCTACAGTTTCTAATTTCACGTCAGACATGACGGTCTCTCTTGCTATTCGAATGAAGACGAAAGAATACCAGTTCTGGCTACAAACCGAAACGCTCTAACTAACTTTTACCAATTAATTCGCATTCGTTGTTAAACTTGTGACATTAGGCGGTTATAAAATAGGACACCTGCGATTTTTCTATACTCTGAACGCAGGTTTTCTTAAACTGAGACGGTTGTGTAGTAGGAGACAAATGGGAATGAATCGTCGTCACCGTAAAAAGCAAAAAGTTGACCACGTTCAAGTGCTGAAAGATAAGTGGCAAGCGCTCGACTTCTCTCGCCTTAAGAAGATTGATACCTCTCGACTTTCCGAAATTCGAGATAAGGCAAAAGGACTTTGGACTCAATTACCGCGCCTGCACCGAAGAATTTTGAGCGTCCTCGTCCCAATTGTCATCGTACTTTTGTTTCTGCCGAGTCAAAAAGCAGACACACCTCAGGTAACGCCAGCAAATCAGCGTGTCGCAGTGAGCGTCAATACCGCCTCGCTAAGTGAACAGCCTTCCCAAGCCAACGTAGAAGAATTGGTGGAGACGGATTGGAGAGAGTACACCGTTAAAAAGGGTGACACGCTAGCACGCGTCTTTCGAACCAATCAGTTACCCATGGCCGATTTAAACGCCCTTGCCCGCATCGAAGGCAGTGACAAGCCACTCAGCCGGATTAAGCAAGGTCAGTTGATACGCTTTAAGTTCAACCAAGAGGGGAGCTTAGATATTTTGCAGATAGAGCGGGGCGATCAGTCGATCATGTTTTTCCGTCTCTCTGATGGAGGCTTTGGCCGCAGTAAATAGAATGGATGCAAAAGGGGCGAATTCGCCCCTTTATTATTTCAATAACCTCATATCAATATGAGGGATGTCATCTTCTAGATACTCTTCTGAGCAGACACTGAAGCCATGTTTGGAATAGTAGTCCTGCAGGTGTGACTGTGCGCCAATCTGGATGCTCTCATTCGGCCACAGGCGTTCACACTCGCGTTTCGCTTCAACTAGTAAGTCATGCCCTAATCCGCCACCCCGATGGGTCTGTTTGGTTGCTACGCGCCCTATGCTGACTTGGTTGTAAGTCGTCCCTTTGGGTAGCAAGCGGGCACAAGCTATCAGTTCATTGTCTTCATAACCCAGTAAGTGATGTACACCTTCTACTTGGTCTTTGTTATCCAGTTCTGGATAAGGACAGGTTTGCTCAACCACAAATACGTCGACACGCAGTTTGAGCAACTCATACAGTTCTATGGTAGTGAGCTCAGAGAAAGTTTTAGTCTTCCAGATTGTCATGATTCATTTCTCTTTTTAACGGTCTAAAGCGAACATTTATTTATAGCTGTAGACTAAACCGAGTCCAATAAAAAAGCCACGCATACAGCGTGGCTAGTTTCTCTTAGATTTCGGTTACTTCGTCAAGTCGATTTGGTATACCGCAAAGCCCACGTCATCGGTCGCGACCTTCTTCATTGGGTATTGACCCTTGTCATTGATGAATTGTGCCGCTTTGTCTGATGGTGAGGTTTCGAATCGAACATCTAGCGCGACGTCTGTCGTAATTGGTGCAAACGACCAGTTGTTGTCTGCACTTGGCGTTACTTCACCCTTCTCTTTGCTCACTTTGGAGATGTAGTTCGCTACGATAGAACGGTTTTCATCTGGAGAGTCAAAAGCGATAAAGTCGTTACCTGTACCTGGGAACTTGTTGCTGTAAGCACGGTAGTTGTTTGTCGCAATAATAAAGGTTTGCTTCATATCAATAGGCTTACCTTGATAAGTAAGGCCGACGATACGCTCGCTGTTCTCGTTTAGTAGCTTACAGTCGCCGTCATAGCGCGCTGGTTGTGTCACATCGATTTGGTATTCAACACCATCCATGACGTCGAAGTTATAGGTACGGAAACCATCCCAGTCGATCAGTGCCTGAGGCTTATCTGAATTCGCATCGACTTGTTTAAACTGTCCTGCCGAGCACTCTAGCCACTCTTTTACTTCTTTACCCGTGACCTTCAGTGCCACAAGCGTGTTCGGGTACAGATACAAGTCCGCCGCGTTACGGAATGTTAGCTGACCTGATTCAACCTCGGTAAAGTTTGCAGGGTCGTTTTTACGACCGCCCGCTTTAAAAGGTGCGGCAGCAGAAAGAACAGGTAAACCATCAAGATCTGGATCGCCTTGAATCATAGTTTCAACGTAGTCTTTCTGTGCAAGGTTTACGATTTGAACGGTAGGGTCGTCCTGAACAAGCGCCAAGAAGCTGTACATGACGTCGTTAGCTTTGCCGATAGGTTGGTTCACGAAGTCACGCGTCGCACTGTGATCGCCCTTCACTGCATCTACGATGCCTTTGTCTGCTTCAGCGAGAGATTTCTTGTTAACAGCATCGAAAATAGGGCGAGCCTCTGTTTGCGCATCAGCGACTTTCCAGCTGTCGCCATCTTGTTCTAGTACCAGATCCATGACACCGACGTGGCTGCCCCAGCGGCCCGGCATCACAGCGGCTACGCCATTGATGGTGCCTTTTTCGTTATCGACGCCTTGGATGTTATCAAATCCTTTACCCGGGAAGACGGCGTGAGAGTGACCAAATGCGATTGCGTCGATCCCCTCAACTTCAGACAAGTAATATGTTGAGTTTTCAGCACCTGCTTTGTATGGATCGCTAGAGACACCAGAGTGTGGGATCGCGACGATAATATCCGCACCTTCTTTTTTCATCTGAGGAACGAGCTTCTCAGCTGTTTCTTTGATGTCTTCTGCAAACACCTTACCCTCTAGGTTCTTTTTATCCCAGACCATGATTTGAGGTGGTACAAAGCCAATGTAACCGACTTTAACGTCGTGCATGTTTCCGTCGGTATCTTTAAATGTGTGAGTCTTGATTAGGTAAGGCTTGAAATAGTGCTCTCCCGTTTTTTTGTCAAAAACGTTAGCGCTAATGTACGGAAAGTTTGCTCCCTCAATTGTGGTGTTGAGGAACTCGAGTCCATAGTTGAACTCGTGGTTACCAATATTACCAACATCATAATCCAGTTGGTTCATTGCCTTATAAACTGGATGGATCTCGCCAGGCTTAATGCCTTTCGATGCCATGTAGTCGCCCATAGGGCTACCCTGAATGAGGTCACCGTTATCGACTAAAACACTGTTGATGACTTCGCCACGAGCTTCTTTAACCAAAGTAGCAGCACGAGTCAGACCGATTTTTTGAGACGGTTTATCTTTGTAGTAGTCATAGTCCATGACGTTAGTATGAATATCGGTTGTTTCGATAATTCGAAGTTTGATCTCGTCTGCCATCGCTGGGCCTGCCATCGTAAGCATGCCGCCTAGAACAGCGATAGAAATAGGTTTGACTGCCACTTTCATCTTCATATCCTTCACATTAGAGGGTGATTCAAAAACTTGCCAAGTGTATCAATTTGTTATGTAAGAAATGTTTCTAGCTACTTAAAAATGTGATCTGTGATTAATGCCTGTTGAGGTTCTGATAGGCGTATCCCAGCTTTATCTTTAAGACTAGAATCGATTCAGGTTTTAGATATCAAATGCGTTCAAATTTTGAACTCAATCGCTAAGAAAATGATTCCTTTAGTGACTTTTGGAATAAAAAATGAAATTTTAGAATTTCAAGTAATATAGGCGAGTGGTCATAATGCCATCATTCGATAAGCGAAGGATTGTCATTATGAACCCAACTACAACTAACCAGCCGGGCAAGGTAGCCACTCCAACGCTGGTTAGCAGCCAAGATAAGCCGAAGCTCCCTAAGTCTCAGCTCAGCAAAGGTGAGGTAGCCCTTATTGGTGCAGGGCCCGGTGATCCTGAACTTCTCACTCTTAAAGCCTTAAACCTACTGCAGCAAGCCGATGTTGTTCTTTACGACTACCTTGTGTCTGAAGAAATTATGGCTCTCGTTCCGGATAGTACTATCTTAGTCTGTGTTGGCAAACGAGCGGGTCACCACAGCGTGCCTCAAGAAAAAACCAATCAGCTTCTTGTGGAATTTGCCGAGAGCGGTCACAAGGTTGTGCGCATCAAAGGCGGCGATCCATTTGTGTTTGGCCGTGGTGGCGAAGAGCTACAGGTATTAGCTGAAGCCGGTATCCGATTCCAAGTCGTCCCTGGTATTACCGCGGCAGCGGGTGCAACAGCATACGCAGGCATACCTCTAACGCACCGTGATTACGCGCAGTCGGCGCTGTTTGTCACCGGTCACCTAAAACCTGATAGCGACGATATGGATTGGTCCACGCTAGCTCGTGGCAACCAGACCTTAGTTATCTATATGGGGTTGATGAAATCAGAATACATTCAATCTCAGCTAATTAAGCATGGTCGCAGTCAAAATGTGCCTGTCGCAATTATCGAGCGTGGGACACAAGCAACCCAAAAGGTGCTTCGCGGCACACTTGCAACATTACCTGACATGGCAAAAGAGGCTCAATCACCATCGCTCATTGTGGTTGGTGAGGTGGTGTCTTTGGCCGATGAACTCTCTTGGTTTGGTAAAGGGAGTGCAACACCAAACCAAGTTGAAACATTACAAAGTATTAGGGCTTAAACCAAAGCGTAAAGCCTGTTTTCATTCTAAATCAGTCGTGTGTTGGCCAAGTCACGTCAACATGAACAAAGGAAGCACAACTCATGGACCAAGAAAGACTCACACACCTTAAACAGCTGGAAGCGGAAAGCATCCATATTATCCGCGAGGTCGCGGCGGAATTTGATAATCCCGTCATGATGTACTCCATCGGTAAAGACTCTTCGGTGATGCTACACCTAGCGCGCAAAGCGTTTTATCCAGGCAAAATCCCGTTTCCACTGCTGCATGTCGATACAGACTGGAAGTTCAAAGAGATGATTGAATTTCGCGACCGTACAGCAAAGAACTACGGATTCGAGCTTTTGGTGCACAAGAACCCAGAAGGTCTGGCTATGGGATGTAGCCCATTTGTGCACGGTTCATCGAAACATACTGACATTATGAAGACCCAAGGTCTCAAGCAGGCGCTTAACAAATATGGTTTTGATGCCGCATTTGGTGGTGCACGTCGCGATGAAGAGAAATCTCGTGCTAAAGAGCGTGTTTACTCATTCCGCGACAAAAACCATACATGGGATCCAAAGAACCAGCGTCCAGAGCTTTGGAAAACCTATAACGGTCAAATTAACAAGGGTGAGAGCATTCGTGTTTTCCCTCTGTCTAACTGGACTGAGCTCGATATCTGGCAATACATCCTACTAGAAGGCATTGAAATCGTTCCATTATACCTTGCGGCGCCGCGCCCTGTGGTAGAGCGCGATGGCATGTTGATCATGGTGGATGACGAGCGCATGGAGATCGGCCCGGATGAAACGGTTGAGCATAAGAGCGTGCGCTTTAGAACACTCGGCTGTTATCCATTAACCGGTGCTATCGAATCGGAAGCCACCACGCTCACGGGAATTATCGAAGAAATGCTCGTTGCAACGTCTAGTGAGCGACAAGGACGAGCGATCGACCACGATCAGTCAGGATCGATGGAGCTTAAGAAACGTCAAGGATACTTTTAAGGATCGAAGGAACAGATTATGAACAGCGCAGTAGAAGCACAACTTGCCGAACTCGGTATTGAAGGTTACCTGAGTCAGCACCAGTACAAATCGTTACTCCGATTCCTAACGTGTGGCTCAGTGGATGATGGCAAAAGTACCTTAATTGGACGCTTGCTCCACGACTCAAAGCAAATTTATGAAGATCAGCTAGCGGCCGTACACTCTGACAGCCAACGTGTGGGTACCACAGGTGAAAAGCCAGACTTGGCATTGCTGGTAGATGGCTTGCAGGCAGAACGTGAACAAGGGATCACGATTGACGTAGCATACCGTTACTTCTCGACCCAGAAACGTAAGTTCATCATTGCCGATACACCAGGGCACGAGCAGTACACGCGTAACATGGCTACAGGTGCATCGACCTGTGATCTCGCGGTGATCTTGATTGATGCACGTAAAGGTGTACTCGACCAAACTCGTCGTCACTCGTTTATTTCCAGCCTTCTTGGTCTCAAACACTTTATTGTCGCCGTGAACAAGATGGACCTGGTTGATTACTCACAGCAGCGCTATGAGGAAATTCGTGATGAGTACCTAACATTCTCCGAGAACCTAGGCAAAGACATCGACATTCAAATGATCCCGATCTCTGCGCTTGAGGGCGACAATGTGGTGGATCTCAGTGACAAGATGAGTTGGTACCAAGGTGAACCTTTGCTTGATTTGCTCGAGAAAGTAGATATCGACCAAGGCAAACAGCAAGGCGAATTCCGCTTCCCTGTGCAGTACGTCAACCGTCCAAATCTGGATTTCCGAGGTTTTGCAGGCACGATTGGCTCTGGTGAAATCCGTGTTGGTGATGAAATCAAGGCGCTACCTTCAGGCAAAACCTCCAAGGTAGAACGCATTGTGACGTTCGATGGTGACTTGCCGCGTGCATTCGCCGGTCAAGCTGTGACACTAACGCTGACGGATGAGATTGATATCAGTCGTGGCGATCTCATTGTTAAGCAAGAGTCGCGAGTCGCATCATCGAATCGCTTGCTTGCCGATGTGGTTTGGATGACAGATGAACCGCTAGCTGCTGGTCGCAGTTATGACATCAAGATTGCTGGTAAGAAAACCCAAGGACAACTAGACGCGATTCGTCATCAGTACGATATCAACTCGCTCAAGTCCTTTGAGTCAGAATCGTTACCACTGAACGGTATTGGTTTATGTGAGTGGTCCCTTACTGAAGCAGTGGCAGTGGATAGTTATGACTCGGTTCAGGATACAGGTGGCTTTATCGTGATTGATCGCTTGACCAATGTGACGGTCGGTGCGGGTCTGGTTCGTGAAGCTCTGGCTGAAGAGCAGCGTTCACCACAAGAGCGCATGGGAGCATTCGAGAAAGAACTGAAGGCGCTAATCATGAAACACTTCCCAGAGTGGGACGCAAAAATATAACCGCAACAAAGAAAGGGCTCGAGTGTTCAACTGAGCCCAATGATACAACGCAGCGACGCAGTGAATAAGGAACGAGGTCATGTGGGAACAAGGAGTGGTGCTAGCTTTGCTGATGTCTATCATCACGTGCTTGATAGCAACCCGAATTAAACCGAGCCTTATTTTCGCGGGTGCTGCGTTTTTGGCGTTTATTGCGGGTATGATAGACATCAATGCGGTTGCCGGTAACTTTACCAATTCATCGCTATTGACCCTGGTGCTCCTGATCCTGTCGTCGGCAGCCTTGGAGAAAACGCGCCTTATTAGTTGGGTGAGCCGCTCGATTGCCACGGGGCGTTTGGGCGCGGTGGTTGCGAAACTCGGCATATCAACCGCACTACTTTCTTCGTTCACCAATAATACGGCTGTTGTGGTCTCACTTATTGGCGCGATAAAACGCAATCAACGTCACGCACCTTCTAAGTTGCTGATCCCACTCTCTTATGCGGCAATTTTAGGCGGCACTCTAACCTTAATTGGTACCTCGACCAACCTGATTATCAACAGCTTTGTTGAAGATGTAGGTTTGCCAAGCCTTGGATTCTTCGAGCCTACTTGGATTGGTTTGAGTGTGCTTGTCGGTGGCGTTTTGGTGCTTATTCCACTGAGCTACCTATTGCCAAATTATGATGATACTAACCAAGATGATTTACCCTACTTCTTGGAAGCGAGAGTCGAGCCTGGTTCACCGCTAGTTGGGCGCAGCATCGCTGAAAATAACCTAAGAGCGCTGCGTAAACTGTTCTTAGCAGAAGTGGTACGAGGCGGCGAGACCCTGGCGTCAGTCGGACCTGATTTTGTCCTTGAGGCGAAAGACCGACTGCTGTTTTGTGGTGATGTAGAAAGTGTTGCGACTCTGCAAGAAATTACTGGTTTAACCTTCTTTGGCCAGCATCACCTAAATGGTCAAAACTTACTGGAAGTCGTCGTTAGCTCATCCGCGACGTTCTGTAATACCACGCTAAAGTCGAGCCAATTCCGTGATCGTTTTGACGCGGTTGTCGTTGCGGTTCGCCGTGGACATGAACGCCTTGAAGGCGGATTGGGTAATATCATTTTGCAAGCAGGCGATACGCTTGTGCTGGCACCCGGTAAGCGTTTTGAATCGCTTCGCCGCCAACATCGCAAAGAATTTGTCTTGGTCAATGACCTAGACTCGAGCGCTAAACTCGACCTTGCAAAGTCTAGCTATGTTTTGCTTGGTTTTGTGGCTGTGATTGCGTTAGCACTTACTAACGTGTTACCCATCATCAAAGGTTTAGCCCTGTACCTCATTGCCGTTTTGGCGTTTGGTATTGTGAACCTTGGCGAGCTTCGTCGCCGTTTTCCCACGGATATTGTGGTGATTGTTGGCTCAGCACTTTCTATTGCGCAGCTGATGATTTCGACTGGTCTCTCAGAGCGTATGGGGGATATGTTCATCGAGATGTTCAACGGTTGGGGAGTGTTTGGGGCGTTAGTGGCTACTTACTTAGTAACGCTTTTACTGACTGAGCTGGTGACCAACAATGCGGCTGCCGCACTCGCTTTTCCGATTGGATACAGTATGTCTGTCGCCTATGGCGTCGATCCTATGCCTTTTATCATGGCGGTGCTGTTTGGCGCGAGCGCGAGCTTTGTGTCCCCTTATGGGTATCAAACCAACCTATTGGTGTATAGCGTTGGAAACTATCAACTTAAAGATTACATGCGGATTGGCATTCCCATCTCTATCGTTTACTCGGTACTGGTGTTGGCCTTGATCCCATACTTTTTTCCCTTTTAACGGCGTTACCTAAGGACGAGTTATGTCGAATACTGTACAAGCCTCTGAGACTATCGAAAAAGATGAGAATGTCATTTGGCACCAACATGTGGTCACCAAATCAGAGCGCGCCGATCTTAAAAAACAAAAGCCTGTGGTACTTTGGTTTACTGGTTTATCTGGAGCGGGTAAATCGACGGTAGCGGGCGCGTTAGAAACTGAACTGGCCAGTCGTGGCTATCACACCTACTTGTTAGATGGTGACAATGTGCGACACGGTCTGTGTCGAGATTTAGGCTTCTCTGAGCAAGATCGCCGAGAGAATATTCGCCGAGTAGGCGAGTTAGCTAAGCTGATGGCTGACGCGGGTCTTATTGTTCTATCTGCTTTCATCTCACCACATCGCGCCGAACGTGCGTTGGTGCGTGAGCTGCTGCCTGAGGGCGAGTTTATGGAAGTGTTTGTGGATGCCAGCCTTGAGGTGTGTGAGTCTCGAGATCCAAAGGGTCTATACAAAAAAGCACGTGCCGGTGAAATCCCTAACTTCACGGGTATTGACTCCGAATACGAAGCGCCGCTTAAGGCTGAGATCCATCTTAAAGCCGGCGATCACGCTGTCGCTGAGCTGGTGGAACAATGTCTATCGATATTAGCGGCTAATCAGGTGATTCGTTAAACCCTTATCGTGGCTAGACCTTGTGATGGAATGAGGTTGGCACGTCTCCTTTAACCACAAACTTTCGATTGAGCAGCTCTATGAGCTGCTCTTGATATTGGGCGTTAGAGCGATGACCGAGCAATTGGCACAGCTCGTTGCCTGTTGGCGTGAAGCGGTAGTAGGTTAGCGTAATGCCTTTCCCTTTCGCCGTAAGCATCATGTCATGACCCTGATAGCCGAGCTTTAAAGGGGCTTCTCTGGCTATTTCTCCCGATTCCAATTCTGTCGCTAATAATACGCCAAGCTCCACCAACAGCAAGATGCTAGAGTAGGGGAGCTGATATTCCCCAAGGCTTAACTCATCAACGCTCTCGCGGCGAGAAAAGCTGAACAAGCCCGTTTGATGCTTGATACCAAGTAGCAGCTTACGACTGGTGTCGGTGCCAAAACTGCACGCTAGGGAAGCGGCGCGCTGCAGCGTTTGCGCCTCTTTGGGCGTCATATCTCTGAGTGTTTTCAGTGCCTTCATCGAGGTGGCGCCAGGATTGGTGATCTCTCGCTTAAGTACCTGCGCCCAAAGCTTTTGCATCGATGAGTTATGGATCTCTTTCGCCATATCAAAATACCGCACCAGCCAGTCAAAATCAGGCTCGCCCGCAACTTCATTCTTGCACGCTGCCATCGCGGCTTTGATGATCTGCTCTAGGTTTTTTTGGCGCTGTTCTTTACCTTGCTTCTCGCGCAGCATTGCTCTTTCAAACAAGGATTGGCTTGGGGTTTCTTCTCGTATGAGTGCATCTAAATAATGAGATTCAGCGATGGCTCTGAGGCGACTCGCGCTGTCTTTCATATGGTGGGCTTTTTTTTGTCCCTGTTCATTGGATGAATTGGGTTCTTGGCTAGCTAGCTTGCTCTCAACAGGGTGATGACTCATTACCGGCACTCAGTACAAAGCGAAAACGAAGGATTATTGTGCAATAGAGCTTCAATTTAGCGGGAATCTTCTGCAAAAACCAGAGTAATTTGTGTGAGCTGATGTCCGCTTTTGGTGTGACTCAAAGCGTGTTGTAAAAAAGTCTGGGATAAATGATAAAACTTTGTTAAATTCTAGGTTGAGAATGAAGGAGGACGTTATGAGGCACTCTGGAGAAAATAGAGCGAAAAAACACGTCTCAATCGCGTTATTGCTGTGTGTTTATATCGGGGTGCTAGGCTATCTCTCGACGCTTATCGGCTAACACAGCCTAGCAACCTTTCGTTAATCATTACCTATCAGGATCTGTGGAGACGAGTATCCGTTACTCGTCTCCGTCATAATACCCATCATCGTAATCTTCAATATCAACCCCTTCGATTAGGTAGCCCGTTTGCGCAAGCTCAGAATCGATAGTTTCGGTCTTCAATGTTCCGACGACGTAGATAACATCCCATAGACGGTGTACAGGCGCACCCTCTTTAAACTTCACGTAGATGATCTGGTTAGGTGGTGGAGGCGGTACGTGAATACAAGCACCGAAGTAAGGGACCAATAGAAATTCGGTGACTGAGTCTTCATCACCTTCTAGCGGAATGACAAACCCAGGTATTTTCACCTGACTACCGTTAAGCTCTTGGCGAACCGTACCAACCTTGGACTGCTCCATGACACCGCCCGAGTGATCGATCGCCGGCATGCCCATGGCATCAAACTGGTTTCGCTCACTTTCTGGAATCAAATCTATCCAGTCCAGAGTTAATACATCGGACTCTTCTTGGGCCATTGCTAGCTGAGGTACTAAAACCGTCAACGAAAGCAACAGACCACAAAGCAGGCTTTTAACTGTTTTCATTCAAATCTCACTAAATTCGGATAGTCATCCCATCGCTCAACGACTGTCGGTATGCTCGTAGCGCTGGGAAGAAACCAATAATAACCCCAGCGAGCTGCACAAATCCAAGCAGCATCCATTCATGCGACGTAATGCCAGATAATGCTATGTTGATGCCATAATTTGCCGTGATGATGGGCGCGGCAATCGCAAGCATCGCATACATGCCACCAATTCCGCAAACGATGCCGATACTGGTGAGCACGGTGGCTTCGCTGACTAGTAGGGTAAAGACATGTCGCGGCCTTGCCCCCATTGCACGTAAAATAGCCATCTCACGGCGACGCTCTTGCAAGCTAGTCAACAGGCTAGAGAGCATTCCCATGAGTCCGGCAACGACTACAAAGACCGAGACAATAAGCAGAGCGGTCTCTGCCACACTCATCATGCCCCACAACTCGTGAAGCGCAACGCCTGGTAAGATAGCACTGAGTGGCTCCTGTTTGTAGGTATTAATCTGCCTCTGAAGTGCGAAGGTTTGGATCTTACTTTTTAAGCCAATCAACATGGCGGTGATCTGCTTAGGTTGGAAATCCATCTTTAGTAGCTGCTCTTTACTCGGCTCATTACCAAGGTTAGCCCCCGATTCCCAACCGACGTGTATCGCTTCTATTGCTTCTAGAGAAACGTGCACCGTTTTGTCTACCGGCGTGCCTGTTGGCGCAAGAATACCGACCACTTTAAAAGGCGTATTATCATGGCGGCTAAAGCCGACATCGCTGATCCCGTGAGCAATAATGATTTCAGTACCAATGTCATAACCCAAAGACTTTGCGACATCGGAGCCAATGACGGTCTCAAATAGCCCATCAAATTCCTCGCCTTTGGCAAGAGACAGGTGCTGTTTTTGGCCATACTGGTAGTGCTCGAAGTAGCTATGGTTGGTCCCCATTACTCGAAAGCCTCTATGTGAGTCTCCGAGTGAAATAGGTATAGCCCAATCTACAGAGCGGTGATTACTAAACTCCTCAAAGCTCTTCCAGTCGATGTTATTGGTCGCATTACCAATGCGAAATACAGAATAGAGAAGAAGGTTCACTTGACCGGAGCGTCCACCGACAATCAAATCGGTCCCAGAGATAGTATTGGCAAAGCTGCTTTTTGCCTGAGTACGAATTCGCTCTACGCCCATCAAGAGGATCACAGAGATCGCTACCGTAAGTATGGTCAGTAGGGCGGTTGTTTTGCGGTTGAGCAGGCTTTTCCAAGCCAGCTTTAGAGTGATGCTCATAGTGGCCTCACTTGATTAATATCTTGAAGGTTCTCGGTTCTTTTAAATAAGGACTCAAGAGTTGGGTCATGGCTAACAAAAATCAAGGTGGAATGCGCGGCGTTAGCCTGTTCCATCAGTAGCTCAATGAAGGCTTCTCGGTTGTCATGGTCGAGTGCGGATGTCGGCTCGTCGGCAATCAGAAACTCTGGCTGACCGATTAAGGCCCGCGCGGCGGCGACACGTTGTTGCTGACCAATACTTAACTCGATAACGGGCTTGCTGAGTAGTTTTTCAGGCAGTCTTAGATGGTCGAGAATGCGTTTAGCTTCCTGGTGTAAAGAGCCGCTCACCTTATCTTTTCGTACGCTAGAAAACTCACAAGGCAGCGTGACATTATCGATGACAGAGAGGTAGGGAAGTAAGTTAAATTGCTGAAAAATATAACCAATATGGTCAGCGCGAAACTTGTCGCGCGCGCTGGCAGACAGTGTCTTGAGTGATTGATTGAGTGAGATAACATCGCCAGTCGTCGGGGTATTAATACCGGTCAGTAAGCCGAGCAATGTGGACTTACCGCAGCCACTAGGGCCTTTTAAAAATAGATGTTCACCTTGTTCTATGGTGAGCGATGGAATGTCGAGAGTTGGGGGTTGATCTGGTTGCCACTTGAAGGTGACGTCTTTGAGTTCGATTACGCTAGCCATAGTGTCCTCTGGAAATCACCTTCAGGTCTCGGGGTGAGACCTGAAGGGTGGACGAATTAGAATTTAATTGTCGTATTACCCGAAGTCAGTTCCGTTGCCGATTGTGCGCTATCCGTTAGCAGGTTCACTGATACTTTCTCAGTTGAAGGGAAGTGTGTAAACCATTGTGTATCAATTTGAGTCACTTTAGCTACATCTTCACAAGAGAATTGGTATTGAACTGAGAACTCACCATGGCCATCATGATGGTCGTGGTCGTGGTCGTGGTCGTGACCTTTGTGTTCGTCATGGTGATCGTGGTCATCATGTCCTTTATGGTCGTCATGATGCTCGTGACCTTCGCGATCATGGTCATGGCCTTTGTGATCATCGTGACCCTTATGCTCATCATGGTGATCGTGCTCGTCGTGGTGCTCGCCTTTCTCTAGCGTATTTTCGACATGCGCTTCTACTAGCTTACAGCTTGCTGCTGCTGGAATGGTAAGGATGCTATCAACATTGTTCAGTTTTGCTTTTGCATCAGCCATTGCCGCTTTCTCTGCATCCGTTTTAGGAGCATGCTCAAAGCCTACAACATCAGCACCCGGTGCAGTAATTTCCACTAAAAGATCTTGACCATCTTGAGCAATATTAAATTCTACGTGGCCGTGCACATGGGCGTCGTGTTGACGGAAGTGATCATCGGCAACCGCGAATTGCGATACAACGAGACCAGCTAAGAGTGTCATCTTTAGTTTCATGATTAATCCTTAATAACGATGTAAAAGTATTGGATACCAATGCCGGTAAAGATGCGCATAAATCGCCGGGTGCAGAGGTCTCCCTCGAGAACGATGCGACTTGTTCTCGTTTAACTGTGGTTTGTTATGTTATAACAAACGAAGATATTTTCCAGAAGAAACAACATCGGGCTCGTGGTTTCTCTTTCAGAACAACAAAAAAAGGAGCCATTTAGGCTCCCTTTTTGAATTTTTTATCACTGGTTAGATGTTGTCGGTGACCAGGCTAAGCACTTGCTGGATATCCGCATCGCTTAGTGCACCCTCTTTGACATACAGAATCTTGCCTTGCTTGTCTTGAACGATGATTGCTGAGCTTTCTTCAGCTAGTTGCCAAGCGTTCGCAACGAGACCGTGCTTGTCGAGTACCATCGAGGACCATGGGAACTCTTTCTTGCTGTCTTCAGCTGATGATTTAACAAATGAGCTTGTACCCCACATAGCATCATCTTGGTTAATGACGGTGGTGGTTTGGTAGCTTTCTTTTGGAAAGTCAGCAGCGGTGATTGCCGCCATGAGTGGCGCGTTCATTTCTTTAGAGCTGCTGCGACCCGCGATGGCTTGGATGACGCGCACTTTGCCAAGCATATCGCCACTGCTCCATGCTTGATAGCTGATGGCATCGTTGTTGAGAATTAGCTCACCGTGATCTTTTACCGATACGGAGCGAGCATTACTGCCTACTTGGAGGTTAGTTGCCATAGCAAGTGCAGGCATAAACAGCACGGCTAGGGTGAGGAGAGGCTTTAGTTTCATTGTAATAGTTTCCGTTACTTTAATATTGGGCGGCATACCTTAGGTGAACTTACGATATGCCACAACTTTAATTGTGTTGATTTGACCAAGAAATGTCCCTCACTTGATAAAATCATTTCAAGCATAACAGCAATTTATAGTTTGTTGCAAAGTTGTTAACTTTTGTTTGTGTCTCAAGAAATTTAGCGTATAATTTCAATCGATCGCAAAATATATTGCGAGTTCACTCGCAAGATGCGAGTAACACTAGGATGTACTCAAACGGATATTGAGGTTAGGTTATGTTGCGTAAGTTTACGGTTTATCGTCCGCGTCAGATCGCGAAGTTTGTAAAGACGTTATTTAAGGGGCAGTTCTTCATTGCTGGTATTGGTTTGTTCCGATTCGACAACGGCAAGGTGTTGTTACCTGAAGTTGCAGATAGGCAAAAGCTTGTCGCCTTCAAAGAGATTAATGTCGAGATTGCTGCACTAGCACTCTAACTGACAAAAGAATTCTTCAAGCCCTCTCATTGCGAGGGCTTTTTCGTGTCTACGGGTTTAGCTCCGGAGGAAAACATACGCCGGTGCCACCAATTCCGCAGTAACCATTTGGATTTTTAGCCAGGTACTGTTGGTGGTAGATTTCAGCAAAGTAGTACTCGCCAAGCGGTAAGATCTCTGTAGTGATCCCTTGCGACCCTAACGCTTGCTGATATTGTTGCTGGGTTTGTCTTGCTATCTGGTCTTGTTCTTGGCTCGCAGTATAGATTGCAGAGCGGTACTGAGTGCCAATATCGTTGCCCTGTCGCATCCCTTGCGTTGGGTCGTGCTTTTCCCAGAATGTGCGTAAAATCTCCTGTAAAGAAGTCTTAGTTGTGTCGAACACAACTCGAACGACTTCTGTGTGGCCGGTTAAACCACTGCATACCTCTTCATACGTAGGGTTGGGTGTAAAGCCGCCTGAATACCCTACAGAGGTTGATATCACCCCAGGCAATTGCCAGAACAAACGCTCAGCCCCCCAAAAGCAACCTAGGCCTAGAACGATACTTTCTTCATTTTGATTGAGTTCAGCGTTGAGGTCTGACTGATTAACAAAATGAGGCTCCATGATGGCAATTGCTACATCTCGGCCAGGTAGTGCTTGGTCGGAGGAAATCATTTCTTTTTTACCCATCGTCAGTTCCTTTTCTAGACTATTATTTCAAGTGCGAAGCGCCTGAAAACTAAAATATAACACCGATATAGCATCTGTTTTATTGTTGCTTGAAGACATCTAAATCGATCAGAGTTATCATTCTACGTAACAACAAAAACAAACGCATCACAGCCTCACAATAAAGCATGATAAAGAGACTTTTACCACCGCTATTGCTGATCCTATCGCCGACTTTGGTATTTGCCGAAGTGAGCGTTTCTTTGGATATTAAAGGACTTAGCGGAGCGCTTCAGGATAATGTCGATGCGTATGTATCTGCGATCCCCACTAATGAATACTCCACATCACTCAGGTTCCAGTCTCGATTGACCAAAGAGATAGAAGAAGCCATCAATGCTTTAGGATATTACAACCCAGAGATTGATTTTGTCGTCAGTGATAAAGGGGATCAACTTACCGTCAATGTGACCCCAGGACCTCCAACTAGGATCAAGCTTGTCGATGTACAGCTCTCTGGAGAGGCGAAAGATGATGAAGATTTCATGCGTCTTATCAGGCTCTCACCGTTAAAAGAGGGCCAGACCCTTAACCATAACCAATACGATAGCCTTAAGTCTGGCATTCGCAACTTAGCGCTACAAAAAGGATATTTCGACGGAGCCTACTCTGTCAGCCGTCTGGAGGTTATTCCTAAGCTTAATGAAGCGATTATTCGTCTTCACTATGATAGTGGCATTCGCTATCAGTTTGGTAAGTCGACCATTACAGGCAGCCAAATTGATATTCAAAAGGTTCAGTCACTGCAGCCTTATGAGATCGGTGACGATTATCAAGTGAGCAAAGTGGGTCAGCACAACCAAAATCTTTCCAATACGGAATGGTTCTCATCAGTATTTGTTGAGCCTGATCTCTCTCAAGTGGGTAAAGGGCGCGAGTTGCCGATGAAGGTGTCACTGGCGCCGCAAGTGCGAAATCAGTTTGAAACGGGTTTGGGCTATTCAACCGATGTTGGCGCTAAGCTTAAATTCAAGTGGAAGAAACCTTGGCTCAATGAGCATGGGCATAGCTTTGATACCAGCTTGGACTTGTCGATTCCAGAGCAACAAGTAACGGCAAGTTATAAAATTCCTCTCGACGACGTGCTCAAAGATTACTACGTCATTCAATACGGTCTAAAAAACGTTAACCGTAGTGATAAGAAAACCTTGGAGTCGAACCTAGCCTTCGAGAGACACTGGGTGCTAGACAGTGGTTGGCATCGTACCGCCTATATTCGTTACCTTGTTGAAAACTATGAGTTTAACGCGCAGGGTGAGCTAGGTCAGTTTGTTCTGCCAGGCTTGTCCTATTCACGAGTAGTCACTCGTGGTAGTGGGCCGCTTATTATGAGCGGTAACAAGCAAACCATTATGTTTGAGGTAGGGGATGAGCGAGCACTGTCGGAAACCTCTGTATTCAGGCTTCGAGGTACCTCGACTTGGATTTCGAGTCTCGGTGAAAACCATAGAGGCTTATTCAAGGTCGATGTGGGTGCCAACATAGCAGCGGAACCGTCTAAACTGTCACCCTCTTTGCGCTTCTTCGCTGGTGGTGATAACAGTGTTAGGGGTTATGACTACGAGAGTATCTCGCCAGTGGATGACGCAGGAAACAAGACGGGTGGTCAATACATCGCAACCAGCACCCTCGAATATCAATATCGAATCACCGGTAACTGGTGGGGAGCAACCTTCTTTGATGTGGGTGATGCCTTTGATGATGATCCAGAATGGAAACGAGGCGCAGGCTTCGGCGTGCGTTGGGTGTCACCAGTTGGCCCCGTCAAATTTGACTATGCACGCGGACTCGATAACAAACCACAAGCCGAATGGCGAATTCACTTTAGCTTAGGGCCAGAACTATGATGTCGAAAGTTTGGCGTGTCACCAAATGGTGTTCTATCGGCCTTATCACTTTAATCTTGCTTATCATCGCAACGATTGGTTTTGCGCTGTTTACTAATGCCGGTCTTAATACTGTGTTGTGGGGTGTTAACAAGGTACTGCCACAACTTGAGGTTGGTGAGACACAAGGTGCTCTATTCCCTAGATTTACCCTCAATGATGTGAAGTTTGTCGATGAAAGTCTTTTTATCGATTTAAACGCTCACTCACTCACTCTGGCGGTGGATCTAAATTGCCTGTCTGACCCGCGAGTGTGTGTGAACGAATTGGCGATTCGGGGGTTGGATTTCAAAATGCCAGAAGTCGCTCCGAGTGAGCCATCGCCAGAGCCAAGTGAACCTCTGACCAAGATCAGTCTGCCAATCCCTGTTGCGATTGGTCGGGTCAGTTTTGATGACATCAAGCTGGATATTCTTGGGACGCAGGTGAGTTGGGATAGTTTTACCACCTCACTTGCCATGACTGGCTCTAACTTAACGGTGGGCGATACTCGTTTAGTGACACCTATCGTAAGGCTTCCAGAATCAGAAAGCGAGCCAGAACCAACGCCACCAGAGACAGACGATACCCCTCAAGCCATAGAGCTTCCCGAGGTTCTGATCCCGCTGTTTGTTAACATTGCGGGCCTCGAGATTGTCGATTTTAAATTGGAGCAGGAAGAGCCTGTTATCGTGGACCGTTTGAAGCTCGTAGGTAGAGCCGGTGAGCACGATGTTAGCGTGACGAATCTTGAGCTTGAGATGCCGATTGTTGATGCCTCACTTAACGGTGATATCACTCTTAATCAAGGGTATCCCCTCGATTTGCTGCTCAATGCTCACCTAAAACAAACCGATTTAGCAGGTCAAAAACTGTCGCTTAAAGCAAATGGTAGTGTCGAAGAGCTCACTTTAGACAGTGAGTTTACGGGTGTTATCGAGGGGCTCCTCAAGGGGCAATTGAAGCCTTTAGAGCCGACTTTACCGTTTGATGCCACCATTACCAGCGCCAAGGCGACTTGGCCTCTCACTGGCGAATCAGACTATCAAGTTGCCGTTGAGTCATTGGCGGCCAAAGGGTCACTCGATGGTTATGACGTGAGCTTAAAAGCTTCCGCGTCCGGTAAAGAGATTCCGGATGTTGCTGTTGATCTTGTTGGTAAAGGCGACCTCGAGCAAATAGATTTGAGCAAACTGTCGATTGATAGTTTGGGCGGTAATGTGTCTGGTCAAGTGATGGCTAACTGGGCAGCGCCGGTGAATTGGCAGGGGGATATTAACCTCACCAATATTCAGCCAGGACTACAGTGGCCAGATGCTGAGGGTAATATCAGTGGGCACATCGTTACCTCGGGCTCTCTAACCGATGCGGGTGGATGGCAAGTAGCCGTACCGACACTCGATGTGGTTGGTATTCTGCGTGACTACCCTATCGATATTAAGGGGCAAGTCGAGGCGTCAGATGAGAAAGGCTCAGGTGAGTTTAAGGTCGATACTCAAGGGCTATCCATCGCTCACGGACCGAACAAGCTCAATGCTCAGGGTAAGCTGGACAAAACTTGGGATATGAAGGTCGATATCGATTTTTCTGATCTGGCGAAATCCGTCCCCGATTTATCCGGCATCTTAAGGGGAAATGTTGAGCTCAAAGGCGCGATGCAAGAGCCCGATATTGCTACCGATCTTCGAATCGAAAAGGTTCAGTGGAAACAAGAGGCTAGCCTTGAGCAGCTCTCTTTAGTAGGTACCGCTAAACCTCTGCCGATCGAGCAAGCACAAGCCGATATTCGTTTGAATGCGAGTGGGCTCAAGTATCAGGATCAGTCGGTCGATTCTGCAAACGTAACGCTTTCTGGGACACAGGCTGCGCATACATTGACACTCGATGTGGTCTCCAAGCTTGCTTCGATTAAGCTTGCTGTTAGCGGAGCATTGACAGAGAAGCCGAGCCTTACATGGGCAGGAGAGTTGGCTGACGTTCATCTTGAAACGGAACAAGGGCCGTTAGACCTAACAGAGCCTGTCGCAATTAAGGTTGATATTGATAAACAGGTTGCCAATGTTGCTGCGCACTGCTGGGCTCAAGCTGACTCTAGACTGTGTCTAGAGAAAGATATTGAGGCGGGACAGTCGGGTGAGGCGCTCGTTACGATCAAGAATTTTAACTTTGATCAGATCAAAGCTTACATTCCGGAAAATACGGTCATTGATGGCAGTGCCAATATTACCGCGTGGGCGAAGTGGGCTCCTGATGTCTCTCCAGAAGTGAAACTGGATGTGGCACTACCAAAAGGCACTGTCACACAGAACATAGAAACGCCATTGGTGATCGGCTGGGAACAGGTGAGCGTGAAAGCAAACCTTGCAGAAGACAAGCTTGATGCCAGTTGGCTAATCGATGTTACAGACAACGGCGACCTGTCGGGTAAGGTAACCTTGCCGAATGTATTGGCAGAAAATAAGACCATCGACGGCGAGCTTAACCTATCGACGTTTAATTTAGACTTTCTGCAACCTATCGTTGGTGAGTTCAATAAGCTGAAAGCGAACCTTGCTGCCGACATTAAGATCAAAGGTGACGCACTGCACCCGCAATTATTCGGTCAGTTCTCAGTTTCCGATCTCTCCCTGCAAGGTGATATCTCGCCAATCCAAGTTGACTCTGGTCAGGTAGACATAGATTTTAGTGGCTACGATGCGCTGCTTGATGCCAAGATTCAAACCTCTGACGGTGAGCTAAAACTAGCGGGTGATGGTAACTGGCAAGACCTTAAGGCTTGGCGTACTAAACTTAGAGTGTTTGCGGACGAGCTGAATGTGGATGTTCCGCCCATGGTGAAAGTCAAAGTAGTGCCAGATATGACCATAGAGGCAAACCCTAATCTAGCTAAAGTAACGGGTTCTATCGGTTTGCCATGGGGACGAATTCTAGTCGAGGAACTGCCACAGAGTGCGGTTGCTGTCTCAAGCGATCAGGTTCTACTAAACCCTGATATGACGCCTGTCGACGAAGAGACGGCAGTGCCATTTAATATTGAAACCGACGTTTCGATCACTATTGGCAATGACTTCACCATTACCGCGTTCGGTCTTAAAGGTGGCTTGCGAGGCAAACTGCATGTATCACAAAAAGACCAAGGTCCGTTTGTCCAAGGTGAAGTGAATATTGTTGATGGTTCCTATAGCTCATTTGGTCAAGATCTTCTTATCGAAGAGGGTAAGATCCTGATGACGGGACCAGTGGATCAGCCATACGTCAACATCACCGCGATTCGAAATCCAGATACAACGGCTGATGATGTTAAAGCGGGGGTAAAGGTCTCTGGATTGGCGACGGAGCCGACAATCGAGATCTTCTCTGACCCAACAATGCCACAAGCAAACGCGCTGTCCTATCTACTTAGAGGTCAGGATATTGATGGTGAGACGGGGGGCAACGCGCTAACAACGACCTTGATCGGCTTGAGTCTAGCTCGCAGCGGTAAGGTTGTGGGTGATATTGGTCAGGCATTCGGTGTACAAGACCTACAACTAGACACCGCGGGCACGGGTGATGACTCACAGGTAACGGTGAGTGGTTATGTATTGCCTGGGCTTCAGGTCAAATATGGCGTAGGTATCTTCAACTCACTCGGTGAGTTTACAGTGCGCTATCGAATCATCGAAGATTTCTACGTAGAAGCGGTATCGGGCTTGTACAGTTCGGTGACCTTCTTATATCAGTTTGAGGTCGACTAGCGGTCCTCGAACGAAGAGCAGTGAGTTGATGCAAAGACAAGGCTGTCTCGTACTAGATAAGTGAATAGGAGGTTCTATGCCAAAGAAAATGCAGAGACACTTGTTACTACTGAGTACATTGGTGCTGATATCCGCTTGCGTGCAGCTCAAGCCGCCGACACAAGGTGACCAACAGAACTGGCAAGATTTTGGTTACCAGTGGGCGATGAAAGGCTACATTATTGAAAGCCAGAATGAACTTGCCAAAAAAGTACCGAATATCAGCGATGATAATTTCAAAAGTTATCAATCGGGCTATCAATCTGGAAAGAATGAATATTGTAAGCAGGACCCGTTCATTCTTGGGCACCAAGGAAAGATCTACTACGGCATTTGTAATGATTTAGATAGACGTTATGCCGAAGAATACTGGCGTGGCAAGAATGCCCGCGCTCGACGTTGATAAGGGGGAGATATGAGAGTGTTAATGGCATCTCTAACCCTGTTGCTGTTGGTCGCTTGTGCGCAGTCTTCAGGGCCGGCAAGCAATAAGCCGAGCGATTGGCGTCAATATGGCAAAGAGGAAGCGCTGGTTGGTTATGTCAAACAAACCACGCAAGAGCTAGCAGCGGCTGCAACGGTTTCAGTAACGAATGAGATCTACAGTGCGTATTCTGATGGGTACGAGCAAGGAAGAGCAGAGTACTGTAAGCAAGACCCCAAAATTCTGGGTAAGAAAGGCGAGCTCTATCGCGGCATTTGTGATGAGTTACGACCGACGTTTCGTACCTGGTACAACAACGGCAAAGCCTCGAGGGGCAGAAGCCTTTATTGAGTAGTAAAGCGTCATCCACAAAAAAAGCTCTCGAACGTTAAGCCGAGAGCTTTTTAAATGCTATTTACTTCGATTAATTACCGCTTCGATTACTTACCTTGCGCGCGGTCGTATGAAGATTGAATCTCATCACGAGCCGATTGCACGTCAGCCCAACCGTCCACTTTCACCCACTTACCTGCTTCGAGCTCTTTGTAGCGCTCAAAGAACTGCGTGATTTGCGCTTTTAGTAACTCTGGGATATCACCGACATCTTGAATATGGTCATACTCTTTTGAAAGCTTGCTGTGCGGTACGGCAAACACTTTTGCGTCTTCACCTGACTCATCAGTCATCTTCAAGACGCCAACAGGGCGGCATCGAATCACTGAGCCTGGCATCAGTGGATAAGGCGTTGGAACCAATACGTCTACTGGGTCTCCATCCAAAGAGAGCGTATGGTTAACGTAACCATAGTTACACGGGTAGAACATAGGGGCAGACATGAAACGATCGACAAATACTGCGCCAGAATCTTTATCTACTTCGTACTTGATAGGGTCTGCGTTGGCAGGAATTTCGATTACTACATAGATGTCATCAGGCAGCGACTTACCCGCTGGTACATTGTTTAAGCTCATTTTGACTTTCCTTTTTCTTTATACATCATTCCCTTTGACGCAAGGAATGTGGGGCTGAAACACGAATCGTTTACAGGTCAGTATACTTGCTTACTTTTGAAACAAAAAGTGCCTCTAATGAGAGGCACTTCGAAGTTATTGGTCTTTATACTCTTCGAGGAATGATTCGACTTTTTCGACCATTCGCTTAGAGCCGACAAAGAATGGCACGCGCTGGTGGAGCTCAGTAGGCTTGATATCCATGATGCGCTGTTCACCATCGGAAGCGACACCGCCGGCTTGCTCCATAATGAATGCCATAGGGTTGCACTCGTAAAGTAGACGCAGTTTACCGCTTGGGTGACTCTGCGTACTTGGGTACAGGTAGATGCCACCTTTTAGCAGGTTGCGGTGGAAGTCAGATACCAATGAACCGATGTAGCGTGACGTATATGGACGCTTATCTTCTGGCACATTCTCCTGACAGTACTTGATGTACTTCTTCACACCCATAGGGAAACGGATGTAGTTCCCTTCGTTGATCGAGTAGATAGTGCCATCTTCAGGGATCATCATATTCTCATGAGACAGGCAGAAGCTGCCGATCGACGGGTCATAGGTGAAGCCGTTAACGCCTTTACCCGTTGTGTATACCAACATGGTTGATGAACCGTAGACGACGTAACCTGCGGCAACTTGTTTGTTACCAGGCTGTAGGAAGTCTTCTTGAGTAGGTGGAGTGCCTACCGGAGAGATTCGACGATAAATAGAGAAGATAGTACCAACCGATACGTTAACATCGATGTTTGACGAACCGTCTAGAGGATCCATCAACACCACATACTTAGCGTTCTTGTTGAGTTCTTTATTGAACGCGACTGCCTCATCTTCTTCTTCACTCGCGACACCACAAACTTGGTCACGCGCTTCTAGCGCTGCTTTGAACTTATCGTTCGCATAGACATCAAGTTTTTGTTGAGCTTCGCCTTGAACATTGTCTGTGCCAACAGCACCAGTGATATCAACAAGACCGGCCTTGTTGATTTCGCGGTTAACAATTTTTGCAGCAAGTCTAATAGAAGACAAAAGAGAGGAGAGATCACCGCTAGCGTGGGGGAAATCATGTTGCTTCTCAACAATGAATTCGCCAAGGGTGCGCATATCAGACATGTTATATCCTTAACTTTTTTGCTTATTTTCTTGGGGGTATGTGCGTGGAGTGACGCGCAGTCAAACGATTGCGCGAGTTTGGGGGTATTCATCTACACACATGGTTATTGTAGGGGGCAGAACTTTTTAATGGTAATGAAGTAAGACTACAGAGTGTTAATTTGTATGATGAATGTCACATTTATTTGTCTAACCACTAACTTTCTCGCTTTTAACACGCGCTTTGGGTATATATAGCGACAATGGCGTAAACTAACACGCAACAAAGATTAAGAGAGCAAGTTATGCATATTCATATCCTTGGTATCTGCGGCACCTTTATGGGTGGCGCTGCCGTTTTGGCGCAGCAGTTAGGACATCGAGTGACGGGCAGTGATGCCAACGTCTACCCCCCAATGAGCACCTTATTGGAATCTGAGGGTATCGAGATCATCGAGGGCTTCGACCCATCGCAGCTTAACCCTGCACCAGACCTTGTTGTTATCGGAAATGCAATGAGTCGCGGCAATCCTTGTGTCGAGTATGTACTTAATCACAATCTTCGATACACCTCAGGTCCTCAGTGGCTACAAGAATTCTTATTGCATGACCGCTGGGTATTGGCGGTATCAGGGACGCATGGCAAAACCACCACGTCCAGTATGCTGAGCTGGATATTAGAAGACTGCGGTTATCAACCGGGTTTCTTGGTTGGCGGTGTATTAGGGAACTTTGGTCAGTCGGCAAGGCTAGGTGAATCAATGTTTTTTGTCGTCGAAGCGGATGAGTACGACAGTGCTTTTTTCGACAAGCGTTCTAAGTTTGTACACTACCACCCACGCACCTTGATCATGAATAACCTGGAGTTTGATCATGCGGACATCTTCGATGATCTTGAGGCGATCAAGCGCCAATTCCACCACTTAGTGAGAACCGTGCCAGGTAACGGTCGCATTATGGCGCCGAAAGTCGATAAAGCCTTGGTGGATGTGTTAGGGCGTGGCTGCTGGAGTGAGGTCGAGCACACCGGCCTTGATGCTGACTGGCATGCGAATAAACTAAATATCGATGGCTCACACTTTGAGGTCTACTTGCACGGCGAAAAGGTGGGAGAGGTCAACTGGGATTTGGTTGGCGATCACAATGTGGATAATGCGCTGATGGCCATCGCTGGGGCGAGACATGTCGGGGTAACACCGGATCTCGCTTGCGAAGCGCTGGGTAAATTCATCAATACCAAGCGACGTTTAGAGCTAAAAGGTGAAGTCAATCAAGTGACGGTCTATGATGACTTTGCCCATCATCCAACAGCCATTGAACTCACATTGGATGGGCTTCGTAACAAGGTCGGCGATAAGCGAATCTTTGCGGTATTAGAGCCGCGCAGCGCAACGATGAAGCGCGGTGTACACAAAGCAACGCTAGCGCAATCTTTAACCATAGCCGACCAAGTCTTCTTGTTCCAGCCAGATAGCATTGAGTGGTCCGTGCAAGACATTGCTGATGCTTGTATCCAGCCAGCTCGCGTCAGTGATGATATCGATTCACTGGTCGCAATGATCGCGGAGCAGGCTCAAGCGGGTGATCAAATCCTCGTCATGAGTAACGGCGGTTTTGGTGGCATTCATCAGAAATTACTGGAGGCACTTGCCTAATGAAACCGGCAGACAAAGCCATTACTCTTGCATTCACGGGCGCGTCAGGCGCGCCTTACGGCATGCGCTTGCTCGAATGTTTGCTTGCTCAAGATTACACCGTCTATCTTCTTATCTCTTCCGCGGCTCGCGTGGTGTTGGCGACCGAGCACGATATCAAGCTGCCAAGTGGTCCAGATGCGGCACACAAAGCCCTAGTCGAGCGCCTTAACTGCGACCCAGAGAAGCTGGTTGTTTGTGGTAAAGAGGATTGGTTCTCTCCTGTCGCATCAGGCTCTGCGGCACCTAAGCAAATGATCGTTTGTCCTTGCTCTGCGGGCAGTGTGGCGGCAATTGCGCATGGTATGTCAGATAACCTGATCGAGCGTGCTGCGGATGTGGTCATCAAAGAAAAAGGTCAGCTTCTTTTAGTGGTGCGTGAAACGCCATTTTCGACCATTCATCTGGAGAACATGCACAAGTTGTCACTGATGGGCGTGACGATAATGCCTGCGGCTCCTGGCTTTTATCATCAGCCTCAGTCTATTGATGACTTGGTGGACTTTATTGTTGCTCGCGTGTTGGACCATATGGGGCTTGAGCAAAACCTTGTGCCTCGCTGGGGATATGACCAACGATAATTAAGCGTGGGCTAACTGAAATTAAGGATAGATTTGGCGAATCTGTGACGAAAAGGTTACAATTCGCCTGCAAAAGGTTGTAACTCACGGGGTGCACTAGCAGTGGTGCTGAGAGAAGGCGAAGCCTGATACCCGCGTACTTTCGAGAACAGCCCTGATCCAGATAATGCTGGCGTAGGGATGAGGCTGCAATACTCACTGAGCATGTTCACTTGGTTTGAATCATGATGTCTGGTGACTGTTATTTCTGTCCATCGCATCGCGTTTAATAGCTCTTTGCTGCTATAGAACGTTCCGACATTTTTTCTGGATCTGACAACAATAACTAAGGACAGAACCAGTGAAAAACCACTCAATCACCAAAGTCGCTCTAGCGACCGCACTTCTTGCGACCTCTCATCTTGCCGCAGCCGACACGCTGACGGTCTACACCTATGATTCGTTTGCTTCTGACTGGGGACCTGGTCCTGCGATTGAGAAAGCATTCGAAGCACAGTGTGGCTGTGATCTAAACTTTGTTGCCCTTGACGATGGTGTCTCGATCCTTAATCGACTGCGCCTAGAAGGCAGCAGCACACAAGCCGATGTGGTGCTGGGTTTGGACAACAATTTGATGAGTGAAGCGAAGAAATCAGGCCTGCTCGACAAGCACAACGCAGACTTGTCTTCAGTGTCGCTACCAAACGGTTGGAGCAATGATATTTTTGTCCCATTTGACTACGGTTATTTCGCGTTTGTGTACAACAAAGAGAAAGTGACTAACCCACCTAAGAGCCTTAAGGAGCTGGTCGAGCAGCGTGATGACCTAAAGGTTATCTACCAAGACCCTCGCACCTCCACACCAGGACAAGGTTTATTGCTTTGGATGAAGTCGGTCTACGGTGACGATTCTAGTGCGGCATGGCAGCAGCTAGCGAAGAAAACCGTGACAGTGACTAAGGGGTGGTCAGAAGCTTATTCGATGTTCCTAGAGGGAGAATCGGATCTTGTATTGTCGTACACCACATCGCCGGCTTATCACATCATTGCCGAGCAAGATAATCGCTTTGTCGCGGCTGACTTTGCTGAGGGTCACTACACTCAGGTTGAAGTTGCAGCGAAAGTAGCGGGCAGTAAAAACCAGAAACTCGCCGATGAGTTTATGCAGTTCATTGTATCGGACGGCTTCCAATCCAACATCCCAACTGGAAATTGGATGTACCCTGTTGTAGATAGAAAGCTGCCAGAAGGGTTTGAAAACCTAACTATTCCAGCGAAAGCTCTGTCGTTCTCACCAGATGAAGTCGCAAGCAATCGCAAAGCTTGGATTCGTGAGTGGCAAGCTGCGCTGATCAAGTAACGCCCAGAAATACGTTCGCCCTCCGTGTGCAGACATAAAGGGCGAGCGGTTTTCACCAATCGATGATGTTACTCCCCTGTTTTGAGAGTGACTTTTCTAGGCATCCACTTTCCATTGAGGTAACTGTGATTCAAACCCCTAAAGCTGGCTTAGTGGTCGCCTTATTTATCGCTGTGTATGTATTGGCGTCCCTGTGGACACTGCTGTCATACTCTTCGATTAGTGATATCGGTCTTCTTTTTACTGACCCGTATTATCAATACGTTGCCAAGTTTAGTTTTTGGCAAGCAAGCCTGTCTACGCTATTGAGCGTAGGGCTAGCCGTGCCTGTCGCTCACGCTTTCTCCCGTCGCCATTTTTGGGGACGAGAGTGGCTGCTCAAGTTGTTTGCTACCACTTTAGTGATGCCGGTTCTGGTCGGTGTGTTTGGTATTGTTGCCATCTATGGCAATCAAGGCATTATCTCAAGGTGGTTGAATGATGGCTCGGCGCTTTTTTCCATCTATGGGCTAAACGGAATTCTCCTAGCGCACGTTTTCTTTAATCTTCCTTTTGCTACGCGTCTGTTGCTAGTGACCATCGAAGGCGTGCCGGAAGAGCAGCGTAAACTCGCGCTTCATCTTGGTATGAACAGTTGGCAATGTTTTCGCTTGGTGGAGTGGCCAAGGCTCAAATCACATCTTCCCCATGTCATTGGGTTGGTGTTCATGCTTTGCTTTACCAGTTTTGCCACAGTTATGGCGTTGGGGGGAGGTCCACAGGCGACCACCATCGAGCTTGCCATCTATCAAGCGATAAAGTTTGATTTTGATTTGCAGACTGGCGCTGTGCTAGCGCTGTGGCAGATGGTGATATGCGCCGCTTTAGTGATGTTGGTGGGACGCTTTAGCAAACAGGTATCGGGTAAGAGTAATTTTCGCACTAAACCAAGCCTACAGCCCAAAGACACGCTGCTGAAAAAGAGTTGGGATAGCATTTGGATCATGGCAACCCTAATGCTCGTTATCCCTCCTATACTCGCTATTGTGCTTAGTGGATTGAACTCAAAGTTGACGGGCGTGCTTAGCGACCCACGCTTTTGGAGTGCCGTCAGCACGTCTATTCAGGTGGCTATACTTGCAGCGTGTATCTCACTGCTGGTGGGTGTTATCTTGCTCTCAACCACCCGCGTGCTCAGGCTCAAATCTCAGCCTCGTCGCGCCGATGGCATTGAGCTAATTGGCACCATCATCCTAGTCACGCCAGCCTTAGTGCTCAGTACAGCAACCTTCTTGATGCTGCGAGGCATGACGAACGTATTTAGCTTGGCGTTTGGCATTGTGGTGTTGGTCAATGCTTTGATGGCACTGCCTTATGTCATCAAAACCCTAAATCAACCGATGCAACGTATTGCGACTCAGTACTATCCATTGTGGCAGAGCCTAGGTATGCAAGGATTGCGTCGGTTCTGGTTGATGGAGTGGCGTGCTATTCGTGCTCCGATACTGCATGCTTTTGCCATCAGTTTTATCTTGTCTATGGGTGACCTTACCGTAATTGCATTGTTTGGTAGCCAAGATTTTAACACCTTACCGCTTTACCTTTATCAGTTGATGGGTAGCTACCAGCTAGAGGCCGCAGCGGTGGTGTCACTGGTGCTATTTGCTTTCAGCATTGGTATTTTTTCACTCACCGATTCATTGAATCGAGCCTCGTACTCACATACCGTCACGTCTCAAACCAAACGTCAGGAAAGCTCTCGTCATGCTGAATCTAAATAACGTCGCCTATCGTTACCACAGTGATTGGTTTCATTTCTCGCTCGAGGTAAAACGCGGCGATATTGTTTCCCTTATTGGTCCAAGCGGGGCTGGCAAGTCAACACTATTGGCTTTGGTCTCTGGCTTTTGTCAGCCAGAATCTGGCGATATTGAGGTCGAAGGGCGGGGTATTACGTCTTTGCAGCCTCATGAAAGACCACTCTCTATGTTATTTCAAGAGCACAACCTTTTCGATCATTTGACGGTGTTCGACAATATTGGTTTAGGGTTGAACCCAGCACTTAAGCTCACTAGTTCTGATAAAGCGACGGTGGTCAGTGCGGCAGACAAGGTAGGGTTAGGGGAGATGTTAACTCGCTTACCCTCAGAGCTCTCAGGTGGTCAAAAACAGCGAGTCGCCCTTGCACGCTGTTTCGTGCAGCCGCATCCTATTTGGCTTTTGGATGAGCCTTTTTCCGCGCTTGACCCCATCCTTCGCAAAGAGATGCTGTCGGTGGTGCAAGATTTGGCAACAGAAAAACAGGCAACGGTGATTATGGTGACGCATCATCTTAGTGACGCGCGTGCTATTGCCAATCGTTTTGCTTATCTTGCCAAGGGCAAAATCGAGGTAATCGAGGAGATAGAAGAATTAACCTCAACGCACCCTAACCAAGCACTAGCGGCATTTGTACAAGCTGCGCATTAGGCAAACAAAAAGGCAACGAATTACTCCGTTGCCTTTTTGATATCACGATGAGCCTAACGTTTAGAACTCTTGCTCTTCTTCATGCTTCAGCATCTGGAAGATTTCACGGAATGCTTTTGCTGGCTTCCCGGCTTTTTTCTCTTTGTTTGCTTGACGAGCAAGTTGACGCAAGCGCTGACGGTCAAGCTCAGGGTAAAGCTCCATTGCTGCTGCAATTGCCTCATCACCCTCTGCAATGATGCGGTCGCGCAATTGCTCAAGCTTGTGCAAAGCTGCAGTAGATTGAGAGTGCTTGTTACGTACACGATCAAGAGCGGCTTGAATTGGCTCAGGATCTTCGGTGCGCATTAGCTTACCAATGTATTGCAACTGACGACGCTTAGCTTCGTTCTTAAAGCGCTGCGCATCTGCGATCGCTTCTCTCAGATCTTCGCTTAGTGGGAATTTATCCAACACAGCAGGTTTTAGATCAACCAACTCTTCGCCGAGTTTTTGTAACTCTTCCATGTCGTTTTTCATTTCGGTTCTACTTACCCAAATGATCTCTTCTTCCTCTTCCCAAGGCGCTTTCTGATTTTTGCGGGCCATGATGTCTGCCTATATCACTATCTCATTACGAATATCCGCTATTTTAGCAAGAAATCTGGGGAGAATGCGAAAACCTTGTTATTCTAGACAAAGTTATTGGCAAAGAATTAGATAAATATGGACGTAAGAGAGCAAGTCGCTCAGCAAAAAGCTGAGCTAGAAGCAGCAGTTGCGAAAGCGTTAGATATGGCTTCAGTAAGTGCAGATGCTGCAGAGGTTGCGATCACCAAGAGCACAGGTCTTAGCGTATCTACTCGCATGTGCGAGGTTGAAAACGTGGAGTTCAACAGTGACGGTGCACTTGGCATTACCGTATATCGCGGACAGAAAAAAGGCAGTGCCTCTACTTCCGATTTGAGTGAGAAAGCGATAGCGCAGACCGTTGCGGCGGCATTGGATATCGCCCAATACACCTCAGAAGACCCTTTCGCAGGTCCTGCGCCGAAAGAACTCATGGTAACGGATATACCAGATCTCGATTTGTTCCATCCTGATGAGCCTAACCCGGATACCGCGGCACAAAAAGCCATTGCCGCTGAGAAAGCCGCGTTGGCATATAGCGATAAGATCAAACAAAGCGATGGTGCCAGCTATGACAGCCACTATGGTGTAAAAGTTTACGGTAACTCGCACGGCTTGCTAGCGGGTTATGCCTCCAGCCGTCACAGCATCAGCTGTAGCGTGATCGGTCAGGGCGAAAACGGTGATATGGAGCGTGATTACAGCTACACGTTAGCTCGCCACCGTGATGATCTTTGGACTCCAGAATCTGTTGGTGAGAAGGCAGCCAAGAAAACCGTTGAGCGTCTAGACCCAAGAAAGGTCAAAACGGGTCAATACCCAGTGCTGTTTGCCAACGATGTGGCAACTGGTTTGATTGGTCACCTAGTGATGAGCATCAGTGGCGGTAACCTTTACCGTAAGTCATCCTTCTTGCTAGATAAACTGGGCGAACAGATTCTGCCAGATTGGTTCTCAGTGCAAGAAAAACCGCACCTACTGCGCGGTTTGGCTTCAAGCCCGTTTGATAACGAAGGCGTTGCCACTAAGGACATGGATATCATTACCGATGGCAAATTAGCGACCTACCTGCTAACAAGCTATGCAGCGCGTAAGATGAAGATGACACCAACCGGTCACGCGGGCGGTATTCACAACTGGTTTGTGAAATCGACAGGGCAAGATTTTGATGCCATGCTCAAGCAGCTTGGTACTGGTCTATTGGTCACGGAAGTAATGGGGCAGGGTGTGAACATCGTCACCGGTGATTACTCTCGTGGAGCGGCAGGCTTCTGGGTTGAGAATGGTGAAATCCAGTACCCAGTATCTGAAATTACCGTAGCCGGAAACCTTGCTCAGATGTTCAAACAGATCGTAGCGGTAGGCAATGATGTCGAAACTCGCTCACAGATCCAAACCGGTTCTATTTTGCTTGAGTCATTGAAAGTCGCAGGTGAATAACCACTCGATGACCAGATAGAAAAAGGGCGTCATTTTGCAATGACGCCCTTTTTATCATTCCGATATTATGCACTACTCAAAGCAGATCTCAATAAAGGCATTACCCCATTCAGAGGTAAATGGCATGAGGATAATCGCGCCATCGCATTTGTGACGAATGGTGTGTCCTTTGCCCGAAACAACTACGGGTGTTGCCATATCAAAGTCAAAGCCATTTTCCGCGAGGATACGCTTCGCTCCGCCTGTTACCATGTTGGTAATTTCACCCACCATATCGGTGACTTCTTCGTTTAAGCCGTGGGGTTTTTCCCCTAACATGTTTTGCATGATCTCGAGGGCTAATCCCTCTTCAAAGGTAATCGACATTGAGCCGCGGGTTTGATTCCCTACCATACCTATTAGACCAGAGACGTCGCCACGAGCGATTTCGTCTTTTTTAATTCTTGGCTTAAGTGGCTTGATCTCCATTGAAGCCATCGTTTTTAGCACGTTCATCAGTGAGGCTAAAAACGGATTTACAAATTCAGCGCGCATAACTTCTTCTATTTATTCTGCTCTTCCAATGATAAACACGTCTGGCATGTGCCATGAGTTTCTATAACGTGGTTTGACAATTGGAAGCCATGTTTTTCAACGTTGCTATTTAGCAAGGCTATCAGAATATCATCTTGTAGTTCAACGACATTACCGCACTTGTCACAAATCAGCAGATGCGAGTAGTGTTTATGCTCACCAAATGAACAGCAAGAGACAAAACTGTTGGTAGATTCAACTCGGTGGATAAATCCTTGTTCTAAAAGGAAGTCTAAAGCGCGATAGACTGTTGGCGGTTTCGCTTGTGGTTCACTCACTTTTAACAGGTCAAGTAATTCATAAGCACTAGACGCCTTGTTACTTTCACAAATGAGTTCATACACACGCTTTCGCTGAGGTGTTAAACGAACTCCTCGTACCGAGCAAATATCTTCTAGTTGTTTGATTAGCTTCTGATCCACATGTCCACCTATCTTAGCGAATTCCGCCCATTTTATACTAAATCCAGCAATAGGTCGTTAGTTTCATTGTTCAAAGAGACACCAGATGATCTTTTAACCAAATGTCGGTGTAATGAATGTGATATGAGGACTGTTTCTTATTCTAGGTGGTTGATTTGCATTCGTTATTTCTATTTAATGCCCGCAGTTGCATATAATAATTAAATAGGTATTAGAATGAAAAAACTTTTATTAGTCTCACTATTAGCCCCTTCTTTAGCTTTCGCAGGCGCTCAAAATGCACCTTATGTTGGCGGGCAAGTTGGTCTATTCAATAAAGTAGAGCTTGAAATGAATGGTATAAGCTTGAATGAAGATGTAGACGGAGTGCCATTTGCTTTGTTTGCTGGTTATGAGATGGCGGTGGCAGATAATGTTGGTCTTGGCTTTGAGTTGGAGTACAGAAACTTAAGCGATGCTAACTTCCAAAATGTGTTGAAGCTTGAAGGGCAAGGCGTGTCTTTGAATCTAAAGCCTAAGTTCTACATCAAAGATCTACCAATCTACGTTGGTCTTGTAGGTGGTATTGGACAATACAAAACGACAGCCACGGAGCTATTTACAGCGAATAGAGAGACAAGTGATTCGACCGATCTTGGTTGGCAATATGGCGTAGATTTCGGTTACGAGGCAGAAAACGGCTTTGCTTTCACTGTAGGCTATCGCGGTGTTTATATTGACTTCGAAGAAGATGGTGTCGACCTCAACTCGACAATCTCTGGTTTAAACGCAGGTATCTATTACCGATTCTAACTTCAAATGCTCTACCTTCGTCATTCAGAGGTAGAGCATTATACCAACTGAACTCCTCTGCTTTCCTCCATCAATCCTGATAATCAACAGGTTAGTTATAAACCTAGAGTTGCTATTGTTGCAGTAGAGGCTTGCTAGCCTAGTTATGAATGTTCTAGATGGTGGTTTCTTTTTGAAACTATCTTGCTCTGTGTGTATTATGCCTGCCTCTATTTAGACCAGATTGCTTTGAAGTTAATGTACTTCCATGCCGCTAGCGAGTTTCGGTAGCGCTTCCAATGCAATCACTGTTGTTCTTGGAAGCAATGGATTGAGTAATACTCAAAGCGGATTTGATGGGTAAAATTATTAGGTAAAACAATGACCAAGCCAGATAACACAAGCAATTTCCAATCAAACCGCTTATCCGTGGCACCGATGCTCGATTGGATTGCTATTCCTTGTATATAAAGCTTTGTGATATTTGAGGGGTACTATAGGGGTACCGCTTAAAAGGAATAAACGGATTGCCAATTGTCTAAAGATTGATATTTGTGTTATATCTCTCATAGGTTTACGACAAAAAAATCGTCTTATGGCTACTCAAAATAAAAATCACACACCCAAACTTAAACAACCTGCCCAGTTATTTGATGTAACACTGAGACTAGAGCACCTCAAAAACCGTGATCGTCCAGAAGAGATGTTACTTTCCTTATATGGCTACACGAAAGCTTATAGGAAGTTCATTGAGTTAGTTGGTCAAGAACTAGAACCGGATGAGTTTTCAGTTTTCCAATTAGAGCGCGTAACTGAAGGTTCGGTAAAACTCAAGAATAAGGTGGGTTATAAACCGGGTGTGCTAAGCTTCATTGGATTACAGTTAGCAAAGCTGCTGCTTAATGACGCTTCTGACGACAATATCGAAAGTAAAGCTAGAGAGCTCGAAAAGGATACAGCTGATTTTATTGAGAGTCGCTCATCCAAAGGTGAGCAAACAGAGATTGAAAGGCGTGAGCCCTATTTCGACAGAGTAACCCTTGCGGAAGTTATGAATGATATATCTGATGCAGGTACGTTACTTATGCCAAAAGAGCACTTTGAGGTTATCAATTCAGAGAAGAACAAGAAATCTGCTCAGGTACTTCAGTTTAATAGATCTTTTCGTTCTTCAGTTTCTATAAGTGAGTTAAAAAAGCTTAAACCAGAACCGTATGATGGTGATGATACTGTTATTGCTCTTCGTCCATGCAATGTAGGAGACTCATCGTGGTATGTACAGAGTGTCGTCACCGAACGAAAATACTATGCGAAAATCACAGATAGTGAATGGTTGATTGACTACCAATCAGGCAAGATGCCCGCTGTAAGAGCAAATAACTTAATCGAAGTTAACTTAAAATGCAGTATCGTGAAGGGGCAGAATGGCTCAGTTCGGAATGTGAACGCTGAAATCACTAAAGTGCATCGAGTGAAAGAGAGCAATCTACTATCTGATACACAACAGGCAAACCTTTTTGAATGAGAAAGTTTCTATCTAGCTACATTTTTATCCTAGTACCGTTTGTGGTCTTGATGATTACAAAGGCTATTATCTCAAAGCCTTTTGATATCTTGACTTCAACGGACTGGTCTGTGGCTAGCTTTATGATATTCGCTCAAAGTATAAATCTAGTTATATCTGATAATCTTGGCAGCAAGCATATCAACAGATATGGCTTAACAGTATTCTTCGGCTTAACACTGATCCTGTTGTTACTTTGTTTGGGAGCCTACGTTTACGTAACACTTAACACAAACTTGACCGGTGGTGTTATCCAAATCTGCTTGTTCGTGTTGTCCTCTATTTGGATGGCAGGTGTTTACAAAGCTAATGAGTATATAAAAAAAGCCTCCCAATAAGTTAGAAGGCTTCCCGATTTACATTCTTTGTCCCGACCAGACTACTTCACCAATGATCTCAAAATCAGCGCTCTTGATATCTTTTTTCTCCAGTTCCCAAGGCTCATAAGCGGTGTTGTCACTTACAACCTTAATACCATTAGGTAAGAACTGTAGCCGCTTAACCATCAAACGACCGTCATATCTAAAGACGTAAATACCATCGGTAGAGAAGCCATCAACGCGGTTGACCATTACAATGCTTTGATTCTTCAACGTAGGGCTCATGCTGTCACCACGAACAGGCATCAAGAACACGTTTGCAGGGTTATAGCCTAAGTCTTGTCTTAAGAATTTTTCGCTAAATACCATAGCAGTTGATTCTTCCTCTTTCTCGACGAGCGCCCCGTGTCCAGCACTTACCTCAATGTCAAAGAACTTTAGCTCTAGGTAACCCATAGGCAAAGTGGTTGCTTTCTGTGACAACTGTCTAGCTTTAAGAAAGATTTTTTCTGGTATGTTTTGGCGCTCTCGCCACGTGTAAATTGTCTTCGGTGATATCTCTAAAACCTTTGCCAGCTCTGCATTTGTGGAGGTATTCGTAACTTCTTTAAGCTTCCTCAAACTTAACTCAAAATCACTCATAATTATCTCAATTCTTCAAAAGTGGGTTGAAATGTAGAAATAATTCCTCATAATTAACTCAAATCATTTTTGAGGAAACTTGAGGAGTTGCGAATTAACTTTAGTTACCTCAAGTGTACAACATGGAGGAAATATGAACACAAATTTTGCACTATTGGCGCGATTTGAAAGCCCTACAGTTGAACTAAAGCAGGTATGCCAAGAGTTTTTCGGCATCACTCCAAAAACGGCAGAGCAGCGAGCTAAGGCTTGTGACTTTCCCGTCCCTACCTTCAAGTTGCGTGATTCTGAGCGCAGCCCATCATTAATCAAAATTGAAGATCTCGCAGCGTACATAGACCAACGCCATGCTGAAGCAACGAGTGATTGGCAGTCAGTAAACGGAGGTACGTTATGAGTTATCCACTACACGGTATCAGCCTAGACTTTTCTCACTCAACGGAAGCAAAACTGTTACACAAGGTCATCGAGAACCATATGTGCCCTTGTAATGATGTGGATGAAGATAACTACCTATCTGGTGTTTTGATTCAGCTTGAGGAAGCAATTGAGTTAATGGAAAGTGTGGAGGCGTAACCATGCAGGTAACGAATCCTATCCACATGCCATGCCCCGATATGGCGGGTATGGCAAACCCAGATCCAGAAAAGCGTCAGCGTTCTATTTACTTGCTCCAAAAGCTTAGAGAAAAACATGGAATTGGCGTTCGTAAGAAACGAAAAAGTAAGCCGCTAAGTTATGTGTGCACCTCGGTTCAATGCAGGGGGTAGTGATGGCTTTCAAATTCAATTCGGAACGAATTAATGTGTTCTCCAGTGGTGGAGGGACACAGTCTAACGCGATGATTGTGTTGATAAGCCAAGGAGTACTCCCAAAGCCTGACTTGGTTGTAATGTCGGATACCGAGAGAGAAATGACCGACGTCTTCACATATCAAAAAGAACATATCGAACCGCTATGTCGTCGCATTGGTCTTGAGTACCTCATCGTTCAAAAGAGTGATTATACGAATCACGATATTACTGATTTCAAGGGTAATAACGTTCTTCCTCCCGTTTTTACTGAATGGAACGGGAGAGACACCAACGGTTTGTGTGGTAAGCAGCCGGGCTATTGCAGTGATAAATGGAAGAAAGAGGTTGTGAGGCGAGTTTGTAATGAGCGCTTTCCGAAGAGCCAGTTTGATATGTGGCTTGGTATTACTACTGATGAGATACGAAGAGTCAAAGCCACGATTGGTAAATGGCAAAACCGATATCCTCTAATCGAGCTACGTCTTAGTCGAGCTGATGCTATCAGGGTTGTTGAAAAAGCGGGCTTACCGACCCCTCCTCGTTCAGCTTGTTGGATGTGTCCAAATCGACATGACTTGGAATGGGCAGACATGAAGCAGAATGCTCCTAACGATTTTAGTAAGGCTGTCCTTTTTGAACGTGAACTTCAAAAGGACTACCCGCATTTGTGGCTTCACAAATCTGGTAAGCCTATTGATGAAGTCGTGTTTTCTGATGGACAAATCGACATGTTTTCAAACTTCTGTGATTCAGGGATGTGTTTTACATGATTACTTCGATTGAACCAGCAGAGGTTCTTAAGTTATCTGCATTTACTCGCCGCTTCTTTCCAAGACTGCCCCAATTAGTGAAAGCTGACGTCAAGATGAAAGTTGCAAAGCGAATGGAGCGTAAGAACCCTTCGCAAGATAACCTAATCAAGGCTGCTGAAGATGCGGTTAAGTTTGGCTTAAAAAGAGCGAGCTTTATTGAGGATAAGTTCTCATTTGTTGATAGCCGAACCAAAGCCAAGGCTGAGCCTTTGAACCACGATATTTTGATGCGTGATGATGCAGTAAGTAAGTTGGCGAAAAGCTATGCCGATAGCTGCGCGGAAATGTTGAGTGACGAGAAGTTGCCAGAGACTTTCAGTAGTTATCTTGAAGCTCTCAAGCATGTTTATGAACTCCAAGCTTTGACGCTGCAAGAAATCCATGTGAATGCACCGCGAATCAATTTTAAAAAGGAGCAAAGTAAGCCTGAAGAGCTAGAGCAAGATTTGGAAGTAGCTGCTCTTAAAATGCAATCAGAGACATGGATTGAAGGGCGACTACTACACCTTCGAGCGCAATATATTGAGTACTCCCAAATCGCTCTCGAACGAGTCGGAGAGAGTAACCATCAAGCTCCTGTTATCAGTGCCATATCTTTTGCCAACTGGAAGCAGAAGCAACGCGAAGCTAAGCAGTATGTCGAGGCTATGGCAGTGATGAATAACGAGACGGGTGAAGCTTTTGACTTAGAGGAAGTGATCAAGAGGACGACTGCAAACCCAGAAAATCGACGTATCGAAATGATGGTGCGTTCGCGAGGCTTTGAAGAGTTAGCGCAAGATTTGGGCTTCACGGCACTTTTCATTACTTGGACGCTACCGAGCAAGTACCACAGGATATCCAGAAAGTGGAATGGTTCATCTGTAAAAGAGGGGCATAAGGCTCTAATGCACAAGTGGGCTGTTGGACGTGCGTTGATAGCGAAAGAAGATGTGGAGTATTTCGGGTTTCGTGTCGCTGAGCCGCACAAAGATGCCACAAGCCACTCTCACTACTTTTTGTTTTGCGCGCCGAAGGACAAACAGACCGTTATTAGCATTCTCAAAGGGTGTGCGATCAACGAAGACAGGCAAGAGCTAGGAAACGATATCTCTCCTCGATTTGATGTTAAAGAGGCAGACCCAAAGAAGGGCGGTGCAACTGCCTATATCGCCAAGTACGTGTCTAAGAACATCAATGGTAAGCACATGCCAGAATCTGAATCCGAAGAGTACGCTTATCGGGCTCGAGCTTGGGCTTCTACCCACCGCATTAGGCAATTTCAACAGTTTGGTGGTGAGCCCGTTTCTTTGTGGCGCAACCTACGTCGAACTACTCCAGAGCAGACAAAAATAGACCCGAAGCTAGAGGAGTTACGACAAGCAGCAGATTCTTCAAAGTGGTCGCTATTCTGCCAACTCGCCAAGGGTGCCAAAGTTGCTTATGAATCCAAGCAAAACCAATACGGTGAAACCAACAAAAAAGTGATTGGCTTTTCATGGTTGGGGCAACTAATCCAAACTGCAAGCGAGTGCTATAGCATCGTGAAAAAGAAAGACGTGAAACGTCTTCAAAAGGCACGGAGTGCCGTACCTTGGAGCACTGAGAATAACTGTAACTCCCAATTAATTCAGGCTCTTCGAGACGTGACCGGATGGAGCGTTAAGGGAGTTCAATGCTTACTTGTTCCGCTGTCTAGAGGGGCAACGATCACGATCGACCAGTACAGCAAAATACGACTCAAACAGAACCGATTAATCGTCTACTGAGTATTTGGCCTATGGTAGGCCAAATACTTCCAGAACTACACCAACGTTGTGAAACAGGGGTAATCCATGAAAACCATGACCAAAGATGAGTGCCAAGCGGAGCTTGTGCGCCTTAACACAATTGATGCGCTAGAAACTGAATTAGAGGCGGCGTTCGACACCGTCAAAGACTTTTCACCGAGTGAGCTTTTGTCACTAGCGCCTAAAGTGATTATGGGCGGTGTTGACCCACTTTCTGTCCTTGGCTTAGATCCAAAGCTTATCGACAAAGCAAAGCTAGTCGCTAAATCAAATCGAGCCATTCGAGAGCAGCGCAAACAGGCGCTTGAAAAGCAGTTGAATGCAGTGATTGAGGAGGCGACCACCGATGAGTAAAACGCCAAATCCAGTGCGCGGCTATGTGCCGTGCCCCGTTTGTAGCAGCACTGCCACCGTTCACATGGTGGGTGAAGGTCGCTTGATAGATAGCGGGGAAACGGTCAAGAACGGTCGCAACCTTGGCTTGCTCTATTACAAGTGCCCTAGCTGCGGCAACAGTTCAATGAGCAAAACCGTGAGTGGCTATTGCACTGACAACATGACCGAAACCAAGGAAGCGCTCCAAGCCTTATCTGACAAGGTTGAGCCAACGGTTGAAGAGTCGGTTGAATCAACGGTTGAAAGCGTTGAGAGTTTTTCGCCTACGGTAACCCCTCCCGCTGATGTGCTGCCACCAACCGAGCCAAGTACCACTGAAACCACGGAGTCAACACCGCCAAAGACAAGCCTGAAACCGAAAGTTATCAAGGTTACCGCCTGTCTTGGCGTCATTGTCGTGCTGCTCTTTGCCATCAAGCGAATGTTGGCTAAACCACAACCGAGTGAGGAGGGTGATAGCCATGAGTAACCCAACTGTTGAAACGAGTGCTGACAACCTTGATGAGTTGGACGCTTACATTGCAAATCTCAACAATGAGCCGTCAGCACAAGAGGGCGCGTTAGCCTCTGCAGGTATTGAACCAGAGGTGGATACCAGTGAGGCGTTTGATGCGTTGGTGACTACTGGGCTTGTAGTGGTTGAGCAAGCCGTATCGATTCTCAAAGACATTGATTTTGAGTTTGATGAGCGCGCCAAGCAAAGCGTGGTGAATGCGGCTCGCCCTGTTGCCAAGCAATACGGTGGGGCACTGCTCGACCAATGTGGCGATTACATGAATGTCATGACCCTTGCCTTGGCAATCCTTGGGTTGTGGTGGGCGTCGAAAAAGCAAATCACTGCCCTTGAACTGAAAAAGCAGCAGGAGGCAGAGCGTGACTCTCATCGTAAACCCGATTAACTCCAACCCATCCCACGACGCCGAGCACACTGTGTACCTTGGTGGCACGGGTAGCGGCAAAACCAGTGCAGTGAAATACATGGGGCTAGTACCCAAGAAGTCACAAGCTTTGTTCTTTGACCCGTACCGCAACTACGCAGGGCAAAAGTTTCACGGGCAAATGTGCCACGGCTTTACTGACCCTGCCAAGTTTATCAAGGCTGCAGTGCAAGGGCGCCGTTCGGGGTGTTCGTTCAAGCTCGCCTACATTCCCCCAAAGGGCGCGTGTATGTCTGAGCTTGAAACGTTCAGCGCGATTGCTTGGGCGCTCGGCGATGGTCATAAACCCAAATTGCATGTTGTGATTGAGGAGCTGGCAAGCTGCGCGGAAACATCAGGAAAGCTTGAGGGCAAAACAGGTGAATTGCTTCGTGGTGGTCGCCAGTTCGGTCATGTGGTTCACACCATCTTTCAGCGAGGTCAGGAGGTGCCCAAAACCGTGACCAACCAATCAAGCGTGTGGTGGCTTGGTGCGGTCAACTCTGGCGTGGATGCCGATTGGGTTGCCAAGCAAAAAGGGGTTCATTCTAACGAGGTTGCCGATCTTAAAAGTGCCAAGGTCAATAAGCAGTGTATCGGCAAAGCGATTGCCGAATACCTGATTATTCGTGACGGCATTGGCAACCTAGAGCGCGGTGCACTGAACTGCGAAACGGGCAAAAGGCTCTCTCGAAACTACCGTTAACGTCTCATTTCAACCTATAGGTTAAAAGTTATACCTATAGGTTGAACTTTAGTGACGAACTGCCCGCCACCTGATTTGATAATGACTCCTTTAAACCTTTCCAACGCTGTGAAGCAGGGGAAACATATGAAAGCTAGTCATAAAACAATGCTGATGACCATCGTGGTCATGCTGATTGCATTGGCAGTCATTAACAACGTAGGCGCGCTCAAGCCTATCAAAGAGCAAATCAATGGTAACTCAGGGTGGTTTTAAGCTATGGAACTACTAAGCACACCATTTAACCCGCGCCCACTTGATTTAGACCCTGTAGAGGGTGTGAATTGGGGCAACCAAGCCACATTGCGCTTGGTAAGTGGTCCTACATATCAATCTATTGAGTTGGTCACCGATATTACTGACCCTGCCGATGTTGAGCGTGTTCGTATCACGCTGAACGGTAAGGAAGTATACAACCTAACTGGTCAAGACTTGGTAGACCTTCAAGAACATCGTAAGCAGTTTACTCAAGATGGTCGCTACGTTATCCCATTTGCGGATTTAACCCTTCGCACTAAGGGTGGTGTTCGTACTGGTGAACTGGTCACGCTGCAAGGTGAAATCTGGTTTGTGTATATCCAGCTTGCCTCAAAAGCGGGTGGTACGCCTGCGCCAAGTATTCGCGCTCGCTCACATACGACTGCGGCACAATCTCAGCGTATTTACTTACCTCGTATCTACTCACTGACTTGGTTCGCCAGCGCGACAGGTCGCACGCCGTTTGATTTTCCTGAGCGTTCGCCAGCATTTTCACTCAAGCGTGTTCACTTCAAAGACACATCTATTGACCGTGTTCGTGTCATGCGTGACAGCGTGGAAGAAATCAACGTCACCAAAGCGGATAACGCTTTTGACTTGGCGATTTCAGGTCTAGAGCAAAACGCAGGTTGGTTCAGTCTTGATTTTGTTCGAACGGGCTTTGGTGTTGAGGGGCGCTTGCCTACCAACGCACTAAAACAGCTTCAATTCGAACTTGATAAGTCACAGAACGGCAGTGTGCCAGTGTTGATTGAAGCAATTGAGCAAGTGGGCGTTATCGCAGCGAAATAAAGGGGGTGACCAATGGAAAACCCTAGTGTGGCTCAAACCTCCTCAAGTGGTGGTTGGTTTGACAGCATCCTAGAGGGTGCAGGTGAGATTGTTGGCGGCGCGGTGGATGTGGTCGGCGGCTTTGGTGAGGATTGGCTTGGTATCAAGATGGATAACGAGTTAGACCGCGCTAAGTCTGCCAGTCCAGACGAGAATCGAGCTAACAATAATGATTACCAGCAACCTAACGGGCAACCAGTGCACACCACTTCTGGTGGTATGCAGTGGCAGAGCGTGGCAATCATCGCGCTATTGGCTGTGTTGGTGCTAGGCGGCTTTGCGTTTGCGCTCAAAGGGGGCAAGTGATGCCGTTAGCTTATTTAGGCTTGGCGGGGGTGACCTTGGGTTACCTCACCGCCAAGGAAATCAACAAAGCAAAGTGGATGATTCTAGCTGTGATTGCGGTGGTTATCTGGTTCAAGTTGAGGTGGTAAATGATTGGTTTTGATTCTCTAACGAATAGCGGCTCAATGCCTATCAATGCAGGTGGCGGCGCGGCTGGTCCATCATCTTCTCATGGCTCGACCCGTTCAGGGCAAAGCGTAGGCGGTATCAATATGGGCGGCGGTGTGCCGACTTGGTTGATTGTCGCAGGTGTGGTTGCCGTGCTTATTGTCTGGATGCGCAAAAAATGATTCGTGTCGTAACCCAAGACCAAGCATCCATAAACACTCTCAAGCCTGCTTTTCGTGCCTGTCCGAATGACTTTGATGTGATGAAGCATGAGATTGAAGCGGGGCGAGTAAGCATTTATCGCATTCAAGGCGAAGGGGTAGATTGCTTGCTGGCGGGAGAGGTGCGCGGTCAAACCTATTTCATTTGGGCGGCAGTGGGCACCAATGCGCTCAAGGCGACCCGTGTACTTTCTGAGTTCGTCAAAAAGAACCAATTGACCGCAATGGCTTGCCACTCTTATTTCCCTTTGGTGGTGAGGCTACTTAAAAGGTTAGGTGGTGTGACGGAGACAGCGCACGGTGACGCCAAATATCTAAAGTGGAGGTTGTAGCATGGGCGGTGGTGGCGGTAGCTCCTCAAGCAATACAACAACGAATACCAAAAACGTCAGTGGTCAGAATGCCATTGATGGAGACAACTTAGGCGTAGCAGTCAGCGGGGTGAGCGATTCCACGCTCAATATTACTGCCACTGACCACGGCGCCGTGGATAAATCCTTTGAGTTCGGCAAAGAAACCCTAGCGTTTGCCAGTGACACGGTAGACGAGTCATTTGCTTTTGCGGGTGATGCGCTGGACGAATCTTATGAGTTCGCCAGTGGCGCCATGAGTGAAACGCTTGGCTTGGTTGAACGCAACACCGATAACAGTCTCAAGTTCGCGGCGGGTGCACTCAACGAGTTCAGCACCACCAACAGCGAAAACTTGCAGATGATGGCAGGGCTTGCGGGTAACCAAGCGGCTCAAAATACGGAAAATCTCGCCAAGCTCACCGAGCTTGCCAAGTTCAAACAAGACAACGGGCAAAGCGCACTCAACAAGCAGCAATTGATACTCATGGCAGTGATTGTGTTTGTACTGGGCTTTGTGCTGGTTAAGGCGGTAGGCAAATGAACCTAAATCTCACTAAGGGGCAAACCATTCCCCTGACTATTGATTCTACATGGCTCTTTGTTGAGTCGATTTCGGGCAAGTTATCGGTGCACATTGACGCGACAGGGGAAAGCTTCTCGCTACCCAATCGCTCGGTGTTTCGCTATGGCAAGCCATTAGGCCGAATCCTTCTATCTGGTGAAGGGGCACTGTCTCTTGAGCATGGTGTGGGGGATTTCACCCCACCAGTAGAAGGTCAAAAGCTCGATATTCAAACCATGCCGTCAGTGAGTTTCTTGCCTGGTCAAACGGTAGGGGTGACTGAGTTACCCAAAGTCGAAATTAAAGCAGGGCAAAGCGTGGGCGTGTCCTCTCTGCCAAAAGTGCAGATTGAAGATGGTCAGCAAGTCGAAGTTAAAACCCTGCCTGACGTTCAACTCAAAAGCGGTCAGTCGGTGAATGTTGGCACCATGCCAAGCGTTGAACTGGCAGCAGGGCAAACAATCAAGGTGCTCTCTGGTAGCGCGCTTTCATCACTGAGCGGAGAAATGCCGCTAGAGGTGCCCGCTAACCCTGCACGCAATGGCGTCATCATCAAAGCCAGCAGTACCAACGCAGGGCTAATCAGTCTTAACGGCTTTGAGCTTACGGCAGGCGAAAAGCTCACGGTTCCAACTGCCGCCACATTCACACTAACAGGAGCCGCGCCCGATAAAGCGCAGGTATTGGAGTATTAATCATGTCTAACCTTCCAGCATTACCAACGGGTAGCAGCCGCAACAAAATTGAGTTTCTTTATGACTTGCTTAGTAGCTTGGGTGGCGGCGGTAGCAGCGAGTTAATACAAACCATGGTTACTCCAGTTCCTAGCACGACAATGAGCGCAGGCTTTGACGAGAAAAAATTTGCGTTAAAAAAACTCATGCCGAGTACCAATACAGCGGGTGACAAAGCGTTTTACCAGTATCAGAACGACCCAGTAACAAAGGTGATGGTGAATGGATTGGTTGAGCCGTTTAAGGATGAAGACCCTAACGCTATGGTTGCACTCACGTTCTGCCTGAATATTCCATTTCGCATAGATTGGGCAAACGGCGGAACCGATTTAACCGATGCGGAAAAGGTGTCACTCAGTCGCTTTGTGCGTGGTTCGATGAGCTCTTACATCATGGGAGCAGAGACGTATATCTTTGATGAAAAAATCCATCTAGTTAGGACTGGAGAAGGTTCAACAGGTCAAAGCTTTTTCTCTTTTCTAGGCGAGTGTGTCGCGACGGTTTTTGTCCGTGACATCGTGGAAATATTCGACCGATATTCCGAGGGCTTTCCAATTGAAATCGGCATCAAAATGCACGGTGATTTGGATGGAGCAGATACCAAGTTCAACGCTGCGAATATCTTGTTTGAAGATTCAGGAACGTTGCGACTAGTCGGGTCTGAAATCATTGCGCCACCACCAATGCCAGAGTAATCACCATGCGTCTAATCATCTTTGTTCTGATAGTTGGTGCGCTGATGATTGGCGCACCCAAAGGGGTAAACATCGTGAAATCACAACTCAATCGCGGGATTCGTAACAACAACCCGCTCAACATTCGCATAAGTAACAATGCTTGGACAGGCAAAGTAACGCCCTCCAAAGATAAAGCGTTTGAAACCTTCTCGCACTCGAAATATGGCTTTCGAGCGGCAACCAAGCTCATTCGCAACTACCAAAACCTTTATGGGCTGAACACCCTTCAAGGAATTATCAGCCGCTTTGCGCCAAAGAGTGACAACAACGACACGGACAACTACGTGCAGTTCGTGGCGGGTCGCCTCAACGTGGGCGCCAGTACCCCGCTTAATCTTTTTGATGATGAGTTTATGACTCGCCTAGTACATTCCATGTCGATTATGGAAGTCGGGCGTTACTACTCATTAGAAGATGCAGCGCAAGGGGTAGCACTGGCATGACCCAAAAAGAAGTAATGCAACGTCTAGCGGTTGGCATCCTGACCGCTTTAATCAGCGCTTATATCTGGAAGCGCATTAACGGCTAGGAGTAACAGCAATGAAAATAGATTTGAAACAGGCATCGACTAAGAAGGGGCTTGCGCTCATTGGCGCAGGTTTGGCGCTAGCAACGGGGCACCCTGAACTATTGACGGCAAGTGTGACACATGAAGGCGTGCAAGTGGGTGGCTTGATTGGTGTGGCTGCACCGATTTTGGTTGGTTTGTGGGAAGCAATACGGGATGAATTTAATGGCTGAGTATCAGACTATTATTGTTGCTGCAGTGAGTGCGTTATTTAGTGGAGTTGGAGTTGGGGTTGCCCTAAAGACAGATATCAAATGGCTAAGGCTAATGATGGAAAAAATGGATGAGCGTTTGACTAGGTTGGAAAACAAATAAAACCGGATGTAATAGAGAAAGGCGCTGGCATCTCCGGAGGTTGATTTGACTACCTTGACCAATCATTTTTGGGGATAGTCCACAACAGAGCACGCTCCAGCGCTTTTCGATATTTACTATCAAGGCACTGCCATGATAGAACCTAAATACGGGCTATATAAAAAGGCTGTGGCATTTTTCAGCATCACGCATCAAAAATTCACGACTTCTATCTATTCTCCAAAAAGCCATCCCCTATGCATGCTTATCAGCCAATAGCCCTGACTGCGGAGTTAGGGATGTTGAAAAACGCTTCGAAAAGCATACTCCCTCCCTTTTTTAGGTTTGACTTACTTTAAAAATATCACCAAGTATTTAATTTGTAAACGATACTGATATTCATGATAAGGGGAGGTAGTTTGCTGTCTCATTCAGCTTTTATGCTTTTTGAGTGAAGCGTGTGAGGGTAAAGTTGAGTATAAACTTGCCAAAGAATATTTAGATTTCTGTGTCCGGTTACTTGAGCTACTTCTTCGATAGAGTAACCTTTCTCAAACAGTCGACTAGCTCCCTCTCGCCTTAGGTCATGATAGCGTAAATCTTCAATGCCAAGCTTATTTCGAACCCTTTGAAACCCAGCAGTAACGCTTCGAGAGTTAAAAGGAAAAATAAGCTCACTCTCTTTTGGCTGGCGCATAGCAATATCAAAAGACTCAGCCAACAAAGGAACTATCATATGGTTCCCCTGTTTCTTGCGTGGGTCTTTACGGTCACGCACAATCACCGTTCTGTGTTCTTCGTTGATATCTTCCCAACGCAGAGAGCAAACCTCACCAATTCTCATGCAGGTCAAAATACTAAACTCAAGGATATCGACAAACGGGATGCGAGCTTGACCATTGGCTCTGGCGTTTTGACGCTCAATCAAACCTTGCTTTAGCGCTTCGAGTTCGTCACCAGTAGGGCGGCGGGTTCGTTTCTCACTTTTCCCGATAAGCTGCATATCTGTTAATACCGGTACAGCTTCATCAAAGATCTTATAGTTGGCTTCTATGTCGAACACGGGATTTGCTTTTTTCATCACAGAGCGAAGATAAGCAATATCATGATAAATAGTTGCTGGCTTCGCTCCTGCGCCACGGCGATTTTTGCAGTGTTGGATGAGGTCGCTAGTTTTTAGCTCATTGGTGTCTATTTGCGCTATATCGCAATCTCTGAGCATTTCTATAACGTAGCGCTTGGTTCGCCCTGTGTTGTTCCATAAATCCTTATCTGCCATGAACTTATCGAGGAGTACCGAGAGGGGGACTGTTTTGGTACTATTTATGCCGTTTAATTCGATGTCGGATAGGCGTTTCTTGCCATAGGTACGAGCGTGCTCTTTCTTTTTGAAAGTCTTTGACTCTCTGTGTATGATTGCCTGCTTTTTCTTGACGATGATTGTTGCTTTATAGCGGAATTCACCGTTTTTAAGTTGCCGCTTTTCGATTGAGAGTGAAGCCATTCCGTCGTCCTACTCTTTGAGGGGTACTGTAAGGGGTACTATAGGACGAAATTTGGGAAAATTCCACGATATTCAAAGCGGATTTGATGGGTAAAATTATTAGGTAAAACAATGACCAAGCCAGATAACACAAGCAATTTCCAATCAAACCGCTTATCCGTGGCACCGATGCTCGATTGGACAGATAGACACTGCCGCTACTTCCATCGTCTCCTGTCGTCACAAACTCTGCTGTACACCGAGATGGTAACAACAGGTGCGATCATTCACGGTAAAGGGGACTTCCTCGCGTACAACGAAGAAGAGCACCCTGTAGCACTTCAGCTAGGTGGTTCAAACCCTGCTGACTTGGCAACCTGTGCAAAGCTTGCTGCTGAGCGTGGTTATGATGAAGTAAACCTGAATGTAGGCTGCCCATCAGATCGCGTACAGAATGGCCGCTTCGGTGCATGCTTAATGGCTGAACCAGATTTAGTAGCTGAGTGCGTGGCAGCGATGCGTGAAGTGGCTGATATTCCAGTGACGGTAAAAACTCGTATTGGTATCGACGATCAAGATTCTTATGAGTTTTTGACTAAGTTTGTCTCTACGGTATCTGAAAAGGGCGGTGTAGATCAGTTTACCATTCACGCACGTAAAGCTTGGCTGAGTGGCTTGAGCCCTAAAGAGAACCGTGAGATCCCACCATTGGATTACCCTCGCGCATACCAAATTAAGAAAGATTTCCCACATCTGAATGTGGCAGTAAATGGCGGCGTAAAAACTCTAGAAGAATCTCTAGAGCACTTGCAGCACCTTGATGGCGTAATGATTGGTCGTGAGGCTTATCAGAATCCATACATCCTCGCCCAGGTTGACCAGCTTATCTTTGGCTTAGACACTCCAGTGAAAAAGCGTAAGCAAGTCGTTGAAGAGATGTACCCGTACATTGAGCGTCAGCTTTCTAACGGCTCGTACCTTGGTCATATCTCTCGTCATATGATTGGCTTATTCCAAGCAATGCCAGGCGCAAGGCAATGGCGTCGTTATATCAGTGAAAATGCACATAAGAAAGGTGCTGGCATTGAAGTGCTTGAAACAGCACTAGCAAAAATCCCATCTGAACTGGATGTGTAATTTACCAATCATTTGGCGATAAATACCAACTCCGACTGTGCGAAAGCAAGTCGGAGTTTTTGTTTCTAGCTATCTATATGATTTTTAAAGAATCTAAAAGTTGGAACACTTCCTGCAATCTATTTGAGTAATTCAAAAGACTTAAACTAGCAACGAAATGGGAGAGGTTATGTTTGAACTAATTTTCGTTTTGGTATTTCTTGCAACTCTTGTCATGACAGGCGTTACGTTTGTCACTGTGACAATGGCGATTGTGGTGTCGTTCGCGGTGATGTTTCTGTTGGGCATGGTTGGGGTTGTTTTAAATCTCTTGCCTTACATTATTGCCTTCTTTATAGCGATTTGGATCTATAAAAAGGTAATGGCGCCCACAAATTAACAAACTGATCACAAATAACCCTACAGGGATAAGCACAATTGCTATAGTTATCTATATGACCAAGGGCGTCGGTCATTATAGGATTTCTGGAGGGAGCCATGACAATTACGGAATTGAAGTATTTATTCCATCAAGATTTACTGGCAGAAGCGATCATTGAACCCGCTGAATCCGAAGGCGGTTGGATCGTTGAGTTTCGCCACAAGCAAGGCGGTTTCGTTATGCTGACGGATATTCACGGCGCTGAGTGTCAGTACAATGATCTCGACAAAGCGTCTAAATCCGCGCTAGCCGTCGGCTTCACTGAGGTTCGTATTGAGGCTAAATAGCCTCCCTACCAAACGAACCTCTTCTTCCAAAAAGTTATAAAACATTCATATCTATTCTTTCTTGTTATTAAGGTGGTTGGTTAATCTATCGTCACGCAATGATTAGGGATGTCGTGACAATGTCTTCAAACGTAAAACAGTCGCCGAACGGTAATAACAATTCTCAAGAATTACCAAGCCTAGCTGCTCCACTTAACGATCAGCAGCTATCACAACTACAACAAGCATCAACGAACCTTTCTTCAAACCAGCTTGCATGGGTAAGCGGGTATTTTTGGGGATTGAGCCAGGCGGGTGCACCATCAGCGCTTACTCCAGTTGCCAGCGCAGTAAGTACAGCAGCGGCAGCCGTACCAGCAGGCAAGCTGACCATTATCTTTGCTTCTCAAACAGGTAACGCCAAAGGGGTTGCTGAGGAGCTAAAAGAAGAAGCTTCTGCGCTTGGTATCGATGTTGAGCTATTTGATGCAAGTGACTACAAGGGTAAGAACCTAGCGAAAGAGACACACGTCATCGTTGTTGCTTCTACAAACGGTGAGGGCGAAGCGCCTGACAACGCGATTGAGCTGCATGAGTTCCTTCAATCTAAGAAAGCGCCAAAACTTCCGAACCTTAAGTATGGTGTTATTGGCTTAGGCGATTCTAGCTATGAGTTTTTCTGCCAAACCGGTAAAGATTTTGATGAGTACTTAGGTAAGTTAGGGGCCACCTCATTTATAGATCGTATCGACTGTGACGTTGATTACGATGCGCCAGCAGGTGAGTGGCGAGCGAAAGCTCTAGAGGTCATTAAAGAAGATCTTGCCTCTCAAGCGGCAGATGTTGTGACACTGCCTGTTGCCGCAGCCGCTGCCACGGTTAACTACACCAAGAAAAATCCATATACCGCAACACTACTGACTAGCCAAAAGATCACGGGTCGTGATTCTGGTAAAGACGTTCGCCATATCGAGATTGATCTTGAAGGCTCTGGCCTCACTTACAAGCCAGGCGATGCGTTGGGTGTGTGGTTCGAGAACAGCAGTGAGCTGGTGGATGCACTTCTTGCTCAGGTTGGTCTATCAGGTATTGAAAGTGTGGATGTCGATGGGCAGAGCCTATCTTTACGCTCTGCGCTGATTAAGCACTATGAGATCACTGCGGCAAACCCTCAGCAAGTAGCGCAATACGCGGAGATTTCTGGAAGCAAAAAGCTTGAGAAGCTGGCAGCTGATAAAGACAAACTTCGCGAGTATGCTTCGAATACCCAAGTGATTGATGTCTTTAAAGAGAAGAAAGCAAAACTAGAGGCCGAGCAACTGCTGGGTCTGCTACGCCGTTTAACCCCGCGTCTCTATTCAATTGCATCGAGCCAAGAAGAAGTAGATGAAGAGGTTCATCTAACGGTTGGGCTTGTTGAATATCAAGCGGGCGAGGAAAGCCGATTTGGAGGTGCATCTTACTTCCTATCGCGTGGATTAGAAGAAGGTGGTGAAGTCAAAGTGTTCATTGAGCATAACAGTAACTTCAAGCTACCAGAAAATGGTGACACGCCAGTGATTATGGTGGGCCCAGGTACGGGTATTGCGCCATTTAGAAGCTTCATTCAAGAGCGTGATAACCAGGGCGACACTGGCAAAAACTGGTTGTTCTTTGGCGACCGCACGTTTACTCAAGATTTCCTATATCAAGTGGAATGGCAAAAGTACCTGAAGTCAGGTGTGCTAAACCGGTTGGATGTGGCCTTTAGTCGTGACCAACACGAGAAGGTGTATGTTCAGCATCGATTGCTAGAGCAAGGTGAGCAGGTATGGCAATGGTTACAGGAAGGTGCCCACATTTATGTATGTGGAGATGCCAACCATATGGCCAAAGATGTTCACAATGCCCTGATTGAGATCGTTAAGGTGCATGGTGGAAAAGAAGCTGACCAGGCAGAAGAATTTGTCAACGAACTAAGAAAAGCAAAACGTTATCAGAAGGATGTGTACTAATGAGCAAGCAATCAGCCACTATTCAAGAAGTGTTGGGTGAAGAGTTGGGGCCGTTGTCTGATAACGAGCGTCTAAAAGGGCAGAGTAACCTACTGCGCGGAACCATTGAGAACGATCTGCAAGATCGCATAACAGGTGGATTTACCGCTGATAACTTCCAGCTCATTCGTTTCCACGGTATGTATCAGCAAGATGACCGTGATATCCGTAACGAGCGAGCTAAGCAAAAACTAGAACCTCTACACAACGTAATGCTTCGCGCGCGTATGCCGGGCGGTATTATCACGCCTAAGCAATGGTTAGCTATCGACAAGTTTGCGACTGATCATTCGTTGTATGGAAGTATTCGTTTAACGACGCGTCAAACGTTCCAGTTTCATGGTGTGCTGAAGCCAAACATCAAGCTAATGCACCAAACGCTGAACTCTATCGGTATTGATTCTATTGCGACAGCCGGTGACGTGAACCGTAACGTGCTATGTACGACTAACCCTGTGGAATCAGAGCTACATCAAGAAGCCTATGAGTGGGCGAAAAAGATCAGTGAGCATTTGCTTCCGAAAACCAAAGCGTATGCAGAGATTTGGCTTGATGGTGAGAAAGTAGAATCTACTGCATCAGAAGGTAAGGAAGAAGACGAACCTATTCTGGGTAAAAACTACTTACCACGTAAGTTCAAAACGACAGTCGTGATCCCACCACAAAATGATGTAGACGTGCACGCCAATGATCTGAACTTCGTAGCGATCGCTGATAACGGCAAGCTGGTGGGTTTCAACGTTCTTGTTGGTGGCGGCCTTGCAATGACTCACGGTGATACGTCTACGTACCCAAGACGTGCCGATGACTTTGGTTTTGTTCCTCTGGAGAAAACACTAGATGTAGCAGCAGCGGTTGTGACAACTCAGCGTGACTGGGGTAACCGTTCAAATCGTAAGAATGCCAAGACTAAGTACACATTAGACCGCGTTGGTATTGATGTATTTAAAGCAGAAGTTGAAAAACGTGCGGGCATTAGCTTCGAGCAAAGCCGTCCTTACGAGTTTACTGAGCGTGGCGACAGAATTGGTTGGGTTGAGGGTATCGATGGTAAATACCACTTAGCGCTATTCATTGAGAATGGTCGACTGCTTGACTTCCCAGGTAAGCCTCTTAAAACCGGTGTTGCTGAGATCGCTAAGATCCACAAAGGCGACTTCAGGATGACGGCAAACCAAAACCTGATTGTCGCTAAGGTATCTAAGTCAAATAAGGCGAAGATTGAGAAGATCGCTCGTGAACATGGTCTGATGGACGATGCGGTATCTGAGCAGCGCAAAAACTCGATGGCTTGTGTGGCTTTCCCAACTTGTCCTCTTGCAATGGCAGAAGCGGAACGTTTCCTACCAAGCTTTGTTACTGATGTAGAGAGTATTTTGGATAAACACCAGATCCCAAGTGATGAGAGCATCATCTTGAGGATCACCGGCTGTCCAAATGGTTGTGGTCGAGCGATGTTGGCTGAAATTGGTTTGGTTGGTAAAGCACCAGGTCGATACAACCTGCACTTAGGCGGCAACAAAGCAGGTACACGTGTACCTAAGATGTACAAAGAGAACATTACGGATACGCAAATCCTAGAAGAGATTGATGCTTTAGTAGGTCAATGGGCGGAGCAGCGTAATGAAGGTGAAGCATTTGGTGACTTCGTTATCCGCGCTGGGATTATAGAAGAGGTCAAAGTATCGAAAAGGGACTTCTATGCCTAGAGACGTTATTTCCCAGAAACAAGCAGCTAAACAAGGCTCAGTTAGCGAAAGCGTGCAAGGTCAGACAAAAGCGCTAGAGCTTCAAGAACTGTTGTCACTGACTAAAACCGAGCAGATTTTAAAGCTAGCAGAGCTAAATGGTCAGCTTGAGCTATTGAGTGCGAAGCAGAGAGTTGAGTGGGCGCTAGAGAATTTGCCAGGTGGGCATATCCTAAGTTCAAGCTTCGGAGTTCAGGCGGCGGTTATGCTTCACTTAGTGACAAGTGTAAAAGCGGACGTTCCGGTAGTGCTTACCGATACTGGGTATCTATTTCCGGAAACTTATCAGTTTATAGATGAGCTTCAGAAACAGTTAGATCTGAACCTACATATCTATAAAGCGAACATCTCGCCAGCTTGGCAAGAGGCTCGCTACGGTAAGTTATGGGAAAAAGGGCTCGATGGACTTAAACAATACAACCAGCTTAATAAAGTAGAGCCAATGAAAAGGGCACTCGAAGAGTTGGATGTTCACACTTGGTTTTCTGGCCTAAGACGTGAGCAGTCAGAGAGTCGAGCTAACTTGCCGGTACTGGCGATTCAAAATGGCCGTTTTAAGTTCTTGCCAATCATCGATTGGAACAACGAACAAGTTGATAGCTATATAGAAGAGCATGGTTTGAGTTACCACCCTCTTAAAGAAGCGGGTTACCTATCTTTAGGTGATACTCACTCTACAGTGAAGTGGGAACCAGGTATGAAAGAAGAGGAAACTCGCTTTAATGGTCTAAAACGTGAGTGTGGTTTACACGAAGACGACGGTGAGGCAGACGGTTCTGGTATTTAACCGCTATTCACATCATTACAAAAAGGAGGGCTTTGCCCTCCTTTTTTAATAACTCTGTGGATAACTTGTAGTCATTGCTAGGATAAAGTTGAATAAATAAGGCTTTGAATGAAAAAGACGCGGTTAGGCGTTATTTTTGTATTTTTTCTAAAAAAAGGCTTGCTAATGTGATGAGGCTCTCTATAATGCGCTTCCACTGACACGGCAGAGCCCACAAGGGTTCGAGGCGATAGTCAGTAAGGCATTCAGCTTACAAGATGGTCTTCTAGTTAGATTTGAAAAAATCAAAAATAATTAGAAAAAAGTGTTTGACACTGAGAATCATCTCGCTAGAATAGCCGCCTCTTCAAACGAAACGCAGCAGCGAGCAGTTGAAGAGATGTTCTTTAAAAATATAGACCTATCAATCTGTGTGGGCACTCGTTGATGATAATCAAATTAGATACCTCGGTATCAAATTAGGTTTTCAATGAACTGAGTGACCAATCAAGTCGAAAGACTTGGCACAGTCAATTCATTATCGTTCTGTTGGAACGATAATAGCTTTAGATTACTAAGGTAGTTTAAAGTCAGTATTCATTGAGCCGACAAAATCTTAAATTGAAGAGTTTGATCATGGCTCAGATTGAACGCTGGCGGCAGGCCTAACACATGCAAGTCGAGCGGAAACGAGTTAACTGAACCTTCGGGGAACGTTAACGGCGTCGAGCGGCGGACGGGTGAGTAATGCCTGGGAAATTGCCCTGATGTGGGGGATAACCATTGGAAACGATGGCTAATACCGCATAATAGCTTCGGCTCAAAGAGGGGGACCTTCGGGCCTCTCGCGTCAGGATATGCCCAGGTGGGATTAGCTAGTTGGTGAGGTAATGGCTCACCAAGGCGACGATCCCTAGCTGGTCTGAGAGGATGATCAGCCACACTGGAACTGAGACACGGTCCAGACTCCTACGGGAGGCAGCAGTGGGGAATATTGCACAATGGGCGCAAGCCTGATGCAGCCATGCCGCGTGTGTGAAGAAGGCCTTCGGGTTGTAAAGCACTTTCAGTCGTGAGGAAGGCGGTGTAGTTAATAGCTGCATCGTTTGACGTTAGCGACAGAAGAAGCACCGGCTAACTCCGTGCCAGCAGCCGCGGTAATACGGAGGGTGCGAGCGTTAATCGGAATTACTGGGCGTAAAGCGCATGCAGGTGGTTAGTTAAGTCAGATGTGAAAGCCCGGGGCTCAACCTCGGAACTGCATTTGAAACTGGCTGACTAGAGTACTGTAGAGGGGGGTAGAATTTCAGGTGTAGCGGTGAAATGCGTAGAGATCTGAAGGAATACCGGTGGCGAAGGCGGCCCCCTGGACAGATACTGACACTCAGATGCGAAAGCGTGGGGAGCAAACAGGATTAGATACCCTGGTAGTCCACGCCGTAAACGATGTCTACTTGGAGGTTGTGGCCTTGAGCCGTGGCTTTCGGAGCTAACGCGTTAAGTAGACCGCCTGGGGAGTACGGTCGCAAGATTAAAACTCAAATGAATTGACGGGGGCCCGCACAAGCGGTGGAGCATGTGGTTTAATTCGATGCAACGCGAAGAACCTTACCTACTCTTGACATCCAGAGAACTTAGCAGAGATGCTTTGGTGCCTTCGGGAACTCTGAGACAGGTGCTGCATGGCTGTCGTCAGCTCGTGTTGTGAAATGTTGGGTTAAGTCCCGCAACGAGCGCAACCCTTATCCTTGTTTGCCAGCACTTCGGGTGGGAACTCCAGGGAGACTGCCGGTGATAAACCGGAGGAAGGTGGGGACGACGTCAAGTCATCATGGCCCTTACGAGTAGGGCTACACACGTGCTACAATGGCGCATACAGAGGGCGGCCAACTTGCGAAAGTGAGCGAATCCCAAAAAGTGCGTCGTAGTCCGGATTGGAGTCTGCAACTCGACTCCATGAAGTCGGAATCGCTAGTAATCGTGGATCAGAATGCCACGGTGAATACGTTCCCGGGCCTTGTACACACCGCCCGTCACACCATGGGAGTGGGCTGCAAAAGAAGTGGGTAGTTTAACCTTCGGGAGGACGCTCACCACTTTGTGGTTCATGACTGGGGTGAAGTCGTAACAAGGTAGCCCTAGGGGAACCTGGGGCTGGATCACCTCCTTATACGAATAGATTATTGCGATGAGTGTTCACACAGATTGATTGGTTTTTATTAATAAAGACGAAAGAGCTTTAATTAATGTTTAGTCATTGATTAAAGCTTTTTGCTTTAAGCTCTTTAACAATTTGGAAAGCTGACGAATAAGAATTGATTATTCTTATTCAATTAAAAGTTCTCAAATCCTAGATGATTTAATCATTTAGGTACCAACACACATTCAAGTGTTCTTGGGAATCACGAAAGTGATTCATATTTGAGTCCGGCAAAATCGAGTCTGCATCATGTATAAAAATGCAGACAACTTTGGTTGTTTGACCGTTTGCTTTCACTTTTTAAAAGTGAAGACAAATAGAAAGACCCTTTGGGGTTGTATGGTTAAGTGACTAAGCGTACACGGTGGATGCCTTGGCAGTCAGAGGCGATGAAAGGCGTAATAACTTGCGATAAGCTCAGATTAGGTAGTAATAACCTGTGAGTCTGAGATCCCTGAATGGGGAAACCCACCTGCATAAGTAGGTATCGCTGAGTGAATACATAGCTCAGCGAGGCGAACCGGGGGAACTGAAACATCTAAGTACCCCGAGGAAGAGAAATCAACCGAGATTCCGAAAGTAGCGGCGAGCGAAATTGGATTAGCCCTTAAGCTTTTAATGAGACAGGTGAAGGCTCTGGAAAGTGCCGCGATACAGGGTGATAGCCCCGTAACCGACATCTCATCATCAGTGAAATCGAGTAGGGCGGGACACGTGATATCCTGTCTGAATATGGGGGGACCATCCTCCAAGGCTAAATACTACTGACTGACCGATAGTGAACCAGTACCGTGAGGGAAAGGCGAAAAGAACCCCTGTGAGGGGAGTGAAATAGAACCTGAAACCGTGTACGTACAAGCAGTAGGAGCACCTTCGTGGTGTGACTGCGTACCTTTTGTATAATGGGTCAGCGACTTATATTCAGTGGCAAGGTTAACCGTTTAGGGGAGCCGTAGGGAAACCGAGTCTTAACTGGGCGTTCAGTCTCTGGATATAGACCCGAAACCAGGTGATCTAGCCATGGGCAGGTTGAAGGTTGAGTAACATCAACTGGAGGACCGAACCGACTAATGTTGAAAAATTAGCGGATGACTTGTGGCTAGGGGTGAAAGGCCAATCAAACCTGGAGATAGCTGGTTCTCCCCGAAATCTATTTAGGTAGAGCCTCGGACGAATACTACTGGGGGTAGAGCACTGTTAAGGCTAGGGGGTCATCCCGACTTACCAACCCTTTGCAAACTCCGAATACCAGTAAGTACTATCCGGGAGACACACGGCGGGTGCTAACGTCCGTCGTGGAGAGGGAAACAACCCAGACCGCCAGCTAAGGTCCCAAATTATAGCTAAGTGGGAAACGATGTGGGAAGGCTTAGACAGCTAGGATGTTGGCTTAGAAGCAGCCATCATTTAAAGAAAGCGTAATAGCTCACTAGTCGAGTCGGCCTGCGCGGAAGATGTAACGGGGCTAAGCTATAAACCGAAGCTGCGGCAATATACTTTGTATATTGGGTAGGGGAGCGTTCTGTAAGCCGTTGAAGGTGGACTGTAAGGTCTGCTGGAGGTATCAGAAGTGCGAATGCTGACATGAGTAACGATAAAGGGGGTGAAAAACCTCCTCGCCGGAAGACCAAGGGTTCCTGTCCAACGTTAATCGGGGCAGGGTGAGTCGACCCCTAAGGCGAGGCCGAAAGGCGTAGTCGATGGGAAACGGGTTAATATTCCCGTACTTCTTACAATTGCGATGGGGGGACGGAGAAGGCTAGGTGGGCCTGGCGACGGTTGTCCAGGTTCAAGTGCGTAGGCTTGAGAGTTAGGTAAATCCGGCTCTCTTTAAGGCTGAGACACGATGTCGAGCTACTACGGTAGTGAAGTCATTGATGCCATGCTTCCAGGAAAAGCCTCTAAGCTTCAGATTGTAAGGAATCGTACCCCAAACCGACACAGGTGGTCGGGTAGAGAATACCAAGGCGCTTGAGAGAACTCGGGTGAAGGAACTAGGCAAAATGGTACCGTAACTTCGGGAGAAGGTACGCTCCTCGCGGTGAAGTCCCTTGCGGATGGAGCTATGGGGAGTCGCAGATACCAGGTGGCTGCAACTGTTTATTAAAAACACAGCACTGTGCAAAATCGTAAGATGACGTATACGGTGTGACGCCTGCCCGGTGCCGGAAGGTTAATTGATGGGGTTAGACTTCGGTCGAAGCTCTTGATCGAAGCCCCGGTAAACGGCGGCCGTAACTATAACGGTCCTAAGGTAGCGAAATTCCTTGTCGGGTAAGTTCCGACCTGCACGAATGGCGTAATGATGGCCACGCTGTCTCCACCCGAGACTCAGTGAAATTGAAATCGCTGTGAAGATGCAGTGTACCCGCGGCTAGACGGAAAGACCCCGTGAACCTTTACTACAGCTTGGCACTGAACATTGACCCTACATGTGTAGGATAGGTGGGAGGCTTTGAAACTAGTACGCCAGTATTAGTGGAGCCGTCCTTGAAATACCACCCTTGTAGTGTTGATGTTCTAACGTCGGCCCCTTATCGGGGCTGCGGACAGTGCCTGGTGGGTAGTTTGACTGGGGCGGTCTCCTCCCAAAGAGTAACGGAGGAGCACGAAGGTGGGCTAATCACGGTTGGACATCGTGAGGTTAGTGCAATGGCATAAGCCCGCTTGACTGCGAGAATGACAATTCGAGCAGGTGCGAAAGCAGGTCATAGTGATCCGGTGGTTCTGAATGGAAGGGCCATCGCTCAACGGATAAAAGGTACTCCGGGGATAACAGGCTGATACCGCCCAAGAGTTCATATCGACGGCGGTGTTTGGCACCTCGATGTCGGCTCATCACATCCTGGGGCTGAAGTCGGTCCCAAGGGTATGGCTGTTCGCCATTTAAAGTGGTACGCGAGCTGGGTTTAGAACGTCGTGAGACAGTTCGGTCCCTATCTGCCGTGGGCGTTGGAAGATTGAAGGGGGCTGCTCCTAGTACGAGAGGACCGGAGTGGACGAACCTCTGGTGTTCGGGTTGTCATGCCAATGGCATTGCCCGGTAGCTAAGTTCGGAATCGATAACCGCTGAAAGCATCTAAGCGGGAAGCGAGCCCTGAGATGAGTCTTCCCTGGCACTTTAAGTGTCCTAAAGGGTTGTTCGAGACTAGAACGTTGATAGGCAGGGTGTGTAAGCGTTGTGAGGCGTTGAGCTAACCTGTACTAATTGCCCGTGAGGCTTAACCATACAACACCCAAAGGGTTTTGATGGACTCAAAGCAAGAACAAATTGAATGTGTATGAGAACACATTAACAGCTTTCCGAATTTATTGTTTTCAGATTTTCAGAAAATCTGAAGGCAAAACAGAATTTGCTTGGCGACCATAGCGTTGTGGACCCACCTGACTCCATGCCGAACTCAGAAGTGAAACGCAATAGCGCCGATGGTAGTGTGGGGCTTCCCCATGTGAGAGTAGGACATCGCCAGGCTTTAATTTCGACTTGTCTTTAAGTAGACGGGTCACCATAAAGTTTTAAGCATTTTTGCTTTTAGATTTTTCTAAAATCTAATGAAAAAAGTTTAGAGTTTTATGTTGACTTTCAAAGTAGAAAGCGTATTATACGCGTCCTGCTTAAGTGCTAAGGCACTGAAAGCTCTCTCTTTTTAGAGAATTGCTCTTTAACAATATAAACCTATCAATCTGTGTGGGCACTCGTTGATGATAATCAAATTAGAAGCTTAGGCTTCAAATTAGGTTTTCAATGAACTGAGTGACCAATCAAGTCGAAAGACTTGGCACAGTCAATTCATTATCGTTCTGTTGGAACGATAATAGCTTTAGATTACTAAGGTAGTTTAAAGTCAGTATTCATTGAGCCGACAAAATCTTAAATTGAAGAGTTTGATCATGGCTCAGATTGAACGCTGGCGGCAGGCCTAACACATGCAAGTCGAGCGGAAACGAGTTAACTGAACCTTCGGGGAACGTTAACGGCGTCGAGCGGCGGACGGGTGAGTAATGCCTGGGAAATTGCCCTGATGTGGGGGATAACCATTGGAAACGATGGCTAATACCGCATAATAGCTTCGGCTCAAAGAGGGGGACCTTCGGGCCTCTCGCGTCAGGATATGCCCAGGTGGGATTAGCTAGTTGGTGAGGTAATGGCTCACCAAGGCGACGATCCCTAGCTGGTCTGAGAGGATGATCAGCCACACTGGAACTGAGACACGGTCCAGACTCCTACGGGAGGCAGCAGTGGGGAATATTGCACAATGGGCGCAAGCCTGATGCAGCCATGCCGCGTGTGTGAAGAAGGCCTTCGGGTTGTAAAGCACTTTCAGTCGTGAGGAAGGCGGTGTAGTTAATAGCTGCATCGTTTGACGTTAGCGACAGAAGAAGCACCGGCTAACTCCGTGCCAGCAGCCGCGGTAATACGGAGGGTGCGAGCGTTAATCGGAATTACTGGGCGTAAAGCGCATGCAGGTGGTTAGTTAAGTCAGATGTGAAAGCCCGGGGCTCAACCTCGGAACTGCATTTGAAACTGGCTGACTAGAGTACTGTAGAGGGGGGTAGAATTTCAGGTGTAGCGGTGAAATGCGTAGAGATCTGAAGGAATACCGGTGGCGAAGGCGGCCCCCTGGACAGATACTGACACTCAGATGCGAAAGCGTGGGGAGCAAACAGGATTAGATACCCTGGTAGTCCACGCCGTAAACGATGTCTACTTGGAGGTTGTGGCCTTGAGCCGTGGCTTTCGGAGCTAACGCGTTAAGTAGACCGCCTGGGGAGTACGGTCGCAAGATTAAAACTCAAATGAATTGACGGGGGCCCGCACAAGCGGTGGAGCATGTGGTTTAATTCGATGCAACGCGAAGAACCTTACCTACTCTTGACATCCAGAGAACTTAGCAGAGATGCTTTGGTGCCTTCGGGAACTCTGAGACAGGTGCTGCATGGCTGTCGTCAGCTCGTGTTGTGAAATGTTGGGTTAAGTCCCGCAACGAGCGCAACCCTTATCCTTGTTTGCCAGCACTTCGGGTGGGAACTCCAGGGAGACTGCCGGTGATAAACCGGAGGAAGGTGGGGACGACGTCAAGTCATCATGGCCCTTACGAGTAGGGCTACACACGTGCTACAATGGCGCATACAGAGGGCAGCCAACTTGCGAAAGTGAGCGAATCCCAAAAAGTGCGTCGTAGTCCGGATTGGAGTCTGCAACTCGACTCCATGAAGTCGGAATCGCTAGTAATCGTGGATCAGAATGCCACGGTGAATACGTTCCCGGGCCTTGTACACACCGCCCGTCACACCATGGGAGTGGGCTGCAAAAGAAGTGGGTAGTTTAACCTTCGGGAGGACGCTCACCACTTTGTGGTTCATGACTGGGGTGAAGTCGTAACAAGGTAGCCCTAGGGGAACCTGGGGCTGGATCACCTCCTTATACGAAAGATTATTGCGATGAGTGTTCACACAGATTGATACGGTTTATGAATTAAAGACGATGCTTGGGTCTGTAGCTCAGGTGGTTAGAGCGTTCGCCTGATAAGCGAGAGGTCGGTGGTTCAAGTCCACTCAGACCCACCAATCTTCCTCCCAGATGATTGGCGGTAAGCATCAAACACTGATGGGGCTATAGCTCAGCTGGGAGAGCGCCTGCCTTGCACGCAGGAGGTCTGCGGTTCGATCCCGCATAGCTCCACCATCTTTAAGTGTTTTCTCTTTGAGAATATTTAAAAATGGTTTCTTTCTTTAAATAGAAAGCAAATCTCGTTCTTTAAAAATTTGGAAAGCTGACGAATAAGAATTGATTATTCTTATTCAATTAAAAGTTCTCAAATCCTAGATGATTTAATCATTTAGGTACCAACACACATTCAAGTGTTCTTGGGAATCACGAAAGTGATTCATATTTGAGTCCGGCAAAATCGAGTCTGCACATGTATAAAAATGCAGACAACTTTGGTTGTTTGACCGTTTGCTTTCACTTTTTAAAAGTGAAGACAAATAGAAAGACCCTTTGGGGTTGTATGGTTAAGTGACTAAGCGTACACGGTGGATGCCTTGGCAGTCAGAGGCGATGAAAGGCGTAATAACTTGCGATAAGCCCAGATTAGGTAGTAATAACCTGTGAGTCTGGGATTCCTGAATGGGGAAACCCACCTACATAAGTAGGTATCGCTGAGTGAATACATAGCTCAGCGAGGCGAACCGGGGGAACTGAAACATCTAAGTACCCCGAGGAAGAGAAATCAACCGAGATTCCGAAAGTAGCGGCGAGCGAAATTGGATTAGCCCTTAAGCTTTTAATGAGACAGGTGAAGGCTCTGGAAAGTGCCGCGATACAGGGTGATAGCCCCGTAACCGACATCTCATCATCAGTGAAATCGAGTAGGGCGGGACACGTGATATCCTGTCTGAATATGGGGGGACCATCCTCCAAGGCTAAATACTACTGACTGACCGATAGTGAACCAGTACCGTGAGGGAAAGGCGAAAAGAACCCCTGTGAGGGGAGTGAAATAGAACCTGAAACCGTGTACGTACAAGCAGTAGGAGCACCTTCGTGGTGTGACTGCGTACCTTTTGTATAATGGGTCAGCGACTTATATTCAGTGGCAAGGTTAACCGTTTAGGGGAGCCGTAGGGAAACCGAGTCTTAACTGGGCGTTCAGTCTCTGGATATAGACCCGAAACCAGGTGATCTAGCCATGGGCAGGTTGAAGGTTGAGTAACATCAACTGGAGGACCGAACCGACTAATGTTGAAAAATTAGCGGATGACTTGTGGCTAGGGGTGAAAGGCCAATCAAACCTGGAGATAGCTGGTTCTCCCCGAAATCTATTTAGGTAGAGCCTCGGACGAATACTACTGGGGGTAGAGCACTGTTAAGGCTAGGGGGTCATCCCGACTTACCAACCCTTTGCAAACTCCGAATACCAGTAAGTACTATCCGGGAGACACACGGCGGGTGCTAACGTCCGTCGTGGAGAGGGAAACAACCCAGACCGCCAGCTAAGGTCCCAAATTATAGCTAAGTGGGAAACGATGTGGGAAGGCTTAGACAGCTAGGATGTTGGCTTAGAAGCAGCCATCATTTAAAGAAAGCGTAATAGCTCACTAGTCGAGTCGGCCTGCGCGGAAGATGTAACGGGGCTAAGCTATAAACCGAAGCTGCGGCAATATACTTTGTATATTGGGTAGGGGAGCGTTCTGTAAGCCGTTGAAGGTGGATTGTAAGGTCTGCTGGAGGTATCAGAAGTGCGAATGCTGACATGAGTAACGATAAAGGGGGTGAAAAACCTCCTCGCCGGAAGACCAAGGGTTCCTGTCCAACGTTAATCGGGGCAGGGTGAGTCGACCCCTAAGGCGAGGCCGAAAGGCGTAGTCGATGGGAAACGGGTTAATATTCCCGTACTTCTTACAATTGCGATGGGGGGACGGAGAAGGCTAGGTGGGCCTGGCGACGGTTGTCCAGGTTCAAGTGCGTAGGCTTAAGAGTTAGGTAAATCCGGCTCTTTTTAAGGCTGAGACACGATGTCGAGCTACTACGGTAGTGAAGTCATTGATGCCATGCTTCCAGGAAAAGCCTCTAAGCTTCAGATTGTAAGGAATCGTACCCCAAACCGACACAGGTGGTCGGGTAGAGAATACCAAGGCGCTTGAGAGAACTCGGGTGAAGGAACTAGGCAAAATGGTACCGTAACTTCGGGAGAAGGTACGCTCCTCGCGGTGAAGTCCCTTGCGGATGGAGCTATGGGGAGTCGCAGATACCAGGTGGCTGCAACTGTTTATTAAAAACACAGCACTGTGCAAAATCGTAAGATGACGTATACGGTGTGACGCCTGCCCGGTGCCGGAAGGTTAATTGATGGGGTTAGACTTCGGTCGAAGCTCTTGATCGAAGCCCCGGTAAACGGCGGCCGTAACTATAACGGTCCTAAGGTAGCGAAATTCCTTGTCGGGTAAGTTCCGACCTGCACGAATGGCGTAATGATGGCCACGCTGTCTCCACCCGAGACTCAGTGAAATTGAAATCGCTGTGAAGATGCAGTGTACCCGCGGCTAGACGGAAAGACCCCGTGAACCTTTACTACAGCTTGGCACTGAACATTGACCCTACATGTGTAGGATAGGTGGGAGGCTTTGAAACTAGTACGCCAGTATTAGTGGAGCCGTCCTTGAAATACCACCCTTGTAGTGTTGATGTTCTAACGTCGGCCCCTTATCGGGGCTGCGGACAGTGCCTGGTGGGTAGTTTGACTGGGGCGGTCTCCTCCCAAAGAGTAACGGAGGAGCACGAAGGTGGGCTAATCACGGTTGGACATCGTGAGGTTAGTGCAATGGCATAAGCCCGCTTGACTGCGAGAATGACAATTCGAGCAGGTGCGAAAGCAGGTCATAGTGATCCGGTGGTTCTGAATGGAAGGGCCATCGCTCAACGGATAAAAGGTACTCCGGGGATAACAGGCTGATACCGCCCAAGAGTTCATATCGACGGCGGTGTTTGGCACCTCGATGTCGGCTCATCACATCCTGGGGCTGAAGTCGGTCCCAAGGGTATGGCTGTTCGCCATTTAAAGTGGTACGCGAGCTGGGTTTAGAACGTCGTGAGACAGTTCGGTCCCTATCTGCCGTGGGCGTTGGAAGATTGAAGGGGGCTGCTCCTAGTACGAGAGGACCGGAGTGGACGAACCTCTGGTGTTCGGGTTGTGTCGCCAGACGCATTGCCCGGTAGCTAAGTTCGGAATCGATAACCGCTGAAAGCATCTAAGCGGGAAGCGAGCCCTGAGATGAGTCTTCCCTGGCGCTTTAAGCGTCCTAAAGGGTTGTTCGAGACTAGAACGTTGATAGGCAGGGTGTGTAAGCGTTGTGAGGCGTTGAGCTAACCTGTACTAATTGCCCGTGAGGCTTAACCATACAACACCCAAAGGGTTTTGATGGACTCAAAGTAAGAACTTTGAATGTGTATTTAGACTTTTAAAATCAGTTTTCCAGATTTATTGCCTTCAGATTTTCAGAAAATCTGAAGGCAAAACAGAATTTGCTTGGCGACCATAGCGTTGTGGACCCACCTGACTCCATGCCGAACTCAGAAGTGAAACGCAATAGCGCCGATGGTAGTGTGGGGCTTCCCCATGTGAGAGTAGGACATCGCCAGGCTTTAAATTAAGGAACCACGTTGTAAAACGTGTTTGCCACTGCGGAGTGGTAGTTCAGTTGGTTAGAATACCGGCCTGTCACGCCGGGGGTCGCGGGTTCGAGTCCCGTCCACTCCGCCACTTATTAGAGAACCCGATGCGAAAGCGTCGGGTTTTTTATTATCTAAGATTTGGTTGCTTCCTTTTCAAGGGAGTCGAGTCCCGGTTGATGGCAACCTCCGCCATTCCGTCACTTATTAAGAAGCCTCGTCGAAAGACGAGGTATTTTGCTATCTGCAAAATACTAAACCCTAAACCCTAGTCTAAGCGTCCCCTTCGAATGACTAGGGCTTTTTTACGTTTTGTAAGGTTCCAAACTGTCTCAAAGCCTCCTTTACTTCCTCATTAAAAGTGTCCCGTCTCTAGTATTCTGTTGCCCCAGTTGCTCTCATACTTGTTTAGCACACTTCTATTTCTAATTTAGTACCCGACCGTTTGCATCGATTCTTTAGATTTGAACTTAATTTTTCTCGCAAATTTAACCGTCGTCATAATTTTAGTTAGCTCTGCTTTTAAAGATATCGCCGTCATGTATTCTTCATCAAAATGCAATATTTCGTACGTTAACGGTATCTGAGCTAGAAAATGAAGTTAAAAAATCAGACATATTTATTATCGCTAATTATCCTAATAGCCGTAGTAGCAGTTGCTATTTCGGGGCTTTGGTCCCTGCGTGTCGCCAGTAATAGCGATAACAAGGCCAGGGTAACTGAGATCTTTACCAGCACTTACTCAACGGTCGTTGAGCTAGAAAAGCTTGCTCAGGACGGCACACTCTCTGAGTCAGAAGCAAAAGCAATCGCTACCCGTATACTCAGAAACAATGTGTATAAAGACAATGAGTATGTGTATGTTGCCGATGAGCAGATGATTTTTATTGCTGCTCCCTTAGATCCTCAACTACATGGTACTAGCTTCCACGATTTCAAAGACAGCACCGGTCGCAGCGTTGCGGATATCATCCTAAGTAAGCTTGGTAACACCACAGGAGCTCTGATTGAATATCATTGGTCTCAAGCTCTTCCTGACGGATCTGTGGAGGACAAACTTTCAATTGCTGAGCGAACGCCACATTGGAACTGGGTTGTTGGTACTGGGATTGGATTTAATGAGGTGAACGAACGTTTTTGGTCAACCGCTAAATGGCAGCTTTCATTTTGTTTGGCCATCATAGTCGCCATCGTTGGTCTATTATTGATTTCTCTAAGTCGAATGACTTCTATTCTTGGTGGAGAGCCTTCTGATGTGCTTAAGGCTGTAAGAGATGTCGCAGATGGCAAGCTAAAGACTCGCTTTGAGCATAAGGCGATAGAGGGCAGTATCTTTCACTCGGTGCAATCGATGAACTTATCGCTCGCTGCACTGCTCTCTAGCATCGAAAAGGTAACAGCTTCGATCACAACACAATTATCCGACGCAGACTCTCGCTCATCGGTAATTGCATCTCTTACATCGACTCAGCAGCAAAGTACCGAAATGATAGCCACAGCGATGACCGAAATGGCGTCTTCGGCTTCTCACGTTGCTCAGTCGGCAACAGATGCAGCACTTAGTACTGATGAGGCTGATAAGCAGAGCCAACAGGTGAGTGAACTCATTCTTGCAACCGTTTCTAATATCGAAGGCCTGGCTACTCAGTTAGAGGGCGCTAGCGCAGCAGTCTCCGACCTAGATAGCGACGTGCATAACATTGCGCGTGTTCTCGATGTGATAGGCGATATTGCAGAACAAACCAACTTGTTAGCGCTGAATGCTGCGATAGAGGCAGCGCGAGCAGGAGAGCAGGGAAGAGGGTTTGCGGTAGTAGCCGATGAGGTTCGAAACCTAGCGGGTCGCACGCAGCAAAGTACCAAAGAGATTCAGGAGATGATTGGAAACCTGCAGTCAGGCTCTCAGAATGCCATCCAAAGCATCTTACTATGTGCAGAGACAAGCCAAGCAACCGTATCGGAGTCACAAACAGCTTCACAAGCGTTACAGGAGGTTGTGTTGAGTCTTGAGGCTATTACAGAAAAGAGCCAACAGATAGCGACAGCTGCGGCAGAGCAGACCGAGGTTAGTGATGATATCTCTCAGCGTATCAATATGATTGAGCATAGTGGTAGTGAGTTAAGAAGCGTTGTGGACGAAACCAAGCGTTCAACACAAACTCTGAACCAGCTTTCTGAAGACTTAAGTTCGAAAGTAGCCCGTTTTGAGGTGGCATAATGCAAAACACAGCGAGTTGTAGGCGTTAAAATAGATACTTTTTTGGTGCTTAAGAACTATCTCGAGCCTAGCAATAACGTGGTCTACAAATGGCTGACACACTGCTAGGGCTTGTTTTTGAGCACCAAACGAATAAAAATAGAACGCTGAGTATATAAAAGCAACAAACGATATTTTTTTTGCAATTTAGTGTTGACCTAAAGACCGAAAAACCGTTTAATACACCTCGTCGCCCGGATAGCTCAGTCGGTAGAGCAGAGGATTGAAAATCCTCGTGTCGGTGGTTCGATTCCGCCTCCGGGCACCACAATTTAAATTGTTGGTGCTAAGACAATTAGTACGAGCAATAACAAATAAAGTGTCGCCGACTTAGCTCAGTAGGTAGAGCAACTGACTTGTAATCAGTAGGTCACCAGTTCGATTCCGGTAGTCGGCACCATTTATTACTTAAAGTAATTCCCCCTTAGTTCAGTTGGTAGAACGGCGGACTGTTAATCCGTATGTCGCAGGTTCGAGTCCCGCAGGGGGAGCCACTTTCAAAAGTAAGCGAAAGCTTGCTTTAAGTGCCGACTTAGCTCAGTAGGTAGAGCAACTGACTTGTAATCAGTAGGTCACCAGTTCGATTCCGGTAGTCGGCACCACTTTATTGCTAAAAGCAATTCCCCCTTAGTTCAGTTGGTAGAACGGCGGACTGTTAATCCGTATGTCGCAGGTTCGAGTCCCGCAGGGGGAGCCACTTTAAAAAAGCCGCATCGAAAGATGCGGCTTTTTTGCATCTGAAATCGCAACGCTGACACTAACTCATATCAATCTTAATCCCCCTAAGCGGATTTTTCTCTTGAGATTCACTTTCTTGAATCTTTAGCATTAGCCTGAGATCATTTTGAGAGTCTGCACTGTGCAAAGCGTCTTCTTGATTGATCTTTCCTGCCCTAACCAATTGATATAGCGCCTGATCAAATGTTTGCATTCCAACATCATTACTTTTCGTCATTGCTGCTTTGAGCTCGTGCAGGGCGCCTTTGCGGATAAGGTCTGAGATTCTTGGACTGCTCAACATAACCTCAAAAACCCCATGCCTACCTTGTGCATGTTTATCTCTAATAAGCTGCTGAGCGACAATGCCTCTGAGGTTCGCAGAGAGATCAAACAGGAACTGCTCCTTACGCTCTTTTGGCACTAAGTGAAGTATCCTCTCTAAGGCTTGATTCGCGTTGTTCGCATGTAGTGTTGCCATACATAGGTGACCCGTTTCGGCAAAAGCCATTGCGTACTCCATGGTTGAACGGTTACGAATCTCGCCAATGACGATCATATCTGGTGCTTGTCGAAGAGAGTTTTTGAGTGCGATGTCGTAGCTTTCAGTGTCTAGCCCTACTTCCCTCTGGGTAACAATGCATTTTTGATGTTGGTGGACGAACTCGATAGGGTCCTCCACCGTCAGTATATGTCCACTGCGGTGGCGGTTCCTGTAACCTGTCATTGCCGCCATAGTTGTAGACTTACCAGAGCCAGTTCCTCCAACGATCAGCACTAGCCCACGCTTGGCGATAGCAAGATCTTGTACTACATCAGGAAGTGCGAGTTCTTCAAAACTGGGAATGTGAGTTTCGATACGCCTTATGACCGCACCTGGCAGCTCTCTTTGAAAGAACGCACTAACTCGAAAACGCCCATAAGTCTTAACAATGGCAAAATTTGCTTCTTTACTTGCCTGGTATTCTTGATAACTCGAACTATCCATTACCTCTTGTAGCAGTGAGTGAACATCGTGGTGATGCAGGGCTGAGCCGTGCGGCTTTAGATCTCCATCCACTCTAAATAAGACGGGGGCATCCGCGGTTAAATAAAGATCGGACGCTCTACACACGAGCATCTGCTTCAAAATATTATCCATCGTATCCATAGATATGACCTACATAGGCATCGGTTGTTGTATGAAGACTCTTTTATTTATCTCCTCAACATCGACCAACCCTTGTGATAAGAGTTGCTGAGCATTCTGCTCCATCGTTTGCATGCCGTGCGCAGCGCCAGTTTGAATGACCGAAAACATTTGAGCTACCTTGTCTTCACGTATTAGATTCCGGATCGCAGGGGTTCCCATCATAATCTCGTGACATGCTACCCGGCCACCACCGAGGCGTTTTAGCAGTGTTTGGGCAATCACCGCTCTTAATGATTCAGACAGCATAGATCTGACCATACCTTTCTCCTGTGCCGGGAAAACGTCAATGATTCGGTCAATAGACTTTGCAGCGGAATTCGTGTGCATCGTGCCGAACACTAAGTGCCCTGTCTCGGCCGCGGTCAGGGCGAGACTGATGGTTTCATGGTCTCTTAATTCACCCACTAGGATGATGTCAGGATCTTCTCTAAGCGCCGATCTGAGAGCTGCTTTAAAGCTATGGGTATCTCGGTGTACTTCTCGTTGATTGACTAGGCATTTCTTATTGCGATGCACAAACTCAATGGGGTCTTCAATAGTAAGGATGTGCTTGTTTTGAAACTCGTTGATGTGATTTACCATTGCTGCAAGCGTGGTGGATTTTCCTGAGCCCGTAGGACCTGTCACAAGCACTAATCCATTTTCGAGGTTCGCTAATTCGGCAAACTTTCTTGGGGCGTCAATCTCTTCGAGTGTTGGAGGGGATGTGGGTATATTTCGAAACACGGCAGCACAACCGCGGGATTGATTAAATGCATTAACGCGAAAGCGACCAATGTTCGGGAGTTCAAAGGAGAAGTCGATTTCTAGATGTTCTTCATATTCACTGCGCTGCTTGTCATTCATGATGTCAAAGATGAGCCGGTGCACATCAGAATGTTCGAGTGATGGTATCTCCAGTTTTCTGACTTCGCCATCAATTCTAACCATGGGGGAAACCCCAGCAGAAAGGTGTAGATCTGATGCATTATGCTTTACACTGAAGTCTAGTAACTCGGTGATATCCATTCATTTTCCTTTTGACTTTATATCTATGACTAGCATTCAGAACAATATACAAATTATCAACTCGCAAATTGCGGCTACGGAGCAAAAATGCGGGAGAGTGCAAGGTGGGGTGCAATTGCTCGCGGTAAGCAAAACCAAGCCTGTGGAAGCCATCTTAGAAGCGTGCCAATCTGGGCAGCGTATGTTTGGTGAAAACTATGTGCAAGAAGGTGTGTCTAAGGTAGCGCTGTTCAGAGAACAACACTCTGATCTCGATATCGAATGGCACTTTATCGGTCCGATTCAATCCAATAAAACCCGCCCTGTTGCGGAGCATTTTGACTGGGTTCATACCATTGATAGAGCTAAAATTGCTCAGCGCTTAAGTGATCAAAGACCGGAAAATATGTCGCCGATACAAGTGCTCATTCAGGTGAACACAAGTGGTGAAACCAGTAAGTCTGGAGTCAATGATGAGCAAGTCTTTGAACTTGCGCAGTTGATATCTGAGCTGCCAAACCTCACGTTAAGAGGAGTGATGTCAATTCCGGAAAATGTTAGCGACTACGAGTCACAGTTAGCTGCGTTTAAGGGACTTGCTGAAGTTAAAGCGAAATTGGCACAGAAATACCCAAGTGTTGATACTCTGTCGATGGGCATGAGTGGCGACATGGAAGCTGCGATTGAAGCGGGAAGTACCATAGTTCGTATTGGTACCGCTATATTTGGCGCAAGAGATTACAGTAACAAAGCTTAGTTAGCTCCGCTCACAAGCTTTCATTTAGGAACAGATTCATGGAACAAAGAAAAGTCGCGTTTATTGGCGCGGGTAATATGACGCGCTCAATTGTGGCTGGACTCGTCGCAAGTGGCTACGAGCCTAGTTCTATTACTGCGACCAATCGCAGCGAAGCAAAGCTCATTGCAATGCAGCAAGACTTTGGTGTGCAGGTAACCACAGATAATGTTGCCGCTGCGGAGCAGGCTGACGTTATCGTTATGGCAGTGAAGCCTCAGTTGATGGAAGAGGTCGCAAAACCGCTTCAAGGCATCGATTTTAGTGGTAAGTTAGTGATCTCTATTGCTGCGGGCATCAACGTAGCAAGGATGCAGCAGATGTTTGGCTGCGAGCTAAATCTGATTCGAGTGATGCCAAACACGCCATCGCTGGTTGGTAAGGGCATGAGTGGTCTTTTTGCTTCTTCAGTAACACCAAAAACCGATAAACAGTTTGCAGGTGATTTAATGCAAGCTGTTGGCGAGGTATGCTGGGTCGAACAAGAATCCGGTATTAACGATGTGATAGCAGCAGCAGGCAGTGCACCAGCTTACTTCTTCTTGTTTATGGAAGCGATTCAACAGCAAGCGATAGAGAGTGGTTTTGATTCCGAGACTGCTCGTATGCTGGTTCAGCAAACGGCGTTGGGTGCCGCCACTATGGTTGTTGAGAACCCTGAAACGGATCTTGCGACGCTTCGTCAGCAGGTTACCTCTAAAGGTGGGACCACAGCAGAAGCCGTGCGCACCTTTGAAGAAAGTGATATCCGTGGCATTGTAGCCAAAGCGATGCAGGCGGCAGTAACGCGTGCAGAAGAAATGGAAAAACTGTTCTAATCCCAATAATGATAATTCGTAAGGGCTTTATATGAATTCAATGAGTTTTTTAGTCTCGACCTTGTTTGATCTCTATATCATGGTCGTTATTTTGCGTATCTGGCTGCAAGCCGCTCGCGCTGATTTTTACAACCCATTCTCTCAATTTATCGTCAAAGCGACCCAGCCAGTGGTAGCGCCGCTGCGTCGTGTTATTCCGTCGATCGGCAGTATCGATATGGCAACGGTTCTATTTGCTTATCTACTCAGCGTGGGTAAGTTTGTCGCGTTGGTTCTGGTTTCGTCGGGTGGCAACATTAGCCTAGATGCAGGCTTCTTTATTTGGGGTGGCTTGTCGTTACTAAAAGCTGCTGGCGGTCTATTGTTCTGGGTGCTTTTGATCCGCGCTATCCTGAGCTGGGTTAGCCAAGGTCGTAGCCCAATCGAGTATGTGTTTCATCAACTAACTGAGCCTATGTTGGCACCAATTCGCCGCATTATTCCAGCGATGGGCGGATTTGACCTCAGTGTGTTAGTACTGTTTATCTTACTGCAGTTTGCTAACTTCCTGATGGGTGATTTGATTGGTCCAATCTGGTACCGACTATAATGCCAGCGGTTGTTAGGGTCGGTGACGATCTTATCCTGCGTATCTACGTACAGCCTAAAGCAAGCCGAGACAAATTGGTGGGGGAGCATGGCGATGAGTTTAAAGTTGCAATTACAGCTCCTCCTGTCGATGGCAAGGCGAATGCCCACCTGAGCAAATACTTGGCGAAGCAGTTTAAGGTAGCTAAAGGTCAGGTAGTGATAGAGAAGGGGGAATTGGGACGGCATAAGCAATTGCGGATTGTCGCGCCAACTCAGATCCCCAACGAATTCCAAGCCCTCTTATGAGGGCTTTTTACAAGGAGAGATAGGATGAAAAAATCGTTGTTATTCATCTTTGCAATACTCGCGAGTGGTCTAGCACAAGCTGGACAGTTTAAAACCATCAAAGATGCTGAGGTGCACTATGTGGTGTTTAACTCAACTTTCATGACGCCGCAAATTGCTCGCAGCTATGGTCTCAAGCGAAATGAATTTACCGCTACGGTGAATGTGAGTGTGTTAGATAGAGCAAGTACCGGTAAACCTGCAATGGCGGTTGGGATTGAAGGTTCTGCAAAAAACCTCATCGGTCAAACGAGAACGCTCGAGTTTAAGGAAATTAAAGAGGGAGATGCGATATACTACCTCGCTCAATTTCCTATCGTAAACGAAGATACCTACAAGTTCACGATTGATATTGACGCAGGAAACAAAGGGCGTGGTCCTATTTCCTTTAGCCAGAAACTCTATGTTGAACAATAATCTCGAGACATCCCCATGAACAAAAAAATCGTCCTAGCGACAGGAAACCAAGGCAAAGTAAAAGAGATGGCAGACTTGCTGTCTGATTTTGGTTTTGAGGTTCACGCTCAAAGTGAGTATCAGGTTTCTGACGTTGAAGAAACGGGTACTACGTTTATCGAAAACGCCATTATTAAGGCGCGCCATGCTGCTCAGGAAACGGGTCTTGCAGCCATTGCAGACGATTCTGGTCTAGAGATTGATTACCTAAAAGGTGCTCCTGGTATTTACTCTGCTCGTTACTATGGTGAAGGGGCGACAGATAAGCTCAACCTAGAGAAAGTACTGAGCGAGATGCAAGGCGTCCCTGAAGAACAAAGAACAGCACGTTTCCATTGCGTGTTGGTATTGATGCGACACGCCGCCGATCCTACTCCGATTGTTTGTCATGGAAAGTGGGAAGGGCGCATCTTAACCGAGGCGAGTGGTGAGAATGGCTTTGGTTATGATCCAATCTTTTTTGTCCCTGAAGAAAACTGTGCATCTGCAGAGCTTGAACCAGTGCGCAAAAAGCAGCTGTCTCACCGTGGTAAGGCGTTGAAGGAGTTGTTCGCTACTATCAAGGCGCAAGGTCTATAACTCATGTCCACTCTCTCTGCGATAACGCCGCCACCGCTTAGTCTCTACATTCATATACCATGGTGTGTGCAGAAGTGCCCTTACTGTGATTTTAACTCTCATGCGCAAAAGGGTGAGATACCACAGCAGGCATACATTACTGCGCTTTTAGAAGACTTAGACGCTGATATTGCCCGCTATGAACTGGTTGATGATGAGCGTCCACTGCACTCGATCTTTATTGGTGGTGGAACGCCAAGCCTCATTGCTCCCGAGTTGATTCAGGAACTGCTAGATGGAGTAAGGCAGCGCATTCCATTTCGTGATGATATCGAAATCACCATGGAAGCGAACCCTGGGACAATCGAAGCTGCGAGGTTCAAGCGTTATCAAACTGGTGGGGTAACTCGCATTTCAATTGGAGTGCAGAGTTTTCAGCAGCAAAAGCTCGAGCGGCTGGGTCGTATTCACGGTGAAAGTGAGGCAATCAATGCTGCGAAGCTAGCGCACACCATTGGCTTAAACAGCTTTAACCTAGATTTGATGCACGGACTTCCTGAGCAGTCTGTCAGTGATGCACTGAGCGACTTGCAGCAAGCTATTGACCTAGCGCCACCTCATCTGTCTTGGTATCAGTTGACTATCGAGCCAAATACGCTGTTCTACTCAAAACCGCCAACCTTGCCTGATGATGATGATCTTTGGGATATCTATGAGCAAGGACATAAGATGCTTGAGGAAGCGGGTTATCAGCAATATGAGGTGTCGGGCTACAGTAAGCCTGATTACCAGTGTCAGCATAACCTTAACTACTGGCGATTTGGTGACTACCTTGGTATTGGTTGCGGTGCTCACGGTAAGTTGAGCTTTGAAGATGGGCGAATTGTTCGTACCACCAAGGTGAAGCATCCGCGAGGGTATCTGAATATGCTGAAACCGTATTTGGATTCTGAAACTCATGTCGAAGCTGATGAAAGACCGTTTGAGTTCTTTATCAACCGACTACGTCTACTCGAAGCGTGTCCAAAATCTGAGTTCACAGAACGCACAGGTTTGCCTTTAGATGCCATACGAACTCCAATGAACTATTGCATCGAAAATGGCTACATCGATGATTTGGAGCATAGCTGGATTGTGACGGAAAAAGGAAAGCTATTTCTAAATGATGTGCTGGAGCAATTTGAACTCGAGTAGTCGTTAGGTTCGCATTACTGTAGGTAAAATAAGAAGCTGGTGGATACCAGCTTCTTTCATTTCAATACTTAGAAAATCGAGCGACCAATTCTTTCCGATAGCATCTCTAAAGCACGAGTACCGGCTAGTGAGTTGCCTGACTTATCGAGTTCTGGTGACCAGACTGCAATAGTCATTTCCCCTGGAACAATTGCGATGATACCGCCGCCCACACCCGACTTACCGGGCATGCCTACTCGATACGCGAACTCGCCTGCACCATCATACAATCCACAAGTCGCCAGCAGCGCATTGAGCTGCTTGGTTTGAGTCGGTGTGATGATCTGCTTTTTGGTGTTGACCGACTGTCCTTGATTGGCAAGGTAACTAAACGTCTTAGCGAGATCGACACAGCTCATTTTAAGCGCGCAGGCATGGAAGTAGTTGTTGAGTACTGGGATAACATCGTTATTGAAGTTACCAAAAGAGCGCATCAGATAAGCGATAGCGGCATTTCTGTCGCTGTGCATCATCTCAGAGGCTGCAACAATCTTGTCATAGACAATATGGCTATCGCCAGATAACACGCGCACAAACTCCAATAAGCGCTGTCTAGGGGCTGACAGGCGGCTCTGCAGCAAATCCGCCACCACTATAGCGCCAGCATTGATGAATGGATTACGAGGAATACCTTGTTCCATTTCAAGCTGGATTAGCGAGTTAAAAGCTTGACCTGATGGTTCTTTGCCAACGCGTTGCCAGATTTCTTCTGGCTTATACAGCATCATAGCAAGCGTAAGGCTCAGGGCTTTCGAGATCGATTGAATAGAGAAGCTCTCTTCAGCATCGCCAGCGGTGATGACCTCACCTTCGTTGGTGTAGACCGCGATACCTAATTTGTTGCTTGGCACATTAGCAAGAGCAGGAATATAGTCCGCGACTTTGCCTTGTCCAATCAGCGGTTTTACTTCGCTTAAAATGGTAGAAAGGATCTGTTTTGTTGGTTTCATGGTTATTGTTCTCCCAACATTAGCGCTAAAAAAAGCCAACGTTGGGTTGGCTTTTCATTAATAAACTTTTGCGTTTTGCTTACGCAGTACGACGGTACTTGATATCCCAAACACCGTGACCTAGACGGTGACCACGAGCTTCGAACTTAGTCAGTGGACGCTCTTCTGGGCGCGGTACGAAATCACCATCGGTAGCAATGTTTTCAAAGCCAGGTGCTTCGTTCATGACTTCTACCATGTGTTCAGCGTAGTTCTCCCAGTCTGTTGCCATGTGGAAAATACCAGATTCAGGGATCAGTTTAGTTCTTACCATTTCTGCAAAATCTAGCTGAACAATACGGCGCTTGTGGTGACGCTTTTTGTGCCATGGGTCTGGGAAGAACAGTTGCAGCGTGCTTAGGCTGCCTTCAGGGATCATGTTGGCAAACACTTCAACCGCATCGTGACACATTACACGTAGGTTAGTGACACCTGCATCACGTGCAGAAGACAGACAAGCACCAACGCCTGGGCTGTGTACTTCAATACCAATGAAGTTCTTTTCTGGTGCGTTCTTTGCCATTTCAACCAGTGAAGCGCCCATACCGAAACCGATCTCTAGAACAACAGGGTTGTTGTTGCCAAACACCTGTTCCCAGTCGAGTAGTGACTCTTGATAATCAATACCCATCGTTGGCCAGCACGCTTCCATCGCCGCCTCTTGGCCTTTTGTTAGACGTCCTTCGCGACGAACAAAACTGCGAACTTTGCGAATCAGTTTGCCATCTTCAGTGTATTCGTTAGTAGTCACTTCACTCATTGGTTTAGCCTGTTCATTCAATAATCAGAGCGGGAATTATCCAAAGAATTTGCCATCAAGCAAGCATTATTGGATCAGAAATTCACGCGGTTTTACTTCTGTTACTAAGTGTGGTGCAATTTCCGGCAAATTATAAGAGAGAAGAGAAACATTGTGACGCCTTTTGCACGCTCAATATTAGACTGGTACGACAAATTTGGTCGTAAACAGTTGCCGTGGCAGCAAGACAAAACCGCTTATAAGGTGTGGCTGTCTGAGATCATGCTTCAGCAAACCCAGGTCGCGACCGTAATACCGTACTACGAGCGCTTTCTAGAACATTTCCCAACAGTTGAATCCTTAGCGAACGCGCCACAAGATGAGGTATTGCACCTCTGGACTGGCCTTGGCTACTACGCAAGAGCACGCAACCTTCATAAAGCCGCCAAAGTGGTCGTAGAACAATATGGGGGTGAATTTCCATTAACCTTAGAAGAGATGAATGCATTGCCGGGTGTTGGTCGCTCAACCGCCGCTGCAGTGCTGTCCTCGGTTCATAAATTGCCACATGCGATTCTTGATGGGAACGTCAAGCGCACCTTGGCTCGCAGTTTTGCAGTGGAAGGCTGGCCTGGGCAGAAAAAAGTAGAGAACCAGTTGTGGGAGATTGCTGAGCAGCATACGCCTAAAGTTGATACTGATAAGTATAATCAGGCCATGATGGATATGGGGGCGATGGTCTGCACGCGGAGCAAACCTAAGTGCACACTGTGTCCTATTGAGTCATTGTGTACGGCGAACAGGCAAGGAAATCCCCTCGACTATCCGGGCAAAAAGCCTAAGAAACAAAAGCCAGAGAAAGAGACCTGGTTTGTGATTGTTAAACACAACCAAGAGCTGTGGCTTGCTCAGCGCCCGCAGACGGGGATTTGGGGTGGGCTGTTTTGTTTTCCAGAAAGCCCAACAGCGGATATTGAGCCAGTACTCGAGGGGTTAGGCATTCGTGAAGCCATGGTAGCCTCAAAAGACGTTGAGATAGCGTTTAGACATACCTTTAGCCATTATCACTTGGATATCACCCCAATCGTCGTGACGCTGAACCAGCTTCCGACAATGATGATGGAAGAGTCTAAAGGTCTTTGGTATAACATTACCCAACCAGAAAAGGTGGGGCTGGCTGCACCAGTGAAGCAGCTGATTGACACCTTACAACGACATTAATTGAGGATAACATTATGAGCCGTATGGTTTTTTGTGCTCGTCTACAGAAAGATGCTGAAGGCCTAGACTTTCAACTGTACCCAGGAGAGCTGGGTAAGCGTATCTTCGATAATATTTCTAAAGAAGCGTGGGCGGAGTGGCAATCTAAGCAGACGATGCTGATCAATGAAAAGAAGCTGAATATGATGGATCCTGAACATCGTAAGCTGCTTGAAGCTGAGATGGTTAACTTCTTGTTTGAAGGAAAAGACGTCATTATCGACGGCTACACGCCACCATCTGAGTAATTGACCAAGGAATGAATCAAGCACCACCTCACGGGTGGTGTTTTTAAATGGTACCTATGAAGAAGTTAATCTATTTTTTAACGCCGCTGCTATTGCTCGGTTGTAGCCGTGAGTTCATCGAAAAGATCTATGATGTGAACTACGAACCAACTAACCGCTTTGCTAAGAATTTGGCTCAACTGCCAGGCCAGTACGTTAAAGATGTTGCTGCACTGGATGCGCTTATCAGCAGCTTTAACGGCAACATCGAGAAGCGTTGGGGTAGCCGCGAGATTAAGGTTGCAGGCAAGAGTAACTACGTTAAATACATAGATAACTATTTGAGCCGTGCTGAGGTTAACTTCAGCAAAGGTTTGATTACCATAGAGACCGTATCACCGACAGAGCCTGAAAAGCACCTCAAAACAGCGATCGTGACGACGCTGCTTACACCAGATGATCCATCGAGTGTAGATTTGTTCTCATCAAAAGGGATTACGCTCGAAGGTCAGCCATTTTTGTACAATCAGGTTGTCGACCAAGAGAAGAAGCCGATTCAATGGACTTGGCGTGCAAATCGTTTTGCGGACTACCTGATAGCCAACAAGCTCAAAACCAAGAATGTAGATTACAAGAAGGCGTATTACGTTGAGATCCCTATGGTGGCGGATCACTTCAAACAGCGAAGTTATCAATATTCGGATATCGTCCGTCGTGCCTCTCAGCGCTACGACATTCCAGAGGATCTGATTTACGCCATCATTAAGACCGAGAGTAGTTTTAACCCGTATGCGGTGAGCTGGGCGAATGCCTATGGTTTGATGCAGGTGGTGCCGAAGACGGCAGGGCGAGATGTGTTTAAGCTCGTGAAGAATAAACCGGGCGAACCAACCCCAGAGTACTTGTTTAATCCAGAGCAGAACATCGATACCGGCACGGCTTACTTTTACATTCTAAAAAACCGTTACCTTCGAGATGTGCGTCACCCACTGTCGCTTGAATACAGCATGATATCGGCGTACAACGGTGGCACAGGTGGCGTATTGAATACATTCCATCGTACCGACCGAAAACGGGCGATGAATGATCTCAATTCACTCCAGCCTAATCAGGTTTATTGGGCGCTGACGAAAAAGCACCCAAATGCTGAAGCTCGTCGTTATCTAGAGAAAGTGACTAAATTCAAAAAAGATTTTAATGCTGGAAAAGGCTAATTTTGCCAAATTTGCCTAAAACAAATACGATCCGCTGAAAAATGCAGCGCTTGAACGCTTTTTTAAAGTTTTTTTCAAAAAAGCGTTGACGGGAGGACCGAAAATCCGTTTAATAGCGCCCCGTTGCCCGGATAGCTCAGTCGGTAGAGCAGAGGATTGAAAATCCTCGTGTCGGTGGTTCGATTCCGCCTCCGGGCACCACAATTTAGATTGTTGGTGTTGTTAACAGAAACACGAGCAATAACAAATAAAGTGTCGCCGACTTAGCTCAGTAGGTAGAGCAACTGACTTGTAATCAGTAGGTCACCAGTTCGATTCCGGTAGTCGGCACCATTTATTTGCCTCGATAGCTCAGTTGGTAGAGCAGCGGATTGAAAATCCGCGTGTCGGTGGTTCGACTCCGCCTCGAGGCACCATTATTTAGTGTAAAGCTGATAATGGTCTTACGACCTAGCTTACACAAATAATTCCCCCTTAGTTCAGTTGGTAGAACGGCGGACTGTTAATCCGTATGTCGCAGGTTCGAGTCCCGCAGGGGGAGCCACTTTAAAAAAGGCCGTATCGAAAGATACGGCCTTTTTGCATTTGATGCTCCCAAGCTTTGCAAGCTTGATGTCGCAGAGCTAGCCGCCCGCGTACGAGGCCCGAAGGGGGAGCCACTTTAAAAAAAGCTGCATCGAAAGATGCGGCTTTTTTGCATTTTAAATTTCCCAAACTTTTAGTCCATTCTGTAAAGCAATAAAAAAGCCCCGCAAATTCTGCGAGGCTATTTAGAGTCACTTTGCTGCTAATCCTGCTGAGCTTTTATCTCGCCATCAGGCTGCGTTTCTTTCTGCATCTCTTTCTCTGCTAACTTAGCTTTCTCAATCATAGGGGTAATGGTTGAGCCTTGAATCAAGATAGAGAACACCACAACCGAGTAGGTCATGACCATGATGATCTCTTTAACGTCGATGAGCTTATCCTCAATCACCCAGATACCGGACGGGATAGAGAGTGCCATTGCCAGCGCAAGACCGCCGCGTAAGCCACCCCACGTTAAAATACGCACCGACCAAGGGTTATAGCGGCGATAGCGCTTAAAGCCCACGTAGGCCAGCGCTACACTCAAATAACGCGCACAAAGTACAAGCGGTACTGAAACGGCCATCATGATCCAGTCTTCTTGATGGAATTGGAATAGCAGCATCGACATACCGATGAGTAGGAACAGCACACCATTTAAGAATTCGTCTACAAGCTCCCAGAAGTGGTCGAGGTGTTCCTCTGACTGTTTTGAAAAGCCAATGTAACGTGTCCAGTTGCCAATCATAATGCCGGAAACGACCATAGATAATGGTCCAGATACATGTAGGAACTCTGCAAACGCATAGCCTGCGGTTGGTATACCTATCGTTAGTAGCAGCTCCATTGAGTGATCGTCTGTCGAGCTAATCAGATAGTGGAATACCAGACCTAGAACAAAGCCATAAACAATTCCGCCAATGGCTTCTTGTAAGAACAGCATAGTCACGCTGCCTACCGTTGGTGCCTCTGTGCCGAATGCAATCGTAAACAGGGTGACAAAGATAACCAGACCAAAACCATCGTTAAATAGGGATTCTCCTTCTACTTGCGTTGATACACGTTGTGGCGCATCCAACTTTTTAACGATCGCAAGAACGGCGATAGGGTCGGTAGGGGAGATCAAGGCGCCGAATAGCAAGCAGTAGATAAGATCAAATTGAAGGCCAATCAGTAAACAGAAGCCATACAGCACAAACCCGATAAAGAAGGTAGAGAATAGCGTCGCGCCTAAAGCAAGGACGGTAATTTCCCATTTTTGATCTTTAAGGTGGGGCAGTTTGATACCTAAACCACCGGCAAACAGCAGGAAGCCGAGGATCCCTTGGAGTAGGAAGTCTTCAAAATCGATATCAGCGACGGTTTCGGTCGCGAGTTCGGTTAACTGAAACCAATCATTTTGGCCTGCGATTAAGATGAGCAGTGATAGCATCATAGCGCCGGCGGTAATTGCAATGGTGGTTTGCATCTTACCTATCTTGCTATTTATTAGAGCAATTAACATGGCTGCTGCGGACAAAAAGCATAAAGTCTGATAGACGGACATCACTTCACCTAGATATGTAAATAAATGTTAATGGGATTTTGTTCTTCTCACCTGTGAATATCAATCACTATTTGTGAATTTATTCTTCGCACTTATAGATTAGGGCGAGTTACGCGATGTTGTTGTTTTTTATTCACTCAGTCGAGTGAGTAGACAACGAACAACTTGTTTCTGTTCCGAGAGTCCGATAATTTGAGGGGATAACAAATCAGTAAAGATTTTTTAGACGTCTAGATTTCTAAAAAATCTGTGATACGATGACAGCATTAGCAAGGAATGAGGCAGTATCGTGGGAAGCAGTAAGTACGTTGAAGGCAAGAAAGCTCTTAGCAAAAAAACTCAGATAGAAAATCAGCTCAAGCAGCGTATTCTTTTGATCGATGGTGGTATGGGCACCATGATCCAAGGATACAAACTTGAGGAAGAGGACTATCGCGGCGAGCGTTTTGCAGATTGGCAGTGTGATCTTAAAGGCAACAATGACCTTTTAGTATTAACTCAGCCAGACCTGATTAAAGAGATCCATAGTGCCTACCTAGAAGCGGGTGCGGACATTCTTGAAACTAACACCTTCAACGCTACCACGATCGCTATGGCAGATTACGAGATGGAATCACTGAGTGAGGAAATCAACTACGAAGCCGCTAGACTTGCCAGAATTGCTGCCGATGAGTGGACAGCTAAAACACCAGAGCGACCTCGCTATGTTGCCGGTGTTCTTGGTCCAACCAACCGTACGTGTTCTATCTCCCCAGACGTAAATGATCCGGGCTACCGTAATGTTAGCTTTGATGAGCTGGTGGAAGCATACTCTGAATCCACTCGTGCGCTGATTCGTGGCGGCAGTGACCTAATCCTTATTGAAACCATTTTCGATACGCTGAATGCCAAAGCTTGTTCGTTCGCGGTTGAATCCGTGTTTGAAGAGCTAGGTATCGAGCTTCCAGTGATGATCTCAGGCACCATTACCGATGCGTCTGGTCGTACCCTTTCAGGGCAAACTACCGAAGCTTTCTACAACGCATTGCGCCACGTGAAGCCAATCTCTTTCGGTCTCAACTGTGCTCTTGGACCTGATGAGTTAAGACAATATGTTGAAGAGATGTCTCGCATCTCCGAAGGTTTTGTCTCTGCGCACCCGAATGCCGGTCTACCGAATGCCTTTGGTGAATACGATCTTTCTCCTGAAGAAATGGCTGAGCACATCGGTGAATGGGCACGAAGCGGCTTCCTAAACCTAGTGGGTGGCTGTTGTGGTACTACGCCTGAACACATTCGCCAGATGGCACAGGCTGTCGAGGGTGTGACTCCTCGTCCACTGCCTGAGCTCCCTGTCGCTTGTAGGCTATCTGGTCTAGAGCCTCTTACTATTGAGAAAGAATCGCTATTCATTAACGTTGGTGAGCGTACCAACGTGACAGGTTCTGCACGCTTTAAGCGCCTTATCAAAGAAGAGCTTTATGATGAAGCGCTAGAAGTGGCTCGTCAGCAAGTTGAAAATGGCGCGCAGATCATCGATATCAACATGGATGAGGGCATGCTAGATGCCGAAGCCTGTATGGTTCGATTCCTAAATCTGTGTGCCTCTGAGCCTGAGATCTCCAAAGTGCCAATCATGGTTGACTCTTCTAAGTGGGAAGTCATCGAGGCGGGTCTTAAGTGTATCCAAGGCAAAGGCATTGTTAACTCAATCTCGCTCAAAGAAGGCAAAGAGAAATTCGTTGAACAAGCGAAACTGATCCGCCGTTATGGCGCAGCCGTTATCGTGATGGCGTTTGACGAAGTGGGGCAGGCGGAAACTCGCGAGCGTAAGCTAGAAATCTGTACCAATGCCTATCGTATTCTTGTTGATGAAGTTGGCTTCCCACCAGAAGATATCATCTTTGACCCGAATATCTTCGCGGTAGCGACGGGTATTGAAGAGCACAATAACTACGCAGTCGACTTTATTGAAGCAGTAGCAGACATTAAACGTGACCTGCCACATGCGATGATCTCTGGTGGCGTATCAAATGTTTCCTTCTCGTTCCGTGGTAACAACTATGTTCGTGAAGCGATTCATGCCGTGTTCCTTTACCACTGTTTCAAGAACGGTATGGACATGGGTATCGTTAACGCCGGTCAGCTTGAGATCTACGATAACGTTCCAGACAAGCTGCGTGAGGCTGTAGAGGATGTGGTACTCAACCGTCGTGATGATGGTACCGAGCGCCTACTTGATATAGCCGCTGAATACGCTAATAAAGGCGTTGGCAAAGAAGATGATGCCAGTGCGCTAGAGTGGCGTACATGGTCAGTAGAGAAGCGTCTAGAGCATGCGCTTGTGAAAGGTATCACTGAGTTCATCGTTGAAGATACCGAAGAAGCGCGCGTCAATGCCTCAAAACCTCTCGAGGTAATTGAAGGCCCACTAATGGATGGTATGAACGTGGTCGGTGACCTATTTGGTGAAGGTAAGATGTTCCTTCCTCAGGTAGTAAAATCGGCACGTGTAATGAAGCAGGCTGTAGCGCATCTAGAGCCATATATTAATGCATCCAAGCAGGCAGGTTCGAGCAACGGTAAGATCCTTCTTGCGACCGTTAAGGGTGATGTTCATGATATCGGCAAGAACATCGTTGGCGTGGTTTTGCAGTGTAACAACTACGAGATCATCGACCTTGGCGTCATGGTGCCTTGTGAGAAAATCCTTAAAGTTGCCAAAGAAGAAAACGTCGACATCATTGGCTTGTCTGGTCTCATTACTCCATCGCTCGATGAAATGGTTCACGTCGCCAAAGAGATGGAGCGTCAAGGCTTCGACCTACCGCTACTAATTGGTGGCGCGACGACATCAAAAGCACACACTGCGGTTAAGATTGAGCAGAACTACAGCGAGCCTGTGGTTTATGTCAACAACGCATCACGAGCAGTGGGTGTGTGTACTTCGCTACTTTCCAACGAACTAAAACCTGCGTTTGTTGAGAAGCTAGATATCGATTACGAGCGCGTTCGTGACCAGCACAATCGCAAGAAACCACGCACTAAGCCAGTCACATTGGAAAAAGCGCGTGAAAACAAGGTCGATATCGACTGGCAGAATTACACGCCGCCAAAACCGGCTAAGCCAGGCGTGCACGTGTTTGAAGATTTCGATGTTGCGACACTGCGTAATTACATCGACTGGACACCATTCTTTATGACGTGGTCGCTGGTGGGCAAGTACCCAGCCATTCTAGAGCACGAAGAAGTAGGTGAAGAGGCGAAGCGTTTGTACAAAGACGCTAACGACCTACTCGATCGCGTTGAACGAAAAGGGTTGCTAAAAGCCGCGGGCATGTGTGCATTGTTCCCAGCAGCGTCTGTGGGTGACGACATCGAAGTTTATACCGATGAAACACGCAGTGAAGTTCGCACTGTCCTTCATAACCTTCGCCAGCAAACTGAAAAACCAAAAGGCTTTAACTACTGTCTATCGGACTACATTGCACCGAAGGAGAGTGGCAAGCAAGATTGGATTGGTGCCTTCGCGGTAACCGGTGGCATTGGCGAACGAGAACTTGCCGATGAATACAAGGCGCAAGGTGATGATTACAATGCCATCATGATCCAAGCGGTAGCTGACCGATTAGCTGAAGCTTTTGCTGAGTACCTGCACGAGAAAGTGCGTAAAGAAATCTGGGGCTACTCTGCGGATGAAGCGCTGTCGAATGACGACCTTATCCGTGAGAAATACCAAGGTATTCGCCCTGCACCTGGCTATCCAGCGTGTCCAGAGCACACAGAGAAAGGCTCGCTATGGGAGATGCTTAATGTCGAAGAGACTATAGGTATGTCTCTGACCACTAGCTATGCGATGTGGCCGGGCGCGTCGGTATCGGGTTGGTACTTCTCGCACCCAGACTCTCGCTACTTTGCTATCGCTCAGATTCAGCAAGACCAAGTTGATAGCTACGCAGACCGAAAAGGTTGGAGTATGGAAGAAGCAGAAAAGTGGCTTGGTCCTAACATCAACTAGTCATAGATTAAAACGCAAAACGGCACCGAAAGGTGCCGTTTTTTCTTGGGTATTCAATTCTGATTAGCGTTTTGTCTTTGGGAAAACCTTCACCATCTTAATGCGGTTTTCCTCAAGCTCTACTATTTCCATCGGATGGTCAGCGACCTGCACGCTTAGGTGGCTTTCAGGGATGTCTTCTAAGTACTCTAGAATCAAACCGTTTAAGGTGCGCGGGCCGTCAGTTGGGAGTGTCCACTTAAGCCCTTTATTGATGTCTCGAATGTTAGCACTGCCCTCAATAAGGAAACTGCCATCGCCTTGAGGCGTAATTTCGTCAGACAGAGTAGGCGCCATTGAGGTGGTAAACTCGCCCACGATCTCTTCCAGAATATCTTCGAGAGTCACGAGCCCATTGATATCACCATACTCATCAACGATAAGACCGATACGCTCTTTATTGCGTTGGAACTTAAGCATCTGCACGTTGAGAGGTGTCCCTTCAGGGATGAAGTAAACTTCGTCTGCACTTCGCAGCAGGGTCTCTTTTGTGAACTCGTTTTTCTCAAGCATCAGACGATATGATTCACGTAGTCTTAGCATGCCCACGACCTCATCGATTTGATCTCGATACAGCACCACTCTGCCATGAGGCGAGTGCGTTAGCTGACGAACAATCGATTTCCAGTCATCGTTGATATTGATGCCGGTGATCTCGTTACGTGGAATCATGATGTCGTTTACGGTCACGTGCTCAAGGTCGAGGATCGAAATCAACATATCTTGGTGGCGGCGAGGGATCAGCGAGCCCGCTTCGTTTACCACTGTTCGCAGCTCTTCTGAACTCAAGTGATCTTCATCGTTATGGTCGACACGAAGTCCAAGCAGGCGGATAAAACCGTTGGTAATGAAGTTGACCAGGATAACAAGAGGCGAGAGCAGCTTCATCAAGATGGTGAGCACGATACTACTCATAAACGACACGCGCTCAGGATAAAGAGCGGCGAGCGTTTTTGGCGTTACTTCTGCGAACACCAAGATAATCATAGTCAGTGCACCTGTCGCGATCGCGACACCGAGGTCACCGAACAAACGCAGACCAAGTACCGTAGCGATTGCAGACGCCAGTATATTAACTAGGTTATTACCGATAAGGATCAGGCCGATGAGTCGGTCGGGGCGGCTAAGCAGTTTCTCAACACGCTTTGCACCTTTATGGCCTGTTTTGGATAAGTGTTTAAGTCTGTATCGGTTCAAAGACATCATCCCTGTCTCTGAGCCCGAGAAATAGCCGGAAATTACAATTAGACCTGCAAGGATTGCAAATAAAATACCGGTCGAAATGTCGTCCAATGCCCTAGAATTCCTTTAGTTAATAGCTGGTTAATTTATGAACTACTTAAACCTTGTTGTCAACGCGCCTTTGGTCGTAGAGCGTTGATGAAGTCGCCTAGTTCAAGATGATCTCTCTTACAAAGCGGCTGCCAAAGTAAGCGAGTGTGAGAAGTGTGGCCCCAGCAACCGCAAACCAAGTGACTTTTTTGCCGCGCCAGCCCTTTTGATAGTGACCCCATAGAAGCACGGTGTAGATAACCCACGCCATAAACGACAACACACCTTTGTGAGCTTTTCCTTGTGCAAACATATCCTGCACAAATACAAAGCCTGTGACCAAGGTAGCGGTTAATAGCCCAGTACCAATCAAGATGATCTTGAAAAGTTGTCTTTCCACCATCATTAATGGAGGAAGGTTAGGGTTGATGGTGAGCGCTTTCTTATTCTTCAGTTTGTGATCAAGCCAAGCTAGTTGAATGGCATAGAGTGCGCCAATCGATAGCGTTGAGTATGAGAAAAGTGCTAGCGAGATATGAATCAGTAGCTTTGGGTTGTGCTCTAGATGAGTGATGAAAGCCGTTGGTACAAAGGTCGCTGCTGATAAGTTGATTGCAGCAAAGCTGTAGACAACAGGAAGCAAAAACCAAATACGTGTTTTCACCATAGCCACGCTCATAAATAGCGAGATGATGAAGCTAATTAAAGACGCGACATTCAAAATACTGAGGTTTTGACCTGCACCACTAAAGATGAGATCGCTGAGTAACACCGCGTGAAAAGTCAGCGCTAAAACAGCACTAACCAGAACAGTTTTCGTACGGATCCCGACCTGATTGACCAAGCCTGGGATGATTGTTGCGATGGCCAAGCTATAAAGAATAGCGGCCGCAATTGCGATTAAACTGTCCATTTTTCCTAAAAAATCGATTGCTTAGAGCCCGAATTATACCCTGCATCGTCCTATTGGGCTACGCCAGATGTAAAAACTATTGACTCGTATTTGATCTTGTTAGATATGACTCTCACTGCTGGCTAAGGTATACTCACTGCAATTGATCGCCAGTTTGAAGCGAAGAGAAAGAAATGTTTGAGAATTTAACGGATCGTCTATCCAAAACGCTGAAGAATATCAGCGGTAAAGGTCGTCTGACCGAAGACAACATCAAAGACACGCTGCGCGAAGTTCGCATGGCGCTACTTGAGGCGGACGTTGCTCTGCCCGTTGTTCGTGAGTTTATCAAAGGTGTTAAAGAGCGCGCTGTTGGTGTTGAGGTGTCTAAATCACTTACGCCAGGTCAGGAGTTCATCAAGATTGTTCAAGCTGAGCTTGAGCAAGTTATGGGTGAATCGAACGAAGCGCTTGATCTTGCTGCGCAGCCGCCAGCTGTCATTCTTATGGCGGGTCTACAAGGTGCAGGTAAAACCACCAGTGTGGGCAAGCTCTCTAAGCTTCTAAATGAGCGCGAGAAAAAGAAAGTACTGGTTGTGTCTGCCGACGTATACCGTCCAGCGGCAATCAAGCAGCTTGAAACACTAGCCGGTGATGTGGGTGTGGACTTCTTCCCATCGACAGCCGATCAAAAGCCAATCGACATTGCTAATGCTGCTATCGACCATGCTAAGAAGAAATTCTACGATGTATTGATTGTAGATACCGCAGGTCGCCTAGCGGTTGACCACGAAATGATGGATGAAATCCAGCAGCTTCACACGGCAATCAACCCAGTTGAAACCCTGTTCGTGGTTGACGCCATGACAGGTCAAGATGCGGCGAACACGGCGAAAGCCTTCGGTGATGCACTGCCACTAACAGGTGTAATCCTGACTAAGGTGGATGGTGATGCACGTGGTGGTGCGGCACTTTCAGTTCGCCATATCACCGGCAAACCAATCAAGTTCTTGGGCGTGGGTGAGAAGACTGACGCTCTAGAACCGTTCCATCCAGATCGTGTTGCTTCACGTATCCTTGGTATGGGTGACGTTCTTTCCCTTATCGAAGACCTTCAGCGTAATGTCGATACTGAGAAAGCTGAGAAGATGGCGAAGAAATTCAAGGAGAAGAAAGGCTTTGACCTTGAAGACTTCCGCGAACAGCTTGGTCAGATGCAGAACATGGGCGGTATGATGGGCATGATGGATAAACTTCCAGGTATGTCAAACCTGCCAGACAACGTCAAAGATAAAGTTGACGACAAGATGTTCAAGCAGATGGAAGCCATCATCAACTCGATGACAATGAAAGAGCGTCAGCGTCCTGAGCTTATCAAAGGTTCTCGCAAAAAACGTATCGCGGCAGGTTCTGGTACTCAGGTACAAGATGTGAACCGCCTGCTTAAGCAATTCACCCAAATGCAGAAGATGATGAAGAAGATGCAGAAAGGTGGTATGCGCGGCATGATGCGTAATATGCAGGGCATGATGGGTGGCATGGGCGGTATGGGCGGCGGTGGCAATCCGTTTGGCCGATAATCTCGCGATTCGCGAAGGGTAACAGAGCGACTGAAAGCAACTCATTGATCTTTCAAACTGTTACCCAGCTCACATCTTCACCAGAGCCCAAAAACTGGTGAAAAAATAGCTAAACCCCTTGCAATGCCTCGGAATAAGAGTAAAATTCCGAGGCTTTATTTTGGCACGAGACCTCAGGTTGCTCATTTGAGAAACATTTCTGAGGTCATTTTTATTATTGAGAAAGCAAAGAGGACGATATGGTTACCATTCGTTTGGCACGTCACGGCGCTAAGAAGCGTCCATTCTATCAAATCGTAGTAGCGGACAGCCGCAATGCAGCAACTGGCCGTTTCATCGAGAAAGTGGGTTTCTTTAACCCAACTGCTAAAGGTCAAGAAGAAGGTCTACGTCTAGACCTTGAGCGCGTTAACCACTGGGTTGGTCAAGGCGCAACAGTTTCTGACCGCGTTGCTAAGCTAGTTAAAGACGCTCAAAAAGCGGCTTAATTCTAGTTAAGTAAGCAGTATGTCGTCGATGAAAGGTAAAGACACAATGAGCAATCAAGACGAAAGAATTGTTGTAGGTAAATTTGGTTCTACTTACGGCATTCGCGGATGGCTTAAGGTGTTTACCTACACAGACAATCCTGAAAGTATTTTCGATTACAGCCCTTGGTATATTAACCAAAAGGGTGAATGGGTAGAGTACAAAGTTGAAAGTTGGAAGCGCCATAACAAAGGTATGGTGTGTAAGCTAGAAGGTCTTGAGGTTCGTGAAGAAGCTCACCTACTGACCAACTTCGAGATTGCAATCGACCCAGCTGTGCTACCAGAGCTGTCAGAAGATGAATTCTACTGGCGCGAATTGTTCGGTATGAAAGTAGTGACCACGAAAGGTTATGACCTAGGGGAAGTAACTGACATCATGGAAACTGGTTCGAACGATGTTTTGGTTGTGAAAGCAAATCTGAAAGATGCTTTTGGGCAAAAGGAACGGTTGGTACCGTACCTTGAAGAGCAAGTGATCAAGAAAGTTGATCGCGAAGCTCAACGGATCGAAGTTGACTGGGATCCTGGATTCTAATTCATTTTTAGTAACTCAATAGAGCGAGAGAACAGATGTGGGTTGGCGTAATTAGCCTTTTTCCAGACATGTTCCGCAGCGTTACTGATTATGGAGTAACAGGTCAAGCGGTTAAAAAAGGTCTACTGTCGATTGAGACATGGAATCCTCGTGATTTCAGTCACGACAAACATCGCACTGTCGATGATAGACCTTACGGTGGTGGTCCTGGCATGTTGATGATGGTTCAGCCATTGCGCGATGCCATTCACGCAGCCAAACAGGCATCACCGGGTAAGACGAAAGTCATTTACCTTTCTCCTCAAGGTCGTAAGCTCGACCAGACTGGGGTAGAAGAACTAGCGAAAAACGACAACCTTGTGTTGATTTGTGGACGCTACGAAGGGGTAGATGAGCGCATCATCCAAACTGAGGTTGACGAAGAATGGTCAATTGGAGATTTTGTGATGACAGGTGGGGAAATCCCGGCCATGACGCTAATCGACTCAGTCTCACGGTTTGTTCCGGGAGTACTAGGCGATTTTGCTTCAGCAGAAGAAGATTCTTTTGCAAATGGCTTACTAGATTGTCCACACTATACGCGCCCTGAAGTTCTAGACGATTTAGAGGTACCAAGTGTCCTCAAGTCTGGCAACCACAAGGACATTCGTCGCTGGCGACTACAGCAGTCGTTAGGCCGTACTTGGCTAAGAAGACCGGAGCTCCTGGAAAACCTAGCTCTGACTGACGAACAGGAACAATTACTTGCCGAGTTCATTAAAGAGACTCGAAATAACAGCAAGTAACCTATTTAATTTAGTATCAGTTTATTCTAGGAATTTAAGAACATGAGTAACATCATCAAGGCTCTTGAAGAAGAGCAAATGAAATCAGGCCTACCTAAATTTGCACCAGGTGACACTGTTGTAGTTCAGGTTAAAGTAAAAGAAGGTGACCGTGAGCGTCTACAGGCTTACGAAGGCGTTGTAATCGCTATCCGTAACCGTGGTCTTCACTCTGCTTTCACTGTTCGTAAGATCTCGAACGGCGAAGGTGTTGAGCGTACGTTCCAAACTCACTCTCCAATGGTTGATAGCATCGAAGTTAAACGCCGTGGTGCAGTACGTCGTGCCAAGCTGTACTACCTACGTGAGCGTTCTGGTAAGTCTGCTCGTATCAAAGAGAAACTTGCTAAGAAGTAATGCTATTTTACTAGCGTTCTCAAATATTAAGCGGAGTCCTCGGACTCCGCTTTTTTTATGTCTGAAGTCATGGTGAGAACGCTTCAAAAAGCCCTCGTCTGCGCATGGATGAGGAGAAAAACGAGTTGTTGTACATATAGCGTGCGTCATTCCTGCGCAGGCAGGAATCTACTCAAGGCTTGGTGAGCGCTTCAACAAGATCCCTGCCTACGCAGGGATGACGATAAATTTAATGAGGGGAGGTATCCAGCGGGTTAGTAACTATCTTCTGACCAGCCATCGCTGTCTGACATGTCTGGTGCGCCCGGAATGGTGTTCTCTTCATCCGCCCACTCACCAAAATCAATCATTTGGCACTGCTTAGAGCAGAATGGACGAAACGGGCTTTCTTCACCCCATACCACGTCTTTTTGACATTGTGGGCACGGGACAACGGTTGGTTTACTCATAATGGTTCCTGAGTGCGGCTATTAGGTAAAGCTGAACTAGCTACAAACCGCTAATTCAAATTCGATATCGTTAGGGTAGGCTTGCCCCGACTCAAAGGCAATAAACTTCACTGAAAAACGGTTTTTATGCCCAGATACCATTGGATACACGCCATAGTGCATGGGAATATTGAGTCGCAATATATTGGCTTCTTCGGCATCACTTTGGAAAAATCCAGCGCGTGCAATCTGTGGTTTAAAGCGACCTGTTTCGCGCGTTAGTTTGAGCCACATGTGTAGGGCATCCATTAATGGCTTGAGTGAACTTAGCCATTTTTCCGCATCGTGCATTCGCTTATCGAGCGGTAGGTGCAACCAGTAGTGCAAAGTCGGAAGATCAAAGCAGCATGAACCACCAGGCAAGCCAAATCGTTGGCGAATGGTGCTTAAGAATCGGTCCTCTTTGAAAGATTGTCCAAATCGTTCAGCTGCCATCAACTCGCGATGGACACCATCGAGGTCACGAAGAATAGAGCCCAGCATCTCTTGATCAACATCATCGACGTTCAGCCAAGCACGGTAGGTTTGTCTCTGCTTCTCAAGATCTTTCGCCAACTCACTTTTTAGCTGGATCTGTTCGAAGATCTCCAATAAATCAAATATGGATTTGAAGAAGATTTGGTGCTGGTTGCTATCTGAAAAAGACGAGGAATGTTGTAGCTGTCTCAGTAGAGATTCAACTCTTAGGTAAATTCTTGTTTTTTCATTAAGAGGGTGTTCGAATCTATTTGTGATCATCTGCTAGCCTTTAAACGCTTCCATGCTATTTTCACCGATTTTTACCGCATAATGCTAGGTACTTTTGGTGCAATTGTGTGACTTGGGGCAAAAGTTGAGCGTTGTCAGTATTATTATCAATCACATCATCAGCATGCATTAGCCGTGTGTCTCTATCGACTTGTGCTTTGAGTATAGAACGCACCTGTTCCTCAGGCACCCCGTCACGTGTCATTGTTCGGTTAATTTGTGTCTGGGCATTAACATCGACGACCAACACTCTGTCCGCCATACCTTGAAGGTTGTTCTCAATCAGCAGTGGCACAACAAGTAATGTGTACGGACTTGTCGAGGCTTGAAGCCTTGTTAGCATTTGCTCTCGAATCATTGGATGAAGTAGGTTGTTCACCCAAGTTTTCTCTTCATCATTCGCAAAGATACGTGTCCGTAATTCAGCTCGGTTGAGCGAGCCATCTGGTTGCAAAATATCTGTGCCAAAGTGTGTCTCTAACGCTGCTAATCCCTCAGAACCGATATCAACCACATCTCTTGCGACCACATCGGCATCGACAAGTTCAATTCCAAACTCATCACGAAACAAATTTGCTACCGTGGTCTTGCCGCTTGCGATTCCACCGGTTAAACCAACAACAAACCCCATTAATACACTCCTGTCGTTATCGCAAGATAGGCATACGTAACCTGGCTGCCCCACAGTGCGCTGACCCAGCCAGCAATGGCAAGGTAAGGGCCAAATGGAAACGCCGTATCGATGCCTTTGCTCTGCATTCTAAGCTGAATGAGACCAAACACAACGCCTACAACAGAAGAAAGTAGAATAATCATAGGAAGATACTGCCAGCCTAACCATGCGCCGAGCGCTGCGAGCAGTTTAAAGTCACCATAACCCATCCCTTCTTTACCTGTTGCTAGCTTGAACAGCCAGTACACAGACCAGAGGCATAGATAACCCGCGATGGCGCCAATAACAGAATCCTGAAGTGAGATAGGAGAGATACCCAACAAGGCTAATGCGACCCCAACCCAAAGCAGTGGCACAGTGAGTTGATCTGGGAGCAACATAGTATCAAGGTCGATAAATGTCGCACTGATGAGTACCAAGGTCATACCAATAAGCGCAACACTGTACCAGCTAAATCCCAAGTACCATGCGACGATTCCACACATTGCGGCGGTGAGCAGTTCAACTAACGGATAACGGCTGCTTATCTTGTTATCGCAGTGGCGACAGCGGCCTTTTAGGATCAGCCAGCTCAACACGGGGATATTATCTAGGATGCGAATTGGCGTCTTACATTTAGGGCAAGCACTGCGTGGCACGCTGAGATTGTACTGTCCCTCTGGGGGCGTGATTTTGTACTCTGGAAAAGCCTCGGCACATTCCTCTCGCCAACCGCGTTCCATCATAATAGGCAAGCGATGAATCACGACGTTGAGAAAGCTGCCCATAATCAAACCAAAAATGGTGGCGAAGACAACGAACAACCAAGGATAATAAATCAACACGTCCATTTAGGGTTACACTGGCAATAAATCAATAAGTTAATGTCTATGTTAGCCTATTACTGTCATTAAGTTAAAGATGGGAAGGTACATTGCGACTACAAGTCCACCGACTAGGGTTCCCAAAAAGACAATGATAAAAGGCTCGAGAATCTTACCGAGGTTATCCACCGTGTTGTCGACTTCTGCTTCGTAGATGGATGCAACGCGATTCAACATATCATCCAATGTGCCAGACTCCTCACCTATCATCACCATCTGCAACACCATTTCTGGGAAAGCATTGGCTTGCCGCATCGCTAAGTGGATAGGAACACCCGCAACAATATCAGTGTGGATCGATGTGATGACCTGCTGGTAGAAAAGGTTATCCGCCGTCTTTGCACTGGTTTGGATGCTCGATAAGATTGGGATACCTGCACTAAAGCTAGTAGAGAGTGTGCGGCTAAACTTAGCAATGGATGCCTTGGTAATCACCTGTCCGATAATAGGAACAGTAAGGGCTAAACGGCTGGTTGATAGACGAATGGCGAAACTTCGTTGCCTCGCGACTTTTAGCCCTAAGGTGCTAATAATGACTAGGTTAACGACTAAGAATCCATTTTCCTGAAACCATCTTGATAGATTAAGGACTTGAACCGTAAACCATGGCAGTGAAGCATTAAAGCCGCGAAACATGGATTCAAACTCAGGTACTACCGTGGTTAGCATGAGATAGGTAACTCCGAGTGAGACCAAAAGAATCATCACAGGATAGATAAGGGCTTTTACAACTTTTGAGCGTAGCATTTCTTGTTTTTCCCGATAATCGGCCAAGCGTTCAAATACCCCTGCGAGATTCCCTGAGTTTTCTCCCGTAGCGACCATATCAACGTAAAAGCTGTCAAAATGGCGGCTAGCGACTTGCATGACTCGTGATATCGGTGTGCCTGCCTCAAGCCCTTTACTGATCTGTGATAGTACAGACTTCATTTCGGCTTTAGATTGATTGTCTGCGATGAGCTTAATGGCGTGGACAATCGGTATTCCAGTACTGAGCATGGTCGACAGTTGTCGAGTGAGTACCGTAATGTCCTTACTATTGATGCGTTGAGTCAGTCTTGTCCAAGTAGATAGGCTACGGCGTTTTATCTTTCGGACTTGGATATGCTGCTGCTTTAGCGACGCTCTAGCTTCCATCTCGGTGATGGCGAGCGTTTGTCCAGAGACTTTTTTACCTTGGTTGTTCACTCCCTTCCAGTGGAATGCGCTTAGTGTTGGCTCAGTCTTACCCACTATATTCTCCCGATACTAAAAGTAGAGCACGCGTTGCAGCTCGCTGTAGCTAGTAATACCAGCGATTAGCTTTTCCACACCAGATTGCTTTAGCGTCTTCATTCCCTGAGCCTTAGCAATAGCTTCTATCTCATTTAGGCTTGCGCTAGCAACTATCGCGCTGGCGAGTTCATGGGTAAACGCCATTACCTCATAGATGCCGGTCCTTCCGAGATAACCATGATTGCAATGATTACAGCCTTGCTCGTTGGCGAGGTAGACTATCGACTCATTGGGAATGTTGAGGGAGTGACGAAGTTGAGGGGACATTGGGTCTGGTATCTTACAACACTCACACAGCTTTCGTGCTAAGCGCTGAGCAATGATCAACGATAGAGAGGACGACAGGTTGATAGCGTCGACACCCATGTTTTTGAGCCTAATGACGGTCTCTGTGGTCGAGTTGGTGTGCAGTGTAGATAACACAAGGTGGCCCGTTTGAGCGGCCTTGACTGCAATTTCGGCGGTTTCGATATCTCGGATTTCGCCGAGCATGACAATATCGGGATCTTGTCTTAAAAAAGATCGAAGGGCGGTAGAGAAATCAAAGCCGATCTTTGGATTGATCTGAACTTGATTGATGCCCTCAAGATGAATCTCAACCGGATCTTCAGCAGTAGAAATATTACGCTCTGCGGTATTGAGAATGCTAAGTCCAGTGTATAGCGAAACGGTTTTTCCACTGCCAGTGGGGCCTGTCATTAGGATCATACCTTGGGGCTTTTTTAGTGCGGTGAGGTAAAGCGATTTTTGTTGCTCGGTATAACCTAGCTGATCAATGTTGAGCTGGGTGGCATCGGCGTCCAAAAGTCTTAACACGATTTTCTCACCCCACACTGTGGGTAGGGTTGAAACGCGCATATCGATAGAGGCTGCTTCAGAGAGTTTCAGTTTCAGTCGACCGTCTTGCGGTAAGCGCCTTTCGGCGATATCAAGTTTAGCCAAGATCTTAATCCGAGCTGCCAATCGACGACTAAGCTGCGTCGCAGGCTGGTGAGTCTCTATCAATATGCCATCACAGCGTAGCCGTATTCGATAAGAGTGCTCATAAGGTTCGAAATGAATATCCGAGGCTTTTTTGCGCACGGCATCCGTCAATACCTGATGAATAAAGCGACTTACAGGAGAGTCATCTTGGGAGAGGTCTTCGACGTTCTCGAGCTCCGAATCGCTGATTGGGACTAGGTTGCTTAGTGCTTCAGAAGTCAGCTCTCTAAAGCTAGGATTGATGCCCTTATGGTTTTCGCCATAAAGACGCTTAATGGCCGATGTGATATCAAGGCAATCACAGATGACGAGCTCTATCTGTAGTCCGGTCGCAAAACGAAAATCGTTTTCTAACTCGACAATGCTCGGGTCGGATATTGCGATAGAGAGGGTGTGGCTACTTTGCTTGAGCGGAATTGCGTGGTTTTTTACAATTAGCTCGCGTAGTCCTGCTGTTCGACACAGCTCTATGTAGTCGTAGTCATGCAGTTGTTTAGCGGGCAGAGCAAATAGTTTCTCTAAAGCCGAAGTTAAGTCTTGGGCTGTCAGCCAGCCCAATTCCACAATGATTGATGGAACAGACTCCATACTTGATTGCGTGCATTCTACTAGACGATCTTTTTGACTCTCTGAAATAATTTGAGCTTCAGCAAGAACGCTAGGTAGCCTACTTATGCTCAAAGCTAGTTACAGCCTTTTGGAAGCAATTCACTATCAATATTTGCTGCTTGGCAGCTCCAGCTTCCTTCGACAGTTCTCACAAGGTCTAGGGTATTTCCAGCCACCTTAGGGCTTGATTTTCCGGTCTCAAAACTTACGCGAATGGTGCCTGCTGCTCCGCTGTTGCCCGTTAAGGTAATAGTACCCAGAGCATAGGATTGGGGAATGCCATAGCTTGCGGCACTTGCTGGATTCGGAAACTGACCATTTGATAAGGTTTCCGTTTCAATAGGCGTTCTTAATGCAGACAAAGTTGCAAGGGCAGACGATGTTTCACTTTTTGCAATATAGTTTTGGTAAGTAGGTAGTGCCACTGCAGCCAGTACCCCGATCACCGCGACGACAATCATTAACTCAATCAAGGTAAAACCTTGTTGCTTGTTTGCTTTGTTCATTTGTATTCCCTTAACTAAATTAGTTGCACTTAGCGAACATACTCCTGAGATTTAACCCAATAAAGTTAATGGGTTAACGCCTAGAACAGGTTCTAAAAAATGAAGGCCCATTGCATGTCGTTGCATTTTGGGTGCGACTGACTCTGAAGGATAAGGACTAGCGCGGTTGATTAAGAGGGAAAATCGTCGGATGAGGGAACACAAAAAAGCGAAGCTCATAGCTTCGCTTTTTACTGCAATGATTTGATCAGAACCTAGGGATTAGTCTTTGAATCTCATCGATAAGTCCATCGCTTTAAGATGTTTGGTGAGAGCGCCAACCGAGATGTAGTCAACACCTGTTTCTGCAAATTCAGCGATGGTTTCCATGGTTACGTTGCCCGAGTTCTCAAGCGCAGCGCGTCCAGCATTCAACTCTACCGCTTGACGCATCATATCCGTCGTAAAGTTATCGAGCATGATGATATCCGCGCCAGCATCTATGGCTTGTTGTAGCTCTTCAAGAGATTCAGTTTCGACTTCGACAGGTTTTCCTGGGTTTAGCTGTTTCGCCGTCTCGATGGCTTTAGTGATGCCACCGCAAGCGATGATGTGGTTCTCTTTAATAAGGTAAGCGTCGAAGACACCAATACGATGGTTGTAACCACCGCCACAGGCGACTGCGTATTTTAGTGCACTGCGAAGACCAGGAATCGTTTTGCGTGTGTCTAGTAGACGACACTGCGTGTGTGCGATTTTCTCTGCGTATTCAGCGGTCACTGTCGCGCAGCCAGATAGCGTTTGGATGAAGTTCATCGCGTTACGCTCTCCAGTCAGCAAAATGCGAGCCGGGCCCGTTAGGGTGCACAGCACTTGGTTTGGCTCTACTTTGTCACCGTCTTGAACGTGCCATTCAATGCGGACTTCGCCACCAAGCTGTTTGAATACTTCGTCTGCCCACATTTGACCACAGAACACACCATGCTCACGAGTGATGATCGTTGCGACGTTTTGAGTCTCAGCCGGGATAAGGCTTGCCGTGATGTCTGCGCTCACATCCAGTGTCCCACCTAAGTCTTCACGTAGCGTGTCTGCCACGGCACGAGTAATTTCTGAAGGGAGTTGCTGCTTTAGATATTCAAGACGTTCTTGGCTGTTGTGTGTGTTTTTCATCGCTTAACGTGTCTAGTGGGGGAACAAAGTGGGCATGATACTCCTGCTTGTGCGGAATTTCAGCATCAAATCTCGCATTTTATTGGCTGTCGGATAAAATCAAAGCGATAGCGATGTAGATAGGCTCAAAATATATGCAAAACCAAGATAGACCTTATGGTTCACAGGGCTTTTCCGGTATTGACGAACAAGGTTGGTATCAAGCTGCGCGACGCGTGGTATCCCCCCATTTTGATGCGAGGCCAGACGAAGAGGATGTGTCGCTGCTGGTGGTGCATAATATCAGCCTGCCACCGGCACAATTTGGCGGCCCCTATATAGAAGATTTCTTTCTCGGACAGCTCGATGCATCGAGTCATCCCTTTTTTAAGGTGATTGAAAAGATGAAAGTCTCCGCACACTGTTTGATACGCCGTGACGGGGAGGTAGTGCAGTTTGTTCCCTTCAGTGCCCGCGCTTGGCATGCTGGTGTTTCGAGTTTTGCAGGGCGTGCAAGGTGTAACGATTATTCGATTGGAATAGAGCTAGAAGGAACCGATTATGTCGCTTACACCAACGCTCAATATGCGAGTTTACAACGTCTTACACAATCGCTAATGGCTCGGTATCCGCAGATCACTCGTGAGCGCATCACTGGTCATCAATACATAGCACCGCTAAGAAAGAGCGATCCAGGTCTAGTTTTTGACTGGTCGCGTTTCAAAAATACATTGTAATAAAAGATTCACTCCTGCCCATTTGAGCAGAATTCGTGGTGCTTTTTAAGCATCACGATTTATTTTGTTATTCAAATTATAAATAACCAGAGCACTGGTTATTCCTTCTTTACGTGATATTGGTCAATTTCCCTTGTCTGACAAATAAACTCCTTTCTTATTGATTTTTAAGGGTTTTCATAGCACGTCATTTACCCGATAAGTTTCTCGTATGTAATTGGTCTGACCAAGGGTGTTGATGTTTTAATCTATAAATGTTTCATAACGGTTAATGCAAGGCCGGTTCTATGATGTGAATCAATTTTTCACTAGACATTGGTGTTTTAAATGTGTTAATTTTTACCCTAACTTATAAATTGGTAATACCAATTAACAGCTCTAGAAAGTAGAAGAATAAAAGAATAATAGTTATGGCTTATCAAAGGATCCGTCAGCCGAAACTTTCGGATGTTATCGAGCAAGAATTGGAACGCTTGATTGTTGAAGGAACGCTTTCAGCAGGGCAGCAGCTTCCACCTGAACGTGAGCTGGCAAAGCAATTTGATGTTTCTCGACCTTCTATTCGAGAGGCAATTCAGCGACTTGAAGCGAAGAAGCTTCTAACCCGTCGTCAAGGCGGTGGCACGTTCGTTAGCGAGAACATCTGGAAAAGTTTCTCTGATCCCTTGTTAGACCTCCTATCTTCTCACAACGAGACTCAGCTAGATTTGCTTGAGGCTCGTCATGCTATGGAAGGTATCTCTGCTTACTTCGCTGCATTGCGTGGCACCGATGAAGATTTTGCTCAGATTGAAGCATGTTTAGGCAATATTCGGACAGCACAAGAGTCCGGCGACGTTGAGGCTGAAGCCTCCGCGGTCATGGCATTTCTTGTGGCACTAACAGAAGCTGCACATAACGTTGTGTTGCTGCACATTGTTCGAAGCCTAGCACCGTTACTTGAGCAAAATGTTCTACAGAATTTAGAGCTATTACACCGCCGCTCTGAGGTGGTGGAGAAAGTCAGTAAACACCGAGCTAATATCGTTGAAGCGATCGTCGCTGGTCAGCCAGAAAAGGCGCGTGAGATGTCGCATTCGCATTTAGCTTACATCGAAGAAACATTGTTAGATTTGACTCGAGAAGCGTCTCGTCGTGAGCGCTCTTTGAGGCGAATTCAACAAGATAGTGATTCTTAAAACTAGAAACGCTTACTTTAATTAAGTAGATCCAACCAACAGAAGGATAGATCGCCATGTCTGACATGAAGCATGACGTAGATGCACTGGAAACTCAAGATTGGCTTCAAGCACTTGAATCCGTTGTTCGTGAAGAAGGTGTAGAACGTGCACAATTTCTACTAGAAACCGTTCTAGAGAAAGCTCGTTTAGATGGCGTTGATATGCCAACAGGCATCAACACTAACTACATTAATACTATTCCAGCAGCACAAGAGCCAGCTTACCCTGGTGATACAACGCTTGAGCGTCGTATTCGTTCGATTATTCGCTGGAACGCAATCATGATCGTATTGCGTGCTTCTAAGAAAGACCTAGACCTTGGTGGTCACATGGCTTCTTACCAGTCTGCAGCAGCATTTTATGAAGTGTGCTTCAACCACTTCTTCCGTGCTCCTAACGAGACTGACGGTGGCGATCTAGTTTACTATCAAGGTCACATCTCACCAGGTATCTACTCTCGTGCATTCGTAGAAGGTCGTCTGACTGAAGAGCAGCTAGATAACTTCCGTCAAGAAGTAGACGGTAAAGGTATTCCTTCATACCCACACCCTAAACTGATGCCTGAGTTCTGGCAGTTCCCAACAGTATCTATGGGTCTAGGTCCTATTTCTTCGATCTACCAAGCGCGTTTCCTTAAGTACCTAAATGGTCGCGGCCTAAAAGACACTTCAGCTCAGCGTGTTTATGCCTTCCTGGGTGACGGTGAGATGGATGAGCCAGAATCACGTGGTTCACTTTCTTTCGCTGCGCGTGAGAAACTAGACAACCTATGTTTCCTAATCAACTGTAACCTTCAGCGCCTAGATGGTCCTGTAATGGGTAACGGTAGCATCATTCAAGAGCTAGAAGGTCTATTCAAAGGCGCTGGCTGGAATGTTGTTAAGGTTATCTGGGGTAACAATTGGGATGCACTACTGGCGAAAGACACGTCAGGCAAACTTCTACAGCTAATGAACGAAACTGTAGATGGTGACTACCAAACATTTAAATCGAAAGATGGTGCATACGTACGTGAGCACTTCTTTGGTAAGTACCCAGAAACCGCTGCACTTGTTGCAGACATGACTGATGACGAAATCTTCGCGCTTAAACGTGGTGGTCATGATTCTTCTAAGCTGTATGCAGCATACAAGAACGCGGCAGAGACTAAAGGTCGTCCAACAGTAATCCTAGCTAAGACTGTTAAAGGTTACGGCATGGGTGAAGCGGCTGAAGGTAAGAACATCGCACACCAAGTTAAGAAGATGGACATGACGCACGTTCTACACTTACGTGATCGTCTAGGTCTTCAAGACATTCTAACTGATGAGAAAGTAGCAGAGCTTCCATACCTGAAACTTGAAGAAGGTAGCGCGGAATATGAATACCTGCACGCTCGTCGTAAAGCTCTAAAAGGTTACACGCCACAGCGTCTACCTAAGTTTACTCAAGAATTCAAAGTGCCAGAGCTAGAAGAGTTCGCGCCGCTACTAAGCGAGCAGAAGCGTGATATCTCAACGACGATGGCATACGTTCGTACGCTTAATATCCTGCTTAAGAACAAGAACATTGGTAAGAACGTTGTTCCTATCATCTGTGATGAAGCTCGCACGTTTGGTATGGAAGGTCTATTCCGTCAGATCGGTATCTACAACCCGCACGGTCAGGAATACACGCCAGAAGATAAAGGTATCGTTTCTTACTACAAAGAAGCAACGTCAGGTCAGGTTCTACAAGAAGGTATCAACGAGCTAGGCTCAATGGCTTCTTGGGTTGCAGCGGCAACATCATACAGCACTAACGATCTACCAATGATTCCGTTCTACATCTACTACTCAATGTTTGGTTTCCAACGTGTAGGTGATATGGCATGGATGGCTGGTGACCAACAAGCTCGCGGTTTCCTACTAGGCGCAACGGCTGGTCGTACAACGCTAAACGGTGAAGGTCTACAGCACGAAGATGGTCACTCGCACATCATGGCGAACACGGTTCCTAACTGTATCTCTTACGACCCAACTTTCGCTTACGAAGTTGCGGTAATCATGCAAGACGGTATCCGTCGCATGTACGGTGAGAACCAAGAGAACGTGTTCTACTACCTAACAGTGATGAACGAAAACTACGCAATGCCAGCAATGCCAGAAGGTGCTGAAGAAGGCATCCGTAAGGGTATCTATAAGCTTGAGTCTTACGCAGGTGACAAGTCTAAAGTTCAGCTAATGGGCTCTGGTACTATCATGAACGAAGTACGTAAAGCAGCGACTATTCTAAGCGAAGAGTACGGCATCGCTTCTGACGTATTCTCTGTAACATCGTTCAACGAGCTAACTCGTGACGGTCAAGACGCAGAGCGCTACAACATGCTTCACCCAGAAGCAGAAGCGAAAGTCCCTTACATTGCACAAGTAATGGGTACTGAGCCAGCAATCGCGGCGACTGACTACATGAAGAACTACTCTGAGCAAGTTCGCGCATTCATGCCTACTGAGTCTTACAAAGTACTTGGTACTGATGGTTATGGCCGTTCAGACAGCCGTGAGAACCTACGTCGTCACTTCGAAGTTAACGCAGGCTACGTGGTAGTTGCAGCGCTAACTGAACTAGCGAAGCGCGGTGATGTTGAAAAGTCTGTTGTGACTGAAGCAATTGCTAAGTTCAACATCGACACTGAAAAAACTAACCCACTTTACGCTTAATACAGCGCTTAATTAGAAGGTAAATAAGCAATGGCAATCGAAATTAATGTGCCTGACATCGGTGCGGATGAGGTTGAAGTTACTGAGATTCTTGTAAGCGTTGGCGACAAGGTGGAAGAAGAGCAGTCTCTAATCACTGTTGAAGGCGACAAGGCTTCTATGGAAGTTCCAGCGTCTCAAGCAGGTATTGTTAAAGAAATCAAAGTAGCGGAAGGCGATTCTGTTACTACGGGTTCTCTAATTATGATTTTCGAAGCCGAAGGTGCAGCAGCAGCTGCTGCACCTGCTCCTGCGGCTGAAGCGGCTCCTGCAGCGGCTCCAGCTCCAGCAGCAGCGGCAGCAGAACTGAAAGAAGTTCACGTTCCAGACATCGGTGGTGACGAAGTAGAAGTTACTGAAATCATGGTTAAAGTTGGCGATGCAGTGGAAGAAGAGCAATCTCTTCTAACTGTAGAAGGCGACAAAGCTTCTATGGAAGTACCAGCACCATTTGCAGGTACGGTTAAAGAGATCAAGATTGCTGAAGGTGATTCAGTAACAACTGGTTCTCTTGTCATGGTATTCGAAACTGCAGGTTCGGGTGCGGCAGCTCCAGTAGCAGAAGCTTCTGCAGCACCTGCAGCAGCTCCTGCGGCATCGGCTGAAAAAGAAGTAAACGTACCAGATATCGGCGGTGACGAAGTTGAAGTTACTGAAGTAATGGTAGCGGTTGGCGATACAGTGGAAGAAGAGCAATCTCTTATCACTGTAGAAGGCGACAAAGCTTCTATGGAAGTACCAGCACCTTTCGCTGGCACAGTTAAAGAAATCAAGATTGCAGCTGGCGATAAAGTCACGACTGGCTCGCTAATCATGACGTTCGTTGTGGCCGGCACTCCGGTGGAAGGCGCAGCGCCTGCACCTGTTGCAGCACCTGCACAAGCAGCGGCTCCAGCAGCAGCACCTGCGTCGGCGGCTCCAGCAGCGAAAGCGGATGCAGCACCACAAGCTAACGACTTCCAAGAGAACCACGAGTATGCGCACGCGTCTCCAGTCGTTCGTCGTCTAGCTCGTGAGTTTGGTGTTAACCTAGCGAAAGTAAAAGGTACGGGTCGTAAGAGCCGCGTACTGAAAGAAGACGTTCAAGCTTACGTTAAAGATGCACTTAAGCGTCTTGAGTCTGGTGCTGCGGCATCTGGCAAAGGCGGTGACGGCTCAGCTCTTGGTCTACTACCTTGGCCGAAGGTTGACTTCAGCAAGTTTGGTGAGACTGAAGTTCAGAAGCTTTCTAAGATCAAGAAAATCTCTGGTGCTAACCTACACCGTAACTGGGTAATGATCCCGCACGTTACACAGTGGGATAACGCGGATATCACAGCTCTAGAAGCGTTCCGTAAAGAGCAAAACGCTATCGAAGCGAAGAAAGATTCAGGTATGAAGATCACGCCACTTGTGTTCATCATGAAAGCTGTTGCGAAAGCACTTGAAGCCTTCCCTGCATTTAACTCTTCTCTATCGGAAGATGGCGAGAGCATCATTCTTAAGAAGTACGTAAATGTTGGTATCGCAGTGGATACGCCAAACGGCCTTGTTGTTCCTGTATTTAAAGATGTGAACAAGAAGGGCATCTACGAGCTTTCTGAAGAACTAATGGTTATCTCTAAGAAAGCACGTGCAGGCAAGCTAACTGCTGCAGATATGCAAGGTGGCTGTTTCACTATCTCAAGCCTAGGCGGTATCGGTGGTACGGCATTTACACCTATCGTAAATGCGCCAGAAGTTGGTATCCTTGGTGTGTCTAAGTCTGAAATGAAGCCAGTATGGAACGGTAAAGAATTTGAGCCGCGCCTACAGCTTCCACTTTCACTATCGTACGATCACCGTGTGATTGACGGTGCGGAAGGTGCACGTTTCATTACTTATCTAAACAGCTGCTTGAGCGATATTCGTCGCTTGGTACTTTAAGGCAGTTTGATCCCTCTAGCCTCCCCCAACCGGGAAGCTAGAGGGGTAAAAAACCAAATTCATACAACAATTCCCATTGAATTGTTGTCTAGCTCACAGGCTAAATTGATTTACTTTTCACACCGTTAACATCTCTGTAAAATGTTGGCGGTCTGAAATCATAAATATTTAAACTCATTACGCTATAAACGTTGTCATTAGGCGTCAAAGCGAAGTTTATAAAAAAGAAAATCAATACCCACTCAGCCTGTTAGGGATAATGACTACAAGAGGTCAAAATGAGCAAAGAAATTAAAGCCCAAGTTGTTGTACTTGGTTCTGGTCCTGCTGGTTACTCTGCCGCATTCCGTTGTGCAGACCTAGGTCTTGAAACGGTACTTATCGAACGTTATAGCACCCTAGGTGGTGTCTGTCTGAATGTGGGTTGTATCCCATCTAAAGCACTTCTTCACGTTTCAAAAGTTATCGAAGAAGCCAAAGCAATGGCTGAACACGGTGTTGTTTTCGGTGAGCCACAAACAGACATCAACAAGATCCGTATCTGGAAAGAGAAGGTTGTAAACCAACTTACCGGTGGTCTTGGCGGTATGGCTAAGATGCGTAAAGTGAACATCGTTAATGGTTACGGTAAGTTCACTGGTCCTAACTCTATCCTTGTTGAAGGTGAAGGCGAGTCAACAACAGTAACGTTTGACAACGCTATCATCGCTGCGGGCTCTCGCCCTATCAAACTGCCATTTATTCCACACGAAGATCCACGTATCTGGGACTCAACTGACGCTCTTGAGCTGAAAGAAGTACCAGGAAAACTGCTTATCATGGGTGGTGGTATCATCGGTCTTGAGATGGCAACGGTTTATCACTCTCTAGGCTCTCAAGTTGATGTGGTTGAGATGTTTGACCAGCTTATCCCTGCAGCGGATAAAGATATGGTTAAAGTCTACACCAAGCGCATTAAAAACAAGTTCAACTTGATGCTTGAGACCAAAGTAACGGCCGTTGAAGCGAAAGAAGACGGTATCTACGTTTCAATGGAAGGCAAGAAAGCGCCTGCTGATGCAGAGCGCTACGATGCCGTTCTTGTTGCTATCGGTCGTGTGCCAAACGGTAAGCTTCTTGATGCCGAGAAAGCGGGTATTGAAGTGGATGAGCGCGGCTTTATCAATGTTGATAAGCAGATGCGTACTAACGTTCCACACATCCACGCTATCGGCGACATCGTTGGTCAGCCAATGCTTGCTCACAAAGGTGTGCATGAAGGTCACGTAGCGGCAGAGGTTATCTCTGGTAAGAAGCACTACTTTGACCCGAAAGTTATTCCTTCAATTGCTTACACTGAGCCAGAAGTGGCATGGGTTGGTAAGACAGAAAAAGAAGCGAAAGCAGAAGGCATCAACTACGAAGTGGCGACATTCCCATGGGCAGCATCAGGTCGTGCGATCGCGTCTGACTGTGCTGACGGTATGACTAAGCTTATTTTCGACAAAGAGTCTCACCGTGTTATCGGTGGTGCTATCGTTGGTACTAACGGTGGTGAACTGCTTGGTGAAATCGGTCTGGCGATCGAGATGGGTTGTGATGCAGAAGATATCGCTCTGACTATCCACGCTCACCCAACGCTTCACGAGTCTGTTGGTCTTGCGGCAGAAGTATTTGAAGGCACAATCACTGACCTTCCAAATGCGAAAGCGAAGAAAAAGAAGTAATTTCTGAATAAAGAAAAACGGCCAGTAGAGATACTGGCCGTTTTTTTGTGTTCGATTTGCTTTGTATCGACTAATTTTAGTGTGCGTCGCCATTGTTATAGATGCACACCATATCCATGTAGCAATCCGTCAATGATTTCACCGCATCGCTATCATTATTGCGCATCGCTTCTACGAAGAGCGAATAGCAAAGACCGTGGAATAAGCTTGTTAGGTGTTTAGGGTTATGATGCGGGCAGACTTCACCACGTTCGATAGCTCTGATAAACATATTTTCTACTAGAGCTTGGCTAGTCTTGTTTGAGCTTACAAACAACGGCCATACCTCATCGCGAGTAGACGTGCTCCATTCAAACCACACTTTATTCCAGTGACAATCCTCGATCACCATATCCACGACGCTATCTAGGATATTCGTCAGGTTGTCCTTGATATTGACATCGAGATCGATGGTATTCGAGAGGAAGTTGGAATATTGACATACGACGTGGTTAAGTACTTCGTCCACTAAGTCTTCACGAGTAGGGAAGTAGTTAAACACTGTAGCGACAGATACCTGAGCGATCTCTGCGATGTCAGCGTGTCCGCCGCGCCCAATACCGCGCTTTGCAAATACTTCTAATGCTATCTCCATGAGCTGAAGCTTTCGCTTTTGCGGAGACAGACGTGTCCTAGGTCTTTTTACGATTGAGTCCATATTATTTTCCTTGCCAACGTTAGTTAGGGCTGGTGATCCTTTTTGAATCTACCTTTTTACCCTGCTTTATTTAGAGTCAGCTATCTCGCAAAGCGGAAAACAACATAAACCTAACGTCACCGTGTCAATAAATAGGGCGAGTTAGGTTATTTCCAAAATGGAAATCCACTGCTCTTATTTTTCTAATTCCAGATAAGTGTAATGGTGCATATGTTGATGGTCAATAGTCATACACTGATAATTATGATAATTACGAGTAAATTACCTGCGTATCACATTTTGCAGTGAAATTAACCACTCCTTTCAACAGAAGCCGTTAACAGTTGAATAGTAGAAGAGGGGGATTAATGACTGAAAAATTCCCGTGTACTCGATTTTTATCATGTGTAAGAAAGTGATACTATGGCGCGCTAATTGGCAAGGTGGTGCTGTTTTAGCGGCTGGTCTCTGATGTTTTATACTGTATGAGGCGACGCATGGCTGAGGCCACGTTTGTTATATCAACCTACTAACATCGAGATAGATATGAAACATACAGTAGAAGTCATGATCTCTGAGCAAGAAGTTCATGAGCGCGTACAAGCGTTGGGTAAAGCGATCACTGAACACTATAAAGGCAGCGAAGACCTAGTGATGGTTGGTTTGCTTCGTGGTTCGTTTGTATTTATGGCAGACCTAGCTCGCGCTATCGACTTGACACATTGCGTGGATTTTATGACGGCTTCTAGCTACGGCAACACCATGGAAAGCTCTCGCGATGTACGTATCCTTAAAGATCTTGATGACGATATCAAAGGCAAAGACATTCTGCTTGTTGAAGATATTATTGATACAGGTAACACGCTAAACAAGGTCAAAGAGATCCTGTCTCTACGTGAGCCAAAGTCGATCGAGATCTGCACCTTGCTTGATAAGCCATCTCGCCGCGAAGTGGATGTCGATGTTAAATGGATTGGCTTTGAAATCCCTGATGAGTTTGTTGTGGGTGTGGGTATTGATTATGCTCAGAAATATCGTCACCTACCTTACATTGGTAAAGTCGTTCCTCAAGAGTAATCTCTTAAGGCTGATTTAAAAAATGCCCACCTCAATGAGGTGGGCATTTTGCTATTTTGTGTCATTTGTACTTTAAGACTACTTACTCACTTCAGTACTTAGAATCTTCGCCATGGCAGCTTGATAGTTTACCTCAAGGCTTTCTCGGCTTGAGCAGCGCACACCCAAGTCCTGCAATTTACCATCGCCGATGCCATACACAACACCGTGTACTTCGACATCTTGTCCACGTTCCCATGCGTTCTGCATGATGGTGGAGTTGCCAAGGTTGTATACCTGCTCAGCAACGTTTATTTCACAGAGTTTATCACCCCACATTTCGCGAGGCAGTTCGCCTAACCAGTTTCTATGTTTTAGGTACAGATCGCGTATATGGAGTAGCCAGTTATTGATAAGCCCGAGTTGTGGGTTATCGATCGCGGCGTTAACGCCACCACACCCATAGTGCCCACACACAATAATGTGCTTAACCTTGAGTACATCAACGGCATATTGAACAACAGACAAGCAGTTGAGGTCGGTATGAATAACTTGGTTGGCAACGTTACGGTGAACGAAAAGCTCACCAGAGTACAATCCAGTCAGTCGCTCTGCAGGGACGCGGCTATCTGAACAACCGATCCACAAAAAGCCAGGGCTCTGACCCTCTTCAAGTTTGGCGAAATACTCAGGGCGCTCAGATTTGATCTCCTGAGACCACTTTGAGTTGTTGTCAAAAAGTTGTTTAATTTCCGGCATGGTACTTCCCTTCAATGATTCGCCACACTATACACAATGTTACAAATCGAATCTCGCAAAAAAGGTGTCAAAATGTACTCATCTGACGTCTTCATGCACTTAAAATCAATTAGTTAACGATTTGGTGACAATTGTTTATAAGTTATGAATTTTAAACTCCATTTAATAAATATTAACTCGGCGTCACATTTGTTAACCTAAATCAATTTTTTGGTTATTTCTCAGGGATAGTAATGAAGTTAGGACGTCGATTTGAAGATATTAACCTAAAAGGGGATGTGTTTGGCGGTGTAACCACTGCAATTATCTCCTTACCACTCGCACTGGCGTTTGGTGTTGCCTCTGGAGCAGGTGCTGAAGCTGGACTCTGGGGCGCAATCATGGTGGGGTTATTTGCTGCTTTGTTTGGTGGCTCCTCCACACTGATTTCCGAACCAACGGGTCCTATGACCGTAATCATGACCGCGGTATTGACTAGTATGATGGCGAAATATCCTGAAACAGGATTAGCCATGACGTTCACCGTAGTCATGATGGCAGGTGTGTTTCAGATATTGCTCGGCACACTGAAGCTGGGTAAGTACGTCACCCTCATGCCTTATAGTGTTGTTTCTGGCTTTATGTCTGGGATAGGGGTTATTCTGATCATACTTCAGTTGGCCCCTTTGCTTGGACAGGCTGCGCCAACAGGAGGCGTAGTAGGCACACTTACCGCGCTCCCAGAGCTACTATCAAATGTGGATTTCGCGGAACTATTTCTTGGCGCTCTTACCTTAGCGATTCTATTCTTGCTGCCTAAAAAGTATCGCCAGCATGTTCCGCCACAACTGGTCGCTTTGGTTGCAGTGACATTGTTGTCGGTGGTGTTCTTTGACGATGGAACGATAAGACGCATTGGCGAGATCCCTGCAGGGCTTCCTTCTCTAGTGATACCTCATTTCAACGCAGAGATGTTCACTGAAATGCTTATCGATGCACTAGTGCTTGGCACGTTGGGTTGTATCGATACCTTGTTAACGGCGGTTATTGGTGACTCTTTGACTCGTAAAGAGCACGACTCAGATAAAGAGCTACGTGGGCAAGGCTTGGCGAACTTGGTTGCTGGTCTCTTTGGTGCGCTTCCTGGTGCTGGCGCGACGATGGGTACGGTCACTAATATCCAAGTTGGTGCTCGCTCTCCGCTGTCTGGCGTGGTGCGTGCGCTCGTATTGGCACTTGTGGTGCTGGTGGCAAGTGGATTAACCGAACCTATTCCGATGGCGGTATTGGCAGGTATTGCGGTATACGTTGGCTTTAATATTCTTGACTGGAGCTTTATTCAGCGCGCCCACAAAGTCAGCATCCCGGGTATGGCGATTATGTATGGCGTTATGCTGTTGACTGTGTTTGTTGACCTTATCGTAGCAGTAGGGCTTGGCGTCTTTATTTCCAATATCATTATCATTGAACGTTTGAGTCGCGAGCAAGCAAGGCAAGTGAAGGCGATCAGCGATGCGGATGACGATGATGTGCCATTGACTGACAGAGAACGTGGACTATTGGAACAGGCGCAAGGGAAAGTACTGTTTTTCTACCTGTCTGGTCCTATGATCTTCAGTGTATCGAAAGCGATCTCTAGGCAGCACTCAAGTATTTCAGACTATCAGGCGATGATCCTAGATTTGACGGACGTACCTATGATTGATGTGACCGTTGGTCTGGCTCTAGAGAATGCGATCAAGGATGCACAGGATGCTAATTGCCATGTTTACTTATTGTGTCCGACCGACAAAATTAAGCAGCAGTTAGATAAGTTCCACGTGATTGATCTCGTACCAGACAACAACATCTATAGTGAGCGAGAAAAAGCGCTAGAAGCGGCCTATAACGCCACCGCTTAATCAATAAGGTGGATGAACAAGAGCGAGTGTTGTTATCAGCACTCGCTTTTTTATATTCATTTTTTCTAATTGACTTGAAAAGTGGTGATTTCAGCATCATGTGTAGTACCATCAGATAACTTTTCGACATCATTGGAAATATCAAACTTTCCGATGAGTCAGATCTTAGCGGTAGGTATGGTCAGGTATGGTCGCGTTAGAAATAGAGCAGCTCAGAAAAACATACGCTGGTGGCTTTGAAGCACTCAAAGGTGTCAGTTTAACGGTGGAACAAGGGGACTTTTATGCTCTCTTGGGGCCCAATGGGGCAGGTAAGTCAACGACGATTGGCATCATTACGTCACTGGTAAATAAGACTTCCGGCAAGGTGACCGTATTCGGGCACGATATCGACAAAGAACTGGAGTTGGCGAAACAGCAACTGGGCTTGGTGCCACAAGAGTTCAATTTCAATCAGTTTGAAACCGTTGAGCAAATCGTGCTTCAGCAAGCTGGCTACTATGGTGTTCCTAAAGATGTGGCAAAGCAGCGCGCTGAGAAATACCTGTCGCAGCTCGATCTTTGGGAAAAACGCAGTGAGCGTGCACGTAATCTCTCTGGAGGCATGAAGCGTCGTTTGATGATTGCGCGTGCGTTAATGCATGAGCCTAAGTTGCTTATTCTTGATGAGCCAACAGCGGGTGTGGATATCGAACTGCGCCGCTCAATGTGGGACTTTCTTAAAGAGATCAACCGTCAAGGCATTACCATTATTTTGACGACGCACTACCTCGAAGAGGCGGAGCTACTTTGTCGAAACATCGGCATCATTCAGCGTGGTGAATTGATTGAGAATACCTCAATGAAAGCTCTGCTGAACAAGCTACATGTAGAAACCTTCATTCTAGATATTGAAGCGGATGTGCCAGTGCCTGAGTTAGAAGGCGTTAATGCACAGCAGGTCGTCAACGGGTCGTTGGAGATCGAGATTGAAAAGACGCAAGGTCTCAATCACATCTTCACTCAGCTATCGGCTGCCGGCATCAAGGTGCTATCTATGAGAAACAAAGCGAACCGACTTGAAGAGCTGTTTGTCTCTATTGTTCGTGAACAGGCGGAGACGAAATAATGAATATGTACGGCTTGTATTGGACAGCGTTTAAGAGCCTACTTACCAAAGAAATCAATCGCTTTACGCGTATTTGGGTACAAACACTGGTGCCACCTGCAATCACTATGACCCTATACTTTATTATCTTTGGTAGCTTGATTGGCTCTCGCATCGGCGAGATGAATGGCTTTAGCTACATGGAGTACATTGTGCCGGGTCTGATCATGATGTCGGTCATCACTAACTCCTACTCGAATGTGGCTTCGTCATTCTTTAGTGCTAAGTTTCAGCGCAACATAGAAGAGCTCTTGGTCGCACCTGTCCCGAACTATATTATTATTGCTGGCTTCGTTATGGGCGGCGTGGTTCGTGGTCTGTTGGTCGGCGCTATCGTAACTTTGGTGTCCTTGTTCTTTGTGGACCTGCAAGTAGAGCACTGGGGCATTATCATTGCGACAGTATTTTTAACCTCAGTGGTCTTTTCGTTGGGTGGGCTTATCAATGCCGTTTTTGCGAAGACCTTCGATGATATCTCGATTATTCCAACGTTCGTGCTGACGCCTCTAACTTATCTGGGTGGGGTGTTCTATTCGATAAGTCTGCTTCCTGAGTTTTGGCAAGGCGTATCCAAGATCAATCCTATCGTCTACATGGTCAATGCATTTCGTTACGGTTTTCTTGGTGTGTCGGATGTGGGGATTGTGACATCTTTTGGCGTACTCTTGGTGTTTATCGTGGTACTTTATGGAGTAGCCCACCATCTGGTAACAAAAGGTATTGGCCTAAGAAGCTAAGCGAGATTGCGATAGGCTTTGGTTGATTATCTTAGTGACCAGAGACTAGCAGCAAGTCAACGATAAGTGGTGGCCTAGGCCGCCACTTTTGTTATGAGTCGAGACAAGGACGACAAATGCAACTGCCCGCAGAACTACAACAAAGCGCTCAACAGGCGTTCACACAGTTACAAGAAACTTATTCTGATTTTTCTCAATGGTCTGAGCAACAGCAAGCTCAACTCAAGCAAGTTGTCGCGATGAGTCAGTTTGTGAAAGACGCATTGCAAAAAGATGAGGCGCTGTTTCAATCTTTTCCAGAGATGCTTACCCACACAAGTCGCGAAGAGCATTACCGTGATCGCCTTGCCAGTGAGTTGGAATCGTGTGATGTAGAAGCCGATGGTCATCGGGTGCTGCGCCGATTCCGTAATCGTGAGATGGCGTACATCGCTTGGCGTGATTTCTTAAATGATTGGACACTTGATGAAAGCCTTAGCCATCTCTCTATGCTGGCAGAGGCGATGATTTTTGAAACCTACCAATGGCAATATAAAGCGTGTTGCCAGGAGTGGGGGACGCCTTGCAATAGTGCGGGTGAGGCTCAACCAATGCTGATTATTGGTATGGGTAAGCTTGGTGGTGGTGAGCTCAATTTTTCTTCGGATATCGATCTCATCTTTACTTACCCAGAAAATGGCGAGACGCAAGGAGCAAGACGATCGATTGCCAATGCGCAGTTCTTTACTCGTCTTGGCCAGCGCATCATTAAAGCGCTTGATCAGCAAACCTTTGATGGCTTTTGTTATCGTGTCGATATGCGTTTGAGACCGTTTGGAGAGAGCGGCCCGCTCGTGATGAGCTATGCAGCACTAGAAGACTATTACCAAGAGCAAGGGCGCGATTGGGAGCGCTATGCCATGGTCAAAGCGCGCGTCATGGGTAGAGAAATGTACCCTGAGTATCAAGAGCTTCGTCAAATGCTGCGGCCATTTGTGTTCCGCCGCTATATCGATTTTAGCGCGATTCAGTCGCTGCGCCGAATGAAATCGATGATCAGCAGCGAAGTACGTCGTCGTGGCTTGGGCAACAATATCAAACTCGGTGCTGGTGGTATTCGTGAGGTGGAGTTTATCGCGCAAGTGTTCCAGCTCATTCGCGGGGGACGTGAGCCAAGCTTACGTGGTCGCGGTCTCTTGGAGACGCTAGAGGCGATAAACACCCTCAAGCTGCTTGATGCAAAGGAAGTTGAGCATCTGCAACAGGCGTATCGTTTCTTACGTCGCCAAGAGAATTTATTGCAGGCTATGGCGGATAAACAGACCCAGACGCTACCAGATTGTCAACGTGAGCAATTGAAACTTGCCTTTGCAATGGGGTTTGAATCGTGGGATACCATGCTCAAGCAGACTGAGCAGCACATGCTCAATGTTCACCATGTCTTCGCTAACTTGATCGGTGAAGAAGAAGATGACGAAGAGGCGGATCCTATTGCCAAGCACTTCCATGAACTCTGGGACATGGCTGGGCGTGAGGGCGTGATTGCGCATATCCTTGAGCACGATCTTCAAGTGGAAAATCCCGAAGAAAAGCAAAATGTGATCCTTCAGTTTAAAGCCGATCTTGCCAAGAAAACACTGGGCCCTCGAGGTCGTGAGGTTCTCAATAGGCTGATGCCAAAGATCTTCAGTGCGATTTACAGTAACAAAGATGCGGAGTTTGGCTTGCCACGAGTACTGCATGTTCTGCACCGTATCGTCACTCGCACAACCTACTTAGAGCTACTTGATGAGCACCCTGCGGCGTTAACTCAGTTAGTTCGCTTGTGTACGGCGAGTCCAATGATCTCCGAGCAACTTGGGCGTTATCCTATCTTGCTTGATGAGCTGCTTGATCCGGCCCATCTCTATAATCCAGTCCCGCTTGAATCTTATAAGACGGAGCTGCGTGACTATCTAGCTCGTATTCCTGAAGAGGATATGGAGCAGCAGATGGAGGCGCTAAGACAATTCAAACAGACCTGTATTTTACGGATTGCTGCCGCAGACATTGCAGGCGTGCTACCCGTCATGAAGGTGAGCGATCACTTGACCTATTTGGCGGAAGCCATCGTTGAAGCGGGGATCAATCAGGCCTGGCAGCAAATGGCGGCGAAATATGGAGAGCCTACTCACCTTAAAGATCGCGGCAGCAAAGGCTTTGCTGTGATTGGCTACGGAAAAGTCGGCGGCTGGGAGCTAGGTTACAACTCGGATCTTGATATCGTCTTTATGCACGATTGTCCTGTCAGCGTGTATACCGATGGCAAGAAAGAGATCGATGGTCGTCAGTTCTATCTGAGGCTGGCGCAGAGAATCATCCATATTTTCTCAACGAGAACGGCGTCAGGTATTCTCTATGAAGTGGATACTCGACTTCGTCCTTCAGGCGCTTCGGGTCTTTTGGTGAGCCCAACCGATGCGTTTGATGAGTATCAACACAACGATGCGTGGACTTGGGAGCATCAAGCCTTGGTAAGAGCGCGCATGATCTATGGCGATCAGGCCCTTGAGCAGGCTTTTAGTGGGACGCGCAATGACATCCTACGTAAAGTACGCGACAAAGAGACGCTCATAGGTCAAGTCGTCGATATGCGTGTAAAAATGCGTGACCACCTAGGCGGTAAAAAAGCTGGGCGCTTTATGCTCAAGCAGGACCCTGGTGGAATCACAGATATTGAGTTTTTGGCTCAGTATCTCGTTCTACAGTTTAGCCACGAAAAGCCTAAGCTTACACGATGGTCAGACAACGTGCGTATTTTTGAGTCGATGATGGCACAAGGCGTCATGGAAGAAGAGCAAGCAATGGCGTTAACGCGGGCTTATACCACGCTGCGTGATGAAATCCATCACCGAAACTTACTGAATCTCGATGCCGATGTGGCAGAGGATAAGTTTGAATCCGAAAAGGCGATTGTGGTTCAGGCTTGGAATGCCTGGCTAGGTTCAAAATAATTGAATCAATGTCTTTGAGTAAAACGCCATGTTTTAGTAGTGAAACCAAGAGTTGTGCTACTATCCCATCAAAGGCTTAGTCAGAAAAAGCCATAAATAGATAATGAATGAGAAGGGGCAGCGGCGCCTTCTCATACTCAATTGGAGTGAAGAAATGAAACCCATCCTACCGAATTACAGTGATTCTGGCGTATTGATTGTCGGCGATGTCATGCTTGACCGCTACTGGTATGGACCGACAGGACGAATTTCACCAGAAGCGCCTGTACCTGTAGTGAAAGTAGAAAACAACGAAGAACGCCCTGGCGGTGCGGCTAACGTGGCAATGAACATCGCGTCACTGGGTGGTCACGCTCATACCATCGGCTTGGTTGGTATGGATGAGCCAGCAAAAGTACTGACAGAGACTCTGACGTCTCTCAAGGTAAAGTGTGACTTTGTTGCGCTTCCAGACTATCCGACGATCACTAAATTGCGTGTGTTAAGTCGCGGGCAACAGTTAATCCGTCTGGACTTTGAAGACAAATTCGAAAACACCGACCCTGAGCTAGTGCTTGCTAAGATGGAGCAAGCCCTGCCCAACGTGCGCTCTGTGATCCTTTCTGATTATGCCAAGGGTGCCCTTGAGCATGTTCAAAGCTATATCCAGAAGGCAAAAGCCGCTGGTGTGCCAGTGTTTATTGACCCTAAAGGTGCAGACTTTGAGCGTTATCGCGGTGCGACTTTGCTAACCCCAAACATGGCCGAGTTTGAACATGTTGTTGGTAAAGTAAAAAATGAAGAAGAGTTGATTGAAAAGGGTCATGCACTCATCGAGAAGTTCGACTTTGAAGCGCTACTTGTGACTCGCAGTGAGCACGGTATGACGCTACTGCGTCGCGATCAAGAACCTTTCCACCTGCCAACTCAAGCAAAAGAAGTGTACGACGTAACGGGTGCTGGTGATACGGTAATCTCTGTACTTGCTGCCTCTGTTGCTGCGGGTAAACCACTTGATGAAGCGTGTGCGCTGGCAAATGCGGCTGCGGGTGTTGTGGTTGGTAAATTGGGTACCTCAACGCTTTCAACGATTGAACTCGCGGAAGCCGTACACGGCAGCCAAGATACAGATTACGGAGTGATCACTGAGCAAGCGCTTATCGAAGCTGTTGCTAAGGCGCGCGCAAAAGGTGAGAAGGTGGTTATGACTAATGGCTGCTTCGATATCTTACACGCAGGTCACGTATCTTATCTCAATCACGCCGCAGAGCTTGGTGATCGCTTGATCGTTGCTGTAAACACAGACGAATCAGTGCGTGAGCTGAAAGGCCCAGGTCGCCCTGTTAACCCAACAGATCGCCGTATGGCGGTATTGGCTGGTCTTGGTGCTGTTGACTGGGTGGTGCCTTTCTCTGAAGAGACACCGCGCCGTTTGATCTCCGAAGTACTGCCGTCTCTGCTTGTTAAAGGTGGAGACTACAAACCAGAAGAGATTGCAGGTGGTAAAGAAGTGATTGCCGCTGGTGGCGAAGTCAAAGTACTTAACTTTGAAGATGGCTGTTCAACGACCGAAATCATCGAAGCGATTAAAGGTGGTAAGGGGTAAAGCGCCTCTTACATGCTGTCAGTTACACAGATAACAAAAAGGGACGCCGAAGCGTCCCTTTTTAGTTTGCTAACAAGTGAGTTAGTTTGCTTTTTTAAGACCAGCGTTGATATCGATGATATCTTGCTCACTCAAGGTGCCTACTGATTGACGTAGGTTTAGAACACTCACGATGTAGTCGTAACGAGCATCAGATAGGTTGCTTTCTGCGTCGTACAGCGCCTGAGTTGCTTCTAGAACGTCAACGATGGTACGTGTACCTACATCAAAACCTGCTTTCGTTGCCTCTAGCGCGGATTCAGCAGAGATTACTGTCTGCTCAAATGCGCGGATTGCACCGATAGATGAGTTGATGTTGTTGTTATTCGCACGAACGTTACGAACCACTGAGCGGTAGGTTTGCTCTAGCTGCTCACTTGCCTCAACGTACGCAAACTCTGCTTGGCGGGTTTGCGAGGTAATGTTACCACCAGTATATAGCGGTACAGATAGGTTGATGCCGGCGTTGAATACATTGGTTGTATCATTTCCGCCTAAAACACGAGTGTTGCTTGAGTTACGCTCGTTGTCGTATCCATAACCACCATCAAGCGTAAGCTTAGGTAGGTGGCCAGAACTTGCTAATGTAATGTTGTCTTTCGCGATATCTTGACCGATACGTGCAGACAGTAGATCTAAGTTCTTTGACTGCGCTTCTTCTAGGAAGAAGTTAACGTTTTGCTCTGGGCGAGCTGCAGCGAAACGGTCTGTATCAAGGACATCGATATTGTTGTGCTCTTGACCGGTGATCTCACGCAGTGCTTCGTATTGGTTTAACAGGTTGTTTTCTGCCACAACCTCATCTGCCAACACTCGGTCATACTGAGCTTGAGCATCATGTACGTCGGTAATCGCCGATAGGCCAACCTCAAAACGCTGCTTAGTTTGCTCTAGCTGACGAGCAACTGCTGCTTTGTTAGCGCGAACAGATTCTAGGTTGTCTTTTGAACGTAGCACTTCAAAGTATGCTTGCGCAGTACGTAGGATTAGGGATTGTTGCGCCGCTGCATATTGAGAGTCTGCTTGACGTGCCGTTTTCTCAGCAGTGTCTAGCGTGATCCAGCTTGTGCGGTTGTATAGCTCTTGAGAAAAGCCAACGCCAGCCGTTAGGTTATCGCTATCTCCACCTGTGTAGTCCGCACGAGTAAAGTCGTAACCTGCGGTCAAGTTAATTTGTGGTAGAAGAGTTGCACGAGCAGAATTGATCGCCTCAAATGCACGATCACGCTCAGCAGCTGCACGTAGCAACTGAGGATCGTTTTGTTTAGCTTGATCGTAGATCTCGGTTAGGGAGTCGGCCCATGTCGCTGCACTTACGCTTCCTAATGCAGCTGTAATAAAGAGTGGAAGCAGTTTTTTCATTTGTCCTAATCCTGCCTAGTAATACTAATAAAGGTATGATTCACAGTTTAACTTAAAATGACCGTAATTCACTCGAAACTTTGCACTTTTTTACGCATCCACACCAAAAATTGAGACAAATAATTAACCAGAATCAAATTTATTTTGAATTTTTACGTAAAAAATTGAACCGCGTCCTTGGTAGTCGTTGTATTCCTTGAGTAAACTATAAGATTCACTGTAACTTGAGGTCCGCTATGAGAAACGCACTACAGTCTGGTGATAAGTATACGCCCGATGATGTCGACATTGTGTCAAAAGAGACCGTTTTTAAAGGCTTTTTTGAAATGGTGCAGTTTCGCTTCAAGCATAAACGTTTTGAAGGCGGCTGGAGTTCAGTGATTGACAGAGAAATGTTTGTTCGCGGTGAAGCCGCAGCAATGCTCCCTTACGACCCCGTTCGTGACCAAGTGGTCCTAATCGAACAGATTCGGGTTGGGGCTCTAGAACATGAAAGCCCATGGCAGATGGAAATTGTTGCCGGTATTGTCGATAAGCAAGAAAGTATTGAAGAGCTCGTTTGTCGAGAAGCGGTCGAAGAGGCGGGTGTCGATGTAAAGAACCTCGTGCCGATCACGCGATACTACCCTTCCTCGGGTGGGTGCAATGAGAGAATTTCGGTTTTCGTCGGCCAGGTTGATGCGACTCAGGCGTCTGGTGTTCATGGTTTAGAGAGTGAGGGAGAAGATATTCGTGTCAGTGTCGTATCTCGAGAGCAAGCCTATCAAATGATAGAGAGCGGCGAGATTGAAAACGGTGCGTCCATCATCGCTCTACAATGGTTACAACTAAACTATCAAAAGCTAAAACAGCAATGGTAGAGGGAATTTTTTATGGCTCGCGTTGTCGATACTAATTCGTATCATGTTGATCTAGCAGAGCTAATGCGCATATATGAGACGAACTATGCAAAGCTTAATCGTCTAATTCCAACCGCTCCAGAAGTCGGGGATGTGCGCTGTTATCAAGCTGGATCGCTCACCTATCAGTTAGAGGTGAGAGAAGTGACGAAGTACACAACATTGGTTGAAATTTTCCAAGATGATGAGCTTCCTGTTTTTCCTTTGCCTAAAATGACCGTGAGGCTTTATCACGATGCGAAGGTTGCAGAAGTCTGTGATTGCGAAAACGCTTCTCGAGTTCAAGCACGATACGATTATCCCAATGCAAAAATGCATCAGAAGGATGAAAAGTTTCAGTTTAATCAGTTTTTGAGTGATTGGCTGACGTTTTGCTTAAAAAATGGCATTAGTCGAGCTCCGATTATGTATCGTAGCTAACGAAGAATTATAAGTTCAGGTTTTTAATATTTTGAAGACAACACCCAGTGATGAATCTCAGTTAAGTAGCGTTAGGTTGCTGCAATTAACGGACACGCATCTGTTTGCGCCTCATGATGGTTGCTTGCTGAGTGTTAATACCCAAGACAGTTTTCATGCCGTTGTGGCAGAGGTGATTCAACAAGGAACTCAGTTTGAAGCGCTGCTCGCCACCGGTGATATTTCTCAAGACCATACCGAAGCGTCATACCAAAAGTTCGTCGCTGGTATTGAGCCTTTGGGATTGCCTTGCTATTGGCTACCAGGAAACCATGATTACAAACCGTGTATGAACAGTGTGGTAAGCACACCGCTCATTCAGGATGTCACCCATGCGCTGTTAGGAGAGCACTGGCAGGTTATATTGTTGGACTCTCAAGTAGTCGGTGTCCCACATGGTCGACTTAGTGACAGTCAGTTGGATTTCTTGGAGCGTAAGCTAACAGAGCATGCCAACCGACACACCTTGGTCTTACTGCATCATCATCCGCTGTTAGTAAACAGTGCGTGGCTCGATCAGCACTCTTTGAAAGATGCGCACGAGTTTTGGCAGGTAGTGGATAAGCATGACAATGTGCGTGCTGTATTGTGTGGTCATATCCATCAGGAAATGGATGTGATTCGAGGGGGTGTTCGAGTGCTTGCAACCCCTTCGACCTGTGTGCAGTTCAAGCCTAACTCGAATGAGTTTGCGCTTGATACCCGTGCACCAGGTTGGCGTGAACTCGAGCTTTGCGCAGATGGTACGGTGAATACAGAGGTCAAACGCTTACCACATGGTTCATTCCGTCCCGATTTTAATGCGGAAGGCTACTAATGATTACTAAAAAGCCACTACTGCTTTATATTCATGGTTTTAACAGCTCACCACAGTCGTTCAAGGCGCAAGTCATGATGGACTACTGTCGCGAGCATCGGCCTGATATTAAAGTAGTGGTGCCGCAGATGCCTTGCTTTCCCCAGCAAGCGGCGGAGTATCTGCAGCAACTGATCGAAACGTATCAAAGCGATTATCAAATTGCGCTTGTGGGCAGCTCTTTAGGTGGCTACCTCTCGACTTGGCTAAATAATCTATATGGGTTTAAAGCGGTGTTGATTAACCCAGCCGTAAAGCCTTATGAACTGTTGTTGGATTACCTTGGTGAGCAGCAGAACCCCTATACACATGAACGTTACTTTCTAGAAGCCAAGCATATTGATGAACTCAAAGCGCTAGAGGTGAATGAGCTAACTTCGCCACAGGATTTTTGGCTACTGCAGCAAGAAGGTGACGAGGTGCTAGATTATCGCCAGGCGGTGAGTAAGTATCGTGAAAGTAAGCAAACTGTTGAAGAAAATGGCGATCATAGCTTTGTGGGCTTCGAGCGATTCCCTGAACAGATAATCCGCTTCTTATCCCTGTAAGCGATGCTTTTTTCGTCTCCGCTTGAGGAGACAGTCATAATTTTCCCCCCAACTTCTGCGTGAAACTTGACAACACTGGCGTTGAGCCAGACTATGATACGTCTGTACTTGCGCGTAAGTCTCGGAACTGTGTATCAATTCACCGAGCGAACTGCGATCTTCCATCGCACACTATTTTTGCTGCTAAGTATCAATCATTATTTTGAGTAAAATTTCCGTATTATGACAGAACAATATAATGCTGGAGCCATTGAGGTTCTCAATGGTCTTGAGCCAGTACGTCGCCGACCAGGGATGTATACGGATACAGCGCGCCCAAACCATTTGGGCCAAGAAGTTATCGATAACAGTGTCGATGAAGCGCTAGCCGGACATGCCTCTAAGGTACAAGTCATTCTGCATGCCGACCAATCGTTAGAAGTTATCGATGATGGTCGTGGTATGCCCGTCGATATTCACCCTGAAGAAAAGATCTCGGGTGTTGAACTGATTTTCTGTAAGTTGCACGCTGGTGGTAAGTTCTCAAACAAGAACTATCAATTCTCGGGCGGCTTGCACGGTGTTGGTATCTCTGTAGTCAACGCATTGTCAAAGCGCGTTGAAGTTGCCGTACGTCGTGACGGGCAAGTGTATGAGATGGCGTTCGAGAACGGTAATAAGGTTCAAGAGCTGACGGTCACTGGCACTTGTGGTCGACGCAATCGCGGCACCAGTGTTCACTTCTGGCCAGATGCGAGCTACTTCGATTCTGCTAACTTCTCTGTTACTCGACTGGTTAACAACCTCAGAGCGAAAGCGGTTCTTTGTCCTGGATTAGAAATCACCTTCAGCGACAAAGTGAATGGTAAAGACTACAAGTGGTACTACGAAGATGGTCTAAAAGACTATCTAGCGGAAGGCGTCAAAGGTTATGCCGTACTGCCTGAAGCACCGTTTACCGGTGAATTCTCAGCGGAAACGGAAGCGGCAACTTGGGCGGTCATTTGGCAGCCTGAAGGCGGTGAGATGATCACCGAAAGCTACGTAAACTTGATCCCGACTGCTCAGGGTGGTACCCACGTAAATGGTCTGCGTCAGGGCTTGCTCGATGCGATGCGTGAGTTTTGTGAGTTCCGTAACTTGCTGCCTCGTGGCGTTAAGCTCACGGGTGATGATGTTTTTGAACGTTGTTCGTATGTCTTGTCTATCAAGATGCAAGATCCACAGTTCGCGGGTCAAACCAAAGAGCGCCTCTCGTCACGCCAATGCGCAGCGTTTGTCTCTGGTGTGGTTAAAGATGCGTTCAGCCTATGGCTAAACGAAAAGCCTCAACTTGCAGAGCAGCTTGCTGAAGTCTGTATTGCTAATGCCCACCGCCGAATGCGTGCCAGTAAAAAGGTGGTTCGTAAGAAGGTCGCTTCAGGTCCTGCACTGCCAGGTAAGCTGACTGATTGTTCACAGCAAGATCTTAACCGCACCGAAATATTCTTCGTGGAGGGTGACTCGGCGGGTGGTAGTGCCAAACAGGCACGTGATCGTGAGTTCCAAGCGGTGATGCCGCTGCGCGGTAAAATCCTTAATACCTGGGAAGTCTCGGCTGACCAAGTGCTCGCATCACAAGAAGTGCATGATATCTCCGTGGCGCTTGGTATCGACCCTGATACCGAAAACCTTGACGGTCTTCGCTACGGTAAAGTCTGTATCCTTGCCGATGCGGACTCGGATGGTCTGCATATTGCCACGCTACTCTGTGCCCTATTTACTAAGCACTTCCGCTCTCTGGTTGCAGCTGGTCACGTCTATGTGGCAATGCCGCCTCTGTATCGAATTGACTGTGGTAAAGAGGTGTTTTACGCCCTCGATGATGACGAGAAGGATGGCATTCTAGAGCGTCTTAGTAAGAAGAAAGCAAAGATCAACGTTCAGCGATTCAAAGGTCTAGGTGAGATGAACCCGCTTCAACTGCGCGAAACCACGATGGACCCGAATACACGCCGTTTGGTGCAACTGACCATTGATGATGACGAAGCTACTAATGAAATGATGGATATGCTGCTTGGTAAAAAGCGTGCGGACGATCGTCGTAGCTGGCTACAAAACAACGGTGACATGGCTGAGGTATAACAATGTCGACTGAAATGTCTTTTGATGGCGTAGAACAGCTGCCTCTGCGAAAGTTCACTGAAGACGCCTATCTGAATTACTCAATGTACGTGATTATGGATCGTGCATTGCCTTATATTGGCGATGGTCTAAAGCCTGTTCAGCGCCGCATTATCTATGCGATGTCTGAGCTTGGTCTTTCGGCATCGGCGAAATACAAAAAATCAGCTCGTACGGTTGGTGACGTTCTAGGTAAATATCACCCACACGGTGACTCAGCCTGTTATGAAGCCATGGTATTGATGGCCCAGCCATTCTCTTACCGTTATCCACTTGTGGATGGTCAAGGTAACTGGGGTGCGCCGGATGATCCGAAATCGTTCGCTGCGATGCGTTATACCGAAGCAAAACTGTCTAAGTTTGCTGAGGTACTGCTTGGCGAAGTTGGGCAAGGCACGGTTGAGTGGCAGCCAAATTTTGACGGCACCATGAAAGAGCCAAAGATATTACCTGCACGACTACCTCATATCTTGCTCAATGGCATTACGGGCATCGCTGTTGGTATGGCTACTGATATCCCACCACACAACATGCGTGAGATCGCTGATGCAACGATCCATCTCATCGATAAGCCGAAATCTGAGCTTGCTGAGGTGATGGAGTTTGTAAAGGGGCCTGACTATCCAACCGAAGCTGAAATCATCTCACCGCAAGCCGATTTAGAGAAAATCTATCGTACGGGTCGTGGTAGCGTGAAGATGCGTGCCGTTTGGCATAAGGAAGGTGCAGAGATTGTCATTACTGCGCTGCCGCATCAGGTATCTGGCGCGAAGCTTCTGGAGCAAATAGCGAACCAGATGCGTGCGAAGAAACTGCCAATGGTGGACGATCTTCGTGATGAGTCGGATCATGAGAACCCAACGCGTATCGTCGTGGTGCCGCGCTCAAACCGTATCGATTGTGATCAGTTGATGAATCACTTGTTCGCATCGACGGATCTTGAGAAAAACTTCCGCGTAAACCTCAATATGATCGGTCTTGATAATCGCCCACAAGTGAAAGGTCTTATACAGATCTTAACGGAGTGGATCGAGTACCGCCGTGAGACAGTGCGTAAGCGTCTTCAGTATCGTCTAGATAAGATCCTTGCTCGCTTGCACATCCTTGAAGGTTTGTTGGTTGCGTACCTAAACCTAGATGAAGTGATTGAAATCATCCGTACTGAGGATGAACCAAAAGCGGTGTTGATGTCGCGCTTTGGTATCACTGACATTCAAGCGGATGCGATCTTAGATACCAAGCTTCGCCACCTGGCTAAGCTGGAAGAAATGAAGATCCGTGGAGAGCAGGAAGAGCTTGAGAAAGAGCGCGAGAAGCTAGAGAAGCTGCTTGGCTCTGAGCGTCGTATGAACACGCTACTTAAGAAAGAAATTCAAGCGGATGCGGATAAGTACGGTGATGACCGTCGCTCTCCAATCGTTGAGCGTGCAGAAGCGAAAGCAATGACTGAGCGTGACTTGGTACCAAGTGAACCAATCACGGTTGTTCTGTCTGAAAAAGGCTGGATTCGCCACGCTAAAGGCCATGATGTCGATGCGAGTGGCCTCAACTATAAAGCGGGTGATAAGTACCTTGCCTCTGCAAGAGGTAAGAGTAATCAGCCAGCGGTCTTCCTCGGAAGTGATGGCAGAAGCTACTCGCTCGAGTCACACTCTCTACCGTCAGCGCGTAGCCAAGGCGAACCAATTACAGGTCGACTAAACATCAATGCGGGTTCAAGTATTCGTCAGGTCGTGATGGGTGAAGAGAGCCAGCTTTGGTTGGTCGGCTCAGACGCGGGCTACGGTTTTGTCTGTAAAGGCAGTGACTTATTGTCGAAAAACCGCAGTGGTAAGGCGTTAGTGACCTTGCCTCAAGCGGCGGAAGTAATGACACCTGCAATGGTTGGCGATCTTGAGTCTGATGAAATTCTGGCGATTACCAACCAAGGTCGAATGCTGCTGTTCCCAATTAAAGACTTGCCACAGCTTGGCAAGGGTAAGGGCAACAAGATCATCAACATTCCATCTGCGAAGGCTAAGGCGCGCGAAGAGTTTGTTTCGCATCTGATGGCGCTGCCTCAAGGTACATCAATCACCTTGTATGCCGGTAAGCGTAAGTTAGGGTTGAAACCAAGTGACCTGGATAACTTCCGTGGCGAACGCGGTCGTCGTGGCGGCTTGCTACCAAGGGGTCTGCAGCGCGTGACTCGTATTGAAGTTGAAGGCAATGACGCACAAGAGACGCCGACTGAAGAATAAATTCAGTAGGTAATAGAAAACCTCCGACTTGTCGGAGGTTTTTTTATGGTTATAGCTTTATACTCGGCCTATTCTCGGCTGTCTTCGCCTACCGTGATCGGTAAGGTAATCTCTTTACCATCACGAAGCAGCTTGGCTTCTACTGTGGTACCCGGTCTTAAATCGGTAACCAAATCGAGCACACCCTGACGTCCGTTAAGCTTATTGCCATCAATCATCAAGATAATATCCTGAACCTGAATACCCGCTTTTGCTGCAGGTCCTTCGGGATCTAGGCCTAGTACGATAATGCCACCGATATGCTCGTTTCCTAGCAGGCGAGCCGTAACAGAATTAATGTCTTGCCCATCAACCCCAATGTAACCACGAATCACACGTCCATCCGCTATGATCTTTTCCATAATCTTGCTTGCGAGCTGATAGGGAATAGCGAAAGAAATGCCGTAGGTCTCAAGGTCAGTGGCTTGCTGGAATGAAGCGGTATTTATGCCAACCAGTTCACCACGTGTATTAACTAAAGCGCCACCGGAGTTGCCTTGGTTGATCGCGGCATCAGTCTGGATAAAGGCTTGAATGCCACCTGCGCTAATCGAAGAGCGACCTGTTGCCGATATGATGCCAAATGTGGTCGTTTGCCCGAGGTTATAGGGGTTACCAATGGCGAGAACCACATCGCCTACCTTAGGTGAGTAACTAGGGTTTAGCGGGATAACGGGCAGGTTACCGCCCTCTATTCGTAACACGGCGATATCGGTACGCTGGTCTTTACCAACTAGCTGGGCCGCTGCCACGCGTCCATCTTGCAGCGCGACGATGATTTGGTCTGCGTTAGCGACAACGTGATAATTGGTAATGATGTACCCTTTGTCGCTGACAATAACCCCTGAACCCAAGCCTTGAGTCGCGAGCGTAGTGCGGTCACTCTCTTTATACTGACGACTGTAGATATTGACCACGGCAGGAGCGGCTTTTCGCACTGCCTGGTTAAATGAGATCTGTTGGTTCGTATCGTACTCGGGTTGAGAAGCGAGATTATTCGGTATGATGTTTTGTCTGAGGGAAGGCACCGCAAGTAGCACGAGTAGCGCTGTAATGAGACCCATAGATACAGAGCGGATGAGAAAGTTCAGCATTGTTCCCTCTAGTTGAATCGGAATTTGAGCCGCTATGTCGGAATTCGCAAACGGTTACCTTCTTAACTTAGTATTATCTGACAGTCAAAACGAGATAATTTTTTGATACTAACCGAAAAAGTTCTGATAAGCACAGCTGTGGTGCAAAGGATATCATTTCTGCTGCAGATAATAAAAGAGCAGCCTCTATTCGGCTGCTCTATGACACAAAATTAACTCAGTCTATTTATCGTTAACGCACAACGAGGTAAATGGTTCTGTCACCACGCTGTATGTTTAGAGCAAGTACACCAGGTTTCTTCTCTAGGATCTTACGCAGTTCACCCACGTTTTTCACTCGAGCGCGGTTAACACCGATGATAATGTCACCTTGTTGCAACTCATATTGAGCGGCCGCTGAGCCTTCCTCGACAGATTTCACTTTGACGCCCTCAACTGGGTCGCTGCTGTCGGTGTTAGCAAACTCTGCACCCGTTAAGCCTTCGTGAAGTTTGTCGGCTTTGGTGATGGTCTTCGCTGCCTCTGATAATGTCACATCGTAAGACTTCTCTTTGCCGTCTCGAACGATACCTAGCGTCACGGTTTTGCCAGCACCCAAGGTGGCGACTTTTGCTCTAAGCTCGCTAAAGGTAGAGATCTTCTTACCGTTAACAGAGACGATGATGTCACCGGCTTCAAGGCCCGCTTTGTCCGCAGCGCTGTCAGGAATCACTTGGCTAACGAACGCACCCTTACTGGAGTTGTAACCCAGCGCCTCAGCGAGCTCAGAGGTGACCTCTCCGCCTTGTACACCTAACATGCCACGTTTCACTTCGCCAAATTCGATGATTTGGTCTGTGAGGTTTTTCATCATGTTAGATGGAATCGCAAAGCCAATCCCCACGTTACCACCGTTAGGACCGAGAATCGCAGTGTTGATGCCGATGAGCTCACCATTAAGGTTCACCAACGCGCCACCTGAGTTACCACTGTTGATCGCAGCATCTGTTTGAATGAAGTTTTCAAAGTTTTCTAGGTTGAGCCCGCTGCGCCCAAGGGCTGAAACGATACCTGAGGTAACTGTTTGACCGAGTCCAAATGGGTTACCAATTGCAACGGTAAAGTCACCGACGCGAAGTTCGTCAGAGTCCGCGACCTTAATTTCGGTGAGGTTCTTGGCACCATCGACCTTTAGCAGCGCGACGTCTGACATTTCATCGCCGCCAACCAGCTCAGCATCGAACTCACGTCCATCGCCAAGTTTGATACGAATCTCTTCCGCACCATTAATCACGTGGTAGTTAGTGACAATATAGCCTTTGTCCGCATCGACAACGACACCAGAGCCGAGACCTCTAAACGGTCGCTCTTGAAGCTGTTCGGTTGGGAAGTCAGGGCCGAAGAAGAAGCGAAACTGCTCTGGCAATTGCTGTCGAGAAACTTGTGTACCCTCCACTGCAATACTGACGACAGCGGGTGTCACCTTTTCCAGCATAGGGGCTAGACTAGGGAGCTGTTCGCCGTTTACGGACAGCGGTAATGCAGCGGTTGCAGGTAGCGGGGCGATGATTGCACTCAGACTTAACGAAAGGACAGTTAATGCAAGTACTGGTTTTTTCATCATAAAACTCCTCTTTGGATCAGTAAGGTTTATGACTCAACGAAAGTTGTAAAGTTCATCCTGAATGTAAAAACGGCCAGTAATTTGTTCAATTACTGGCCGTGGTAACTTGTCTACTAAGACGCTTTTGCTGTTGTCATGGGTTCTTGTACAACAGATTCTTGCCCGACAGCTTCGGGCGCTTCAACGACTTCTTTCTTTTCTTCAGTAAGAAGTCCAGTTGCACCGTTGACATAATCTTTCGGTGGATGCTCAACCTCAGCGTTGGCTTCGATAGTTTCCACATTATGCTCGGCAATCTTCTTAACGAAAGGATTGTCTTGCTCTGGCAAGTTAGGCATCAGCTCAGTCGAGGTCTTTGCCATGTGTTGATACAGTTTTGTGTAATCCTTACCCAGTGTATCAAGCATCTCTGCGGTTTGAGCAAAGTGGTCTGAGAGTTCTTGACGTTGCTGCTCAAGTGCAAACTTTGCGGATTCAAGGTCTTTCTGTAGCGTCTTTTGTTTCTTGTATTGTGGAGTAGTTAGTCGGGAAATTACGATTCCGAGAATAGCACCAACTAGCAAGCCGACAATGGCATATATCCAAGGCATAACAGCTCCTTTATAATGATTATTAACATGCGCGTTACCAAGCGGTTACACACGTCGTTTAGCCATGTTACTATGAGATTTAGAGCCAATAAAGCAAAAATACGTGCTCTCCAGCCCTTGGATCAGTGTTGCGAGTAATCCATGACGCCCATAGAAAGATACGAACATGATATAAAAATGAATGGTTTTCAAGCAGACCCAGCCCAGCGGGCTGCTGTGGAAGCCTTAGATAGGTTGCATCATCAGTTTAACGATTACTTACAGTTTGAAGCGCCTGCGCTATCGATGATGCAAAAACTGCTAGGTAAGAAGCCTGAAGAAGCGACGCCACCGCAAGGTCTCTATTTTTGGGGAGGAGTAGGGCGCGGTAAAACCTACTTGATGGATGCGTTTTTCGACAGCTTACCGACCACGAAAAAGATGCGTGTCCACTTTCACCGCTTTATGTATCGAGTTCACGATGAACTCAAACAGCTTGGTGATGTGGAAAACCCACTTGAGAAAGTTGCCGATAGGTTTGAAGCTGAAGCGAAGATTATCTGTTTTGATGAGTTTTTTGTTTCGGACATAACGGACGCCATGATCTTGGCGACGTTGTTACAAGCACTCTTTAAGCGTGGTGTTGTACTGGTCGCTACCTCTAACATCCCTCCTGAAGATCTGTATCGTAATGGCCTGCAGCGCGCTCGATTCATGCCTGCAATTACCCTTATTCAGAGTCAATGTGTGGTGCTGAATGTAGATAGTGGTATCGATTATCGGCTTCGAACCCTGGAACAGGCCGAAATCTACCATTTCCCATTAGATGAAGCCGCAAACCAAAACCTAGAGCGTTACTTCAATCAACTGGTGGTGGACGATCGCGTTCACGAAGCAAGAATTGATATCAATCATCGCGATATTGAAGTCTTTGCCGCTGCCGATGACGTCTTATTTGCTAGTTTCGCGCAGCTTTGCCAGACCATGCGCAGTCAAAATGACTACATTGAGATGTCTCGAATCTACCACACAGTGCTGTTAGCCGATGTTAAGCAGATGGATGCCAAACTGGATGATGCTGCGAGGCGGTTTATTGCCTTAGTGGATGAATTCTATGAAAGACGGGTAAAACTGATTATTTCTGCAGAGGTACCACTGGAAGAGCTGTACACCCAAGGTCAGTTGGAGTTTGAGTTCAAGCGCTGTATCTCGCGTCTTACAGAGATGCAAAGCCATGACTATTTAGCTTCAGAGCATCTACCTTGATGTTTTTGGTAAATTTGTCCAAAAAATAGATGATTTTTTCCTCGAGCTTCTCTATAATCCTGCGACCCACCGTTACTGCAGGCGAGTTTCTTCAAACTTTTTGAGGAACGATGCCGAGAGTTTCAACACTCGAAGGGGTGATGTATGGGCTCTTAGACAGTGGGAGCGAAAGCTCCTTAAGTGTAAATTTAATTAACGGGTTATTATTAGCATGAAAACTTTCGTTGCTAAACCAGAAACTGTAAAACGCGACTGGTACGTTGTAGACGCTGAAGGTAAAACTCTTGGCCGTCTAGCAAGTGAAATTGCATCTCGCCTACGTGGCAAACACAAAGCTGAATACACTCCTCACACTGACACTGGTGATTACATCATCGTTGTTAATGCTGAGAAAGTTACTGTAACTGGTAACAAGGCTAAGAACAAAGTTTACTACCGTCACTCTGAGTTCCCAGGCGGCCTAAAATCAATCACTTTTGAAAAGCTGATCGATCGTAAGCCTGAAATGGCTCTTGAGCTAGCGGTTAAAGGTATGCTACCACGTGGTCCTCTAGGCCGTGCTATGTACCGTAAGCTTAAAGTTTACGCTGGCGCTGAGCACAACCATGTTGCTCAACAACCACAAGTACTAGACATCTAATCGGGGATTTCGAAAATGGCAGAGAATCAATACTACGGCACTGGCCGTCGCAAAAGCTCAGCTGCTCGTGTTTTCATCAAACCAGGCACTGGCAATATCGTAGTTAACAAGCGTGAACTAGAAACTTACTTCGGTCGCGAAACTTCTTGCATGGTAGTTCGTCAGCCTCTTGAGCTAACTGAACTAACTGAGAAGCTAGACCTATTCGTTACTGTAAAAGGTGGCGGTATTTCTGGTCAAGCAGGTGCTATCCGTCACGGTATCACTCGCGCGCTAATGGAATACGATGAGACTCTACGTCCTGCTCTACGTGCAGCTGGCTACGTTACGCGTGACGCTCGTTGCGTTGAACGTAAGAAAGTTGGTCTACGTAAAGCACGTCGTCGTCCACAGTTCTCTAAGCGTTAATTTTCTCCTTACCGAGAAGATTATGCTTTCCAGTTTTATGCTGGAACGTGGAATCAAAAAGCTCAGCTTCGGCTGGGCTTTTTTGTATTTATACGTCCAATAACCTCATTAAATTCAGAAACTCTGATCTTCACTCTCTCCTTTTCCCTCCTTTTGTGAACTAGCAAGCGATTTCCTGCTATAGATGTTACGAAAAGGTAGCTTTATCTTGTCAAAAAGTAGGGTTTTCTTTATCATTTGCTATCAAATAAATACAACTAAAATTCGTATTTTGTTAGCCATGCTCTACTGGTCGGAATCGATGTCTGAGCAGACTCAAGTAGCCAAAATAATTAGTACTATTGGCTCGTTCAATTTGAAGGAAAATAGCCCAAGGAATGGTTCCCCAATGGGTTATTCCATCTAAAAGAGCAACTTGGATTCGCTCAGTGTTGACCCAAAGGAGCAAATGGGAGAAATGTTGGATGAGCAATGCGCCTTTAAATAACGGTCGCAGGCGTTTCCTTACTGCGACAACTGCGGTTGTCGGTGGTTTGGGAGCAGCTGCAGTCGCCGTTCCTTTTATTAAATCTTGGAACCCAAGTGCCAAAGCAAAAGCTGCTGGTGCCCCTGTTGAAGTGGACGTCAGCAAGCTTGAAGAAGGTCAAATGGTTCGTGTTGAATGGCAGGGTAAGCCGGTATGGGTTGTGCGTCGCGCGCAATCTGTTGTGGACAACCTAAGCAACCTAGCCAATCAGCTACGTGACCCAGACTCCGCTGAAGAACAACAGCCAGAGTATGCACAAAACGTGTACCGCTCCATTAAACCGGAGTACTTTGTTGCCGTTGGTTTCTGTACCCACCTAGGTTGTTCGCCTACCTATCTTGCTGATTCCTTTAGTGAACAAGTTCAAGGTGTGAAGTCTGGTTTCTTCTGCCCGTGTCATGGTTCTAAGTTTGATATGGCTGGTCGTGTTTTCCAAAACGTACCAGCGCCACTCAACCTTGTCATTCCTAAACACATGTACTTGAGCGATACCAGAATCCTTATTGGTGTTGATGAGGGGGATGCATAATGCAAGTGTTACTTGATTGGGTAGAAAAACGTCTACCCGCGATGAATGCTTATAAAAAGCATCTATCCGAATACCCAATGCCAAAAAACTTCAACTTTTGGTATCTGTTTGGCTCACTAGCCATGCTAGTGCTGGTTAACCAAATCCTAACGGGTATTTGGCTAACAATGAACTACGTACCTTCTGGCGAAGGTGCATTTGCCTCTGTTGAATACATCATGCGTGATGTGGAATACGGATGGCTACTCCGCTATATGCACTCAACGGGCGCCTCGGCCTTCTTCGTTGTTGTCTACCTTCACATGTTCCGTGGTCTTATCTACGGTTCTTACCAGAAGCCGCGTGAGCTGCTGTGGGTATTCGGCATGCTGATCTTCCTTGTGTTGATGGCAGAAGCATTTATGGGATACCTACTTCCTTGGGGACAAATGTCTTACTGGGGTGCACAGGTAATCATCTCGCTCTTTGGTGCTATTCCCGTTATCGGTGATGACCTAACGCTTTGGATCCGTGGTGATTACATTATCTCTGGTGCAACGCTTAACCGCTTCTTCGCGCTTCACGTGATTGCTCTGCCAATCGTGCTGCTACTTCTTGTTGTCTTGCACGTACTCGCTCTACACGAAGTAGGCTCAAACAACCCTGATGGTATTGAGACTAAGCTTCCTAAAGGCAGCATGGGCGACGACTACAAGACGCAGTTCAAGTTCCACGATTACTACAGTAAGAAATACGACATCATTGATTCGATTCCTTTCCATCCTTACGGTACGGTAAAAGATCTTGTTGGTGTGGCTGGCTTCTTCTTCCTGTTCTGTTATGTGTTGTTCTTTAACCCAGAGATGGGCGGTTACTTCCTTGAGCCACCTAACTTTGAAGCAGCGAACCCGCTGAAGACTCCTGAGCACATTGCTCCGGTATGGTACTTCACGCCGTTCTACGCGATTCTGCGTGCGGTTCCGGACAAGCTGTTGGGTGTGGTAGCAATGGGTCTATCGATTGTGTTCCTATTCCTACTTCCTTGGTTCGATCGCTGTAAAGTTCGCTCTTATCGCTACAGAAGTAAGATTCACCTAATCAACATCATCCAGTTCACCATTAGCTTTATTGCTTTGGGTATTCTTGGGGCGCTACCAGCGACGCCGACGTACACGCTACTGGCTCAGATCTTCAGTTTAGGTTACTTCATGTTCTTCGTTCTGCTGTTCTTCTACAGTAAAAATGAGAACACCAAGCCATTGCCAGAGAGGGTGACATTCAAATGAAAAAGTGGATTGTAGTACTTTTCGCATTGCTGCCATCTCTAGCACTAGCGGCTGGTGGCAATGTAAATCTTGATAAAGCAAACAATGATTTGACGGACAAAGCGTCGCTTCAAAACGGTGCCAAGCTGTTTATGAACTACTGCTTTGCATGTCACTCGACGCAGTATCAACGCTATGAGCGTGTGGCGACTGACTTGGGTATCCCGGTTGATCTTGCAAAAGAGAACCTAGTGTTCGACCCAGAAGCTAAGATCGGTGATTTGATGGTTAACGCTATGCCTCAGAAACAAGCCGCGGCTTGGTTTGGTGCAGCGCCACCGGATCTAACCTTGGTTGCTCGTGTTCGCGGCGTAGACTGGCTATACACATACCTACGTACTTTCTATGTCGATCCAAGTCGTCCGTTTGGCGTGAACAATACCACCTTCCCGAATGTGGGTATGCCGCATGTTCTTGAAGAGCTGCAAGGTATCCCGACACCAATCTTCGAGACTAAGATCGTTGATGGTGAGGAAGTACAAGTGATTGTTGGCACTCAAACCGATGGTCGTGGTGAGCTGAGCTCAAGTGAGTATGACGATGCAGTACGTGACCTCGTCAACTTCCTTGAATACTCAGGTGACCCAGTGAAGCTTGAGCGTCATGCGCTAGGTTGGTGGGTGATGGCGTTCCTAGTCATCTTTACTATCGTCGTTGTGCTGCTTAAGAAAGAGTATTGGCGCGATGTTCACTAATTGTGCTATCATAGCGCGTTAATTCCAATTTGTTCACAATGGAGGCACAGCCTCCATTGTTTTTTGTAAGTATCCCGGAGGGCTCCATGGCTGTAGCTGCCAATAAACGTTCTGTGATGACTCTTTTTTCCAGTGCTACTGATTTATATAGCCACCAGGTTCGAATCGTTCTAGCGGAAAAAGGGGTTAGTGTTGAAGTCGAGTTAGTGGATGATGTAAACATCCCAGCTGAGCTTGCTGAACTAAACCCATACAAGACAGTGCCAACTTTGGTCGATCGTGAGCTAGCCCTTTACGATTCAAAGATCATCATGGAATACCTTGATGAGCGTTTCCCGCATCCACCGCTAATGCCAGTATACCCTGTAGCTCGTGGTAACAGCCGCCTGATGATTTATCGTATTGAGCGTAACTGGTACTCACTTGCTGAGAAAGTAATGAAAGGCTCTGCTGAAGAAGCAGAAGCGGCTCGTAATAAACTTCGCAATGACCTACTGACTCTGGCACCTATTTTTGCTGAGTATGAGTACTTCATGAGCGAAGAGTTTAGCCTAATTGATTGCTACCTAGCACCACTATTGTGGCGTCTACCTGAAATGGGTATCGAGCTAGTTGGTCCTGGCTCAAAAGAGATCAAAGTGTACATGAACCGTGTATTTGAACGTGATTCATTCCTAGCTTCTCTAACAGAAGCTGAGCGTGAGATGCGTTTGGTTCGCTAGTCCTTATAGGTTTCTCCTGAGACGATGGATATTGAAAAAATGACACCTCGCCGACCATATATGCTTCGTGCATTTTATGATTGGCTTGTTGAAAATGATCTGACACCGCATATTGTTGTTGATGCAAACATGCCGGGTGTTAGAGTTCCTTTGGAGTTTGTCCAGGATGGTCAGATCATTCTTAACATTGCTCCTAGAGCGGTTGGACAACTGGAACTGGGCAACGAAGCGATTACGTTTCACGCTCGTTTTGGTGGCAAACCGCACTCAGTGATTGCTCCGCTGTACTCTGTACAAGCTATCTATGCCCGTGAAAACGGCGCTGGAACTATGTTCGAGCCTGAAGATGCTTACCTTTCTATTGAAGAAGAAGAAGACATCACTCAGCCGGAAGTGACAACAGGCTTGTCTGTTGCCGCTGAGACGGAACAGCCAGAGCAAACCAATGAAGAGCCTAACGGAGACGATGAACCGCCTAAACCAAAAGGGCGACCAAGTCTTCGAGTAGTCAAATAACAAAAAGCCGCATTTAATATGCGGCTTTTTTAATGCGTAACAAGGGTACACCTTCCTCGCTATCCTGCCTTGAGTTGATCTCTTCTTTATTCTGAGACATGTAAAAGACGTGCCACTGTATTAGACTTTAGTCTAATGCTGATTAAAACTTGACCATCTTAGTGTAATCAGTAAACTAGGCGTTCTTGGAGAAAGGTCACACTTTTTAGTACACATTTTTCCCTTCCTCTAGAATGGAATTCTGCTTTGATTGGACAAGATCATCTTGGATGTCAATGAGTTAGGTGATAGAGGTTTGTTATGTACAATCACTTTTTGGTAAGGCTTACCATCGGCGCATTAGTCGTTTTAGGTATCAAGTTGAGCGCATTATACTTTTTGCCTATGGTGCTGCTACTCAACACACATCACAAAGAATTCTTTGGATGGTAAAAATCGGGGCTAGCCCCGATTTTTTTATTTCATTTCAATCTCATTTACCGTTGATTCGATATCCTTCATCATATCGGTGAGGTATTGAGTAAGCTGCTGACGAGCGCCGTCTAGGTCTTTGTCGAGTGTCAGCTTCATCATCTTTTCGTGCTCTTCAAGATTAAATAGCTCGGCAAATGGCTTAGGCGAGTGGCTTAATGAGACGCGACGGTAGCGCTTAACTTGGCGAATGATATCGTTGAAGAAATCGAGCATGTTCTTTGAAAAGCATCCACTAAGTAGTGAACTATAGAAAGCTTCTTGACGCTCTTCCCACTCAACCCAATTAAAGTTATCACCTTGGAATTTGAATCGAGATAGCTTGTGGAACTCGGTTAGGATCTCTAGCTCCCAGCCTTCATTGCCTTGCTGAATAGACTTCTCAAGCAGCACAGAAGACACCACCTTAAGACTCTCATAAAGATCATATAACTCCAGTTTCGAGATTGGAGCGACCCAGCAGCCTTTTTGCGGCTCAAGCTTGACGTATTTAATCCAAGAAAGCTGTATGAGAGCTTCTCTTATCGGAGAGGCTCCGACGTTATACTTTTCCTTAAGCTCTGCTACTACCAGTTTTTGGTTTGGCTTAAGTTCTCCAGAAAGAATGTCCTGACAGATCAATTTTGCGACCTTGTCTGTCAATGTTGGGCTAGACACGATGCACCTCATAACTTTAAAAACAATAGTTGGAAAACTATGGCGGTATGCCATGTTGTAAACCTGTTTTTGATAGTACAGCGTGTTGAAAAAATGGGCAAGGCAATTATAAAAAAAAGAGGGCAGAAGCCCTCTTTTTATAGATATTTTGTATAACTCGTCGGAATTATAGTACGTGAACAGATGCTGTGTTCGTTGTACCAGATGCTACTAGTGCACCAGAAACCATAACTACGATGTCGCCTTTCTTACCAAAACCAGATTCTAGAGCGTACTCTTTACCGTTTTTGTAGAATTCATCAGTGCTGTCGATTGAGTCAACAAGAACTGGACGAACACCTTTAGTAAGAACTAGCTGTGCAGCTGTCTTAGCGTTAGTCGTTAGTGCAACGATGCTTGCTGTTGGGAAGTATTTACGTACAGAACGTGCAGACTTACCACCTTCAGTAGCAACGATGATTAGTGGAGCAGCTAGCTTCTCAGCTGTGTCTACTGCACCTTTACATACTGCTTCAGTGATACGTAGACGTGGGCTGTCTAGACGAGAACCTAGTTCAGCTTTTAGCGCACCGTCAGTACGGTTAGCGATTTGAGCCATGATAGTTACCGCTTCAACAGGGTACTTACCTTTCGCTGTTTCACCAGAAAGCATTACTGCATCTGTACCGTCCATGATTGCGTTCGCAACGTCACCCGCTTCTGCACGAGTTGGACGTGGGTTTTGAATCATAGAGTCAAGCATTTGAGTTGCAGTGATAACTGTCTTACGAGCACGGTTACACTTCTCAATCATCATCTTCTGAGCGAAGATTACTTCTTCAGCTGGGATTTCAACACCAAGGTCGCCACGCGCAACCATGATACCGTCAGAAAGCTCTAGGATCTCGTCGAAGTTATCAACGCCTTCTTGGTTTTCGATCTTAGAGATGATGTGGATGCTCTCGCCGCCGTTTGCGTCAAGAAGGTCACGGATTTCTTTAACGTCTGCAGCTTTACGGATGAAAGAAGCAGCAACGAAGTCAACGCCTTGCTCACAACCAAATTTCAGGTCAGCTTTGTCTTTTTCAGAAAGCGCTGGAAGCTGTACAGAAACGCCTGGTAGGTTAACACCTTTGTTCTCACCTAGAGCACCGTTGTTAAGAACTTTACACTTAACTTCAGTTTCAGTTGTTGAGATAACTTCCATTTCGATTAGGCCGTCGTCTACTAGGATAGTGTTACCAGCAGATAGGTCTTTAGCGAAACCTAGGTAAGTTACCGCTACAACGTCCTTGTTACCAACTACAGAAGCGTCAGTAGTGAAAGTAAATTCTTGACCAGCTACTAGATCAACGTCATTGCCGCCTTCTAGTTTGATAGTACGAATTTCTGGACCTTTAGTGTCTAGAAGAATTGCTAGTTGCTTGCCAACGTTTGCCATTACTTCACGGAAGTTAGAGATGCGGTTCGCGTGCTCTTCGAAGTTACCGTGAGAGAAGTTTAGGCGCATAACGTTCATGCCTGCGTTTACTAGCTCAGTCAGTTTCTCTACAGACTCAGTTTTAGGGCCGATCGTACATACGATTTTGGTCTTTTTCATGGAAGATACTCTCCGAGTAAATATAATTGCAATTTGAAAGTTAGTATTAGTCTCTCTAGAAGGCTAGGGATGCCCACAAATAATTCACATGAGCTATCAATCTTTTCTCTAGTTTCGCTTCTTCTAGAAATGAAAGTCTTTCATCAAGTTTAGTCATTTTATGACTGATTGAGGCGCTTTCTAGGCCACTTTTTTGGGCTCTCACTAAGATAATTCAGTAAGATTACAAAAAAATAACCACTAATTCTGTAATTTATTTTCTTTTCGGGCACGAATTCTACCACTGAATTGATCGGATTTCACTGTGCATAACTTGTTTTAGAGCAAGGTTTCGGCGCTTAAGATTTAATTTTTGGATCAAAATAAATAAACCGGATGAATCGACACCATTTGGTAACTTTTTTTCAAAATGGTTACCAATACGGTACAGAATCCTGTCCATTGAAGAGGCTCATTGCTGGTGATATTGTGTACTCAGTATGGCTGTTTACTGTTCAAAAATAGCCAGTTGGAATCGTGAGGTGTAGTAAAATATGGCTTCAAACCGCATCAAATGTGTGATTTTTGATTGTGACGGCACGCTAATCGATAGCGAACGTTTATGTATACAGGCAATCGTCGAAGTACTAGAGAGCGTTGGCGTTAATGTTGATTATGAGAAGGTGAAAGATCAGTTCCAAGGGGTAAAGCTTGAAAAGATCTTTGGCGAGCTTATCGCTGATAGCTCATTGCTTAGTGATGACAGCTTAACAGGACTTGTTCGCCATTATCGTCAGCGCTGTCAGGAGCTGTTCACTGAGCAGCTCACGGTCATTGATGGCGTCTATGAGGTTTTAGATGAGCTCAAAGCCAACAACATTGCCATATGCATTGCGTCCAATGCCCCTCACGAAAAGATGGCGTTTACCTTACCGTTGACAAAACTCGACCACTATTTCGAGGGCACGGTGTACAGCGCATTAGATGCACATGCCTGGAAGCCAGACCCTAAACTTCTGCACTTTGTCATGGATAAAATGCAAGTGAGAGCAGAAGAGTGTCTATTTATTGATGACTCTCTTGTCGGTGTTCAAGCGGGCATAGGAGCACAAGTCACCACCTTGTATTTCTCACATGCAGAGCCTCATAAAAAGATTGAAATTGATAGCCCTTACCTACACTACATCTCCGATATGAGGCAATTGCTGGCCTTTGTTCAATGATCTTAAAAGCATAGGTTAGTTGTGCTTGTCTGGGCGATTGGCAGATTGGTTGAGTAACTGATTAGCCGCGAGTAACTTGCTACGCATGCTGACAACGGATGCATCCAGTATGTCGATAGCCCATAGCGGTAACTTATCTGAGATGGAATAAAACGCCCATTGTCCTCGGCGTCTATCGCTAACTACCCCACAGTTTCGAAGTACGCCGAGCGCTCTAGAGATCTTTGGTTGAGATTCTTGCAGCGCGTCGCACAACTCACCCACACTGAGCTCCACTTCGGTAAATATCATTAAGGTAATGAGAAGCCTTGTTTGGTCGCTCAGACACTTATGAATCACCAGTGGGTCAAAATCTAAATCGTTACTGTCACTGTGCACGGCCACAAACAGTTCGATTCGCTTGTACAGATCATATAAAGAGGCGTCAAAAGAAGTCTCTGATAAAGAGGTGGGGGAGGGAAGATCCCAAAAAAGGCTCTCTTGGCTGTTTTCAAATACCCCGCATTCTTTGTGCGCTGATGAACATAGCGTAATGACATAATCAAAATGCTGTCCGTCGAACTCTTCTACCGACTTCGAGCGCAGACCCTCGCTATCAAAACCAGACTCTTTGAGTGTGGTTAACGTTCTATTGTCTACATGACTTGGATTGCTACCAGCGCTAAATGCTTGGTATTGGTCCGCATAATCTCTGTTGACGATCGCCTCTGCGAGCTGCGAGCGTGCCGAGTTTCCTCTGCAAACAAAGAGTATTTTTTTTGTCATGGTGTCCTCATCAAATCGGCTTGTATTAGCGCACACAATATTATGAAAGCTTATCGGTGCGAATGAAAGCATTGTATCCCTCCGTTGCCCCCAAATCGTTTCAACCAGTATCGGCTACATTCTGTATGAAGCTTTTATGACAGTTCAAAAAGATCCTTGACTCGTTCGTGATATTTTTTAATATATACGCATATCCATATATGAGTATTTAAAGATGCTTCCACATGAGTTTTTCAAATTGATGTCTGATGAAACCCGTATTCGAACCCTGCTTTGGGTGTCGGCCAACGGCTCGGTCTGTGTCAACGATCTGGTGGAGGCATTGGGAGAGAGCCAGCCTAAAGTATCGAGACATTTAGCTATGCTTAGACAAGCAGGTGTGCTCAAGGATACGAGGCAAGGGCAGCACGTCTTTTACAGCTTAGCTGAAGGATTGCCTGGTTGGCTCTATCGAACATTGAAAGGGCTTGAACAGTCGAACTGTTTGCAAAGTGCTTATCAATTAAACTTTAACGAGCTTGTGTCATCATCGAACGATGCTTAAAGCTTGACGGTACAACCGAAAATTTTACGTAATTAAGAGATTGAGTTATGGCGATTAAAGTAGGCATTAACGGATTTGGTCGAATTGGCCGTTTGGCGCTTCGCGCAGCATTTGATTGGGACGAACTTGAGTTTGTTTTGATTAATGATGTTGCAGGTGATGCAACCACACTAGGTCACCTATTGGAGTTCGATTCAGTACAAGGTACTTGGCATCACGGTGTAGCCGTTGAAGGTGATGAGCTTGTGGTGAACGGTAAGCGCATTAAAACGACCCAAGAGCGCGATATCGACGCGATCGATTGGTCTGGCTGTGATGTTGTCATTGAAGCAACAGGTGTGCACCGTAAAACTGAATTCCTAAACAAATACCTAGATCAAGGCGTTAAGCGTGTCGTGGTGTCTGCGCCAGTGAAAGAAGAAGGCATTGCCAACATCGTTGTCGGTGTGAATGACGAAATCTTTGATGCAGCGGCTCACCGAATCGTGACAGCGGCATCTTGTACCACGAACTGCATTGCGCCTGTAGTGAAGGTGATTCACGAGAAACTGGGTATCGAGCAGTCGTCTTTCACGACTATCCACGACCTAACCAACACGCAAACTATCCTTGATGCGCCGCACAAAGATTTGCGTCGTGCTCGCGCATGCGGCATGAGCCTTATCCCAACTACTACCGGCAGCGCAACAGCTATCGTTGAAATCTTCCCTGAGCTAAAAGGCAAGATTAACGGCCACGCGGTACGTGTACCTCTAGCGAATGCATCACTCACTGACATTATCTTTGACGTTAAGCGCGATACCACGGCTGAAGAGGTTAACGCACTTCTTAAAGAAGCATCACAAGGCGAGCTAAAAGGCATCCTTGGTTTTGAAGAGCGTCCGCTGGTTTCTATCGATTATCGCGGTGACCAACGCTCAACCATCGTTGATGCACAATCTACCATGGTCGTTGGCTCTCGAATGGTGAAAATCTATGCGTGGTATGACAATGAAATGGGCTATGCAACACGCACAGCAGAATTGGTTCGTAAAGTCGGTCTAGCGGGGTAATGATGATGCATCCAACATGGGAACTAAACGTAGATAATGCAGCCTTGGTATTAACGCCTTGTCCAGGTACCAAAGAAGCATCATTAGATGACTCACTAGCGCAACTTAAAGAGCAAGGTGTTACGGTAATCGTGACGGCTTTGGATAATCACGAGATGGCAGAAGCAGGCGTTGCTGAGCTTGGAGAAAAAGCACAGGCTCTAGGCATCAAGTGGTTCCAAACGCCAATTGAAGATGATCGCGCTCCTGGTTCTGAGTTTGCAGCAGGCTGGAAAGCTATCTCACCAGAGCTTCATCAAGCGCTTGAAGCGGGCGAGAAAATTGCTATGCATTGCATGGGCGGCTCTGGTCGTACTGGTCTTCTTGCGGCAAACCTTTTGCTTGAGAAAGGCTGGGATCTTGAGACGATTCGCCGTGAAGTTCAGGCACTACGCCCGGGGGCTTTCACTAAGCAGCCTCAAATTGACTATGTAGAAAAACTTGCAGCGACGTTCTAGGCGCAGCACTCGCCGTGAGTAAACCTAAATAGAAGCCCTCAAATGAGGGCTTCTATTTCTCAACACTTATCCCTTGTTATTAGGCAGAAGAATTATGTTGTCTAACCTTAGCAAAAGCGTTCGCCAGTATATGTTGGTGACCTTTAACTACTGGAATTTCACCATTACCGATGGTGCATTGCGAATGTTGGTGGTGCTTTACTTCCACGATCTCGGATACAGCTCGCTCGCCATCGCATCCCTGTTCCTTTTCTACGAGTTCTTCGGTGTGGTCACCAATCTCATTGGCGGGTGGCTAGGAGCACGTTTAGGGCTTAATCGCACCATGAATATCGGGCTTGGGATGCAGATCTTTGCATTGTTAATGCTGGCCGTTCCGAGTGCTTGGCTAACCATTCCATGGGTCATGGCCGCACAAGCGCTGTCAGGTATTGCTAAGGACCTGAACAAGATGAGTGCGAAAAGTGCCATCAAGACCTTGGTGCCTGATGAGCAGCAAGGGGCGCTTTATAAATGGGTTGCGATTCTTACTGGCTCTAAAAATGCACTGAAAGGTGCGGGTTTCTTTATCGGTGGCTTATTGCTGTCGGTCTTAGGCTTTCAGTATGCCGTAGCAGCAATGGCGGCGGTGCTGACACTGGTGTTTATTGGTAGCGTTATCAGCTTAGAAAGCGATATGGGTAAAGCAAAAGCTAAGCCTAAGTTTAAGCAGATTTTCTCGAAGTCAGAGAGTATCAATATCTTGTCGGCTGCGCGTATGTTCCTATTTGGTGCGCGAGATGTTTGGTTCGTGGTTGCCTTACCAATTTATCTTGGCTCTATTTTTGGTTGGGATCATACCTTGGTTGGGGGATTCCTAGCGCTATGGGTCATCGCTTATGGCTTCGTTCAAGGCATAGCTCCAAAAATTACCGGTAAAGCGCAGGGTAAAGTACCAGATGGTAGTGCTGCCATGTGGTGGGCACTGGCATTAGCCGTGGTGACAGGCATCATCGCTTACTGTGTTCAGATGCAATGGTACCCACAAGCGGTCATTGTTGTCGGGCTGTTGATTTTTGGCGCTATCTTTGCGGTAAACTCATCTCTGCACAGCTATCTGATTGTGAGCTATGCAAAAGGCGATGGCGTGTCGATGGACGTTGGCTTCTATTACATGGCTAACGCGATGGGGCGTTTGATCGGTACTGTGTTGTCTGGTTGGGTGTTCCAAGTGGCGGGTCTCGCAGCTTGTATGTGGGTGTCGTTTGCGTTCTTAGTGCTAACGACCATCATCTCAATTCGTTTGCCTGGTGCGCCAAAAGCCGTCGCAGGATAAAGTGAATATTCATTAAAAAGAGTCAATCGTTAAAAGACGATTGACTCTTTTTTGTTTCAGGCGTACATTTATCGTCAAAAGACGATGGGGAAAGAGTGTGACCAGTTGTAGCGTTGAAAATCCTGAAATGTTTGTCGCCTCTGAGCAGCAGTTATCTCAAGAAAAGAGGTTAGCTACACAAGCAAAAGCGTTGTCACACCCTGCACGTATTCGGATTTTACGTATTCTGTCTGACTTGGAGCGCGCTGGTGGGTGTTTGAATAGCGATCTTGTGTCGCAGTTAGGTCTTGCTCAGTCAACGGTCTCTGAACACTTGCGTATTTTGAAGGTCGCAGGATTTATTAGTGCAGAATCAACGCCACCTAAAGTCTGCTATCGCATACAGCGCGAAGCATTAAATGAGTTTTCTTCGCTGAGCTTATCCACATTTGATTAAGCTGGCTAAGAACCCTGATTATCATTAAGTCGGCGATGCCGGCTTTTATTACCACTTATTTATCGTTATTCGACGATTAACGATATTGGAGAGTTAACATGTCTGAGTTAGCGATTGAGCAACCGAAAAAACTGGGCTTTTTAGATAGATTTCTGACCCTGTGGATCTTTTTAGCCATGGGCGTTGGTGTTCTATTGGGTGTCGCGTTTCCAAGCCAAATCGAAGGCTTGAATGAGTCAATGACAGTGGGTAGCACCAATGTTCCTCTAGCGATTGGCCTGATTTTGATGATGTATCCACCTCTTGCCAAGGTCAACTATGGTTTGATGGGCAAAGTGCTGCAAGATAAGCAGGCCGTTACTCTCTCTTTGGTCATGAACTGGTTAGTGGGCCCAATCTTGATGTTTGTGCTGGCACTGACTTTCTTGGGTGATGAGCCTAGCTTGATGACTGGCGTTATTCTGATTGGTCTCGCGCGTTGTATCGCTATGGTATTAGTGTGGAATGATATCGGCGGTGGTAACAAAGAGTACGGGGCAGCGCTTGTCGCGCTCAACAGTGTATTTCAAATCGTGACGTACAGCTTCTTGGCATGGCTATTCATTACTGTCCTGCCACCTAAGTTTGGCTTTCAAGGTCAAGTTGTTGATATCTCAATGGGAGAGATCGCTGAGAGTGTCATGATTTATCTTGGTATTCCGTTTTTGGCAGGATTCTTGAGCCGCAAGATCTTAGTCGCTAAGAAAGGTGAGCAGTGGTACAACGAGACGTTTATCCCGGCGGTTTCGCCTATCACTTTGATTGCGTTGCTGGCGACGATTGTACTTATGTTTAGCTTAAAAGGTGAGATGATTGTTGAGCTGCCAATGCAGGTGGTTCGTGTGGCCATACCTTTGACTATTTATTTCTTCTTGATGTTCTTCGTGAGCTTCTTTGTTGCGAAAAAGATGGGCGTGCCATTTGATAAGAATGCTTCAATTGCGTACACCGCAACAGGTAATAACTTTGAGTTAGCCATCGCCGTTGCTATTGCCGTATTTGGTTTGAACTCGCCAGAGGCGTTTGCGGGGGTTATTGGGCCTCTGATTGAAGTGCCGGTATTGATAGCCTTGGTCAACTTCACCTTAAAGATGAAAGCGCGCTACTCTTCTTAGTGTCCTGTACAGAACCTGACGACAGAGCGATACAACTGAAAACGGAGCCAAGTGGCTCCGTTTTTTATGACTGTTCAAGCGTACTTCGTTTGTTGTGTTTTGCTTTGTACATGGCGAGATCCGCTTTCTTGAGGGTTCCTCGCAAGCTGGTTCGAAAAGGGGTATAGCCCACACTGTGGCATAGCATCGGATAGTTTACGAAGTTCTTTTCAAACAAGGCAGATAACTTCTCAAGCGCTAAGTGCAATATGACTTCGTCTTGATGGTGGGTTAGTACTACAAATTCATCGCCACCATAGCGCACCAAGATGTCCTGAGCGGCAAAAGCCTGTTTCAGGCAGCGCGCAAAGCGCATCAGTACAATATCCCCCTCGCTATGGCCAGAGGAGTCGTTTACCTGCTTGAAGTTATCTAGATCTATCACCACGCAGTAACCGAATTGCCAATGCACTGAGCTCAGATAAGCGAGATTGTGGAGCTTGGTTAAGGGGTCGGTATAGGCTTTTTTCTCGAAGAACTTGGCTTCGTGATGCAAATCGGTGACATCGAAGCTAGTGGTGTAGATATAAGGCTCACCATCAATGAGGACCTTAAATTTTAGGACGTTGAAGTAAGACACCTTATCTAAACTGGTGAACTTGATGATCTTGGGTGCACATTGTCCTGCTCCTAGATATTCCAAACTGGCGTCGTGACACTCTCTGAGCATCTCTCCAACATTACTCGGGACCCGTTCAGAAAGCTGCTCAGCGTTAAGACCAATTGGGTCAACATCAGAGTACTGGCGTAGCCAAACAGTGAACTTATCATTGATATACACATATTGATGTTGCTCATTCCTGATAGAAAGAAAACCAGGGAAATGGCGAAAAAGCGCCGTCGCTTGCTGATACGTCAAATCTGTCACTGCAAAAATCCCACTATAGCCCACAAGACCAAATCGTGGCTTACGAATGGAAGTGGTTGAGGTAGTTATCATTTTTGCTGTTTCTATCACGCGTCATGCATAAGGACTGTGATGCATATCAATTTGTAGGATTTTGCTGACAGTGTTTGCCTTTTTTCTCAGGTGTGAGACAAGTGAAACCACAAAAAGCAGCCGAAGCTGCTTTTTAAATAGTTAACTTATCAATTACTTACCTATTAGTTATTGTGAAGTGCGAGATACTGTTTGGCATGTTCACTACCCATATAACGAGACAAAGACTTGAGAGGCACGCGTCTTAGATCCACCACAATAAGTCCATCGAGCGCATTGTTGAAATCAGGGTCGACGTTAAAACTGACGAGCTTGCCATTAAGGCTTAGATATTGCCTTAGCAGCACGGGCACCCCTTTGCCTTCATCCAGTCGAGAAATTACGCGCGATAGAAGTTGCATGTCAGCCAGGGCAGAAAGCAGGTGGGTATTCCAACTTGGTGCATCTTCTAATTTTGGAGGATTTGGAGCAATGACATGTTTTGCACTCTCGCTGTCGTAGTGATGCAGTGTCATGGTATCCGCTAGAAGCTGTCTTGCTACCTCACTGTAGTCACTGCTGATACTGACCGGACCAAACAGGTGAGTGTATTCCGAATGTCGATGTACGAACTCAGCAATGCCTTTCCAAAGCAATAGCAGTGCGCTCATGCTCTTTTGATATTCAAAGGCAATGACGCTTCGACCCATCTCAATAGACTTGCCCATGGTATCAAGAAAAGGTTGGTCGTATTGGAACAAGGTTCTTGAATACAAGCCTTGGATTCCGTGTTGTTCGAGCAGCTTATCTACCAAACCAAGTCGGTAGGCGCCCACGAGTTTGTGCTTCTCTCTATCCCACACAAACAGGTGATGATAGTCTTTATCAAACTGGTCGATATCGAGTGACAGCCCAGTACCTTCCCCGACTTGGCGGAAATTGCTCTCGCGCATGCGTCCAATCTCGTGCATCACCGATGGGATATAGTCGATGGTCGTACAGTAAACCTCAAACTCACCACTGGACAGTAAATGATGCTCCGCTGGCAGCTGCTCTATATCTTCGAGTAGATCACTGACATGAACAGCAAGAGCGATGGCTTGGTAGTTGGAGGTGTCTGAATCAGAGACGTTTCGCTCGGTCTGATCCCTGCCCAATAGGTAGGTATTGAGTCTCAGGTAGTTAACTAACTGTCGGTTATCGAGGGTGTTTACCTCTTTGTATTTGATGGCTTCACCAATAGAGATACCAATAGGGCGATTTTTTTTGTTTAGCAACTCTCGACCCAACATGGCAGTGCGCAGCATAGGATGTACCTTTCCTGCTAGATAGAAACGCTTTGAGTTCAGCCCGCCTATATGAACAGGTACGGTGAGCGCCTTGTTTTTCTTTATCAGGGTACTGACAGAACGACTCCACTCTTTATCTTCTAAGCGAAGTGCTTTGCTATCAACCAGTTGAGACACCTCTCCAGCGGGAAAGACCAGCAAGGCTCCGCCCTGTTCAAGGTGTTGGTTAGCTTGTCTTAGCGCACGGGTGTTGGAGCGGTGAGCGTTAGCACCATCAAAGACATCGACACCAATAAATAATGGCTCGAGTTCCGGGACGAGTTTGAGAAACTCGTTCGCCAGTATTTTTACGTCTTTGCGAATTTGTAGCAGTAACTCCGCGAGTATGACGCCTTCAACGCAGCCGAGCGGGTGATTTGCGACGATAAGGGTTGAGCCTGTATGTGGAATGTTGCCACGACTGCCCGACACAACGTGGTAGTCGATCCCCAAAATCTCTAATGAAAATCGCAAGAAGGACTCGGTATCACAACCTACAGGGCGCTGAGCATATAATTGGTCAAGCACCGATAGACCAGTGGCCCACTCGGCAACGTTCTCTGCAATTCCTAAAGGGGTCTTTCTTGGCAAGCGAAAAGGGCTGGTGGTTTCCATAACATCCTCTGGGCGAATTCCATTTATTGTCGTTAAAAGGGTATGACGCCCATGTGTCAAAATTGCGTAAGAGAGATGGAGGATGGATGACGTATTGATGTCAGATTGGTGACGAAATAGACAGCTGGCAATAAAAAAGAGCGCCGAAGCGCTCTTAGAGGTGTTGAGGTTAATGCGGGCTAGAAGGTTGCATTAACCGATAACTTGAAGCGACGCTCGTTGCCGTAGTGCACATCTGTGACAACATTGTTGCTGGTGCTGCCGCCGGTGCCAGACACGTATTCAGTGTCGAACAAGTTTTCGATATTAAAGCGGAAGTCCCAAGTGACGTAATCGCTGGCGATCTTATGTGATGCGCCGGTATCAACACGAGCATAACCATCTAATTGAACGGTATTCGCATTGTCAGCCCAGCGTTCACCTTGGTAGAAAAGACCAATATTGAATGCGGTCGCTTCAGTCCATGCATAACGCGTCCATACTGAACCTGACCATTCAGGAACGTTGGCTGGCGTTTTGTCTTGGTACAAGTCGTGATTGTTGTATTTCGCATCTAGATACATACCTGACGCCATTACAAACCATTGCTCCGACAGTTGACCTTGCGCTCCAGCTTCTGCGCCGCGATGAAGTTGATTACCATTTTGGGTAGTAATGCCGTTTTCTTCGATGCTGATGTTTCGTTTTTCTATATCGAATACAGCGCCCGTTAGAAGCAAGCGGTTATCCATCAGTTCCCACTTTGTGCCTAATTCATACTGTCGGCTCTTTTCCGGGGTACGTTCGGTGACCGAACCATCGTCATTTACAACGTTGCTCACCGGGTTGAAGCTCTCAGAGTAGTTTGCATAGATACTGCCTGAGTAACTTGGGTGATAGATAACGCCGACTTTTGGCGAAAACGCTTGGCTATCATTGGCGCCTTTGACAATGTCACCGGTTGCTGGGTTGGTGCCATCAGCAAAATATTGATCATAACGTCCACCAACAAGTGCCTGCCACTGGTCGTTAAAGGTAATTAAATCTTGAGCATAGAAACCATAGAAATGGTTGCTGCTCTCATAGACCGTTTTGTCGTTGTTGTAATCCAACCCTGGGTTGCTCGGGATATCACCAGGATTCACGTCGATAGCCTCGCCTGATACTCGAAGCTGGGCGTAATCATAAAACTGACCATTAACGCCAAGAAGCACTTGGTGATCGACACTTAATGCTGTGAACTCACCGTGAAGGTCTGCGTGGAATGCTTGAGTTTTCCATGTATCGTGACGATCAAACGGTTTTAGTATGTAACTGCCGTCAACGATGGTATCCGCAGTCGGCGTTGGCAGAGAATCGTAGCGGTGGCGCTTCATGTGCTGTGAGTTATAGCTCAGATTAGCGCGCCATTGAGAGTTGATGTATAGGTCTAAGTCCGCGCCCCAGTTCTCCACATCATTATCGATAAATGACCAGTGTGCATCACGGATCATGTCACGATCACCAAGGCGATTGCCTTGCATATCTAACCATGATCCAGAGTCGATAGGTGCACGGTCGTTAGTCTTTTCATAGTTAACAGACAGCAAGCCCCAATCCGCAAGATCGGCCTCAATCACGCCGTATCCCAAGAAGCGATCGCGCTCTCTTTGCTCGCCATTGGAATAGCGACGCGTCTCCACTGCATCTTGCTTTACAAGAACGGTTCGCCCACGCAACGTACCAGATTCATTTAACTTGCCCGATGCATCAATGTGATAGCGAGTACTACCTAGGTGATCGAAGTCTGTTCCTACATTCACCATAGGCTTCGCCGTCGGTTTCTTTGAAACCATGTTGATCATGCCGCCAGGTGCTGAGTTACCATAAAGTAGACTTGATGGTCCTTTGATCACTTCGATGCGATCCAGTGTCTCGATAGGCAGCATGTAGTGTGTAAACAATGAATGCCCGTTTCGAAGGTAGCCGTTGGTTGATGAAAGCTCAAAGCCACGAATATAGAACTCTTCGCGATTCCACTTCTGAGAACCTGCATTGACGCTTGCATCATTCTGTAGTGCTTCACCTAGCGTGGTTGCAAGCTGCTCATCAAGCACTATCTCAGGAATAACGTTAACGGATTGAGGCGTTTCCAACATAGTGGTGTCGGTTCGCATCGCGCCGGTTGCACTATCCACTTTGTAGTCATCGAAGGCTTGAGCGTGAACAACAAGCGTTTCATCTACTGTATTAGGTGCGTCATCAGCGAAGGTTGGGGCGGTATGGAGTGCGAGTACCACTGCACTACAAAGTGTGGTCACTTTGAATTTCATTCTGGGCTTTCCTTGCTCGAGTATCCGAGACAAACGGTTTTATTATTAGAGAGTTATGCCATTAGTTGAAATGGCGAGATGAATGCTAATGCTATTTATTATCATTTGCAATAAATATAATTGTAAGCAATTGTATCGCCTGTTTATACAAGGGAGTGATTGCATAACAATGGTAAATGGAGTGTAATTAACTTGTTGTTAGTGAAAGGAGTTCTATCAATGGAGTGGGGACTAGAAGAACAAAATAAGTGTTACCGTTTCTTGAAACCAGGGATGAAATTGAGTCTTTCATCCGCAGATAATCAGCAGATTAAAGGGATCGCCGCAACCCTTATCGGCTTCAAACCTTCCGCCTTTCTAATTGTTGATGTCACTCAGGTTGGTTCAGAGGCTCTCGGAGAGCTGACTGACGGCGATCTTGTCATTCGGGGACTCTCAGACTCAAGCTTTGGTCATGTTATCGCTTTTCGTTCACGCTTTATTTCGCGAGCGGATGAACCGTGTCAGCATCTGTTCTTGGCGGCGCCTTCTGATTTTGTTTCTAAGCCCATCAGGGAGCACTCTCGCTACAGGTTGTCCGTGCCATGTAATCTCTCTTTTGGGCAGTCTGCTGTAGAGGGCAAAATGGTTGATTTCTCATTGGCAGGTTGTGGTGTGTATATCGAAGGGCCACATGATTTCTGTAAAGGATTAGCTCTCAAAGTCGAGTGTCCATTAAACCAGTTCCTACCGGCTGGAATAAGCTTTGAGGTGGTTACGGTGAAGAAGCAAGGCAAAGGCACGCTACTTGGCATTCAGTTCAATCAACAAGTCTTAATGTCTAATCGCTTAAAAACCACACTCGCGGAGTTGTCATTGAATGTGAGTTAAAAAGCGAGTGTGTGCTTACTTTGACTTCTACATAACAACAATGCTTTTTCTTCGCTTATTTCAAAGTGTAAACTGTGCTATATAAAGAGCAGAATTTCTCAATGGAATGTTCCGACTTATGCGTATCTTTACACTTGTGTTGTTTGTGGTGTTTTCTTGGCTTCAGTACACTCTTTGGTTTGGAAAAAATGGCATCGTTGACTTTAACCAAGTAGACGCAGAAATTCATGTCCAGCAGCAAGTAAATGGTAACCTTCAAACCCGCAACGACGAGATGTTTGCTGAAATAGACGATCTCAGACAGGGACTGGATGCTATCGAAGAGCGCGCTAGGCATGAACTCGGAATGATTCAGCAAGGAGAGACTTTCTACCGAATCATAGGTGAGGACAACCAATGATCCCTGAGCATCATCCAATCATTGCTATCGTGCCTGCAGCAGGTGTTGGTAGTCGAATGCAAGCGGATATTCCCAAGCAATATCTAAAAATCCACGAGCAGACCATTCTTGAGCATACTATTGAGCGCCTATTGTCGCATCAAAGTATCGAGAGTGTGATTGTCGCAATCAGTGATAATGACCCTTACTTTGAAGGACTGTCGTTTATCTCAGAGAAACCCGTCATCAGAGTGCCGGGCGGTGGTGAGCGTGCTGATTCAGTTTTATCTGCAATAGACTATGTGAAGCAGCGTGTGCCTAATGCTTGGTGTCTTGTGCACGATGCGGCGAGACCTTGTATCACTCACGAAGATATCAGCAAACTCATTTATGAAGTGAGCACTCACCCAGTTGGGGGAATTCTTGCTGCGCCAGTGAAAGACACGATGAAACGCGCAAACGGTGCCAAAGGCATTGATCATACGGTGGATAGAGCGGGTCTTTGGCATGCACTTACGCCACAGATGTTTAAAGTGGAACTGCTGCACAGTGCACTGAGTGATGCACTATCGGAAGGGGTCACCATTACCGATGAAGCGTCTGCTGTTGAGTGGACAGGGTTAGCGCCATTGCTGGTGGAAGGTCGCAGTGACAACATTAAAATTACTCGACCAGAGGATCTCGCTCTGGCGGAGTTCTATCTTAAAAATAAGGAACCAGAACAATGAGAATAGGTCATGGCTTTGATGTACATAAGTTTGGTGGTGAAGGACCTGTCATCATTGGTGGTGTTTCGATTCCTTATGAGCAAGGCTTGATTGCTCACTCAGATGGCGATGTGGCATTACACGCATTGTGTGATGCCTTGCTGGGCGCTATCGCTGCGGGTGATATTGGTCGTCACTTTCCAGATACTGATGAAGAGTGGAAAGGCGCGGACAGTCGCGCGCTGCTGCGTGATGTTTACAGTAAGGTGAAAGCGAAAGGCTACGAGTTAGTCAATGCGGACATCACCATCATGGCACAAGCGCCGAAAATGGCACCACATATTGAATCCATGTGTCAGGTCATCGCTCAAGATCTAGATACAGATATTGGTAACGTCAATGTTAAGGCGACCACTACGGAAAGACTTGGTTTTACAGGACGTAAAGAAGGTATTGCCACAGAAGCTGTGGTACTGATTAACAAAGTAACGTCTTAAAAGGCAGATATCATGACGGATGTTCTCAACGAACTGAACTATCTACACGGGAAACCAGCGATTAGCGCTAAATTCAAAGCCAGCAACGAAGACTTTATTGTTAAAGAAGTACTTGGTTTTGAGTTCGCTGGCGAAGGTGAACACTTAATGCTTCGCGTACGCAAAAATGGTGAAAACACCAGCTTTGTCGCCAATGAACTTGCTAAGGTATGTGGCGTTAAGTCTAAAGATATCGGCTGGGCAGGTTTAAAAGATCGTCATGCGATTACCGAGCAGTGGCTCAGTGTCCATTTGCCTAAGAAGAATGTTCCTGACTTTACAGCGTTCCTTGCTCAATATCCTAGTATTGAAATAGTGGCAACAGATTGGCACAACAAAAAGCTGCGCCCTGGTGACCTTGCTGGCAACGAGTTTGAAATTCGCCTTACAGAAGTGTCTGACGTTGAAGGCTTAATGGAAAGAGTCGCCAAAGTGTCTGAGGCAGGCGTGCCAAACTATTTTGGTCAACAGCGTTTTGGTCGCGATGGCAACAACGTTACGGAAGCAAAGCGCTGGGGGCGTGAGAATGTTCGCACCCGTAATCAGAACAAGCGTAGCTTGTATCTGTCAGCCGCTCGTTCTTGGATCTTTAACCAAATCGTTTCTATGCGACTTGAGCAAGGCTGTTTTAACTCAGAGTTACCTGGTGACATTCTGGATGAAACCGGGCTGATCACAGCAGCGTTGGCAGGCGATAATGCGCTACCAACACAAGATGCGGCGATGGCGCTTGAGCAAAGCATTGTTGACGGCGAACCCGATCTGATGGCTCTGATCCGCGGTAATCGCATGCGTCACGACCGACGAGCGATTGTGCTCAAACCAGAGGCACTAAACAGTGACTCAGATGGACAAGCCGTAACGCTCTCTTTCTTCCTTGATTCAGGAAGCTTTGCGACATCAATCTTGAGAGAGTTGGCAAACGTAGAAGAAGTAGAAAGGCAATTCTAGGTTTCATGGATAGTAAAAGAATAAAAGTTCTCATCAGTAATGATGATGGTGTGCATGCAGAGGGTATTCGCACCTTAGCAGCGGAACTGGCTCAGATCGCTGATGTCACTATTGTAGCGCCAGATCGTAATCGTTCCGGCGCCTCAAACTCTTTGACTCTTGAGCAGCCTCTGCGTGTTAATCAGATCGAGCCCAAAGTCTACTCAGTGCAGGGCACACCGACAGATTGTGTGCACTTTGCCCTTAATGAGTTGATGAAAGATGATATGCCTGACTTGGTGTTATCTGGGATCAACCATGGTGCGAACCTAGGTGATGATGTGCTCTACTCTGGAACTGTTGCTGCAGCAATGGAAGGTCACTTTTTAGGTGTACAATCCATCGCATTCAGTTTGGTTGGTAAGCAGCATTTTAAAGCGGCAGCGATCATCGCTCGACAATTTGTCGAAAGGCATTTAGCGACGCGCGTTCCTACTAATCGACTACTGAACATTAATATCCCAGATCGTGCCCTTGCAGATCTTGGTGAGGTGTCTGTGACACGATTGGGCGCTCGACATCATGCAGAGAGCATGATCAAACAACAAGACCCGCGTGGTCATGATATCTATTGGTTGGGACCTCCTGGCAAGGAGCAAGACGCTGGAGTAGGCACTGACTTTTATGCAATTGAACAGGGGCATATCTCAATCACACCTTTACAGGTCGATTTAACTGCCCATGAGTCAATTGGCGCAATGGAACGTTGGGTATCAGGGAGAGAGTAACTAATGAACCCACAAGCAGCAAAATTAGTGGAGTTTATCCGATCTCATGGCGTGAACAGCGTATCGGTGCTCGATGCCATTTTAGCTGTACCTAGAGAACAGTTCGTTTCTCAGGCTATGCTTCACCAAGCTTACGACAATAATGCCTTACCTATCGGTGCCGGTCAGACGATTTCGCAGCCTTATATTGTTGCTAAGATGACAGAACTACTGGATCTTGAAAGAGAGACACGCGTACTCGAAATCGGCACGGGATCTGGCTATCAGACTGCTGTACTCGCACAGCTTGTGGATCATGTTTACTCGGTGGAAAGAATTAAAGCGCTGCAATGGGAAGCCAAACGCCGATTGAAGCGCCTTGATATATACAATGTTTCCACCAAGCATGGTGATGGTTGGCAGGGCTGGCAAGCAAAAGGTCCATTCGATGCCATTATCGTTACCGCGGCTGCTTCCGAAGTTCCCCAAGCCTTGTTGTCGCAGCTCAATGATGGTGGACGTTTAGTGATCCCAGTCGGCGATAATGAGCAACAATTATTAAAAATCACCCGTAAAGGTGATAGTTTTAGTACCGAAGTTGTTGAATTGGTGAGGTTTGTTCCTCTCGTAGCAGGTGAATTGGCGTAAATGCAAAGCCGAATGAAAGCAGTGGTTTCCGTTGTTTTTCTGTCTAGTGCACTCATTGGGTGTGCTGGGCATTCGCCTGCGCCTGTCTCAAATTTGGGAGGCAAGTACGATAATGTCTCCCGTGGCAGCTATCGAGGTAGCTACTACGAAGTCCAGAAAGGTGACACCCTCTATTTTATCTCCTACGTTACCGATAAAGATGTTAAAGACCTGATTAGACTCAATAATCTTCAATCACCTTATACTATTCATCCGGGGCAACGCCTCAACTTGTGGCGTCAAGCCTATGCGCCACCTGCATTTGGTGGTTCGGGGGCTGGCGAGGTCGCGACCGCTTCTGCAGCAACGGCTGCAGCGAGTTCAAGCAGCACAAAAGCAGCCTCAACCCCGGCTCCAAAAGCGAGTAGCTCATCAACACAAAATAGTCAAAAAACGGCTGCAAAGAAGGTTGATCAAAGCAAAACAAAGGAGTATGGTGAGTCTAAAGGTAAACAAAATGTTAATAACACGAAACCCAATACGGCAAAACAGACCGCTAAGCCGCAAGCAAAGCCACAGCAGACAGCAAAAGCTAAGCCGACACCTCCGCCTAGCTCCAATGCGAAAGTCTCCAGCTGGGTTTGGCCAACAAAGGGACGTGTAATAAAGAACTTTTCTGCAGGGGACCAAGGAAACAAAGGGATAGACATTGCTGGCCAGCGTGGCCAAGACATTGTCGCCACTGCAAAAGGAACTGTGGTTTACTCGGGCAATGCACTTCGTGGTTATGGAAACCTCGTTATCGTCAAACATAACGACAGCTACTTAAGCGCATATGCACACAACGATAGGCTATTGGTCTCTGAAGGACAAAGTGTCAAAGCCGGACAAAAAATCGCTACGATGGGAAGCTCCGGAACCAACAGCGTAAGACTGCACTTTGAAATTCGATATCAAGGCAAATCGGTAAACCCTAAACGCTACTTGCCGTAACTGCCGTATAACGTTTACAACGTACGAAAAGCTACTTGCAATTTGATTGACGTAATCAGAGAAAGTTAGCGACATAGTTGAGTTGTCATGTCTTGCTAGCTCGCCAGGGGGAGGCGCTATGAGTATCAGCAATGCAGTAACCAAGAACGAAAACTTCGACATTGAAAACGAATCCGTTGATGTTGTGCAGTCAACATTGACCAATGATGATTCCAACTCAGAAGCCGAAGAGAAAGACCTGTACGATGCCTCGGCCAAAAGCTTGGATGCGACCCAGCTCTATCTAGGGGAAATTGGCTTCTCACCACTACTTACCGCTGAAGAAGAAGTTCTTTATGCAAGACGTGCACTCAAAGGAGATGAAGCTGCACGTAAACGTATGATCGAAAGTAACCTTCGTCTCGTTGTGAAAATCTCTCGACGCTACAGCAACCGTGGCCTTGCACTCCTTGATTTAATCGAAGAGGGCAACCTAGGTTTGATCCGTGCTGTAGAGAAGTTTGACCCTGAACGTGGTTTCCGATTCTCAACCTATGCGACCTGGTGGATCCGCCAAACTATTGAACGTGCTTTGATGAATCAGACGCGCACCATTCGTTTGCCAATTCACGTCGTCAAAGAGCTGAATATTTACCTTCGTACGGCTCGTGAGCTGTCGCAAAAGCTTGACCATGAGCCGACGGCTGAAGAGATTGCGCAGAAACTGGATAAGCCGGTCAGCGATGTATCTAAAATGCTTCGCCTTAATGAACGCATCAGCTCAGTCGATACGCCAATTGGTGGAGATGGTGAAAAGGCGCTACTGGATATCATTCCTGATTCAACCCATTCTGATCCAGAAGTATCAACACAAGACGATGACATCAAGTCATCACTTATTCATTGGTTAGATGAGCTGAACCCGAAACAAAAAGAGGTGCTGGCTCGAAGGTTTGGTCTTCTTGGTTACGAGCCATCGACACTTGAAGAGGTCGGCAGAGAGATTAACCTCACTCGTGAACGTGTTCGTCAGATCCAAGTTGAAGGGCTTCGCAGGTTGCGCGACATCCTAGTGAAACAGGGGTTGAATATGGAGTCGCTGTTCAACTTCGATGACGATTAGAATCGATTCAAACGACATAAAAAAACCGCCTATAAGGCGGTTTTTTTATGTGTTGATGGCGTTAGCGTATTACGCCCAGCCATTCGGGCTTTTCTTACGACGCGGAATCAGATGCGGAAGAATCAGACCGAATAGAAGACCAGCACCGGCTACACCGCCGCCGTACATGAAGTAGCGAAGCAGTAAGTCTTCTTTTTGTGTGTCTAGCTTAGCGCGTAGCTCACGGATTTCTGTTTGAGAAGAAGTCAGCTGTTCACTGATATCTGAGTAGTTTTGCTCAAGCTCAGCGATCTGCTTGTTGCGTGCTTCTAGCGAGCTGACTAGGCCGCCTTTCTCACTGTCTGCTGTTTCGCGTGCACTCGATAGCTGAGATTTCACTTGCGTCAGTTCTTTCTCAAGACGAGGCAGTCTAACCGCCATACTTTCTTGAGTCGTCACAAATTTAGATTCTACCCAGCCTTTACGGCCACGGCTGTCTTGAACCTGTGAGTAACCTGTCTCACGGTTAGACGATAGCAGCTGAACCTTGTCACCTGCGTTGATGCTACCAATAATACGGTACTGAGCGCTTGGTCCAGAATGTAGGTAGGTAAATAGCTTGTCGGCAATATAACGATCTTGAGCCAACGCCGCAGGAGCAGCGAGCAACGACACCATGATCATGCAGATCAGTTTTTTCACAGTAAGTCCCTTAAGTGTATCAATGGGGAATGATGAAGAAAGTAGCGCTAGCAGCAGGGCTGTTACGCACTCTCAAATTGTAAACTTTTAAGAATGCCCAAATAGTATGAAGTTTCTTAAGTGGGTGCAACAAAGAAGGGAGGCTTAGCCTCCCTTTATTTGAATTTGAGTCAAATATGACGTGAGCTTCACATCTCCCTGACTTTTGTTTTGCTTTGGCTTATGCGCCAAATACCGCTTGCATCATGTAGTAGAATACGACTGCTAGCAGTGCACCAGCAGGCAGAGTCACGACCCACGAAGCCACGATGTTACGTACAACGCCTAGGTTAAGTGCTGCGATACCACGAGCGAAACCAACACCCAATACCGCACCAACTAGAGTTTGTGTTGTAGAGATTGGCAGACCAGTACCAGAGGCTAATACTACAGTACACGCTGTTGCGAGCTGTGCTGCGAAACCGCGGCTTGGAGTTAGCTCAGTGATGCCGGTACCTACAGTAGCCATTACTTTGTGACCCATAGTCGCAAGACCCACAACAATACCGATACCACCTAGAGGTAGAATCCACCATGCGATGGTGCTCTTCGCTGTGATTTCACCCATGTGCTCAACCGTTGAAACAACAGCAGACAGTGGACCAATCGCGTTCGCCACATCGTTTGAACCATGTGCAAATGCCATCGCACAAGCTGTGATAACCATAAGTACGCTGAAGATACCTTCTACACCGCTAAAGCCATGGTCTTCTTCACGGTCAGCAAACTTACGCTGAATGTAGATGTAACCGCCAATCATAACTAGAGCCGAAACGCCTGCAGCCCACGCCCATGCTTCCATACCTTCAAGGTGCAAGCCAACGTGCTTTAGACCTTTCTTGATAGTGACCAGCGCAATCACCATGGTTGTGATGAACATGTACACTGGCACAAAGCGCTTAGCATTAAACAGTGGCTTCTCAGTATCGAAAATCAGTCGCTGTGCACTGACGAAGATAACGTAAGCGAAGAAACCAGAAATCACAGGCGTGATAACCCAGCTACCCACGATGCCTTTTACTGAACCCCAGTCTACGGCTTCAGTACCGACAGACACACAAGCGAAACCGATGATCGCACCGATGATAGAGTGAGTCGTAGATACCGGCCAGCCCATGTATGACGCGAGCAATAGCCATGTGCCTGCCGCCAATAGTGACGACATCATACCGAACACAAGAACGTCTGGCTGGTGAGCAAACAGAGAGGTCTCAATCACACCCTTACGGATAGTGTCTGTTACCTCACCGCCAGCAAGGTATGCGCCGGCGAATTCGAAGATCATCGCGATGATGATAGCTTGCTTAACTGTTAGAGCTTTAGAGCCAACAGAAGTACCCATTGCATTGGCAACATCGTTTGCACCGATACCGATCGCCATAAGGAAACCGAACATCGCCGCAACAAGAATCAGGATAGTGCCGTAGTTTGCAAGAATATCCATTGTAATAACCTAGTTTTGTTTCATAACAAGCGGAGCAAAAGTCGGGCGCAGGGCAATCTCTTAAGCATTGTCTGTGCTCAACGCCTAATACTTCTTCGCTCTTTGTTACTTAGTTAACGTGTGTTTAAGACCTAGACAGCATGAGTTCAAGACGAGCGCCTACGCGCTGAGCTTGATCTGCAATACCGCCGACCCATTCAAGAATTTTGTACAAGAACATAACGTCGATAGGGTTCATGTCTTGCTCAATCGCCATCAGTTGCTGACGAAGCTGGATTTGCATGGCATCGGTATCATCTTCGATGACATCGAGTTGGTGAATCATCTCTGCAACCAGAGTCACCTCACGGCCTTTAAAGCCTGTCTCTAGCAGTTCATCCAGCTCATTGATAACGTTCTGAGCTTGGTTGGCTGCATCAAGACAACGCTTCACGTAAGCGATGAAGTTTTCTTGAAGTGGCGCAGGAATGACAAGTTGGCGACCGTAAACACGACCGGCAATGTCTTTGGCAAGGTTGGCAAGCTTATCTTGCTGTGTCAGTAGCTCTAGCATATCGCTACGGTCTACTGGCAAGAACAGGCCGCGTGGTAGTTTAAGACGGATCTCACGCTTCAAAACGTCGGCTTCTTTCTCTAAGTGAGAAATCTGCGCACGGATCTCAGCTGCTTTTTCCCAATCACCCTTTGAGCTTGTCTCAAAGAAGTTGATAAGGTGAGAGCAACATTCTGTTACGCACACAACGTGGCGCTGCAAAGGCTTAATAGGGGACTTTGCAAATAACCCCATAATTGTATTTACTGGCATGGTTGTTCAACCTAATTAATATAACCTGAAATAAACATACACCAATATCATGGTGAAATGTTGAGCGATGGCTATAAAGGCGCGCATGGTAACCCATTAAAACGCCGATTTAAACTGTTTTAGATCATCATTTGGGTGATATTTGTCACTTGCTGATTAGTACGATTGCTCATATCCTGTTGTCAGTACCCCCGAAAGGTAAAACTATGGAAACCGAGATAGAACTGAAGTTTTTTGTTTCTCCAGAATTTTCAGAAACTTTGCTTAGCAAGATTGCTGAAACAAAAGTACTTCAGCACAGTTGTCGTGAGTTAGGAAACACTTACTTCGACACGCCAGATAACTGGCTGCGCCAACACGATATTGGTCTCAGAATTCGTCGCTTTGACGATGTTTTTGTACAGACTGTAAAGACAGCAGGACGCGTTGTGGCTGGTCTGCACCAACGTCCAGAATATAACGCTGAACACAGCTCTAACATCCCAGACTTAACGCTTCACCCTACCGATATCTACCCAGAAGGGAAAGATGTCGCGACGCTACAATCAGAATTGTTACCAATATTTGCTACTGACTTCACTCGTGAACAGTGGTTAATCGGTATGACTGATGGCAGTCAGGTTGAGGTTGCATTTGATCAGGGTGTTGTCTCTTCGGGTGATAGAACGTACCCAATTTGTGAAGTCGAGCTCGAGCTAAAATCTGGGCAAACGGATGCCTTGTTCACTCTGGCTCGTGAACTGTGTGAAAGTGGTGGCATTCGACTCGGTAACCTAAGCAAAGCAGCCCGCGGTTATAGACTCGCAGCTAACTATGATGGCGACCCAGTCAAGACCATGGATTTAGTGGATACTGTGGCGACAGATAGTGTTGAAAGCTGCTTTGTTCACTCCTTAGAGCATGCGCTGGCACATTGGCATTATCACGAGCAGATTTATGTTGAGCATGAGTCGATTGAGGCCTTGCAAGAGATCAGCCATGCGCTCAGCTTTATTCGCCAGGTCCTGACTGTTTACGGTGGAATTGTACCGCGACGCGCAAGCGCCATTTTGAGACAAGAATTGAAATGGCTAGAGCAAGAGTTGCAGTGGCTAAAAAGCTACGATCACTTTGAGACCTTGCTGGAAGACAAAGGCCACATTTTGAGAAAGCTAGACGCAAGAAAGTTTCTTGTTGCTGAGCTTAAAGAGATGGAGCAAGAGTTGCCTGAGCGTGAAGAGATGCTAAAGCTCATTCACTCAGGGCGTTACGCAGGCTTGTTGCTCGATCTTAGCCGCTGGATCCTTTCGAGAGGCTGGCAGCCATTCTTGGATGACAAGGCGCGTGAAAAAATGTCTCAAGACATTAAGCCATTCTCAGTGAAACAGCTCGCTCGTACTTGGGCTGAGCTCATTGAAGCGTTTCCACCAGAGAAGCTACTGTCTCGTCAAGAGTACATCGACCAGCAGTATCGTTTAATGCGCAACTTATATACCGGCGTTGGTTTTGCAAGCCTGTACAGCATGGAAGAGCGCAATAATTTCCGTTTGCCGTGGGCAGATTTGCTGCAGGGTATCGATGATTTACAGATGCTGGAATTGTTAGAGAAGCTTGTTGATAAACTTGAGGGCGAAGAGCGCGAGCAGCTAGAGCGCTGGTTGCGTCGTCAAGAGAGCTCAATCTTACACGCTATGGAGCAAACCAGGCAGATCAGTATTGAGGCTGAGCCATACTGGCAAAATTAATTCGGTTCAGAGTAGGGAGGCAGTACGCCTCTCTATTTTTTATCTTGCTCGAGTGATTCGATTTTTTGCTCCATCTTCTCAAGCTTATGCAAAATCACTTCTTGTTGGTTAAGCACCTTCTGTAGCATGACCTCTTTGTGTTTGGAGCGTCTCTCATCCATAGAACTGGGTGAAGAGAGCAGTGAGGTAATCAAGCCCGACGTCATACCAAACATACCCACACCACAGATAATAATGATACCTGCCAAGAACTTACCTACGATTGTAACCGGGTAATGGTCGCCATAACCAACCGTTGATACCGTGACAAAAGCCCACCAAACGGCGTCGCCAATATGTTGAATGTTGGCATCGGGATCGCCGCTCTCAGCCCACATAATCAGCCCAGCCCCAACGGTAATGAGCAGCACGAGTAGCAAAAGGATCGATGCGATCGTCGTTTCATGTTTATTACGAGCGAGTTGTCTTAATAAGGCCTCACCAGAGCGAATCACCAGTACCACACGGAAAATATGAAAGACGCGGGCATATCTTAGTGGCTCGATCATCGGCAGGCTGGCTAGAAAGTCGATCCAGTGGGTTTTCAAAAATTGCACTCGATCTGTGGAGCGGATCAGATCCACAACAAGTTGCAGAATAAATAAGCTACAGATTATAAAGTCGAGGCCGATAAGAACAGTACGCTCATCCTCGTTGATGGGAGCAAACAATAAGGCTGAGATCACAAATAGCGCCATAAAAGAGAGGAACAGTGACAATAAGCTCAGAGGCTTAGTTTCAGTTTTGGTATCATTTGCTTTCATACGAGGCTCGAAATAAATAACTTGGTCTCATGATTCACATTCCCCCCTACGGCTTTTGGCATGCAGGCAAGTGAAAATGGCATTCAGTTAGAGAAAGATTCCCTAACTATATAATAATTAATGGAGAACGGATAATGACCACACTGGCATTTAAACCTTGGGAGCGACTCATCACCGATGTTCGCTTAGTTCCTAAGATGTTGATGTTGATGATTTTTAGTACCGTACTGCTTGTTGGTAAGCAGTTGTGGGATGCAAGCACATTTTACGACTCTCTTCTTGCCGCAACCCAGAACGAAGCGATTGCCCAGCAGCACTACGAAGCTTATCTAGTTCAGGTCGTATGGCAAACTGCCTTGATGATTGTTCTGTTTGTGGCACTGCTGATGTTTGCAGCAAAAACCATGCTTAAGCAGACTAACTACCTAAGTGACGCCATCAAGCGAATGGCAGATAAAGATCTCACTGTTCCGATTATTATGGACTGTAAAGATGAGTACGGCGATGTGGCTCGTGAGTTAGAACGAACGCGTGCACAGCTTCAAGACATCATCAAAACTCAAGTAGCTACCTCTCAAGAGCTAGCGACACTCACTGAAGTAATGACGCTGAGCATGTCTGAGACCAAAGAGTCATCGCAAGAAGAGTTCCAAGAGATCGATCAGCTGGCTACTGCAATGAGCGAAATGAGCTCTACGGTTCAAACCGTTGCCGACCACGCGAATAACGCTTCGCAATTAACCGAGCAGGCTTCGGGTCAAGCAGAGACGGGTCAGCGCTTTGTACAGGGCACTGTAACTAAGATGAGCGAGCTATCGAACGACATCTCAGCTTCTGCAGCAGCGGTGAATCAGGTTGAAGAGCGCGTGGAGTCGATTGGAAGCGTAGTTGGCACCATTCAAGGCATTTCAGAGCAGACCAACTTGCTTGCACTGAATGCAGCGATTGAGGCCGCTCGAGCAGGTGAAGCTGGACGTGGTTTTGCTGTGGTAGCGGATGAGGTACGTAACCTTGCACAGCGTACCCAGCAAGCAACAGTCGAAATTCAAGAGATGATCTCTCAGCTACAATCGAGTGCTAACTCTGCGGTAGAGCTGATGGAGAAGAGTGTGGTTGAAGCCGCGGATGGCGTAGAGCTTGTGACGAATGCGGGCACAGAGCTTGATGGCATCGTAAGCCAGGTTAACCAGATTAATGATATGAATTTCCAAATCGCGACTGCAGCGGGTCAGCAGAGCAGTGTTGCCGAAGAGATGAACCAAAACCTAACTAACGTACGTGAGTTGGTAGAGGCATCGGTTGTGGTGGTCACTGAGCTACTGGAAACGTCTGAGATGATGCAAAACAACGCGGCTGAGCTTGATAGCAAGATCCAGTCTTTCAACGTTTAAACGACGTTAGATTTCTGTAGACGCTTCAATATAAAAGCGGCTCACTTGGTATAAGTGAGCCGCTTTTTTTAGCTGAGTGTTTATTGATTCTCTTCGCTACTCGTCTCTGGTTCAACCTGCGTTTGAGCCAGTTCGAGTACTTGATTGTCAATAAGGCGAGCTTTACCCAAGAAAGCAGACATCAAAATGACCGCGTGGGTAGAACTGTCGCTGATAGCCTGAAGGGTGTGTGCATCACGGATGAAGATCTCATCGGGTTGCAAACCCGCGGCGCGAAGCTGGTCACTGGCATCTTCGATGATGGATGCATAGTCGTCACGACCACCACGAATGGCACTGTTCATCCAACGCATGGTTCTCGCAAGCACTGGTGCACGTTGACGCTCATCCATTGTGAGGTAGCCATTGCGAGAGCTCATAGCAAGACCATCCATTTCGCGTACTGTTGGTACGCCAATGATCTCGATATTCATGGCGAGGTCGTTCACCATCTGACGAATCAGTGCGAGCTGCTGGTAGTCTTTTTCACCAAAACACGCGACATCTGGCTGCACAATATTGAACAGCTTAGTGACGATAGTGGCAACGCCTCTAAAGTGTCCTGGGCGAGATGCCCCTTCAAGCATGTGCGAGATGCCAGGTACCTCAACGAAGGTTTGCTTATCAAGACCGTTCGGGTACATGATTTCTGGTGTTGGCGTGAATACCAAATCAACCCCTTCAGCGGTCAGCTTACTCAGGTCATCTTCCAGCGTGCGCGGATAGTTGTTGAGGTCATCTGCGCGTTCAAACTGCATTGGGTTAACAAAAATACTCGCCACAACCACATCTGCGTTCTCTCGAGCTTTGCGCATCAGCGTTAAGTGACCTTCATGAAGGTTACCCATGGTCGGAACAAACGCGATACGGCGTTGTTCACGTTTTAGCTGTGCAATCTGCTCTCTAAGTTCAGCAATATCAGCGAAAGTTTGCATGATTCCCCCTAGGCAATCGTATGAGCGTCGTCTGGGAAAGCGCCGCTCTCCACATCCGCGATATATTTAGCAACGGCGCTGCGCATATCGCCTGTTTCTGCCAAAAAGTTCTTTGAGAATTTAGGCATGTAATTAGCCGAAATGCCAAACATGTCGTGCATCACAAGGATTTGACCATCGGTACCATTACCAGCACCAATACCGATGACTGGAACATCTAGTACTTCAGTGATGCGCGCCGCTAGCTCAGCCGGTACGCATTCAAGAAGGATAATTTGTGCACCCGCTTCTTGTAGAGCGAGTGCGTCACGAACCATCTTATCCGCATTTTTCTGATCGCGACCTTGTACCTTATAGCCACCAAAGATATTGACGCTCTGAGGCGTAAGACCCAGGTGAGCACAGACGGGTACTGCGCGTTCAGTCAACATTTTTACCGTATCAACTAGCCAGTCACCACCCTCTAGCTTCACCATGTTCGCACCTGCGCGCATCAGCGCTGCAGCGCTTTCACACGCTTGCTGTGGTGTCGCATAGCTCATGAATGGCATGTCAGCCATCAATAGGCAATTCGGGCTGCCTGCGCGTACAGCGCGCGTGTGGTAAGCGATATCATCGACAGTAACAGGCAAGGTGTCGTTGTGACCTTGCAGTACCATGCCGAGTGAATCGCCGACCAAAATTACAGGCATTTCTTGGCTTTCAAACAAAGCTGCAAAACTGGCATCGTATGCCGTTGAAGTTGCAAATTTGCGACCTTCGCTTTTCCACTTAACGAGGTCGTTAATGTTGATTTTTTTCATTTTTAATCCTTATTAGGGGATTGGCTAGGATTGCCAAACTCTGAGTCCATTACGGTCAACACTATCGATGAGGGTAGTGAGCTCAGTCCCATCAGGGAGTTGTAAATTTGGTGCGATTTCCATAAGCGGATAGAGAACAAACTCGCGTTGTTTCATCCCGTAATGAGGAACGGTTAAGCGCTCGGAATCGATCACCTCATTGCCATAAAGAATGATGTCGAGATCTAGGGTTCTTGGGCCCCATCTTTCATCTTTACGGACACGCCCCTGTTCCAGTTCGATCGTTTGGGTGCAATCAAGCAGTTCCAGTGGCGTTAATTCGGTTGAAATCTTTGCAACAGCATTGATGTAATCAGGCTGGTCTTGCGGCCCCATCGGAGTGCTGCTGTAAAGTGAAGAGCAAGCCAGAAGCTCGCTCTTAGGAAGTGTTTTAAGTGCCTCAATCGCCACTTTGGCTTGTGAGACTGGGTCGGACAGATTACTGCCGATAGCGATGTAGCAGATGGTCATTATTCAGCACTCTTGGCGTTTTTCGCCTTTGGCGTGCGTCTGCGACGCGAACCGGAGCGTGAGCTAGAGCCACCGATATCATTCACCATCGCTTGACGCATATTACGTCCCGCAGATTGGAATGTGCCCCACCATTTTGCCAGCAGTGCCACTTCGCCACCTTCAATTTCTCCGCGCATTTCAAGGAAATCGAAGCCAGCACGGAACTTGTTTAGCTCCATCAATCGGTAAGCGCGTTTGCCTGAGCGACGTGGAAGACGCAGCTGTAGCTGCCAGATTTCGCGAATAGTCGCGGTGTGGCGGCGCGGAATGGCAGTCGATTTCACCTGTTCATCCAGTATGATATTGCTCGCTTCCATCATTGCGTCGTACTCTGATAGGCCGCGCGACATTAGCTCTTTGGCACTTTCCATCATTGGATACCACAGCATGGCGGCAAACATGAAGGCTGGATTAACGCGTTTGCCTTCTTCGATACGCTCGTCGGTTGCATCCAACACGAGATCAAGAACTTGCTCGGTTTGTGACGAGTAGTCTTCTGTGAAGTGAGGAGCGATAAGAGGGAACAACTGCTGGAACAGGTTGTACTCGCGCATTAGGTGGTAGGTTTCTAGACCATAACCCGATTGCAGCAGTTTAAGTGCTTCTTCGTACAAGCGCGCAGAAGGAATATCGCGCAGCAGCGGCGCCAAATCTTCGATTGGCGCTGCGGTATCTTCTTCAATGTCGAAATCCAGCTTAGCGGCGAAACGAATTGCACGAAGCATACGGACTGGGTCTTCGCGATAGCGCACATCTGGGTCGCCAATGAGGCGAACAAGTCGGTCATTGAGATCTTCGACACCACCTGCGTAATCGTGGATCGAGTAGTCACCGATGTTGTAGTACATAGCGTTGATGGTGAAGTCACGACGTTCTGCGTCTTCATCAATGCTGCCATAGACATTGTCGCGCAGCAGCATGCCTTCTTTGCTCTGCTGAGAAACGTTCTTTTCTTGCTCTTGGTGGTGACCTCGGAAGGTAGCAACCTCGATAATATCACGCCCAAACATGATGTGAGCGAGTCGAAAACGGCGACCAATCAGTCGACAGTTTCTGAACAGTTTTTTAATTTGCTCTGGCGTCGCGTTAGTGGCTATATCGAAATCTTTAGGTTGTTCTCCAAGCAGTAGATCGCGCACGCCACCGCCAACTAAATATGCGTCATAGCCTGCACCGTTTAAGCGGTATAGGACTTTTAACGCATTATCGCTGATCTGCTTGCGCGAGATGTTGTGTTCATCACGTGTATGGACGTGTAATGAGATGTCACTATATACATGATGAGCTTTTTGAGAATTTTCTTTTTTATTCATAGTTTTAACGCAATTAAGGTTCGCGAAATAGAGTGCTTTTTAGCCCTGTTTCGTGCCTGACGCATGAAATTTGCCGCTTATTCTAGCCTAGAGAGCGTCATTTGAGAATGGCGGTTTGATTTTGAGCTGCTTAGGAAGCTGAGATAGTCGCCAATTTTCCACGCCCCATTGGATGATATCGGCGATTTCTTTCGTGGCTATTTCAGTCTCCACATCGAAACCAAGAAAGCGCATCGCATTGAGAAGTGTCGGTTTGGGGTTATCCAAATCGATAGCCGTTGCGTGGTTCTGTTTTGATAGCTTATTACCGTTGTCATCGATCGCGAGCGGTAGATGAAGATAGGTCACAGGCTCCACACCTAGGGTTTTGTATAGGCTGATTTGACGCCCTGTTGGCTCAATAAGGTCTGCGCCGCGAACGACCTCTGTGACCCCTTGGTAGATGTCATCTAATACCACTGCGAGATTGTACGCAAATAAGCCATCTCGACGTTTGATAATGAAATCTTCTTGAGCAAGCTGCTCTGGGATATCCAGCTGACCATGCTTCTCATCGATAAAAGAGGATACAGGGTAGTCCATGGTAAGGCGAACGGCACAACTGTCGGAGGCGTTTAGCTGCTTATCACGACATGTTCCTTGATAAAAGCCGCCCGCTGCTTTGATCTGTTTTCTCGTACACTCACACAAATAAGCTTGTCCACTGGCTAGCCAATGATCGATTTGTTCTTGGTAGGCATTCAAGCGCTGACTTTGGTATAGCACCTCACCATCCCAATTCAGCTGATAGGCTTGCAGTGTTTTTAGGATCAGCTCTGCTGCACCTTTCACTTCTCGCGGCGGATCGATATCTTCAATTCTGACCAGCCATCGACCATTCTGAGATCGAGCTTGAAAATAGCTACCCAGTGCGGCAATTAAGGAACCAAAGTGTAGGGGACCCGAAGGAGAGGGCGCGAATCGACCAATATACATAGTGCTTTTCGTGTCTGAAGGGTGGATCAAAAAAGGGAGCGTTTGCTCCCTTTTTCTCGCTTGTTAGCCTTGCATCTGTCTTTCTTTGATTTCTGCAAGTGTCTTACAGTCGATACATAAATCGGCAGTAGGACGGGCTTCTAAGCGACGGATACCGATTTCGATACCACAAGATTCACAGAAACCAAAATCGTCTTCTTCAATCTTGTTTAGCGTCTTTTCAATCTTCTTGATCAAACGACGCTCACGGTCACGGTTGCGTAGCTCTAAGCTGAATTCTTCTTCTTGAGAAGCTCTATCAACTGGATCAGGAAAGTTAGCTGCTTCGTCTTGCATGTGGTGCACAGTTCGATCAACTTCTTCCCTAAGTTGGTTGCGCCAAGCGCTCAAAATTTTTGTAAAGTGATCCAACTGAGCTTGTGACATGTATTCTTCACCAGCTTTTTCTTGGTATGGATCAACACCTGCAATGGCTAGGATGCCTAGCGCTTTTTTCTTAGTTTCTGGCATGCAGCATCTCCTACTTACACCTAGTCAACTGTGCGAACAGTTAATTTTAAGGCGGGTATCTATAGCAAAAACAAATGCTGGTGGCAAACGAAGTTTGTTAAAGTTCTTCTCTATGTGAAGTGACATCACTTTTGAATGAAATCCAACGCCGATGTCAGCGCCATTTCATTGTCAGAAAAAGCCGCCTTATAACAAATCACTTCAACCCCAGCTTGTCTTGCTTGCTCAAGTAATTGTGAATATTTCGCATCTATATGGTGTGCCGCCGACACTTTTTCAATCCCTGAATGCAAAACAGCGAAAAATAATACGGCTCGATGTCCTGATTGAACCATTTCTGTGAGCTCTCTCAAGTGCTTTTGACCGCGAGTGGTCTTAGCATCTGGAAAATACCCTTGTCCCGTATTGCCTTCGTCCAGCAGTGTGACACTTTTTACTTCGATGTAGCAATCTGCGCGATCACTATCTTGCAATAAAATATCGACTCTGCTGTTTTCTTGACCGTATTTCACCTCTGTTCGTAAAGTTTGGTAACCAATTAGCTCTTTTACAACGTTTTTTTGTATTGCTTCGACAACTAATGTGTTGGCGCGGGCGGTATTCACACAAATGGTGTGCCCAGCTTTGGTCTCGGTAAGCTCCCAACTGTTGGGATATTTTCGTTTGGGGTTATCTGAGGTGGAGTACCAGACGGTTGAGTCAGGCTCCGCACAGCCTGTCATCGCGCCTGTATTGGCACAGTGAATCGTGATTTCTTTGTTATCAGCTAAAGTAATGTCCGCGAGGAAGCGTTTATAGCGCTGAACTAACTTCCCCGATTCTAAAGGTGGTTCGAAGTGCATTTTGAGGCCGTTTTTTATTAGAATGATGAGCCTCATTACATCATAAGGTCATTGCGTTGTCACAATTGCCCATCGAACACGTGCTGCCAGAGCTCTTTGAAGCTATTCGCACATCGGATCAAATCATCTTAAAAGCGGCCACAGGTGCGGGTAAGTCGACACACTTTCCCCTCAAGCTGGTTCAGTCGGGTATTATCCCGGGTAAGATCGTTATGCTTGAGCCTCGTCGGATAGCGGCGCGAAACATCGCAATGTATGTCGCAGCCCAACTGGGAGAGCCCGTCGGTAAGCAGGTGGGTTATCGAGTCCGTGGTGAGTCTAAAGTGAGTGAAAGCACCAAGCTTGAAGTGGTCACCGAAGGCATATTGACGCGAATGCTGCAAGATGATCCTGAGCTGACTGGCATCGATATGATCATTTTTGATGAGTTTCATGAGCGCAGTTTACATGCTGATACCGCGTTAGCCTTTGCTCTAGAGAGCCAAGAGGCACTGCGAGAAGATCTTAAGATCGTCGTCATGTCAGCCACGCTGGATCCAGATGACCTTATTCGGGTGTTACCAACCGCTCAGTTTATTCAATCAGAGGGGCGCACGTATCCGGTCGACATAGATTATCAGCCCATGTCGCAAAATGATTATCTGCCCGATTTTATGGCCAAGCAGATAGAGAGGCTACTTATTCGTGAGTCTGGATCCTTGCTGGCGTTTCTTCCCGGAGTCGGGGCAATAAAGCGCGTACAAGAACTGCTGCAAATTGCCAACCTAGATGCCACAGTTTGCCCACTTTACGGTCAGTTAGACTTTGCAACGCAGCAGGCTGCGATACAGCCAGCCAAGGCAGGAGAGCGCAAAGTCGTACTCGCGACCAATATCGCCGAGACCTCGTTGACCATTGAAGGTATCCGCCTTGTGGTGGACTCTGGTTTAGAAAATCAGGCTTGGTTCGATCTAAAGACCGGAATATCAAAGCTAGAGCAAGGACGTATCGCACAATCGTCCGCTATTCAGCGAGCGGGTCGTGCGGGAAGGACTGAGCCAGGTTTGTGTGTCCGTCTTTACAGTGAGAGCCAGTTTCAGGCACAGCCTGAACAGAGCACGCCAGAGATATTGCGAAGTGATCTCGCTTCGCTTCAGCTCGAACTGATCCGCTGGGGTTGTCATGAGGCAAGTGATCTCGCGTGGATCGATGAACCTAAATTTACTCATCTTGAGCAAGCAAAGTCGCTACTGATTGCGCTAAAGCTTATCGATGACACGGGGAAAGCCACAGCGCTTGGCAATGAAGCCTATCAGTTAGGCGTTGAGCCTCGAATGGCAAGTATGCTGCTACAAGCGAACCTCATTGGTGAGCAAGCCTTGAAGAGTGCGGTTGCATTATGCGCTTTGATTGAAGAGCCAGAGCGTAATGAAGTCGACCTTCGTCAATCTTTGCACCGCTGGCAACAAGCGAGACACCCACGAAACAACGCTCTGAAACAGCGAGCGAAAACCTTATCATCACGCTTTTCTTGTCGCTTTAATGTTAATGAAGTTGACGAATCTTTACTTGGCGTTGTCGCAGCGTTGGCATTCCCAGATAGAATAGCCTTAGCTCGTAAGCAGTCAGGCTTCTACGTGCTTGCCAATGGTCATGGTGCTTCTGTGGATCAACAGCATCGTTTGTCGGATGAAACTATGCTGGTGGCAGTGGATTTGATGAGAACAGGGCAGGGCAGTAGCGCCATCTTCAAAGCGGCTCCGGTCACTTTTGAGCAGATCAATACTCTGTTGCCTGAGATGGTCGATGAGGCAACCCTAGTGGATTGGGACGATAACAAAGGACGCGTTGTCGCCAGTGAGCAGCGTCGCATCGGGGCTCTCGTGGTGGAAAGTAGAGAAACCACAGTTCCTGAAGATGCGGATATTTCACAGGCATTGCTTGGTTACGTTCAACGTAAAGGGTTAGGTGTGTTGAGTTGGACTGACAAAGCCGAGGAGCTAACTCAACGTGTGCAATGCGCCGCACTATGGCTAGAGAATGACGAATGGCCAGCCATGTCTTCAAAAGATTTGTTGGCGAATCTGGATGAATGGTTACTGCCCTTTATGCATGGCGTAACAAATGCCAAGCAGCTAAAAAAAGTGGATGTTGTCGCCGCCTTAGAAGCCTTACTCGGCTGGGAGAAAGCGAAGCAACTCGATGAATGGTTACCGACACATCTAACTGTGGCGTCCGGAAATCGTAAGAAGATCCGCTATCGGGTTGGTGAGGCGCCAACGTTGTCCGTGAAGCTTCAAGAGATGTTTGGTGAAAAAGTGTCACCAACGATAGCAAAAGGGACGCAAGCCATTGTATTGGAGCTGCTTTCTCCAGCACAAAGACCACTGCAAATTACTCGAGATCTTGCCGCGTTTTGGCAAGGTGCTTATAAGCAAGTACAGAAAGAAATGAAGGGGCGCTATCCCAAGCACCCATGGCCAGATGACCCAATGAATCATCAAGCCACCAGTAAAACCAAAAGACAATTAGATTCATGATAACAAGAAATAAGTTAGCAGCAGCGGGAAAGAAACCAGCGCCTAAAAAGAGCGCGGCTAAGCCAGCGACCAAACGTAAAACGAGCACACGACGTCCCAAGCGTAAATCGACGCGTGGCAAACGTAAGGTCGGCTGGGGTAAGCGTCTGTTCTCTATCGGCTGGAAGCTTGCGTTAGTCGGTGTCGTCGCTATGGGGGCGGTGCTTTACTATCTGGACCAAGTGGTGAAAGAGCGCTTCGAGGGTGAGCTGTTCGAGCTGCCAACGGTAGTCTATGCCCGAGTGCTCAATCTATCGGTGGGTGATGAGATCACAGTCCAACAACTGCGTAATGAGTTGGATGTCCTCAGTTATCGAAAAGTGTCTCAGCCGCGTCATCCCGGAGAGTACTCGTCGTCTTCCAGTAAAGTCGAACTCATTCGTCGCCCCTTTGAGTTTGCTGATGGCCCTGAGCCTGATCGCCATGTCATGCTTTACTTTAATGATGGCACGCTGACGCGCATCCAATCACTAGAGAAAAAGGGTGATCTTGGCTTTCTGCGTATCGAACCTAAGATGCTGGGCATGCTCGAGAAACAAGCGGATGAGCAGCGACTTTTCTTGAGACGAGATCAGTTTCCTGAGGTCATGATCGATGCATTAATTGCCACCGAAGATAGAGACTTTTATCAGCACGATGGTGTTTCACCGACGGCAATCGCCCGTGCTTTCTTTGCCAATATTCGTGCAGGCAGAACCGTTCAAGGTGGCAGTACGCTAACCCAGCAGTTAGCCAAGAACTTATTTTTGACCAGTGAGCGTACATTATGGCGTAAGGTCCGTGAGGTGCTGATTGCGCTGATTTTGGACTACCGCTACAGCAAAGACCGGATCTTAGAAGCCTATCTCAATGAGGTGTACCTTGGTCAAAGTCGCGGTGAAGCGATTCATGGTTTTGGTCTCGCCTCGCGTCTCTATTTTGGTCAGCCATTGCAAGACCTACGTATTGACCAGCTTGCTATGCTGGTGGGTATGGTCAAAGGACCATCTTATTACAACCCAATTCGTCACCCAGAGCGTGCCAAACAGCGTCGTGACCTAGTGCTACGACTGATGATGGACCAAGGCATGCTTACGGGGCGTGAGTTTGAAATGGCCGCCTCGCGCGATCTTGATTTGCAAAAGAACCCACAAATTGCCAGTCGTCAGCCTGCGTACTTCCAACAGCTAAAGCGTGAACTGCGTAGTAAAGTGGGTGACAAGATGACGTCGTCGAAAGGCGTTCGTATATACACGTCACTTGATCCCGTATCGCAAGACAAACTTGAAAAAGCCATCGCTAAACGTATCCCGCAGCTTGAAAAGACATCGGGCAAAGGGCTCGAAGCGGCGGCGGTTGCGGTTGATCGTAACACAGGTGAAATCCGAGCTATGGTGGGCGGTAAACGTACGGGTTACAGCGGATTTAACCGAGCGCTTAATGCCAGCAGGCCGATTGGTTCCCTAGTCAAACCCGCTGTTTATCTCACAGCTCTAGAGCAGCCAGAGGCCTATGATCTCGCGAGTACCCTTCAGGACACGCCAATCACCCTAAAAGGAAGCAAAGGCAACGTTTGGCAGCCAAGAAACTACGACCGTAAGTTCCGAGGCGATGTACCGCTTTACGAAGCGTTAGCAAAATCACTCAACGTGCCGACGGTGCGCTTAGGTATGGCGCTGGGCATCAAAAATGTATCGGACACCCTTGTTCGCTTGGGTGTCGATGCGAATGAAATTCGCCCTGTTCCTTCAATGTTCTTAGGGTCCCTATCGCTGACGCCTTACCAAGTAGCGCAGATGTTCCAAACGCTGTCTAACTCGGGTCGACAGGCTGAGCTATCCACCTTACGTTCTGTTGTTTCGGTTGAGGGTGATGTCATCTATCGCTCGCTACCAAAGGCGCAACAGAAGGTGCCTCAGCAAGCGGCTTGGCTGACTACTTTTGCGATGAAAAAAGGGGTTGCAGAAGGGACTGGCCGCTACCTTAATAGCCAGTTTGCATGGGCTGCCCTTGCAGGTAAAACGGGCACCAGTAATGACACGCGTGATAGCTGGTTTGTGGGTGTCGATGGGCGTGAAGTGACGACGATCTGGGTTGGGCGCGACGATAACAAGTCGACCAAGCTTACCGGTTCGAGTGGCGCGCTACGAGTGTACTCCGATTATCTTGCTGCGCGTATTCCAGAAAAGCTGGTCCTGCCTTGGCCCAAGGATATTAGCATGATCGGCTTCGCTAAGCAGAGTGATGGGGCTTTGCAGCTCGATTGTCACAATGAATACCAATTGCCTGTATGGGATGAAGGCGGACAGCTCAAGGCCTCTTGTGATAATCAGCCCAAACAGTGGATCAAAAATCTATTTGATTGGTAAATTGGACTAGTGTTAATTATTCTGAGAACGGCTAATATATTGATATATTAACCATAATAACAAAGCGCTTTTAGGGATGAATGTGAAACGCCTAACTCATTGGCTGGTAGCCGTCGTGGCCTTTTCTTGCAGTGGAATGGTCGCAGCTCAAGACTCAACAGAGTCTGCATTGAACTCTCAGGATAGACCTAAGATAGGTGTCGTGCTCGCTGGCGGAGGTGCCAAAGGCGCGGCACATATTGGCGTCTTAAAAGCGCTTGAAGAGATGCAAATCCCTGTCGATATCCTCACGGGTACCAGCATGGGTGCTTATGTAGGCGGACTCTACGCCACAGGGATGAGTGCTGAAGAGATCGAGAGCTTTATTTACACTGTCGATTGGAACAATGGCTATCGAGATCGAGTGAGTCGAAGCCAGCGTCGGGTTCGTGATAAAGAAGCGGAAGACCGATACCAAATCCGCACCGATTTAGGGTTACACTTTGGCTCTATCGAAGCACCGAAAGGCGTGGTGCAAGGCCAAAATATGCTGCGTATCTTGCGTAAGACCACCGGCAACCTTCCTGCATTTGAATCCTTTGATGAGCTGGCTATTCCTTACCGTTCCGTCGCGACGGATATTCTAAAACTAGAGCCTGTTGTGTTGGGCGATGGTTACCTTGTCGATGCCATGATGGCGAGTATGTCCGTCCCTGGCGCGTTACCACCCTATGAACTTGGTGATTATCTCTTGGTCGATGGCGGCGTGACCAATAACATGCCGGTCGAACTCGCTAAAGAGATGGGCGCCGATATTATCATTGCCGTCGATATCAGCAGTGACTACAAAACGCGAGAAGACTTCAGCAGTTTCTTTACTGTAGGTGAGCAGCTATCGAACTATTTAGTGCGTCGAAGTACTGAAGAGCAGATGCAGGCTCTGGAGGAGGGAGATATCTATCTACACCCAACGGTGGGTCAGATTGCCACAACGGACTTCTCTTCAATGCCAGACGCTTATGAGCTGGGTTATCAAGCTGCTTATCAAAATGAACAGCAACTCAGAGCTTTGTCTGTCAATGGTGCTAACTATCAACGTTATATTGATGACAAGCAAGCGGCACGAAGAGAGCTGGTTTACGGTGACGAGAACGTCGTCGACAAGATAGTGATAAATAACCAAAGCCATTATAGCGACGAGCTCATTACCACGCGCTTGGGGCTTGCCGCTGGCGAGCAGTTGGAAACCGACGAAATTGAACAACGAATCGAAGACCTCTATGCGCTGGATCGTTTTGAACTCATTACCTATCAGTACAAAGAGGTGGAAGGGGAAACCAACCTAATCGTTAACGTCAAAGAGAAGTCTTGGGGACCAAACTACATGGACTTCCGTTTCTACCTAGAAGAGGACTTTAACGCCAACAGTTTCTACTCTATCGGTGTGTCTACCAACTTTACCGACCTGAATGATCGTGGCGCAGAGTTGCGCGTCAATGCCGACTTCGGCACCGATAAACGCGTTGAAGCAGAGCTTTATTCTCCGTTTATGCTCAATCAAGATTTCTTTTGGTTAGCAGGTGTTAAGTACAACAGTGATAAGCGAAGCGTGCTTTGTCAGGTGAATGAAACGGAAGAGGAGTGCGTGACTCCGGCGCTAGAAGGCAGTGCAGATTTCATTCCTGTTACTTATCGAGAGTGGCAAGGAGAGGTAGCCGCCGGCTATCAACCTACTTTGTGGCAAGAGTTTAAGGTTGGTGCGCGGTTCACTAAAGGGGAGTCTTTTGTTTCTCCATTACCATCGGCTGGCAAGTTTGATTTTGACCGTCGTGGCTTATTTGTAAACTACCGCCTTGATACGCTTGATGACTTTAGTTTGCCGACAAAAGGTTGGTATGTAGACCTTGAGTATCTGCACTCTCGCGATAGTGGCGAACAAAACATAAATGCTGGAATATCAGAGTTTTCAGACCACGCTCAAGAAATTAGCATCCAAACGAAATATGCTCATACCACAGGGCGTAATACCTTTGTTGGCTCGTTTGACGCGGGTATGATTGAAACGGAGAATGACTCGTTACCGGTGAGTCCTCGAGAGTTAGGCGGCTTCTTGAACATGTCGGGTATTCCACGCAACAGCTTGATTGGTCAAAACAAGGTGTTTGGCAGTGTCGTCTATCGATATCGTTGGTTTGATAACGACTTTGGCATGTTCCAATCACCGGTATATTTGGGTGCATCAGCGGAATATGGCGGGGTGTGGGATGGCGATAGAAACCTATCTAATGCGCCATTGTACTTGGCTGGTTCACTGTTTGCAGGGATTGACTCACCTGTTGGTCCAATCATGCTCTCTTATGGACAGGTTGAGACAGGACTGCGCTCCTTCTACTTGATTATTGGTGCTGCTTACTAATTTTTATGATTCTAGAGTTCGTCATCACTCAGGATTATTTTGAATATAAATGCTAAAAATGAAGGGTCATCTTGACGCTAACTCGCTGCTAGTTTAGTCAGAAATCGTTGATTTTTACTCAAACTTGCAATGTTGGTCAAAATGGGAAGATTTTAATTTAACGTTAAATTTGATATCCTTCGCCCCACAGTTTGGCCTCTCTGGCGCTGTTGATTCAATTAGTTGAAGACGACCAATGGCAAGGGAGAGCCAAGTTTCCAAGGATGTCCACTCCGAATTCTAATTATAAGGAGGGACCGCAATGAGAGGAAAAAAGTCGTGCTTGAAGCCTACCGTAAACACGTCGAAGAGCGTGCTGCCGAAGGAGTTGTTCCTAGACCCTTAGACGCTGAACAAGTTGCAGGACTTGTTGAATTACTAAAGAACCCGCCTCAAGGTGAAGAAGAGTTTATCCTCGACCTCCTAGAGAATCGTATCCCACCAGGTGTTGATGAAGCTGCTTACGTTAAAGCCGGCTTTCTGACGGCCATTACCAAAGGTGAAGTGGAATCACCTCTCGTGAGCCGTGAAAAAGCAGCTGAACTGCTGGGTACAATGCAAGGCGGTTATAATATCGAATCTCTTGTGTCATTGCTTGATGATGCAGAGCTCGCCCCTATCGCGGTTAAAGCCCTATCACACACACTGCTCATGTTTGATGCCTTCTACGATGTCGAAGAGAAAGCAAAAGCTGGCAATGCTTATGCGAAGCAGGTGCTAACGTCTTGGGCTGAAGCGGAATGGTTCCTATCGAAACCTGAGCTTCAAGAAAAGATCACGCTCACTGTTTTCAAGGTAACGGGTGAGACAAACACCGATGACCTATCTCCAGCACCAGATGCTTGGTCGCGCCCAGATATCCCTGTGCACGCGTTAGCAATGCTTAAGAACGCTCGTGATGGTATTGAACCGGATCAACCAGGCTCAATTGGTCCAATCAAACAGATCGAAGCGCTGAAAGAGAAAGGTCACCAGCTAGTTTATGTCGGTGACGTTGTGGGTACCGGCTCATCTCGTAAATCAGCGACCAACTCTGTGCTTTGGTTCATGGGTGATGATATCCCTAACGTACCAAACAAACGCGCTGGCGGTTACGTACTTGGCGGTAAGATTGCACCTATCTTCTTCAACACAATGGAAGACGCAGGCGCGCTACCTATCGAAGTTGACGTGACGAAACTGAACATGGGTGATGTGATTGATGTTTACCCATACGAAGGCAAAGTTTGCGACCACGCAACTGGTGAAACACTGGCTGAGTTCGGTCTAAAAACAGACGTACTGATTGATGAAGTCCGTGCTGGTGGTCGTATTCCACTTATCATCGGCCGCGGTCTAACAGACAAAGCGCGTCAATCTCTAGGCCTTGCTCCTTCTGAGGTGTTCCGTCTTCCTGTGGCTGCTGAAGATACAGGTAAAGGCTATACGCTTGCTCAGAAGATGGTGGGTAAAGCATGTGGCGTTGAAGGCATTCGTCCGGGCACATACTGTGAGCCTAAGATGACAACGGTTGGCTCTCAAGACACAACCGGCCCAATGACGCGAGATGAGCTTAAAGACCTTGCGTGTCTTGGCTTCTCAGCTGACCTTGTCATGCAGTCATTCTGTCACACGTCTGCGTATCCAAAACCGGTTGATGTGAACACGCACCATACGTTGCCTGATTTCATTATGAACCGTGCGGGTGTATCGCTTCGTCCAGGTGATGGTGTTATCCACTCATGGCTAAACCGCATGCTACTGCCAGATACAGTAGGTACAGGTGGTGACTCTCATACGCGTTTCCCTCTAGGTATCTCTTTCCCTGCAGGCTCTGGCCTAGTTGCGTTTGCTGCGGCGACAGGCGTTATGCCACTGGATATGCCTGAGTCTATCTTGGTTCGCTTTAAAGGTGAGATGCAGCCGGGTATCACGCTACGTGACCTTGTTCATGCCATCCCTTACTACGGCATCAAGCAAGGCCTGTTGACGGTTGAGAAGGCGGGTAAGATCAACGAATTCTCTGGTCGTATTCTAGAGATTGAAGGTGTTGAGCACCTAACTGTTGAGCAAGCATTTGAGCTTTCTGACGCATCAGCTGAGCGTAGTGCCGCGGGTTGTACCGTTAAGCTATCTCAAGACTCTATCTCTGAGTACCTGAACTCGAACATCACTATGCTTAAGTGGATGATTGCTGAAGGCTATGGCGACCGCCGTACGATTGAGCGTCGTATCACTGGCATGGAAGAGTGGCTAGCAAACCCAGAGCTAATGACAGCTGATGGCGATGCAGAATACGCTCACGTGATTGAAATAGACTTGGCTGACGTGACAGAACCAATTCTGTGTGCGCCAAACGACCCAGATGACGCTCGTCTACTATCTGAAGTTCAAGGTACTGAAATCAGTGAAGTATTCATTGGTTCATGTATGACGAACATAGGTCACTTCCGTGCCGCTGGTAAGCTTCTAGAGAAGTACAACGGTCAGCTTGATACGCGCCTATGGGTTGCGCCACCAACTAAGATGGACCGTGACCAGCTCACAGCAGAAGGCTACTACGGTATCTTTGGCCGTGCTGGGGTTCGTATTGAAACTCCGGGCTGTTCACTATGTATGGGTAACCAGGCTCGCGTAGCGGACGAAGCGACGGTAATGTCGACTTCGACACGTAACTTCCCGAACCGTTTGGGTACTGGTGCCAATGTCTATCTAGCGTCGGCTGAGCTTTCTTCAGTGGGTGCGATTCTTGGTAAGATCCCAACGAAGGAAGAATACCTAGAGTACATGAAGCAGATTGACCCGACGGCAGCGGATACTTACCGTTACCTAAACTTCCACCGTATGGCTGAGTACACGGAAAAAGCAGACACTGTGATTTTCCAAGAGCCTGCATAACGGCCAATAAGGCTCTTCAGTGAGCCTTGTTTAGGCACAAAAAACCACGGTACTAACCGTGGTTTTTTATTGTCTGCCTTATGGCAATTGGGGAGTTTCACTAGCTGGTGAGTAATCGCTGCAGCTTATCTCGTAGGCTAATGATGTAATCTCGCTCAGGCCCTTGCTTGTGGCAGTGCTCTAGAATGTACTCTACCGAGCTGAGTACCGTGCGCCACCTCGGTGTCTTCGGCAAGGTTTCTAGCCTTAAATACTTGTCGAGTGTTCTGGTTTGCAGTGTGCTTCTATCAAGATAGACGCGCCAAAGACCACTTTGCTCTGCAAAAGCAAACTTGGACTGTCCAGTCACCTCTTCCCAGTAACTTAGTGAGCTTGTCATAGTCTCAACGAGGACTTCACGCATGATTTCTGGTCGAGATTTTTCTTCGCCTTCAGCCTTATCTGCCAAGCGAGTAAACTCGCCACCAAGCTCTTTGAGCTCTCTGAGTTTGGCTTTATCGCCCTCAATAGCGTAAGTAGAAAGTGCATCGATGGCGGTCTCTAGGTTCTTCACTCTGCTTGCATCAAGGGATTGTCCCTGCTCGAAGATATAGATACTTTTCAGACCTGAACCTTGCGGTAGAGTAAGAACATCGGCATTGATATGCTGACGTACATCGTCGACGAAGGCGTCGATTTCGCCAAAGTAATGTTCTTGATTGAGGTGGATAAACTTAGGTGCAATCAACTCTTCGATGCTGGCTCGTTTCAGTTGCTCGATGGTACGCTTGAATAATCGAGCCGCGCTTTGGTTAGCAAACTGTACCTTTAAATCTTCGCGAATACACAAGATGGCTTCAGGCGCATTATCAAGCTGTTCTATTAAACGGCCTTGTGTCTCGAGTAGACTTGCCTCCACTAATGCTCGCTGTTTGAGTTCGTACTTAAGGGTTTGGTTTTCGGCGCGACGCTCCTCGGCTTTACTGGCTTGCAGATGCGCCGCGATACGGGCTGCGAGCTCTGGCTTGCTGAACGGTTTCGCTAAATAGTCATTGGCGCCGAGCTCGAAACCGCGCACTCTATCCTCTGGTTGGTTAAGTGCGGTCAGCATAATAACGGGCAGGGCGGCATGATCATATTTCTCTCGCACGGCTTCACACACTTCAAAGCCACTCATTCCTGGCATCATAATATCGAGAAGCAGTAGCTCTGGTTTCTCTTTTTCAATCTGCTCTAAGGCCTCTATGCCGTCTTTTGCAAGCCTGACTTGATAACCTTCAAGTCTTAAGAAGCTCTCGAGGATTCGAAGGTTAACCGGCTCATCATCGGCGATCAACAGCACAGGACCATCAGGGTTCTCTGGCAGTACTTCTTCCTCTTCGAGCTGCAACTCTGTGGATTCCGCGATCTGAAAGTGACTGACGCTGTTGGTTTGAGATTGTTTTTCAATTTCTTCTTGGGTCGCAAGAGGAAGCGTGAAGCTAAAAGTCGTGCCAACATGCGGTTGACTACTGACGTAGAGTGAGCCGCCCATCAGTTCAATTAATTGACGACTGATAGAGAGCCCTAGGCCTGCGCCTTGACGATAGTGACCTGAATCGTGCCCAGCTTGAACGAGTGGCTCAAAAATGTGTTCAAGTTGCTGGGCAGGAATGCCTTGACCTGTATCGACGACCTGAACGCGAATGTGGTCGTTCATGGCCGTGGCAGAGAGAACGATCTTACCCTCGTTGGTGTATTTAATGGCATTGCCGAGTAGGTTATACAGTACCTGTTCCAAACGTTGCGGATCTGCCGATACATAAGGAAGAGGCTCAAGTACCTGATTGATTATGCGAATTTTTTTATCACCGATCAGGTGATTAGAAAGCTCGATGACCAGTTGCGTGGTGCTGGTTAAGCTAAGTGCAGAGCGTTCTATATCCAGGCTGCCATAACGCATTTTGTGATAATCGAGAAGGTCGTCGACTAAGCTTGCGAGGCGCTGTCCACTGTTGACGATAATGTCTAGCTGGTACTTGTGATTCGCCCCGATAGGTCCATTCGCACCAGAGATCATTGCCTCAGCGATGCCTATCATGCCGTGCAGTGGGGTTCGAAGTTCATGAGAGGTGGTGGCTAGGAACTCATCTTTGAGTTTGTCAGCAACCTGCAACTCCTCATTTTGTTTCTTGATGATGGCAAGGCTCTGTTCGAGCTCTTGGTTTTGACTCTTAATCAGCTCAATCTTGTCTTTAATTGAGCGTCTCATTCTCTCAAAGCTCAATGCCAAGCGACCAATTTCGTCACCGCGCTCTAGGCTAATAATGGAAGGTTCGAGATCGCCACCAGAGGCACGCTCCGCTGCCCATGTTAGCTTGAGAAGTGGTGAGGTAATGAAGTTAGACAGGTAATGCGAGGCAGCAACTACCACAACGATGGCGGTGAGCATGGCGATCACAAATAAGGTTTCAAGCTGTTCTACGCTAGCAAACGCGATGGCTTCTGGCGTTTCGACAACTAACGCCCAGTGTGTCGTGCCTAGCGCAATAGGAGTGAACGCGGCAAAGTAATCTTTACCTAGGGCACTTTGATAGCTGCTGACATCCGAGATACCTGATAGCGCCATGGCGATGACTTTGTCACTGTTGGCGATAGTTTCTGGCGTGAGTCCGAGTAATTTCGCCGAGTGATCGCTACCAACTAAAAGAATATCAATGTCTGCTGGTGTGCCGTCAGTGACAAGTTTGGTGATGCCACTTATCGGCAAGCGGAACATGGCATAACTGTGAAGATAGCCTTGCTGTATGATGGGTGCGCCGATCCAAGCGTACTGTTTGTCATTGTAGCGAGCAAAATCCGAGACAATGACAGGCGTGTACTCTTCATTTTCTTTGCGTTTGCTGCTGACCTCTGACTTGAGGCGCTTAAAGGTTTCGCCTAATACCTGCGTCGAAAAATCACCGGTTTCTAGATTGGTACCAAAGTAGTCGTATTTGTATACCGAGTAGGTCACGTTACCCGATAGATCCACTAAAATGATGTCGTCAAAATCGGAGCGCTTTAGGTGCTCCATAAAAGCTCGATGATAACGTTTGTGCAATAGTCGGTAGCGCTCACTGCCAACAAAACTGCTGGAATCAGGGAGAATCGCGGTTTTGATCTTATCACCAGAGCCTTGAATATAGCGCTCCTGGGCATGCTTTCTCGCTTGCTCTACATCGTCACCAAGACGTTGAAATGCATTGACCAGGCCATAGAAGCGTCCACCACTTGCGTAGGCAAGCTCAGAGCGAACAAACCCCATGGCTTCAGATTCTTGCGCTTGGAAATAGTTGAGTAGCTGTTGTTGTTTGGTGTCGCGCAGTGAAACGAGATGAGAGGTGCTTTGATCGCGGAGATCTTGGCTGTGTGCGTTTAGAAAGAACAAAGCGATGATCGTCAGCGGCGTAATACTTAACACCAAAAACGCCATCATCAAGGTATTTTGCAACCGTTTGAACTTCTGTTTGCGACGCAACTTCAACATAGGGGCTATGCACTCTCACATTATCAATAAGATACTCTTAACCTAACCAATTTATCGACTTAATTTTTGTTGGCAAGTAAGTGACGGGCAAAGCGTGTTGAGGCACACAAAAATGTGTATGGGTGGTTAAGGTTGTAGGAAAAATGGAGGTTTGTGGTGATGAAACGCGTATTTAATGCACCACTTGGATCCAAAAGATGTCACCAAGTGGTAGAAGACAATATGCTGTAAAGTGCTTATTTTGCTGCGTGATAAATGGCGAACTTGCGATTTTTGTCGACGGTTTCACAGTTGCCAAAATGCTGCTCAATGATAGGTGGATACTTTAGGAAACTGTTGGCAACAATCCAAAGCTGGCCTTGATTATTTAGCTGGTTAGGTGCGTCAGCCAAGAGGGTTTCGGTAGCTGAGTAGCTGGTGTCTAGGCCCGCATGAAAAGGTGGGTTACTGACGATGAAGTCATAGCCCTTGCCTGTGTCGGAGTAGACGTCAGAGGCGAACACCTCGCCAGACAAGCCATTCGCCTCTAAGGTTTGTTTGCTTGATTCAATAGCAAAGGCATTGATATCACATAGGTTTAGCTTGATGTCTGGGTTTTTAATTCCCATGTAAGCACCGATAATGCCCGCACCGCAACCAAAGTCGAGCACCTTACCCTTTAGCTCTGGTAGGTTATTGAGCAGTAACTGGGTACCGTGATCAAATTCACCATGGCTAAATACACCGGGTAGGCTTTTGACCTTTATCTCAACACCGTTAAGTTCCACATCATAAGTCTTAATTTGGCTATTTAGATCAAACGCTTCTGGCGTTTCGTGGCATACACCCCAATAGAAGGAGCAGCGTCTTGCAGAGTCGTACTTGTTGATAGGGCCATAAGAGGCAAACATCTTTTCAATGCTTTTTACCCCTGAGCGATTTTCACCAACGACGACGATCTCTGTCTCTTTGCCGAGCGCAGCCAGCGACATGTGCAGCAGCATTTGTGCCTCAGCTTTTGCTTTTGGCCAGTACAGCAAGATCATATCTGCATCAATATCATCAGGAAGTGATGCACCGAATAGAGTGCGAATCTTCGATGATGATTGTAGGGAGCGATAGGTAATGTAGTTGCTGGTAAAAACCGTCACCTTGTTGCAGTGGCGACTCAGTTCAATTGGAAAGCTGTCCTCAATCTCGCCAATGACCAATACACGTTTGTCTGCAAAATACTCTAGTTGTCGTTCTGCGATTTGACTGGGTGCGATGTAGCTTGCCATGGCGATGTTTCTCTCGAAATAAAAAGGGAGGCGATTCTCTCACAAACCCCTCCCTGAAAAAAGACTCTAGCTTCTATCTTGCCCGTCGAGGAATTCTTTAAACTCCTCTTCGTACATGTTGAACAGTACCATGGTAATCGCAAAGATAAGCGGTCCGTATATCAGACCGATAAGACCAAATAAATGGATACCACCCAGCAGTGAGAAGAAAATCATTAGGGTGTTCATGCCAGCACTGCCTTGCATGAGCAGTGGGCGCAGCACATTATCGATAGAGCCAACAACGGCGATACTCCAGATAGCTAAGAATAGCCCCCAACCAGTTTCACCGGTAATCAGCAAATACGCCGTCGCCGGGATCCAGATAAGCGCGGTACCTACGACCGGAATGAATGATGCAAAGCCCATCATAGTGCCCCAGAACAGACCTGGGAAACCGGCCATCCACATACCAAATCCGCCAGCCGCACCTTGAGCAATTGCGGTTAAGAATGAGCCCATAACCGCAGACTTTGACACTTTTTCGATCTCGTTGAGTAGGCGATCTTCTTGACTGCGAGAAAATGGCAAAATATGACGAATCGCGGCGATGATCTTGTCGTGATCGCGCAAAAGGAAGAACAAAACAAACAACATCAAGAAGAAGTTCATCAGGAAGTTGGTTGCGTCCCCTAAGATCTTGGCGCTCATCGCGACTAAATTTGAGCCTAGTGAAGTCGCAAACTCAGCGGCTTTCTGAGCAATATCTTGCGGATTGATAGCATCAAAAGGCAGGTACTCGTTAACAAAATCAAGACCAGTCACAACCCAAGGGTGGGCGATGACCTCCTGAATACCCCCGCCAGTCACCCATTGATACATGTTCTGGGAGAACACGGAGCCTTGTTGAACGATAGCGCTAAATACCAGCATGAGCGGCATGACGATAATAAAGGTCAATACGATACAGGAGAGCAAGGCAACGATGTTTTTGTGTTTCGGCAGCTTACGCTCGATCCACTCATGGATTGGAAACATCAACAGTGACAAGATAAAGGCCATGACAATGGAGTTGATGTAAGGCTCCACCAAAAGATAGCAGGCAAACGCGGCAAATAGCAGGGCTACGACGAGCACCCAGTGGCTGGCGGTCACGTTCATTTTGTTGTTCACAGAGTTTCCTTTTCACTGGACGTGTTTAGCGTTATGTCGTTCTGCGTTCGACAAAAGCCGACAGACATACGCAGTGTTGGTCATATAATGGACGTAAATCTTTGAGTGATCAATTTAAAATAGTGTCAGAATTGACGAGAAAGGAGTGGGTTATGGGCTGTTGTAGCGGTGAAAAAAACTGTGAACAGAGTAAGAAAAAAAGACGCCCTTTACCATGGTTTACAATCACAATTGGGCTGTTGGTATTATTGGCGGTTCTCAACTGGCAGGGATAAAAAAGGGCTGAATTGTTCAGCCCTTTCCATTAATCAATTAGCGTCCAGCTTGAGATTATGCTTCTTGCGCCAGCATAGCGAAGCAGCGGTCAGCGGCTTCCAGCGTTGCATCGATCTCTTTTGAACCATGAGCTAATGAGGTGAAGCTGGCTTCAAACGCTGAAGGTGCTAGATAAACACCATGGTCCAACATTAGGTGGAAGAAGCGCTTGAAGCGTTCGATATCGCATTTCGCGACATCTTCGTAGCAAGTAATAGTCTCTTGCTCAGTAAAGAAGAAGCCAAACATGCCGCCCACCTGGTTTACGACCAACGGGATACCGTGTTTGTCTGCCAGTGATTTGAAACCGTCAGCAAGTTGTTTGGTCTTTTGAGCCAGACGCTTTTCGTTGCCTTCTTCAGACAATAGCGTCAAACAAGCGTAACCCGCCGCCATAGCGATTGGGTTGCCAGATAGCGTACCCGCTTGGTAAACAGGGCCCGTTGGCGCAATGTGTTGCATTACTTCTTTACGACCACCAAACGCACCTACCGGCATACCACCGCCGATTACTTTGCCAAGCGTCGTTAGATCCGGTTTGATGTTGTAGTAAGCTTGAGCGCCGCCTTGAGCAACTCGGAAGCCTGTCATTACCTCATCAAAGATAAGCAGTGCGCCTTCTTCGTCACAGATCTGACGCAGGCCTTCGTGGAAGCCTTCAACTGGTGGGATGCAGTTCATGTTGCCCGCAACTGGTTCAACGATGATGCAGGCAATCTCGCCCTTGTTTGCTTCAAACAGTGCTTTTACTGATTCAAGATCGTTGAAGCGAGCTGTCAGGGTGTATTTTGCAAAATCGGCAGGCACACCTGGAGAGCTAGGTTGACCAAGTGTTAACGCACCAGAGCCCGCTTTTACCAACAAGCTATCTGCGTGGCCATGATAACAACCTTCAAACTTCATGATTTTGTCGCGACCTGTGTAGCCACGAGCTAGGCGGATAGCACTCATTGTTGCTTCTGTACCCGAGCTCACCATACGAAGCTGTTCCATTGAAGGTACTAGCTTGCGAACGAGCTCCGCCATATTGATTTCCATTTCAGTTGGGGCACCGAAGCTAAGGCCACGTTGAGCTGCATCAATAACCGCATCGCGAATCACAGCATGGTTGTGACCAAGGATCATTGGACCCCATGAACCTACGTAGTCGATATACGCTTTACCATCAGCATCAAAAATCAATGGACCATCGGCACGTTCAACGAAGATAGGTGAACCACCTACGCCGTTAAAGGCACGAACCGGAGAGTTAACACCACCAGGGATGGTCTGTTGCGCTTTTTCATACAGCTCAGCTGATTTGGTCATGGAAAGTTCCTCTTTGCTTGTTCGGACCAAGTGTGCAGCATTGTACATCTCCAAGCGGAATCGAGAAGTGTTTTGAGCACATTTTCTTATATTGATACGAGTTTTGGGTACATCTCTATTAATTTGAGTTTGTCTAATACTTGAACGAAGCACTCAGGTATTAGATAATCGAAACCAATAACTTTACAAAAGACAATGATGCTCGACTAAGTATCGAGTGCTGTTGAGTCGTCGCAAGGCTGGTTTGCCAGTAGTGTTCGTTTTAGATCACTATAAGTGAAGGGCTGTTGCGATTGAGTAGCAAGAGAGGTTCCCGTGAGTGATGTAGCTATTCCATTAAATTTTTCTGATGCCGCGGCAACGCGCGTACAAGCGCTGATCGCAGAAGAAGAAAACCCAGAGCTTAAGCTTCGTGTTTACATCACCGGTGGTGGCTGTAGTGGTTTTCAATACGGTTTCACGTTTGATGAAAGCGTTAACGATGGTGATACTACCATCGAAAAATGTGGTGTAACGCTAGTCGTTGACCCAATGAGTCTACAATACCTTGTTGGTGGCACTGTGGACTATACAGAAGGTCTTGAGGGGTCACGTTTCTTCGTGAATAACCCAAATGCCACAACGACGTGTGGATGCGGTGCATCCTTCAGTGTCTAATTAGTGTGGTTAGAAAGGCGAACTTTAGGTTCGCCTTTTTTTGTCTCTACAAATCGTCAATCGGATAAAAAATGCGAGACTCGTAGCAAAACTGTCTGCAACTGCCGCTTCTCGTTTTGTTAAAATTGCGACAGTAGTCAGCTTAGCGCGTTAAACAGTAGGGTATCGTTTAACGATTGATTGCTAATTGTTTTTTAGAACCAACAGTGACCTTTATACGTACAAAGTCACTGATTTAACTAAACAACGTTAGTGTCGGAATACAATAATAAGGAAATTACTATGGCAACCACTCAAAGTGGCAGCTTTTTATCAAGACGTCCTTGGCTAATCTCTTTGGTCTGCGTGATCGCTTTGTCTATTTGGCTTGGCCTTGGTGTGCTAAAGGCGGAAGAAGCACCTCCTCAGAAAAAAGAACAAACCATTCCGCTAGCCCGTGTGGTCTATCAAGAATTTACTGCTGAAAACATAGAAAAGAAGATCGATTTGTACGGTCGAACGGCTCCCGATCGCACCGCTAAACTGGGTGCTGAAATTGCGGGAAAAATCATCAAGCTTAATGTGAAAAAAGGCGATAGTGTAAAAGCGGGACAAGCCATTGCCCAAATAGACAAGGGTGATTTGAACATTCAGCTTGAGCGTGCTCAAGCGATGCTAAACGTTAGACAACAAGAGTTTAACGCGTCTAAATCGCTAAAGAGCCGAGGCCTTCAAGGAGAGGTTGCCTACTCAACCGCAGCAGCAAATCTGACCGAAGCAAAAGCAATGGTCAGTGCCGCTCGATTAGCATTAAGAAACACCACGGTGACCGCGCCGTTTACCGGTATCGTTGATCACTTATCGATTGAGCTCGGAGATTTCGTCGGCATCGGCGATCCGGTTGCGACACTCATTGATTTGGAAACCTTGGTCATTGAAGCGGATGTGAGCGAACGTCACATTCAAAAGTTAAGTACTAATCAAAGCTCTAAGATCCGATTTATCGGCGGTGAAGAGGTGACGGGTACTTTGCGCTACATATCGCGTGTTTCTTCCGTCTCGACCAATACCTTCCCTATCGAAATCGCTGTGCCGAATCCAAATCAACGTATCCCTGCTGGGGTGAGTGCTGAGGTGGAACTGGCACTTGACCAGCAAATGGCGATCAAGATCACCCCAGCCATGCTTGCGCTTGATGAGACGGGCAATTTGGGCGTGAAAACCCTCAAGAACAATCGCGTTGATTTTGTGCCAATCCAGCTCGTTAAAGCTGAGCAAGATGGTGTTTGGCTCACCGGTCTTGGCGATAGCAGCGATATCATCGTTCTCGGGCAGGGATTTGTTAGGCACGGTGATGAAGTGGATGCCATTAGTGTGGACGAGGCGAATCAAATCGCTGAGCAGCAGTAGGGGGCAGCATGTATTCATTGATTGATGCGGCGCTGTCTCGCGCCCGAACTATGCTTACACTCTTGGTCATGATCCTGATTGCCGGTGTGGTGACCTATAACACGATTCCTAAAGAGTCGAGTCCGGATATTACGATACCGATCATCTACGTCTCTGTAGGGCATCAAGGAATATCGCCTGATGATGCTGAGCGACTTCTTGTCAGGCCGCTAGAAAAAGAGCTTCGTTCTATTGAAGGCGTAAAGGAGATGACGGCGGTGGCATCTGAGGGGCATGGCTCTGTCACTCTAGAGTTCAACGTTGGTGTTGATCTTACCAAGGCTATGGCTGACGTCAGAGATGCGGTTGATTTGGCCAAACCTAAGCTACCAGAAGACAGCGACGAGCCAACGGTTAACGAAGTGACCTTTGCCTCTCAACAGCCAGTGCTGTCTGTCGTGCTATACGGCACGGTTCCCGAGAGGACCATAGTGCAGTTAGCGAGACAGCTTCGTGACAAATTAGAAAGCTACAGACAAGTCCTTGAGGTCGATATTGCCGGTGATCGTGAAGACATCGTTGAGATCGTGGTCGATCCGCTGTTGATAGAGAGCTACGGGCTCGATCAAGGTGATATTTATAACCTGATTGCGCTAAACAACCGTGTTGTAGCAGCGGGCTTTGTTGATACTGGTTATGGGCGCTTCTCAGTGAAAGTTCCCTCAGTCTTCAATAGCTTAAAAGATGTGTTGGAGCTGCCTGTTAAGGTTGATGGCAAGCAGGTTATTACCTTTGGTGACGTGGCAACTGTGCGTAGAGCCTTTCGTGACCCAGACAGCTTTGCCCGTCTTGATGGCCGCTCAGCTGTTGTACTGGATGTGAAAAAGCGAGCGGGCGAGAACATCATCGAAACGGTGACTTTGGTCAAAGAGGTGTTGAGACAGGCTCAACTGAGAGATGAGTGGCCGAATAACCTGCAGGTGAAGTTCACCAAAGATGAATCAAAAGATGTAAAGATCATGCTCAATGATCTGCAAAACAACATCCTTTCCGCCATTATCCTCGTTGTTATCGTGATTATCGCGATCCTTGGCGTTCGAACTGCTCTATTGGTTGGGATCTCGATTCCGGGTTCCTTCTTAACAGGCCTATTAGTGCTCTCGGTATTTGGGCTCACCGTCAACATCATAGTGCTGTTCTCTCTTATTATGGCTGTTGGTATGTTGGTGGACGGCGCGATCGTGGTTACCGAGTTTGCCGATAGGCGAATGCAAGAGGGCACACCACGAAAAGAGGCATATCGAGATGCGGCTAAGCGAATGGCGTGGCCGATCACCGCCTCGACAGCAACGACGTTGGCAGCGTTTGCCCCATTGCTATTCTGGCCTGATATTACCGGCGAGTTCATGAAGTACCTACCAATGACCTTGATTGCCACGCTAACGGCATCCCTTGTTATGGCGCTGCTGTTTGTGCCAGTGCTGGGCGGTCTTATTGGTAAGCCTCAATATGTCTCTAAAGCTCAGCAAACCAAGATGGTGGCACTGCATGAGGGACAGTTTGATAAAGCTACCGGGATCACCAAACTCTATTACCACACACTGAATATCGCTCTGGGTCATCCATTAAAAATCCTGTTGTTGGCAATTGCCATGGCGATTGGCGTGGGCTTTGCCTACAACAAGGCGGGTCTAGGGGCAGAGTTCTTCCCAGAAGTGGACCCTCCGTACTTTAACGTTAAAGTGCGCTCACACGGTGATTTGTCTATCAATGAGAAAGACGAAGTGATGCGTGTGGTTGAGAAGGTGATGCTTGGGCATGATGAGTTTGAAAGTGTCTATACCAAAACAGGCGGCAAGGATGAGATTGGTGTCATTCAGATAACGCCAGTGGATTGGCAATATCGCCGTAAAGTGAATGCCATTATTGAGGAGCTCAAACAGACCACCGATCAATTTGCTGGGGTCGAGATTGAATATAAGTTCCCTGACGCGGGTCCTCCGGTTGAACATGATCTGGTGATTGAGCTGTCCGCTCGATTCCCAGAAGGTCTAGATGAAGCCGCTAAAACCGTTCGCCGCTGGGCTGATGGTAATGACAAGCTGACCAATATCAGCGATACCTCTAATAAACCGGGGATTGATTGGCAGATAGACATAAGCCGCGATGATGCTGCGCGCTTTGCAGCCGATGCTACCTTGGTGGGTAACACGGTTCAGTTTGTGACTAATGGTCTAAAGATTGGCGATTACCTTCCTGATGACTCCACAGAAGAAGTGGATATCTTGGTGCGCTTCCCAGAAGAGCATCGAGACATAGGGCGGTTTGATGAGCTGAGAGTGAAAACACCAGCTGGATTGGTACCTATTACCAACTTCGCCCAGATCACGTCAGAGCCGAAACAAGATACGATTAATCGTCTCGATGGTATTCGTATCATTAGTGTTCAAGCGGATATGGCAGAAGGCTATAACCTTGCGGTTGAGCTGCCAGGGTTTATTGAACAGCTTAATGGTATTGCGCTACCAAGCGGTGTTGAGTTCAAGATCAAAGGGCAAAATGAAGAGCAGAAGAATTCTTCTGAGTTTTTGCAAAGTGCCTTTATGGTCGCGTTAGCTGTGATGGCGCTTATCTTGATAACTCAGTTCAACAGCTTCTACCAAGCCTTGCTTATTTTGAGTGCGGTTATCTTCTCAACGGTCGGGGTGTTTGCAGGCCTGTTGGTGTTCCAGCGTCCATTTGGCATCATCATGTCTGGTATTGGTGTGATCGCTCTGGCGGGGATTGTGGTCAACAACAACATTGTTTTGATTGATACCTATAACCAGCTTATTAAGCGTGGTCTTGAGAAGCGCGATGCGATTCTACGTACAGGGGTGCAGCGTTTGCGTCCGGTGCTTTTGACCACTGTGACCACCATACTCGGTTTGATGCCTATGGTTCTAGAGATGAACGTTGACTTGATCAATCAAAAGATAGAGTTTGGCGCACCGAGCACCCAGTGGTGGTCTCAGCTTGCAACGGCGGTTGCTGGTGGATTGGCATTTGCGACAGTACTGACACTGGTTCTGACGCCGTGTTTGCTGATGCTAGGTCGAACAGAGCAGCAGGAAAAGAAGCCCTCAATACTCAGGCGAACACTGCGAAAGTTGAGGTCAAAACCTGAAAAAAAGCCCGTTAAGGCTGCCTAAGCTTCCAAAGCCCCATTTTCGATTTTTGAGATGGGGCTTTTTTATTGGCTTGCAAGAGTCGTTTCAAGTAAATAATCAGGACAGCTGATAGGTTTGTGCCATATTTTGATTTGTTATCTAGAATTTTACTCTGAATTTACGAGGTTATGTCGATGGTTTGGTTGTGTCTTGGCTTCGCTCTGTAACAAATGTTGGCGATTAGGCTATTTCAGAGGGAAGTGTGTTTTTTGCGATGTTTGTCGGGTTAGACCTGATGCAAATAAAGCGTTAAAGTTGTTGCGTAAACATACTGCTTGTTATGACAAGCTATGTGACATAGCCGAAAGTGAGTAATTTCGATTTAGGCTACGAATAAGACCTAACTATGTAATGCCAGCTCAGCAAGGACCTAATTGTTGAGGTAACTGGTAAGGAGACAATATGGCAGATTCAACCCCAGAAATGCTATCTGGCGCAGAGATGATCGTGCAATCTTTGATTGACGAGGGTGTACAACAGATCTTTGGCTACCCAGGTGGTTCCGTTCTCGATATCTACGATGCGCTGCACGAAAAGCGCGAAAACATCCAACACGTTCTCGTACGTCATGAACAAGCTGCAACACATATGGCCGATGGCTATGCGCGCGCCACAGGTAAACCAGGTGTAGTACTGGTTTGTTCAGGCCCAGGAGCGACCAATACCATCACAGGTATCGCAACCGCCTATATGGACTCGATCCCTATGGTTGTGCTATCTGGTAACGTACCAAACAACCTTATTGGTAACGATGCGTTCCAAGAGTGTGACATGGTTGGTGTATCACGCCCTGTGGTTAAGCACAGCTTCCTATTGCAGCGTGCGGAAGATATTCCAGAGACACTGAAAAAAGCCTTTTATATCGCCTCAACAGGTCGTCCAGGACCGGTTGTTGTGGATATTCCAAAGGATGTAATGAATCCGCAGATTAAGTTCCCTTACGAGTATCCAGAAGCCATTAAGATGCGCTCTTATAACCCGACACTATCTGGGCATAAAGGGCAGATCAAAAAAGCACTTAAGGCGATCTTAGAGGCGAAAAAGCCGGTTCTTTACGTGGGTGGCGGTGCCATTATGTCTGAAGCGGACCAACATATCGTCAAGCTGGCAGAAACCTTGAACCTGCCAGTAGTGAGTACTTTGATGGGGCTGGGCGCCTTCCCTGGTACACATAAGAATTCTTTAGGCATGCTAGGTATGCACGGTACATACGAAGCAAACCTAGCAATGCATAATGCCGACCTTATCTTCGGCGTGGGGGTTCGTTTTGATGACCGAACCACCAACAATCTAGATAAGTACTGCCCTGACGCTAAGGTTGTTCACATTGATATCGACCCATCGTCTATCTCGAAAAACGTGCGCGCAGACTTACCTATCGTAGGCTCTGCAGATGTGGTACTAGAGACCATGCTCAAACTGCTTGTCGAGCAGGGTGGCACGAACGATGAAGCGGCACTCAACTCGTGGTGGGATGATATTGCGGGATGGAAAGAGCGAAACTGTCTTGGCTATGAAACCTCAGAAGAGCGCATCAAGCCACAACAAGTTATTGAAGTGCTTCACAAGCTGACGGGTGGAGACGCGTTTGTTGCTTCCGATGTCGGTCAACACCAGATGTTTGCAGCGCTCTACTATCCGTTTAACAAGCCACGTCGCTGGATTAATTCTGGTGGTCTGGGCACGATGGGCTTTGGCTTCCCTGCGGCCATGGGGGTTAAATTTGCCTACCCAGATGAAGAGGTCGTGTGCGTGACAGGTGATGGCAGTATTCAGATGAATATTCAAGAGCTATCTACGGCAATGCAATACGACGTTCCAGTTAAGATCATCAACCTGAACAACCGTTTCTTAGGGATGGTGAAACAGTGGCAAGATATTATTTATCAAGGGCGTCACTCTAACTCATATATGGACTCTGTTCCTGATTTCGCTGCGATTGCAGAAGCGTATGGTCACGTTGGTATTCGAATCTCGAACCCAAGTGAACTGGAATCAGGTCTGAAAAAAGCATTAGAAATGAAAGACCGCCTAGTCTTCGTTGATATCAATGTTGACGAGACCGAGCACGTTTACCCTATGCAAATCAAAGGGGAAGGCATGCACAAGATGTGGCTAAGCAAGACGGAGAGAACCTAATATGAGACATATCATTTCGCTACTAATGGAAAACCAACCTGGCGCACTGTCTCGCGTTGTTGGCTTATTCTCTCAGCGTGGTTACAACATCGAATCTTTGAACGTGTCGCCGACCGATGACGAGACACTATCGCGACTCAATATCACCACTGAGTCGGATGAAATGGAGCTTGAGCAGATCCAGAAGCAGCTTCATAAGCTTATTGATGTTTTGAAAGTGCAAGAAGTGACGGAGTTTGACCACATCGAGCGTGAACTGATGATGGTGAAGGTTAAAGCAAGTGGCTTTGCTCGTGCAGAAGTGAAACGCACAGCAGACATCTTCCGTGGTCAGATCGTTGATGTTACGGCATCTCAGTACACGGTGCAGCTTGCTGGTACGGCGGAAAAACTCGATGCGTTTGTTTCAGCTTTGTCTGAGGTCACTGACGTGGTTGAGGTGGCTCGAAGCGGTATTGTCGGTATTGCTCGCGGTGAACGAGCGCTGAAGCCATAACGCTTCTAGAAGCATGAAAAAAGCCAGTCTCAGGACTGGCTTTTTTGTTATCTAACTTGTTATCTAGCTCGGGGGTTATCGATTAGCCTTCAATCTCAACAAATGGCGCTGGCTCTTCGATGATTGGTCGCATCTCTTCTTCCTCTTCTTGAGGTTGAGGCGCTTCTTCAACTTGTGCCGGCTCAGCCTCCGCTTCTGTATTGAGCTTCTCTTGTTGCTCACTGAATTGGAATGCTCGAATAACCTGCTTTACACCCGATACGTTGCGAGCAAGTTCAGTAGCAATATCGGCGTGCTCTTTAGATACATAGCCTAGCAAGAAAACTTCGCTGTCTTCGGTAATGACTTTGACTTTTACGCCGTTAAGTCTTTGATCAGTAAGCAGTGCCGACTTGACCTTGGTCGTTAGCCAGCTGTCATTGCTGATTTGGGTGAAGCTCAGTGGTTGTTTGATGCGAATCTGGTTGTAGACACGTTTGACACCGCTCAATCCCTTCACTTGGCTCTCAAGTTGACTGCTCAGAGCCTCGGTGTTCGCCTGACCCATTAGCACAACCGTGCCGCGCTGTGAGCTAGCAACGACTCGAACATTGCCCACGTAAGGGGCTTTATTGCCCATGCCAGCCACTTCGGACTCAAGGGCGCTGTCATTCCAGATCTCTTTTGCGCTGCGTGTGTCGGTGACTAGGTTAACCGTTGTTGCTGCGCCAGCGACAAATAATCCAGCACAGCCTGACATCATGACACTCACCATTAGGAGCGTGATCGCTTTATACATCTTCATGCTATTACTCTTCGTGAGACGGGAATAGAACTTGGTCAATAAGGTCACACAAGCAGTGCAAAGTCACCATGTGAACCTCATGAATGCGCGCCGTGCGGTGTGAAGGAATTCGAATTTCCACATCGTTCTCGCCGAGCAGACCTGCCATTTCGCCGCCATCTTTACCTGTGAAGGCGATGATGGTCATCCCACGCGTAACCGCCGCTTCCATCGCTTTGATGACATTCTTGCTGTTTCCACTGGTAGAGATAGCAAGCAGGATATCGTCAGTCTGTCCAAATGCGCGCACTTGCTTAGCAAAGATATCCTCAAAGTTATAGTCGTTGGCAACCGCTGTCATGGTGGTGTTGTCTGCCGTCAGTGTCATTGCTGGTAGGCTCGGACGCTCTGTTTCGAAGCGGTTAAGTAGGCATGATACGAACTGCTGAGCGTTGGAGGCCGACCCGCCATTGCCGCAGCATAGGATCTTGTTGCCATTCAGCAGAGTTGCAACCATGGCCTGGGCTGCGTGAGTGATGACGTCTGGCAGGGCTTCTGCCGCTGCTATTTGAATTTGAATACTTTCAGTAAAACTTTCTTTGATGCTATCGCGCATGGTTATCCTTGAGTGATCGCGTTTTTTATCCAGTTGATATCATTGCCTTGTTCGTGGATGGCAACCACATCAAATCGAAATTCGGTGTCATAGGGTGATAAGCCATTTTTGAGTAGCCACAGCGTCGCTGCTTTCTCAATCTTTTTGGCTTTGGCACGTGTCACCATCTCTTGGGCCGTGCCATAGTTTTGATTGCGTCGATACTTAACTTCAATGAAGACAATGCTCGACTTGTCGCGCATGATGAGGTCGACTTCGCCACATTTTACCGTGAAGTTGTCAGTAAGAGGAACTAAACCTTGTCGACCAAGGTAGTCTTTGGCGAGTTCCTCATAGTTTTTGCCGACGGCACGCTTACTCGCTGACGGTTTGTTCCAGGGCAGCAATGTCATCGGTACTCTCATCCTGAGCGGGTTCTGCTGTCGCTTCTTGCTCAGCAGCTGGTTTGGTTTCGCCGTATACGCCCCATGAAATTTGGCGCTGTACGATACAGCTTTGGTCAAGCGTAAGCACGCCAGTTTGACCATCTACTGAGTAGCCCTCAACCGCTTTTAGTTGCGGTAGCTCTTTCGTTAGCGTGTACGCGTCCATGCCAAGTGCTTGGAGGCGCTTCTCTGCATTTGAGCTCTTAGGCCAGAACTTGTTCATTTGAGCATCAAGCTCAGAATCTTCATTAACGAGCAGCGGAATATCACTGTATACCACACCAGTGAGGTCTTCGTATTGGCGCTTCTCGCTGTGGCTGTGAGAGTCTGCAAACAGCTTAGGCTGTGGTGCATCTGGGTTAATCGCCACTTCGATAAACGGTTTGATCAAAGTAAGATCGGCGTTATTCGCGACAATGTAGACTGAATCGACATCACGGCGGCTACGCGGTTGATTCTCAAGCTTCATCCCTGTTAGCGCTTCCATCTGTGCGATACGCTGCTGACTCTCTTGAAGACCAAACACATTGTTAATGGTTTTCTGGAGCTGAGCACGGTTCGCATATTGTGCGACCGCAACCTTGTTGTCACTCACTTTGGACCATTCTTCCTCAAATGCTTTCGCGACCCGGTTACCTAGATTGCCTTGAGGCGCAATGATTAGCGGGAATGAATAGTCATTCTTTGCTAAATGTTGTGCTGCCTGTGCAACTTCTTGCTCGGGTGACAGTGTTAGGTAACACATCATTTGCGATGGTTCGATATCGTTTGGGATATTGAGCGCAAGTGCCGGAATCGGTGTTTCTGAGTTCTGTTGAGCCTGCTGAAGCTTTTCAACATTCTCTTTTACAAGTGGGCCAACGATGAAATCGACGCCATTGGCGACAAGTTTCGCTTTGATATCACTCGGTGTTGCTTCGTTAGTATCGATGACAGTGAAGATGGCTTCGGGATCGCGCACTTCGTCGTCCATCATCGCCATCATAAATCCATCACGAACCAGCGCAGCTTGTTTTGCGTACTTGCCAGATAGTGGCAACAGAAGCGCAGTACTGTGCGGTGAAGAAATCTCGAGGTTTAGTATGTCGTAGATGCTTTGCGGTGTGTAGACAGCTGCTGGGTGGGTTGGGTTTTCCGTCAGCCAGTTCTGCAAGGTGTTTTGAAGCTGAGGCAGAGAGCCGCCCATTGCTTTCATGTAGGTCGCTAATTGTAGCCACCCATCAAGCACTTCTTCTTTCGGCTCAGCAACCAATGTTGAAAGGTCTTGAGCAGAGTACTGGTTTAGGTTGTTCCAGATAGCGGCATTAATGGCTTCTTGCTGGTCACGTGGAGCGAAGCCTGACATCGCGATCAGCTCACGGCTTGCCTCGAAGTAGTCGCCCATCGCCGCTAGGCTTTGCGCGCGAAGTTGGTAGTAGCGCTGCCACTGTTGCTGGGCCAGTGGCCACTCAACAGGGAAGTTAAGCTGTAGGTAAGCATCTTGCGCTTTACCTTGAGCAAGGTTTAGCTCAGCTCGAGCAAGTTGCCATTCAGCTTGCTGAATCGTTGTTAGATTTTGTTTCGCTAAGCGATTAGAGAGCCTTTGAGCTTGCTCGTAGTTACCTTCTTGGATAGAAGCCTTAAGCGCTAAAATTAACCACTCATTGGCAAATCCACCTTGATCGGCGTCCGCGCGCATCAGATAAGTCTCTGATGAGGCTGTCGGTGCAAGGGTGATGTCTACGCTCGCAGGGGCGCTTGGCTGGGAAGAACAAGCGGCAATGGTCAAAGCCAATGCAATTGGAGTCAGTAGGCGTGTTACACTATTTCTCTTTGGGTTCATCATTGCCATGAGCTCTTTAATCACTATTCGTGTAAAATCATTATATTAATCGTTGAAGTGCTGGTAAACAAATGACAAGCAACAAAACTACTTATATTGAGCAACCAACGCTCTTTATTGTACCGACACCGATCGGAAATCTCGGTGATATCACACAAAGAGCGCTAGATGTGCTTAATAGCGTCGACATTATTGCTGCTGAAGATACGCGCCACACAGGCAAGCTTCTGTCTCACTTCAATATTCAAACTAGAACATTTGCGCTGCATGATCACAATGAGCAGCAAAAAGCGCAAGTTTTAGTCGATAAACTTCTAGCGGGGGAATCTATTGCATTGGTTTCTGATGCAGGGACTCCGCTAATTAGTGACCCAGGGTATCATTTGGTCTCTCAATGTCGTCAAGCAGGCGTTAAAGTTGTGCCATTACCTGGTGCATGTGCGGTGATCACGGCGTTGAGTGCCTCTGGTCTGCCATCTGATCGCTTTAGTTTTGAAGGCTTTTTGCCAGCGAAGAGCAAGGGGCGCAAAGATAAATTTATGGAGATCGCCAAGGCTGAGCGTACTTGCATCTTCTATGAATCACCGCACCGAATCACCGAGTCCCTCGCTGATATGTTGGACGTGCTCGGTCCTGAGCGCGAGGTAGTACTGGCTAGAGAACTCACAAAAACTTACGAAACGATTCAAGGTTTGCCATTAGGTGAGCTGATTGAATGGATTGAAGAAGATGAAAACCGTAAGCGCGGCGAGATGGTGCTGCTGATTCATGGACACAGAGAGCCAGTGAACGAAGAACTGCCTGATGACGCGACGCGTACCTTGGCAATTTTGGTCAAAGAACTGCCGTTAAAGAAAGCCGCTGCTGCGACGGCTGAGATCTATAACCTCAAGAAGAACGCCCTCTATAAATGGGGTTTGGAAAACTTATCCTAGAAAAACATTGAGTAATCTTGCTCGCTTCGCTACAATCCGCGCCCTGAAGTTGACCGGATAGTCGCTGCTTCGTTGACGTCCCCTTGAGCTTGTCTTGGGGGAGACTGACGGAGGGGAGGAAAGTCCGGGCTCCACAGAGCAGGGTGCCAGGTAACGCCTGGGGGGCGAAAGCCTACGACAAGTGCAGCAGAGAGAAGACCGCCGATGGCTCCATTTCTTCGGAAGGAGCACAGGTAAGGGTGAAAGGGTGCGGTAAGAGCGCACCGGGCGACTAGCAATAGTTCGTTGCAAGGTAAACTCCACCCGGAGCAAGACCAAATAGGCCCCCACATTGCGTGGCTCGCGTAAGGGGGCGGGTAGGTTGCTCGAGCCAGTGAGCGATTGCTGGCCTAGACGAATGGCTATCACCGCTTCGGCGGATACAGAACCCGGCTTACAGGTCAACTTCACCTATTATAGAAAAACCCATTACAAATTGATTTTGTGATGGGTTTTTTGCTTTTTTATCACCTATCTTTACGATAGGCTGAACTTAACCAGATGACGTTACTGCAGTAAATCAGTAAACTTGTCATCTTTGCCCAAGCAACTCTCGAGATCACCCATGAGCGAATCCTTTCAACACATTTCGGTACTACTTCACGAATCCATTGATGGTCTAGCGATCAAACCGGATGGAACTTACATTGATGGAACGTTTGGTCGCGGTGGTCACAGTCGTCAGATTCTTTCACAATTGGGTGACAACGGTCGCCTATTCAGTATTGACCGCGATCCGACGGCTATCGAAGAAGCAAAAAAGATCGACGATCCTCGCTTTACCATTATCCATGGTCCGTTCTCAGGCATGGCTGAATACGCAGAGCGCTATGACCTAGTAGGGAAAGTCGATGGTGTGTTGCTCGACCTTGGCGTCTCTTCTCCTCAGCTTGATGACGCAGAGCGCGGCTTTAGCTTTATGAAAGATGGCCCATTGGATATGCGTATGGATCCAACGTCCGGCATACCCGTTTCTGAATGGTTGGCGCAAGCTGACCTTGATGACATTACTTGGGTGATTCGTGAGTTTGGTGAAGACAAGCACGCTCGCCGCATCGCAAAAGCGATTGTTGCTCATCGTGAAGACGAAGAGAAAGAGCCGCTGACGCGCACGAGTCAGCTAGCGAAGTTGATTTCAGAAGCTGCGCCAAAGAGCTTCAAAGAGAAGAAGCATCCGGCAACGCGTGCATTCCAAGCATTTCGCATTTATATCAATAGCGAACTTGAAGAGATCGACACCGCGCTTAAAGGGGCGGCAAGCATTCTTGCTCCACAGGGGCGACTGTCAGTGATCAGCTTTCACTCGCTAGAAGATCGCATGGTTAAGCACTTTATGCGCAAAGAGAGTAAGGGCCCACAGGTGCCACATGGTATCCCAATGACGGAAGACCAAATTCGTGCTCTTGGCAGCGCTAACCTTAAAACAATCGGTAAGGCGCTCAAGCCTTCTGATCAAGAAGTGGAAATGAACACTCGCTCACGCAGTTCTGTACTTCGTGTGGCGGAAAAACTGTAACGGATGACGGGATGTCTAACCAGCCGACTCATAATCTCGCGAAACTGATTGCCTCAGATATCATCACGGTAGGGCGTATACCGCTCATGGTCTTCTTGATGATATTCGCAACAGCGATGGGGGTGGTATTTGCAACCCATCACACGCGTGAAGCCATTAATGAAAAAGATCTTGCGCTTCAGGAGCGTGAGCGGCTTGATAACGAGTGGCGCAACCTCTTACTTGAAGAAAATGCGCTTTCAGAACATAGCCGAGTGCAGGCTATGGCGAAACAAGAGTTAGATATGACGCGCCCAGACGCAGACAAGGAAGTAGTGGTTTCCCTGAAATGAAAGGCAAAAAAGTCGTTAAGTCTTCCAACAAGAAACAATCTCAGCAAGCAGCTACCCAGCCAGAGCTCATTGCCTGGCGTTTTCGCCTTATTATGGGTGGCGTGCTTCTTATCTTTGCTGCGCTTATCGTGCGTATCGGCTACATCCAAGTTATCGAGCCTGACAACCTGATTAAGCAGGGCGATTTACGCTCTGTGCGTGTTAAAGCGCTGCCGTCTGCGCGCGGTATCATCTCAGACAGAAACGGTGAGCCACTGGCGGTGAGTGTACCTGTGCAGGCCGTGTGGGCCGATCCCGCTACCATTTTCAAAGACGATGGTCTAAAACAGCTTGACCGCTGGCATGCCCTTGCTGATGTTCTCGGTCTCGACCGAGATGACTTGATCGCTAAAATCAATAAAAACAAATCCCGCCGATTTATCTACCTGCAACGCCAAGTAAGCCCTGCAATGGCAAAGTACATTAAAGAGCTAAAACTCTCAGGTGTTGGACTGAAAGCCGAATCAAGACGTTACTACCCAGCGGGTGAGGTTAGTGCTCACTTAGTCGGCGTAACAGGTATTGATGGGCATGGCCTTGAAGGGGTGGAGCGAAGTTACGACAAGTGGCTGACGGGTGAAGCTGGCAAGCGCATTATTCGTAAAGACCGTTACGGGCGTGTGGTAGAAAATATATCTCTGGAAAATAGAGAGGAAGGCAAGCCGCTCGAACTGACTGTCGACCAAAGACTTCAGGCGATCGCTTATCGTGCTGTTAAGCAAGCGGTAGCAGATTATCGTGCGACGTCTGGCAGCGCCGTCATCATAGACGTGAAAACGGGTGGCGTGCTAGCCATGGTCAATGCCCCATCGTACAACCCGAATAACCGCTCTTCTCGCCAATCATTTACCATGCGTAACCGAGTGATCACCGACGCTATGGAGCCAGGTTCTACTGTTAAGCCGTTTGTGGTGCTAGCGGCTTTAGAAGCTGGGATTGCCGATGAAAATACCATTATCGATACCGGCAATGGCATCATGCAAATTGGTGGCAGTCGCGTACGCGATACCTCAAAGGTTGGCAAAGCGAACCTCGCTAAGATTCTGCAAAAGTCGAGTAACATCGGTGTCGCTAAACTGGCGTTAGACATGCCACTAGAGGCGCTACTCGGCATGTATAGCTCTATCGGCTACGGTCAACTCTCTGGTCTTAACCTCGTCGGTGAAACCACTGGTATCTTCCCGAATCGACGCCGCTGGTCGCAGTTTGAAATCGCGACTCTAGCGTTTGGCTACGGCATCTCCATTACGCCTCTTCAGCTCGCTCATGCTTATGCGACGCTGGGCAATGGTGGCTTATACCAGCCTGTACATATTATTGAAAATAACCAGCAAGACCTGTCAAAGCAGGTCATTGATCACGACTACGCGATGTCGGTTTTGCATATGCTCGAAGCGGTAACGCAGCCGGGAGGTACGGCAACGAGAGCAGCCGTGCCTGGCTATCGAGTTGCTGCAAAAACCGGTACATCAAGAAAGGCGGCTGCGGGTGGCTATAGCGATGAGTATGTAGCGATCACCTCAGGTGTTGCCCCAGTGAGCGACCCACGCATTGCCTTGGTTGTGGTCATCAATGAACCACAAGGTGACCAATATTATGGCGGTGCCGTAGCGGGGCCGGTATTTTCCGAAATCATGAAAGGAGCGCTACAGATACTGAATGTCGCTCCCGACGAAAACCAATTTCAGCAATAGGTGAGAAGCAATGTTGACCTCTTTGACATTGGCAAAGCTATTTAAACCATGGCTTGATGACAGCAATAAGCTGATGACAGATAGTTCTCTGGGCACAATCAAGGTGTCTAACTTGGAACTTGATAGTCGTGCGATTGAACAAGGTGACACCTTTGTGGCGATTATCGGTCACACTGTCGATGGTCGTTTGTTTATCGAGCGTGCAGTTCAATCTGGCGCTAAGTCTGTTATTGCGCAGGCAGATGCTGAGCACAAACATGGCGAAATCAGTTACGTTCACGATGTACCTGTTGTTCATATCTATCAGCTCGACACTTTGCTATCGGTGATCGCAGCGCGTCTTTATCAGTACCAGCAGCGAGTCATTGGTGTTACGGGCACCAATGGTAAGACGACGATCACTCAGCTTATTGCGCAGTGGATTGAACTGCTTGGCGAGAAAGCCGCCATCATGGGCACCACGGGCAATGGTTTCTTAAGCGATCTGCAAGAAGCGAAAAATACCACTGGCAGCGCGATTGACGTCCAGCGCACTCTATCCCAGTTGGATAGCCAAGGTGCGCAATACACGGCAATGGAGGTCTCGTCCCATGGTTTGGTTCAAGGGCGCGTAGCGGCGGTTCCTTTCTCTCTGGGTATTTTTACTAACCTTAGTCGCGACCATCTGGATTACCATGGCACGATGCAAGGCTATGAAGAGGCGAAAAAGCTACTGTTTACGGGGCATCATTGCGAGCACGCCGTGCTGAACGTCGATGATGAGGTTGGCCGTCGCTGGCTTTCTGATCGCAGTGATGCGATTGCCGTTTCTGTCGAAGGTCATCAGCTCAGCGAAAAAGGGTTATGGGCGACATCGGTGCATTACAGTGATGGCGGCATCTCGATAGAATTTGATGGCTACTTTGGCAGCGGTAAACTTGATGCGCCGCTTATTGGTCAGTTTAATGCTAGTAATGTGTTACTGGCGTTCGCAGCGCTCCTGGTCCTTGGCTTTGATAAACAAGCGCTTACCGAAACTGCCTGTAAACTTCAGCCTGTTTTGGGTCGCATGGAGCTTTTCCAAGCGTTAGATAAGCCCAAAATTGTAGTGGATTATGCGCATACACCAGATGCACTCGAAAAGGCATTGCAGGCGCTAAGAGTGCATTGTGAAGGACAGCTTTGGGTGATCGCTGGATGTGGCGGTGACCGAGATAAAGGTAAACGCCCCATGATGGCGTCTATCGCAGAGCAATTAGCGGATAAAGTGATTTTAAGTGATGACAATCCCCGCAGCGAAGATCCTAAAGCGATTGTTGAGGACATGCTGGCCGGAATGCGTGAACCAAGTCGTGCTTACGTTGAACATTCTCGTTTTGAGGCCGCGCAGTTGGCGGTGCGAAATGCGACCGCCTCAGACATTATTCTGCTTGCTGGTAAAGGTCACGAAGACTATCAGGTGATTGGCACTGATTCCGTTCACTACTCAGACAGAGAAACCGCAGCGCAGTTACTAGGACTCACATTATGATTGAACTTTCGTTAACGGATATTGCAGCCATCGTCGATGGTCAGCTAGTCGGTGAATCTGTCCATATCACGGATGTCACCACAGACACGCGAGCGATCGAAGCCGGCGCGCTATTCATCGCGCTGGTTGGTGAACGCTTTGATGCTCATGATTTTGCTGAGCAAGCCGTGGATAAAGGTGCGGCGGCACTGATAGTTGAAAGAGAGCTCGATGTCTCGGTGGCGCAAATCGTGGTCACCGACAGTAAGCGAGCATTAGGGCAGCTTGGCGCAGAAGTTCACAAGCGTTGCCAAACCAAGACCCTTGCCATTACGGGAAGTTGTGGCAAAACCACGGTCAAAGAAATGATTGCCAGCATCTTGTCGAGTAAAGGGCAGGTGCTCTACACGGCAGGTAACTTTAACAACGACATCGGAGTGCCACTCACCTTACTTCGCAATACACCTCAAGATGAGTTCTCGGTTATCGAGCTCGGTGCAAACCACATCGGTGAAATTGCTTACACGACGGCGCTGACTCAACCGGATGTCGCTATTGTCAATAATGTTGCCGAGGCACACCTTGAAGGCTTTGGTTCTATTGATGGCGTAAAGCAAGCCAAAGGTGAAATCTATCAAGGACTTTCTAAGGGTGGTATTGCCTTGGTCAACCTTGACAGTAATGGTGGTGACTATTGGAATGAGGTGCTTGCTGACAAACGTGTGGTTACTTTTTCCAAACAGAATGTTAACGCAGACTATTATGCCTCTGACATCACCATGTCATCGCTCGGAAGTCCGCTGTTTACACTTCATACACCAACGGGTTCGGTTTCAGTAGAGTTAACCATGATTGGTGAGCATAACGTGGCTAATGCGGTTGCCGCAGCCGCGTTAGCAACGCAAGTTGGCGCTACGCATGAGCAGATCCAGAGCGGTTTGCAATCACTGAGTAAAGTGAAACGTCGCGTTGACGTTGAAAAACTTAACGACTCCATTACCTTGATTGACGACAGCTACAATGCCAGCGTGCCTGCGATGAAAGCCGCCGTCGATCTTCTCGGGCAGTTTACCCAAACGCAGCGTTGGTTGATTTTGGGTAACATGGCCGAATTAGGGCATGAAAGCCTTGCACTTCACAAAGAAGTCGGTGAACATGCTGCTCCTTTCGCTTTTGAGCACGTTTTGACCTATGGTGAGGATGCAAAAGTGATTAGTGACTTATGCAGTGGACAGCATTTTGAAAGTCACGACAGCATGCTCGAATATATCGAGCGAACATTAGTACAGTTAAACCAGACCCCTCATACTTTGTTAGTTAAAGGGGCGCTAAGTGCAGGCATGTTCAATATCGCCAATGCACTGAAGGAGAAATACACATGATCATTTGGCTTGCAGAGTTACTACAGCCATACTTTTCTTTTTTTCGTCTGTTTGAATATTTGTCATTCAGAGCCATTGTCAGTGTATTAACTGCTCTTGGAATTTCTTTGTGGATGGGACCAAAAATGATTGCCCGTCTGCAAATGCTGCAAATTGGACAAGTTGTTCGTAACGAAGGTCCAGAGTCGCACTTTAGTAAACGTGGCACGCCAACCATGGGTGGTGTGATGATCCTATTTGCGATTTCTGTCACCGTGCTGCTTTGGTCTGATCTGAGTAACCCATATGTTTGGGCCGTTCTAGCGGTACTGCTAGGTTATGGTGCCGTCGGCTTTGTTGATGATTATCGCAAAGTAGTGCGCAAGAACACCGATGGTCTGATCGCTCGTTGGAAGTACTTCTGGCAGTCTTTGATTGCTTTGGTTGTTGCCTTTGCACTTTACGCTCACGGCCAAGATACAGCAGCGACACAACTTGTGGTGCCATTCTTTAAAGACGTCATGCCACAAATGGGACTGTTTTACATTGTCTTTACCTATTTCGTTATCGTAGGTACCAGTAATGCGGTAAACCTCACCGATGGTCTCGATGGTCTAGCGATCATGCCAACTGTATTGGTTGCGGCAGGTTTCGCTGTCATTGCTTGGGCAACCGGTAACGTGAACTTTGCCAACTATCTGCATATTCCGTATATCCCGTACACCTCTGAGCTAGTTGTGGTTTGTACAGCAATGGTTGGTGCAGGTCTAGGTTTCCTATGGTTTAACACCTACCCAGCACAAGTGTTTATGGGTGATGTGGGCTCATTGGCGCTTGGTGGTGCACTGGGTGTGATCGCGGTTCTTGTGCGTCAAGAGTTTGTGTTGGTCATCATGGGCGGCGTGTTCGTGATGGAAACACTGTCGGTAATCCTTCAGGTTGGTTCATACAAACTTCGTGGTCAGCGCATCTTCCGTATGGCTCCTATCCATCACCACTATGAACTCAAAGGTTGGCCAGAGCCGCGTGTTATCGTTCGCTTCTGGATTATCTCTATTGTGCTGGTTCTGATTGGTCTAGCCACACTGAAAGTACGTTAATCTCAGATAGGGACCCCGTTGATGGAACGCTGGCAAGATATTAACAATGTCGTCGTAGTAGGGCTCGGTATTACCGGGCTCTCAGTCGTTAATCACATTCGAAAACATCACTCAAACATCGCTATCAAAGTGATGGATAGTCGCGATAATCCACCTGGAGCGGAGCAGCTGCCGACTGACGTAGCCTTGCATACTGGAAGCTTTGAATCTGAGTGGCTATTGAGCGCTGATTTAGTGGTATGCAATCCAGGCATTGCGCTGGCGACGCCAGAAATTGATCAAGCACTGCAAGGTGGTGTACGTGTCGTTGGGGATATCGAGCTGTTTGCGTGGGCGAATTCCAAACCCGTTATCGCCATAACAGGGTCTAACGGCAAAAGTACGGTTACTGACCTCACCGGTGAGATGGCTAAGGCGGCTGGCTTAAGCGTTGGTGTCGGCGGCAACATTGGTGTTCCTGCTCTCGATTTGTTAGAGCTAGATGCGGACCTTTACGTCCTTGAGCTTTCGAGCTTTCAGTTGGAAACGACCTCGTCGCTCAATACTACAGTATCAACCTTCTTGAATCTGTCTGAAGACCATATGGATAGATACGAGGGGATGGACGATTACGCGGAGGCTAAGCGCAGGATCTTCATGCATGCTGATAATGCATTAGTCAACCGAGATGAACCGGACACCTACCCTCTACAGTCTAATACTACTGTAACGACGTTCGGCTTTGACTCGACGCAATTTGGCATGCAAGAGGTTGACGGGCGCACATGGCTTGTTGATAACGGTGAGCTCATCATTGCTACTGACGAGCTTAGCATTGTGGGCAAGCATAACTGGTCTAATGCATTGGTGGCGTGCGGATTACTTAAGCTCGCGGGCGTAGACTATCAACAAGCGTTAGAGTGCTTAAAAGCGTACCGTGGCTTGAGCCATCGCTGTCAGGTTGTTGCTGACAATAGTGGCGTGAAATGGGTGAATGACTCAAAAGCGACCAATGTAGCAAGCACGCTCGCTGCGTTGTCAGGGCTCTCACTGGACGGCACTCTATACCTGTTGGTCGGTGGCGTCGGTAAAGGGGCCGATTTTTCTGAGTTAGCGGCACCGTTAGCAGCACTCAACGTGAAGCTGTGCTGTTTTGGTCGCGATGGGCATGAGTTTGGGCCACTTCACGATAGCGCGGTGCAATATGCCTCGATAGACGATATCTTGGCTGAGATCACGCCACAGTTACAGCAGGGTGATATGGTCATGCTATCGCCGGCTTGTGCTAGCTTCGATCAGTTTGCCAATTTTATGGCTCGTGGCGATCATTTCACTCAATTAGCTCAGCAATACTCGACACAAGTTAGTTAACACGGACCTGTCACTATGTTTCATCAACTTCGACAACGCACCGTGGGTTGGATGACCCACAGCGCACCTGAAGCGCTCTATGACCGTCAATTGGTTTGGCTGGCGTTTGCGTTGATGGTGACAGGGCTTGTGATGGTGACATCGGCATCGTTTCCGATCAGTTCGAGACTCACCGACCAACCATTCCATTTTATGTTCCGTCATGCGATCTTTTTAGTTCTCGCGCTTGGAACTTCTTCAGTGGTGCTGCAAGTTCCGATCGCCAAATGGTTTAAATACAGCAGTTATCTGCTCGCACTATCCATTTTCCTATTGATTGTCGTGCTCGTCGTCGGTAAATCGGTGAATGGTGCCTCTCGCTGGATCCCTCTAGGGTTGTTTAACCTGCAGCCCGCCGAAGTCGCTAAGCTATCGCTGTTTATCTTTATGTCCGGCTATTTGGTCAGAAAGCAAGATGAGGTGCGTCAGTCGTTTTTTGGCGGCTTTATTAAACCTATTATGGTGTTTACCACGTTTGCAATTCTGCTGCTTGGACAACCCGATCTAGGTACGGTTGTGGTTATGCTGGTCACCCTGTTTGGACTGCTGTTCATCGCAGGAGCTAAGCTATCCCAGTTCATCGCTCTCTTTGTCGCTGGTGTCAGCGCGGTGATTGCTTTGATTCTGGTTGAGCCCTATCGTGTTAGGCGTGTAACCTCGTTTCTCGACCCTTGGGAAGACCCGTTCGGCAGTGGCTATCAGTTGACTCAATCCTTGATGGCGTTCGGGCGTGGTAACTGGATGGGGCAAGGGCTTGGTAACTCAGTTCAAAAACTTGAGTACCTCCCTGAGGCGCATACTGACTTTGTATTCGCGGTATTGGCGGAAGAGCTCGGGTTTATTGGCGTTGTCTTGGTGCTAATGCTGGTATTTGCTCTGGTGATAAAGGCACTCTACATCGGTAAGCGAGCGTTTGAAAAGCAGCAGTTCTTTGGCGGCTATTTATGCTTCGCTATCGGTATCTGGTTTGCGTTTCAAACCTTAGTTAACGTTGGTGCTGCAGCGGGTATGGTGCCAACCAAGGGTTTGACCCTGCCATTGATCAGTTACGGTGGCTCCAGTTTGATTATTATGTCGGTCGCCGTTTCTATATTGCTGCGTGTCGATCATGAATGCCGTTTGCTTCCTGACGTTGCTCCAGAGCCACCTCAGAAAAGTAAGCCCGAAACAGATAAAAAACAGACTCAAAATGACAAAGAATAAACGTTTAATGGTGATGGCTGGTGGTACTGGCGGTCACGTTTTTCCAGGTCTTGCCGTAGCAAAACGCTTACAAGAGCAAGGGTGGGAAATCCGCTGGCTTGGCACGGCAGACCGAATGGAAGCCGATCTAGTGCCTAAACACGGCATAGAGATTGATTTCATCAAGGTAAAGGGCCTTAGAGGCCAAGGCATTGCTAAGCTTATCAAGGCACCATTTCAGATCTTCAGTGCTATCTTGCAGGCTCGTCAGCACCTAAAACGCTGGAAACCCGATGCGGTATTGGGCATGGGAGGGTACGTCAGTGGCCCAGGTGGCGTGGCAGCTTGGACAATGGGTATTCCTGTTGTACTTCATGAGCAAAACGGGGTCGCGGGGCTGACCAATCAGTGGCTATCTAAGATTGCCAAAAAGGTATTCCAAGCCTTCCCAGGCGCTTTTCCTAATGCAGAGGTGGTCGGAAACCCAGTACGCCAAGACTTGGTGGATATTGAGTCGCCAGATACAAGACTCGATGGTCGCGAAGGCGATATTCGAATCCTTGTCATGGGGGGCAGCCAAGGGGCTCGCATCCTTAATCACACATTACCACCTGTGATGGCAGCGCTAGGAAGTGGCTACACCATTCGCCATCAGGCGGGTAAAGGAAGTCAGCAAGAGGTCTCAGCGCTCTATCAGCAACATCAGGTCGATAGCGCTGAGGTAACGGAGTTTATCGATGACGTGTCTGAGGCATATCAGTGGGCAGACCTGGTTGTCTGTCGTTCAGGAGCGCTTACCGTTTCTGAATTAGCTGCGGTGGGAGTGGGCGCGATTTTTATTCCATTTATGCACAAAGATCGTCAGCAAGCACTCAATGGTGACCACCTTGTCGATTGCAATGCCGCCTACATGATTGAACAGCCAGAGCTCACGGTAGAAAAACTGACCGAGCAGATACGCACATTAGACAGAGCTCAGCTAAAAGACTTGGCAATCAATGCACGAGGTGCAGCCAAGTTAGACGCCGATACGCGCGTCGCAAATGAAATTATTGAATTAACGAAATAGATTAACGAGACGAACCCATGACACAGCAACAAACTCCAGATTTAGCGCAGATCCGTGCCTTGATACCAGAGATGAGACGAGTCAAGTGCATTCACTTTGTTGGTATCGGTGGCGCCGGCATGAGCGGTATTGCTGAAGTACTTCTTAATGAAGGCTACCAGATCACAGGTTCCGATCTGGCTGAAAACGCTGTGACTGCACGCCTGCAGCAAAAAGGCGCAACGATTTTCATTGGCCACGCTGCAAGTAACATTGATCTGGCGAGCGTTGTTGTTGTCTCTACGGCAATTGACCCTGAAAACCCAGAGTTAGTAGCTGCAAAAGAATCACGCATTCCAGTGGTTCGTCGTGCTGAGATGCTTGCTGAGCTGATGCGTTTTAGACATGGTATTGCCGTTGCAGGTACACATGGCAAAACCACAACCACAGCTCTAGTGACACAAATTTACTCAGAAGCGGGCATGGATCCGACGTTCGTGAATGGTGGTCTAGTGAAAAGCGCAGGTACCAATGCGCGTCTAGGTTCAAGCCGTATTCTCATCGCCGAGGCTGATGAAAGTGATGCATCATTCTTGCATCTTCAGCCAATGGTCAGCATTGTCACCAATATCGAAGCCGATCATATGGATACCTATGGCGGTGATTTCGATACGCTTAAGCAGACCTTTATCGACTTCTTACATAACCTACCATTCTACGGTCAGGCGGTAATGTGTGTTGATGATCCTGTGGTACGTGAGCTGATTCCAAGTGTGAGTCGTCAAGTTATCACCTACGGTTTCTCCGATGATGCGGACGTTCGCATCGAGAATTATCGCCAAGAAGGACAGCAAGGTAAGTTTACCGTTGTCAGAAAAGGCCGAGAAAACCTTGAGATTACCCTGAATATTCCGGGTAAACACAATGCGCTGAATGCATCCGCTGCGATAGCGGTGGCGACAGAAGACAACATCAGTGATGAAGCGATTGTGAAAGCCATGCTCGGTACTGAGGGTACTGGACGTCGCTTCGAGCACCTCGGTGAGTTTGAAACTGGTAATGGTAACGTCATGTTGGTCGATGATTATGGTCATCACCCAACCGAAGTCGATGTCACAATCAAAGCAGCACGTAATGGTTGGTCAGATAAGCGCTTAGTGATGGTATTCCAGCCGCACCGTTATAGCCGCACCCGTGACCTGTATGATGACTTTGCGAATGTGCTTGAGCAGGTTGATGTGTTAGTGATGCTGGATGTTTACTCCGCAGGCGAAGCCCCAATAGCGGGTGCAGATGGACGCTCACTGTGTCGTACTATTCGTACTCGTGGTAAGCTAGATCCAGTTTTTGTTCCAGAAATGAGTGGTTTACCATCAGTTTTATCCAATCTCTTGCAAGACGGCGACCTTGTCTTGACGCAAGGGGCGGGTGATATTGGTAAAGTGGCCAAGCAGCTGGAGCAGATGAAACTGAACATCCAAATGATGAAAAATAGCTGATACGTCGATTTTCGAGATTGACTGATAATTTATGAGTTCGATTGAGCGATATAGAGAATTGATCGCCCATTCGAACTTTTTTGTTGTTTCAGTGCGCAAAAGCCCAGTTTTCTTGGGTTGAGTGTTTGATAGTTTGATATTGATTAGTATAATCCTAAGGTTAACACCATTAGATTAGACTCTTATTCCACTATCTTAAGGAAAGGCGAAGAGAAGTTAATAAGGGACCAAAGAGTTTGACTGAAACTTCAGACAGCAGTGTAGAGCTAACGCGTCGAGCTTCCTTGTTTTCAAAACACGGGATCGGGGCGATTTTTTTATTTGCAGTGATCGCAGTCATCGGTTCAACACTTTATTCCACCATTAGCTGGATGTGGGACGACCAGCGCCTTCCCTTATCGAAAATAGTGCTTCAGGGTGATCTAACCCATGTGACAGCCAAAGATGTTCAGCACGCGTTTGCGGGTCTTGAGCATATTGGCACATTCATGTCGCAGGACATTGATGTGCTCCAACAAAGTGTTGAGCAAATCCCATGGGTATCGCAAGCATCGGTTCGTAAACAGTGGCCGGATACCGTGAAGGTATTTCTTACTGAATATCAGGCAAGTGCTATCTGGAATGGCATTGATATGCTAGATATTCATGGCGTTGTGTTTAGTGGCGATGTGTCGGTTATCGAAGAACAGAAAGTAAAACTCTATGGCCCTGAAGGGACCGAGCGTTACGTTCTTGATACCTACCGCGATAGTAACGCGAAATTGGCTGAGCTAGGATTGGCGATCTCTTCTCTGGTATTGAACGAGCGCCGTGCTTGGCAAGTGATTCTTGATAATGGAATCCGCTTGGAGCTGGGTAAAGACGCCTTAGACGAACGTTTACAGCGATTTATGTCTCTGTATCGCGAACTAGGCGAGAAAGTATCGCAGATTAGCTACATTGATTTGCGCTATGACACCGGGGCAGCGGTTGGCTGGTTCCCAGTCGAAGAAGCACCTAGCAGCGAAGCTTCAAAAGCGAATACAACAGGGTGACTGGTTTTATGTATCGATAAGCCTTGCGTATCGATACTTAAGTTCAGTTAGGAATTGGACAACCCAAGCGAGTTGTTCTCTGGGAATTGAGATAGCGAAACATAAGAGAGTACAGATGACGAAGACCACGGATGACAATATTATTGTCGGTCTTGATATTGGCACTGCGACCGTATCTGCTTTAGTCGGTGAAGTATTACCAGACGGGCAGGTAAATATCATTGGTGCAGGTTCTAGTCCTTCTCGCGGAATGGACAAAGGTGGCGTTAACGACCTTGAGTCAGTGGTCAAGTCCGTGCAACGTGCTGTCGATCAAGCTGAGCTCATGGCGGAATGCCAAATCAGCAACGTCTTTATCTCTCTTTCTGGTAAGCATATTGCAAGCCGAATTGAAAAAGGCATGGGAACCATTTCTGAAGAGGAAGTGTCACAGGATGATATGGATCGGGCGATTCATACCGCGAAATCCATAAAAATCGGTGATGAACAGCGCATACTGCATGTGATTCCTCAGGAATTTACCATAGACTATCAAGAAGGGATAAAAAACCCGCTTGGTCTGTCTGGGGTTCGTATGGAAGTCAGTGTCCACTTGATCTCTTGTCACAATGATATGGCAAGAAACATCATTAAAGCGGTAGAGCGCTGCGGCTTGAAAGTGGAACAGCTAGTGTTCTCTGGTCTTGCCTCAAGCAATGCGGTTATTACAGAAGACGAGCGTGAGCTTGGTGTCTGTGTGGTCGATATTGGTGCAGGCACGATGGATATCTCCATTTGGACTGGTGGCGCACTGAGACATACTGAAGTCTTCTCTTATGCAGGTAATGCTGTGACGAGCGATATCGCATTTGCATTTGGCACACCACTAAGTGATGCAGAAGAGATAAAAGTAAAGTATGGTTGTGCGTTAAGCGAACTAGTAAGCAAAGACGATACGGTCAATGTGCCGAGCGTTGGTGGTCGTCCATCGCGCAGTCTTCAGCGTCAAACACTGGCAGAAGTAATAGAACCGCGCTATACAGAATTAATGGGACTTGTAAATCAAACCATTGATAATGTTCAAGCTAAACTAAGAGAGAGCGGTGTAAAACACCATCTCGCAGCAGGCGTTGTCTTAACCGGCGGTGCAGCACAAATTGAAGGGGTTGTGGAGTGTGCAGAGCGCGTATTCCGCAATCAGGTTCGGGTAGGTAAGCCTTTAGAGGTGAGTGGCCTAACGGACTATGTAAAAGAGCCGTATCATTCTACGGCCGTTGGATTACTTCATTACGCAAGAGACAGTCAGATTAATGACGACAATGATTATAACGAACCAAAGCGTCAATCGGTGTCGACAATCTTTGGAAAGTTGCGTAATTGGATACAAAAAGAGTTTTAACCTGAGTTGCAGGAAAACGGAGATAACAAATGTTTGAACCGATGATGGAAATGTCTGACGAAGCTGTCATTAAAGTAGTAGGCGTAGGCGGTGGCGGTGGTAACGCTGTAGAACACATGGTTCGTGAATCAATCGAAGGGGTTGATTTCATTAGTGTTAACACCGATGCTCAAGCATTGCGCAAAACGAGCATCAACCACGTTATTCAAATTGGCGGCGATATCACAAAAGGCTTGGGTGCAGGTGCAAACCCTCAAGTTGGACGTGATGCAGCTCTTGAAGACAAAGAAAGAATTAAAGAAAGCATTACTGGTGCCGATATGGTGTTTATCGCAGCTGGTATGGGCGGCGGTACCGGAACCGGTGCAGCTCCAGTCATTGCTGAAGTAGCGAAAGAGCTTGGTATTCTTACTGTAGCGGTGGTGACTAAGCCATTTAGCTTTGAAGGTAAGAAGCGCCTGTTGTTCGCTGAGCAAGGTATCGAAGAGCTTTCAAAGCATGTTGACTCTTTGATCACGATTCCAAATGAAAAGCTTCTTAAAGTACTTGGTCGTGGTGTAACGCTTCTAGAAGCGTTTGCAAGCGCAAATGACGTACTTAAGAATGCGGTTCAAGGTATCGCAGAGCTGATTACTCGCCCTGGCATGATTAACGTCGACTTTGCAGACGTTCGTACCGTGATGTCGGAGATGGGGCATGCAATGATGGGTAGCGGTGTTGCTAAAGGTGAAGATCGTGCAGAAGAAGCGGCAGAGATGGCAATCTCTAGTCCACTTCTAGAAGACATCGATCTTGCCGGTGCGCGTGGTGTACTTGTTAACATCACTGCGGGTCTTGATATGCGTCTAGACGAATTCGAGACCGTGGGTAACACAGTAAAAGCTTTTGCTTCTGACAATGCAACGGTTGTTATTGGTACATCTCTAGACCCAGACATGAGCGACGAAATTCGTGTGACTGTGGTTGCAACGGGTATCGGTAATGAGCGTAAGCCAGATATTACGCTAGTCGCAGGTGGCAAAACGCCAGTGACTGCAAGTCAGCCTCAACAGCCAACTCAAGCGCCAGCTGCGAAAGTAGAGGACAAAGTGGCACAATCTTTGCCTGTAAATAATCAGGAAAAGGTTGAGGTAAATACGCCGAATACTGCAAGCTCTGCACCTGTGTCGAGCGGCAATACCAGCGCTGCACCTAAGCCTGAGAAGGAAAGTGGCTACTTAGACATTCCAGCATTTTTGCGTCGTCAAGCAGATTGATAATCTGTGTGAATTTGACATAGCTCAAATTTCTGGTAGGATTCGCGGTTGGTTACATAATCAACCGTGATATGTAGCGTAGATTAAGAGGTTTGTAGATGATCAGACAACGTACGCTTAAAGAAATAGTGACTACTGTAGGAGTGGGCCTTCACTCTGGTCGTAAAGTAACACTAACTTTGCGTCCTGCGGCTGCGAATACTGGTGTTGTATACCGTCGTACTGACGTGAATCCGCCTGTGGATTTTCCTGCGGATCCTCTTTCTGTACGTGACACTATGCTTTGTACTGCGCTTGTTAACGATGAAGGCATCCGTATTTCTACGGTTGAGCACCTTAATGCTGCACTAGCTGGCATGGGCATCGATAACATCATCGTAGAGGTTGATGCACCTGAGATTCCAATCATGGATGGTAGCGCAAGCCCATTCGTATACCTGCTACAACAAGCGGGCATTGAAACTCAGAATGCACCAAAACGATTCATTCGCATCAAGAAACCTGTTCGCTTCGAAGATGGCGATAAGTGGGCTGAACTTCGCCCTTACAATGGTTTCAGAATGGACTTCGAGATTGAGTTTAATCACCCAGCCATCGATGCTGACGAACAGCGTCTTCTGTTTGATTTCTCATCACAAGGTTTTGTAAAAGAAATCTCTCGAGCTCGTACTTTCGGCTTCATGCGCGATATCGAATACTTACAATCACAAAACCTAGTTTTGGGTGGTAGCTTCGACAACGCTATCGTTTTGGATGATTACCGTATCCTTAACGAAGAAGGTCTACGATTCGAAAATGAATTTGTAACACACAAAGTATTGGATGCAATCGGTGACTTGTATATGGCCGGTCATGCCATTATTGGTGAGTTTGCAGCTTATAAGTCAGGTCATGGTCTAAACAACCAACTGCTTCGCGCGGTACTGGCAGACCAAGAAGCGTGGGAATGGGCAACGTTTGAAGAGCAAGCAGGTTCTCCAGTCGCGTTTGCAGACCCAAGCATGGTAATGGCGTAATAACGTCAATACAGAATTTAGAAAAAGTCAGGCTTCATGCCTGACTTTTTTGTTTCTGTCGTTTTCAGCATCACTGGCACGGTGGCAAAAAGTTGCCAACTCAAAAAAGATCTTATTTCTTGAGTGGACGATCATCTGCCGATCTTTTCGATCCTTTTTGCTTTCTGTTTTCCCTAATACCACCACAGCCCTTGTTTCGTGGAGTATAAGTTTTCACTTTTAGCCCTCTTATCTCGTATTGCTGTCATACTTTTTAGCAAGAATGGTGTACTTTCATCCCTTCAATACCCCAAAACTTCCAAACACATCAAACTAATTGCGGTTAGTTTCGATAGATGCTTGGTTGTTGGGTCAAAAATTCCTTAAACTATGTGCCATTAATTAGCATGTCTGCCTTGAATTCTAGCCGCTTGAACTCAATATCAGTTGGTATAGATTTTATCTCAGTTAGGTCGCTTGGCCTTAGTAGAGACGGAAGGCAATTTTAATAGGTCGAAATGATCTAATGGTAGAGAGAACAAAAACACAATGATTACTAACCTACTGACAAAGGTCATTGGTAGTCGCAACGACAGAACACTGCGTCGACTAAGAAAAATCGTAAAACAGATCAATAACTACGAGCCGCAGTTCGAAGCGTTGTCTGATGAAGAACTAAAAGCAAAGACGGTTGAGTTTCGTGAGCGTTTGGACAAAGGTGAAAATCTAGACCAAATCCTACCAGAAGCGTTTGCAACTGTTCGTGAAGCATCTAAGCGTGTGTTCGGCATGCGTCACTTCGATGTTCAGCTTATCGGTGGTATGGTTCTTAACTCAGGCCAAATTGCAGAGATGCGTACCGGTGAAGGTAAAACGCTGACTGCAACACTTCCAGCCTACTTGAACGCTCTACCAGGCAAAGGTGTTCATATCGTAACGGTGAACGACTATCTTGCTAAGCGTGATGCGGAAACTAACCGCGCGCTATTCGAATTCCTAGGCATGACGGTGGGTATCAACGTACCAAACATGCACCCTCAAGAGAAGAAAGAAGCTTATCAAGCGGATATCCTATACGGTACGAACAACGAGTTCGGCTTCGACTATCTTCGTGACAACATGGCCTTTCGTGTTGAAGACCGAGTTCAGCGTGAACGCTTCTTCGCTGTTGTCGATGAAGTTGACTCCATCCTTATCGATGAAGCACGTACCCCGCTCATTATCTCTGGTCCAGCAGAAGACAGCTCTGATCTTTACACTCGCATCAACACCCTAATCCCGAATCTTGAACAGCAAGAGCAAGAAGATTCGGAAGAGTACCGCGGTGATGGTCACTATACGGTTGATGAGAAATCTAAGCAGGTTCACCTAACAGAGACCGGTCAAGAGTACGTTGAAGAATTGCTAATCAAAAACGGTCTGATGGAAGAAGGCGATACATTGTACTCACCAACTAACATTAGCCTATTGCACCACGTTAACGCTGCATTGCGTGCTCACGTGTTGTTTGAGAAGAACGTTGACTACATTGTTAACGAGCAAGGCGAAGTGGTTATCGTTGATGAGCACACCGGTCGTACTATGCCTGGTCGTCGTTGGTCTGAAGGTCTTCACCAAGCGGTTGAAGCTAAAGAAGGCGTTAAGATCCAGAATGAAAACCAGACGCTGGCATCGATTACCTTCCAGAATTACTTCCGTCTATACGACAAACTGTCGGGCATGACCGGTACTGCTGATACAGAAGCATTCGAATTCCAATCTATCTACGGTCTAGAGACAGTGGTTATCCCAACCAACAAACCTATGGTTCGTAACGATATGCCGGATGTGGTTTATCGCACAGAGATGGAGAAATTCAACGCCATCATCGAAGATATCAAAGAGCGCGCGGCAAATGGTCAGCCTATTCTGGTTGGTACGGTATCGATTGAGAAATCAGAGCTGCTATCAAACGCTCTGAAGCAAGCGAAGATCAAACACAACGTACTTAACGCGAAATTCCACGAGCGTGAGGCGGAAATCGTTGCTGAAGCGGGTACGCCAGGCGCGGTGACCATCGCAACTAACATGGCAGGTCGTGGTACCGATATCGTGTTGGGTGGTAGCTGGCAAGCAAAGGTTGAGCAACTCGACAACCCTTCACAAGAGCAGATTGACTCAATCAAAGCTGAGTGGAAAGTGATTCATGATCAAGTGCTAGAAGCCGGTGGTCTACACATCATCGGTACTGAGCGTCATGAATCTCGTCGTATCGATAACCAGCTTCGTGGTCGTTCTGGTCGTCAGGGTGACGCGGGTTCTTCTCGCTTCTACCTATCAATGGAAGACCAACTACTTCGTATCTTTACTTCTGATCGTATGGCGAGTCTTATCCAGAGCGGTATGGAAGAAGGCGAAGCGATTGAGAGTAAGATGCTGTCTCGCTCAATCGAGAAAGCACAGCGTAAAGTGGAAGGTCGCAACTTCGACATCCGTAAACAGCTTCTTGAGTTCGATGACGTGGCGAACGATCAGCGTAAGGTGGTCTACGAGCTGCGTGATGAACTAATGACCGCTGATGACATTAGTGAGATGCTAGAGCAAAACCGCGCTGACGTCTTTACTTCTGTTATCGATGAATACATCCCGCCACAGTCGCTTGAAGATATGTGGGACATCGAAGGTCTTCAAGAGCGTCTTAAGAATGACTTTGACCTTGATCTGGCGATCAAATCTTGGTTGGAAGAAGACGACAAGCTTTATGAAGAAGCACTTCGCGAGAAGATCCTTGATACTGCTGTCACTATCTACAAAGAGAAAGAAGAGACCGTTGGTGCTCAAGTACTGCGTAACTTCGAAAAATCAGTGATGCTACAAACGCTAGATACGCTTTGGAAAGAGCACCTAGCGGCGATGGATCACCTACGTCAAGGTATCCACCTTCGTGGCTACGCACAGAAGAACCCGAAACAAGAGTACAAGCGTGAGTCGTTTGAGCTGTTCGAGCAATTGCTAGATTCTTTGAAGATTGATGTCATCACCATTCTTTCTAAAGTACGCGTACAGCAGCAAGAAGAAGTGGAGCGTATGGAAGCTCAGCGTCAAGCACAAGCTGAAGCTGCAGCAGCAAAAGCGCAGGCTCAACACGCGAATGCAGAGAACCAGTTGGCGGATAACTCTGAACAAGAGCAAGAAGGTTCAGCACAACCTATGGTACGCGAAGAGCGTAAGGTTGGTCGTAACGAGCCTTGCCCATGTGGTAGCGGTAAGAAGTACAAGCAATGCCACGGTAAAATCAACTAAACCAAGGTATTGAAGAAAAGAGTCGCATTAAGCGGCTCTTTTTTTATGCTAACGTTATAAGTCCGCGCAGATAGCGTGAGCTTGATTAGAATAGTGAAAACAACAATAACAGTGAGGAAAGGAAGTGAAGCGAGTTCATATTGTCGCCGCCATTATCTTTAACCAAGATAAGTCTCAAATCTACATTACCAAGAGACCCGATAACCTACACAAAGGCGGCTTCTGGGAGTTCCCTGGTGGCAAGGTTGAAGCAGGTGAAACGATTCAACAAGCCATTGCTCGTGAACTGTATGAAGAGATTGATATTAAAGTGACCGAGCAGGTGCTTTTCGAACATCTTCTGCATGATTACCCTGAGAAGTCGTTGGAGTTCGATTTCATCTCAGTAACAGGTTTTGAAGGTGTGCCTTTTGGTAAAGAAGGGCAGGAAGGACGCTGGGTCAGTATCAGTGAATTGGCAGACTACCGCTTCCCTGAAGCCAACGTGCCTATCTTGAACAAAGTCATCGAAAAATACCGTTAAAATTGGTAACTGTGCTAGCAGCCCTAATTGCTTTACGTTACATTGGTAGCAACACAAAACAACGGAGAATAGCGCAATGGTAAGAATTGCGATTGCAGGAGCAGCGGGCCGCATGGGTCGCAACCTAGTAAAAGCAACATTTCACAACAAACAAGCGACCGTGGGAGCGGGCTCTGAGCGTCCTGAGTCTTCACTCGTTGGCGTTGATGTTGGTGAGCTATGTGGTGAAGGGCGCTTTGATGTCGCGCTGGTTGATGATTTGGCGAAGTCAATTGCCGACTTTGATGTGATTATCGACTTTACTGCACCGAAAAGTACCCTTGCGAATCTAGAGCTGTGCAAACAGCATGGTAAAAAAATGGTCATTGGTACCACAGGTTTCAGCGAAGAAGAGAAAGAGCTCATCGATGAAGCGGCTAAGGTGGTTCCGGTTGTCATGGCACCAAACTACAGCGTTGGTGTAAACCTAGTATTTAAACTGCTAGAGAAAGCAGCGAAGGTCATGGGTGATTACTGTGATATCGAAATCGTAGAAGCACACCACCGCCATAAAGTTGATGCGCCTTCTGGCACAGCAATTGGTATGGGTGAGGCGATCGCGGGCGCGATGGGTAATGAGCTTAATGATGTGGCAGTCTACGCTCGTGAAGGCATTACTGGTGAGCGAACTCGTGATGAAATTGGCTTTGCGACAATACGCGCCGGTGACATTATCGGTGAGCACACGGCGATGTTTGCGGATATCGGCGAGCGTGTTGAGATCACTCACAAAGCGACCGATCGTATGACCTTTGCTAATGGTGCAGTCAAAGCTGCTGTGTGGCTCAATGATAAGCCTGCCGGTTTCTATACCATGACCGAAGTGCTCGGTTTAGACAGCATTTAAAAAAAGCGCCAGTATGGCGCTTTTTTTATATCCCAATTCGGTGTGAGTACTAAAGACAGCAACTACATAAATATTCTGGTAACGATAGTCTGAGTGAGTACAAACACTGCGTGTCCTAAATTTCACAAATGGATGCAAAGTGTGCAGTTATTGGGTTTTTTGCCTGTTTTTATGAAGCCTTTTTGTGGTTTTTTAACTTAAAGCTCTATTTTTATATGTTTTGTCTGTTTGGCGATCGTTTGCGCAAATAGTTGTTGCAAATTTTGAAGTATGACGGTGAGTTTCTGCGTCGAAAAACTATGCTTGCCGTTAACTGATTGAATTTTTCTCATTAAATGTCTGTTTTTGGCGGTTTAAAACGAAAAATTCGTTAGTGACTATAAAGTTTGGATTTATTTTTCCGTGCTTGTTGACACAAAACGTCGGCATCATTAGAATACCGCCAATTTGTCTGAACTACCTAAAACCGCTTATTTATAGCGAAGAGGAAGGCAAATCTGCAATTTAATTTAAAATTTATGCATTTTTATTCTGGAGGTTGTCTTGAGTAAATCAGCACTGTTAGTCCTAGAAGATGGGACAGTGTTCCGCGGTGTTTCCATTGGAGCAGATGGTTTATCCGTTGGTGAAGTTGTTTTTAATACCTCGATGACGGGGTACCAAGAAATCCTCACTGATCCTTCCTATTCTCAACAGATTGTCACTCTTACTTATCCTCATATTGGCAATACTGGTACTAATAAAGAAGACGAAGAGTCTTCAGCAATCCACGCACAAGGCCTTGTGATCCGCGATCTTCCTCTTATCGCTTCTAACTTCCGTAATGAACAGTCGCTTTCAGACTACCTTAAGTCTCAAAACATCGTTGGTATCGCAGATATCGATACGCGTAAGCTGACTCGTCTTCTACGTGAGAAAGGCGCTCAGAACGGTTGTATCGTTGCTGGTGATAACCTAGACGAAGCGCTAGCACTGGCGAAAGCGAAAGAGTTCCCTGGCTTGAAAGGTATGGACCTTGCGAAAGAAGTAACAACGCAAGAAACGTATCAATGGAAACAGGGTTCGTGGACACTCGAGGGTGGCCTTCCTGAAGCGAAAGACGACAGCGAGCTGCCATATCACGTTGTTGCTTACGACTTCGGTGCAAAACGCAACATCCTACGCATGCTTGTAGACCGCGGCTGCCGCCTAACAGTGGTTCCAGCGCAAACTTCTGCTGAAGACGTGCTTGCACTTAACCCAGATGGCGTATTCCTATCAAACGGCCCTGGTGACCCGGCGCCATGTACTTACGCGATCGAGGCAACAAAAGTATTCCTAGACAAAGGCCTACCAATCTTTGGTATCTGCCTTGGTCACCAAATCTTGGCTCTAGCGTCTGGTGCGCAAACAGTGAAGATGAAGTTTGGCCACCACGGTGCGAACCACCCAGTTAAAGACCTAGACCGTGATGTAGTAATGATTACTTCACAGAACCACGGCTTTGCTGCGGATGAAGAGACGCTTCCAGAGAACCTACGTGCAACGCACAAATCTCTGTTCGACGGAACACTTCAAGGTATCCACCGTACAGATAAGCCAGCGTTCAGCTTCCAGGGTCACCCTGAAGCGAGCCCAGGTCCACACGATGCAGCGCCATTGTTTGACCACTTCATCGACCTAATTAAAGAACACAAAGCGTAATTCGGAGTAGTTGAGAATGCCAAAACGTACTGACTTAAAAAGTATTCTAATTCTTGGTGCTGGCCCAATCGTTATCGGTCAGGCTTGTGAGTTTGACTACTCAGGTGCTCAAGCGTGTAAAGCACTGCGCGAAGAAGGTTACCGAGTTATCCTTGTGAACTCGAACCCTGCAACTATCATGACTGACCCTGACATGGCAGATGCAACTTACATCGAGCCTATCCAATGGGAAGTGGTTCGTAACATCATCGAGAAAGAGCGTCCAGATGCAGTACTGCCTACTATGGGTGGTCAGACTGCACTTAACTGTGCTCTAGACCTAGAAAAACACGGCGTACTAGCTGAGTTTGGTGTAGAGATGATCGGTGCAACGGCTGACGCTATCGATAAAGCAGAAGACCGTTCTCGATTCGATAAAGCGATGAAGTCAATTGGCCTAGAGTGTCCACGTGCAGACACGGCTAAGACTATGGAAGAAGCGTACGCGGTTCTTGATATGGTTGGCTTCCCTTGTATCATTCGTCCTTCTTTCACTATGGGTGGTACCGGTGGTGGTATTGCGTACAACAAAGAAGAGTTCGAAGAGATTTGTCGCCGCGGTCTAGACCTGTCTCCAACCAATGAGCTTCTTATCGATGAGTCGCTAATCGGTTGGAAAGAGTACGAGATGGAAGTGGTTCGTGACAAAGCGGACAACTGTATCATCGTTTGTGCGATTGAAAACTTCGACCCAATGGGCATTCACACTGGTGACTCAATCACAGTGGCGCCAGCGCAAACGCTGACGGACAAAGAATACCAGTTAATGCGTAACGCTTCTCTAGCGGTACTGCGTGAAATCGGTGTAGAAACAGGTGGTTCAAACGTTCAGTTTGGTATCAACCCGAAAGATGGCCGTATGGTTATCATCGAGATGAACCCACGTGTATCTCGCTCTTCTGCTCTAGCGTCTAAAGCAACAGGTTTCCCAATCGCGAAGATTGCTGCGAAGCTAGCAGTTGGCTTTACTCTAGACGAGCTAATGAACGACATCACGGGCGGCGCAACACCAGCATCGTTCGAACCAACAATCGACTACGTTGTGACTAAGATCCCTCGCTTTAACTTCGAGAAGTTCGCGGGCGCTAACGACCGTCTAACGACTCAGATGAAGTCAGTTGGTGAGGTAATGGCGATTGGTCGTAACCAACAAGAATCTCTACAAAAAGCACTTCGTGGCCTAGAAGTTGGCGCGAACGGCTTTGACGAGATGGTTGACCTAGACTCTCCAGACGCACTATCTAAAATCCGTCACGAGCTGAAAGAAGCGGGTGCGGAGCGTATCTGGTACATCGCAGACGCATTCCGTGCAGGTTTGTCTGTAGACGGTGTATTCAACCTAACGCAAATTGACCGTTGGTTCCTAGTTCAAATCGAAGAGCTTGTGAAACTAGAGAACGAAGTTAAAGCAGGCGGTTTTGCCGGTCTTACTGAAGACGTACTTCGCAAGATGAAGCGCAAAGGCTTCGCCGATGCTCGTCTGTCTTCGATTCTAGGTGTATCGGAAAGCGAAATCCGTCGTCTACGCGACCAGTACGACATTCACCCTGTTTACAAGCGTGTTGATACGTGTGCTGCTGAATTCTCATCTGACACGGCTTACATGTACTCATCTTACGATGAAGAGTGTGAAGCGCAGCCAACAGACAAAGACAAGATCATGGTTCTGGGCGGTGGTCCTAACCGTATCGGTCAAGGCATCGAATTTGACTACTGTTGTGTACACGCATCTCTTGCACTGCGCGAAGACGGTTACGAAACCATCATGGTTAACTGTAACCCAGAGACAGTATCAACGGACTACGACACGTCAGACCGTCTGTACTTCGAACCTGTAACGCTTGAAGATGTACTATCAATCGTACGCGTTGAGAAGCCAAAAGGCGTTATCGTTCAGTACGGTGGTCAAACGCCTCTGAAACTAGCACGTGCTCTTGAAGCAGCAGGCGTGCCAATCATTGGTACTAGCCCAGATGCTATCGACCGTGCAGAAGACCGTGAGCGCTTCCAAGTTGCTGTAGACCGTCTAGGCCTACTACAACCAGAAAACGCAACAGTAACTACGCTTGAGCAAGCGGTTGATAAGTCTCGTGAAATCGGCTTCCCACTGGTTGTACGTCCTTCATACGTACTCGGTGGTCGTGCGATGGAAATCGTATACGACGAGCAAGACCTACGTCGCTACTTCAACGAAGCAGTAAGCGTGTCTAACGAATCGCCAGTACTTCTAGATAGCTTCCTTGACGATGCAGTAGAAGTGGATATCGACGCTATCTGTGACGGCGAGCGTGTGGTTATCGGCGGTATCATGGAGCACATCGAGCAAGCAGGTGTTCACTCAGGTGACTCAGCATGTTCACTTCCGGCTTACACACTAAGCGCAGAAATCCAAGATGTGATGCGTGAGCAAGTTGAGAAGCTAGCGTTCGAGTTGGGTGTACGCGGTCTGATGAACACTCAGTTTGCGGTTAAGAACAACAAGGTTTACCTAATCGAAGTAAACCCACGTGCAGCTCGTACTGTACCGTTTGTTTCTAAAGCAACAGGTGCACCGCTTGCGAAAATCGCAGCGCGCGTAATGGCAGGTCAATCTCTAGAGTCTCAAGGCTTTACCAAAGAGATCATCCCACCATACTACTCTGTGAAAGAAGTGGTATTGCCGTTCAACAAGTTCCCTGGTGTTGACCCACTACTAGGCCCAGAAATGCGTTCTACTGGTGAAGTTATGGGTGTTGGCGCAACGTTCGCAGAAGCTTACTCGAAAGCAGAACTAGGTTGTGGCAATGTTTACCCAGAAGGCGGCCGCGCACTACTGTCTGTTCGCGAAGGCGACAAGCAACGTGTTGTTGACCTAGCCTCTAAGCTAACTAAGCTTGGTTACCAGCTAGATGCAACACACGGTACAGCGGTAATCCTAGGTGAAGCGGGCATCAACCCTCGTCTTGTGAACAAGGTACACGAAGGCCGTCCACATATCCTAGACCGCATCAAGAACAACGAGTACACCTACATCGTGAACACGACTGCAGGTCGTCAATCGATTGAAGACTCAAAAGTTCTACGTCGCGGCGCTCTGGCTGAGAAAGTGAACTACACAACAACGCTAAACGCAGCGTTTGCAACGTGTATGGCTCACACTGCTGATGCGAAAGTATCAGTAACGTCAGTACAAGAGCTGCACGAGCAGATCAAAAACGCTTAATCGCGTAACACAATAAGAATAGAGAGGTGAGTTATCACCTCCTAGACAACCTCATTGCCCGCTCATTTGAGCGGACTTTTTTTACCTGTCCAATAAACGATTCCAATTTGGAATAGGTTTGTATCGGTGGTTTCGCTAGTTTTAGTGGCGCTGGTGGATACAATTTCACAAAACTTCTTTTGAGCTTCCCACATGGACGTAACTTACGACATTCTTGTTTTACTGTTTTTTGTCGCTGGCTTGGCTGGTTTTATTGATGCTATGGCTGGAGGAGGAGGGCTGTTGACGCTACCTGCGCTACTCTCCGCTGGCGTGCCACCGACACAGGCACTCGCGACGAATAAGCTGCAGAGCTCGTTCGGCAGTTTCTCTGCGACTTGGTATTTCGTTCGTAATGGTATTGTCGATCTTAAAGATATGCGTCTCGCGATAGCCTGTACTTTTGTGGGCTCGGCTATCGGAGCCGAGTTGGTTCAGTATATTGATGCTGGGGTGCTGACGAGCTTGATTCCTGTGCTGCTACTTGGCATCTCGCTCTATTTCTTATTGGCGCCGCAAGCTGGAGAAGGCGGAGGCAAGCCGAAGATGTCAGAAACCTTGTTTGCGTTTTCTGTTGGCACCGGTGTCGGCTTTTACGATGGTTTCTTCGGTCCAGGTACGGGCTCTATCTTTACTATCTGCTTTGTGGCTATTGCTCAATTATCGATTGTTCACGCGACCGCGCGTACCAAGGTGCTTAACTTTACCTCGAACCTGGCTGCCTTGATCTTCTTTGTTATCGCTGGTCTGCCTGTATGGGAGATTGGATTGGTGATGGCCGCTGGTGGCTTCTTAGGGGCAAGGATGGGCGCTAAGGTCGTGGTCTCTAAAGGTAAGAAGTTCATCCGCCCATTGGTGGTGATTATGTCGATGGTGATGGCATTAAAGCTACTTTGGGAACAGCATCCTCAATGGTTTCAATCACTGTTTTAAGGCGAGCTTGTTTAAGCGCACTCGGTCTATAAATAACGTGAACTGGACGCGTCAGTGCAGTCAAAAACTCAAAGTCGAAACATAAAGCCTCGCTGATGTGCAGTGTTTTGATAATAGACAGTGGTACAAGTGCTGGTGAAACTCCTCGAATCGCCAGTTGAGCGGCGGCAGTATACGAGTCCATCTGCATGCTGGGTGAAATTCCAGCCTGCTGTAATAACCCTGCTTGATAAGTGTTAGCGGGATTATTCAAGTCATTGGTAATCACACTAGTAGGAGGGTGGATTAACCGCTGCTTGCTGACGACCTTAAAGGGCTCGTCAAAAAGGTGCGTGGCGATAAGTCCAAGCCGTGAGTTCAGGTGTCCGGCACATAAACCGACAGCCGCTTCTCCTGATTTGACGTGCTCGACTATTCGGGGGGTATGATTGGTCGTGACGGTCAGAAAGCTATCTTGCGCCAACAGTTGCGGCATCACTTCACTCAAGTAGCCTGCAACCAGCGTCTCAGAGCAATCGAGTCGCAAAATAGATTGCTTCTCAACGTTTTGCTCTTCGGCGATAAGTCCCCTTAGCTCATTTAAACTCGGACCGACGCGTTCAATCAGGGCTTCAGCTTCTGCGGTGAGTTTAATCTGCCGACCTTCAGGTTCAATCAGGGTCTTTCCTAACCGCTTTTCTAGGTTAGCGATACGCTTGCTCACCGCTGACTGGCTGATATAAAGCCGGCTTCCAGCTCTACCCATTGTCTTTTCTTGCGCGAGCACAAGCAGTGTTTCAATACCCTCTAGAAGCATGTGTCTTTTGATGAAAGAATGGAATCAATAGTTAAAGACTAACATGCTGCAAACGAAATGCCGACAGGCATTACGCTATTCTTCTTGGCATAGAGACTTCGTTTTCACATTGTCTTCGGCACCCGCTTTGTCATTCGTTTTGTTATCGCTCGCCGTTTGCTGAATAGGCGTACTAATAGCCACCTTGTAACCCTCTTCTTGTCCCTCTGCAGGGACAAAGTCGACAAAATGTTGAATGCTGCTTAGCTCATCTTCGACGTAGTGTGAGACGTATAGAAGCTGGCTCAGGTTTTCTTTGGCAATCAGCTCAAGGGCGTTCATCACCAGTTTACGACCAAGGAAATCTAAACCCTGGTATGGCTCATCTAAGATAAGTATCGTTGGCTGCTTGATGATGGCGCGCGCGATAAGCAACAGCCTCTGCTGGCTATACTCTAGAGACTTAAAGGAGGTGTCTCGCAGCTCGGACATATGCAGTAGCGTCAGCCATTCATTTGCTGCCTCAATTTGTTTCTGACTGGGCTTGTCATAGAGACCGATAGAGTCAAAGAATCCAGACAATAAGACATCACGAGCACTGCAGTTGACTCGATACTGTAAATGTAGCGACGAAGAGACCATGCCTGTGTGCTGCTTGATATCCCAGATAGTTTCTCCGCTGCCTCGTTTGATTCCATAAATCTCGATGTCATTGCTGTAGCACTGAGGGTGATCACCAAAAATCATCCCAAGCAAGGTGCTTTTGCCGCAGCCATTTGGACCACGGACTTGCCAGTGCTCGCCATTGTTGATTTGCCAGTTGACACCAGAGAAGATTTTTTGGTCGACATACTCAACTTTACCGTCTGTGATCTTCACTAGAGGATCAGCAAATTTTGCACTGTGTTGATGCTTGCGAATTAAGGCTAACCACTGCTCGCTTTGCTGTGAAGACTGTGCAAGTAACTGCGAAATGATTGGGTGCTCACGCCATTGGTTGTAACTGAGCTGTTCTTTGAGTTTGCCATTCTCGAACATGGCTACATGAGACATCCACGTTGGCACTTCATCTTCACGTGAGGTGATGACCACCAATTGAACGTGAAGTGACAGATCACGCAGATAATCGGCGAGCATTTTACGATGCAACTTATCAAGACCGACAAATGGTTCATCAAGGATAAGTACCTTTGGTGCACAAGCAAGTGCTCTGGCAAGCATTACGCGCCGCGTCTCGCCAGTGGAGAGTTGTTTGAAGCCTCTATCTTTTAAGTGAAGTAGGTCGAGCTCTTGAATAAGCTGTTCAATTACCTCAGGGTTATCTGAAAACTCAGAGACTAGTTGGTAGACGGTGCGACCATAATCGATACGGTCAAGGAAGTCGGTGTCGTCATTAGCGTTTTCGAGCTCAAGCAGCCTTTGTTGCTCGGCAAGAGAAACCTGTGCGATTCGAGTGTGCGGTTGGCAAACGGTGCCAGAGTCAGGAGTGAGTTCATTACACAGTAGATCGCCAAGCAAACTGCCGACATTGCCATGGGTTTCGAACACAGCCCAATGCTCACCAGAACGGATTGTCCAATCTGGAATCGACAATGAAAGTGGGTGATTTAATGAGACATGATCAAATGTAATATCCATAGACGTTTCCCTGTCCGAATGCATAAGCGAGTAGGTTTTAACCAACATACTAAAGCAACAGGGAAAAATGAAGAGGATGACGGGAGAAATGACATTCCCCAGTCATCAAATCTTGAATCTATTTGTCGAGTGCAAAGGTGGGTAGCGAAAGATGCCAGCGAATTGCACCCAGTCGAATCACCAACGTAGCGACGACACAGCACAAGAAGGCGCTGCCCGTTGATGCGCCCATCATTAGAGCCCCGACATGAAAGGTACCGCCAATAATACAAGCGGTTGCGTACACTTCACGTCTTAATACCATCGGAACTTCTCGGGCAAGAACGTCACGAATAATGCCACCGCCACAACCCGTTAATACGCCCATGATAACGGCGATCAAATACGAATCCTGGAACATCAGAGCTTTTTCAACACCAATGCCGACAAATACCGCGAGACCTATCGCATCACTTACTGGCAATACATACCAAGGCAGTCGCCTTGGATGCCTGACCAGCATCATAGTGGCAATACAGGTCACGATAATCACCCAGATATAGGTGGTATCCGTTATCCAAAAAACAGGTGTTGCACCTAGCGCCATATCGCGAATGGTTCCACCACCGATGGCGGTAACACTGCCAAGTACCATGACACCAAAAGGATCCATCCTAAGTCTTCCTGCAAGTATCACTCCCGATATTGCAAACACTGCCGTACCAAATAGGTCGACCAAATAGAGCATGGAATCCACAGCTATATTCTCACTGAAGAAAAGTAATAGGAAAGTGCGCTAATTTTACGGGATTTAACGTTTGCGGATAGCGAATCTTACCTGAATGTGATCGAGCTCTCATTATTTTTGGGTTCGTACCCAATCAAGATGTTCACATACTTGAGTGACCGCCAGTAGAGTTCTTGGTGTGGGGCGATTCAGCCAATCTGAGGTTAAAGCCCATACATGTTTGTTTTGTACTGCAGGTAATTCTTGTTGCCATTTTTGCCACATATTGCCGTTTGCCATGGCGTGCTCTGAGGTGAAGATAGCTTCAGGTTGGCGCACGATCACCTGTTCGGGACTGACTTGAGGATAGGGAGCCTTGCTGCTGGCAAAGATGTTTTCTCCACCACAAAACTCAAATACCTCACTTGGCCAGTTACCATCAGAAAGCGTAATAATCGGCTTCTCACTGAGCTGGTAGAAATAGCGAACTTTCTGCTTGGTGTCGTATTTCTGTTTGAGTTTGTCAAGCTCTTCACGAAACTGCTTTGCGGCAACTAGACCTACGTTGGAATTATCCGCATATTGGCTAAGCGCCTCGAGACTATTGGCAATGCCATCGAGTGATTTTGCTTTAGAGTAATAAAGGTTGAAGCCAAGCTGCTCAAGTTTCTCTAACTCTCTGGCAGGGTTTCCTGTTGGCCAAGCCAAGATAAGATCGGGCTCCAAGGCCACGATTCGCTCCAGCTTAATGCCTTGATAGTTTGCGACACGCTCAAGCTTTTGAGCCGCTTCTGGATAGTCGCTGTATTCGCTTACCGCCACCAACTTATCACCAAGTCCTGCGGCGTAGGCAAGCTCGGTGGTATGTGGCGCAAGGCTCACAATGCGCTCGATGTCGGCGCTCGCCATTGGTGAGGCGAGCGATGAGCCGCTAGCAAGCAGAGCGAGTAGCCCAACATACGTGTTATTCATGAGTTACAACCCTTGATAGATGATGAACATCGTTGCGCTTTGCAGCATCAGCCAAACATAGATCCGCCATGCTATGTGTTTTTGAATTTGAGCGATATGAATGGCCGCAGGTGCGATTTTTCCACCAATGCGTGCTCGTTGTAATTTCTCATCACCATAAATAGCGGGACCGCCCAGCGCTAGTTCAAAACGATTAGCATAGCCACAAATAAGCCAGCTCGTCGCTGAGTTGGCCCATGCTTTGGCTTGGCTAAGTGTTTGTTGGACTGCCTTAGTTGGCATACCAAGCAGTACGGTGAGAGAGAACAGCTTTTGCGGCACGTAATCGACCATCATAAACAACCAAGCTGCGGGCTTGCCAAAGTTGGCATAGCCGGGTTTATGCGGACTCCAATTGCGTGCAATCTCCGCACATAGTCGATATATCAGTGCGCCAATACCCCCTGCGACTCCGTACCAAAATAGGACGCCAATGACGTTTCTCGCGTATCCCATGATGACGCTTTCAGCGCCCGCTTTGCCAAGTCCTAGCAATGACAAAGAGGCGGTGTCTCGATTGACTCGAGAAGCAAGCAAATGCCGGGCAGTGTGTTTGTCTTCCTTGGCGAGTGCATCAATAAAGCGTCGAGCAAATAACTCGTTACCACGCCACTCAACGGCAAGCAGCAAAAGCGCCAGTTGATAAAACTCCGCTTTCCACACTAAAGATTGCAGTGCTATGAGTACAGCGAGTGTGGGCAAGAGCAATAAAAGCAGAGCAAGTGAGCCAGAGAGCCTTTGCTGCTGACTCGAGGCGTTAGGCTGATTCACTTTTTGGGCGATATTGGTGAGCAATAGTTGCCAAAATCGCACTGGGTGCGCCGCTGGTGGGATAGGAATGAGTAGATGAAATAAGAGTGCACCCCATAAAGTCAGGAGTGCACCATTGGCATATAAACTCTCGAAAAAAGAGCTCATTGACGTCGTCCTTGTACGTTAAGTTCTTGGCAAGAACGTCTGCTTATTTAAGCAGTTCAACCATTTTAACTACCATTTCAGACGAGCTTTGCGCCGCTAATGGTAGGAACTCTTCAAAGCTCATTGGTGATTCTTTATCGGCAACATCAGAAATGGCACGAACCACAACAAACGGCGTGTTGAATTGGTGACATGTTTGCGCAATAGCAGACGCCTCCATTTCTACAGCGATAACACCAGGGAAGTTCTCACGGATGAATGCTTGACGCTCGGGGCGGCAAACGAACTCGTCACCAGTACAGATCAAACCGCGTACCGCATGCTTGTCTTCCATTTGTGCGAGTGCTTGCTCTGCCACATCCATTAGCTTTTGGTCAGCAGTGAATGCTGCAGGTTGGCCTGCCATCTGACCAATCTCGTAGCCAAATGCAGTCACGTCAGCATCATGGTGACGAACTTCAGTCGAGATAACCACATCACCTAGGTTCAGAGAAGACTCAAAGCCACCTGCTGAGCCTGTGTTAATCACAACATCTGGTTGGTAATCGCTAAGAAGAATCGTCGTGCCCACTGCAGCGGCTACTTTGCCGATACCTGATTGAAGTAGCACGATATCAACATTATGAAGTTGACCCGTAAAGAAGGTACAACCGCCTTTTTTGGTTTCTTCTAGGTTAGTAAGTGCTGCTTTTAGGATGGAAACTTCTTGTTCCATTGCGCCGATTACGCCGATTTTCATAGAGATTCTCTCAAGTTGGAAAACGTATTTTGGCGTGCAGTATAGCAACAGTCGCCTCGCTTCCCAACCTTTGCGAGATTGAGCAATTAGGGATTTGCGATGATCAATCCAGTTTCGATGAGCTTAGCGCGAAAGGCTTCAACCCGCTTCCGATTGACATCAAAATCGTAGTAGCCGATGCGTGCCTCAGAGCGAACTCTCAGTTCCCCATCTTGGATTTTTACCTCCATATCATCAACATAACGGAACACGCTGGAGGTGTATTCAACCCGTAGGTAGTTGTCATCAATGGCGGCAACCTCTGCATTATCGAAGCTTAAAGCGACGGTTTCTATTTGGTTGATGTTGGTATTGGGGGCGAGTTTGAAAGGGGCGAGATTAAATTCTTCACGGCTATCTTGGGTAGAGACGCAGCGAGGACTGTCTCCACATGGCTCGTCAGTGCGGTCCGTTGTGGTTTTGTAGCCAGCTCCGCAGGCCGTAAGAAAAACGATGGAGGAAAGCGTTAATAGCTTGGCTTTGGTCATGATGTTCCCTTAAACAAAAGCCCAGCAGAGCTGGGCTTAACGTATTGTTGTTTTCACTCTATACATCTAAGAAGTCTAGTATGCCTTCTGCCGCTTTGCGTCCCTCGTCAATGGCGGTAACAACCAAATCAGAGCCACGTACCGCGTCGCCTCCGGCGAAGATCTTCTCATTGGTGGTTTGATACATAAACTCTTGAGATACAGGCGCTTTAATGCGACCCCATTGGTCAAGGTCAACGCCATAAGGTTCTAGCCAAGACATCTGATGTGGCTGGAATCCGAATGCCATGATCACCGCGTCGGCTTCCAGTACATGTTCGCTGCCTTCTACGGGTTCTGGACGGCGGCGACCGGCTTCATCGGGTTCACCTAGAGCGGTTTTTACAACTTTAACGCCGCAGGCATTACCATTGGCATCAACCTCAATGCCCAGTGGCTGAAGGTTAAACATAAAGTTAACCCCTTCTTCACGGGCATTTTTCACCTCACGTCTGGAGCCTGGCATGTTGGCTTCGTCTCGGCGATAGGCACAAACTACACTACTCGCACTTTGACGAATAGAGGTGCGAACACAGTCCATCGCCGTATCGCCACCACCGAGTACTACGACCTTCTTACCTTTCATATCAATGAACGGTTGCTCACCATCAAGCTCCATGACCTTGTAGGTGTTTGAGATAAGAAACGGTAGGGCATCAAAGACGCCGGGTGCGTTCTCGTTCTCGAGGCCCGCTCGCATATTTTTGTAGGTCCCTACACCAAGGAAAACGGCGTCATACTCTTCAATTAACGTCGCCATCTCAACGTCTTTGCCTACCTCTGTGTTGAGCTGGAATTCAACCCCCATCTCAGTAAAGATGCGGCGACGGTTTATCATGACGTCTTTCTCTAGTTTGAAAGAGGGAATACCAAAGGTGAGTAGACCTCCAATCTCGGGATAACGATCAAAGACGACGGGCTTAACACCATTACGTGCCAGAATATCGGCAGCGGCAAGACCTGCTGGCCCAGCACCAATAATGGCGACTTTCTTATCCGTCCATTCCACGTGAGACATATCTGGCTTCCAGCCCATCTCAAACGCTTTGTCGGTGATGTACTTTTCGATATTGCCGATAGTGACCGCACCGAAGTCGTCGTTTAGCGTACATGACCCCTCACACAAGCGATCTTGCGGACATACGCGACCACAGACTTCTGGCAAGCTGTTGGTTTGATGTGAGAGTTCAGCGGCTTCTATGATGCGTCCCTCATTGGCTAGCTTTAGCCATTGTGGGATGTAGTTGTGAACTGGGCATTTCCATTCACAGTATGGGTTACCGCAGTCGAGGCAGCGATCGGCCTGAGCTGTCGCTTGCTGTTTGGTAAAGGGTTCGTAGATTTCCACGAACTCGATTTTGCGAACCTTAATCGGCTTTTTAGCTGGGTCGACGCGGTTCACATCAATAAATTGGTATACGTTTTGGCTCATTATTCTGGCTCCTTCCAACTACTGTGCTTGAACGCGCAGCTCTGCAGCGCTTCGGCTTTGGTGACCAAGTAAGGTGCGAAGATCCGCAGCCTTTGGCTTGACGAGATAGAACTTCGGAATCCATTCATCGAAGTTCGCCAGAATGTTTTCGGCGTGCACTGAGCCTGTCTCTTCTAGGTGCTCAGCGATAAGTCCGCGCAAATGCTCTTGATGGATATACAAATCAGACAGCGAAATCGCTTCTACCGATTCCGTGTTGACGCGACCTTCAAAGTCATCGTTGCTATCCATAACGTAAGCAAAACCGCCTGTCATACCTGCGCCAAAGTTAACGCCAGTCGCACCAAGAATCGCGACGATACCCCCTGTCATATACTCACAGGCATTGTCACCAGCCCCTTCAATCACAGCAATGGTGCCGGAGTTGCGCACTCCAAAGCGTTCACCAGCGGTACCTGCAGCAAAGAGCTTACCGCCTGTCGCGCCATAGAGGCAGGTGTTACCAACGATGGTGGCGTCATTGCAAGCGAAGGTGGTACCCACGTGAGGCTTGATAACCAGCTTACCGCCTGCCATGCCTTTGCCGACATAGTCATTAGCGTCGCCCGTTAGGTATATTTCTACGCCGCCAGCATTCCAAACGCCGAGTGATTGGCCTGCAGTACCATCGAGATACAGCTTGATTGGACTCGTTGCCATACCTTGGTTGCCATAGCGCTTAGCAACGCTACCAGAGAGTCTTGCACCCACAGAGCGGTCGGTGTTTCTTACATCGAAGTAGAAGCTACCACCGGCTCTGCTTTCTACTGTAGCTTCGGTTTCTTCGATAATCTTTTGGTTAAGCTCCGCTTTGTCAAACGGCTGATTGGGCTCAGTCCAATACAGTGGATGAGATAGCGGCGATACTGGCGTTTCGAGGATACTCGACAGATCAAGCTTGGATTGCTTCGCCGTCAAGCCTTCTACGGCTTCCAATAAATCCGTTCGACCGATTAGGTCGGTTAGCTTTTCTACCCTTAACTCAGCGAGCAGTTCGCGTACTTCATCGGCAAGCCCAGTGAAGTAGTTGACCACCATTTCAGGTAAGCCCTTGAAGTACTCTTTACGCAGCGTTTCGTCTTGCGTTGCAACGCCTGTTGCGCAGTTATTGAGGTGACAGATTCGCAGGAACTTACAGCCCATGGCGACCATAGGCGCAGTACCGAAGCCGAAGCTCTCAGCGCCAAGAATGGCTGCTTTCACAACGTCTAATCCGGTTTTTAGACCGCCATCGACTTGGAGTCGGATCTTATGACGAAGGTTATTGGCAACCAGTGCCTGCTGGGTTTCGGCAAGACCGAGTTCCCAAGGACAACCTGCGTACTTGACCGATGTCAGTGGGCTTGCCGCCGTGCCGCCATCGTAACCAGAGATGGTAATGAGGTCGGCATAAGCTTTGGCAACACCGGTAGCAATCGTGCCAACACCTGGCTCGGAAACCAGTTTTACCGATACCAGTGCATCTGGGTTAACCTGCTTCAAATCGAAGATAAGCTGAGCTAAATCTTCAATGGAGTAGATATCGTGATGCGGAGGAGGGGAGATGAGTGTAACCCCTTGTACCGAGTGACGCAGCTTAGCAATTTCGGCTGTCACCTTATGCCCAGGAAGCTGTCCGCCTTCACCTGGTTTTGCGCCTTGAGCGACCTTGATTTGCAGGACGTCGGCATTGGTGAGGTAATGTGGTGTCACCCCAAAACGACCTGACGCTATCTGCTTAATGCGAGAGTTACGGTTGGTACCAAAGCGACGTGGATCTTCACCACCTTCACCAGAGTTGGAGTAGCCACCAAGCTTGTTCATTGCCATGGCGAGCGCTTCATGCGCTTCTGGGCTCAATGCCCCAATGGACATCGCCGCTGAGTCAAAGCGTTTAAATAGCTCAGTGTTGGGCTCAATCTGTTCGAGCTGTAGTGCTTGGTCCGCTTTTTTCAGCTTCATCAAGTCACGCAGCATCGCAGTAGGACGGTCGTTCACTTGCTTGGCGTAGGATTTATAGTCGGCAGCATCACCGGATTTTACGGCTTGCTGCAGTGTACCCACCACATCAGGGTTGTACGCATGGTACTCACCATCATGAACGTATTTGAGTAGACCGCCGTGTTCAACGGCTTTACGTTTTGCCCACGCCTTGCGAGAGAGGTTAAACAAGTCTTGTTGGAAATCGTCAAAGCTTGCGCCCTGGATGCGTGTGGTGACGCCTTTAAAGCATAAGTCGACCACGTCGGAGTGTAGACCAACGGCTTCAAACAGTTGTGAGCATCGATAGGAAGCGATGGTCGAGATACCCATCTTCGACATGATCTTATAAAGACCCTTGTTGATACCGTATTGATAGTTTTGCATCACGTCGCGATAGCTTTTATCAATTGCCCCGTCATCGACCAGTTTACCCAGCGCCTCATACGCTAGGTAAGGGTAGACAGCCGTCGCACCAAAGCCCATTAGTACAGCAAACTGGTGTGGGTCACGCGCGGTTGCGGTCTCGACAATGATATTGGCATCACAGCGAAGGTTGGCATCAATCAATCGTGTTTGCACAGCGCCAACCGCCATCGCAGCAGGAATAGGCAGCTTGCCTTTCACAAGCGCGCGATCCGAAAGTACCACTAGAACCGTCCCTTCTTTAACGACGGATTCCGCTTGATCGCAGAGATCGAGTAAGGCTTGCTTGAGATCTTTCTCGTTTGGATCGTAGTTAATATCGAGGATCGTATTGCGATAGTGTTTGTCGCTCAGTTCGAGTAACTGCTGCATGTCAGAATAAAGCAGCACAGGTGAATCGAAGGTCACACGATAGGCGTGTCCGTCGGTCTCACAGAATACGTTCATTTCCTGACCGACACTGGTCGCTAGCGACATCACGTGTTTTTCACGCAGTGGGTCGATAGGCGGGTTCGTTACCTGCGCAAATTTCTGGCGGAAGTAGTCCGTCACCAAACGCTCTTTTGAGGACAGTACCGCCATCGGTGTATCGTCACCCATAGAGCCAACGGCTTCTTGGCCCATATCGCCGAGCACACGAAGCACCTGGTCGGTTTCTTCGTTGGTCATGGCGAATTGTTTTTGGTAGGTCTTGAGCAGAGTCTCATCGAAGCTGCGTTCACCGACCTGATCGTCAGTCAGCGCACTAAATGGCGTGAGCTTATGTACGTTGTTTTCCATCCACTCACGATATGGGTGGCGGCTTTTGAGATCATTATCGATGTCATCGGAGTGCCACAGCTCGCCTTCTTGAGTATCGACGACGAGCAGCTCACCTGGGCCGACGCGCCCTTTCTCTGCCACTTCATCTGGGGCGTAATCCCAGATACCAACCTCAGATGCAAGCGTAATAAGGTTGTCTTTGGTAATCACATAACGTGCTGGGCGCAGGCCATTGCGGTCAAGGTTACAGGCGGCATAGCGACCGTCTGAGAGTACGATACCAGCCGGACCATCCCAAGGCTCCATGTGTTTGGAGTTAAAGTCGTAGAAGGCACGAAGGTCTGGATCCATGTCAGGGTGGTTTTGCCATGCTGGTGGAACCAGCATTCGCATCGCTCGGAAGATATCCATACCACCAGATAGGAATAGGTCGAGCATATTATCTAGGCTCGAAGAGTCTGAGCCGGTCTCGTTAACAAACGGAGCTGCCGTTTGAAGATCAGGGAGCAGCGGTGATGCAAATTTGTAGGCGCGAGCTTTCGCCCATTGGCGGTTGCCTTCGATGGTATTAATCTCACCATTGTGCGCTAAGTAGCGGAATGGCTGTGCTAATGGCCAACGTGGTTGCGTGTTGGTAGAAAAGCGCTGGTGGAACAAACAGATCGATGATTCCATGCGAAGATCAGCAAGATCGAGGTAAAATCGCGGCAGATCGGCCGGCATACACAGACCTTTGTAGACGATCACCTGAGTCGACAAACTACAGATGTAGAAATCTTCGTCTTCAGTGACGCGTTTTTCAATACGGCGCTTGGCGATGTAAAGGCGTCTTTCTACATCTTGTTCGCGCCAACCTGCTGGTGCAGAGATGAAAACTTGGACGATATTTGGTAGCGAACTGAGTGCGATAGGACCGAGTACGTCTTCATTGGTTGGTACATCGCGCCAGCCAGCTATCGTCAGAGTTTCTTGAGACAATTCTTGGTTGATGATGTCTTTTGCAGATTGGGCTTTTACCGGGTCTTTAGATAGGAACATCATGCCGACGGCATATTGTTTACCTAGGTTCCACTCATTTTCTTCTGCAATAAGTCGGAAATAAGAATCGGGTTTTTGAAGTAATAAACCACAACCATCGCCTGTTTTCCCATCTGAGTTGATGCCGCCGCGGTGAGTCATGCGGTCCAGTGCTGAGATTGCGGTGCGAACCAGTTTGTGGCTTGGTTGACCTTGCATATGCGCAATAAGACCAAATCCACAGTTGTCTTTTACAAGACTTGGATCGTAAAGAGCCATTGCCTTTCTCCCTTTGAGCTTGCTGTCATCCTGACAGTAAATTAATGCTTTTTAATGACTTTTTGTTGTTATTTGAGTCAAATTTTTAGTCGTTAATCGTTAACAATTTGCATTTATTTTATTTTCACGAACTTCACAACGTATAGGTTATGGCAATAAAGGTCAAGTTTTCAGGAATTTGTTGTGTATGTTGCGGAAAATCAAACGAATTATCTGCTTGAAGAACAAAGGCTTGCCTCGAAAAAAGTGAGAAAGTTAACAAATTTGAGGAGGGATATCGCCAGTAGCACCAGACTTTTGCGCTACATAAAGGGGTTTTGTCGGATATAAAAAAGGCCAGCATAAGCTGGCCAAATTCGGAAGGAATGCTGTTAGTTACTTATCCGTGTAACTAGACAGTCTGCCTTTAAGCTGAAAGCATTAATGAATCTGCTTTCGCTTCAAGGTTTGTGTTGCCCATTAGGTACTCATCGATGGCACGCGCACACTCGCGACCTTCGTTGATACAGCGTACGACCAGAGATTGGCCTGTGCGCATGTCACCTGCAGCAAATACACCTTGTTGGTTAGTCTGGAAGTTTTCCGCAGCAACATTACCACGCTCATCCAGTTTGATATCAAGCTGAGCTAGGACACCCGTTGGTTCTGGATGTAGGAAGCCCATTGCTAGGAACGCCATATCACATGGGATTACGCGCTCAGAGCCGGCAACTTCTTCAAAGCTAGGGCGCTCACCTGGAGCTGCGTCTTTCCAAACGATATCTGCAATACGAAGACCCGTTACTCGACCCTCATCGTTACCGATAAACTCTTTGGTCAAGATGTTCCAATGACGGTCACAGCCTTCTTCGTGAGAAGTTGTGGTCTTCATGATCATCGGGTATTGCGGCCATGGCATGTTAGCAGGACGTTTTTCTGGTGGAATCGGCATGATTTCTACCTGAGTAACGCTTGCGGCTTTATGACGGTTCGAGGTGCCCACACAGTCAGAGCCTGTGTCACCACCACCAATAACCACAACATGCTTATCTTTAGCGTGAATCTCTTCACCTTTAAGATCCATGTCGTTAGCACGGCGGTTGTTTTGCGCTAGGAATTCCATTGCAAAGTGAACGCCGTTTAGCTCACGTCCAGGAACAGGTAGGTCACGAGGAACGGTAGAGCCACCTGTTAGTAGTACAACATCAAACTCTTGACGAAGCTGAGCAGCGTTAACATCAACACCAATGTGCTGGTTTACTTTGAACTCAATACCCGCTTCTGCCATTAGATTGATTTTACGGTCAATGATATCCATGCCCAGTTTAAAGTCAGGGATACCAAAGCGTAGTAGACCACCCACTTTCTCGTCACGCTCGAATACGGTTACCGAGTGACCTGCGCTGTTCAGCTGCTCAGCTGCAGATAGACCTGCAGGACCTGAGCCGATGATAGCGACAGTTTTACCGGTGCGAGAGCGCGGCGTTTTAGGTTTCGCGTAGCCTTCACGGTAAGCCGTTTCAACAATGGTCTTCTCAATGTTACAGATGGTGATTGGGTCTTGGTTAATACCAAGTACACAGGCACTTTCACACGGAGCAGGACACACACGACCTGTAAACTCTGGGAAGTTGTTTGTTGTGCTTAGGATGCGCCAAGCTTCTTCCCAGCTGTCACGATACACAGCATCGTTAAACTCAGGGATGATGTTGCCGATTGGGCAACCGTTGTGGCAGAAAGGTACGCCACAATCCATACAACGAGAAGCCTGAGTGTTGATCTTATCGCCAAACTCTTCGTTAAGAACGAACTCTTTGTTGTCTTCAATACGAACCGCTGGGTCGAGCTTCCCTGGAAGCTCGCGACCATGTTCTAAAAATCCAGTAGGCTTACCCATTATACTGCCTCCACTTCTTCCGTTTGAGCTTGCTCAGCTTCTGCTTTGCGCTTTAGTAGCACTGCTTTGTAGTCGCGTGGCATGACTTTAACCAGCGATGCAATGCTTGCTTCAAAGTTGTCTAAGAACGACTGAGCGACTTCACTTCCTGTGAACTCCACATGCTTAGTTAGCATGTCTAGTAGTAGTTCGCGATCTTCTTGTTCGATTGGATCTAGGTCGACCAATTCTGGGTTTAGCTTGGTTTCAAAGTCACCGGCTTTATCCCAAACATAAGCCACACCACCACTCATACCAGCAGCAAAGTTACGACCTGTTGAACCAAGGATAACCGCCACACCGCCAGTCATGTATTCACAACCGTGGTCACCCACGCCTTCAACCACAACTTTCGCGCCAGAGTTACGAACACAGAAGCGCTCACCGGCCATACCGCGGATGTAAGATTCACCCGACGTTGCACCATAGAAACAAACGTTACCAACAACGATGTTGTCTTCTGCAACGATGCTTGATTTCGCATCGGGGTACAGTACTAGCGTACCGCCAGAGAGACCTTTACCCCAGTAATCGTTCGCATCACCTTCCACTTCGAACTTCACGCCCTTAGCAAGGAAAGCACCGAATGACTGACCAGCGCTGCCGTTAAACTTAACGTTCATTGGCTGTGGTAGACCTTGGTCTTTGTACACTTTAGATATTTCGTTCGACAGCATGGTACCTGCAGAGCGATCCGTGTTGATGATTGGGAACTCAGCGTTGACCGCTTCACCCTTCTCAAGTGCTGGGATAGCCGCTTGAATCAACTTACGGTCCAGAACCTCTTCCAGGTTATGGTTTTGCTCGGTCTGGTTGTAAACACCGTCTTCTTCACGCGCTTGTTCGATGTGTAGAACTGGCGATAGGTCGAGGTTCTTGTATTTCCAGTGAGCGATGTCGTCGCGGATTTTCAGTTTCTGAGACTGACCCACCATCTCATCGATAGTGCGGAAGCCAAGCTCTGCCATTACTTCACGTAGGCCTTCAGCCATGTATTGGAAGAAGGTCACAACGTCTTCTACGCGGCCATCAAAGCGCTCACGTAGCGTCTTGTTTTGCGTTGCGATACCAACAGGACAGGTGTTCTTGTGACACTTACGCATCATGATACAGCCTTCAACAACCAGAGCGGCTGTTGCCACACCCCATTCCTCAGCACCTAGCAGAGTCGCCACTGCAAGGTCACGTGGTGTTTTCATCTGACCATCAGATTGAACCACGATACGGTTACGTAGACCGTTCTTCAGAAGCGTTTGGTGTGTTTCTGCCAAACCTAGCTCCCAAGGAAGACCAGTGTGGCGGATTGAGGACATTGGTGATGCACCTGTACCACCATCAAAACCAGCGATAAGAACAACGTCCGCTTTCGCTTTCGCTACACCTGAGGCGATAGTACCAACGCCCGCTTCCGATACCAGTTTCACGTTCACACGACCAGCACGGTTCGCATTCTTCAAGTCGTAGATCAGCTGAGCCAAATCTTCGATTGAGTAGATATCATGGTGTGGCGGTGGAGAAATCAGACCGACGCCCGGAGTGGAGTGACGAGTCGCACCGATCCAGTCATCGACTTTATCACCTGGTAGCTGACCACCTTCGCCTGGCTTCGCACCCTGCGCCATCTTGATCTGAATTTCTTCAGAGTTGGTTAGGTAGTAAGAAGTCACACCAAAGCGACCTGATGCAACCTGCTTGATAGCAGAGCGTTCCCAATCGCCGTTTTCTTTACGTTCGAAACGAGCTGGGTCTTCACCACCTTCACCTGAGTTCGACTTCGCGCCAATGCGGTTCATCGCGACAGCTAGAGTAGAGTGAGCTTCGTATGAGATAGAACCGAACGACATCGCACCTGTTGCGAAACGCTTAAGGATGCTTTCAATTGGCTCAACGTCTTCTAAAGGAATCGAACCTGCTGGGTTCTTAACAAAGTCTAGCTGGCTGCGCAGTGTTGCTGCGTTGTCGCCTTGGTCATCAACCGCTTTCGCGTATTGCTTAAACTGAGCGTAGTCTTTGTTGCGAGTTGACTGTTGCAGTAGCGAGATAGTTTCTGGGTTGAACAGGTGCTTCTCACCACGCTGTTTCCATTGGTAAACACCACCAACATCAAGAACTTGTACTGGGATCTCACGCGTTGGGAAGCCAACACGGTGACGGATCAGTACTTCTTTAGCGATGTCGTCAATGGTTAGACCTTGGATACGAGAAACCGTACCTGTGAAGTATTTCTCTACGACTGATTTGCTGATACCAAGTGCTTCAAAGATCTGTGCACCGTGGTATGACTGCAGCGTTGAGATACCCATCTTCGAGAAGATCTTCAGAAGACCGCCGTTGATAGACTTACGGTAGTTCTCAAATAGCTCAGAGATACTGGTTTCAGGGTCTAGCTTCTTAGTGCGCTGCAGCTCAACCATAGTTTCGATAACTAGGTATGGGTTCACTGCGTTCGCGCCGTAGCCCACTAGCGTTGCAAAGTGGTGTGTTTCACGTGCGTCACCCGTTTCTACCACGATGTCACACTTAGCACGCAAGCCCTTGCGGATTAGGTGGTGGTGAACGGCTCCGACCGCCAACATTGCTGGGATAGCTGCGTGGTTAGAGTTGATAGCACGGTCAGTTAGCAAGATGATTGAGTAACCATCGATAACCGCGTCTTCTGCGTATTGGCAGATACGTTTCAGTGCACGCTCTAGTTTGCCTTCGTCTTCGCTTGCTTGGAATACGATATCCAGTGTCTTCGCTTGTAGGTGCTCATTATCGATAGCACGCAGCTTCTCAAGTTCAGAGTTAGATAGAACTGGAGACTCAAGCTCAACTTTTTGACAGTGCTCTGGCGATTCAGTCAGTAGGTTCTGATCCTTACCTAGGTAAGTGTTCAGAGACATTACCATACGCTCACGAATCGGGTCGATTGGTGGGTTGGTAACCTGAGCAAACAGCTGCTTAAAGTAGTTAGACAGATGTTGTGACTGGTGCGAAAGGATCGCGAGTGGCCAGTCAGCACCCATTGCAGAGAGTGGCTCTTTGCCATCTTTTGCCATAGGTACGATGATTTCGTTCACTTCTTCTGAGCTAACACCAAACGCTTGCTGTTTGTGCAGTAGCTTCTCTGGAGAAGGTTGGCTGAATTCATTGCTCGCATCTGGAAGTTTCTTCAGGCTAAGCAGGTTCTCTTCCACCCATTTCTGGTATGGCTGAGCACTTGCGATGCCATCTTTTACTTCTTCATCAGAGATGATGCGGCCTTGTTCTAGGTCAGCAACGAAGATACGGCCTGGCTGTAGACGACCACGGAACTCTACGTTCTCTGGTTCTATGTCGACAACACCCGATTCCGATGCCATCACTAGGAAGTCATCTTTAGTCACAGTATAACGAGATGGGCGCAGACCGTTACGGTCAAGCGTTGCACCTACCTGAACACCGTCAGTGAAACACACCGATGCTGGGCCATCCCATGGTTCCATAACGTTCGCGTGGTACTGGTAGAACGCACGACGTGTTGGATCCATGTTTTTGTTTTCTTGCCATGCTTCAGGGATCATCATCATCAGTGCATGTGGCAGGCTGCGACCAGAAAGAACTAGGAGCTCAAGTGCCATATCGAAGTTTGATGAATCCGAGCTGCCTTCTTGACAGATAGGGAGCAGCATGTCGATTTCTGCTTGAGTGAACAAGTCAGATTCGATGATCGCTTCACGTGCCTTCATCCAGTTCAAGTTACCGCGAACTGTGTTGATTTCACCGTTGTGGGCAATGTAACGGAAAGGCTGCGCTAAGCGCCATTTCGGGAAAGTATTGGTAGAGAAACGAGAGTGAACGAGAGCCAGAGCCGTCACCATCGTTGGATTTTGTAGATCTAAGAAGTACTGAGGTACTTGCTCTGTCGTTAGCTGACCCTTGTAGACAAGTGTCTTGTAAGACATGGAGTTGATGTAGAAGTCATCGCCAATATTTGACACGCTTTCTAGACATACACGAACTGTGTAGTTACGAAGAACGTACAGTTTGCGCTCAAGCTCTTCTGGCGTACAACCAGGGCCGCCAGTTACAAAAACGTGCTCAAATTGTGGCTCAGTGCTGAGTGGGTCTGCACCGATCATTGAGTTGTCGGTTGGCAGTACACGGTAGCCAATGACTTCTAGGTCTAGACGCTTAGCATTGCGCTCTAGGATGTCACGACATTGCGCGCGTTTGTGCTCGTCTTTAGGGAATAGCACCACACCAACACCGTACTTCTCGAAAGATGGCAGTTTAATGCCAAGCTTCACGCTCTCTTCTAACAAAAACTCGTGTGGCTTTTGAAGTAGGATACCTGCACCATCACCGCTGCATGGGTCACAACCTTGACCGCCACGGTGTTCCATACGCGCTAGCATATCCAGGGCTTGAGTCACTACTTCGTGAGATTTACGGTTTTTTAGGTGAGCAACAAAACCGATACCACAAGCGTCATGCTCCAATTCTGGAGTATACAGACCCTGTGTATTCTGCTCTCTATCTACCATAGATACTTCCTTCCAGTTAAATCTAGACGCAACTAGAGTGTGCGATTGCGTCTTGTCCTTTGTAATTTTGATTCTTGACTGCCAGAGGGGGCAGTGTTCGAGTCCATTCTGCATCTCGCAGGAAATGTGTTGCGAGAAAAACATTCCGTGGTGATATTCAATGTCTACGTTCCACAATCTAGTGGAATCTGTTGGTGGGAGTAGAATATCGACCTTTTATCTACTAATTCATGCTGTAATAAAAACGGCAAATACAGCAGAATTGTGTAAGTATGCTACAATTTTGTTCTGTGTAATTCCAACGAAACTTACGTCTGTTACACATTTTTTTTATCTTGTTTTGAATATATTTCATAACATAACCGCAACATTTGCGGTTTTTTGCTTGTTTTTATGCATATTTATTGATTTTGGTTAAGCGCTGTTCACAGGCTCGTTGCTACTATTCATGGTTTTCTTTTGCAGGGATGTAATTAAGTTTCACGAATTAGAGTGAGATTCATTCTTATTAGTAGGTTTTTTGAGCAATGCAATTACATGAGTTGGTGAACACCATTGGACAAGATCTTCAGCGTCGATATGGAGAGAAGGTTCACAAACTAACCCTGCACGGCGGCTTTAGCTGCCCAAACCGCGATGGCACGATTGGCCGTGGCGGATGCACATTCTGCAATGTGGCCTCTTTCGCAAGCGAAGAGACCCAGATCCAGTCTATCCACGAGCAATTAACTGACCGAGCGGGTGAGGTCAAACGTGCCAAGAAATATCTGGCGTATTTTCAGGCTTACACCAGCACCTATGCCGAAGTGCAAGTACTGAAGAACATGTACGAAGAAGCGCTCAAGTACGCCGACATCGTCGGTCTGTGTGTGGGCACGCGCCCTGACTGTGTGCCTGATTCCGTTCTTGAATTGTTAGCGGGTTATGTAGAGCAGGGCTATGAAATCTGGCTCGAACTTGGCCTGCAAACTGCTAACGATCAAACACTTAAGCGCATCAATCGTGGTCATGACTTTGCCGTTTACGACGAGATCACCAAACGCGCTCGCGCACTTGGCATTAAGGTATGCACGCACTTAATTGTCGGCCTTCCGAATGAAACCAAACAAGACAACCTTGAGACCTTAGAGAAGGTACTTGCGACAGGTACCGATGGTATCAAGCTGCATGGTCTTCATATCGTTGAAGGGAGCACCATGGCGAAGGCGTGGCGAGCGGGGCGTTTGGAAGCACCAACATTGGAGTTTTATCTCGATGTCGCCAGTGAAATGATTCGTAGAACGCCTGCTGAGATTGTGTATCACCGAGTTTCATCATCTGCGCGACGTCCAACTTTGTTGTCTCCATTGTGGTGTGAAAACCGCTGGCTGGCGATGACAGAACTGGGTCGAACTCTGACGGCACAAGGTGCTCAGGGCGCGTTGACTGAGAATCCGTTTATTTATCACAAACCTGTTCTCAAATAATTCGCCTTCCGTGTGCAAACTTGGGCTTAGTGATAGACTTAGCCCAGTTGTAACGCACGGAGTGCTGAATGAAACCCATCAAAAATCTCGCGCAATACTATGTCGACCTGTTGGTGAGACTCGGTATTGTTCGCTTCTCTATTATATTGGCGTTGGCGCTGGTCGCACTGGCCGTTGTCGTTCAGGTTGGTATCACCCTTGTTTTGAATGGACGCGTCGATGATATCGACATTGTTCGTTCAGTGTTTTTTGGTTTATTGATTACCCCTTGGGCAGTGTATTTTCTCTCTGTAGTGGTCGACCAACTCGAAGAGTCTCGTCAGCGCCTTGCTAAGATGGTTTCCAAACTCAAAGAAATGCGCTCACGCGACCAAGATCTTAACCACAAGCTTCAGCAAAACATCCGCAAGCTCAACCAAGAGATCGAAGAGAGGCAAAAAGCCGAGGAAGCTCGTGAAGAAGCGATGAAAGATCTTGAAAACGAAGTCTTTCAGCGCGAACGTACTCAACTTGAGCTTGCAGAGCGTACGGCTTTGCTGCGCTCGTTTATCGATGCCTCTCCAGACCTTATTTACTATCGTAATGCTGAAGGGGTGTTCTCTGGCTGTAACAAAGCAATGGAAGTGCTCACGGGGCGTAAAGAGCAAGACTTGGTTGGTCTTACGCCTTGGGATGTCTATTCAGAAGAGATCGCCAAACAAGTCGTGGAGACTGATCATAAGGTAATGGGTGATAACCAAGCCCTCACCTATGAGCAGTGGCTTGAGTATCCAGACGGTAAAAAATGCTTCTACGAGCTTCGTAAGGTGCCGTTTTACAGTAAAGATGGCCGCCACTTAGGCTTGGTTGGCTTTGGTCGTGACATTACCGAGCGTAAGCGTCACGCAGAGTCGCTGGAGAAAGCGAGTCGAGATAAGACAACCTTTATCTCTACCATTAGCCACGAACTGCGAACGCCACTTAACGGCATTGTTGGCTTGAGTCGTATGCTGTTGGATGGACAGCTTAACCACGAGCAGCGTAAGCAGCTACAAACCATCAATGTCAGTGCGATTACCCTTGGTCACATCTTTAACGACATTATCGATATGGATAAGTTTGATAGGCGCAAGCTTGAGCTCTTCCCCGAACCACTAAACTTCGAAGATTTCGTCGCCGAGCTCGAGAGTATCTCTGGGTTGATGGCCGAGCAAAAAGGGCTGCGCTTTGATCTGGAACGACTCACGGATCTACCTGAAGGGGTAGTCGTCGATGCTACTCGACTGCGTCAGGTTATCTGGAACCTGGTGAGCAATGCGATGAAGTTCACCAAGCAGGGCGGTGTAGTCATGACGATCAGCGCAGATGTTGAAGACAATCGCGCCCATATCACCATAGAGATTGAAGATACTGGTATTGGTATCCCGCAAAAAGAGCTCGATAAGATTTTTGCTATGTACTACCAAGTGAAATCGGGCAAAGACAACTTACACGCCGTGGGGACCGGTATCGGCCTCGCGGTATCCAAGCAGCTTATCAAAATGATGGACGGCGATATCACCGTCGACAGTGAAGAAGGCTTTGGGAGCACCTTTACCGTCACGATCAACGTGCCTTGCGCGGACGAGGTGCAATTAGCACCGGTTGAAGTGAAACGCCAAGGCAGTCTGCGTATTTTCTTACTCGAGGACATCGAGCTCAACATTACCGTTGCTCGCTCTCTACTTGAGAGTTTGGGGCATACGGTAGAAGTGGCGATGAGTGGCGAGGAGGCGTTAGCTAACTTCAAACCGGGTGATTACGATCTTGCGCTACTCGATATACAACTGCCGGATATGACAGGATTTGATGTTGCCCAAGGTTTCAGAGAGCGCTATCAAACCCTACCGCCATTAGTCGCGTTAACTGCGAATGTTCTTAAGGACAAACAAGAATATCTTACTAAGGGAATGGATGATGCCATTAGCAAGCCGCTTAGTGTGAAAGCACTGACGGAAGTCATCAATAAGTTTCACGGTGAGGAAGAGCAAACAGAGGAAACACCGCAGGAGGTTGCAGTGGAATCAAACATCAATAATGAAGTATTTACTCGTTTGTTAGATTTAGACATGCTGGAGTCGTATGTCGATATTGTTGGCAGTAAACCCGTGCTTGATAGCATCACTATGTTCGAAGATATGATGCCAGGCTATATTGAGATCCTAGACTCAAACATGACCGCTAAAGACCAGCCGGGTATTGCCTCTGAGGCGCACAAGATCAAAGGTGCAGCTGGGTCTATCGGTTTGAAGCGCATTCAGTCTATTGCACAAAAAGCTCAATCCCCAGAACTGCCTGCATGGTGGGAAAATATCGAAGATTGGGTTGAAGAGATTAAAAACGAATATCAAAATGATATTCAGATACTAAAATCGTGGTTGGAAAGTAAGGAATCATAATGAAAAAAGTTGTTACCGCACTTGCACTCTCTATTGCGTTAGCGGGCTGTGCATCATCTCCTGCAACCGACTCAGCTATGTGGGCGTCGAGCAATACAGCGATGGTCGAGCAGCAAACTGTTAGCCTCAATTCGAACCTATGGATTGATATGATGCCAAAAATTGGTGAGACATCGGCGTTGGTGAAAGAGCAAAACCTTTATGGAGCCTTGAACCTGAGTACGGATAACCAACTTCCGGCTGATATGGATGTGTCTATGGTTGTGCTTAAGCAAGGCGATATGACATGGGAATTCGAAGGCAGTGACTTTGAGCTTCGTAACCATTCAGAGAGTCAATGGGAAGTCGCCTTTAACTGGCAGCTAGAGGTGAACATCACCAAACCTGTCGATGTGGCCGTGCAGCTGATCGATGGTGAAAACAAAACTTGGTTGGTGAGCAAACAGGTGAACATCGACACGGTTTACTGATTTGTCTCACCGCAGATGAAAAAAGGGACGCGTGATGCGTCCCGTTTTTGATTGGCTAAGAAAGAGTGAATTACTCTTCTAGATCACCACAGAAGCGGTAACCTTCACCGTGAATCGTTGCAATGATTTCTGGCGTACCAGACACTGATTCAAAGTGCTTACGAATACGACGGATAGTTACGTCTACGGTACGGTCATGTGGCTTGAGCTCACGACCAGTCATCTTCTTAAGAAGATCCGCACGAGTTTGGATCTTGCCTGGGTTCTCACAGAAGTGCAGTAGAGCACGGAACTCAGAGCGTGGCAGCTTGTAGCTGTCGCCGCTAGGGCTCACTAGAGAACGACTGTTGATGTCTAGAACCCAACCGTTGAACTCGTACTTCTCTACGCTACGCTTCTCTTCAGTCGCTGCATTGTTGCTCATTGAGCGAGTTAGCAGGTTGCGAGCGCGGATAGTCAGTTCGCGTGGGTTGAATGGTTTAGTGATGTAGTCATCAGCACCAATCTCTAGACCAAGAATTTTATCTACTTCGTTGTCACGACCTGTTAGGAACATTAGAGCAACGTTTGCTTGCTCACGTAGTTCACGCGCTAGAAGTAGACCATTCTTACCAGGAAGGTTGATATCCATGATAACTAGGTTTACAGAGTTTTCTGATAGCACCTGGTGCATTTCTTGACCGTCGCTGGCCTCGAAAACAGCATATCCTTCTGCTTCAAAAATGCTTTTTAGGGTGTTACGGGTTACTTGCTCATCTTCAACAATAAGAATCTGCGGGCTTTGCATCGGCGGTACCTAAATTAAACTTGTGATAATTCTGTCGCTAGTAGAATAAATTCTAGGCAAAAAGTTAACATATAGGTAATGTTTCTTGGAGGTTTTACTCACCATCATCGAAACAGTTACGTGTTACGTCGCCATCCATGATGTTGCCAAAAAACGAGAAATCCCTTTAATCTCTTATTATTCTGCTATGTCATTGAGGCGAATTCTATAATGTTAACAGCATGCTAACAATGGTCAAATGTTAATTCCTTGCAGTTTGTTGATTTAAATCAATAGCCGCTTTGTAACAAATATTAATAGTATTGGGCAGAGGCTAAAATTTGGATAGTATGAGTATTGATGCACGACTCTGGCGTGCCTATTCAAACATTGCGATGCGTTTTCTCAGTAGGTGGGAATGCAGCAGTTACGCCATCATTACGGCTTGCAACCCCAGAAGCCAAAAGCTTTCAGACGAAGCTAACTGCATAAAAAACCGAATGCTAGAGCAAGACTTACAAGGGTTTCACTATGGGCGTGTTAACGTCGGTGACCCAAGCTTTGACTGGGTTGAAGCGAGCTTTTCGGTTGATATCACCTTATTGCAAGCCTGTGAGTTAGCGCAAAAATATGAGCAAAATGCCATCTATTGGGTAGAAAATGGTGTACTGTTTTTGGTCTCCTGTGATGAGAACCGAACACAACAGAATTTAGGCTTGTTGAGTCAGTATGTGTGCGACTAGCACCCTGACTGGGCAGGTGGCAAACGGATTTTACTTTACATGCTCTTTAAAGACACAGGCACTTTTTTGTGGCTACTGAGCTATATCACGGAGGAAACATGAGAGATATCACACCTGATATTTGTGACCAACACGAAGACAAAGTGATGCTGCTGAACTTACCACTGCAAAACTTTGGACAACGCGCCGCTTTTTGGGGAGAGATAGTGACGGTTCGTTGCTATCACGACAACTCAATGGTGCGTGAAGTGCTCGGACACGATGGAAAAGGGAAAGTACTCTTTGTTGATGGCAATGGTTCTTGCGCCAAAGCACTGCTTGGAGATCAGTTGGCGATCATGGCTATTGAAAATGGCTGGGAAGGCGTAATCGTGAATGGCGCTATTCGCGATGTGGCGGCCATGTCTGAAATGGATCTTGGCGTAAAAGCGCTCGCAGCTTGCCCATTTAAGACAGAAAAACGTGGCGCGGGTCAGGTGAATGTCACGTTGACGATGAACAATCAGATTGTTCAACCTGGTCACTATATCTATTCTGACTGGAATGGTGTGCTGGTAAGCAAAGAAAAGCTGGAATTTTAGTGTTGCAGTAACACTAGATTAAAAACGGAAACCTAGACCGACCTCTACGCCCTGTTGTACCTTTTCAAAATCAAAGGTCGCGTGAACGTCTAGGTTTTCGGTTAATCTCATTCGGCTTGAAATCTCAGCCGCCATGCCGCCTTGAGTCTCATTATTCTCTTCATATTGATAACCACGCAGCGTACTTTTCACCGAGATACGATCTGAAACCTGATAATTCACACCACTCAAAAAACCGCTGTCATTGGACAATTCTGAGTTGTTAAGGCGCGCACCGATATAAACGTCGAGCGAGTCAAATACCGCATACGAGTAACCACTGTCTATATTCCAAACGTCAAATGAGTCTGCACTGCTAGACTTGCTACCCGAAGACATAAAGAAATTATGAGGCGATTGGTTGTGTTGAGATGGGAGCGCTGGAAGCTCTACCGCAAGAGAAGAACCACAAAACAACAGAAACGGCAAAGCGTATAAAGACACTGCTTTCATAGCACCACTCCTTGGTTGTTGTTTTTATAGTTTATTGATTTCTAATTAAAGCACAGAATCTAAGCAAAAAGTTGTAAAACTATATAGCATTTAGTTATGTATAAAGATCCTAACTGCATATAAATGCGACATTATTCGTTTCTATGCTTTTGAGAAAAAAACGCACTATAAGCAACAAAAGTACAAATTTTGATTGACTAATCGCCAACAAATGCGGTACACGTATGGGTAAGCACATAAGAGAAATTGAAGCACAACCTATTATGTTTAATCGCCAGCACGTAGTAATGACCACCACCATTATTATTACCGACATTATCGTTGGGGCAGGCTGGTAGACGAAAGAAATTCAAAAACAAGGCCTGTATCACCAAGATACGGGCCTTTTTTTTACCTGTTTTGAGTATTTCGGGAGGAAAGGATGCGAGTACTAAAATTTGGAGGCTCATCGTTAGCAGATGCAGACCGTTTCTTAAGAGCGGCGGACATCATCGCTAATAATGCCCAGCAAGAAGATCTAGCTGTGGTGCTATCGGCACCGGGTAAAACCACCAACAAGTTAGTGGCAGTTATTGAAACTGCACTGAAAAACAATGAAGTTGAACTGCAAATCTCTGAGCTAGAAACCTCATTCAATGAGTTGTTCTCGGATATTAAGAAAGTCCTCCCGAATATCGACAGCACGGATTTTGATAACCAAGTCAAAACATCGCTGTTCCAATTACATCAGTTTGTCCATGGTATTCGCCTGTTGGGCACATGCCCAGATCATGTGAACGCTCGCATCATCTCTAAAGGTGAGCGCATCTCAATTCAGCTTATGAAGGCTGTGCTTGTCGCGAAAGGCCAAGCCGCTGATCTTATTGATCCTGTGAAGTACCTATTTGCCAACGGCGATCATCTAGAAGCTATGGTGGATGTTGAGGTCTCGACGCAAAACTTCCAAGCTAACCCGCTTGCTGAAGGTGTTGTACACATCATGCCTGGCTTTACAGCAGGTAATGCGAAAGGGGAGTTGGTGACATTAGGTCGTAATGGTTCAGACTACTCTGCCGCTGTACTTGCTGCGTGCTTGCGAGCAGATTGTTGTGAGATTTGGACTGACGTTGATGGTGTTTATAACTGTGACCCCCGATTGGTTGATGATGCGCGCCTTCTGAAATCGCTAAGCTATCAAGAAGCGATGGAGCTTTCTTACTTTGGTGCTTCGGTTCTTCACCCGAAAACCATTGCACCTATAGCCCAGTTCCATATCCCATGTCTGATTAAGAACTCCTTTAACCCACAGGGTGCCGGTACGCTAATCGGTCAGGACACAGGCGAAGACAATCTGCCAATCAAAGGTATCACTACGCTTTCTAACCTCATCATGGTTAACGTATCAGGTCCGGGTATGAAGGGCATGGTTGGTATGGCAAGCCGCGTATTTGGCGCGATGTCATCGGCAGGTGTCTCTATTGTTCTCATTACTCAATCTTCATCTGAGTACAGCATCAGTTTCTGTATCGAAGAAGAAGACAAGCTAGAGGCTGAACGTGCGCTTAGTGAAGCGTTCGAACTTGAGCTTAAAAATGGTCTGCTAGAGCCTGTAGAGTTCATGGACGACGTTGCTATCGTAACGCTAGTCGGTGATGGTATGCGCACTTCTCGCGGCGTTGCCTCTCAATTCTTCTCATCACTGGCAGAAGTGAATGTGAATATCGTTGCGATTGCACAGGGCTCTTCAGAGCGCGCGATTTCAGCCGTTATCCCAGAAGATAAAATCTCTGAAGCCATCAAAGCCTGTCATGAGAACCTATTTAACTCTAAGCACTTCCTTGATGTGTTTGTGGTTGGTGTTGGCGGCGTCGGTGGTGAGCTGGTGGATCAGATCCAAAGACAGCAAGCGAAACTGGCTGAAAAAGGCATCGTCATCCGCGTATGTGGCCTAGCAAACAGTAAAGGTGTACTGCTTGATGGTAATGGTCTTCCGTTAGAGCAATGGCGTGACCGTATGGGTGATGTGAGTGAGCGATTCACTGTTGCGGGTCTTGCTGCACTGGTACAGCGCAATCACATCATTAACCCAGTGTTGGTTGATTGTACGTCTAGCGAAGACATCGCGAATCAATACGCTGAATTCCTAGCAGCTGGCTTCCACGTAGTGACGCCAAACAAGAAAGCGAATACAGCAAGCATGTCTTACTATCATCAGCTTCGCGACGTGGCTCGCAGCTCACGCCGTAAGCTGATGTATGAAACAACAGTAGGCGCAGGTCTACCGGTTATCGAAAACTTGCAGAACCTGATTGCTGCGGGTGATGAACTTGAGAAGTTCAACGGCATCCTGTCTGGCTCTCTATCATTCATCTTCGGTAAGTTGGATGAAGGACTGACGCTGAGCCAAGCAACCAATGTAGCCAAAGATAAAGGCTTTACTGAGCCGGACCCACGTGACGATCTCTCTGGTATGGATGTCGCGCGTAAGCTACTTATTCTCGCTCGTGAAGCTGGCATGGCGCTGGAGCTTGAAGATGTTGAGGTTGACCAAGCCCTACCACCTGGCTTTGACGATTCTGGTTCTATCGATGAGTTTATGGCTCGTCTGCCAGAAGCAGACGCATACTTTAGCGAGTTGGTAGAAAACGCAGCGAAAGAGGGCAAAGTACTGCGTTATGTCGGTGAAATCGCCGATGGCAAGTGCCGCGTTCGTATTGCAGCTGTCGATGAAAACGACCCGATGTTTAAGATCAAAGACGGCGAGAACGCACTGGCCTTCTACAGCCGTTACTATCAGCCAATCCCACTGGTACTTCGCGGCTACGGCGCAGGTACAGAAGTGACGGCTGCGGGCGTCTTCTCTGACGTGATGCGTACGTTAGGCTGGAAACTAGGAGTATAAGATGAGTGATAGCGTTGTCGTTTATGCGCCTGCCTCGATTGGCAATGTAAGCGTTGGCTTTGATGTGTTGGGCGCAGCGGTATCACCTGTTGATGGTACCCTGCTTGGCGATTGTGTTGAGGTAAGACTGGGCGATAAGCCGTTCGACCTTGCCACCAAAGGCAGCTTTGTTGATAAGCTGCCAAGCGATCCAAAAGAGAACATCGTTTACGATTGCTGGAAGGTTTACGCTCGTGAGCTAGACAAAAAAGGTGTGGCACTCAAGCCAGTCTACATGACGCTTGAGAAGAATATGCCAATTGGTTCTGGACTGGGTTCTAGCGCTTGCTCGATTGTTGCTGCGCTCGATGCTTTGAATCAGTTCCACGGTAATCCACTTAATGAAACTGAGCTTCTTGCGCTAATGGGTGAGATGGAAGGTCAAATTTCTGGTGGCATCCATTATGACAATGTGGCACCTTGCTACCTAGGTGGCGTGCAGTTGATGCTCGAAGAGCTAGGTATCATCAGCCAAGAAGTACCATGTTTCGACGAATGGTACTGGGTTATGGCTTATCCAGGCATCAAGGTGTCGACTGCGGAAGCGCGTGAGATCCTACCATCTCAGTATCGCAGACAAGATATCATTGCTCATGGTCGCCACTTAGCTGGGTTCATCCACGCTTGCCACTCTAATCAACCTGAGTTGGCTGCGAAGATGATCAAAGATGTCATCGCCGAACCTTATCGCGCTAAGCTATTACCAGGGTTTAGCAAAGCTCGTGAATACGCTGCGACAGCGGGTGCACTAGCAACAGGAATTTCAGGCAGCGGCCCGACGCTCTTTAGCATCTGTAAAGATAAAGATGTTGCGGACAGAGTGGCTCGCTGGCTAGAAGAGAATTACGTACAAAATAACGAAGGATTCGTCCATGTTTGTCGTCTGGACAAGCAAGGCTCGAAGGTAACAGGAAGTAAGCTATGAAGCTGTACAACATCAAAGAGAACGACGAGCAAGTCTCGTTTGGCCAAGCCGTTCGCCAAGGCTTAGGTCGCAACCAAGGTCTATTTTTTCCATCTGAGCTGCCAAAGTTCGATGATGTAGATGCACTATTGGCTGAAGACTTTGTCACGCGAAGCGCAAAGATTTTGTCTGCGCTGATCGGTGATGAGCTTCCAGCTGAAAAAGTCAATGAGTTGGTCGACAATGCATTCCAATTCCCAGCGCCTATCAATCAAGTTAAAGATGGCGTGTACGCGCTTGAGCTTTTCCATGGTCCAACGCTGGCGTTTAAAGACTTCGGTGGTCGCTTTATGGCTCAGTCTTTGGCGGCAGTCTCTGATGGTGGCAAGATCACCATCCTTACTGCGACTTCAGGTGATACGGGTGCGGCGGTTGCACATGCGTTTTACGGCATGGAAGACATTAATGTTGTTATCCTTTATCCAAAAGGCAAGATTAGCCCGCTGCAGGAAAAACTATTCTGCACACTAGGCAAGAACATCCATACAGTAGCAATCAATGGCGACTTCGATGCCTGTCAGGCACTGGTTAAGCAAGCCTTTGACGATGCAGCACTGCGTGAAGAGATTGGCCTTAACTCGGCGAACTCAATCAACATCAGCCGTCTGATGGCGCAGATCTGTTACTACTTCGAAGCGGCATCTCAGATGTCTAAACAAGAGCGTGAGAACCTAGTTGTATCGGTTCCAAGTGGTAACTTTGGTAACCTAACGGCAGGTCTATTGGCGAAAGCTCTGGGTCTTCCTATCAAACGCTTCATTGCAGCAACCAATGCTAACGATACGGTGCCTCGCTACCTAGAAACGGGTGAGTGGGATCCTAAACCAACGGTTGCGACAACTTCAAACGCGATGGACGTAAGCCAGCCAAACAACTGGCCACGTATCGAAGAACTATGCCAAATCAAAGGCTGGGGTCTGGATACGCTAGGCAAAGGCATGGTGACGGATGAGCAAAGTGCAGAATCTGTGCGTGATCTAAATGCGCAAGGCTACCTATGTGAGCCACACGGCGCTATCGCGTACCGACTATTGGACGAGCAACTTCAAGAAGGCGAAACGGGTCTATTCTTGTGTACTGCTCACCCGGCGAAGTTTAAAGAGGTCGTGGACGATATTCTTGAGTCAGACATCGAGCTGCCAGGACCACTCGCAAAACACGCTGCAATGGAGCTGTTATCAGAAGACCTTGATAACGACTTCGATGCACTAAAAGCAGTATTGCGCCGAGTTCAGTAACTCGAATAGTGAAAATACCAATGCCCAAGCTAGTAGACAGCTTGGGCATTTTTTTATCTTGACCTCAAGTCAACCTGAGGTATTAAGCTGGCTTACATTTTAAAAAGTTAGGTATCCAATTACAGGAATGAGAATGTCACTACTTCAGTTGAAACAGTACTTAGATAAAATCGGCTTGGCGCTGCCTAGCGTTGATAATGGAAAAGTGACCACCGAGTTTGTGGCAGATTCTGCGTGTCTGGCTTTACTGCAAAAGGCGCAGCATCAAGCTATTCCGTTTGAAAACTTCGATGTGTTTGCTGGCGGTGCCATTAGCCTCAAGCAAGAAGCTCGTTTTGAAAAACTGGTGAGCCATCCACGAGGCGGCTATTGCTTTGAGGTTAATGGGCTGTTTCTCGATATTCTTACTTATCTGGGCTTTCAAGCTGAGCCTAAGCTTGCTCGAGTACACCTTGGCGATACGCCTTCTGGTCGAAGTCATCAAGTGACGTTGGTTACCATAGATGAAGAACGCTGGATAGTGGATGTCGGTTTTGGCTCCCACACCCCCAGAGCGCCAATAAAACTTGTTGTTGATGTAGAGCAGCAAGCAGACTTTCAGCTATTTCGATTCGTAGAAGTTGAAGACTTTGGCTACCTGCTGCAAAGACGTAATGAAGATGGCTGGATGGATCTTTATAGCCTCGATATGGCATTTGCTGGGCAGGGAGATATCGAGTATGCCAACCACTACACATCCACAAGCGCGAATACCGTCTTTACTCAATCTCTCACCGCAGCTCTAGCGACTCAAAAAGGCAGCGTCACTTTGCTCGATCGGGTATTGAGATGCAGAGTTGGTGAAGAGGAGGTGTCGGTTATTGAGCTCGAAGAACATGAATACTTTGCTGTGATAGCGCGAGAACTGGGCATCGAAGTAGGGGCGCCTCAACAGGCTGCGATTCTGAAGCGGCTGTTCAACAAGAGCATTTAAGCTGAGCGCAAACTGGCGCTGATAATAAAAGCCCCTTAACGTGATGTTAAGGGGCTTTTCGTTAGAGCGTTAGCGCAATAGGGATAACTTACGCTGTCTCTGTTTTACCTGTTGGTTTCTCTTCATCGGCTAGGTCAGTCTCACCTTTGCCTTTTGATTTCTTAATTACGTAACCCGCGATAGAAAGTGAAGATACGATACCAAGGATTGTTGATAGCTGCATCGGTAGACCGAAGCCTAGCGTAGCGTTGTTCAGGATGAAGGTAATCACTACCGTTGTCATGAACACTGCAGGTACCGTTGTTACCCAGTGAAGCTTGTTGTGACGTAGTAGGTAAGCCGACGCAGTCCAAAGCATCATTACTGCCGTGGTTTGGTTAGCGAAGCCGAAGTAACGCCAGATAACACCGAAGTCAACCTGAGTCAGGATGCCACCGATAACGAACAGTGGGATAGCCATCATTAGACGGTTGCGCAGTGTCTTCTGCTCCATGTTGAAGTATTCAGCAAGGATAAGACGGCTTGAACGGAACGCTGTGTCACCAGAAGTAATCGGTAGGATAACCACACCTAGGAACGCAAGCACACCACCAAAGACACCCAGTAGACCGAATGAAGCGCTGTAAACTACGTTACCAGGACCGCCGTTCTTCACTGCTTCTGCTAGAGAATCGATAGAGCCGAAGAAAGAGAGCGCTAGTGCACACCAGATAAGTGCGATAACACCTTCACCAATCATCGCACCGTAGAATACGAAGCGACCATTCTTTTCATTTTCCATACAACGAGCCATCAGAGGAGACTGAGTTGCGTGGAAGCCTGAGATAGCGCCACAAGCGATGGTGATGAATAGTGCAGGCCATAGCGGTAGGTCATTTGGGTTCATGTTGGTAAACATGTCGCTGATTTCAAAACCACCCATGATTTGGTGTTCGCTTGACAGTGCAACTGCGGTGATTAGACCAACAGACATAAAGATAAGCAGTGCGCCGAACAGTGGGTAGAAGCGACCAATGATCTTATCAACTGGAACAATCGTTGCGATGATGTAGTAAGCGAAGATGATAACAACCATAGTGGTCATGCTCATTGACATGTCCATTTGGTCGTTAACAAGGTTTGTAATCATGCCAGCTGGTGCTGAAACGAATACCACACCAACCAGTAGCAATAGGACGATGGCAAAAATGTTCATAAAGTGTTTGGCGCCATTGCCTAAGTAACGACCGGTGATCGTTGGTACTGATGCACCACCATTACGCACTGATAACATACCAGAGAAGTAATCGTGAACTGCACCTGCGAAGATACAGCCGATAACAATCCAAAGCATCGCTGCAGGACCGTACAGTGCACCCATAATAGGACCGAAGATTGGACCTACACCTGCGATGTTGAGTAGCTGAACCAAGTAAACTTTCTTGGTCGACATTGGAACGTAGTCAACGCCATCTGCTTTGGTATGAGCAGGTGTTTGACGTTTTTCGTTAATACCAAAGACCTTCTCAATGAAAGCCCCGTAGATAAAGTAGCCGCCGATCAAGGCTGCAACACAAGTTAAAAACCACAACATAACTGTTATCCCTAGTTTGTGATGACATTAATTTCTGGTAACCATTATAAAAATGATGAATTAGCACGACATCGCCTTATTCGGTTAGTGGCGGAATAGATGATTAAGTGGTCAATAGCTAGGTTAAGTGGTTTTGTCGTTGGCTAAGCGGTCGGATTTAGGCGGTGAGTGGCAGAATAAAAGCGTGAAGCGGGTCACTTTCACTGAGCAAGAGTGGTAAAACGGCTTCAGAACTGGCATTGTTGTCGCAAGACATTTTTCGACCATAAAGGGAAATCATGAGAGCGCTAATCATCGTTGCGACCAGCTTACTAGCATTTGGCTGTGCTAAGGGTGTGGACGATCTTGCTAAAGAAGGAAGCTGGGATCAGATCGGTTATCAAGATGGCGTGAGAGGTCAGCTATCGCGAAGCTATTCCGATTTAAATAAGCTTGGTGAAGCGGTACATTCAGAGTATGACGCGGGTTATCAGCGCGGCCTTATTGAGTTCTGCGATGCAGATTTTGCGTATCAGATTGGTTTGTCTGGGCAATATTATACCGGTGCGTGTGAAGGTTTACCGGAAGCTCAACGTTTTCGAATGGAGTGGCAGCGCGGCTGGACTGACTATTCTCAGCAAAGCGGTTTTTAATATCGCAGCTTCATTAGAGCAATGAACAATAAAAGGGTTAGCGACATGCTAACCCTTTTGCGTTTACTAATCGGTCAATCGGACTAAAGCGCGAGTTATTGGCTGCTGTTATCGCCATCCACAGCTCGACGCAGAAAGCCTTCTTGCTGCATAAGCTGCTTTTCGGCAGCCGCTTTATCTAAGCCGGTGAGAATCATCAAAATGGATAACTTCACGTCATAGTTCGTTTCTTTGAGTGCTTTAGAGGCCGCCTCTTTATGGCATTCTGTAGCTTGCATGACGATCCGTGTCGCTCGGGCCACTAACTTTGCGTTGGTGGCTTTTACGTCCACCATTAAATTTTGGTAGCTTTTTCCTAATCGAATCATGCTCGCGGTCGTCAGCATGTTCAGTACCAGTTTTTGTGCTGTCCCTGACTTTAGGCGAGTGGAGCCTGTGAGCGCTTCGGGGCCCACAACTGGGCTAATCGCAATGTTTGCAATGTTGGCTATGTCAGAGGCTGGATTACAAGATAGTGCCACGGACGTCGCGCCCACCTCGTTAGTGTATTCCAAGGCTCCGATAACATAAGGCGTTCGACCACTTGCGGCGATACCTACAACGACATCTTTATCCGAGAGGGCGATATCTTTGAGATCTTGAGCGCCGAGTACAGGATCGTCCTCCGCCCCTTCTTTCGCCTTAAACATCGCATCTTTGCCACCGGCAATAATTCCCACCACCATGTCAGGATCAGTGCCAAAGGTTGGTGGACACTCAGAAGCATCCAGTACGCCAAGTCGACCACTGGTACCAGCTCCAACATAGAGAAGGCGCCCGCCCTGCTTGAAAGCATCAGTAATGGCATCAACCGCCTTGGCAATGTCTGGGATGACCTTTTCAACCGCCAAAGGAACGAGGCTGTCCTGCTGATTCATGCGTACCAATATCTGCTCAGACGATAGCAAATCGATGTCCATGGTTTCTGGGTTGCGTCCTTCAGACACAAGCTGGGAGAGCGCATTAAGTAAAGCGTCGTTTGTCATAATGGGTCCTAGTTAGCGGGGTAGAGCACGCCCAGCGGCACGGCTTTGCTTGCGCCAGTGACCGAAGGCAGGTTGCTTGGAATTTTATTAACGAAACAGTGAGCCAGCCAAGCAAATGCCATTGACTCCATATAGTCACCGCTGATTGCTTCGCTATCGGTAGAGTCAACGTGCCAGTTTGTCAGTAGCTCGCTAAGGCGTCTCATGATAATAGGGTTATTAGCGCCCCCACCACATACCAGTAGTTTGGGACTGACACCAATGCCGTAGGGCTTGATGGCATCCGCGATAGTCATGGCAGTAAATTCAGTTAGGGTGCGCAGTAGGTCATGTTCGCTCATGCCCGTATTGATGGTAGCGCGCTGAGTATCGAGCCATTGCCCATGATAGTACTCGCGCCCAGTGCTCTTGGGTGCGCTTCGCGTTAGGTAAGGGTCCGTAAGCATCTGGGCTAAGAGTTCATGGTGAACTATACCCTGATTGGCGAGTTGAGCATCCTTATCAAAAGCTTGCCCAAAAGCTTGAGTACACCAATGATCCAAAAGCACATTACCGGGACCGGTATCAAACCCGATCACATCGCCATTAGGCTGAAGCACAGACACATTGGCAATGCCGCCGATATTGAGAATAACTTGCGTCGATTCGCTGTCGCCGAATAGGTAACGATGAAATGCAGGTACTAAGGGGGCACCTTGACCGCCTAGAGCCATGTCTTTGCGTCTGAAGTCACCGATGGTATCAATGCCCGTGAGCGCAGCAACAAGGTTATTGTCGCCTAGTTGAGTCGTAAACGGGATGTCGCCGTCAGGCTGATGAAAGACGGTTTGACCATGGTTGCCAATCGCCGTGATGTCAGAAGCGTTATAGCTTGACTTGGCCAGCAAAGACTCAACGGCGTTAGCGTAGAGTTTTCCCAGCTTATGGTCGAGCTCACCTATGGATTTTAGGCTGGTGGCTTGCCCTTGGCATATTGCCAAAACATCACGTTTGAGTGTGTCGGGATAACTCAGAAAATCACTAACTAGCAAGCGAATCTGTTTACCCTTAATGGCAACAATCGCAGTGTCGACACCGTCCAGACTCGTGCCTGACATGATACCAATATACAGCGCTTCCTTTGACATCATAAACTTACTCCGTTTTTACTCAGCTTTATTGTAAATCAAAAACAATAGGAATAACCTCTGGGGATGCCCATTTGATAATAATTTTGCAGAGGAGCAATTATGGGACCGCTATGGATTGATGTGGCAGGCTACGAACTGACTGCTGAAGATCGTGAAATTTTGGAGCACCCAACCGTAGGTGGTTTGATTCTGTTTGCTAGAAACTACCACGACTCCGAGCAACTGATTGAACTAAACAGACAAATCCGTCAAGCGGCAAAGAAACCCATAGTGATTGGTGTTGATCAAGAGGGTGGGCGCGTACAGCGCTTTCGTGATGGTTTTACTTTGCTTCCTCCTGCCGCTCGTTACGCCAAACTTAAAGACGAGGCGCTAGCACATCAAGCTGGTTGGCTAATGGCTGCCGAGCTGATTGCCCATGATATCGATTTGAGCTTCGCGCCGGTACTCGACCAAGGCGAGCAAAGCAAAGCGATAGGTAATCGCGCCTTTGGTGACAACTTCCAGACGATTGTGCAGTACACCACTGCCTTTATGGCGGGCATGAAGTCTGCAGGCATGGCGACAACGGGTAAGCACTTTCCGGGACACGGCGGCGTAACCGCGGACTCGCATCTTGAGACGCCAGTGGACAATCGAGACTCTATTTTTGAAGACGATATGCGCATCTTCCAGGCTCATATCAAAGCTGGAGTACTCGATGCCATGATGCCGGCACACGTGGTTTTCCCTCACTATGATGACAAGCCAGCGAGTGGCTCAAGCTATTGGCTAAAAGACGTGCTGCGCAAACAGCTTGGCTTTAATGGCATTGTGTTCTCTGATGATCTATCAATGGAAGGTGCTGCGATTATGGGCGGCCCAGCAGCTCGTGCCCAACAGGCACTCGATGCGGGCTGCGATACGCTCTTGATGTGTAATAACCGCAACTCGACGATTGAGGTGTTGGATAACCTGCCAATTACCAAAGTGAAGCAGGCGAGCCGCATGCTTAGAAAGAAAAACTTTGACCTAGAAGAGCTTAAGAAAAGTGCTCAGTGGAAAGCGGCGAATAGTAAGGTGTTATCGGCGCTGGAAGGTTAGAGGGCAGTTTCAGGATTAGTATAATTCTCAACGCGCTTCATTCCTGTGCAGGCAGGATTTTTTTGAGGCTTGGTGCGCGCGTTGAGTAGATCTCTGCCTGCGCAGAGATGACGATTATTTTGAGTGTAAAGAACTAACAACTCGCGTCATTCCACTGGCCGTGCGCCTACGCAGGCAGGAAGCTTCTTGAGGCTTGGTGCGTGCGTTGAGTAGATCTCTACCTGCGCAGAGATGACGATTATTTTAAGTTTGAAGAATCAACAACTCGCGTCATTCCACTGGCCGTGCGCCTACGCAGGCAGGAATCTTCTAGAGGCTTGGTATGCGCTTTGAGTAGACCCCTGCCTGCGCAGGGGTGACGATCTCGTGGGTATTACCGGGCTCAAAGGTAACAGTTCTAACCGTGCACATGGGTAACAAATGCTATTGTGTAAGCTAGCTAATAGTATCAGTGAAACCCCAACGTCTCTTTCAACGACTTCAAATACCGGCGACTCACAGGTATTGGATGGTCACTTTGAGTAATGATTTCCGCCAGTCCATTCTCTAGCAGTTTGATCTCTTTAATCGCCTTCACATTCACCAAAAACTGACGATGACAGCGAATGAGTGACGTCTTATCTTCAATCACTTTGAGCGTCAACTGCGATGTCGCTTTCTGAGTCGCGGTTTGTACATGCACACCTGAAAGGTCACTGTAGGCAAACTCCACATCCTTAGTGGCTATGATGACGATGCGGTTGTGACCAACGCAAGGAATTTGGTCTAGCGTGGCTGGTGCTAGAGTATCAAAGTTCTCGGTTTGAGTGGTGTCGCGCTTATTGAGGCGCTTAATGGTTTTTCCTAAGCGGCAAGGGTCAACAGGCTTAAGCAGGTAATCAAACGCGTTGTCTTCAAACGCTTGAATCGCATACTGATCATAGGCGGTCACGAAGACCACATTTGGCATGGTGTCAGGGTCAAGCATGCCCAAAAGCTCAATACCTGTGATTTGTGGCATCTGAATATCGAGAAAAACCACATCGGGTTTGTGCAGATTGATTTTCTTTAAACCTTCAATGGCATTGCTGGCTTGGTCAATAACCTCTATCTGTTCAAACTCAGCCAAAAGCTCAATAAGCTCCTCACGAGCAAACAATTCATCATCAATCACTAATGCGGTTAGTCGTGTCATGAGGCGATAGCCGTCCTTTTATCGTCTGAATTTACGGGCGCTGGAATAATAAAGCTCATTCGTGTGTGACGCTGTGTTTCAACTTCAATTTTTAGCGCTGAGTCACGCCCAAATTGATTGCGAAGGCGTTTATCCACTATCTGCATCCCTAATCCTTGATGACCCGGTTCAGGAGGTAAGTAGGTGCCTGCGTTATCCTCAACCGTGAGTCGATAGCCTTGTTCACAGGGTTCACTAAAGATTCGAATAGTGCCCCCTTCAATAAGATTGGATATGCCATGTTTGATGGCGTTTTCGACCAGAGGTTGCAAGGTAAAGCTCGGTACAGCTTGCTCGAGTAAATCGGGTGAAATATCGATATCTACCTCCAATCGGTCGGTAAATCTCGCTTTCTCTATTGTGAGGTAAGCATTGACGTGAGCCAGCTCTTCTTTAAGCGTCACTGTCTCAATATTCTGCTTGAGGTTACTACGGAAGAACTGCGACAAATGCTGAATCAAACTGCGTGCCTTGTCAGGGTCACGTCTGGTAATCGCGCTAATGGTATTGAGCGCGTTAAACAAAAAGTGCGGATTCACTTGCGCGTGCAGCAGCTTAATCTCAGCTTGGTTTAGCAAGGTCTGCTTATGGATGTAATCGCCATGCAGGATCTGGCTAGAGAGTAGCTGAGCTATGCCTTCTGCCATCGACATGTTGATGGTTGAAAACAGCTTCCGCTTCGGCTCGTACAGCTTAATGGTGCCAATGACCTCATCTCCTGTACGCAGCGGAATGATAAGCGCTGAGCCGAGTTTGCAATCTTCCGAGATAGAGCACTGATACGGGTTTTCTTTGCCATCGAGGTAGATGATGTCGTTATTATTCATCGAGTCTAGCGTGCTTTGTGATGAAATAGGGCGGTTAAGCTTATGATGATCCGCGCCTATACCCACGAAGGCTAAGATTTTCTCGCGGTCAGTGATGGCAACAGCGCCGACATTGGTCTCTTCGTAAATGATACGGGCAATCTTACTCGCATTGTTGGAGTTAAACCCATGAACCAAGATACCCACCGAACGTTCCGCGATGTTTAACGCTCGCCGAGAAAAGGTTGCTGAGTATTCTTCAAAGATGGTTTTGCGGTCTTGAAGTATGCTCATAAACAGCGCTGCACCGACTGAATTAGCTATGATCATTGGTGCTGCGATGTTAGAAACCAGCGTGTAGGCTTGATCAAAAGGTTTGGCGACAATCAAGATGATCAACATCTGGACAACTTCCGCTACAAAGGTCACGTAGAACACTACCATGGGATTAAACAGTTGTTCTTTTCTGCCTTTTTGGAGGAAGTAGAGGTGCATAATACCGCCAATCACCCCTTCTGCTGTGGTGGAGATCGCACAGGCGACATCGGTAAAACCGCCTAACGTATAACGGTGCATGCCACCAGTAAATCCGACTGCAAAGCCGACAACGGGTCCACCAAACAAACCGCCCATCACGGCACCAATCGCACGTGTATTTGCTATCGCATCATCGATCTGAAGACCAAAGTATGTGCCGAGAATGCAGAATGAGGAGAACAGCACATAGATACTGAACTTGTGGCTCAAGCGGTTTGTAACGCTAAACAGCGGGAGGAACAGAGGTGTTTTACTGAGCATATAAGCCAGCATCAGATACACACACATCTGTTGCAGCAAAGAGATAATTAAGTCCATGGGTACCACCTCAACCTTGATGCTTCTATTGTAACTCATGTCGTAACAAAGAGGAGAGGGCGGTGTCGAAGTCTGTTTATTGGGGGGCGATGGTAAGCAAGTAATTTGATGTAAGCTTAAATTTACATTAAGTGTTTTTTAAAGTTTACGCTTGCATGTGTTTTTTATCTATGTATATTACCAGTTAAAGCTTAGCCGGACATGGAATTGATAAAAGTTCGGTGTAAAAATAAATTTACAGGTGATGAGATGAAAAAGAGCGAACTCAGTAATATTAATATCAGTGACGAACAGGTACTGATTACTCCAGAGCAACTAAAACAAAAGCTACCACTGAGCGAAAAAGCGCGTAAGTTTATTCAAGACTCTCGTGAGACCATCGCTAACATCATCCATAAAAAAGACCATCGCCTGTTAGTTGTATGTGGTCCTTGTTCTATCCATGACGTTGATGCAGCAAAGGAATACGCCAAACGCCTTAAAGCACTCTCGGAGCAACTGAGTGATCAGCTATACATTGTTATGCGAGTGTACTTTGAAAAGCCGCGTACCACAGTGGGCTGGAAAGGTCTTATCAACGACCCACAACTCGATGGAACGTTCGACATTGAGCACGGCCTGCACGTAGGTCGTCAACTGCTGGTAGAGCTAGCAGAGATGGAAATCCCACTGGCAACTGAAGCGCTAGACCCAATCAGCCCACAGTACCTTGCGGATACCTTTTCATGGGCAGCAATTGGTGCACGTACCACAGAATCTCAAACTCACCGCGAAATGGCGAGTGGTCTATCGATGCCTATCGGCTTCAAAAACGGCACCGATGGCAGCCTAGCGACAGCAATCAATGCGATGCAAGCGGCGTCTTCAAGCCACCGCTTCATGGGTATTAACCGTGAAGGTCAGGTAGCACTATTGACGACGCAAGGTAACGCTAACGGCCACGTAATTCTTCGTGGCGGCAAACAAACCAACTACGATTCAGTGTCTGTGACTGAGTGTGAGCAAGAGCTTGCCAAATCGAACCTAGATGCATCATTGATGGTCGATTGTAGCCACGCTAACTCTCGTAAAGACTACCGTCGTCAGCCTCTAGTTGCTGAGGATGTGATTCATCAGATCCGCGAAGGCAACAAGTCGATTATCGGCTTGATGATTGAAAGTCACCTTAACGAAGGCAACCAAAGCTCAGATATTCCGCTTAATGAAATGCAATACGGCGTGTCTATCACCGATGCGTGTATCAATTGGGATTCAACTGAGGCACTATTACGTCATGCTCATACTGAGCTCGTCCCATTCTTGGAAAATCGTATTAAGGAATAATGACATCCATGGCTGCTGAACTGAACGCATTGCGTGACCAAATCGATGACGTTGATAAGCAGATGCTTGAGCTTTTGGCAAAGCGTCTATCTCTTGTGGAGCAAGTTGGTGAAGTAAAGAGCCGACACGGCTTACCTATTTATGCCCCTGACAGAGAAGCAGCCATGCTGGCCTCTCGCCGTGAAGAAGCAGCAAAAAAGGGTGTGCCACCTCAGTTAATCGAGGACATCCTGCGCCGCACCATGCGTGAGTCTTATGCTAGTGAGAAAGACTCTGGCTTTAAGTGCCTTAACCCAGAACTGCGCTCAGTCGTTATTGTTGGTGGTAAAGGGCAATTAGGTGGCTTGTTTGGTCGCATGTTTACCTTGTCTGGCTATCAAGTCAAAGTGCTCGGTAGCCAAGATTGGGATCGCGCTGATGAGATCTTAGACAACGCTGGTCTTGTGGTGGTAACGGTGCCAATTCACTTGACAGAAGGGGTGATTGAGAAGCTTGGAAACTTACCGGAAGACTGCATTCTGTGTGATCTAACGTCTATCAAGTCCAAGCCACTTAATGCGATGATGAACGTGCACCAAGGTCCGGTTGTTGGTCTGCACCCGATGTTCGGTCCTGACGTACCAAGCCTTGCTAAGCAGGTCATTGTTTACTGCGATGGCAGACAAGAAGCTGAATACCAATGGCTACTCGAACAGTTCAAGATTTGGGGCGCAAGTCTGTGCCAGATCTCTGCTGAGCAACACGACAAAGGCATGACATTGATTCAGGCGCTACGCCACTTCACCTCGTTTGCCTACGGTCGCCATCTCAGTCAGCAAAACCCTGACCTTGATACGCTAGTGAAATTGAGCTCGCCGATCTACCGTCTCGAACTAGCGATGGTTGGCAGACTGTTTGCTCAAGATCCAACGCTCTACGGTGACATCATTATGTCATCAGAGGAAAACATCGAGATGATCAAGTGTTTCCATAAGCAGTTTGGCGAAGCGTTGGCGCTACTCGATAGCAAAGATAAAGCGAAGTTTGTCACTGAGTTCAATGAGGTGAGCGATTGGTTTGGTGATTACTCACAGCAGTTTATGTCTGAGAGTCAAAATCTGCTGAAACAAGCGAATGACGCCATTCATCGCGGCTAAGTTTGTACTCAATAAATAATGAAAAACGCAGCATTCTCGCTGCGTTTTTTTATGTTTGCGGTATCTAGAAAAACACCTGAAGCTCGTTTCTACTTTATAAAATGAGACCTGTGGCAAAATTATAAGCATCAAGTTGTTATGAAAGGTAATTTAGTCAATTAAACTAATGGTTTAGTGAGATAGTAATAGGGAAATTACTTTATTATTCACTCAGTAAATATGAGTTGGATTGACTATGGGTGTAACAGTTTGTGCGAATGGACTCAGCGTAGTTCACAAAGGATCGGGTGGCGAAGCAAACGCAACACTGCCAGATGTGTGCCTAACCACGATGGGAAACTCTGTGGTTCCTATCCCTTATGGTAACAACGCAAAATCGGCAGATTTGGCGGATGGTACAACGACCGTGAGTATGGATGGTGGCAACAGCATTGCCATTGAAGGCAGTAAATTTAGTGCGAGTACCGGTGATGCTGGCGGCGACAAAAAGGGCGTGTCGTCAGGGACAATTGAAGCCGAAGCCGAATTTATTTCTTCGTCTCCAACCGTGATCATCGAAGGTAAGGGCGTCTGTCGTTTGAGTGATCAAATGACGATGAACAAAGCGAATACGATGTGTTTAGGCGGAGTGCAGAACCCGGCAGTGTCCGTCACCGAAGACCAAGAAGGCACCTACACCGTCGATCTAACCTGCAAATACCCGAATGGAAAACCCTACGCGAATGCCGATTTTCAGCTGGTGGAACCGAGTGGTGCGATAGTGGCTGTAGGGACACTCGACCAACAAGGTATGAGTACTGTCAGCGGATTACCAAGGACGGAATGCAAACTTATATTAAAAGAGACACAGGATAGCTATAAGCCCAACGGTTCACTAGCCGAGAATACACCCACAGAAACCTATCAAGACAGTCACGACTTTTGCACGTTTGTTGCGAGCTCAAGAGCACCATTTTGGGACAGTAGAGTTGGCGTGGCAAATGACTGGGGAATCTTACTTTCTCCGTCTTACACCGATGATGATTTCCAATCTATGGTGTTTGAGCAAAGTCGAATCCTGTCTCCTTATGCTGTAGACCGAAACCATTCGCATAGTTTTGCTGCGGCGTTTGTGTCAGCCCTTTATCATGCTCAACACGACACAGAATCTTTAGATAAGTACCAGCCATTATTGGAACTGCTGTTCGAACAAGTGAATGAGAATGGCGATATTCTGAGGATTCTCTTCCAAGCTGATTTGTTCGAACCGCCAGCCGATATGCTTGCCAAGCTTCGTCTTCTTGGTACGGGCAACACAGTTAGGTACATGCAGATGATGATGTGGACTTTCATCAATCAACAAGTGTGCGGTTTTATTGATGAACTGGTTGCTGCGTTGGACGAGCGATTGGCTTACATCTACTCACAGGCAGAAGCCCGGTCATACACCGCAGTACAACAAGGTGTAAAAGGCTATCAGAGTGCCTTGCTGACACTCTCACGAGTGTTACCTGATGTGTTCAGCCAAATACTGGAGAGCACCAACGATAAACTGCTGACGATATCAGGAATGGCAATAGGGACGATTGTGAATAGCAATGGTTCTTCAGGCTTTTCAACCACGAATAGTGAGTTTAACGCTGTGGTTTACACACGAACTCACAACTTAAATCGTCCACCTTTCATCACCTTCGATGATGTCTTCTCTGATTAAGGTCTCTCACTATGGAAGCTGTTTTCCCAATTACACAAAGAAATGGTGAGCCTTATCATACGTTAAGCGACTTCACCAAAATGTTCGACCAAGCTAAGAGTGGTCGTTATCTTCTAGGACAAGGTTATGGTTGGCACAGTGGCGTGCACCTCACATCAAAAATGGTGCCCTGGGGTAAAGGACTAAGACCGATTCAATCCATGTTAGATGGCAAGATCATCGCCTATCGAATTCATGAGGATTACCAAAAAACCTTATACAAAGGTCAGGAGCTCAAGTTCAGCAATAACTTTGTGTTGATTGAACATGAATGCCAAAACCCCGACGATAGTAACGATGGTTTTAAGTTCTACTCTCTTTACATGCACCTTGCGCCACCGGCAGATATCGGTGCCAATAGCTCACCAAGTACTCGCTATAAAATGGCAATGGAGCAAGGCAAAAGGAATGTACGTACCTTCAAGTTCGACAGTGAACCTAAACAAGAAAGCGAACTAGATAAAGTTGGAATGTCGAAAGGGACGATTCTTGAATATCTCTTTGCTGAGGAAAAGGAAACTCACAAGTACAACATTAATGGCACCGATTATCACATGATTAAATGCCGAGTGGTTGAAGCGGGCGATCAAAATTCCACTCGAGAAAAAGGCATGGAAGGGAAATTGGTTTGGTTTGCTGCAGGCAAAGACAGTGAGTTCGACATTCTAGAAAACACCAGTGTGATGCAGCCTGTACCAGTATCAGAGCCCCCTTGGATGAAAGAAGACGCTGCGAAGTTACGTAATGGCAGTGTGGTGCCACTCACTTTGAATGTCGAAGGAACCCCAGATCTCGGTATATCTATCAATGCGGGGGATGAAATTGGCTATATGGGTCTTCATGAATACAGCAACGACATCAACGCGACCAAAAAAGAAGATAACAGAGTTCACATCGAGCTGTTCTCTATCGATGAGCCGCCGGAGTACTTTAAGAAGTTACTATCCCCACCTAATGCTGAAGAAACACCATTGATAGTGATTGATGGGAGTGAGAGTGATGGGGCGCTGAGTAGTGAAAATACATTCTTCGTATCGCTAGCCAAAGAAGTATCAAAAAGCAGAAAAAGTAGTGATGAAGCAGCAGATAGTGAAGAAGTAGATTTCTCTTCAGCCACACCCAAAGAGCTGAAAACCTATTTGAACAATAAACGAAAACACTTCGAGCGCGTGATAGTAAAACACCCATCTGATTGGCATGTGGAGAAATCTGACTCAATATATGAACGAATACACGCTATTGCTAGAGAAATATACGAACAACTTCTCTCGAGAGGTTTTGTGAGTTTAGAAGATTTTGAGAATTCGCCATGGAGAGAGAAGGTTCTCGCTGAGTATGATGTTTTCTCGGAGCATGAGAGAGAGCGTGCGAAAGAGTTTTCTTGGTTGGAAGGTGTAGAGTCCATAAGTGGCAAAACTAATAACGGTTCAGTGTGGCACTATTGGCCATTTATTGCGAGTAGCACACAATTTATCTTTACTCTTGAGATGTTGAGTAAAGTCTACCCTCGTGTGAAGGACTCTAAAAGAGATGTCTTGCAAGCTATAGTGAATGAACTTAATGAACATATTGAATTTTATAAGTTAGATACACCTTTACGTCGTACCCATTTTTTTGCGCAAATAATGCAAGAAACAGGTCCTGATTTGAATATGGCTGAGTATACTAATTATCGTATTTCTACGTTAGATACTGATGTGTATGAGACAGCTCGCGGGAGAAACTATCCTAGTGATCACGCAAAACATCCAGGAGAACGGTATATCGATGTACTTGGCATTCATGAAAAAAGAGATGGTAAGTTTGTAAAGAAAGATGGTAGCCGACCAAGCTTAGAAGATAAGCGTATGTTGTTTAACGTAATGTATGGTGGCCGTAAGGATTTAGGAAATCATGATTTCCTAACAACTGATGATGGCTGGAACTATAGGGGAAGAGGGCTGAAACAACTTACGGGTAGAAGGAACTACACAGGTTTTAATAAGTGGCATGCTAAAAATCAATCTGAATGGCCTGAAGATAAAATAGATTCAATAACTAACCCAGAGGTTATTTTACAAGCTAAGTATGCTACACGATCTTCAGCTTGGTTTTGGGTTAGTAATAAATTGTATGAAATAGCTGACTCTGGTGCGAATGGGGAAGCTGTGAATAAAATAACAAGAAAAGTTAATAGTGGTACAGATTCATATGCGCTGCGTAGGAGAAATTTTAGTGATTTGTGGAAAAATGGAGTTTTTGAGTAATGAATAAAAAACTATTTTTATTAGCGGGCTTAAACGCGCTATTAGGAATTAAGTGTGCAAATGCCGTGCATCCTCAAATAGATATCGAGCGTAGTGATATAACAACTACTCTGTGTAATGAAAAGGAAGATATCTACTTTAGTGCTAAACTAGAAAATGGTAAGTATGCTTCTTTATGTGGATTTAATCATAAAAGCCCGAGTACGGGGTATGTTAAATATAGATACGGTATGCCAGGTAATGTGGAACTAGAGTATCCAAAGGACTTGGGAACACCAAAAGGTAGATTTTTAACCTACCACGTTAGGTTAGGCCCAAATGCTCAGGGGAGAAAGATATTCTTTTATATAGGAGACTATCGATATAATATAAGCAACGTCGCAGGGAATTGTAGTTTACGAGTCTCTAAAGGAAAGAATGTTGTATTTGAATCTTGGTGTGATGAACAGTTATGGCTGAATACTTTTGGTGGAGATCAATCAGGTTGGTTAATACTTGATGATGAGTTGATAAAACGTTTTCCTCAGCAATTTCAGGACCCGAGTGAGCCAGAATTTCACTAGAGGCAAAACAAGAATTTTAGGGTTCTGGTGGTTTTAATCGCATGGTTGTTAACGCTATAAAGTTTTTAACTCCGATTTTGTTTTTTGCTAGTTTTCACTCATTTGGAAACGATGTAGGAGAGTGGTTTTATGAGAATGACCATCTAAATATTACCCCTAGTTTTAGAATTGGAAAGTGTAAGCAGATCAAAGGGGAAGCCGATCTGAACAGGTGTTTTGGTCATGAAAATGTATTCTCAACCTACGAGTTTACTAGAGACGGTGAGGAACTCCCCGCGACCATACTTTACCCAAATGTTGAGGGTAAGACACTACGCATTTTTTGGTTCGATGACCAAAGGACGGAGCCGCGAAGCGTGAAATTGACTGCCGATGGAAGTCAATGGAGAGTTGGAACCGAGCTATATGTCGGTTTAAGTAGTCAGGAACTTGCTAAAGTAAATAAGGCGAACTTTGCCGTGAGAGACTTTGATTTTGATGAGCAAGGTGAAGTTTTGTGGAACTCTGGCTTTGTAATGAGCGTTTTCGCGCCAGAGAGGCTTAGGGTGTATCTAGATATTCAAAACGATCTGAGCTCAGAGCAGATGATGGCTGTAAGCGGGCAGGGCGTGTTTTGTTTCTCTCAGGCTGAAAAGCTCGGTGTCAAAATGGCAATAAAAGAGATTAACCTCTATTTCTCAGACCAACAGCATTTTGAAGTGGACTGTAAAGACGTGGAAAAATAACCATGTAGTGCAGTCGCTTCACAACAAATAATGGAAGCAACAACGCTTACACTAGTTCGTTGATTCAACCTCTTCCGAACTCGTCTCTTCATTCACCGCCGTCTTAATCGACGAATCAACATAAGGCGCATTCGTCAGGTTGATCTGCAGTTTAACTACACTGCTTACCAACTCAATCAACGGTGCCCATTGCACTTTCTTCTCTTTTTCAAAGACATAATCGAAGTTTTCCGGACTCCAATCGATAAAGTATTGAGGGTTTAGCGTGCGGCCCAAGAAGCGGATCTCGTAGTGAAGGTGCGGGCCTGTTGAAGTGCCGCTGTTGCCACAGGTAGCAAGCACATCGCCTTTGCTAACAAACTGACCGCTCTTGGCTTTGAATTTGTGCAGGTGAGCGTAAGAACTCATGAAACCGAAGGCATGACGGACGGTGAGGTAGTTACCATAACCTTGGCGACTTGGTCGTACGGTTTCAACCACGCCGTCGGCAGGCGCTAAGATTTGCTCGCCAGTTTTACAGGTTAGGTCGATACCACTGTGAACGTGACGTTTACCAGTAATAGGGTGCGTACGTCTGCCATAAGAGGAAGAGATGCGCTGGTAAGTCATTGGACTGTCGTTGGGGATGAGTCTTAGCATGGTAGCGCGCACAGCTGAGTCAATAGCTGCAGCGTCGATGCGCTCTTCTAATGGCATCTCACTGTCATACTGCTCTTCATCGACAAGGCCAAGTACTGCTTCCACATCGTTCACACGTTTACCTAGAAGCTGTAATGAATCACGTTTTTCTTCAAGCTCTTGAGAGAGGTCGTGCATTTCATTCACTTGCTCTTCTAACTTTGCCTCGAGCATAGCTTTTTCTTGGTGCAGACTTGCTAACGATCCCTCTGTTGAGGTCAGTTCTAGCTGTGACTGCTGATACGAATACCCAACTAACCCTAAGCCAACAGGGAAAGCCGCAGCTAGTAAGATAGCTGTGTAGGTGCGCTTTTTTCCAAGGCGCAGCGTTTTCTTCTTTCCTTGTTGTGTTGGTATAACAACGCGAATCTTATTGGGCATAGTAACGGTTCGTAGGTGACAGTCTGTCTATAAAATAACGTGAATTTTCAGTTAATTTCGCTAATTCGTGGCACAAAATCACAAAAAAATAGGGCGCTATTATTAGCGCCCTATGGAAAAAAAACAAGTTTATCTGTAAATCAGTTGCTTATTTTGAGATACGCTTGTACTTGATGCGGTGTGGTTCAGCGGCTTCAGGACCAAGCGTCTTCTTCAACCATTCCATGTACTCGGTATAGTTACCTTCGTAGAAGTTAACCTGACCTTCATCACGGTAGTCGATGATGTGAGTCGCGATACGGTCAAGGAACCAACGGTCGTGCGAGATAACCATGGCACAGCCAGGGAACTCTAGAAGTGCTTCTTCTAGTGCACGCAGCGTTTCAACGTCAAGGTCGTTGGTTGGCTCATCAAGTAGTAGCATGTTACCGCCAGCTTTAAGAAGCTTAGCAAGGTGTACACGGTTACGCTCACCACCAGATAGCTCACCGATGATCTTCTGTTGGTCGCTGCCTTTGAAGTTAAAGCGCGAGCAGTAAGCACGAGCTGGGATCTCAAAGTTGTTGATCTTGATGATGTCAGCGCCTTCAGAGATCTCTTGGAATACTGTATTGGTGTCGTTCATTGAGTCACGGAACTGCTCAACAGACGCCAGCTTAACGGTTTCACCTAGATCGATCGTACCTGAGTCAGGCTGTTCAGTGCCGCTTAGCATCTTGAATAGCGTTGATTTACCTGCACCGTTGGCACCGATAATACCCACGATAGCACCCTTAGGAATGCTGAACGATAGGTCGTCGATAAGCACGCGGCCGTCGAAAGACTTAGTTAGGTTGTTCACTTCAAGAACTTTGTCACCTAGACGCTCACCTGGCGGGATGAACAGCTCGTTGGTCTCGTTACGCTTCTGGTGATCGCCGCTTTGCAGCTCTTCAAAGCGTGCCATACGTGCTTTAGACTTCGCTTGGCGACCTTTAGGGTTTTGACGAACCCACTCAAGTTCTTTCTCGATGGTCTTTTGACGAGCTTTCTCTTGAGACGCTTCTTGTTGCAGACGCGCATCTTTTTGCTCAAGCCAAGAGGTGTAGTTACCTTCCCATGGAATACCTTCACCACGGTCAAGTTCTAGGATCCAACCGGCTGCGTTATCTAGGAAGTAACGGTCGTGGGTAATCGCCACAACGGTGCCAGTGTAATCAACAAGGAAGCGCTCTAGCCAAGCTACAGATTCAGCATCCAAGTGGTTGGTTGGTTCGTCAAGAAGCAGCATGTCTGGCTTCTCAAGCAGTAGGCGACAGATAGCAACACGACGACGCTCACCACCAGAAAGGTGTTGGATCTTCGCATCCCACTCAGGAAGACGAAGTGCATCTGCAGCGCGCTCTAGAGCGTTTTCTAGGTTATGACCTTCTTTCGCTTGAATCAGAGCTTCCAGTTCACCTTGCTCTTTTGCTAGCGCATCAAAGTCCGCATCTGGTTCTGCGTAAGCTGCGTAAACTTCGTCAAGACGCTTCATCGCACCTGCAACGTCAGCAACGGCTTCTTCAACGATTTCGCGAACCGTTTTTGATTCGTCTAGTACTGGCTCCTGAGGTAGGTAACCTACGTTTAGACCTGGTTGTGGGCGTGCTTCACCATCGATGTCAGTATCAATACCTGCCATGATGCGCAGAAGCGTTGATTTACCTGCGCCGTTAAGACCAAGTACACCGATTTTCGCGCCAGGGAAGAAGCTTAGAGAAATGTCCTTGAGGATTTGTCGCTTTGGTGGCACCACTTTGCTCACGCGCGACATAGTATAGACGTATTCAGCCATTGCCGATCGTTCCTAATTTTGAAGTCAATAAAGTTCCTATTTTACACCACCGAGCGGAATCCTTTCAATTTTACTTCTAAGAAAGCATGCATCGATTGAAACGCTTCGAAGGGATAGTGCGTATCAAATAGCCAGAAACAAATTCTTAATAACAAAGCCATTGGAAAGTTGACTCATTTGGTCTTAAATTGAAGTTTGACCATGCATTAAATGACAGCTGACACGGTCGTCAGGAAAACAATAACAATATCTCTTATGGTCAACGTTCACAGCATCGAAGGAATGGTTACATGGATTTCAAACGACGATACTCAAAGCCGTTACTAGCAACAGCATACGGAGCTATCGTATCACTGGCTATGCCAGTTTTTATGGGCACCGCCCAAGCCTCTGAAACAAAACTTGAACGTCAGCGCGATACGTATGACAAAGCCCAAGATCTCATCGATAAAAAAGACATCAGTGGCTACAACAAGATCCGCGCTCAAATTGCGGACTACCCGTTAACGCCTTATGTCGATTACCGAGTTTTTTCTCTGCAGTTGAAAGACAAATCGGTCTCCGAGGTGAATCAGTTTATAGAAACGCATCAGGCGTTCCCTTTCTCTTCGCGTATCCGTGCGCCGTTTATCGACCAGTTGGCGAGGCAGAAACGTTGGAATGACCTTCTAGAGTTTCAAACCACTTACCCCAATGGGGAGCGCTATCAGTGTCATTACCATTATGCGCAGCTAAAAACAGGCGACAGCAAAGCTGCGTATGAAGGTGCGGCAAACTTATGGAAAAGTGGCGATAGCGTCGATAGCGCTTGCGATCCCTTGTTTGATTCATGGAATAAGGCAGGGCTGCGCACAGACGATTTGATTCTCGAGCGAATGACGCTGGCGTTTAAAAGCCGTAATGGCTCCTTAATTAACTATCTCAATAAGCAGCTGAAAACCTCAAAAGGAAAGCAGCAAGGTAAGCAGGTCCAAGCCCTGTTCAAGTCACCAAAAAATGTAGCTACGTTTGCCGCAGGTAACTTCCCTGAACCAAATCGCAGTTTACTGACGGAGTCGGCACTGCAAAAACTCGCGCGTAGCGATAAAGAGCAAGCGCGCAGCACGCTCTCGAAGCTGAATAAAAACAGTAAATTGACGCCTGAGCTAAAACAGTCGATGAATGATTACGTGGCGATGCGCTTTATTACCACAGACTCAGATAGCGAAGCTAAATGGCGAGATGGGGTTTTAGCGACATCGAGCAATGATGGTTACCTAGAGCGTCGTGCTCGTTTAGCGGTGCAGCAAGCGGATTGGAAAGGGCTGACTCAGTGGATAGATAAACTGACAGATGAAACGAAGCAAACTAGCCGTTGGCAGTATTGGCTCGCGCGCGCAGAGATAAGCAATGGTGATAAGGCGCAAGGTGAAAAGCGATTGGAGTCCATTGTAGGGCAGCGCAACTTCTACAGTGCAGCCGCAGCCACACATTTAAAACATTCGATTGTTTATCCGATTTCGACGACCACATTTGATAGCAAAGTGGTTGCCCCTTATCAGAGTAGCTTGATTCGCATCGAAGAGCTTATTAAGCGCGATAAGATTACAGCAGCGAAATCTGAGTGGCGCTATCTACTTTCTAATGTTTCTAAGCCAGAGAAAGAGATGCTCGCGGCCTATGCTGGACAGAAGCGTTGGCATCACCTTACCGTGGTGGCAACCATATCTGCCAAGATGTGGGATAACATGAGTCTTCGTTTCCCGACTGCTCACCAATGGTGGTTTAACTTCTATGGGGAGAAGTTGGACTTAGATACTGACCTTCTGATGTCTTTGGCAAGACAAGAAAGTGCGATGGATGTGGAAGCCCGCTCTCCGGTAGGTGCTCGTGGAGTGATGCAAATCATGCCTGCCACCGCGAAATACACCGCGAAAAAGCACAAAATTGCCTATAAGCGAACCAGTGAACTGTATCAAGTGAATAAAAACATTGAGATAGGTTCACATTACCTCAACGAGCTTTTGGGTAACTATGACAATAACCGTATCTTTGCGCTCGCTGCTTATAATGCCGGACCGAACCGCGTGAAGCGCTGGCGAGCAGCTTCTGATGGCAACCTAGATGCCATCGCGTTTATTGAAGCGATACCGTTTCGGGAAACCCGCGGCTACGTCCAGAACATTCTGATGTTCCAGGTCTATTATCGTGATTTGATGGGTGTTCAAGGAAGTTTCCTTACCGATGCAGAGGCGAATAAGCGGTACTAGTTACCGTACACTAGGAATTGGCGTGAGCTTGGGGTTAGAATGGAGTATTGGAAGTCTCTAATGGAATGATTCATGGAACCTCAATATCAAGATTGGCAACAAGTTCTCGACCTGATCCAACGTTCGCAAAGCACAGAGCAACAAGCGCAGCTCATGACGATGCTGTTAACGCCGGATGAGCGTGAAGCAGTTACTGCTCGCGTTAACATCTTATGTGAGCTACTAAAAGGGGACTTATCTCAGCGTCAAATTAGCCAGATGTTAGGGGTGGGTGTAGCGACCATTACTCGAGGTAGTGCAGAGGTGAAGCGCCTTGAAGATGCAGAGAAGAACGCATTAAGTGACTTGCTGTTAAAATAGCGAGACCTATCGGGTCTCGCTCATTGGCACTAGCGTAACGTGCGGTTAGAAATGGTCTGGATTCACGAAAGGGATCAGCGCCAAAATCAAGGCTTGATGGTATACCGAACTGCGAGTGAGCTGGTGCTGAGTTAACAGCGCAATGGCGCCGCCTTTTTGTTTGATGTTGTCGGTGCCAAACGTTTTATCCATGACATCGCCAAGTTCTACCGTCGGCGATAGCTGCTCAACAACAGCCGGTGGCAGCATCAAGCTCGCGCTTCTCGATTCACCAACCAGTCCTTGTGATTCAATCACCATCCACGCAAAGGTACAGCCGCCATCCAATCCAGCCTCAATACCCACATAAAAGTCACCGCCTTGTTTAGCCTGTTTGGCATTGTTAACTCGGTTTACAGCACCGCGATGGGTTTCCTCGTTATCCATAGGCTGGTCCGCCACACCGCTAGGTACACTAACCCCTTCAAATTCAAATGCTTGATTTGGGAAAGCCGATTCAAACGCGCTTTTAACAGCATTAATTTTGGCTGGGTTTAATGAGGCAATAACGACCTTTTTCATGACAGACTTATCCATGTATAAAACGTAAGAACCTAATTCTAACGTAAATCTTCCCTATTCATGTCATTTAAATCTTCAATATCCCTAACCTTGGTTGTGACCGATTCAGGGTCCAACTAGGAATCAATATAATTTTTATAGTATGATGTTCTGTTATTTATAGTCAGAAACTTCAACAAGAGACAATGGATATGAAACTAAAACAAGTAGTGGTGGCTTTAGGAATTATGACGCTGGCAGGATGCCAAGCGACGCAGCGTCAAAATGCCACGACGGGCGAGTATGAGACAAACTCAGCGACCAAAGGTGCCGTTATCGGCGCGATTGCGGGAACCGCTGTGGGTATTGCCTCTGGTGGCGATAGCAAGGGTATTCTTCTGGGAGCAGCGAGTGGTGCTGCAATCGGTGGCGGCGCTGGTTACTACTTTGATCAACAAGAGAAAGCACTACGCCAAGAGCTACTAAACTCTGGAGTACAAGTGGAGCGTACAGGCGACAATCAATTGGTTCTTCGTCTAGAAAATGGCATTGGCTTTGCGAGTAACTCGCACGCTTTAGATAGTAACATTCACAACACGCTTAAAGGTGTGGCGCGCATTTTAGTCGAATACCCAGATACAAGCCTTGTCATCGATGGTTATACCGACAGCACGGGTAGTGCCGATTACAATCAGCAGTTATCTGAAAAGCGTGCTGAGCAGGTACGCGCATTTTTGGTAAGCCAAAATGTTGCCGCAGGTCGTGCTGTTGCTCGAGGCATGGGTGAGCGTTTCCCTATCTGTAGCAACTCAACGACAGAAGGGCGTCAATGCAACCGACGTGTAGAGATTAAGATTCTACCGCTGACGTAAGCGGTGTATCGAACGTAGATAAAAAAATCCCTAGGTCATGCCTAGGGATTTTTGGTTTTATTCTTTGTTGTCAGCAAGATCTGGAATAACAGGTTTGACGTTGTCGATAGGGTAGCAGCCCAATACTTTTAAGTGCTTCGTTATCTTCACTAACTCATCGACTGCGTTCTTCATTGCCTCAGAATCTTTATGTCCTTCGACATCGACATAAAACATCTCTTCCCAAGGGTTGCCCATGATTGGACGAGACTCAAGCTTGGTCATATTGATGCCATAGCGCTGAAGCACCAGCAAGGTTTCAACCAGTGAGCCAGCCTCTTGTGAGGTTGCCATGATAAAGGTTGTTTTCGCTGGGATCTGAGCCGACACTTCCACTGGCTTTCTCGCCACAATAATAAAGCGAGTGTGGTTCTCTGTTTGATTGGCAATGTTGCCTTGAATCGACTGTAAACCGTAAAGCTTACCGCTTGCTGCGTGACCGATAGCCGCAACGTCGTCGCGATTTAGCTCTTGTACTTTTTGCATCGCATCAGCCGTGCTTGCACAGGACTCAAGAGTCACGCCTTTCAGACGGCTCAAGAACTCACTGCATTGCTGGTGCGGCTGAGGGTGTGAGTACAGTGTCTTGATGTTCTCAAGACGGATCTCTTTCGTCGCCACTAAGCAGTGTTCGATAGGCTGAGTGATCTCGCCGACGATATGCAAAGTCGTGTGCTGAAGCAGATCAAATACTTCATTGATAGAACCTGAGCTGGTGTTCTCGATTGGCAGCACACCATAATCTGCATGGCCAGATTCAACCGTTTTGATGACTTCTTTGAATTGGTCGCAGTTAAGCTCTACCAGTTCTGTGTTCTTGCGAGAGAAGTAGTCTCGGCTTGCAAGGTGGGAATAAGAGCCCTTTGCACCAAGAAACGCCACGCGAGCGACGGGCTTTCGGCTTTGGTCTGGATTCGCTAGATTCTGTAGGTAAACCTGCTGCAACAACACTGAGTCTTCAATGATGGTATGAAAGATCTTAGTGATGTACGGGGCATCGAGTTCGTACTTGTCTTTACCGTTGTTGATTAACTTAACGAGCAGTTGCTGTTCACGAGCAGCATCACGAACGGGTTTAGATGTCTCTACTTTGCTTTTCGCTACTTCAATGCTGAGCTTACGGCGCTCAGATAGAAGTTGCAGTAGCTGGTCATCAAGTTCATTCAGTCTCAGGCGAATGTCATCTAGTGAATAGTTGGTGTCGGTCATCAAATAGTCCTTATAAAAAAGCCTCCCGTTTGGGAGGCTTTCCGTTCGTTTTTGACTTTTCTTTCGAAAACGAAGAAGCCTCCAAGCCTAGTGGAGAAAAAAGAAGTCAAAAAAGAACAGAATACTTGGGCGCATAAATCGTTGCTTAATCATTTTTGTTGGCTAAGCCCCACAATAAGCAAGGGAGCTTGGAGCGTCAAGCAAAAAAATAGCGCCCTAAGGCGCTATTTTTTTGTGACTAAATTGAATCGCTATGCGGTAAGACGACCGTATTATTCGATTTCTTCTGCTTCTGCGAGCTCAGGCTTCTCTGTGCGACGAGCTTCAGGTTTGTGTCTTAGTTTGTTTAGCTGACGTTCCAGTTTCTGTTCTACCTCGTTAACGGCAGCGTATAAATCTTCATGAGTAGCGGAAGCGACAAGTTTGCCTTTGGGTACCGTAATGGACGCTTCGAATTTCATTTGTTTGTTTGGCTCTTCGTTGAAAGCAGTCTGGCAACTAATAATGTCCACTTGCCATTTTTCTAACTTCTTAAATTTGCTCTCAATATGCTCACGGATTGCAGAGGTGATCTCAATGTTTTTACCAGTGATGTTTACTCTCATATGTTTTTTCCTCTGTTGCATCCCTCATGGGTTAACTCCAGATTACTTATCCAGACCGAAAAGAATGTGATCCAGATCACTCTTATGCGAGGGTTTTTCGCTTCCAAATCTAAATGTGATCTATCGCAAAACTTTGTGCTGTCGAGTGTAAAAAAGCCTTTTCTTTCCGTGAAAAGTCATTAATTTGGATAGAGTAGCGTTCTGAAAATTTCCCATTTTTGGCGACTTAGTACGACCCTAAGAAAGCGGCTGGCTAATTAGTGTTCAGAACTAAAGTGTGATCTTCATCACTCAGTCGATGTCTCCTCCTTTTCTCCCAATATTCTATAAAACTCAATGTCCTGATTAAGAGCTTGTTGTTCGTCTCTGATCTCCTGTAATGACTCTAGTTGTTTGTAGATGACAAAGTATCGGTTGATGTTCGCGACATAGGTAACGGGCTCCGAACTGATATTACGTCGTGCCATTAGCTCTACATTGCCAAACCATTTGTTGGGATCGTAGCCGTGTTTCTCTGCGAGGCGACGCATTCTCGAGATATTACCCGGCCCCGCATTGTAGGCGGCGAGTGTTAAATACACTTTGTCGTCGTCACTGATCGCATCATCGCTGAAATATCGATCGCGAATAAAGCGCATGTATTTGACCCCTGCGTGGACGTTATTCTCTATGTTGTTGATGTTCTTTATGTTGACGTTCTGGTCTCTCGCGGTACTTGGTAGTACCTGCATAATGCCAACTGCGCCTTTTGGGGAGACTTTATTTTGATTGAGCTTAGATTCTTGGAATGCTTGTGCGGCGATCATTAAGAAGTCGAAGTCATACTGGTCTGCGTATTTTTTGAAGAGGGTAATGAGCTTTTCAAGCTGCTGGATGTTATTAGGATCGAGAGCCTTAGCAAACCATGATGTGTTCTCAAGATACTTATTGTAGATAACGTTACCGAGTAAGGTGCCGCCTTTAGCCGTTTTGATGTAGGCGTCCACCTGTGCGGTTAGTTTGGGAGAGTCTTTGCGCATTGCCCAAGCAATCTGACCGTCCTTACGAAGTGGTAGTTCACTATGTATATTTAGATCATCAAAGGTTTTGTTCCAGAAGAAGGCCTTATGGCTATCGAGCACAGTCGCCTTTACATAGCCTTGTTTCACCATTTCAATGAGTTCGTAATCTTGAAGCGTCTCTTCGAGGTATTGCACCAATACAGGTGCTTGCCCTTCTTCGGTCAGTTCCCGGTTGAGCTTTTGTAAGCTCTCAAAGTAGCTTGAACTCGCTCTCACCCAAACTTCTTTACCGCTCAGATCTTCAAGGCTACTCAGCGCTGGGTAGTCGTCACTGGTAATAATGAGCTCATTGATGTTATCAAGGATAGGGGTACTGAACTGGATAACTTGCTCACGCCCAGGTGTCACAGTGAGATTTGCGACAATCAGGTCACCATATCCGTTTACTAAGGCAGGAATCAGGTCATCACGAGGAACTGGAATGACTTGTAGCTTCACTTTGGGGTACTTCTTTTTGAAGTGCTTTTCAAAGTGGTATAGCTGCTCTGCGCCAATACCTCTAGGTAGACCTTTTTCAATGTAATAGAACCCAAGGTCGGCAGACACGAGCACTCGTATTACTCGCTTTTCCGCAAGGGTATCTAGATCCCCTGTGTAGGGGGTGTTGCTTAATGGCGTAAGTTCTAATGCTCGCAGTGGGAGTGAGAACAATACGATGGCTAAACTCAGTAACAGCGCCTTCACTTCCATCACCTTTTTATTATTGTGTTAAAGGTAAATATATAAATGAAAACGCCTTTTCGCCAATTTGGGCACAAAAAAAGCGCTGATACGACAGCGCTTTAGTTGAATCTCTTTGAGGCTTATAGAGGGTTCAGCTCAATAAGTTTCTCTGTACGTTCGACCTGCTCTTGCATGCCAAGTTGCTCGTAAGCTTTCTTCTGAATGCTCAGAGATTTGCGAGCCGCTTCTGTATCTGGATACGTTTTCTGCAGCTCTTGAGTACGATTGATCGCGGCAATCCAAGCTTCACGACGTAAGTAGAAATCGGCCGTCGCTAGGTCATAGTTTGCTAGGCGGTTCTTCAAAGCCACCATTCGCTTTTGTGCATCTTCGGCATAAGCACTGTTTGGATAACGCTTGAGTAGGCGATCGAAGTCTGCAAATGCCGCTTTAACTGGTTCAGGGTCTCGGTCTGAACGATCAATACGGAAGATGTCATGCATAAAGTTACGATCTTGCGCCATATGACTTAGACCACGCATATACAGAACCCAGTCAGAACGCTCATGAGTTGGGTTTAGGCGAGAGAAACGCTCGATAGTGGCTAACGCAAGCGCCAAGTCATCATTCTTATAGTATGCATAGATAAGGTCTAACTGAACCTGTTCGGTATAAGCACCAAATGGGTAGCGAGAATCCAGCGCTTCAAGGCGCTCGATAGCGGATGTCCAGTTACCACCTTGCAGTGACTCTTGAGCTTCAGAATACAACTGAGACGGCGGGACATCTGGGACGGTGACTTCTTTGTCAGCACAACCAAACAACAAAGCTACAGAAAGCAAGCCTGTTAGTTTAAGTAGTTTCATACGAGAACGATTTTCCTTGACGTAAATATTTTTCCGCTTCCATTACTTTTCTTGCCAGTAACAGATACAATGATGGGCTATATTATCCACACTCGTGGTATTAGTCCCAAGGTTTTTTAAAAAGTTCGATATGGCTCAGCAGATTGAATTAACAAATACAGTAAAAGACAGCCAGTTAGGTCAACGTTTAGACCAAGCTGTAGCTGAACTCTTCGCAGATTTTTCTCGTTCGCGCCTAAAAGAATGGCTGCTAGACGGGAAAATTGCGGTTAACGGTGTCGTGGTGACCAAGCCTCGCACTAAAGTGATGGGCGGTGAATTGATTACCGTTCAAGCTGAACTAGAAGATGAAGAACGCTTCGAAGCGCAAGATATTCCTCTAAACATCGTATACGAGGATGATGACATTATTGTTATCAATAAGCCAAGAGATTTCGTTGTCCATCCTGGAGCAGGGACACCAGATGGCACGGTTCTGAATGCGCTTTTGCATCACTACCCAGCTATCGCGGAAGTACCACGTGCAGGTATCGTTCACCGTCTCGATAAAGACACCACAGGTTTGATGGTGGTGGCGAAGACGGTTCCATCGCAAACGCGTTTGGTTCGTGCTCTGCAAAAACGCAACATTACTCGTGAGTATGAAGCGATTGCTATCGGTAAAATGACGGCTGGTGGTATGGTTGATAAGCCAATTGGTCGTCACTCGACCAAACGTACGCTGATGGCGGTGAATGAGCTAGGTAAACCTGCAATCACTCACTACCGTGTTGCGGAACACTTCCGTGAACACACGCGTATCCGTTTACGCCTAGAAACAGGGCGTACGCACCAGATCCGTGTACATATGTCTTACCTGCAACACCCACTATTGGGTGATACGGCTTATGGTGGTCGCGCTCGCATTCCTCGTGGTGCTAGCGAAGAACTGACCGAGATGATCCGTAGCTTTGATCGTCAAGCACTGCATGCTGTGATGCTGAAATTTGCTCACCCAGTGACAGGTGAAGAGATGGAGTTCCACGCGCCAGTACCTGACGATATGGTAGCGATGGCAGAAGCACTTCGTGAAGATACTAAGCTAAATAAAGAAGAAGACTATTAATGTCGACTCTTAAGCCAAACTGGCAGTCAGCATCGAACGTGAGTTCGGTGACGTCAACTCGTGAAGGCGGCGTATCTAAATCGCCGTTTTCTGGGTTGAACCTAGGAATGCATGTCGGAGACAATCCCGCAGATGTTGAAGCAAACAGACTTCAACTGGCTTCCTTAGCGAACATGCCATCTGCCCCAGTTTGGCTTAATCAAACCCATTCTACTGTGGTTGCTAAGATTGATGCGCCAACTGACACGGTTGTCGATGCCGATGCGAGCTTCACTACTGTCCCAGGTGTTGTTCTCAGCGCGATGACCGCAGACTGCTTGCCTATTTTACTTGCTGCAAAAGATGGTACTGCGGTTTCCGCCGTTCATGCGGGGTGGCGTGGGCTGGCAGATGGTATTGTTGAAAATGCCGTGTCTCTCTTCGAGTCTGAGCTGCAAGCATGGATTGGACCTGCAATCGGGTTTGATGCTTTTGAAGTGGGAGAAGATGTCCGAGACGCGTTTTGCACCAATCACCCTGAATACGCAATCGCATTCAAACCGCACCCTACATCTGGCAAATGGTTAGCTGATTTGGCGCTAATCGCTGAGATAAAGCTTAAATCTCTAGGGGTCGATAGCGTTACTCAAAGTGGACTGTGTACCTTCCAAGACTCTACGCGCTTCTATTCTTATCGACGCGATGGGCAAACTGGTCGTATGGCAAGCTTTATTTGGATCAAAGCCTGATTTTCGCTCCCATCTCTTGAAATCCTCCACCTGAGTAACCATCTTATTTGCATATCAAGCCGTATGTAATTAAGGGGGTTGCTGTGCGCTTAGATCGATTTACTAGCAAATTCCAAGTCGCTATTTCCGATGCTCAGTCTTTAGCTTTAGGACGAGATCATCAGTACATTGAACCTGTTCACCTCATGGTCGCGCTGCTCAATCAAGAAGGCAGCTCGATTCGTCCATTGCTAACCATGCTAAATGTAGATGTTGTCCATCTGCGTTCAAAACTCGCTGAATTATTGGATAAATTGCCAAAGGTAACCGGTGTAGGTGGCGATGTTCAGCTCTCCAGTTCCATGGGGCAAGTATTTAACCTTTGCGATAAGGTCGCTCAGAAGCGCCAAGATGCGTATATCTCATCTGAAATCTTCTTACTTGCTGCGATTGAAGACAAAGGCCCCTTGGGGCAGTTGCTTAAAGAGCAAGGGTTAACGGAAGCTAAGATTAACCAAGCGATCGAGCAGATTCGTGGTGGTCAAAAAGTTGATGACCCTAATGCCGAAGAGAAGCGCCAGGCACTTGAGAAGTTTACCATTGACCTCACCGAGCGTGCCGAGCAAGGCAAGCTTGACCCTGTCATTGGTCGTGATGATGAGATTCGTCGCACTATTCAGGTCCTGCAACGTCGTACCAAGAATAACCCGGTCATTATCGGCGAGCCTGGTGTGGGTAAAACTGCCATCGTAGAAGGCTTGGCTCAGCGCATTATCAATAACGAAGTGCCAGAGGGTTTGCGCGGTCGTCGTGTATTGTCCCTTGATATGGGCTCTTTAGTCGCTGGTGCTAAATATCGAGGTGAGTTCGAAGAGCGATTGAAGTCGGTACTTAATGAGCTTGCTAAAGAAGAAGGCAACATCATCCTGTTCATCGATGAATTGCATACCATGGTTGGCGCAGGTAAAGGCGAAGGCTCTATGGATGCGGGCAATATGCTCAAGCCGGCACTTGCTCGCGGTGAGCTTCATTGCGTTGGCGCCACCACTTTGGATGAATACCGCCAATATATAGAGAAAGACGCAGCGCTAGAGCGACGTTTTCAAAAGGTGCTGGTGGATGAGCCAAGTGTCGAAGACACCGTGGCGATTCTACGCGGGCTTAAAGAACGTTATGAGCTTCATCACCATGTAGAGATTACTGATCCCGCCATCGTCGCGGCGGCAAGTCTTTCTCATCGCTATGTGACTGATAGACAGTTGCCAGATAAGGCCATCGACCTGATTGATGAGGCCGCATCAAGTATTCGTCTGCAGATAGATTCAAAGCCAGAGTCGCTCGATAAGCTCGAGCGTAAAATCATCCAGCTCAAAATAGAGCAACAAGCTCTGAAAAATGAGTCGGACGATGCGAGTAGTAAGCGACTTTCGGTACTCAATGAAGAGTTAGATTCAAAAGAGCGCGAATATGCAGAGTTAGAAGAAGTCTGGAACGCAGAAAAGGCGGCACTATCTGGCACACAACATATTAAAGCGGAGCTTGAGCAAGCGCGACTGGATATGGATGTTGCTAGACGAGCGGGCGATCTAAATCGAATGTCTGAGCTCCAGTATGGTCGTATTCCTGAATTAGAGAAGCAGCTCGATCTTGCCACACAAGCTGAAATGCAGGAGATGAGTCTACTTCGTAACAAGGTTACGGATGCGGAAATCGCGGAAGTATTGTCGAAGCAAACGGGTATTCCAGTCTCTAAGATGCTGGAAGCGGAGAAAGACAAACTGCTCCGTATGGAAGAAGTACTGCATAAGCGTGTCATTGGTCAAGCAGAAGCGGTAGAAGTGGTATCGGATGCGATCCGTCGTAGCCGAGCAGGTCTTGCTGATCCTAACAAACCTATTGGTTCGTTCCTATTCTTGGGTCCGACAGGTGTTGGTAAAACCGAGTTGTGTAAGACGCTAGCGAATTTCATGTTTGATAGTGAAGATGCCATGGTGCGCATCGACATGTCAGAGTTTATGGAGAAACACTCAGTGGCCCGCTTAGTTGGTGCGCCTCCGGGTTATGTTGGCTATGAAGAAGGCGGCTACCTAACTGAAGCGGTCAGACGTAAGCCATATTCGGTAATTTTGCTGGATGAGGTAGAAAAGGCACACCCGGATGTGTTCAACATTCTCCTTCAAGTATTGGATGATGGTCGTCTTACTGATGGTCAAGGGCGCACGGTCGATTTCAGAAACACCGTTGTCATCATGACGTCTAACTTGGGTTCATCTAGAATCCAAGAGAATTTCCAAGTTCTCGATTATGAAGGGATCAAGCGTGAAGTAATGGATGTTGTGACGTCGCACTTTAGGCCTGAGTTCTTAAACCGTGTCGATGAGAGCGTAGTTTTCCATCCGCTAGGTCAGCAACACATCAAGTCGATTGCGAACATACAACTTGAGCGTTTAGGCAAGCGAATGGAAGAGAGTGGTTACTCTTTGGTTGTTGCAGATGCAGCGCTCGATTACATTGCGAAAGTGGGTTACGACCCTGTATATGGTGCAAGACCTTTAAAACGCGCCATTCAACAAAGTATTGAGAATCCACTCGCGAAAGAAATACTCGCTGGCAAAGTGGATCCAAGTAAACCAGTCAAACTTATCGTCAACAACGATAAAATTGCGGTAGGACAGTAGCGAATTACTAGCGAACAATCGCGTAAAGGGGAGGGTCACTCCCCTTTTTTGTGTCTTTTTTGGGCGTTCTGATTCTTTTGTGTACGAACGGAAAGAAAAAGCGAATTTAATGCAAATTAGCGCTTGCCAAGTGAATGGCGATCTCTATAATGCCCCCTCGCTGACACGGGAAAGGACAACGAAATCCCCAACGAGTCAGAAGGTCACAAGCTTCTAAGAAGCTTAGCAAAATAAGTTGAAAAAAGTGGTTGACACTAAAGCTTATCTCGCTAAAATGGCCGTCCGTTTTGAGCGAAGCTCGAAACAAGCTCTTTAACAATATAAACCTATCAATCTGTGTGGGCACTCGTTGATGATAATCAAATTAGATACCTCGGTATCAAATTAGGTTTTCAATGAACTGAGTGACCAATCAAGTCGAAAGACTTGGCACAGTCAATTCATTATCGTTCTGTTGGAACGATAATAGCTTTAAAATTACATAAGTAGTTTTGAAGTCAGTATTCATTGAGCCGACAAAATCTTAAATTGAAGAGTTTGATCATGGCTCAGATTGAACGCTGGCGGCAGGCCTAACACATGCAAGTCGAGCGGAAACGAGTTAACTGACCCTTCGGGTGACGTTAACGGCGTCGAGCGGCGGACGGGTGAGTAATGCCTGGGAAATTGCCCTGATGTGGGGGATAACCATTGGAAACGATGGCTAATACCGCATAATAGCTTCGGCTCAAAGAGGGGGACCTTCGGGCCTCTCGCGTCAGGATATGCCCAGGTGGGATTAGCTAGTTGGTGAGGTAATGGCTCACCAAGGCGACGATCCCTAGCTGGTCTGAGAGGATGATCAGCCACACTGGAACTGAGACACGGTCCAGACTCCTACGGGAGGCAGCAGTGGGGAATATTGCACAATGGGCGCAAGCCTGATGCAGCCATGCCGCGTGTGTGAAGAAGGCCTTCGGGTTGTAAAGCACTTTCAGCAGTGAGGAAGGCGGGTACGTTAATAGCGTGCTCGTTTGACGTTAGCTGCAGAAGAAGCACCGGCTAACTCCGTGCCAGCAGCCGCGGTAATACGGAGGGTGCGAGCGTTAATCGGAATTACTGGGCGTAAAGCGCATGCAGGTGGTTAGTTAAGTCAGATGTGAAAGCCCGGGGCTCAACCTCGGAACTGCATTTGAAACTGGCTGACTAGAGTACTGTAGAGGGGGGTAGAATTTCAGGTGTAGCGGTGAAATGCGTAGAGATCTGAAGGAATACCGGTGGCGAAGGCGGCCCCCTGGACAGATACTGACACTCAGATGCGAAAGCGTGGGGAGCAAACAGGATTAGATACCCTGGTAGTCCACGCCGTAAACGATGTCTACTTGGAGGTTGTGGCCTTGAGCCGTGGCTTTCGGAGCTAACGCGTTAAGTAGACCGCCTGGGGAGTACGGTCGCAAGATTAAAACTCAAATGAATTGACGGGGGCCCGCACAAGCGGTGGAGCATGTGGTTTAATTCGATGCAACGCGAAGAACCTTACCTACTCTTGACATCCAGAGAACTTAGCAGAGATGCTTTGGTGCCTTCGGGAACTCTGAGACAGGTGCTGCATGGCTGTCGTCAGCTCGTGTTGTGAAATGTTGGGTTAAGTCCCGCAACGAGCGCAACCCTTATCCTTGTTTGCCAGCACTTCGGGTGGGAACTCCAGGGAGACTGCCGGTGATAAACCGGAGGAAGGTGGGGACGACGTCAAGTCATCATGGCCCTTACGAGTAGGGCTACACACGTGCTACAATGGCGCATACAGAGGGCTGCCAACTTGCGAAAGTGAGCGAATCCCAAAAAGTGCGTCGTAGTCCGGATTGGAGTCTGCAACTCGACTCCATGAAGTCGGAATCGCTAGTAATCGTGGATCAGAATGCCACGGTGAATACGTTCCCGGGCCTTGTACACACCGCCCGTCACACCATGGGAGTGGGCTGCAAAAGAAGTGGGTAGTTTAACCTTCGGGAGGACGCTCACCACTTTGTGGTTCATGACTGGGGTGAAGTCGTAACAAGGTAGCCCTAGGGGAACCTGGGGCTGGATCACCTCCTTATACGAATAGATTATTGCGATGAGTGTTCACACAGATTGATTAGGTTTATGAATTAAAGACGATGCTTGGGTCTGTAGCTCAGGTGGTTAGAGCGTTCGCCTGATAAGCGAGAGGTCGGTGGTTCAAGTCCACTCAGACCCACCAATCTTCCTCCCAGATGATTGGTGATAAGCATCACACTGATGGGGCTATAGCTCAGCTGGGAGAGCGCCTGCCTTGCACGCAGGAGGTCTGCGGTTCGATCCCGCATAGCTCCACCATCTTTAAGTGTTTTCTCTTTGAGAATATTTAAAAATGGTTTCTTTCTTTAAATAGAAAGCAAATCTCGTTCTTTAAAAATTTGGAAAGCTGACGAATAACATTTGATTAATGTTATTCATTTAAAAGTTCTCAAATCCTATATCGAAAGATGTAGGTACCAACACACATTCAAGTGTTCTTGGGAATCACGAAAGTGATTCATATTTGAGTCCGGCAAAATCGAGTCTGCACATGTATAAAAATGCAGACAACTTTGGTTGTTTAACGACAATCTCGAGGTTTCTTTGAAACTCTTTGGGGTTGTATGGTTAAGTGACTAAGCGTACACGGTGGATGCCTTGGCAGTCAGAGGCGATGAAAGGCGTAATAACTTGCGATAAGCCCAGATTAGGTAGTAATAACCTGTGAGTCTGGGATTCCTGAATGGGGAAACCCAACTGCATAAGCAGTTATCGCTGAGTGAATACATAGCTCAGTGAGGCGAACCGGGGGAACTGAAACATCTAAGTACCCCGAGGAAGAGAAATCAACCGAGATTCCGAAAGTAGCGGCGAGCGAAATTGGATTAGCCCTTAAGCTTTTAATGAGACAGGTGAAGGCTCTGGAAAGTGCCGCGATACAGGGTGATAGCCCCGTAACCGACATCTCATCATCAGTGAAATCGAGTAGGGCGGGACACGTGATATCCTGTCTGAATATGGGGGGACCATCCTCCAAGGCTAAATACTACTGACTGACCGATAGTGAACCAGTACCGTGAGGGAAAGGCGAAAAGAACCCCTGTGAGGGGAGTGAAATAGAACCTGAAACCGTGTACGTACAAGCAGTAGGAGCACCTTCGTGGTGTGACTGCGTACCTTTTGTATAATGGGTCAGCGACTTATATTCAGTGGCAAGGTTAACCGTTTAGGGGAGCCGTAGGGAAACCGAGTCTTAACTGGGCGTTCAGTCTCTGGATATAGACCCGAAACCAGGTGATCTAGCCATGGGCAGGTTGAAGGTTGAGTAACATCAACTGGAGGACCGAACCGACTAATGTTGAAAAATTAGCGGATGACTTGTGGCTAGGGGTGAAAGGCCAATCAAACCTGGAGATAGCTGGTTCTCCCCGAAATCTATTTAGGTAGAGCCTCGGACGAATACTACTGGGGGTAGAGCACTGTTAAGGCTAGGGGGTCATCCCGACTTACCAACCCTTTGCAAACTCCGAATACCAGTAAGTACTATCCGGGAGACACACGGCGGGTGCTAACGTCCGTCGTGGAGAGGGAAACAACCCAGACCGCCAGCTAAGGTCCCAAATTATAGCTAAGTGGGAAACGATGTGGGAAGGCTTAGACAGCTAGGATGTTGGCTTAGAAGCAGCCATCATTTAAAGAAAGCGTAATAGCTCACTAGTCGAGTCGGCCTGCGCGGAAGATGTAACGGGGCTAAGCTATAAACCGAAGCTGCGGCAATGACTTAGGTCATTGGGTAGGGGAGCGTTCTGTAAGCCGTTGAAGGTGAACTGTAAGGTTTGCTGGAGGTATCAGAAGTGCGAATGCTGACATGAGTAACGATAAAGGGGGTGAAAAACCTCCTCGCCGGAAGACCAAGGGTTCCTGTCCAACGTTAATCGGGGCAGGGTGAGTCGACCCCTAAGGCGAGGCCGAAAGGCGTAGTCGATGGGAAACGGGTTAATATTCCCGTACTTCTTACAATTGCGATGGGGGGACGGAGAAGGCTAGGTGGGCCTGGCGACGGTTGTCCAGGTTCAAGTGCGTAGGCTTAAGAGTTAGGTAAATCCGGCTCTTTTTAAGGCTGAGACACGATGTCGAGCTACTACGGTAGTGAAGTCATTGATGCCATGCTTCCAGGAAAAGCCTCTAAGCTTCAGATTGTAAGGAATCGTACCCCAAACCGACACAGGTGGTCGGGTAGAGAATACCAAGGCGCTTGAGAGAACTCGGGTGAAGGAACTAGGCAAAATGGTACCGTAACTTCGGGAGAAGGTACGCTCCTCGCGGTGAAGTCCCTTGCGGATGGAGCTATGGGGAGTCGCAGATACCAGGTGGCTGCAACTGTTTATTAAAAACACAGCACTGTGCAAAATCGTAAGATGACGTATACGGTGTGACGCCTGCCCGGTGCCGGAAGGTTAATTGATGGGGTTAGACTTCGGTCGAAGCTCTTGATCGAAGCCCCGGTAAACGGCGGCCGTAACTATAACGGTCCTAAGGTAGCGAAATTCCTTGTCGGGTAAGTTCCGACCTGCACGAATGGCGTAATGATGGCCACGCTGTCTCCACCCGAGACTCAGTGAAATTGAAATCGCTGTGAAGATGCAGTGTACCCGCGGCTAGACGGAAAGACCCCGTGAACCTTTACTACAGCTTGGCACTGAACATTGACCCTACATGTGTAGGATAGGTGGGAGGCTTTGAAACTAGTACGCCAGTATTAGTGGAGCCGTCCTTGAAATACCACCCTTGTAGTGTTGATGTTCTAACGTCGGCCCCTTATCGGGGCTGCGGACAGTGCCTGGTGGGTAGTTTGACTGGGGCGGTCTCCTCCCAAAGAGTAACGGAGGAGCACGAAGGTGGGCTAATCACGGTTGGACATCGTGAGGTTAGTGCAATGGCATAAGCCCGCTTGACTGCGAGAATGACAATTCGAGCAGGTGCGAAAGCAGGTCATAGTGATCCGGTGGTTCTGAATGGAAGGGCCATCGCTCAACGGATAAAAGGTACTCCGGGGATAACAGGCTGATACCGCCCAAGAGTTCATATCGACGGCGGTGTTTGGCACCTCGATGTCGGCTCATCACATCCTGGGGCTGAAGTCGGTCCCAAGGGTATGGCTGTTCGCCATTTAAAGTGGTACGCGAGCTGGGTTTAGAACGTCGTGAGACAGTTCGGTCCCTATCTGCCGTGGGCGTTGGAAGATTGAAGGGGGCTGCTCCTAGTACGAGAGGACCGGAGTGGACGAACCTCTGGTGTTCGGGTTGTGATGCCAATCGCATTGCCCGGTAGCTAAGTTCGGAATCGATAACCGCTGAAAGCATCTAAGCGGGAAGCGAGCCCTGAGATGAGTCTTCCCTGGCACTTTAAGTGTCCTAAAGGGTTGTTCGAGACTAGAACGTTGATAGGCAGGGTGTGTAAGCGTTGTGAGGCGTTGAGCTAACCTGTACTAATTGCCCGTGAGGCTTAACCATACAACACCCAAAGGGTTTTGATGGACTCAAAGCAAGAACAAATTGAATGTGTAGAGAACGCATTAACAGCTTTCCAGATTTATTGTTTTCAGATTTTCAGAAAATCTGAAGGCAAAACAGAATTTGCTTGGCGACCATAGCGTTGTGGACCCACCTGATTCCATGCCGAACTCAGAAGTGAAACGCAATAGCGCCGATGGTAGTGTGGGGCTTCCCCATGTGAGAGTAGGACATCGCCAGGCTTTAAATTTTGGACACTTGCATTAGCGAGTATGCCACTGCGGAGTGGTAGTTCAGTTGGTTAGAATACCGGCCTGTCACGCCGGGGGTCGCGGGTTCGAGTCCCGTCCACTCCGCCACTTATTTGAGAGTCGTCTCATTAAACACGAAGATAGGGGTGTAGCTCCAATTGGCAGAGCAGCGGATTCCAAATCCGCGTGTTGGGAGTTCGAATCTCTCCACCCCTGCCATATTCAAAGGCTCTGACTTAGGTCGGAGCCTTTTTTGTTTTCGCTTTTTCAAAGCGATGTGTTGGGAGCTGGGTCGCCAGCCCGGTCAAATCTCTCCACCCCTGCCATATTCAAAGGCTCTGACTTAGGTCGGAGCCTTTTTTGTTTTCGCTTTTCCAAAGCGATGTGTTGGGAGCTGGGTCGCCAGCCCGGTCAAATCTCTCCACCCCTGCCATCTTTAAAGCCTCGTCGAAAGACGGTTTTTTTTTACATCAGTCATATTTAAAGGCTCTGACTTAGGTCGGAGCCTTTTTAGTTTTCACATTTCTATACTCTCCAACCTTACAGTTCGCTGATATACTCATTTCCATCACCACTGAAATGGATATGACTATGCCTCATTTACGCTTTAGAGCTCTTGAACAAGAAATGGTTAAAACGCTTTCAAGTCCACTTGTCGACGAGCTTCTGCCTCTAATGGATTGCCCTAGAGAGGATTTCACGATTGAACACATCAGTTCGACCTTCTTTTTTGATGCTCAGCAGAGTTATGCGTATCCTTTTGTCGAGGTGCTATGGTTCGACCGTGGGCAAGAAGTCAAAGATAAGGTCGCAAGCGTTATAACTAATCAAGTGCGTTCTGTACTTGGTAAAGAGCGAGATGTGGCTGTGATTTTTGTCGCTTTAGAGCCAAATAGTTATTACGACAACGGTAATCACTACGGCTAAACCATCGAATTAGGCTGCTCTCATAAATGCGACTGGAGAAGTTCCTTGATGTTGACTATTGTTATTGGTACTTCAGCGGATTAGTCGTTGTTTTCTAGGTTTTATTGTTGTCTTGCTTAGGACTGTTCTGCTGCTTTGAAAGGGGGTGTTCCCCAATCGTTAGGGTAAGGAATACTGTTATGACAATGATATCATCAAGGCAGTTTGCCCGATGGCTAAGAGAGAGGTTTGCTTCTGAAAAAAGCGGAGTGATCCTGACCAGAGAAGACATTAATCAACTATCCGGTAGGCAGAGTTTTACGCTGGGGTTTGTGAATGACATCCACTACGAACTGATGCAACACGGCATTGCCTTTGTGACCGATACGAGCAGAGAGAAATTCTATTTAATTCCCGTCAACTCTGCTGAAAATTGGCGTAAAAAGCTGGAGATCCAGTACGAGAAAGAGCTGTACTGCAATGTGTTCCCAATCGAAAAGTCTGGGTAATAAAAAAGCCTCCATTGGGAGGCTTTTTTGTGCTTTAGGCCATGCCTTGAATAATCACAAACTTCTCTAGCAACTCTTCATCCGTTTCTACATGATTTGGGTCGGTGATGATGCATTTTGTGATCGGGCATACCGATTGACAAGTAGGCTTCTCATAGTGACCTTTACACTCAGTGCACAGATCTGGGTCGATCTCGAAGATCTCACTTCCCATAGAAATGGCACCGTTAGGGCACTCTGGGTCGCACATATCGCAGTTAATGCACTTGTCGGTAATGAGCAGCGCCATCGTTACTTACCCGTTGGGTTACGTGTATCTTGTCCTGAGTTTAGGTTACGCATCAGTAGTGCGTAGTCCAGATCCAATTCCTCTGGTACTGGAATAAAGACAAAGTGGCCGTTACCTTTTGCGTCATCGATGCTTTCTGACTTGCGGTTTTCCATCACTTCTAGGTTGAAGACAACGTTGCCTTTTGGTGTCATTAGTTCGAGGCTGTCACCAACGATAAACTTGTTCTTCACTTCCACTTCCGCTAAGTGACCGCGACGCTTACCGGTAAACTCACCAACAAACTGTTGTGAGTCAGATACAGAATAGCCGTAGTCGTAGTTTTGGTAGCTGTCGTGTGTGTGACGACGCAGGAAGCCTTCGGTGTAACCACGGTGAGCTAGGCTCTCTAGCGTACCCATTAGCGACTCATCGAATGGTTTGCCTGCAACGGCATCGTCGATCGCTTTGCGATAAACCTGTGCGGTACGCGCACAGTAGTAGAAAGACTTAGTACGACCTTCAATCTTAAGCGAGTGAACACCCATCTTCGTCAAGCGCTCTACATGCTGAACTGCACGTAGGTCTTTTGAGTTCATGATATATGTGCCATGCTCGTCTTCAAATGCTGCCATTTTGTCTTCTGGACGGTGGCTTTCAGAAAGCAGTACAACTTCATCAGTTGGTTTGCCACGACCGATAGTTGTCTCAGGACGTTCGTCAACAACTTCAACAGGCTGAGCCTCAGGTGTGAACTCTTCTACGATTTGACCAGCATCGTTTTCTGTTGCTTTTTCAACTTTGTATTCCCAACGACATGCATTAGTACATGTACCTTGGTTTGGATCGCGCTTGTTGATGTAGCCAGACAGCAGGCAGCGACCAGAGTACGCCATGCAAAGTGCGCCGTGTACGAATACTTCTAGTTCAGTTTCAGGGCAATGTTCGCGGATCTCTTCAATCTCTTCCAGTGATAGCTCACGAGACACGATAACGCGCTCAACGCCATTCGCCGCCCAGAACTTAACCGTCGCCCAGTTTACCGCGTTCGCCTGTACAGACAGGTGAATTGGCATTTCTGGGAATGCTTCACGAACCATCATGATAAGACCTGGGTCAGACATGATGAGGGCGTCAGGGCCCATTTCTACCACAGGCTTTAGATCGCGGATGAACGTCTTTAGCTTTGAGTTGTGTGGTTGAATGTTGCATACCACATACAGCTTTTTACCTTGAGCGTGTGCTTCATCGATACCGATTTTTAGGTTTTCGTGGTTGAACTCGTTGTTACGAACACGAAGGCTGTAGCGAGGTTGACCTGCGTATACTGCATCTGCGCCGTACGCGAATGCATAACGCATGTTCTTGAGGCTGCCAGCTGGTGACAGAAGTTCTGGAGTAAACATTGCTTTATATCTCTAATCTGATTACAAGTCAGTGTTGTGCCACCTAATGGCACTAAGGGGCGCAAATTTTACGCTAGTATGGGAAGATTTCCAAGTTTTGAATCAAGCTCGCTGCTCTAGAAGTGTGGGTAAGGTTGAGAAGCGAGCCTAGTAAAGAAGGGGTTATTGCTTAGGTAGACCGCCTAGTGCGTCATACAGGTTAGGCAAGAAGGCACCAAATTCACCACATAGAAGTGAGAAGTCTGCGTCGATACGAGCTGCAGCGTCTTCACGTGGGATATCATCGTTTTGATCCTTCAACTCGTCGCTGAACTTCAAGCGTTTAATGCTGCCATCATCAGCCAAGACAAATTCGATACGATCTTGCCAGTTAAGCGCCAGCTTAGTCACAAACTTGTTGGCTTCAATGTGACCCAAGATCTCGTCGCTAGACAGTTCTTGTTTCTTACAACGGATAACGCCGCCATCTTCAAGAACTGATTTCAACTCCGCTTCATCAAGAAGGTTGAAGCCGGTTGGTGCTTCGCTGGTTTTTACCCATTCTGTCAGCGTATTTTCGATAGGCTGCTCTGGGAATGCCGGGATAACCGGTAGGCTACCCATTGTTTTACGTAGCAGTGCAATCACATCTTCAGCTTTCTTGTAGCTGCTGGCATCAACAATCACAAAGCCTTCTTTTGGCATGATAAGCAGGTGAGTAAGATTACTGCGGCTAAACGCGCGTGGTAGAAGATCAATGATGATTTCGTCTTTAAGATCGTCTTTCTCTTTCTTCTTGAGAGGGCGACCTTCTTGAGTTTCAAGTGCTTCTACCTTGCTAGCCAGAGAGTCTTTGATAACCGACGCTGGTAGCATTTTCTCTTCTTTTTTCGCGCACAGTAGAATTCGGTTTTCAGAAACATGGGTCATCATATCGCCATGTTTACCCAATGCCGTGACCCAACCAAACTTCTGTTTGTCTTGGCTACCACAAGGAGTAAAGCGAAACTCTTCAAGCTGCTGCTCTAGCTTATCTGCATTAAACTCGAGTTCCTTGTTGAATCGATAGACCAAACAGTTTTTAAACCACATATTACTCTCACCTTTAGAATAGATAGCTGCACATGATAGGCAATTTTCCTTAAATTGTCCTAGCTTAAATCTCGATTATCGCAATAGATCTTGTGCGAAAGTTATATTAAAAATTGTTTTCAATGGTCACAAAAGTGTCATAATAATTCTTGATAATGCATGAAGTTGATTAGATTCCAAAAGGTTATTCAGATATGTCTAGAAGGATCCTGGTTGTTGAGGATGAAGCACCAATTCGCGAAATGCTGTGTTTCGTACTAGAGCAGAAAGGCTACCAAGCTGTTGAAGCTGAAGATTACGATACAGCAGTTAACAAACTGGCTGAACCTTACCCAGATCTTGTGCTACTTGACTGGATGTTACCTGGCGGTTCGGGCATTAACTTTATCAAACACATGAAGCGCGAAGAGCTGACTCGCAACATTCCTGTTGTGATGCTAACGGCACGTGGCGAAGAAGAAGATAAAGTACGCGGCCTAGAAGTTGGCGCCGATGACTACATCACTAAACCATTCTCACCAAAAGAGTTGGTTGCTCGCCTCAAAGCGGTAATTCGTCGTGTGACGCCAACCGCACTTGAAGATGTGATTGATGTTCAAGGCCTTAAGCTTGACCCTGTGTCTCACCGAGTGACTGCCAATGAACAGCCTCTGGACATGGGACCAACCGAGTTCAAGATGCTCCATTTCTTCATGACACACCAAGAGCGTGTATACAGCCGTGAGCAACTACTCAACAACGTATGGGGCACGAATGTTTACGTTGAAGACCGTACTGTCGACGTTCATATTCGTCGACTACGTAAAGCTCTTGAATCAGCAGGTCATGATAAATTGATTCAAACCGTTCGAGGCGCTGGCTACCGATTCTCAACCAAGGGCTAGCATCGAACTGGAGAGGTAAATGGTTGAAAGGTTAACCTGGAAAAAGCTGGCCTGGGAGCTAGCTTTTTTTTACACCCCATGGATCGTCGTCGGGTGGATATTTGGATACATGCCGTGGCTGCTTTTGGTTGCCACGGTTTTGCAGTTGATGTGGCATCTACATAATCAGTTGCGTTTGTCTGCATGGCTGTGGGATGAAAAACGTCTTACACCGCCCTCAGGTACTGGTAACTGGGAATCGTTGTTCAATGGCATTTATCGCCTTCAGCAAAGGCAGCGCCGCAAACGCAAAGAGCTTACTAACCTGATTCGTCGTTTTAAGAATGGTGCAGAATCCTTACCCGATGCCGTTGTCGTATTCCGCAGCGAAGGCAACATCGTTTGGTGCAACAAGTTAGCTCAACACCTTCTAGGCTTCCGGTGGCCGGATGATTCTGGGCAGCCGATTTCGAACCTGATCCGCACGCCAGACTTTATCAAGTATCTGAACAAACAAGATTTCTCAGAGCCTCTAGAAATGCGTTCTCCACTCAACGTAGAGCGCATGCTGGAGCTTCGTATCGTGCCATACACTGAGGGTGAACACCTGATGGTGGTTCGTGACGTTAGTCAGCTCAAGCAGCTTGAAGGTATGCGTCGTAACTTCTTTGCCAACGTCTCCCATGAGCTGCGTACACCAATGACCGTACTTCAGGGTTATCTTGAGATGACAGAAGATCCAGATATGGTTGTGGGACCTATGTGGACTAAAGCTCATGGTGTGATGACTGAGCAGCTCAACCGTATGAACAGCTTGGTTAATCAGTTGCTTACGCTATCTAAGATTGAAGCGGCACCTATGCATGAGTTGGATGAAGTCGTGAATGTGCCTGCCATGCTAGAAGTGCTTGAAAAAGAAGCGGTAAGTCTCAGTGGTGAAGAAGGACATAAGATCAGTTTTGATGTTGATAATAGCCTACGTGTCTTTGCCGATGATGATCAGCTGCGCAGTGCGATTTCAAACCTGGTCTATAACGCGGTGAAATACACGCCGCCAGGTGCGAACGTAAAAGTCCGTTGGTATCAATCATCGCAAGGTGCTCACCTGGAAGTTGAAGATACTGGAGACGGTATTGAAGCGCAGCACCTTCATAGACTGACGGAACGATTCTACCGAGTAGATAAAGCGCGCTCTCGTGATACAGGGGGCAGTGGACTCGGGCTTGCGATTGTAAAACACGCGCTCTCACACCATGATTCTCACTTAGAAATACAGTCAGAGGTTGGCGTGGGTAGTAAGTTCTCATTCATCCTTCCAGAACGTTTGGTCGTCCAATAATGAGACTGTTAAAGCGCGTTCCAACGCTTGTTGCTCTCTGCGCTCTCGTCGCAGGGAGCGCTTTTGCCGACGACCTGCCTAAATACAGCAAGCTCTCAGGTGTATCGGGAAACCTCTCATCAGTGGGCTCTGACACACTATCAGGCATGACTACGCTCTGGCTGGAAGAGTTTAAGAATATCTATCCCAACGTAAACCCACAGATTCAGGCATCTGGCTCTTCTACGGCTCCGCCAGCTTTAGCCGAGGGTACGGCTCAGTTTGGACCTATGAGCCGAAAAATGCGTGCCAAAGAAGTCGAGGCGTTTGAGCGTCAGTACGGCTACAAGCCAACGGCACTGCGCGTGGCGATTGATGCCATTGGTTTGTTTGTTCACACCGATAACCCTATTGAAGGGCTTAACTTCAAGCAATTAGATGCGATTTTCTCATCGACGCTCCGCTGTGGTGGCACCGAGTATCTAAGAACTTGGCATCAATTAGGTATCGAGACTCCCTGGAATGAAAGAGCCATCCAGATCTTTGGTCGAAATTCTGTCTCAGGAACATATGGTTACTTTAAGGATAAGGCACTTTGCGGAGGCGACTTTAGACGTAACGTAAATGAACAGCCGGGTTCAGCGTCTGTGGTTCAATCTGTTGCGTCATCGATTAACACTATTGGTTACTCGGGGATTGGTTATCAGGTGTCTGGTGCCAAATTAGTGCCAATTGCCAATCATGGTGACCAATACGTATTGCCGACTCAAGAAAACGTGCAATCTGGACGCTATCCGTTGTCTCGTTTTCTGTATGTGTATGTCAACAAAGACCCCAATCGCGACCTCGCTCCTATTGAAGAAGCTTACATTCGATACATCTATTCGAGAGAAGGGCAGAGAATTGTCTTGAAGGATGGCTATGTTCCAGTCAGTAGAGAATTTGCACAAGGTGAACTTGCTAAAGTTGGGCTTAGCCTAGACTAGATAATCAATGTTTTGGACAGTTAATGATAAAAAAGCGGCGCATTAGTACGCCGCTTTTTTATTGGATCTCGAGTTGCCAGCCAGCAGCTTCCCAGTATGTTTGCTCGGTCTGCAGATCTGCCTGAAGCAGCTTGTTTTGCTCCAGCCAATCATCTTGTTCACTGCTCAGCAGCCATTTATCTTCTTCGATGCTCAGCGTAAGAGGAAGCAGCTCTTCATTTCGCTGTCCATTAACCAAGATCGATAGGCGCAGTATGCGAATCAAACCCAAGATGTGTTTTTTCTTAAACAGCGTGAATTCGGGAAGCTCTTGCAGCTTTAGGGATTTGCGCTGAAAACGGGCTAAGGTCGCTAGCACCAGTTGCTGCTCACTATTGAATCCCGGCATCGTGGTGTGATTAAGAATGTAGCTCGAATGTCGATGAAACGCTTGATAGCTGATGCTCAATCCCACCTCATGCAGCAGAGCACTCCACTCAAGCAGGCTAAATAGCTCACTTTTCTTTTTAAGCCCCAAAGCTTCATGGGTTTGACTCAAGAACTCGTTCGCCTGCCCACGCACTTTCGCTGCATGCTCAAGGTCGACAAAGTGTTTGGCTGCCAGGTTTTCGGTGGTGCGCATGCGAATGTCGGAGCGCTGGAAGTGCTCTTCCATTTCGTAGAGTAGCCCTTCACGCAGCGCCCCTGGTGAGAAATGCATCTCACGGATTTTAAGGCTTTCAAATATCGCTGTCAGTATCGCTACGCCCGCGGCAAACACAGGTTTACGCTCAATGGTTAGTCCTGAGAGTGCAATGTCATCAATGGAGTCAAACTCGCAGAGTTTGTCGATGAGCTTATAAAGACGCTTATTGGTGATGATGCCATCTTCATTCCCTAGCCCGACAAGAACCTCTTTGATTGCCTTAATGGTGCCCGATGAGCCAAGAGCAACCTCCCAGCCTTTTTTCTTGTAGCGGGGAGAGAGGGCTTCCAAACGTTGCCTTGCGGACAAGATGGCTTTGGTGAAGTTTTTCGATGAGAGTTTGCCGTTGGCGAAAAACTTATTGGTATAGCTAACGCAGCCCATCTGTGTGCTGTTTAGCAATACAGGTTCAAAGGCTTTACCGATGATGAGCTCGGTACTACCGCCTCCGATATCGACCACAAGTTTAGAATTCGACTCAGTTTGGGTGTGCGCCACGCCTGTGTAGATCAAACGTGCTTCTTCTTCGCCGGGAATGACCTCGATAGGAAAGGGGAGTACCTCTCGAGCGCGCTGTAGAAAGATATGAGCGTTGTTAGCGATTCTCAGGGTATGTGTAGCCGCAATGCGGACGTTATCCACCTCAAAGCCTTGTAGACGCTCTGCGAACATAGCGAGGCACTCGAGTCCTCGCTTAATCGCCGCATTGTCTAGATTCCCTTCGGCATCTAATCCCGATGCCATGCGCACGCGCTGCTTGTGTCGACTGACGAGTTGAAGATCTTGTCCAACGACCTTTGCAACCACCATATGGAAGCTATTTGACCCCAGGTCTATAGCGGCCACATCCTTGGCTACGACTTCATTATTCGTCTGGTCTATCGTGTTCGTGTCCTTGGTTTGACTCATACTGCTCTAGTTGTTCTTTGTTTTTTCTTGTTTGCTTCTCTATCTGTTTAAGATAGTCGTAAATAGCAATTTGTGAACGAACTTTCTTGCGATTACCGCGTGGGACATAGGTATTGCTCATCTCTTTATCTAACCAACGCGCCTTCACCGTGTCGGTAAAGTGAATATTGACGATATCGATAATGCGCTGTTTTAAGCGTTCGTCACGCACAGGTGCTGCCACCTCAATACGGTGATCGATGTTTCGAGTCATCCAGTCCGCTGAGGAAATGTATACCTGTGGGTCGCCATCATTGTGGGCAATGATAACGCGAGGGTGTTCCAAAAAGCGATCTACGATGCTGATAATTTTGATGTTATCACTGACGCCTTCCACTCCCGGTACCAAAGAGCACATGCCGCGAATGATCATATTGATTTTTACGCCTGCGTTGCTTGCTCCGTAAAGCTTGTTCACCAACCCTTTATCGACAAGGTTGTTCACTTTGAGTGTTAGTGCCGCCTTTTTGCCGGCTTTAGCATTAGCAATCTCTGTATCGATGAGTCGGTACAATTGTTTGCGTGAGTTGCGCGGAGAAACTATCAGATGATTGAATCTCACTGGGCGGTATGGGTTCTCGATGTAGCCAAAGACATTGCGGACTTCATCGGTGATCTCTTGATCGGCTGTCAGTAGCGAGAAGTCGGTGTAGATGCGTGCGGTTTTTTCGTGGAAGTTACCCGTACCGACGTGGGCATAGCGAACGATTTCTTCGTTTTCACGGCGGCTAATGAGCAGTAGCTTGGAGTGGATTTTTAAGCCCGGCGCACCAAAGATGACATGTACCCCATTTTCTGTGAGTACCTTTGACCATTCAATATTGGCTTCTTCATCAAATCGAGCTTGAAGCTCCACCACTACCGTGACGCTCTTGCCATTGTGAACCGCATCGATTAGCGAGTTCATGAGGCGAGAATCCTTCGCGACACGGTAGATATTAATTTTAATACTCAAGACCTTAGGATCGAAAGATGCTTGGCGTACAAACTCAGTGATGTGTTCAAAGGTATGGTATGGGTAATAGAGCAGAATATCTTGAGCGCGAATCGCATCAAAGGTGTTGTCGTAACCATCAAAGTCAGCGCTGCGCATTGGTGGCAGCGGTTTGTTTTCTAGATACTCGCGACCCACATTTGGGAAGCCAATAAAGTCTTTGAAGTTGTGGTAACGACCACCAGGAATCAAGCTGTCATAGTTTGAGATACCAAGCTTGTCGCACAGGGTCGTTAGCATGGCTTCAGGCATCTCTCGTTCATACACAAATCTTACGGGCATCGCGGTTAAGCGCTGGCTAACCCCTTCAGACATCTGCTCGAGCAGGCTGTGTTCCACCTCATGGCTCAGGTCGTATTCTGCATCTCGGGTCATCTTCATGGCATAGCCACTAAGTTCATCGTAATCGAAGAAGCCACGGAAAATATCGTCTAAGCAGTATCGAATAATGTTATCGAGCAATATGATGGTTTTACGGCGTTTGCCTTTTTGCTCTGGGACCATGACGAAGCGCGGAAGGTGATCGGTTGGGATCTCCAAGATCGCGTACTTAGACGTCTCGTCTTTTTTCATGTCCACAACAATATAGGCGTACTCGTCCTTTAGGAATTGCAGTACGTCGATATCATCTTTGAGCATAAGTGGGGTAATGTGAGGAAGCACTTCCTTCATGAAGTATTTCTTGACCCACTTCTGCTGCGTTTCGTTGAGCTGGGTTTCGTTGACAAGGAAGATACGGCGACGTGCCATTTCAAGAATGAGTTCGTTGTAGAGCTCATCAAAGCGCAGGTTCAGTTTTAGTGCTTTGCTCTGCATCTTACCGAGCAGGTGTTTTGAGTTGTCGTTCACACCACGGTCTTGATTGATCAATATTCTGCGTTTTACATCTGAGAAGCGTACTTTGTAGAACTCATCGAGGTTATTGGAGAAGATCCCTAGAAAACGGATTCGCTCAATTAACGGAACGGTTTTATCCGCCGCCTCTTGCAAGACTCGTTCATTGAAAGATAACCAACTTAGCTCTTTCTCGATATACAGTTTTTCTGCGCTCATACACTCAACCACCGACACTTTTCACTCACCTTAAGTTGCTGATGAGTGGGATGTAAGACTAATCTGATCGTGAACCTTAGAGATTGTATATGACATTTTTATTTCAAAAAGCGTGCAACGCGGCACAATTCATTATTTTCAGCACGTTAGATGCTATGTAATATAACTGTCATCTGAACGACATATTATGTTGAGGCAATTCGTGCATGCTGTTCATTAGCCTCAATCCCTTGGTGGCAAACGCCTCAAACACTCATACTGCATCAAAGAGAACGAACGTAAACTATGGCAACGGCCAAATTTTCACTACATACCAAAGACAGAAAACGTCTGATTAAAGATCGCCTCGTGCGTTGGATCGTTTCATTTGGTGGATTGAGTGTGCTGGCAGGTTTGATCTTTATCTTCGTTTACCTCGCCTTTGTGACTTTGCCGCTGTTTTCAGAGAATGAAGTGACGTGGCGTGAGCGTAGCCAAGCTGTCAATATTCAATCAGGACCTGAGTTAAGTATAGTCAGCGACGGTGGTAAGCATGCGGCTTACTTCTATCGTGACGGCACTATTGTTGAGCAGTCACTGGTCTCGGGTTCACAAACGTCCTCCCAATACCTTGGACAAGAGGTGTCGGTGCAATCTTCAGATTCGAAGACATTGCTGATAAAAAATGATGCGCTGCAATGGACGGCAATTAATCCAAAATTTCAGGTTGACCCGAGTAGTGGGGACGCCAAACTCCTCATTGAGACACCTACTGAAAAAGATTGGTTTACGATCAATGAACCTGCTTTAATCGATGCCGTTGTCACCAAGCAAATCAAGGCCATCGCTTCAGTTGATAACCAAGGATTTGTGCATCTTGATATACGTAATACTGCGACGGATGCAGCATTCAGCTCTTTCTCATCATTCGGCCCTATTGAAGATGCGAGTGATATCATAGTCACCCCAGACGCGAAGACCATCTATGTAAAAGCGGGGAATAGCTTAGCGGTTATCAACCGCGAGCCGCAGGCTCTAAAAGTTCGTGAGATCATCGATCTATCAACACCAAATGGAGCTCAAGCGACACATATCCAATTATTGTCGGGTGCCTACTCCTTGTTGGTTCAATACGACAATCAGCAGGTATGGCAATGGTTTGATGTTTTGGCTAATGGCGAACGAACGTTGACGCCAGTCCGCTCCTTTCAGTTTGATGCGGATATTTTTGCGTTAATTCCAGAGACTATGAGTAAAGGCTTTGCAGTTGTATTGGATGATGGTCGTTTCCAAACCCTATATACGACCAGTGAAAAGTTAGTGACGGAGAGCCAGCTGCCTAAAGGTGAGCTGAAGACATTCGCTATTTCGAACAACAATGACCATGCGTTGTTGGTTACCGGAGAGCACAATTTTACCGCGTTCATCCCTAACGATCACAAAGAGATTTCATTCAGCGCGCTGTGGCAAAAGGTGTGGTACGAGAGTTATCCAGAGCCTGAATTTATCTGGCAAACTACCGCTGCATCTGACGATTTTGAGGGTAAGTACAGCCTAGTGCCTATCGCCTTTGGAACCATTAAAGCGGCAATGTTCGCGATGTTGTTCTCAGTGCCGATTGCTGTATTTGGTGCCATTTATACAGCGTATTTTATGTCGTCTAAAATGCGTAAGGTCGTCAAGCCTACCATTGAGTTGATGGAAGCTCTGCCCACAGTCATTATCGGTTTTTTGGCGGGGTTGTGGTTTGCGCCTATTGTCGAAACACACCTTCCAGCAATCCTTCTTCTGCTGGTGGCGCTGCCTCTGCTATCGCTGCTTACTGGCGCAGTATGGTATGCGATCCCTAGAGCTTACACCTCTAAATTACCGAGCGGACTTCATCCGTTTACTCTGATTCCGGTGATCATCACCGCTATCTATCTCGCGATGACCTTCTCAAGTGATATGGAAGTGATGTTCTTTAACGGCGATGCGAGGGTATTCTTAGCTCAGCATGGCATTGATTTTGACCAGAGAAACGCCCTAGTCGTTGGCTTTGCGATGGGGTTTGCTGTGATCCCAACCATTTTCACTATCGCTGAGGATGCGATTTTCTCCGTGCCAAAACACCTTTCGGACGGCTCTCTAGCGCTCGGTGCAACCCAGTGGCAGACTTTGATTTATGTTGTGCTACTTACCGCCAGTCCCGGTATTTTCTCTGCGGTGATGATGGGTTTGGGTCGCGCTGTGGGTGAAACCATGATTGTGTTAATGGCGACAGGTAATACTCCGATTCTAGATTGGAACATCTTTGAGGGTATGCGAACCTTGTCGGCTACCATGGCGGTAGAGTTGCCAGAGTCAGAAGTCGGCAGCAGTCATTATCGCTTGTTGTTCTTAATCGCTTTGATCTTGTTTAGTTTTACTTTTGTTGTGAATTCGCTAGCTGAGTGGGTGAGACAAAGACTCAGGGAGAAATACAGTGCGCTGTAGTCATCGAAAGGAGCCTAGCTATGTTTAAGTGGCTCAAATCTGGTGCGCCTTGGGTTTGGTTAACAGGGGGCGCGGTAAGCATCAGTCTGATTTCCGTATTAGGACTACTGCTGCTCATTGGTTGGCGCGGCCTTACCTATTTCTGGCCGGCTCCCTTATATCAATGGCAAGATGATAACGGCTCAGCGTTAATCGGTCAGGTGTACTCGAAGACTTGGGTGCAGACTTACAATATCCCGAATGCGAACGAACTGCTGCCTCAAGAGGTTTTAGAAGCCGGAAAGGTAGAGCGCTATAGCATCAAGATAGCTAACCGAGATCTTTACGGTATTGATTTTGTTTCGCTGCTTTCCTCCGAGCTTCATCAGCAGCAAACCCCGAGCGACTTAGTGGTTATTGAGCGTACGCGTGGCGGTGATTTTTTCGGACGAATTCTGGCTCTAAAAGGTCCGCAGGGCGAGGTTAATACGTCGCTGGAAAGCTTGCTCAGAATAGAGCTTAGCCAGATTGAAATGACCAGAGATCAAATCGACGCCATTATCGAGAGAAGGCTCAAAGGCCTGAACCATCAGCTTGAGGCTCTGCGTCTTAAGCAGCGTCGAGATAAACTCAACGGTGTGCTCACAGATGAACTAAGTGAGCGCTATCAGCAGCAAAATGCGATCATCCGTCAGCAATTGAGCCAAACTGAAGTTGAGCTTGATGAATTGCGTGCTGAGCTAGCGAGTAAGGTTTTGGTCGTTGAAGATATGCGCGGCGAGCGTTTAGAGATTGGACTTAACCGAGTGCTCGATTTCTGGTACCCCAACCAAATGAACTACCCAGATAAGCTATCTCATTGGGGGGGACAGGTATGGAAGTTTCTTTCCGATGAGCCACGTGAGTCGAACTCTGAAGGTGGTGTGTTCCCCGCGATCTTCGGCACCGTATTGCTGGTAATTATCATGTCGGTCATGGTGATGCCGCTTGGTGTATTGGTTGCGGTCTATCTACATGAGTATGCGGAGAATAACCTACTCACTCGGATGATACGGGTTGGGGTTATTAACCTTGCTGGTGTACCTTCTATTGTTTACGGTGTTTTCGGCTTAGGCTTTTTTGTTTACACCATAGGTGGCTCGATAGACTCGCTGTTTTACGCTGAGCGCTTGCCTGCACCTACATTTGGTACGCCAGGGCTGTTGTGGTCGTCATTGACGCTCGCCATTCTCACGCTACCTGTGGTGATTGTTGCCACAGAAGAAGGATTGAATCGAATTCCGCTATCAGCTCGACATGGATCGCTTGCGCTGGGGGCAACCCAATCTGAGACGCTCTGGCGTATCGTTTTGCCTATGGCAAGCCCTGCGATTATCACTGGGCTTATTTTGGCGGTTGCGAGAGCCGCAGGCGAGGTAGCACCTCTCATGCTGGTGGGTGTTGTGAAACTGGCTTCAAGCTTACCGGTGGATTCTCAGTTCCCGTTCTTACACCTTGAACGCAAATTTATGCATTTGGGTTTTCATATCTATGATGTCGGTTTTCAGACGTCTAATATTGAGGCGGCAAGGCCATTGGTCTACGCTACCTCTTTCTTGCTGGTGACCGTTGTCGTTGGGCTAAACTTAACCGCAATAGCAATACGAAATAACCTGCGCGAAAAATATCGCACATTAGGACAAGATTAAGCATGTTTTCTATCAACCAAACTTTGGGCTATCCAACGCCTTTAGATGTGAACAACCTAAGTGATGATCAAACCGCCATCGCTATTGAAAACTTGAATCTGTACTATGGCGATAAGCAGGCGCTAGATAATGTGTCGATGCGTATACCTAAAGGGCAGGTCACTGCGTTCATCGGTCCTTCAGGGTGTGGCAAGTCGACCCTTCTGCGCTGCATCAATCGAATGAATGATTTGATCGAAGGCTGCACTGTCGAGGGCAAGGTGAAGTTGCATGGGGGTAATGTTTATCACCCCAAAGTCGATGTAGCGACACTGCGTCGCCGCGTAGGCATGGTGTTTCAAAGACCAAATCCGTTCCCTAAGTCGATCTATGAGAACGTCGTCTATGGTCTTAGGCTGCAAGGGGTGAAAAACAGTCGTAATCTCGACGATGCCGTAGAGCGTTCACTGCGAGCAGCTGCGCTATGGGATGAAGTAAAAGACCGTCTTCACGAAAATGCGTTTGGACTCTCTGGTGGCCAGCAGCAGCGCTTGGTCATTGCACGAGCCATCGCCATTGAACCAGAGGTACTGCTTCTTGATGAACCAACCTCGGCACTCGACCCTATTTCTACCTTGACCATTGAAGAGCTGATTAACGATCTGAAAACCAAGTATACGGTTGTGATCGTTACTCATAATATGCAGCAAGCCGCGCGCGTTAGTGACCATACTGCGTTTATTCATTTAGGAAAACTGGTAGAGTACGCGGATACAGATACTATATTTACTTCACCGATTGAAAAACAAACGGAAGACTACATCACTGGTCGATACGGCTAATGAGACTAGCCTTAGTTTAAAACAGGAAACCTTCACACATGCATTTTGGTCGTCACATCTCAGGTCAGTTTAATGCCGAGCTTGAGTCTATTCGTACCCATGTTTTGACCATGGGAGGCTTAGTGGAACAGCAGTTGTCGTTTGCGATGCAAGCATTGCACAAAGACGATATTGAGCTCGCCCGCAAAGTGGTACGAGATGACCATAAGGTGAATGCGATGGAGGTATCTATCGATGAAGCCTGTACTCGTATCATCGCTAAGCGACAGCCAACGGCGAAAGATCTTCGTTTGGTTATGGCGATCATCAAAACCATTACCGATCTAGAGCGTATTGGTGATGTTGCCACACGCATCGCTTATGTTGCTATTGAGCAACCATCGACGAAGCATCAAAAGTTTCACGTCTCCTTAGAGCCGCTGTGCCGTCAAGCGATTGCAATGTTGCATCAGGTATTGGATGCCTTTGCTCGTATGGATGTGGATGCGGCAGCAGAGGTGTACAAGTTAGATGATAAGCTGGATGCTGAGTATGAAGCTGTAATTCGTCAGTTGATGACTTACATGATGGAAGACCCAAAGAATATCCCAAATATCCTTCAGGTCATGTGGTCAGCAAGAGCGATAGAGCGTGTCGGTGACCGCTGTCAGAACATTTGTGAGTACATCATCTACTTCGTTAAGGGCAAGGACGTACGCCACCTTGATGAGAAAGCGATAAACGACATTCTGTAGCTAAGTTAGAAGCGCCCAACCACACCAAAGTTGAGTGAAAAGTGTGAGCCCATTGAGATAAAGGTGTTGCTCGCACCAAACACGTCGTAGTCAAACCCCGTTCTCAGGCCAAAGCTTGGATTCAGCATATAGACATACCCTGCACTGATGCTAAGTCCGTTTGCATCTCGGTGTGAAAGCTCACTATTGGTGCGTTTCTCACCTCGATAATTGGCTACTCCAATCTCTGCCTGAAGACCATAGTTTTCTCGGTCGCCAAACATGTGCTGTAAACCGAGACGATATGAGTTGATTGTCTCATCGTAGCGGTCAGTGTCGTAGTATTTGTGGGCATAACTGAAATAGACCGCATCCATTCCTAATGCATCCGCAACGCCAAGCTGTATCCCTGCTCCATTGAATACGCCGATTTTGACATCGGGTGACACATGAATACTCTGCGCTTGGGCACCCATCGATAACGCGGCACAGAGTGGAAGTAGTAGCTTTTTCATAGTAATACCTAATCACAGACAAACAGGAAAGTGCGCCGATGGTAGCGGCTCTGCTGATTGGTGACTAAAAAGCATCGCTAATAGCGTTTATTAGCGATGCTTATCGGTATAGAGAGGAAGCTTTCGTTTGATGATCGACTCAATCCACTTTGCTTTGGGAGAGTGGCGATTCTTATTGTGGACATAACCAAATAGGCTCTTGGTGTAAGTCTGATTGTCGACTTCCACCTTAAGTGATCTTAAGTTTGGGTAGTTGTGTATCGGGAATAGATTGGAGTGGGGCAGGAGCATATCCGTAGACTCAATCACATCGATAAGTGCGAGCAGCATTTCTGAGCGAAAGCCGACCTTAGGTGTATACCCCTGACGTTCGAGAATATGACTTGCGTAACTAAAGTGGTCATTCCATCCAGGAGAGATGAGCGAGGTGAGTTCATAGCCGACAGAGTCTAAAGGCGTAATAACTGACTTCTTAATCGGGTGTTCTTTTCTGACGATGATGCGACCCTCTAAGTCGAAGATCTTGTCTCGCGCTAACTCTTTCGATAGGTTTTCGAGATCGTAATGCACGCCGTAAAAAACTTCACCACTGCGTATTTGCTCTGCGGTGGTTTGACTCCAGCTAAGCAGCTCGAGATTAACGTTTGGTGCTTGTTGACGAATCTCTGTAAATAACCCTCCCGCCAAAGACGCCATCACAATAGGGGCGAGCGCGATTTTAATGGTTCCGCTTAGCTCTGAAGGCTCGAACTCATTTAGGTTATTGAGGGCAGTTTCTAATCCATCAAGATAAGGTGCGATTTTGTCTTCTAGCTGCAGTGCAAACGGAGTAGGGTCAAGGCCGCCTTGAACCTTAACGAAGAGTTCATCGTCAAAGGTTGCTCGTAGCTTTTGCAGCGCCTGACTGACCGCGGGTTGAGTGACAAAAAGTCGTTCAGCGGTTTTTCGCATATTGCGCTCATGCAGCAATATTCGGAATGTTCTCAGTAAGTTGAGATCAGCTTTGTAAAATAGATTGGTCGAATCATTCATAATTATCGGGGACGAAAGATTGCTCTTCGATCGGCGTTCGCATGTAGCCTTCTTTGTTTAGTTCTGGCAGGGTGATGTCTGGATAGCTGACTTCCTGGTACTCAATCTGGCTGAGCAAATGACTGATACAGTTTAGTCGAGCTCGCTTCTTATCATCAGAGGGGACCACCCACCATGGACACTGTTTAGTATCGGTATACGAGAACATGGTGTCTTTGGCTTCTGAATATTCAGCCCAGCGGTTACGGGACTCTAAATCCATAGGGCTGAATTTCCAGCGCTTGATAGGCGTGTTGACTCGCTCCAGAAAACGTTTCTCTTGCTCTTCATCGGAAACCGAAAACCAGTACTTAAGTAAGATAATACCAGAGCGCACCAACATACGTTCAAACTCAGGGCAAGAGCGTAGAAACTCTTGATACTGCTCTTCGCTGCAAAAGCCCATGACTTTCTCTACGCCGGCACGATTATACCAACTACGGTCAAACAGCACGATTTCCCCAGCTGACGGTAGGTGAGCTACGTAGCGCTGAAAATACCATTGCGTTTTCTCTTTTTCCGTTGGTGCAGGTAGGGCAGTAACACGGCAAATTCGTGGGTTGAGTTTTTCAGTAATACGCTTGATAACGCCACCTTTACCAGCGGCGTCTCGACCTTCAAAAACAACGACAACTTTTAAACCTTCGTGCTTTACCCACTCTTGTAGCTTTACTAACTCAATCTGTAACCTAGCCAGCTCGCTTTCATAGAGCTTTTTATCCATCTTGTTCTTTTTGCCCATAGAAATCCTTCTCCTTGAATAACCTAGGTGTTTACAGTGAGTTTAGCACCTTAGTGACAGCGCGAATCTTCTCGCTACTGGTAATAGGAATCGCAAAATCGTCGATATCGCTCGCCCCCATCTTGGCATCGTCGGCAATATAATACATCTTACTTTGACGAGTTGACTTGCCTGACAGGTGCACTTCGTTGACTCCGCTGGAGGCAATAATAGAAGCTACATTATCTGAAGATACGCCTGCCCCAGCCATGATAGCGATCCTGCCTTCTGCTTGTTTCACCATGGCGCTCAAGGTCGCTACCCCCTCAGACGCGCTCGCTGCCAGTCCAGAAGTAAGTATTCGCTCACAACCGAGTGCAATGACATCCTCTAGTGCTTGCTCTGGATGCCGGCATTGATCGAATGCACGGTGAAACGTAACGCCTAAATCAAGCTCACGGGCGAGTTTAACCAGTCGAATGGAGCGTGGCATATCAACATGTCCCTCTTTGTCGAGAAGACCAAGGACGACGCCACTCGCACCATATTTGGCAGCGGTGCGAATGTCTTCTGCCATGATTTCCACATCGTCACAGTCATAAAGGAAATCACCTTGGCGAGGCCTAATCATGACGTAAATAGGGATGGAAGAAGATTGAACCGCTTGTTTGATAAGTCCTGCATTAGGGGTTAAACCGCCTAGGGCAAGTGAGGAGCATAACTCAATACGAGTTGCACCGCCGGCGATGGCATAAGCGAGTGACTCGATATTGTCGATACAGACTTCAAGTTGGTAACTCATTGTGATTCTCAGTAGAAATACTGCTCTCAATATATCTCTGACAATCGGTTCTGGAAACAGAAAAAGCCCGAGTCGGTGACTCGGGCTTTGTTTTTTGGCTAACTCGTTTCTTCTTCAATGATTGGCGTGCGTTTTCCGCTTTATATATGTCCAACCATCAACCCTGATTGAGCGCAGGGTGAAGGTTCGAATTACTTAGAAAGGTCTTCTGCGTGCTCAGATAGGAACGCTGCAACACCTTTTGGAGATGCGTCCATACCTGCTTTACCTTCTTCCCATTGTGCAGGACAAACTTCGCCGTGCTTCTGGTGGAAGTTAAGAGCGTCAACCATGCGTAGCATTTCGTCGATGTTACGACCTAGTGGTAGGTCGTTAACTACTTGGTGACGTACTAGACCGTCTTCGTCGATTAGGAAAGAACCACGGAAAGCAACGCCTGCTTCTGGGTGCTCAACATCGTACGCTTTGCAGATTTCGTGTTTAACGTCTGCAACAAGTGGGTATTTCACTTGACCGATACCGCCATCTTCAATAGCAGTGTTACGCCATGCGTTGTGAGAGAACTGAGAATCGATAGAAATACCGATAACTTCACAACCTTTAGCTTGGAAATCAGCTAGACGGTTGTCGAATGCAATCAGCTCAGATGGGCAAACGAAAGTGAAGTCTAGTGGGTAGAAGAATACAACTGCTTTCTTACCTTTTGTGAACTCAGCGAAGTTGAAGTTCTCAACGATATCACCGTTACCTAGAACAGCTGCTGCAGTAAAGTCTGGGGCTTGACGACCAACTAGTACCATTTTTTTTGCTCCTAAATAGAGTTTATTTCAAACCTTTTCGGTTTGGTCCGTGTTTGTGCGAGACAAACTATAGTACACATTGTAGTATTGAAAAAAGCGAAATTAATAGATTAATTCCATCGAAAAAAGCGATGAAGCCATAGGGCTTATTCCTTTTTTGATTCTGGTCCCAAAACAGGCAGTTACCATGAACAAATGGCCAAGTTTAAAGCAGCTTCATTACCTGGTTACCCTTCATGAAACCCGACACTTTAGTGAAGCAGCTGAACGTTGTTTCGTCAGTCAATCGACACTGAGTAAGGGTATTCAAAATCTCGAAGAACTCATCGGTTGTCCTCTTTACGAAAAGAAAGACAAGAAAAGCCCGCTCGTGTTTACTCAAGCGGGTGAGATGGTGGTGTCCCAGGGACGTGAGCTGTTGGCAAAGGGACAGGATCTTATTGAATTAGGTAGCCTTTGCCAGGGCGACGTCATGCAAGGCCAACTTAAGCTTGGTTGTATTCCGACTATCGCACCGTTTTTGCTGTGTGATTTGGTTCAGGAAATTAATGCGCGCTACCCTCAGCTTAACCTTCTACTTAGAGAAGACACGACAGCCAACTTACTCGCGGCGCTGCGCCATGGTGAACTTGATGTACTGATCCTTGCACTCCCGATGGATATTGGCACGATGGAAAGCTGCATTGTGGGGCATGACCCGTTTAAGATGGTGATCAGTCGCAATCAGGCTGACAACATCCGCGTCCCAATTAAATATGATGACTTGCCCGACGAATCTGTGTTCTTACTAGAAAACGAGCACTGTCTTACGGAGCATGCGGTTTCTGCGTGTAAGCTTACTGACAAAGAGAAGATTAACCCGTTCAGTGCGACTAGTTTGCATACCTTGGTCCAGATGGTTGCCAATGGTCTAGGTACCACTTTTATCCCTCAAATGGCGATAGAGCACGGTCTGTTGGAGAATCAAAACTTGATCGTGGTTGAGCCTCCTGGTCAGCAAGCGCACCGAGATATTGGACTCGTATGGCGTCCAAGTTCTTCAAGACGAGACTCTTTCTTACAGCTAGCAGACGTCGTCTCGGAGTTGCTATAAATCGACATTCGCAAAACTAGCCCTGTGAGCACTAGTGAAAGGCACCGATTAAGGTGCCTTTTTTAGTATGAATAACTAGTCCGGCATTTTTTTTCTGTTCAGGCTTTAGCGAGTACTTCGAATTAGTTTTCAATCATTTCGGCGACTTCACCTTGTCAATTTTACATTGTGATATTTAGAAAAAGCACAGGCCGTATTGAAAAACTCTACATGCCTGTAGGGAGAAGTCGATTTGGCTCGTCTTACGCTAATTTGAATCAGTTTCTTGGGTGTACAGAGTTTGTAATTTAATTACGTAACTATAACCTAGTTAAGGTTGAGTAAGGCTCTTTAGAGCCAATAGAACAAACTGTCGAAATACCAAAAATGGCCACTTTAGAGTTGTAACTCTAAAGTGGGTTGGGTAATGTAACTGCATGGTTTTGAGGTTTTTAAGGCAATGTTAAGTCGCTACTTTGTATACTGAGCCATCAAAGTATCTACTTAGAAAAATGCCAAGTTTTTTAGTCAATAGTTCATCACCTGTTGTTTGAAAGCTACAAATGAAAACTTCCACTAAACCTGTTTTGAGCACTGCCCCACGTGGTCGATAACGACCACTGATTGTCGGTAGATTTGAGCGGCGCAAGCCGCTTCTTTTTTATGCGATGCAACCCACTTCGCTATTAAGCTTCTCTCGGATTTATTTGTATTATAAATGTGTAGGAATATTAGGAGATTTATGTAGTCCTAGACTTACATCTTATAAAAAGACTCATAATATCAGTGTATTATATTAATTACTCTTTTTGGGGTACGTTTGACTAATAGATCGTCGTTCATATGATGCGTACTCAATAGCAAAGAGAGTACTGCCTTATGAAACGTTGGTTAACGTCTGTATTGTCCTTATTCATCGTTAGCTTTTCAGGGCTACTACTGGCTGACGAACTGATGTTGTCAGAGCAGGAGAGAGAGTATTTAACTAAGAAGGATAAACTGCGCGTTGCTGTGTTAGCGACAAGGCAGAGTCAAGATACTCCAGGGGAGTATGTAGGGCAGTATTTTTCGACATCAAATGACTATGTGAGCAGCTTAGCGGCCATTCTTAATCTTCCTATTACCCTTAAAAAGTACCCAAACATCGACGCAGTTTTCGATGCGGTGAGTCGTGGTGAAGTGGATATTGCAATGGGTTACAGCATGACGGAAGAGCGGCGTAAAAAAGTTCTTTTTTCTAACCCGTTTTACCAGACATCGACTGCGGTCTACCTCGCCGATCCTCACAATACAACCAGACCCGAGGAACGAAGGCGCTGGGCTTGTTTAAGTGGCTCTGTCTATTGTGAGGTTATTCAGCAGCAAACCAATCAACGTCCAGCAATGGTAGATAGCTTTGATATGGGCGTGGCTTTAGTGCATTCAGGAAAGGCGCATGCTTTGGTCGCCAGTTATATCAATATTGCCAACTATGTAGATTCAAATAACGATCTGCATGCCTCAATTGAATTTCCTAAATGGCTACCGAGAGAAGAAGTTCGATTAGTTGCGTCTTACGAGCAGTCCGTGTTGGTGGATATCATTAACAAAGTGATCCAGCTTGCGAATGACAATAGACTGCCGAGTTACTTTTCGTCATCGAACCCTTATTACTTACTGGATAAGGCGTTGATAGCATTTCATTCGCTTCATGAGGATGAAGTCGTGACGTACTCGATGCGTGATAATCTTCCACCGCTCATCTCACAGTCATCTTCAGGGAACTACATAGGTGCAATTCCGGACTTCATGTCCATGCTTGGTTCCAGAGTTGGGGTTGATATTCAATATTTGCCATTGGACAGCGAGTCCTCCGCTGATTTGGGAGTCGTCAGTTACGTTGGTCGTAATCCTGTTGCTCATAACTTGGTGACACAGCCTTTCATGACGCTGAAATATCGTGGTGTCGTGGGTGATACAGGAATGATCAAGAGTGACTCTAAAGCAGGGATCCTTATTCAAACCAAGATTAGTCATGTCGAACAACTGCAAACAGAGACCACGTTAAATTTGGTGGCCTATGACGACATCGAGGTCATGTTGAAGGATTTAGAGCAAGGCAAGTTATCAGTGATTTACTTACCGCTAGATGTCGCTAGTACGTTTACAGTGAGTAATCTCATAGGGGAGCAGTATACGCTTATCGATACGGAACTGGAGCTCAACTTAGCGTTCACAGTCAAGCACCAAGACACCGCTTTATTTACTCTGATCAATCAGTTGATCAGCACATTTGATAATGGCGAAGTGCTAAAGATAAAGAACCGCTATCGACAGTTTGAGATGGTCGAAGGCTACAAAAAGCAGACGGTGTGGTACTACAGCGTGTTGGTCTTAATCTTAGTATTCGCTCTATTGGGCGTCTTGTATCTGACACTGTTGAATAGCAAGTTAAAGGTTGAGCACCGCGAACGTCAGGTAAAACAAAAAGACGCCGAGTTAAGGCGACTGCAAGAAATCATCAATGAGTTCAACAGCATTATTTTTATCGCTAAACCCGATGGTGATATTCAGTTGTCCAACTGTCCGAGTTTTCAAAAAGGGCAGTGCCAGAAATGTCTATTGCATGATGAGCAGCGGGCGACGGATGTGCTGTTATTAGGGCAGTTAAAAAGCCTTCCACAAGGTCAGTATCGCATGCAGGGCTGTCAGTTGAACTTTCATGATGTTCAGATAGCCAGTAAATCCATCGAGGATCCTGCGAGTGGCTCTTCACTTTTGCTGACCACTATCAGTGATATTACTGAGCAAAAACGTTATGAGAACAGTATCTTAGAGGCAAATTACCAAGAGCGTCAGGCAGTGAAAGTCAGAGAGCGCTTTCTTGCCATGATGAGTCATGAGCTAAGAACACCGATTGCTGGTTTGCAAGGGGCGCTGGAGCTTATGAGAACAGAGGTACTCTCGCAGAAAGTCGCAACTTTGCAGTCGCAAGCCTATGAATCCGCGTCACACTTGAGCCGGCTCGTAGATACGGTACTGGACTTTTCAAAGCTAGAAGCCAACGAGTTGTCATTGGTCTATGAACCTGCATCCCCACTCGCGTTGGTCAGTGAGGTGGTTCGTCAATTTGAGCCAATGGCCGTAAAGAAAGCACTCAATCTTGAGTTTACGCCACAGATATCCGTTATCGATAAGATCCACTGCGATGGAGTTCGTATTAAACAGGTTCTGGCTAACTTACTTTCGAATGCGATTAAGTTTACCGAATCTGGAGTGGTGTCAGTTCGATATCAAGTTGCGGATGAGCATTTACAACTAACGATATCCGATTCTGGCATCGGTATGAACCCAGAACAGATAGAACTCGCTATCCAGCCATTTAAGCAAGCTGAAGATGCCATTACTACCAGAAAGTTTGGTGGTACTGGGCTTGGGTTGAGCATTGTCTACCAACTGGTGGAGCTGATGCAAGGTCGCATCGAGTGTCACTCTGAACTCGGTAAAGGAACGTGCTTTGTACTGTCCATACCGTTTGAAAACGCAAAACACTACTCAGACAAAGGCCATGTAGAGGTTAAGTTGATACCGAAGTCTCGCCCAGAGCTGGCGTCGTGGCTCAACTGTTGGGGAATGCAGACTAGTTCGGTCAAGTTTCACGACAATGATGAACAGCTGGTTCTATTGCATCGCGGTAATGACTTTGTGCTCAATCTCGTTGAGTCTTCCTATCTGGATCAAATCTATTCCCGTATTGAGCATATCGATGAGGTGATGGGATCGGATGATGTTTTACTATCAGATAAGTTTGCAGCGCGCGTTGTCATTGTTGATGACAACAGTATCAACCTGAGTGTCATGAGATTGCAATTGGAGTATTTAGGCGCGACCGTCTATGCCTTTTCTAATGCCGCGGATGCAACTGAGTTTATCAGCGAAGAGTCTGTCGATATTGTCTTAACTGATTATCAAATGCCAGACATGGATGGCGTTGATTTGGCGACGGCGGTTCACTCAAACCCTTTGAAGCAGCACATTCCAATTATCGTCTGTACAGCGATAAACGATACCATGAAAGTCCTCGAAGAGAATCGAAGTGTGTTTAGTGGCGTACTGAATAAACCGTACACGCTTGAAGAGCTTCATCTGCAGGTATTTCATCATTTAGAAAGTAAGACAGAGTTCCCCGATTGGATTCTTGGATTTCCAGAGCGTGAACGTGCTCAGCTAGCAACCATTTTTGTTGATTCCATGCAAAGAGATATTGCGGCGCTCGGGAAAGCTGAGACCGTATCGGCGATCAAAAAAGTGGCTCACAAAATAAAAGGAGGCAGTGCGATCCTCGGCGTTAAATCTGTGGAGAACATTGCTTTGCAGATAGAACAATGTGAGCTGGGTGAAGTGCAATGGATACTGGATGAGCTGATTGAGGAAATGAATCAACAAGTCGCTCATGTAAACAACTACTTAGCAATGCAGAAGGTTGAATTATGAAGATGCTGATAGTGGATGATGACGACATTCAACTTACTGTACTAAGCAGTCGTTTAGCTCAATATGGAGCCGTCACCTGCGCCAATAGCGCAGCCAAAGCGTTGCAGCTCGTCAAAGGTGAGCAGTACGACATCATCCTTTTCGATGTGGATATGCCCGAGATGGACGGCATAGAGTTTATTGTTGAATTGGGTAGCATGAATGTTAAGTCTGCTGTGGTCATTTGCACGGGGATGGGCGATGCGATAAGCAATACCATCAAAATCATTTGCAAGCGATTCAGCTTCTCTACGGTAGGTCATCTAAGAAAACCTTATAAAGATTCGCAATTAGTACAGGAAATCAGTCGGATTCGCGGGCTTTGTAAGTCAATGCGCTCTCGAATTCCCAAGCAAAGCATTAATGGTGATGAGGTGCTTTTGGCCCTGGCCAATCGAGAGATAAAGAACTACTACCAACCTAAAGTTAGATTCGCTGACGGCAAGGTGATTGGTTTTGAAGTATTGGCGAGATGGATACACCCAATTAAGGGGTTCATCTCACCTGCGGAGTTTTTACCACACGTAGAGCGCCTATCACTGGATGGTGAGCTGTTTGACGTGATCCTTCGCAATACGATTCAAGACTATGAACAGGGTAAACTTCACTACCCAGTCGCGATCAATATCAATGATCGTAACCTGTTGCGTGAGGACTTCACCGATAGCTTTCTGGAGACGTGTCAAACGCATGGCGTGGAACCTTGCTATTTCACCTTTGAACTGACAGAGGCTCATGCTTATGTGGAATCGGTGTGTCTGCTTAAGAACCTAGCAAGACTTCGTTTAAATGGTATCGGTATTTCCATTGATGATTTTGGGACGGGATCCTCCTCTTTGACAAAGCTCTCGTCTATCCCATTCACAGAGATAAAGATCGACCGCGGCTTTGTTAAGGATTGCACGCATAACCCTTCTCATTTGAATATCGTTAAAACCATTCGCTATTTATCGCAAAAGTTGGAGCTAAGGCTGGTGGCTGAAGGCGTTGAAGATGAAGTCGTGTTTGAAGAGCTAAAAAGGTTGGGAGTCGAAGTGTGCCAAGGCTTTCTGACGGGCAAACCTATGCCCATTGAAGCGGTATGCATGATGTATGAGTAAAGGGGCAGGTATGAAATGTTTAGTGGTAGATGACCACCCAATCGTAGGTGCAGCGGTTAAATCAACAATAGGGCAGCTTCCTTATATATCGGCAGTAGACTCGGAGCCTTGCGCGGAGAAAGCACTGCAGTTGGCGACAAGTCAGCACTATGATTTGCTCGTACTCGATGTTGATTTAGGAGACAGCAACGGCTTTGACTTTTTAACGCGTATTCGTGCACGTGGGTATCGAGGCAAAGTCTTGTTTTTGTCCGCAGACAAAAATGCAATACACGCAGACACAGCGATGAAGCTCAACGCCAATGGGTTCGTCTATAAATCGGAGAGTTTGGAAACGCTGGGCGGTGCTATTGAAAGCATTCTGCAAGGGTATAGCTACTTCAAGTTCCCGCACAAAGATCAGCAGCGTCAATTGGGCAAACCGCTCTCCACACGAGAAAAAATGGTGCTCGATTACCTAATACAGGGGAAAGGCAATGCTGATATCGCAGAGGTACTTTCACTGAGTGCAAAAACAGTGAGCACCTACAAGGCACGTATTCTGAAAAAATACAATGCGAACAATATCGTTGAGCTTATCACGATGCTTAAGTAATGAGTCGTTATCTTATATGTTTGATTCTTCTATTATTTTGAGGTCAACGATCATCTCGTTGACCGCGTTTACCTTTACCGTCATGGTCATGTCTGATCAATTCGTCAAACGGGAGCTCGAATACTTTTCTAGAATCACGACCGCTATTGATCAACATAAAATGAATGTGGTTCTGTTTTCTAAGTACTTGAGTGAACGAATCGAAAATAGTGCGAGCAATGAAGCCGATATGTCTTCTATCCTGTCTTACACCAAGCAGCAGTATGGTGAAAAATTCGCTCGGGTTTATTCTATGGACGACAGCAAAATTTGCGCGCACTCAGCGGTTGTCTTGCTTGAGTTTAATCGCTTACTCGAAAGCTTCGATGATATCTATCAAAGAGCCTTTGTGCCGATCAAATACCGCTCTTTTATCTGCAATAAGCTATTTACCAACATTAAGAATGACGACTTTGTGGTCAATGAGGCCTACTTTGGTCGAGAGAAATGCCAGTCCAATAACAGCTGTGCGAAATATGCCTCGCAACGCCAACTGAGTGATAATGTGGTCATCTCTTCACTGTATGCGAATCAACTGGTTGATGGACAATTGGTTATCTCTATCTCGAGTCCAGTTCGCTATCAAGGCGAGATCATCGGAGACTTCTCGATAGATTTGCCAGTCGATGAGGTAGCGCTGCTGGCGAATGGGAAGCAAATCGCTCAAAAATCTTATGGTACCTACAAGCAGCACATCATCCAGTACGCCGATTACCCGTTCGAGAGATTTTCTCATACCGAAGAACATGTGGCTGACAATCAAACCATCTTTGTCTATCGGGTACCCATTTTCAAAGTACTTACCGATTATTTTTGGTTGCTGTTTGTTTACTTTTTGATGAGTTACTTGCTGTTTCGAAAGTTTGCCGAGCTCAAGTTCAGTCGCGCAGCTTTGAAAGAGGTCCGGATTCAAGCTCAGCGAGATGAGCTTACGGGCCTATACAACCGAAGCATTCTCAATGATGACTTTTTTATTGCCCAGGTAGAGTCGAAACCGACGAGTATCATCGCTATTGATGGAGATAGTTTAAAACGGATCAATGATAAATTTGGTCATGCGTTTGGCGATCAATCTATCAAGTACATAGCCGATAAACTTGTAGATGGCGTTCGCGACAATGACTATGTATTAAGGCTCGGAGGCGATGAATTCTTGGTGGTTCTCGTTGGGTGCGAAGTGGACTTCGCTCATGATGTGGCGAAGAAAATACAACACGCGATTGGTAGCGACGTCGTGAATCACCATGGACTGACGGTCTCAGTCAGCTATGGAGTGACAGCATTGAAAAAGGATGAGTCGTTTCAACGTGCCATAGAGCGGGCGGATAAAGAGCTCTATAAAGCGAAGCGCTCGTAGTATTAATCAGAATTGCTTGTAAAAAAGAGGTCTTGAAGACCTCTTTTTTATTCGATGATAAATAAACTGAGCATAGTTTGGTACTGAGACACAGCGTCGCCGATGGCCTTTTGAAGAGATAGAGGAATCGCAAGCAATGACAGGTTCAGTTGTTCAACCTGTTTGTTTAGTTCACCCTGAGCTTGGTTCAAAAGTCCTTGTACCGTATGGCTGGATAACGTGTCTATCGCGTTTAGGCAGCGGCGAGTTCTATGAAGTTCATGGTCGATGAGGGCTAGCGCTAGCAGAGCTTCGACGTGCTGACGGTCGTTTAAATCTGTTTGGTGCTCTTCGTGAAATACGTGCAAAAGTTCGCTGCACGTAGGGCAAATAGGTAACGCGCTGTTGGCATGAAAAGGTTGCTTGCACACTCGACAAGTCGTCGATGCACTGTGATGAGATTGATTCATAGCAATGTGATGGGGTTATTAACGAGTAGATGCTGAGTGGAAAGGCATGTGAGTTCATCATGCCTTTCACGTAACTGGGATTAGCTAGCCTGTAGGTTGAAGAACTGAACTTCTTGGGCAAGCTTAACGGACATCTCAGATAAACTGTCTGCCGCTTCGCCGCTCTCTTTGATGGTTTGCAGCGTCTCTTCAACCTGATCTCTTACCGACGTGATGCTTTGGTTGATCATTTCTGCGGTTGTGCTTTGTTCTTCTGTTGCGACCGCTATTTGTGAGTTAAGCGCGTTGGTCAGTTCAATGCTGTCAGCAATTTGCGAGAATGCGTGGCTAGCAGAGTCTGCCTGGTCAACCGTGTCATTGAGCATGGTTTGGCTGGCATTGATGGAGTCGACAACATTACTTGTGTTTTGCTGTAGCGTATTGATCTTGTTTTCGATTTGTTCGACCGCTTCTTGTGTTTGTTGAGCAAGCTGTCTTACTTCATCTGCGACAACGGCAAACCCACGGCCCTGCTCTCCGGCTCGTGCAGCTTCAATCGCGGCATTTAGAGCCAATAGGTTGGTTTGCTGGGCGATATTGTCAATTACTTCCATGATATCTGCGACTTCGTCAGTCCCGGTTTTTAGGGTCGATATTTCATGTCCAAGATGTCCCATTTGATCCGCAAGGCCAGAAACTTTAGTGATGGTCTCCGACATAACACCGGATCCCGTTGTCGCGCTGCTAGTAGCGACATCGGCTTCCGTGGAGGCGTTATTGGCATTCTGAGCCACTTCAGTGATCGCAGCGGACATCTCGTTCACTGCGGTCGCAACTTGATCGGTTTCGAGTTGTTGCTCTTGGGCGTTATTCAACACATTACGGTTCACAGTAGAGAGCTGCTCAGAAGCGGCTGCCAGTTGCTGTCCGCAATAGCTGACCTCTTTAACGACGTGATAGATTTTGGTCTCCATTTTCGTGAGCTCAATGCACATTTGACTGACTTCGTCCTGAGCAACGATCTCTGTTTTCGTGTCTGTGAAATACCCCGACGACATCGAAGAAATTTTCTGTTTTGCTGCCTCGATGGGTTTGCTAATGCTATTACCAATGACACGGGTCAGCAGGAAAATGATCGGAATCGCAACGAGCCAAGCGATGAGTAGGGTGATAAGAGATTGCTCTCCAACCTCAGCGACCTGAGATTTCACGGTCAGTTGATTTTCCACAGCGTTTTCTCGCAAAGCGGCAATATCAGTCGCGACGGCGAAACCCAGTGAGCGCATAGCCTTCCAAGAGCCCTGTGCGGTTTCGATAGCAGCAGCGTCTTTATCAACAGTGAGGTGCAGCTCTGCAAACTGCTCGAGATTGCGTTTATAGGCTTGAATGTCACTTAGGATTGATTCAAAAAGCGCTTTGTTTTCGCTGTCACTGGCTTTTGTCAAATTTGAATTAGCCAGCTTAATGCTGGTATTAAGCAGCGCGTTTGCATTCCTTACATATTGTGTATCTAGCGTATCTTGAAACGTCAGGGCATTGATACGTGCAGTTAATAAGTTGGACTCGATCTGCGCAATGCTCACGTTGGTACTGGCTATCTGCTGGTAGTGAGCAAAGCTTCGGTTGTAGTTTTGGGTAGATAGGTAGCTGATCATCGATATAACTGACATAGCGGCAATGCTTGCTATTGATATCAGCAGCAGCTTATGTCTTACAGCCTTGATTCTGTTAAGCACGATTAATTACCTTACGAAAGAGTGATTAAAACCAGAACAGTAGGGGCTTTGGACGACACTGACAAACTCTCCAGAGAGAGGCTTAGATAGGTAATATGATGATAAGAAAAGGTTTTTGTGGATTTGTAAGCTGAGGACTACGCAATAATCCTCTGCTCCTTACGAAACAGAGGTCTAGTTTGGGACATGACGCATCGAGCTGAGCAGGCTCAGTTGAGTTCGGTGGCTGAGCTGTCACTCTCCTGTTCAAGTTCTGAGGGCTCAGTGTCTTCTTGAAGTTCAAGAAGATTGATCGCGATAGCAACAAAGTCACTGTCGGTAATGATGCCGACTAGTTGTTTGTTATGCACTACTGGCAAACAGCCAACTTTGTGCTTTTGCATGTATAACGCGCTTTCTTTTAAGCCAGCTCGCGGTTCTGCGGTCATGATGTTGGTGCGCATGACTTCACTAAGAGGTGTGGAGAGTGTGTAGGATTGATCGCTAGGGATTTTCTGCAAGATCGATTCTTGCGCCGCTAGCACGTCTCGTTGTGAAACAATACCCAGCAAATGACGTTCTGCATCGACGATAGGAATATGGCGAATATCGAGCGCTTCCATCGTGTGTTTGGCGTCCGCTAATGAGTGAGACCGCAATAGGGTGTGAGGGTTGCGAGTCATCATGTCTTGGACCTTAATCATATGGCCTCCAACTCGTTCTGTTTGTCTATTTTAACTATAGATTTTTTCACCGATTAAATCTGAGATTACCGTCGGTTTTTGCCGTTCAACTCACAAAATATACCTATTGATATGGTGGTTAAATTCGCCTTGGTCAATTTGGGCTCAGAAGGGGGACAAACATCGGTTCAGCTTGCTATTCCACGGGGTCACTTTATACTATGCGGCTGCGAATTTTTTCGCCGTTTTAGTCGCTTAATAAAGAAGATTGGTGTTATGCAAGTTTCAGATTTTCACTTCGAATTACCTGATGAGCTGATTGCTCGTTACCCAAAGGCAGAGCGCAGCTCAAGCCGACTGCTTCAATTGACCGGTAACACGGGTGAAGTTGTAGATGGAAACTTCACGGATATCGTCAGCCAAGTTCAACCTGGTGACCTTCTTGTGTTCAATAACACGCGCGTGATCCCAGCGCGTATGTTCGGTCGCAAAGCCTCTGGCGGTAAGCTAGAAGTACTGGTAGAGCGCATGCTTGATGACAAGCGCGTTCTAGCGCACGTACGTTGTTCAAAATCACCAAAACCAGGTACCGAGCTATTCTTGGGTGAAAACGACGAATACCAAGCTATCATGACGGCGCGTCACGATGCGTTATTTGAGATCGAAATGCAGTCTGAAAAGACGGTGCTTGAGATCCTAAACGATGTTGGCCACATGCCACTGCCACCTTACATCGATCGTCCAGACGAAGATGCAGACAAAGAGCGCTACCAAACGGTTTACAACGAGAAACCAGGTGCGGTTGCCGCGCCGACTGCGGGTCTTCACTTTGATGATGGTGTTCTCGAGCAGATTAAAGCAAAAGGCGCTAACTTTGCGTATGTGACACTTCACGTTGGCGCAGGTACATTCCAGCCCGTTCGCGTTGAAAACATCCATGACCACCACATGCATGCTGAATATGTCGAAGTGCCTCAAGACGTGGTGGATGCGATTGCAGAGACTAAAGCAAACGGTGGTCGAATCATTGCTGTGGGTACCACCTCAGTACGTTCACTCGAGAGTGCAGCGCAAGATGCACTGAAAAATGGTACCGAGTTAGTGCCTTTCTTTGGTGATACTGAGATTTTCATCTTCCCTGGCTATGAATATCAGCTGGTGGATTGTCTCGTGACAAACTTCCACCTACCAGAATCGACGCTGATCATGTTGGTCAGTGCGTTTGCAGGCTATGACAATGTCATGAATGCCTACAAGCATGCAGTAGAGCAAAAATACCGTTTCTTTAGCTATGGTGATGCGATGTTCATTACCAAGAAAACGGCATAACTGACGCCAGTAATTAGTAAGCTTTTTATTTCACTCAAGGACTCAGTGGAATACGGTAAGGAACACCAAAGCCGCTCGCTTAACGAGTTGATGTAGAGTGAGCGGATTCAAGTGCGACAAGCTACGCTTGTTAGTGCGTTTTAAGATTGTGTCAGACTGTGTCTCTGGCAATTTGGAGGCTTCGTGAAATTACAATACGAACTTAAGAAAAAAGATGGTCACGCACGCCGTGGTCAGTTGACGTTTGAACGCGGTACAGTACAAACTCCTGCATTTATGCCAGTGGGTACCTACGGTACGGTGAAAGGTATGACACCTGAAGAAGTACGCGGTACAGGTGCCGAAATTCTTCTAGGTAACACTTTCCACTTATGGCTACGCCCTGGTCAAGAGATCATGAAGTTGCACGGTGACCTGCACGACTTCATGAACTGGCATGGTCCTATCTTGACCGATTCAGGCGGTTTCCAAGTATTCAGCCTTGGCGATATCCGTAAGATCACTGAAGAGGGTGTACACTTCCGTAACCCGGTAAACGGTGACCGTATTTTCATGGATGCAGAGAAATCGATGGAAATCCAAAAAGATCTTGGCTCTGATGTGGTCATGATCTTTGACGAGTGTACGCCATACCCAGCGACTCACGCAGAAGCGAAGAAGTCGATGGAAATGTCTCTGCGTTGGGCACAGCGCTCTCGCGATCACTTCGACAAGCTAGACAACGAGAACTCTCTATTTGGTATCGTTCAAGGTAGCGTGTACGAAGATCTGCGCGAAGTGTCGGTGAAAGGTTTGACTGACATTGGCTTCGATGGCTACGCGGTTGGTGGCCTTGCTGTAGGTGAGCCTAAAGAAGAGATGCACCGCGTTCTTGAGTTCACCACACCTAAACTTCCTGAAGATAAGCCTCGCTACCTAATGGGTGTAGGTAAACCAGAAGATTTGGTTGAAGGTGTTCGCCGTGGTATCGACATGTTCGACTGCGTAATGCCAACGCGTAACGCACGCAACGGTCACTTATTCGTGACTGGCGGTGTGATTAAGATTCGTAATGCGACAAACAAAACAGACACAGGTCCACTAGACGAGAACTGTGATTGCTACACCTGTCAGAATTACTCGAAAGCGTATCTACATCACCTAGATCGCTGTAACGAAATCTTGGGTGCTCGTCTCAACACGATTCACAACCTACGTCACTATCAAATGCTAATGGAAAGCATCCGTAAAGCGATTGATGAAGACCGTTTTGAGCAGTTTGTGGAAGAGTTTTACGCACGTCGCAACCGCGAAGTGCCACCACTAGATATGAAGGTCAACGCTCAATAGTTGGCTAAATAGTCGGCTATCCCTGCAATAGGTAACAAATCCTAGCTCTGGGTCACACTTTTTGTGCCTTTAAGCGAATAAGAAACATTGAGTTACCGTTTGCTTCTTGAAAAGATATGGGGATAGCCCAATTTTGGATATGTATTTACATTAAAGAGGATGTTCTCCGATGAGTTTGATTTCTGCAGCTCACGCAGCTGAAGCAGCACCACAAGGTGGCGGTTTCGAAATGCTAATCATGCTAGGCATGTTCGCGGTAATTTTTTACTTCATGATTTACCGCCCACAATCTAAGCGTGCAAAAGAGCACAAAAACCTAATGGCTTCTATGGGTAAGGGCGACGAAGTCCTAACTAACGGCGGCCTAATCGGTAAAATCACTAAAATCGCTGAAGATAACGACTACATTGCAATCGCACTTAACGACAACAATGAAGTAGTTATCAAGAAAGACTTCGTTACTGCAGTGCTACCAAAAGGTACGCTGAAGTCTCTATAAAACAGCTATAGGATCTCGCTGTGCTAAATCGTTACCCTTTGTGGAAGTACCTGATGGTGATATTCGCCATTGCGGCAGCGGCGTTATACGCACTTCCCAATCTATACGGTGAAGATCCGGCTATTCAAATTACAGGGGCGCGTGGCGCCTCTGTTGATATGTCGACGCTGGATACTGTCACTAAAGCTCTTAATGAAGAGCAACTCTCCCGTAAGTCCATTGCTCTAGAAAATGGCTCCATTCTTGTTCGTTTTACCGACACGGATACTCAGATCAGCGCCCGCGATATTATCAGCGAAGCGTTAGGCAAAGATTCAATCGTGGCACTTAACCTTGCCCCTGCGACTCCTGACTGGCTCGAAGCGATTGGCGCTGCGCCAATGAAGCTAGGTCTTGACCTTCGTGGCGGTGTTCACTTCTTGATGGAAGTGGATATGGATGCGGCGATGGAAAAACTTGTTGGTCAGCAAGAAGAAGGCTTTAGAAGTGATCTTCGTGAAGAGCGCATTCGTTACCGTTCTATCCGCCCTGCGGGTAGTGATGGCGTAGAAGTGCTGCTCCGTGATGCTGAGCAACTAGCGCAGGCTAAGACGGTGCTGGAAGCTAAATACCCAGATATGGACTTCACCGATTCTGACTCGAACGGTCGTTTTGCCCTTGTTGCTCGTTTCAAAGAAACTCGCCTACAAGAAATCCGTAACTACGCGGTAGAGCAGAACATCACTATCCTACGTAATCGTGTAAACGAACTGGGTGTGGCAGAGCCATTGGTACAGCGTCAAGGTGCGAGTCGCATCGTGGTTGAGCTACCGGGTGTTCAAGATACGGCGCGCGCAAAAGAAATTTTGGGCGCAACAGCGACACTAGAGTTCCGCGAAGTAGACAGTTCGGCTGACTTGGCTGCAGCAGCAAGTGGTCGCGCACCAGCAGGTAGCGAGATCAAACTCGATCGTGACGGTCGTCCAGTTGTTCTTAAGAAGCGCGTTATTCTAGGCGGTGCGAGCATCACTGATGCGAGTTCGAGTGCTGATGAATATGGTCGTCCACAGGTTAACATCTCGCTAGACAGCGAGGGTGGTAACAAGATGGCGGCGTTCTCTCGTCAGAACATCGGTAAGCTAATGGCAACGGTTTTCGCTGAATATAAAGACAGCGGCAAACGTACGCCAGAAGGCAAGGTTATCCTTGATAAGCATGAAGAAGTGATTAACCAAGCGACGATTCAGTCTGCACTTGGTCGTAACTTCCGTATCACAGGTATCGACTCTGCCGCTGAAGCGCACAACCTAGCGCTACTGCTTCGTGCAGGTGCTCTGATTGCGCCGATTTCTATTGTTGAAGAGCGTACTATCGGTCCATCAATGGGTCAGCAAAACATCGATATGGGTATCAAAGCGTGTATCACAGGTATGATTGCCGTGATGCTATTTACGCTGGTTTACTACCGTCGATTTGGTCTATTTGCCAATATGGCACTGATGGCGAACATCGTCCTTATCGTTGGTGTCATGTCGATGATTCCAGGTGCGACTATGACGCTACCAGGTATCGCAGGTATTGTGCTGACCGTTGGTATGGCGGTGGATGCGAACGTTCTGATATTTGAGCGGATACGTGAAGAGCTTAAAGAGGGACGTAACCCTCAACAAGCGATTCACCAAGGTTACGCTAATGCCTTCAGTACTATCGCCGATGCGAATATCACGACCTTGATCACAGCTATCATTCTATTTGCTGTCGGTACAGGTGCGATCAAAGGCTTCGCGGTAACACTGTCTATCGGTATTCTTACTTCTATGTTTACAGCCATCATAGGCACACGTTGTATCGTGAACCTAGTTTATGGCGGTAAGCGTATCAACAAACTGTCGATCTAAGGGTTAGTTATGTTTCAGATAATGAAAGCAGACAAAACGATCGACTTTATGCGTTGGTCAAAAGTTGCGTTCGTTCTATCTATTGTGATGATCGGCGCGGCTATTTTTACACTGTCGACTAAGTGGCTGAACTGGGGTCTAGACTTCACTGGCGGTACACTTATCGAGGTAGGCTTTGAACAGCCTGCAAACCTCGAGGAAGTGCGCTCAGCACTAGATGCGAAAGGCTTCGGCGATGCGACAGTGCAGAACTTCGGTTCGGCACGTGACGTTATGGTTCGCCTGCGTCCTCGTGATGATGTTCAAGCTGAAGCGCTTGGCAACCAGATCCTTGATGCGATTCGTGTAGGTACGGGTGAAGACGTTGAAATGCGTCGTATTGAGTTCGTTGGTCCTAACGTGGGTGATGAGCTAACAGAGGCGGGCGGTCTTGCGATTCTAGTGTCTCTTATCTGTATCTTGATCTACGTATCGGTGCGCTTTGAGTGGCGTTTAGCAGCCGGTGCGGTACTCGCACTCGCGCACGACGTTATCATCACGCTAGGCGTATTCTCGCTTATGCAGATTGAGGTTGATTTAACCATCGTGGCAGCGCTTCTAACGGTTGTCGGTTACTCGCTCAACGATACCATCGTTGTATTTGACCGTATCCGTGAGAACTTCCGCAAGATGCGTAAGGGTGAGCCAGCTGACATCATGAACAGCTCGATCACGCAAACGCTAAGCCGTACCTTGATTACGTCTGGTACTACCTTGTTCGTAGTTATTGCACTATTTACTCAAGGTGGTGCGATGATCCACGGCTTTGCGACTGCATTGCTACTCGGTATTACGGTTGGTACTTATTCTTCTATCTACGTAGCATCTGCGCTCGCTCTGAAACTGGGTATCCAGAAAGAGCACCTAATGCCACCACAGATTGAAAAAGAAGGCGCTGAGTTTGATGAGATGCCGTAAGGCAGATTGTTGGATCTGATGACATTGATAAAGCCACTCGAATGAGTGGCTTTTCTTTTGCGTGTAAATATCGAGGAGATTAGAGTCATCCCCTTGATAAAGGCGATCTCCTACCGCGCGCTGAGAACACTATTTACGTAACATAGTCATTGTTTTTCAGTTGGCTACGCGCTTTAGGAGAACTTCACTTTCGTGAAGATGACGGATAATTTTGTGGCTTTTAGCATTAGTAGGCAGCTTGTCAAAAAGCAAAAAAAATCCCGACCATAGGTCGGGATTTCAAAATTCAGCTGTGACGGGCTGTGCTTTCTTTTACAGAACTATATTAAGCTGTAAAGAATTACTTAAGGATAGCTTCGTTACCGTTTTCACGGATATGTTTTAGCATCGCTTTTACGCCGCGTGCGCTTGAAGCAACAACGTTACCAGACTTCATGTACTCTGTACCGCCAGAGAAGTCAGTTACGATAGCGCCAGCTTCACGAGCAATCAGTTCGCCTGCCGCCATGTCCCATGGTTTTAGACCAAGCTCAAAGTAACCGTCTAGACGACCTGCTGCTACGTAACATAGGTCTAGAGCTGCAGAGCCAGCACGACGGAAGTCAGAGCACTCAACAAACATAGAAGACATGATCTTGAAGTAGCTTTCAGAGTGTTGCTTCTGCTTGAATGGGAAGCCAGTACCGATAACAGTACCTTTGATATCTTTAAGCTGTTTTACACGGATACGTGCATTGTTAAGCTGAGCGCCAGCACCGCGTTGTGCAGTGAAAAGCTCGTTAACCATTGGGTCGTAAACACACGCTACTTCTGTTTTGCCTTTGATGCGAACTGCAATAGACACAGAGAAAGTAGGAATGCCTTGAACGAAGTTAGTGGTGCCATCCAGTGGGTCGATGATCCATTGTACGTCGCTATCTTTACCTTCAATTAGGCCACCCTCTTCAGCAATGATGCTGTGGTCTGGGTATGAAGCTTGGATAGTGCTGATGATGATTGCTTCGGCTTCTTTGTCTACGTTAGTAACGAAGTCATTAGTGCCTTTCTGTACTGACTCAATCTTGTCAGTGTTTTCTAGTGATTTAGCAATATGGTTGCCCGCTTTACGCGCAGCGCGTATAGCGATGTTTAGCATTGGATGCATACGAATTTTCCCAACGGATGTTAAAGAACAAAAAGCGGCGCGAAGTATACCAAAGATTTAGCAAAAGGGAAGTGGTTATTTTTTGTGCTGTTAATTTTATGAATAGAAAGATCCTGACTACTTTAGTCAAGTTTATGTTACCATTCTGCGATTGTGTAAAATGAGTGCAACGTGACAATGCTAGACAACGTAAAAATCGTCCTGGTTGGGACTTCTCATTCTGGAAATATCGGCTCGGCAGCTCGAGCGATGAAGGTGATGGGACTAAGCCAGATGGTGCTTGTGGACCCTCAATGTGAGGTGGATTCTCAGGCGGTTGCGTTGGCAGCGGGTGCGAGTGATATAGCATTGGGTGCAAAAATCGTTTCGACTCTAGAAGAAGCGGTAGAAGATTGCGGTCTAGTGGTTGGCTCAAGTGCGCGCTCACGTACTCTAGATTGGCCGATGATTGAGCCACGTGAGTGCGGCAAGACGTTTGCGATTGAAGGCGAAAAGCACGCAGTCGCTTTGGTGTTTGGGCGCGAGCGCACCGGTTTAACCAATGACGAGCTACAGCTGTGTCATTACCATACGTGTATTCCTGCAAACCCAGAATATAGCTCACTCAACCTTGCTATGGCGGTGCAAACACTTAGCTATGAAGTAAGAGTCGCGCATCTAGAGCGAGAAGCTCAGCAGTATTCAGAGCCAAGTGAAGTCGATTATCCACGTCACAAAGAACTGGAATTATTCTACCAGCACCTTGAAAAAGTCATTACTGATACCCAGTTTATCTCTAAGGATAAGCCGGGCCTTGTAATGAATAAGCTGCGAAGAATGTTTAGTCGAGCACGTCCTGAAACTACGGAAATCAATACATTGCGCGGCATTTTAACCTCCGTTGAAAAAGCAATTGGGGTTAAAAAATAACCATTTCTTTTGTTGGGTTAAATACCTGACTATTTTAGTCAATTAAATACTTGACTAAAATAGTCAGGTATGAAAATATTTATGTCACATAATCAATGTGGATAGTGTGATATGAGACTTACATCAAAAGGAAGATATGCAGTAACAGCGATGCTTGATGTCGCACTGCACTCACAGCAAAGCCCAGTACCTCTAGCTGACATCTCTGAACGTCAAGGTATCTCTTTGTCTTACCTAGAACAACTGTTCTCTAAACTGCGTAAAGCAGGTTTGGTAGCGAGTGTTCGTGGTCCAGGTGGTGGTTACCGCTTAGGTGCAGAAGCCAATGAGATTTCTATCGGTACTGTTATCGCTGCAGTTGATGAGTCCGTTGATGCAACAAAATGCGCTGGCAAAGGAGATTGCCAAGGTGGTACACGTTGCCTCACACATACACTGTGGAGAGATTTAAGCTCTCGAATCAGTGACTTCCTAAACAACATCACTCTCGGTGAGTTGATGGTAGATAACGAAGTATTAGAAATTTCAGACCGACAAGACGTAGATCTCGCGGTAAATCATGGGTTCTCAAGAAAAAGTACAAGCACCGCACCCATCGGAATCAATGTTCGCTCGTAGTAGTGTCGCTTATACATTGGAGTAAAGAATGAAACTGCCTATTTATCTAGACTACTCTGCCACTTGCCCTGTCGATCCAAGGGTTGCAGAAAAAATGGTTCAATACATGACAATGGACGGTACCTTCGGTAACCCTGCGTCACGTTCTCACCGTTTTGGCTGGCAAGCAGAAGAAGCAGTAGACAACGCTCGTGAGCAGATCGCTGACTTGCTAAACGCTGACCCTCGTGAAATTGTGTTCACGTCGGGTGCGACTGAGTCTGACAACCTTGCGATTAAGGGTGCAGCGCACTTCTACAGCAAGAAAGGTAAGCACATCATCACGGTTAAGACAGAGCACAAAGCGGTTCTTGACCCATGCCGTCAGCTTGAGCGTGAAGGCTTCGAAGTGACCTACCTTGAGCCTGAGTCAAACGGTATTGTTGACCTTGCTAAACTAGAAGCGGCAATGCGTGAAGACACAGTACTTGTGTCAATCATGCACGTGAACAATGAAATTGGTGTTGTTCAAGACATTACAGCTATTGGTGAGCTTTGCCGTAGCAAGAAGATTGTATTCCACGTAGATGCGGCGCAATCTGCAGGCAAACTGCCAATCGACGTTCAAGAAATGAAAGTCGACCTGATTTCACTGTCTGCTCACAAAGCCTACGGCCCGAAAGGTATCGGCGCGCTTTACGTACGTCGTAAGCCACGTATCCGTCTAGAAGCGCAAATGCACGGCGGCGGTCATGAGCGTGGTTTCCGCTCTGGCACACTACCAACTCACCAAATCGTGGGTATGGGCGAAGCCTTTGCCGTTGCTAAGCAAGACATGCAGAAAGACTACGACCACGCAAAAGCATTGCGTGACCGTCTGCTAAACGGCGTTAAAGACCTTGAAGCCGTGACAGTGAATGGCGACTTAGAGCAACGCGTTCCACACAACCTAAACGTAAGCTTTGCGTTTGTTGAAGGTGAGTCGCTACTGATGTCGCTTAAAGATCTCGCAGTATCTTCTGGTTCTGCATGTACATCAGCAAGTCTAGAGCCTTCATATGTGCTGCGTGCACTTGGCCTAAACGATGAGCTTGCACACAGCTCGGTTCGCTTCTCATTTGGTCGTTTCACCACTGAAGAAGACATCGACTTTGCGATTGAGCAGATCAGAACAGCAGTAAACAAATTACGTGACATGTCTCCTCTATGGGATATGTATAAAGAAGGGATTGACCTAGACACGGTTGAGTGGGCACACCACTAATCTCACGGAAGTAGAGGATTCGAGGAAGTTATTATGGCGTATAGTGAAAAAGTAATTGACCACTATGAGAACCCACGCAACGTAGGTTCATTTGATAAGAATGATCCGGCTGTGGGTAGTGGTATGGTTGGCGCACCAGCTTGTGGTGACGTAATGAAACTTCAGATCAAGGTGACACCAGAAGGTATCATCGAAGATGCTAAGTTTAAGACCTACGGCTGTGGTTCAGCGATCGCATCAAGCTCACTGGTTACAGAGTGGGTGAAAGGCAAGTCTATCGACGAAGCTGCAGCGATCAAGAACTCTGAAATTGCAGAAGAGCTAGAGTTGCCACCAGTGAAAGTTCACTGCTCAATTCTTGCTGAAGACGCAATCAAAGCAGCGGTTGCAGACTACAAGAAGAAGCACGACTAAACTGCTTGGATAACCAAGCCCTTTAGCTTTATTAAGACACAGTATCATCAAGAGAAACGAACAAAGGTTGTAGTATGGCCATCTCAATGACAGACGCAGCAGCGAGCCGAGTTAAGACATTTTTAGATAATCGCGGCAAAGGTATTGGATTACGCCTAGGTGTAAAAACCACGGGTTGCTCTGGCATGGCTTACGTTCTTGAGTTCGTTGATGAACTGGATGATGGTGATTCAGTGTTTGAGCACTCAGGCGTGAAAGTGATCATCGATGCTAAGAGCTTGGTTTATCTCGATGGCACAGAGCTCGATTATGTAAAAGAAGGCTTGAACGAAGGTTTTGAGTTCAACAACCCGAATGCGAAAGGCGAGTGTGGTTGTGGTGAAAGCTTTAATGTTTAACCTTTGACGAGCTTGGCTGTGATATCGGCCAAGCTCATTAATTGCGAGTCAATGCTATGAACCATTTCGAATTATTTGGGCTACCTGTTCAGTTTCAGCTGGACGGTAGCCTTCTTTCTTCTCAGTTCCGAGAACTGCAAAAACGCTTTCACCCAGACAACTTTGCCACTGCCTCTGAGCGCGACCGCCTACTTGCAGTTCAAAAGGCAGCGCAAATCAATGATGCTTACGAAGTGCTGAAAAAGCCTATCTCTCGCGCCGAATACTTATTGGCCGATAACGGTGTCGATATTCGCGCTGAGCAGCAAACATTGCAAGATCCACTGTTCTTAATGGAGCAGATGGAACTTCGAGAAGAATTGGAAGATCTCGCGTCTTCAAGCGACCCTGAATCAGAACTTTTTGACTTTGAAGCCAAGGTCAGCAAAATGTTCAAGGTACAGCTATCAGAGTTAGAAGATCAGCTTTCGCAAGCCGAATGGCCAGTCGCTGCTGATAGCGTTAGAAAACTAAAATTTATCGCCAAGTTGCAAAGTGAAATAGAACAGCTAGAAGATAAGCTGCTTGGTTAATGGAAGCTCCCAAGGATATTTGAATGGCATTACTTCAAATCGCAGAGCCGGGCCAAAGCTCCGCGCCACACGAACATAAACTGGCTGCGGGTATCGACCTAGGCACGACTAACTCCCTCGTCGCGACAGTAAGAAGTGGTGAAGCCGCGACATTACCAGATGCCAACGGTAATAAGATCCTCCCATCAGCGGTTCGCTATGCGGATGACAGTATCACTGTCGGTATTGACGCTCGTGACAACGCTGCACTTGATCCCGTTAACACTATCATTTCTGTGAAGCGGCTACTCGGTCGTTCACTTTCAGATGTTCAGAGTCGTTATCCGTCAATGCCATATTCACTGACAGAAAGTGACAATGGCCTACCTGTCCTGCAAACCGCAGGCGGCGCAAAGAATCCGATTCAAGTTTCTTCTGACATTCTTAAAACGCTTGGTAAACGCGCAGAAGAGTCACTTGGTGGCGAATTAGCTGGCGTGGTGATTACGGTTCCAGCGTATTTCGATGATGCCCAGCGTCAAGGCACCAAAGATGCAGCAAACCTAGCGGGTATGCATGTCTTGCGTCTTCTTAATGAGCCGACTGCAGCAGCTATTGCTTATGGGCTAGATAGTGGTCAAGAAGGCGTAATTGCGGTTTACGACCTAGGTGGTGGTACCTTCGATATCTCTATCCTGCGTTTATCTCGCGGTGTATTTGAAGTGCTAGCAACTGGCGGTGATTCAGCGCTGGGTGGTGATGATTTCGACCATCTTGTTGCCGACTACTTGCAGCAACGAGCAGGCAAGTTAGAGCTTAACGCTCATGAGCAACGTGAACTGCTCGATGCAGCAACACAAGCGAAAATCGATCTGAGTCAAAATGACGTTGCGGCTGTTAACGTTCTTGGCTGGCAGGGTGAACTGACGAAAGCTCAGTTTGAAGACCTAATTCGCCCACTTGTGAAGAAGACACTGCTTTCATGTCGCCGTGCATTGAAAGATGCGGAAGTCGATGCGGAAGACGTTCTAGAAGTTGTCATGGTTGGCGGTTCGACTCGCACACCATTGGTTCGCGAAATGGTTGGTGACTTCTTTGGTAAAACACCACTGACAAGCATCAACCCAGACGAAGTGGTCGCGATTGGTGCAGCGATTCAAGCGGACATTCTTGCAGGTAATAAGCCTGACTCAGAGATGCTGCTATTGGATGTTCTTCCACTGTCATTGGGTATTGAAACTATGGGTGGTTTGGTCGAGAAGATCGTTCCACGTAATACCACGATTCCAGTGGCGCGCGCCCAAGAATTTACCACGTTCAAAGACGGCCAAACGGCGATGTCCGTGCACATAGTGCAAGGTGAGCGTGAGATGGTGGACGACTGCCGTTCATTGGCTCGTTTCTCACTAAAAGGCATTCCTCCAATGGCGGCGGGTGCAGCTCATATCCGTGTGACGTATCAAGTCGATGCTGACGGTCTACTGTCTGTTACCGCGATGGAAAAGAGCACGGGCGTTCAGTCAGAAATCCAGGTGAAACCATCTTATGGTCTTAGCGATGACGAAGTCACCAACATGCTCAAAGACTCGATGACATACGCCAAAGATGACATGCTAGCGCGTGCTCTGGCCGAGCAACGCGTAGAGGCCGACCGTGTTATCGAAGGTCTGATCGCCGCGATGCAAGCGGACGGCGATGCACTTCTAAACGAAGAAGAAAAACAGGCATTGGTTAAAGCGATTGAAGCTCTGATTGAACTTCGCAATGGCGATGATGCCGATGCTATTGAACAAGGTATTAAAGATACTGATAAGGCGAGCCAAGAGTTTGCATCACGTCGAATGGACAAATCCATCCGTGAAGCATTGGCGGGTCAATCAGTTGATAACATTTAGATCGAGGACTAAGTAGTCATGCCAAAAATTGTTGTTCTGCCCCATGAAGATCTCTGCCCAGAAGGCGCAGTATTAGAGGCTAATGAAGGCGAAACTGTATTAGACGTAGCGCTAAAGAACGGTATTGGAATTGAGCACGCTTGTGAAAAGTCGTGTGCATGTACCACTTGTCACGTCATCATCCGTGAAGGCTTTGATTCACTAGAAGAGAGTGAAGAGCTTGAAGACGATATGTTGGATAAAGCATGGGGTTTAGAGCCTGAGTCGCGTCTAGGTTGCCAAGCGGTTGTTGCAGATGAAGATCTTGTGGTAGAAATTCCAAAATACACACTCAACCACGCATCTGAAGATCACTAATTAACTGGAGGATTCATGAGCTTAAAATGGACTGATTCTCGTGATATCGCTATCGAGCTGTGCGATCAATTTCCAGAAACTGACCCGAAAACGGTTCGTTTCACCGACTTGCATAAATGGATTACAGACTTGGAAGATTTTGACGACGATCCAAATCGCTCCAACGAAAAAATCCTCGAAGCTGTGATTTTATGCTGGATGGATGAGTACGATTAAACAGACTTACTAGTTAGTTATACAAAAACGGGCCTTTGGCCCGTTTTTTTGTCGCACCATGTTACATTGTTATTAATTCCCATGGTGCAGTCATTGGTATTGTCTCTACATAGTGATAACATCATTTGATATACAGAATGCGACACAGCAGCCGAACTGCAACAGGCAAGCTGCAATAATTAGATTTAAGACAAGGAGAGACCATGTCTAGCACAATGTCGGTATTTATTAGCCAAGAAGCGGCAGCGCCACAATGGGGCGAAAAGGCTATCATTTCTTTCTCAGAGCAAGGTGCGACGATCCACATCGGTGAAGGTCACGATCTTGGAGCGATTCAACGCGCGGCCCGCAAGTTAGATTCACAAGGCATTTCAAACGCCACACTTGCAGGCGAGGGTTGGGATTTAGAGTCTTCTTGGGCGTTTTATCAAGGTTACCGTAATTCTAAGAAAAGCACTCAAGTCGAGCTAGCTGAGCTAAACGAGCAAGATAAGAAAGAGTTAGACGCGCGCATCAAAGCGTCTGATTGGACGCGTGACATCATCAATAAAAGCGCTGAAGAAGTCGCGCCGCGTCAATTGGCAACAATGGCTGCAGAATTTATTAAGTCAACCGCTCCAGAGCATGTGACTTACCGCATCGTTAAAGACAAAGATCTACTTACCGAAGGTTGGGAAGGCATTTTTGCTGTTGGTCGTGGCTCTGAGCGCACCTCTGCGATGCTGCAACTGGACTACAACCCAACTGGCGATGAAAACGCGCCAGTATTTGCTTGTTTAGTGGGTAAGGGTATTACCTTTGATTCCGGCGGTTACAGCCTAAAGCCATCGAACTTTATGACGGCGATGAAAGCAGATATGGGCGGCGCGGGCACCATCACTGGTGGTCTAGGTCTTGCTATCATGCGTGGCCTAAACAAGCGCGTAAAACTTATCCTTTGCTGTGCTGAAAACATGGTATCCGGTCGCGCGCTTAAGCTAGGTGATGTGATTACCTATAAAAATGGTAAGACGGTTGAGATCATGAATACTGACGCGGAAGGTCGTTTGGTTCTTGCTGACGGTCTTATCTACGCAAGTGAGCAAAATCCAGAGCTTATCATCGACTGCGCGACGCTTACTGGCGCAGCTAAAAACGCGCTTGGCAACGATTACCACGCCATCATGTCATTTGATGACGAGCTAACGCATCAAGCACTGACCAATGCAAATCAAGAGAAAGAAGGTCTATGGCCTCTGCCATTGGCGGACTTCCATCGCGGCATGTTGCCATCGAACTTCGCTGATTTGTCGAACATCAGCAGTGGTGACTACTCTCCGGGCGCAAGTACAGCGGCGGCATTCTTGTCTTACTTTGTGGAAGACTATAAGAAAGGTTGGTTGCACTTCGACTGTGCGGGTACTTACCGTAAGTCAGGAACCGATAAATGGTCTGCAGGCGCGACGGGTATGGGTGTGCGCACACTCGCTCGTTTGCTAACGGAGCAGGCTGACAAGTAATTCAAGAAAATTATTACTAATAAAAGAACAACACGAAAGAAAAGGAACACTAATGGCCCTAGAAAGAACATTCTCTATCGTTAAACCGGATGCAGTTAAGCGTAATTTGATTGGTGAAATCTATCACCGTATCGAAAAAGCAGGTCTGTCTATCATCGCAGCTAAGATGGTTCATCTTACCGATGAGCAAGCAAAAGGCTTTTACGCTGAGCATGAAGGTAAACCGTTTTTCGATGATCTTCGTGCATTCATGACGTCTGGCCCTATCATGGTTCAAGTACTTGAAGGTGAAGATGCGATTTGTCGTTACCGCGAGCTGATGGGCAAAACTAACCCAGAAGAAGCAGCGTGTGGCACTATCCGCGCAGATTACGCGCTAAGCATGCGCCACAACTCTGTACACGGTTCAGATAGCCCTGAGTCAGCAGCACGTGAGATTGAGTTTTTCTTTCCACAGTCAGAAATTTGTCCTCGTTAATTGAGTGCAGTTGTGAGTAAAAAGGAGGCATAGCCTCCTTTTTTATTACCCGTCACTTTTGTTGTGCAAAAAATGTTCACTTAGAAATGAATACCTTAATATTTTAGGGTTTTGTAACGCTTGTTGTAGGGGGCTAAAGCCTGTACAATTCGCGCCCTTAACACCATTTACCGTCATCGAAGAGGCACCATGACCACACAAAAAGTCAATCTACTCGATTTTGATCGCAAGGGTATGCGTCAGTTTTTCCAAGAGGAACTGGGCGAAAAAGCCTTCCGTGCTGATCAGATAATGAAGTGGATCTATCATTTTGGTGTCGACGACTTCGAGAAGATGACCAACATCAACAAGAAGCTACGTGAAAAGCTGATTCGTTTGGCAGAAATCAAAGCGCCAACCGTCTCTGAAGCTCAGCACTCTTCTGATGGCACGATTAAATGGGCAATGCGTGTTGGCGATCAAGACGTAGAAACCGTTTATATTCCTGATGATGATCGCGCGACGCTGTGTGTTTCTTCGCAGGTGGGTTGTGCACTGGAATGTAAGTTCTGCTCAACGGCTCAGCAAGGCTTTAACCGTAACCTTAAAGTGTCTGAAATCATTGGTCAGGTGTGGCGCGCAGCTCGTGAGATCGGTCTTGAGAAAGAAACTGGTCGTCGCCCAATTACTAACGTCGTAATGATGGGCATGGGTGAGCCACTGCTTAACATGAAAAACCTGATGCCAGCACTTGAGCTGATGCTTGATGATTTGGGCTTTGGTTTGTCTAAGCGTCGCGTAACTGTATCAACGTCGGGTGTGGTTTCTGGCCTTGACCAGATGACAGGTCAAATTGACGTTGCGCTAGCGATTTCTCTACACGCGCCAAACGATAAGCTTCGTAGCGAAATCATGCCAATTAACGATCGCTGGGACATTCAAGACTTCCTAGCATCTGTTCGTCGTTACATCGCATCTTCTAACGCGAACCGCGGTAAAGTAACGGTTGAATATGTATTGCTAGACCACGTTAATGACGATATGGACCACGCTCGTGAATTGGCTGAGCTTCTTAAAGATACACCAGCGAAGATTAACCTGATCCCGTTTAACCCGCATCCAGGTTCTCCGTACAAAAAACCGAGCAACTCGCGTATCGACCGCTTCATGAAAACGCTAATGAAGTACGACTATACCGTGACAGTTCGTAAGACTCGCGGTGATGATATCGATGCAGCGTGTGGACAGTTGGTTGGTGACGTTATTGATAGAACCAAACGTACTCAGCAGATTGCGGCTCAAAAGGGTCAGCAGGCGATTCCAGTCAAAGCGGTATAATTCGTATCTTGATGAACACAAGGCCAAGTTTCGACTTGGCTTTGTCGTTTTTGCACATTTTGTAGTGAAAATCAGCGGGTACTTCCGAGTTTGGCGTTGAATGAATGTATTCGTGCATCAAAACTCTGATCTTTCCCACATTTCCTCGATAAATAATTGAAGAATAACGGAACAAATATAGTTATCGTTAATCAAATACTACGAAATGCCGCCAAAATGATATGAGTAGTGTTAATTTTTAATCAAAATTGTCACTATTTACGCGGATTTCCCTTGGGGCGTTTTAACTCGTGCGGAGAATCGACTATGATGGGCAGTTCCAATCGAGATGAAACCGACTTAATTCGATAAGTTGGTATGAAATCATAATAAAATCGAGCGCTTTACATACATTATAAGTGCCGTAGTTGGCAATTTGGGACTATGCTGTATCAAACAGCTAGTGCGAGCGATTTACCAAACTAATGACCATGACCACCGATAAAAAAACGAACTAAGCGTGTTAGGTCAAAGTAACAACCAATAAGAAGTACAATATCAATGAGTACTGAGCAAAATAACGCCACAGAACAAGTACATCAAGCACAAGACGTTGAGCTTGCGGGAACCATTTTAAAACAAAAGCGTGAAGCCTTAGGGCTGACGCAAAAGCAGATTGCGGATAGATTGCGTTTACGTGTCGCGATCATTCAGAAAATTGAGTCAAACGATTTTGACGGAGAGCAGGTTGCCACCTTTACGCGTGGCTATTTGCGATCCTACGCGAAAGCTGTCGGAATTGATGAGCAAGAGGTGTTGGGAACCATTGAGAACCACAGCGCCGCTCAACACCACGAACAGCCAATGCAAAGCTTTTCCAAAAAGACCAATAAAGAGAAACATGATAGTCGTATTATGAAGCTCACATGGGGCATCTTTATTGTCATCATTGGTATCTCATCTGTGTGGTGGCTGCAAAACCAGCAGAAAGATACGCTTTCTGAAATCGCAGATACCTCATCCAATGACCCTGCATTCGCTGTTGAAGAAACGGCAAGTGAGAAAGTAGCCGCATTGGAAACTGAGCTAGCGCCTGAGCCAGAAGTCAAAACGCTTGATGTATCAGCCATTGTTGAAACACCGGCACAGCCAGAAGTTGAAGCGCAGGACGTCGTCGAGGATGCCGCTCCAGCAGAAGCCGAAGCTGCGGTCGTCGTCGAAGAGTCTGAGCCGGCAGTAGTTGAAGAAGCACCTGTGGCTCCAGAGGTTCCAGCAGGACTGACAAACCTGACTCTGTCGTTTTCTGGTGATTGCTGGATCCAAGTAAAAGATGCAGACGGTAAAACGGTATCAACAGGCATTAAGAAAGCTGGCGATAGCGTAGATCTTAATGGAAAAGCACCGTTTAAAATCATTTTAGGTGCACCAGAGAAGGTTTCTATGACATTTGCGAGTGAACCTGTCGACCTTTCTGGGTATACTTCAGGCAAAGTAGCTCGATTCACCTTACCTTAGAAAACACTATGCATCACGAATCACCAATTAAACGTCGTCCCTCTACGCGTATTTATGTGGGCGATGTACCTATCGGCGATGGCGCACCTATCGCCGTTCAGTCAATGACCAACACGCGTACGACCGATGTCGCCGCGACCGTTGCTCAAATCAAAGCTTTGGAAAACGTAGGCGCAGACATTGTTCGCGTTTCGGTTCCTACCATGGATGCGGCTGAAGCATTCCGTGAGATCAAGAAACAGGTTTCGATTCCTCTCGTAGCGGATATTCATTTCGATTACCGTATTGCACTAAAAGTTGCGGAGTACGGCGTAGACTGTTTGCGCATCAACCCAGGCAACATAGGTAACGAAGCTCGTATCCGTTCAGTCGTCGATTGTGCACGTGATAAAAATATCCCAATTCGCATTGGTGTAAATGGCGGCTCTCTGGAAAAAGATATCCAGATGAAATACGGCGAACCAACGCCAGAGGCGTTAGTTGAATCGGCAATGCGCCATGTGGATATTCTAGATCGTTTGAACTTTGATCAGTTTAAAGTCAGCGTGAAGGCATCCGATGTATTCCTGGCTGTTGACTCCTACCGTCTACTTGCGAAGAAAATCGACCAACCTCTTCACCTTGGTATTACTGAGGCGGGCGGCGCTCGCGCAGGCTCGGTAAAATCATCGGTTGGCTTAGGTATGCTTTTAGCAGAAGGTATCGGCGATACGCTGCGTATCTCATTGGCTGCAAATCCAGTTGAAGAGATCAAAGTGGGTTTCGATATTTTGAAATCGTTACGCATTCGTTCTCGTGGTATCAACTTTATCGCTTGCCCAAGCTGCTCTCGTCAAGAGTTCGACGTGATCGGCACAGTAAACGCACTAGAAGAGCGTTTAGAAGATGTCATTACACCAATGGATGTGTCTATCATTGGTTGTGTGGTCAACGGCCCAGGCGAGGCGGAAGTGTCTCATCTAGGTCTAGCGGGCAGCAATAAGAAGAGTGCTTTCTATGAAGACGGCAAACGTCAGAAAGAGCGCTTTGATAACGATGATCTCGTTAATCAGCTTGAAGCAAAAATTCGAGCGAAAGCATCGATGCTAGATACAGCAAATCGCATCGAAGTAAATGAAGTAGAAGACAAGTAATCTCAACGACAATACGGTATTAAACTGTGGCAAAAACTATTCAAGCAATCCGAGGCATGAACGACTGCCTCCCTACACAATCTCCACTTTGGCAAAAAGTTGAGAATACAGTGAAGCATGTGGTCAGCGCATATGGCTACAACGAAGTACGTATGCCAATCGTTGAGATGACACATCTATTCAGCCGCGCTATCGGTGAAGTGACCGACGTAGTTGAAAAAGAAATGTACACCTTTGAAGACCGCAATGGCGATAGCCTAACACTGCGCCCTGAGGGCACGGCAGGCTGTGTACGCGCTGGTATTGAAAATGGTTTGCTTTATAACCAAGAGCAGCGCCTGTGGTACATGGGTCCAATGTTCCGTCACGAGCGTCCGCAAAAAGGTCGCTACCGTCAGTTCCACCAATGTGGCGTGGAAGTATTCGGTCTAAACGGCCCTGACGTTGACGCTGAACTTATCATGATGACAGCACGTCTATGGCGTGAGCTGGGTATCGACAAGCACGTTCGTCTAGAACTGAACTCTATTGGTTCACTAGATGCGCGCGCTAACTACCGCACAGCCCTGATTGCTCACCTAGAGCAACACGTTGATGTGCTGGATGAAGATAGCAAGCGTCGTATGCATACTAACCCGCTACGTGTCTTGGATAGTAAAAACCAAGATGTACAAGCGATCTTGGTGGATGCGCCAGAGCTATCTGATTATCTAGACGAAGAATCAAAAGCGCATTTTGCAGGTCTTTGTGAACTTCTTGATGCTGCGGGTATCGAATATACGGTTAACCAGCGACTGGTACGTGGTCTTGACTACTACAACCGTACCGTTTTTGAGTGGATCACTGAAAGCTTAGGTGCTCAAGGTACTGTATGTGGCGGTGGTCGTTACGATGGTCTTGTTGAGCAGCTTGGTGGTAAACCAACACCAGCGGTGGGTTTTGCCATGGGCCTAGAGCGTCTTGTGCTCATGATGGAAACACTAGAGCTAACAGATGTGCGTCGCAGTGTAGACGCTTATGTCGTGACAGCGGGCGAAGGCACCATGATGGCAGGTATGAAGCTTGCTGAAAACCTGCGTGAAGCGATCCCTGGTATTCGTGTGATGAACCACTTTGGTGGTGGTAACTTCAAGAAACAATTCAAGCGCGCAGACAAAGTAGGGGCGGTATATGCTCTTGTGCTTGGTGAGAACGAAGTTGCTGAGAATACGGTCGTGGTCAAAGATTTGCAGGGCGGAGAGCAAGAAACTATTGCTCAAACTGAGTTAGCCGCTAAATTAGCAAATATTATTTAAGTTTAAATCCAAGTTGATAGGCAGCAATTTTGGGCTGCCTATTAATTTAGGTAATGATTTCTTTTAAGAGGACAGGAAGTGGAACTCTACGATTCTGAAGAACAACAAGTTGAAGCGATCAAAGACTGGTGGAAGGAAAACGGGAAAGCCGTGGTTCTTGGCGTTGTTGTTGGTCTAGGTGGTTTATTTGGCTGGCGTTATTATCAAGATTCCGTGGTCCAGGCTCAAGAAGCTGCATCAGAGCAATACAGTAAAGCTGTTGAGTCGATGGTAGTAAGCGGTGTTGACGCAAGTGCTGATGTACAAGCCTTCATCGATTCGAGCAAAGAGAGTGAATATGCGGTACTTGCTGCGATGCAATTAGCTAAAGCGCAGGTAGAAGCAGGTAATCTTGAAGATGCCCTAACGCAGCTTCAGTGGGCACAGAGCAACACCAAAGATCCTGCGATTGCACCGCTAGTAACTTATCGCGTTGCACGCCTAATGGCAGAGTCGGGTAATAACGATGGCGCACGTGCGGAACTCGATAAAATTACGGATGCAGCATGGGCTGGTCGTGTAGCAGAGCTTCGTGGCGATATTGCGATCCGTGAAGGCGATCGTGATGCTGCCTACACGGCTTATACACAAGCTCAGCAAGCACAAGATGCGAGCCAAGCGCTACAAATCAAGCTGGATGATCTTGCCAAGTAAGGGCTATAGCCGATGAATAGACTCGTTAAAAAGGTATTACTTTCTATCTCGGTATTAGGTGTACTTGCAGGGTGTTCGAGTGAAGAAGACACCATAGTGATGGCGCCACTACCCGTCGTGCAAAGTGAGTTCACTCCAAGTACAGAGTGGTCTTCAAGCATAGGTAATGGCGTAGGTCAGTACTTCTCTAAGCTTTCACCAGTCTACGCTTACGACAAACTGTTTGTTGCGAGCCGCGATGGCGTTGTGAAAGCTATGGATCCAGAAAATGGTAAAACCATCTGGCAAACCGAAATCAAAGGTGAAGTAACGGCTCGCCTGTCTGGTGGTATTGCAGCCGCTTATCAGAAGCTTTATATCGGCAGTGAAAACGGTGAAGTAATTGCTCTTGATGTAGAAACAGGTGACGAGCTTTGGCGTGCTGAGGTAAATGGTGAGGTACTGGCGAAGCCGGTTGCTGACGCTAGCCTGATTATGGTTCATACCAGTCAAGGCGTGCTTGCTGCGCTTGAGCAAACCAGTGGTGAAGAGCGTTGGGCGATCAGTACTGATGTACCAAACCTAACCTTGCGTGGCGATAGTGCGCCTGCGACGGTTTCCGGTGGTGTTTTCTGGGGTACGGCGAATGGTCGTCTAGCGGCGGCGATTGTCGAGCGTGGTCAGTTGATCTGGCAACAACCAGTGGGCACGCCTAAGGGTGCTACCGAGATCGACCGTTTGGTGGATGTTGATGCTTCGCCAATTATTCTAGGTGGTACGCTTTACACAGTGGGCTTTAACGGTCAGCTGATTTCCATCGACCTTCGCTCGGGTAACCCTATCTGGAAGCGTAATTACTCATCAGCGACAGATATGGCGACAGACAATCGTAGCTTGTTCCTGATTTCAGAAACGGACCACGTGATTGCTGTCGATGCTCGAAGTGGTACCGAGCTGTGGGAAAACAACCTATTAGAAAACCGCCAGCTTACGGCTCCTGTTATTGTTGACGGATACGTTGTAGTAGGGGATAGCCTTGGCTATCTTCACTGGATTGACCGTGCAACAGGTGAGTTTGTGGCACAGCAACTCATGAATGACAGCGGTATGTCGATTGGACCAACTTTAGTCCCTGGTGGCTATGTGATCGTTACTCGTGATGGTGAAATAAAGAAACTCACCATTAACTAGAAAGCGTGATATAATTCACAAACGGCTCCTGGCTGATTTTCAGTTAGGAGCCGTTTTATTGCTGCGAAGCAAAAGGATCTTTTCGAGCTCGGATAGATAGAATACGTTGTGGTTATAGGAAAACGAGAGCATTTTTACCTATAACTACAATAAGAAATTAAGTGTAGAGGTTAATATGTTACCTGTTGTTGCCCTAGTTGGACGCCCGAATGTGGGTAAGTCGACACTGTTTAATAGACTGACGCGTACGCGTGATGCTTTGGTAGCGGACTTTCCGGGACTAACGCGTGACCGTAAATATGGTCAAGCTCAACTGGGTGAGAATGAGTTCATTGTTATCGATACCGGCGGTATTGATGGCACTGAAGAAGGTGTAGAAACCAAAATGGCGGAACAATCGTTAGCTGCGATTGAAGAAGCTGACGTAGTGCTATTCCTTGTGGATGGTCGTGCGGGTTTGACGGTTGCGGATGAAGCGATCGCTAACCACCTACGTAAAATTGAAAAGCCAGCTTTCCTTGTGGTCAACAAGGTAGATGGCATTGATGCCGATGCTGCAAGCGCTGAGTTTTGGCAGCTAGGTGTTGAAAACATGTATCACATCGCTGCGGCTCACGGTCGTGGTGTTACTGCTCTTCTGGACCGTGCCTTGGATCCTTTCTTTGAACACCTATCAGAAGCTGAAGGTGAAATCGAAGACTTGACCATGTTTGAGGACGCGGAAGAAGAGAAACTCGACTACACCGAAGAAGAAGCGGAAGAAGAGTACAAGCGTCTTCAAGATCAGCCAATTAAGCTGGCTATTATCGGTCGTCCAAACGTCGGTAAATCGACACTAACTAACCGTATCCTCGGTGAGGAGCGCGTGGTGGTGTATGACATGCCAGGTACGACACGTGATTCTATCTACATTCCAATGGAGCGTGATGGTCGTGAATATGTTCTGATTGATACAGCGGGTGTACGTCGTCGTAAGCGTATCAACGAGACGGTAGAAAAGTTCTCCGTGGTTCAAACGCTGAAAGCCATTGAAGATGCCAACGTAGTATTGGTTGTTATCGACGCTCGCGAGAATATCTCAGACCAAGATCTTAGCTTGTTAGGCTTTGCCCTTAACGCAGGTCGCTCTATTGTTCTCGCTGTGAACAAGTGGGATGGTTTGGATACAGACGTGAAAGAGCAGGTTAAGAAAGAGCTAGACCGTCGTCTAGGCTTTGTAGACTTTGCTCGCATTCACTTCATCTCGGCGCTACACGGTACTGGTGTGGGTCACTTGTTCGAGTCTGTTCAAGAAGCGTATAAGTCAGCGACGACACGTGTGGGTACCTCTGTACTGACTCGTATCATGAAGATGGCAACAGAAGATCACCAGCCACCGATGGTTCGTGGTCGCCGCGTGAAGCTCAAGTATGCGCACGCAGGTGGTTATAACCCACCGATCGTTGTTGTTCACGGTAACCTAGTGAACGAGCTGCCAGATTCATACAAGCGTTACCTCATGAACTACTATCGTCGTTCACTGGAAATTATGGGAACACCAATCCGTATCAACTTCCAGAGCAGCGACAATCCGTTCGAGGGTAAAACGAGCAAGATGACACTTTCTCAGGAGCGCAAGCGTAAGCGCTTGATGAGTATGATGAAAGGTCGTCCGAAGAAATAAGAATAAGCTAAATAGCGCCCTCTCAATGAGAGGGCGCTTTTTTATGGTCTGAACTTTTATGGTGTAAAGCACCAGGATGTAAGGAAAACAGATGATCACCGCTAGTAAAGTGCACTTCTGCAATCAAACATGGCAACTAGATAGCCAAATCCAACTCGTCAACCATCATAAAGAACATTGCGATGTGGTGGTGAAAGACACGCCATTCCATCCTGTTAGCCATATCTGGCCTGATCACCCAGCAGACAGAGGAACGTTATCAACAAGCACAGAATCGTACCAAGTTACAGACTGTTTAGTTGGTGCTGTTGAGCTCGAAACCGGAAGGCTCTTTGTCGCGCAATCCATCCCAGTAAAACGAGATACCGATGGCTGGGTATTTGTCGTGGTGCATCGCATTTCTAAACAAGCCGTATTATCAGAAGGTGAGACCGTCTCCCTGTCGGTAGACAAGGAGTATCAAGATAGCTTAAGCCGCGGCCACAGCGCTGGTCATATAGCGTCTTTGGCGCTCAACAAGGTTCTTGCTGAAGCGTATTGGAGAAAAGACGCCGATCGCAAAGATGGACTAGGGCACTATGATTTTAATAGCTACGCACAGGAGCAGAGCTTTGTATCGCCGGATGCTTGCTTTGATAACTATCGCTTAGGTAAGACGCTTAAAAAGCGTGGTCTTAACACTGCGCAGGTACTTGAAGAGCTTAAAGAGATAGAGTCTAGGGTCAACCAACAGCTTAATCTATGGCTTAGCGAGGGTTCAGAAGTAGAGATGCAGCTTGAAGGTCCTTACCTCACCAGCTCTCGTTACTGGCATTGTAGATTGGACGGGATGGATGTTGTCATGCCTTGTGGTGGCACGCACGTTACAACGACAAACAGTCTGAAGCGATTAAACGTTGAACTGCGAGCTATCGATGCCAATTATATCGAAATGCACACCCATGTAAGTCGATAATTAGAAAAACGATCTTTTTATTAAATTTCAATTAGACTGATTTATTTTGGTCTTTTCGGTATTTAAATCTGTTAAAAATCGAAAAACAGCACATGTAACTTATGCTTTCGGTATGTGGTTATATAAATGTTCTTTTTTAAGCAGATCGCTGATCAAGCTAGCTTTTGGGGATGATCTAGAAAAGATCGTGTTTTTTGTCGTTCCAGGGTGTACTGGTTCAAATTACGTACAAATATTCCTTTGGTCAATAGTTCATCTATTTGCGCCCTGTGTTAGTATGTGCCGCGAGCGCATAATAAACAGAATGCCAACAGCTTTAGAGTTAGAGCCGTATGGTAGCAAATTAAAAGACGCGAACTATGAATAAAGACTTGCTAATAGATGCCCATAAGGGCATGAATAATTTATTAAAAGAGCTCGCGCTAGGGTTACCCCAAACCCAATTAGTGGAAAGGATAGTTGATCTTACAGAGCGACTATTTCCTAGAAAACGAGTTTCTATTTTATCGTTGGATGAATCGACAAACTGCCTGTTCACGGTAGCCGCCCCTAAGCTACCTATTATGTATAACCAAGCTATTAATGGGTTAGAAATTGGTGAGCGAGTGGGATCTTGCGGGGCTGCTGCCTACTTGAAACGCTCTGTGATTGTTGACGATGTAACTAAACACGCCAACTGGACGCCGTTTCTTGAGCTTGCCGCTTCTTCGAATGTGAAAGCTTGCTGGTCGGTACCTGTCATCTCGACTCAAGAGCAATGCTTAGGGACATTCGCTCTCTACGACGAGAGGTGTTCTACCCCGCTCGCGATTGAGATTGAGATACTCGAATCGATGTCTGCCGTGTATTCGGTTGCGCTTGAGAAGTACGCTCTTGAGGATAAGCTTACCTTTCAAGCCCAGATGGATCCGCTCACTCACTGCTTGAATAGACGTGCTTTATTGGAAAGAGTAGAGCAGAGCCACTGTTTTGACGGTAATATTCTCGGCTGCTTTTTTGTTGATATCGACAAGTTCAAGCAGGTGAATGATGAATATGGTCACTGCTTTGGTGACAAAGTACTTGTAGCTGTTTCTGAGCAGCTTAAACACCTTTTGCCTGAACAAGCCGTACTTGGGCGTTATGGCGGTGATGAGTTCTTGGCGTTTTGCTGCTTCCCTGATGAAGACGGCGCCGTCGCTTTTTATCAAACATTGAGCGATGAGCTGAACAAACCCGTAACACTGAATGATACCAATATCTCTGTCAGCGTCGGATTTGCGACCAAACAGTGCTGTTCAGATCTGCCAATGGATAAGTTAATCCGCCAAGCAGACAGCGAAATGTACAAGGTTAAGCGTCGAAATAAGCGTGCAGTACCTCTACGTAGTGCTTCTCCGAGCTTGATTGATATCAATGCGAACCCAGAAAAGAAAGTCGTATGATAGTTAATATTATCACTTTCTAATATAGGTAAGTCATGACGACTCAACAAAACCAGTGCCCTAAGTGCCACTCAGAGCTTGAATGGGATGGGCAGTATCACTGCGGGCAATGCCAAGTCCATTTCAAAAAGATTGGTTTTTGCCCTGACTGCGAAGCAGAGCTGGAGAAACTTCAAGCGTGTGGCTCAGCGAGCTATTTTTGTAATAGCTGTAATGAACTGAAGTCTAAGTCACGCGTTAAGTTTGTTTTTGAGAGCCTTGCATAGAAGCTAGATGGCAGCTGTCGTCTAGCTGTGATCTTTTATGCTGGTGACCTGAGATTCGATAATGCCATTGTCGAGTTTGGTGGTGATCGCACTGCCGACTTCGACACTCTGAGCGTCGGTGATGACCTGTCCGCGCGCATCTTGAGTAATAGAGTAACCGCGCTGCAACGTCGCCAGTGGGCTGACTGTATCTAACTTACCTACGGTAACGGCGAATTGATGCTTAGCGCTATCGAGCTGTTTCTGCATAGCTTGCTTAAGCCTGACCTGTAGCTGATCTAATCGATTGGTTTGTCGGTCGAGCTGGCGAGCTGGTGAGAGTGCCATTAACCTGTGTTGTTTATTGCTCAGGCGCAGTGTCTCTTGAGATAGGCGCTGCTTAATTGCTGAGCTCAAACGGAACTCAAACTCATCAAGAAGCTGGCTCTGCCTCTGCAACTGGTGCTTTGGATGGTAGCTGTTGAGTGCTTGTGTTAGCCCCGATAAGTGCTGCTTTTTCTGCGCGAGATAGAGCTGCATAACATTACGCAGCCTTTGCTCACGCCCTTTAAGTGATTCATGCTTATGTGAGGTGTCATTACTGACAAGCTCAGCCGCAGCACTCGGTGTTGGCGCTCGCACGTCGGCAACATAGTCCGCTATAGTGACGTCGATTTCATGCCCGACCGCACTAATGATTGGAATCTGGCTTGCCGCGATGGTTCTTGCCACGATCTCATGGTTAAAACACCAAAGATCTTCCAGCGAGCCGCCACCTCGACCCACTATCAATACATCACACTCGTTACGGCTGTTGGCGCGTCCAATTGCCTGCGCAATCTCAATCGCCGCCGCATCACCTTGAACCGTTGTCGGATAGATAACGACAGGCAGTGATGGGTCGCGTCTTTTCAGTACATCGAGAATATCGAACAGAGCGGCACCAGTTTTGGAGGTGATGATACCCACGCGTTTAGGGTGAGAAGGGAGAGCTTTCTTTAGAGACTGGGAGAACAAGCCCTCAGCCGCAAGTGACATCTTTAGCTTCTCGAACTCTTGCTGCAATCTTCCGTCGCCCTCGGGCTGCATTGATTCAATGATCAGCTGATAATCACCACGCGGCTCGTATAACGAGAGACGCGCCTTTACCAATACCTGATTGCCATTGGCTGGCTTAAAGGTGACTCGGCGATTATTACCGCGAAACATAGCGCACTTAACTTGAGCGCGAGAGTCTTTTAGCGTCAGGTACCAATGGCCGGATACAGGGGCGGAAAAGTTAGAGATTTCACCGACTAACCAGACAATCCCCATTTCATTTTCTAGCAACAAACGTACTTCGGAATTCAGACGAGAGACCGTGTAAATGTTCTGATTGGAAGAAGATGAATGAGAAGTAGATCGCGGGGATAGGGACACAGCTAATCTCAAAGACGTGAGTATGGAAATTAGCGGCAATATAATACATATCAAGGGGGTAAATGCAAATAAAAAATAGAAAAATGTGTAGCCAAGCGATTTCGTCGGGCGTATAATCCCACCGCAATATCTAATCCAAATGACCTTATTATGCGAAACGATAAGGGCGGATTATCCTTTAAACTCCTCTATTGTGAGATATTGCAAATGCTAAGAATTGCCAAAGAAGCGCTGACGTTCGATGATGTACTACTCGTTCCAGCTCACTCCACCGTTCTCCCAAACACAGCTGATCTTCGCACTCGGCTGACCAAGAATATCACTCTGAATATTCCAATGATCTCTGCGTCTATGGACACAGTGACAGAAGCGCGTCTTGCGATCGCGCTAGCCCAAGAAGGTGGCATTGGCTTTATCCACAAGAACATGTCTATCGAGCAACAAGCTGAGCAAGTTCGTCTAGTTAAAATCTTTGAAGCAGGCGTGGTGACTAACCCAGTAACGGTTAGCCCAGATGCATCTATCGCTGACGTGGTAGCGCTGACTGATAAGCACGGCTTTGCAGGTTTCCCTGTTGTTGCACAAAACAACGAGCTTGTAGGCATCATCACTGGTCGTGATGTTCGCTTTGTTACTGACCTTTCTAAGAAAGTAGAAGCAGTAATGACGCCAAAAGAGCGCCTAGCCTCTGTTAAAGAAGGTGCTTCTCGTGAAGAAGTACAAGAAGAGATGCACCGCGCACGTGTAGAGAAGGTACTGGTTGTAAACGACGAGTTCCAACTTACCGGTATGATCACAGCAAAAGATTTCCACAAAGCAGAACGTAAGCCTAACGCATGTAAAGATGCGCAAGGTCGTCTACGCGTTGGTGCTGCAGTGGGTGCTGGCGCTGGCAACGAAGAACGCGTTAAAGCGCTTGTTGAAGCTGGTGTTGACGTTCTACTTATCGACTCTTCACACGGTCACTCTGAAGGTGTTCTAAACCGTATCCGCGAAACTCGCGCAGCCTACCCAGATCTCGACATCATCGGTGGTAACGTTGCAACAGCTGCAGGTGCTAAAGCACTGATTGAAGCTGGCGTAAGCGCAGTTAAAGTAGGTATCGGCCCTGGTTCAATCTGTACAACTCGTATCGTAACGGGTGTTGGTGTACCTCAAATCACAGCGATTTCAGACGCGGCAGCGGCAGCTGAAGAGTATGGCATCCCAGTTATCGCCGACGGCGGTATCCGTTTCTCAGGTGATATCTGTAAAGCTATCGTAGCTGGCGCATCTTGTGTCATGGTTGGCTCAATGTTCGCTGGTACTGAAGAAGCACCAGGTGAAGTTATCCTTTACCAAGGTCGTTCATACAAAGCTTACCGTGGCATGGGTTCTCTTGGCGCAATGTCTCAAGGCTCTTCTGACCGTTACTTCCAATCTGACAACGCGGCTGACAAGCTAGTTCCAGAGGGTATCGAAGGTCGTATCGCTTACAAAGGTCGCCTAAAAGAGATCGTTCACCAGCAAATGGGTGGTCTTCGTTCAAGCATGGGTCTAACGGGCTCTGCAACTATCGAAGACATGCGTACTAAAGCAGAATTCGTTCGCATCTCTGGTGCGGGTCTAAACGAATCTCACGTACACGACGTTCAAATCACCAAGGAAGCACCTAACTACCGTTTGGGTTAATTAATCGCTCAGGTTAATTAGCCACTTAGGTTAATAACGACAACGTAGTGAAATAAATCCTACGTAAACGTTTGCTTTTTTCCTTGAAGCAAAGATGAGAGGCGGGTAAACTCGCCTCCGTTTTCAACACTTAGCTGATAAGATTGCCCAAAATGACGAAAAATATTCATGACCAACGAATTCTGATTCTAGACTTCGGTTCTCAATACACACAGCTAGTAGCACGTCGTGTTCGTGAAATCGGTGTTTACTGTGAACTATGGAGCTGGGACGTAGAAGAAGCGGATATTCGTGAATTCAACCCAGACGGTATCATCCTATCTGGTGGTCCAGAAAGCGTTACGGAAGACAACTCTCCACGTGCTCCTCAGTACGTATTTGATTCAGGTGTTCCAGTTCTTGGTGTGTGCTACGGCATGCAAACCATGGCTGAGCAGCTTGGAGGTAAAGTAGCGGGCTCTAACGAGCGTGAATTTGGCTACGCACAAGTTAAAGTATCTGGTGACTCTGCAATCTTTAAAGATCTTGAAGAAACTCAAGATGTTTGGATGAGCCACGGCGACAAAGTTGTTGAAATCCCAGCAGACTTCGTAAAAGTTGGTGAGACGGATACCTGTCCGTACGCAGCAATGGCAAACGAAGAGAAGAAATACTACGGTGTTCAGTTCCACCCAGAAGTAACGCACACCAAGCAAGGCCTGCAAATGTTAGAGAACTTCGTTCTTGGTGCTTGTGGCTGTGAGCGTCTATGGACGCCAGGTTCTATCATCGAAGACGCGGTTGCTCGCATTAAAGAGCAAGTAGGCGACGATGAAGTGATTCTTGGTCTGTCTGGCGGTGTTGACTCATCAGTGGTAGCGATGCTTGTTCACCGCGCTATCGGCGACAAACTGACCTGTGTATTCGTAGACAACGGTCTTCTTCGTCTAAACGAAGGCGAGCAAGTGATGGAGATGTTTGGCGACAAGTTCGGCCTAAACATCATCAAGGTAGATGCAGAAGAGCGTTTCCTTGCAGCACTTGAAGGCAAGTCTGATCCAGAAGAGAAGCGTAAGACTATCGGTCACGTATTCGTAGACGTATTCGACGAAGAGTCGAAGAAGCTAGAAAACGCGAAGTGGCTAGCTCAGGGTACTATCTACCCAGACGTTATTGAATCTGCAGCATCGAAAACAGGTAAAGCACACGTCATCAAATCGCACCACAACGTGGGCGGTCTTCCTGATGATATGGAAATGGGTCTTGTTGAGCCGCTTCGCGAGCTATTCAAAGACGAAGTACGTAAGATCGGTCTAGAGCTAGGTCTTCCATACAACATGCTTTATCGTCACCCATTCCCTGGTCCAGGTCTAGGTGTTCGTGTTCTTGGCGAGATCAAGAAAGAGTACTGTGATCTACTGCGTCGTGCCGATGCTATCTTCATTGAAGAGCTGCACAATGCAGACCTTTATCACAAAGTATCTCAGGCGTTCACGGTATTCCTACCAGTTCGCTCTGTAGGTGTAATGGGCGATGGCCGTAAGTACGACTGGGTTGTGTCTCTACGTGCGGTTGAGACTATCGACTTTATGACCGCTCACTGGGCGCATCTACCATACGACTTCCTAGGTAAGGTTTCTAACCGTATCATCAACGAAGTAGACGGTATCTCTCGCGTTGTTTACGATATCTCTGGTAAGCCACCAGCGACTATCGAGTGGGAATAACCCTCGATAACTAATCTCTTCGATAAGTAACCTCTTTGAGATAAGTTAGATTGTAAAAAGCCGACGTTATGTCGGCTTTTTTTACGCGTGTCGGAAAAGACTGAATACGAATATGCAATCGGTAAAACTTAGATTGCAAATAATGGGTCTGCTCAACATTTACATTTTAAATTAAAATTTCCCTACAATTTTTGTAACTAATTTTGAATTTAGGGCTCTTTGACAATGTCTAACAAACTCGCTAACCCAGCGCCGCTTGGCCTTATGGGTTTTGGTATGACGACCATTCTACTTAACATCCACAACGCAGGTTTCTTCCCGATTGATTCGATGATCCTAGCGATGGGTATTTTCTATGGCGGTCTAAGCCAAGTGTTTGTTGGCATGATGTGCTTTAAACGTGGTGACACATTCGGCACCACGGCTTTCACTTCGTACGGTCTATTTTGGCTGACGCTGGTAGGCATTATTGTTATGCCTTACATGGGTCTTCCAGCAAGTCCGGCGAAGTTTATGGGCTGGTACTTACTGCTTTGGGGCGTATTTACTGGTTTCATGTTTATCGGTTCACTTTGCTACCCAGTGGCTAAGCAAGTTGTATTTGGTTCATTGACCATTCTGTTCTTCTTGCTGGCTGCGCGTGACTTCTTCGGCAGTGAACTGATCGGTACCATCGCTGGCTTCGAAGGAATTTTCTGTGGCGCTAGCGCGATTTACTTCGCAATGGCTCAAGTACTGAACAACGAGTACGGCCGCACAATTTTGCCTATCGGTGAGAAAAAAGCGCCGGTAACTTCTGCACAAGAAGTGGCGGCATAAATTAAGTTTCATTCATTCGGGAACAGTGAATGACAAAAGGGGTAGCCAAGCTACCCCTTTTTCTTTTTTAAACGATTATTGGCTACTTCAGTCATCCCTGCGCTGGCTGGGATCTACCTAAAGCGATCGCCAAGTTTGATTACGACGTTTGCGTCTGAGTCGACCCAGAATCCGCCTCTTGAGCCGCTTCAGGCTTTTTACCTGTTTTACGCTCGTATCGACCTTCCCAGTAATCTGCGTTCTTGATACCAAGTGCGACTGGGTTAAACGTATACTCTTCAACCCCTTCTTTTTGCTGCTTCTCGTAGTCTTTAAGTGCCACGATAGCTGGCTTAGCAATGAAGAAGATAATCAAGATACCCACAATGTTTAGCCACGCCATGAGACCTACGCCGACATCACCCATCGCCCAAGCTAGGTTGGCGGCTTTGACCGTACCGTAGAATACCGAGGTGATCAGAACCAGCTTCAGTAGGAACATTAGGCCATTTACCTTAAAGGTACGACGAATGTAAGCAATGTTGGTTTCTGCAATGTAGTAGTACGCCAAGATTGTAGTAAAGGCGAAGAAGAACAGTGCAAATGCAATGAACAGCTTACCAACACCCGGCATAGTACTTTCAATTGCTAGCTGAGTGAACGCAGGGCCGTTAGCACCAAAGGTTTCAGCGAGGTTTTGAACTAGGAATGTACTCTCTGGACCGTGCACGTTGTACGCGCCAGTGATAAGAATCATGAATGCTGTTGCAGAACAAACCAGCAGGGTATCAATGTAGATAGAGAAAGACTGAACCAGCCCTTGCTGCGCAGGGTGATCAACGTTTGCTGCTGCCGCTGCGTGAGGGCCAGTACCTTGACCTGCTTCGTTAGAGTAAACACCACGCTTAACACCCCAACCAATTGCGGCACCAAAGCCTGCCATAGGTGTGAAGGCATCGCCGAGAATCATACCCACGATACGTGGCACTTCACCGATGTTCAGAAGAATGATTACAAACGCGATGATGATGTACGCAAGTGCCATAAAAGGAACAACAATCTGAGTGAAATGCGCGATACGCTTAACGCCACCGAAGATGATGAAAGCTAGAATGATAGAGATAACAGCGCCAGTGAAAATTTTCGCAAAACTGATAGTACCGATCGCTGTGTCAATCATCGCACCAGTGCCAAATGCAGTCTCTACTGCGTTACCGATACTGTTCGACTGAACACCCGGAAGTAGGACACCACACGCAAAGATAGTCGCGATTGCAAAAATCCACGCGTACCACTTTTGACCCATCGCTTTTTCGATGTAGTAGGCTGGGCCACCACGGAACTCGCCACGATCTTCTTCTTTATAGATCTGCGCGAGTGTCGACTCGACATACGCAGTAGCAGCACCAAAGAAGGCCACCATCCACATCCAGAATACCGCACCCGGACCACCGAAACCGATAGCCGCTGCTACGCCCGCAATGTTACCTGTACCGACACGTCCAGACAGTGAAACGGCAAGCGCCTGGAACGATGAAATACCTTTTTCAGAGCTCTTTCCCGATAGCAGTAGACGCCACATTTCGAAGAAATGACGGACTTGTACAAATCGAGTAAGAATGGAATAGAAAAGGCCTGCACCAAGACATAAATAAATAAGAGCGGGACTCCAGATAATCCCGTTTAAAAAATCAACTAAAGACTGCATAGTTCTTCCCTGTAAAGCTGGGGATGAGGTCGAAGCTCAGCGACTCATGGTCTGATTGTTCGACATCACTTGTTGATACTCATCCTTTATCAATCGTCCTTGCTTGCACGAAAAGCATGATGAAAGAGAGCGCGAGGTGTTTGAACATACCAAACACGAGCCGACATCCTACCTAACTTTGTTGCTAATGTTAAACTCAGTTGTAAATATTGTGTTAACGCGTGACTTTGGGCACAAAATCCGAAATGCGGCTTGAGGATGTGATTTTTGTTTGTTAAATGAGCGGTTACGAGATGAAAAAATGCCGACCAAGAGGTCGGCATCGTCGCATTATTTTGTATCAAGACCTTGCTGCCAAAAGGCAATTTCCATTCTTGTTGCTGTTTTAAACACGTGTATGAGCTCTCGGCCTCTTGGGCTATCGAGCTCAATGTCTTTGAGTAACGTGTCTAAACGTTCAATACTTATCCGAACGCCTGATTGAAAATCTTCACCAGCATAAAGCTCTATCCAACTGCGGTACGGGTTACCTTCTAATAACGTAGTAGGCGACTCGATGAGTGCTTTACCGATCACCGCATAGCCGATAGCGCAAGGTGCTAATGCCGCATACAGATCAACAAGCTCGCCTGTCATGCCGGCATCGAGCACATAGCGTGTATACGCCACGGTACCAAAGTCTTCTGTTTCCGCTTCCATGTCTGCTTCAGTAATGCCCCACTGGCTACAATATGAAACATGATGACCTATCTCAGACTCAAGTAGGGCAGCCACGCTAGGTACTGCCTCACGCATTTGAGTTAGTGTTTTGGCTTTATAGATCGCCAAGGCGTAAGCGCGGGCATATTGCTTTAGAAACAGAAAGTCCTGCTTTAGGTAGTGCAAATACGCTTTTTGCTCAAGCTCACCTTTAGCAAGTTGCTGCACAAATTCATGTTCGGTATAGCCTTGCCATTCGCTTTGGCAGGCATTGATAAGGTCTTTATGGTTCATAATTGCTCCTACAGTACAGGTACCATGGTCTCTGCTGCTGGTTTACTCGAGATGATCTTGTGCTGGTACATGAAGTTTGTGAAAGCATCATATTTAGCAGTGTCGATGGCCGATGGACGCAGTGCAAATCGCGTTAGCGTGTCGCGCCATGCTCGTTTGTTAAGCTCGTTGTTTAGCGTGTCTGGCGCGTAAGCAACAAACTGATTCCAAGATTCTTGAGGGTGATTGACGATGTAGGTCGTCGCTTTCTCGATAGCACGGTTGAATTTAGCGATGGCCTCTTTGTCATGAGTCTTTGCATTAGCAACAAAAACCAGTTCTTCATAGGTCGGAACGCCATGCTCTTCAGGGAAGAAGGCCTTTGGTTTGAAGCCCTCGAGCTCTAGTTGGTTTGTTTCGAAGTTACGCAGACCGCCCCAAATGGCATCAACCTTACCTGACGCTAATGACGATGACAGTGCCCAGCCAACGTTGATGATCTGCACATCTTTGTACGCGACGCCTTCGGTTTGCAGCATAGTGCCTATGGTCGCTTCTTCATTACCCGCAATAGCGATACCGATCTTTTTGCCTTTGAGATCCGCGAGAGAATTGATCTTACCATTATCCAATACCATCATGGTGTTCAGAGGTGTGGCAATGAGCGTTGCACTGCGAATAAGAGGCAAACCTGCCGCAACATCAATGGTTAGGCTGGTTTGATACGAAACCGCCATGTCCACCTTGCCTGCTGCAACCAGCTTAGCTGGTGTACTTGGATCGGCAGGCTCTTGGATGTTGACTTCTAGCTCTTGCTCTTCAAAGTAGCCACGCTCGTGAGCAATGACGATAGGGCCGTGATTAGGGTTCACGAACCAGTCAAGCATCAGCGTTATCGACTTATCGGCAGCGCTTGCGGCGAATGTCGTCATAGCAGTGAGCAGCGCTGCGATGACTTTAGTTGAAGTGGATTTCATACTTTTTCCTTTTGAATTTAGTTATTTTCCCATGGGATAAGGCGTCTTAGCGCCCAATCTGTAATGAAGTAGAGAGAGACAGATACTGCCGCCAAAATAAACAGGGCTGCAAACATCTCATCGATGAGCATGCGAGCATTGGTTTGCAGCATGAGGTAGCCAAGCCCTTCACTTGACCCCACCCATTCGCCGGCAACTGCGCCAATCGGAGCAACAACCACAGCAACACGAATGCCCGATGCTAGCACTGGCAAGGAGGCTGGTAAGCGGATATGCCAAAGCTGACGCCAACGATTTGCGCCCATTGTTTGCGAGAGATCTAAATAGCCCGTCGGTGTATTTCGCAATCCGTCATAACAGCAAGTGGTTACCGGAAAAAAGATAATCAGTGCTGCCATGACAACTTTGGAGGCAATGCCATACCCTAACCAAAGCATTAGAATAGGTGCCAGCGCGAATACAGGGATCGCTTGACTAGTAATAAGAATCGGCAGTAGCCAGCGTTTTACTGGCTGAAACAGCAGCATCTGCAGAGCAAAGAAAAGCCCCATAGACAGCCCAAGTAGCAGACCTAGCAATATCTCTTGGCTAGTCACCCAGGTATGCTTGAGCAACACATCATGGCGCTCGAAAAGCTTTATAAATACCGCCTCTGGCGCAGGAAGGATAAAGCTTGGCATTTCGAAAATAACCACAATGCTCTTCCAGATAGCCAAGATGATCACCAAGCTAATGATCACGCGCATCACGGCGCTTAAACCTTGCTTTGACGCTTGTTTGTGGTTTCGATTCGCAACCTCAGCGAGTGGCGTCATGGGAGCCTCCTTGCCGTTCAGGGACATCGAGTTTTTCTGTGTGACTCCCAGCTAAGTGCTCGAGTATGGATTGTTGAATAGCGGCGAACTCGCCGTCTATATCACGAGGTATTCCTTGCTTTGGTGGAGTAATGCTGTGCAGTCGCGCGGGCTTACCATTCATGACTAGGATCTGCTCACCCAAACGAAGCGCCTCTTGCGGATCATGGGTAATCAGCAATACAGTTTTGTCTTTGAGCAGGTTAGATGCGAGCGCTTGTAGCTTGTAGCGCGTGACGGCATCGAGCGCTGAAAAAGGCTCATCCATCAACACGACGGACTTATCTTGCATTAAGGTGCGAGCTAATGCGACACGTTGCCTTTGACCACCAGATAGATCATTGGGGTTTGAAGCGGCTTTATCCGCTAGCCCCACTTTCTCCAGCAGTGACAGTGCTTTTTGAAGAGTCCGCGCGTCCACTTTCTTGCCATTTAAGCGAGAGGCTAGGCACACATTATCGAGCACGGATAGCCATGGCATCAGCAGATCTTGCTGCGCCATGTAGGCGACCTGGCCGGCTAACACATCAAGTGGTGGTGAAAACTCTGTTGCTGAAAACTCGACCTTATCAGTGAGCAACCCAGCTATGTAGCGCAGCAACGTCGATTTTCCACAGCCACTTGGGCCAAGAATGGCCGTCCATGTAGCCGGTTCAAATCTCACTTCTAACCCTGAGAATATTGCGCTGCTATCGCCCAAATACCTCAGGGTCGCTCCTTGAATACGAATTGGCGTCATTGGTCTTAGGCGTCTTTATTCAGGGCGTAGAAGTGGTGGACGGGGCCGTGACCTTTACCGATCTTAAGCTCATCAGCATGGGCTATCGCTTGGGTAATATAGTCTTTCCCCAGTTTTACTGCGTCATCGAGAGCGTTGCCCTTTGCTAGGAAGGACGCGATCGCTGAGCTTAAGGTGCAGCCCGTACCATGGGTATTATTTGTTGCGATTCGAGTGGTATTAAAGAACTGAACATCGCTATTAGTGATCAACAGATCATTACTGTTTTGCTCTGACTCTAAGTGCCCACCTTTTAGCAAAACAGCAGGGGTGTCTAAAGCACGTAGTGCGTCGATGAGTGCTTCCATATCTTGTTGAGATTGTGGAACATCACAACCTAATAGTGCTGCGCCTTCTGGCAGGTTCGGAGTAATCACGGTCGCTAATGGTAGAAGTTGTGTTTTGAGAGCATTAATGGCACTACTTTCAAGAAGAAGGTCGCCGCTGGTGGCAACCATAACCGGATCGAGAACGATGTATTGCGGCCGGTACTCTCGTAGCTTTTCGGCTACGGCGCCAATGATATTGGCATCAGCCAGCATGCCGATTTTGACAGCGACAACATTCAAATCGCTAAAGACCGCGTCAAGCTGTGCTTTGACGAAATCTGGGTCAATGCCAAGTATGCCTGTTACACCTTGAGTGTTTTGAGCGGTAAGCGCTGTGATGACTGAGCAGGCGTAAGAGCCTGTGGCTGAAATCGCTTTAATATCCGCTTGAATACCAGCACCACCGCCAGAATCTGAGCCGGCAATGGTTAATACGATAGGGGTGTGTTGCGATGTTGTGACCATAAATGCTCCTTTTCTGCGAAGGAACAGCCATAGCCCTGCCAAAGACGCCTCGGGTAGTGAGTCTTTTTGCATTGTCTATCAGTTCCCTACGCCAGTGCTAACTGAATCAGGTTCAACGGGTCTCACCACAATGGTGATCTCAGCATAAATGCCCCCCGACTAATGTGAGGCTCATTGTCATACAAGCGTGGTCACTTTTCCAGTACTAACGGATCAGCTTCGGCTATTTATGTGGTTTATGTATAGTTATTCATCTTCCTTATGTGTGGGTGGGGTGACTATCTGTTTGGTGGATGGGTTTGGCATTTATGACTTTTGTGATCTTTTAAATGAGTGAAAAATTCTGGGCACAGGGTTGAAGTGTTAATGAAAATGCCTGAGACAAAGGATCTAATTTTGAGTGGTGACTCGAAGTGAGTTTTATTTTTGCACAAAAAATAAACACACCTGCCTATTAATAAATACCGATGTTCACAACTTTTTAATACATCTTAAGTTATTGAACTTTTGACCCGTTTTTTAGCTTGTAAACAGTTGTGAGCAGGAAATTTTTCGTCTTTCAAGGAAAGAGAATGGCAATGAAAAAACTATTATTAGGCTTATCAGGGGTCGCATTGGCAGTGAGTCAAAGCGTCACGGCTGCTCCTGCTGCGCCGTCTATCGATGTCTACGGCTCAAACAATTTACAATTTTCAAAGATTCAACTAGCAATGGAAACGACCTCTGGTTACAACCAGATGGTGCAGTATAAAGATGCCGCTGATATCGGTATTCAATTTAATCAATGGAGTGGCACAACCGGTGACACCTACAACATCTATTTTGATGGAGTCAAGGTTGCAACCGGCCCTATCTCCGGCAGTCAAACCTTAGCTAGCTTTACGTATGCAAAAGGAGGCCGCTATCAGGTTGAAGTGGAAGCGTGTGACGCTACAGGCTGTAGCCGCAGCGCGCCCGCTGAACTGGTTGTTGCCGATACTGATGGTGCACACCTAGCGCCGCTCACCATGAACGTTGACCCTAACAATAAGACCTTCAATACAGATCCAAATACCGTCGTCGGGACGTATTTTGTCGAGTGGGGGATCTACGGTCGCGACTTTACCGTGGACAATATTCCCGTCGATAACCTAACCCATATTATCTATGGTTTTATTCCTATTTGTGGTCCAAACGAGTCAGTTAAATCGGTTGGTGGTAACAGCTTCAATGCGCTTCAAACAGCGTGTCAGGGAATGCCCGACTATGAAGTGGTTATCCACGATCCGTGGGCGGCCTATCAAAAGAGTTTCCCACAAGCGGGGCATGAGTATAGTTCACCTATCAAAGGTAATTACGCAATGCTCATGGCACTCAAACAGCGCAATCCCGATCTCAAAATCCTTCCTTCAATCGGTGGCTGGACCCTTTCAGATCCCTTCTACAGCTTTACTGATAAAGCGAATCGAGATGTATTTGTTGCGTCCGTTAAACGCTTCCTACAGACGTGGAAGTTCTACGATGGTGTGGATATTGATTGGGAATACCCAGGTGGGCAAGGGGCCGCTCCCGACCTTGGTGATCCTTTGAAAGACGGTGATGCTTATGCTGCATTAATGCAAGAACTTCGAATCATGCTAGATGAGCTAACCGTCGAGACTGGCCGTACCTATGAACTGACGTCCGCGGTTGGTGTCGGGTATGACAAGATTGAAGATGTGAACTATGCCGATGCTGTACCTCATATGGATTACATCTTCGCGATGACCTACGACTTCTATGGTGGTTGGAACAACGTACCCGGCCATCAAGCTGCGCTCTATTGCGGTAACTTCATGAGCCCTGGTCAATGTGATGGAACGGGTGTGGACGCGGAGGGTGTGCCGTATAAAGGGCCTGCATACACCACAGATAACGGTATTCAGCTTCTTCTCGCGAAAGGTGTTCCTGCGAACAAGTTAGTGGTTGGCGCTGCAATGTACGGTCGTGGTTGGGAAGGTGTGACGCCAGATACTCTGTCCGATCCCACTGACCCTATGACAGGCGTGGCAACAGGCAAGCTTAAAGGCTCAACAGCGCAAGGTGTGTGGGAAGATGGTGTGATTGATTATAAAGGCTTGAAGTCATTTATGATTGGTCCAAACAATACTGGTATCAACGGATTTGAGTATGGCTATGATGAGCTGGCAGAAGCTCCGTACGTGTGGAATCGTTCAACCGGTGAGCTCGTGACGTTTGATGATGCTCGCTCTGTCATCGCGAAAGGTCAGTATGTTCGAGCACAAGGCTTTGCGGGACTGTTCTCATGGGAGATTGACGCTGATAACGGTGACATCCTTAATGCGATGCATGAAGGTTTAGCTGGTGGCACACCAGTGAACCGAGCTCCAACAGCCAATGCAGGTGGCAATCAAACGGTCGTTGGTCCTGCAACCCTCGTCCTTGATGGCAGTGCATCCCGTGATAGTGATGGCTCAATAGTCAGTTACGCTTGGTCACAAACCGCAGGGCAACCTGTGGCGGTAACGGGTGTTAACACAGCGCAACTTAGTGTCACGGTTGGCGAGGTCACGGTTAGCGAGCAATACAGCTTTACATTAACGGTCACTGATAATGAAGGTGCGACAGGGACATCGACGGCAACAGTGACGGTTAACCCAACGAGCACAACGCCTACCAATACCGCACCGGTTGCCGTAGTGAATGGTCCAGCAGTGGCAAGCGCAAATGACACAGTTGTGTTGGATGCGTCGGGATCGACAGATGCAGAAAGCGATCCTCTCACGTTCACGTGGCAAGCGCCGGCAGAGTTGTCTGTAGCAACTCAAGGCAGCACGCTTAGCTTTGTTGCTCCGAGCCTATCGGTAGACACAGACTTCACGATTTCGGTAACGGTGAGTGATGGCGCTCTAAGCACTAGCAAATCTCATGTCGTCACAGTGAAAGCGGATGGTGGCAGCGTCGTTTGCGCAGATACATGGGATGCGTCAGCGGTATACAACGGTGGTGCGGAAGTTATCTACCAAGGTCATCGCTACTCGGCTAAGTGGTGGACCCAAGGTGATGAACCCACTAAATCTGGCCAATGGGGAGTCTGGAAGGACCTTGGTGCGTGTCAATAGAGTATTAAGGTTCGAACTGAGCATTTAGATTAGCCATCATACTTGTAGAGTGTATTCGTAGCAGATCGACACCTCTCTAGAGATACACGAAGCGAGCTATGGTGGCGCCTACAAAAAAAGCCGCTCTTATTGAGCGGCTTCGTATTCTATCTATTCACTTACGCAGATTGTTCTGCGCCGGCAAGTCGATATTGCACCATGTCTTCAATCGTTAAAACAGGCATGCTATGCTGCTTACCGAACTCAACAATCTCAGGTGCTTTGGCCATAGTACCGTCAGGGTTTGTTACCTCACAAAGCACGCCAAATGGAGAGAGACCAGCCATCTGCATCAAATCGATGGTGCCTTCTGTATGTCCGCGGCGAGTAAGTACACCGCCTTTTCTCGCTCGTAGTGGGAATACATGACCCGGGCGCGCTAAGTCTTCTGGGCGTGCACCTGGCTGACAAGCAGTTTTGATTGTCGTCACGCGATCGGCTGCCGATACGCCTGTTGTGACACCCACTTTCGCTTCAATAGAGACAGTGAACGCGGTTTGGTTTGCACTGTTGTTGTTCTCTACCATTGGCGGCAAGTCTAACTGCTGAGCTTGTTCATCAGTGATACACAGACAAACAATACCGCTGCACTCGCGGATCATCAGTGCCATTTGCTGATTTGTAAGATGATCAACGGAATAGATGATATCGCCCTCGTTTTCACGATCTTCATCATCGAGAAGCAGTACGCCGCGACCTTCGCGCAGTGCTTGTAGAGCGATCTCAACTCGCTCTAGAGGTGTGCCAAATTCGGCCAGTAGTGAGGTTTGGTTCTGATTCATGGTAATACTCCTAAATATTAGTACCAGAATCAGGGCATAGATATGGGGAAGCACTAGTCTATCTATTTGATAAAACTATTGATTCCAAAAGGTATAGCCAAGCCACACGAAAGCCATCGCCACTCAATGAGTGCCGAAAATCATCGTGTTGCTCTATCGAAAAATGGCGCACAAAGCACCGACACTTTTCAATAAGGTGTCCAAGTGTCTCGATAATACTTATCCTCTCCCATCCGGACTATAACCGTCGGCTCTGGATTCACACCAGATCTGCTGACCCTGATACTCAGTATCAGGCGCTCGCGGGCTTATCATGATGACTTACCGCCGGTGGGGAATTTCGCCCCGCCCTGAGAATAGATTTGTGTCGTTACGACATTTAAATGGTAACGATAATCCAATCACTTGGAAACCAAAAAATGCGGATTAAGACGTGTTGAGCACAGCTGAGGGGATGTTGTGAGTGAATTCTCAGCAACTTTTAGCGTTACAGAGGATTTTTAGGTTTGCATCACAGTGTGATTCGATAATTTACATTCGCATAACCAAGTGTGAGCTACTATTCTGAACACTCACTGGAATGACGAAGTACGTCGAACGAACAAAGAGAAAAAAATGGCGCTCAATCTAGAAACGGAAAGGCTTATCTTAAGAGATTTTGACCTCGGAGACATCGAAGCCTGGCTTCAAATGACCTCTCACCCTAAGTACCAAACCTTTTACCCTAAAGAAGAATGTTCACCAGAGTTTAATGCCCACTTACTCGAGATGTTTGTCGAGCAAGCTCATCAGGTGCCACGCACCAAATTTCAGCTCGTTATCGAAGGCAAAGAGAGTCACCAAGTTATTGGCACCGTGGCGTTTCGTCTAGAGTCAGACAATCAGGCGTCTATCGGTTTCGGTCTTGCAGTCGACAGGCAAGGGCGAGGTTTGGCTGTCGAGGCGATGTCTGAGCTCATTAGTTACGGTATCGAACAGTTTGGTACACGTTGTATATTTGCTGAAACCCGTGCGGGTAATACGGCGGCAGTAGCGGTATGTAAACGACTTGGCTTGAATCAAGTTGACCTTAACCATGAGCCTTCTGACAATATGAATGTGATTCGTTTAGAGCGCTGTTATTAATCGCATTGCTGGTGGTACTCTAGTTCATAAAAGAACGAATGATAGGGAAGAGCAATGCAGCAACAATGTCGGATTTCACTGCCGGGCAACAAAGAGTATTCACCTGCAGACATGTTTGCCCGAATGGCAGACTGGTGTCAGCAGCACAACATCGAACATGACCGATATGGTGAAGGGGACTTAATTCAGTCGTTCGAGAAAAAAGTGGCCGCCATGCTGGGTTTCGAGGCAGGTCTTTTTGTGGTGACAGGCACCATGACTCAGCCGACAGCGTTGCAGATAGCTTGCGAAATGAAACAGTGCCGCAACGTCGCCATGCACTCATCGAGCCATATCTATATTCATGAAAACCAAGGTTACCAGCTACAAGATCGCTTTTGTTTGCTTCCAGTTGGTAAGCCTTATACTTCGTGGAGCTTACCGGATTTAGAAAAGATACAGGATAAGTTAGGTGCGGTATTGTATGAGCTGCCGATGAGAGAAATCGGTGGACAGCTACCTAGCTATGAAGAGCTTGATTCAATCAAGCGTTACTGCCAGCAAAATGACATTCATCTTCATATGGACGGTGCAAGGCTTTGGGAATCGGCTGCCTATTATGGAAAAGACTATTCTGATATTGCCAAAGGTTTTAGCTCTGCCTACGTCTCTCTCTATAAAGGCATTGGTGGGCTAGGTGGAGCATTGCTGCTCGGTGAGCAATCCTTTATTGAAAAAGCCGCCGTATGGATGCACAGACAAGGTGGCAGCGTTTACCATAGAACCCCTTATGTCGTTGCGGCGGCGATGCAGATTGATGAGAGAATTGCCGTGATGCCTCAACTGTTTGAGCGTACAAAGCAGGTTTACGCATTGCTCGATGCGTTTCCAAACATCACTCCAAACCCTAAGCAGCCCCAAGCGAACATGCTGCACATCCATCTACCCATTAGCCAAGACCGAGCAATATCGCTCAGAGATCGACTGGCAAAAGAATACAGCCTTTGGATAGGTAACCCTCAACAAGGCATGCTAGCGGATCAAAGCTACATAGAATGGTATGTGGGAGACAGGCTGTTGGAAATGTCAGATGAGGATTTAATAAAGTACCTCAATCTCATCAACGATAGATGCAATGAGTCTTCTTAATCGAATATAAAACAAAAAGGGCGATAACTCAGAGAGTTATCGCCCTTTCCAAACGTTTGGTGGAGCTGGCGGGAGTTGAACCCGCGTCCAAAAACCATTCATCATTGGTACTACATGCTTAGTCGATCTTTAAATTCACCACCAACCTGCGAACCGACACGCTAGTTAATGGCTAACCTGAATTATAATTCGCCGTTCATCTCTCAGGTGGGAAAATCCGGGCTAGCGCGTTTGGGTTTGATCTCTCGTTATTCCCCGTCTTACGTGCGGAAGCTAGGGCGAGAGAGCTCTGAGCAGGTTATTAAGCTGCTAGTGCGTAGTTTTCGTCGTTTGCGACTATTTTTTTGCGGCTTTTTACGTGGCCAACCGCCCCACGGCATGCACCTCAGACTGCAAAATTCCTGTCGAATCCTAAATCAGCCCCAAAGTGTTCTTCGCATGTTACCAGAAAAGCTTGGCCTGTCTAGCACTGCGGAGTTTAACTGGTCAGTTTTAGCGCAAATTACTCTTCATGATTCGCGCTTTATCACGTGCCCAATCTTTTTCTTTCAAATCAGCACGTTTGTCGTGAAGCTTTTTACCTTTCGCGACGCCTACCTTGATCTTAGCCCAAGAGCGCGACCAATACATAGTCGTAGCAACCAGCGTCATACCGTCACGGTTAACTAGACCTATAAGCTTGTCTAGTTCGCGGCGGTGCATGAGCAGTTTACGCACGCGCGTTGGCTCTGCAACAATGTGAGTTGATGCTTGGTTAAGCGGAATGATAGACATACCGCTGATGTAAGCTTGGCCATCACGTAGGAAAACGTAGCTCTCAGCGATATTGGCTTTGCCTGAGCGTAGGGATTTAACTTCCCAGCCTTGCAGCTCGATACCAGCTTCGATCTCGTCCTGAATGTGAAATTCGTGGCGAGCTTTCTTGTTCTGAGCGATGGTATTGCTACCCGCTTTATTCTTTGAATTCTTCTTTACCATAATGGGGTCATTATACGGCTTGTTTTTGTGTTAAGGAAAGGGTTTTATTCGCCAAGGTTTTGTTTTGTGTGAGCTTGGGTTACCTCCCGATTCTTATAGGGTGTGAGCGTACGACTTGAGCTAACAGCTGCTTAACAGTAGAATCGGGGGCAACCTTTTAGTTTGGGGAGTTTTTATGCAACAAGTGACTCGCTCAGCGCTCGTGATGTTTAGTGCTGATCAAATGTTTAACTTGGTCAATGATGTCGCCAGTTATCCTGATTTTTTGCCGGGCTGTTCAGGTTCTCGAGTATTAGAGGCGACCAACTCAGCGATGGTTGCATCGGTTGACGTCTCTAAGGCAGGGATCAGTAAAACATTTACTACCGCGAATACTTTAGTGCATGGAAGCGAAATCTTGATGGAGCTGGTTGACGGTCCTTTTAAGATGCTTAAGGGCGTTTGGTCTTTCATTCCACTTGATGATCAAGCCTGCAAAGTTGAGCTTAAGCTTGAGTTTGAGTTTTCGAGCAAAATGATTGAACTCGCTTTTGGAAAGATCTTCCACGATGTAACGAGCAATATGGTTAACGCGTTTACAAAGCGTGCCAAAGAGGTTTACACCTATGAGTGCTGATTCGCAGCTAATCCACGTTGAGGTGGTTTATGCATTGCCTCAAGAGCAGCGTGTTTTTCAGTTGGTGGTAAACCACGAATCGACGGTAGAAGAGATCATTCAAAAATCAGGGGTTCTCGCGGTTTACCCAGAGATAGACCTGTCTGAAAACAAAGTCGGCGTGTTTAGTCGAAATGTTAAACTTGATGCGACAGTCAGAGATAAGGATCGAATCGAGATTTATCGTCCATTGCTTGCCGACCCTAAAGAGATCAGACGTAAACGCGCAGAACAGGCGAAGAACTCCGGGAAAGCCGATCCAGTCACTGGCGGAAAGCCATCTCCGCTTCGGAAGAAAGATTCTGAGACAAGCTAAGAAATTATTACTTTCTGAACATTAAAAAAGCTCGCCTAGGCGAGCTTTTTTTGAATCCGATAAGGTTAGTTGAGCGCGTCGAAAAAGTTGTCGCTCGCCTCATAGTCTCCTGAAATCGCTGCGAGTGTGCCACTGCCATCAAAGTTGACGATAAGGTTTTGTTGAACCGGGTCATCGTGACCTTTGGTTGCGTGATAAATGTAGTACCACGTATTTGGATAACCATTTTCAACCAGCATAGGTGAGCCTAGAACAAAGCGAACTTGTTCTTTGGTCATGCCATAGCGCAGTTGGTCTACCGCATTTTGCTCAACGAAGTTGCCTTGGTTGATGTCGATGCGATAAACGATTTTTTCTATTACTGAACATCCTGTCAGCACACTAAGTGCTAGTGGTAATGCAAGTAACCACTTCTTTAATTGCATAGCTCTAATTTACAACGTCGATTTTTGAAACTGCAAAGATAATAAACAAGGATGAGCCAGAAGTAAAAACTTGTCTGCTCTAGATAGGGCTATTGGCGCTCGTTTTATGAGTTGAGCAGCAATCCTTGGTTAATTTTCCCGGTTTAGGGAACTATCTCCACCTAACGTAATCATGCTGCGATCAGTAGCTCCTTAGCATTGGCCAATGTTGAGTCGGTGATTTGGCTACCACCAAGCAAACGAGCCAACTCACTGATGCGTTCCTGCTCATTCAAATTAAGCATGCTCGTTTCTGTTTTGTTGGCTTTTGTAGTTTTAGTAACAAACAGTTGCTGATGACCGTGACCCGCAACTTGTGGTAGGTGGGTAACACACAGTACTTGAGTCGACTCACCAAGCTTACGAAGCATTTTACCCACGACCGCTGCGGTAGGGCCGCTGATACCCACATCCACTTCATCAAAAATAAGACTCGGTGTATCGACTTTTTGTGCGGTAATAACCTGAATTGCAAGAGAGATTCGTGAAAGCTCACCACCTGACGCCACTTTGGCAATGGGCTGCATCGGTTGACCTGGGTTGGTCGACACTAGGAACACGACGTTATCCATACCGGTTGGAGAAGGGTGCTCAGGCTGGAAGGAGACATCAATAGCGAACTTCGCCTTCTCCATGCTAAGTTCATGCATGCTTTGAGAAATTAGCTTATTAAGCTCTTTTGCATAGCGACCGCGTGACTTATTGAGCTTTTCACTGGCTCTGACATAGGCTTCAAAGTGCGCGGTAACTTCTTGTTCCATCTCTGCAAGTTTCTCATCAGAGCAATCAAGCGCCTCTATTTGTGCCAGCAGATCTTGATGATGCTGATAGAGCTCCTCGGGCATAACATGATGCTTACGGGCGAGGGACATGATTTTGGAAAAACGCTCCTCAACATAAGCCATGCGCTCAGGGTCGACATCGATTTTGTCTAAATAGTTTCGAAGCTCAGTATTGGCCTCTTCAATTTGAATGATCGCTTCTTCAATCATGTTAGGTAGCGGCGCTAGACTTGAATCTAGCTCAGCAAGTTGCAAAAGTTTACTACTCGCCGTTTGAAGCATAGCCAGTGCGTTGACTTCATCGCCTTCATAAATAATGTCGATAGCTTGCTGGCAGGTAACGGCAAGCTCACCGCTGTTTGATAGACGCTTATGTTCTTGCTCAAGCTCAGGAAACTCTTCTTCACCGATAGCTAGTTCATTGAGTTCCTTGATTTGATATTCAAGAAGCTGAAGCTGAGCTAAGTTATTGGCGCTGTTTTCTTTTAACTGATTAAGAGCAATGTCGGCGCTTCTCCAAGTTTGGTATTTGGAGCGGACTTGCTTGAGCAGTGCTGTATGTCCTGCGTACTGATCGAGCAGACTCAACTGGTAGTCACTTTTCATCAGCTGATGGTGAGCATGTTGACCATGAATATTGATGAGCAGTTGTCCCAATGCTTTAAGCTGCGACAAGGGGACCGGGCTGCCATTGATAAAGGCGCGTGAGCGTCCTTCTTTGGTAATCGTGCGGCGCAAAATACATTCAGTGCCATCAAACAGGTCATTGTCTTCGAGCCAGCGCGTTGCTTGCTGGTTATTCTCAATCGCAAATGCAGCGGTAACCTCGGTTTTGTCTTCACCGGCGCGGACCGCACCCGCATCCGCTCTGCCGCCAAGACAAAGACCGAGAGCATCTATCGCAATGGATTTACCTGCGCCAGTTTCGCCAGTGATGGTTGTCATACCTGTACAAAGTTCTAACTGCAGCGATTTCACGATAGCAAAATTATTAACACTTAGATGAGACAGCATTTTAATTACCTGTTTAAATGAACACTACTGTATGTAAATTCAGTATATACTGTTTCTTTATACAGTAAAGTTGTACAGGTAAATTTTTATGTGACACGACGCACTGTTGTAAGTTTTTTGAGCAAAAAGGACGTCGAGAAGAAGAAACAAAGCCTCAACGGTGATGTTGAGGCTGTCTATATGATTGTTCTAAAAAAGTTTACTAGACCAACCGAGCTTGTTCCGGAGAACATGGTAATAGCTATAGTCCTTAGGATGGATGAGCTTGAGTATGTTTGGGCTCTGATAGATGTGAATTTCGTCACCAGGAGAGACGGGCAGCGAGATTTGTCCATCACAGCTCACCTCTTGCGTTCCTCGGTTGTCAGGAGAGACAACGAGCTTTATGCGACAATTTCCATCAACTACAAGCGGGCGGCTCGATAGCGTATGTGGGAACATAGGCACCAAAGAGATGGCATTGAGCTGAGAAGATAGGATTGGACCACCACCTGAGAGGGAATACGCGGTAGACCCTGTGGGTGTTGATACGATGAGACCATCAGAGCGCAAGCTGAAAGCAAAGGAGTCGTCGATATAGACCTCAAACTCAATCATGTGCGCCACTTGTCCGGGGTGGAGGACTGCCTCATTTAAGGCGGCGTTGTGGCTTTTGATTTGACCGTGCCTGTGGATCTCTGCTTCGAGCAAGAAGCGTTTCTCCTCCAAGTATTCACCGTGAAGTACCGCTTCTAACGCCGTCTCAAATCCCTCAGGGTTAAGATCCGTTAGGAAGCCGAGGTTGCCGCGGTTAACGCCGATAACGGCAACTTCAAAACGTGATAGGACTCTGGCTGCACCAAGCATATTTCCATCGCCACCAACAACAATAGCGAGATCTGCTTCGCGACCAATTCGCACTAGGCTGAAAAAATGTTGTCTTGGTATATCGACCAGAATGTCGATTAATCTGTCATCCACCAAGACCTTATAGCCTTTAGAGGTTAGCCATTGAAACAACTCTTTATGGGTTTGAATGGCTTGTTGGGCTCGAGGTTTGCCTATGATGGCGATCACCTCAAAAGGTTTTTTCATATCACTTCCAAACTATTAGTGCTTGAATCACAAATCTTCATCCCCATAATATACCCAAAGTATGTATATATGCAGTGTTTGGTGCGATTTTGTTCCTAAGAATTGTGGGTGAGTCGTATTATGCATTGCCTTGAATCGAGTATTCCGGAGAGACCATGAGCAACGAAGAAAACAAGGTAAATCAAGAAGAGCTAAACACCCAAGAAGCGGAAGCAAAACAGGAAGATGCAGAAGTGGTTGGTTCTGACGCTGACGTGGAATGGAACGAAGAATCCGAGCAAGACATTCAAGAAGCTAAAATTGCTCAGCTAGAAGCAGCCCTGCTATCTAGCGAAGCAAAAGTAAAAGAGCAGCAAGATTCTGTTCTTCGTGCGAAAGCTGACGTTGAGAACATGCGTCGTCGCACAGAGCAAGAAATTGATAAAGCTCGTAAGTACGCGCTTAACAAATTTGCTGAAGAACTATTGCCAGTGATTGATAACCTTGAGCGCGCTATCGCGGCAGCGGATGCTGAAAACGAAGTGGTTAAACCGATCGTTGAAGGCGTTGAAATGACGCACAAGACATTCGTTGATGTTGTCGCTAAGTTCGGTCTGAAAGAGATCAACCCAGAAGGTGAAGCGTTTAATCCTGAACAGCATCAAGCGATGTCTATTCAGGAAAGTGCTGACCACGAGCCAAACACTGTCATGTTTGTTATGCAAAAGGGTTATGAACTCAACGGACGCGTCATCCGACCAGCAATGGTTATGGTGTCAAAATAACAGAAAGTTTCTAGGGGTTGACACTAGAGGTTTATCCCAGCAACTTTCCCAAATCTATAAAATGAAGCCTTATGGGCTTCATTTTTTTTGGTTTAATAATCTAGTTTTGTAGATAAAAACAGAGTTATAAACTTTAAAATTTGGATAACGAAATGTAAAATTTATGCTTTCATTCTAGCTTTAGATCTGTAATATCCCCTGAGCTTTCTACAAATAAGAAAGCAAATAACTATAAAAACGCAGGGACTAAACACAACATTCTGGAGTTTATGAATGAATAAATCACTATCCCAAAAGATCTTTATAGGTCTATTTGCTGGCCTTTTGATTGGTACGGCGATTCAATACTTGTTCGCGGGTGTTAGCATTTTTGACCAATACCTATTAGGTTTGGCAGAAGGCGTTGGCGGCATGTTCGTCTCACTTATCAAGCTTTTAGTTGTACCGCTGGTCTACGTATCTATCGTGTGCGGTATTGTAGAACTTAAAGACATCAACTCTTTCGGTCGCCTTGGCGGCAAAACTTTTGCGCTTTATATTCTTAACACCGTTATTGCGATCACCTTTGCTCTTGCGATTGGTATGATTGTACAGCCAGGTGCTGGTGCTAATTTAGGCGGCACAGTTGCCGAAGCAGTGGAGATCACCTCTACAACGACGCCAGACATCTTCTCGATGATCACGAACATTGTCCCAAGCAACCCAATTCAAGCGTTTGCAAATGGCGACATGCTACAAATTATCTTTATGGCGATCCTAACAGGTCTGGCGATCCAAGCCCTGGATAAGAAAGGTGGTCCGGCAATCAATGCATTCAAAGTCGCTAACGACGTGATGATGAAGCTAATCGGTCTTGTCATGAGCCTAGCTCCGTACGGTGTATTCGCACTTATGATTCAGCTTGGCGCAACGCTAAATGCTAATACATTGGCATCCGTAGCTGGCTATGTTGCCTTGGTGGTTGGTATCCTTGTGCTATGGATCTTCGTTGTGTACCCAATCATGGTCGGCGCAACAACTAAGATGACGCCAGCACAGTTTATTCGCGCGACTCGTGAGCAGGTGCTGTTCTCACTATCAACAGCAAGCTCTAACGCGACGATTCCAGTGACTATGCGCACTCTGACAGACAAGATTGGTGTCTCTAAGTCCGTAGCTGGCTTTGGTGTGCCTCTGGGCGCGACCATGAACATGGCAGGTGCTTCTATCTACATCGCTATCGCGACGATTTTCATTGCCAATGCCTTTGGTCAGCCAATCCAAATGGGCGATCTGTTTACTCTAGGCTTTACAGTATTGCTTCTTTCTATCGGTGCTGGTGGCGTCCCAGGCGGTGGTGTCGTGATGATTGGCGTTATCCTTCATCAACTAGGTTTGCCACCAGAGGGTTTGGCTATAGTTGCTGCCGTTGACCGTATTAACGATATGTTCTGTACAAGCTCTAACGTAGTAGGTGATACCGCCGTGAACACGATTGTAGCGGGTAGCGAAGGCGAGCTTGGTGCGCCAGAAGCTCAAGAGAGCGAAGCGACACTCGCTGAGAGTCGTGCTTAATCGCCAAAAAAATCATTAGAGAAGAAAAGCGGAGCCCATTTGGCTCCGCTTTTTTATTTCTCAAACACTTGGCGTAGGTTGAATAACGTCCAAGGTAGGCGGTGATGCCCCATCGGAGAAGAAAAAACTTAAAATTTTTTCACTTTTTCCCTTGAAAAGCATTTTGACGCCCTTATCTAAGGGTCATACAGAAAACAAACCTATTGCGAGCGGACAATTTGTCGGCTCTCAGCCTCACACTGAGGCAGCAAACGAAACAATAGAATTATTCGGAGATAGCCTGATGGGTAAAATCATTGGTATTGACTTAGGTACTACTAACTCTTGTGTTGCTGTGCTAGACGGCGACAAACCACGCGTAATCGAAAATGCTGAAGGTGAGCGTACAACCGCATCGGTTATCGCTTACACAGACGGCGAAACGCTAGTAGGTCAACCTGCGAAACGTCAAGCAGTTACAAACCCAGAGAACACGCTATTTGCAATTAAGCGTCTTATCGGTCGTCGTTTTGAAGACGAAGAAGTTCAGCGCGATATCGAAATCATGCCTTACAAAATCGTTAAGGCTGACAACGGTGATGCATGGGTAGAAGCGAAAGGCCAGCAAATGGCTGCTCCTCAAGTATCTGCTGAAGTACTTAAGAAGATGAAGAAAACTGCTGAAGACTTCCTAGGTGAGGAAGTAACTGGTGCAGTTATCACAGTTCCTGCTTACTTTAACGATGCGCAGCGTCAAGCAACGAAAGATGCTGGTCGTATCGCAGGTCTAGAAGTTAAACGTATCATCAACGAACCAACAGCAGCAGCACTTGCTTACGGTCTAGACAAGAAAGGCGGCGACCGCACTATCGCAGTTTACGACCTTGGTGGTGGTACATTCGATATCTCTATCATCGAGATTGACGAAGTTGAAGGCGAAAAGACATTTGAAGTTCTAGCAACTAACGGTGACACGCACCTTGGTGGTGAAGACTTCGATAACCGCATGATCAACTACCTAGTTGAAGAGTTCAAGAAAGAGCAAGGCATCGATCTTAAGAACGACCCACTAGCAATGCAGCGTGTTAAAGAAGCAGCAGAAAAAGCGAAGATCGAGCTTTCTTCTACTTCTCAAACTGACGTAAACCTACCTTACGTGACTGCAGATGCAACTGGTCCTAAGCACATGAACGTAAAAGTGACTCGTGCGAAACTAGAATCTCTAGTTGAAGATCTAGTACAACGTTCTCTTGAACCACTAAAAGTTGCTCTAGCAGATGCAGACCTATCAGTAAGCGACATCAACGACGTAATCCTAGTTGGTGGTCAAACACGTATGCCTATGGTTCAAGCGAAAGTGGCTGAGTTCTTCGGTAAAGAAGCTCGCCGTGACGTGAACCCAGACGAAGCAGTTGCAATGGGTGCTGCAGTTCAAGGTGGTGTACTAGCGGGTGATGTGAAAGACGTACTTCTACTAGACGTTACTCCTCTGTCTCTAGGTATCGAGACTATGGGCGGCGTAATGACTAAGCTAGTTGAGAAGAACACCACTATCCCAACGAAAGCGAACCAAGTTTTCTCTACAGCAGAAGACAACCAGAACGCGGTAACTATCCACGTTCTTCAAGGTGAGCGTAAGCAAGCGATGTACAACAAGTCTCTAGGTCAATTCAACCTAGAAGGCATTCAAGCTGCACCTCGTGGTATGCCTCAAATCGAAGTGACTTTCGACCTAGATGCGGACGGTATCCTACACGTATCTGCGAAAGACAAGTCGACAGGTAAAGAGCAGAAGATCACTATCCAAGCGTCTGGCGGTCTGAGCGATGAAGACATCGAGAAAATGGTTCAAGAAGCAGAAGCTAACAAAGAAGCGGACAAGAAGTTCGAAGAGCTAGCAGCTGCACGTAACCAAGCAGACCAAATGATTCACGGTACTCGTAAGCAAGTAGAAGAAGCTGGTGAAGCGCTACCTGCAGAAGAGAAAGAGAAGATCGAAGCTGCAATCACTGAGCTAGAAGAAGCTCGCAAAGGTGAAGACAAGGAAGCGATTGACGCGAAAGTTCAAGCGCTAATGGCAGCGGCTCAGAAGCTAATGGAAATCGCACAGCAGCAAGCTCAAGCACAAGGTGCAGGCGCTGAAGCTGGCGAACAGCCTAAGCAAGACGACGATGTTGTTGATGCTGAGTTCGAAGAAGTAAAAGACGAGAAAAAATAATTCTCGTCGCTAGAAGACCCAATCTCGGCGTCGGTGATGCTCATTTGCCCTTTCTCTTAGAAGAGTAGGTAAACTGAGCGTCATCTCCTTGAGCTTGAGCCTTCTAGCTTAGAGAATTGAGTGAACTGGATTCTCGAAAAGTGATTTATGCGGGCGTTTGGGGTAACCTTTACGCCCGCAAATTTGTAAACAGTGAGTTTACGAGAGTCATGTCGCTCTAGATAAGGACACCAATCTTTATCTAGAACGATACAATCCCCAAACAGCGTCGGGCTGTTTGTCGAAGTAATTGGTAACAAGCAATATGTCAAAACGTGATTTTTACGAAGTATTAGGCGTTGATCGTGACGCATCAGAGCGCGACATCAAGAAGGCGTATAAACGTCTTGCGATGAAGTATCACCCAGATAGAAACCAAGGTGATGAGACGGCGGCTGAGAAGTTTAAAGAAGTAAAAGAAGCGTACGAGATCCTAACTGAGCCTCAAAAGAAAGCGGCGTATGACCAATACGGTCACGCAGCCTTTGAACAAGGTGGCATGGGTGGCGGCGGCTTCGGCGGCGGCGGTGCTGATTTCGGTGACATCTTCGGTGACGTATTTGGTGATATCTTTGGTGGCGGTCGTCGTGGCGGCGGTGGCCATCGTGCACAGCGCGGTGCAGACTTACGCTACAACATGGAGCTAACGCTAGAAGAAGCGGTTCGCGGTATTTCAAAAGAGATTGAAGTCCCAACGCTGGTGGAGTGTGAGACGTGTGACGGCTCTGGCTCGAAGAAAGGCTCTTCACCACAAACCTGTGGCACCTGTCATGGTCACGGCCAAGTTCAAATGCGCCAAGGCTTCTTTGCGGTTCAGCAAACCTGTCCGACTTGTAGCGGTACCGGTAAGATCATTAAAGACCCATGTAACAGCTGTCATGGTCAAGGCCGCGTACAGAAGACGAAGACACTTAACGTTAAGATCCCAGCTGGTGTCGATACTGGTGATCGTATTCGTCTATCTGGCGAAGGCGAAGCGGGAGAGCATGGTGCACCAGCCGGTGACTTGTATGTACAAGTGCATGTGAAAGAGCACCACATCTTTGAGCGCGAAGGCAACAACCTGTACTGTGAAGTGCCAGTGAGCTTTGCTCAAGCAGCGCTGGGTGGCGAAGTGGAAGTTCCAACACTAGACGGTCGTGTAAGCCTGAAAGTGCCAGAAGAGACCCAGACAGGTCGTATGTTCCGCATGCGTGGCAAAGGCGTGAAAGGCGTTCGTGGCGGCGGTGTGGGTGACCTCATCGTTAAGCTTGTGGTAGAAACGCCTGTTAAGCTAAGCGCGCGTCAGAAAGAGCTTCTGCATGAGTTTGAAGAGTCATGTGGCGGTGAAGCAGCGAACACGCACAAGCCTAAGTCAGAAGGGTTCTTCAATGGTGTGAAGAAGTTTTTTGATGATCTAACGAGCTAAGCCCTTAACTCGTTTATGATTTAATCAACAGCCCGCGATAACTCAAGTTATCGCGGGCTGTTTACATTTCGGGCACGAATAAAGTAGTGGTGTGCTCTACCAGCAATCGATAGGTGATACATTGCCTTTGGAGTCGATGGTCATTGCCTTATCAGCACCAAGGCAGGTATCGTCGGTTTGTCGCGTCGTCGTTTGTGCGATGGCTTTGATGGTGTAAGTCGCTGCGGCACTACTGACAACCTCAAATTGGTAACGATCGAGTGACGACTCGCACACCGAACAGACCCCTCCAGAAATCACCGCTTCAAACTTATAGCCTGCATTGTAAGTACGTTCTAACTCGAGCTGCATCTCCATCAGGTCACCTAGGGCTACCATTCTATAGCTTTCCCTAATGTGTTGGTGATAATTGGGATAAGCGATTGAGGTTAAAATCCCTAGTATGGCTAAGGCGATCAATAACTCGATCAGTGTCAAACCTAGCTGCCTGTGATTACCTTGTTTGCATCGCATTCTATTAAGTCAATCCAACTGCCTATTTTAAAAGACTTTTCGAGTTTTGCCTGCTGCTAGGATTAAGGCAAGTAGATTGGATTGTTTGTTATTTGTTTCATAGGTATTTGGGAAATGGTTCGCGGCTTTACCTTTTTGGAATTGATCATCACCATCGTCATCTCTGGCATTATTTTAATGGCAATGGTGCCAGCGTTTACCAATACCGCTAAGACCAACAAAGTAGAGCGAGCAGTTTTAGAACTTTACGGCATCATTGTGCAGACACAAGCAGAATCCATACTGCGCAATCAGCCGCTTTGGCTGCATTTTGAAGGGCTACCTGAAGGCGCTTCAAATGGTGATTGGAGCGCCGTTGTGGCCAACAGCGAGAGCTTAAACAGTGCAGATACGGATAGGTTGTTTACGCTCTCTGGCGCGCCTTTTGACGGCATCACGCTAGAGGTCAACTACAATGGAAAGCAAGTTAAGGTTGACCACATTACAGGTGCGGCTCGAGCGGCGGGCAATATCACCATAAAACCCTATCCCCATAGTGAGGGCTTCGCCAAAATCGTGACAGATGCGAACTCTGGTCGGGTACGTGCCTGTCAACATGGCGCTGAGTTTGGTCTGGGGGCTTGCTAAGGTGAGAAGGCAAAAAGGCATTGCTCTTATTGAGATGCTGGTTGCATCAGCGGCAGGCATTCTGCTGATATCCCTTGTCGGTTCCCTCTATGTTTCCGTTCAAAGTCACGCTTCTCAGCGATCTCAACTGCTGCTTTTGAATCAAGCGTTGGCAACCACCGCGAGGCGGATTCAAAACGACATGATTCGAGCAGGCTACGATGGCGTCAAAGATGAAAGCTTAGTGGCTTTTGGGTCACAAGGAACCATTTTTATCTCTCAGAGTGGCTCAGTTGCTCAATATGCGTATCGAGATGATAGAGGTCAGGCACCGCTGGAAAATGTGGTTTGGCAGCACGACTGGCAAAGGGGAAGGCTTGCGATATGCCGAGAGAAAACCAGTGTTGCGAGTGGCGCCAAGGCGACTTCATTCTCACAAGCTTCTGGTTGCACGTCCATATTTGAGGCAAACCTCATTCATGTTATTTCGTTTTCCTTACAGAGCAATCTAGTCGCGAGCGATAACGCCTCCCATCAGTTTATTGCGATGACCATCGAAGCGCAGCTACGACAAAACGAGAGCATTTCCAGCACGCTCACTCGACAGTTTTTAGTGAGGAATGGGCAATGATGAAGCAGTCGGGAGTCGTCACCCTAATGACTACAGGGCTGTTACTTGTCGTTGGACTCATTATCACTATGGGCGCTTATAGAGCTGCACTCTACGAGATAAAACGTGCGCAAAATGAAGTCGAGTCGAGAAAAGCCTACTGGCAGGCTGAAGGGGGAGTTGAATGTGGACTAGCACAGTTTATCCCAACATTAACGATGCCAGAGATCGTAACCACATGTGATGCTGGTATAGAGATTGTCCCTAGTTTTACTTTGGACGAATCGACGCAAGAGATCATCCTTTCTGCTAAAGCGGGGTCTCATGTAGTGAGTCGGCGTTTTATCCCTTCAAGCTCCAACCTGCAGTCTGGTGCGCTGCAAAGTAGTGGAAGCTTTGTGGCAAAGAGTGCTGTGAATATCACCACACCGGACCCTGGCTCAAAACTTGAAGATGGAAAGTGGGATTGTACGGCTGTGAGGTTTGGTGGACGATTTACCGCTAACGCATCGATTACCAATAGTGGTGTCGTTCATGGCAATTTGCCCTATCAGGACTTTGAGCACAATGATAAAGATTGTGTTGAGAAAACGGTAGTGGATGGCAGTTGTTCGTCTGACTCGCAACCTCAATGCCTGTTAAGTGATTTCAAGAAAGATTCGGAGCTTAATATCTTCAAGGATTTTTTCGGCGTCGAGCCTCAGTATCATGACTCTGTGAGAGACAGTGGAGATTTCCATATTATTGATTTAGCAGGAGAACAGCTAGGGGCAAAAAACTGCGGTGCAGCGATCATTGAGCAGCTCGAGGCGGATGCGCGAAAACTCTGGGTTGAAGGTTCATGCGTTATCTCTTCTACAGAGCTTGCCGCAATAAAGTCGGCACTCAACCCCCCAGGACTCGAGAAAAAAGCAATCACTCTAGTCGTACATGATGGGCTTTTTGCGCTTCAAGGCGCATCGACGCTCGATGGCGTGGTTTTTCATTTTAATTATGACTTTTCACCATCTGAAGAAGCCTGGAAAACGCTCGATCTAGCGGATAGTGCGGTGGCTCATTTTCCTGATGACTATGGTTTAGCCGCGTATTACCAGGGCGGAAGTTTTAGCATCACTGGTGGTGTCTTTTATGATTACCCCGACTCAAGCCATGTCTCTCTATTTAGAGATTCACTTTCCTTTCACTACAATCGAGATGTCATTCGCCAAGCACAAGCCACCACCTCTCTATTTACCTGGAAAAAGGGAGCATGGCGTGACTTCTAATCAGCGTGGTTTTAGCTTAATCGAGGTGATGATTGCCATGTGTCTCGTTGGAGTCGGGGCGCTAGGGCTTGTCAAAATGCAAACCTTCATCGAGCAGCGCTCCGATTATGCCTACAGCAGTATTCAGGCCCTTGGTTTGGCAGAGGCAAGGTTGGAGTGGTTTCGTACTCGTGGGGCAAACAGCGCAGACTCCTCCATGGTGGTGGCAGATTTTGATGCCGATATTATTGATGGCTCAGAGCTACGCGCTCCCTATTTTCTGACCTGGACAGTACCCGCAGTCACCATGGATGGGAATGTCAAAACCGTTGTCGTGAATGTGTCTTGGAGCGATAGGCTAGGGCAATCACAAAACCTATCGTTAACGACGCAGATCTCTCGTTTTAGTGAATTTGATTAACATTCAGAGCATCGCAACGGGTTGCTGTATCTTCAAACTATTGGAATCGTTCTCTCTGTGCGATTTCTAGTGTCAACTATCTGTTTTCATTGCATATTACCCTCTTTTTAACAGTGCTTGCCAAGTGATGCACAGCGTTAGCTTTTAGAATGCGGTGAAATTATAAGCTATCTTTATATCATCGGGCATTTTGCGTGCTAGTTAGATAATTGTTTTGCTATTGTGCTAATTGTTGTTGGTTAAATGTTATGATAATCGGTAATTTTTGCAAAATAAGTCTACAAATATGGAAAAAGTTCCAAATTATCTACTCTTTTCATGTTTTTTAAATAGAATGGTCACGCAGATTTTATGTCACAGTGAAACTTGCCTTGAGATTCACAAATAACAACATCACACACACGGAGTTACCATGAGTAACCAATCGATTAATCAAGCGCCAGCTCCAAAGCCGACTGGAATGGATCGCTTTTTAAACTTTATTGAGAAAGCGGGTAACAAGATCCCAGATCCTGCTATCTTATTTTTCTGGGCTCTCGTTATTGTTTGGGTTGCATCAGCACTTTTATCAAATGTCAGTTTCGACCTGATTAACCCACGTACAGACGCGCCATTAGAAGTAACTAACCTTCTAACGGGTCAAGCTCTGGCTAGTTTCCTTGCTAACATGGTCACAACCTTCACTGGTTTTGCGCCTCTAGGTATCGTATTGGTTGCGATGCTGGGTGTTGGTGTTGCTGATTCTTCAGGCTTCATCACTACTGGTCTTAAGAAGATGCTGAACTTCACGCCAGCGAAACTTCTAACACCTATGCTGATTCTTGTTGCTATCGTTTCTCACACAGCAGCGGATGCAGGCTATGTTCTAGTTATTCCTCTAGGTGGTATCATTTTCCACGCGGCAGGTCGTCACCCACTTGCGGGTATTGCAGCAGCGTTTGCTGGTGTATCAGGCGGCTTCTCTGCAAACTTCATCCCATCTGGTATTGACCCACTACTTGCTGGTTTCACGCAAACATCTGCGCAGGTTCTAGACCCAGAATACATTGTTAACCCACTAGCAAACATCTTCTTCACAGGTCTTTCTTCTGTGATCATCGTTGCTATCGGTTGGTATGTTACTGAGAAAATCATTGAGCCACGCCTAGCGAACACGCCAATTGATGAAGATGCAGAAGAAGCACCAGATCTAGGTACGTTCACTGAAACTGAATCTAAAGCGTTCCGCGCGGCAGGTTGGGCTATGATGGCGGGTATTGCACTGCTTATTGCTGCAATCATTCCAGAATCATCAGCACTTCGCTCTCCAGAGGGTGAGATCACAGCGTTCTCTGCACCACTGATGCAGTCTATCGTTCCACTTATCTTCATCCTGTTTATCATTCCTGGCTACGTATACGGCCGTGTATCTGGCACGTTTAAGAACAGCGACGATGTCATTAAAGCGATGGGTACGACCATGTCTACCATGGGCGCATACATTGTAATGTCGTTCTTCTGTGCACAGTTCCTTGCGGCGTTTGGTCAGTCAAACATAGGTACTATGCTGGCACTTTACGGTGCAGAAGGTCTGAAAGCGATGAACCTGCCAGGTCAGGCAACGATCGTTGGTATGATTCTGCTAACTGCATTTGTTAACCTACTGGTTGGCTCTGCATCAGCGAAGTGGGCACTGATTGGTCCAATCCTAGTTCCAATGCTAATGGCTGTTGGTATCTCTCCTGAGCTATCTCAAGCAGCTTACCGTGTTGGTGACTCTGTATCGAACATCATCTCACCTCTAATGGTATTCTTCCCACTGGTTGTGGTTTACTGCCAACGCTATGTGAAGTCTACTGGTATCGGTACGCTAGCTTCTCTAATGATGCCATTCTCAATCGCAATGCTGATTGGTTGGACTATCTTCTTGCTAGCTTACTGGGCTCTAGGTATCCCACTAGGTATCCAAGCGCCATACACTTACACTATGTAAGTTGTCGTAAGAGACTAAAAAAGCCCGCCAGGTATGATTGCCTTGGCGGGCTTTTTGTTTTGTCGCTCTCGGTTTTAGTTTCTCAAGCTGAAAACTAGTCTTTTAAGAATCCGGCGTGAAAGCGTAAGTGATCATCGATGAAGCTTTGGATAAAGAAGTAGCTGTGATCGTAGCCTGGCTGCATGCGAAGTTTTACATCACTGCCTGAGCTTTCCGCCGCAGCTAGTAGCAGTTCAGGCTTGAGTTGCTCTTGCAAAAATCCGTCGTCTTCACCTTGATCGACTAAAATCGGCAGGGTAGCTTGGGCACTTTTCAGAAGCTCGACACTATCGTATTGCTTCCATTGTTCTGTATTGTTGCCAAGGTAATGGCTCAGCGCTTTTTGTCCCCAAGGACAGTTCATCGGATTGCTGATCGGACTAAATGCAGATATCGAACGGTAGCGGTCACTGTTCTTAAGACCAATAGTCAGTGCGCCGTGTCCGCCCATGCTGTGTCCTGATATGGAGCGCACGCTTGTTACAGGGAAGTGCTCTTCGACTAGCTTTGGCAATTCCTCTACGATGTAGCTGTACATCTGATAGTGTTTATTCCAAGGAGCTTGGGTGGCATTCACATAGAAGCCAGCACCGAGACCAAAATCGTAGGCACCGTCTGGGTCATCCGGCACGCCTTCTCCACGAGGGCTGGTATCCGGTGCAACGATGGCAATACCAAGCTTAGCAGCAGCGCGAAAAGCGCCTGCTTTTTGCATGAAATTCTCATCGGTACAGGTTAAGCCTGATAGCCAATAAAGCACTGGGACTGGATTGTCGGCACTCGCCTCTGGCGGTAAGTAAATTGCAAAGCGCATCGAGCAATTTAGAGCGCTTGAGGTATGTTGGTATTGCTTATGCCAGCCGCCAAATACTTTTGCTTGGCTGAGGTTTTCTATTGTCATTCTATCAACCTAAATGAAAGAAGGGCTCTGTATACAGAGCCCTAAGCTGGATCTTAGTAGTGAATTACGCTGCGGATACTTTCGCCTTTGTGCATAAGCTCGAACGCTTCGTTGATCTCATCAAGAGGCATAGTGTGAGTGATAAACTCTTGTAGCCCAAACTCACCTGCCATGTAGCGTTCAACGATCTCGGGAAGCTCACTGCGACCTTTAACGCCACCAAATGCACTACCACGCCATACGCGGCCAGTAACAAGTTGGAATGGACGAGTGGAGATCTCTTGACCTGCACCTGCAACACCAATGATGACAGACTCACCCCAACCTTTGTGGCAGCACTCAAGTGCTTGGCGCATCACGTTGACGTTACCGATACACTCGAACGAGTAATCCACACCACCGTCAGTCATCTCGATGATCACATCTTGAATTGGCTTATCAAACTTCTGTGGGTTAATCACGTCTGTTGCGCCAAGTTGCTGAGCAAGCTCGAACTTGCTTTCGTTGATGTCTACACCAATGATTTTGCTTGCGCCAGCCATGCGAGCGCCAATGATGGCAGACAAACCGATACCACCAAGACCGAAGATAGCAACGGTATCGCCTTTCTCAACTTTAGCTGTGTTAAGTACTGCGCCCATGCCCGTTGTTACACCACAGCCAAGTAGACACACTTCTTCAAGTGGGGCTTCTTTGTTCACTTTAGCCAGTGAAATCTCAGGCAGTACGGTGTACTCAGAGAACGTAGAGCAGCCCATATAGTGATAAATCGGCTGACCATCTTTGTAGAAGCGAGTCGTACCATCTGGCATTAGACCTTTACCTTGGGTTTCACGAACCGCCTGGCACAGGTTAGTTTTACCCGACTTACAGAATTTACATTCGCCACATTCCGCTGTGTACAGTGGGATAACATGGTCACCCACCTCAACACTCGTTACGCCTTCACCAACCATCTCAACAATACCGCCACCCTCGTGACCAAGAATACTTGGGAAGATACCTTCTGGATCGTCACCGGAGAGGGTAAATGCATCAGTGTGGCAAACACCAGTCGCCACGATTTTCACCAATACTTCACCTGCCTTTGGCAGCATGACGTCGACTTCTTCCATTTTTAGTGGTTGGTTTGGACCCCAAGCGACAGCTGCGCGTGATTTGATAAATTGTTCAGTCATGGTTTTTCCTTATTCTTTCAAGGTCATGATTTCAAGGTCATGATTGCAAGGTCACGAATCTATACGTAAGAACACAAACGGCTAACTCAATAAGGTTAGTTCACTTCACTCCGTTTGCATCGAATGACAAGCAGTATATTTGTTTCTTAAAAAATGATAATTACGAGAATTTGAAATACACTATTACTGATTTGTAATAGTGAGATTGGTCTATGGCGAACTGGGAAGGTATTAATGAGTTTGTTGCGGTCGTAGAGACGCAGAGTTTTACGGCCGCAGCAGAGCGACTGTCGACCTCTGTTGCCAATATCAGCCGCAGAGTCACGGCGTTAGAAGACAAGTTAGCGGTGAAGTTGTTCGTTCGCACGACCAGAAAGGTCTCGGTCACAGAGGTTGGAGCAACCTATTATCAGCACTGTAAGCCACTTGTAGAAGGGCTCATGTTAGCGGAGCTCGCTATCACACAGCTGCAAGCCAGTCCTACTGGGCGGATTAAGATGACCGCGCCAGTCACCTTTGGAGAGCAGGTGTTGGCTCCGCTGATGCATGAGTTTCTACTGCAGTACCCTCAGATTGAGTTGGATTTGGTGTTATCTAACCAAAAGATGGATCTGGTTCAAGAGGGTTATGATCTTGCGGTAAGGCTAGGCAAGCTTGATGACTCTAGTATGATGGCGCGCAAACTGTTGGATCGACATATGTTCGTTTGTGCAAGTCCAGACTATCTGGCCAAGCACGGTGAGCCTCATACACTTTCGGAATTAAAACGCCATCAGTGCCTTCGCGGGTCAACCAAATACTGGCGGTTTGAAGACAAAGGGGCAGAAAGACTGATTCATGTTGATGGCAGGGTGCAATGCAATAGCGGCTACGCTCTGGTTGATGCCGCACTAAAAGGATTGGGAATTGTGCAGCTTCCCGACTATTATGTGCAGCCTTATTTGGAGACGGGTGAGCTGGTGGAAGTATTAACACCATACCGTGGGGATCAAGAGGGTATCTGGGCACTCTATCCTCAAAACCGCATGCTAACGTCTAAAATAAGAACCTTGATCGACTATTTATCTGAAGCATTAAACCGAGAGCCTCATGACCGATAAACCAACATCGCCAGCGACTACGACAGAACACGTTTTCAGCGAACAAGACTATGCCTTCATGCAACGTGCAATGGAGCTTGCCTCTCACGCAGAGCAAGAGGGAGAAGTCCCCGTCGGAGCGGTGCTTGTCAAAGATGGTGAAGTGGTCGCTGAAGGATGGAATCAGTCTATTGGTGCTCACGATGCCAGCGCGCACGCCGAAATGCAGGTGATACGCAAAGCTGGACAAGTGTTAGAAAACTATCGACTGCTTGATACCACGTTGTATGTCACCCTGGAGCCTTGCCCTATGTGCGCAGGAGCCTTGCTGCACAGCCGAGTAAAGCGGGTGGTGTTTGGTGCGCCAGATTTAAAAGCAGGAGCAGCTGGCACAGTGCTCAATCTATTTGAGAGTCAAGCGTCTTATCATTATGCCGATTTAGAATCAGGGCTGATGGAGCAAGAGTGCCGTCATCAGTTGCAAGCATTCTTTAAGCGCCGCCGCAAAGAGATTAAAGCGGCAAAACAAGCCAGGCGTTCAGAATCAGAATAGCACCTAGATTAAAAACAGCGTCTAGAGTTGGAATAGCACCCAGAATTGAAATAGATAGAATTTTGAAGATTGGTGTAACTAGGTAGGATATTTAGCAAACATCTGCATCGCAGATGCTTGCTGTCTTTGCTGTTGCTGCTCGCTATCTATGAAGATAGAAGCTGCATAAACGCGCGATGACGCCAAATAACTTTCTTCTTATTGTTAGCCATCTTACGTTTGCGGCGGTTTGCTGCCACCGTCTTATTAAGGTGTTTAGATTGCTTTCGTTTCCTTGCAAGCATAAAACTACCTCCTTTCACTACTGGTAAACCTCTCCGATCTAACTCTATACGCTTAATGACGTACTAGATGTCCTTATCAATGGATCGATGTCGGAGTCCAACACACACTTTTTCTACTCTTGACTAGAGCCGCTGAAAAAGTATGCACAGTTTGTGGATGGTACGGACGTACCTGCCAGATGAGAAAAGTCGAGGGATCAGGACGATCGTCTCCTCTAGTCTCAAACAGTAATGTAAGGGCTCAGTGGTCGGATTTCAAGTGTGCGAAGTGAACTAGATTTCGCACACTTGAAAGAGAGTGATAGTTAGCGACCTGTATTGCCACCAACGGCGGGTATTTCTGTAGATTGCGCGGCACTGATGGTTGCCTCTGCGCTAGAAACCGCGCCTGACACAGGTGGTAGCGGTGGAATCACGATCAAGTCTTCGGTACTGAGTTCTTCCTCAGCTTGCGCAGCGAGCTGTTTATCGACATGACCAATGATGCTTTGATAGTAACGACGAATGTTTTCCACGTAGTTGCGGGCTTCATCGCCTCGCGCGTAGCCATAGCGAGTCTGACTGTAAAACTTCTTTTGGCGCAGCAGCGGTAAACGATCTTTCACATCCGCCCACGCATCTGGATCGCCACCTTGGCGTTTTGTCAGGCGTCTTGCATCCATCATGTGGCCGAAACCAACATTGTAGGAAGCGAGGGCAAACCAGATTTTTTCGTGCTCACTGATTGAGTCAGGCACGCGATCAACAATTCGGCGTAGGTATTCCACACCACCACGCACAGACTGTTCAGGGTCGAGTCGATTGGTCACGTTAACGCTTTTGGCAGTCGGTAATGTCAGCATCATCATCCCGCGTACACCGGTTGGTGATTTTGCGACTGGATTCCAATGTGACTCTTGGTACGCCAAAGCGGCAATCAAACGCCAGTCAAACTCTTTGGAGTACTTTTTAAATAGTGGTGACCATTTAGGTAGCTTACTATCGAGCGCTCGGATAAAGGCGCGGGTATCCACATAATCAAATACGCCGATATGACCTAGATACTTTTCTTCTAGGTTTGCTAGATCCCCTGTCTGTTTAAGTTGCCCAAAGAACTCAATAAGCAAGGCATACAGGCTTTCATCTTCTGATTTACGCATGTACCAAGAGATTGGCTGATCTTCAGTCATCTCAAAGGCGAGGGCCAGGTCGGGATAGATGCGCTGTGACAGAGAAAGCTCAACAGAGTCCGCCATGGTGAATTTCAGTTTACCCTCGGAGACTTGTTTCAGCAGGTCGTTGACGTCAGCATTCGCGTCGATGTAATAGCGGATCTCTGGATGTTCTTCGGTCACCGTTGCCATGGTCTTTTCAAAGTGTGAGTCTTTGACAATCGCAAACACCTCTTCACCATCAGCTTGATCGATTAACTCTTGCTGGTTGTTGAGGAGTTGCTCAAGGTTACGCGGACGCCACTGGCCTTTCTTATAGACGACCTGTTGACTGACATAGTAGTAAGCGGGCCCAGCGCGAAAGCCTTGAATGCGCTCTGGAGACTGACTAAGTCCAGCCGCAATAATATCGATCTCACCCTTTTGCAGAGCAGGGAATAGGCTTGCTTGACGATAAGCAGGTTTCATCTCTAAACGAACGCCCAATGCGTCTGCAAACTGTCTGGCTAATTCATAATCGAGGCCAGTAGGACCATCAGGACCGATATAGTAAGAGAGCTGATTATTGAGTGTACCTACGCGAAGTACACCGCGTTCTTTGATGTTTTCGAGTTCACTTTTTGGATCAGAATCGATTTGGCAGCCAGCCAACCCGATTGAGAAAAGGCATACAGATAGCAATTTTAACCAGCGACGATTAGGCCAGCGAGCAGCAGAAAGACTTTGCATTAATTCATAGATCTCACAACGTTAGTGCTGTCTTTATACCAAAGCTGAGGTCCTTGGCAAAGCGAGATAGCAGAAACACCCGAGAGTGGTCACTTTATCACCGATCTCTAGCGTATTTCGGCAAAACAAAAAAAAATGACGAAAACGTTTGCGCCAACGCTTACGTCACAAAAAAAAATCCTCTATAATACCGCCGCATCAAGGTAGGAGAAATCGTTATAAGTTCAGTTTTTACTATTAACTGATTGAATTTATAAGAATTTCACCTAAATCAACTGCATAAGAGACCTAAGCACATGAGAATTTTGCGTGGTTCCCCAGCTCTTTCTGAGTTTCGTGTTAACAAGCTACTAGAGCTTTGTCGTGAACTAAACCTACCAGTAACAGGTATTTACGCTGAGTTTGCCCACTTTGCCGACCTAACGGCAGACCTGGATGAGTCTGAAGTTGAAAAATTAGAGAAGTTGCTGACTTACGGTCCAACTATCGAAGAGCACGAGCCAACTGGCACACTGCTACTAGTGACACCTCGCCCTGGTACTATCTCGCCATGGTCTTCTAAATCTACGGATATTGCGAACAACTGTGGCCTAGACAAAGTGACTCGTCTAGAGCGCGGTACTGCTTACTATGTAGAGACATCAAGCGAACTGACTGAGCTTCAACTTGTTGAGCTTAAAGCCGTGATCCACGACCGCATGATGGAAGTGGTTTTCTCTGACTTCGAATCAGCGGCAGCGCTGTTCCAAGTCGCAGAGCCAGCACCGGTTGCTGATGTTGATCTATTAACTGGCGGTCGCAAAGCACTAGAAGAAGCGAACGTGACGCTTGGTCTTGCACTTGCAGAAGATGAAATTGATTACCTAGTTGAAAGCTTTGTGACTAAGCTAGAGCGCAACCCAACAGACATCGAGCTGATGATGTTTGCACAGGCGAACTCTGAGCACTGTCGTCACAAGATCTTCAACGCAGATTGGACTATCGACGGCGTTAAGCAAGACAAATCGCTGTTCAAGATGATCAAAAACACATTCGAAACGACACCTGAGCACGTTCTGTCTGCTTACAAAGATAATGCAGCGGTTATGGAAGGCTCTGAAGTAGGTCGCTTCTTCCCAGATCCAAAAACACGTCAATACGGCTACAACCACGAGAAAGCGCACATCCTAATGAAGGTGGAAACACACAACCACCCAACAGCGATTTCTCCATGGCCGGGTGCATCGACAGGTAGTGGCGGTGAAATTCGTGATGAAGGCGCAACAGGTATTGGCGGTAAGCCAAAAGCAGGTCTTGTTGGTTTCACAACGTCTAACCTTCGCATTCCTGGCTTCGAACAGCCTTGGGAAACCGACTTTGGTAAGCCAGGCCGTATCGTTAACGCCCTAGATATCATGCTAGAAGGTCCACTAGGTGGCGCGGCATTTAACAACGAATTTGGTCGTCCAAACCTACTAGGTTACTTCCGTACTTACGAAGAGAAGGTTACGTCTCACGCAGGTGAAGAAGTGCGTGGTTACCACAAGCCAATCATGATTGCTGGTGGTATGGGTAACATCCGTGACGAGCACGTTCAGAAGAAAGAGATCCCAGTAGGTGCAAGCCTAATCGTACTTGGTGGTCCTGCAATGAACATCGGTCTTGGCGGCGGCGCAGCGTCTTCTATGGCGTCTGGTCAGTCTGCAGAAGACCTAGACTTTGCTTCAGTGCAGCGTGAAAACCCAGAGATGGAGCGCCGCTGTCAAGAAGTGATCGACCGCTGCTGGCAGCTAGGTGAAGACAACCCAATCGCATTTATCCACGATGTGGGTGCGGGCGGTATCTCAAACGCACTTCCTGAGCTTGTTGATGACGGTGAACGCGGCGGTATCTTCCAGCTACGCGACGTACCAAACGATGAGCCAGGCATGAGCCCACTTGAGATCTGGTGTAACGAATCTCAAGAGCGCTATGTAATGGCGGTAGCGCCAGAGAACATGGAAGCATTCGATGCTATCTGTAAGCGTGAGCGCGCACCATACGCAGTAGTAGGTGTGGCAACAGAAGAGCGTGAACTGAAACTTGAAGATTCACACTTCGACAACACGCCAATCGACATGCCGATGGACATCCTTCTTGGCAAAACGCCGAAGATGCACCGTGACGCGAAAACACTGAAAGTAGACAGCCCTGCGATCTCTCGTGAAGGCATTGAAATGAACGATGCGGTTGACCGCGTTCTTCGTCTACCAACAGTTGCAGAGAAAACATTCCTAATCACCATCGGTGACCGCACGGTTACAGGTCTTGTTGCTCGTGACCAGATGGTTGGCCCTTGGCAGGTACCGGTAGCAAACTGCGCCGTAACGGCAGCGAGCTACGATACTTACCACGGAGAAGCGATGTCTATGGGTGAGCGCACACCAGTTGCTCTTCTAGACTTTGGCGCTTCTGCTCGTCTAGCGGTAGGTGAGTCTCTGACTAACATCGCAGCGACAGACATCGGTGATATTAAGCGTATTAAGCTATCAGCTAACTGGATGTCTCCAGCAGGTCACCCAGGTGAAGATGCAGGTCTTTACGAAGCGGTGAAAGCGGTAGGTGAAGAGCTATGTCCAGCACTGGGTCTAACGATTCCAGTAGGTAAAGACTCAATGTCGATGAAGACTAAGTGGAACGAGAACGGTGAAGACAAAGAAGTCACGTCGCCACTTTCACTGGTTATCACTGCATTTGGTCGTGTGGAAGACGTTCGTAAGACGGTTACGCCGCAGCTTCGCACTGACAAAGGCGAATCGTCACTGGTTCTTGTTGACCTTGGTAACGGCAAAAACCGTCTAGGTGCAACGGCATTGGCACAGGTTTACAAGCAGCTTGGTGATAAGCCAGCAGACGTCGATAACGCAGAGCAGCTAAAAGGCTTCTTCGATGCGATGCAAACCCTTGTTCGTGATGACAAGCTAGTGGCTTACCACGATAAAGGCGATGGCGGTCTATTCGTCACGCTTGCTGAAATGGCATTTGCAGGTCACTGTGGCGTGAAAGCAGACATCGCAGGCCTGTCTTCTTCAGAGAACGGCGAAGATACTCTTGCAGCACTATTTAACGAAGAGCTAGGTGCGGTTGTTCAGGTTAAGAATGACGACCTAGAAGCAGTGAAGGCGGTTCTAGCGGCGAACGGCCTAGAAGCATGCTCTCACGTAATCGGCAGCGTTGAAGCGTCTGACGACTTCGTTATCACCTCTGGTGATGCGGTTGTTATTGAGCGCTCTCGTACAGAGCTACGTACTATCTGGGCGGAAACTACGCACAAGATGCAGTCTCTACGTGACAACTCTGCGTGTGCAGACCAAGAGCACGAAGCGAAGAAAGACAACTCTGACCCAGGTCTAAACGTGAAACTGAGCTTCGACGTTAAAGAAGACGTTGCAGCGCCATACATCGCAACGGGTGCTAAGCCTAAGATGGCAATTCTTCGTGAGCAAGGTGTTAACTCTCACGTTGAAATGGCAGCAGCGTTTGACCGTGCTGGCTTTGAAGCAACAGACATCCACATGAGCGACATCCTGACGGGCCAAGCAGTTCTAGAAGAATACCAAGGCCTTGTGGCTTGTGGTGGTTTCTCTTACGGTGACGTTTTAGGTGCGGGTGAAGGTTGGGCGAAGTCTATCCTGTTCAACGACCAGGCGCGTGACCAGTTCCAGAGCTTCTTCCACCGCGAAGACACCTTCTCACTAGGTGTGTGTAACGGCTGTCAGATGCTATCGAACCTAAAAGAGCTGATCCCAGGAGCAGACCTATGGCCACGCTTCGTTCGTAACGAATCTGAGCGTTTTGAAGCTCGCTTTAGCCTAGTAGAAGTTCAGAAGTCTGACTCTATCTTCTTCGATGGCATGGAAGGTTCTCGTATGCCAATCGCAGTTTCTCACGGTGAAGGCCGCGTAGAGGTTCGCGACACTGACCACCTAAATGCGATTGAAGCTTCAGGTACGGTAGCAGTGCGTTACGTTGATAACAACGGTAACCCAACGCAGCAGTATCCAAACAACCCGAACGGTTCGCCAAACGCAATCACAGGTCTAACGACTCGTGACGGTCGTGTGACTATCATGATGCCGCACCCAGAGCGTGTATTCCGTACGGTTGCTAACTCTTGGGCGCCAGAGTCTTGGGGTGAAGACAGTGCTTGGATGCGCATGTTCCGCAACGCTCGCGTGAACGTTGGTAAGTAATCGACCAAGGCAACTGCCTCAAAGGTTACAACCCAATAGTTAATGAAGTCCTCAGTGGAAACACTGGGGACTTTTTCTTATAAAAACTCTGAGCGTCAGCGCTCGATTTGTGTTCTAATACCGCGCTGGCTTAGGGATGGCCAGCATTACATTGCTGGAATATCCCTTAACAAAGTCTTTAGGAAATACATAAATGTCTGAAAATAAAAAATTTACTTTCCGTCTAACGGAAAAGCGTAACGGCTGGTCTGCAGAGATCATTCGTCAAGTGACTTCTCGTCGCACGGTTGTGTCTAAGCGTGAGATGGGCTTTGAGAGCCAAGAGTTGGCTCAAGCGTGGGCGGAGAAAGAGCTCGCTGGTTTTATCGAAAACCAAGCAAAGCGCAATGAGCGTAAAGCGGAAGCACGCGCAGCGAAAGCAGCAGCGGCAGCAGCAGAAAACGAAGAGTAATCTCGTTCGCTCTGATGGTGGTTCCTAGGGCAAACCCTAGGAACGCATTATCGATTCAATACTACTGACTTACCTGAGCGTTTAGTTGCTCGACCAACCCATCCTCTAACCCAAGCCGGGTTGCCAACTCTTTCAAATACGCCTTTTCCATAAAATTCTGCTCATCGGCGACTAACAGGCTTGCTAAATAGATTTCCGTTGCGTGCTCTGGTGATACCGCAAGTCGAGCAATTTCGGCCGGATCAAGTGGCTTAGCTATCTCAGCTTGAATCAATTGCCGAACAGAACTGTCGGCATTAATTTGTGTTAATGCTTGCTCAATCTTGGCCATTTCTTGTTCATCAATATGACCATCGGCTTTAGCCGCTGCAATCATGGCTTTGAGCACTGATTCATCATGTTGACTAGATTGAGAAAAGTTTGCTGGTGACGATAACGTTGGGTCGGAGTCTGATGGCTGGTTGTTATCTTTGTTGTAGTCGTTATACAGCTTGTATGCGAGTGCGCCAAGGGCGGCAGCACCACCGACGCCAAGGGCAGTTTTACCCATCTTCTTGGTTTTCTTAGAGCCCATAAGCATACCAAGCAATCCACCACCCACGGCGCCAGCACCGAAAGCACCAAGTGTCTTCTTGTCACCTAATGTCTGACCGATACTTGACGATGATTGGCTCGCTTTCTGCGTGGCTTGACTGACTATATCGGAACTAAGGGCTTGATTAAGTTAAGCTTTTAAGTTCATATCTTTCTCCTCGGTCCTATCGGGCTACTCGGGTATAGAGTCATAGTAAGAGAGTGAAGATGAACAGAATATGAAGAAGAGTTGGGGAATAGCACCTTTATTAGGTGCTATTCAGATTGGATTGACCAAGAGAGTTTTAAAAGGTACTCATGCGAGTCTCTTATAGAGCCTCAACTAGTTCATTATGTCCTTTGCTTGGCGTGTTGAAATCAGTGATGTTGACACTCTGAGCACCAATGACACCGAATGTGCGAGGATCGGTCTTATTATACAGACCGTAGCACTTCACATCTGCTGCGTCGGCTAAGTGCAGAGGACCGGTATCACAGCAAATAAAGCCATCAGTATTTTTCAGAAAACTAGCCAAGATACGCATGTTTTTATTTGAGTAAGTGGCATAGTCTGGCTTTAGAGGCGATGTGATATCTGGGCTAAGGATCTCTACCCATTTAATTGGGCGTTCCGATTCTTGTTCAAACTTATTTAGAATATCTGTCCATTCAGCATTAGAGAGCTGCTTGGCTCCGCGGGCTCCACGGAAAAATGCACAAACTCTATCCTCACCGGAATACAACCCCGCCATTGCGTCTTGCCCTGCTGTAATTTCTTCTTGGCTAAGCTCAATCTGATGAGCAACTGGCAAGATAAGCGTATTACCGAGAGCCTTGATGAGGTACAAGCTTGTCAGCGCGGTATGGTGAAGGTCATCGTCTTTTTGGAAGGTATGAGTAAAGGCAACATCACTTCCAAGGTGGTGCTCGGCAACTTTGTTTTTACTTGCCAACACAGAAACAAGAACTGCATCACCCGTTGAGCGATAAGGCGCAACAATTAGGTCGTAGTCGTTTTTTCTTAATGTGAATACCGACTTTAAACAGCTGACGATTTCTTTAAATGAAAAGTGAGAATAGACAATCTCATCAACGCCCATATTGGCAAAAACCTCGCCTTGCCAAGGTTGATTTAGCATCAGAGTGAGCTTTGCATCTGGATACTGGGCGCGCATTTGACGCATAAATGGTATCAGGAAGTACATGTTACCGATGCGCTTGTTGTTGCGAACAATCAGAATCGATTTCACATCCGGCTTTTCGACTAAGGCTTTTTGGCTTAGGCGGTTATTGTTGATCAATCGATAAAGCGTTGGCTCTAGGTTTGACATCCAGCCACGACGCCAATGATCGAACTGTCTTAAGCGAGTTTTTAAAGCTTTCATTCTGAAATAGGTCTGATATGGGAAAATTGACAATAAAATTGCAGAAAGAATATCGTTTATGGATGGATTTGTCAGCATTTTTCATGCCGTTGTATGGCTTGTGTATATAGGTGTAATTAAGTGTATTTATAGGTTTTTTCGAGCGCGGATGGATTCTGTGTAAATGCACGAGTGAATTTAACGGTTATAAGCGAGATGAATGAGGAAGGGGAAACAGTACATAGAGTTTCTGTAGGAAAAGAAAGAGGCCGCAAAGCGGCCTCTTAAACTAGCAAGATGAAGCACGTAGTTATTAAGCTAATTGAGCCTTAACATGTGCGACGATGTCATCGATAGCCACTGGCGTTTTGTCACCAGTGCGACGGTTCTTGTATTCAAAGTTGCCTTCATCCATGCTGCGGTCACCAATAACCACAGTATGAGGAACACCAACAAGCTCCATATCAGAGAACATCACACCTGGACGCTCTTTACGATCGTCAAATAGTACTTCGATACCCGCTGCAGCCAATTCTGAGTATAGCTTCTCTGCTGCTTCTTTAACGCGCTCAGACTTGTGCATGTTCATTGGTACGATCGCAACCTGGAATGGTGCGATAGCGTCAGGCCAGATGATGCCGTACTTGTCGTTGTTCTGTTCGATAGCGGCTGCTACCACACGAGAAACACCGATACCGTAACAACCCATCTCTAGGATAACGTTCTTACCGTCAGGACCAAGCACGCCACAGTTCATCTTCTCTGAGTAGTTCGTACCAAGTTGGAAGATGTGACCCACTTCGATACCACGCTTAAGCAGGATAGTACCTTGACCACATGGGCTTGGATCGCCTTCAACAACGTTGCGTAGGTCTTCTACTTTACCAAGCTCAACGTCACGACCCCAGTTGATGCCAAAGTAGTGTTTGTCATCAATGTTAGCGCCAGCGCCAAAGTCGCTCATTACTGCAACCGAGCGGTCAACAATAAATGGTAGCTCAAGACCAACAGGGCCTAGTGAACCTGGACCTGCACCAATCGCTGCGCGAATTTCTTCTTCTGTAGCCATCTCAAGAGGAGAGGCAACTTCAGCAATTTTCTCTGCTTTGATTTCGTTAAGTTCGTGGTCACCACGGATGATAAGGCCAACAAGCGGCGCTTCGATTTCATCAGATGCCTTAACAAATAGCGTCTTAACTGTTTTCTCGATTGGTAGATCGAACTGCTCAACAAGCTCAGCAATGGTTTTCGCATTTGGCGTATCAACCATTGTCATCTCTTGAGTTGGAGCGGCAAGCTCTGCAGCAGGTGCCAATGCTTCTGCTTTTTCGATGTTTGCAGCGTAGTCAGACTCAGAAGAGAAGGCGATTAGGTCTTCCCCGCTTTCTGCCAATACGTGGAACTCGTGTGAGCCGTTACCACCGATAGCACCGGTATCAGCCAGTACTGGGCGGTAATCTAGACCCATGCGGTCAAACGCTTTGCAGTAAGCATCGTGCATCGCTTCGTAAGACTTCTCTAAGCCTTCTTTGTCGATGTCAAAGCTGTATGCATCCATCATTGAGAATTCACGTGCACGCATCACACCAAAACGTGGGCGGCGCTCATCACGGAATTTAGTTTGGATTTGGTACAGGTTCAGTGGTAGCTGCTTGTACGAGTTTACCTCGTTACGCACAAGGCTAGTGATCACTTCTTCTGCTGTTGGGCTAAGTACAAACGGACGCTCATGACGGTCAGTGAAGCGAAGAAGCTCATCGCCCATCTTTTCAGATCGGCCTGTCTCTTCCCATAGTTCAAACGGCTGCACTACGGGCATCAAAGTCTCAACTGCACCTGCATTATCGATCTCTTGGCGAACGATGTTTTCGACTTTACGCAGAACACGTAGACCCGTAGGTAGCCAAGTGTATAGACCTGAAGCTAGCTTACGAATCATACCTGCACGCAGCATGAGCTGGTGACTTACAACTTCTGCGTCGTTTGGTGTCTCCTTCAGAGTAGAAAGAAGATAGTTACTGGTACGCATTTATGGGTATCCGTTCATCATGTTGATAGTAAATTCGGGCAGAGATGCCCAAATTGAGTTAAGCCGCTTATGATATCAGCCAAATGGCTTTCTACCAAATGACTTTCTACCAAATGATTTTCATCGATATACACTCAGGATTCAGTGTTCAGAGGGCTTCAATCGCGGTGACGACGATATGATCGCTCAGTGCTTTGAACTTTACGTTCCAGTCAAACAATCTCACGCCATACTCTTTGTCATCAAGCTTGCCTTTTTTATAGGCTGGCCTTGGGTCTTGCGCCAGCACCTCACGGATGATTTGCTGCTTGTGTTGACCCTCTGACGTTTGTGATAAAGCCTCGAGCGCAGAGTCTGAGAATATCACCTCAGTCGCTTCCGGCTGGGATTCCGCGTATCCCCCTTTTGCATTGGTGACGGAATCGGAATAGGGGATGTAAGGTTTGATATCAATAATAGGGGTGCCATCAACCAAATCGACACTGCCGACATCAATAAACACCTGCTGACCTTTCTGTCTTACCCCTCGAAACTCAACTGCAGACATTCCGATTCCATTAGGGCGAAAGGTCGCGCGACTTGCTAGTACACCGATGCGTTCGTTGCCGCCGAGACGCGGCGGTCTGACCGTTGGTTTCCAGCCTGCCTCGAGATTTTGGTCAAACAGAAATAAAAGCCATAGATGCGAAAACTGTTCAAGGCCCCTAACCGCCTCTAAGCAATTTATATCGCCCTGTAAGGCGATGGAAGCGGTGGCACTTGGCACTAATCTGGGCTGTCTTGGTACGGCAAACTTCTCTTTGTAGGGAGAGTGAATGGTGCCAATCGGGTGCAGAGAGTAGCTCATTTACTGAGTCCTAGTTCACATTATTCAATATTCATCATTTCAGAAGCGACGTTTTTTTTCAATTGATGATCGTTTGAGCTTTTTTTAGCCCTAATTGCTTGTGAGTTGGTAAAAAAGATGAATATGTCACAAGAATGTTATAGGTTATTTTATATTTAGATCAATATAAGTCATTGTATAGTTGCTAACATAATGGATGAAAATTGCGCAAGATTTACAATTGGCAACATTTTGGGCTTTTATTATTGAGCTGGCTCACGTACCCTGCGCCTGCTTTTTACAAAGTTGTCAGAACTAAGACCGATGAGTGTCATCTGCATTACAAGACTTTGTTAACAGCTAGGACAATATAAAAAAGGAGGGGACAGATGAGTTCATCTGCCACATTGAAACACAACAAGCCAAAAAAGCCTCTATTTACCCGTTTTCTTGACGGCGTTGAGTACTTGGGGAACCTATTACCCCACCCAATCACATTATTTGCGATTTTCTGTCTAGCGATTCTTGTCATGTCTGGCATCGCTGGATACTTCGACGTTGCTGTTGCTGATCCTCGCCCTGAAGGTGCAGCCGGCCGTGCCGCGAACGGTATGATCGAAGTAGTGAGTCTTCTTAATGCTGAAGGCTTGCAGTTAATTGTTACCAACCTAGTTACAAACTTTACTGGTTTTGCACCGCTTGGCACGGTATTGGTTGCCATGCTTGGTGTCGCGATCGCTGAGCACTCAGGTATGCTTTCAGCGGCGATGCGTGGTCTGGTTATGGGCGCGTCTAAGCGCATGGTAACAGTGACAGTCGTATTCGCTGGTATCATTTCTAACACAGCTTCAGAGCTTGGTTACGTCGTACTTATTCCGTTGGCAGCGATGCTGTTCCACTCTTTAGGACGTCACCCTCTAGCAGGTCTTGCTGCTGCGTTTGCTGGTGTATCTGGTGGTTACTCTGCAAACTTACTTATCGGTACGGTTGACCCACTGCTTTCAGGTATCACTGAAACAGCGGCGCAAATGATTGACCCAACGTACACGGTAGGTCCAGAGTCGAACTGGTACTTCATGTTTATTTCGACGTTCTTCATTGCGATTACCGGTGCATTTGTAACTGAGAAAATCGTTGAGCCAAAACTTGGCAAATACAACGATGAAGAAGCGGCTGAAGACCTGTCGAACGACAGCATGGGCTCTCTGACTGCGGTTGAGAAGAAAGGCCTGAAAATGGCGGGTATTGCGGTTCTACTAGTGAGCGCAATTATTGCATCAACAGTTGTTCCAGAGAACGGCGTTCTGCGTACTGCTGACGGTCAAGTTGCGGGCTCTCCATTCCTTAAGAGTATCGTAGCCTTCATCTTTGTATTCTTCGCAATCCCTGGCTTTGTTTACGGTAAAGTAACGGGCTCAATGAAGAATGACCGCGATGTGATTGATGCAATGTCGAAGTCTATGTCTTCGATGGGCATGTACATTGTGCTGGTGTTCTTTGCAGCTCAATTTGTTGCCTTCTTTAAGTGGACTAACTTCGGTCAAGTATTCGCAGTAGCAGGCGCAGACTTCCTACAGACTATCGGTCTAACAGGTCCTGCACTGTTCTTCGCATTTATCCTAATGTGTGGCTTCATCAACCTGATGATTGGCTCGGCATCGGCGCAGTGGGCGGTAACCGCACCTATCTTCGTACCTATGCTAATGCTAGTGGGTTACGCTCCTGAAACTATTCAGGCGGCTTACCGTATCGGTGACTCAACGACGAACATCATCACACCAATGATGAGCTACTTCGGCCTTATTCTTGCAGTAGCGACTCGTTACATGAAGAACCTAGGTATTGGTACGCTGATCGCGACCATGCTGCCTTACTCAATTTGCTTTATCGTAGGTTGGAGTATTCTGTTCTACGTATGGGTATTCCTGTTTGGTCTTCCTGTAGGCCCAGGTGCTGCGACGTACTACGTTCCATAACGCCAGTACGCCTAAGATTTTATCTCAATTATCGATATGAAAAATGCTCCCAAATGGGAGCATTTTTTTTGAGTTCGGAATGGTCGCTATTTGAGTTTTTCTAAGTCTGCTTCAATTTCAGCAATCTTACTCGACACGACTTTCTCTAGATGACGTAAATCGGAAAGAATCTTCTGTTTGACGTCGACTTCTGTTGCTTCGATAGGCTTGGTCAGACGGTTTAGTTCATCTATGACTAGGGTAAGGTTACGATTAATTTCAGTGACTTCTTTGTAGTTTTGGCTACTGCTATTGGTGCGAACGCTCTTAACTTGCCTTGGATATTTGAATTTGACACTTTTCGCAAACAGCTCACCTTTTTGCTTACGAAAGTAGATTTTCAACACATCCTTATGCGCTTCTTGGCGTAGGGAATAACGCTCGATTTGTTTAGGATCTTGGATGCCTAACCCTGTGAGGTTTGGGTACATAGATGACCTCTTTGGTTGTGTGTTTCTTTTACAACTGTAGCAGGCAATGTAAGGGGTAGATAGCTGATTTGAGGACAGTTTAGGGATAATTGTGGAGGAGATCGCCTAAATAGCGATCTCCTTTATGGTAACTAGCTAGAGGTGGCAAATAACCTGAATTTATTCACTGTATATTAATAACTAGCTAGTGATTTGCTCTGAAATATTCTCCTGCAGTTTTTGCTTCAACACTGCTTGTTCGTCTTCAGTTAAACGGCCACCGTTTTCACCCGTTAAGATAAACAAATCTTCCGCTCGTTCACCAATCGTGGTGATTTTAGCGGCATGAATACTAAGGTTCAGCTGAGCGAACGTTGCACCCACTTTCGCTAGTAGACCAGGCGCGTCAAGGGCAACGAGTTCCATGAGGGTGCGTTTTTTGCTCTTGGTTGGCAAGAAATCAACTTGAGTCTTGACGTTAAAGTGCTTGAGGTTACGTGGCGCTCGCCTTGTCTTAATCTTGGTTGGTCGTCCATCTTGTAGAACGTGGACTAAGTGCTTGATAACGGCAGGGTGACGACTTGCATCTATCGCATCACCATGCTGATCCAGCACCATAAAGGTATCCAGCACATAACCATCTTTGCTGGTCATGATCTGTGCATCATGAACGTTAAAGTTTCGTCTATCCAGCTCAGCGACCACGGTTGCGAATAGGGCGGGTTGGTCTTTGCTATAGACGAAGACTTCTGTGCCACCACGTGTGGCATTTTTACTCATGAGTACCAGTGGCTTGGTAGGATCGTCAAGATTGAGGATATGTTCGCTATGCCATGCTATCTGCTTATGGGTGTGGCGCAGGAAGTAATCGGCTTTAAAGCGCTGCCACAGTACTTCGATTTCACGCGCCGCAAACCCCTGTTTACGAAGCAGGGCTGAGGCGAGCTGTTGGTTATGACGAATACGGTCACGCACGTCAACAGGGTTCTCGAGACCTCGTCGCAGGACTCGCTGAGTTGAGTAGAATAGTTCGGCTAGTAGCGTACGTTTCCAACTGTTCCAAAGCTCAGGGTTGGTTGCACAGATATCGGCTACGGTGAGACAGACAAGGTACTCGAGGTACTCTTCATCACGAACCTTTTTAGCAAACTCAATAATGACATCTGGGTCATAGATATCACGGCGCTGAGCTGTCACCGACATGAGTAGATGGTTTTGTACCAACCAAGAAACGAGCTTCGCTTCTGGTTTTGATAAGCCATGTTCCATACAGAAGTCGTAAGCTTCAGTTGCTCCTATTTCAGAGTGGTCGCCACCACGTCCTTTACCGATATCATGGAAGATAGCGGCTAAGATCAGCAGCTCCTTCTTCTGCATTCGAGGGTACACCTCACAGCAAATCGGGTGCTTGCTGTAGCTTTCCTCTAGGCTGTAGGTGTGAATATGGTTGAGAAGGCGCACGCTGTGCTCATCAACCGTGTAAACATGGAACAGGTCGAATTGCATCTGACCAACGATCTGGCTCCACTGTGGCAAGTAGGCGGCGAGTACGCCGAGTTTGTGCATCAAACGAAATGCTCTGTGAAGGGCATTTGGATGACGGACCAAATCCATGAACTTTTCTCTTGCTTCTGGAATGGTGTGCAAGAACTTGTTCAATCTGCGCCTTGCTGTGCGTAGCTGCCTCAGCGTCGCAGGGCTGACACCTTCAATGCTTGAGTCGTTAGCAATATGAATAAACATATCGAGAATGGTTTCTGGACGAGCCTGAAACAGGGCTGGCTTTCTTGCCTCGATAAGTTTGCCACGACGTTGAAAGTCCTCATTGATGATTTCTGCTTGTTGGATTTGACCTTTATTGATGATGGCCTGGTCGAATAGTTTTAACAGCATCTTATTGAGCTCAGCGACACGTCTTAAGGTGCGATAAAACTCTTTCATCATGGTCTCAACAGCGACATTTCCTTCACCAACAAAACCTAAGTTTTCAGCAACTTGTGCTTGATGCGCGAACATGAGTCGATTGTCGTATCGTCTTAGCTCGATGTGCAGGGCGAAACGGACTCTCCATAGAAAGTTTTGACACTCAACCAGCTCACGGTATTCGGCATCGGTAAGGAAACCGAATCGGCTCATTTCATACAGGGAAGTTGCACCAAAGTGACTGCGTGCTACCCAGCTAAGCGTGTGAATGTCACGCAATCCGCCTGGCGTCGACTTGATGTCTGGCTCAAGGTTGTAAGTGGTGTCATGATACTTGGCGTGACGTGCGCGCTGCTCTTCAATCTTCGCACTGTAAAACGTCTCTGAAGGCCAAAAGCTATCTGAGTCAATTTGGGCTTTTAGTTGTGAGAAGGTATCTTCGCTACCGCAAAGAAGTCGCGCTTCTTGCAAGTTGGTAGCGACGGTTAAATCTGATTTGCCGATTTCAATACATTCATCGACAGTCCTAACGGCATGACCGACTTCCAATCTAAGGTCCCATAATAAGGTAATAAACTCACTAATGGTGCTCTCGAGTGCGGCGGGTATTTTTTTACGCGATACCACTAAGATGTCGATATCAGACAGAGGGTGAAGCTCGCCACGGCCATATCCACCTACCGCTACCAAAGATAGATAGGTTTGATTAGAGAGCTCTGATGCAGACCAGAGTCGACGAAGTAGCTGATCGATGTAATCAGAACGACCAAGTACCAAATCGGTGATGGGGTGGTGATTTAAAAATTCGTGCTTTTGATGGTTCGAGAACGCCTCGAGCTGTGTTTTCAACTCTTGAATGGTCAACTGATCATCATTAAGCGTTGTTGGGCTTTGAAAAGTCATGTGTGCAATCCGTGCAAGCAAAAAAAAGTCACTAACAAGGGTTATACCAAAATAGGGCGGATAAAAAAATATCCCCAGTAGTTGGGGATATTTTTAGAAACGTTCAGAGAGGAGATTACAGGTTGTTCATATGACGAGGAATGGTCTCGTCGCTGCGCAGTGTGAGTACCTCACAGCCAGTCTTAGTGACGACAATGGTATGCTCCCACTGAGCTGAATTTTTGCCATCACCTGTGTAAACCGTCCAGTCATCCTCTGCATCGATGCTGCAGCCGAATTTACCCGCGTTGATCATAGGCTCGATAGTGAACACCATGCCTTCTTGTAGAACGCGGCGGTCGTTGTTTTTGTAGTGAACCACTTGTGGCTCTTCATGAAACTCAGAACCAATGCCGTGACCACAGAAATCTTTAACAATAGAGAACTTGTTACGTGGATTCTTTTTGTTGTTCGCTTTGATGAACTTCTCGATTTCAGTACCGATAGCGCCAACGGTAGAACCTGGCTTAACAGTCTTCATACCAAGGTACAGCGCTTCTTGAGCCACCATCGCCAATCGCTTGTCTGCAGGAGAAACATCACCAACAAGGAACATTTTAGATGTGTCACCGTGGTAGCCTTCTGGGCGAGTATCTAGAGACGCATTCTCATCATTAGGAATGATAACTGTCACGTCCACGTTCACGATGTCGCCATTTTTGAGTACTGCAGGCTTAAGTTTACCCGTTGTACCCATTTCGTCTTTTTCAGCTGGGATGCCGTGACAAACGATATGGTTGATAGAAGTACAGATTGATTTAGGGTAACCGTGGTAATCAAGCGGCGCAGAGTACGCACCTTTCTCACGAGTATATTCAGCACAAATTCTATCTAGCTCCTCAGTCGTGACCCCTTCTTTTACATGAGGTTCGATCATTTCTAAAAGCTCTGCTGCAAGCTTACCTGCGATTCGCATTCTTTCGATTTCAGCTTCAGTTTTGATTTTGATAGACATCTGTGTTCTCTGTATTTTAAATTGACGCGTTATTCTATCAGTGGCGAGATTAAGCGCAACAAGAATAACTCTCACTTCCCTGTTGATACGTTACTCAGTGTAGTTTGGGTTTGCTAAGAGTTCACCTATTGAATCGCTGTCACTTTGTACATTTCTTGCGATTTTTCTGGAAATCGACCCCTTAAATATGGTATAAAGCGCGCCGATGACAGGACTTAGTCTCTTCACTCTTTTTAGAAAGGGCGGCGAGTTAGGTTGTGCATCAACATACTTTAATTTAAATCCACACACATTTCGTCACATGTTCCGGGGTGCTTGAGTAATCATTCATACCAAGTCGGAACCATGGGAAATGTGGAGGCCTAACCCCATAGAGGAATTTAAAATGGCAACTGTATCAATGCGCGATATGCTTAAAGCTGGTGTTCACTTCGGTCACCAGACTCGTTACTGGAACCCAAAAATGAAGCCATTCATCTTTGGTGCTCGTAACCGCGTACACATCATCAACCTAGAAAAAACTGTACCAATGTTCAACGATGCACTAGCTGAGCTAGCTAAAATCGGTGAGAAGAAAGGTAAAGTTCTTTTCGTTGGTACTAAGCGCGCTGCATCTGAAGCTGTTAAAGAAGCTGCAATCAACGCTGACCAGTTCTACGTGAACAACCGTTGGTTGGGCGGTATGCTAACGAACTACAAAACTGTTCGTCAGTCTATCAAGCGTCTAAAAGATTTCGAAGCACAAGCTCAAGACGGTACTTTCGAGAAACTAACTAAGAAAGAAGCTCTAATGCGCACTCGCGAAATGGAGAAGCTAGAGAAGTCTCTTGGTGGTATCAAGAACATGGGCGGCCTACCAGACGCTCTATTCGTAATCGACGCTGATCACGAGCACATCGCTGTTAAAGAAGCAAACAACCTAGGTATCCCAGTATTTGCTGTTGTTGATACTAACTCTAACCCAGACGGCGTTGACTACGTTATCCCAGGTAACGACGACGCAATCCGTGCAGTACAGCTTTACCTAAACGCTGCTGCAGACGCGGTTAAAGAAGGTCGTAACAAAGATGTTGCTGCTGTAGCTGACAAAGACGGTTTCGTAGAAGAAGCTGAATAATTGCGGCTTTAGCCACACTTAGTTTTGGTAGACACAGAGTCTTCATATAAACTGAGTTATAGTTAGATCAGGGGCCGCATATGTGCCCCTGATTTTTACCCTAATTAGAATCAATCGAGGAATAGAGAATGGCTGTTACTGCTGCTCTAGTTAAAGAACTGCGCGACCGTACTGGCGCAGGCATGATGGAATGTAAGAAAGCGCTTGTTGAAACTAACGGCGACATCGAAGTTGCTATCGAAAACATGCGTAAGTCTGGCGCTGCTAAAGCTGCTAAGAAAGCTGGTAACATCGCTGCTGAAGGCGCGATCATCATCAAAGAAGAAAACGGCGTTGCTGCTCTTCTTGAAGTTAACTGCCAAACTGACTTCGTTGCTAAAGATGCTAACTTCACTGCATTCGCAGAGAAAGTTGCTGCTGACGCACTAGCAACTAAAGCAACTGCTGAAGAGCTAGTTGCTAAGTTCGAAGAAGAGCGTGTTGCTCTTGTTGCTAAAATCGGTGAGAACATCAACATCCGTCGCGTACAGTACGTTGAAGGTGCTGCAATCGCTTCTTACCGTCACGGTGAGAAAATCGGTGTTGTTGTTGCTGGTGAAGGCGACGCAGAAACTCTTAAGCACGTTGCTATGCACGTTGCTGCTTCTCGTCCAGAGTTCGTTAACCCAGAAGACGTACCTGCAGACGTAGTTGAGAAAGAGAAAGCTGTTCAAGTTGAAATCGCTATGAACGAAGGCAAACCAGCTGAAATCGCAGAGAAGATGGTTGTTGGCCGTATGAAGAAATTCACTGGCGAAATCTCTCTAACAGGTCAACCATTCGTAATGGAACCTAAGAAATCTGTTGGCGAAATCCTTAAAGAGCGTGGCGCATCTGTAGTGACTTTCGTTCGTCTAGAAGTTGGTGAAGGCATCGACAAAGGCGAAGAAATGAGCTTCGCTGATGAAGTAGCAGCAGCTCAGAAAGGTTAATCCTTGACGATTTGTTAATGAAGAGACCGTGGCCTTGGCTGCGGTCTTTTTACGACTAGGCTAGCCGTTATTTTTTAATCGTCATGAGTTGGGATTCCTATACTAGTCTCAACCCATGACCGTTAATCGATAACTCTTTGGAAGGTATACTCCATGACAACGAACCCAAAACCTGCTTATCAACGTATTCTGTTAAAACTTAGTGGCGAGGCTCTACAAGGCGAAGAAGGCTTTGGCATCGACCCTAAAATCTTGGATCGTATGGCTCAAGAAGTAAAAGAGCTAGTAGAACTGGGTGTTCAAGTTGGTGTTGTAATTGGTGGTGGTAACCTATTCCGTGGTGCGGGTCTTGCTGAAGCTGGCATGAACCGTGTTGTTGGTGACCACATGGGTATGCTTGCGACTGTAATGAATGGTCTAGCAATGCGTGATGCTCTACACCGCGCTTATGTAAATGCTCGTGTCATGTCAGCAATCCCACTGAAAGGTGTGTGTGACGATTACAACTGGGCTGATGCGATTCGCGAACTTCGTCAAGGTCGCGTAGTTATCTTCTCTGCTGGTACTGGTAACCCATTCTTCACGACAGACTCTGCTGCGTGTCTACGTGGTATCGAAATCGAAGCTGATGTGGTTCTTAAAGCAACTAAGGTAGATGGCGTATTTACTGCCGATCCAGTAGCTAACCCAGACGCTGTATTATGTGATAAGCTTTCGTACAACTCAGTTCTAGAAAAAGAGCTGAAAGTAATGGACTTGGCTGCATTCACATTGGCACGTGATCACAAGATGCCAATTCGTGTATTCAACATGAACAAGCCAGGTGCACTTCGCCGAGTTGTGATGGGTGAAGCAGAAGGCACGCTTATCAGCGACGCAGAATAAGAGTACACTCTTAACCAGAATTATCGAAGGACATAGCCTGAAAGCAGACTGGCTTTCAGGTTACTATTATTTAAGGTGATATTGTGATTAACGAAATCCAACAAGACGCTCAAGAGCGCATGGCAAAAAGTGTTGAAGCACTAAAAAACAACCTAACTAAGATCCGTACCGGTCGTGCACACCCAAGCCTTCTTCAAGGTCTTTCTGTTGAGTACTACGGTGCGCCAACGCCTCTTAATCAGGTTGCTAACGTTATCGCTGAAGATGCTCGTACACTAGCGATCACTGTATTCGACAAAGAGCTTGCTCCTAAAGTTGAAAAAGCGATCATGATGTCTGACCTAGGTCTAAACCCTATGTCTGCAGGTACGGTTATTCGTGTACCACTTCCACCACTAACAGAAGAGCGTCGTAAAGACCTAGTTAAGATCGTTCGTGGTGAAGCAGAAGGTGGCCGCGTTGCTATCCGTAACATCCGTCGTGACGCTAATGGTGAGCTAAAAGCGCTACTAAAAGACAAAGAGATTTCTGAAGACGAAGATCGTAAAGCACAAGACGAAATTCAGAAAATCACTGACGCTGCTGTTAAGAATGTAGATGAGCTACTGGCAGCGAAAGAAAAAGAGTTGATGGAAGTCTAATTTTTCATCGATTGACTCTTGTTAAGACGCTGTGCTGACAGCACAGCGTTTTTTTATGCTACTCTGTCCGTCCCAATTATAACTACATTCTTTTATGCAGAACTCAGACACCTTCAACGACGCCCTTCCAAAACATATCGCGATCATCATGGATGGTAATGGCCGTTGGGCTAAGTCCAAAGGAAAGCCGCGCGTATTCGGGCACAAAAAAGGGGTTTCAGCGGTTCGTAAGACGATTTCAGCAGCGGCAAAGCTTAATATAAAAGCGGTCACCTTGTTTGCATTCAGCAGCGAGAACTGGCGCCGTCCTGAAGACGAAGTTGGCTTATTGATGGAGCTGTTTATTACGGTTCTATCAAGTGAAATTAAAAAACTCCACAAGAATAACTTAAGACTACGTATCATTGGCGACAAAACTCGCTTCAATGAGCGATTGCAGCGCAAAATTGCCGAAGCGGAAGCATTAACGGCTAACAATACTGGTACTGTGGTCAACGTAGCAGCAAACTATGGCGGAAAGTGGGATATCCTACAGGCCACCAAACAACTGGCTAAGCTAGTTGAGACGGGTGAGCTTAATGCTTCTGATATTACAGAAGACATGATCAGCCAACATGTCACTATGTCGGACCTACCTGACGTTGATCTCTTGATCCGTACCAGTGGTGAGTGCCGCATTAGTAACTTTATGCTTTGGCAAATGGCTTACGCGGAAATGTACTTTATGGATGAGTACTGGCCGGAATTTAACGAAGATACTCTCGTTAAAGCGATTACCTGGTTTATTAACCGAGAGCGACGCTTCGGATGTACCGGAGAACAAGTCAAAGCGTTAATGGAAGCCAATTAAGGACGATTTAATTTGAAACAACGAATTATTACCGCCCTAATCCTAGCGCCGCTGGTGGTTTGGGGGATCTTTTCTTTACCACTGTTGTGGTTCATAGGTCTCGTCTCAGCGATTACTATGGTTGGTGTATGGGAGTGGGCGCAGTTCACTCAAAATCAATCGCGTATCTTGGGAATGGTACCAACAGGTGCTGCTGTAGCACTGTCACTTCTTGTCGTCCCTTTTGATGTTATCTCTTTAAACACAGTAGCACCCTCACATATCGCTATATTAGGGGTTGGGTTTGGTTGGTGGATTATAGCTAGTGCTCTAGCCATGACTTATCCTAAATCTTCATCTCTCTGGGATGGCTCCAATTTGTTGAGACATGCCTTTGGCATTCTGACATTGGTACCGTTTTTATGGAGCATCGTGATTCTCCGCGGGCAGCACTACCATATTGATGCTTACTACGGCTCTAAACTCGTTTTGTTCGTCTGTTTGATTGTTTGGGCTGCAGATAGCGGCGCTTACTTCGCAGGTAAAAGCTTTGGTAAACGCAAAATGGCGCCTAATGTCAGCCCTAATAAAACGATTGAAGGGTTATTGGGTGGCATAATCGCTGCGCTTATCGTGGCTTGGGGTGCATCCGTTATCTTTGACATTCAGTTTACCAGTTTCGCTGCGATGGCTATCATTACGTTAGCAACAGTAGTAATTTCTGTTTTAGGCGATTTGGTAGAGAGTATGTTTAAGCGTGTCTCAAAGATTAAAGACAGCAGCAACATCATACCTGGTCATGGAGGGGTCCTTGATCGCGTTGATAGCTTAACAGCAGCTTTCCCTGTATTTGCCCTCCTATATCTCGTGTTTTAATCTGCTAAAGAGAGAGTGAGTTGTCACTCTCTCTTTGGTTTAAAAGTGGTTGTTTTAGCATGCAAAATCTCACCATTTTAGGTGCAACTGGCTCTATCGGAGCTAGCACTTTAAAAGTCGTTTCGGAAAACCCTTCTGCTTTCAATATCTACGCGCTCGTTGGTGGCAAAAATGTCACTAAAATGGCTGAGCTATGCGCGGCGTGGCAACCACAGTTTGCAGTTCTGAATGACGAGGCTGACGCCAAGATACTCAAAGCGATGCTTGTATCGGGCTCGAAAACTCAAGTGCTTTCAGGTCCACAAGCTATGTGTGACGTATCAAGCGCCAGTGACGTTGATATGGTCATGGCTGCTATCGTGGGTGCGGCTGGATTGCTTCCTACCTTGGCAGCTGTTAAGGCAGGTAAACGAGTTCTGTTGGCGAACAAAGAAGCCTTGGTGATGTCAGGCCAATTGTTCATTGATGCTGTGCGTGAACACAATGCTTCTTTGCTACCCGTCGATAGCGAACACAATGCTATCTTTCAGTGTCTGCCTACCGATATTCAAACTAACCTTGGGCATTGCCAATTAGCAGATTCTGGCATCAATCATATCTTACTGACAGGTTCCGGCGGTCCTTTCCGATATACCGATATCGCAGAATTAGCGAGTAAAACACCAGCTCAGGCGATTGCACACCCTAACTGGTCGATGGGGCCGAAGATTTCAGTAGACTCTGCGACCATGATGAACAAAGGGCTAGAGTTTATCGAAGCTCGCTGGCTTTTTAACACCTCGAAAGACCAACTAAAGGTGATCATCCATCCGCAGTCGGTCATTCATTCCATGGTGCAGTACAACGACGGCTCAGTGCTGGCGCAGATGGGACAGCCTGATATGGCGACACCGATTGCGTATTCCATGTCCTATCCAGACCGTATTCCGGCAGGCGTTGCACCACTTGATTTCACTAAAGTGGGTGAGCTGACGTTCCTTGAACCAGACTACACTCGTTATCCTTGTCTAGCATTGGCGATGGAAGCGTGTTTTGAAGGGCAACATGCCACCACGGCGATTAATGCGGCCAATGAGATTGCGGTAGAAGCGTTCTTATCGGAAAAAATTCGATTTACCGAGATAAGCTCAGTAAATGAGCGTGTTATGTCGAAAGTATGCGCATCAAACGAATTTAAGCAATTGGATAACTTGGAAACTATTCTTGAGGTAGATAGAATGGCTCGAAGTTATGCGCAAGAAATAGTGCGTTCGTATTAATACAAGACTTTTTAACAGACCTCTTTTTGAGATATAGCTATGACTGATATTTTGTGGAATCTGGCGTCCTTTATTGTCGCATTAGGCATTCTTGTCGCCGTTCATGAATTTGGGCACTTTTGGGTTGCTCGACGTTGTGGCGTCTACGTTGAAAAGTTCTCGATTGGTTTTGGTAAGTCAATCTGGTCTAAAGTCGGTAAAGACGGCACCGAATACAGTATTTCAATGATCCCCCTAGGCGGCTATGTCAAGATGCTCGATAGTCGAGTCGATGAAGTCTCTGAGGTAGATCACAAGTATGCTTTCGATAAAAAGCCTCTATGGAAAAGAACCGCTATTGTAGGAGCGGGTCCAGCATTCAACTTCTTCTTTGCCGTATTCGCATACTGGTTGGTATTTCTTATCGGTGTACCTGCGGTTAAGCCTGTGGTGGGAGAGGTGACTCCAAGCTCAATAGCCGCTCAAGCGGGTTTAGAGCCAGGCATGCAGATTCTGTCTGTTGATGGCAAACAAACTCTAGACTGGGAGTCGGTAAACCTCGGTTTGGTTTCTCATATTGGTGATAGTCAGATGACGATCACAGTGTCATCAGAAAGCCAAATAGGAATGGACAAAAAGTTAACACTTGATCTTCAAACGTGGAACTTTAATCCAGAAACAGAGTCTGCTATGGGGACGCTTGGTTTTGTTCCTTTCTCTCCTGAGATAAAGATGACGCTGGTTAACGTCAGTGCGGATGGTGCAGGTGCACAGGCTGGCCTTCTCGTAGGCGATACCATCACTCAGATTGATGGTATCGCTGTTGAAAGTTGGAAGCAGGTCGTCGAAGCGATTCAAGGCAGTGCAAATACCCCACTACCAATGACGGTTAATCGAGCGGGGGAGAGTGTTTCAATCACCCTAGTCCCTGGCTCTCGCGAGTTGGCTGATGGGAGCAATATAGGGTTTGCGGGCATTGCTCCAGAGCTGGGCGAATGGCCAGCGGATTATCGATTTGATCTTCAATATGGACCGGTAGAAGCGGTGGGTAAGGCCATCGTAAAAACAGGACAAATTATTGAGCTGACAATGACGATGCTTAAAAAGCTGATTGTTGGCGATGTGGGGCTAAATAATCTGAGTGGACCGATCTCGATCGCGAAAGGTGCGGGAACGACGGCAGATTATGGTTTGGTCTACTTCTTAGGTTTCTTGGCGCTGATTAGTGTCAACCTAGGGATAATCAACTTAGTACCGTTACCAATGTTAGATGGCGGTCATTTGATGTTCTTCGCTGTAGAGGCAGTGATTAGACGACCAGTCCCAGAAAAAGTACAAGAAATGGGCTATCGAGTGGGAGGTGCAATCATCTTCTCATTAATGCTGATAGCAATTTTTAATGATTTTACACGCCTTTGATATCAGAATTCAGGCAGCAGTATTAGCAAGGAATAATTAGAGCAGGTATGGCGATTAAGCATATTTTATTCGCATCTCTACTGGCGACAAGTGTGTCGGCGAATGGGGCTGAGGATTTTGTTGTACAGGACATTCGTATAGAGGGATTGCAAAGGGTTGCACTGGGTGCGGCGCTATTGAAGATGCCTGTACGTATTGGTGATACCGTTGACGGTAAAGATATTTCCGAAATCATCAACGCTTTGTACCAGTCTGGCAACTTTGAAGACATTAAAGTCCTTCGAGATAACGATGCGTTAGTCGTTCGAGTGAAAGAGCGCCCAACCATTGCAAGCATTTCATTCTCGGGCAACAAGGCTATCAAGGAAGAACAACTGCAACAAAACCTTGATGCGTCAGGCGTCGTGGTAGGTGAAGCACTTGATAGAACGACCTTGAGTAACATTGAAAAAGGTCTAGAGGATTTTTACTACAGTGTGGGTAAATACAACGCAAAAGTACAAGCCGTTGTTACACCACTTCCACGTAACCGTGCTGACTTAAAGTTTGTCTTTACAGAAGGTGTGTCTGCGAAAATTAAGCAGATTAACTTTATTGGCAACACCGTCTTTGCTGACGAAGAACTTCTGTCTCGCTTCAACCTCAATGTTGATGTCGCTTGGTGGAACTTCTTGGCCGATGACAAGTACCAGAAACAGGTACTGGCCGGTGATATTGAAGCTTTGAAGTCATTCTACTTAGACCGTGGTTATCTGAAATTTAAGGTCGACACGACACAGGTTTCTATTTCTCCAGATAAAAAAGGTGTGTACATCACCCTAGGTATCGACGAGGGTGAAGCCTACAAGATCAAAGATGTTAACTTCCGAGGTCAGTTGATTGGTAAGCAAGCCGAGTTTGAAGGCATGGTGCCGTTTGCTGCCGGCGATACCTATAATGGCTCTAGCGTAACCGCGCTGGAAGAGAACATTAAGCGAGTGCTGGGTGAGTCCGGCTATGCGTATCCTCAGGTGAGAACGATCCCCGAGTTTAACGACGAAACCAATGAGGTATCGCTAGTTATCAATGTGGAAGCGGGAAATCGTATTTATGTGCGTGATATTCGCTTTACAGGTAACAACTCGACAAAAGATGAAGTTCTGCGTCGAGAAATGCGTCAGATGGAATCGAGCTGGCTGAACTCTAAGTCTATCGAAACGGGTAAAAACCGTCTGAACCGACTGGGTTTCTTTGAGACCGTAGATGTACAAACCGTTCGCGTTCCTGGTTCTGATGACCAAGTGGATTTGGTCTATGACGTAAAAGAAGCCAACTCGGGCAGTGTTAACTTTGGTGTCGGCTATGGTACCGAATCAGGTATCAGCTTCCAGGTCGGTCTTCAGCAAGATAACTTCGCAGGTTCAGGTGACCGAGTTGGTATCAGTGCTATGACCAACAAATACCAAAAGAACATTACCCTAGATTATCGTGACCCCTACTGGAACCTAGACGGCGTTAGTTTGGGTGGGCAGATCTTCTACAACGAGTTCGAAGCGTCTAAAGCGGGCATTATCGACTATACCGACCAAAGCTACGGCGGTACGTTGACGTGGGGTTTCCCGGTCGACGAACTTAACTATCTTGAGTTCGGTGGTGGCTATACCCACAGTCGTCTGGGTAACATCAAAGAATACGTTCAGATTGAAAAATTCCTGCAAGCTCAGGAGAAGAACCGAGATGCAGAAGGTAACTTGATTACCGATGATTTCCATCTGACAGCAGCATGGACTCGTAACAATCTTAACCGTGGTCGTTTCCCTACAGCGGGCAACCATCAAAAACTTTACGGAAAAGTGACAGTACCTGGTTCGGATGTTCAATACTTTAAGACACAATACGACATTAGGCAGTACTTTCCGATTACACAAAGCCACAACTTTACGTTATTGTTGAAGGGTCGTTTAGGCTACGGTAACGGTTATGGTCAAACCAACGGTAATGACAACCTGTTGCCGTTCTATGAGAACTTCTATGTCGGTGGTTTCTCAACACTTCGAGGCTTCCGTCAGAACTCGGTAGGTCCGAAAGCGGTTTATAACGATCCAAACGGCGGTGGTTGTGGTAACGTCGGCGGTAACAACCCGTGTTACTCAGCGACAGAACAATCTGTGGGGGGTAACGCGGTAGCACTAGCGAGTGTGGAGCTAATTGTTCCAACACCATTTGCATCGGATGAGTTCCGAAATCAAATTCGAACCAGTGTGTTCTTTGATGCGGCAAGCCTATGGGATACCGAGTTTACTTATGTATCCCCAGATCCAAACATGCCGGGTAAACAATATTACTACGACTATTCGGACCCATCTAACTACCGTGCATCGGTAGGTGTGGCAGTCCAATGGATGTCGCCAATGGGGCCATTGGTCTTCTCATTAGCGACACCAGTTAAGAAGTTTGAAGGCGATAAAACAGAAGCCTTTACCTTCACGATTGGTAACACATTCTAATTCTGTGGGGAATTGCCCCACAGCTTAAGTAAATACAAGATTTTTAAACAGAGGAATCGACCTTGAAAAATATGATGAAAGCGGCTGGTCTTGGCCTAGTTATCCTTACCTCTTCAATGTTTGCAACAGCAGCAGAAGCGGCTCAGAAAATTGGCTACGTGAACACGCTACAAGTTTTCCAAGCGCTTCCACAACGTGAAGCTACGCTTCAGAAACTGCAAAACGAGTTCAAAGACAAAGCGGCAGAGCTTCAAGCTATCCAAGCAGAAGCGACTAAGAAAATGGAAAAACTTCAGCGCGATGGCGAGCTACTAGGCACTGAAGAAGTAGAGAAATTACGTATTGAAATTGGTCAGCTAGACAGCAAGTACAAGATCAAGGGTCAAGCTCTAGAGAAAGAGAGCCAGCGTCGCGAAGCAGAAGAGAAGCAAAAGCTTTTCCAAACTATCCAACAAGCTGTTGAGAAAGTGGCTGAGAAAGAAGGCTACGACATGATCATCGACATTCAAGCGGTGGGTTATGCGAAAGAAGAGTTCAACATCTCAAGCCAAGTTATCGACTCTCTTAAGTAATTAGTTAGCTAGTAGGAATAACATGACAGCATTGACGTTAGCACAGCTTGCTGAGATCACTGGTGGTGAACTACACGGTGATGGGAATGTCTCAATTCACACTGTTGCCCCAATGGATCGCGCAGGTGAAGGTGAAATTACGTTCTTAACCAACGTTAAGTACGCAAAGCACCTTGGAGAGTGTAAAGCTTCAGCAGTAATGGTGAAGGCAACGGAATTAGAGCACTGTAAAACGAACGCTTTAGTGGTTGCTGATCCTTATGTGGCTTATGCGAAAGTTGCTCAAGCATTAGATAGTACGCCTAGTCCGGCTTCAGCAGGCATTGCAGCGAGCGCTGTAGTATCACCGGAAGCAAAAATAGGTAGTAATGTCTCTATCGGTGCTAACGCTGTTATTGAAGCCGGTGCTGAGCTAGGCGACAACGTTGTTATTGGTGCAGGTTGCTTTATCGGTAAAGGCGCAAAGCTTGGTGCAAACACTAAGCTTTGGGCGAACGTTGCCATCTACCATGATGTTGTGATGGGGACAGACTGCCTTGTTCAATCAAGCACAGTGATTGGCTCTGACGGCTTCGGTTATGCCAATGAAAAAGGTGAGTGGGTTAAGATCCCTCAGCTTGGTACAGTAAGAATTGGCAATCGAGTAGAAATCGGTGCCTGTACAACTATCGACCGTGGTGCACTTGACGATACGATTATCGAAGACAATGTCATCATCGATAACCAGATGCAGATTGCACACAACGTGCACATCGGATATGGCACAGCGATGGCTGGTGGTACTATTGTTGCTGGTAGTACGAAGATTGGTAAATACTGCCAAATCGGTGGAGCAAGTGTTCTTAACGGCCACATTGAAATCGCCGATGGTGTTATCGTGACGGGAATGGGCATGGTTATGCGCAGCTTACCAGAGAAAGGTATCTACTCGTCAGGTATACCGCTTCAAACCAATAAAGAGTGGCGTAAGACCGCAACTCGTGTTCATCGCATTGATGAGATGAACAAGCGCCTAAAAGCAGTCGAGAAACTGCTCGAGCAACAAGAGGACTAATCCTCAGTCGCTTAAACAAAAAAGGCTCGCTTTAGGCGAGTCTTTTTATGTGCGTGAACTTGGTTCAGGTCGAGCTTGGCTCCCTAACTGACACTGTGGGGTATTTGGGTATATAATGCCCCTAGACTAGAAAAGAATTGATATAGGATTTTTACTTTGAGCACCGATACTAAAACAATGAACATCACTGAGATTCAGGAACTTCTGCCACATCGTTATCCGTTTCTGCTTATCGATCGTGTGACCGACTATCAAGAAGAAAAGTATCTGACCGCTATCAAGAATGTTTCGGTGAACGAACCACAATTCACAGGTCACTTTCCACAGCTACCTGTATTCCCTGGTGTATTGATCCTAGAAGCGATGGCGCAAGCAACCGGCCTTTTAGCGTTTAAATCGTTTGGTGCACCTAAAGACAATGAGCTTTACTACTTTGCAAGTGTCGACAAAGCGAAATTCCGCAAGCCAGTAGTGCCTGGTGATCAACTCATTATCGAAGTGGAGTTCGTGAAAGAGCGCCGCGGTATCGCTGCATTTAACGGTGTGGCGAAAGTCGATGGTGAGATTGTTTGTTCTGCTGAACTGAAATGTGCTCGTAGAGAGTTTTAATATGATTCATGAGTCTGCAAAGATACACCCAAGTGCCGTTATCGAAGGTAACGTCACTATTGGTGCGAACACCACGGTAGGACCATTTACCTACATTGCGGGTGACGTCACCATCGGTGAAAACAATGAAATTATGTCGCACGTCGTGATTAAAGGTAACACGACGATTGGCAATGACAACCGAGTGTTCCCGCAAGCGATTATCGGTGAAGAAAACCAAGATAAGAAGTATGGCGGCGAAGATACACGTGTAATTGTGGGTGACCGCAATGTGATCCGTGAGAGTGTACAGATCCATCGTGGCACCACGCAGGACAAAACACAGACTGTTGTTGGTAACGACAACCTGCTGTGTGTCAACGCGCACATCGCTCATGACGTGATCGTTGGTAATCACACTCATATTGGCAACAATGCAATCCTTGGTGGGCATGTTACCGTTGGCGATTACGCTGGCGTGATGGCTCTATCAGCAATTCACCCATTCTGCACAGTAGGCGCATACGCCTATGTCGGCGGTTGTTCTGCTGTCGTTCAAGATGTGCCACCTTATGTTTTAGCACAAGGTAACCACGCTACGCCGTTTGGCCTAAACCTTGTTGGCCTAAAGCGTAATGGCTTTGAGAAGCCAGAGCTTCGTGCATTGCAGAAAGCTTACAAAGAGATTTATCGCTCGGGTAAGACCCTAGCCGAAGTGAAGCCGGTACTGGAAGAGATGGCGCAAGAATGGGCCTCTGTTGGACGCTTCATTGAGATCTTGGAAACGTCAGAGCGTGGCATTATTCGCTAGCTCAGCATCTCAGCAAGCTTAAAAGATCGCCAGTCGGACTGGCGGTCTTTTTCTGTTTTAAGAAAACCATAAACTTATCGCAAATAGGGACTATCAATGGAACGACCATTACGCATCGGCATCGTCGCAGGCGAACTCTCTGGTGATACGCTTGGCGAGGGCTTTATCAAGGCTCTCAAAGTGCGCTATCCGGATGCTGAGTTTGTCGGTATTGGCGGACCAAAGATGATGGCCCAGGGCTGCGAGTCTCTATTCGATATGGAAGAGCTTGCTGTGATGGGGCTTGTGGAGGTCTTGGGTAGGCTAAGAAGACTGCTGCATGTTAAGGCTGAGTTGGTGAAGTACTTTACTGAGAATCCGGTCGATGTGTTTGTCGGGATTGATGCCCCAGATTTCAATTTAAGACTTGAGTTGGATCTGAAAAAAGCAGGCACTAAAACAGTACATTACGTCAGCCCTTCTGTGTGGGCTTGGCGGCAAAAACGCATCCACGGTATCGCTGAAGCGACGAACTTAGTGTTAGCATTTCTGCCGTTTGAAAAAGCGTTTTATGACAAGTTCAACGTACCGTGTGAGTTTGTTGGTCACACCCTTGCCGATGCGATTCCTTTGGAGTCTGATAAAGGGGCAGCTCAAGAGCTGCTGGGACTTGATAAAGATAGAAAATGGCTCGCTGTGCTACCGGGTAGTCGTGGTAATGAGCTCAAAATGCTCTCGCAGCCATTTATCGAGACCTGTCTCAAGCTCAGCAAGGATGATCCGACACTCGGCTTTGTCGTTGCAGCCGTAAACGATAAACGTAAGCAGCAGTTCATTGATGCCTGGCAGCAATATGCCCCAGAGCTAGATTTTCATATTGTTCAAGACACGGCCCGTAATGTGATTACAGCCTCCGATGCAGTGTTGCTGGCGTCTGGTACGGTGGCATTAGAGTGCATGTTACTCAAGAGACCTATGGTTGTTGGTTACAAGATGAATGCCATCACCGCATTTTTGGCAAAGCGTCTGGTTAAGACTAAGTATGTCTCTTTACCTAATATTTTGGCGGACGACGAGATAGTCAAAGAGTTCCTACTCGAAGCCTGCACACCTGAGAACCTGCACGCTGAGCTGACGCGACTGCTGAATGGCGACAATCGCGATATGATTGAGAAGTTCACCGAAATGCATCATTGGATCCGCAAAGATGCGGATAAACAGGCCGCCGACGCCGTACTTAAATTGATTGATAGATTATGACCAAAAAGAAAACACCAGTAGAGTTACCTCCTTTTGAATATCCTCAAGGTTACCTTGCAGTAGCTGGTGTGGATGAAGTAGGACGTGGTCCCTTGGTTGGTGACGTAGTAACTGCTGCCGTTATACTTGACCCTAACAATCCGATAGAAGGTCTCAACGACTCTAAGAAGCTGTCAGAGAAAAAACGTCTCGCGCTCTATCCAGAGATAAAAGAGAAAGCGTTAGCTTGGTCTGTGGGTCGCTGTTCACCGGAAGAAATTGATCAGCTTAATATCCTTCAAGCTACCATGGTTGCGATGCAGCGAGCGGTCGCTGGGCTGAGTGCTACGCCAGATCTCGTGCTTATCGATGGCAACCGAACGCCGGCGCTTCCGATGGACGCACAGGCTGTGGTGAAAGGCGATCTTCGCGTCGCGGAAATCAGCGCCGCCTCTATCATCGCTAAGGTGGTGCGTGACCAAGAAATGGAAGAGCTCGATAAAGAGCATCCGGAATTTGGATTTGCCAAGCACAAAGGATACCCAACCAAGGCGCACTTTGAAGCGATTGAGCAGCATGGCGTTATTGCTCAGCATCGAAAAAGCTTTAAGCCAGTAAAACGCGCCTTAGGTTTAGAAGACTAACAGTATTAAGATTAACGCTATTGAAAGGCTAGTGGCTTCAGATATAGCCATTAGAATGTCGTGACGATTTAGGATTCATTATGTCAGACCCCAAGTTTATACACTTACGTGTTCACAGTGACTTCTCTATGGTGGATGGGCTTTCCAAAGTACCGCCACTGGTGAAGAAGGTAGCGGAAATGGGTATGCCAGCTATGGCATTGACCGACTTCACTAACCTTTGTGGTCTCGTAAAGTTTTATGGCAATGCTCATTCCGCGGGTATTAAGCCACTGATTGGGGCCGACTTTTCCATGCAGTCAGACGAGTTTGGCGAAGAGCTGACTCGTATTACAGTGCTTGCGGCGGATAACAAAGGCTACAATAACCTAACGCTGCTGATCTCAAAAGCCTACCTTCGTGGACACGTACAGCATCAACCTGTGATTGACAAAGCGTGGCTTGCAGAGCTTTCAGAGGGATTGATTGTTTTGTCGGGTGCCAAAGAAGGTGAGGTTGGTAAAGCCCTACTCAAAGGCAATCAAGCGCTTGCCAAGCAGTGTGCGGCTTTCTATCAGACCCACTTTCCAGATCGCTACTACCTCGAGTTAATCCGTACGGGACGTTCAGACGAAGAAAGTTACCTGCATTTTGCGATTGAGTTAGCCGAAGAGCTAGAGTTACCTGTCGTTGCCACCAATGAGGTTGTGTTTGTCGATAAAGAACTGTTCGACGCTCACGAGATCCGAGTCGCGATTCACGACGGATATACCCTCGATGATCCACGTCGTCCTAAACGCTACAGTGACCAGCAGTATTTACGTAGCGAAGAAGAGATGTGCGAGCTATTTGCCGATATTCCAGAAGCACTGCGAAACTCTGTCGAGATAGCCAAGCGATGTAATGTCACCGTAAGGCTTGGAGAGTACTTCCTACCCGCGTTCCCAACAGAGGGTATGGAAGAGACAGATTTCTTGGTGATGAAGTCTCGCGAAGGCCTAGAAGAGCGTTTAGAGTTCCTGTTCCCTGACGAGCAGGTCCGTCTTGAGCGCAGACCGGAATATGATGAACGCTTACAAATAGAGCTCGACGTAATTAACCAAATGGGCTTTCCTGGCTACTTTTTGATCGTAATGGAGTTCATCCAGTGGTCGAAAGATAATGCGATTCCTGTAGGCCCTGGTCGTGGTTCGGGTGCCGGCTCTTTGGTCGCGTATGCGCTGAAAATCACCGATCTTGATCCTCTAGAGTACGATCTGCTATTCGAGCGCTTCTTGAACCCTGAGCGTGTTTCCATGCCCGATTTTGATGTCGACTTCTGTATGGATAAACGTGACCAAGTTATTGATCACGTGGCAGAAATGTATGGTCGTGATGCGGTATCTCAGATCATCACATTCGGTACCATGGCTGCCAAGGCGGTTATTCGAGATGTAGGTCGCGTACTTGGTCACCCATTTGGCTTTGTCGATCGTATTTCGAAGCTTATCCCGGGTGATCCTGGTATGACGCTACAAAAGGCGTTTGATGTAGAACCCGCTTTACCGCAGTTATATGACAATGATGAAGAGGTTCGTGACCTTATCGACATGTGTCGAATCCTAGAGGGTTGTACACGTAACGCCGGTAAGCACGCGGGTGGTGTTGTAATCTCACCGACCACGATCACGGATTTTGCGCCGATCTATGCAGATTCAGAAGGTCACTTCCCAGTCACACAGTTTGATAAGAACGATGTGGAAACCGCTGGTCTGGTTAAGTTTGACTTTTTGGGCCTGAGAACGTTAACCATCATCGACTGGGCGTTGGGGCTTATCAACCCACGCTTAGAGAAAGAAGGTAAAGAGCCGGTTCGTATCGAATCCATTCCACTCGACGATCAGCCGTCTTTCCAACTGCTACAAAATTCAGAAACCACTGCGGTATTCCAGTTGGAATCTCGAGGTATGAAGGAGCTTATCAAACGCCTTCAGCCGGACTGTTTTGAAGATATTATCGCACTGGTAGCCCTATTTCGTCCGGGTCCGCTTCAGTCGGGCATGGTAGATAACTTTATCGACCGTAAACACGGACGAGAGGCGGTCTCCTATCCGGATGAAACCTGGCAACATGAATCGCTAAAAGAGACGCTTGAGCCAACCTATGGCATCATCCTTTATCAAGAGCAGGTGATGCAGATCGCGCAGATCCTTGCGGGCTATACGCTAGGCGGCGCAGACATGCTGCGTCGTGCGATGGGTAAGAAAAAGCCTGAAGAGATGGCCAAGCAGCGTGCCGTGTTCGAAGAAGGGGCCATTAATAATGGCGTCGACGGCGAACTGGCGATGAAGATCTTTGACTTGGTAGAGAAGTTTGCAGGTTACGGCTTTAACAAATCGCACTCGGCAGCGTATGCTTTGGTTTCTTATCAAACGCTTTGGCTGAAGAAACACTATCCAGCTGAGTTTATGGCAGCGGTAATGACCGCGGATATGGATAACACCGAAAAAGTCGTCGGCCTTGTCGATGAGTGCTTCCGCATGAAGCTCAAGGTATTGCCACCAGACATCAACGCTGGCTTGTTCCGATTTAATGTCAATGATGAAGGTGCCATAGTTTACGGAATCGGAGCGATCAAAGGGGTTGGTGAAGGCCCAATTGATGCCATTATCGAAGCCAGAAACAAAGATGGCTATTTCCGTGACTTGTTTGATTTTTGCGCTCGCATTGACCTTAAAAAGGTTAATAAGCGAGTGATTGAAAAACTCATTATGGCGGGGGCGCTTGATAAATTGGGGCCACACCGAGCGGCATTAATGGCATCACTAAATGATGCCGTGAAGGCGGCGAGTCAACATCACCAAGCTGAAGCTTTTGGACAGGGCGATATGTTTGGCGTCTTGACCGATGCTCCAGAAGAAGTCGAGAACAAATATACTCAGGTTCCTGCTTGGCCAGAAAAGGTTTGGCTGGAAGGCGAAAGGGAGACGTTGGGTCTTTATTTGACCGGGCACCCAATTAACGCCTACCTAAAGGAACTAACCAAGTATACAAGTTGTCGACTAAAAGACGCCACGCCAACACGTCGTGATCAATCGCTGACGGTTGCGGGTCTGGTGATCGCTGCTCGTGTGATGACGACGAAACGTGGCACACGCATCGGAATTATGACTTTGGACGACCGAAGTGGTCGTATGGAAGTGATGTTGTTCTCAGATGCACTAGATAAATATGCTGAATTGTTAGAAAAAGATAAAATAGTGGTCGTTTCTGGACAGGTCAGCTTTGATGACTTCAATGGTGGACTTAAAATGTCTGCCCGCGAAGTTTTAGATCTTGGTAGCGCTCGCGAGAAATTTACGCGAGGATTATCCATCTCTTTGTTAGAGCAACAAATTGATGAGCGCTTTTATCAGCGCTTTATGGAAATACTTACCCCTCATAAAGCGGGGACTGTACCTGTTAATATTTACTATCAGCGTTCGGATGCACGAGCAAAACTAACGCTGGGTACAGAATGGCGTGTTACACCAAATGATACGCTGCTAGAAGAATTACAGCAGTTACTTGGTAAAGACCAGGTAGAACTCGAATTTAACTAATATAGCATTGGGACTTGAGTCCCGATGCAGAATCGAAAAGGATTCATAGATGAGCTTGAACTTTCTTGAATTTGAAAAGCCAATTGCCGAACTAGAAGCAAAAATTGAAGCACTGCGTGATGTATCTCGTCACGGTGGTGACAGCGCAATTGACTTAGATAAAGAAATTGAACAACTAGAGAAGAAAAGCTTAGAGCTTAAGAAAAAAATCTTTAGTGATCTTGGTGCGTGGCAAGTAGCACAGCTCGCTCGTCACCCACAACGTCCATATACATTGGACTACATTGAGCACGTATTTACGGAATTCGATGAGCTTGCTGGCGATCGCGCTTTTGCAGACGACAAAGCGATCGTGGGTGGTATGGCTCGCCTAGAAGGACGTCCAGTGATGATCATTGGTCACCAAAAGGGCCGTGAAACCAAAGAAAAAGTAAAACGTAACTTCGGCATGCCTAAGCCAGAAGGTTACCGCAAAGCGCTTCGTCTGATGCGCATGGCTGAACGTTTCAACATGCCAATCATTACCTTTATCGACACGGCGGGTGCATATCCAGGTGTTGGCGCTGAGGAGCGTGGTCAGTCTGAAGCTATCGCAATGAACCTTAAGGTGATGGCGGGTTTGAAGGTGCCAGTTATCTGTAACGTTGTAGGTGAAGGCGGTTCTGGTGGTGCACTCGCTATCGGTGTGGGCGATTACGTGAACATGCTTCAGTACTCAACGTACTCAGTAATTTCTCCTGAAGGCTGTGCGTCTATCTTGTGGCGTGATTCGGATAAAGCACCACAAGCAGCAGAGGCGATGGGTCTTATTGCGCCGCGCCTTAAAGAGCTTGAGCTTATTGACGAGATCATCGAAGAGCCGCTTGGTGGCGCACACCGAGATGCGATCCAAATGGCTGAAAACATGAAAGCAACCCTGCTTCGCCAGCTAGAAGAGCTCGATCAGCTAGAAGAAGAGCACCTTCTTGAGCGTCGCTATCAACGATTGATGAGTTATGGCTACTGCTAAACGAAATTGATTTATATAATAAGGCGAGCATTATGCTCGCCTTTTTTGTATTTTGAGTCCCTACGCTATTTAGGAAATACCCATGTCGCTACGTCAACAGTTCACCGAATCTATGCTCCGTTATCCTCCTGATGGAGGGCGCATTGTTGTCGGATTCAGTGGCGGCGTTGACTCCCGAGTATTGCTGAGACTGGCTGTTGAGTATCGTACATGCTACCCATCTACTTCGATTGTCGCAGTTCACGTTCATCATGGGTTGAGCGACAAAGCTGACCATTGGCTAGCGCTATGCAAGCAGTGGGCGAAAGAAGAAAAGGTTGAGTTTGTTGCAGAGCATGTACAACTGAACCTCAATAGTGGTGATAGCATTGAGCAGCAGGCGCGTCATGCTCGTTATCAGGCTATCAATCAACATATGACGCATGACGACGTTCTGATCACCGGGCAGCATTTGGATGATCAAGCCGAAACTTTTCTGCTTGCCGTTAAGCGTGGCAGCGGACCTAAGGGGCTATCATCAATGGCGGCCTGTATGCCTTTCGGTAAGGGCACTCTTGTTCGACCTCTTCTTGGTGCGCAACGTCAGGACATTGAACAGTTTGCCAATGATGAAGCGCTACAATGGCTTGAGGATGAAAGCAATCAAGATACCCGCTTTGATAGAAACTTTTTGCGACATGAGGTCATGCCTTTGCTTAGTTCTCGTTGGCCTAGCTTTTCCAAGGCGGTGAATCGCAGTGCAAGGCTATGTGCCAAGCAAGAGCGGTTACTAGAAGAGCTGCTAAAACCGGAGCTAGAGGCCTGCCTTGATCGTTTTATGGGTATCAAGGTAGAGGCGTTAAATCACTTTTCAGAGCTAAAACGCGACCAGCTATTGCGTATGTGGTTAGAATCTCAAGTGACAGTTTTGCCTAGTGAAGTTCAGCTACAAAAACTTTGGCAGGAAGTCGCGTTAGCTAGGGTTGATGCAAACCCTCAGATAGAATTGTCCGGCGGAGTAGTCCGCCGATTTCGTGGCTACCTTTATTGGATTGCGAAGCAAGCTGATGTGACGAGTTGGACACATGCCCTGACATTGGAGGAGCCGTTAGCTTTACCAGATGATTTAGGGATCTTAAGTTTAAAAAGAGGTCGTTCAGGCGACAGCACTATGACGCTAGAATGCGCTAAACTCACTGGGGCTTTGAGCGTTACGTTCAACCCTGAAGGACTGAGCGCCCATCCCCATGGACGCTCTGGCTCTCGCAAGTTAAAGAAGCTGTTTCAAGAATATCAGGTGCCAAGTTGGCAACGTCGCCGCACGCCAATCCTGATGATGAACGGCATTGTGGTTGCCGTCGGTAACCTGTTTGTAGATAAGGATTTTTACGGCTCAGATTGTGAACTTGTCTGGGACAAATGACCCTTTTTCATGTCACAATCGTAAAGATAATAAAACGCAGGAAGCGGTTAGAACTGTTCAATTTGTGTGATGGATGCACTGCTTTCTGACTAACATTGATAAAAAGTACAAGGTAAAGCAATGAAAAAATTGATGATTGGAGTAATCGCAGTAGTGGGGTTACTGAGTGGACCAGCAATGGCAGGTGACGTCGCCGCGGGTAAAGCGAAAGCAGCGGTTTGCGCAGCGTGTCATGGTGCTGATGGGATTGCGGTTATCCCTGGTTACCCAAACCTTAAAGGACAAAATGAGCAGTACCTAGTGACGTCCATCAAGGCGTATAAAAACAAAGAGCGCAACGGTGGTTTGGCAGCAGTCATGCAAGCTCAAGCATCGATGCTTAGTGATGAGGACATCGCTAACCTAGCCGCATACTACGCTAGCTTGAAGTAACGACCACTTATCGTTCCGAACGTAAGCTAGAAATAACGCAACGACTCAGTCGGTTGCAAGAATGTTTGACACAAAGCTCGAAGCTACGCTTCGGGCTTTTTGTTTTCGTTGATTGTTGATGCGACCTACCAGATAATGTCGCTAACAAAATTGATGTAAGGGAAGAACATGAAAAAGATCGAAGCGATTATCAAACCATTCAAACTTGATGATGTGCGCGAAGCACTGGCTGAAGTGGGCATTACAGGTATGACCGTTTCTGAAGTGAAAGGTTTTGGTCGCCAGAAAGGCCACACTGAGCTTTATCGAGGCGCTGAGTACATGGTCGATTTCTTACCAAAAGTGAAACTCGAGATTGTTGTTGCAGGTGATGTGGCTGACCAGTGTGTTGAGACCATCATTGAAACGGCTCAAACCGGCAAGATTGGAGATGGCAAAATCTTCATCACTGATATCGAGCGTGTTGTTCGTATCCGCACTGGCGAAGAAGACGAAGACGCGATCTAAAACGCGTTTAGCACTAACATTAAAAGGAGTAGGCAACTACTCCTTTTTTACTTTTAGGGTGAGCAATGAAGTTAAAGTGGCTTTTAGTCGGTGCATTGGCTGCGCTTGGTATGGCGGTTGGTGGGTTTCAAGCGGTGTTTACCGTTTCAGATACGCCAGAAATCACCACCGTTCGCGGCGCGCAGGTTGATACCGAATTAAAGTGTTATCACAATCCCACGCCAGAGGCGCTTGATGACGCAGGGCGACTTAATGTGCTGGTGTGGAATGTCTATAAGCAAAACAGAGATAACCTTCTCTCAGAGCTTACAGAGCGCTCTCAAGACAGACAGTTGGTGTTACTTCAAGAGGCAAGTCTTGATGATCAGTTCCTCGATTGGCTACAGCGCTCAGAGTGGGGAAGTAATCAGGTCAGCGCATTTAAAGCATTTGATGTTTCAAGTGGGGTTTTGAACTTGAGTCGTGCCATGCCAAAAGTCGCCTGTGCAAACCTTCAAGTTGAACCTTGGCTGCAACTCCCTAAATCTGGTCTCTATGCAGAATATAAGCTCTCTAATGGACAGACTTTGATAGCGCTTAACCTGCACTCGGTGAACTTTACCTTAGGGACGCAAGAGTATAAGCAACAACTGGACTCGTTTAAGCAGGTGCTTGAATCTCACTCCGGCCCCTTACTCATCGCTGGTGACTTCAACAGTTGGAGCGAATCAAGAATGGAAGTACTAAAAAATGTCCTTCGCAACTATCAAATCAAAGAGGTCAAGTTTACCCCTGATCATCGAAAACGCTTTGTTACCGGACTGCCACTCGATCACATCTTCTATCGAGGAATGACGTTAGAGGCAACGAGTACACCTGAAAGTGACGCGTCGGATCATAATCCAATGCTGGCTGAATTTGTTTTGTCTCAGTAGACTATATCAACTTTTTACATACTGCTTTGCGGCCAATCATCAGGGACGATAAACCAGAATTGACCACTCTCGGCTTGGCAGTGAATAAAGTGCTTTGGGAGAGCCGATACAGGATCGCTGTCACCGCGTTGACGTTTACCAGCCGCCCAAAGTGGTTTCTCCAATCTGTACACAGGTTCATTAATGCGGTGAAACTGAGATTGGTAACACCAGTAACCAGTGATCCGCTGTGGATTGATGCGCAGTCCCACGCACTCTGTTGGCACGTCCTCTTGCTCAAATGGGTTGATATAGAGTCGACCTTGCATCAGTAGATGTTGAGATGGGCTCAGTAGGTCAGGGTACTGCGATTTGAACGCTGGGGTATCCGACATCTTAAGTTGGTGGTTGAGCATGCGGCTTAGCTTTTTATCCAGCCTATCTTTGGCGTTAGGTCCATACCAAAGGCCGTCTTTGAGCAAATAGAACTTAATCGCGACTTCCCAGTGTTCAAGCCTTGGCTCACCTCTTTTCTCAATAAGGAAGTCGATAGCGCCTAAGGTCCGCCCGTCTTGCCGCAGTTGTATCTCTTCCGCGAATACGCTGTGTAGCTTGCTTTGCTCGAATAAGCGTCGGCACAGTTCCTGATAAAGAAAACCGAGCCTAGGGTTACCTTGGTACTCAGAGTCATCCTGTGTGCTTGAAATATTCGATGACTTTGGGAAACGCTCTGCCACGTTTTCGTGCCCTGTGATGAGGCTTTGGCTCTCGCTTATCCAAGTGATGAAGTCCCTAATTGATTGCATGGCGTATTCTTTACGTTTTCCTTTCGACATTGCTAGAGTAAATTGCTATAACCACGGAAATCAAGAATTTGCTCAGGAATTGCCATGAATAACTTAAAGCTTGAAGCTATCCTCAATGAAAAACTATCGCCGCAATTAATTAAAGATTACAGCCCTAACGGACTTCAAGTTGAAGGTGCGAGTGAAATCAAAAAAGTGATCACTGGTGTAACGGCCTCTCAAGCGCTTATCGATTATGCGGTGAGCGTAGAAGCGGATGCTGTGTTAGTACATCATGGTTATTTCTGGAAAGGTGAACCTGAACCGATTCGTGGGATGAAAGGTAAGCGAATTCGCACTCTGATCAAGAACGACGTGAACTTGTTTGGTTACCACCTCCCGCTTGATATCCACCCTGAGCTTGGTAATAACGCAAGATTAGCCGAGCTGCTTGATATTGAAGTCATTGATGGTCTTGAAGGGCACCCACAATCTGTGGCTATGTTCGGCAAACTAGCGACGCCGATGACGGGGGCTGACTTTGCCGCTAAGATTGCAAAGACGCTGAATCGTGAACCTTTGCATATCGCTCCAGATATGGCGGATAAGCTGATTGAAACCGTTGGTTGGTGTACAGGTGGTGGTCAAGATTACATTGAGCTTGCTGCGTCAAAAGGCTTGGATGCGTTTATTTCGGGAGAGATCTCTGAGCGTACGACCTACACAGCACGCGAACTCAATATTCACTATTTCGCTGCGGGACATCATGCAACCGAGCGCTATGGCATTAAGGCGTTGGGTGAATGGTTGGCTAAAGAGCATGGACTCGACGTTGAATTCAAGGATATCGATAATCCGGTTTAACGACGAGCAAACAAAAAAAGAGCAGCCTAGGCTGCTCTTTTGCTTTTGATGTTGTGTTTATCCTTATTCGCGTTCGTGTAGCGGTTTAAAGTCACGCATTGCTTCACCAGTGTAAAGCTGACGTGGACGACCGATACGGTTGCCTGGATCGCTGTGCATTTCATTCCAGTGAGCAATCCAACCTACTGTGCGAGACATCGCGAAGATTACTGTGAACATAGATACTGGGATACCAATCGCTTTAAGGATGATACCTGAGTAGAAATCTACGTTTGGATACAGTTTCTTCTCAACGAAGTACTCGTCAGACAGTGCAATACGCTCAAGCTCCATTGCAACATCCAATAGCGGATCTTGAATGTTAAGCTCTTTAAGTACGTCGTGACATGCTTCACGCATAACCGTCGCACGTGGATCGTAGTTTTTGTAAACACGGTGACCGAAGCCCATTAGTCGGAATGGGTCATCTTTGTCTTTCGCGCGCTCGATGTACTCAGGGATCTTATCTACAGAGCCAATCTCCTCAAGCATACGAAGACACGCTTCGTTAGCACCGCCGTGAGCAGGACCCCATAGAGATGCAATACCAGCCGCAATACATGCGAATGGGTTCGCACCTGACGAACCAGCAAGACGTACAGTCGACGTAGACGCATTTTGCTCGTGGTCTGCGTGCAGCGTAAAGATCTTATCCATTGCGCGCGCAACGATTGGGTTAACTTCATACTCTTCACATGGGTTAGCGAACATCATGTGTAGGAAGTTTTCCGCGTACGTAAGGTCGTTGCGTGGATAGATGAATGGTTGACCGATAGAATACTTGTAACACATTGCCGCAAGTGTAGGCATCTTAGAAATCAAGCGGTAAGCTGCGATTTCACGGTGTGAGTCGTTGTTGATATCGAGAGAATCGTGGTAGAAGGCGGCAAGAGCACCAACCACACCACACATTACTGCCATTGGGTGAGCGTCGCGACGGAAACCGTGGAAGAAACTCGCAATTTGCTCATGAACCATGGTGTGACGGGTCACGATTTGTTTAAAGCTTTCGTATTCTTCGCGTGTCGGGGCTTCACCAACGAGAAGAATGTAGCAAACCTCTAGGTAGTCTGCGTTATTAGCTAACTGATCGATAGGGAAACCACGGTGTAACAGGACACCTTTACCGCCGTCGATATAAGTGATTTGAGATTCACAGGATGCAGTGGCAAGAAAACCCGGGTCAAATGTAAAGTAACCATTGGCTCCAAGTTTACGAACATCGACTACTTCTGGTCCGATAGAACCTTCCATAATCGGCAGCTCGATTGGCGCTTGACCTTCAATATGAAGGGTCGCTTTCTTATCTGCCATAACAATCTCCTTTGTTTATTATTTAATCCGTCCAGGATGTTTGTGTGCCAATTTTTTACTTCGCTTCGGGGGCAAAGTCAATTTTTATACGGTTTTGTGTGCACTTGTTATGATTTTTTATAGAAAAATGGTTAAAAATCTGTTCTGTGTAGCATATTTTGTTACACCAATTGTATTAGAATGTTGCCAACCGTATAGTTTCGGTGAAATTGTTGGTCAAAACCTTGTAAACTCGAGGATGCAAACCGAAGTGAGGTCGATTTGAATTCTCGTTTGTTAACATTATTGTTACAATTATCTCCCTTGTAACACGAAATTATTGTTAACTTTATGTTAACTTTTGAGGCTTACAGACCAAAAATTATTCATAACAATAAATGCTCAATGGAGCTGAGTGAGCAAGCCCGTGAAAGAAAGAAAGTCCAGACCTGTTAATTTAGATTTACAGACAATCCGCTTTCCGATCACCGCAATCGCTTCCATCCTGCACCGTGTGTCAGGTGTGATTACGTTTGTGTCGATCGGTATTCTCCTTTGGTTACTAGCCAAGTCACTCTCATCCCCGATTGGGTTTGCGGAGGCAGCCGACATTGTCGACGGTTTCTTCGTCAAATTTATCCTTTGGGGCATTTTGACAGCACTTGCGTATCACATCGTGGGTGGTGTTCGCCACTTGATTATGGACCTAGGTTACTTTGAAGAGCTCGAATCGGGCGCGAAGAGTGCCAAGGTTGCCTTCATCGTGACAGGTGTTCTGTCACTGCTGGCTGGAGTATTGGTATGGTAAGCAACGTTTCAACTTTTGGTCGTAACGGCGTACACGATTTTCTATTAATTCGTGCCACCGCCATCATTATGACCTTGTACACAATTTATCTCGTGAGCTTCTGCGCGTTTGCAGGGGATATTTCCTACGTATCGTGGACCAACTTCTTCGGTGGCACTTTCACTAAGGTGTTCACCATGCTTGCGTTAGCCTCAGTGCTAATTCATGCCTGGATCGGTCTATGGCAAGTTCTTACAGACTATATCAAGCACACGCTTCTGCGTGGCGCACTGCAACTGACGTTTGTTGCGGTACTGCTTGGTTATTTCTTCTCTGGTTTCTTTATTCTGTGGGGTGCGTAAGTGTCTATTCCAGTTCGTGAGTTTGATGCCGTAGTAATCGGCGCTGGTGGTGCAGGCATGCGCGCTGCACTACAAATTTCAGAGCAAGGCCTTTCTTGTGCTTTGCTATCTAAGGTTTTTCCTACTCGTTCGCACACTGTATCTGCCCAAGGCGGTATCACAGTAGCGCTTGGTAACTCTCATAAAGACGATTGGCAGTGGCATATGTATGACACTGTTAAAGGGTCGGATTATATCGGTGACCAAAACGCTATCGAGTACATGTGTAAAAATGGTCCTAAGTCGGTTATCGAACTAGAGAAAATGGGTCTTCCTTTCTCTCGTTTTGACAATGGTTCGATTTATCAACGTCCATTTGGTGGTCAGTCTAAAGAGTTTGGTGGTGAGCAAGCGGCGCGTACCGCAGCTGCCGCTGACCGTACTGGTCACGCTCTGCTTCATACGCTTTATCAGCAAAATATTAAACACAAGACCACTATCTTCTCTGAGTGGTATGCGCTGGATCTTGTTAAGAACCAAGATGGCGCGGTATTGGGTTGTACTGCTCTGTGTATGGAAACTGGTGAGATTTGTTACTTCAAATCGAAAGCGACCATCCTTGCAACGGGTGGTGCAGGTCGTATCTACGCTTCAACAACCAACGCACACATCAACACAGGTGATGGTGTTGGTATGGCACTTCGTGCTGGTGTTCCAATGCAAGACATGGAAATGTGGCAGTTCCACCCAACGGGTATCGCTGGCGCAGGCGTACTGGTAACAGAAGGCTGTCGTGGTGAGGGTGGTTACCTTCTAAATAAAGATGGTGAGCGCTTCATGGAGCGTTATGCACCGAACGCGAAAGACCTGGCTGGTCGAGACGTTGTAGCTCGTTCAATGATGATCGAAATTCGTGAAGGTCGCGGCTGTGATGGTCCTTGGGGTCCGCACATTAAACTGAAGATGGACCACCTAGGTAAAGATGTACTTGAGTCTCGTTTGCCAGGTATCTGTGAGCTATCTCGTACATTCGCACACGTCGATCCTGTGAAAGAACCAATTCCAGTTATTCCAACTTGTCACTACATGATGGGTGGCGTACCGACTCAAGTTTCTGGTCAAGCGATTAAGCAAGACGCATCAGGGAACGATCTTGAGGTTCAAGGTCTATTCGCTTGCGGCGAAATTGCATCAGTATCGGTTCACGGCGCTAACCGCTTGGGTGGTAACTCGCTACTTGACCTTGTGGTATTTGGTCGCGCAACAGGTCTACACCTTGGTGAGACATTGGCTGCACAAACAGAGGCACGCCCTGCAACCGAATCCGATATCGAAGCATCGCTTGCTCGTACTATGCGTTGGGAAAACAGTGCATCAGGCGAAGACCCAGCTCAAATCCGTAAGGACCTACAAACTTGTATGCAAAACAGCTTCTCGGTATTCCGCGAAGGCGATGCGATGGCAACGGGTCTAGAAGAGCTGAAAGTGATTCGTGAGCGTCTGAAAGAAGCACACCTTGCTGACAAGTCGAAAGAATTCAACACCCAGCGTGTTGAGTGTTTAGAGCTTGATAACCTGATGGAGACAGCGTTCTCCACGGCGGTAGCGGCAAACTATCGTACCGAGAGTCGCGGCGCTCATGCTCGCTTTGACTTCCCAGAGCGTGATGATGAGCAGTGGCTATGTCACTCTATCTATAACCCTGAAACTGAGCAGATGTCGAAGCGTGATGTCAACATGACGCCTGTTCACCGTGAAGCTTTCCCGCCGAAAGCACGTACGTACTAAAGGGAGGACACGACTATGAAACTTAATTTCTCTCTTTACCGTTACAATCCGGATGTAGATAACAAGCCATACATGAAAGACTACACCCTAGAGGTGGATGAAGGGTCGGACATGATGGTACTTGATGCTCTGATTTTGCTGAAAGAGCAAGACCCAACGATCGCTTTTCGTCGTTCATGCCGTGAGGGGGTTTGTGGCTCCGACGGTCTGAACATGAATGGTAAGAACGGCCTTGCTTGTATCACACCATTATCAGCGCTTGAGGGTGGCAAGATAGTCATTCGTCCGTTACCGGGACTTCCGGTCGTTCGAGACTTGATTGTAGACATGACTCAGTTTTATGATAACTACGCGAAAGTTAAGCCATTTCTCATTTCAGATGGGAATGTGCCACCATCGCGTGAAAACCTGCAAATGCCAGAAGAACGAGCACACCTTGATGGTCTCTATGAGTGCATCATGTGTGCGTGTTGTACGACTTCTTGCCCATCGTTCTGGTGGAATCCAGACAAGTTCATTGGACCTGCAGGTCTTCTCGCGGCGTATCGCTGGCTGATTGACAGTCGTGATACGGCAACAGATGAACGCTTATCAAATCTTGATGATGCATTTAGCGTTTTCCGTTGTCACGGCATTATGAACTGTGTCAGTGTATGTCCTAAGGGACTCAACCCGACGAAAGCGATTGGTCATATCAAGTCAATGCTTGTTAATCGTTCGGTGTAATAAAAAATAAAAATTGCCGACTCGACGCCCTGGAGAGTCGGCTTCTTATAGCTCGGCGTAGACCGATGCATACGTGAAAACTACTGGTTAAGGGAAAATATGCACAATAGTGTGATGAAGGCATGGCTCGAGTCTTCACACTTGGCAGGCGCCAATGCAACGTACGTAGAAGACCTCTACGAACTGTATCTAAGTGATCCCGAACAGGTAAGTGAGGAGTGGAAACGTGTATTTGATGGGTTGCCTGTGCAGCCTGATGTGGTTGAACAACCGCACTCACGTGTCCGTGATTACTTCCGACGACTCGCTCAAGAAACAAAGCATTCAAGTGCTCAAGTAAGTGACCCCGAGGTCGATGCAAAACAAGTAAAGGTTCTACAGCTTATCAATGCTTACCGCTTCCGCGGGCATCAAGCTGCTAATCTGGACCCACTTGGTTTATGGAAACGCCCAACCGTTGATGAATTGGAGCCTGCGTTCCATTCACTCACCGAAGATGACTTAGACGAAACGTTCAATGTAGGCTCTTTTGCTATCGGGCAAGAAAGCATGACGTTACGTGATCTTCACAAGGCGCTGCAAAAAACCTACTGTGGCTCTATCGGTGCAGAATATATGCACATGACGAACACTGCTCAAAAACGTTGGATTCAGCAACGTCTAGAGTCGGTCGTTGGTCAACCCTCCTTTGATTCCGAACATAAACACACTTTCTTAGCAGAACTTACCGCCGCTGAAGGTCTAGAGCGCTATCTTGGTGCTAAATTCCCAGGTGCTAAACGTTTCTCGCTAGAGGGTGGTGATGCTCTAATCCCAATGACAAAAGAACTGATTCGACATGCTGGTAGCCAAGGCATGCGTGAAGTGGTCATTGGTATGGCGCACCGTGGTCGTTTGAACATGTTGGTTAACGTCTTGGGTAAAAAACCTCAAGACCTTTTCGATGAGTTCGCTGGTAAGCACGACGAAACATGGGGTACAGGTGATGTTAAGTACCACCAAGGTTTCTCTGCTGACTTCGCGACGCCAGGTGGAGATGTGCATTTAGCATTAGCATTCAACCCATCTCACCTTGAAATCGTTAACCCGGTTGTTATTGGTTCAGTTCGTGCTCGTCAAGATCGCTTAGGCGATAAAGATGGCGGTATGGTTCTGCCTATTACGATTCACGGCGACTCTGCGATTGCGGGTCAAGGTGTCGTACAAGAAACCTTTAACATGTCGCAAGCACGTGGCTTTAAAGTTGGCGGTACTATTCGCATCGTAGTGAATAACCAAGTTGGCTTTACGACCTCTAATCCGCGCGATACTCGTTCAACGATGTACTGTACCGATATCGCGAAAATGGTTCAGGCGCCGATTTTCCACGTTAACGCAGATGATCCAGAAGCGGTGGCATTTGTTACTCAGATTGCCTTAGATTTCCGCAACGAGTTCGCGAAAGACGTGGTTATTGACCTAGTTTGTTATCGTCGTCATGGTCACAACGAAGCTGATGAGCCGAACGCTACTCAGCCACTGATGTACCAGAAGATCAAAAAGCACCCAACACCGCGTAAGCTGTATGCGGATGTCCTGATCGAGCGTGAAGAGAGTGACATTGAAACTGCAACGCAGATGATCAATGAATACCGTGACGCGCTGGATCGTGGTGAAGTGGTTTGTAAAGAGTGGCGCCCAATGGCTCTTCACTCTGTTGACTGGTCTCCGTATCTTGGTCGAGATTGGGACGAAGAGTGGGGTGGTCAAGTTGGTACTGAGCGTCTAGTTGCTCTTGGTCAGAAGCTTGGTCAATATCCAGATAGCCATAAGCTCCAAAGTCGAGTCAACAAGCTCTACAACGATCGTGCTGCCATGATGAGTGGCGAGAAGATGATCGACTGGGGTATGGCAGAGACGTTGGCGTATGCAACGCTGCTCGATGATGGTAAGCGCATCCGTATTTCAGGTCAGGATTCTGGTCGTGGTACGTTCTTCCACCGTCACTCAGTGCTGCACAACCAAGAAGATGCAAGTACCTACATTCCACTTGCTAACCTTCACGATAAACAGGGTCCATTCCAGGTATTTGACTCGGTTCTATCGGAAGAAGCGGTACTGGCATTTGAGTATGGCTATGCAACAGCAGAGCCAAGTGGTCTCACGATTTGGGAAGCACAGTTTGGTGATTTCGCCAACGGTGCTCAAGTTGTTATCGACCAATTTATTTCGTCTGGTGAGCAAAAATGGGGTCGTCTGTGCGGTCTGACGATGCTGTTGCCGCACGGTTATGAAGGTCAAGGTCCAGAGCACTCTTCGGCTCGTCTAGAGCGTTACCTTCAATTATGTGCTGAACAAAACATGCAGGTGGTGATTCCATCAACGCCAGCTCAGGTTTATCACATGATTCGCCGTCAGGTCGTTCGTCCAATGCGTCGTCCGCTTATCGTCATGTCACCTAAGTCACTGCTAAGACACCCATTGTGTACGTCTAGCATTGAAGATTTGGCAGAGGGTACGTTTGAACCTGCGATCGGTGAAGTCGATGAGCTTAAGCCAGAAAACGTCAAGCGCGTTGTATTCTGCTCCGGTAAAGTCTATTTCGACCTGCTAGAGCAACGTCGTAACAACGAGCAAGAAGATGTGGCGATTGTTCGTATTGAACAGCTATATCCATTCCCACTGGATGATGTAAAAGCCAAGATTGCTGAATACACCAATGCTCAAAATTTCGTTTGGTGTCAGGAAGAGCCTCAAAACCAAGGTGCTTGGTATTCAAGTCAACACAATTTCCGTGCAGCTATCCCTGCAGGCGCTGACTTGAAATACGCTGGCCGTCCAGCATCAGCATCTCCGGCGGTTGGTTATATGTCGGTACACTTGAAACAACAGAAAGCGTTAATTTCTGACGCGTTGACCCTAGATTAAGAACTAGAAGAAAAAGGAAGAAACAGATATGACAATTGAAATTCTGGTTCCAGACTTACCTGAATCAGTTGCAGACGCGACAGTCGCGACTTGGCACAAGAAACCAGGCGAAGCGGTAGCGCGTGATGAAGTTATCGTTGATATCGAAACCGATAAAGTGGTTCTTGAAGTCCCTGCACCTGAAGAAGGTGTTCTTGAAGAGATTATTGAAGAAGAAGGCGCAACGGTTCTATCTAAGCAGCTGATTGCCAAGCTTAAGCCTGGTGCCGTCGCTGGTGAACCAACCACAGATACCACTGAATCAACAGAAGCTTCTCCAGACAAGCGTCACAAAGCGGCGCTTACAGAAGAGTCTAATGACGCTCTGAGCCCAGCCGTTCGTCGTCTTCTTGCAGAGAACGACCTCAGAGCTGAGGATGTAAAAGGCACTGGTGTTGGCGGCCGTATTACGCGTGAAGACATCGAAGCGCATCTGGCTACAGCGAAGAACGCACCTAAAGCTGAAGCTGAGGCACCGGTAGCACCTGTATTGGCTCGTAGCCAAAAACGTGTACCTATGACTCGCCTACGTAAACGTGTAGCGGAGCGTCTGCTTGAAGCGAAGAACAGCACTGCGATGCTGACGACGTTTAACGAAGTGAACATGAAGCCAATTATGGATCTTCGTAAGCAGTACAAAGACCAGTTTGAAGAGCGCCACGGCACTCGTCTAGGCTTCATGTCTTTCTACGTCAAGGCCGTAACGGAAGCGCTAAAACGCTACCCAGAAGTGAACGCATCTATCGACGGTGATGACATCGTTTATCACAACTACTTTGACATCAGCATGGCAGTTTCAACGCCACGTGGTCTTGTGACACCAGTACTAAAAGACTGTGATTCACTAGGCTTTGCTGATATCGAGAAAGGTATTAAAGAGCTAGCGATCAAAGGTCGTGACGGCAAACTAACGGTTGAAGAGTTGACGGGTGGTAACTTCACCATCACTAACGGCGGTGTGTTTGGCTCACTAATGTCTACGCCTATCATCAACCCACCACAAGCGGCAATCTTGGGTATGCACAAGATTCAAGACCGTCCGATGGCTGTTGATGGCAAGGTAGAGATCCTGCCGATGATGTATTTAGCGCTTTCTTATGACCACCGTTTAATTGATGGTCGTGAGTCAGTAGGCTTCTTGGTGACTATCAAGGAACTACTGGAAGATCCAACACGCTTGCTACTGGATGTATAGTTAAGCGTTGTTTTTATTTTGGATGTATAGACGTCCAAAATAAATGGAGCTAGACTAGCTCAACGTCTAGCTCCTTAGTAAGCCCCGAAGAGGCGGCTCTAACGAGTACTCCTACAGACGTATTACCGATAATCGGTATATGGAAATATAAAATCCCTCAGGGATATAACAAATGGAATCGCACAATGAATTTGCATGAATATCAAGCCAAACAGCTGTTTGCAGAATTCGGATTGCCTGTACCAGAAGGCTACGCATGTGACACCCCACAAGAAGCATTCGAAGCTGCTGGTCGTATCAGTACTGAAAAGAAAGTAGTTAAATGTCAGGTTCACGCTGGTGGCCGCGGTAAAGCGGGCGGCGTGGAACTTCATGACACCAAAGATGGTGTTAAAGAATTCGCTCAGAAGTGGCTTGGTAAGAACTTAGTGACTTATCAAACAGACGCAAATGGCCAACCAGTGACTAAGATCCTAGTTGAAGAAGCGTCTAACATCGCCAATGAGCTGTATCTTGGTGCCGTTGTTGACCGTGCTACACGTCGTATCGTGTTCATGGCATCAACTGAAGGTGGCGTTGAGATTGAAAAAGTGGCGGAAGAAACGCCAGAGCTTATTCATAAAGCTGCGATTGATCCGTTAGTGGGTCCACAGGCTTACCAAGGTCGTGAGCTTGCGTTCAAGCTTGGTCTTGAAGGCGACCAAATCAAGCAATTCGTAAAAATCTTCATGGGTCTAGGCAACATGTTTGCTCAATACGACCTTGCACTGCTAGAGATTAACCCACTGGTTATCACTGGCGAAGGCAACCTTCTATGTCTTGATGGCAAGATCAACATCGATTCAAATGCACTTTACCGTCAGCCTAAACTTCGTGAAATGCACGATCCTTCACAAGAAGATGAGCGTGAAGCACACGCGGCTCAATGGGAGCTTAACTACGTAGCACTTGATGGCAACATCGGCTGTATGGTTAACGGTGCGGGCCTTGCAATGGGTACCATGGACATTGTAAACCTACACGGCGGTCAGCCAGCTAACTTTCTTGACGTAGGTGGCGGCGCGACAAAAGAACGTGTAACCGAAGCGTTTAAGATCATCCTATCTGACAGCAACGTGAAAGCGGTACTGGTTAACATCTTCGGTGGTATCGTACGTTGTGACCTTATCGCGGATGGCATCATTGGCGCGGTTGAAGAAGTGGGTGTTGAAGTACCAGTAGTGGTTCGTCTAGAAGGTAACAATGCACCTCTAGGCTCACAAAAACTCGCGGAAAGTGGTCTGAATATCATTGCTGCAAGCTCGCTAACAGAAGCAGCGGAAAAAGTAGTTGCTGCAGCGGAGGGCAAATAATGTCTGTACTAATTAATAAAGATACAAAAGTTATCTGCCAAGGCTTCACTGGTGGTCAAGGTACGTTCCACTCAGAGCAAGCTATTGCTTACGGCACACAAATGGTAGGCGGTGTTTCTCCAGGCAAAGGTGGTCAAACTCATCTAGGTCTTCCTGTATTTAATACAGTGCGCGAAGCGGTTGAAGTAACGGGTGCAACGGCATCAGTTATCTACGTACCAGCACCGTTCTGTAAAGATGCGATTCTTGAAGCGATTGATGCTGGTATTAAGCTGATCGTAACCATCACTGAAGGCATTCCAACGCTGGATCTACTTGACGTTAAAGTACGTCTAGATGAAGCGGGCGTTGTGATGATTGGTCCAAACTGTCCAGGCGTTATCACTCCTGATGAGTGTAAGATCGGTATCATGCCGGGTCATATCCACAAGAAAGGTAAAGTGGGTATCGTATCTCGTTCAGGTACGCTTACGTACGAAGCAGTTAAGCAGACAACTGACGAAGGCTTTGGTCAGTCTACATGTGTTGGTATCGGTGGTGATCCAATCCCAGGTTCAAACTTCATTGATATCCTGAAGCTGTTCGAACAAGATCCTGAAACTGAAGCGATCGTTATGATCGGTGAGATCGGCGGTACAGCGGAAGAAGAAGCGGCGGCGTTTATCAAAGAGAACGTCACTAAGCCAGTTGTCTCTTACATTGCAGGTGTTACAGCGCCTCCAGGTAAACGTATGGGTCACGCTGGTGCGATTATCTCTGGTGGTAAAGGTACCGCAGAAGACAAGTTTGCAGCGCTAGAAGCTGCGGGTGTTAAGACGGTTAAGAGCCTTGCTGACATTGGTAAAGGTCTTCGTGAGATCACCGGTTGGTAATGCCTACTTGTAAAAATACAAAGCTCTAGCGATTCGCTAGAGCTTTTTTGTTTCTGGTATCTAAATTACGTGTAAACCTGAGAATCCGTCGAACGTTAGGCTCTTGAGGGCGCGAGCTGAGCCAGTAAGAAAAACCCTGCTGCACTGATCACCACTGATGGTCCTGCAGGTGTATCGTAGAACCAAGAGAGGCTAAGGCCACAAAAGACAGATATGATACCAATGACAGATGCGGTAACGGCCATTTGCTCTGGAGTCACGGTAAACTTGCGTGCGGTGGCTGCGGGAATGATGAGTAGCGATGTCATAATCAGTGCGCCAACAAACTTCATTCCGATAGCGATAACCAGACCCACCATCAACATAATGATTAAGCGCATTAAATCGACGTTGACGCCTTCAACGGCAGCGAGATCTTCATTGACGGTCGTTGAGAGGAGTGGTCGCCAAAAAATGAATAGCAACAAGCCAATCACCGCGACTCCAGCATAGATGTAGAAAAGATCGGTCGGCGAGACAGCAAGCAAGTCACCAAACAAGTAGCTCATCAAATCGACGCGAACATTATCTAAAAAGCTAACGGCAACCAAACCTAGCGAGAGCGCACTATGTGCGAGTATCCCAAGCAGAGTATCTGTCGCGACCAGTTTTTGCTTTTGCAGCGTCACCAAAACGATAGCGAGCGCCATGCAGCAAATGACGAGCGCGAGGTAGAGGTTAATGTTGAACAGAAAGCCGAGCGCTAAGCCCATTAGCGAGGCGTGGGCAAGCGTATCACCAAAGTAAGCCATTCTGCGCCAAACCACAAAGGATCCAAGTGGACCAGCAATCAAAGCAATGCCAATACCGGCAATAATCGAAGGAAGTAAAAACTCAATCATGATGGGCGTGTCCGTGATCATGGTGTGAACATTGTGTGGCGTCACCTTGCACTGGTTCACCTGAAAGATCGTGGTGGTGATGTAGGTGCTGATGTTGATAGAAGGCCAGTGTTTCTTGCGTAGCGCTACCAAACAATGCAATGTAAGAAGGGTGCTGCCTAACCGTTTGTGGCGCGCCTTGGCAACAAATATGGTGGTGCAGGCAGATAACGTTATCGGACTTTGCCATCACCAGATGAAGGTCGTGCGACACCATAAACACGGCGCAATTAAATCGATGACGTATCGAATCGATGAGTTCGTAGAGGTCGATCTGACCCTGCACATCAACACCTTGCGCAGGCTCATCAAGAACCAATATGTCAGGCCGTTGCAAGAGCGCACGTGCGAGCAATACGCGCTGGTTCTCACCACCAGAGAGTTGATGCATGTTGTTCTTAATTAGGTGTTCAGCTCCGACAAGCTTTAGCGCATCGAGCCGCTCTTGAACGCTGTACTTACCGGCTAATGCCAGAAAGCGCTCTACATTAAGCGGAAGTGAATCATTGAGTTTGAGCTTCTGAGGAACATAACCAATCTTGAGTTTTTTATCGCGCGTAATATGGCCCTTGTAGCGATTTTGAAGACCCAGTATGACCTTTACCAGCGTCGACTTTCCGGCACCATTAGGACCTATTAGAGTGAGAATTTCACCACGACTTATCGTTAGGCTAATATTATCTAGAACCTTTCTCTTGCTGAACTCAACACTAACGCGGTCCAGTTTAATCAGTTCGGACATAAATAGAACTCATTTGCAATTGATACGTGTTATAATGTAACATTTCGAGCCATTACTAGCTAGAAGGATTTTGAAGCCCTATGCATCGTTACATTCCAATTGTGGCACTTACTACACTGCTTCCGCTTAAATCGCAAGCTTTTGAAGTGCTAAACAGTATTAAACCATTTGAGATGATTTCTCAGGAGCTTATCCTCGATGGGCAATCTACGTCTTCAATATTGAATGCCAACGCCTCTCCTCATGATTATGCACTCAAACCTTCTGACGTGAAGAAATTACGTAGCAGTGAACTTGTGGTTTGGTTCGGTAACGATCTTGAGAGCTTCTTATCAAAGTCTCTGGAAGGGCAGCCTAATACGGTAAAAATTGAAGCGATTGACGGGCTATCGCTGCGTGAATTTGGCGAAGATGAGCATGACCATGGGCATGAAGGTCATCATCATGGTAGCTATGATCCTCATGTATGGTTAGGCCCTGAGCAGAGCCGACAGGTTGCGCGTGCAATCTCGACCAAGCTTCAAGAGCTTGACGCTGATAATACCGAAGCTTACCAACAAAAGTTGGCGCAGTTTGAAGCTAGTCTAGATAAAACGATTGATGAAGTGAAGGCACAACTTGAGCCGGTTCGTAGTGAAGGCTACTACGTTTTCCATGATGCGTACGGATACTACGAGGAATTCTTTAAGCTCAACAACCTCGGACACTTTACCGTTAGCCCCGAGCGTAAGCCGGGCGCTAAGACACTGATCTCAATTAAGACAACGCTGCGCGAGCAGAATGTAAAATGCGTGTTCTCTGAGCCTCAATTTACCCCTGCGGTTGTTGAGTCAGTGACACGCGGGACGGGCACGCATATTGGTCAGCTCGACCCATTAGGTACTGATATTGTGGTGAAAAAAGGCAGCTACTTCACCTTCTTAAAGGCAGTTGCAGATAGCTATGCAGGGTGTCTAAGTCAGTAAAAGCCGACAAATGACATTGCACATAATGTGAGTGCCGTTCCACAAAATGGGCGTTTAATTAAGTTTTACCTGTGATCATTTCGCCATTTAGGCGACTGAAGTCACGCTTTTCCTTTCCTAACAAAGCCAAATCCAGTAGATTTACGATAATTATCGTCGCAAATTAACTGGTTTGGCTTTGACTCTATCCTTGCTGCAAACACTTAGCTCGCCTACTACCTCGCATAAAAGAGCGGGTAGTCAAACGGTGTCTGCTCGCTCGATATTTACTTGTTTGTTCACCGCTTTGCTTTTGCTATGTCCATTAAGCCTAAAAGCGAAAGAGCTTCCTCCTGTTTTTTATCCTTTGTCATTACAAACCAATGGGCAGTTCCTAGCAGCTAAACAGTTGTTTCCAGGTGTAGAGGGAGGGCTTTGGTCCATTGATGTCCATAATCGTGTGCGTTTCTATGATGGTACTCGGTTTATTGAGTTAGAGAATCTCGCGTTCGAATACAATGACGTCACTTTTTTTGAGGGGCAGTTTTGGTATGCAAAGGCAAACAAGCTTTTTTCTAAAAAGCCGTTTGGTAACGTTGAGAAGGTTTATACCACTAAGCTGACTGAGCATATTCAATCGCTTGGAAATGGTGGTGAGCACATTTGGTTTGCGACCGACCAACACCTCTATCTTGGTATTGATTCAATCTCTCGATTTGAATCCATTGAGATCAAGGCGTTTGAGCGCTTTTATGGTGGTGTTGGCGTTTCGGTGACCGCAGCGATAGACACTTCAGATGGCTGGTATATAGGCACCAATGTTGGGCTCTATCGTTGGCAAAACGATAGCTTGAGCTATGTGGGTAAAACACATCGTGGACAAGTCTCTCGGTTACTTGTCGAGCCCCAGTCGAATACGCTTGTCATAGGCTACCATTCCGGTGTTGAGACTTTATCCTTAGAGAACACTGGCGAACGGCAGTTCTTTCCATTAGGTCAACATGTACTTGCACTTGGAAGCTCCGCGACACATTTCTGGGTAGGGACGGAGCAGGGACTGTACCTTCTGGACAAAGCGTCTCAGGAAATTAAACGGGTCGAATTTAACCCTCACGATGAGTTTGGTCTTGCTGGAGAGAAGATCTATGCCCTTGTCGCGGATGGTGAACTCGGTATGTGGATCGCGACCAACAACGGTGTCCGTTATTTTTCTGAGTATGGTTCGCTTTTTAAACGTAGCTCGGTATCGATTGATGAAAACCTGAATCGCTTAGAGCCAAAGCTGGAGGTGATGGATAATCCGCTTGGAGGATATTGGGTCATTACCGGAAGCGCGCTCTACTCCGTTGATGAGCAGGGTGAGTCAGCGATGGTATTTTGGGGCGCAGTGACCTCACTTGCACAGCGCGAGCAAGAGCTTTGGTTGGCCACAGACCGAGGGCTTATGCATGTAGAGCTTGGGGCTTACCAAATTACAGCAATGAATCAAACCGTAGAAAACCTCCCGGCTCAGGTCGAACATGTTGCTTTAGGGAGTGGTCACGTTTTGTGGGTCAGTGACGGTCTTCATCTTTTCAGTATCGACATCGAAACCCGCTCTGCAAAAGACTATGGGCAAGAATGGGTTGTGAGTGGTCACTTACCAGCAAAGGTGACCGAGATAAATGCACTTGGAGAGGATAGGGCCCTCATTGGCACGGATCACGGGCTCTATATCATTGAGCAAGGTCGAAGTCGTTATATTGGTGAAAGTGAGCCATTTGGAAGTGTCACCGAAATGGTTGCGCATGATAATAGTATCTGGGCTGCTAGCAGCTATGGTGCGTTTCGCTATGATACTGAGCATCAGTTATTTTCTCGACTGGAGCTTTCTCAGGATAGCACTAGACCAGTTTGTATTACTCGAAGTGATAATGCGTTTTGGCTTATTAGCTCTGCGGGACTCACCGCATACAATGATAATGGGCAGATAGTCAGACACCTAAGTGCGCCTTATGGTGTGATAAGTAATGAATTTATCAACGGTAGCTGCGCTTATAGCTCATACAGTGATCGCGTCGTTTTAGGTTCACGATATGGCATCGTAGAGTTTTCTCCCAACAAACTGCTAGATAACCCTGCGCCAACCCCTAAGGTTTTAGTCTCGCAAGTATCGGTGAATAACGAACCCATCAGCTTGGGTGATATTCAAGAGGCGGTCCACGACGTTGATTATGGCGATAGCATTGCATTGCAATTGAGCTTGTGGCCATCTAATCAAGGCCAAAGTTTGGTATACCGAACACCTGATACCGATTGGCAAACGATGCAAGGCTTCCAACTAAACATTGATAAGCCAACGCCAGGTATCCACTCCCTTGAAGTGACCGTACTAGGTGCGCAAGAGCAGAGTCTTCCTATACGCTTCAGTTATTTAGTGCGTACTCCTTGGTACATGACGGGCATGTTCTATTCAGTCCTAGGGCTAGCATCCATACTGCTTATTGCTGGCATTATCTATTGGCGCTCAAGACGGATCCGGTTTATGAACCGCTCGTTGAAGACACAAGTCGCCTTAAAAACTGAGCAGCTTCAGCACCAGAGTCGAGTATTGGTTGGTAATAATCAGCAGTTGCGTAAGGCTTTCAAAATCCGACAACTATTGCTGCAAGAGCTGGTGGAGCAAGCGGCCCAACATAGTGCTCAGTTTAAGCTTGAGCAGATCCCTAACTGGTCAAAGAGTAAAGCGCCAGATTATGATGGACTTGACAACATCAAGGCTATTTTTGATGAGGAGAGTACATCACCTGTTGTTTGCTCTGTGGTTAGTATCCTCAAGTTTACCGTCGATGCGTGGAAAAAAGAGCTGGATAGCTACGGCATAAAAGTCGAACTCGTGGTCAAAGCGAGCTGTGAGCGTGTAGTTCTCGATACGTGTAATCTCGACATCATCTTCAACTCTGTCATCGCTAATGCACTTCGAAGAATGGTTCGAGGTCAGGTGCTTAAGGTGACGGTCGATGATGAACTAACCAAACTCAATGTTATTTTCGAAGACAATGGTTTACCTTTGCCTAACTACAACGAACAGGCCTCCACTCAATCGTTTGACGGAAAAGAGAGTCAGCTCGACTTTAGCCCTTCGAGCCTCCCAGCTCATATTCATCGCTCAGGTGGGGAGTTAAAGCCGGTCGAAAGAGGAAGCACGAATCGTTTGACACTTCGTTGGATGCTCTCTCCAGAAGACAAGCGAGACAGTGGTTCTGGCGATATCTCAGAGCGTACAGTTGGAAAACCGATACTCGGAGTGGAGGCTTCGAAGCAGACTGTTGAAATAAAAGTCGACAAGCATGAGCAGTGGAAGCGCCAAGTTACTCGACTAGTATCGGAGCAGTTTAATGACCCGGACTTTAGCACTGCGTCTGTATCTAAAGCTCTATTCTTGTCAGAAAGGAGCTTCCAGCGCCGCTTTAAATCGCAGTTTAACAGCACCTTTACCGATTACTTAACGGATGTTCGTATGGAAAAAGCCTGTGAGATGCTTCTGCAGGGAGAGAAGGTGTCGGACGTTGCCTTTGCGTGTGGCTTCAATGACCCATCGTATTTCTCACAGCGCTTTAAGGTCTACTTTGGTCTTCCACCATCTAAGTTTGCCATGATGGACGTGACCGAAAGCTAGGTATTCAGTGACCTTGTTACAGATTAAAGTAGCGATAAAATGCGCGCTGCTTCAGTCTCTCCAATGGGAGGTTCGTAAGGCGTAAACGCACAGCATCTCCAGGTCTTAATTGAGCCGAAACGGAAAGATCGCGAAATGCGACCACACCAAGTTTTGGATACCCGCCAAGCGTTTGATGGTCGCTTAACATGACAATAGGATTGCCATCGGGCGGGAGCTGTACAGCACCACATACAATACCTTCAGAAATGAGTGAGTGAGTATTTACTGGCTCTGACTCAAGGCTTACTTGTAGTCTAACTCCCATTCTGTTGCTGTTCGGACTGACGCTGTAAGGTTGTTGCAGAACTCTTTGCAGAAGACGCCTATCCAATTGGTGATATTGAAAGCTAGGGATAATACGAAGTGTACGCAGGCCTTCGTAATCGGGCATTGCCGTTCTAGGCATGATATCTGAAGGAATGGATGCATCGCTGTCGACTGACTTTAGCGAATCTCCATTAGCTAATGGCAAACCTGCTTTGATACCACCGACCCCATCGCGCTCGACGGTCGATGTGCTTCCCATGAAGGTTGCGACATCGAATCCACCGCTTGAAGAGATATAGGTTCGGCAACCCGCTCTAGGGATCGATAAATGCAACTCTTGTCCATCTCTGAGGCCAAATGGATGCCAATTGACGACTCTTCTACTATCTGTGCTCCCTGTCTGTATCTCGGCGTTGCAATCTGCGCCAGTGAGAACAAGAGTCATATCACCCTCGGCTCGGAATTTGGCACGCCCCAATAATATTTCGAGGCTGGTGCTAGACATGGTGTTACCGAGTAGTTTTTGTCCCCAACAGTGAGCATGTAGGTCTGCGGCGCCACCTTGAGTGAGTCCGTATTTACTGGCTCCAAATCGGCCTAAGTCTTGAGTCGTTATATGATGATTATCATTGATGACAATTAGGCGTCCCATAAGCGCCCTCCTAGCGACAAAAACTTCTGTTTACTAATGGCATGGAATTGCACTCGGTCACCGACTTTTAAAAGTGATTGATCTGGTGACGCTTGATTAAACAGGGGTAAAGGGCAATTACCAATAATTTGCCATCCTCCCGGTGTGTCGTTGGGATAGACGGCGGTTTGGTTGTTGGCGATACCGACACTGCCTTTTGGCACAAACGATCGGGGTGTGACGTGTCTAGGTGCACGTATTTGCTCGGGTAGCTCTGCTAGAAATGCAAAACCAGGGGCAAAACCAATCGCACACACTGAGTAAATCGGACTGGTGTGGTACATGACGATATCTTCTCGAGATAACGACAGCGAGGCTTCTAGTGCGAGCAAATCTGGAGCAACTTCTTCACCATAATAGGTAGGCAACATAATAGGCTCACCTAACGTGTCCTTATTAATCTCATCTTTGGCAGAAATACCCTCTACGAACTGAATGATTTGGTTGGCAGAGCAGCGAATCGGATGAAACTCAATAAGTAGCGTTGTGTATGAGGGGGTGCAGTTGGTAATTGAGCCTGAGAACGCTTGCTCTAGCTGATTGGCGATACTGGCAATTTTCGTAGGAAGGGACGTATCTATACGGCTAGCAAAGGTTAACAGCAGTGCCGATTCACTCACTTGTTCTATAGACGGCGTCTTCATGATCTAGCCTTAGCTTCAGTCTGAGCGATACGCTGTTTTAACTGACTTGCTACTTTTATAGACGCTTGGTTATCACCGTGGACGCAAAGTGTATCTGGCGCTAGAAGTAATGACTCGCCTTCTATGGTGGTGATTGGGCGCTGTGACAGAAAAGCATCCGCTTGTGACAATATTTCGTCAGGCTGGTGAAGGACGGCGTTGTCGAGCTGACGAGGCGCAAGGCGACCAGAGCTCAGATACCGACGATCGGCAAATGCCTCCATAATCAAAGCAACTCCTTGCTCATCAGCAAGAGAGCGATAGGTGTTAGCTTCTGCGGTGTCCAATATCATCAAAGGCAACTCTAGCGTATGAGCGGCCTGTAACACAGCATCAAATACAGATGCAGATGCCATCATATCGTTGTAAAGCGCGCCATGAGGTTTTATGTACTCGACGCAGGTTTGATGATGCTTTGTAACTGCTTGTAACGCACCTACCTGATAAAGGATAGAGTGAGTAATGGACTCACTTGCCATGGCAAGACTGCGCCTGCCAAATCCTTGTAAGTCTGGATAACCCGGATGCGCTCCTATGGTGACGTCATGTGCTTTGCAAAGTTTAACGGTTTGCGACATGTGGTCGGGGTCGGATGCATGAAAGCCACAAGCGATGTTTGCCATGTCGAGAAGCGGGATCAGTTCGCTGTCGCATCCCATACTCCATTGACCAAAGCTTTCACCAACGTCTCCATTTAACTTCATCATAGGATAATTTCCTTTTATCAGAGATAGTTAAATTATGAAGTGGTGTTTGTGTTTTTACAATTCGCGGACGGTAGGTTTGTGAGGTATTAGATAGCAGACAAAAAAAATCGCGGCATAGCCGGGGGACCATACCGCGGGTGTCAATGACACCTTCGCTTGCTGCCGGAGTGATGTGGTCGCCCACATCACCTCTGGAATTTCGATTAACAGGAGCAGGTTGCTCTGTTGGTATTAACTATAAATAACTCGACTTAATTTCCTTATAAAAATAACGGCAAGTTACCATGAAGATTGCGACAGTTTTCTGGCTTGATATTAAGTGGTTGAAAATATGAGCTTTTACTTAAATTTAGTTTTTGTAGCTGTCATTGTTTTGTCACGATAAAAGTTTTTGAGATGACATTTTGACGTAATTGACGGACATATTTTGACAAATAATACGTTTGCAATCCGGACTAAATTGACGTAGCGCAATGCGCAAAATAAGCTTGCAACTATAAAATGACTGTTAATGTTAATATTTCTCATTACCAATCATAGTTTGGGTGAATTGAATGAAACTTGCTGATTTGAACATCGGAAGCAGTGGCAAGATTACTGCGTTAACTGGGCTATCGAGTGACGTCCGTAAAAAATTGATGGTAATGGGATTATTACCAAACACAGAAGTAAAAGTGATTCGTCGTGCTCCTATGGGCGACCCATTGCAGATCGAAGTGCGTGGTGTGTCACTAGCAGTTCGCAACAATATTGCTCAATCAATTGAAGTGGAGTCATTGTGATGAACTACACCATCCTTACTGTTGGTAATCCTAATAGTGGTAAAACAACCCTGTTCAATGGCCTAACAGGTGCTAAGCAGCAAGTCGGTAACTGGGCTGGCGTAACTGTAGAGAAGAAAACGGGTCAATACAGCCATGCCGGTGACCAATTTCAATTAACGGACCTACCTGGTATCTATGCACTGGATAGCGGAAATGATGGCAACAGTATTGATGAGTCTATTGCTTCTCGCGCGGTACTGACTCACCCAGCCGATCTTATTATTAATGTTGTCGACGCGACAAGCCTTGAGCGCAGCCTTTACATGACGCTTCAACTGCGTGAACTTGGTCGTCCGATGGTCGTTGTGCTTAACAAAATGGATGCATTAAAGCGCGAACGTATCAAGCTGGATGTCGCTGGCTTAGAAAAAGCACTTGGCTGCCCAGTGCTCACGCTTTCTGCGACTGACAAAGATCAGGTAAGAGCCCTGAAAGAGCGTTTGCATAAAACGGTTGTGCAAGGTCTTACTCTCGATGCACTTGCGATTAACTACGGCTCTGACATGGAACAGGCGATCGCAAAAGTTGAGCCGACCTTTGCTGGTGAGTCAGTGAGCTCTCGCGCTTTGGCGATTCGAGCGCTAGAAAATGATGTTATGGTGCTGAACTCACTCACCTCAGAGCAGAGAGATGAGATCGAGCTGGCATCAAACCAAGCAGAGATCGACATTGACCTTCAAGTGGCAGATACCAAGTACACCTTCTTGCATGAGCAGTGCAAAAAGCTTCGCCGCAGCGAGGGTAAACTGAGCCGAAGCTTTACCGAAAAAGTAGATGGCTTCATCCTCAATAAATGGGTTGGTGTGCCTTTCTTCTTCGTGGTCATGTATCTCATGTTTATGTTCTCCATTAACATTGGCAGTGCTTTCATCGACTTCTTTGATATCGGTGTTGGCGCACTTCTTGTTGATGGCGGACACTACCTTCTTGATGACCACCTTCCAGTTTGGCTTGTTACTCTGATTGCTGATGGTGTCGGCGGTGGTATCCAAACCGTGGCGACCTTTATTCCAGTGATTGCCGCGCTTTATCTGTTCTTGGCGGTGCTAGAGAGCTCTGGTTATATGTCACGAGCGGCGTTTGTACTTGATAAAGTCATGCAGAAAATTGGTCTGCCAGGCAAAGCGTTTGTGCCTCTTGTGCTTGGCTTTGGTTGTAACGTGCCTTCAATTATGGCGACACGTACGCTGGATCAAGAGCGTGAGCGTAAACTCGCCGCTTCTATGGCACCGTTTATGTCATGTGGCGCGAGACTGCCTGTATACGCTCTGTTTGCGGCTGCATTCTTCCCAGAGAGCGGTCAGAACGTGGTATTTGCTCTTTACCTTTTAGGTATTGTTGCAGCCGTCTTTACTGGCTTGGTGTTAAAGCACACGATTTATCCGGGCTCCAGCGATAGCCTAGTGATGGAAATGCCTGACTATGAGCTACCAACTTTCCAGAATGTGATGATTAAGACCTGGCAGAAGCTAAAGCGCTTTGTACTCGGTGCCGGTAAAACCATCGTTGTGGTTGTGACCATTCTTAGCTTCCTAAACTCTGTGGGTACAGATGGCAGTTTTGGTAACCAAGATAGCGAGAACTCAGTACTGTCCAAAGCAGCGCAAGTTGTTACCCCTGTTTTTGCGCCTATGGGTGTTCAGCAAGACAACTGGCCAGCAACAGTGGGCATTATCACGGGTATCTTCGCTAAAGAAGCGGTAGTCGGTACGCTAAACAGCCTTTATACCTCTAGTGAGGGTGAAGAGGGCGAATATGATCTACTAGGTAGCCTTCAAGAAGCCGTTGAATCTATTCCTGCGAACCTAGCGGATCTCAGCTACTCAGACCCACTGGGTGTCGATGTCGGTGATCTGTCTGATTCGTCAGCAGTAGCAGAAGACCAAGAGGTAGATAGCTCTATTTTTGGTAACCTTAAAGGCTACTTCGTGACCAGTAACGCTGCGTTTGCCTATTTGATCTTCATCTTGCTCTACACTCCATGTGTTGCGGCTATGGGCGCTTACGTGAAAGAGTTTGGACAGAAGTACGCGCGCTTTATTGCAGTATGGACCATGGGGCTAGCCTACGGTGGTGCGACGCTTTACTACCAAGTCACACACTTTGCACTTCACCCGATGACGAGTGCTGTGTGGATCGTTGTAATCTTAGCAGCGGGCGCATTGGTGTGGAAACTGCTTAAGAACCAAGGCAAAAAGCAGGCACAAATGGAGATGCAAACGGCATGATTCTATCGGAGTTGAAAGCGTATATTGAAGCGAACCCAGCCGTAAATCGACAAGAGCTAGCAAAGCAGTTCTCGCTCAGCGAAGATGGAGTTGATGCCATGCTTGCGGTCTGGATTCGAAAAGGAAAGCTTTCAAGGACGGAAGATTGTGATAAGAAAGGCCAGGTGATTCGAGTGCGATATCATGTGAATCAAGCCGATGCTTTATCACTAAGTGTTAAAATGTAGTCACGAAAAAGCTCCGATTTTGTCGGAGCTTTTCTCTTTTGAACAACCAGCTGTTAGTCAATCATGCGCTTTTAAAAAGCTCACTTTCCGCTAGCTGCGACTGAATACGTTGAACCAAGCTTTGTTGGTCTGCATCGCTGCGATACTCACCCTTCGTGCTTCCCCACAGTGGTCCAGGCCAAGCGATATCATTCTTGAAGCGCGCAATATGATGAACGTGAAGCTGCGGCACCATGTTACCCAGTGCGCCAAAATTGAGCTTATCAGGAGTAAAAAGGGTCTCTAGAGCACGGTTGACTACCTCAGACTCGATTAGAAACTGCTGTTGCTCCTGCATTGGCAGGTGATGCAACTCAGTTAAGTCTGCTTTCTTAGGCACTAAGATAACCCAAGGAACGGAGTCGTCTCTGTGTAGCAGGGCAAGGCTCAACGGAAATTCACCAAGTAGGCTTGTGTCTTTTGTTAGTTGTGGGTGCAGTTCAAAGCTCATGGTAGGCGCTCATGTCGAAATAAAAGGGACAAAAAAGGCGAGGTGCTTTCGCATCTCGCCTTCTATTATGAATGGTAATTCAACAAATTACATTCTTTCTAGTGTCTCGATACCTAATAGCTCAAGACCTTGTTTGATAGTCTTAGCAGTTAGGGCTGCAAGACGTAAACGGCTTTGCTTCACCGCTTCGTCTTCGGCAACTAGGATTGGACACGCTTCGTAGAAGCTAGAGAATTGACCTGCTAGTTCAAATAGGTAGCTGCACATGATGTGAGGCTGACCTTCACGAGCCACTGACTCAACCGCTTCTTCAAATTGTAGAAGCTTAGCAACCAGTGCTTTCTCTTTTTCGTCAGTGATCTTGATGTCGCCATTAAGCTCATCCATCGACACACCTGCTTTCGCGAATACTGATGCCACGCGAGTGTAAGCGTACTGCATGTAAGGTGCTGTGTTGCCTTCAAATGCAAGCATGTTGTCCCAGTCAAACACGTAGTCAGTCGTACGGTGCTTAGAAAGATCTGCGTACTTAACCGCTGCCATTGCAACTGTGTTCGCGATGTTTGCTTTCTCTTCGCTTGCAAGTTCAGGGTTCTTAGACTCGATAAGCGCGTTTGCACGCTCAACCGCTTCATCTAGAAGGTCTGCAAGACGAACCGTACCACCAGCACGTGTCTTAAATGGACGGCCATCTTTACCTAGCATCATACCGAATGCGTGGTGCTCAAGCGTTGTTGACTCTGGCACGTAGCCTGCTTTACGAACAATTGTCCACGCCTGTTGCAGGTGCTGATGCTGACGTGAGTCGATGAAGTAAAGTACGCGGTCTGCGCCTAGCTGCTCGTAGCGGTACTTAGCACAAGCGATATCGGTAGTGGTGTACAGGAAGCCGCCGTCGCGCTTCTGGATGATAACGCCCATTGGCTCACCATCTTTGTTCTTGTACTCATCAAGGAATACAACTTGCGCGCCGTCATCTTCTACTGCTAGACCTTTTTCTTTTAGATCTTGAACAATGCCTGGCAGCATGTCGTTGTACATGCTTTCGCCCATTACGTCATCGCGAGTCAGTGATACGTTTAGACGGTCGTAGTTACGCTGGTTTTGAATCATAGTGACGTCAACCAGTTTCTTCCACATCTCGCCACAGAACTCATCGCCACCTTGAAGTTTTACAACATAGCCACGTGCGCGCTCGGCAAATTCTGCATCTTCGTCATACAGTTTTTTAGACTCACGGTAAAACGCTTCAAGGTCAGAAAGCTCCATAGAGACTTCGCCAGACTCTTGTTGTACGCGCTCTAGGTTTGCGATAAGCATACCGAACTGAGTACCCCAGTCACCGATATGGTTTGCACGAATCACTTTGTGACCCAAAAACTCTAGCGTACGAACAACTGCATCACCGATGATGGTTGAGCGCAGGTGGCCGACGTGCATTTCTTTAGCTACGTTTGGTGCTGAGTAGTCAGCAACGATCGTTTGCTGCTCTTGAGAAGCTACACCTAGGCGAGAGTCAGCTAGAGCCTCGTCTGCTTGCTGCGCTAGGAACTCTTCACTTAGGAAGATGTTGATAAAGCCAGGACCAGCAATTTCTGTTTTGCTTGCAATTCCATCTAGGTCCAAAACATCCAGAACTTTTTGCGCGAATTCTCGTGGATTAGTACCCAACTTCTTAGCAACGCCCATTACGCCGTTTGCTTGGTAGTCACCAAACTGTGGCTTTGCAGATTGGCGAACAGCCGCAGGACTGCCTGCAGGTGCGCCAGCGGCTTCTAGAGCCTGAGATACTTTGTCGTTGATCAGTGCTTGGATATTCACACGCATTTCCTTCAAAACTTGGCTTCAATTCTTGGAATTGGATTTAATCTAGTAAATTGGCGCACATAATAGCAACTTTAACGCCGCTGACCTAGGGGGAAAGTTTGTATTTTTTCTGATTCTAGCTCAATCCTGCTACTATTTGGCGTTTGATGACCAAAGTGAGCACGAAAAAATGCAACAAACCCTGATAGAAAAAGGTCTAGTGCCTTCTGCAATGTTGAATAAAATCGATGATTTTCTGGATAATATTCAGGCTTTATGCAGCCTGTTAGCTATCGATTTATCTGCTTATCAGGCGGATCATATTGCTTTGCGTATTAACGATGCTGAGCTGGCAAAAGCGGCGCATCAGGCATGGTTAGAATATGGGAAAGTGATCTCTGAAGCGCGGATCAACGGTCGTCCAATTATCGTACTAGAGTTCGATAACGCTGTTCAAAGTCATGGATGGTCGATTGAATGTCTGGAATTGCCTTACCCTGCGATTGGTAAAACACACCCAATAGAAGACTGGGAGCATGTTGAATTTGTGGTGCCATCAAATGCGCTGACCGCTGAGACCTTTTTGCAAGATCTCTATAAGCTGTTTCCGAACCTTGAGCGTCAGCTTGAGCAAGCGAAACAGCAAGGGGTGAAGGTGAAGTTATCGAGCCCGAAAGGAGAAGGTGAGCGTCTGGCTAACCCAACGGTCGCGTTTAAATTCAATAACATCTGCATCAAGCTCCACCCTCACAGTTTGAAAAACATCGTCGCTTCAGAACACGAATAAGTGACTCCGCTCTTAATCTGACATCCTAGTGAAAAAGGTTACTTGCGTGGTTAACAGTTAAACACGGTAAAGACACCTTCATACCAATGAACGCGCGTCGGCAAGCTACAATTGAAGAACGTATTCAGATTGTAAGGAAACGACGCGTGAATCTAAACAAGGTGGTTGGTGATAGTACAAGGCTTATTGGTATTGCGGCGATGTTGTCTTGCCTGCCAATGGCTACTCATGCCAAAGAATTTGACTTCGACAACCCTCAATGTGATGTCAAAGCATCTCGCAGTATCACCAATGATCATCTCACACTTAACCTCAACTTCTGCAATCAGCTAACACTTCACGACGGCAAGCTAGCCAAGTGGACCGATTCACGCATTCAGCCCTATTTGTCCGCATCGAAACGCTGGCTTGAGGTCATTCTCGCCGTGGATGGGGTCGAGCAGCACAGCCTTGATATTGACTTCTACGTGGTGCCCATGGATAACGCCAACGGTATGGCGGGGCCAGAGGCTGAAATTGACGTTAATTGGCGTTTAATCCCAACCGAAGGCTCGGTATTTATTGGCAGTCACACCTACGAACCTGGCTTTGATCAGGTGGAGTTCAACGCCAACATTCTGCATGAAATGGGGCATGTGTTTGGCATCGGTGCGTATTCCATGGACTACACACGTCACGACGGGCAGCTCGGTAAGGTGTTTATGGTGCGCAATAGCCAAGCGGTGAAGCGCTTTAATGAGCAATATGATGTGGACTATCGCGAGCTGCCAATCAGTGATGACGGGGGGCATCTTTACGACTCTAAATGGGGTGAAGACAAAAAACGCTACGATAAGAATGGTCGCCCAGTGCCAGACATGAGTGCAGAGTTGATGGCAAATGGCAACCTGATAGGTCCGGTGACACTCGGGATGCTCGATGACTTGGGTTATCGGGTGGATTATTCGAAAGGTGACACCTACCAGTAAATGTCGACGCTATGAAAGAGAAAAAGCCCTTCATACTAAGATGAGAAGGGCTTTTTAATCTAATGAAATCAAATAGGTATTTACAAGATTACTGTCTTGTTTCCGTAGACGAATACGTGATCGTTAACCACTTTATTGAGCGCCTTAGATAGGACATTCTTCTCTACGTCACGACCTGCTTGTGCCATATCAGCAGCGCTGAAGTTGTGGTCGACAGGAATAACGTCTTGCTTAATGATCGGACCTTCATCCAAGTCGTTGGTAACAAAGTGAGCGGTCGCACCAATGATCTTAACGCCGCGATCATACGCTTGCTGATAAGGTTTCGCGCCGATAAAGGCAGGCAAGAAGCTGTGGTGGATGTTAATGATTTTGTGATGGTACTTCTCAACGAAAGTCGGCGTCAGTACGCGCATGTACTTAGCTAACACTAGGTAGTCTGCTTCGTATTGGTCAATGGCTTCCAACATTTTTGCTTCGTGCTCTTCGCGGCTAAGACCTTCGTGAGACACACAGTGATACGGAATATCAAACTTCTCTGTTAATCCCTGGAGGATGTCGTAGTTGCCGATAACTGCCGCGATCTCGACGTCTAGGCTGCCATCGAAGTTTTTCATCAGGATATCACCAAGACAATGTGCTTCTTTGGTCACTAAGATAACGATGCGTTTGCGAGATGAATCAACCAGTCTGCGTTTAGTCCCTTCAGGAAGGGCGTGGTCTAGGTCTGCTAAGAAGGTCTCGTCATTGAAGTAACCTTCCAGCTCGGTACGCATAAAGAAATGACCGCTGGTGTTATCCACAAATTCGTTGTTGTGAATAATGTTTAGCTGGTGCTTGTAACAGATGTTAGTGATCTTTGAGATCAAACCTGGCGCATCGTTGCAATGCGTCAATAAGGTCTTCTTTTCCATGATTTACTGCTTCCGTGAAAATGTCATTCATACCTCGTGGTCACTCAAACTATTTATTTGGTGTGTCAGTGATCATGCAACTCAATGAAAGGCATTGGAGGTTTGCTCACTCGAGGATTTAATTTTTGCTGCGTGTTATGAAGGTTGTACGCAATATAACCGACATTATTAATCTATTCTGAGCAAGGTTTCAACAAAAGAAGTCTGCCGCACTAAAGGCAAAGGCTCTAGCAAGCCGGATTTCGATGCAATCTAGTAGCCTTTGGCCTTACCAAATCGGTTTTTTAACTGCTGTTGGTTTGGGTATACTACCCCCATTCTTTATTAGCAGTGGTACCAAATGGGTTCACGAACAATCACCAAAGCGTTTGCCTCTGATGGTGCGCTAGGGCAGGTCATACCGGGATTTCAACCACGCCAACCGCAGCTGGATATGGCGAATGCCGTTGAGGAAGCTATTGAGCATCAAACGCAGCTGGTTGTCGAGGCGGGCACGGGCACGGGTAAGACATTTGCTTATCTCGTTCCTGCGTTACTGAGTGGAAAAAAGACGATCATCAGTACCGGCTCGAAAAACCTGCAGGAGCAGCTGTTCCACCGAGATCTGCCTTTGATGGTTGAAGCTTTGGGCTTTCATGGAAAAGTGTCACTGCTGAAAGGTCGTTCTAACTATTTGTGTTTGGATAGGCTGAGTCGACAAATGGTCGAAAGCCACACGACTGAAACGCAAACTGATCTGCTTTCCCAGCTAGTTAAAGTGCGAACCTGGTCCTCGGAGACCAAGTCAGGCGATTTAGGTGAGTGCGATGCCATTGCTGAAGACAGCCCAATCATTCCGACCATTACCTCAACCAATGACAATTGCCTAGGCAAAGAGTGTCCGAGTTACGAGGATTGCTTTGTACTCAAGGCAAGAAGGCGAGCGCTTGATTCTGATGTTGTGGTCGTGAACCATCACTTGTTTATGGCGGACTTGGCGATCAAAGAGACTGGTTTTGGTGAACTGATACCAGAGGCTGACGTGTTTATCTTCGATGAAGCTCACCAGATCCCTGATATTGCTAGCCAGTACTTTGGACAATCAGTTTCTAGCCGACAGATCCAAGATCTGTGTAAGGACATTGAGATTGGCTATCGCACTGAAGCGAGAGATATGCGTCAACTGCAAAAAGCAGGAGAGCGTCTGTCTCAAGCCGCGATGGATATGCGAATTGTTCTTGGTGATACTGGCTTTCGCGGTAACTGGCGAGATGCAATCGCTTCGCCAAGTATTAAGCGTGAGATGGAAAGACTCACAGATGCTTTGGAGTTCGTCATTGATGTACTCAAGCTTGCACTTGGCCGTAGTCAACTTCTCGATACCGCGTTTGAGCGTGCTAACCTCGTAAAGGGCAGAATTGAGCGAGTCTGTGATGTGACGATTACTGGCTACTCCTACTGGTATGATACATCACCACGCCATTTTAGTTTGCATATCACCCCTTTGACGGTGGCCGATAAGTTTCATGAGCAGGTTGAAATGAAAGGGGGTGCTTGGATATTTACCTCCGCGACACTCGCTGTCTCGGATGATTTTGGTCATTTCACCTCGCGATTGGGCTTAGTGCCCAAAAAGCAGTTTTCATTACCAAGTCCGTTTGATTATCCAAGCCAAGCAAGACTCTGTGTGCCTCGTTACTTGCCAGAGCCCAACAGTAATGGTCTGGCTGATAAGCTGGTAAGAATGCTTACCCCTGTCATTGAGCAAAACCAAGGACGCTGTTTCTTTTTGTGTACGTCGCACAGCATGATGCGTGAGCTTGGGGAGAAGTTCCGAGAGACACTATCACTGCCAGTGTTATTGCAAGGGGAAACCAGTAAGCAGAAAACCCTAGCGGAGTTTATGGAGCTTGGGAACGCCTTGCTGGTGGCAACAGGGGCGTTCTGGGAAGGAATAGATGTTAGAGGTGACACCTTGAGCTGTGTTATCATCGACAAATTACCGTTTACCGCACCGGATGATCCGTTACTTAAAGCGCGGATCGAAGATTGTAAGCTGCAAGGGGGAGACCCATTTCAGCAGGTTCAGATCCCCGATGCGGTGATTACGCTCAAGCAGGGTGTTGGACGTTTGATACGCGATCAAAAAGATCGTGGTGCACTGATTATTTGCGATAACCGATTAGTGACCAGAGACTATGGAGCGACCTTCTTATCCAGTCTCCCGCCGATTCCCCGTACTCGAGACTTGGGCGTGATTAAAACGTTTTTAGCACAAGGCGAAGCACCGAGTGCAGCAGAAGAACAAATTGAGAAATAAATGACTTACAAAATCTTAGCTATCGATACCGCAACAGAAAATTGCTCAGTAGCGCTCCTAGTTGGCGACAAGACATACTCACGCAGTGAACTCGCGCCGCGCGACCACACTAAGAAAGTACTGCCAATGGTAGATGAACTGCTGAAAGAGGCAGATCTAACCTTGACTGATCTTGATGCGCTTGCGTTTGCACGTGGTCCAGGTAGCTTTACTGGTGTGCGTATTTGTATTGGTATCGCGCAAGGTTTGGGTTTTGGTGCAGATCTGCCGATGATCGGCATTTCGACATTAAAAGCGATGGCGCAAGGGGCCTATCGTATCGCCCAAGCAACTAACGTAGCGAGTGCGATCGATGCACGTATGAACGAAGTGTATTGGGGTCGTTTTGAGCGTCTAGAGTCAGGAGACTGGCAAGAGGTCGATCAAGAGCAAGTCATTCCGCCGAGTGTTCTTGTCGAAAATATCGTGGCAGACGAGCATACATGGACAACTGCTGGTACAGGTTGGGATGCATACTCAGAACCATTATCAACACTGGCGATCACCACTCAAGCTTCAGAGGTTCTCTACCCAGAGGCACAGGATATTGCGTATCTTGCTCAGTTCGAGTTAGCAAAGGGCAACACAGTCCCAGCTGAAGAAGCTAGCCCAGTTTATTTGCGTGATACTGTCGCATGGAAAAAGCTGCCAGGCAGAGAGTAACGAAGGAGAGGGCTAGTCCACAGCGCTAGCCCAACTTGATTATGGTCTCGATTAACGGCTTACCTTCTATTCCCAACCAGCGCAAGACACAGAAAGCCAATGCAAAAAAGGCAGTGTCAAAAGCGTCTACATCTCAATCTTCGCAGTCAACCAGTCAATCGACACAGGTCACGAAAGTGGCGCAAGCGGTCGCGCACTCAGTGAAACATTTATCCGATGCTGACATGGCAAAGGCTCAGGTTCAATATGATCTCCCAGAGGGTCGATCGAAAAAGGCTCTGGAAGAGTATATGAATGTTATGAATCGAGCCAAAAGAGAGGAACTCGAACAGTTGCTTGGTGTCGATATCTATATATGATAATAAGAGTTATTTGCTTTAACTGTAACTTGCTTTAATTACGGTATCCCCATTTATGAAAACACTCCTGAAACTCAGTAGTATTGTGGCGTTAAGTGCCATTTTGAGTGCCTGTGGCAGCCTTCCTGACACCTTAGCGACCAACAACGAGAACGTGGTTGCCACTTATCAAGGTGTCCTTGATACCAATGACAAGACCGAAGTGCGTTTGGGTGGTGTGATAGACACGGTAAAAAATCTCGCCGATAGAACTCGCATCGAAGTTGTTAACCTACCTATTGACAAGTATGGCAAGCCAGATATTAGTGAAGAGCCAAATGGACGCTTCATTGCCTATGTAGACGGGTTTGTTGACCCTATCACCTACGCGCAAGGGCGTTTAGTCACCTTTGGTGGTTACAAAGATGGTATGGAGCGCGGGCGCATTGGCGAATATGAAGGTGACTTCCCGGTTATTAATGCCTATGGTAATTACCTGTGGCGAGTTGAAGAACGCTTAATCATTAATCGCGACTTTGGCAGCTATGGGTCATGCTGGGGTTACTATTGCGATGGTTTCTATTACCACAGCGGACCAAGCACAGGTCGAGTGATCAAAGAGGTTAAATAGGATTGGATTCCACCTTTAAAGAAAAATCGCTCAAGATAGACGACAGGACGATAGCCTACCTTGAACGCGAAGCCATAAAAACGACCGCCAAGACGGTCGTTTTTATTCATGGTTGGATGGACAATGCGGCCAGTTTTCATGCTTTACTTGCGCTGATTGAGAAACAATCGCCCGATTGGCGTGTTGTCGCCATAGACTTACCTGGGCATGGACACTCTTCCCACAAGAGTCCTCATCATTTCTATAACTTTCACGACTATATTGATGATCTTCACCGCATATTGATTAAACTTCACGCAGTCGATGTGTTTCTAGTGGGGCATTCACTTGGTGCATTGATCGCAAGTTGCTATAGTGCTGCCTTTCCTGAAAAAGTCTCAGGTTTAGTTCAAATCGAAGCGCATATCCCTTTATCTGAATCACCTCAGCTAAGTGCTGAACGCTTAAGAAAAGGCATTGAAAGCCGCGAGCGCTGGCGTGGTAAAACCGCTAAAGCTATTCCTTCGAAACAAGACGCGATTAACATGCGGATCAGAGCAACAAAACTCTCCGAGTCTGCTGTGTTGCCGATCGTAGAGCGCGATCTTCGTTGTGAGCAGGGTAAATGGTATTGGCGTCATGACAGTAAGCTCAAGTGCGAGTCTGTCTACCGAATGGCGGAGCAAAATGCTCAGGCGATCGTCGATGCTATTCAAACACCTCATTTGGTGATTTTGGGCGAGCGTGGTTATGCCTACCTTCAACATAAAAAGCGCTTAGCGATGTTGCCCAAGGCACAAATTGAGTGGGTGGCGGGTGACCATCATTGTCATCTTGAGTCGCCAGAAAGTGTATTTGAACTAATACTTGGACTAGTTAACAAAAATTAAACAAGTGTTTGAGTCTTTCGTGCGCTAACTGGTCTGCTGTGTTGTAATAGCAGGAATTATAAAACATTCATAGTCCCATAAAGTGTTAACAATATTTTAAAACAACACTGAAACCTGCCTACGGCTATGAAACGGAAGAGTGACCTTACACGCAAGGAGTAGAATTGTGGATAAACCTTGGCTTTCTCGATACCCAAGTGACGTGCCTGAGCACATCAATCCGGATCAGTACCCTTCTCTAGTTGAGATGTTCGAACAGTCGGTTCATAAATTTGCAGACCAACCTGCGTTTGTGAACATGGGCTCTGTCATGACGTTCCGTAAGTTGGAAGAGCGCAGCCGAGCGTTTGCGGCGTACCTGCAAAATGAACTCAAGTTGCAAAAAGGCGATCGCGTCGCGATTATGATGCCAAACTTGCTGCAATACCCAATAGCGCTATTTGGTGTACTTAGAGCCGGCCTTATTGCGGTCAACGTTAACCCACTTTATACCCCTCGTGAGTTAGAGCATCAGTTGAATGACGCAGATGCGAAAGCCATCGTTATCGTGTCAAACTTTGCTAACACTCTAGAGCAAGTTGTAGATAAGACGCCGATCAAGCACGTGGTGCTGACCAGCCTAGGACAAATGCTGCCAACAGCGAAAGGCACGATTGTTGATTTCGTTGTGAAGTACGTGAAAGGCATGGTGCCTAAGTACGATTTACCAGGAGCGATTTCTTTTAAGAAGGCTCTCCATAAGGGTCGTCGCCTGCAATACGTTAAGCCTTTTATGACGGGTGATGATATTGCGTTTTTGCAATATACCGGTGGTACGACAGGCGTCGCTAAAGGCGCGATCCTGACTCACCGCAATATGATTGCTAACGTGATGCAGGCGAAGGGCATGTATGCGCCAGTATTGCACGAAGGACGTGAGTTTGTGGTAACGGCACTGCCGCTCTATCACGTATTTGCACTTACAGTGAACTGTCTGCTGTTCATTGAAATGGGTGGTCAAAACCTACTGATCACCAACCCGCGCGACATTCCGGGCTTTGTGAAAGAGCTACAAAAATACCCATTTACTGCGATTACCGGGGTAAACACCCTGTTCAATGCACTTCTTAATAATGAAGATTTCCATGAGTTGGACTTCCGTGGACTAAGACTTGCGGTGGGCGGTGGTATGGCGGTTCAACGTGCCGTTGCTGAGCAGTGGAAGAAAACCACAGGCTGTTTGCTTCTCGAAGGTTACGGTCTGACGGAGTGTTCGCCTCTCGTTGCCGCTTATCCGCATGATTTGGTTGAATATAATGGGTCAATTGGTCTTCCAGTGCCTTCTACGGAAGTACGTATTGTCGATGAAGAAGGCAATCCAGTTGAGGGCGATGGTAAAGGCGAACTCCAGGTTCGTGGTCCTCAGGTGATGCAAGGCTATTGGCAGCGTGCGGAAGCGACCAAAGAGGTGATCAACCAAGAAGGTTGGCTATCAACAGGTGATATCGTTGAGTTCGACGACGAAGGATTTTTGCATATCGTCGACCGCAAGAAAGATATGATTTTGGTGTCGGGCTTCAACGTTTATCCAAATGAAATTGAAGACGTTGTTGCCTTGAATGACAAGGTACTCGAGGTCGCAGCGATTGGTGAGGCGAACGAAGCCTCGGGTGAGATCGTTAAGATTTTCATCGTTAAGAAAGACAACTCTCTGACTAAAGAAGAGGTCATCGAGCATTGTCGTCAACACTTGACGGGCTATAAGATCCCGAAACGCGTTGAATTTAGAGAAGATCTGCCAAAAACTAACGTTGGTAAGATTCTACGCCGCGTGTTGCGCGAAGAAAACGATGCAAAACTGATGAAAACCTCAGAGAAGACAGTTTAAGTTAACGTTTGATTACAATCAGTGCTAAAATGCCAGCCCGCAAAGCTGGCATTTTTTATAAAGAGAGATTGAGTGGAATTCCAAATAGTAACAGAGTTTGCCGAGCTAGAGTCGGTATGCAGCAAGGCTCGTGAATCCGATGTCGTAATGTTGGACACTGAGTTTGTGCGCATTCGTACTTACTACCCAAAGCTTGGATTGATTCAGCTTTATGACGGCGAACAGTTGTCACTTATTGACCCACTTACTATTAGTGATTTCACCCCTTTCATCGAGCTCTTGAAGGACACGTCAGTATTAAAGGTTCTTCATGCTTGCGGCGAAGACCTTGAGGTGTTCGCGAACAGCTTTGATTGCATGCCATACCCAATGGTGGATACGCAGATCATGGCCGCATTTCTTGGTCACGGTTTATCAACGGGCTTTGCTACTCTTGTTCAAGAGTATCTTGATGTCGAGCTTGATAAGAGTGAGTCGCGTGCCGACTGGGTAGCTCGTCCACTGACCGACAAGCAGCTCGATTATGCGGCGGCGGACGTGTACTACCTGTGGCCGCTGTACTTTAAGCTGTTTGCTAAAGTGGAAGCCAAAGAGTGGTGGGAAGCGGCTCAGCAAGAGTCTGATCTGCTGATGCAAAAGCGCGGCAAAACTCCGAATCCTGAGAAAGCCTATCTAGACATCAAAGGCGCGTGGCAGCTTAAACGAAAGCAGCTAGCTGTACTTAAGCCGCTGGCGACATGGCGCTTTAATGAAGCGCTTAAACGTGACTTAGCTTTGAACTTCATCATCAAAGAGCAAGAGCTTTGGACGGTTGCACGTCATGGGCTGAAAAAACCAAAACAGATGGAGCAAGAGGGCATCGACCCTAGAGCTATTCGTCGTCATGGTGAACGTATTGCCGCTATCGTCAAGCGTGCGCAGCAAACGCCAGAAGAAGATTATCCAGAGAAAATTGAACGCTTGATGGACTTCCCAAGCTACAAGCAAGTGTTCAAAAAACTGAAAGACGAAGTGAAGAAGGCGGCTCAGCACAGCGGCTTAGCGACAGAGTTTTTAGCGTCCAAAAAGCAGCTTAACCAATACCTTTCTTGGGTTTGGAAGCATCAGCGCGATCCAGCCAAGCTTCCGGATGTGATGCAAGGGTGGCGTCTTGAGCTATTTGGTCGTCAGCTAGACCAGGTTATGGATGTTTGAATCAAGCTAAATGTAAAAAAGGCTCGCGATTGCGAGCCTTTTTTGAATTACTTTTCGTCTTCTGGAAGCTGTACGTTGAGCTCAAGAACCGAAATATCATCGTCTTTGTGTTCGAACGACAGATCCACCATAGATGGGTCAACGTCGACGTATTTAGCGATCACTTTAAGGATATCTTCCTTTAATTGCGGTAAGTAAGACGGAGAAGGCGAGCCTTCACTGCGTCTTTCTGCAACGATGATTTGCAAACGTTCTTTGGCTAGGTTTGCTGAGGTCTTCTTCTGTGGGCGGAAAAACTCAAGTAGAGACATAGCTTACCCCCCGAATAGACGTTTGAAGATACCTTTCTTCTGCTCTGTTAAGAAGCGGAAGTCGACTTGCTCACCGAGTAGACGATCAACGGTGTCTGAGTACGCCATACCTGCATCAGACTCATCATCAAAAATGACTGGCACACCTTTGTTAGAGGCATTGAGTACCGCTTGGCTTTCTGGAATAACACCAAGCAGTGAAATGTGTAGGATCTCTTCCACGTCTTCGACAGAGAGCATTTCGCCTTGTGTTACTCGAGCTGGGTTGTAGCGAGTCAACAATAGGTGCTGTTTAACCGGCTCTTTGCCTTCTTCAGCGCGGCGAGACTTCGAGTCTAGGATGCCAAGAATACGGTCTGAGTCGCGAACCGACGAGACTTCTGGGTTGGTGGTTACAATCGCTTCGTCCGCGAAGTACAGCGCCATCAATGCACCTTGCTCAATACCAGCAGGTGAGTCACAGATCACGAAGTCAAAACCCATTTCATCGAGATCGTCCAATACGCGACGTACACCATCTTTGGTCAGCGCATCTTTATCACGAGTTTGTGAGGCAGGTAGAATGAACAGATTGTCAGTACGCTTATCTTTGATAAGCGCTTGATTTAGCGTAGCTTCACCATTGATGACATTTACGAAATCGTAAACCACGCGACGCTCACAACCCATGATAAGGTCTAGGTTACGAAGACCAATATCGAAGTCGATAACGGCCGTTTTCTTGCCTTTTAGTGCCAGTCCTGACGCGATTGCCGCGCTCGAGGTCGTCTTACCTACGCCGCCTTTACCCGACGTTACCACAATAATGCGTGCCATTTATTGTTTTCCTTAAAATTCTAAATCGTGAGGATCTCGAAATCGAGTTGGTCGTCGGTCATACCGAACAGCACCTTTTTACCCCAATATTCACGTTCAATCTGATCGCTGAGCCAGTAGTTCCCTGCTATGGAGACTAGTTCAGCTTGTAAGTCGTTGCAGAGAATTTTTGCATCCCGTGAGCCACTCGCTCCTGCGATAGCTCTGCCTCTTAATGTGCCATGGATATGAATGGTGCCATCGGCGATAACTTCGGCGCCCGCACTCACATGGCTTAATATGACAAGGTCACTGTTTTTGGCATAGATTTGTTGCCCAGAGCGAACTGGGTTGCGAACAATTTTGGTTGGCTCCATTTTGGCGGGGGCTTGAGAAGGTGCTTTGCTGGCCGTCATGACCGCAAACCCTGCTTCTGATGCAAGGTTTTGCAGGCGCTTATCTTGGCAGCCAGTAATGCCAACGGGAATCATACCTATCTCTTCTACGCCCAGCTTTAGGTCGATAAAGTTAATATCACCATCAACCTGGCTAACATTGATCACCACGGGTGCCGAAGCGAAAAATGTCGGGGCTTGAGAGACTTTTTGTTGTAAAAATTGAACTGCTTTGGAAACATCGTTGTCAGAAAGATGCAACACCGATAAGGTGAAGCTACTGCCTTTCAGATCTGGGGATTGAGACATTGATGATCAAATCCTTGTGCCAATGACATTGCTATTGATTAGGTTATGCCAATGTAACCGTATCTAGAGGTTACTTGGGAATAATCATGTTATATTTCAACATTAGATACAGCAAGCTATCTTGCTCTCAAATGGATAATTAACTCTCAATTTTCCATAAACTAACCGAATTATTTCTTCTACTTGAGAAGATACGTAACGATAAGAGATACAACCATGCTTTGTTCAATCTATAAAAGCACTAAAAAAGACGGGGCATACCTGTACATCGCAAAGAAAGACGACTTTACTCCAGTACCAGAAGCGTTGATGAACATGTTTGGCAGACCGCAGTTTGTCATGGTGGTTAACCTTGCTGGTCGTACGCTGGCGTTGGTCGATGTTGAGAAGGTCAAAACGTCGATTAACGAAGAGGGCTTTTTCTTACAATTACCACCACCACCAGAAAACTTACTGGATAAATATAAAGAGCAGAAAGCTCAACAGAAATAATCCGACTGCTCAGGGGAGGGCACGGTGAAAAAGATATTGTCAGTGATGCTAGGGGCAAGCCTAGCCACAAGCGCAGTCGCGCAACAAAAGGAATCCTTCGAGGAATATGTCGCGGGTCTCAAGCAAGAGGCTCGAGAGCAAGGAATCTCTGAGCAAATCTTAACAGAGGCCTTTGCTGGTGTGGAATACAAACCCAGAGCGGTGAAAGCCGACCGTAACCAGCCTGAGAAAAGGCTGACCTTGGATGAGTACATACCAAGAGCAGTGCCGGATTGGAAAGTGAAGCAAGCGAAAGAGCTTCACAACAAACACTACGCTGAGCTGAAACGCATTGGTGACGAATATGGTGTCCAGCCGCGCTTTATCGTCGCATTGTGGGGCGTTGAAAGTAACTTTGGTCGCTTTACTGGTAACTATCGAGTCATTGATGCGTTATCAACCATGGCGTATGAAGGACGAAGAGAAGCCTTCTTCCGCAGTGAGGCACTAGCGGCACTAACTATTCTAGAACAAGGTCATATTGCACCTGAAGACATGAAAGGGTCCTGGGCTGGTGCAATGGGGCAAAGCCAGTTCATGCCGAGTTCGTTCCTGAACTTTGCCGCTGATGGTAATGGCGATGGCAAGAAAGATATCTGGGACAGCGAAGCCGATGTCTTCGCGTCAACCGCTAACTACTTAGCGAAATCTGGCTGGGATGATCAATACACTTGGGGACGACAAGTCAAAGTTCCTAAAGGGTTTTCTCCTGAGCTTCAGGGGCGCGATCCTGAAAAAGGCAAGTTCTTACAAGAGTGGAGCAAGCTCGGTGTGACACGATACGACGGTCGCCCACTGCCTCAACTTGATGAAGACATCAAGGCCTGGCTCATCATGCCTGATGACGAAAATGGTCGAGTGTATTTGGTGTATAACAACTATAACGTGTTGATGAAGTGGAACCGTTCGTATTACTTCGCTTTGGCTGTCAGCCACCTTGCTGACCGAATCGCGATGGATTAACGCTCTCTCTCATTGTACATAAAATGAAAAAGCGCCCATGCACTCAGGCCGCGTGCATGGGCGCTTAGTTTTACTATCTACTAACCGGTCACTTTCTCCAAGAAGCTTGCCAGTTCATCAACGGCTTGCCTGTTGGATGACTGAACCGTCACTTCTGTGCCTTTAACAAGCTGCAATGTCTGCAACTTGAACAAATTTTTAGCCGTAGCCGTCTTACCCTTAGAGACGATCTCGATATCTTCTGAGTATTTTTTTGCTTCTTTAACGAACTGCGCTGCCGGCCTCGTGTGTAAGCCGCTCTCTGCTGTGATCAATGCGTTTTTCTTATACATGGGGTACATCTCCTCGTTATTCGATTGATTCGCTTCTGAGGTTGTTTGTACCGAACATGCGGTTTGAAATCTGTGACGAAGAAGTAAAGTTGCTAATAGGTAAGAAAGTATCAGTACAAAATGAGAGGGGGTTAACGTTATCTGTATGATTGTAAAGAGGAAATAGTGTGCGACAAGGGGCGGAGGGATAGTAAGGGAGCGAACTCCCTTACTCAATAAGATTACTTTTTAGCGGTATGAAATTGCTCACAAGCAATCATAGTATTCTCAATCAGACTCGCTACCGTCATTGGACCAACACCACCAGGAACTGGAGTAATGAAGCTCGCGTTTTCTTTTGCTACATCGTACTCAACGTCGCCCACTAAGGTGCCATTTTCCAAACGGTTGATGCCTACATCGACCACAACAGCGCCTTTCTTGATCCAGTGACCAGGAACAAAGTTTGGTTTACCCACTGCAACAACGACCACATCAGCTTGGCGTACATGGCTTTCTAGGTCTTTAGTGAATCGGTGGCATGTGGTCGTTGTGCAGCCAGCCAGTAATAGCTCTAGTGTCATAGGGCGACCCACAATGTTCGATGCACCCACAATCACAGCGTGTTTACCACGAAGTTGAATGTTGTAACGATCAAGGAGAGTGATAATGCCTTTTGGCGTGCACGAGCGTAACTTAGGAATGCGCTGTGCTAGTCGACCCACATTATAGGGGTGGAAGCCATCGACATCTTTTTCTGGAATGATGCGCTCTAGTACATGCGTCGTGTCGATACCTGCAGGCAATGGTAGCTGTACCAAGATGCCATCGACTTCAGGGTCATTATTCAGTTCGTCAACAAGGCTCAGAAGCTGTTCTTCTGTTGCGCTAGCAGGCAAGTCGTACGACTTAGACACAAAACCAACTTCTTCACACGCACGGCGTTTGCTACCCACATAAACTTGCGAGGCTGGGTCTTCACCCACTAATACAACCGCTAACCCCGGCGCTCGAAGTCCTGCATCCGTTCTCGCTTTAACACGAGCGGCAACTTCTGAGCGTACAGTTTGAGAAATGAGTTTCCCATCAATGTTTTGAGCAGACATAATTTTCCTTGAGAAAGTTAATTGACTGTTATTTTTGTGTGCATTGTCCCAGAAAACTATTTCAAAAGCTACAACGCAAACGTTTGCATCGGTGGGTTTTTCGTCTTTTGCAGATATGTTGACTTTTTTTTGGGCGTTTAAACCGCTCTAGGCAATAAAGCCATTGATTTACCTCTCCTAACTCGTATAATCCTTTCCCTGTAGCGCGCCCTTAGCTCAGCTGGATAGAGCACGTCCCTTCTAAGGATGTGGTCGTAGGTTCGAATCCTACAGGGCGTGCCATTCTCTCCCTCTCTATTACCTTTCAGACTTTCTCAAGTCGACCTCATTACCAATTAAAACCAACATCACTATTGCGTATTTGTCGTTTATTCGTCGCACTTAACCGTAACCAACTTGCTTTATGAACGATTAGCATCTTCTGACAGTATCAATGTTTTACCGCTATAGTTGAAATGATATAACATAACAATTGTTGTGATTGTCCTAGTGCTTACATGACAGCACTGCTCTAGTTTCAAGAGATTCATTCTATGCGGCGTTATTTTTCTTTACTGCTCCTTGTGCTTTTCTCTGTCTCCTCTTACTCACACCCTCATTCATGGATCGGCAATGAACTGAAGGTAAACGGAGACGGCACGGAAGTAGAGAGTTTGACCATGACATGGACCTTTGACCCATTCTCAAGTGCGTATGCGCTTGATGGGGATTTCTCGGTTTTTGATAATGAGGAGAGTGCTCATAAGGAAGCGTTAAGATTGATGCGGAATCTATTGAACACTCACTACTTTACCTACCTGTATGCGGATAACGCACCACTGAAATTTAGACTTCCTGAAGTGTATTCACTGAGCAGGCAAGGGCGGCGAATGGTCCTGAACTTTACCCTGCCGTTATCGAGAAACGTAGATTTGACCAAGGAAGAGTTGGATATCCAAGTGTTTGATAACACTTATTACATCGATATTTCTTGGCAAAATAGATCGACTATTTCTTTAGGGGAAACCCTCAATCCACACTGTCAGTACGAGTTAATCACGCCAACACCTTCGCAAGACATTATTGATTATGCCATGTCGCTCGGTGTAGATGATGTTGGTGATGATGATCTAGGCAGTCACTTTAGCCAAAGAGTGAGTCTGTCCTGTGGATCATAGCTCAAAGCAGCGTTGGGGATTTTTTGTTGGTGCCGCACTGTTACTGATTGTGGTGGTAAGTGTTGTGAACGAACTGAATGTTATCAGGCAGCACTTAGTCACTACGCAAAGAACGTTGCTTTCAGGGCTATCTGACTATTTCGACCTTATTGATACGGGAGACAGAACGGCTCTAATATTGACGTGTTTGTTCACTTTTATCTACGGATTTGTTCATTCTCTTGGACCAGGACATGGCAAAAGTGCGTTGGTTTTTCTTGTATCAGCAGAGTCGATGAGCAAGCCAAAGATTGTCGGGACTTGCTTGCTACTTAATGTGATGCAAGGTGTGGTGACTGCAGGCGTCGTGATTGCCGCAAACCAAGTATTATTGTTAGGCTATCGACAGTCACTCGGTTACGTATCTTCTATCAATCGATGGGTTGGCGTTGCCATGATGTTATTTGGTGGATACTTACTCGTATTGCTCATCGTGGCATTGATAAAGCAGTGGCTTCGCTCTAATGCGAAAGAGGCCACCAGTACTCCTAGCGAACAATCATCGCGCATAGGGCTTCTTTTGTATGGACTTAGACCGTGCACCAGCACGTCGCTCATCGCGCTATTTACGTTGCTTTGGTTTGAGTGGAGCTTGGCCGCAGCACTTGTTGTTTGCAGTTTTTTAGGAAGCTTTCTCGCTTTAGTCGTCGTGGTCTTTACCAGTCGCAAAGTGCTGGATTACTCCTCTGAGCGTTTTTCTGTATCGACACAAGCTCCGCAGCGCTGTTTCTGGCGCTATGCAGGCAAACGAGTTTTGCTGGCGACATTTTATTTACTGGTAGGATGGGTATTTTGGACCACGGGTCATCTGCAGATCTCGCCGATATTGTGATTAAGCGTCAATAACATTGTGCATCAATCTCAAGCTCTATAGAATGCGCGGGTCTTCATCTTGATAAAGAGAACTCGTGATGTCTTTTTCTAAACTCGGCTTAAGCCAACCTATTCTTGATGCAGTAGCATCGCTTGGCTACCAAAAGCCAACCACGATTCAAACGAAAGCGATCCCGATTGTCCTAAAAGGTGAAAACCTGATTGCGGCTGCGCAAACTGGTACGGGTAAAACCGCAAGCTTTGTTTTGCCAATTCTTGAAATGCTGAGCCAAGGTGAAACGCAGCGTAAGAAACGCGCGCGTGCGATTATCCTCACTCCAACCCGTGAACTCGCACTGCAGGTTAATCAAAGCATTGAGGCTTACGCACAACATTTACCACTTAAGTCGATGGCCATGTTTGGTGGTGTTGATTACGCGCCGCAGAAGCAAGCTCTGATTGATGGTGTGGATATTGTTGTGGCTACGCCGGGTCGTTTGATTGACCTTTACGGTCAGCGCGCTATTCATTTTGATGAGCTGCAAGTTTTAGTGCTGGATGAAGCCGATAAGATGCTTGATATGGGCTTTATCGATGCGATCAACAAAATCATCGCTCGTGTACCAGAAGACGCACAGAACCTTTTGTTCTCTGCCACGCTTTCGAATCCAGTTAGGGAGTTAGCGAGATCGGCGATTCGCGATCCGGAAGAGATTTCGATTACCAAACATAGTGCCTCGAAAAGCAACATCAAACAGTGGATTGTGACCGTCGATAAAGATATGAAGTCATCGTTACTTAGCCACATGTTGCAAACTAACGATTGGAAGCAGGCGTTGATTTTTATCGAGACCAAACATGGTGCGGCCAAACTTGTTAGTCAATTAGAGAAACGCGGCATTGCAGCGGAAGCTTTCCACAGTGGGCGTAATCAGAAGGTTCGTCAACAACTGATTGAGTCGTTTAAAGCAGGAGAGATCCAATACTTAGTCGCAACGGGTGTTGCCGCTCGCGGTATTGATATTGAGAACCTGCCGGTCGTTATCAACTATGATCTACCGTATCCTGCCGATGAGTATGTGCATCGCATCGGTCGTACCGGTCGCGCTGATGCTGCAGGTGAAGCTGTTTCTCTGGTGTCTAAAGATAACTTTAAGAATCTATGTATGATTGAAAGTCGACTAGGACACCTTCTGGATCGTGTTGAGATTGAGGGTTTCATCCCGAGAAAACCGGTACCTATCTCTATTCTGAACTATGTGCCGAAGCACAAGCGCGAGCCAAAACAAGATTAATTCCTTCCAAAAGAGAAGACTTTTCACCGCTGTTTACTAGGTTATTGTTATTCCAAGTAAACAGCGGAGGATATGTGCGACGATTTCTCACCATATTCGCTCTTTGTAGCGCATCACAATTCAGTTTTGCTGACGTGTTTGAAGGCTTTCCTGACATCATAGTTTGCGAGGTCGGTAAGCCATATCGCCCGGGTGCTTTAACCCTTTCTGTCGAATATCAGAATGAGAATAAAAGTGTCTATTATCGCAGTAGCGATGGGAAGCAGTTTGTTAAACTGGATAGAAAAGGGTTGGTGTCTGCAGCGAGCAAAAGCACGAAAAATAGTTGTGTGGGACAAACTTTGAGTAGTCTCAAAGCCAAAGGTAAAACGTATTCCTACACGCTTATAGAGTAAGAGCTCCCAGATACTAGGAGCTCTTAAAAGCGGTTAGTCGACTTTCTCAATGAGTAGCGTGATACCATCAACATCTATCACTTTGACCATAGTGCCCGAGGGCAAAGGCTGGTCACTGTATGCTGACCACGAGGTGTCGCCAAGTTTGATACGGCATTTTCCGCGGTTGATATCTTCTTCTAAAATAGTCGTTTGACCGAGAAGCTGTTTGTCTTTTTGGTTAAGGTCTCGCTGTTGATCGGAGCGTTTATCTACCTTGTGCTGCTTACGCCACCAGAGCCAGGTGAGTGCGAGAGCGAATACACCAAAGCTCACCCATTGTAGCTGCCAGCTGATAGGAACAAACGCCAACACGATACCGACCAACATCGCGGAGATACCAAGCCACAACATATACCCAGCCGTGCCAAGCAGTTCACCGCAAAGCAGAAGTAATCCTAGTGCTAACCAGTGCCAGTAGTTAACTTGGCTGAGTAATTCAATCACGCTTTATCCTCTTTGTTGCTTGCCTTGGACTGATTAAACATTTCGGCAACGCCAGCAATGGATCCCATTAGCCCTGTCGCTTCTAGTGGTAGCATAATGATCTTGCCATTTTCAGCTTGGCCGATAGATTTCAGAGCGTCGGTATAGCCTTGAGCTACGAAGTAGTTGACCGCTTGCATGTCACCCTGTGCAATCGCGTTCGATACCATTTCCGTTGCCTTTGCTTCGGCCTCGGCGGCACGTTCGCGAGCCTCTGCTTGAAGTATAGCAGCCTGCTTGTCACCTTCTGCTTTGAGGATCTCCGCTTGTTTCTGACCTTCAGCGCGAAGGATCTCTGCTTGACGAACCCCTTCAGCTTCAAGGATCTCAGCACGTTTGTTACGCTCGGCTTTCATCTGCGCATTCATCGCTGCTGTTAGGTCTGCTGGTGGCTGAACGTCGCGGATTTCAATACGGGTTACCTTCACACCCCAAGGGTTAGTTGCTTCATCGACGATGGATAGCAGTTTTGTATTAATTGAATCGCGTTGGCTGAGCATTTCATCGAGCTCCATAGAGCCAAGCACGGTACGCATGTTGGTTAGGGTAAGGTTGCGGATCGCATGCTCTAGGTCGTTGACTTCATAAGCCGCTTTTGGAGCATCGACAACTTGGACGAAACAGACGGCGTCAATCACGACATTCGCATTGTCCCGTGAGATGACTTCTTGCGGTGGAATGTCCAGTACTCGCTCCATCATGTTGACTTTGTTACCCACACTGTCGATGAAGGGAATGATGAGGTTTAAGCCTGGTTTGAGGGTATGGGTGTAGCGTCCAAATCGCTCTACGGTCCAGTTGTTACCTTGCGGAACGGTTTTTACACCTGCGACGATAAAGACAACGGCAACGAGTATAAACCCGCCAATGGTGATCATTGCATCAATAGCCATGACAATTTCCCTGTATTAAAAATGTACGTCTTCTCAATAGTATACAGTTTAGTTGAGACATTTATGTGTAATGAAGTGTATTTTTGCGATTGATAATTATCAAATGTATCAGCAGCTTATATGGAAGATTAACCAGTGTTGGTCATGCCAATATGAGAAAAGGGGCACAAAGGCCCCTTCTATGAAAGATGAAATAATGAGCGGCTAGTAGAGCAGTGAATACAGCTGACGGCGGTATTTCGCAGCAATTGGGTTGCCCTGACCTAAAGCCGATAAGATATCCATAAATGACTTTTTAAGATCGCCGTCAAGGGCGTTTAGGTCGCGGCTCAGTGGTGTCCACATAAGCTCAAGCGCTTCTTCGTCACGGTTCACTTGGTGATACTGTAAGGCGAGTTCGGCAACGATCTTAAGGTCTTCAGGGTTGGCTTTCAGAGCTGCTTCAAGAGATTGAATCTCTGGGCTGTCGGCGGCTTGTTTGTGGAGCTCAAGTTTGGCCATCAAACTCTTATAGAAATTATCTTTGTACTCCATTGGAATGGTGTTCAGTACCGCTTCCGCTAGATCAAATTGATTGGTTTCGAGTAAACACTGAGCAAGGGCTAATTTGATTTCACCTTTTTGCTTGTATTCATCAGATAAGCTACCAAGAAGGTTAATCGCCGTTTCGTATTCACCTTGCTGAGATAACTCCAGTGCTTTTCGTGCATTTAACTCATCTTCGCTGGGTAGGTGCTTAGCGAGCATCGCCTGCACTGCCTCAATTGGCTGAGGACCACCAAGGCCATCAACAGGTTGACCGTTTACAAATAGGGCGATCGTTGGTAGCGCTTGTACACCAAACTGACCGGCAATGGCTTGCTGCTCTTCACAGTTAAGTAGTGCTAAGGTAAAAGCGCCAGCGTATTTCTCGGTGAGCGCTTTAAGCGACGGGATAAGCTGAGCGCTTTCTTCACTCATTGGTGCCCAGAAATGGATGAGCACGGGAGCGGTCATTGAGCCTTCTAATACTTGGCGAAAGTTCTGTTCGTTTAAGTCCACAATGGTCGCAGGTTGCATTGAGTGTTCCTTGTTGGTGATTTCTATCGTTATTCTTTCAAGATTGGTATCAACGACAGAAAATTCAAGGTTATGCGGTGAGAAACGAGGATTTTAGATGCCAAAACGCCGCGTCCGAGAACGCGGCGTTAATGGATTCCAGAACGGTAGCAAGCAAAGGTGTCTAGAACATTACGAAGTAAGCTAGTGTAACCCCCACAGCTAACCAGTTAAGCTGATTTAGCGTCATTTTCGTTGTAATCCACGTGAATGCTGTGAGTCATTTATTGCGGGCATCAAGTAAAGTAGGGCTTTGATGCGCTATGTGGTTTAACCACGGTGAACAATATAATGTTTGTTTGTGACACTAAAATTACAAATGATCATTTTTTATGCGGCTTTTCGCAGAATAGGATCTAACCACTTGCTTGGAAGGATCCGTTTTAGTACGGCAAATACTTTTGTTGGCGTGGTCACACGATAACGAAGCTTTGGTGTGTTTGACTCAAGTGCATGCAGCAATGGTGGAATACAAGACTCTGGCGGCAGCACGAATTGATTGCCAGATGCATCTGCCGATAAGCGGCTGAGTTGCTGCTCGTACTGTGCCCGATGAGCGCTTGTTTCGACATTAATCCATTCAAGAAAGGCGCGCTTTGCATTGGCTCTAAATTGCGTTTCGATAGGGCCGGGCTCAATCAAAGCGATATGGATTCCAGTTTGATACAACTCGAGTCGAAGCGTATCTGTCCAACCCTCGAGAGCAAACTTTGAAGCATTATATGCGCCGCGATATTTCATGGCGGCAAAGCCTAATACCGAACTATTCTGGATGATGCGCCCTTCGCCCTGAGCTCGCATAATAGGTAGTATTTGCTTGGTGAGTTCATGCCAGCCGAACACATTGGCTTCAAATTGAGCTCGCAGCGCCTCGGTAGGTAGGTCTTCTAGTGCGCCAGGCTGTCCATATGCACCATTGTTGAAAAGACCGTAAAGCTTTCCTTCTGTGAGAGCGAGGGTTTTCTGTACAGCAAGTTTAATACTTTTAGGATCGGCAAGATCAAGCTGGAAACAGGTTAAACCTTCTTGCTGAAGGCGCGCGACATCGGCATCTTTTCGACAAGAGGCGATGACTTGATATCCATGCTTTTTCAGCGCGTGCGCGGCGACATAACCGATGCCACTTGAGCATCCCGTGATAAGAACTGACTTTGCCATTACTAAGCTAACCCTATGATTTATTTCTATCTACCTTACCGACAGTTCATGGGGAGTAGCAAGCATTACCGTGCGTTACTGACGATGTTTTTTAATGCGGTATCAATGTGGGGAAAGGAGAAGTTAAAGCCCATCTCCGTTAACTTTTTGGGTTTGGCTCGTACGCTGTCAAACAACAAGCAAGAAGACTCACCCATGGCCAGTTTCAATGCCCATTTTGGGGTCATGAGAAAATGAGGTCTGCCGAGTGTACTAGCAAGGGTTTTACTGAATGTGGCGTTAGACACCGCATGAGGAGCACAGAGATTATAAGGACCAACGGCATGATCAGTTTCTAACAAGAACACGATACCACGCACCATATCAAGAAGGTGGATCCAGGGCATATACTGAGAACCATCGCCAATGGGGCCGCCAACGCCTAACTTATATGGCAGCATCATTTTTGCCAGCGCTCCGCCACCATCTCCAAGTACCACTCCGGTTCTTAGGATACAGACGCGAGTGTGATCAGACTGGGCGCGCATCGCTATTTCTTCCCATCGGTCACAAACGGTATGAGCAAAGTTGTCTTGATGCACTTTCAAGCTTTCATCAAATGGGTGGTCTTGTTGATCACCATAGTATCCAACCGCAGACCCACTGATAAAAGTGGACGGGGGTTTCGTGCTGGCGTGTATTAACTCAACGATCTTCTCAGTAACCTTCCAGCGGCTATCGCAAATTCGCTTCTTTTGCTCTGCACTCCAGCGTTTATCGGCAATAGGCTCACCTGCCAAGTTGATAACGGCATCAAACTCGTTGAGGTCATTATAGATATCGAGGGATTCTATGTAATCAATGTTGCCATGGTCAGTGTGGTTAAGCGTACGTTTAGCTGAGGCAATGTCGCGGGTAAGCAGAGTCACACTATGGGTGGTGAGATGCTTGAGTAACTCTCGTCCGATAAAGCCGGTCCCGCCGGTTAATAACAGCTTCATTGTCTCTCCTCTTCCGGTAGCGAACGGCTACGCACGGTACGCCTCATCTCGGGCATTTGGGTTTAAATATAGCAACGAATCAGGGAATTAACTAACTGATCTATCCTGTGTATTTTGGCCTATTTAGCTCAGTTATATATGTAGCACAGCGGGTTTGGTTCACAAAAACGTGACTTGGTAAAGATGAGCGTCGACAGTGTCACTTGTGTCACATTTTCTTACATTTATCTTTGCCATGATTATATTAGTGAAAGCTGGATAAGGGAGGTGCACCATGCAAGGTCTGAAATCACTCCTTGGCGCTATGATAAATAGTTTTAAGGACCTTATGCCCATCGTCCTAGTCGTTCTGTTTTTCCAGCTAGTCGTGCTTCAGGAGCCTCTCCCTAACGTCCTCTCTATCTTGTTTGGTTTGCTCCTAGTCGTGCTCGGATTAACGTTTTTCGTGTTCGGTCTGGAAATGGGGCTATTTCCTATCGGCGAAACCATGGCGCAATCTTTTGCTCGTAAGGGCAGTGTGTTTTGGTTGATGGTGTTCTCCTTCTGTTTAGGCTTCGGCACCACTATCGCAGAGCCGGCTTTGACCGCTGTCTCTGCAGAGGCAGCAGAAGTGGCTGCAGAGGGCGGGATCATCGCGATGACCGAAGAGTCAATGCAAAGCTATGCTGATGGTTTGCGCTTATCGGTCGCAGTGTCTGTTGGCTTGGCCATCGTTCTTGGTGTGCTGCGCATTTTAAAAGGGTGGCCTATTCATAGGCTCATTATAGGTGGCTATATCGGGGTGGTTATCCTGACATGGTTTGCACCGGAGTACATTATCGGTGTGGCGTATGACTCTGGTGGGGTGACAACATCAACCATTACCGTTCCTTTGGTCACGGCGCTCGGTGTCGGGCTTGCGAGCACCATTAAAGGTCGAAACCCCATGCTCGATGGATTTGGCTTAATCGCCTTCGCCTCCTTGCTTCCGATGATGTTCGTGATGATCTATGGGATGGTGATGGTATGAGTTTTCTTTGGGAGTTTTTTTATACTTTGCTGATGACCATAAGAGACGTCACCCCAATTATGGTGATTATCTTCGGGTTTCAGTTTGCCATCCTTAAAAAGCCTATCGCTAATCCGCTCAAGGTAATGATTGGGTTTGGCTATGTGATTGTGGGCTTGAGTTTATTTCTCGTCGGATTAGAGCTAGCACTGTTTCCGCTCGGGGAGACGATGGCGATGCAGCTTACCGCTCCTGATTTTTTGAACCAAGTGAGAGTGACGGTAGGGGACTCACTTGAGTGGATCGACTACTACTGGGTATATCTCTTTGCGTTTTGTATTGGTTTTAGTACCACCATCGCCGAGCCCTCTCTTCTGGCAGTGGCGATAAAAGCCAACCAAGTGTCTGCAGGAGCGATCTCGGTAAATGGTCTTAGAATCGCGGTTGCGTTAGGTGTCGCTGTCGGCATCTCACTTGGCAGCTATCGTATCGTTGTCGGTGACCCAATCCATTACTACATCATTGCAGGCTACATACTGGTCGTGATTCAAACTTACTATGCTCCCAAGTTTATTGTACCGCTCGCTTACGACTCGGGCGGCGTGACGACCTCAACCGTGACAGTGCCCTTAGTGACTGCCTTAGGTCTTGGTCTTGCCTCAACAGTACCAGGCAGAAATCCCATGATAGACGGTTTTGGACTTATCGCATTTGCCAGCTTGTTTCCAATCATCTCAGTGATGGCCTATGCCCAGCTCACTCAGTATTTAACGGCGCGTTCCTCTGTCAGTCAGAAATCCAATGAGGTGCAGGCAGCCACACCCCCAATCCCCTCTAAGGAGAAGAAAAATGCGCTTTAAATTGATCCTTGCGTTTGTAGAAGATAGCAAGACGGAAAAGGTATTGGACGCCGCCCGAGAGGCCGGTGCGACCGGTGCAACAGTGATCAACAATGCGAGAGGTGAAGGCCTTAACAAGAAGCAAACCTTTTTCGGGCTCACTTTAGAGGTGCAAAAGGATGTGGTGCTGTTTGTAGTTGAAGAGCATCTATCTCGCCATATCTTGGAGACCATTAGCCAAGTTGGCGAATTTGATCAAACTTCTGGCCAGGGGATAGCCGTGCAAATAGACATAGAGGATGCAGTGGGTGTCGCTCATCAAGTAGAGACATTGACTAAAGTCGTGGAGGACGAACTATGAGTCAGCAAAAAAAAGTAAGTGTACGCGATGTAATGGCGAATACGTACGTCATGGTGGACGGAGTAAAGACTGTACACGATGGTATCGTGCTTGCGAAAGAACATAGAGTTAAGGCGCTGGTGGTTGAAAAGCGCAATGACGATGATGAGTTTGGCATTGTCTTGATGAATGACATCGCCAAAAAAGTGTTGGCTCGTAACCGCTCTCCTCAGCGTACTAATATCTATGAAATTATGACTAAACCCGCGTTGTGTGTGGACCCCGATATGAATGTTAAGTACTGCGCAAGGCTATTTGAACGCTTTGGAATAAGTCGGGCCCCCGTCATAGAAGATGGACGGGTCATTGGTATGGTTAGTTACAATAACATCGTAGTGAACGGTATGCTTGGTTTAGATTAGCCCTGCACCTTGGCCACTAAGTTCGATACAATAGCCACATAGAAAGTGTTGGAGATATATCAATGAAACTGTTCTTTGCATCGGACTTACATGGCAGCCAAGAAGCCACCGAGCAAGTGCTGGAGCAATACCGTCGCTCAGGTGCTGATCATCTTGTAATTTTGGGTGATGTGCTAAACCACGGACCAAGAAATCCTGTGCCGAGTAGCTACAACCCACCTAAAGTGGCCGAGCTTCTCAATGCATACAAGCAAGATATCATTGCAGTACGTGGCAACTGCGACAGTGAAGTGGATCAAATGCTGCTTGAGTTTCCGATGATGAGTGACTACGCCTGGGTCATGTTGCCAACGGGTCAACGTTTGTTCCTAACGCACGGCCACTTGTACAACAGTGATAAACGACCTGCGTTAAAAAAAGGGGATGTGATTGCTCACGGTCATACGCACATTCCAGTTGCTGAATGGCAAGGAGAGCAGATCATTTTCAATCCAGGCTCTATTACCTTCCCTCGTAATGAGTTCGCAGCGAGCTTTGGTCTATTAGAGGATAATAGACTCAGTGTTCAAACCTTTGATGGTGAAGTGCTAGCGTCTATCGAGTTGTAACTCTCTTCTTTGTCTCAAACCACTCCCAAGTAACGAGTCATCCCCTTGAAAAAGGGGATCTCACATAGCGCGTGGTGAATTACATTTACGCGACATAGTCTCTATTGGATTGCTAGCTACGCGCTGTAAAAGATCTTCACGTGCGTGAAGATGACGACGGACTTATTTTTTGACGATTGAAAGCCAAATGACAGGCATAAAAAAACGCAGCGATTAAGCTGCGTTTTTTCTACTTCGAGTTAACTAATTACTTAGTTACGCGTAGTACAGGTGTTTCGCCAACAGTCACGGCACCAGCAAGCTTGTTAAGCTCTTTGATTTCGTCCATGTTAGAGATAACTACAGGCGTTAGCGTTGATTTCGCTTTCTCTTCTAGAAGAGCTAGATCGAATTCAATGATAGTGTCGCCAGCTTTAACAGTTTGACCTTCTTCAGCGATACGCTTGAAGCCTTCGCCTTTTAGTTCAACTGTGTCGATACCGAAGTGAACAAATAGCTCGATGCCGTCGTCAGATTCGATTGAGAACGCGTGGTTCGTTTCGAAGATCTTACCGATAGTACCGTTTACAGGAGCTACCATCTTGTCGCCAGCTGGCTTGATTGCAATACCGTCACCAACGATTTTCTCAGCGAATACTACATCTGGCACATCTTCGATGTTTACAATTTCACCAGAAAGAGGTGCGATAATTTCGATTGCACCAGTGTCAGCGCTGTCGTCAGATACTAGCTTCTTCAGTTTGTCAAACAGACCCATGTCGTGCTCCTAAAGGTTTGATTTTAATCCAGTCAATTATATTAGCTGTTTGTCTTTTCTGCGATAAATTTTTCGACGTGTGCCTCAATTTCTGCAGCAGTCGCCATTTCTAGCGCTTCATCAGCCATTGCTTTTACTTCTGCGAAGTTAGCGTTACGGATAACTTTCTTAACCTTAGGAATCGAAATACCGCTCATACTAAACTCGTCTAGGCCCATACCTAGTAGAAGTAGAGTCGCACGTTCGTCACCAGCAAGCTCACCACACATACCAGTCCACTTGCCTTCTTTGTGAGAAGCATCAATCACTTGCTTGATTACTGTAAGTACAGCAGGTGATAGTGGGTTGTATAGGTGAGAAATCAGCTCATTACCACGGTCTACAGCTAGAGTATACTGAGTTAAGTCGTTAGTACCAATACTAAAGAACGAAACTTCTTTAGCTAGGTGATGGGCAATCGCTGCCGCAGCAGGCGTTTCAACCATTACACCGATTTCGATATTTTCATCAAATGCTAGACCTTCAGCACGAAGTTCTGCTTTGTACTCTTCGATTGCAGCTTTCAGCTCACGAATCTCTTCAACAGAGATGATCATTGGGAACATGATACGTAGCTTACCGTGTGCTGATGCACGTAGGATACCACGTAGCTGGTCACGAAGAATTTCACGACGGTCCAAGCTGATACGTACTGCACGCCAGCCTAGGAACGGGTTCATTTCTTGAGGTAGGTCTAGGTATGGTAGATCTTTATCACCACCGATATCCATAGTGCGGATAATTACCGCGTGACCATTCATTGCTTCCGCAACTTCTTTGTAAGCTTGGTACTGTTCTTCTTCAGTAGGAAGAGCAGTGCGGTCCATGAATAGGAATTCTGTACGATACAGACCAACACCTTCACCGCCGTTACGGTTGATGCCATCACAGTCTTTCACTGTACCGATGTTACCGCAAACTTCTACACGGTGGCCGTCTAGAGTTTCTGCTGGTAGGTCTTTAAGTTTTGCTAGTTCCTCTTTTTCAGCAAGGAACGCTTCACGTACCGCTTTAGCTTCATCAATTTCAGCTTGAGTTGGGTTAACAATGATCTTGTTGTTCATTGCATCAAGAACCAACATGTCGCCGTTGTTCACTTTCTTAGTGATGTCGTTAGTACCAACAATCGCAGGAAGTTCTAGTGAACGTGCCATGATAGAAGTGTGCGAAGTACGACCGCCGATATCACACGCAAAACCAAGAACGTAGTCTAGGTTGATTTGCGCTGTTTCAGATGGCGTTAGGTCGTAAGCAACTAGGATAACCTCTTCATCGATGTCACCCAGTGAAACGATGTTGATGCCTAGTGCGTTCTTAACGAAACGAGTACCGATATCACGGATATCAGTTGCACGCTCTTTAAGGTATTCGTCATCTAGAGATTCTAGTGCAGTCGCTTGCTCTTCAATCACTGTGTGAATCGCATTGTCTGCAGATAGTTTGTCTTTCTTGATGAGTGCTAGGATTTCTTCTTCTAGCTCTTCATCTTCAAGAAGCATGATGTGGCCTTCGAAGATAGCCTCTTTCTCTTCACCAAAAGTCTCAAGCGCTTTTTGCTTAACAACTTCTAGCTGTTGTGCAGACTTGTTGCGTGCGTCGAAGAAACGCGCAACTTCCGCTTCAACTTGGTCGTCTGAAATGGTCGACGTGTTTAGAACAATCTCGTCTTCTTGAAGTAGTAGTGCTTTACCAATAGCAATACCAGGAGATGCTAGGATGCCTGAAATCATAGCTTTACCTTTATATGGTCTAGTGTATTAAAGATTGGATAGTTTTTAGCTACTTATAATGTGTAGCTGATAGCCTGAGCTATTTCCAATAAAGCCATTCTGTTTTCACAAAATGGCTTTAAGGAGAACTGGACTATTAGTGAAGCTCAGGGATTAGAGCTACTAGGTGGTCAACTGCTTGTTGAGCTTGTGGGCCTTCAGCAGCGATTGTGATAGTAGTGCCTTTAACTAGACCTAGAGTTTGTAGTTTGAACAGGCTTTTTGCGCTAGCGCTTTTGCCGTTAGTAGTCACAGTGATGTCAGCGTCAAATGCTTTAGCTTCTTTAACGAACTGTGCAGCCGGACGAGTGTGAAGGCCGTTTTCTGCTGTGATTTCTACTTGCTTCTCGTACATTTTTTATACCCCAATTGATTTATTTTCTGTTTAGTTCCTAGACCAAACAAACCTTATCGCTAAATGTTATGCCCCGCTATAGTGCGAAGGTCGTAACCGTTAAGAATTGTGTCGGACTAGAATTGTAGGACATGATTGCAGTCTTCGCTGTATGCATGTACTACGTCATTCAGTATTTAGCCTATTTATTTTTTGGCTTAAAATAAAACTGTCCTGATATTACCAAAGGCTGACAGAGATTCAACAAAAAAGCCCCTTAAAGGGGCTTTTTTCGTGTAAAAATTGATTTAGCTACATATTACTGCTGAATCTCTTTGTCAGTAAATATGCCTGCGAACAATGCTGAACTTAGGTAACGCTCACCTGAACTTGGTAGTACAGTTACGATTGTTTTTCCTTTAAATTCAGGTAGTTCGGCTAGTCTATTGGCTGCTACAACCGCTGCGCCAGATGAGATCCCAGCAAGGATACCTTCTTCTTCCATTAGGCGACGTGCCATTTCGATCGCTTCTTCTGAAGTAACCTGTTCAACACGATCTAGAAGCTCAAGATCCAAGTTTTCTGGGATAAAGCCTGCGCCGATACCCTGGATTTTGTGCGGTGCCGGTTGGATTTCTTCACCAGCAAGTGCTTGTGTGATAACTGGCGATTCTGCAGGCTCAACAGCAACAGAAACAATCGCTTTACCTTTCTCGCCTTTAATGTAGCGACTAGTACCTGTGATAGTACCACCTGTACCAACACCGGCTACGAATACGTCTACTTCACCATCAGTAGCATCCCAGATCTCTGGACCTGTTGTTTTTTCGTGGATAGCAGGGTTAGCAGGGTTGTTGAATTGTTGAAGCAGTAGGAATTTTTCTGGGTTAGAAGCAACAATTTCTTCTGCTTTAGCGATAGCGCCTTTCATGCCTTTCGCCGCTTCTGTTAGCTCAAGGTTTGCACCTAGCGCTTTTAGAAGTTTACGACGCTCAAGACTCATAGACTCTGGCATGGTTAGCGTCAGCTTGTAACCACGAGCAGCTGCAACGAAAGCAAGAGCAATACCTGTGTTACCACTGGTTGGCTCAACTAGCTCGACTCCTGGCTTTAGACGACCGTCTTTCTCTGCTTCCCAGATCATGTTTGCACCGATACGGCACTTAACACTGAAGCTTGGGTTACGGGCTTCAACTTTTGCAAGCACGTTGCCGTTACTTACTTTGTTAAGACGAACCAGAGGGGTGTTACCAATTGTCAGTGAATTATCTTCGTAAATCTTGCTCATTTTATGTTCCTTCATTCAACCATCGTGGTTATTGATTACCAGTTAAGAATATGATTTTGTTTGGCAAGGGAAAAGAACCAAATAGTTATATATTATGGAAGAAAGTTCATCAGCAGTGAGCAGACGTTACATGGGAAGGGATGAAAACGACCCGACCACCAGTCGCTTGAGCGACTGGTGGTCGGGTATTAATTTACGCTTTGCATCTTATGAAACCAAAAGCTAAACAGAAGGTTACCCAGATATACAGAGGCCAAGTGCCTACTTCGCGATACCAGGTGGTGCCGTCAGTAGGTGTAACGTCTGTACGAAGTACTGCCGTTTCGAACTGAGGGATTTCTGCGGTGATCGTACCTTTGTGGTCCGTTACTGCAGTGACGCCATTGTTTGTTGAACGAATCAGAGGCAGGCCAAGCTCAAGAGCACGCATTCGAGCAATCTCCATATGCTGTAGCGGTCCTATCGAGCGACCAAACCACGCGTCGTTTGATAGTGTTAACAGATAGTCGGTTTCCGAAGTCACGTTCTGTCTAACTTGTTCACCAAAGATGATCTCATAGCATAAAGCCGCCACCATATGCATTCCATTTGCGACAATATTAGGCTGCACATAAGCGCCACGGCTAAAGGATGACATAGGCAGGTTAAAGAAAGGCGCGATTGGTCGAAGAATGTCGCCAAAAGGCACAAACTCACCAAACGGTAGTAGATGATGCTTGTGGTAGCGCTCATCCAGATCCATTTCATAATCACCATATGGCGTCTGGCCAACGACAAGAATACTGTTGTAGTACTGGTCGGTTTCCGTTTTATTGATAACTCCAGTGATGATCGCAGAGTCGTTCATCTTTGCGGCGGAATCTAGGTTGCTCAAAAATGATGGCAACTCGAACTCCATCGCAGGGATTGCCGCTTCAGGCCAAATGATAATGTCGGCATCCCAGTTTTCTCTGCTGAGATCGGTGTACTTCATAATGGTAGGCCAGCGATGACTTGGTAACCATTTAAGTGCTTGGTCGACATTCCCTTGAATCAGAGCCACTGTTTTGGTTCTAGATTCATCAGGCACGACCCATTCATAGTTTCTGAGACCGAATCCGGTCGCAAACACCACCATAGGAATGATGATGAGCTGCCATTGCTTGGTGACCGTGAGAAACGTGAGGCTTCCTGCCATGACGATCATTAAGGCGGTGATTAGCTCAACACCACCGATCGGTGCGAAGCTTGCCAGCGGGGAGTCTATCTGGCTGTAACCAAGCCATAACCAAGGGAAGCCAGTCATTACCCAGCCGCGCGCCCAATCGAAAATCAACCATAGCGCTGGGGCGGCAATGAAATAGCGTGTCTTACTGTCGCTTGGGAAGAAGCGATTCAAAGACCATGCAAAAAGAGCCGAGTAGATAGACAGGTAACCAACGAGTAGCGCCATTAGAAATAGACTCGCTATTTTTGGCATGCCACCGAAAGTGTCGATACTGACATGAACCCAACTGATGCCTGTTGCAAATTGTCCCAATCCCCATGCATAGCCGGTCCATAGAGCGCCTTTCGCACTTCTTCCACGGATGAGCATCATGAGCATGAATGGACTTAAAATGGCGAGGGGCCATAATTGATATGGTGCGAAGGCGAGGGTAGTGCTTGCGCCAACAAAAGCGGCCCCAATGGGCCGCAGTAGTCGAAGACTTTTCTTCATTTATGTTTTTCTCACTTATTCGGTGAGCTCAAGCTTGGTATTCGAGATTACTCTTCAACACTTGAGGCTGTTTCTTGGTCCGGGATAGTAACTTGGACCTGAACTACACGACGATTATCCGCCGCAGTCACCTTAAAGTTATAGTTTTCGATTTCGACCACTTCACCACGAGTCGGCAAGTGACCAAATGCAGTCATGACTAAGCCACCAACGGTATCCACTTCTTCATCACTAAAGTTAGAGCCAAAGGTATCGTTGAACTCTTCGATAGTGGTGAGCGCTTTCACAGCGAATGTGTGCTTACTCAGTTTTCTGATATCGAGCTCGTCATCGTCATCGAACTCGTCTTCGATCTCACCAACGATTTCTTCGAGAATATCTTCAATGGTCACCAGACCTGATACTCCGCCGAACTCGTCAACGACGATGGCCATGTGATAACGCTCTTCGCGGAACTCTTTCAGTAGGCGGTCTACACGCTTACTTTCTGGAACTACAACGGCAGGGCGGATCACTTCTTCAATATCAAATGGGGCGCTGTCAGAGCCCAAGTAACGGAGGAGGTCCTTAGCTAAGAGGATGCCTTCTACATGGTCTTTGTCTTCACTGATAACTGGATAACGTGAATGCTGGGCATCTGTCATCAAAGCAATCAGCTTATCGAGGTCGTCGGAACGCTCGATAGTGACCATTTGCGAACGTGGCAGCATAATGTCACGTACACGCATTTCAGAAATTTCCATGACGCCTTCGAGCATGTCGCGGGTGTCGTGGTCAATTAGGTCGTTTTCTTCAGAATCGCGGATAACATCCACTAGCTCTTGGCGATCTTTTGGCTCACCTTGAAAAATTTGACCTAGGCGCTCTAAGAAGGACTTCCTACTCGGACCTTCAGATTTTTTACTTTTTCCCTCTGGCTGAGAGGGAGAAGACTCTTCGTTCATGACTTCTCAATTCAGAATGCTATCAGATGTGTGATAGCGCACATGCGTAGAGGTAAATTAACGTTTTATCGCAAGTACCGATAGAAACGCTTTACCGCTACTCCTTTTCAGCGAGATACGGGTCTTCAAAGCCCATTTCTTGCATAATTTCGGTTTCCAAAGCTTCCATTTCTTCGGCTTCTTCGTCCTCAATATGATCATAACCTAGCAGATGAAGACTGCCATGTACAACCATATGTGCCCAGTGTGCTGTCAAAGGCTTAGATTGCTCAATCGCCTCTTTTTCGACCACTTGGCGGCAAATAATCATGTCCCCAAGCAGACTCATCTCGATGCCCGGAGGGGCCTCGAATGGAAAAGACAGTACATTTGTAGGCTTATCTTTACCACGGTACTCATGATTGAGTTGGTGACTTTCCTGCTCGTCAACAATGCGAATGGTGAGCTCTGCTTCCTTCTGAAACGGAATAATGGTTTTGTCTAGCCAGCGCTGAAAGTCTTCAGCACTTGGCAGGCCTTGTTCCGATTCGACAGCGAGTTGGAGATCAAGTTCGATGCTCATTATTTACTTTCCGCAGGTGACGTTGTGCTAGCCGCTTTGTCTAGTAGAGCTTGCGCAGCTTCGCGCTCTTCACGACGCTTGCGTTCAATCTCTTTACGCGCTTTGGCATCAGCAGCTTCCCACTTCTCATACGCGTTAACGATACGCGCAACCACAGGGTGGCGTACTACGTCGTCAGATTGGAAGAAGTTGAAGCTGATTTCATCCACTTCGTTAAGCACTTCGATCGCGTGGCGAAGGCCTGATTTTGCGCCACGCGGCAAGTCAATTTGGGTCACGTCACCAGTGATTACCGCGCGAGAGTTAAAACCAATACGGGTCAAGAACATCTTCATCTGTTCAACCGTGGTGTTTTGGCTCTCATCAAGAATAATAAACGCGTCGTTCAGAGTACGACCGCGCATGTATGCCAGTGGCGCTACCTCAATCACGTTGCGCTCAATCAGCTTCTCAACGCGCTCAAAGCCGAGCATTTCAAACAGCGCATCATAAAGAGGGCGCAGATATGGGTCGACTTTTTGGCTTAAGTCTCCTGGTAGGAACCCCAGTTTCTCACCGGCTTCTACTGCTGGGCGAGTCAACAGGATTCGACGGATCTCTTGACGCTCTAGTGCGTCAACTGCAGCGGCTACCGCTAGATAAGTCTTACCTGTACCCGCAGGACCGATACCGAAGCTAATATCATGAGTCACCATATTGACTAGGTATTGGGCTTGGTTGGGCGTACGTGGCTTGATGATGCCTTTTTTCGTTTTCACGAAGACTTCTTTACCGTGAGCAATTTCAGAGTCGGTATTTTGCTCAAGGACGCCAGATTCTTTTACGGCTAGATGAATTTGTTCAGGCTCGATATCTGGGATCTGACCACGAACAGGCGCAGTATCTACGTACAGAGACTTAATGATGTCGAGTGCAGCGGCACTGGTATGTGGCTTACCCACAATCGTGAAGTAGTTACTTCTGTGGTTGATTTCGACACCTAATCGGCGCTCTAAGTGTTTGATGTTGTCATCGAAAGGACCGCACAAGCTGGACAGACGGCGGTTGTCTGAAGGTTCTAGATTGATTTCTAGAGTTACGATTTGATTACTCAATGTTGCCTCGCATTTTGCCCTTAAAGGGCGATGATTGGAGCCCGATTGGGACCGGACTCCACATTTGTTCCCACTTTACTCCAAAATAGCACATTGGCGCGGGGTGGGTATAGGCGTTAAGGCGTAAAGGTAGCCACACCTAGCTCGTCTTCGCGTTTGGTTTTCGCCATCATTTGAGTTGGTGAAATCACGGTGCGAAGATCCATGTCTTTTTCAGTTCTTACGATCTCACCACGTAGAGAGTTCGCAAAGACATCGGTAATTTTCACATCAACAAACTGACCAATAAGCTCAGCGCCACCTTCGAAGTTTACTACACGGTTGTTTTCAGTACGTGCACGAAGCTCCATTAGGTTCTTCTTAGATGGCCCCTCAACAAGAACGCGTTGTTCAGTGTCTAGCATTAGACGTGAGTAGCGCATCGCTTGTGTGTTAACCGTTTGTTGTAGCTCGTACAAACGGTCTTTTTTGGTTTGCTCTGGAAGATCACATGGGTAATCTGCCGCCGGCGTGCCTGGACGTGGTGAGAAGATGAAGCTGAAGCTCATATCGAAATCGACATCTTTGATAAGCTTCATGGTGTCTTGGAAGTCTTTGTCTGTCTCACCAGGGAAGCCAACGATAAAGTCCGAGCTGATTTGAATGTCAGGACGTGCTTTACGCAGCTTACGAATAATCGATTTGTATTCAATTGCCGTGTGTGGGCGCTTCATCATCGTCAGGATGCGGTCTGAACCACTTTGTACAGGAAGGTGCAGGAAGCTAACAAGCTCTGGCGTATCTTCGTATACAGCAATGATGTCGTCAGTAAACTCTAATGGGTGGCTCGTTGTGAAACGAATACGATCGATACCATCGATAGAAGCAACGAGACGAAGCAGCTCTGCGAATGAGCAGATGTCGCCATCGTGCATTGGGCCACGGTATGCGTTCACGTTTTGACCTAGCAGGTTTACTTCACGAACGCCTTGCTCTGCAAGTTGTGCAATTTCGAATAGAACGTCATCCATTGGACGGCTAACTTCTTCACCGCGAGTGTATGGTACTACGCAGTAAGTACAGTATTTTGAGCAGCCTTCCATAATAGAAACGAAAGCAGTCGCGCCTTCAGCACGAGGCTCAGGCAGACGGTCGAATTTCTCGATCTCTGGGAACGAAATATCCATTACTGGTGCTTCGTCGCTTTGAGATTGCTTGATCATCTCAGGCAGACGGTGCAGAGTCTGTGGACCAAAAATAACGTCAACGAACGGTGCACGTTCGCGGATATGGTCACCTTCTTGAGTTGCGACGCAGCCACCAACACCGATCACAACGCCTTCTTTTTTGTCTTTAAGCGTTTTCCAACGACCAAGTTGGTGGAACACTTTTTCTTGCGCTTTTTCACGGATCGAACAAGTGTTCAATAGTAGTACGTCTGCTTCCTCTGGCTCTTCAGTTAGCTCATAGCCATTTGCAGCATTAAGCAGATCGGCCATTTTTGATGAATCGTATTCGTTCATCTGGCAGCCCCAGGTTTTAATTAGCAGTTTCTTACTCATCACTATCGCTCGTCAGTTATGTAAATCTTATGCTGAACTATTGTTCAAATTATAGCCACCATCTCGGCGGTAAGCGGCGTATTGTACTGCTTTAAAAACCGCCTGACTAGGGGTAGGGGGAAAACTCTTTGAGAGCTTATATTTCAATTGTTGCGAGGCGATATTAGCCCTCACAAAAGCAGGGATTTGGTCGGGAAAATACTCGCGCTTTCGTATGTGGCTACGTACAATGAGAACATATTGATTTTAAGACAGTAATGAGACGATGGAACAGTTTGAAATAGCAGTAGTAGGCGGTGGCATGGTCGGCGCAGCGTTGGCTCTTGGTCTTGCTAAGCAGGGGCGCTCCGTCGCTGTAATAGAGAAGTTTACACCCAAGACGTTTGATTCCAGTCAACCAATGGATTTGCGTGTCTCAGCTATTTCTCACCGCTCAGTCGACTTATTAGAGTCTTTAGATGCCTGGCAGGAGATACAGGCGATGCGCGTCTGTCCGTATGCGCGGCTAGAAACGTGGGAAGCAGATACCTGTCGTATTCGATTCAATGCCAAGGAGCTTGCTCTGCCTCAGCTTGGCTACATTGTAGAGAATCGTCTCATACAGCTAGGACTTTGGACACAATTCGAGCGCTTTGATAACCTCAAAGTCATTGAAGGAGATAGCGTTGAGAGTTTAGAACTCAGTTCAAGCAATTCCACCATTACGTTGGAGTCTGGGCGTGTAATTAATGCAGGCTTAGTGGTGGGGGCTGACGGTGCGAATTCACGAGTTCGTAGCGCGGCGGGAATCGGTATTACTGCGTGGGATTACCGTCAAGAGTGCATGTTGATTAATGTCGAGACGGAGCTGCCGCAGCAAGATATCACCTGGCAATGGTTTACCACTTCTGGACCTCGCTCGTTTCTGCCGTTGTGTGGCAATCAGGGTTCGTTAGTTTGGTATGATTCGCCCAAGCGTATCAGGCAGTTAAAAGCCATGACTCCTGCTCAATTAGAGCAAGAAATAATCACGCATTTCCCTAAAGAGCTTGGGTCAATAAAGGTGCTACAGCATGGCTCATTCCCACTGACTCGCCGCCATGCACAGCATTATCACAAACAGGGGTGTGTGATTGTCGGTGATGCGGCACATACGATTAACCCGCTTGCTGGGCAGGGAGTGAATCTTGGCTTTAAAGATGTCGAGATACTGCTTGAGTGTTTTGAGTCAAAGGGCGTCAATGATGAAGCGCTGGTTCGTTACGAGCGATTACGTCGCCCTGATAACTTGTTGATGCAAACAGGGATGGATGTTTTTTACAAAGGCTTTAGCAACACTCTTCCCCCCGTTGCATTTGCTCGAAATGCCCTGCTCAAGGTTGCAGAGCACTCAGGTCCGATAAAGCAACAGGTACTGAAGTACGCGATTGGTCTTAAATAGCGAGAATCAGTCCATCACAATACATGCAGGCGCAGCGATACTATCTATCCTTGAGACAAGTGTTGGCTGGCCTGTTTCGCGATTCAAACTAAACAGTCCCACACAGTGCGAGCGCTGATTAGCAGTAATCAGCCACTTACCATCGGAAGAAAGTGAGAGGTCTCGCGGGAAATCGCCACCAGAGCTAACGTGACCTTGGTAGACAGGGGTCGTTGGTTGGGAGACGTCAAACCAGGAAATTATCGACTCTCCTCGACTTGTAAGGTAAAGGTAGCGCTGATCGGCAGAGAGTTTTATCGCCGCGGCTGCCTCATGACATTTGTGCTCTGGAAAGCCTGCTTGGTTTGCAATTACCTCCCATCGCTTATCCCTATTTCGTCGAATCACTATTAATGATTCATCGAGTTCACATAGAACAAATCCAATTCTACCATCGCAGCTAAAGGTAGCATGCCTGGGCCCTGAACCTGGTGGCAACTCTAGTCGTTGCAGCTCCTCAAGTTCCTCATTGTGCTGTTCATAAAACGTGAGCATGTCGATACCAAGGTCCACCGTCATGAACACAGAGCAGTTTGGTATAAACGCGACTTGATGACCGTGAGGAGCTAACTGTCTATCAGGGTGCGGACCGTGGCCTTTATTGGTGATAGTGGAGATTCTGTCCTCAATCATGCCGTTTGATGTGAGTCGGAACAGTTCGAAATTACCTGTACCGTAGTGGGCAACGGCAATCAAGTTTAGGTCTTTTGATATTGCAATGTGACAAGGAGCATCTCCCTCGAGCGCGATCCGTTGAAGGATCACACCTTCATGGTTAACAAAATAAAGTGCAGCACCATCTTGCTGGTATTGTTCAGAGACAACATAAATACCAGCCTCGGTTTTTACGAGATAAGAAGCATCACAAATATTCGTTAGCTTAGTCTGCTGGGCCAGTTGACCATCTGACGTCAGTGTTAAGGCACAAAAGCCCAAATGGTGAGGATCTGAGTATTGACCAACGAGGATATTGAAAGGTAGAGGTTTCACTTTGATTCCCAAGAGTAACAGGTTTGCTAAGCATCTCTGGGGTTGTGCAATAAAGGTAGTATCAGGAGAGAAATCTGTGAGGAGTGTTGCGAAACATATGACTCTACAGGGACTAGATGGCTCGCGATAGAAAAAGAGTGAACAGTTGGCAAGAAAAAAGGCTCGTCAAATGACGAGCCTTTCTTGTAATGGTGCGGAAGGAGAGACTTGAACTCTCACACCTTGCGGCGCCAGAACCTAAATCTGGTGCGTCTACCAATTCCGCCACTTCCGCAACAAATCTTTATAGTTAAGAGAGTAATTGGTAAAACTCAATCTCAACGTTGTGTCGTAAGTATAACTTACAAAATAAATGGTGGCTACGACGGGATTCGAACCTGTGACCCCATCATTATGAGTGATGTGCTCTAACCAGCTGAGCTACGTAGCCACTCGAGGCTTTCGCCATTTATTCTTTCAAAAGAAAGATGGTGCGGAAGGAGAGACTTGAACTCTCACACCTTGCGGCGCCAGAACCTAAATCTGGTGCGTCTACCAATTCCGCCACTTCCGCAACAAAACTTATAGTTAAGAGAGTAATTGGTAAAACTCAATCTTAACGTTGTAACCTGAACAATGTCAGAGCCACTTAAATAGTGGCAGGGCTACCTGGATTCGAACCAGGGAATGGCGGCATCAAAAGCCGCTGCCTTACCGCTTGGCGATAGCCCTGCAGAAAACAACGAGTAAACGTTATTATCTAAAAGATGGTGCGGAAGGAGAGACTTGAACTCTCACACCTTGCGGCGCCAGAACCTAAATCTGGTGCGTCTACCAATTCCGCCACTTCCGCAACAAAACTTATGGTTAAGAGAGTAATTGGTAAAACTCAATCTTAACGTTGTAACCTGAACAATGTCAGAGCCACTTAATAGTGGCAGGGCTACCTGGATTCGAACCAGGGAATGGCGGCATCAAAAGCCGCTGCCTTACCGCTTGGCGATAGCCCTGCAGAAAACAACGAGTAAACGTTATTATCTAAAAGATGGTGCGGAAGGAGAGACTTGAACTCTCACACCTTGCGGCGCCAGAACCTAAATCTGGTGCGTCTACCAATTCCGCCACTTCCGCAACAAAACTTGTAGTTAAGAGAGTAATTGGTAAAACTCGATCTTAACGTTGTAACCTGATTTTAAATCAGAGCCACTTAATAGTGGCAGGGCTACCTGGATTCGAACCAGGGAATGGCGGCATCAAAAGCCGCTGCCTTACCGCTTGGCGATAGCCCTGCAGAAAACAACGAGTAAACGTTATTATCTAAAAGATGGTGCGGAAGGAGAGACTTGAACTCTCACACCTTGCGGCGCCAGAACCTAAATCTGGTGCGTCTACCAATTCCGCCACTTCCGCAACAAAACTTATGGTTAAGAGAGTAATTGGTAAAACTCAATCTTAACGTTGTAACCTGAACAATGTCAGAGCCACTTAATAGTGGCAGGGCTACCTGGATTCGAACCAGGGAATGGCGGCATCAAAAGCCGCTGCCTTACCGCTTGGCGATAGCCCTGCAGAAAACAACGAGTAAACGTTATTATCTAAAAGATGGTGCGGAAGGAGAGACTTGAACTCTCACACCTTGCGGCGCCAGAACCTAAATCTGGTGCGTCTACCAATTCCGCCACTTCCGCAACAAAACTTTGTAGTTAAGAGAGTAATTGGTAAAACTCAACCTTAACGTTGTACTTGAAGGCGAACCTGCAAGTTATAATAAATGGTGGCTACGACGGGATTCGAACCTGTGACCCCATCATTATGAGTGATGTGCTCTAACCAGCTGAGCTACGTAGCCACTCGAGGCTTTCGCCGTATGTTCTTTCAAAAGAAAGATGGTGCGGAAGGAGAGACTTGAACTCTCACACCTTGCGGCGCCAGAACCTAAATCTGGTGCGTCTACCAATTCCGCCACTTCCGCAACAAAACTTATGGTTAAGAGAGTAATTGGTAAAACTCAATCTTAACGTTGTAACCTGATTTTAAATCAGAGCCACTTAAATAGTGGTGGGCTAACTAGAGCCGAACCAGGGACAATAGATGGGGCATCAAAAGCCGCTTCTCTATCGCGCCACTTAAATAGTGGCAGGGCTACCTGGATTCGAACCAGGGAATGGCGGCATCAAAAGCCGCTGCCTTACCGCTTGGCGATAGCCCTGCAGAAAACAACGAGTAAACGTTATTATCTAAAAGATGGTGCGGAAGGAGAGACTTGAACTCTCACACCTTGCGGCGCCAGAACCTAAATCTGGTGCGTCTACCAATTCCGCCACTTCCGCAACGCTCTTATTTCTAAGAGAATTTATAGTTAAGAGAGTAATTGGTAAAACTCAATCTTAACGTTGTACTTGAAGGCGAACCTGCAAGTTGTAATAAATGGTGGCTACGACGGGATTCGAACCTGTGACCCCATCATTATGAGTGATGTGCTCTAACCAGCTGAGCTACGTAGCCACTCTTGAGAGCGAGAGAATATAATACAAACTCGTCTCATGTGCCAAGGTTTTTTTCAAAAAACTTGCCACTTTAAAAGTGGCAGGGCTACCTGGATTCGAACCAGGGAATGGCGGCATCAAAAGCCGCTGCCTTACCGCTTGGCGATAGCCCTGCAGATAACAACGAAAACGTTGTTCAACAATAATGGTGCGGAAGGAGAGACTTGAACTCTCACACCTTGCGGCGCCAGAACCTAAATCTGGTGCGTCTACCAATTCCGCCACTTCCGCATTATTTCCTAAAGACTCTAAAAAGAGCATTTAGGAAATGGTGGCTACGACGGGATTCGAACCTGTGACCCCATCATTATGAGTGATGTGCTCTAACCAGCTGAGCTACGTAGCCATTTCCATATTGTTGATTCTCTTTGAAAGTTGCCTTATCGCTGAGAACGGGGCGCATTATGCGGAGTTGAATCTGATGCGTCAACTTATTTTGCGAAGAAATTAGCGAAAAAGTGCCGTTCGAGCTTTTTTTAATCAAACCGCTCTGTTTCTGATCTAAATCTGCTAGATAATTGCCGATTTCCCGAGGGTCTATTTGCGTTGTAGCGGGCGCTTATTGTGAGTTGATAGACCTTGTAAAACAACAAAAGCCAGCAGTTGCTGGCTTTTTAAACAATAACGAGTGCGTCGTAATTATACGTTGAAGCGGAAGTGAACTACATCACCATCTTTAACGATGTATTCTTTCCCTTCTAGACGCCATTTACCTGCATCTTTTGCACCAGACTCGCCGTTGTACTGGATGAAGTCGTCATAACCAACGACTTCTGCGCGGATGAAGCCTTTTTCGAAGTCAGTGTGGATCTTACCTGCCGCTTGCGGCGCAGTTGCACCAACAGGGATAGTCCATGCACGCACTTCTTTAACGCCTGCAGTGAAGTAGGTTTGTAGCGTTAGAAGCTCATAACCAGAGCGGATCACTCGGTTAAGGCCTGGCTCTTCAATGCCCATGTCTGCTAGGAACTCTTCGCGGTCTTCGTCGTCTAGCTCAGAAAGCTCAGATTCGATAGATGCACAAACCGCAACAACCACGTTGTTTTCTTTCTCTGCGTACTCACGTACCGCATCAAGGTAAGGGTTGTTTTCAAAACCATCTTCATTCACGTTTGCGATGTACATGGTTGGTTTAAGAGTCAGGAAGTTTAGGTAACCAACAGCTGCTAGCTCTTCTTTCGCAAGATCAACGGTACGTGCCATGCCACCTTCAGTAAGAACCGGCAGTAGTTTTTCAAGTACTGTTAGCTCGAACTTCGCGTCTTTGTCGCCGCCTTTTGCTTTCTTAGCGTTACGCTGAATTGCGCGCTCACAAGAATCTAGGTCAGCAAGCGCTAGCTCTAGGTTGATCACTTCGATATCTTCGATTGGCGATACTTTACCCGCAACGTGAACGATGTTTTCGTTCTCAAAACAGCGAACTACGTGACCGATAGCGTCAGTTTCACGGATGTTAGCTAGGAACTTGTTACCTAGGCCTTCACCTTTAGAAGCACCAGCAACAAGACCAGCGATGTCCACAAATTCCATAGTTGTTGGAAGGATCTTTTGTGGATTAACAATTTTCGCCAGCGCGTCTAGGCGTAGATCTGGCACAGGTACCACGCCTGTGTTTGGTTCGATAGTACAGAACGGGAAGTTTGCTGCTTCGATACCAGCTTTAGTCAGTGCGTTAAACAGAGTTGACTTACCTACGTTTGGTAGACCAACGATGCCACATTTAAAACCCATGATTGTAAACCTTATTCAGCTTTGAAGGTGTGTAAGCGATTTTGTGCTTTTGTCAGGCCATCTTTGAGTAAGATGTCGAGACTGCGTACGGATTCATCGACAACAGCATCAAGGCATTCTTGCTCTTTTGCTGGTGCTTTACCGAGTACATAACCTGCTACTTTGTCTTTGTGTCCAGGGTGGCCAATGCCAATCCTTAGACGATAAAATTCTTTATTGTTGCCCAGCTTGCTAATGGTGTCTTTTAAACCATTATGACCGCCGTGACCGCCCGCTTTTTTGAACTTGGCAACGCCTGGAGGTAAGTCTAGCTCATCGTGAGCGACCATGATCTCTTCAGGTTTGATCTGGTAAAACTTCGCCAATGCAGCGATAGCCTTGCCAGATAGATTCATAAATGTGGTCGGGATTAACAGTCTTAAGTCACTGCCATTCACCAGAATTCGTCCTGTGAGACCGAAGAACTTTGGTTCGTTTTTCAAAGTGACATTGTGGATACGAGCGAGTTCCTCTACCACCCAAGCACCGGCATTGTGACGCGTGCGAGCGTATTCAGGTCCAGGGTTGGCAAGGCCTACAAGCAATTTTATCTGCTGAGTCAACGTTAAGATCTCTCTTGAATCTCAAAAGCGCGGTATGATAGCACACTAAATTGGCACAAAAAATGTGAATACAAAAAAACCACTTCGATAGGAAGTGGTTTTTTCATTTCTAGACGCGGATTACTTTGAAGTAAACATCGCAGAGATAGACTCTTCGTTGCTGATGCGACGAATAGCTTCAGCAAGCATGCTAGATAGAGTTAGCTGAGTAACTTTACCAGTCGCTGCCATCTCTTTAGATAGCGTGATAGAGTCAGTCACGATAACTTGGTCTAGAACAGAGTTCTTGATGTTCTTCGCTGCGTTACCAGAGAATACTGCGTGAGTTGCGTAAGCGAATACACGCTTAGCACCGCGCTCTTTAAGCGCTTCTGCAGCTTTACACAGTGTGCCACCAGTATCGATCATGTCATCAACGATCACACAGTCGCGACCTTCAACATCACCGATTAGGTTCATCACTTCAGATACGTTAGCACGTGGACGACGCTTGTCGACGATTGCGATATCGATATCGCCTAGTGCTTTAGCAGTAGCACGAGCACGAACAACACCACCAAGGTCAGGAGAAACAACAACTGGATCTTCAAGACCACGCTCAGCCATGTCTTCAAGAAGCACTGGAGTACCGAAGATGTTATCTACAGGTACATCGAAGAAGCCTTGAATCTGCTCTGCGTGTAGGTCGATAGTAAGAACGCGGTCAACGCCAACGTTTGAAAGGAAGTCTGCAACAACTTTTGCAGTGATTGGCACACGTGCAGAACGTACGCGACGGTCTTGACGAGCATAACCAAAGTAAGGAATAACAGCAGTAATACGGCCTGCTGAAGCGCGGCGCATTGCATCAATCATTACCACTAACTCCATTAGGTTGTCGTTAGTTGGCGCACAAGTTGACTGAATGATGAATACATCACTACCACGAACGTTTTCGTTGATTTGAACAGCGACTTCGCCGTCAGAGAAACGGTCAACAGTAGCATCTCCTAGAGAGATGTATAGACGGTCAGCAATACGTTGGGCTAGTTCAGGTGTTGCGTTACCAGCAAATAGCTTCATATCAGGCACGGTGGAAACCTCAGGGTTGCGTCCAGTTTAAACAGATTGTAAATGGGCTAATTCATAGTTAGCCAGGGTCTCTAACAAAGGAGAGCGGTTGCACCCTTTCGCCACAAAAGCGGAGACGGTGTCAGGAAGCATTTCAAGGACTTTCTCGGCATTTTCTTTGCTATTAAACTCGGAAAACACGCAAGATCCTGTCCCCGTCAATCTTGACGGCGCGTATTGTAGCAGCCAAGAAAGTTGGTTATCAACCTCTGGATAGAGCATTCGTACAATTTTTTCGCAATCGTTTACGTGAGGGCTCTCCAAAAGCGTTGCTAGCTCTCGCTTTGGCGTATTTCTTGTCAGATCGGGGTGAGTAAAGATATCGACAGTTGCGATGCTGACTTTTGGTTTTACGACCAGGTACCAATTCTCAACTGGGTCAGCAGGAGATAGCTTCTCACCAACACCTTCTGCAAATGCGGCGAATCCACGCACAAACACAGGTACATCCGCGCCAAGCGCAAGGCCTATTTCAGCGAGTTCGTCGCTATTTAAGCCGGATTGCCATAAAAAATTGAGCGCGACAAGCACCGTAGCGGCATTAGAGGATCCACCGCCGATACCTCCTCCCATTGGCAGTATTTTATCCAGCTTAATGTGCGCACCAAAAGAGCACTCTGCCTTGGCTTGAAGGGCGGTAGCGGCCTTCCAGATTAAGTTATCTTGCGTTGCGACACCTTCAATGTCGGGAGACAAGGTGATCTCACCGCTGTTGTTCGCCGTGATCTCTAATGAGTCACATAGGTCAATAAACTGAAACAAGGTTTGCAGTTCGTGGTAACCATTAGGTTGTCTGCCTGTTATGTATAGAAATAGGTTAAGCTTGGCTGGGCTTGGCCACGTGGTGGTTTCGGTGATCATGTTGCGTTCGGTCACTGTTTGATGGTCCATTTAGATACAACGAGGTTTAGCTTAGTGTCGTCTTGCACCAATTGCATTCGAGTTGGCATTGGCAGTGTGCGCTCTGTGTCTTCGACATTGAATGCTCGATATTCAGTGTAATTAAGCGCCCAAGTCTTCTGGTTGAGTTCTTTGGAGAGGCTTGCCACTGTATTAAGGTCATTTAGCTGATAAGTGTCCGCATTTGTCGGAAGGCCGATGAGCCAACCTGCGAGTTGCTCGATAGGGATATTGAGCCCAGTCAGCTGATAGATCAGTAGATTGGCGTCTTGACCGGAGAGTTTCTGGTCATCATAGGTTTCGATAAACGCACCGTTGGGTGTTGAGGTGAGGTTAAACACTGTCTGACCTAAAAAAGTGGTTAAACGCACTTGAGTCAAATTGGCGGAATATGTCCAATGGAAATTGAGCGTTTGGCGCTGTTCAGGAGAAATATAACCGAGCTTGCCATTGGCGGTATATTGAGTCAGTGATTCAAGTTGCTGGCGGTGAGCTTGCCATTCGACACTTTGAGGCTCAGGTGGCAAAGTGCTACAACCAATCAAAAATAGTGCTGTGAACGTATAAAAGAGGCGACGATAAAGTCTGGTCATAGGAAACTACTTACGTGATGGATTATTGTGCAAATTCAATACAATATTGAAAGACTATAGCATCAATCCCACAAACTCAGGAAAACATATTGGTCAGAGACTTTCAATAAATGGTGCCATCAAGTAAAATTCTGCCCTATTTGTCAAATCCGTATCAGAGAATTCGCGTTACATGTCATTGCTTGCTATTGGTATTAACCACAATACAGCGTCAGTGGATCTGAGAGAGAAGGTGGCGTTCCCACCTGAAAAACTCGACCGAGCACTGAATGAGCTGAGAGACAATACCAAAGTCAATGGTTCTGTAATTCTCTCGACCTGTAACCGTACCGAAATCTATTGTGACACTGGTGATACCAATAAGTCGCAACTGATCGATTGGTTGGTTCGTTTTCACGACGTACCTGCTGAAGAGCTCAAACCATCACTCTATGTCTATGAAGAGCAGGCCGCTATCAAGCATTTGATGCGCGTCTCCTGTGGTCTTGACTCGCTAGTATTGGGCGAGCCGCAAATCTTAGGGCAGGTAAAACAGGCGTACAGTGATGCTCGTGATCACCAGTCGGTAGAAGGTGGCATAGAGAAGCTGTTTCAAAAGACGTTCTCTGTAGCTAAGCGAGTACGTACCGAAACGGAAATTGGTGGCAGTGCGGTTTCTGTTGCCTATGCCGCAACCACACTTGCGAGACAGATTTTTGAGTCGTTAGCTGAGTCCACGGTTCTGCTTGTGGGCGCAGGCGAGACAATTGAGCTGGTAGCTAAGCACTTAGAAGGGCAAGGGTGCAAGAAGATGATCGTTGCCAACCGTACCAAAGAGCGAGCTGAAGTGTTGGCTTCTCAGTTTGGTGCTGAGGTGATTGCACTTAATGATATTCCGGAAGTGTTGCCAAAAGCCGACATTGTGATCAGCTCTACGGCGAGTCCATTACCGATTATTGGTAAGGGTATGGTTGAAACTGCGATTAAGAAGCGTCGCTATCAACCTATGCTTCTTATCGACATTGCCGTGCCGCGCGATATTGAATCGCAAGTTGGCGAACTCAACGATGCCTACCTTTATACTGTTGATGATTTGCAGTCTATTGTTGATAGCAATATCGAACAGAGAAAAGTAGAAGCGATTCAAGCGGAAGCCATCGTCAGTGAAGAGAGCGCGCAGTTTATGTCTTGGATGCGTTCTCTGCAGGCCGTTGATAGCATTCGGCAGTATCGCAAACAGGCGAATGACACCAGACAAGATATACTATCTAAAAGCTTACAAGCGCTAGCCGCAGGGGGAGACCCAGAGAAAGTGCTGCTAGAGCTCAGTAATAAATTAACAAACAAGCTTATTCATGCGCCGACCAAAGCGCTGCAAGATGCCGCAGAGCAGGGTGACCCTGCGAAACTCACGGTTATCAGACAGAGTTTGGGTTTAGACCAAACGAAATAAGCCTCACCCCGAGAAAAGACGCAATTATGAAAGCCTCCATTTTAGTAAAATTGGAAACTCTTGTTGAACGCTACGAAGAAGTTCAACATCTACTTGGTGACCCTGGTGTTATCGGTGACCAAGACAAGTTCCGCGCTCTTTCTAAAGAGTACTCTCAGCTTGAAGAAGTGACGAAGTGTTTCCAAGCCTACCAGCAAGCGCAAGACGATCTTGAAGCTGCGGAAGAAATGGCAAAAGAAGATGACGCTGAGATGCGCGAAATGGCTCAAGAAGAGATCAAAGAAGCGAAAGCGTCGATCGAAAACCTGGCGGATGAGCTACAAATTCTTCTGCTGCCAAAAGATCCAAACGATGAACGCAACTGTTTCCTAGAAATCCGTGCTGGCGCGGGTGGCGACGAAGCGGGTATCTTCGCGGGCAACCTTTTCCGTATGTACTCTAAATTTGCCGAGAAGAAAGGCTGGCGCGTTGAGGTAATGAGCTGCAACGAGTCTGAACAAGGCGGTTACAAAGAGATGATCGCAAAAGTATCGGGTGATGCTGTCTACGGTACAATGAAGTTCGAATCTGGTGGTCACCGTGTACAGCGCGTTCCAGAAACTGAGTCTCAAGGCCGTGTACATACGTCAGCATGTACTGTTGCTGTCATGCCTGAGATCCCAGAGGCAGATCTACCAGAAATCAAAGCCGCAGATCTTAAGATCGATACCTTCCGTGCATCTGGCGCGGGTGGTCAGCACGTTAACACCACGGATTCTGCAATTCGTATTACTCACTTGCCAACAGGTACTGTGGTTGAGTGTCAGGATGAGCGTTCACAGCATAAGAACAAAGCGAAAGCGATGGCTGTGCTAGCAGCACGTATTGTGCAAGCAGAAGAAGCACGCCGCGCAGCTGAAGTTTCGGATGCACGTCGTAACCTACTTGGTTCTGGTGACCGTAGTGATCGTATTCGTACTTACAACTACCCGCAAGGCCGCGTATCGGACCACCGTATCAACTTAACGCTCTACCGTTTGAACGAAGTGATGGAAGGTGATTTGGCAAGCCTTATCGACCCAGTACTTCAAGAGCACCAAGCTGATCAGCTCGCAGCACTTGCAGAGAACAACTAATTCATGTCGCTAGATATGTCGATAGAAGCGGTGCTCAAACGAGCATCGCTTGTTCTTTCTGAGACCAGCAGCGAATCACCAAGCCTTGATGCCGCAGTGCTGCTTTGCCACGCGTTAGGTAAGCCTCGCAGCTATCTCATGACGTGGCCAGAGAAACCGCTGACCGAGTCAGAGCAAATTGCGTTCGATGAGTTGTTGTCTCGAAGAACCAAAGGCGAGCCCGTTGCCTATATTCTAGGTGAGCGAGAGTTCTGGTCCCTATCACTTAACGTTGCTCCAAGCACATTGATTCCAAGACCTGATACCGAGCGTCTTGTTGAATTGGCATTGGATAAAGCGATGCAGATTGACGGAGACCTGTTGGATTTAGGGACGGGAACCGGCGCAATCGCGTTGGCCTTAGCTTCTGAACTGCCAAAACGCCGCGTAAAAGGTGTTGATTACCAAGAGCATGCGGTGGAGTTGGCGTCAGGTAATGCTAAGAAGCTTGATATTTCCAATGCAAGTTTTTCCCAAGGAAGCTGGTTTGAGCCGATTGATGCAGCTCACAAGTTCGCCATTATTGTCTCTAACCCCCCTTATATTGACGAAAATGACCCCCATCTTTCTCAAGGGGATGTTCGTTTTGAACCATCGTCAGCTTTGGTTGCAGAAAATAACGGCTTGGCCGATATAGAAACCATAAGTGCACAAGCACCCAATTACTTGCTTGATGGTGGCTGGTTGTTGTTCGAACACGGGTTTGAACAAGGTGAGGCGGTTAGAAACATACTAGAAACGAACGGCTTTACTGAGGTCATCACAGAGAAAGACTACGCAAGCAATGATAGAGTGACACTTGGAAAGTGGCACCAATAATAACGAAAAGAAAGTAAGAGAGACGCCAACATGTATGAAGGATTAAAGCATTTTCACCTTTTGACGATAGCGATTTCTGTCGCCTTGTTAACTGTGCGATACGGGTTGCTCATGGCAAATTCACCAAAAGTGAACCTGCCATTTCTAAAGCGTTTCCCACACATTAATGACTCTCTTTTGTTGTTGTCAGGCTTTGGCTTGATTGCATACACAGGGTTTGTTCCTTTCACGGATGCAGCACCGTGGATGACGGAAAAGGTGACCTGCATACTGGCTTACTTTGCCTTGGCCTTTTTCACTATAAAGCTAGCAAAGAACAAATTATTAAGAACGTGTGCCTTCTTTGGCGCGCTGGGATGGCTCATGATGGCTGCGAAGATTGCCATGCTGAAAACGCCATTCCTTATGGGGTAAACCATGATTGAACTGTTTGATGAAGATTTTGATGCGATTGAGTTAGCAGAAGGTGCACTGATCTTAAACAAAGCAGTGGATCCAGAAACGGATCAGCATTGGGCCGAACTAGAATTGGCTAGGCTTGCAGAAGAAGCTGAGCAACAGCTGTTCCATGAAAGAAATGATAAGCAGCGACTCGACTCGCTACTAAGATTGTTTTACACCGAATGGCAATTTAAAGGTGACCACGACGAGTACTTCTCGTCGGATAACGCCTTCATTGATAAGGTGCTTGAGCGTCGAAAGGGTGTACCTGTTAGCCTAGGTTCTATCTTGCTCTACCTTGGCCACAAGCTTGGCTTGCCGCTGGAAGCGGTGACATTCCCAACGCAATTTTTAGTCAAGGTTTGTTGGCCAAATGAAGCGCCGGTATACATAAATCCTTATGATGGTGAATACGTCAGTAAAAAGCGCCTGCAAGCTTGGTTAATTGGCCATGAAGGTCCTTTGGCAAAGCTAGAGGCTAAACACCTAGAAACGGTCGATAACCCAACGGTAATTGGTCGCTGGTTGGCGCTGCTTAAGAGCGCGCTATTGCGTGAAGAAAAGTACACGCTCGCGCTGCGTTGTACTGATCTTGCATTAACCTTTGTTCCAGACGATCCTTATGAAATCCGCGATCGTGGCTATATTTACCAACAGCTGGATTGCCATCAAATAGCGGCGAGCGATTTTCAGTACTTCATCGATCAATGTCCCGATGACCCAGCTATCGAATTATTGAAAACGCAGGTGTCAGCTATCAGCCGCACCCCTGTGACTCTTCACTAAACTCAGAGAATAACAACATGGAAATGAAAACTGTACACGTGGGTGATATCCCAGTCGCGAACGACAAGCCTTTTACGCTGTTCGCGGGTATGAACGTATTGGAATCACGCGATCTTGCGATGCAGATCTGTGAGCACTATGTGAAGGTTACTGAGAAACTTGGCATTCCTTACGTTTTCAAAGCGTCTTTCGATAAGGCGAACCGTAGCTCAGTTCATTCTTACCGAGGCCCAGGCTTGGAAGAAGGTATGAAAATCTTCCAAGAGCTAAAAGATACGTTTGGCGTGAAAATCATTACCGATGTTCATACCGAAGCGCAAGCACAGCCAGTAGCGGATGTGGTTGATGTTATTCAGCTACCTGCGTTCCTTGCTCGTCAAACTGATCTTGTTGAGGCGATGGCTAAAACGGGTGCGGTTATTAACGTTAAGAAGCCTCAGTTCATGAGCCCAGGTCAAGTTGGCAACATCGTTGATAAGTTTGCAGAATGTGGCAACGACAACATTATTCTTTGTGAGCGTGGCTCATGCCATGGCTACGATAACCTAGTGGTTGATATGCTTGGTTTCGGTGTAATGAAAAAAGCATCAAATGGCAGCCCAATCATTTTTGATGTGACTCACTCGCTTCAGATGCGTGATCCTTCAGGTGCGGCTTCTGGCGGTCGCCGCGAGCAGACTGTAGAACTTGCTAAAGCGGGTTTGGCGACTGGCATTGCAGGTCTGTTTATTGAGGCTCACCCAAATCCAGATAAAGCACTATGTGACGGCCCTTCAGCATTACCATTGGATAAACTAGAACCATTCCTAGCGCAGATGAAGGCACTCGATGACCTGATTAAAGGCTTTGACCACATCGATATCAAATAGGTTCTAACGTTACCTAGTCAAAAGCCAGCTTGAATTCAGCTGGCTTTTTTATGTTCACTATTTGTGTTGAGCAATCGTTTCTTCGCAGAAAAAACACCCTCCAGCCACTGAATACCTACCACTATTCCTCTGCTATCTATTACAGTTTCATAGCGCGTAATTACATTACTGATAATAATGCCAGCTGATGTATATCAACTTGTGATATAGATTACATAAAAGTGAAATCGTAATGTTATGTTTAAACGCTTACTTTAAACTAACGCAAATTTTGTCGATGTTTTTCTTAGTCTTACAACACAACAGATCGGCAAAATATGAGCAAACCCAATATGCTCAAGGCAGTGGTTCCCAAAAAATTAAAGGTATGACAATGAAAAAAAGCCTTATGTTTAAGTCCGTGCTAAGCGCGGCTATCATCGCGTCATTAGCAGGATGCGCAACTCAACCAGAGCAAGAATGGAATGCTGATGAGACTTATAAGCTAACGATTCTTCATACCAATGACCATCACGGTCGCTTCTGGCAAAACAAATACGGCGAGTATGGTATGGCAGCGCGTAAAACGCTGATTGACCAGATTCGTGCTGATGTAGAAGCGGAAGGTGGTAGCGTATTACTGCTGTCAGGTGGTGATATCAATACGGGTGTTCCTGAGTCTGACCTTCAGGATGCAGAACCGGACTTTAAAGGCATGAGCATGATTGGTTACGATGCAATGGCATTGGGTAACCATGAGTTCGATAACCCGCTGGAAGTACTGTTTAAGCAGAAAGAGTGGGCAAACTTCCCAATGCTGTCTGCCAATATCTATGACAAGAAAACCGGTGAGCGTTTGTTCGATGCTTACCACATGTTTGATAAGCAAGGCATTAAGATTGCGGTTATCGGTCTAACGACTGAAGACACGGCAAAAATCGGCAATCCTGAGTACATCGGTGGTATTGAGTTCCGCGACCCGAAAGTAGAAGCTAAAAAACTGATTGCAGAGCTTAAAGAAACAGAAAAACCCGATCTTATTTTCGCGGTAACTCACATGGGTCACTACGAGAACGGTCAGCGTGGTGTGAACGCACCGGGTGACGTTGCGCTTGCTCGCTACTTGAACGAAGGCGACCTCGATATGATCGTTGGTGGTCACTCTCAAGAGCCTGTATGTATGGAAGGTCCAAACGTCGTGAAGAAGAACTTCAAGCCAAGCGACGAGTGTAAACCAGATATTCAAAATGGTACTTGGATTGTTCAAGCGTACGAGTGGGGCAAATATGTCGGTCGTGCCGACTATGAGTTCAAAAATGGCGAGCTGAATATGGTGAGCTATGACCTTATTCCAGTAAACCTAAAGAAGAAAGTCAAAGTAGATGGCAAGAAACAGCGTGTTCTTGTTGAAGATGAGATCACGCAAGATGCAGAACTGCTGGCCTTCTTGACTCCGTTCCAAGAGAAAGGTCAGGAGCAACTCGGTGCTAAGATTGGTGAAACCAATGGCAAGCTGGAAGGCGACCGTAATGTGGTTCGCTTCAGCCAAACCAATCTAGGTCGTCTAATTGGTACTGCTCACATGGAGCGTGCTAAAGCCGATTTCGCTGTGATGAACTCAGGCGGTGTACGTGACTCAATCGCAGAAGGTGATGTGACGTATAAAGACGTGCTGATCGTTCAGCCATTTGGCAACATCATTACTTACACTGACATGACAGGTGCAGAAGTTCTTGATTATCTCAATGTTGTCGCAACCAAACCTGTTGATTCTGGTGCCTATGCGCAGTTCGCCGGTATTTCAATGACTGTCGATAAGGACCAAGTATCTGACGTAGTTATCAACGGCAAAGCTCTTGACCCCAAAGCCACTTACCGCTTCACGGTACCGAGCTTTAACGCAGCGGGAGGTGACGGCTATCCGAAACTAACAGGTCACCCTGGTCACGTAAACACGGGCTTTGTCGATGCTGAAGTATTGAAAGATTACCTAGAAGCAAATAGCCCGATCGATGTGAATAAGTACCAGCCTAAAGGCGAAATTGTCTATAAGAACTAGACATTAACGGGTTTTTATTCGATAAATAGAGCGGTGCCAATTGGCACCGTTTTTTCGTTTTGCGAGTAAGCCGAGTCAGCATAGGCTCGCCACGTCGTGCATTTTGGAGTAGGCAATGACACCAGCAATCAATCTGGCAAAGAAGAAGAAAATCACCCACACCTTGCATCAATATGATCATGACCCACGCCATGAAAGCTATGGACTGGAAGCGGTCGAGGCGTTAGGGCAAGATCCAGAAAGTGTCTTCAAAACGCTGCTGTTCGCCATTAACGGTGAGCCCAAAAATCTAGCGGTTGCCGTCATACCTGTTGAAGAAAAACTGAATCTGAAACTTGCAGCCAAGGCGGCTGGTGGCAAAAAAGCAGATATGGCAGACAAAGACATTGCTCAGAAGACGACGGGATACGTGCTTGGAGGCATTAGTCCACTAGGGCAGAAAAAAGCACTGCCAACGTTTATTCATAGCACGGCACAAGACCGCGATACCATGTGTGTGAGTGCGGGCAAAAGGGGATTGGAGATTGAGCTAGCACCATCCGATTTGGCAGCGCTAACTCGAGCTAAGTTTGTTAATCTCTGTGAGGCCTAACAGCGGTTATTATGCCGCTTACTTTTTCAGAGATAGGGTTCCACCAACACGTGGCTTACGTTGCCCCGAATCAGACTGTCCCGCTTTAGGGTTCACTGGTCGCTTGTTGTTTGGCTTTGAAGGGCGAGACTTATTACCTGATTGGTTTGGCTTACGCTGACCAGGCTTGCCACCTCGGCTGCCCTCATTACGACCATTCTCAGAGTCTGAGTGGCGACGTTTGCTAGGACCACGACGGTACTCATCCGCGCCATGACCAGAATAGGTCTTCATCTTGTCGCGCTTACCTTCACGCTCTTTGTCACGTTTGGCCTCGCGGCGCGCATCATGCAGTTTTGCATCCGTTGCCTTAGTGATGTGGCGACCTTTTGCATCTTTACGAGAGGCTTCTTCAGTGCTGACGGAGCCTTCACACATACGCAGGATCTCGGCAACTTCCTCATCAGAGAGGTAGCGCCATTTTCCGTTCGGGATCCCATCGATTGAGATATTCATGATACGCACACGGCGCAGCTTAAGAACGTCATAACCCAAAGCTTCACACATACGACGGATCTGACGGTTAAGCCCCTGCGTTAGCGTAATACGAAATGAGAACTTGGTTTCTTGCTCGACCTTACACGGCAGAGTCACCGTATCCAAGATAGCGACACCAGCACCCATCTTCTTGATGAAGTCCTTGGTGATTGGCTTGTCGACACGAACTACGTACTCTTTCTCGTGGTTATTACCAGCGCGCAGGATTTTATTGACGATATCGCCATCATTGGTCAAGAAAATTAGACCATCAGATGGCTTGTCCAGGCGACCGATAGGAAAGATGCGCTTGTGGTGGCCCACGAAGTCAACGATGTTTCCAGGGACGTCACGCTCTGTCGTACACGTGATGCCTGTCGGCTTATTCAGAGCGATATAGATTGGTTTCTCTTTACTGCGAACTGGCTTGCCATCAATCTCAACATTATCACCCGGCATAACCTTAGTGCCCATTTCTGGTACCTTGCCGTTAATCGTCACGCGTTGTTGCTCAATGAGCCTATCCGCTTCACGACGCGAGCAAAAGCCCGTTTCACTGATGTATTTGTTGAGACGTTTTCCGTCAGCAGAGTTCGACATGCGAAGTAATCACTCTATGTTGGTCTGATTTAAAGGTCGCGTATTTTATACCCAACTTGGCGTTAAGTCACTTAACTCATGCGTTTTTGATGACGTTCGCGGTTTTCAAGCTTTTTCTCTTGGCTCTTTCTAAGCATGACATAGACAGCGCCACTGCCGCCATGGAAGCGCTGAGCACTGTGAACACACTGTACATCCTTAATCTGAGTCAGCCAGTTAGCCAAGTAACTTTTCATCAAAGCAGGCGGATTAGAACGCTCACCACGGCCATGGACTATTATGACGGTTCGAATGTCCATTCGCATGCATTGTTGCAAGAACTTAATGACCTCATCACGCGCTTCTTTGAGAGTGCGGCGGTGTAAGTCGAGTTTTGCCTGTAGAGGATATTTACCAAGTCGAAGTTTTCGGTAAACCCCTTCCTGAACGCCGTCACGTTTGAACTCTATGATGTCATCGGGCTTCACCATAGGGGCGAAATCGATAGAGAGGTATTCAGGATCTTGTTCAGAGAGCCACAGCGCAGCCTGACGTTTTGCCAGTTGCGAGTCAGATACTTGGTGGGACTTTTTTAATTCGACGGTGTCGTTTTGAATAGGCTTTACATCGCCCATCATTTGTTGAAATAGGTCTAGATCATCGTCTTGAGACATAACTGCATCTCGAATAAGCCAATTTATTTGGAGTATATACGAAGTCGAGCAAAAAGTGAGAGCAATAAAAAACCGGAGTGAACAGGCGATCCACTCCGGTGCATAGCAGTTTTCTATTCAAAAAATAGAAGCTAAGCGATTCTAGTGAGGAGATTTGTCATTCATTACTTTATAAATGAAGAAAGCACCGTAAAACAGCATTAAACCAAACGCTCCAAAGATAACGATCATTGAAGAGAGGCCTACTGCATTACCAAATAGGAGATCAAGCCAAAAATCCATGTTTCCTCCAAAAAGTAGTGATGACAGGGTTACGTTAACGGTTGGTTTAAAAGTGAACACTGATCTGGATCAATTGTACTCGGAGTGTTAATAACCTGTATGTGAGTGTGTGTATACGGTCACATTTTTCGTGCTTCTGGCTAGTTGATGAGCAAACAGAGCTGTTTTGGAAAAAAGATGCCACAAAAGCCTTGCGCGCCTGAGAATTATCAGTAATATACGCATCCGTTGACGGGCAATAAGCCACTCAGCAATCTCGGTGAATAGCGCAGCTTGGTAGCGCATCCTGAGGTTAGGAATAGCGGGACCAGAGGGCGACCCTTGGTGAAGCGAATACCTAACAAACATTTTCGGTGAATAGCGCAGCTTGGTAGCGCATCTGGTTTGGGACCAGAGGGTCGGGGGTTCGAATCCCTCTTCACCGACCACTTTTAGAAAAGCCTCGCTTAATAGCGAGGCTTTTTGCGTTTTGGCGAAAAGTAATTTTGTAAATGATGTGCCCGGTTTGTACAACGCTCACTGCGCTGCGCCAGTTATAAAATAGGCGATGCGACGATAGGAGCTAGCCTACGGTTCTCCCCCTAATATAGGGGGAGTTAGAGGGGGTAAAATGCGGTGAAGTCACAGCGGGTAATGGTTTCAGTACCTTTCTCTAAGCAATAAGTTCACTTTGGTTCCGAGCTCATTGACAGTTCACCGCATTCACCCCTCCCAGCCTCCCCTTAGCAAGGGGAGGAGCACAACGCTTGCAGCGCTCCGCTAACTATAAACAGGCGATGCGACGATAGGAGCTAGCCTTGGTTCTCCCCCTAATATAGGGGGAGCTAGAGGGGGTAAAATGCGGTTAATTCAAAGCGATTAATGGTTTCAGTGCCTTTCTCTGAGCAATAAGTTCACTTTTGCTTCGAGCTCGTTGACGGTACACCGCATTCACCCCTCCCAGCCTCCCCTTAGCAAGGGGAGGAGCACAACGCTTGCAGCGCTCCGCTAACTATGAACAGGCGATGCGACGATAGGAGCTAGCCTTGGTTCTCCCCCTAATATAGGGGGAGCTAGAGGGGGTAAAATGCGGTTAATTCAAAGCGATTAATAGTTTCAGTGCCTTTCTCTGAGCAATAAGTTCACTTTTGCTTCGAGCTCGTTGACGGTACACCGCACTCACCCCTCCCAGCCTCCCCTTAGTAAGGGGAGGAGCAAAAAACCGCTGCGCGGCGATGACTAAAAATAGGCGATGTGACGCTAAAAGCTTAAGCAGCAATAACCTCACGGCGTGCCATTACCTTACCAATAACACCTTCCACACCCAGCACAGCAAAGATAATCGCGAAGAAAGCAACCACACCACCAAACGCACCAGTAAATGCTACATGCTGACCAAACAGAACGGCAATGACAGCCATGGCGACAAACTTAGAGCCCACCAAAATAATGTATGACGAAACACCTCGTTTCAGTTTTGGTAATGTTTTGTGGGTTAGAAAGTGCGTTGCCATCACCTTCTCTAGTGAGATAGCCCCTTTCAGCATACTCGCAAGGACAACCGAGGCGAGTACCGCCACTTCCAGGCTCGCGATGAAAACCCAATCCCAAGAAGCGTTGAGTAGCAACATTACGATAGTCGTGATAACAGAGCTGATAGCGATATCTTTAAGCATTTTCATAAATTGATTCCTCTTGGAGTTGTTCTTGCTGACAGGGTTAAGGTATCAATTGTGGAGCGGCACCATTTACCATTTTACGCCATCGATAAAGACACTCTGATGTTCTATTGTCACACATTTAGTGGGTTTATTTGACCTTTGTATGAGTAGGGTTATACTGAGGTCAGTTTTGCTCCTATTTGTAAATCTCCCAATCGGGGGACCCCCTGAGAGCGCCAAAATTTCTCAATTTAGATTTGTTCTACCACTGTGATACGAGTCACACATGCAGCTTACTTGCTGATGGCTCGTTGTACTTGCCGTATAGGTTCCTATTTAAAATCATAGACTTTGGTCTATTTGTATGATTAATTGTCATTTGTATGATTAATAGGTGCCCATTCATACATGGTTCAATGCCATGTCAAATCAACGCGTAAGATCAGTGGGTTATGTGTCATCTGTCTAAAAAGAGATAGCTCTATGAATGTAATTATCAATGGTCAAACGTATCTTCTAAGAGAGCGCAAAAGCATCCTTGATGTGGCCAAAGATATTAAAGTTGAGGTCCCATCGCTCTGCTCAATCAGTAAGCATGCTGAGAAGCAGTCTTGCGACATGTGCGTCGTTGAAGTCGTTGGTGAAGGTGTGGTCAAAGCCTGCGAGACTCAGATCCAAGATGGGATGACGATAGTGACCGAGTCCGCTCAGCTTAATAATCTGCGACGAGAAGCCCTGAATAAGATTTTCGCTGACCACAATGCTGACTGTGAAGCGCCATGCAAAGTGGCTTGCCCTGCTAACGTTGATATCCAAACCTATTTACACCACATCGCTCAGGCTGATCATCATCAAGCCGTCAAAGTGATTAAAGATACGCTGCCGATGCCAATCTCGATTGGTCGTGTTTGTCCTGCGTTTTGTGAACATGAGTGTCGACGCAGCTTGGTGGATGAGCCCTTAGCGATTCGCCAGCTCAAACGTCACGCAGCAGATATTGATTTGTCACTGGCTGAGCAGTTTGAACCACCAAAACTGCCGTACAACGGGCATCGCGTCGCGATTGTCGGTGCGGGTCCCGGTGGTCTGGCTTGCGGTTACTACCTGAGTTACCAAGGCTTTGCTGTCGATGTCTTTGAATCAATGCCACAAGCTGGTGGTTGGTTGCGCTATGGCATTCCTGAGTACCGCTTACCAAAAGACATTCTCGATAAAGAAATTGAACTTATGTGTCGCGGCGGGATGCGTATTCATACCAATACGCTTCTTGGCCAAGACGTTTCTCTCGATGAATTGACTGAGAATTATGAAGCGGTATGTTTGGCCGTTGGCGCGACCAAAGCGGCGAACATGCCATATCCCGGCTCTGATCTGGAAGGGTGTATTCTGGGTGTTGATTTCCTCAAAGATCATATGACCGAGAGGCACTTTAGCATTGGTAAAAAAGTCGCCATCATTGGCGGCGGCAATACGGCGATCGACTGCGCGCGAACTGCGGTTCGTGAAGGGGCCGACACGACAATCATCTATCGTCGTACTCGCAACGAGATGCCAGCCGAACTGCATGAGATTGAAGCTGCTGAGCTAGAAGGCGTCAAATTTAAATTCTTAACCAACCCGAAAGCCAACCATGCTGACTCGACAGGTCGTGTTCAGTCGATTGAGTTGGAGATCATGGCTCTAGGTGAGCCTGATAGCTCAGGCCGTCGTCGTCCGGTATCAACCGGCGAAACCGAGACCATTAAGTTTGATACGGTAATCTCAGCACTATCACAAAAGCCTGATACCGAGTTTCTAAAATCTGCAAGACAATCGTTGCCACTGACTGATTGGGGTACAGCGTCTGCTGACAACGACTCCATGCACCATGGCTACAACGTCTACAGTATTGGTGATTTTAGACGTGGTCCTGCTACGGCCATTGAAGCGATTGCCGACGGCAAGAAAGCGGCGGATGCTATTGAGCGCTATATTCTCGAAGGGCATTTTAAGCCTGAGCCAGCGCAGTTCAATAGCCGCAAGGCAGAGCGTCTTACTGAGGTTCGTCAAACTGAATACTTACAAGAGCGTGCGAAATCACGAGCAAAAGCAGATCATCTTGATGTAGAGCTTTGTCAGACGAGCTACCAAGAAGTTGAGCTTGGGATGACCGATTCAGATGCCATAGCCGAAGCTGCGCGCTGTCTAGAGTGTGGTTGCCAAGCCAACACCCAGTGCGATCTTCGAGATTACGCCACTGAGTATCAGGTCGATTATCGAGAGATTAATACTGAGGAACGCAAGATGTTCCCAGTCGATAAATCGAGTGAGTTCATTGTCTTCGACGCTAACCGCTGTATTAGCTGTGGCTCTTGTGTTCATGCCTGCCAAACCGAGTCAGTGCATGGCATTCTCAACTTCTCCGAATCTTCGCATCGCCCATCCTTCCCAGATGGAGCGACTATGGGTGACAGTAATTGTGTGCAGTGTGGCGCCTGTGTTCAGGTGTGCCCAACAGGGGCACTTGCCGATAAGCGCGATAAGTCACATAGCCGCGTAGAAATGCTGACGCCAGTAAAAACTATCTGTACTTACTGCGGAGTTGGTTGTCGAGTCGAGCTCTATGTTGATGCTGCCAACAACAAAATCCGCTACGTGAAGGGAGATAAAACCTCACCCGTCAACCAAGGTATGCTTTGCGTGAAAGGACGCTTCGGTTTTGACTTTATACACAGCGAAGAGAGGCTGACCAGGCCTCTTATCCGTAAGTCGGGTGAGTTAGTGCCTGCCTCATGGGATGAAACCGTTAGCTATGTCGCCGATAAGCTAAACAAAATTAAGTCTATGTATGGCAGTGACAGTCTTGCTGGCTTCTCTTCAGCGAAAACGACGAATGAAGATAACTACGCATTCCAAAAGCTATTTAGAAGAGAGATTGGTACCAACAACATCGACCATTGTGCGAGGTTGTGTCACTCATCAACGGTGACTGGACTAGAAGCCTCCTTTGGTAGCGGCGCAATGACCAATGATATTCCAAGCATCGCGCATTCTGATGTTATCTTTATTATCGGCTCAGACACCAGCGCTGCGCACCCAATTATCGCTTCACATATTAAGCAGGCGGTGACGAAGGGCGCGCGCCTGATTGTTGCCGATCCAAAACGTATTGATATGGCTGATCATGCCGAACTCTATGTGCGCCATCGCCCTGGCACAGACGTCATGCTACTCAATGCCATCATGCATGTGATTGATAAAAATGGCTGGCACGATAGCAAATACATTAACGAGCGTACCGAAGGTTACGACGAGTTCGTGCAAGAGATACGTAAAGATGCCTACAGCGCACGCAATGCAGCGCTTGTCACTGGCGTTGCTGAGTTTGATATTGAGCGCCTCGCCGAGTTGATTGGCACCTCGAAGGTGACATCAGTCTATTACTCAATGGGGATCACTCAGCACACCACAGGGCATGATAATGTGCGCTCAATTGCCAACCTGCAAATGCTGTGTGGTAACGTGGGCGTTGAAGGTGGCGGCATTAATCCGCTCCGTGGCCAATCAAATGTTCAGGGCTCTTGCGATATGGGAGCCTTGCCGACCGATTACCCAGGCTATCAAAAGGTGACCAATCCAGAGGTGCAGGCAAAGTTTGCCAAAGCGTGGAACTCAGACACTCTGCCTAAAGAGCGTGGTATGACACTGACAGAAATCATCGATGGTGCTTGCGACGGTGATATTAAAGCGCTTTACGTGATGGGGGAAAACCCAGTACTCAGTGACCCAGATCAGGCGCACGCCGTTCATGGATTGAAATCGCTAGATTTTCTCGTGGTTCAGGACATCTTTTTAACCGAAACGGCTGAGCTCGCGGATGTGGTGTTACCGTCCTACTCGTTTGCGGAAAAAGCAGGGCACTTCACGAACACCGAGAGACGCGTACAGCGCTTGGTTCCTGCGGTGCGAGCACCGGGTGAAGCAAAAGAGGACTGGCGTATTATTCAGTCTATTGCCAATGCAATGGGCGGCGACTGGCAGTATCAAACGGTGCAAGAAATCACTGAGGAAATCGCCGATGTTACGCCGCAATACAGCGGTATTCGCTGGCAGTCGATTGGTAAAAACGGTTTGCAGTGGCCATGTAACGATGTGAAGCCTTTCGGTACTCGCATTATGCATAAGGACCAGTTTATCCGCGGTAAAGGGGCGATGGCTCCAATTCCATTTGAATATGCGGCTGAGCTTCCCGATGACGAGTTCCCAATGATTCTTACCACGGGTCGATTACTCGAGCAGTTCCATACAGGAACTATGACGCGCAAAACCAAAGGGCTGGATAACCTTGCTGGACCACGCATTATGATCAGCGTCGAGGATGCTGAAGCGCTCGGAGTGACCAATGGTCAGGATGTGAAGTTGGTGTCGCGACGTGGTGAGATTTCCGCGCCTGCCTTTGTTACCAAACGGATGCAGCAGGGCGTTGTGTTTGTGCCGTTCCACTTTGCTGAATCGGCAGCGAATAAGCTGACTAATACAGCAACTGACCCGCACGCGAAGATCCCAGAGTTTAAAGTATCTGCAGTGCGGCTTGAGAAGGTCACTCATATGGCTCATTAAATTCGCTCTACGATTTAGGAGTATCGATAGGAGGTAAGCTATTTGGCTTGCCTCTTTTTTTACCTATTTGATATAGAAAATGTGCATTAACGTACGTTTAGACTTATCTGGCCTCGAGTTGGACAAATTCCTATGTTTTAGTATGAGGTCTTAGCGTTTAGAAATGCGTTCTAGCAATGATCGTTTAGATGAATCTATAACCCTTGTTTCTACTGACATTCAAAGCAATTTTTTGCCCAGGCTGTTACGTTCATAGATGCTCTTAGATTAATGTTAAGCTAGCTTTGAGGTTCTTTTGGTGAAAAAACTTGGCTCAATTTCAAAGAATAGTGCGATATGTGTTGTAAAAACACCCATTTCGTCCTACATTGTAATCGTAGTGTAATAAAAAGGAGATATTGCCTATGCATCAAGAAATGATTCAACCTACCAACCTTGGCGTTATTAGTCGCACTTGCCTTTTCTCTCTAGGTACAGTGATCGCAGTTCTAGCGATGCTCTAATAACAGTACTTCTTAGGGGACAGCCCAAACGCTTCGATTCAATGCATTTTTTGCAATTAACAATCCTCGCAAATGGGCGTTCCTCTAGGCAAAACCTCAAAAGTCCAAAATTTCAAAAGCTTTCGCAATACCCACACTTTTCGTTTCTTTTTTAAATTTCCTTAACCTCTATACTCATATCAACCGTCTTTGTGCTCACGTAATGAGACTGATATGCTGCTGCTCGATCAAATCACCATCACTCACCGCTATGCGACGTTACCTGCTGGCTTTTATCAGTTCGTGACACCAACACCACTAGACAATCTGAGATGGGTGAGCTGGAATCAACCGTTGGCTGAACAGTTTGGATTCAGTCATGACGCACCTGAATCTGTATATTTACTTGATGCGCTCTCTGGCACTGTATCTCATGACGCGTTTAAGCCGTTGGCGATGAAATACGCAGGGCACCAGTTTGGTATCTACAACCCAGATTTGGGTGATGGTCGTGGGCTACTTTTGGGAGAGTTAGTGTCGTTGGATGGTATCGTGTTCGATCTACACCTAAAAGGAGCGGGACAAACACCTTATTCTCGTATGGGAGATGGACGTGCTGTGTTGCGTTCTACGATACGCGAGTACCTTTGCAGCGAAGCGATGGCAGGGCTAGGCGTGCCGACAACTCGGGCATTGAGCATAATGGTGAGCGATACACCTGTATATCGGGAGAAAGTTGAACAGGGGGCACTGTTATTGCGCCTTGCAGAGTCACACATTAGGTTCGGGCATTTTGAGCATTTCTTTTATACCGAGCAGTATGACCAGCTCAAACAGTTGGCAGATAGGGTCATCGAGTGGCATTTCCCTGACTGTGAAACTTCCGAAAAACCTTATCTAACCATGTTTGAAAACATCGTTCAGCTTACCGCTGACATGATTGCGCATTGGCAGACTAAAGGGTTTGCTCATGGCGTGATGAATACCGACAACATGTCGATTCTCGGTCAGACGTTTGATTATGGACCGTTTGGCTTTTTGGACGATTATGAGCCCGGGTATATCTGCAATCATTCCGATTACCAAGGGCGTTATGCGTTTAATAATCAGCCCTCCATTGCGCTTTGGAATTTGACCGCGCTAGCACAGACGTTAACACCCATTATCGAACGTGCTGACTTGGACTCAACCCTTGAGAAGTTTACTCCGCGACTTCAGAGCCAATACAGTGCTCAAATGCGTGCTAAGTTTGGCTTGGTCACCAAACAGCCTGAGGATGGCGCATTTTTTAGTGAGAGTTTCGATTTGATGGAAACGGCTAAAGTCGACTATACCCGTTTTTTCAGAGCGCTGTCTTGTCTTGATTCTGATGGCACTTCTGCACTTCTGCACTTGTAGACTTGTTCGTTGATCGAAATAAAGCGGTGATGTGGGTGAGTCAGTATTTGCAGCGCTGCGAAAAAGAGACACATTCCGCATCTGAGCGCTGCGAAAAAATGCGCGAGGTGAACCCCAAGTACATACTGAGAAATTATTTGGCGCAACAAGCTATTGAACTCGCAGAGCAAGGGGATTTTTCGTTGGTCCATACGCTCTCTGATGTGCTCAAAGCCCCTTATGATGAACAGCCAGAATACGACTATCTCGCCAAGTTACCACCCGACTGGGGCAAAAAGATGGCAATCAGTTGCTCGTCCTAGTGTGTGACAAATGCTCATTTGGTCATTTCCATGTCATTTTTGTGACCTCACGCAGAGCTAAGTAGCAAAATTTATAAACGAATCAATAATAACTCCCCGTCAAAACCCTTACACTGTAGGGATCGCAGTGCAGACTTAAGGGAACATAATGCAGGCTAAGACGCACATTCTAGTGGTTGATGATGACGAAGAAATCCGCCTATTGCTCGAAGAGTACTTAACTAAGGCAGGCTTTGAAGTGTCGGGTGCCGAAGATGGCGTGGAGATGGAGCTATTCATCAAAGCTAAGGGATATCCCGATCTTATTCTGCTTGATGTGATGTTGCCAGGTGACGATGGGTTTACCCTTTGTCAGCGTGTTAGGCGTGATTCTCAAGTACCTATTATCATGTTGACTGCGGTGTCTGATGAAACCGATCAAATCATTGGCCTAGAGATAGGGGCCGATGACTATATTGCTAAGCCATTCAGCCCGAGACAGTTAATGGCTCGCATTAAGGCACTATTGCGCCGTGCGCATATCCATGAAGATAAACACGATGATACGCCACCTCGCACCATCGATTTTGGCGACTGGCACTTAGATACGATTGCACACCGTATGACGAATAAGGTTAATGGGCGCAGTCATGACTTGTCTGGAAGTGACTTTGCGCTGTTGATGCTATTTTTGTCGCGTCCGAATGAAATCCTTGATAGGGATACGATTTCTTTTGCTACCCGAGGTCGTGAAGCGCTGCCTTATGAGCGAGGAATCGATGTTCAGTTGAGTCGAATTCGCAACAGACTGGGCACCAGTAAAACGTATCCTCACTACATTAAAACCATGCGTGGTAACGGCTACATTCTTTCTGTGCCGGTCGAATACGGTCAATAATTCATGTCTAGAACACGCTGGTTCAAGCGTTTGAGCCCTAACTCCTTGGTAGCCCGCACGCTACTACTGACTTTACTGGCGGTTTTTTGCTCTCAGGGTGTTCTTACTGCAATTTGGTATCAGAAAACCAAGCAGGATGAACTCTCTGGTATTCGTGACACCTCGGCCAGTATGGCGACCATGTTTGCCTCCACGGTGACCTTTTTTCAAAGGTTGCCGATTAAGTATCGACATATCGTTTTAGACCAAATTCGCAATATGGGGGGAACGCGCTTCTTCGTCTCCTTTAACAGTGAAGAGCTGATTGTCGACCCGATTCCCGACACGCCGCTCAAGCTAGCGTCGATGCAATCTGTTACTCGGGTTCTAAAAGAGAAGTTGCCAACGATTGAAGCGGTGAAGGTCGATTTCTCGAAGGCTGAAAACTTAAGACTGCTTAAGAACGATATCTTTCTCAATGACTTGCCAAGATCATGGGCTCACCATACGTTGACCCTAGGACCTCTTGACCCACCGATTCTCGTGGTCCAGCTCAAGCTCAAAGAGGGAGAATGGATTTACGTGGCGGCGCTATTACCGTCGCCTTACATGCAGCTAGATGACCGGATTTTCTCTCAGGACCAATTGGTCTTTTTGGTGATCTTTACCTCGTTATTGCTGGTGTTAACTTTCTTGCTGGTTCGTGCTCAGGTTAAGCCTTTAAGGCGGCTTGCTAAAGCCGCGAATGAGATGAGTATGGACATTGACCAGTCTCCGCTCAAAGAGGAAGGGGCGACGGAGCTCGTCACCGCGACGCGAGCATTTAATCGCATGCAAACCCGGATTCGAAAGTATGTGTCTGATAGAGAACATTTATTTTCTTCCATCTCTCATGACTTAAAAACACCCATTACTCGATTACGGCTGCGCGCAGAGCTGCTTGACGATGATGCCAAGCGCGACAAGTTCAACCAAGATCTCGATGATCTAGAGATGATGGTTAAAGGTGCATTGCAGTGTGTTCGAGATACGGACTTGCATGAAAACAACGACTTTGTTGACCTCAATGAGATGATTCGAAACCTCTCTGAAACTTACAATCAAGTGCACACGCAAGTGAGCTTTACGGCGTTACCGATGGAGCCTGTGGTACTTAAACCATTGGCCATTAAACGTGTGCTGACCAACCTTATCGATAATGCCGTCAAGTATGGCAAGCATGCGTTTGTATCCATCGAAGAGAACTCGACATGGATCATTGTCACAATTCTAGACAAAGGCAACGGCATTCCAGAATCTCAATTGGAAGCAGTTTTTGAGCCTTATACTCGCCTTGCAAATGATAAAGATGGCCATGGTTTAGGCTTAGGGATCTGCCGCAGTATCTTGCACGGCCTGGGCGGAGACCTTGTGCTACAAAATGCCGAGCAAGGTGGTCTGGAAGTGAAGATCTATATTCCGCCTAATTTAGAGGCTTAGTGATAGATTTCACAGTGTAACATATTTGTTACTTTGGGTTAACAGTTTGTTGCAGTGAGTGTTGCTGGTTTTTTCTACACTGTGTATCGAACAGGGGCAAGAATGGCCTTTTGTCTAATCCAATACATGGAAGATAACAATGAAAATGAATAAAACCCTACTGACTCTATCCCTCGCTGCAGCCACGCTACCTTCACTGTCTAGTGCAGGTGAAGTGGAAGTCCTTCACTGGTGGACCTCTGGTGGTGAGGCGAAATCCGTACAAGAACTGAAAGCGATGCTAGAAGAGCAAGGTCACTCATGGAAAGACTTTGCGGTAGCAGGCGGTGGCGGTGAAAGTGCGATGACAGTACTTAAGACGCGCGCTGTATCAGGTAACCCACCTTCAGCGGCTCAAATTAAAGGTCACGATATTCAAGAATGGGGCGGCCTTGGCTTTTTGACTAACCTAGACGACGTTGCACAGTCTGGTGGATGGGATGCTAGTGTCCCTAGCATGGTCACAGATGTCATGAAGTTTAATGGTGAGTATGTTGCAGTACCGGTCAACGTACACCGTGTTAACTGGCTTTGGGCGAACCCAGAAGTATTGAAAAAGGCGGGTGTAGAAGTACCAAAGACCTTGGATGATTTCTTCGCTGCAGCAGAAAAAATCAAAGCAGCAGGTTTTATCCCTCTCGCTCACGGTGGTCAGCCATGGCAAGACGCTACCGTATTTGAAGCGATTGCTCTCGATGTACTAGGTTCAGATGACTATCGCAAAGCGTTTGTAGACCTAGATATGGACACGCTATCTGGCGACAAGATGGTAGAAGTGTTCACTAAGTTCCAAAAAGTACATGACTACATTGATGCGAACTCGCCAGGTCGAGACTGGAACGTTGCCACTTCTATGGTTATCAATGGTGAAGCGGCGATGCAAATCATGGGTGACTGGGCCAAAGGTGAATTTACCGCAGCAGGTAAGGTTCCGGGTAAAGACTATATCTGTGCACCAGCGCCTGGTACAGATGGACAGTTCACACACAACGTGGATAGCTTCGCTTTCTTTGAAATCAAAGATGAAACTAACGTCGCTGCGCAAAAAGCACTGGCAGCAACCATCTTGGATAAGAAGTTCCAAGAAGTATTCAACCTCAACAAGGGCTCAATCCCAGTTCGTACCGATATGGACATGAGCGCGTTTGACCAATGTGCTCTGGACTCAATGGCGAGCTTCAAAGCGACAGCGAAAACCGGCGACCTAGTGCCAAGTATGGCGCACGGCATGTCGACCACCAGCTATGCGCAAGGCGCTATCTATGACGTGGTCACTAACTTCTTTAATGATCCAAACGCGGATCCAAAAGAAGCGGCACAGAAACTGGCGAAAGCTGTCAAAGCGGCTATCTAGTCACTTCCTCCTAAATCAAGCGTTATAGCTGACTCTCTCCCTGTAAAAGGGAGAGAGCGGTGCCTTGCACCCTTAACGCTTGCTCAATTCCGAAAGCAGTTATTAGTAAGGAAAGGTTATGGAGCAGGCTTTGAATGCACAAGACTCAAATAAGCAGTCCGCGCCAAAACTCAGCTTGGTAGATCGCCTTCAACATTGGCTACCTAAGATTGTCATGGCACCGACCATGCTCGTCACTGTAGTGTGTATCTACGGGTTTATTTTTTGGACCGCGGCGGTCTCATTGACCAACTCGCGTTTTCTTCCGTCGTTTAATTTTGTCGGCTTTGCTCAATATGAAAAGTTGATGGACAACGACCGATGGATTACCTCAATCACCAACCTTGGCATCTTCGGGGTGCTGTTTATGCTTATTGCGATTGTCCTTGGTGTAGGACTGGCAATATTGCTCGATCAGAATATCCGCCAAGAGGGCGCGATACGTACGATTTATCTCTATCCTATGGCGCTCTCTTTCATCGTGACGGGTACGGCATGGAAATGGATCTTAAACCCAGGTCTGGGCATCGAAAAGCTGATGCATGACTGGGGATTCGAAAACTTTAAGTTTGACTGGCTGGTGAACTCCGATATGGCGGTCTACACGCTTGTAATAGCCGCAGTGTGGCAGTCATCGGGCTTTGTCATGGCGATGTTCTTAGCAGGTCTTCGCGGTATTGATTCGTCAATCATTAAGGCGGCGCAAATTGATGGGGCGAGTTTGCCAACCATCTATTGGAAAATCATTTTACCTTGTCTGCGCCCTGTGTTCTTTAGTGCAGTCATTATCACTTCTCACATCGCCATTAAGAGCTTTGACTTGGTGACGGCGATGACCGCAGGCGGACCTGGCTACTCCTCTGATTTGCCAGCTCTGTTCATGTACGCGCATTCATTTACCCGTGGTCAGATCGGTCTTGGTGCAGCCAGTGCGATGATGATGCTGGCAGGGATATTGGCAATTTTGGTTCCGTACTTGTACTCAGAGCTTAGGGAGAAGAAATCATGAATACGTCGATGAATCTTTCTAGACTCTTTATCTACTCGGCGCTGACCTTCTTCTGCTTGGTATACCTAATGCCGCTGTTTGTCATGGTCATCACCTCATTCAAGACACTGCCAGACATCAAAGCGGGTAACCTGATGTCTCTACCAACGGAATGGGTGTTTGATGCATGGAGTAAAGCCTGGAGCAGCGCTTGTACTGGCGTGAAATGTGAAGGGGTGAAGAGTTACTTTTGGAACTCATTCCAGATGGTGATTCCGGCTGTGGCCATTTCAACCTTGTTGGGTGCCTTCAACGGTTACGTTATCACTAAGTGGAAATTTAAAGGCTCAGATCTGTTTTTCAGTTTACTTCTGTTCGGGTGCTTTATTCCATTCCAAGTAATCCTGCTACCAATGGCGGCGTTACTTGGCAAGCTTGGTCTGGCAAACACGACAGCAGGTTTGGTGGCGGTACACGTGATCTATGGTATGGCGTTTACGACTCTGTTCTTCCGTAACTTCTACATTGCGGTGCCAGATGAACTCGTCAAAGCAGCCAAATTGGATGGTGCAGGCTTTTTCACTATCTTCTTTAAAATTCTGCTGCCACTCTCAACACCTATCATCATGGTGACAGTGATTTGGCAGTTCACCTCAATTTGGAATGACTTCTTATTCGGGGTCGTCTATTCAGGCTCTGAGACGCAGCCGATAACGGTGGCGCTCAACAACTTGGTCAACACGAGTACTGGTGTTAAAGAGTACAACGTTGACATGGCGGCGGCGATCATCGCAGCATTGCCAACGCTGGTGGTCTATGTACTGGCAGGGAAGTATTTTGTTCGCGGTCTCACTGCGGGTTCAGTAAAAGGATAATCAACATGGCAACTTTAGAACTTAAACAGATCCGCAAAACTTATCGCAATGCGGACAATGAAACCCTAAAAGGTATCGATATCAGTATCGATTCTGGTGAGTTCCTTATTCTTGTAGGACCATCGGGCTGCGGTAAATCAACCTTGATGAATACCATTGCGGGTCTTGAGGATATCAGCGCAGGTGAGATTGTGATTGATGGTCGCGATGTCGCTCAAGTGCAGCCGAAAGATCGCGATATTGCCATGGTGTTTCAATCCTATGCTCTTTACCCAAATATGACGGTGCGTGGCAATATCGCCTTTGGGTTAAAGATCCGCAAGATGCCTCAAGAGCAAATCGATGCGGAAGTCAACCGCGTTGCTGAGATGCTTCAAATCGACCATCTTCTCGATCGCAAACCATCACAGCTTTCGGGTGGTCAGAGACAAAGGGTGGCAATGGGGCGAGCGCTTGCACGTCGTCCTAAGCTCTACCTGTTTGATGAGCCGTTGTCTAACCTAGATGCGAAACTGCGTGTCGAGATGCGCCACCAGATAAAGCGCCTCCATCAGCAGTTAAATACGACGATTGTGTATGTAACGCATGACCAAATCGAAGCGATGACACTTGCTGATCGCATTGCGGTAATGAAAGATGGTGAGTTGCAACAGCTGGGCACACCGAAAGAGATCTATAACGAGCCAAACAACATGTTTGTCGCAGGCTTTATGGGTTCTCCGTCGATGAATTTCATTAAGACTCGTGTTGATTTAGATGAGAACGACAAGCCGATTATTCGTGTGGTCTCTGGCGACAATCAGCAGCACGTTGTCGCACTTCCTGACTCATTACGTCCACAAGACGGCAATGAGATCGTGATTGGTCTGCGTCCTGAACACATCACAGAAAAGCTTGAAGAAGAGACGGCCGTTGCGACTCAAGTCAGCCTTAAATTGGAAGTGCTTGAGCCAACAGGCCCTGATGTGATTGCGATGGTTAAGGTCAATGAACAAGAAGTGGCGTGCCGCTTATCTCCTGAGTTTGATGCCAATGTAGGGCAGGTGGCACCACTCTATTTTGATATGTCTAAGGCGGTGTTTTTTGATGCCGGGACCGAGGAGAGGTTATTAGTGTAGGGATGTGAGGTATTACTGCTTCGCATTTTGAGAGCTGATCCCTCAGAGCCGGGGGAGCTAGAGTGGGTCAGCTCTTTTTTAATACTTGGTCATTTCCCACCAATTCCTCAAATCCCAATGTGTCATTTCCCACCCATTGTCATACGACAGAAGCGTTCATTCATTGCTCCATTCGATCTATGTCGTTGAAAAATATGAGTTATCTAACCTTGGCACCCTTATTGCTCCTTTAATGCCCATCAGTACCCATAGATGGGACTGCATTAATCCAAAGGAGAATAATAATGTTAAAGCCTCTATCCCTACTGTCTGTCTCTGCTCTTGCACTTGTTAGCTTCAATGCTGCCGCGAACTGTGACCCTGGTGAAATTGTTATTAAGTTCAGTCATGTAACGAATACGGATAAACACCCGAAAGGCATCGCAGCATCAATGCTCGAAGAGCGCGTGAATACTGAAATGAACGGTAAAGCGTGTATGCAGGTATTCCCTAACTCAACACTGTACGATGACAACAAAGTTCTCGAAGCCCTTTTGAACGGCGATGTTCAACTTGCCGCTCCTTCACTTTCTAAATTCGAGAAGTTCACTAAGAAATACCGCATCTTTGATTTGCCATTCTTGTTTGAAAATGTGGAAGCAGTCGATCGCTTCCAAAACTCAGAGTCGGGTGAAAAGCTGAAAAATGCGATGAAGCGTCGTGGCCTGCAAGGTCTAGCTTTTTGGCATAACGGTATGAAGCAAATGTCAGCGAACAAGCCACTTTTAGTACCCGGTGATGCGAAAGATCTGAAGTTCCGCGTACAAGCCTCAGACGTATTGGTTGCGCAGTTTGAGCAGCTTGGTGCTAACCCTCAGAAGATGTCGTTCAAAGAGGTGTATGGCGGCCTTCAAACTAAGGTTATCGATGGTCAGGAGAATACTTGGTCAAACATCTACGGTAAGAAATTCTTCGAAGTACAAGACGGTGTGACAGAAACCAACCACGGCATTCTTGATTACCTCGTCGTGACATCTCGTGAGTTCTGGGATGGCATGCCAGAAGATACGCGTGACCAGTTTGCTTTGATTCTCAAAGAAGTCACTGAGACTCGTAATGCTGAGTCGACCAAAGTAAACCTAGCAAACAAAAACAACATCGTAGAGTCTGGTGGTGTGGTGCGTACTCTGACTCCAGAGCAGCGCCAGCAATGGGTCGAAGCTCTTCAACCAGTTTGGAAGAAGTTTGAGAAGGACATCGGCTCTGATCTCATCGAAGCAGCACTTGCGTCTAACCAACAATAACTATTAAGCAGTCCATGACCTCACGAAAGTGAGGTCATCTTCCCTGTCCCAATTATTACAAAAGCGATGTATCACATGGAACAGTCTCTTATCTCTCGTATTGGCAAGGTTACCGACGCCTTTGAAGAAACGCTGATTGCGTTCTTTTTAGGTGCGATGACACTGTTAACATTTGCCAATGTTATCTCTCGTTATGTGTTTAACGACAATATTTTATGGGCACTTGAACTTACCGTCTTTATGTTTGCCTGGATGGTGCTTGTCGGCGCTTCTTACGGTGTAAAGAAACACTTTCATATCGGTGTTGATGTTGTAATCAACATGGTTTCGGAAAATAACCGTAAACTCTTCGCCATTCTCTCTGTTTTAGCCTGTCTGACGTTTTCAGTCCTGTTGCTTATCGGTTCATGGAACTACTGGTATCCGTTTGTCACCGACAGAGCTTGGTATGAAACCGACGATATTCCTATGCCTGAAATGCTCCAGTTTCTAGCGGACTGGCTCAATGAGGGTGAGCGTTACGAAAAAATGCCGCGATTTATTCCTTACATGGCGCTTCCTATTGGTATGGCTCTCCTGACTTTCCGATTTGCTCAGGCGGCCTATCAAATCTTTACTGGAAAGCTGGATCGCTTAATTGCAGGTCATGAAGCTGAGGAGGATTTGGAAGCATTGAAAGCTGAGATGCAAGACAACGCATTCGACAACGTTAAGGACAAGGATAAATAAGCATGGATATTCTATTACTCTTTCTAATGGTGATAGGCTTTATGCTTATCGGCGTGCCGATTGCGGTGTCTCTTGGCCTTTCAAGTATTCTGTTTTTGTTGATGCACTCTGATGCTTCACTGGCCTCGGTTGCTCAAACTCTATTTAATGCCTTTGCTGGGCACTACACACTGCTTGCGATTCCATTCTTTATTTTGGCATCCAGTTTCATGTCGACAGGTGGTGTGGCGAAGCGAATTATCCGTTTTGCGATTGCCATGGTTGGCTGGTTCCGAGGTGGATTGGCAATGGCATCGGTGGTGGCTTGTATGATGTTTGCTGCTCTGTCTGGCTCGTCGCCAGCGACGGTGGTCGCCATCGGTAGTATCGTTATCGCAGGTATGATTAAGAACGGTTATACCAAAGAGTTTGCCGCTGGCGTTATCTGTAATGCAGGGACGTTAGGCATTCTTATTCCGCCATCGATCGTTATGGTGGTCTATGCGGCAGCAACTGACGTTTCGGTAGGTCGCATGTTCCTTGGCGGCGTCATTCCCGGCTTGCTTGCTGGGTTGATGCTGATGATTGCCATTTATATTGCTGCCAAAGTAAAAGGTCTTCCAAAGCAGCCATTTGTAGGCTGGAAAGAGGTCTTCGATTCTGCTCGTGAAGCAAGCTGGGGTTTGCTGCTGGTGGTGATTATCCTTGGAGGGATCTATGGCGGGGTATTTACGCCAACAGAAGCGGCAGCGGTAGCAGCGGTTTACTCGTTCTTGATCGCTAACTTCATCTATAAGGATATGGGGCCGTTTGCCGACAAGGAAAACAAGAAACCGGCTCTAATCAAAGTCTTTGAGACGTTTGTGCACAAAGATACCAAGCACACACTGTTTGAAGCAGGCAAGCTCACTATTATGCTGCTGTTTATCATCGCAAACGCATTGATTCTCAAGCATGTCCTGACTGAAGAGCGTATCCCTCAGATGATCACTGAATCGATGCTTTCTGCGGGTTTGGGACCGATCACCTTCCTAATTGTGGTTAACGTGTTGCTGCTAATCGGTGGTCAGTTTATGGAGCCGTCTGGTCTACTTATCATTGTCGCGCCGTTGGTTTTCCCAATTGCGATTGCGCTTGGGATTGATCCAATTCACCTCGGCATCATGATGGTAGTAAACATGGAGATAGGCATGATTACGCCGCCCGTTGGGCTTAACCTGTTTGTGACGGCTGGTGTCGCTAAGATGTCGATGATGGGTGTGGTCAAAGCTGCTCTGCCATGGGTGGGTGTGATGTTCTTATTCTTGATCATCGTGACTTATGTACCTTGGGTGTCGACTTGGCTGCCAACGACCTTGATGGGACCAGAAATTATTACCAAGTAACAAAAAGAGGAGGTCGTTAGACCTCCTCATCAATATGTTTCCCATGTTGTGCCCTCGGGTCGGGCTGGAAGCGTCTTTCGTAGAATACGCGCTTCGCTTTTTGTTTGCGTCTGTCCCCAACTTCAACACGCTGCTCAACGTAAAAAATACCATCAATCTCAACAGTGTCTGAAATGAAGGGCACCTTGGTTTTTTCGCCCATCAGATCTCTCCCTCTTTCCAAAGTTGTTATGCAACATTGTGTTTACATTTATAAGTCTAGGAGATCTCAATCACAGTTCTAGTTTATTTTAGGGATTACTTTTGTAGGATTCCTTAATAAGCTGATATTTCTGCATTTTATCGTAGAGAGTTTTTCTCGGGACATTGAGTTTTTCCATGGTTTCTTTGATGCTGCCGTTGGTTTCAATCAGAGCCTGTTCAATGACACTTTTCTCAAACAGCCCTACCTGCTCTGCAAGGGTTTGCCCCGTGTCCTTCGAGTCGTTAGCGTTATCTCCCGCTTGAATCTTACCCAGCAAGACAAAACGCTCGGCGCAGTTTCGTAGCTCCCTCACATTACCCGGCCAATCATGACTAATTAGCTGACTTAGCTCTTGCGGGCTAAGAGCGTTAGCGGTCTTTCCATAGCGAGAAGCGGCCACTAGCTGAAAGTGGTGAAATAGGGCAGCGATATCGTCTTTACGCTCTCTTAATGGTGGGAGATCCAGCGTGACAATGTTGAGTCGGTAATAGAGGTCTTGTCTAAAATCGCCTTCAAGTGACGCTTGGTTTAGATCGGTTTTGGTGGCTGCAATGACGCGAATATCAAGTGGGATTAACGTATTCGAACCGACACGCTCGATTGAACGCTCTTGCAGGACGCGTAGCAGACGGATCTGAGCTTGCATCGGCATGGACTCTATCTCATCTAGAAACAGAGTGCCTCCTTGAGCATGCTCAAATTTACCTACGCGGGTTGTTTCTGCGCCAGTAAATGCCCCCTTTTCATGGCCATACAGCTCACTTTCAATAAGGTTCTCAGGAACCGCGCCGCAGTTCACAGCGACAAAATTGGCGTCTTTCCGAGTGCTTTGCTCGTGGAGTGAACGTGCCACCAACTCTTTACCCGTACCCGTTTCTCCAAACAGTAGTATATCGGCGTGAGTGTCCGCAACCGCAGAGATGGTTTCTCGCAGGTTTTGAATCACGGCCGTGTCGCCAATTATTCTAGGCCCTAGCGTTTGACTGGCTTTTAAAGAGCGTTTTAACTGCTCGTTTTCTAGGGTTAACTGGCGCTTTTCGATGGCACGTTCGGTGATCTCAATAAGGCGCTCTGCAGAGAACGGCTTTTCAATGAAGTCGTAAGCACCATCTTGAATGGCCTGGACGGCCATAGATATATCACCATGCCCGGTAATGAGAATCACCGGGATCCCCGCATAGTGGTGGCTGATTGTGTTGAGCAGATCTAACCCAGATAAACCTGGTAATCGGATATCTGAAATAATGGCGAGTGGTTTCTCTTGTTTGAGGCAGAGGAGTGCATCTTCGACATTGGCAAAGAATTTGGCATCGATATCGGCAAGCTCGAAACTTTGTTCCAAGGCGATTCGAATGTCGGATTCATCATCAATAAAAAAAACTTGGCTCATACAGGCTTCCTTGTGGGCGTCAATGCTGAGTCGGTTATCGGTAGTTCGACACTAAAGCGAGCGCCCCCTAAAGAGGATTGAGTGACATGGATTTGTCCATGCAGGTTTTGAATGATTTGCTGAGAGATAGAGAGCCCTAACCCCAGGCCGTTTTCCTTCGTGGTGTAGAAAGGCTCAAACAGATTCTCCTCTGAGTAATTCTGTAGTCCAGGACCGGAATCATCGACGTGGATAGTAACCGCCTGATTTGTTGTTTCTACACTGAGATTTAACTGCTTTTGAGGGCTGTTTTCCATCGCTTGCATCGCGTTGGTCATTAGGTTTATAAGCACCTGCTCAAGCTGAATAGGGTTAATGACAACGAGAATGTCTTGCTGATCGATGACACAATCTAGCTTAACTTGGTGGCTCTTAAGCTGAGGTTGTATGAGCTCAATGGTTGAGAACAGTACCGGTGCCAATTTGACTTCGCTTAGCTCATTTGCGTCGCTTCGTCTGGCAAAAGATTTGAGCTGTTGGCTAATTTTCGCCATTCGCTCAGTCAGGGCGACGATACGATTTAGGTTGTCTTTGGCACGATCCACCTTGTGTTTATCGATAAAACGTTGCCCGTTTTCTGCAAAGCTTCTTATTGCAGCAAGTGGATTGTTCAACTCGTGACTGATACTGGCTGACATCTGTCCTAACACCGCGAGTTTTGCTGCTTGAATGAGTTCATCTTGTGCTTGGCGCAGTGCTTTCTCTGTTTTGACTCGTTCATCAATCTCCACATGCAATTCCGCGGTTCTTTCCATGACGAGAAACTCAAGTTTTTGCTTAGCTTCTGCTTGTAGTTGCTCGATTTGTCGATGGCGATAGCGACGGTTTTCTACCAGCGCGACGACGAGATAAAGGGAAATAAACACAAGAGCTATGACGCTAATAAAGCTGAAGAGGTCAATATAGAGCGCGGATAGCGGCGTTAGCACGCGAAGTATTAGGTTTGGGATGCCGGAGTCACGTTGGGTAGCCAAATACTGTTTGGTAAAAATATTCCCTTTTGGGTTAGTGAGCAACGTAGATGAAGCAAGCAAGTCACCTTGAAAGCCAAGGCTTTTGATATCGGTTTGCAGGTACTGTCGAGAGTCACGTATTGACGTTAGTGTTTCAGAATCAATATCGGAGAGACTGGTAAAAAGCCAATCGGCATCACTCGACATGAAAACGATCTGATTGTTATCGGTGGCAACATAAATGCTGTTATCACTTTGCCAGCTGCGCTCGATTGACGAGAGATCCATTTTAACCACAACCACGCCTATGTGGTCAGCGGCATAGGTCACAGGGAACGAGTAGTAGTAACCTCTTTGTCCTGATGTCGAGCCTAGTGCAAAGTAAGCACTCTGTTTACCCTCAATTGCATTTTGAAAGTAGGGTCGAAACGCAAAATTTTTGCCGACAAACGAATGGGGAAGATTCCAGTTACTCGAGGCGATCGTATTGCCATAGCGATCCAATAGATAAGTATCAGAGGCAAGGATGATGGTATTGGCTTGTTGAAGATAGCGATTGGTCACTTCAATCTGCGCGGAGTTTTTAGGCGCTTGCAGAGCGTCGACTAACTCCTTGTCTTGCGATAGAAGCTGAGGAATATGACGATATTTATCAAGCTTGCTATCTATGGTCTCGACAAAGCGGTTGAGCCAGTTTTGGTGTTGCAATTGCATCGCTTCAAAGCTGTGACTCCAATACCAGTGACCGGCTGTCGCAGAGATAAAAACAAACAGTGCAATAAAGCTCACTAAAATCCGTTTTAATCGCATGACAGCACCTCTACAGCTCGATATCTATAGGTTAACGAATATAAGGAAATTGTGGCGAAAAAGTTATAAGAACTGAGAGGTGGAAGACCAGCAAAACAGGAGCAAGATCTCTTTTTTCGTCTTTCACCAAAAAAAGCCCTTCAATCTCTTGAAAAAGTCGATATTGTCCCCATTTCAATGTGGACTTAGGAGAAATCAGCACTGATTTCCCTTTTCTTTGAGTATTTAGCGACAAAAGCGTCGATTGACCCGAGTTCGACTCGACAGGGTAGGTGGAGATCGCTAGAATGTCGCGTCTGAAATTTTGTCCTGAGACTAATCAGAGATGCCTTTAACTGACATGTTCTAACTGACATGTTCAGTGCTAAAGAAGACGTCACTCATTAGTCCGATATCCAGAGCAAAGTGCTGTATAAGGCATAATTGACTGGTTATCGATGCTCATTTTAAAGAAGTACGTTTGGTACTAACAAGGATGAAGCGGAAGTATCCCCGTGATATTGACGCTCATACGCTCAGCCAACACTGAGCCAAACTGAGGTTTATACAATGCAAGTTACTGTTGAAACTCTAGAGGGCCTAGAGCGCCGTCTAAACATTACTGTTCCTGCTGCTAACATCGAAGACGCAGTGACAGCTGAACTACGCAACATCGCGAAAAACCGTCGTTTCGATGGTTTCCGTAAAGGCAAAGTGCCAATGAAGATGGTTGCTAAAATGTACGGCCAAGCAGTACGTCAAGACGTGATGGGTGAAGTTATGCAACGTCACTTCATCGAAGCAATCGTTTCTGAAAAAATCAATCCAGCAGGCGCACCAACTTTCGCTCCTGTTGAGAACGAAGCTGGTAAAGATCTAGTATTCACTGCAACTTTCGAAGTTTACCCAGAAGTTGAACTTAAGGGTCTAGAGAACGTTGTAGTTGAAAAACCAACGACTGAAGTACAAGACGCAGACGTTGAAGAGATGATCGAAACTCTACGTAAGCAGCAAGCAGCTTGGACTGAAGTTGAAGAAGCAGCTGAAGACGGCAAGCGTGTAACAATCGACTTCACTGGTTCTATCGACGGTGAAGAGTTCGAAGGCGGTAAAGCTGAGAACTTCCCACTAGAAATGGGCGCTGGTCGCATGATCCCAGGTTTTGAAGACGGTATCCAAGGTAAGACTGCGGGTATGGAATTCGAAATCGACGTAAACTTCCCAGAAGATTACCACGCTGAGAACCTAAAAGGTAAAGCAGCTAAGTTCCTAATCAAAGTGAACAAAGTTGAAGCTCAAGAACTACCAGAAATCAACGACGAGTTCGTTGCTAAGTTCGGTGTAGCTGAAGGCGGCGTTGACGCTCTTAAAGCTGAAGTTCGTAAGAACATGGAGCGTGAACTTAAGCAAGCAATCAAGAACCGCATCAAAGAGCAAGCTCTTGACGGTCTAGTTAAAGAGAACGACATCGACGTTCCTGCTGCACTAATCGATCAAGAGATCGGTGCTCTACGTCAGCAAGCTGCACAGCGTTTCGGTGGCAACCCAGAAGCTGCAGCTCAGCTTCCACGTGAGCTATTCGAAGAGCAAGCTAAGCGTCGCGTAGTTGTTGGTCTTCTTCTAGGTGAAGTGATCAAATCTGAAGAGCTAGAAGCTAGTGATGAGAAAGTGAAAGAGCTTATCTCTGAAATGGCAACTGCATATGAAGATCCATCAGAAGTTATCGCTTACTACGAGCAAAACGAGCAAATGATGAACAACATGCGCAACGTTGCACTTGAAGAGCAAGCGATCGACGCGATCCTAGCTAAAGCACAGGTTTCTGACAAAGAAGTTAGCTTCAACGAGCTAATGAACCAGCAGCCTGCAGCTTAATAAGCAATATCTTGTATAGAAGGTTGACTTAGAGTCGACTTCTCTGCTAACAATGGTCCGTATGATGTTTATCATCCGGGCCATTTATTTTAGGGACATAAGAATATGAGCTACCAAGAAAAAAATGCAATGTCGCCAATTATGAACGCGCTAGTACCTATGGTGGTTGAACAAACTTCCCGCGGCGAACGCTCTTACGATATTTATTCGCGACTACTAAAAGAACGAATCATTTTCTTGACTGGTCAAGTGGAAGACAACATGGCGAATCTTATCGTCGCCCAAATGCTTTTCCTAGAATCAGAAAATCCTGACAAAGATATTTTCCTCTACATCAACTCACCAGGTGGCAGTGTAACAGCGGGTATGTCTATCTACGACACCATGCAGTTCATCAAACCTAACGTCAGCACACTGTGTACTGGTCAAGCATGTTCAATGGGTGCCTTCCTACTTGCTGGTGGTGCTCCAGGTAAACGCTTTGCGCTGCCAAACTCTCGCGTGATGATTCACCAACCGCTAGGCGGCTTCCAAGGTCAAGCATCTGATATTCAAATTCACGCGCAAGAAATCCTGACCATCAAAGAGAAGCTAAACAAACTTCTTGCTGAGCACTCAGGTCAACCACTCGAAGTTGTTGAAAAAGATACTGACCGTGACAACTTCATGTCAGCGGCTCAAGCAGCTGAATACGGTATTATCGACGAAGTTTTGACCCACCGCGGTTAACCCGTCATCGTTTGAGTGAAATAAGACTGGATTGCAGCCCTTGAAAAATGAATTCTCGGGCGCAATATAGTCTAAAGTGATATACACTCAAAACATAGAAAGTAAAGGCTAAGAGGTTAGCGAATGACAGATAAAAGCAAAGAGGGCGGTAGTGGTAAACTATTGTACTGCTCTTTCTGTGGCAAAAGTCAGCACGAAGTTCGCAAGCTAATCGCAGGTCCGTCTGTTTACATTTGCGATGAATGCGTTGACTTGTGCAACGACATTATCCGCGAAGAGATCAAAGATGTGCTGCCGAAGAAGGAATCTGAAGCGTTGCCAACGCCAAGAGACATTCGCGCGCACCTAGACGATTACGTAATCGGCCAAGACTATGCGAAGAAAGTTCTCTCTGTTGCCGTATACAACCACTATAAGCGCTTGCGCAATGGTGATACTACGGCAGACGGTGTTGAACTCGGTAAGAGTAACATCCTCCTTATCGGTCCAACAGGTAGTGGTAAAACGCTGCTTGCTGAGACGCTTGCTCGTTTCCTTGATGTTCCATTCACTATGGCCGACGCAACAACACTAACCGAAGCAGGTTATGTTGGTGAAGACGTAGAAAACATCATTCAGAAACTGCTGCAAAAGTGCGACTACGACGTAGCAAAAGCAGAGCGTGGTATCGTTTATATCGATGAAATCGACAAGATCTCACGCAAAGCAGAAAACCCATCAATTACGCGCGATGTATCCGGTGAAGGTGTGCAGCAAGCACTGCTAAAACTGGTTGAAGGTACGATTGCTTCTGTTCCACCTCAAGGTGGTCGTAAGCATCCACAGCAAGAGTTCTTGCAAGTGGACACATCTAAGATCCTATTTATCTGTGGCGGTGCATTTGCCGGTCTAGATAAAGTGATTGACCAGCGTGTAGCAACGGGAACTGGTATTGGCTTTGGTGCGGAAGTTCGCTCTAAAGACGAAACTAAAACCGTTGGTGAGTTGTTCACTCAAGTTGAGCCAGAAGATTTGGTTAAATACGGCCTTATCCCTGAGTTCATCGGCCGTCTTCCAGTCACGACAACATTGACTGAGCTGGATGAAGACGCGCTGATTCAAATCTTGAACGAGCCTAAAAACGCCCTTACTAAGCAGTACGGTGCCTTGTTCGAGCTTGAAGGTGTTGAACTTGAGTTTCGCGAAGATGCACTGCGTGCGATCGCTGCTAAAGCGATGGAGCGTAAAACAGGTGCTCGTGGTCTGCGTTCAATTCTTGAAGGTGTGCTTCTTGAGACCATGTATGAGCTTCCATCGGCAACAGATGTAAGCAAGGTGGTTATCGACGAAAGTGTGATAAATGGTGAGTCAGAACCGCTACTTATCTACACCAACAACGACAATCAAGTGGCAAGCGCAGAGTAATTTGCCAAGTTCACTCAAAAAGGAGGTAATCATTACCTCCTTTTTTTATTTCTTTATTGAATCCAACGAATACGCCCCCATATACTGAAAATAATACTAAGCGGAAGAGAGAATAATATGAACTTGGAACGTTCCGAGCGTATAGAAATCCCGGTATTGCCTCTGCGCGACGTTGTGGTATACCCACACATGGTGATTCCTTTGTTTGTTGGCCGCGAAAAGTCGATCAGCTGTTTAGAAGCAGCGATGGACAATGACAAACAAGTACTCCTAGTAGCTCAAAAAGAAGCAGATACTGAAGAGCCAACCATTGATGACCTGTATACCACGGGTACTGTTGCTACGATCCTGCAGCTACTAAAACTTCCTGACGGTACAGTGAAGGTGCTTGTTGAGGGTCAACAGCGAGCAAACATCAGCAGTTACCGTGATGAAGACTTTTTCGTTGCGGATGCAGAATTCCTAATTACTCCAGAGCTTGAAGAGCGCGAAGAAGAAGTCATTGTGCGCAGTGCCATTGACCAATTTGAAGGCTTCATCAAGCTGAACAAAAAAATCCCACCAGAGGTACTGACCTCTCTAGGTGGTATCGATGAAGCAGCCCGTCTTGCCGACACTATCGCTGCGCACATGCCGTTGAAACTCGCTGACAAGCAACAAGTGCTTGAATTGCTGGATGTGACAGAGCGTCTTGAATTCCTAATGGGGCAAATGGAGTCGGAGATTGACTTATTACAAGTTGAGAAACGAATCCGTGGTCGCGTTAAGAAGCAGATGGAGAAATCACAGCGCGAGTACTACCTCAACGAGCAAATGAAGGCTATCCAAAAAGAGTTGGGTGACCTTGATGATGCGCCGGATGAGTTCGAGACGCTAAAAGCAAAAATCGAAGAATCGAAAATGCCAGCGGAAGCGAAAGAGAAGACAGAACAAGAGCTTCAAAAGCTTAAGATGATGTCTCCAATGTCCGCTGAAGCCACTGTGGTACGCAGTTACATCGATTGGATGGTAGGTGTACCGTGGGCGAAGCGCTCTAAGGTTAAGAAAAACCTAGCGAAAGCTGAAGAAGTACTGAACGAAGACCACTATGGTTTGGAACGCGTTAAAGAACGCATCCTTGAGTACTTAGCCGTGCAAAACCGCATCAATAAGCTTAAGGGTCCTATCCTATGTCTTGTTGGTCCTCCAGGTGTGGGTAAAACCTCTCTTGGTCGCTCTATTGCGGCAGCAACGGGTCGTAAGTACGTGCGTATGGCACTAGGCGGCGTACGTGATGAAGCGGAAATCCGTGGTCACCGTCGTACTTACATTGGTTCGATGCCAGGTAAGCTTATCCAGAAGATGTCTAAGGTAGGCGTTAAGAACCCGCTATTCCTACTTGATGAGATCGATAAGATGTCATCGGACATGCGTGGCGATCCGTCTTCTGCACTGCTTGAGGTTCTGGACCCAGAGCAGAACAATGCATTTAACGACCACTATCTAGAGGTCGACTACGATCTCTCGGATGTGATGTTTGTGGCGACATCGAACTCGATGAACATTCCGGGCCCACTTTTGGACCGTATGGAAGTGATTCGTCTGTCGGGCTACACCGAAGATGAAAAGCTAAACATTGCGAAGCGTCACCTTGTTTCTAAACAGGTACAACGCAATGGCCTGAAAGCGCACGAGATTGAAATTGAAGACTCAGCGATCATCGGCATCATCCGTTACTACACTCGTGAAGCGGGCGTACGTAGCCTAGAGCGTGAAATCTCGAAGATCTGTCGTAAAGCAGTGAAGAACATCCTGCTTGACCCAGAACTGAAGAAAGTGACGGTCAACCAAGACAATCTGAAAGAATATCTTGGCGTACAGCGCTTTGACTACGGTAAAGCTGATGACAGCAATCGCATTGGTCAAGTGACTGGCCTAGCGTGGACAGAAGTGGGCGGCGACCTACTGACTATCGAAACAGAAGCGATGGTGGGTAAAGGTAAGCTGACGCAAACGGGCTCGCTTGGCGACGTTATGCAAGAGTCGATTCAGGCGGCAATGACGGTGGTACGTTCGCGCGCTGAAAAGCTTGGTATTAACACTGACTTTTACGAGAAGCGTGATATCCACGTTCACGTACCTGAAGGTGCAACACCAAAAGATGGCCCAAGTGCGGGTATCGCGATGTGTACTGCGCTTGTTTCTAGCCTGACTGGCAACCCAGTAAAAGCTGAGGTAGCCATGACAGGTGAAATTACTCTGCGTGGTGAGGTGCTTCCAATCGGTGGTCTGAAGGAAAAGCTGTTAGCAGCGCACCGTGGTGGTATCAAAACGGTGTTGATTCCTAAAGATAACGAGCGTGATCTGGAAGAGATTCCTGACAACGTTATCGCGGATCTAAAAGTGATTCCAGTTCAATGGATTGACGAAGTTCTTGAGGTAGCACTAGAGCGAGCACCGCTTGGAGCGGCGTTTGAACCTGTAAAATAGTGATGTGCCCCAAATTTAGGTAAAAGAAATACGCTGATAGGTAAAAAAAGCTTGTCAGCGTTTTTTTGTGGCACTAACTTTAGCTATGTAACTCCGAAGCCCTTGATAGACAAGGCTTGGAGTCTTTAACTACGAGAATGGAACTAACGTTACCTTTTAAAAATAATAATCTGGTAACAGAAAGGGGAAACACAGTGAATAAAACACAATTAGTGGAAAAAATCGCAGAGAACGCAGATCTATCTAAAGCTTCAGCTGGCCGTGCACTAGATGCTTTCATCGAAGCAGTGAGCACTACTCTAGAAGAAGGTGATCAAGTGGCTCTAGTTGGCTTTGGTACATTTAGCGTTCGTACTCGTGCAGCGCGTACTGGTCGTAACCCAAAAACTGGTGAAGAGATCCAAATCTCTGAAGCTAAAGTTCCTGCATTCAAAGCAGGTAAAGCTCTTAAAGACGCTTGTAACTAATCTTTTGTTGCAGTTAGTCGCAAACCTTGCATTAACTGCACAAAAATTAAGCTTTCAACAAGCTTAATCGACAAAAAAAGTCGAACCTTTTTTAAATATGCGCATCTTACTGATGCGCATTTCTTTTTCTGATATTATCCCAAGCAGTAGAAGATAACCCTTCCTATCTGGAGAGTAATAAAATTATGATGGAGCGAATTCGCGAAGGCGTGAATAGCATCGCGGTTAAAATTATCTTAGGACTCATTATTCTGTCTTTTGTGTTTGCAGGTGTAGGCAGCTATATCGCAGGCGGTATTGGCAACACAGCTGCAAAAGTGGGTAATGTTGAGATCGGTCGTGGCGAGTTTGAGCAAGCGTATCAAAACGAGCGTAATCGTATGCAATCGCAAATGGGCGAGTACTTCTCGACTCTACTTGGCGATCCAAGCTATGTCGCTTCTTTCCGTAAGTCTGTTCTAGACCGCATGATTGACGATGTCCTTCTTGAGCAACATGCAGAGTCTTTGGGTCTTCGTATTAGCGATGCTCAAATTCGTACAATGATGCTAGAAATGCCTCAGTTCCAAAACGACGGCAAGTTCGACCCAGAAATCTATCAAGCAACGCTTCGCCGTGCTGGCTTCAGCGCAGACAGCTTTGCTGAATACCTTCGCCGTGACCTAGTTCGTAACCAACTGCTAAGTGCACTGCAAGGCAGTGAGTTTACACTTCCGAGTGAAATTGAATCTCAAGGCAAGCTGTTAACTCAAACGCGTGATATCAAAACGCTGACTCTTTCTCTTGAAGAGTTTGCTAACAAAGCGACGATTACTGAAGAAGAGATTCAACAGTATTACGACGAAAACCCAGTTCAATTTACTCGCCCAGAGCAAGTAAAAGTGTCTTACATCGAGCTATCTGCGCAAGCGCTAAAAGACAGCGTTGAAGTTACCGATGCGGATGTGCAGCAGTACTACGATGAGCACTTAGACAAGTACTCAACGTCTGAACAGCGTGAAGTCAGCCATATCCTAGTTCAAGGTGATGACGAAGCGAAAGCTCAAGCTATTCTTGACGAGCTAAATGCGGGTGCCGATTTCGCGACAGTTGCGAAAGAGAAATCTGAAGACATTGGTAGCTCTGAAGAAGGTGGCTCTCTAGGCTGGATTGAGCGTGATGTCATGGACCCAGCATTTGAAGAAGCGGCATTTTCGCTTGCTAATGTTGGTGACCGCACGGGTCTAGTGAAATCTGACTTTGGCTACCACATCATCAAACTGGATGCGGTAAAAGCTTCTGAGTCTAAGCCTCTTGCTGAAGTGAAAGATGAAATCATCGCAGAACTTCGTGACCAGGTTGCGATTGATGAGTTCTACAGCCTTCAAAATGAGCTAGAGAAAGTTGCCTTTGAATACCCAGACTCTTTGGATGATGCAGCAAAAGCCGTAAACCAAAAAGTCGTCACAACGGACTTCATCTCTCAAGTTGACGCACCTGAGATCCTAAGATCGCCTGCCGTTATGCAAGCACTAGAGTCTCCTGAAGTGAAAGAAGATGGTCTTAACTCAGAGGCAATGGAAATCGCACCTGAGCACATCATTGTGGTTCGTGTGGACGACGTTCGTGATCAAACGGTTCTTCCTTTAGAAGAAGTGAAAGAACAGGTTGAAACACAGCTAGCGAAAGTAAAAGGCGAACAAGCGGCAATGGAGCTTGGTGTTCAACTGGTTAATGACCTAAAAGAAGGTAAGACAGATACTCTAGATGCAAATAGCCTAGTGTTTGGCGAGCTAGAGACGATCGACCGCAGCTCACCACTAGCGGGCACTGTATTTGCTATGTCTAAGCCTGAAGAAGGTGCAGCAACCTTTGCTCAAACCAAAGACATGCAAGGCAATATTGTGGTCGTAGAGCTGAGCAAAGTGGCGTCTGATTACGACAATGCTTACAATGAGCAAATCGGTGCACAAATGGCGCGTGAAGCCACTCAGAAAGATCTGACTTCAGTTATCGCGATTTTGCGCAGCAATACTGAGATCGAGTACTTCCTAGACGCTCAGTAATAGGTGAGCGGTAATGGCCGCATAGATGTTGGTGCGTTCACATAAGAATGTAACTGATAATCAAATAATAACGGACTGCTTCTGCAGTCCGTTATAGTTTCTGCTCCAATGACTTCCTCTCTCACACTTATCCCTTAACTTGGCTCACTCGAACACCAAAACAAATAGGGATTATCATGAAACTAATTACGTCAATCTGGCTTGCTATCGCTTTACTCGTCGCTCCTATAGGCTCTCTTTGGGCCTCTGAAGGTGATAAGTTGGAAGGGATAGAGATAACTGTGAATATCAACCAAGCAGAACCAGAGGAGCTTGCGGAGCTTCTCAAAGGTATTGGAATCGATAAGGCACAAAAGATAGTTGATTATCGAGAAGCCAACGGCAAGTTCAAGTCTGCCGACGATCTCACTCAGGTGAAAGGCATTGGTGCTGCGACGGTCGAAAAGAATCGCGACCGTATTATTCTATAGCGGCTTCAGTTCGCTATATCGGAGATACACTTTATCTACGATAGTGGTAGTAAAGTGCAAGACCCAAGCCTGCCATCAATCCAATGGCATGTGCTTGGGTTGCCACACTGGCCTCTATTAGTGCTGCTGTAGCGACGGAGGCACCATAAATCGACTCCCAGCCTACCTTAGCAACCCCACCTATGACGAGTAACCAACTGGATCGCCGTCCTTCTATGGCTTCTTTCAACGCCCAGAAGGCGAAGACGGCATGAAGTACACCTGACAGGCCAAGGTATTGACCTAAAGATGTCATCAACAGTCCCGTACCTATGATAGTCGCACTGGCCAAAACGACGGCGACGAGGGTGCGCCATCTAGGACGAAACAGGTAACAAATAACCCAAAGACCAGCTAAGTTCATTGCAAGGTGTGCTAAGTTGGTGTGGGAGAAGTTTCCTGTTACTATCCGCCACCACTGGCCCGAATAGATGGCTAGTTTATTCCATTCAACCCACTCTTGAAGCGTGGGCAGTTGAAGCAAAGCGCAGAGAAAACTAAACAGCGATAGCCTTATGACGAAAGAAGTGTCCATGTCTCGTTATTGTCCAAAATGCCTCAAAGCAAAGCGGGCGTGTATATGTCAGTGGATAGAGCTCATCCACTGTGACACACAATTGATCATTTTGCAGCATACTAGCGAAGAAAAACGCCCCTTGGGCACCGCTCGAATTCTGTCTCTGTCCCTTGGCAATGCCTCTTTATTTGTTGGTGAGGATTTCAGTCAACACACTGAGTTAAATGCCTTAATTGATGACAAAGATTATCGTACCGTTGTGCTTTACCCCGGTGAAGGAGCAATGCCGGCAGAGACTCTAGCTGATGATAGTGAGAGCAAGCCTCTTAGAGTGATATTACTGGACGGTACATGGAAAAAGGCATTTAAAATGTGGAAGCTGTCTACCAACCTACATTCATTGCCTTTGGTAAAGTTGGCCGATGATCTTATTGGTGATTACCGTATTCGCAAAGCACCGTCGAGCAATGCGCTATCGACCGTAGAAGCTGGGTTTCACTTACTTGAAACGATTGAGCCCGACATCGACTTTACCCCCCTTGTTAATGCATTTAATGAGATGATTGGCTTTCAAATCAAAAACATGCCAGAAGGTGTGTTCGAGCGAAACTATCGTGTTCAAAGATATTGCGCTCAAAAACATCGCGATAATAAATAAGGCGATAGAAAACTAGCTTGCAGCAAACAGCTGTTGATGCATCTTTTGAGCATAGCCATCTGTCATTGCCGAGACATAATCGGCGATAACGCGCATACCATCATCGTGTTGACCGCACGCTTTTTTCCATAAGTTACACGTCGACTCCGGTAATAGTCGTTCTGGGTCAGCGCTGAGTGCCTCAAACAAATCCATTATGATTTGCTGGCCTTTGTACTCGAAGATTTGTACCCGTGGTACTTGAATCACATAGTCGCTGACGAACTGCTTAAGAACGTCAAGCACCGCAGCCATCCCTTCCTCAAGGTAGGCGTTGTAGGCAAGCAGCGGGCTCTCGAATTGATTGTTAACGACGGCTCTTACTTCAATGCTGGTCAAAAGTGCGTTTACAATGCCGCCAATGGCATCTTTACGTTCATAGTGCTTACCAGAAAACAGCAGTTCAGAAATGGAGTCGATGTTCTCGGTTAACCAGTTGGGCTCTAGTTTCTTTAAAGCCTCTGCAGCACTCAGTTGCCAACGCTCTTTATTGACGAGCTCAAGTACAATGGCATCTTCAAGATCGTGCACGCCGTAGGCGATGTCATCAGCAAGCTCCATGATCGAACAATCAAGAGACTTAAACTGTGTCTTTCGGTGGCCATTTTGCGATGTTTTTCCGGGGCGCATGGTTTGCAACAGCGCTTTATCGGATGGCGTTAATGGTTGCAGTACCCAATCGAATTGAGCGTCATCTTTGTCGTAGATGCCCTTGGCTGGCGACCAGTCTTTGGCTTTAAGCTGACGCTGATGGGCGACTGGTTGAGGCAGTTTGTCAGAGCAAGTGCGGCTGAGCGGGGCGGGGTACTTCAGCAGGCCTAACAAGGCTCTCCTGGTCAAGTTCATCCCGTGTGATTCAGTATAAGGTTCGAGTTGAGTGACGATTCGGAATGTTTGTGCATTGCCCTCAAAGCCACCGTATTCGCGCATCATGTAATTAAGCGCGACTTCACCACCGTGCCCATAGGGAGGGTGACCGATGTCATGCGCTAAACAGAGCGCTTCAATCAGAGCATCACAGGGTAATAATGCATCGAACTCGGGCTGTTTTTGTCGTAACTGCGCGACAATACCTGAGCCAATTTGAGCCGCTTCAAGTGAGTGGGTAAGTCGAGTTCGATGAAAGTCATTCACCCCAGTGCCATGGACCTGGGTTTTAGCCTGCAGGCGGCGAAACGCGGCTGAATGGAGTATTCTCGCCCTATCACGCTGGAATGGATCGCGGTGATCGTTTCTTCTCAGCTTGTGTTCATCACTGTGTCTTGCTTGCCAGACATCCAGTTGCTCAAGAGTGGCTGCACTTAGCAAGGGATTTTTGTGATTCATGCTCTCTCCTGAGTACTAGCTGATTTCATCCAGCGATAATTCAAAGCTTGGAGCAAACGTATTCAGAAAGTAATCCATTTCTGGCGTTTTTCTCTCCTGCAAGGTCTGGTCCAATCGCTTTTTTGCTAGCGCGTATTCGTGGTTACCCGCGCTCAGCTCTTCAAGGCACTTAAGGTAGGCACAGATAGAATCTGCCTGTTTGACGACCTGCGTATCCTCTTCGTATGCGGCATCAGAAATCAGGAAAGGTCGAAAGTCTTCTTGAAACTCCTCAGGGAGAAGCGATAACAGCTTTTGCTCTGCAGCCGCTTCTATCTTTTTGTATTCTTTCGCTATTTCAGGGTTGTAGTACTTAACCGGAGTAGGGAGGTCCCCAGTCAATACTTCACTCGTGTCATGATACATGGCTAAGATTGCAATACGCTCTGGATTGGTATTGCCGCCAAATTTCTTATTTTTGATGATGGCTAGCGCATGGGCGACGAAGGCAACTTGGAGGCTATGTTCTGAGATGTTTTCAGTAGAGACAGAGCGCATAAGTGGCCAACGCTGGATCAGTTTCATGCGAGCAAGGTGAGCGAAAAAATGACTTTCTTTCATACAGCGAATCCCCTTAATACGCGCCAGAGTGACAGTTTGGCGCGTATTAAGAATAGGCTTTATGGCTGAAATATGAAAGAGTTACTGGCTATAGGTAGACAGGAATTTTTCAAATCGGCCGATGGCCATTTCTAGGTCTTCTACATGCGGAAGCGTGACGATTCTAAAGTGATCCGGTTTCGGCCAGTTGAAGCCAGTCCCCTGTACCAACAGAACTTTTTCCTGTTTAAGGAAATCGAGCACCATTTTTTGGTCATCCTTGATGTTGTACATCTTGGTATCAATTTTCGGGAACAGGTACATCGCCCCTTTAGGCTTCACACAAGAAATTCCCGGTATCTGTGTGATTAGGTCATAAGCCTTATCACGCTGCTCAAGTAGGCGACCGCCAGGTAAAATGAGTTCATTAATACTCTGATAACCACCAAGTGCCGTTTGAATGGCATGCTGCATCGGCACATTGGCGCACAAACGCATGGAGGCAAGCATCTCTAGACCTGCAATATAGCCCGTGGCGTACTCTTTAGGGCCAGTCATGAACATCCAACCGCCGCGGAACCCACACACACGGTACGATTTCGAAAGACCATTAAAGGTCACAACCAGCACATCTTCCGTCAAGGTCGCGACAGAGGTGTGCGTTGCTCCGTCATAGAGAACCTTATCGTAGATCTCATCGGCAAAAATGATCAGCTTATGTTGGCGAGCAATCTCAATCACTTCGAGCAGAAAGTCGCGACTGTATACTGCGCCCGTTGGATTGTTCGGGTTGATAAGCACGATGCCACGTGTTTTCGGTGTGATTTTCTTCTTGATGTCATCCAGGTCCGGATACCAATCTGCTTCTTCATCACACAGGTAGTGAACCGGGTTACCGCCAGACAAGGATACCGCTGCCGTCCAAAGTGGATAATCAGGAGCGGGAACTAACATTTCATCCCCGTTGTTTAACAGTGCTTGCATCGCCATTACAATAAGCTCAGATACACCATTACCGATGTAAACATCTTCGACGTCCAGACTGCGAATGCCTTTGCGTTGGTAATGTTGAACTACCGCTTTTCGAGCGGAGTATATACCTTTGGAATCGCAATAACCTTGAGAAGTCGGTAGGTTTCTGATGACATCGACTAAAATTTCATCAGGGGCGTCAAAACCAAATGGGGCGGGATTACCGATATTGAGTTTCAGTATTTTATGTCCCTCTTCCTCCATGCGTTTAGCATGTTTGAGTACAGGTCCCCTAATGTCGTAGCAGACATTATCGAGTTTTGACGACATCCCGATATTTTTCATTGTTATATTCCTAAAAATTCGATAATTTCTTTACTAAATTACACCAAATTGGCATTTGAAAGAATATAAATCTGCTAAAAGTGAAAAATAAAGAGACGGTATGAATAGGGTTGTACTGAGCAGGTTAACATTGCGAGCAATAAAACAGCTTGTTGCTTGATCTATGCGTTTGGTAGAAATAGAGTATTTCGTGTATATAGAAACAAATTTTAAGGTTATGAGGTTGATTTGTCTCAGTTAACAACGGCTATCGCTCAGCTTATCAGCAAGCTCGAACAGGCACCACAAGGTTGCAAGCGCATTGAGCAAGAAATACAGGGTCATCCGAAGTTTCATTGCATTGATTGGCTAGAAGCTCAACCTCACTTTCCAAAATTCTATTGGCAGTCACGTGATACGCGTGAAGAGGTCGTCGCGCTGGGTCAGTTGCACACTTTCTCAGAAGCGTCTCCTGCCTACGCCATTCTCGCGGACAACCAACGTGTTTGGGGTGGTCGCTCATTTGATGGGCACACCGATAAAAACAGGCGCTGTATGTCGGCTTTCTTCTTTCTTCCTCAAGTCGAGTTAATCCGTTTTGACGCCTCTTGGCGCATCGCGGTCAACATCAGTATGAGCGTTGACAAGGCGATCGGTGCGCTCAAGCAATTGATGGCGGACGTGACAGAGCTGCCACCCCTGGCAACCTCTATTGTTGGCATGACACATACGCCAAACGAGCAGCAGTGGCATGAGCTGGTCGATGATGTGTTAGCGGGGATTGAAGAGGACAGATTCAAGAAAGTGGTGTTAGCGCGCAAAACCACGATTGACATCAAAGACCCTATTTCACCGGCACAGCTTCTCAAAGCGAGTTATCGTGAAAACCACCATAGCTTTCACTTTCTCATGGCGTTATCAAAGGAACTTGCATTTGTAGGTTCCACACCAGAGCGCTTATATCGCCGTGTTGGCCAGCAACTTGAGACTGAAGCCCTAGCGGGAACCATCGGTCGTGGTGACAATGCCGCGCAAGATATGGAGCTTGCCAATTGGTTGACCCAAGATCTTAAGAACATCAATGAAAACCAATACGTGGTTGATGACATCTTGCAGAGCCTTGCTCCACATTCGAGTGAGGTGCATCTAGAGAAAGAGCTGCGCCTAGTTCGTCTTCGTAAAGTGCAGCATCTTAAGCGTAATATTGTCGCTCAGCTTAGTAAGGGCATCAATGCGGTTCAACTGCTGCAAGCTCTGCAACCAACGGCTGCGGTAGCGGGCTTGCCGCGAAGCGAAGCACTGGCTTATATCCAAGAGAATGAACCCTTTGCACGTGGTTGGTATGCCGGTTCCGTCGGCTATTTAAGCCATCAAAAAGCCGAGTTTTGCGTCGCGATTCGCAGTGCGCTGCTGATGAAAGATGAAGTCCAGCTCTTTGCGGGCGCTGGCATTGTACCAGGGTCCGTTGCGGCTCATGAATGGCAAGAGCTCGATAAAAAGATGTCTACTTTATTGAGCCTTATTTCAGACAATCCATCGCTAGGGGTCGCATCATGAGTCTCAACCAAGCGGCTTTGAATCGGGTTTGGACTCAAGTTTTAATAGAAGAATGTTATCGACAAGGTGTAAGACATATCTGCATCGCGCCAGGTTCACGCTCCACGCCGCTCACGCTTGAAGCAGTCGCTCATCCCGATATGACTGTGCATACTCATTTTGACGAGAGAGGTTTAGGTTTTTTGGCGCTGGGGCTAGCCAAATCGACGCACACTCCGGTTGCGGTTATCGTGACTTCGGGAACCGCTGTGGCGAACTTGTTGCCTGCGGTTGCAGAATCAAAGCTCACCAAAGAGCCGCTGGTTCTGCTTACGTCAGATAGACCCGTTGAGCTGGTTGGTTGCGGCGCCAATCAAGCTATCGAGCAATCGGGGATCTTTTCTCAGCAAGTCACCCATGCGCTTAATTTACCTTCTCCAAGTACGCAGGTCCCTCTTTCATGGCTTTTGACCTCCGTGGATCACGCGTTTGCTGAGCAAAAGCAAAAAGGCTCGAGCATTCATATTAATTGTCCCTTCCCAGAGCCTTTGTATGGCGGAGAGGATAAATCAGCGTTTAATGACTATTTATCGGCAATTGATGCCTGGTTGAATAGTGAACAGTGTTACGTAACCTATTCAGAACCGTTACCTAGCAGAGTCGATGTGGAAGACATAACGGCGCTTAATCTTGGTTTACACAAAGGAACCATTATAGTCGGCAATGTCACCTTGGCGGAGGCTGAAAAAGCCAAAGCGTTGGGCGTGCTGTTGGGATGGCCAGTGTTGTTCGACCCGCAGTCAGGTACTCATGATAAATGGCAGCGCTACGATATGTGGCTTCAGAACGTAAAGCTTAGCCAAAAACTGAGCGAAACTGACTTGATCGTTCAATTTGGGTCTAGGTTAGTATCGAAGCGACTTTTGGCTTGGGTTGATAGGCAAGTGTCGGAGCGATGCGATTACTTGGTTGTGTTGCCTTATCTCGATAGGCTGAATCCGAGTCATTTGAGGGTGAACTTTATTCATGCAGATATCCAAAGCTGGTTAGAGTCTGCGTCGAGTGTGATTTCCAATAGTAGCCACAAAGGGTGGGCGGATAGGCTTTCTTTGGCATCTCATAGCGTATTGGAGAACGTACCTCAAAGACCTCACATTACAGAGTTTGATGTCGCGAGAACAATAGAGCAATTACCGCAAGATACCGCATTGTTTATCGGCAACAGCCTGATCGTTAGGCTGGTGGATATGGTGACAGGTGTTCCATCGATTGAGACGTTTACTAATCGAGGCGCTTCCGGTATTGATGGCCTTGTCGCAACGGCGGCTGGGGTTCAGCGTGGTATTCAAGGCCCATTAGTGCTTTATATCGGTGACACATCACTGCTTTACGATCTGAATTCGCTCGCCCTGTTTTCGAATGTTAGTACGCCATCGATCGTTGTGGTAACCAACAATGATGGTGGTGCGATATTTGACATTTTGCCGGCACCCGCAGAGCACAAAAAGCAGTGCTATCAAATGCCTCATGGCTATCGATTTGAACACGCCGCAAAGCAGTTTGGATTGCAATATGCGGCGCCAGCGTCTTCAACTGAACTTAGCCAAGCTCTGTCTACCCACCTTGAACAGGGCGTTGGTGCGCTTTTGCTAGAAGTAACCACAGATCCTCACGAAGTGAGCACTCTTATACGTGAGCTGAGCCAATCGGTGGCGCAGTAACATGCTAGCAAGTCATTTTTCCCCAGCGAAGTCTGAAGAAAGCACGCAACTTCTGGTGTTTATACATGGCTTTCTGGGATCTGGGGATGACTGGTTAGAGGTATCTAAAGCGCTTCCTGATTACTCTCGCTTGATGATTGACCTTCCAGGGCATGGGAAAAGTTGTGCCATCAAAGGTGAAAGTTTTGACCAAGTTTGCAAAATGATTCGTGCGACAATACTAAACTGTATTGAAGCACAGAAACTTGGCACTACAGTGTCGATATGTTTGGTCGGTTATTCGCTGGGGGCACGTTTGGCGATGTACCTAATGACCGATTGTCACTCGAAGGCTGATGATTTTAACTCGTTAAAGATTAATGGATTAGTCATTGAAGGTGGTAATTTTGGTCTAGAAACAGAGAGTCTTCGCTCAGGTCGCCTAGATAACGATAGTCAATGGGCTGAGCGCTTTCGAGATGAAGAGATTGCAGCAGTTTTGACCGACTGGTATCGACAGCCGGTGTTTTCCTCACTAAACCATGAGCAAAGACAACTTTTGATTGCCAAGCGTAGTGTTAACCTTGGGAGTGCATTAAGTGACATGCTGCTAGCAACCACCCTAGCCAAACAGCCTTACTTGCTACCTCAAGTGCAGGCCTTGTCGTTTGATCAAGGCAGAGTCCCGCTGTATATCTGCGGGGCGCTTGACCACAAATTTACTGAGCTTGCAAAAGAGAGCAATCTCCAAACCGAGGTGATTGCCAATGCGGGCCATAATGTACATAAAGAGCAGCCTGAAGCTTTTGCTTCAAAGCTGCGTAACTATCTAGAACAAAAGAGCTTAGGCTTAATAAAATAATTGGAATAGATCATGGCTAAAACCGTTGGATTAACAGAAGAAGAGCTTTACGCACCCGTAGATTGGGCCGATGTAACGGGCGATTTTGAAGAGATCAAATATCACAAATCTAAAGATGGCATTGCAAAAATCACGATCGCTCGTCCGCAAGTACACAATGCGTTTACGCCAAGAACTGTCAATGAAATGATTAAGGCGTTGGCAGATGCACGCTATGACGAAGGCGTGGGCGTTATCATTCTTACTGGTCTTGGTGAGAAGGCGTTCTGCTCAGGTGGTGATCAAAGCGTTCGTGGTGACTATGGCGGTTACCAAGATGATTCTGGTACTCACCACCTCAATGTTTTGGACTTCCAACGTCAAATCCGTACCTGCCCTAAGCCTGTGATTGCATCCGTAGCGGGTTGGGCTGTTGGTGGCGGTCACGTTCTGCACATGATGTGCGATCTCACTATCGCAGCAGAGAATGCTCAGTTTGGTCAAACTGGCCCTAAAGTAGGCTCGTTCGATGGCGGCTGGGGCGCGTCGTATATGGCTCGCATTGTAGGTCAGAAGAAGGCTCGTGAAATTTGGTTCCTATGCCGTTTCTATGATGCGCAAGAAGCTGTCGATATGGGGCTAGTCAACACAGTTGTGCCTCTCGAGGACCTAGAAAAAGAGACAGTGCGTTGGTGTCGTGAAGTGCTGCAACACAGCCCTATGGCGCTGCGCTGCTTGAAAGCTGCGCTCAACGCAGACTGTGATGGCCAAGCAGGTCTTCAGGAGTTGGCGGGTAATGCGACCATGATGTTCTATATGACCGAAGAGGGTCAAGAGGGTCGTAACGCTTTCAATGAGAAGCGTCGTCCAGACTTCGATAAGTTCCCAAGAAACCCGTAATGAAGGGCTTGCAGCACTCTCATTGTGCTGCAAACCAAGGTGACATTTTGCAACATTTTTGAGCAACAATTGTTTGGAACTCTTAATGCAAAAGCGAGCCTAAATACGGTGTATTGTTCACTGCCACACATTTAGGTCTGTGGTAGTGATAACTTCTTATGAAGTGGGAAACAAACATGAGACAAGCAAAACTCTACCGCTACAGTCTGCCTATGGACAGTGGTGTTATTCTTCGCGATCAAAAACTTACCAACCGAGAGGGCTGGATTGTCGAGCTTTGCGACAGCGGCAAAACGGCGTTGGGAGAAATCGCGCCTCTTCCTGGATTTAGTCAAGAATCATTAGAAATGGCTGGCATGCAAGCTCAAGAGCAGCTTGAGCTGTGGGTCAATCATCAACAGATCAATATCGAACAATGTGTACCGTCAGTTGCGTTCGGTCTGTCGGCTGCATTGTTGGAACTCGAAGGCAGCCTACCTAGCGAAGGTAACTATCGTGCTGCGCCGCTATGCAGCGGCGATCCTGACGAGCTCATTCCTATTCTCAACAACATGCAAGGTAAGAAAGTCGCTAAGATCAAAGTCGGCTTGTATGAAGCGATTCGTGACGGAATGATTGTTAGCCTGTTCCTAGAGTCGATTCCAGATCTAACCCTAAGGCTTGATGCCAATCGAGCTTGGACTTTGGATAAAGCCAAGCAGTTCGCTAAATACATATCACCGTCTCTAAGGCAGCGCATCGCATTTATTGAAGAGCCGTGCCAGAGCCCAGGAGACAGTGTTTCCTTCGCCATTGATACGGGTATCGCCATTGCTTGGGATGAAACCCTTCAGGCAGCCGTACGTGAGCCAGATTTTTCCGTAAAACATCTGACCGGTGTTAAAGCTTTGATTATCAAACCAACCTTGGTTGGTAGCGTGCAAAAGTGTATTCGTTTGATTGAAGAAGCCAACAGCCATGCCATCAAAGTTGTGATTAGCTCAAGTCTTGAGTCGAGCGTTGGGCTGGGGCAATTGGCTCGACTGTCGCATTGGCAAGTGCCTGATGAAACGCCCGGTCTAGATACCATGCAATTGTTTGGTGCTCAACTTGAAACGCCTTGGCCGGGATGTTTATTGCCAGTCAAAACCTTGTCTGAGCAAACTTTATATTGGCAATCTCATGGGCATGCGACGGCTTAATGTCTAACACGACCTTTGTGAATCTCTGCGAGAAGTGGGCGCGGTATGCGCCCAATAAGATTGCCATTACCACCGCTACCGAATCCATTACTTGGCTCGACCTTACCAAACGAATCGATGGACTGGTGTCGACACTTCGATATCAAAATGTCCACGCGGGTAAGGTAGTCTGCCTTTCTGGACGTTCAGAATTTAGCCTAGTCCTAAGATACCTTGCTTGCTTGCAGCATGGCGCAGTGCCTGCACTCGTTGCCAATCAACCGCTGGAACAGCTAACTGCTAAGTTTGACACTCTTTATCAGCCGACCGAGAGTGCCTGCGTTTGGGGGGGAATGGACAGCTCTCCAAATGCCGATGAATACTCGCTGCATAACATTGACAGAGGTGAAGCGCAGCAAAGCCCTTTGCTAGGTTCAGCTAAAGATCTTCCACCTGGTTCACCGATCGCATCGATCGTCTTTACGTCCGGCTCGACAGGCCAGCCAAAAGCCGTTGTACATTCAGCTAACCACCATGTCGCCTCAGCAGAGGGGCTATTGGAGAAGTTCCAATATTCGAGTAGCGATACCTGGCTGCTCAGCCTGCCTATGTTCCATGTTTCGGGATTAGCTATCGTTTGGCGCTGGCTCGTCACTGGTGGTGGGCTGCGTATTGCGTCAGGCGACTTTGCTAGTGATATTGCTAAGGTGACGCATGCCTCATTGGTATCTACTCAACTAAAGCGTATCGTCGATAACGGATGGGTTACCAGACTAAAGCGTGTGCTGCTTGGAGGCAGTCACATCCCGCACGAACTGATTAAACAAGCGCAATTGCAAGGCATCGAAGCATGGATGGGATACGGCATGACAGAGACCGCTTCGACGGTAACGGCAAAACGAGTCGATAGTCACCCATCTTCAGGCTACTTGCTGCCAAGACGTGTGATTAAGGTGGAGAGTGAGCGTATCTATGTGGCAGGGGATACCTTAGCCGCGGGCTATTACGTCCAAGGAGCGCTTCGCCAACTAGAGTTAGTGGATGGATGGTTTGATACTAAGGACTTGGGACGTTGGAATGAGCAAGGCGAGCTCGTTGTGGTTGGGCGTGCTGATAACCTGTTTATCTCTGGTGGCGAAAATGTTCACTGTGAGGAGGTGGAAGCAGCGCTCAATCAATTGAGTGAGATTTCCCAAAGTATCGTTGTTCCCGTGGAGGACACGGAGTTTGGAACTCGTTGTATTGCTGTAGTCCAGTCTGACAGTTTACCAACGGTGGTCGCAATGAATGACATTTTGCGACCTCATTTACCTAAGTTCAAGCATCCAATTGGCTATGTTCAGATGCCGGAACATCTGCTTTCATCGGGGATTAAGGTCTCCAGAAAAGCAGTGAAGACCTGGTTAAGGTCTGCTCAGTCGGATTTTATTGTTATTTCATAGTCCAAATCGGAATTTTCATTCCTGACAGCGCTCACCATAATAACCCCACTAGAGTTGAGTGAGCGTAGGGAATGAATAAGCTTTTAATTGTCGCAATTGGATTGCAAATAGGGTTAGCGTTGACGTCCGATGGACTGATACAAGCATTAGCCGAATTGACGGCGTTTGTTTTGACGGTGTCACTATACCTTAACTATAAGAAAGCTAACGCTGAATCGGTGTCGCCTAGTAAGGAGCTACAGTCCAATAACAACCGACAAATAGAGCATTGCGATCCTTAACGCGACGGCTTTAAGCCATCAACAACCAGCTAAGTGATGATACTGAAATCAGCAACCAAAGCGTTACACCAAACAGCATAGGTTTGCTACCAGCCTGTTTTAACCTCTCAATTGAAATACTGCTACCAATCAAGAACAAACACACCACCAGTAACTTTTTAGACACTGCAAAAATGCTTTGATAAGCAACCTCGAACTGCGGTAAGTAATCACTTACTAAGATCGCAATACAGTAGAAAAGAATGAAGTAGGGAATGGTGATCTTTTTGCTCTTGCTTCTAAACAGCAGTGCGCTAACTAACGCGACAGGAATAATCCATAGTGCGCGAGCAAGCTTGAGCGTAGTTGCCGTTGTGAGTGCTTCCTCACCGTAGGCGGACGCTGCACCAACCACAGAAGAGGTATCATGGATAGCGATAGCTGCCCAAGTCCCGAAAGTGTGCTGATCGAGTGCTAAAGCGTGTCCAATCACAGGGAAAACAAAGAGCGCGACAGAATTGAGAACGAACACGGTCGCCAGTGCGATAGCGATCTTTTCATCGTCGGCATCGATGGCCGGCGCGACTGCTGCAATTGCGCTACCACCACAAATAGCCGTGCCTGATGAAATAAGATAACCCGTATGTTTGTCTAATCCCATTCTTTTAGCAAGAAACCAACCGATAACTAAGGTACCAATGATGGTGGCTATGATGATGCCGATACCATCGCTGGTTGCCTGCATTGCCTGATCTAAATGTATGCCAAAACCCAGACCCACAATGGAGTATGCGAGTAGTTTTTTTGTGTACTTAGCAATAGGCAGTGTGTGTGGCACCAAGCTAAACGTTGTGAGTAGAAAACCTAGAATCAATGCCAGAGGTGAGCTTATCCACGGTGTAAGACACGCAATTAACGCAAGGAAGAACAGTGGATAAGAACGTAACAGGGATAACATTAAGTACCTTACTAAAAAGACATTGAGAGCTAAGACCAGCTTAGTTGTGGATTGTATCGAGGGACAAGGGTCAGTAAAACACAGTAAAATTTAACGGGCGTTTAGTTTTTCTTAACGCCCGTTAAAACGAAAGCGAGCCTTAGCGATAATTACCGCGAAGTTGGGCGACTTTATCAAACATGGCCTGACTGGTGGCGTTTTCTGGCTGAACTGGATCGCCTGCTTCGAGCTCGAGTTTTGCTCTAAATCGATTAGGGAAACCTTTACAAGCACGGCCTTTGTGGCGACTGAAATAGCTACCCCAGAGCCCTTTTAGTGCCATTGGGATAACAGGTACCGGTGAACGCTTAAGCACAAGATCAATGCCGCGCATAAATTCATTCATTTCACCATCTGCTGTGAGACGTCCTTCAGGGAAGATGCAGACGATTTCGCCTTCAGCAAGCGCTTGTTCAATCTCGCCAAATGCGCGACGAATAGAGCCTTTGCGCTTGGCTGAAATAGGAATGACACCAGCGCGCTTGAGGAAGCGACGAACAGGCTTATAGTTGGCGTAATCTTCTTCCATAACAAAGCGAATCAAGCGCGGGCTTGCTGCACTCATAACCAACGCATCCATGTAACTTACATGATTACACACGATCAATGCGCCGCCTTTTTCAGGCAGGTGATGCAAGTTCTTATGCGAGATGCGGTACATGATGGTCGTCAAAATCCAGATCAGAAAGCGAACTACAAAGATAGGTGCTTGCAAGAATAGATAGGTCGCCATCAAGAAGTTAAGTGCAGAGAGTACTAGGAACAACTCAACGATGGTGAGTTCAAGTATCGATAGTCCGACAATGCCCAGCACGGCACTGCCTACCATAAACAGTGAGTTGTATATGTTAAGCGCAGCAATGACTCGAGCACGTTCGTTTGGTTTCGCTTCTTGCTGCATCAAGGCATACAGAGGAACAATAAACAAACCGCCCGAAGCACCTAATGCGAGAAGGTAACCAAATACAGGCCAAAGCGCGGAGTAGGAAATAAACTCGCTAAACGACTCAAATTGCGGAAGCTCTTCTGGCACGGAGAACGCCATAAGCGCGCCAAAAATAGTAATGCCGATGCTGCCAATAGGTACGATGCCGACATCAATGCGGTTTTTCGACATTTTGTCACACAGCATAGAGCCGAGCGCGATACCGACAGAGAAGAGAGCCAGGAGGAAAGAAACCGCAGCTTCATTACCCATCAAATGGATCTTGGTAAAGTTCGGGAACTGGGTTAGGTAAGCCGCGCCCAGAAACCAAAACCAGCTGATTGCCATAATGCTCTGGAACACCACCCGATCTTGGTGCGCTATCTTAAGGGTTTGCTTGGTTTGTTTTACTGGCTGCCAGCGAAACTTCAATTCAGGATCGGCTGCAGGCGCTTCTGGAATCGACCGGCTAGAAATATAACCTGCGATAGCAAACAAGATCACGCTTCCGGCTGCCACGTATTTGGCATGTTCAGCTGAAGCAATTATCCCCGCACCTAAGGTACCGAGTAAGATAGCGAGAAAGGTACCGGTTTCTACTAGAGCGTTACCAGACAATAGCTCATTGGGTTTTAGCTGCTGAGGGAGCAGAGCGTACTTTACTGGACCGAAGAAAGCGGACTGGGTTCCCATCAAAAATAGGAGTAGCAGCAAAATGCCATAGCTTTCAGTGACAAAGCCAATTGCGCCCAGACACATGATGCCGATCTCAGCGAGTTTTACTTTGCGAATAAACCACGACTTTTCGTATTTATCAGCCAGCACCCCTGCTGACGCAGAAAACAGGAAAAACGGGAGAATAAATAAACCTGCGGCGAGGTTGATAAACAAGTTGCTTGAGATAGGCAGAACTTGCGGGCCAGCAAACGCAACGAACAGAAGCAGAACGTTTTTAAAAATGTTGTCGTTGAATGCGCCGAAAAACTGGGTAACAAAGTAGGGCATAAAGCGCCTTTCAGAGAGCAAAGACGCGGTTTTGGTGTTGGGCATTACCTTTCCTTTTGGTTACCAGCTTTTTAAATAGTTTGAGATGAGGTCTTTGATGAGCTCGTTGCCATCAACGGGCTCGGACGCGAAGAATTTATCGTCCACGCTTAATAGCGTAATACCATGAACACCTGCCCACAAAACGCGGCTGGCTTTAATGACATCGGTCGATGACTTTTCTGGACGATAAACAGAGAGAAGGTGCTCAAGCATGCCGGTCATGCCGTCAATTCGCTGTGATTGCCATTCTGGCAGCGCATCTCCATTCATGTTGTGTTCGAATATAAGCTGCCAACGATACGGATACTTCTTAGCAAAATCATGATAGCAGCTTGCTAGTGCATACAGTGCTTCTTCGGTGTTTTGCGCTTGCTCAACAACGCCTTTTGCTTCTTGAGAAAGTTCATCAAGGGTACGAGCAACAGCGTGCAATAACAGTAAATTGTAACTGCCAAAAATATTAACCAGGGTGCTCGGCACATAGCCGATCATCGTAGCAATCTTGCGAAGGCTAAGTGAATGGTAGGAGTTCTCTGTTAGGTAGTCCCTGACTGTTGTGAGCGTCAGGTCTATGAGCTCTTCCCTAGTATGATCGTTTCTGCGGGCCATGGTTGGTGGATTCTTAATTGAACACGGTTCGTTATTTTAGTGGTGGGACCCTGTAGCGTCAACAAATGAAGCGTTGCGTTTCAAGGTTTCAGCTAACTTTTGAGATGATCGTCGGCAATCTGAGCTGATGACAAAATAATCGGATTCGTATTGTGTATACCGTAACAAACGTGCAATATCCTGAAACATGTCGGAGCTTCAGAAACATTTCTTTAATGCTAAGCTCAGTATATGATGCGTAATATACCCAAGTAGCATCAAGATGCTGGTTCAGCGAGATTTGCTTGGGTATAAGTCGTAATAGGACTTACGATGTGACGTAACAATATAATTAAAGGTCTAGAATGAAACGTTTATTTTCTTTCGTCGCGCTGCTTGTGCTGGCAGTTGCGGTGAATCCGGTAGCCGAAGCAAAGAAATTCGGTGGCGGTAAATCATTTGGTAAGAGCTTTAAAACCGCTCCTGCACCAAAGCAACAGCAACAAAACACGAATAACATCAGTCGTCAGGATCAAAACAAAGCTGGAAGCAGTAAGAAAGGTCTGATGGGTGGTATCTTAGGAGGCCTATTGGCGGGTGGCTTGCTTGCGGCGTTCTTTGGTGGCGCATTCGAAGGCATCAATTTCATGGACATATTGATCTTCGGTCTGATTGCGTTTGTGATCTTTAAGTTTATGCGAGGCATGCTTGGCGCTAAGCAGGGCAGTATGAATCAGCAGCGACAGCAACCAGCCTTTGGCGGCAACTCGCGTCAGCAATTTGAGCAGCCTTCGAACTTCCAAAACTTTGAACAGCCAGCATCCGCAGCATCGACGGGTGGTTTTGGTGCAGCCGGTCACAGCGACGTACCTCATAACTACCCACCGGGCTTTGATCAAGCGGCCTTCTTGAATGGTGCGCGTGAGCATTACCGTATCCTTCAGGGTGCTTGGAACCATAACGAGCTACATACGATAGAAGAATATGTGTCGCCAAGCCTATTACAAGACCTAATCAGCGAGCGTGCTAAGCTCGAAGGCGAGCAACATACCGATGTAATGTATGTCGATGCTGAGGTGGTTCGCGCAGACTATGATGCGAATAAGGCTCAGCTAAGCCTACAATTCTCAGGTCGTTATCGCGATGCGGTAGAAAACATTGAAGAAGATATCGAAGACATTTGGCACCTAGAGCGTGACTTGACGGTTCCAAATGCACCATGGTTGATTGTTGGTATTCAAGGTTAACGATTTCGGCACCCCATGAGCCGCGCACTTGTGTAGGCAGGGAGTGACTCACAGTGACCACCAAGCCTCAACCTTGATTCCCGTCTACGCGGGAATGACGTAAATGATAAGTTATGATTAAAAAACTGCAGATGAAAATCTGCAGTTTTTTTACATTTGAATATGCTCATTTGTCACGCTTTTCCTCTATAATCCCAGCCTTTATTATTGACCTCAGTTACTTATATCCATGCATACCAAACTTGCGCACTCTCTACTTGCGATGGGCTGCAGTGCTTGTCTGTCTGTCTCCGCAATCGCAGATGATCATATTGAGCCTTTGTTCGAACATACGCCCAACTCGACTACGGACAAACTGGATAGCTTTCTTGGTGTGTTTGGTGCGGAGTCAGAGTACAAAAAGGAGAAGGGGCTGAACTCGAGTTACATTCCTGCGGTGTTCTATACGCCAGAGCAAGGGCTGGGGCTTGGGCTTTTATACGTCGGGCTATATGGTGACCCTAGTGATGGTGCTGGTCAGCCATCATCGATGGTGATTAATCCCTACGCTTCCTCTAATGGGTCTATGGGCATTACGTTCAGCAATAAGCACTTTTACAATGGTGGTGATAACCGAGTCTACACCGATATCAAGGTCTTTGATGATGCGGCTGTTTATTACGGGCAAGGGTATGAAAATGGTCAGCAAGACGGTAACAAGATTAACTTCAAAGAGCAGGTGATTGATATAAAACCTACATGGTTGACACGAGTGAGTGGCGATTACTTCTTGGGTTTTGGCGGTAATATAAAATCGGTGAGACCTCACGAGAAGACATTCGAAAATCAAAATAGTGATCACTTGGCCGATGAGCTCATTGATAACACCAGCTACGGTGTTTTCGTGTCGAACGTTTTTGACACTCGCGATAATGTCACCAATGCAACAAAGGGCACCTTGTTGCAGGCGGATTTGGGTTTGTACCATGATGCGACCAATTCTGAGAACTTTGGTAAGTACTCGCTTAAGGCTTCACAATATCATTCACTAGCACCCGTACCGGGCTTGTTGGCATGGCAGGTACAAGCCAACCTAACCTCAGGTAATGTGCCTTGGAATCAATTACCTGATCTTGGTGGAGCAGATGCGATGCGTGGTTATGTTCTCGGTCGCTATCGTGATAATCAAATGATGATGGGTCAGGTTGAGTATCGCCTTCCTGTTTACTGGCGTGTCGGCGTCGTGTTCTGGGGTGCGGCAGGCACCGTATCGGAAAATGTGTCTGGGCTCTGGGATAACACCTTGGCAAGTGCTGGTACTGGCTTTAGATTCAAGATTAAAGATAAGGTCAATGTCCGTGCTGACATTGGCTACGGCGAGCACGGCGGTACCTTCTACTTCCATGTCAACGAAGTGTTCTAACAAAGCAATAGCCATCTTCAACGCATTAAAAAAGCCTCCATTCGGAGGCTTTTGTCATTCAGCTAGAACAAAATTAGTTTTGCTCTTGACCAGATTGAATCGCAGTGAGTGCAACTGTGTAAACGATGTCGTCTACGAGTGCGCCACGAGACAGGTCGTTAACTGGCTTGCGCATACCTTGCAGCATTGGACCGATAGAGACTAGGTCTGCTGAACGCTGTACCGCTTTGTATGTTGTGTTACCAGTGTTTAGGTCTGGGAATACAAATACTGTCGCTTTACCTGCAACTGGAGAGTTAGGTGCTTTAGAAGCCGCTACGTTCTCCATGATTGCCGCATCGTACTGTAGAGGACCGTCAATGATAAGATCAGGACGCTTCTCTTGAGCCAGTTTCGTTGCCTCACGTACTTTATCTACGTCAGCACCCTTACCAGACTCACCAGTAGAGTAAGAGATCATTGCAACGCGTGGTTCAATACCAAACGCTGCTGCAGAATCTGCAGACTGGATAGCGATTTCAGCAAGTTGCTCAGCGGTTGGATCTGGGTTGATCGCACAGTCACCGTATACCAATACTTGATCAGGCAGAAGCATGAAGAAGATTGACGATACGATAGACGTACCTGGAGCAGTCTTGATGATTTGGAACGGAGGAACGATAGTGTTCGCTGTTGTGTGAACAGCGCCTGATACTAGACCGTCAACTTCGTTCGCTTCAAGCATCATAGTGCCTAGGTATACAGAATCTTGTAGCTTCTCACGAGCAACAACCTCAGTCATACCTTTCGCGCCACGTAGCTCAACCAAGCGAGCAACGTAGTTTTCACGTACTGCATCAGAATCGATGATAGTAACGCCAGCACCTAGTTCAACGCCTTGCTGAGCAGCAACACGTTTGATTTCTTCAGGGTTACCAAGAAGCACACATTCCGCGATACCGCGCTCAGCACAGATAGCCGCAGCTTTAACTGTACGTGGCTCGTCACCTTCAGGAAGAACGATACGCTTGCCAGCTTTACGAGCAAGCTCAGTTAGCTGGTAACGGAATGCTGGTGGGCTAAGCTTACGACCGCCAACAGTGCCTTCAAGTAGAGAATCAATCCAAGGACCGTCGATGTGACCAGCAACGTGCTCGTTAACGAACTCAATACGCTCTTTATCGTCTGCAGGAACTTCAAGGCTGAAGCTCTGTAGGTTTAGAGACGTTTGCCAAGTGTTACCTTGTGCCTTGAAGATTGGTAGACCTGTGTCAAGCGCAGGCTTGATAAGGTCAGTGATCTCTGCTGGTACGTCGTAGCCACCTGTTAGTAGGATAGCGCCGATTTCAACACCGTTCATCGCTGCTAGTGCTGCTGCAACGATAACGTCTGGACGATCCGCTGAAGTTACTAGTAGAGAGCCAGGCTTGAAGTGCTCGATCATGTTAGGCAGTGAACGTGCACAGAACGTGATGCTCTTGATACGACGCTTAGCGATGTCACCTTCGTTGATGATTTCAGCGTTTAGGTGCTCTGCCATGTCGACAGCACGAGTCGCAATCAAGTCGATCTTCCAAGGCACACAGCCTAGAACACGAATTGGGCTAGTGTTGAAGATTTGCATGACTTCAAGGTTAGCTTGCTGAGCTGTGTCTGCATCGTCAAAGATTTCAGAAAGATCTGGACGAGTACGACCTGCTTCATCAACTGGGGCATTCAGTTTGTTGATGATAACGCCAGAGATCTTCTTGTTCTTAGTGCCGCCGTAGTTAGAACATGCAACTTCGATACGCTCTTTAAGCTGGCTCGGGTTGTCTGTACCTGGCGTTGCAACGAATACGATTTCAGCGCCAAGTGTCTTAGCGATCTCTTCGTTGATTGCATTTGCAAACGGGTGCTTACGAGTTGGTACAAGACCTTCGATAAGTGTCACGTCCGCATCTTTGTTGATTTGGTTGTAACGCTCAACGATAGTTTCTAGAAGCACGTCTAGCTTCTCGTTACCAATCAGGTTTTCTGCTTCTGACATAGGAAGTGGTTGACCCACTTTCATGTCGCTGCTGTTACCGACGATAGAAGAAGTTAGATCTGGCTGGTCGCCACCATGGCGAGGCTGAGCAACAGGTTTGTAAAACGATACGTTTACACCCTTACGCTCCATTGCACGCAGGACACCCATGCTAACACTAGTAAGACCGACACCAGCGCTAGTAGGTACAAGCATAATAGTACGGGACATTCTTTGAGTACCTCAAACTATATATAGGGGGAAGAAACTCAGTGGTTCGATGAATTGCAAAAAAGCGCAAGCAAATGTTTCACTGAGCCCAATATGAAAACTGGCTAACCTAGGTTAGCCAGTTTTGAAATTAAAGACCTGCTAGACGTGCAGTGTCTTCAGCGATGACTAGCTCTTCGTTAGTAGAGATAACCATTGCTGGGATGCGGCTGCTTGCTGCAGTGATAGTACCTTCGCCGCCGAAACGTGCTTTAAGGTTAGCTTCACCGTCAACTTCGATGCCGAATACGCCTAGACGGTTTAGAACCATCTCGCGGATTGGTGCAGAGTTTTCACCGATACCACCAGTGAACACGATAGCATCTAGACGACCGTCAAGAGATGCAGTGTAGCCAGCTACGTATTTAGCTAGGCGGTGGCAGAACACGTCCATTGCACGTGTTGCTTCTTCTTTTTCACCGTAGTTGTCTTCAACGAAACGGCAGTCAGAAGTCACTTCAGTTAGACCTAGAAGACCAGACTCTTTCGTTAGCATGTTGTTGATTTGTTCAACAGAGTAGCCAAGAGCGTCGTGTAGGTGGAAGATGATAGCAGGGTCGATGTCACCACAACGAGTACCCATTACAAGACCTTCAAGCGGAGTTAGACCCATAGAAGTGTCTACAGATTCACCGTTTTTGATAGCACAAACAGAAGCACCGTTGCCTAGGTGGCAGTTGATGATGTTCAGTTCGTTAGCTGGCTTACCAAGTAGCTCAGCTGCTTCACGTGCGATGAATAGGTGAGAAGTACCGTGCATGCCGTAACGACGGATGCCGTGCTCTTTGTACAGGTTGTACGGTAGAGCGTATAGGTAAGACTCTTGAGGCATAGTTTGGTGGAACGCAGTGTCAAATACCGCTACGTTTTTAAGCTCTGGGAAGTTGTGCTTCGCCGCTTCGATACCGATGATGTGAGCAGGGTTGTGAAGAGGTGCGAATGTTGCAGAGTCTTCGATACCTTTAAGTACATCGTCTGTAATTAGTGCAGAAGATGTGAACTGCTCACCACCGTGAACGATACGGTGACCGATAGCGCCTAGGTTTGCTTTTAGCTCAGGCTTAGAAGCAAGGATAGTTTCTACCATGAACGCTAGTGCTTCTTCGTGAGCAGCGCCGTCACCTAGTTGAGCTTCGTGTTTTCCGTCAAGTTTCCACTTGATACGAGCTTCTGGAAGGTGAAGACATTCTGCAAGACCTGTTAGGTGCTCATCACCGTTTTCTGCATCAACGATGGCGAACTTAAGAGAAGAACTGCCGCAGTTTAAAACTAAAACCAGCTTAGACATTAGAGGTTACCTGTATTTTATCTGATCGGGGATCAAGGATGTAAACGTATCTTAAGACTGAGAGGCGACGAAAAATGCCTATCACTCTTGGTCATAAAATCATCAATTGCCGTATAATAATATGCGATTTTCCCAAGAAAACCACATTAGCGTCCTTGCGACGGTCATCTCGACGGTTGCCTTATTTGTAAATAAAGACAACAATGAGATTGAGGATTCGCAAAGAATAACGATAATGACAGAAGATAACAAAATAAATTTGAAAGAATATTAACTTCCGTCAATATTTTGCTGATTTAGTTGAATAGTTCAACTTTTTTTTAGTGAGGTTAGCTATGAGCGAGAGAGCAAGTCTGACTCAGAGTATAAAAAATGGTCAAAAGTACATGGAACTTTGGCCGATGCGCAAGGAACTGACTCCCTTGTTTCCAGAACAGCGCATCATAAAGGCGACGCGCTTCGGTATAAAAGTCATGCCTGCGGTTGCAGCGATCAGTGTGCTGACGCAAATGGCCTTCAATAACGCTCATGCTTTGCCACAAGCAATCGTGATTGCTTTGTTCGCTATCAGCATGCCGGTTCAGGGTATGTGGTGGCTGGGGAATCGTTACAACACGCAGCTCCCTCCGGCACTCGCATCTTGGTATCGAGAGCTTCACCAAAAAATTGTTGAATCTGGTTGTGCGATGGAGCCTGTTAAGGCAAAACCAAAGTATAAAGAACTGGCGATGACGCTGAACCGTGCTTTTCGTCAGTTAGATCGCAGCGATTTTGACCGCTGGTTCTAAGCACTCATCTGAACTGAACAACAAAGCCCAGCTCATCGCGCTGGGCTTTTTCATGTCTTGCCTATGCCTTCAGTAACTGAAGCGCCTTGTGTCAATGGGTATCCTTCCGAAAGATCCTAACGTTGTTACTGAAAGGCTCGACTAATTTTGTATATCGCACCACTATCGGTACTAAACCAAACATTTCCTTGGCTATCGGTGGTGATATCTCGAACGCGCTCTCCTAAGTCTTCATAGTAGCGGCGCTCTTCCAGCACCTGGCCTGTTTCATTCACATCGAGAATATTGATGTGGGTGAGTTTTAGTGCACCAATCAACAAAATGCCGTTAAGTCTTGGAAATTCCTCGCCTTGGTATAAGTGCAGTGAACCAGGCGCAATTGAAGGGATGTAGACTTTCTTTGGTGATTCGATCCCTTCTTTTTCTTGCGCGTCACCGGCGTTGATAGGACCCCAGTACTCCTTCCCATGAGAGGTGATTGGCCATCCATAGTTCAAGCCTGCTTTGATAAGGTTGAGCTCATCACCGCCTCTTGGACCGTGCTCTATAGACCATAACTGCAGCCTTTCGCTGTCAAATACAATACCTTGAGGATTGCGATGGCCGTAGGAATAGATCTCCGGTTGGACCCCTTCTTTGTCCACAAATGGGTTGTCCTTAGGAATCGAGCCATCTGGGTTGAGACGAACGATAGTGCCTGCGTGATTATCCATTTGCTGAGCGGTATCTCTGTCTCCAGAGTCGCCAATAGTCATGTAGACCAATCCCTTGTCATCAAATGCAATGCGACTCCCAAAGTGTCTGCCAGAGGTTACGGGGACGTTGCTGGTAAACAGATCTTGCCAATCAGACAGGCTGGAACCATCCAACGTCGCTTTAGCCAGGGTGGGTGCTCCGCCTTTTCCAACGGGTTTCGCGTAGGTGAAGTAGTACACGTTAGCTTCAGTAGGGCTTGGGTGTATATCCATTAGCCCACCTTGACCAGATGCATATACCTTTGGTACTCCAGCCACCTTTGATTGCGTGTTTTTAACGGTATCGACTAATAGCAAGTTACCGTCTCGAAGTGCCACGAGAAGTGTGTTGTCATCTAAATGCACAATCGACCAAGGTACGCCGTCAACGGTGGTGACTTTTTCCAGTTGGCTGCCTTCAAACTCACGCGCCTGCCCTGAAAGCGCGATGAAGAATAGGAGTGGAATAAGGATTAACTGTCGCATGTCTCTCTTCCTTGGAGTCAAAGCTAGATGGTTGTGATACGTAACAACCATCAGCAACGATTACGCTATCTGTATGAATATAGACATCTTTCACAGAAATGCATTCACAAAGCTTCACTTTTGTCAAAAATGGATTACGCTGGTTTTTGAGTAAATATTAGTCGCATGTATCGTTGATTGTACGCATTTGTTTGAATGTTGGTTGCGAAAGCATACGAATAGCACGTTTATCTAACGTAGATGTTAATAACATCTTTCATTTTGGTTAGCTAACTGGTAGAAGTAACAGGAAGTTAAAAAAGAACAATCAAAGTGTAAATCACAAATTACACCTCATTCCCCGATTGATGAGTCTTCTAAAAGGACGAATCAGGGCTGCTTAATCAAGGAGTTAAGATGAAAGCAAGCAAGTTAATTGTCACTGCAGCATTAACTGGTGTGGCGCTACTATCGTCTGCCAGCATTATGGCGAAAACCGCAAAAGTCGCGGTATCTCAAATTGTTGAGCACCCAGCATTGGATGCAACTCGCCAAGGCTTGGTCGATGGTTTGAAAGCGAAAGGCTACGAGCAAGGAAAGAACCTAGATTTTGATTATAAAACGGCACAAGGTAACCCAGCGATTGCCGTGCAGATAGCACGTCAATATGTCGGTGAGCGCCCTGATGTACTTGTCGGTATTGCAACACCAACGGCGCAAGCGTTGGTCTCGGCAACTCGTGATATCCCAGTTGTGTTTACCGCAGTGACAGACCCTGTCGGCGCTAAGCTGGTGAAAAAGCTTGAGCAGCCTGGCAAAAACGTTACGGGTCTTTCTGATCTATCACCTGTAGACCAACACGTTGAGTTAATTCAAGAAATCATGCCTGATGTGAAAAGCATTGGTGTGGTTTATAACCCAGGTGAAGCAAACGCAGTGAGTTTGATGAAGCTTCTGAAAGAAAGCACTGAGAAACGTGGTATTGAGCTGGTAGAAGCAACAGCGCTAAAGAGTGCTGATGTACAGACAGCAACACAAGCGATCGCAGCGAAATCAGACATCATCTACGCTTTGATCGACAACACGGTAGCAAGTGCTATTGAAGGCATGATCGTGTCAGCAAACCAAGCTAAAACACCTGTGTTTGGTGCCGCAACGTCTTACGTTGAACGTGGTGCAGTCGCAAGCCTTGGCTTCGATTACTACCAAATCGGTGTTCAAACAGCAGACTACGTTGCGAAAATCTTAGAAGGTGAAGACCCTGGTAAGATTGATGTGAAGGTAGCGAAAGGTTCTGACTTGGTTATCAACGCGACGGCTGCGAAGAAACTGGGACTTGCGATTCCTCAAACGGTCATGGATCGCGCAACCGACGTCAAGTAACGCTGGTATCAAGATTTAGCTGGACCTCTGGGTCCAGCTTTTTTATTGAGCCTTCATTTGTTAAACAGCAGAGGAGTTGTTATGTCTGCTTTTGCATTTTTTGGAGCCCTTGAAATTGGTCTTATCTACGGACTGGTTGCCTTGGGTGTCTACCTTACCTTTCGAGTCCTCGACTTTCCCGATCTGAGTGTTGATGGCAGCTTTCCAATGGGGGCAGCTGTTGCGGCGACGGCAATTGTCGCGGGCATTAACCCTTGGGTCGCAACGGCAATGGCGATTGTCGCGGGTGCGGCAACAGGCTGGGTAACGGCTTTTCTCGCCGTGCGCTGTGGCATTCTTCATTTGCTGGCGTCTATTTTGACCATGATTGCAGCGTTCTCCATCAATATTCGAATCATGGGCAGACCCAATATGGCGCTGCTGGGAGAAGATACCATTCTCACGCCTTTCGAGATGATGGGCGATGCAATGTATGTCCGACCTTTAGTGGTTGGTGTCCTTGTTCTCATCTCTGCATGGTTTGTTGTTAGGCTGCTGAATAGTGATTTTGGTCTAGGGCTTCGTGCGACAGGCGTTAATGCTCGAATGGTGAAAGCACAGGGTGCCAGTACCTCGTTTTATACCTATTTCTGTTTGGCACTGTCGAATGGCTTTGTAGGATTTGCAGGCGCATTGTTCGCACAGACCAACAGCTTCGCCGATGTGACTTCTGGTGTAGGTACCATAGTGGTTGGCCTTGCGGCGGTTATTTTGGGTCAAACCTTAATTCCTGGGCGAAAGATCTGGGTTGCGGTCACCGCGGTTATTGTCGGTTCCGTCTTGTATCGACTTGCTGTTGCCTTCGCGTTGAGTACTGGAATGTTTGGTCTTCAAGCTTCCGATCTTAACTTGGTGACAGCGGTTCTAGTCGCAGCCGCGCTTATCGCACCGAAGATAAAAGGAAACCTCAAAGCAAAAAAGGTCGTTAAGCCTGCTAAGAGTAAAGCGGTCTCTCAATCAGGCAACACGGGGAATACAGCATGATTCGATTAGAAGATATTCAAGTCACCTTCAATCCGGGGACTATCCTAGAAAATCGAGCACTGAAAGGGGTAAATCTTGAAGTGCCAGAGCATCAGTTTTTGACGGTGATAGGCTCGAACGGAGCCGGTAAATCGACGCTGCTAGGTGCGGTTACTGGCGAAACGCCTATGGTTGGTGGTCGCGTGCTAATTGATGATATGGACGTGACTCGACAAACCGTTGATCAGCGAGCGAATCAGTGTGCACGTGTGTTTCAGGACCCCCTCGCTGGTACATGTGGCGACCTTTCGATTGAAGAGAATATGGCACTGGCGTACATGCGTGGAAAGAAGCGCGGCTGGAGTCTGTCGCTATCCAGCAAACGCCGTAAGCTGTTTCAAGAGCGCATCAGCATTCTTGGCTTAGGTTTAGAAGATCGATTGGGCGACAATATTGGTTTGTTGTCCGGTGGACAGCGCCAAGCCGTGAGTTTGGTGATGGCAACCTTATCCGATAGTAAACTGCTGTTATTGGACGAGCACACAGCTGCGCTAGATCCGCGCATGGCCGCATTCGTTATCGATCTCACTAAAAAGGTGATCAAGGAGTTTAACCTGACGGTTATGATGGTGACGCACTCTATGAAAGATGCATTGGCTTGTGGTGACCGAACAGTGATGCTGCACCAAGGCGAGATTGTGCTTGATGTAGAAGGGGAGCAGCGCGCCAATATGCAGGTACCCGACTTACTCGAGATGTTCTCTAAAGTGCGCGGTGAGGAACTTGCTGATGATAGCTTGCTACTGAGTTAGTCACTCATTGAATCTAGGTTGGGCTCAGCCTGGCTCTTACCGTTAGCTACGCCTACAAACCGTGATCCCTCTTCAATTTGAAGGGGGATTTTTTATCTATGTGATTCTTCTACAATTACTGTACCTCGTTCCCTTTTATAGAAGAATCATAATGACCCAACCATTTCTTTATCACCCACAAACCCAAGATGGCTTGGTTAGGCAAGGTGACCAACTTACCGTGAGCGTGTTTGCTGAAAAAGGCGCGTTCGAGCAGATTAAGCTTCGTCATGAACCTGACAACGAAGAATATCTAATAGATATGTCTAAGTCTGGCGCCAAAGGTGAGCTTGAGATTTGGCAAGCGACCTTGCCGCTAAGTGTCGATAAGGATGTGACCTATTATGTGTTCAAAGCGCTAACCTCAACAAGTCAGCGCTGGCTGGATGCACGCGGCGTTCAAAGTCGTATGCCTGGTCGTGAATATCACTTCAAGTTTAATCGAGTACACCAGCCGCCAGAATGGGTCTCTGAACAGGTCTTCTATCAAATTTTCCCTGACCGTTTTAATAATGGCGACCCAAGTATCGGAGTTGAAAGCGGTGAGTACCAATACCCAAACCGAAAACGTGAGTCGATAAAAAAACAGTGGGGTGAACCTGTTGGCACACACGGTGACTCAGGTGCGGTTGAATTTTATGGCGGTGACCTAGTTGGTATCGAGGCCAAGCTCGACTACCTTCAGGAGTTGGGTATTACGACCTTGTACCTGAATCCGATTTTTACGTCATATACCAACCATAAGTATGACACCGTCGATTATTATTCCGTTGATCCAAAACTCGGTACCAACCAGCAGTTTGCATCACTCACAGAAAACCTTCATCAAAGAGGCATGAAAGTCGTACTAGATGCCGTGCTCAATCACACATCGGTGTCGCACCCTTGGTTTGACATCAGTGGCGAGCATAACGGAGCCTACACATCTTCTCAGAGCCCACATCGTGATTACTACTTTTTTGAAGGGGATTCTAAGCGCTATGTAGGATGGAAAGGTATTGATACTCTCCCTGTTCTTAACTTCCACAACCAAGAGGTTAAAAGCCATATCTATCAGGATGATAACTCAGTAATCAAGCACTGGCTAAAGCCGCCTTATGGCATTGATGGCTGGCGATTTGACGTTATTCATATGCTGGGAGAAGGCGAAGGTGCGACGAACAATGCTCACTACGTCAGTGAGTTTCGAGCGTCGATGAAGTCGGTAAATCCTGACTCATACATGTTGGGCGAGCACTTCTTTGAAGCGACCCAATGGCTTCAAGGGGATCAAGAAGATGGCGCGATGAATTACTATGGTTTCGCGCATCCTGTGCGCGCGTTGCTTGCAGGTAAAGATATTGCGTTTGACCCAATCCAAATAGATTGTGTGGAGTTTCTGAATTGGCTGCAAGAAGCCGCCGCCAAGGTGCCTTGGAGCAATCAACTTACTCAGCTCAACCAACTTGATAGCCATGATACTGAACGCTTTCTTACTACGCTTGAAAGTAACAGCGAGCGATTTGCTATTGCGATGCAGCTACTCATGACTTACGTGGGTACGCCTTGCCTCTATTACGGTGTCGAAGTGGGTTTGGAGGGCACGCACGACCCTGATAATCGCCGCTGCTTCCCGTGGGAGCGAGTGGAAACAAGCCAATGGCTTCCTTATTGCAAAAAGCTTATTGCGTTGAGAAAAGACTCTGAGGCATTGCAAAAGGGCAGTTTTATCCCGATGCATGTGGACAAAGAGAGCCTGGTCTTTGCGAGACAGTTTGGTGACGATGTTGTGCTGAGTGGTTTCAACTTGAGCGCTGAGAGCAAAAAGCTAACGCTGCCGATTTGGAAGTTAAGCATTGAGAGCGCGTCGTTTGCGTGCCCACTGAGTGGTCAGCACGCTGCGGTTATCGATGGGAAACTTGATATCGACATAGCAGCGGAAGGTTCAATACTGCTACGTCGATAAGACAAAGCGTTACTGCGGCAGGGTCGCCAAGACCTTGTCGCGGTAGTGTTGAATATGTTCAACAATAGGCGCGGCTTTGTTGAAGGTGCGGATCTCACGAAATAGCTCTGCCGCCTCTGGATACTGCTGACGAAGATATGAGAACCACTGTTTAACGCGATTAGGATAATAAAGCCCTTTGTCGCCTTTGATCTCGTAAGTAGAATAAACCAAAAGGAGCTCCACCACTTCGTGCCATGGCATTGCAGTGTGATTGTGCTTCACTACATTACCAAGGTTTGGCACGTTAAACGCACCTCGACAAACCATCAACGAATCAACGCCTGTCGTTTCAATACAGCGCTGCCCATCGGCAAAGTTCCAAATCTCACCATTGGCAATCAAAGGTAGAGTGGTCTTTTTGCGGATCTCGTTGATGTATTCCCACTTGATTTCACTCGCCTTGTAGCCACCAGTTTTAGTACGCGCGTGCACGGTAAGCTCGTTAGCACCTGCTTGCTCGATGGCATCAACGATCTCAAAGCAGTCCTCTGGGTTTTCCCAGCCTAAGCGAATCTTCGCTGTGACGGGGATAGACGGGTCTACCGCGTCACGGCACGCTTTGACAACATTGTGTATGAGCTCTGGGTGTTGAAGCAGCGCTGCACCACCTTTGCTCTTGTTGACAAGTTTGGCAGGGCAGCCAAAGTTAAGGTCGATGCCTCGCGCGCCAAGTGACGCCGCCTTAACGGCGTTCTCTGCCATCCAGCGAGGGTCTTGTCCCAGTAACTGAATATGGACTGGCGTACCTGACTTAGTCATAGAGCCTTGAGCGAGCTCGGGACATAAGCGGTAGAACACGTGATCGGGTAGCGCCTGGTCAACAACGCGAACAAATTCCGTTACGCACAGATCGTAGTCATTGATCTCGGTAAGAATTTCTCGCATTAAATGATCTAACACACCCTCCATCGGGCCCAAAACAACACGCATACCAGTTCTCGTCATAATCAGGGAGCGGGGATTCTACCCGTTATAGAACAAAGAATCGACCATTGTGTTTCGTACACGAGGTAAATATACTTGCGGCAAATTTTGATTAGTGTAATGAGCAAATGAAATTCATCGAGCTTCCTGCAGACTGGGCAGGCGAATCTAGCGCGTTTATCGAAGGCGCAATCCTAGCGGCTAACTTCGCAACCGAGCCACTAAAGCCAGAGGCTTGGTTATCCTCCGTGGTGCGTGATTATACCCAAGAGCAAGAGTCTTGGGTGGTAGAGCACCTTCATGCGCAATATGCTCTGCTCAAAACCAACCAATACGCTCTTCTAGCACAGCTTGACGATAACCAAGAGTTAGCAGCCGATTTTGCTGAGGGCTTTATGACAGTCTGGCCTGTTGTTGAGGAGCAGTGGCAAGGTAAAGCGCTGTCAGATGGCACGGAGCGCATGCTTCAGGCGCTACTAACCACGTTAATGCTGGCGATGGATGAAGAGCAGACACATGCACAGATGCGTGATGCGGGCTTTGAGCAACTGCCAACTTACGCTGATTTGGCACCCCAATTAGATGCGATGGTAAATGAAGTTGCTATGGCGGCGGATGAAATGATGGTGGGTCATCAATCGCAGACAGTGAACCCGTTCAAAGGAGTAGGGCGTAATGATGTTTGCCCTTGCGGGAGTGGGAATAAGTTTAAGAAGTGTTGTGGGAAATAGGTTGGTGACACGCTGCGAGTTCACCGCATGTACCCCCTCTAGCTCCCCCTATCTTAGGGGGAGAACCGTAGGCTAGCTCCTATCGTCGCATCGCCTGATTTTAGTATGCGAGCTTTATAGCTCCTCCCCTTGCGAAGGGGAGGCTGGGAGGGGTAAATGCGCAGGACTCAAGGTGTTCTGTTTGTACATTCACCCAGATACCCCCTCTAGCTCCCCTTATCATAAGGAGAGAACCACAGGCTAGCTCCTTTGTCGCATCGCCGTATTATTGAAACCCACGACTTCTAGCCGATGACACTTTCGCACCCTGAGAAATCACAATAACAGCCAGCGCCACTAAGTTACCCGCAAAGATAACAACCAACCACTGTGGCATAGACAGCGACAAGAACTGCCATACAACCTTAGAACAATCACCATACGCTTCAAACAGCCACGGAGCCCACTCGTTCAGTGGTGCCCAATCTGGGAAGGTCACAAACAGGTCGCATGTTTTAAAAGGAGAAGGATTAAACTGGTAGTCCACATGCTCTAGTGACAAGGTCAGCCCTTTAATCGACGAAGCACCCCAAGCGCCAAGGCCTAGCCAGCGAATCAGCGTATTCTTAGGGTTGATAATGCCAATAAGTGCAGCGCCACCAATGCCAAACATCGCGACACGCTCATAAATACACATCACGCATGGTGCGAGCTGCATTACATGCTGGAAGAAGAGAGCGCTCAGTTCGAAAAAAATAACGGAGAGAAGTAGCAAGCCCCAAGACAGTCGTGTCTTAGAAAATGCTTTGATGTTGGATAGAAGTGTCACTGTCACATCCTTGTTGAAATAAAAAAGCTCTGAATACTCAGAGCTTTTTAACGTGGATTAGTTTCACAATCAACTAAAAATTAGTGCCCAGATGAGATAGCGCTCCCAACTACTTCGCCAGTGTGCTTAACAATCCAGCCAGCGTCGTAGAACCATGCTGTCATAGGCTCAACAAGATAGATGATGCCAAGCAGACCTACGATAGATAGCACGATAGTGTACGGCAGTGCCATGATAACCATTCGACCGTAAGATAGACGGATGAGCGGAGCCAGTGCCGATGTGAGCAAGAACAGGAATGCCGCTTGACCGTTCGGTGTTGCAACTGAAGGTAGGTTAGTACCTGTGTTGATTGCTACGCCCAGAAGGTCGAACTGGTCACGAGTAATAATGCCTTCGATAAGCGCTGTCTTAACTTCGTTAATGTACACAGTGCCGACGAATACGTTATCTGACACCATAGACAGCACGCCGTTAGCAATGTAGAACAATGCCAGCTGTGTGCCTTTGTCTTCGATGTGAAGTACTGCATCGATGATAGGCTTAAACAGACCTTGGTCCACAATTACAGCAACAATCGAGAAGAAAACAGCGAGTAGAGCGGTAAACGGTAGCGCTTCTTCAAATGCCTTACCCATTGAGTGCTCTTCAATAACACCAGTAAATGCCGTTGCTAGAACGATAACAGATAGACCGATTAGACCTACTGCTGCCAAGTGCATCGCTAGTGCAACAATCAGCCATACTGCGATAGCGCCCTGAATCCAAAGTTTCGCTACGTCTTGTTTAGTACGAGATTTACGCTCTTCACGGTCGAACTCAACCAGAATCTGGCGAACGTTCTCAGGCAGTTTAGCACCGTAGCCGAACACCCCTAGCTTCTCTACCATGAAACAGGTAGCTAGACCACAGATAAGAACTGGACCAGTCACAGGCAACATACGAATGATGAACTCACCAAACTCCCAACCTGCTTGACCTGCAATAATTAGGTTTTGCGGCTCACCTACCATTGTCATTACACCACCTAGCGCTGTACCGACACCAGCATGCATCAGAAGTGAACGCAGGAAAGCACGGTAGTCTTCTAGGTCATTACGAGTTAGGTCAGTGATCTCACCATCTTGAGTATGGTCGTGGGATGAACCGTAGTTCTTACCTGAAGCCACCTTGTGGTAAATCGAGTAGAAACCCACGGATACGCTGATAACAACAGCAATAACAGTCAGGGCATCTAAGAAAGCAGATAGGAACGCTGCTGCAAAACAGAATGCCAATGACAGAATGGCTTTGGAGCGAATGCCGAGAAGTATCTTGGTGAAAATGAACAGCAGAAGCTGCTTCATAAAGTAGATACCAGCAACCATGAAGACCAATAGCAATAACACTTCAATGTTATTGATGAGCTCGTGCATCACCATTTCTGGACTGGTCATTCCTATCGCAACGGCTTGAATCGCAAGTAGGCCGCCGGGTTGCAGCGGGTAGCATTTGAGCGCCATTGCTAGAGTGAAGATGAATTCTATGACTAGTAGCCAACCTGCAACGAACGGGTTAACTAGGAAGAAAACGATCGGGTTGATAATCAGGAAAGCGATGATCGCTAGTTTATACCAATCGGGTGCCTTACCAAGAAAGTTCTTGATAAATGCATTTCCAAGGGACATCGGCATGGGAATACTCTTATGTTGTTATTAATCGACAGTAGCAAAGGGTACGAAGAGTATTTGAGTGGGCTTCCAAATAAATCGGCAGAATTAAAAAACTTAGAAAACGAACAAAAATTACACACTTCACAAACGGAGTGGGGAGAATGTTCACTTGCCAAGTCCCTCAGCTGCTAAGCACTCCTTGCTTCGCCCGCAACTCTACTCTTCGGTAAGATTTAGTCAACAAAAATTACCTTTCGACATAGTGAAAAAGGTACTTTTTGCCAAAAACGCGATCTATACGAAATAAGCTAAACATGGACTTAGCCAATGATTGAACTTTTCTTGCCTGACTATGTTCTTCATAAAACACCGCTCGACGATGATATGCCAATCACAACAGCCAAAAAAGTATGTTTTTTAGGGTTATTCTGACGAATTGATCGGAAATATCTTATTGATAGGGGTGGGTGATGCTATTGGTGTTTTATATATAATTCAGTGGCTTGTATGATTAATGGAATGTAAATAAATCTGTAATAATCATGCTTCATACCCATAAATGGTTACAGCGTCGTAAATGTCAAAATGGAGTTATTACTCTATTTTGTTATTGTTACATAGATAAGTAGTGTAGGTTTACCAAAATCTTGAAGTAGTGGTATGATGAGTTCTATACAACTACGAATAAAATGATATTGGAAACACCCCATAATGGTAATTAAGGCGAAGAGCCCAGCAGGGTTCGCTGAAAAGTATATAATTGAGAGCATCTGGAACGGCCGTTTCCCTCCAGGCTCAATTCTCCCGGCTGAGCGTGAGCTGTCAGAACTAATTGGGGTAACTCGAACAACACTTCGTGAGGTGTTGCAACGTTTGGCTCGTGATGGATGGCTGACTATCCAGCACGGTAAACCTACGAAAGTAAACCAATTTATGGAGACCTCAGGTCTGCATATCCTTGATACGTTAATGACGTTGGATGCCGATAACGCGACGTCAATTGTTGAAGATTTGCTTGCGGCGCGCACAAACATCAGCCCAATCTTTATGCGTTATGCATTCAAAGCCAATAAAGAGAATTCAGAGCGTACTATCGAAGGTATCATTGAATCTTGTGAAAGCTTGCTTAATGCTGAGTCTTGGGATGCGTTTATCGAGTCTTCACCTTATGCAGATAAGTTGAAGCAGCACGTAAAAGATGATGGTGAAAAAGACGAAGTCGCTCGCCAATCTGCATTGATTGCTCAAACGTTTAACTTTTACGATTACTCGTTGTTCCAGCGTTTGGCATTCCATTCTGGCAACCAAATCTATGGTCTGATCTTCAACGGTCTTAAGAAGCTTTATGATCGTGTGGGCTCTTACTACTTCTCGAATCCTGAGGCACGTACTCTGGCGCTTAACTTCTACAAAGATTTGCTAGAGCTATGTCAAACGGGAGATCGTGACAGATTACCAAATGTGATTCGTCAGTATGGTATGGAGAGTGGTCAAATCTGGAATCAGATGAAGACCACACTGCCAACAAGCTTCACTGAAGACGATAGCTAATAAAAAAACCGCCGAGAGGCGGTTTTTTTATGCCACAGCAATCTTGGGTAAGGTTGAGTAGACCGATTGAGCAACCGTTGTTACCGTTCTATCGTAGCAGTGGAAAATAAGCTCCGAAAGCTGTGACGTGATGCAATAGAGTCTCTCTTTCAATTCGTCGAGTGACTGATGATTGTCGACTTCTGAGAGAAGCTGTAATAAGCCGTCATGTAAATGCTGTTGTAGGCTGAGATCTTGACTGACATACAGCTCTGATAATTGATGTGTGAGTTGATGACACAGCGAATGGATAGTCGTTTGACTCTCTTGGGCTTCAAGTGTCGCAATGTGCAGCCTTAGAGTGGTTAATGTATCCATATAGGGCACAATCATTTGCCAGCTTTTGCGCTGCGTCACCAGCAAATGAGTCTGCCCGTCCGCTTTAGCCCAAGAAGATATCGTATCTTGAACGAGGATCAGCGCATCTCTTATCAACTGACTGTGGACCAACTGATTGTCTCTGACACTTTGCTGGTTCCAACTTCTCAGTTGTAACGACACTGAAGCTTTTATATAGTCAAAGCCTACTAGCCTGCCCATGGCTTTGCTTTCTATAAGCGCGACCAACTGAGATTGTGCAGATGCCAGTTGGTGCTGGTTATTGTGTCCAAACAGCAAACTGTAGTGGGTGGCTTCTCGATGGAGCCTAAGTAATGCAATTAGCTTTCGTAGGTCTGCTAAGCGTTGGTAGTAGCACTCATCGCTGACAGCACGATAGGATGCAGTGCTAAACATGCGGCGCACTGTTTTTGTGGTTCTAACTCTTGGATAATTCATTCTCGCCTCCCTGCGAAACCCAAGCACTATAAACACTAAGTTGCTTGGGTTAGTTCTTTTGTCCGATTACCTTACTTATTGATTATGAAAGACAAGTGACACTACTAGACTGTCATAATACTTGGTACAGGTTGATAGAGGTCACTCGCAATTTCACTCACCAATCCATCGTAAGTAGTAAAGATAAGCTCTGATAACTCAGAGGTAAGCTGATACAAAAACTCTTTATCTAATGGCGTTTCCGGGTGCGAAATCAGCTCTTCAATCTTAGTGATTGTTGTGCTGTACATAGGTGATGGCACCGAAAGGGGGCCGACCAGACTCAGGTGATTCACTTTTCTGTGCATCTGCTTACAGTAATGAAGGATTCGCTGCTTACCGAGTTCGCTATCGGCTCCATCGATACAGATACGTAGCTGTGTAAGGCAATCCAACGAGTCAATCACACCCTGCCAGACATTACGATATTCTTGCTGAAGCTCTTCGCGATCGACATCCATGAGCCAGGCCATGAAAATTTCGTCGACAAGAAATAGTGTTTGCCGAATGAGTTTTCCATGCACAATCTGGTTCTTACTAACACTGTGCTTTTTCCATGAACGGGTAAGAAGCTTAACGTTGCTATGCAATACTCGGTACAAGGGCTTATTGTCAAAATGAGCGACATTGACCAGTTTAAGGCAGGACTCCTCCATCGCAATTTCGATTTTTTCTAACTGCTTTACCTTCTTTTGGTCAAACATCAGCTGATAGTGAGTGGCTGTGCGATGCTGTCGAATCAAGGTGACGAGCTCACGCAAATGCACCACAAGTTGATACTTACGTTCTACTTTTGCCTCTGTCACTTTTGCGTAGTGATAGATAGCAGCCAAAATACACAATGATAGGACTAGAGATATCAACACAAACATAACGACCTCCTTTACGTCGTTTATCGCTCTCACTCCAATCAGAGCAAGGCGAGTGCCAATGTTGAATATACTTATAAAACAAATAGTTAATACTTTTGGGGTATAAGGAACTGCTTGCTGATGGTGCAAGTGCACTCTATTTGTGAATTTGGTCACAAAAAAAGCCAGCGAAAATGCTGGCTTTAGTCTAGCGATAAAATGGTCAATTACATGACGCGCATACCTGGCTGAGCGCCTTCGTGTGGCTCTAGGATCCATAGGTCACTGCCACCAGGGCCAGCTGCTAGGATCATGCCTTCAGACATACCAAACTTCATCTTACGTGGTTTAAGGTTCGCTACCATAACCGTTAGCTTGCCTTCTAGCTCTTCAGGCTTGTATGCAGACTTAATGCCAGAGAACACTTGGCGAGTTTCGCCACCGATGTCTAGCTGGAACTTAAGTAGCTTGTTTGCTTTTGGCACCTCTTCACAAGAGATGATACGTGCAATACGCATATCCACCTTAGCAAAGTCGTCAAACTCGATCTCATCAGCGATAGGATCTTTATCAAGCTCTGTTTGGCTTGCTTTGTTCTTCTCAGCTTCTGCTTTTTCCTTCGCTGCCACTTCTGCTGCCGCATCTTCCTTAGAAGCTTCGATCATTGCTTCCACCTTCTTAGGATCGATACGGTTAAACAGTGCTTTGAACTTAGTGATTTCATGGCCGGTTAGCGGCGCGGCAATGCCTTCCCAAGTTAGCGTTTCGTTTAGGAACGCTTCGGTGCGTGCAGCCAATGCTGGCATTACCGGTTTCAGGTAAGTCATCAGAACGCGGAATAGGTTGATACCGACTGAACAGATGTCTTGAAGCTCTTGGTCTTTGCCTTCTTCTTTAGCAACAACCCAAGGTGCTTTCTCGTCAACGTATTGGTTCGCTTTGTCAGCTAGCGCCGTGATCTCACGGATTGCACGACCAAACTCACGAGACTCGTAAAGCTCTGCAATGCGGTCCGCAGCAGCAACAAACTCGTTGTATAGCTCAGGCTCTGCAAAGTTGTCAGAAAGCTTGCCTTCAAAACGCTTAGTGATGAAACCAGCGTTACGAGAAGCTAGGTTAACAATCTTGTTGACGACGTCAGCGTTGACACGCTGCGTGAAGTCTTCAAGGTTAAGGTCTAGATCGTCGATACGACTGTTCAGCTTAGCAGCGTAGTAGTAACGCAGACACTCAGGGTCTAGGTGATCAAGGTAGGTGGCTGCCTTGATGAAGGTGCCCTTAGACTTAGACATCTTCGCGCCGTTTACCGTTACGTAGCCGTGTACGAATACGTTGTTTGGCTTGCGGAAACCTGCACCTTCTAGCATGGCTGGCCAGAACAGGCTGTGGAAGTAAACGATGTCTTTACCGATGAAATGGTAAAGTTCCGTTGAGCTGTCTTTCTTCCAGTACTCGTCGAAATCGAGATCGTCGCGTTTGTTACATAGGTTCTTGAATGACGCCATGTAACCAACTGGAGCATCTAGCCAAACGTAGAAGAATTTGCCTTTTTCACCAGGGATTTCGAAACCGAAATAAGGTGCATCGCGAGAGATATCCCACTGCTGCAGACCTGACTCGAACCATTCTTGCATCTTGTTCGCAGTTTCAGATTGCAGCGAGCCAGAGCGAGTCCACTCTTGAAGCATGCTTTCAAACTGAGGCAAGTCGAAGAAGAAGTGCTCAGAATCTTTCATTACCGGTGTAGCGCCAGATACCGCAGACTGAGGGTTGATTAGTTCCGTCGGGCTGTACGTTGCACCACAGTTATCACAGTTGTCACCGTACTGGTCTTCAGACTTACAGTTCGGGCAAGTACCTTTTACAAAACGGTCCGGTAGGAACATTTCTTTCTCAGGATCAAACAGCTGAGAAATGGTACGGCTAGAGATAAAACCGTTCTTTTTCAGCTCAAGATAGATGTGAGACGCAAGCTCACGGTTCTCTTCTGAGTGTGTGCTGTGATAGTTATCAAAGCTGATATCAAAGCCAGCGAAGTCTTTTTGGTGCTCTTCGCTAACCGCTGCGATCATTTCTTCAGGCGTGATCCCCATCTGCTGCGCTTTCAGCATGATTGGTGTGCCGTGAGCATCATCAGCACAAATGAAGTTTACTACGTTGCCACGTAGACGTTGGTAGCGCACCCAAATATCCGCTTGGATATGCTCAAGCATATGACCTAAGTGGATAGAGCCGTTAGCGTACGGTAGTGCACAAGTGACCAACATTTTTCTTGGATCGGTTGCCATACTTTGTTTCGCTTTCTTTATTCAGAGTAAAAATATTGGCTAATACTACATGATGCGTGGCATGACTCCAAGGTATCCAGTGTCAATCTCCCCAACTTTTTTAGGGTTCTGGTTCAGCTAAGTGAGTGCTAATCTTAGAAAGATTAGCGAAAGACTAACAATAATAAGGAAAGCAAGATGCGCACGTTTGAATCGAAACAAGATTTTTGCCAATGGCTGGGGGAGTTCACGCACTCAAACCTTAAGTTGGGGTGGAGCGAAGTTCCTGATGTGGTTAAGGTTGCCGCCTCTGGAGAGTTTCAAATTGCCTTACCATATGCCAACCTCTCAGCACGAGAAGCTCTAGCAAACTGGATTGACGCGAAACAAAGTAGTGGCGAGGTCGCTAAATTTTCTTACTCTGTGTCTATCAATACTAAGTCATTGGAAACTACGGTTGCGACAGAGATAAAAGGCGTCAAAAACGTCATTGCGGTTACGTCAGCCAAAGGCGGCGTTGGTAAGTCAACTACAGCGGTGAATTTAGCACTGGCCATCAGTAAGTTGGGTGCCAAAGTGGGCATCTTGGATGCGGATGTCTATGGTCCTTCAATTCCTATCATGCTCGGCCAGATTGATGCTCACCCAGACGTTCGTGATGGTAAGTGGATGCAGCCTGTACCCGCGCATGGCATTTACACTCAATCTATTGGCTATCTAATGAGTACCGATGACGCGGCTATATGGCGCGGCCCAATGGCGTCCAAGGCCCTAGCTCAGCTTCTGAATGAAACAGAATGGCCAGATTTGGATTACTTAGTCATCGATATGCCACCGGGTACAGGGGATATTCAGCTAACCTTATCTCAGCAAATTCCTGTGACCGGGGCGCTGATTGTCACCACACCCCAAGACCTTGCCCTTGCTGATGCGATTAAAGGTGCAGCTATGTTCGAGAAAGTCTCGGTACCAGTGGTGGGTATTGTAGAAAACATGAGCTATCACATTTGCAGCCAATGCGGCTCGAAAGAGCATATCTTTGGCGCTGGTGGAGCTGAGTGGATGGCGTCTAAGTTCGGATTAAACCTTCTCGGCCAAGTGCCTCTGCATATCGACATTCGAGAGTCGATTGATAATGGCGCGCCGACCGTAGTTTCAAACCCAGAAAGTGAACACGCAATTATCTATCAAGAACTCGCAGAGCGAGTGTGTTCGGATCTATTTTGGAGCGGTAAACCCAAACCAGACTCGATCATGTTCAAGATGGTCGAATAGCCATGATATGACATGTGTTGGTTATATTTAAAAACGCGGCGCTAGCGGGTAATCGATTGCATTTCTCCATTCTTTGAGCGAAGGCAAAATTGGAGGTCAAATAAGTGAGATATCGACTAGTATCTAATGAATGATGTCCATATAATTACGCGGTTTTGTCCTCACCACCATATATGTACTAGGTGCAAAGAATGTCTGATAATAATCAATGTGTCATCGTCGGTATCGCTGGCGCTTCTGCTTCTGGAAAAAGCCTCATCGCGAGCACTATCTATAACGAACTACGTGAAAAGGTAGGCGACCACCAAATCGGTGTCATCACGGAAGATTGTTACTACAATGACCAAAGTCATTTGAGCATGGAAGAGCGTGTAAAAACTAACTACGACCACCCAAATGCACTTGATCATGATCTGCTTTGCGAACACCTAGAGCAGTTGATTCAAGGTGAAGCGGTAGAAGTGCCAGAGTATAGCTACACTGAGCACACTCGTACGGAAAACACTGCGACTATGACACCAAAGAAGGTGATCATCCTAGAAGGCATCTTGCTGCTGACCGACCCGCGCTTGCGTAAATTGATGCACGCGACAGTATTTATGGATACACCGCTTGATATTTGTCTACTTCGCCGTGTGAAGCGCGATGTAGAAGAGCGCGGTCGTACGATGGAATCTGTTTTGCAGCAGTACCAGTCTACTGTGCGTCCAATGTTCATGCAGTTCATTGAACCGTCAAAGCAACACGCAGACATTATTGTTCCTCGCGGCGGTAAAAACCGTATCGCGATCGATGTGCTAAAAGCGCACATCGCTAAGCTACTTCGTGCGTAATTCTGACATTATCTAGTCGAAAACATACACGAAACGCGGTAAGAATGTTCTATACTCAATGGGTGCTCGAACCGCATTTAAATTGCTTTATTTTTTAATAGATTAGTGGCACTTTATGTGCCACTTTTTGTTTTCAGGGAAGTTGCTAATGAAAAAACTCCTCCTCATTCTTGCCATACCTTTATTGGTAATAGTGTTAGGTGTCGCTGCGCTGGTGATGTTTGTCAATCCTAACCAGTTCAAACCTATGCTCGCAGAGCAAGTCAAAAATCAAACCGGACTTGATCTTGAGATCAGCGGCGATATTAGCTGGCAATTCTTCCCATCGGTGGGGCTAGAGCTTGGGCAAACAAGCTTGAAGAACCCGCAAGGCTTCCAAAACCCAAATTTGTTCAGCGTTAGCCAAGTTGGTGTGAGCGTCGCGGTTATGCCGCTGCTTGATAAAACGCTTGAGATTGGCTCTATTACTCTAGATGGTGCACAGGTTCATTTAGAAACACTTAAAGATGGTCGCTCTAACCAAGATTCACTCACTGCAGCACCGCAAACGGAAGCGGCAGCAGAGCCGACAACCACATCCGATGCGCCAGCTGATTCGACGGCTTCAACCACAGACGGATGGCAGATATCTCTATCGGGCGTGACAGTTTCAAATGCGCTGCTTGAGATATCTAACGCACAAACAGGCACATTCACTAAGCTCTATGATGTGGGCTTAAATGTTTCTGAGTTCGCAATTGATCAGTGGACCACTGCGAATTTTGAAATGAAAGGTCAAAACAATGATCAGCAGTTTACTGCCAAAGGTACGGCTGATTTTAAACTGGCTCAAGGCTTTGCAGAGTATGCATTGAAGAACATTGAGTTTGATGCGACCTACCAAGATGCGGCGAATCAAATTCAGCAAGCACAGCTTAAGTTGGCAACCTTTGAGTTTGATAAGCCAAACGCCATTGATTTCTCAATGAAAGGCAATGCAGCCGAGCTAACCTTTGATGCTAAAGGCGGCACAACGTTCACAGTTGATAAAGCGATAAGCATGGTTACGTTGAGCGGCTTGTCTTTGGACTCGACGCTTGAAGGCGCAGCGCTGCCGCAGTCTCCGATGAAAGTCACTATGGCGTCGGATCTAAGCTTTGATATGAACAAGAGCTTTCTTGATTTTGTTCTAAATAAACTCACGGTGAACAAGATTGAGCTAGACGGTAAAGCGACCGTTCAGTTAGCCGATATCCCTAAAGTACGTTTCTCTCTTCACAGCCCGAATATCGATCTGGATGAGTTTTTAGGTTTGAATCAGCCTGCAGATAAAACCGCTTCAACGGGTGGTGAGCAAACGGGTGGCGCATCAGGCTCGTCGGCGAGCGAGGTGGAACCAGACTTAAGCGCGCTCAAAGGTCTGGATGTGAAAGGTAAGATCACCATCGACAAATTCAAAGCAGCGAACGCCCACATGCAAAAAGTAACCGCTGACTTTTCTGTCAATCGCGGTGTGGCTGAACTGACATCATTTAGCTCAGAGCTCTACAGCGGCACTATTACCGCAAGTGGTAAGCTAGATGCGCGTCAGTCTCCAGCGACTTACAGCGCGGTTAAGCGTATTAAAGGCGTCAAGGTTCAACCTTTGCTCAAAGATGTCGCTGACAACGATAAGCTAGAAGGCACGGGCAACATTGATGTCAACGTTAAAGGTAAGGGGCTTGCTCCAACTGCAATGAAGAAAAATCTATCCGGTACGGTGAAGATTAACTTTGCTGATGGTGCGGTAAATGACATTAACGTTGCGCAGATGATTCGTGAGAATTATGCGCGCTTTAAAGGTCAGTCTTTAGACGGTCAACAGGGTCCACAAAAAACGGACTTCAGTGCAATGAAAGCGACGCTTAATCTAGCAAACGGCGTCGTATCGACCAAAGACATGACGGCAGAATCACCACTGCTTCGCATTCAAGGTGAGGGCTCAGCAAACTACGTTAACGAAACAGCAGACTTCTTAGTACGTACTTCAGTTGTTGGCACGCTAGAAGGGCAGGGTGGTCAATCTATTGACGAGCTTCGTGACGTGACGATCCCAATCAAGATAACGGGTCCATGGGCTCAGCCTCAGTTCGCGCTGGTGTTTGACGATGTATTAAAAGAGAAAGCGAAGAAAGAAGTTGAACGCGCCACAGAGCGACTAGGCATTAAAGATGAGAAAACCAAAAAGGCGGTAGACGGCCTGCTAAAAGGTTTGTTTAACTGATGTAAGTAACCCTGTCGCAATTAGAACGATAAAGCCAGCCCATAGAGGCTGGCTTTTTAATATTCCAAGTGTTTCCACTCATTACCAATCCAAATTGCCAGGCAAACTACCAATGCAAATCGAGATCTTGCTCTTCTTCTTTGATAGCGCCCCAAGATTCAATGAGTACAGATGCAGCTGCCATATCTATATTCTTTGAAACGACAGCACCACACGGCTTGCGAAGGGTTAACGAGTAGCTAGAGTCACCGCTTGTTTCGCGAATGGATTCCCAGCAAGCCTTGGACTCTTGTAAGCTTTGAATTGGGCCCCATCCTAGGACGAACTCATGCTCATTCGTACGCATCCACAGTGCTAGAGTACAACTTTCCATAAAACTCTCCGTGTTAAAGTTATGTTGCATTTATGTTTAACTTAAACGAAATGCAACCTAATGTCATGTAGAGAGTTGAGTGAAATGTACCCTGTATGGGTGACTTCTCGATATTTTGGTATCAAAAGCGTCCCCCATAAACGGTAAGATTGGAACTTACCAGTCGACGCCTTTTAGCGCTTTTACACCAGACTCGAAAGCATGTTTGATATTTTTAACTTCTGATACTGTATCTGCCATATCAATAAGCGTGCGATGTGCTGCGCGCCCAGTGATGATAACGGACTGCATGTTAGGGCGATTATTAAGTGCTTCGACAACCTCATCCAGTTCGATATAGCCATAGCTCACCATGTAGGTCAGCTCATCAAAAAGCACCACGTCGATAGATTCATCTTGCAGCATACGTTTACACTCTTGCCAAACGCCTTGTGCGGCTTCGGTGTCGGCGGCTTTATTTTGTGTCTCCCAAGTAAAGCCGGTTGCCATCACCTGAAATTCTACGCCTAGCTTTTCGAGCAGGTTACGTTCGCCGTTATCCCATGTGCCTTTGATAAATTGTGCCACAGCGCATTTCTTGCCGTGACCGACCGCGCGTGCCACTGTGCCAAAGCCTGAGGTCGACTTTCCTTTACCATTGCCAGTAATGACCAGTAGCAGCCCTTTTTCTACCTGCGCATTAGCGATTTTTTTATCAACATTCTCTTTCACTTTTTGCTGACGCTCTTTGTGGCGTTGCTGTTTAGCGTCTTCCGACAGTGACATGGGCATTCCCTTTGTTATTCGAAGTGTATGCCCACCATCATAAAGCAATCATGGCAGAAAAAAACGGGATAATTCCTAAGGAAATACCCCGTTTGATTACCGCATTAGCGCTTATTGTTAAGCGCCTAATCGAGCTCGTACCACTTGCTCACAGCGGTCGACGTCTTTGACATGTTTGGGTACCACTAAGATTGTATCATTGCCGCCTATCGTGGCTAAGATGTCAGCATGCGGGTCAATATCTATCAAACGAGCGATGAGCTGCGCGCTACCGGGATGAGTCTTAATGACGACCAGTGATTGGTTATTAGTAATGAGCTCAATCTGAGAAGAGATGGATGAATCAACGCGGACAGAGGTGCTCTCTGTGGTTAGGCAGTAGGCTTTTTTGCCACACGCGTTTTGCATCTTCACCACGCCTAGATGAGCCAAAAGCCTGGAGACAGTGGATTGACTGATACCGGAGTAGCCGAGGTCGACTAAGGCTTGCCTTAGTTTATTTTGGGTGGTGAAGCTTTGCTGTTGCAGAAGCTTTTTGCAGACTTCGGTGAGCTTGTGGTCATCGACAGAAACGCTATCTAAATCAGGAGTGTCGTACATGTTTCACCTATTAAATAGTAAAACTCATCCTTGAGATGGTTATATATATTGTGAATAAGTAGAAATAACACCTCATACACTACCAAAATAGGTTTGAGTAAAATATATGCCCTTATCTCATTTTGAGGTTAGGTTATTGTTTGAACACTCAAAAGCGAGAGAATCCCCTCGCTTTTATTGGTGTTTACCGCTTCACGCTTGTTATTGACCGAGTGTTGCCACCATGACGGCTTTAATGGTGTGCATGCGATTTTCTGCTTCATCAAAGACGATTGAGTAAGGGGACTCCACTACTTCATCCGTTACTTCGCATCCTTGGGAAAGCTCTGGATAGTCAGCCGCGAGTGCTTTACCGACCGTGGTATCTTCGCCATGGAATGCAGGCAAACAGTGCATAAACTTCACATTAGCGTTACCCGTCGCTTTGATCACATCCATGTTAACTTGATACGGTAACATCAGTTTGATGCGCTCCGCCCAGGCTTCTTTGGCTTCGCCCATCGAAACCCAGACATCGGTATACAGGAAGTCACAGCTTTGAACACCTTCTTGAACGTCTTCTGTGAGTACGATTTTTGCGCCAGTTTCAGCAGCTATGGCTTGGCATTGCTCTACCAGTGATGCTTCTGGCCAGAATGCTTTTGGTGCCACTAGACGGATCTCCATGCCCATTTTCGCCGCACCAACCATAAGTGAGTTGCCCATGTTGTTACGAGCATCACCTAAGTAAGCAAAAGTGATTTCGCTCAGCGGTTTATTTGGGGAATGCTCCATCATTGTCATGAAGTCAGCAAGAATTTGAGTTGGGTGGAACTCGTCGGTTAAACCATTCCATACCGGCACGCCAGCGTATTGACCGAGCTCTTCGACAATAGCTTGTCCAAAACCGCGGTACTCAATGCCATCGTACATTCTACCTAGAACACGAGCCGTATCTTTCATCGACTCTTTATGGCCAATTTGAGAGCCAGTTGGACCGAGATAAGAAACTTGAGCGCCTTGATCGAATGCCGCGACTTCGAAGGCACAGCGGGTACGAGTCGATGTTTTCTCGAAGATCAGAGCGATGTTTTTACCTTTAAGTCTTGGCTGTTCGTAGCCGTTGTACTTAGCTTTTTTCAGCTCAATAGACAGTTCTAACAAATGACCGATTTCGCGAGGTGTGAAATCAAGAAGTTTTAGGAAGTTACGATTACGAAGATTGAAAGCCATAATAGTGTCCTTTTTCAGTCTTGGCGCTGGCTCATACTGCTTGAATTAAGCCAGCGCTTCATATCATTGTGATTAAGAGAATTTAGCGTTTAGTAATAACGGTGCCGGCGTTGCCTTCAAGAATGCGAAGACCATCTTCTAACGCGCCAATACCGACCATTTGCCCACCTTGTTGAATAAACTCACAAGAAGCATCGATTTTGGGTCCCATTGAGCCAGCATCAAACTGGTAGCGGGAGAGCTCTGCTGGCGTTGTGGTATGCAGTGGACGCTGGGTTGGTTGTCCCCAGTCGAGATAGACCGCATCCGCATCGGTAAGAATCAGTAGGCGATCAGCATTCAACTGTTTGGCTAAGAATGCAGCCGACATATCTTTATCGATGACCGCTTCGACACCAACCAACTTACCGTCTCTGCGTGTAACCGGAATGCCGCCGCCTCCGGTACAGATCACGAGATGACCTTGCTCTATCAAAGAGGTGATCGCCTCATGTTCAATAATGCCGGTAGGCTGCGGACTTGGGACCACACGGCGGAAGTGTTGACCGTCCGGTTTTATGGTCCAGTGATATTTCTCTGCCAAGTCGCAGGCTTCCTGTTTCTCATAGATTGGGCCGATCGGTTTTGTTGGATCTTTAAACGCAGGATCGTTTGGATCGACCGTCATTTGAGTCAGCATGCAAGTGACATTTCTATCTGGCATTTGGTTTTTAAACTCTTGCATCAGCATGTAACCGATCATTCCTTGTGTTTCACTGCCCAGCACATCGAGGGGATAAGGGTTAACCTTTTTGTATTCCAGTCCTTGAAGCGCTAACAAGCCAACTTGAGGGCCGTTACCGTGCACCAGTACAACGTTGTATTGTTCAGCGATCTTGGAGATGGTGTTGACCGCAACTTCAATATTATGTCTTTGTACTTCAGCTTCGAGTGGCTCACCTCTTTTTAGTAAGGCGTTACCACCAAGAGCGACGACAATGGTTTGTTTTTTCATAACTTTTTCATCCATTAAGTCTTAAGGAATGGTTAGATACCATCGCGTTCAATAGGGCAGCTCATGCATCGCGCACCGCCGCGACCACGACCGAGTTCATCACCAGGAATAGGGAGCACGGAGATACCAGCCTTGTCATACTTCTCATTGGTGTAGGTATTGCGTTCATAGCCAATAACGACGCCTGGTTTAACGGTCAGTACGTTGTTAGCGTCATTCCACTGTTCACGTTCTGCTTCAAAGTTGTCACCGCCTGTGGTGATAAGGTTGAGTTTGTCGACGTGCAGCGCTTTCTCAATGGTGGAGATGTAAGAGGTTTGCTGTGAGGCTTTCACTCGACCGGATTCATCACCTGTAAGGCTCCAGCACTTCACATCGTCAGGAATCACATTTGGATAGACCGAGAAGGTGTCTTCACGCATGTGTGTCATGACTGTATCTAAGTGCATGCAAGAGCGATCTTTTGGCAGTTCTAGCGCGATGACCTGTTTAGCTTGACCATGTTTGAACAAGCTAGAGGCAAGATGTTCAACGCCTTGTGGGGTTGTGCGCTCGGACATGCCGATGAGCACCGCACCTTTGCCAATGACTAGGACATCACCACCCTCAATTGTCGAGTGGTCATAAGCGAGAGGCTCATCACCAAAGTACTTGATGAAGTCTTGACCGGCGAAACTTGGATGCCAGCGATAGATAGCGCGTAGATGGTTCGTTTCTCTTTGACGCGCCACCTTAGCCATGGGGTTAATAGAGACGCCACCGTAAACCCAGCAAGAGGTATCGCGGGTAAATAGGTGGTTTGGTAATGGGTCAATGATGAAATCATTTTTCTTATACAGAGACTGCAGCATAGAAGATGACTCTAATGGCATCTCTCCAAAAGAGAGCCCACCAGTTAGAATCTTCGCCAGTTCTAGATTTGGAAGGTCAGCGAGGTAACATCTGACATCATTCGCAAAGGTTGGGCCATAACGGAAGTCCGATACCTGAGTATTAAGGAGCCAATCTTTTGCTTCTGCGATTGCTAGGGTTTCTGCAAGAAGGTTGGTGAGTAGGAGTACTTCGACACCTTGCGACTCAAGTGTTTTAGCAAACACATCGTGCTCTTCACCCGCTTTTTCGACAGCAAGCACATCATCGAAAAGAAGCTGGTGGCAGTTAGATGGGGTAAGGTGTGTGAGAGCACGGCGTGGACGGTGAATTAACACACGGCGTAACTGACCAACTTCAGAACCAACATAGAGTTTATTCATAATCAAATCTCTCTAGTATTTATAAAAACTCAAAGAGTTTTATGTAGGGTATTTATTATTAGCTTCGTTGTGGTGGTTATAATATGCATTAACTTATTCAGGATATGTTGGATCTTGATCACACACTTATTGTGCTACTGATTGGGTTAAAATAGGCGGCTGTTAACAATATCTATTCTCGAAAGGTCTCGAATAAAGTTGGGTATTTGACCATTTAGGCGGGAATAATATGCATGAATTATTCGAAAAATAACGATTAAATATAGCGTGAAGGAAATTTGATTCGCATTAGTTTAAATAATGAATTTCATTAGGTCGGCAGAATATGCATAACAGGCTACTAGATACCGTTTTTGGTCGCATTTTAGAAGTGATTGTTAACAGGATTTCTACCAAAATTCGGATCTTGATCACTTTTTAAGTCAGCTTTGAAAGGGTTAAGAGTGTTGATATTGAGGGAGCTGAAGCTGTCGAAGGAGAGAAAAAAGAGATGATAGGGCAGTGGGAAATGGCTGTAACGAGCACTAAATAAACAGAAAGCCCGCTATTGATAGCGGGCTTGTATCATTCGGTGCAGTTTGACTGAATCTTCAAAGCAGAGTTGTCAGAGAAACTAGCCGATCATGTACTTAGCCGATCAATGTGCCTAGGCTAAGCATAATGACACAGAACAGGGTTAGGATACCCATAAGCGGTGCGACCCATTTCAACCACCGAGCATAAGGCACGCGAGCGATGGCAAGTCCACCCATCACCACGGCCGAGGTCGGTGTTACCAGGTTCACCAGCCCCGAGGCAGATTGATAAGCGGTGATCACGAGATCCCTTCCAACGCCTGCAAAATCACCGAGAGGTGCCATGATCGGCATGGTCAATACGGCCAAACCTGATGTTGATGGAACTAAGAATGAAAGCAGTATTTCTAAGAAAAACATCACATTAACGAAGACAATTGACGACAGCCCCGTCACTATGTGCTCGGCAGAATTGAGGATGGTGTCGGTGATCATTCCCCTGTCCATCACGACCACAATGCCGCGCGCGATACCAATGATGAGAGCCACACCTAGCAAGTCTCTTGCGCCTTCAATAAAGCTTTCTATAAACGACTCTTCACTCATTCGTGCGACGAAACCAACCAGAATAGACGCAGCCAAGAACATCGCTGAGATTTCTGCCATCCACCATCCAGCGATAGAGACTCCATAGATCATGACTGCGAATGAACCACCAAAAATGGTCAGGATGACTTTTCGAGTAGTTGTGAAATCAAGTTTCTCTTCGCCTTTATTACCTAAGAAGTGCGCTTTGTTTTCCTCATACTTGTCATAGACAATGGATTTGGTCGGGTCTGCTTTGACCATCTTGGCATAACGCATCACATAGGCAACGCAAATCACCCAACCGACCACGAGCATGGCAAGACGCAGCATAATGCCATCCGTAAATGGAATGCCCGAAGCGTTGGCGGCGATGACGGTGGCAAATGGGTTAATGGTTGAGCCAAGCACGCCGATACCCGCTCCCAATAGAATAGTGGCTGCTGCGACGAGTGGGTCAAATCGCGCTGCCATCATGACCGGTACAAGTAAGGTATAGAAAGGCAGTGACTCTTCGGCCATGCCGTAAACCGTTCCGCCGGCTGCAAACAGAGCCATGAGGATAGGGATCATCAATTCCTCTCGCCCCTCAAGACGATGAGTAACCCGCTCGATACCTGCGTCTATTGCCCCCGTTTTGGTTACCAAACCAAGAAAGCCACCGATGACAAGTACGAACAGAGATACATCGATTGCGCCTGCCTCATAGCTGCTGTGATCGTAGAAACCGTCGATGGGTGCCATCAACACATCTATCGGGGTTTGAGGGTTACTTTCAACACTAGAATAGGTGCCAGCAACAGGGACTTCTCTTCCAAGGTCATCATTCATTACTCGCTCATATTGACCAGCGGGAATGATCCAAGTCATCAAAGCCACGATAGCAATGAGTGCAAACAAAATGGTGTAGGCAGAAGGGAACTTAAAATTGGTAAAAAAGCCGCCGGACTTTTTTGGTTCATGGACGACGTGGGCGGTCATAGCATTCTCCTTAGCAGGAAGTACTTTCTTCCCGCTTAGCTGTACGTTTAACGTTCAATTACCACATTGAAGCCATAAGGATTACTAATCTTTAGTGTGTCAGAAATGTACTATTAATCGCGATGAATAACTTGAGTCTGGTTCACATTTTTTCTTGAGGAAAATAATCGGCAGCATTGGTAATGAAATATAAATGGACAAACAGTGGAAGAATAGTGAAGAACTATTTTTAAATGGCTGGGTTTGTTTCTTAGGTCGGATAATTATGCAGTATTTAAGATGATATTATTATTTTGATCTAAGTCACTTGAGGATTAATACGTTAAATAAGTAAAGGCTGCCAATGGAACCTTATAGTGGCAGCCTTATATATTTTTATTGCGTTGACTTATCATGCTGAGCTTCAATCTCAGCCGCTTTGCTTGCCGCCGGTCTTGCATGAAGTGCCGATAAGTACGTTTTGAGCGCTGGGTACTCTTCGAGCAGAGCCAACTCAGCGGAGATCTCGATGATCCAAGAGAGAAGAATATCCGCGGCACTGAATTGATCACCGAGTAGCCAAGTATTGTCGCTGAGATGATCGTTTAGATAGCCAAGGATTAATGCCAGTTCCTGCTTGCTGTAACCATCAAGAAAGCGCGTTTCACTGCCATCAATCTTTAGGAAGTAGCGGAGTAGCAAAGGCAGCGCGGCTGAACTTTCAGCAAAGTGCAACCATTGCAAGTAGAGCGGGTAGTTCTCAGAGTCTTTCGCAGGCATCAGACTGTCTGCACCAAAACGCTCAGATAAATACTCGGTAATGGCTCCAGACTCTGCCAGTACCTGACCATTTTCTTCAATAACGGGTGACTTACCTAACGGATGAACCGCTTTAAGCTCGGCTGGTGCCAGATTGGTTTCCGGCACACGTTGATAGGCTTTGATTTGGTAAGGAACCTGAAGCTCTTCAAGTAGCCAGATGATGCGTTTAGAACGAGATTTATTGAGGTGATGTAGGGTAATCATTATCCGCCAACCTTTACGTTAATTGTGTAATGTCTCTGTCTAGTTACGTAGCACAGTATCAGTCTGACATTTTAATTGCAATAAATATAATTGCGCACAACCTATATGTAAAGTATGCATATCTCCTAGTAAGTGATTAAGGCTGGTGGCTGAAGTATTGTTGGTATCGATGGGTACCTAATTAGACCTTAGACTAGACTTGTTATAACGTAAGGATGAAAACGTGTATCAACAAGCCGTTGATTCGATTAGGCTCATTTCAAACTGAGGTAACCCAAATGGATCGAACCACCTATGCTGCAGACAGCAAGTATTACTCTAATCATCGCTTTGAAGGGGATACAGAAAAGTGCATGTCTGAGATGCGTCAACTGATTCAATCATATCGTGAACAGTTCGCTGATTTACCCGTTGAAGAGGCTTTAGAAGGTAAACTAGAGGGGCAGATCAGGGTGACCAAAGCGGATATGGAAGAGAAAGCGCCTCCATTTAATACTGATCAACACCTTGTTGCGATACGTGAACCTATGGCCGCTCGAACTGAGGCGGATAAGGTCGCGGCAAAAAAGCATATTTTGCTCTATGTAGACCGATGCGTCAGGCAATATGCAGGTCAGCCCAACTCTGTGATCAATTGCGCTTTTGCGTCCATCGTCGAGACTATGTATCACCTAGAAATTTTAGCGTTTGATGAAGCGGAAGCGCTGTTGGTCAAGACAACACGAGAGGTGCTGGCGCCAGAAAGTGACTCGGATAACGATTCAGATTAGATGCGCTCCCAAACTCTTTCTGATAGGGCTACCGAATTGGTAGCCCTTTTTAGTTTAAACCGCCAAGTAAGAGAAAGATCCAAGCGACTGCCATTGAAAATCGAAATACCCACTTGCTTCCTTTTGCTTCCAAGTCGTTGTTCATTGTTTGTAAATACCTTATATCTCTTCTAGAGCGTGATGCTTACATTTTGCCGACGTTCGACTTGTTATTCGAACTAGGTTCTCATCAGTTTTCGAATGAATGATGAAAGAGTAGTTTCCCCAAACGACAAAAGCCTTCCATGAGGAAGGCTTTTCTAGCTTTCAACCGTTATCGGTTAAGGTCGATAACATCGATAGGGAGCTTCAGAGTGACAGGCTCTAGTGGTTGCTGCTCAGCGAGCTTACCGCCTCGAGCTTCAACGCGCTCCCATGCAGCCGTCTCCCAACCTTGGATCTTATCGGTTAGTGCTGGCGCGTACGGCTTGATACCTGTGTCGAAGACTTCAATAAACACATCGTTATTATGAATCTCCGTATAGCAGGTATGCTGGTCACCGTAAGGACAGTTCGAGATAACCACATACATATCTTGCTCGGCATACCATTCGATGGCGGTTCCTTCCTCTACAGGCGGCGTCGGACACATGCGTGCACGAGTGATATTTTGCTCATCGAGCATAAACTGGTTGCCTTGGAAGATGTTCCAGTCGTTGCGGTCTGCAAAGAACTGAGTTACCTCTTTACGGATCTTTTCGTCTTCAATGTTTGCGATAGCAGGAATTCGACTAAACGCATGCAAGAAGTTCTCGTGACATGAGTTCGTCACCTTGTCCAAGCCGTGTGCTAGGCCAATATATTCAGGTGAGCAGTGAGCTGCGAGCCAAATATGCGTAAAGCCCTCTGGCAGTTGTTCATATGGAAACTCATCTTCAACCAGCGTCGCCATTTTTCTAAAGTGGCGCGATTGAGACCAGATACCGGAATATAAGCGTTGGTTAAAGCCTTCGATTGCCGTTGAGTTTAGGTGGTCTGAATACTGCTCCAGATCAGTTGTCACCATCAACACATCCATAATTTGCGTTCGACCGTTGTTGCCGTCTGCACTTGGACGCTGCTCAATACGAATAACCTGGCCTGCTTTTACTAAGAACGAGTTACCAGTCTCGCGCTTTAGTACATCAGAATACACATGCTTGCGAGTGCCGTTGCGTTTGGTGTCGCGAACACGTTGATAGAAGTCTAGGTCTGCTGACAGTGAGTCCGAGTAGGTTTTTACTGGGTCAACGTTAGCGTCGTAAGAAGAATCGAAGTTTTGAGCAAGTTGCTCACCACATGGCTTACATAGTTCAGTCATAGTTTTTACCCTATGCTAAGGAATCCATTTCGATTATGGCCGTGGGTTCCATGCACGACTTCTGATAAACACCTGAGGGCTGTGTCCCCCTTGGTTGATTGACATAGTAAACGTGAGTCAAAAAATAGACAAAATAGGAACCGCTCGAGGGAGCGAATAGATGAGCCTTGTAATTGCGTAGACGATTGTAGTAGTTCAATCAGAAGAGGTGAGCCTCCTAAACCGTTAAGTTTATTTCTTCAACATTGACGATGAATCCAACAAAAGACACAGTGATAATGGATCAGCAAAAATGATAGAGAAACACAATGGCTAAAGTGCTAATTTGAACCCGTGACACAGTTTATCGGAGGCTAGATTGCTGCACCTGGTGTTCTTCGCTAGTGTTCGATTAAATCTTCAGTCGTAGTAAGGTCTTTGAGTTGTTTCCCCTGATAAAGCGTTACGCATTTAAATCGAGCCTCTGTTTACTCACACTTTCATTACTCTCTGCATGTGGTGGAGAGGGGGAGTCTGGAGGCCTTTCTCCTGAGCCTAATCCATTAACACAAGATCAGCGTCACGACCTTCTCTATCGCTCAACATTTGGACCTAAGCCTAACTCCTATCAAGAATTAGCCGACCTTGGCTACTCAAGATGGCTTGATGAACAGTTTTCTATGGCTCCGAGCCTGCATTTAACCCGTCTTAAACAGTATCCGCTTGAGGATGGGCGAGACAGTTACAACCAATCTGACCGCGTGTCGGTATGGTGGGATCTTAGCTTAAATGCCCCCGATCAACTCAGGCAGCGAGTCGCGTTCGCCCTTAGTGAAATCTTCGTGATTTCGCGATATGGCGCCAGTTTAAATGGCCGTGTTTTGGAGATGACTGATTATTACGACATGCTCATCACACACGCATTTGCGAATTATCGAGAGTTGATTGAATCGGTGACTCTGCACGCTGCCATGGGGGATTACTTGTCGATGATGGCAAATCAAAAGGCAGACCCAGAGAGTAACCGTTACCCCGATGAAAACTACGCACGCGAAGTGATGCAACTGTTTAGTATCGGTCTGTATGAGCTAAACCCAGATGGCTCGGAGAAGCTTGATAACCAAGGGCAGTTGATTCCAACGTACTCGCAGGATGATATTGAGAATCTGGCTCGAGTGTTTACCGGCTGGCACATCGCTGAGAAAAACCAGCCTAATTGGGGCTCTAAAGATGGCAACTGGCTTTTGCCAATGGTGGCGTATCCAGAACGTCATGATTTTGAGGAAAAAGTGGTGATGGGAGAGGTGTTTGCTCAAGGGCAGACCGCCGAACAAGATATGGCGCAGGCCATGGATATGTTGCTAAACCATCCAAACACAGGCCCATTTATCAGTCGCCATCTTATCCAAAGGTTAGTGACATCTAATCCGTCTCCCGCTTATGTCGCAAGAGTGAGTGCGCTATTTGACGATAATGGTAGCGGCGTGAGAGGCGATCTTAAAACAGTAGTTCGCGGGATTCTTACGGATGAAGAGGCGCTGAATGGAGGCGACCGTTCGCCCGTTAAGATGAAAGAGCCTCTAATTGCGATGACCAATTTTTTCCGAGCTCTCGAGGCGAAGTCCGCTGACCCTTCTGGGCGTTTTCATAACTCGATTAACACCTTTGGAGCGTATGGACAGTCGCCGCTCGGCTCTCCAAGTGTCTTCAACTTTTTCTCGCCAGATTATGCCCCGAACGGAGAGATAGCGGATGCAAATGATGTAGCACCTGAATTTGAGATATTGAGTTGGAACAACTTCATCCTTACTAACAACCAGCTTTGGTCGGCAACGGGCAGGACAAATTATAACGGCGAAGATAATCCGGCGCGCATCGTCATTAATACCGCACCGTTAGAAGCGATAGCCAATGACCATGAAGCATTGATTGAAGAGATTGAAAGGCGACTGCTTTCTCAAAGAATGAGCGAGCCGCTTAAAGCGATTGTCCTAGAAGGGTTGGAAGATCTTCGTGATACGCAACAAAGCTTGAAGGTTCGTAATGCTCTCTACACCGTCGTAACCAGTCAAGAATTTCATATTGAGGAGCTTGCCCAATGATTTCACGTCGTCACTTGTTAGCGGCTATGGCGTCGACTCCACTTGTTTCGATGTTGGGAACTGGCACTGCTCATGCTCTGCCAGACAGTGATTATAAGGCTCTGGTTTGTGTGTTTTTATTTGGCGGCAATGATGGCTTTAACATGTTGGTGCCGAGCGATAACGCACACTATGATGAGTACGCGACCGCTCGTCCTGCTATTGCTATTCCGCAAGCATCTCTATTGCCTTTGTCATTGAGTACCGGCTCTAGCTTGGCATTGGGATTACACCCATCGATGACCGAGATTCAAAGCCTGTTTAATAGTGGAAAAATCATTCCCATCGCCAACAGTGGCGTGTTGATTGAGCCTTCGACAAAAGAAGGTTTGAAAGACGGCACACATGCTATGCCTCCGTTTTTGTTCTCACACAACTCACAGCAAACTGAGTGGCAGCGGGGTTGGTCGGGCAGTGCGACGACGCTTGGCTGGGCTGGTCGATTGATGGATGTGCTCAATAGCGATTCTGATGAGATTAGCCCGACCTTTAGTCTCAATGGCTATGCCCAGCTACTTAACGGCAGCGTTCAGAGTGCGAACCTCATTAATGCCTCATCTCTGCCAAAAGTGAATGCAGTTAGTAATGCACAGCGGCGTAAGAGTTTTGATCAAGTGATGAGCCTCTCCCCATTGACCGCATTTGGTCGAGAGTTTGACCGAGTAAAAGGCGATTCCATTTCAATACGAGATCAGTTAGCGGCCGCCATTGAGTCAGTTCCTGAAGAGGAGCATTTCCCAGATATCTCTTTGAGTCAGCAATTACATACGGTCGCAAGATTGATTAAATCGAGTGACCAACTTGGGCACCAAAAACAAGTCTATTTTGTCGGCTTCGGTGGCTTTGACACCCATGCCAACCAATTGGAAGACCACGCCCAGCTAATGAGCGTATTAAGCCAATCGTTAGCTGCGTTTAATCAATCAATGGAAGCCGCAGGGCTTGGTGATAAAGTCACAACGATGACAATGTCCGATTTCGGAAGACGCTTAGCGAGCAACGGTACCGGTACTGACCACGGCTGGGCCAGCAATCACCTGGTGATGGGCGGCGCATTGAATGGCGGTCAGTTATATGGCCAGTGGCCATCACTCATCCTTGATGGAGAGAATGACTTCAATAAAGGGCGAATGATACCGACGACATCTGTTGAGCAAATTGGAGCGACAATCGCTAAGTGGATGGGAGTGAATAGCGAAAGTGCGATGGATTATATCTTTCCTAACTTGGCGAATTTTCCTGTACAAGATTTAGGTTTTCTAAAGTAGCTAAATTTTGGTTTGCGCTCTGATTTATACCTCCATGCAAGCCTTGCCCCAGAAGGTCCATGCAAGCCTTGCCCCAGAAGGTCAAGGCTTGCAGTACTAACTTGTTCTTTAGAATGTAAAAAATCATCGCACTCCTTGTCGCGACTCTATTACCTTTAAGCCAGCCAACATGGATACCGTCACAGAAACGACCACTAATGCCATGGCCATCGCTAAGCTGGTGTTACCTTGGTCAAACTCGCTAAAAATAAAGGTTGCGCTGGTTTCAAATCCTGGCGGTTTCACCATGAGCGACCCAACCAATTCTCGTTGACCGATGATAAAACTCATCGCCCAACCTGCTATTACCCCGGGTAGAATAAGTGGCAGTGTGACTCGACTAAATCGATAAAACTCAGAAGCACCTGATACCTTAGCTGCATCGTCAAGACTGCTGCTAATTTGCTCTGCAGCAGACTTTACGTACTGCACAGTATAAGGAAGGAACAGAACGACATACGTGATGATCAGCATCCCCTTAGTGTTGTAAAGAGGTAGGGGGTTACTTGGCGAGTTCCAGAATAGAATCAAACCAAAGACAACCACGATCCCGGGCACCGTATTGGACAGCAAGCTAGCGAAGTCGATGACCTTCGTTAGGTTAGATTGTCCACGTACCACCGTCAATCCATACCAAATCCCGAGGGCGGTACAGATTGTCGCGGCATATAGACTGAGCTGAATACTATTTAGTAACGCGGAAAATGCCTCGCTATCGAAGCTGAAGACTTGAGCGAAGTGTTTAAAGGTTAAGTTATCCCAACTAAGTCCTAATCCCGCTAAATCGATGAGTGCGGTAGCGGTTATTGAGAAATAGGGAATACCAATTGATAACGCAAGTATAAAAGCGATGACCAGCCAACAACCACTGCGCTGCCAAGGCGATAACGCAATGATTCTTAGTTTGTTCCCCTTACCCGAAATGAGTTGGTATTGGTAATTGTTCGAGATATAAAGCTGTCCCATCCACATCAACATACTTGTTGTTAGTAGTACCAAAGAGAGTACCGACGCTTTTACGAAGTCTATCGGCCAAGTCGACGTAAAGCGGTGGATTTCCGTTGTAAGCACATAGTAGCCTATCTGCTTACCTAAGGTTGCTGGTGTGCCGAATTCAGAAATCGTTTTGACGAATACCAGTAATGCCCCCATTAGGTAACCTGAAATCAACAGCGGCAAGAAAACCTTGGCCAAGATTCTTAGCTTGGACGCACCATATATGATTGCCGCTTCTTCAACACTAGCATTGATTCTCAACAAGCTATTCTTGATAACTAGGTACATAAATGGGAAAAGCGACAGGCTCATGATTAACACCATACCAGCCAAAGAGAAGAAGCCGGTCTGTAATCCCGCCAAGCCAGGCAATAACTGTTCTAGATAACCTCTCGGGCGCATAAAAATCATCCACCCCATTGAGTCGATAAATGGTGGGGTCATAAATGGGATCAAGATGACGATATCGAGCCATTTATGGCGACCGATCTCTGTTTTGGCTGTGATCCATGCCAAAGGGGCTGCAAACAATGTTGCCACTATAGTGACCAAAAGGGCGAGTTGAACCGAGTTCCAAAGCACACTGAGTGTGTAGCTATCGATAAGCTGTCGAAATAAAGCGGTTAGGTGCCAATGCCCATCTTGGTAGGCGCTATTGATAAGAATCGTACCCATTGGCATTAGCACTAAGACACTGAGGCTTAGCAGTGCCAATACCATTGGCTTATTGAATGTATCTTGGGATTGGAGTGTGTTCATAGAGATCTGATATAAAGCGAGGCGGCGGTAAAAGAGGAGAGGTTAACCCTCTCCTTGAGGTGGGTTAGCGAAACATTGCGCTAAACTTCTTGGTGACGTTTGCTTGATTTTCAAACATCCAGTTCCAGTCATAATCCAGTTGCTTAATGTCAGCGAAGTCTGGGCGAGATGGATCCGCTTTTACATCACTACGGCCAGGTAGCAGTAAGTTCTTAGCAACAATGTTCTGTGCACGTTCAGTCAGTAGGTAGTTAACAAACACTTCTGCCTGTGGTTTCTTGTCGCTAGACTCAAGCACCATGACGGGTCTTGGTGCGATTACTGTCCCCTCAGCTGGGTAGATAACCTCGATTGGATTCCCTTTGGCCTTCTCACCGTATCCCATGTAATCGACGCCAGCTAGTACGACACTTTTCGATCCATTAACCACTTGGTTTAGTGCCGGACGGTTTGCACCATTAACATCGATATCGTTTTGTTGCCATGCATTGAATAGTGTCCATGCTTTGTCTGCATCATTAGCGATGACACCAGAGATAAAATCCAAAGCAGAGCCTGATTCAGTTGGATCTGGAATAACGACTTGTCCTGCCCAGTTGTCTTCAGTGTAAGTTGTGAGTGATGCCGGAGCATCTTTCACTAGACGGGTATTGTAGGTAATCCCTAAAGCCGAGCCTGAATACGCGAAAAGCTGATTGTCACCATTCCATCCATCATGCAGTTTGTCTGCGTTTTCTGGAGTAAAGGTATGCAAAAGCCCTTCGCTCTGAAGACCCATTGCCGCTGGCCAAGAGGCCAAAATAACCACGTCTGCGACCGGGCGAGCTTCTTCCGCTTTTAATCGGCCTAAGATTCGTCCAGTCGTTGCTTGGTAGACCTGAACTTTGTTGCCTGAGACTTCTTCAAAGTCTTTTATCAGCTGGTTTGCTAGTCCTTTAGGACCTGCAGTATAGACCGTGAGATCTGCAGCGGTAGCCACACCCGAAACGAGTCCAAGGGCGAGAGCTAGTACTGATAGGTTTTTCATCATCATTTCCTTACAAGTGAATTCTTTGAATATCTTCAGGGGCGCAATAGAGGGATACTGCTTCTCCTGGGGTCGGTCGCTGTGATGCGAAGAAGTGCCATTTCTCTCCCGCAACATTGGCCTCAACGAGATAGTGCTGCCCTTGGAATCGAGCGTTGATAATCGAGCCTTCAAACTGCAAATCATTGTCATTGGCAGCAGCATGAGGTTTTAGCTTTTCCATGCGGATAAAGGCATGGCCTTGAGGGCTAGGAAGACGATTGCTCTTCCCAATAAACTGAGCTACAAATTCTGACTTAGGATGGTGATAAATCGCCTCCGGTGAGTCGAACTGTTCAACTTGACCAGCATTCATGATGACCACTTTATCTGCCATAGACATAGCCTCTGCCTGATCGTGTGTGACATAGACAGCAGTCAACTGGTTATCTTTGAGGATTTGTAGCAATAGGTGTTGAATCTGATCTTTAAGAACTGCATCAAGCGCGGAAAGTGGTTCATCAAGCAGAATCAGTTGTGGTTTGGTGACAATGGCTCTCGCGATAGATACGCGCTGTTGCTGACCGCCAGAGAGCTGACTCGGAAACCGTTGAGCGAACGAGGCTAATTGTACTTGTGCCAGTGCATCGTTTACTCGCTTATTCAGATCTTTGGTGTCTTTTCGTGCACGTAGGCCAAATGCCACATTCTCAAAGACAGTAAGGTGTGGCCAAAGCGCGAAGTCTTGAAAGACCATTCCGAGCTTTCGATCTTGAATAGCGATAGATTCATTCAACTCACTGTCAAAAACACTACGCTCATTGATTTTAATCTGTCCTGAAGAAGGGTTTTCTAACCCTGCTATGGATCGGAGTAATGTGGTTTTTCCGCATCCAGACGGCCCAACGAGTGCGGCCAGTTCGCCTTGATTTAAAGATAGATTGATGTCGCGAAGCGCACTAACGTCGCCAAAGTTTTTATTGAGGTTTTTAATCGAGAGGCTCATGCCGTGTCACCATAATTCCGTTTGATGACAATCATTCATGAGTTTTATTAATGACTAACTTAAATTATGTGAAGTTTTTGTGTCGTCTCAGCCCCTGTCTCAATGAACTTATGCAATAGAGCGAGAGTTATGGGGTTGATGTACCTAATTTTTAGGAGAAAATTCATATTCTTTTAATCATTGTTGGCTAATTTAAGTGTTTTGCACATTTCGCTCGCAATAGTCGTTAACTCAATCGATATGATAACGAAAACTTTGGTTCCCAAAGGCAATGCCTCTTCATTCATTGCTGACAAGGAGTCTTGGCTTTTGAATCCCTTAAAAGAGTCATAGGTTTCGATTTCAGGCTGCGAAAACAAATTACTGAAAGAGACAATGATGAAGATAATACTTGTTCGACATGGTGAATCACATGATGACACTATCAACTGTTATGGTGGTGCAGCAGACTTTGAACTAAGTGAATTCGGTCTGCATGCGGCGCAAGAGGTAGCTAAAACTTTCTCAGATATTGCTGTTGAAAAGATTTACTCGAGCCCACTAAAGCGAGCGAGACAGACTGCGGAAGCTATTAATATGGTAAAACAGTGTGATATTGGCTTCGTAGATAACCTTAAAGAGAGGAATTCGTATGGAGTACTGTCTGGCTGCAATAAAGGAGACAGCAAGAGTATTTACGAGTACCTATTAAGTAGCTTTGAAGGAAAGCCCGGCGATTACTACTCTGATGAGTTACTGCTCGGTGCGGAGCCACTGGCCGACTTTGATAAGAGGGTTGAAGAAGCGTTACTGTCAGTTGTTGAGGATGCTCAGCAAAATGGGTTTGAAGTCGTTATCGCTGTTACTCACGGCAATGTAACACGATCTATCTACAAAAATATTTTAAAGTTTGAAAAGAAAATAGACTTAGATTTTCTCGCGCGCACTATTATTGAGTATGACAATAATGCGTTTTCTCTGATTAGCAACCAAGGCGTTACAGAGAAGTAAGGACTTGCTGTTCGATACTATATTGAACTCATGCGAGAAGTCTCTTAGCTAAAGAGATACAGCTCTCATGTAAAAGGTTTAGAGGCTAAAACCTTGCTTAGCTTATAAACAACTATATCGTTTCTTGACTAAAATCTTTTACCCCTTTCATCAGCGCGATGGTTTTTACGTTTTGAGGTTGTCGTTTTGTTAAGAAAGAAATAGCAGTGTCACTTGGGCTCTACCACTCACTCGAAAACGTAGTTTTTTACTATACATTCATTGTCACCATTCTCGCTTAATATTTCGCATGAGCAGTAGCAGTACAGATCACTTTTGATTACTCTGTCGAAGTTCGTCTTCAAACCTTCATTGACCTGTAAGCTATCATTAATCTCACTGTCATAAAGCATCACCAAAATACTCCTCATTCAAGTGTGAACACGTGTTCACACTGACTTTCACAGTTATATCATGGGGAGAGATATTGTGATGACTACTGGAGCTAACAAGGGATCTTGGAAAAAGCACCTGCTTCACCTTTCAATTGTACTGGCGGGCGCAGCAAATGCGGCTGACTACGAAATTTCTGTCGTTGCTGGTGGTGCTGGTCCAAACGATCACTATCGTACTGACGCGATTGAAATGGCTGCTAGCATCTTAATGCAAGAAGCGGATGCGGCCGGCGAAGAGCTCAACATTAAAGTCAATAAACGTAGTTACGCCGACTGGGATAGCTTCAAACAAGCGGTTACGCTTGCCGCTGAGTCAGGATCTGCACCAGATATCGTCGTGACTGGTCATGTGGATATTGCACCTTGGGCTCAGTCTGGCTTGATCGCTCCAGTAGAAGACTACGTCGATATGGATGCTTGGCCTCTGAACAACCTCTACCCAAACCTTGTAGAAATCTCATCTTTCAATGGCATGATTTACGGGATTCCTCAAGACTCCGAAGCGCGTCCTTTCTTTGCGTGGAAGCAGTATTTAGCGCAGATCGGTTATGACCAGCAAGCTATCGATACTCTGCCAGATCGCATTGAGTCAGGTGAGTACACGCTTTATGACATGCTTGAAGATGCTAAAAAAGCTCAAGATGAAGGCTTGGTTGCGAAAGGTTATGGTTTTTACCCGCGCGTGACTAACGGCCCTGACTTCTGGCAGTTTTACACCAGTTTTGGTGGCGAGCTTCAGGATCCCGAAACGGGACGCTTAATTTTTGACAAAGCCGCTATGGAGAAAACATTCCAATTCTTTGCTGATGCGGTTGAGATGGGCGTGACACGTCGTAATCACCTAGGTACGCCATGGGACCAATGGTATGCCGAAGTTGCTTCTGGTAAAGCGGCGTTCTGGCATGGTGGTACTTGGCATTACTCTCGCTACACAGAAGCGGAAGGCCTGGATGATTTCTTTGGTAACGTTCAGTTCGGCTTGATTCCGACGGGTGACAAAGAAGCGTCCAGCCATGCTAATACCTTGACTCACCCGGTTGTTTATCTGATCACTCAGCAAGATAACGAAGACAAAATGGAAGTGGCAGCGAAACTTATCAAAATTGCATCAGAGCCACGAATCAACACGTTACATGCGATTAAATCATCTCACCTAGGTATTAGCCCAGAGCAGATGAACATCGGTCTTTACAATAATGACCGCTGGGCAATGGAGGCAACGGAGCGCCTTCTTCCTCATGCCAACTCAATGCCAAATAACGCGGACTTTGGTGCGTTCTGGAATATCTATTGGAAAGGTCTAGAAGCAGCTTGGACCGGACAGAAAACACCAAAACAGGCTGTCGCTGACGCAGAAACAGAGCTGCGTGGCACCTTGGGTAACGGCGTCATTATCCAGTAATTCCGTCTAATTCTCCTCTAGTCGAAAGGCTAGAGGAGTTCAGAGAGAGCAACATGAATCGTTCTAAAACGCTTGGCCCGGTGATGATGTCACCAGCCCTAGTCTTTGTCGTCTTATTTTTCCTATTGCCTGTTGTAATGACGGCGGTCTTCTCGCTTACCAACATGAGCACGGCAACAGGAATTAGTAGTGGAACCTATCAGGTTTCGCCCTCAGCACTGCGAACACTAAGTGCAGACTATGACATGCCTGAACTGGCAGAGTCATTAAAAGAATCTCGCTTTACCATCGATAAGCAAGGTATCGATGCTCTTGGTTCTAGTAATCTTGACGCCCGTTTTATCGAGCAAGTCGATTCAGTATTGATGGGTAAAATATTCGATAACCGTCGCGATTTGACCAGAGAATTGCGCCGTCTGTCACACAGCCCTAGAAGCCCAAGAGAGCTCAACCGTACCGCAGACAACTTCCAGCGTTCTGTGGGAACCACCCGCTATGAAAACAAAGCCGCTATGCTGAATGCCGTTGAGGCAGCTGGCATCACGCTCAGTGACCGTGAATCAGAGGCACTGCTAAAGGCATCCTACACCGGCTGGACTTGGACGACGGAAAACTATCAGCGCATGACGTCGCTGCCAGATACTAAAACAGCGTTAAGTAATACTCTGCTGTATGTATTTGCGACCTTGTCACTGTTTAATATCGGTTTTGCTTTGGTACTAGCACTGACTACGCACTATATGCCAAAGAAAATTGCTGGTTTTTATCGAGCAGTGTGGTTGCTCCCGAGGATTACCCCCCCAGTACTCTATGTTTTGCTTTGGAAATGGCTAGCATGGGACACCGGCTTTATCTCAAACCTAGTTGCTATGTTTGGTATAGCTCCGAAGAACTGGATGCTGGACACGCCAGCACACGCATGGACTTTTGTCATTCTAATTAACGGCTTTGTCGGCGCATCCATGGGTATGTTGGTGTTGTCTTCTGCAATCAATGCCATTCCAAAGAGTCATTTTTGGGCGAGTGAAGTCGATGGGGCAAGTCGCTTACAACAGATTCGCTACATTATTTTACCTCAGTTGCGTTGGCCGATTCTGTTTATGACGTGTTATCAAACTCTATCCCTACTGGCCTCATTTGATTACATATTATTGGCAACAGGTGGTGGCCCTGGCGGTTCCACTGAAGTATGGGCACTACGAGCATTCCACACCGCGTTGAGTAACTATGCTGGTAACCTGCAATACGGCTACGGCGCTGCTCTGGCAATGGTTCTGGTAGCAATTGGCATGGTCATGTCGGTCGTTTATTTGAAGCTTTTCGGCTTTAACAAGATGGTTGCGAAACCTCGCATTGAAATATAGGAAGTACCATGTCAGATCTCACTAAAAGTCGTAAGTCTGTCATTGCATTGGGGATATTAAGTGCTCCATTGCTTCTGATGTATCTCTATTTAATTATTGATACCTTTTCCAATACAGCCCCAGGCGACCTTCTGCCCTATGAGTTCACGTTGGAACATTGGCGTTTCCTTTGGGAGGATTTACCGGGAAAGCCCAATATTTGGGGAGTGACATTTAACACTCTATTGTTCTCGTTGGTATCGACGTTACTGACGTTATGTATTGCTTCAACAGCAGCGTATGCGTTATCACGACTTAACATTCCGCTACGTGGTTTCTTTTTGGGTGGAGTGATGGTTTTGCACTCATTCCCGACTGTGACCTTGCTCATCGCTATTTTCTTGATCCTCCAATATGTGGGTCTGTATGACACGCTGCTAGGCGTCATCATGGTGAAAGCAGCACTTGAATTACCCTTTGGTATCTGGATTTTAAAAGGTTTTTACGATTCGGTTCCTTGGGAGCTAGAAATGGCAGCCATGCAAGACGGGGCTAGCCGATTCATGGTGTGGCGTAAGGTAGTTCTGCCTCAGGTCGGTTCGGCAATGACGGCGCTTGGCATCTTCTCTTTTCTAGCAAGCTGGAGTGAGTTCATCCTTCCTCAGGTCTTGGCACCAGGAAACGATGCTCAAGTACTTTCCGTTTATTTGGCCGGTCTTATCGCCGACGATAATAATTTTGATATGGCGATGTTTAAGTCCGTAGGCCTGTTTTATGTTCTACCAGTCATTATTTTATTCGCAATTTTCCAAAAACAACTTATGAATATGTACAGCGGAGGCAACAAAGGCTAATGGGTATTCAAATTAACAATTTCACCAAGACCTTTGGTGACACCACTGTCATTGATAACATGAACTTGTCCATCGGTTCTGGCGAAATGATTGCGCTACTTGGCCCCTCTGGTTGCGGTAAGTCGACCACCTTGTTTGCCATTAGTGGCATTCACCAAATTGACGGCGGTAGCATAGAATTTGGCGCTCGCGACGTGACTAAACTACCACCACAGCAGCGAAATGTTGGCGTCATTTTCCAGTCTTATGCGTTATATCCACACATGACGGTTGAAGAGAACATCGCATTTCCTTTGATGATTCGTAAAGAAAGCAAAGTTGAAATTAAACAAAAGGTAGCGGATATCGCAAAGCTGGTTCGCATTGATAACCTATTGCACCGTAAACCCGCAGAGCTATCAGGTGGGCAGCAGCAACGAGTCTCATTAGCACGTGCCATTGTTCGTAAGCCAGATGTTCTTTTGCTTGACGAACCTCTTGCTAACCTCGACGCCAAGTTGCGTTTAGAAATGCGCTCTGAGATCCGCCGTATTCAGCAAGAGACAGGCATTACTGCCGTGCTCGTAACTCACGACCAAGTGGAAGCGATGAGCATGTGCGACCGCATTGCCATTATGAATGGTGGACGCATAGTACAGGTCGATACACCGACAGAAATGTACCACAACCCTGTGAATGAGTTTGTCGCCGGTTTCTTGGGGAATCCACCAATCTCGTTTGTCGAAGGTGAGATTCAACAAGATACCTTTATCAATGGTGTCGATGGTATCCAGTTGGCCTTAGAAGCTGGTCACCTTGATAGCGAATACGTAAAAGTTGGCTTGCGTCCAGAACACGTGATCTTGACGGAAGAAACGGGTGATACCAACTGTGCAACGGTCTGCTTTATTGAAAACCAAGGCCGTGAAAATCTTTATGATCTCCGACTGGCCGATGGCAATGTTATTCGAACGATTCAACCTGTGCGTGACGATTTAAGACTTGGTGACACTGTTCACTGGAGCATCGACGCAAGCCATATTCTATTGTTTAACCAAGATGGAGAGCGTCTATATGCTGCGTCAACAACGTTTAGAAAAGCTGGTTAAACAGTCTCAGCGCAAACCACTTTGTATTGCTCATCGTGGAGCCAGTGGTCATAAACTCGAAAATACCTTAGAAGCGTTTGAGTATGCAGCTACTTTAGGGGCTGAAATGTGGGAGATCGATGTTCGTTTAACCGCTGATGGCGTATGCGTGGTAAGTCACGATGATAGCCTTATGCATACGGCTGGGGTTGATGTGACTATTTCTGATGTCAGCTTCGAAGTACTCAGATCATACCGCTTATTTAATAACCAAGGTGTACCCACCTTCGAACAAGTGCTCGATTTGGCAATAGAAACAGGCTCGGGCCTTTATATAGAACTGAAAGGTGAGGGGGCTGGCGCTGAAGTACTAAAAACACTCTCCAGCACGCCTTACGACGCGGTATCCATTGGTAGCTTTGTGCCTGAATGGGTCGCAGAAATGGATCAGATGAATTGTCCGTATCCACTGTCGGTTTTGGTAAGAGTCGGCGACTGTCCTTTTGAGCAAGCTAACAAGGCCAAAGCAGATATGATTCATCTGTGCTGGGAGCGAGCATCAGAGACTCCTCATGAGTTTCTTACCGATGAGCTACTGCAGACTGCAAAGGAGCAGCAGCTTCCTATTGTGATCTGGCATGAAGAAAGACCATCGGAAATAGAAAAGTTGCTTCAAATGCCTGTGGTTGGGATTTGTTCAGATTTGCCAGAGTTGTTAACGGGATATCACCCACACCCAAGTAACCCAATTAAGATGGTTTTACATCGAGGCGCTAATGATGTGGCGCCGGAAAACACAACCATTGCCGCCGAAATAGGTTATCGAGCAGGAGCCAGTGTCATTGAGCTTGATCTGAATACCAGTGCTGATGGCGAACTAATGGTGATACATGATCCAACGGCCAATAGAACCACTAACCTCATCGGACAGGTCTGCGAGATCACCCGTGAACAGTTTGCGAATTGTGATGTAGGGTCATGGTTTCACCCAAGCTTTTCTAGACAAAGTGTGCTGACATTTGGAGATTTTCTTGAGCAGGCAAAAGCCAATGACGGAGAGCTTTATGTCGAGTTAAAGCAGGCTAATGTAGACCAAGTTATCGCAACAGCAGTTCAACACGACGCGCTTTCATGTTGTTTCTTCTGGAGCTTTAACACTGACTATATTCAGCAGATAAAAACGCGTTATCCAGAAGCTCGATTGATGCTTAGACGTCAGGACTTTGAGTCTCTTGAATCATTGTGCAACTACGTACAGCCAGAGATAGTGGAATACGATTATCAACTGGATGATCTCAATGAGTTTTCATTGTGCCGCGACCTGGGTATTAAATCGATGTTGCGCTACCCGGGCGAATCGCAGCAGGTATTGTTCGAGTTGATAGGCAAGCAGCCGGATATGGTCAACATTGACTTCCCATTTGCCTTTTCTCGTGCCTATGAGACTTGGAAACAGAAGGAAAACCTTCTTTGAGTGAGCAGAAACAAAAAAATATTACCTCAGTAGATGTAGCGAAAGCGGCTGGCGTTTCTCGCGCAGCGGTATCACGTACCTTTTCTAACAATGGTTATGTCTCTGAAGAGACAAAACAAAAGGTGCTCAAAGCAGCCGATGCGTTGGGTTATCGTGTCAACCACCTTGCTCGTAGCCTCAATCGTCAGCGCTCAGATCTGATTGGGTTGGTCGTTGCGGATATGGATAACCCGTTTCGCAGTCAACAAGTCAGTGACTTAAGCGAAGCGATACTGGCGAAGAATCATCGCCCGTTATTGATTCCAACAGCCAAGGAACGAGATAGCTCTCAGGTGATCGATATGCTACTGCACTACAACGTGTCTGGGGTGATTATTACTTCAGATACCCCGCCTGAAAACATCTTTCAGATGTGCGCAAGTAGTTCAGTACCTGTTGTTCTAGTCAATAAACAACAGACTCACGAAAGCGTTGACAGGGTCATTTGCGACAACAGGAAAGGGGTTGAGTTACTAGTCTCTGCCTTCTCCGATGCGAATTGCAAATCATTGGCTGTGGTCAGCTCATTGAAAGACTCGTTCAGTATACGTAGTCGTGAGCAATTGTTTTGTGAGCTAGCGGCAGAGCGAGGGATCACTACCACAACACTGTACCCAAAGACACATTGCTATCAGGGTGGTATGGCGGCTGCGGAAATGCTTACCTCCAAAAATGCGGTTCCCGATGGCGTTTTTTGTGCCAATGACTATTTAGCGCTCGGTGTCCTTGATGGATTGAAGGAACAGCTTGGGGCTGAGTATATGGCACAGATTAAAGTAGCGGGTTTTGATGACATGCAACAATCAAGTTGGAATAGCTATCAGCTAACCACGGTAAAGCAGTCGACAGGGGAGATGGCTAAGCAGTGCGTAGATCTCCTGCTCAGCAGAATTAATGATCCAAGCCAAACATCAAGAACACGAACTTTAGACGTCAGTTTAATAAAACGAAAAACACTGTAGTGAACCGAACAATGAATAACGAATTACAAAAAAAATACGACTTTGCATGTGAACTGGCTGAAAAAGCAGGCGCGATAGCTAAGGATTATCAAGATCAACTGCGAAAAGGCAACTTAGAAATCGATGTAAAAGGTCACCAAGATTTCGTTAGTGATGCCGATCGTGAAACGGAAAGGTATATACGAAATCAGATTGAGTCAACGTATCCAGAAGATGGCTTCTTAGGTGAAGAGAGCGGTGCAACGGCTGAGAGTTGTGCCGGTGTTTGGGTTGTCGACCCAATCGATGGCACCACTAACTTTCTGAGAAAGCAATCGGCTTGGTGTGTGTCGATTGCTTATGTCGTCAATGGGGAGCCGGTGATTGGTGTGATTTACGACCCTAGTCTTGATGAGCTGTTTCATGCGCTTAAAGGTGAAGGTGCTTATCTTAATGATAGGTTGATTGAAGTGTATCAAGGCAGCGAAGCGTTTGTAGGCCTTGTCAATCTTGGGTATTCACCAAAAATGTCTTTAGAGAATTATCTAAACACCATGCAAAGGCTATTGAACCACGGGATCGAACATCGCCGACACGGGTCAGCAGCCTTGGGCTTAGCGCACGTAGCCGCGGGACGATTTGATGGATACAGAGAAGATTTCATCAACGCGTGGGACATTATGGCCGGCGTTGTCATCCTTAGAGAAGCAAAGGCTGATGTGACCGCTAAACAGATTGAAGGCGGCTACGCAATACAAGCGAGCATCCCTGCTATTACCGCGCTACTTGCTGGTTAAGCATCTCAATATCACGGCTGGTATCAGGATAAACGCATGCCGATACCAGCTTTAACCTAACCTTTCTGAAGCTTTAACTCTATGATCGCAGCTCAGCCACAGACACACATCTCTAGCAATCGCAGCGCACTTTGGATAATCAGCTTAGTTCCTCTAATTTGGGGCGCTTTGACCGCAATGACAAGCTTGCTTGTTCCCTATTTAAGAGAGGTGTATTCGCTAAGCCACACCCAGTCGGTGTTGGTACAAGTAGTTTTCTCTATGATCCCTGTTGTTATGGGGTTACCCTCAGCTTTTCTGATTGGGCGATACGGTTATCGCAGCAGTTTGTTCCTGTCATTGGTTTTTGCATTATTTGGTTGTGGTGTGATGTTGGTCTCTGCCATCACCTCATCGTACGTCTTGTCCTTAGCGGCAACCATAGTAATATCGATTGCTGTGACCACAATGCAAGTCGTTGTCAATCCAGTAGTGACCAATATGGGGCCGCAAAATCTGTCCTCTCAAAGGCTTACCTTTAGCTCGATGGTCAATGCGATTGGTGTGACGCTCGCTCCATTGATGGCTGCTGGTTTCTTGTTTCGAGATTACTCGCAAACAGTAAGTGAACGCGCTGCAAATATGCTGGTGCCATATCTGGGCCTTATACTCGTTATTGTCGTAACCACTTTTCTGCTCAAAAAAGCCAGTATCTCTTTTCCTAACAACCGCGATAGTAAAAAGACCGACACCGGTGCGAGGGCTAAGATCAAGCACCCCCATTTCTGGTTTGGTGTCGTTGCTATCTTTTGTTACACCGGTGCAGAAGTGAGTGTTGCCACTTATCTCATCTCGTATTTAAGTGATGTCGTCAAGATGACAGCATCAGAGGCGAGTCGCTATATTGCTTTCTACTGGGGTGGGGCACTATTAGGTCGTATAGTTGGGGCAATGACGTTAGCGAGGTTTGATGCTCGTAATGTCTTGATAACCAACGCGTCTGTCGCACTATTGATCTCAATCTTTGCTGTTGTTAATCCGGGCTATCTATCGGGTATGTTATTGGTGGGGCTTGGGTTGTGTCATTCGATTATGTATCCAGTCATTTTTTCGCTTGCTTTGAACAGGCTTGGCGCTCAGGCAGCGAAAGCGTCTGGGATACTCGTGATGGCGGGCTGTGGGGGAGCTATATTCCCTATGCTGCAAGCGTTGTTAGCCGATAGGTATGTTATTTCTGATACGTTTGGGTTGGTGGCTATCTGTTACCTGATCATCATGATGTTTTCAGTGATGGTGAAAAGGCTAAGTGCAAGGGAACAGTAGGTTAGTGCTGCGATTGGCATCTAACTATCTTCAGTTTATCTGTTGAGTTCTAATTTGGGAAAAGCTGCAGTTCACTTTCGAGTTAGCTACAAAGCTGCCGGTTGACTCGAGAATCCGCAGTTCTGATACGTAACGCTTAAACCACGATAACAATGGAGCCATACAAAAACATGTTGTCCTCCAATACCTTTAACCATTGGAAGGCCTGTTGCTGGTTTATTGCAGCAACTAGTAGCTTTGCTGCAGCGTATACTTTTTCATTGTTGAAATAATACTCTTGAAAAACGGTTTAAGAGTGATTTGCAACGCTCTACATTTTTCATTCCATCGTGAAATCAGTGTTTACGAGGTATGCTTGAGTTTCTTGGTCGCGCTACTCTCAGCGAAATGCGGCGTTAGTAATTAGTCGAGATTGTGCTTTGGATTACTATGGAGATCTCTACCACAGTGTTGGGTGGTTTATTCCCCCACATGTTAATATGGGGTACTTAGGCGAGATTGCTAATGGAATAACACAAGACAATGATTTTGATTTAGAGTCTATGCTCAGCAAAGTTTATTCACCAGCACACCTTTCAACAATGGTTACTCATCGATACCCTATAGTTCCTCATATTTGTGAGTACAAAGAGATAATTTCAGAAGCAATTGATGCTCATTGTCTAGAGTTGCATCACGTAGCAGCATCAGGGCTCACCCCTGTTGTAGAAGGTGCAGGACGAAAAATTCTCGAGGCAAGTGGTTTGTCGGAAACTTATATTAAGAATGTGTATATGGCATTGGCTACGAAGTGTAAAAATGATGTGTCAGCTAACAATATTGGAGCTGTTAATGAAATAATCTCTCTTTTAGATTCATTTGTTTACTTTACGGGTACTAATCTATATTCAAAGTCAGAAAATCACCCTCACGAAGATAATACTAATCGACATGGTATACTACACGGAGCTTTCGCTGATTCTGACTATGGAAAGCCGATCAACTTTTATAAAGCTATTGGCGCCATAGAAGTATTGTATTTTATAGTATCAACTAGAGAGCCGATTTTTTTACTACTGATGTGACAGAGGAATCGATGAAACTAGAAAAGCAGTATGTGCTCTTGAAAGGGCTTCACTATTTCCTGAAAAATTGCTAGAAAGTTGTTCAAATTGACATCAAGCAGTCAGCGACTTTGGTTTGGTTGAGTTTTCTGATTGCGGTGTCTTTATTTCGCTTTAGCGGCAGTAGTTGTCACTTAACAATGCGTGAGCTAATCTGTGAATTCTAATTTATTACTACGAATGACAAAGTTCTGTCTCGCAATCCACCTGAATACAGTGATTATAGAGCGTTACTGTTTCAACTTTTTTGCCAAACTTTAATGTTAAATGCTCTGATTTTGGTCATAGGTCTGACACAGAAATGATTAAAATTTGGGGCTCAGCACTTTCATGGATTAGCCACAAATGTAACTATCTGTTTAGAACTAATCGTTCGCGACTGCTGCTTCACTCACCCACCACAACATACTCATCACTCCGGTTATCTGAGTACCTATCCGTCGTTCGCCGGTTTTTGTGATCAAAGAGCTTTTGGATATCGACGCCTGCTTCGTAGTATGTGAGTTCGGCCAAGGATCCTAGTTCATGAAAAGTAGGAGGGGTGTCCTTCATGCTTGCTCAAAACTCATCAAATGGAATTAACAGGTGTCATTCAAGCTGCTTAATCCAATTTCCATAGCTTCCCCACTACTTTACTAGAACAAATAAACACAGGAGGGAACTATGATTGAGCCGGCTAAGAGATAGTTTCCAGCTTTGAGTTTGGAACCAATGGCCAAGTTGAGATCAACTATTGAGCAGGAGCTGGAAAGATAGTGTTATCCAAGTTTCTATACTCCCCCTTGTTTTATCTACTCGTCGAATATACCAGCCAAAAGGTCTACCTCTTCAGACTGGGATGAAATGGTCAAATGATCAAATGGTAAGGTAATCACTATACGTTAAGACGGAAAAATGCTTGCCGTGTATGATGTTACAGTTAAAAGTCAATTTTACGAAGAGCTTGTTGAGAAGTGGCTGGCGGAACGAAGCATCATAGCCGTGGAACGGCATTAAGTGAACAATGGTAAAGGCAGCGCAGATCCCTCGTTTTACATAAGCGCTAAGTCGCGAATTACAAATTGTTGGCACACTGTATTCTATTCGTCAGCATTGAGGCCTAGCTTGCTCAACGTATGCTTACTCCCTGTTCTTGTGTGCAGGCCCGAATCTTGTGAGTAAAAATCGCGCACTCATGCCCACACCCAGTTTTATTTACTGTATTGTAAGTCAATATATTGGATACTATACCGAAGTGACTCCACTCTGAATCCAGCATCTTGAGGTCACTTTGGTGTATGACAATAGTGCATTATTGAAGGAAGTATGTAATGAGTAAAAAGATGACAATGGCTGAGATTTCAAGACAGCTTGGAATTTCAACAATGACTGTGTCACGTTACTTTAATGGCGGTTATGTCTCGGCGGAGAACCGCCTTAAAATTGAAGCTATCGTCAAGGATAGTCATTACACGCCTAATATATTTGCTCGCTCTATTCGAAGCCAATCTAATATTATTGGTTTCGTCGCACCTCGTATTGAGTCATATACGACGAGTCTAGTGATTAAAGGGGCGCTGGCTGCTGCCAACGAATCACAAGTACGAATGCTGTTTCATTCCACAGGATTTAATCATGAGTCAGAATGCCAAGCCGTAAGAGAGTTTAACGGCTTAAATGCACTGGGCACGATTATTATCGCTTCAAAGCACAGTGTTGAAGAGACTTTTTATCAAACCTTAGATAATGTGTTATTTATTGGCAAAAACTCTCCCCACCATTGTTGTTTATATTACCCCGATCATGCAGCTATTAAAGCACTCGTCTCTCAAACCATTACTCAGTTAAAACAGCAGCAAGCACCGCTGGTAGCCGTAAATTATATTTACGATGAGCGTATGCTTTCTAGCCGAACTAAGTCGATGCAAGCCACCATTACCGACACAGTACCCGAGTTAAACTTTTCACTGCAAGCCCTAGCCAACTCTGAGGAAAAAGCCGACTACCAGGCAATTCACTTACAGCCTAACCATGTCTACTTTTGTGCCACCGATAATATTGCCATTCGTTTATATCGTCGCGCCAAAGAACAGCAACTCAAGATTGGTCATAACGTATGGATTGTAGGCATGGGCGACTATGACTACAGCGATCTGTTGGTCCCGAGCCTGACTACTGTGGCTTTTAACTACTATGAAGTGGGCTACCAAGCTGTCAAAAAACTGATAAAGCGCGATTTCAGTTCCGTTGAAGGTACATTTGATTTAAAAATGAGAGAGAGTTCACGGTTCTCTTGAGGTTATGAGGGGTATCTCACAGTTTCTTTGAAATTATATTGAGTCTAAACATAATACATTTAACCTCATGTGTTATCGATAACACATGACATAACATTGATGATTTGCGCCAATAACACACATGCAAACCCACTCGAGTGGTGGAAAAAAGCGACCGCCTACCAGATTTATCCCCGTAGCTTTTATGATACGAACCAAGATGGTATTGGTGATATCAATGGAATCATTGCTAAGCTGGACTACCTAGCTGATTTGGGCATTGATTTAATATGGATTTGCCCATTCTATGCATCACCGAACGATGATAACGGTTACGACATTAGTGACTACCAAGCGATTCATCCTGACTTTGGAACCCTGGAGGATGTGGATAGACTGATCGCTGCTGCTCATACGCGTGGCATTCGCATCATTATGGACTTAGTGATCAACCACACCAGTGATGAACATCCATGGTTCATCGAATCTCGAGATAACAAAAATAGCCCTAAGCGCGACTGGTATATTTGGCGTGATGGTTGTGAGCCTACCGATGAAAAACTGACTTGCGACCCAAACAATTGGGAAAGTATTTTTCATGGTAGTGCATGGGAATATGATGAAAAAACTGCACAGTACTACTTGCACCTATTTTCTAAAAAACAACCGGACCTGAATTGGGAAAACCCTGAAGTTAAGCAAGCACTATTCAAAATGATTCATTGGTGGTTGGAGCGCGGTATTGATGGTTTCCGTGTGGATGCCATTAGCCATATTCAGAAACAACCAGGTTTACCTTCTTTACCCAATCCAAAGGATGAAAAGTATGTCTCCTCGTTTGATTATCACATGAATGTGGCAGGTATTGAAAAGCATCTGCATGAGTTAAAAGAGCAGGCGTTTGATCCCTTTGATATTGTCACAGTTGGTGAGGCCAATGGGGTTACTGCCGAGAATGCATTGCCTTGGGTTGCCGAAGCGACCGAGCAGGATCAAGGTGGTGTTTTCAACATGATTTTTCAGTTTGAACACATGAAGCTATGGTCGGAAGAACAAAGCAACGAGCGTTTAGATCTGGTGGAGTTCAAACGCATTTTATCGCGTTGGCAGGATGCATTAGAAGGTAAAGGTTGGAATGCGCTCTATTTAGAAAACCACGATCAAGCTCGTAGTATTGATACTTTTGCCGACCCTAATTCTAGGTATGCCAGTGCTACCGCATTAGCGAGTTGTTATTTCTTGATGAAAGGGACTCCGTTTATTTATCAGGGCCAAGAGATTGGTATGGTAAATCATCAGTTTACGTCTCTTGACGAATTTAATGATGTGTCTGCTAGAAATTTGATTCAAAAGCTATCTCAACAAGGTCAAAGCGAAGCAGACATCTTAGCTTTGCTAAATCAGGTATCCCGCGACCACAGTCGCTTGCCAATGCAATGGAACGACCAGAAATTTGGCGGTTTTTCTGAGGTGCAACCTTGGTTCTGGGTCAATCAACAGCACGCAGATATCAACGTTAAGCAACAACAGAAAGATCCAAATTCGATTTTGAGTTTCTACAAGCAGCTGATTGCTCTGCGTAAGTCAAATGAAAGCTTGGTGGTTGGCCGTTATCAATTGCTGCTACCTAGCGATCCTAATATCTATGCTTATCAACGTGTTGCTCAAGATATGACATGGACCATTATTACCAATTTAAGTCCACAAGAGAACGTCGTTGATATCGACTGCTCGCAATTAGGCGAGTTAGTACTTGATAATCAGAATATCAACAACGAACACGCTTGTTCAGGTTTTATAGCGACGAAAATTGCTCCCGCTTATGCTGCATATATATTTGTAAGAAAACACTAATTTATATTTATCGCAGGGCCTTTATAAAGCTACCCTGCATTTAAAACAAGGAATCATTTATGAGTAAGTTACTGTCGTTTGATTTTTGGCAACGATTCGGGAAGTCCCTGATCGTTGTTATCGCGGTGATGCCAGCCGCGGGTATCATGATATCACTCGGTAAAGTTGTCGCAATGTATGCCGGTGGTGTTGGCGCCATTGAAACACTAGGCGCTATTATGGAAAACATAGGTTGGGGCGTCATCGTTAACCTTCACCTATTATTTGCTGTCGCTATCGGTGGTTCATGGGCTAAAGAACGAGCAGGAGGCGCATTTGCTGCTCTGATTGCCTTCATCTTAATCAACCGTATCACTGGCGTTATATTGGGCGTGGATAACGCTATGCTCAGTGATCCAGAAGCGGTTGTGATGAGCCTATTTGGTTCTGAACTACCTGTCTCTCAATTCTTCACTAATATTTTGGGTGCTCCTGCTCTAAATATGGGTGTGTTTATTGGTATTATGTCTGGTTATTTAGGTGCCAACTTATTTAACCGCTATCATGACTTCGCTCGCTTGCCTCAGGCATTAGCGTTTTTCAACGGAAAGCGTTTTGTACCTTTTGTAGTTATTTTCTATTCGATGATTATTGCGTTTGCTTTATCAATCGTATGGCCTTTAATTCAAGGAGCACTTAATGATTTTGGTCAATGGATTGCAACCTCTAAAGATACAGCACCGATTACTGCTCCTTTTCTATATGGTACGTTAGAGCGTTTATTACTGCCATTTGGTTTACACCACACTTTAACTATTCCAATGAACTACACCGAGTTGGGTGGTACTTATGAGCTTCTGACTGGTACGAATGCAGGCTCAAGTGTTTATGGTCAAGACCCATTATGGCTTGCTTGGGTGAGCGATCTAAATAATCTTAAATTAAGCGATCCGATAGCTTACCAACATCTACTAGATACAGTACATCCAGCGCGTTTTAAGGCGGGCCAAGTTATTATCGCAGCGTCTTCATTGATTGGTATTGGCCTTGCCATGTATCACTGTGTTGATAGTGATAAGCGCGAACAATACAAGCCAATGTTTTTATCTGCGTGTCTTGCTGTGTTATTAACAGGTGTAACAGAGCCTATTGAATTCATGTTTATGTTTATTGCTCCTGTTTTGTATGTTGCGCATGCGGTGTTAACAGGGGTTGCATTTGCGTTAGTAGATGTGATGGACCTGCGTGTACATGCCTTTGGTTTGATTGAATTAGTCACTCGTATACCTATGATGACTTCAGCGGGCATTGGTGGTGACTTGGTTCGCTTCGCATTGGTGTCTATTGTTTTCTTTGGTGTTAACTATGGATTATTCCGTGTGCTTATTGTCAAACTTAAATTGCCAACACCGGGACGCATGGGTAACTACCTCGATGACAGTTCGGAATCCATGTCAGAAGATGAGAAGATGGAAACTATCATTAAGAATTTAGGTGGCCGTACCAATATTGCTGAGATTGATGCTTGTATGACTCGCTTGCGCGTTACAGTTAATGATCCGCAGTTGGTTGCCGAATATGAGTTATGGAAGCCGACGGGAGCACTTGGCGCTGTAATTAAAGAGCAAGGAGTACAAGTTATTTATGGTCCTGGAGTGGATGTCATTAAATCTAGATTGGTTGCGAAGTTTTCAGCACAACCAGCGTAGTTATTTCTCTATTTAGATAGAGTAACCTCGAAAAACGCAGCCTTGCGCTGCGTTTAACTCACTCCAAATAAATAAGTGATTAATAAATGAAGTTAATGACGCTAAATACCCATAGTTGGCAAGAAGAGAAACAGCTAGAAAAGTTGGATGTGGTAGCGCAAGCCATTATCGAGCAAGGGTGCGATGTCGTTGCATTACAGGAAGTGAATCAACATCAAGACAGCCCGGCTGTTGATGCCAATATATTAACCAATCACACTGTGCTCGCTGATAACTATGGTTACTTGTTACAGAAAAAGCTCATGGAATACGGTTATCACTACCAACTTACATGGGATTTCGTTCATCAAAGTTATGACGTATATCACGAGGGACTGGCGTTCTTGACGCGACTGCCGATTATCGAACATGAGGTCATTGACCTAAGCGATAACTATGACGTGAACTATTGGAAACATAGACGAGCAGTGCGTATTAAGGTGACTTCCCAACAAGGTGATTTCAATCTTTATAATTGTCATTGCGGCTGGTGGAATGACTCAGAGAACTCATTTGAGGATCAGTTCAACCGAATCAATGCAACATTATCAACAGAACTGAGCTTTCTATTAGGTGATTTCAACAACCCAAGCCATATACGCAATGAAGGTTATGATTATGTTTTACAGCGCGGATTGATAGATTGTTATGAAATAGCTGAAATTAAAGATGCTGGAACCACAGTAATTAAAAACATTGATGGTTGGGAAAAAAATAGCCAAGCGCTTCGGATTGATTTGGTTTTTAGTAATCAACCCGTGGTGGTAAAGCAGCATCAGGTGATTTTTAATGGCGATTTTTATCCGGTTGTGTCGGATCACTTTGGGGTTCTGATGGAAGTAGACATTACTTAATGTTTATTAACTTATCGCAGCTTATAAATCCACATTCTACAACCGGCCAAACCCCAAGAGTCCGTTTGGTGATTACTTACTGCTCTTCAAGATAATTAAACTGACAAGCACCTGATTTATCGACTAAAATTTTTTGTATCTTTGACGTGAAAATTGGCCGAAATTAGGTGTTAACTCTATGAATAATAAAAAGACACCATCGATTCTCGTTGTATGTATGGGCAGCACAGCTTTTTCTTTTAATTGATTGAAAAATAGTAATAAACTTCTGTTTCCAAAATTACTCCAATGAAAGTTCTCCAAAATATCAGTGTCTTCTAGATGCGCTTCAATAGTGTTATAGGTGGCCTAGTATGAGTTACTGGGTCACTTTTAAAACGCCTTAATATTTCCTCTATTAACTCTAACGTACTGGACAACTGTTTAGAGCTTCCAAAAGCGCGCCTTAAAAGATCAGAGTTATTTACCCTAAGATTAGTATTGTTATATTTGCCTGCTGAATTCTTTGGTGTGCACTCATTGCTCTTGGTTATCGACAATTGATTTATTAATAATTAAATCAATTGCTTATGATTGTTCTTATATAAAATTGGTTGTAGGATACCTCGGTTGATTAAGCCTGTTTTTGTTAAGGATAACTAATTATGGTGAAAAGTTCGTTGAAGCTTTGGGTTATTTCAGCCTCGATCGGTATTGTGGGGTGCTCCTCAAAGCCATATGAAGCTGGTGAATACGCGTTGAGCAATCAGCGTGTGACTTCAGAAATTTCATTAGATGCAGTCGAGCCAGACGAACAATTCTCGGATGCTATGAGAATTATGTACGATTACTCACAAGTCGATATTGATTACAAAAATAACCTCGATGCTCCGTATGTAAAGGGCAAGTCCATAACTAAAGATGTTTTAAGCTTAGGTGGCACTGCAGCTCTGATCGCCCAAGGAGCCTCATTTGCTGATGTTGGTTCGTTCTTTTTTGGTTCTAGCTCTAAAAAAGAAATCAGCTCTATGTACTCAATGAATGCAGTCTTACGATTTGTAGATGTTTCCGAAAAAAGAACTCAATCTGAAATAAAAGATACTATTATTGCTAATCGAAACGAGTTGGCAGGCATCATAAAGGATGCTTACACAAAGTCAGGCATTAAGGTTGTTTATTTGGACTCTACAAACTTAGAACCTAAAGCTACGGATTTCTGGGGTGCCTCATCTAACTATATTGTTCCACTCAATAATGAGGATGAGTCCAGAAACTACTCCCCACTTTGTGAAGTTCCAGTTGTGGAGAACGTGAGTTCTTTAAAAAGTCTTGGATTCATTAGAGATGGAGATTGTCAGGTAAGGGTGTGGCAGCGGATTCAACTTACCAAAAACGACTCAGGTACAGAAGTTCCTGCATTTAATGGTAAAGACGTAAAGCAGTATCTGATTATTACCGCTTTTCTTCCGTCAGACTTCCCGATGGGAAGCTTGAGCAGCAGCTATGAGTATGACTACGCTTACACTCCCGCATACGCATGGCTCTCAAAGCCGCACAAGTTTGCTCAGGCATATGGGGCGAAAGAGATGGAAAATAAGCTAGAGAGAAGAGATGTATCAATGCTTCCTAGGCTAGTTAATCTATATGCACAAAAAGAAGTAGAATTTACGTATCAAACAGCAAGTAAGTAGTTGCTTCACGTAGCATGGAATGTGCTGCCTATTAATTTTATTGGATTAGTGCTAAGGAGCTATATTGTAGATGGAAACTTACCAAGTATTTAAAAAAGAGGAAAAATTTGAAGCGGTGAATATGGATAAGTTTACCGCTCGGGATGATGTTAATGAATATCTATCCAATGGATTTAGATCACTGGGTAATGTAGAAGCAAGTTCGATTGAAAAAGCAATAGCAGTGGCTAGAGTGGATTTAGTTGAACTAGAGGAATCAGACTCGAAAGAAGATGCAATCTTGACAGAAAGAAGTACGAGTAAGTTTGAAGTACTAGTTGGTAAAGTTACTAGCTATAATGCAATCGCGTCCGGGCAAGTTCAATTTGAACTGGACTCTAAGAAGGTGGTGATTGAATTACATTTGAAAGATTCATGGGTTCTTAATCATCAAGACGAAGTGGTTGTTATTGGTGAAATGGAACAATTTACTGGTAAGTTCAGGGCTCATGCATATAAAAATATCAGTAAAGGAGTGAAAGGCGGGGGATACGTTGGTGGTATATTTGGCTGGCTTTTAATAATTTTAGGATTATGCTTAGGGCTTTATATCCTTCCCTTGGTACTTATTCCAATCGGTATACGTTTAATAGCAAAAGGAAAGGATTTTTCCAGAGCTTATGAAACTTTCATCGGATATTGAACACCTTAGGTCAAGTCTAAATCGACTCAAAACATGGGCTCTACCTGTTACCGAACTCGGATTGCTTACTGGTAAGTGAGTTTCTATCGTCCACGAATAGTAATTCACTCACCCACCACAACATACTCACTACCTCGGTTATCTGAATACCTATCCGTCGTTCTGCGGTCTTTGTGACCAAGTAGTTTTTGGGTATCGACACCTGCTTCGTGGTATGTGCGTTCGGCCAATGATCGTAGTTCATGAAAAGTAGGAGGGGTGCCTTCCCATTTTAGATTGGCTTTGTCTCGAGCCTCGGCAAACCTTCGAGTGACAGTGTTGACGTTGACCTTGTCGCCTGGTTTGGTGCTGTGTACTCGCGCTATATTGTGAACGAGATAGCGTGACACTATATCCGTCTTTCGGCACATCCCTATAATCTCAGCCAGCGTCATATCGAGAATTGGATTACGAAGGGTTAGAGGAAACGCCAGTTTTGTTTTCTGCCCAGATTTACTTGTGGCAACATAGAGTAGACCATCTTCAATGTCTGAGAACTTGAGGTTACAAATATCCTCTCGACGCAGTCCTGTCGTCAAAGCGAGCAGGGCAGCGTGATAGCAGTAGACGTGAGGTGAGTTTTTCAAGACGCGGTCGATTTGCTCCCAGTGAGATACGGTTAGACGTGAACGGCGAACATTCGTTTTTGGGGGCTTAGTCGCTAAGGCAGGGTTATAGCCGGCTTCAACCTCACCGGCATGTTGAGCCTCTTTGAATACATCAATCCAAATAGACCTCAGAACTTGAGCCATTCGTGTTTTGCCTTCCCGTTTGTACTCATCAATGATGATGGCCAGAGTCTTTGTGTCGAGCTCTCTGATAGCAACATGCTTACATCTGTCATTTAGGACTTTGATGCCACTTCTCCGTGTTTTGAAGGTAGCATCAACGATTTCACCAGTCTCAAGTCTTTCGGCTTGGATCTCCATGTATCGCTCACACCATTCACCGGTACTGATCCCCAGTCGTTTTTTCTTGGCAGGATTAGCGTTGAAAATGTGGTGATATTGCTCGACTAGCTGAGTAGCGATGAGTCGATTAAGCTCTGTCGCAACCTTAATCGCTGTTGTTCTGTCGGTTCCTAATCCATGGAATCTACCGGTTCGAGTATCTCGGTATTGGTAATACGCCTTGCCATTTCGCCTATCAAATTTCTGATAGAGATTGGGGACGTTTAGATTGTGTGCCCTAGGTCTAGCTGCCATGACGGAAAATCCTAGCTACGACAGGGTCGCTGATTTCTATGGAGTCTGTTGAGCAAAGGCCGACAAATACCGCTTTTTCATCGCACATCCATTTTCCGCCGAATTTAACCGGAGCCGGGTGTATCTGCTTTGTTTTTGCGTAGCTCGCCAACGTACTCGCACTTGGGGCAAAGCCAAACTCTTGGATTGCCCATTCCCGAATCGTAATATGCATAGTTCACTCCTGACCTTAGTTGTTGCCTGAGTCAGCCAATCGCCTTGCTGTAACCGACCATCATACCTTTGGGTTGAACCCAAAAAGTCCGTTTACCTACTTTTTCTAGATTAGCGAGGCCGAAATGGTGGCAATGGGATTAAGCAGCCAAAAACGAGTGCACAAAAATTTTTTTGAGGTAGGCCACCGTAGAAATATCGAAGAAGTAAAGTACATTTCGTTCAGATAATTTTCTTGCTCTGAACTGCGAATTTAATCATCACTCGACATGCATCAGGAAGTGGGAAAACAGCTAGAAAACACAAAGTGCACTTAGCGACAAAATCACCGTTGGTTTCTCTATATTGGGTGGAATATGTAGGGAAAATTTCTGAGAATTTAAAGAAAACATTTAAAAACAATGACGTAGGAAAGTCGATTGTTGATGATTCTAAGTGAAATGCCGGTATTGGGTGGAGAGCCCTCTTTTACCCAAGGGAAAATTGGTCAGAAAAACAAAGAGTGAAATGAATTCGATGTATTACGTTAATTTCTGAATCATGAAAAGTGTCATATTTCCCGTAATGGGTGGAAGGCGTGTTTTAACGTTGACAAAAAAGCAAGAGAAAAAACGAATGTCACGATAAATCATATGATTGCAAGGGTGGGTAAAAAGCAAAAATAGGCTGTTTTGGGTATTTGGGTGGAAAGCCTAAAATACCCGAAATTATCTGTAATGGGTGGAGACCCTCCCCACCTTCCACCCAAAATTTATGCTGGGGGGAATTTTACTGACAAAAAATCCCATACCCAGCGCGACTATCGCAGAGAAAGCTTCTTCACTGACGCTTATCGTAGCCGCTTAAATCGTACAACTTGGCCATAGCGGCCTTGAGCGACGGACAGGGTTAGCAAGCGTGTAAAACAAGCTTTGAAACCGCCAATCTGCTGGGCAATGTCACGGGGCGCTCTTGTTATTGCAAACATGGTCAACGCGGCCTTGAGCGCGCTCTAAGTTTACTTTCGGGGATGAATAACTGTGCAAAGCGCAGGCCTTAATCTTGAATACGGCCAACGTGATTATCACTGCTGATAAGGTTCGCGTGAGGCTCAAGACATCTCCCTTTTCTGGGATTGATCTAAAGAACTTACACTGGCAGGGCGTCCTCACATGCCTGAAGAAAACTCACTAAATGGTACTAACAGGTGTCACTTGGGCAGCTTAATTGAATTTCCATCGCTTCCCCAGTGCTTTACTAGAACAAAGAAACACAGGGGAGAACTATGATTGAGCCAGCTAACAGCAACTTTCCAGTTCTGAGTTTGGAACCAATGGCCGAGTTAAGATCAACTATCGAGCAGGAGCTAGAAAGGCTGTGTTATCCGAGTTTCAACTCTCTGCTTGTTTCAGGCACTCGTCGAATAGACCGTCCAAAAAGGTGTACCTTTTCGGACTTCAGCAAAACGGCCAAATAGTAAGGTAATCACTGTACGTTAAGTCGGCAAAATGTTTGTCGTACATGTCTTCATTTTTGCTGGGACTTATTGGACAGTGTCGAGGAGGGGTTATGTTGATTGGTTATGCTCGTGTTAGTAGCGATGAACAAGATTTAGGGCTTCAGGTTGAACAACTGACTCGTATCGGCTGTGAAAAGATCTATCAAGATAAAGCCAGTGGTAAGAGCGCGGAGCGTCAAGGATTAAAACAGCTTCTTGAGTTTGCCAGGGAAGGGGACATAGTGCATGTCACCAAGGTTGACCGCATTGCCAGAAATACAATCGATGCGCTTGGCGTCGCCGATCAATTGAGCGCGCGGGGCGCAGGGCTTATTTGCCATGACTTGGGCGACCTAGATATAAACAGTGACGTGGGGCGCGTTATCTATACCACAATTGGCGCATTTGCAGAGATGGAGCGCTCAAGAATACTGCAGCGATGCAATGAAGGGAGAGAACGAGCTAAACAGCAAGGAAAGCACCTTGGGCGTCACCCAGACTTGGTATTACATCATCGCATAAGGGAGTTAGCTAACCGCGGTTTGAACAAGCATGCTATTAGCCGTGAGCTCGCGTGTAGCCGTTCTACGGTGTATAAGGTGCTGTCTGGAGGAACATAGAGTTTGATGTGGTTATCAGGCTCTAGAAGTGATTGTGAGGCCTTTACGTCTGGCTGCTAGAGTGTCGTGACACGTTTCTTCTTCATTTCTGAACAGCTCTCTAGTTTTGAGCAGATCATCGTAAGCGTGCATTGCAGTCTAATGAAAGGCTGATTACGCTGCAAAAGTTAAGTTATTTTACCAACAAGCGATTGATACATCGCGGCAATACTAATGTAAGTTGTGCCAACATGTTCCTTTACGCATTCGTAGCAAAATGCCCCTTTTGCTCTCTCGCCTGGCCTTTGGCCGCAGCACTGACACATTTGTGCATCGCTCGGTGGTATTGATCTGGCCGTTTCATGGGTTAGTGGCTCAAATTGAACGGGCTCGTTTAATAGTCTCACAACATGAACGGGTTCAGCGATTACCTCTTGTTTAACGACTGGCTTTAAGACTGTAGCCCAGCTATCAAAGTTCTTTACTAGAACTTCCCTAAATTGAGCGCCGCTTGCAATTGCTTTCAAACACAATGAGTCGGCTATAGCGCTTGAGTCTAACTCAAAAACGTAGTCATGGTGGTAATAGTGTTCCAGTTGACTATTAGTGCTTCCAGGGAACGGTAGGTGGAACGCAACGCTTTGTTGATTGCTTAATCTAGCGATAGCGTCAACTGGTGGTGTTCCGGTCTCGAGCTCCCAGGAGTTCACAAATTGAAAGTCACCTTCAATCTTCAACATGCCGAAGTTTGGTAGTTCTTGTCTTAATAGCAGCGCGATGGCCGTTGCAGGGGAGTAGCTGCACTTCTTGGTGGTCAATCTACTGTCTTTTGTCTGATGCGCAAAATGCTTCTCGCGGTGTTCACCTTTGCGTGCGGTGACAGGGGTATCACACCCGAGGCATGTACACTGGCAATTGTCCCCCCGGTTCGCATCAGCAATATTTATGATTTTACCACTTACATGGCGAGCAAACGGCATTAGTACGAGATCAGACAAGAATAAGCAACCTAAATACAATGTGTTAGATGGAAACTATAGCAAAATGCGTAAGTCATTACATTGGGTTTGTCACTTCTACTCTTCGGTTCATTTGGCAGAGTTTATGTGAACCGACAGCAAACACATCTTTACCATGGACATGCCTGTAAAGGACAAGAATAAAGTCCAATTCTTGCATTGTAATTTGTGACTAGCGTTGTAAAGACAGTGGTACTTTTGGATGTAAGGTTCTGTTTAGTTACGATAATATAATGACAAACAGTTGCATATAGTACATGGAGGTATTAAAGCTACATGAAACGTCTATTGGTCTCTAGTGCGGTCGCACTATCATGTTTCTCAGCTCAAGCCACTGAACTTGAGATTTCACTGTATTATTCTGATGCGTTCTACAATGATTCAGGTGTACTTCTTTCTAGCGATATCGTGGGCTTTTATCGTTCCATTGATGCAGCTAACGCATTGTTTGATGAAGCAGGGGCAAACTTGACGTTTGTTCCCGCAAAAATCAGCGGCGAAGATGTATCGGTATTCCCAAATGGAAAAACGACGCGTCAAACTCGTGGCCTGTTAGATTATGGGACAATGGAAGTGGTCTCTGATTCGGCTAGTCACTTTGCGGTTGGGCTAGGCTATAGTCAAGGTGGTGTTCTCGGTGTTGCTGTTCCGTATTATGACTACGGTTATGCTACTCCTTCAATTAACACTAAAAAAAGTGCAGTAGCTTCTGGTGTTATGTCTCGTACAGACTCACGTTACCCGTACATTCTCGCTCACGAAGTACTCCATTCCTTTGGTGGGAGTCATGATGAATCTGGAGCTCAATCTTTCGACTCACTTGGTAATGGCGAGGATTATGGTCATGGTGACATCTGTGACGATGGCGAGTATTCATTAATGCACGAACTGGCGTCTACTGGAGCAAGTGCTCCTCTTGTTTCCGGTCAAGGAGGTTGTAACTCCGGTCATGGTGATATGGTGCGCTTTATCAATACCTACGCACCATTGGTAGCAAACGACGCAGTACCTTTGAACATGAACACGTTAAAGATGGTTGCGATTGAGGATACTGCGGAGTCGGAGTTTGAGTTTACGGTGACTCGCTCTATTAACACGAGCCAACCATCCACGGTTGAACTCCACATTTCAGGCAGTGGTGCAACGATTACCAACGAAATCATCCCTGTTGAAATTGACTTCTTGGCGAATGAACTCAGCAAGACAGTTCGCGTACCCTTTTCCTCAATTCACCCGCTATTTGAAGAGGCCAAATTTATCGATGGCCAGGTGTATGCTGTTGCAATTTCTGATGATGAAGTTATGAAGGAGTTGTTAGATGTCACGGCGCTCAATACTGCATGGACGGATACACCAGACCCGATTGACCCAGATGATGGCGGCGGTGATGTGACCTCAACTGGAGGAGGTGGTGGTGGTTCAGTGTCCTGGTTTGGGCTTATTGCTTTGCTAATGTTGCGTAAATTCAGAAGACTCTGAGTATGGAGAGCGAAGGAGGTAAAGCTCCTTTGCTCTTAGTTTGTCTCCATGCTTTTGTTCTCGCCTGATAATGAATGCTAACAAGTTTATGCTCCTTTTCGTGCGTAAACAGATTCTCAGTCATGATATGCATCTTTTGGTATTTCATTGATACAAACCAGAGATTCACATTTAGTTTAATGGCATGATTTAGAAGATATTATGGGAGGGATTATGGCGGACTTGTACACTAACAGCAGCTCGAAACAGGACTTCATTCGACATGGACTAATCACTAGCGTTGAAGACGGTATGGACGTGTTTATAGCTTCTGCTTTCTTTACTGAATCAAGTGTTATCGACGAGCTGGTACAAAAAGGATGTCATATAAGGATCGTTGTTCGACTTGGTTTTCCAACGCTACCAGCAGCACTGGAAAAGCTGCTCAGTCACGATAAAGTAGAAGCTAGATTTTTCACCAGCAATTCGTTTCATCCTAAGTTCTACATCTTTGGTGACAAGAAAGTACTGCTTGGCTCTGCTAACCTTACCCGCTCAGCACTTTTATCAAACCAAGAAGTAATGGTCAGTCTTCAATCTGACGATCATAGATTTGATGAACTAAAATCATTGTTCTCAGATTACTGGGAAGAAGCATCTGTTTTAACCAAAGATGCGATTAAAGACTATCGAAGCATCTATAACAAATTCGGGAAATTGGACTCCTTAGTTAAGCAGCTAGATGACAGCGTTACTGACACTATCGGCGACAAAAACTTTTCAAACATTAGCCGTGGAAAGAAAAAAAACAACCGAAAATCAATCTTCCAAGACACTTACTACAAGTCTTATCAAGAGTCCGTTTATGCGTTTCGCTGTATTGAAGAAGTCTACAGCACCTTTGAACGAAAAATTGATGAAAGTAACATCCCATTGAGACTCGAAATCGATTCATTCTTTAGCTTTATTCGAGATAAGCATGCGACTACAGATATCTGGAAAAGACAGCCTATTGGGTGGACTGAAAGCCAAAAACTCAACATCAGAGCTCTAATAGATGAATGGCTAACTATTCATTGGAAACACTTTGAAGACACGATTGTACCGACTAACTATCCACTAATTCTTCGAGTTTTTGGTTCGGTACAATCTATCAAAACTGCGTCAATGCAGGACATTGTGGAAGCACTATGTGTTCTGCACTCATTCCATGACAGATTTAGATTCTACAAAGGTGGTCTACCCACTTTGAAGACTGCTTTCATTGAAGCCAACGACGAGTCACAAGTTAAGAAAACTCTTTGTTATCTGCTTTACGGTACAGGCGATATAGTAACTCGTATGTCGAACTGCATCCACGACTCAGAGTATGAACTAAACGAGTTTGGACCAGCTAATGTCCAAGAGCTTATAGGTTGGATCAACAAAGAAAATCTTCCCGTTATCAACGGTCGAACGACCAAAGTGTTGAGATATTTTGGTTTCGAAGTTAAACAGCTTGGCGACTAAAACATGACTATTTGATAGTTATTAGTAAGTTACATACCTTTCAGTGGTACATAATGCATATGAACTGTACAATACACGGTTCATATGCCTAGATGTTGAGATATAAATGGAAATCTTTGCTACCCCACCTTTCGTTGCTATCGCTTGGCTCTGCACCGTTGTTAGCTGTATTTACGCTTTTGTTCAAAAAAGCAACGTAACCAAAATTACGCAGAAATTCGATAATCTAAGTACTACTCACAATGAGCTAAAAGTTGAAAACAGTACGCTGCAACAAAAGTTCGAATCGTTGGAAGTTTCATACAGTGCATTACAAGTTCAAAACACTACTCTAGAACAGAAGATCGTCGAAATCGAACAGAACGATATCCACGATAACTATCAAGAAGTGCATCAAAACGGCCAGACCAACTTTAACCAAGGTGTAATCAAAGGCGACTTTGTTTACAACAAATAAGAGTTCTAGGCTTGTCTATGTGTGAAACAAGATTTGATATTCAAAAGATTGAAGGGGACTTTTACAACGTAGAGTCTCCAGAAAATAACGTTGACTCTATTATTAACGTTATCATTGGTGATATTGCATCTGCCAACGTGAGAATCGATCGAACTGATAGGTCGTTTCCCGCAAATGTTACTATGAAGATAAACCACAACATGCTCAAGACTAAGCGTCGTATTGTCTTGCAGTACAAGTCGTATTCATCCCATATTGAAAAAGCCTACACTCTTGCAGAACAAAACATAATAAATGGAAAACAAACGGCAATGGAACTGCTTAATGAAATGTACTGCAATTCATTAGATAAGTATGGCATTGACTCTTTTGAACCCGACATAGAACAAGTACGGCAGCACGCAGATGACATCATAAGCGATGTTATCAAGCAGCTCAGAAAGTTTGTGTATAGCTCAGCCAATGTAACTCAATACAAAGAACAAGTAGAAATTGGGTTAAACGTTGTTGTTGCACATGGTTTTGTTGAATGCTGCGTACTGGAGAACCCTAACAATGCTACCAACTAAAGGCTCTCACCCTGAGATGAATGTGCTCTACATTGGTGGCTTTATCTTGAAAAAGCTTCATGAGCGTAAAAGAAAGCGTATGACGATCACACAGCTAATGAAAGTCGGCACTAAAGAGCTTTCTGTGTCCGTAGACCACATAATTCTAGCGTTGGATTGGCTGTATATCATTTCTGCTATTGGCTACGATAGCAAAGAGGTTTTTATCAATGAAGCTACTTAGATTTCTCTTAGAGATTGACGGTGTAGAAACACGAGAGATACCGTTCTTAGACAACTTAAACATCATCACGAGTAAAAAGAAATCTGACGCACCTGGTAACAGCGTTGGTAAGTCAACTTTAGGCCGAATTCTCGACTACTTGTTTGATGGCTCAATTAGCCCAATTTACATTGATGATGAGTTTCAAACACCAAAGCAAGAGATTGAACAGCTTTTCACAAACAGTGAAGTATACGTATCGCTTGAATACCTTGGTCTAAATAATCAGTACAGTGTTATTAAGCGCAGACTATCTACCGACAGTGCACTGCAAAGCTACATTTTGAACGGGCAAGAAGTAACAAGCAAAGAATATATCGCGCACATTATGGGCAGTATTTTCAACGTCTACTCTGCTAAACCAACGATCAGAAAACTTGCTCCGAAGTTCTTCAGAACAACACAACACCGTATGACAAAGACTGTTAACTTTGACAACGGTAGGAACGTTAGCAAATCCGATATAAACACGGTTTTTCTGTATCTGTTCAACTTTGATGACACTGAAATACTCAGTAAAATCCACAGACTAAAGACCACCATCAAGGGCTATGATAAAAATCTGAAAGCCTTTAATAGTGTCATTTCTCAAGACAAGATTGTCGGCTCAGTCTCTAAAATAAAGAAAGAAATCGCTAAGTTAGAAAAGTCTTTATTATCCTCTGAAAAAGGCATTGATAAGCTAGAAATCGTGTCAAAAATCAACTCGATAGATGACGAGCAGAATTCACTTTCTGACCAGATTCTTTCTCTAGATTTAAAAATCAAGAACATAATTAAGACCAATGCAATACTAAAGACTAATGAACAGCATCATTTGCTCGATGAATTGCGTACCATATACGAGTATGCGTCTGTAAAGATAGAATCTACTCTTGACGATTATCAACAAGCACTCGCTTTCCATGATCATCTGTTGAGCACCAAACGAGAGTTTGTGTCGCATGGACTAGATAAACTGCAACATCAGCATGAAAAAGCAACTATCAAATTCGGCCAGTTAAAAATTCAGAAGCAAAGCCTGTTCGATGAACTGAAGTCGAAAAAGAAAATGGAAGAGATATCTGACACGGTGAAGGAAATTGGTAAGCTCGATAAAGAGTTAGCCAAACTAACAGCCATTATCGACAAAAAGGATGATATCGACTCAAAGCTAATACTTGAGCAACAAAGCTTAACTGAATTAGCTGGCGAGCTTGAAACTGAGCTCAACAACGTAACCTCTTTTGAAGAAAAGTATATTGAAAACTTCAAAGACTACACACGCAATTTCTACGGAGTTGAGTACAACTTCAGTCTTTATTTGGATCAAGAAAAGGGTGAATGCTCGCCACACGTAGACGACGTAGAATCAAACAACGAGGGCGGATTAAAAAGATTGGAAGTTGTTACATTTGACTTAGCGTACATCAAGACTGTTTGTGACCAACAAGCATTAAGACCTAACTTTGTCTTACATGATTCGATTGATGAAATCGATATACAGCACGTTCGTAAAATGTTTGATGAATCAATTCAACTATCAGGACAACACATTGTTTCTATGCTGTCAGATAAGCTTGTTGAGCAAGATTACACCAAATACAAAGAGTTCATCATCCTTGAGCTCTCTCAGGACAACAAATTCTTCAAGATATGATCGAAAGGTTGTCAGTTAGGAGGCTTTGTAGTGGAGATATCATAGAACTGATTGACTCTCCTACGAGTCTTGTTTCAATGTGACTGGACATACTTTGAGGAATGGTGAGTCAGAGTAACGCTGAAGCAGTAAGGTATAGCTTTTGTCTATCACAGCTCTTCATAATTGAGTTAATTCATCTGCTGCTAATGTAGTAAACTCACTGACTCATTATGTCCACTTTCGAGCTAGCCTCAAAGCCACGGCTAACTCGAAAGCTCCCAGCCCCACACTCAACGCTTAAACCGCCCCAACAACGACCCCCTACGAAAACATGTCGTCATCCAATCCCGTGCTGAAGCCATCGTCAAAACTGCTATAGCAACTATTATCAAAGCCTGTAGAAGTGAATTCGTCAGAGCCGTGATCAGTACATGAGCTAGAATCAGTTTCAATATCGCTATTAGCAGTACTTGAGGAGGTATCGTCTGGGTACGTGCCTTGAGACAGACTGTCGTAGCCGTACGGATTTCCCATAGTATCCAGCCCGCCAATACCTCCAACCATTGGAAGGCCTGTTGCTGGGTTAATGACGGTGTTTTCATCATCGACATTAGATTGGTTGGTAAAGTCCATCGATGCAAAATCGGTGTCGTTAGTTGGCTCATACGAGTTGCTATCGACCGAGCTTTGAGTTTGGTCTTGGTAAAATACCCAGTTTGGTTCATAGTTTGACTCCTTGGTGATAACGCCAGGTTCGATGATGCTTCCGATAGCTTCGTAACTGCGCATTTTGGTTACCAAAAACAAACCAAAGATGACTAAAGCCAGTAAAGTAAAAATGCCGCTCATACTTCCTCCCTTTGCTTGGATTGAGATAAGTTGGAGAACACTCTGCTCCTTTCATTGCTGATGCTAACACCTGGCCAAACCCCGAGAGTCCGTTTGGTGATTACTTTTTGTTCTTCAAGATAAATAGAACTGATAAGCAGCCTAGTGAACGCGTCGAAATCTATAATGTTATTATTTTTCAATAATTTAGATGGGAGTGAGTTTATTGGGACGGTTTTTACATCGGTACTGAATGGTCGTTTTGAGGGCGAATTCGCTCCAAAACCCCTCCAAAACTATTCACAAGTACCTGATTTATCGACTAAAATTTTTTGTATCTTTGACGTGAAAATTGGCCAAAATTAGGTGTTAACTCTATGAATAATAAAAAGAAACCATCGATTCTAGTTGTATGCATGGGCAACATCTGTCGCTCCCCGACCGGAGAGGCCGTATTACGTGCTCGAGCAGAGCAAGCCGGTATTGACGTCGAAATCGATTCTGCGGGTACCATCGGTTATCACCAAGGCAATCCGCCAGATTCCAGAGCTAAAAAAGCAGGAGAGGCGCGCGGTTACTCGTTTGCTGGCATCCGAGCTCGTCAGGTCACCGATGATGATTTTGAAGACTTCGATATGATTCTGGCGGCTGACAAAGATAACTTGGCTGATCTAAAGCAGCGTTGTCCTCGCCATTTACAGTACAAACTCTCCCTTTTTCTTAGTCATGGTTCGTCTAGCTACAAAGAGATCCCAGATCCCTATTACGGCGGCGACCAAGGGTTTGAGTTGGTATTGGATTTGATTGAGGACGCATCGGATAGCGTATTGGCGAAGTTTACTTAGCGTTTGACGTGTTATTCGATCCCGATCGGGGAACTGAGACCTTATTTGAGCCTGAGGTATCAGCTCCCCTAGTTGTACGCTACCTAGGCTTTACAGCACAAAGAACAGACCAGCAAGGCAAGCACTCATTAGGTTAGCGAGTGTGCCGGCAAGAACGGCTTTAATGCCAAGGCTTGCGACATCTGAGCGGCGTTCTGGTGCCATAGAGGCAATCGCACCAATCTGAATCGCGATGGACGCGATGTTGGCGAAACCGCAAAGTGCGAAGGTGATGATGACCTGAGTTTTGTCAGACAGCATGGCTTTTGCTTCGACAAAGTTGATGAAGGCAACAAACTCATTCAAGATTACTTTTTGACCGATAAATGAACCTGCCGTAAGTACTTCACTAGAGTCCACGCCAATTAGCCAAGCAACAGGCGCAAACACGAAGCCAAATAGTAGCTCCAGTGTCATACCTTCACCACCAAACCAGCCAGTGATGGACTCAATCGCAGCATTGAGCATCGCAATGACACTGATGAAGGCGACAAGCATAGTTCCGACGGCAACCGCGACTCTCATGCCGTTCATTGCGCCAGCAGCGAGCGCATCGATGATGTTGCTTTGCTTGCTGTCATCGAGTTCGATATCGCTATAGTCAGACGGTGTTTGTTGCTCTGGTACAAGAAGCTTCGCCATCATCAAAGAACCAGGAGCTGCCATAAAGCTTGCGGCGATGAGGTACTTAAGCTCAACGCCAAGTCCTGCGTAACCGCCAAGCACGCTTCCTGCGACCGACGCCATACCACCTGCCATAACTGCAAATAGCTCTGACCGTGTCATTGTGCCTAGAAACGGGCGAATAAGCAGTGGTGATTCACTTTGCGAAAGGAAAATGTTGCCTGTAGCAACCAGCGACTCAGCTTTGCTAGTGCCAAGGAACTTTTGCAGGCCGCCACCGATAATACGAATAGCCAGTTGCATGATGCCAAGGTGATAAAGCGCGGCAATCAACGCACTGATAACGACTATGATTGGTAGAACGCGAATGGCAAACACGAAACCGTTTGTCGCTAAGTCACCAAATAGGAACTGAATGCCACGGTCAGAGAAGCTGAGTATGGTGGCGACGCCACTGCTCATAGCGCCGAGAATATCTTTGCCAAGGGGAAATGCGAGAACAAATGCAGCGACGAGTGATTGCAGAAGTAGGGCGCGAAGTACGGTGTTCCAGTTGATCGCTGACCGTTTTTCAGAGAACAGGTACGCGATAGCAATAAGAGAGACGATGCCGAGTAGGCTAGAGAGAATGGCGATCATTGAGCAGCACCTCCAAACAGTTGAGTGGTAGATGTGCCAAAGTGATACCAAGAAGCCGCCAATGATGGACGGGGAAACCACACAATGTGGTATGTGTTGAATAAAGTTGTCATTGAGTAACCTTTACAAGCTGTGAAATAAGCTGGTCCGATTCCTTGGGGTCATTCACAGGTCCATGGTGACGGCTTGTATTGGTTGTGTTCAGGCTTTCACCTGACAAACGGCGCGGGATTATATAGAAAAAAGTTGTGAATGCACGTGAAAATCACGCGAAGTGTTTTAAATGGTGATAAAACGAACGACGATGTATTGATAGGAGCGACAGTTCAGACTGTAGAGAGAGGATAAAGGCTGCGTGAAACTCAACACGCAGCCTATAGAAGTTAACGAGTGGGGATGGGCTATTTACTCATCTCACCACGAAGAACTTCGAGCATTTGAGACTTAACTTCTTCGTAGCTAAGGTTTTGACTCAGCAAGTAGTGAAGCTTCGCTAGGGCCGCCTCTGGGGTCATATCGAAGCCACTGATTACACCCGCGTCAGCGAGTGCACAGCCTGTTGCATAACCACCCATGTTGACTTTACCCGCGAGACACTGAGTCAGGTTTACCACAATAACACCGCGCTCAGATGCTTCTTTAAGATGACCAAGCAGCTCAGGATTTTGCGGCGCGTTGCCGACACCGAAGGTCAATAGAATCATTGCATTGACCGGCTGTAGTAGGGTGTTTCGAATAACCTCATGAGAGATACCAGGGTACATGGTTATGACGCCAATTGGTTGAGGCGTAATATCATGCACCTTAAACTCACCTTCTGGTGCTTTATTGATTTCAACACCACTGCTGAGCTGAATGTTGATACCCGCTTCTAGCAATGGTGGTAGATTTGGCGATGTAAACGCGTTGAAGCCATCTGCGTGTGATTTCGTGCTGCGGTTACCGCGCATCAGCTGATTGTTGAAGAACAAAGTCACTTCATTGATTGGATAGTTTGCAGCGATGTGCAGGGCATTCAAAAGGTTAGCCTGACCATCTGAGCGCAGCTCCGCGAGTGGGATCTGTGAGCCTGTCACAATCACAGGCTTACCTAAGTTCTCCAACATGAAAGAGAGAGCTGACGCTGTATACGCCATTGTGTCTGTACCATGCAGAATTACAAAACCATCGTACTTGTCGTAGTTGTCGCGAATATCATCGGCGATCTGTTGCCAATCTGCAGGCGTCATATCAGACGAGTCGATCAGCGGCTCGTACTCATGGATAGTAAACTCTGGCATTTCTGGTCGATGGAACTCTGGCATGCTCGCCAACTGTTTTTCCATAAATCCAGCTACCGGAATGTAGCCATGGTCGGACTTTTGCATGCCGATTGTGCCGCCAGTGTAGGCGATGTAGATGTGTTTTCTCGTCATGACAGACATCACTTTGTTAGTCGGGGGGAACAGATGGGGGCGATTATAACCAAAACAAATAAAAGAGCCACCAATCGGTGGCTCTGAATCACGGTTTTGCTGATGAGACCTCTATTGGACGTTACAAGTCAGGCACAGCACGTAATGACCTTTCGGGTCATTGAAGCTCTCCATGAGCGAAGCATGTTGCTTAAGCTCGTTTGCCACTGGCAATAAGCTTTGAGGGATCCAAGAGGAGATATCAAGTCCCAAACTCACGTGTACTTGCTTCATCAGGTCTTGCACAAATTGTTGTGCAGGGCTTAGTGGCTCTTCAACAAACATCACATCGTATTGTTCTAAGCTTGCTAACTCGGCCGCAAGAGCAATCGCATCGTCAAAGTCGCCAATCTTATCGATAAGACCGTGGTCAAGTGCATCTTGTCCTGTCCATACTCGGCCCTGCGCTACATCATCGACTTCTGTCACGGACATATCGCGATTATCGGACACTAGTGAGATAAAGCGTTTGTAACCATGCTCAATACCCATTTGGAAGGCTTGTGAAGCGCCTTCATTGATGCCTCGAGTGATCCCTACGCCGGAGAATGGCGTCGTGCCGACACCATCAGTATTGACGCCAATATTGTTCAAACCTTTTTCGAACGTCGTTATGACGCTAAAGATACCAATCGAGCCAGTAATCGTGGTTGGCTGTGCCATGATTTGCGATGCACTCATGGAGATCCAATAACCACCAGATGCTGCCACACTTGACATCGAAACGACGACAGGTTTGCCGGCGTCTTTTAGTGCCTGAACTTCGTTACGAATCACTTCGGATGCAAATGCGCTGCCCCCCGGGCTATCAACGCGAAGTACCACAGATTTTACACTGTCATCCTCACGGGCTTGTTTGAGAAGCGCTGCTGTTGTGTCACCACCTATGGTGCCGCGTGGCTGCTCACCATCCATAATTGACCCGCTTGCAACAACAACGGCTACTTGGCTATCTGGATTGTCAGGAAAATCAAAAGGTACTGACGCGAGATATTCATAGTAACCTACTGCATTGAAGCCGCCGTCACCGTCGCTGCCGAACTCCTCAACCATAGCGTCATTGACTTGCTGCTTAGTCGCGAGTTCATCAACCAATCCCATCTCTTTAGACAGCGCCGCTAGGTCACCATCTACCTTTTTGAGTGACGCCAAAAAATCATCCATGCTCGGCGTTAGCACACCGGGGGCAATTTCACGATTGGTTGAAACATCATCGACATAGGCTCCCCATAGCTGTCCAACCCAACGAGTTGCATTGGCTTTAGCGTCTTCAGACATATCGTCGCGAAGGAAAGGCTCGACAGCAGATTTGTAGGTTCCGACACGAAAAACATGAGTCGTTACGTCGAGCTTTTCGAGAAGCGTCTTAAAGTACATAGAGTAGGCGCTGTAGCCTTTGACTAACACTGCGCCATCTGGCGCCAGATAGACTTTATCTGCATAGCTCGCCAGATAGTATTGGCTTTGGTTGTAGAACGCGCCGTAGGCATACACGGGTTTACCGGTTGCTTTGAATTCGTTGATCGCTTTAGCAATGTAACGCAGTTTCGTCAGGCTGGTTTCTGGCATGTCACGGAGTGATAGCACCAGTCCGGTCACTTTCTCATCTTGCGACGCGTGACGAATGGTATCGACAACATCGAACAGCACATTTTCTTTAGGAAGATCTTGCCCAAACAGCGATCCCGTAAACGAATCCATCGGGTTAACGTAGGTGCTTTGCTCAACTATTGGTCCAGATAGATTCATAACCAACGCAGACGCTTTGGTTTCGACTTTTGCAGGTGCGTCGCTTTGCGTCAAAGCAAAGTAAAACACAGCGATCATGGCGAAGAAAAACAGATTCACAATGGCAAGTCTAGTGAAGTTAATTAACTTCCATATGCCTTTGAAAATCATACCTATAAAACGGAATACTTTTTTCATTGTCTCTCCACATCACACGTCCGGTGAGTGTTCATTTCCCTAAACATCAATTACTAGTGTAGCGCTGAGGTTAATAATTCGCTGTATGAATAGTGTAATTGTACGTGTAAGTTGCCGATATCTATCAGCGAGGGGTTAAGTGAATATAAATTAGAGACTTAACATACTAGATGAAGTTCAAAGATTCAGAAAGTTTTTCTGCTTATGTTGTCAGAATGTAAACGCTAGTTTGATTTTTTAACCTTTCCATAATATTCTGGTCAGACCACAACAAAAACAATGGAAGTGATGTCAGCCATGTACCCGAACTTACTTAAGCCACTGGATTTAGGATTCACTCAACTCAAAAACCGAGTACTTATGGGATCAATGCACACTGGTCTCGAAGAGCACAAAGAAGGTTTACACAAGCTTGCTGCATTCTATGAAGAGCGTGCAAAAGGTGGGGTTGGGCTGATAGTGACAGGCGGTTTTGCGCCTAACCTTCGCGGTCGACTCGCACCATTTGCGGCAGAATTTAGTAAGCCTAAACATGCCAAAGCACACAAAGTGGTGACAGAAGCAGTTCATAAGCATGGCGGTAAGATAGCACTGCAAATCCTTCACGCAGGTCGCTATGGCTATCATCCATTTTCACAAAGTGCTTCCAAGATTAAATCACCGATTACCCCTTTTGCTCCAAGTGAAATGAGCAGTCGCCAGATCTGGAAAACCATTGATGCTTACGCTAACAGCGCTGCTCTAGCAAGAGAGGCAGGCTATGACGGTGTGGAAATCATGGGCTCGGAAGGCTATTTCATCAACCAATTCATCTGCCAGCGCACGAACGTTCGTTACGATGAATGGGGTGGTAGTTATGACAATCGTATTCGCTTGCCGCTAGAGATAGTCAAAGCCGTGCGTGCTGCCGTTGGTGAAGATTTCATTATTATTTTCCGCCTTTCGATGCTGGACTTAGTTGAGCAAGGCAGTACTTTTGAAGAGGTGGTGCAGCTCGGTAAAGCACTAGAGCAAGCAGGCGTGACCATAATCAACACCGGCATTGGCTGGCACGAAGCGAAGGTTCCAACAATTGCAACCCAAGTGCCGCGCGGTGCCTTTACGTGGGTAACAGAAAAGATTCGCCCGCACCTTTCTATCCCTGTTATTACGACTAACCGAATCAACACGCCCGATGAAGCCGAGCGCATACTTTCATCCGGTCATGCCGATATAGTTTCTATGGCGAGACCGTTCTTGGCCGATCCACATTTTGTTGCCAAAGCCGAGCAGGGTGAGGCGCATTTCATCAATACGTGTATCGGTTGTAACCAAGCGTGTTTGGACAATGCCTTTAAAGGCAAGCGAGCGACCTGTTTAGTCAACCCACAAGCGTGTTACGAAACTGACTTGATCATTAAAAAGACGGTGAACAGCAAAAACATTGCAGTTGTTGGGGCAGGGCCTGCGGGACTTGCTTGTGCAACCACGCTAGCTGAGAAGGGGCATTCGGTTGACCTATTCGAGAAGAACGATCGCATTGGTGGTCAGTTCCGACTTGCCATGCAGATACCAGGTAAAGAAGAGTTTAGAGAAACGATTCGTTACTTCGCCAACCGTATCGCCCAAACTGGCGTTAAGCTCCACCTAGAAACCGAAGCCACCGCTGATCTCCTAAAAGAATACGATGAAGTCGTGATGGCGACCGGTGTGAAACCGAGAATGCCTAAAATGGAAGGTATCGACAATAAAGATAAGGTTATCGACTATCAAACAGTGATTCGTGACAAGACGTATCTAGGCGAGAATGTCGCTATTATGGGCGCTGGTGGTATTGGTATTGATATCGCAAGCATGATTACCGAGCCGCACGGCCAGACTCTGGATGACTGGTTATACGAATGGGGTATCGATAAAAACCTTGAACACCCTGGTGGGCTGTATCCGTTCCCAGATTCAACGACCAGTACTAACGTGTGGGTGATGCAGCGTAAAGAAGGGCGAGTAGGTAAAGGTCCCGGTAAGACAACGGGCTGGATACACAAGAAGACGCTTGAAAAACGGGGTGTGCACCTACTTGGTGGAGTGTCTTACGACAAGATCGATGACAAGGGTCTACACATTACCGTTAAAGGAGAGACGAAACTGATTCCGGCGGACAAAGTGGTTGTTTGTGCGGGACAAGAATCCGTCAAGCCGTTTGAAAATGAGTGGCCAGATTTCGGTGATAAACTGCACGTCATTGGCGGAGCTGACTACGCTGGTGAGCTTGATGCAGTGCGCGCAATTCGCCAGGGAGTGGAGCTGGCAGCCAAGCTGTAGCGCTTCATTTAAACCATTTAGGGAGAGGCAACAGGTCACTAATTGAGATCGGTTCTCATTGTAAGTGCGTAGACGTTAACATTTTGTTATTATAACGAAACGATAATAACCATAAGAGGGACGCGTTATGGATGCTTTAGACCTGTTGCTCAACCGACGTTCAATTGCCAAACTTTCAGACCCCGCGCCAGAAGGGGTTGCTCTAGAAAATATCATCAAAGCGGGGCTGCGTGCCCCAGACCACGCTGGTCTTACGCCATGGCGTTTTGTGTTAGCACAAGGGGAAGGCAGACAAAAACTCGCCAATATCCTTAGCGAAGCTGCAACACTCGCAGGTAGCGAGCAAGCAGTAATTGAGAAGGCTCAAAAAGCCCCGTTTCGAGCGCCACTCGTTATCACAGTGATCGCTAAGGTCACCCCACACGAGAAAGTCCCTGCAATTGAGCAGCATCTTTCAGCGGGTTGTGCGGTACAGGCGATGCAGATGGCTGCCGTTGCTCAGGGCTTTCAAGCGTTTTGGCGCTCAGGCAAGTGGATGTTTGATGATCATGTTCGTCAGGCGTTTGAGCTGGAGGGGCAAGATCAGATCGTCGGCTTCCTCTACGTTGGCACTCCTGGCTGCACACCAATGAAAGTACCCGAGCGAGAACTGGGTAAATTCGTTCACTTTCTTTAAAGCGATACCTTCTTAGAAGGGTCCCCAAAACTAACTGGCTATTTATACAGTTTTTTCTTGATTCTCAAAGGTAAGCTTAGTTAAGCTTACCTTTATTATTTCTAGAAACCGCCACATCTATGACACGTCTCTTTATTGCAGAAAAACCTAGCCTCGGCCGAGCTATTGCGGCTGCATTACCTAATCCTCAGAAGAAAGGCGATGGTTTTATCCAGTGTGGCAATGGTGACGTTGTGACCTGGTGCATTGGTCACTTGTTGGAGCAAGTTGAGCCAGATGCTTACGATGAGCGTTACAAAAAGTGGAATCTAGCGGACCTTCCTATTGTTCCTCAGCAATGGCAACTTCGTCCTCGAAAGAGCGCTTCTAAACAGCTAACGGCGGTCAAGAAGCTGCTTAAAACCGCCACTTCAATAGTCAACGCAGGCGACCCAGATAGAGAAGGGCAACTGCTGGTCGATGAGGTCATTGACTATTGTAAGGTCTCAAAAGCCAAAAAAGAGTCAGCGCAGCGACTTCTTATCAGCGACTTGAACTTGCCTGCGGTTAAGAAGGCGCTCAATGGAATGAGATTGAACAAAGAGTTTATTCCGCTCTCAGTGTCTGCGCTTGCACGCTCTCGTGCTGATTGGTTGTATGGAATGAACATGTCTCGCGCATACACCTTGTTGGGTCAAAAAGCGGGTTACCAAGGCGTACTCTCCGTTGGCCGCGTTCAAACGCCAGTTCTGGGGTTAGTGGTTCGCCGTGATGAAGAAATCGAAAACTTCATTCCTAAAGACTATTTCACGTTGCATGCATTGATCCCATATCAAGACACCGGTCCTGCTTTTGATATTCGAGCTAAATGGCGTCCAAGTGAGGCGTGTAAGCCTTGGCAGGATGAGGAAGGTCGCGTACTCAATTGCAAATTGGTCGAGAACGTGGCTGAGCGTATCAAAGGTCAGCCCGCGAAAGTGGTTAAGTCGGAACACAAGTCGACGAAGCAAAATGCTCCCTTACCGTATTCATTGTCAGCACTGCAGATTGACGCCGCAAAGCGCTACAACATGAGTGCTCAACAGGTATTGGATGTCTGTCAGGCATTGTATGAGAAACACAAGCTCATTACCTATCCACGCTCCGATAACCGCTACCTTCCTAAAGATCACTTCTACCAAGCTAATGACGTCTTGGCAGCGATAAAGAACAACAGCAAAGAATACGCCTCGGCAGTAGATAACGCAGATAGCAGTCGTAAATCCAAGGCTTGGAATGACAGCAAAGTCGACGCGCACCACGCGATCATCCCCACGCCAAAGAAAACCAGCATGGTATTGTCTGGGTTTGAGGAAAAGGTTTACGGTCTGATTGCGAGACAATACGTGATGCAGTTTTACCCGCCTGCCGTCTATGCAGAAGCGATGCTGGAATTTGACATTCAGGGGGGGCAATTTGTGGCTAAAGGTAAGCGCCTTCAAGAGCCCGGCTGGCGCGTGTTGTTAGGCAACAGTGCTAATGACCAAGAAGAAGGTGTCGATGCGGTTCCTCCGCTAGAAGTAGGCACGGTTCTCACTTGTCGTGAAGGCGAGATTGGTGAGAAGAAAACCGAGCCACCAAGACAGTTCACAGAGGCGACCCTACTGCAAGCGATGACAGGCATCAGTCGTTTCGTTGAAGATAAGTCCCTTAAGAAAATCCTTCGCGATACCGATGGTATTGGCACAGAAGCCACGCGCGCAGGTATCTTAGACACACTATTTAAACGTCAGCTATTGAAACGCCAAGGGAAGTCGGTACTCAGCACGCCTGCGGGTCGAGGGCTTATTCATGCTTTACCAGATGAATCAACGTACCCAGATATGACGGCTCATTGGGAGTTTCAGCTACAAGGTATGGCGGAGAAGACGCAGTCATATGGTCCCTTTATGTCGGAGCTTAACGGCAAGCTTGATCAATTAATGAATCAAGTTAAAACGGGCCCCGTTCCTGAGTCGTTAAGGAATTTGCCGAAAGTCGAAAAACCCGCATTTAAAAAGTACAAAAAACGCCGCAGTGCGGGCGGAACCGCAAAGCGACGTAGTAAGTAACACTAGATCTGGTGGTTAGTTACCAAGGTAACTCCGTGCCATCATAGTTAAGGAAGCGACCGGAATCAGCGATAGAGGCTTGGCGGATAACGTTAAACAGCCCTTGCGCGGATGTTGTCGTTGAGATCAGCGCGTTGGGTCCGCCCATTTCGGTCTGTACCCAACCTGGATGCAGCGCTAAAACGGTAAACCCTTGCGAGGATAGGTCATTGCTCAGGCTCTTCACTACCGAGTTAAGTGCTGCTTTTGAAGAGCGATAGATATAGCCGCCGCCTGAGGTGTTTTCTGTCATGCTTCCTACCTTTGACGAGAGGCAAGCAATCATCTTAGTGGGTGAGTTTTGAAGCTTGGGATAAAGTAGCTCAACCAATTTAAGTGGCGCTATGGTGTTGATCTCAAGTACTTTCCGCCATTCATCTAAGTCCGTGTTTCCAAACCCATAGCCTTTCGGACCGTAGTAGCCAGCATTGTTTATAAAAATATCGAGGTCAGGTAGCGTTTGCGCTAATTTTGCGACAGCCTCGTAATGGGTTACATCCAGCGTGTAAGTCGATAGGTTTGATTCGCTGACTTCTAACGAGAGAAGCTCAAGGGCGTCACTAGGACTTCGATAGGTGGCGTGGACTTGATACCCAGACTCTAAATACTTTTTCGTCAGGGCGAGACCGATACCACGATTGGCTCCAGTAATGAATACGGTTTTCATGTTGCTCTCCTAGCGCTAGTATGACGCGTGACCTTTTTAATTCAGACGTTTAATTGAGAATAGAATACTTTGATTCCATTGATCTATCACCCTATTTACTCAGCGCTCGATCTCCCCGAAGGGCACCGCTATCCAATTCGTAAGTATGAATTGTTGTATAAGGCGATATTAGAGGCGCACCCCGAGAAATCATGGTCCCCCTTTCAGTTCTTCGAGCCAAGCGCTGTGAGCGCTGAAACAATTAAACAGACCCACTGTGGTAACTATACCGATGAGTTAGTGTTAGGGACGCTGCCAGCGGCGAAAATGCGCCGTATTGGCTTTCCTTGGAGTGAGCGGCTGATAGAACGCACGTTAACCTCTACAGGTGGCACGATGTTGACGGTTGAAAAAGCATTTGAACAAGGCATCGCCATCCATTTAAGTGGAGGTTACCACCACGCTCATTTTAATTATGGCAGTGGTTTTTGTTTGTTTAATGACCTAGCCGTTGCGGCGCAACACGCCCTTAAAACGGGTGCGGACAAAGTGTTGATCGTCGATAGTGATGTTCATCATGGTGATGGTACGGCCTCTTTAATGAGCGACAATCCAAACATTGTGACGCTGTCATTACACTGCGATAAGAACTTTCCGGCGCGCAAACCGAATTCTGATTTTGACGTCCCTTTTTCACGAGGAACGAAAGACAAAGAATTTTTAGAGGGCTTTCAACAAGTAGTCCAGCTTGCACTCGATCTCCATCAACCTGATATCGTCATATTTGATGCTGGTGTAGACATTCACCAAGATGATGAGCTAGGTTTTCTGGAGGTGAGTCTCGAGGGTATTAAAGCGCGTGATAGTTGGATGCTGTCGACCTGCTACCAACGAGGCATTCCGATTGCGTGTGTGATAGGGGGAGGTTATCGCAGTCAACATGCTGATTTAGTACCGATTCATTATTCACTGATCGAGGCAGCCGCCCAACTTAAGGAGATTCCATGAAACATCGCATTCGTGCTGCAGGGATAGCAGTTAAAGATAATTGTGTTTTGATGCTGCGAGTTCAAGACCCATACTCAGGCGAGTATTGGATTCCGCCAGGTGGTGGTTTTGAAGAGGGTGATGTCAGTACTAAACAGGGCTTGAAGCGAGAATTTAAAGAAGAGACCAATCTGGATGTTGCGGTGGGTGAGCTCATTTGCGTTCGGGAGTTTTATGAAACCTCCGCAGAGCGCTACCATGTCGAGCTCTTTTATCACATTACAGAATGGACAGGTGACGCCAACTTGCAGAATCTGCAAGGTTTAAACGATGAGGAGTATATTCAGGAGGTCGTCTGGCTACCTATCGAAAAGCTCTCAGAGTATAAAACCTTTCCAGCCAATCTTTGTGAAGAGGTGCTGTCTATCATTGAAAAGGGTCATTACGCCAAACATTTAGGTAGTTATGTTCAAGGCGAAGGTGAGAGCATCAACCGTCTTGAAGGTAACGAGTGACTCACTGAATCGACTACAAAGCTACGCTACTATGGATAAATACAGCGTAGAGCGCTATTATGCGCAGCCAAAGTTGACCTGCTAGACCATGAAGAGCCCGATATGAACAGGAAAAAGAAGATCAATCAGATCTTGAAAGCCAAAGCCAAGAAAGCCAATGCGAAAAAGCAGAAGAGCAACAAGCCGCGTTATATCTCGAAGGCTGAGCGTGCCAAAATGGAAGCAGAAGAAGCATCGAGTCCAGAGTTGGTTGCTGATGTTCAACCGACTAACGATGAGCAGAATGAAAAAGGCGCTACTGAGTAGCGCCTTTACTGTATCTGGGCGGTGCTATTGAGACCGACCTCGTCAACTTAATCGACGATAGTGACCTTTTCTATCTTGATGGTATCAAGCGGCACGTCTTCATGACCCTTCTTAATGCCTGTCATGGCTTTCCCTATGTTATTGACGATATCCATGCCAGATGTCACTTTTCCGAATACAGCGTAGCCCCAACCGTTGTTGGTTTTCGCGGTATGGTCCAGAAAGTCGTTGTCATCGAGGTTAATAAAGAACTGTGCTGCGGCCGAATGCGGGGCGTCGGTGCGAGCGAAAGCAATAGTGCCAGTCGTGTTTTTTAGTCCGCGATTTGCTTCATTAGCAATCGGGGCGTGAGTATCCTTTTCGGTCATATCTTCAGTGTGACCACCACCCTGAATCATAAAGCCATCAATCACGCGATGGAAAATCGTGCCTTCATAGAATCCCTCTTCACAATAACGGAGAAAGTTCTTTGAACTCACTGGTGCTCGTTCCATGTTTAGCTCAATTTCGATGTCGCCATAGGTGGTGGTTAAGATAATCATTGTATGTTCTCTGAGGTGGGGTTGTAGCTGATTGTAGCAGGTTTCAAGAACTAGGTTTTGAAGGGCTAGAAATGAAAAAAGCCGCTGAATAATCAGCGGCTTCTTCGAATGTGGCGGAGAGATAGGGATTTGAACCCTAGAACCGCTATTAACGGTTGCCGGTTTTCAAGACCGGTGCTTTCGACCACTCAGCCATCTCTCCGTGTTGATGCGCATAATAATGGGCATCTCACTGTTTGTAAACCCTTAATTTTACTGTTTGCTTTAATTATAAGCAGTTGAGGCAAATTAATGGTTTGGGTGTCTAAAAACTACACATATGAGTAGTAAAAAGCCCCAAGATTTCTCTTGGGGCTGAAATATGGTCGGACTGACTGGATTTGAACCAGCGACCCCCGACACCCCATGACGGTGCGCTACCAAGCTGCGCTACAGTCCGATGGGATCAATCTAAACCAGAGTGTTTTGCTGGTCAAGGGTTTATATCACGTTTAACTGCTTGATTTACTGACTCTTTGAGTAGAAACGCTGTAACTCAGTAAAGCCCTGCATCAAGATAGGTAACTTAGGGTTTTGATCTCTAATGCGATCGTAGTTTTTATCGTAAAGGCTATAGTTACCAAACTTATCGACAACTGTTGTATCTTTGCTGGTTATCAGGGCGAGTTCGCGAGTATCGCCAGCAATAATCCATTTACGCTTACGTTCATCAAACAGGTTGCGACCGCTGCTGTAGTTTTTCGCGCTGGTCGACACACCGCTTAAGTCTTGCATTATCGTCGCTGCTAAATCCAAATGACTGGTCATATGGGTGTAGTCAGCGGCCAGTTTCCCAGGCCAGTGGATGACCATAGGTACGCGCAACTGATACTGACTATAGTTGGTGTTTGATCCCCAGCTACGTGTCTTAGTTTCGTTGAACTCTGTACCGTGATTCGACGTTAGGATGACCACGGTGTTACTCATTAGGTTTTGGTCTACTAGAGTTTGTAGAATCTTACCAAATTCAGCGTCTGCAGCCGAAGCAGCAGCGGAGTAAGCACTAACAAAACGCTGTTCAGCCGTCAGTGCATCAGAGTCTGGTTGGTAGTCACTGAAGTTGTCTACCGTAGTCAGTTCTATGAAACTAAACCATGGTTTGTTTGAGCCATTAGTGATGGCATCACTCCACTGCTCAATAGCCGCATTATCAGAAATGCTTCTATCAAGTGTCTCCGACTCGGTGGCCGTTAAGTCGGCCATTGGGAATTTTCTGAAGATGGTTTCGCTATAAAGGTCATCTTCGAAGTTATCGCCACTGTAAAGCTCAAAGCGATAGCCTTGATTCGCTAGAATGGACATCATCAACGGCTCAGAACCCTGTGCTTTAATGCTGCTGGCATAACTGCTCGGAAGACCGTACATCAATCCAAAGGCACCAAAGTCATCATTACTCGAACTGTAATGATTCACAAAGTTTTGATTGTTCAACGCAAAACCGTATGCAACCGGCATGTTTTGCGGGTTGAGCATGTCGGCACGCAAATTGTTGATACTAACCACGAGTACATTGAGGTTTTCAGAGCGACGGTTGAACTCGATTTCAGTTAAAGGGTAACTAACGAGGTCGGCAGCACCTTCATTGTCGCGGAGTTTTTGAAGGTATTCGTCTCTATCTAATAGACCGTGCTTCTCCATAAAGGATTTAGCTGTCATTGGGTACGATAGAGGGAAGTTCGCTTTCTGAACCGTAATCGGGTTATAGAAAAATGCATCCGCCCACATGAAGATCATATGGCTTGCGATAAAGCAGACGAAGAAAAGTGCAGCAATTGGGCGCCCGACGTGCTTGTGAGACAGTTTGCGTTGTTTGCGCCACACCCATTCAGCGAGCGCTAACTGCGCTAGGAAGATAGGTGGCAACACGATAAATAAGTGCTGAAGATCGGAGCTGATCGGACTCGTATCATCGCTGAATAGGAGATCCCAAACGACTGGCGATAGGTGAAGATTTATCGTTTGATAGGCTTGCGTGTCTATAAGTAGGACAGTCAAACCAAAGGTGGCAAAACAGACGGCGAGTAATCTAAACAGTTTTCGCGACGGTACAATAAAGGTGAGCGGGAAGAGCACCAAGAGGTACAGCGCAAAAACTAAAAATCCGAAGTGGCCTATCCATGAGGCGAGCAGATAGACTTGCCCAAACAAAGTGTCGGGCCACGGCGAGGCAGCAATATAACGCGTACCGATAAGCATCGCCGCGATAATATTAAAAAACGCAAACCAGTGTCCCCAGCCTACTAGGCGAGACACTCTTTCTCCGTATGAATTTCCGCTATCTACCATCTGCCGTTCAGTCTATCCGTTCTTAAATTTTAGTGTTGGTCTTTTGTTTCTAGGGATGAAATCAGAGCCTTAGAGAATTTTTCCGCAATTGCTTGGCGTTGTGAAGGAGCAACGTTTTGATTTAAGACATTGGTTGCGATATTCCCTGCGATCATCAAAGAAAGTTCTGCGCTCGCACCGTGTTTGTCTAGAACAGCGGCAACTTCGGCAAGGATGTCTTCAACTTGTTGATCGGTATATTTAGATGTAATTGGCATAAAGACTCTGCTAATGATAATGAAAGCGGCTTATGATACCCTACTCTGCATCACAAACGAAACAGCAACCATGATAAATTCACAATGAGTTTGAACCTATCTAACGTAATTTTACACCAGTTAGCAATAAATGAGCAGGAAGAGCTTGTCGTTCAGTATCGCCAAGAGATGCTTCAAAATGACAGTTCTACTGAAACTCTAGTCGCTGAACTGCATCGTGTCTTCAATTCGAAAGCAGGAAAAGGGTTTGGTTCCTTCACTAGCGAGAGTGATTTCCAAATTTGGCTAAGTGAACTGCTCAAAGGCGAGAAAGATTTCTATAGCTTTTCTCAGCAGAGCGCAGAGCGATTAAAGACCGAACTGGCGAAGTACCCATTTGCCGAAGCGGGCACTTTAGTGATGGCTCAATATCAGTCTCTGGCTACAGATTATCTGTTCATTGGTCTACTGCCTTCTTACAACAGTTTGCAAGTGACTGAAGGTTTGAACATTGGTTCTATTGATTACCTCGATATTGCCAAAATGGATATCGCGGCACGTATTGACCTGACAAGCTATGACCTTGATAAGAGTTCTAATCGTTATCTGACCTACATTAAAGGACGTGTTGGTCGTAAGGTTGCTGATTTCTTTTTAGACTTCTTGCAAGCCGAAGTCGGCTTAGATACCAAACAGCAAAACTCGATACTGATGCAGGCGGTCGAAGATTATTGTGCCGATGCACAGTTGGATAAAGACGAAACGGTAAACTACAAAAAGCAAGTGTATGATTACTGCAATGACCAGCTGAAATCGGGTGATGAAGTTCAAATCAAAGAGTTATCTGGAGAGTTACCAAGCAATGAAGGTGCAAGCTTTTTGGATTACACCCAAGAGCAAGGTTATGAGCTAGAAGAGAGCTTCCCAGCTGATCGCTCGACCGTTCGTAAACTCACTAAATTTGTGGGTGCTGGCGGTGGTCTAAACCTAAGCTTTGATAGTCTGTTGTTAGGCGAGCGCGTGTTCTACGATCCAGATACAGATACGTTGACGATTAAAGGCACACCACCTAACTTAAAAGACCAACTCACTAGAAATCGTTAATTCGTTAAAAGCGCTACTTTGTAGCGCTTTTTTGCTGATGACGTCTTTGTGCTAAAACTATATAAGGTAAAGGAAAAGCCTAGCTTTGTGTCGAGAGGGACCGATTGTTGAATCTATTCAAGCGTCTTAATGGTATTGCTGTTGCCATTGTACTGTTGTGGTCTATCGCAGTCGCGAGTGTTGTTTATGTTTCATCTCAAGAAGAGAAAATAACGCACTTAATTGACGAAATAACCTTTAGTATCGATAAACTTCGTCAAACTCTGTTCCTTGCTCAACCTTACCGAGCCCGCTTTTCTGAGCAGCTAGAGCTAGAAATTCAGCTCATTCACGCCCAGACGGTTCAATTAAAGTCTCTCACCCAGTCGGATTTATTATCCGATGTCTCCCATACCGTCTATCTGCTAGAGCGTTTTGTAGAACAGGCGCAGTTGTTGGCTCGCGATGAAGCGCGAATGGATACTTTTATCACTAGTATCAACGACAAACCTCAAGATCTTAGTGACCCCGCACTATCGCTGAGCAATCGTTTATCGGCAGTAGTATTGGATACCTTATTCAACGAATCCGTTGAACCCCGACAAGTTTATTTGAAGCTAGAAGATATCCAAAGGGAAGCCTACCGACTGCCAAGCACAGACCGTATCCATCTTCTTGAGCTGAACTCACAAGCTTCAGTATTACTTTCTCAGTCTGCAAACACCGAATTTTTGGTTGAGCGTGTTGTTAATCATCCCGTTATGACCGAACTGTCTTTACGAGAGCTGCAGTCGGAGCGCTTAGTCAGTGGGCAGGTATTATTTATCTCACTGGCAAGCTTAGTGGCGATACTATGTTTATTTTCACTGAGCCTGAGTGGAGGGCGCGTTGCTAGGGCTGATAATGAGTCAGAACTAGTCTCTTACCAAGACGAGCTGCCCGCGGGCAATGCTCAATCCACAGCTGCGGATGAACCCCAAAACACCGAATCTTCAGGGAGTGATACAAAACAATCGGATCGTCAACTGGATCGTCATCTGAATCATAGAGAAGTCCCATCAGACGAAGCCCAAACCGATGACTCAGAGCCACCAACATTGGCCGTGGTTAAGTCAGAGCAGTCGACGGAACAAGCGAAAAAAGAAACCTCGGTATCGTCAATTCAGTTTGAAAATATGTTGAGTACGTTGGATGGCGACCAAGAGTCTATGCTGCTTTTGCTTGGGGTTTTCGTTTCGGAACACAGGAATGATGCGGAAAAGTTACGCGACCTGGTGGACTCAGATATCGAGAAGGCAACGCGCGTAGCTCATACGTTAAAAGGTGTATCAGGTAGTATTTTTGCTGAAGAACTGCGACAAAGCGCCATTGTTGCAGAGCAGCAGCTCAAAGATACTCAGTCGCTGGAACCTGATGCTATCAGCGAGCTTGAACGTTGTTTGAGTATGGCCATATTGTCGGCAGAAGACTACATCTCAACACAGAGTCATCAATAACGCTTAGTAATTCGTCAAATTTAGACTATAAATATCAATAGTTAACGTGAATTTTACGTGGCTCACTTATAGTGGCGGTAATATACCCGAGCAATTATCTGACGTTGAGGTCTCCAATGAAACATCTGCATCGCTTACGCAGTGCATTACTTCTTTTCTTTGTCACTTTGGTTTCTGGCTGTTCGTTATTGGAGATCCAGCTTGATAGCCAGACGACGCCTTTGACAAAACAAGAACTCAACATGCGTTTGATGACGCGTGAATTCAGCCGCGAGTTCTTCACTCAAGTCGAAATGACCGCTGATTCTCTATCCTCAAAGTACGATGAGACAGATGTGATGAATCAGTCGCATATTTTACTTTGGAAAATCCATGCGGAAGAGGGACTACAACAGTCTGCCTATCAGGTTTCACCTGCAGCAGGACTGATCGATACCTGGGTGTTTACTCTACAAATGGAGCTGTTCTTTGTGTCTGGTCCGGGTAAATCTATGTTTATCACCGAAGAAGCCACTCAAACCGCAATTAAGCTCAGCACCGAGATTGATCAGCTAGCCAAGTCGTTATTCAAGTCTGACAGCTATTCAACCACCAAAGAGTTTGTACAGAAGTTTGCAGCGTTGCATCCTTTTGAAAATCTGATGTTTGCTCGTGTCCCTGCGTATCGTGAATGGTTGAAGGCTCAAGGAATTGATGAGAGTGAGGTGACCACCACACTGGGAACTATGCCTGAAGCATTATCAGATGTTTCAGATCGCCTGTCGTTAATGTCAGAACAGACACCAAAACTGATGACTTGGAAGGCCCAACTGATAGCGCTTAACAGTAATGTGAATGGCGATGACATCCGTGGGGCGATTCAGAGCTTCCAAGTGAGCGCGGAAGCGTTTCGTGATTTTGTAGAGAACAATCCAGAGTACATGCGCGATCTCGCGCAAAAGATGGCGATTGAACTTCAGCCACTGCTCAACGATCTCGACGTGAAAACACAAGATAAGTTGACACAACTTAGTGCCGAGCGCCAAGCGCTAGACGACATGGTTGCTCGAGAACGTGAAGAGCTGATCAAGATGATAGAGCGAGAGCGTAAAGAGATCGCGGTCATTGTGAATAGTGAACGCGAGTTGTTTGCTCAGGACCTAGATAAGATTTCGCAGGATGTACTGACTCTTGCTGTAGAGAAGCTGATTCAGTTAATTAAAAGTACGATTGTTTACTTTATCTTATTCATTTTAGTGATCTTCTTTGCACCTTTAGGGTTAGGTTACGCCTTGGGTAAGCGGGCTCAAGTGAAGAAAGAACGGAAAATAGCAGACTGATAATGAAAAGGCTCCCAACGGAGCCTTTTTGCTATATAGCGACTGTAAAAATCGCAATAACTGGTTGGGTTTGTGAAAAAAACTTCATCAATATGTGAATTTGCTCTTGTGTTATGGCTCGGAAAATTTTATAGATGGGGGAGCCTTTATTTAAATTCACACGGAGAGTAATTCAATGAGAGTAGGTTTAGTCGGTTGGCGTGGCATGGTGGGTTCTGTTCTGATGCAACGCATGGTCGAAGAAAAAGACTTTGATGTCATCGAACCCGTTTTCTACAGCACGTCTCAAATTGGTATTCCAGCGCCAAACTTTGGTAAAGATGCCGGACTTCTACAAGACGCTTTTGATATTGAAAGCCTAAAACAACTGGACGCCGTGATTACCTGTCAAGGTGGTAGCTACACTGAGAAAGTGTACCCAGCACTTCGCCAAGCTGGCTGGAAAGGTTATTGGATTGATGCTGCTTCTACTCTCCGTATGGACAAAGATTCAATCATTACCTTGGACCCAGTGAACCTTGGTCAAATTCAAGACGGTCTTATTAAGGGTACCAACACCTTTGTTGGCGGCAACTGTACGGTTAGCTTGATGCTTCTTGGTCTCGGCGGTCTATACGAGAAAGGTCTTGTTGAATGGATGAGCGCAATGACGTATCAAGCGGCTTCGGGCGCAGGTGCAAAAAACATGCGCGAGCTTATCTCTCAAATGGGCGTGGTAAATGACTGTGTGACTTCTGAACTGGCAAACCCAGCGAGCTCTATTCTAGATATTGATCGCAAAGTGGCTGAGACTATCCGTTCATCTTCGTTCCCAACCGATCAATTTGGTGTACCTCTAGCAGGCTCACTCATTCCGTGGATCGATGTGAAGCGTGAAAACGGTCAAAGTAAAGAGGAATGGAAAGCTGGCGTTGAAGCAAACAAGATCCTTGGTTTGCAAGATAACCCAATTGCTATCGATGGCACATGTGTTCGAATCGGCGCAATGCGTTGTCACGCACAGGCTCTGACCATCAAGCTTAAGCAAGACGTGCCTATGGATGAAATCGAAGAAATCATCGCAACGCACAACGACTGGGTGAAAGTGATTCCAAACGATCGCGATGTCACGGCTCAAGAGCTGACGCCTGCGAAAGTAACCGGCACTATGTCTATCCCGGTTGGTCGTCTAAGAAAAATGGCGATGGGTAACGACTTCCTCAATGCCTTTACCGTCGGTGACCAGCTACTGTGGGGTGCGGCAGAGCCATTACGTCGTACACTGCGCATTATCTTGGCTGAGAAGAACGGTTAATTTTCTCTCATTCATCCAAGTTTGAAAAAGCCCTCTTAAGAGGGCTTTTTAGTTTCTGCTATTTTAAATCTTCAGAATCGACGTCAACAATTCTTTTGTCAGGTGTCGCCAACTCACTACCGCAATGCTTGCAGTGCAGCGCATCACTTTCATGACCTGATTTTGAGCAGTTTGGACACTTCACCATGTTTCTATGGGTCTTCATTTCTTGGCCTAGTTCTGCCGTGATGATTCCGGTGGGGACGGCAAGAATGGAGTAGCCTAGCAGCATAGTTAATGACGCAAGCCCTTTACCTAACGGTGTGCTTGGTACCAAATCACCATAACCGACAGTGGTAATCGTCACGATAGCCCAGTAAATACTCTGTGGAATGCTGGTAAAGCCATTTTCAGGACCTTCTATGACAAAGATAAGCGCGCCAAAAATGGTCACTAAAATGGCGACGGTGCTAAAGAAAACAAAGATCTTGCGGCGAGACATGAGCAATGAACGCAGCAGAATATTGGAGTCTTGTAGATAACGAACCAGCTTAAGGATGCGGAATATTCGCATCACCCTCAGTAGTCTTATTACCCCCATGAATGTCGCGGACGGAAAGAGTAAGGCCAGATAAGTAGGGAGAATGGAAAGCAAGTCAACGACACCATAAAAGCTGGTGGCGTAAGCTTTCGGCTTTGGTGAACAATAAAGACGCAGTAAATACTCAAGCGTAAAGATGGCTGTGAAGAAATATTCTAGCATCACAAAGGTTTGATCCCACTCTGTCGCCAAGCCTTCTATTGAGTGCAGAACTAAAACAGCGAGTGACATCAAGATTGCGATGATCAGTGCAATATCAAAAATACGACCAGCTCGCGTGTGATGTCCAAAAATGATGATGTAAAGCTTGTGCTTTAAGCGGTTGTTTTCCATAGCAAGAGTCTTGAAACAATCAATATGGCTAGTATATACCTAAGTCGCTCAGAGGGGCAGTTTAGGGAGGGTCGATTCTTTTTGCGCAGGCTAGGCGTTCTGATCGAACGCCTAGATAGGTATAGGGGGAAGAGGAGAGACGACTCGATCTCTTAGGCTAAGCCAGGGAAGAGGGCTTTCAAACCATTCGCCATAAACTCAATACCCAGTGCACCAAGGATCAGACCCATGATACGCGTGATCACGTTGATACCCGTTTGCCCAAGGAAGCGTACGATAAGCGGTGCAGAGCGATAAAGCAACCATGAGCAAAGGGCGAAGACGATGATACTAATAATGATACCAACCGTTTCAACCATGCCTGGGTAGCGAGCGCCATAAACAATTGTCGAACTGATAGCACCAGGGCCAGCCATAAGCGGCATCGCAAGTGGTACAACACCGATTTGCTCTTTACTTACGTACTCTGACTTTTCTTGTTTGTTCTGCTTATCCTCACCCAACTTACCCGACATCATAGAGAAAGCGATACTAAGCAGCAGCAATCCACCCGCTACGCGGAACGAGTCTAAAGAGATGCTGAACATATCTAACAGGATCTGACCTGCCAATAATGACGTAATAAGGATCACGGCAACCGCAATGTTCGCTGTGGCGGCCGTTTTGTTTTTGTCCTCGGGTGACATATGCCCCGTCAAAGACACAAACACAGGCATGATCCCAACCGGGTTTACCGCAGCGACCAAACCAAGGAAAAACTGCAAATAGATTGCAAATTCGATGCTACTCATAGACTTATCTCGATGAAAGAATAGGACGTAATGCTATGCATGTAAGTCCAAGCAAAAAGTGCGGGTAATGTACGACATTGCAGCGGGATAATCGACTAAAAATTGATGGCTATTTAAGACAAATAGTTCGTAGATATGAAGTGGGAGGTCTGGTGTGCAAATATGAATAGATTATGAAGGAAAAGTTCGTGCCACAACCGAGGTAACATACCTTTGCGTTGCAAAAATGTTGCTCATGTCTTGTTTTGATTATTTTTACGCCATGGGTTGAAAGAAAGTAATGTCATCTACATATACTTAGTAGCACGAGGGTGACGTTTTACTTGTCTTTGCCGTACAAAAGTGAAACTTTTTTACACAATTGTTAGGTGTTATGAAAAAAAAATACTGAATGGTGCTTTTTTGAGCTTGGTATTTTACTTGGGTAACATCAATTAAAACAATAAGTTACGTCACGCAACCCTTTGGGGTTACTACTATGTAGGTAAATTACTTTTCAGATCTGATCTGAGTCAATTTTTTTCATAGCGTGAAAGATTATACTCAGCTCTGAAAGCAGTTTACTAAGTAGAGTTGTTCTGTTGTTAAGTGATTCATTAGCAGAAGTAGCTAACTTACTAAAAAGTTTTTAGTTTTTTTATTTTAGGAGATTCCTTATGCCTGTAACAAATATGGCTGAACTAGATGCAATGGTTGCACGCGTTAAAGCGGCACAAGCAGAATTTGCAACTTACTCGCAAGAGCAAGTAGACAAGATTTTCCGCGCAGCATCTCTAGCAGCTAACCAAGCTCGTATTCCTCTTGCACAACAAGCGGTTGAAGAGTCTGGAATGGGTATCGTTGAAGACAAAGTTATCAAGAACCACTTCGCGTCTGAGTTCATCTACAACAAGTACAAAGACGAGCAAACTTGTGGCATTCTTGAAGAAGACGACAACCTAGGCACTATGACTATCGCTGAGCCTGTAGGCATCATCTGCGGTATCGTACCAACAACTAACCCAACTTCTACTGCAATCTTCAAATCTCTAATCTCTTTGAAGACTCGTAACGGTATCATCTTCTCGCCACACCCACGTGCGAAGAACTCTACTAACGACGCAGCTAAACTGGTTCTAGATGCAGCAGTAGCAGCAGGTGCTCCAAAAGACATCATCGGTTGGATCGACCAACCATCTGTAGAGCTTTCTAACGCTCTTATGAAGCACGACGACATCGCTCTTATCCTTGCAACTGGTGGTCCAGGCATGGTTAAAGCAGCTTACTCTTCTGGTAAGCCAGCAATCGGTGTAGGTGCAGGTAACGTTCCTGTAGTTATCGACGAAACTGCTGACGTTAAACGTGCAGTAGCTTCTATCCTTATGTCTAAAACATTCGATAACGGCGTAGTTTGTGCTTCTGAACAGGCTGCAATCGTTGTTGATTCTGTATACGACGAAGTTAAAGAGCGTTTCGCTTCTCACAAAGCATACGTTCTAAGCAAAGCTGAAGCTGAAAAAGTACGTAAAGTACTTCTAATCGACGGCAACCTTAACGCTAAGATCGTAGGTCAACCAGCTCCAGCAATCGCTGAGATGGCAGGCGTTAAAGTTCCAGCTGACACTAAAGTTCTAGTTGGTGAAGGTCTAGGTAAAGTTTCTTACGACGACGCATTTGCTCACGAGAAACTATCTCCAACTCTAGGTCTATTCCGTGCTGACGATTTCGAAGACGCAGTTGCTCAAGCAGTAACTATGGTTGAAATCGGTGGTATCGGTCACACATCTGGTCTGTACACAAACCAAGACGTTAACGCTGACCGCATCCGTTACTTCGGTGACAAGATGAAGACTGCACGTATCCTTGTAAACATCCCAACTACTCACGGTGGTATCGGTGACCTTTACAACTTCAACGTAGCGCCTTCTCTAACTCTAGGTTGTGGTTCTTGGGGTGGTAACTCTATCTCTGAGAACGTAGGTCCTAAACACCTAATCAACAAGAAAACTGTAGCGAAGCGAGCTGAAAACATGTTGTGGCACAAACTACCTAAGTCTATCTACTTCCGTCGTGGTAGCCTTCCAATCGCTCTTAGCGATCTAGAAGGTAAGAAGCGCGTATTCCTAGTAACTGACCGTTTTCTATTCAACAACGGTTACAGTGATGAAGTAGTGAAACTTCTTAAAGCTCAAGGCATGGAAGTTCAAACTTTCTTCGACGTAGAAGCGGATCCAACGCTATCTGTTGTTAAGAAAGGTGCTGAAGCAATGCAAAGCTTCCAACCAGACGTAATCATCGCTCTAGGTGGTGGTTCTCCGATGGATGCTGCTAAGATCATGTGGGTAATGTACGAGCACCCAGAAACTCACTTCGAAGAGCTTGCAATGCGCTTTATGGACATCCGTAAACGTATCTACAAGTTCCCTAAAATGGGTCAAAAAGCTGAGCTTGTATGTATCACTACAACATCTGGTACTGGTTCTGAAGTTACTCCATTCGCAGTTGTTACAGACGACGAGACTGGTGCCAAGTACCCACTAGCTGACTACGAACTAACTCCTAACATGGCTATCGTTGACGCGAACCTTGTTATGAACATGCCTAAGTCTCTAACAGCATTTGGTGGTTACGATGCAGTAACTCACGCTCTAGAAGCTTACGTATCAGTTCTAGCGAACGAATACTCTGACGGTCAGGCTCTACAAGCACTTAAGATGCTGAAAGAGTACCTACCTTCAAGCTACGCGAACGGTGCAAACGACCCAATCGCTCGTGAAAAAGTACACAACGCGGCAACTATCGCTGGTGTAGCATTTGCGAACGCATTCCTAGGTGTTTGTCACTCAATGGCTCACAAGATTGGTGCTGAGTTCCACCTACCACACGGTCTGGCGAACGCACTACTAATCTCTAACGTTGTTCGTTACAACGCAAACGACAACCCAACTAAGCAAACTGCGTTCTCTCAATACGACCGTCCACAAGCACGTCGTCGTTACGCTGAAGTCGCTGACCACCTAGGCCTAAGCCAAGCTGGTGACCGTACTGCTCAGAAGATTGAACGTCTACTAGCATGGTTGGAAGAGCTTAAGAAAGATCTAGACATCCCAACTTCTATCCAAGCTGCAGGTGTTGCTGAGTCTGACTTCCTAGCTAAGCTTGATGAGCTAGCGGTTGAAGCGTTCGATGACCAATGTACTGGTGCGAACCCACGTTACCCACTAATCTCTGAGCTTAAAGAAGTTCTGAAAGCGGCTTACTACGGTAACGCATTCGTTGAAGGCGAAACTTTCGAAGGTACAACTGTTATCAAGAAGAAAGCAGACCAAGAAGCGAAGCCAGCTGCTAAAGCTAAAAAAGAGAAAGCTGAAGCTTAATTCAGTAGTAGATTTTCGCTAGCACGAAATCTAATTCGGGAAAATTAGTAAAGCCCCTTCAGAAATGAAGGGGCTTTTTTTATGCGTTTGATTCAGAAAAAGGAGTGATGATTGCGCTTTTGCACCCACTATGCCTCTGCACTTACCACGCGACCACTGAAGTAGTCATTGCTGACAATGTATTCGGTCGTTCTTGTTAACTCATCCTGGATCCGCGACCAGTTAGCATCAATGTGATAGCCATGAGAGCTCACTGGAATCACGCCACCGACACGAATATTGCGTGGCTTGAGCTCACGAGCCCAGCTTTTGGTAAAGCCAGTGACAATAGAAGAGGTGTTGTCTAAATCGGTAAAGCACTGCTCAGGCTCTTGAGCGACCACATTGACGATAACGCCTGAGTGCTTTTCTGACATCCTGTCTGCAGCAACTTGCCCAAACAAAAAGAGACTGGATGCGAGCAGCGAAAATTGGTTGATAAACTTGTTGCTATCACTGACATCGGTCAGTGATTGTTTCGGTAGTGATGTCCAGTGATTAACCAAGACATTGGGTGGTCTGCCGACATGGGTTTCTATGTCATCGAAAATGCTTTCTATCGAGCTGGGTGTCATGTCGGTAATGTGAACCTTAGTGACGAGCTCCGTGACTTCTTGGCAACGCCGGAATGTGGCGCTGAGCGCATTGTTGTCTTTATCGCAAAGCACCAGGTTTGCACCAAGGCGTGCGAAATGCAGTGCAATCATTGCACCTAAGCTGGTACCAGCAGATGTAATCAAAACTACCGAATTTTTAATGATCATAGTTACCCCGAAAGTGCCGGTTTCGGATACAGTTTGGCGAAATGCCATTCCCCTGAAGTAATAACTTGGTAGAAAAACTGTGAGTCAAATGTGAATAACTTCAAGTTTTTGTGGATAGGAAAAATATCAAACCGTTATTTTAGCGATAAATCACACTCTGTACGGAAAAACTGGACAGCGTTACATTAGAAACCACTAAAAAATAGGGGTTAAAGGTGGATAGACAATCCGTCCTTACGATGCGCGGTGGATAACTGGTTGTAGAGAATATCGATTGTAGGTTTCGGAGCAGACTTTTGACCAAGCTGACGGCGAGTATGACCAGAAAGGTTGTGGTATACCTCCTCGGCAAGGCCGTGAGTATCCACAGGGGCATAGTTGAGCGGTTCTGGTCGACTGTAGTGCTGCAGCTTCGCGCTAGGTAGGCCGCCATCATGAAACTGCTTAGCGATACTGGCAGAGACCTCGTAGTCATCAAGTTCGCCTTGCAGTTTTTGTGCGGTAGGGACGTCGAAGCGTTTTCTCAATATTGCTTCATCAGTAATCTTGGTATCAACATCTTCAGTGACTGATGTTTCACGAGAGTCTTGAGAGAACATAGACAACATCAACGCAAAGTCCGCGCGTCTACCTTGCTCTACGGCGCGATTAAGCGACGTACCACACTGTAGCTCGTTGATTAAATTGGCTTTGTCTAAATGATGAATTTGCATAAAGTCCTCTCGTTACAGAGACTTTATCGGCAGGGGCATAGAGAGCTTTAGAGATAAAATAAAAAAAGACCTGTATTAACAGGTCTTTAAGAAAAACTCGGTAAGGAGCGGATTACTTAGCTAGGTTTTCTTCTACGAATGCCCAGTTAACTAGTGCCCAGAAGCCATTCATGTAGTCTGGACGAACGTTACGGTAATCGATGTAGTAAGCGTGTTCCCATAGGTCTACTGTTAGTAGCGGAGTCACACCTTCTTCTGTTAGTGGAGTTGCTGCGTTAGACGTGTTAACGATGTCTAGAGAACCGTCAGCTTTCTTAACTAGCCAAGTCCAAGATGAACCGAAGTTGTTGATTGCAGAATCAGTGAACTTCGCTTTGAAGTCTTCGAATGAACCGAATGCACCGTTGATTGCGTCAGCAACTGCACCAGTTGGCTCGCCGCCAGCGTTAGGCGCTAGACAGTGCCAGTAGAACGTGTGGTTCCAGATTTGAGCAGCGTTGTTGAATACACCACCAGAAGACGTCTTAACGATTTCTTCAAGTGTTTTACCTTCAAACTCAGTGCCAGGGATAAGACCGTTTAGTTTAACAACGTAAGTGTTGTGGTGCTTACCGTGGTGGAAATCTAGTGTTTCTGCTGAGATGTGTGGTTCTAGAGCGTCTTTCGCATAAGGAAGTGCTGGTAGTTCGAATGCCATTGCTCGCTTCTCCATTGATTATTAGCGGGTTTTTACCCTGATTGCTTCCAAGTATATTTTTTATTGAGTCGTGTGTTGACTGACTGCTTGCTATTTTAGCAAGTTTTTACTTTATTAAAAGAGTTGGTGATAAATTAATTGTGATGTTTTGTTTACCTAGCCCTTGATAGCTTGGGTTTAGGTAGCGTGCATCACATCTTAGCTACAATAGTATAACCACAATATTATTGTGCTTTTTATTCTGTGACGATTCGCTAGAATGTGAACACATTCGCAGTACAAGCATTTCGAGGAAGCAATGGAAACGATCGATAAAATCAAACAGCAAATTGAAGAAAACACAATTCTTCTTTACATGAAAGGTTCACCTAAATTGCCGAGCTGTGGCTTTTCTTCACAAGCAGCTCAGGCACTAATGGCTTGTGGCGAAAAATTTGCTTATGTAGACATCCTACAAAACCCAGACATCCGCGCAGAGCTACCAAAGTACGCTCAATGGCCAACTTTCCCTCAACTATGGGTTGAAGGCGAGCTAATCGGCGGCTGTGACATCATCGTAGAGATGTTCCAAAAAGGCGAACTTCAGCCAATCATTAAAGAAGCTGCGGCACGCAATGCAGAGGAAGGAGACGCTTAAGTCTTCTTCTGATTGAGCTCTAAAGAGCTTAAGAGCACGCTTCGCTTGACCCCTCCTAGCCTCCCCTTAGTAAGGGGAGGAACAAAAGCTCGCTGCGCTTCACTTAGTTAAATAGGCGATGCGACGATAGGAGCTAGCATGTTGTTCTCCCCCTTTATAAGTGGGAGCTAGAGGGGGTAAACGCGAAACCCAAACCACCCACCAATCCCCAAACCCATTCCCCACACCAAAAAACACTCCACCAAACCACCCCAAGTCCATACCCTAATAGGGTGATACCAGCTACCCCTCATCACAACTTACCCTTCAAGCCATTTATATTTCCCTCACCAATGCTACCGTTAGAAAACAACAACGATAAAGAAAGCAGTAAAAGATAAGTGGTCATATGTTTGCATCCAAAAAACAACTCACTCAACTCCAACAGCAATTGCTATCTGAATCCGAACAGAAAGACACCTTCGCTTGCCAAGTCGAGCAGTTGCAGCAAGAGTTAGTTCAAAAAGATCAGCAAATACGAAAACTAGCAGCGCAACTAGATAAACAGAAACAGCGCTCTCGACTGTTTTTGAGCTCTGTTACTTCCCAGCTGGTGGGTGCGACGAGCAATATTGAACAGGCGAATAATCAGCTCATCCATCAAAGTGATCAGCTTCAGGCGAACCTTGGTGTGTTTGACGCGACACAGCAGCAGCTTGAAGAGATGTATCAATCGCTCGATCAGGTCTCGCAATCTTCTAATGCGAGCAAAGAGACGGTGGCGGCACTACAAGTGCTGACAGGGGATATCACTCAGTTTATCAGTATCATTCATCAGATTTCAGAACAAACCAACTTACTTGCGCTTAATGCTGCTATTGAAGCAGCAAGGGCAGGAGAGCACGGTCGTGGGTTCGCTGTGGTCGCTGACGAGGTTCGTTCACTAGCTGGGCGTGCGAATGAAGCGGCAAGTGAGATCTCGGGATTGGTCGAACGTATAGAAGGAAGCACCAACAAGGCGGGCGAGAATATCGAATTGGTCTCGTCGCAAGTTGCCGAAGCCTCCAAAGGTGCTTCGGACATAGTTCAAGATACCCAGTCCATTTTGTCTCTTTCTTCTGACACGGTCGACGTCATCTATACCACTACGGTCGATATCTACGCGTCCAGTGCTATCGCGCAGTACACGAATATGTGGGCAACGGCGCACTCCAAGCTGATTGGGGCAGATTATGATGCGAGTTTGCTTGAGCTTGCTGAAAGTGAGACCATTTTTGGTCAGGTGATAGCGAGTCATGAAGAGACGCAGCAGCTTGCATCCCCTGGTGGGCCTTTAGAGTATTTCTATGTTAAGGCGACGGCACTGCACGACGGATTGCGGCTAGTAGAGCAAGGCAGTAACGATTCAGACATGATTGACCAAATGGATATGGCGTATCGTGACCTTGTTTCGTACATCGCAACGGCGCAAGAGAAAGTGAAAACCTCATACGCGCAAAAGTAACAGGCAAAAAAAGGGAGTGAATTATCACTCCCTGCCAACTGAGGTTAGTTACTCTGCAAGCTCACCTGTCGCTTCGAATACTTCGAGCTTGTCTAGGTAAGGTTGCAAATCCCCAATATTGTTATTAATCCACTCACTGTTGTAGTAAGTATCTAGGTAGCGCTCACCACTATCACACAGCAAAGTGACAATAGAGCCAGTGTCACCACGTCTTTTCATCTCGCTTGCCAGCTGCAACACACCGTATAGGTTAGTACCAGTCGATGCACCCACCTTGCGACCTAGCGTTTTTTCCAGCCAATGGATGGTTGCAATACTTGCCGCATCTGGGATGGTACGCATCTCATCAACCACGCCTGGAATAAAGCTTGGTTCAACGCGAGGGCGACCAATGCCTTCAATTTTGCTGCCACAATCACCGGTAATCTGCGCGTTACCTGTCTTAAAGTAGTCATGGAAAACAGAGTTCTCTGGGTCAACAACGCATAGCTTAGTATCGTGCTTTTGATAGCGAATAAAGCGACCAATTGTAGCCGACGTACCGCCTGTACCAGGACTCATTACCACCCAAGATGGAATCGGATGGTCCTCTAGCTCCATCTGACTAAAGATAGAGTTCGCAATGTTGTTGTTACCACGCCAATCCGTTGCGCGCTCAGCGTAAGTAAACTGATCCATGTAGTGGCCGTTTAGCTCTTCTGCCAATCGGCGAGATTCTGCGTAAATCTGATCAGAGCGGTCTACAAGATGTGCTTTACCACCATAGAATTCAATCTGTTCAATTTTCTTACGCGCGGTGCACTTTGGCATCACTGCAATAAAGGGTAAACCAAGTAGACGAGCAAAGTAGGCTTCTGATACGGCAGTGCTGCCTGATGATGATTCAATCACAGTGGTCTCAGGACCAATCCAGCCATTACAGATCGCATATAAAAATAGCGAGCGGGCTAGGCGGTGTTTTAGTGAGCCAGTTGGATGTGTGCTTTCGTCTTTTAGATAAACGTCGATCCCTTCAATACTAGGGAGATCAAGTTTGATCAGGTGAGTATCTGCCGAGCGCTGGAAGTCAGCTTCAATTTTGCGAACAGCGTTGTTAATCCATTGGTGATCAGTACACATCGTCTTGGTTTCCTACTTTGTGATTGGCATGGTGATAATTTACCTACAGATAGAGAGAAAAACTTTGCTATATTTACTTCAATTTCGCTAATTGGTAGAAAATTTTTCTACATTGGAGCTGTTTTGGATATAGATAGTACAGATAAGAAGCTACTGTCCCTACTGCAACAAGATGGGACCTTGTCGCTAAACGAGTTAGCCGAAGCGGTTAACCTCACCACTACACCTTGTTGGAAGCGACTTAAGAAGCTTGAAGAGAGCGGCGTGATCGATAAGCGGGTAGCGTTGCTGGACCCAGAAAAGCTGGGTTTATCATTCACGGCGTTCGTACAGATTAAAACCACCAATCACTCTCATGAGTGGTATAAAGCATTTGTGGAAACGGTGTCTTTGTTCCCCGAAGTGATGGAGTTCTATCGTATGGCGGGTGAGTACGATTACATGATGAAGGTGTTGGTGAAAGATATGAAGTGTTTCGATGAGTTCTACAAAAAGCTCGTCAATAGCATAGATGGGCTGTCCAATGTGACATCTACCTTTGCGATGGAGCCACTAAAATACACCACAGCACTGCCAATACGTTGATTTGGTAGTAGTTCTCAACTTAAGCCACGTATCCTTGCCAGCGCCGAGTAATCACTCTATAACCTAGTGTAACTACATGAGTTCATAGACTGAGATTGCTGGCTACACACAAGGAGTGTTTATGTTGCATCAAGTATTGGTGTCGGTTAAAAAGCCCTTTATCAAAATGGTACCGGTGCCTAAGCCTGAATGTATTGTTGGGCATGGGAAGGTGCTTGATGTGGCCAAATATTGCCAGCAATACTCAGTATCAAAACCGCTTGTCGTCACGGATAAGGTGTTGCTCGGTCTTGGTTTGTTGGATGGCATGTTGGCGTCATTGGAGAACGCTGGCATTAACGCGTCCATTTTTGATGAGGTAAAGCCTGATCCCGACTACGCGACTGTGCGAGCAGGCGTTAAACAGTATCAAGCCAACGGCTGTGATGGGGTTATCGCGTTTGGTGGAGGCTCGCCGATTGATTGTGCCAAAGCCATCGCTGGAAGCGTAAAAACCAAAAAAGACGTGGCGAAGCTGCCCGGTCTTCTCAAAATTCATCGCCCGATTATGCCCTTGATAGCCATTCCAACCACGGCCGGGACAGGTTCAGAGGGCACTGTCGCAGCCGTTGTCAGTGATGTTGAATCCAAAACTAAGCGAGCGATTACCGACCCATTTTTGGTGCCTAAAGCTGCGGTTCTGGACCCTGATATTATGCTGGGTTTGCCGCCTCAAATTACCGCAGAGACAGGGGTAGATGCCTTAACCCATGCGATAGAGTCTTACTTAAGTCTCTATGCCAATACAGAGACTCAAACTATGTCTCTAAACGCGATAAAGGCGGTATTTGAGTATCTGCCTAAAGCGTACCTTGACGGCAGTGACTCTGAGGCGCGTGAAAAGATGGCGGTGGCCAGCTTTGAAGCTGGGCTTGCGTTTACTCGCACCTACATCGGCTATGTACATGCCATCGCGCACCAGTTGGGTGCGTTTTACCACGTTCCTCATGGTCGTGCCAACGCCATGGTTCTGCCCCATGTCCTCAAGTTTATAGAACAGAGAGATAACGACAGGCTGACAACGCTGGCGCTGACCCTAGGTTATAAACACAGTGAGGCATTTATCCAAGAGGTCGAGGGTCTTCTGGACGCGCTCGATATACCAAAATATGTCGTTGAGCTTCAGAAAGAAGACATCCCGGCTCTTGCCAAGCAAGCTATTAAAGAAGCCTTCGGTGAATACCCAGTACCAGAAGAAATGAATGTTCAACAATGCCAACAACTATTAGAAGCGTTACTCGATAAAGGAGCACAATAAATGAGCATGGTCACCCTAGACGAACAACAAATGATAGAGCGACTCCGTGAGCAGCAGTCGGCGTTCAAAGAGGCGCCGTTCATTAGTCGTGAACTCAGAAGGGCGAACTTACTCAAGCTTGAAAAGGTGCTTAGAGATAATCAGGCGGCGATCTGTGAGGCAATTGCGAAAGACTTCGGTCACAGATCATCAACAGAAACGGCTCTGCTCGAATTGTTTTCATCCATTGAAGGCATTGTCGATGCGCGTAAACAGCTCAAAAAATGGATGCGTGAAAAAAAGCGTCATACCTCAGTTTGGTTTTGGCCAGCGAAGAACAAAGTGGTTCCTCAGCCTTTAGGCGTGGTCGGTATTATCGTGCCTTGGAACTACCCGCTATTCTTAGCTATCGGTCCAATGACGGCGGCTCTGGCCGCTGGTAATCGAGTAATGGTTAAGATGTCGGAGAACTCGATGAACCTTTGCCAAACGCTCGGAGAGATCTTCTCGACGGCGTTTACGCAAGATGAAATCTGCTTTATTGCCGAAACGGGTGGTACAGGGCAAGCGTTCGCAAAACTGCCGTTTGACCATATGATCTTCACCGGCTCAGGGGCTACGGGTCGCAAAGTGATGGCAGCAGCGGCTGAGAATCTAACGCCAGTTACACTAGAACTCGGTGGCAAGTCTCCGACCATTATCGGTCCGGACTTTGATATCAAAAAGGCGATGAAGCGGATCTTGGGCGGCAAAGTATACAACGCGGGACAGACCTGTGTTGCGCCAGATTACCTGTTGGTGCCTGAAGATAAGGTCAAACAAGTAGTGAAAGCGGCGAAGTCGATCATGAAAGGGAGATTCAAGTCAATTGATCATCCGGACTATACGGCGGTGATTGATGCGGTGTCGTTCGAGCGTCTACAAGAGACCTTGGAACAGGCTAAAGAGGGGCAAGGAGAGGTGATTAACCTGACCCCCGCCAGTGAGCCTGATCCTGAGTCACGCCGTTTTCCTCTTCATTTGGTCGTAGAGCCTTCAGCGGATGAGGCAGTAATGACACGTGAGATCTTTGGACCGATTCTACCAATCATTACCTACAAATCGATGGATGATGTCTATCACTTTATCGGCGAACGAGATCGACCTCTCGCACTCTATCTGTTTTCCGATGATAAAGAGCTTCAATCAGCAGTAATGGAAAACACCATGTCAGGTGCTTTTACCATCAATGAGGTGATGATGCATGTCGCGCAACACGACCTGCCGTTTGGCGGCGTTGGACCGAGTGGTATGGGGCACTATCATGGAAAAGAAGGCTTTGAAACCCTCTCTAAAATGCGTCCAGTGATGCAACAGGGGAAATGGGCATCGACTGGATTCTTGTATTCACCGTACTCAGGTTTTGCCAAGCGTGTCATTAACTATCTGATTAATAGAAAGCTAGGCAAGTATCCAAGCATTAAGAAGCCCAAAGCAAATAAGTAGAAACCTCCATATTGAGTGCCGCTAAGTAAAGTGACGTAAACAACGTGGCACTCAGTCACTTTTCCCTTACACTGTCCGTTAACATATCAATAACACAGGACGTGTAATATGCGAAAGCAACAAGGAACCCTAAAGCTTTCAATGATCTCTTTGCTAGTGGCCGGCACCTTACTTGGCTGTGGGGGAGGTGGAGATGAAAGCTCTGGCGCTTCTGATGATTCGGGTAATAGCAACACTGTGGGGGGCGAAACGCCTGCATCTAGCAGTGACATCACAGACACTCTATTCACCAATACTAATGGTGATTGTGAGCAATATACCGGCGACTACACATCCAATGTAGAAGATATACAGCGCAGTGCTAGCTTCACAGGTAGCATCTCGGTTCAATCCTCCGGTACGCATTGTATCGTTCAGTCAAATGGCATCCCTAATCACGATTTCAACGATGCGTCGGCCTCATTTGCCACCAATGTCTCTGAGCAATCTCAGCAATATGAGTTTGATGCCTCACCCAGTGCATCGGCGACGGTCACAGAGTTGAGCCTACCAGTCTCTGAAGCGATTTTGCTCAACGGCGTAAAAGTCGACCTCTTAGCAGCGGCTTGCTACGGCGTCGGCAATGAAAAAACCGGATGTGACCAAGATCAGATCGATAACCCATGGCGTTTTGACCCTATGTCCTCTTTGAATCGATTTGGTACCGATGAGCATCATGCGCATGTTCAGCCAGACGGTACATACCATTATCACGGCAATCCTATGGCGATGTTTGAACAAGATTGTGAGGGAGGTGAACCATCACCCGTCATCGGCTTTGCAGCTGATGGTTTTCCCATTTATGGAAGCTGTTACAGAGACCCCGCGGATGGCGTTGTTAAGGCAGCAACATCGAGCTATCAGTTGAAGTCAGGTATTAGGCAGGCAGTGGCAGGATATACCACCCCAGTTGCTGGCGGCAGTGCGGTGAGTAACAGCTACGATGGTCAATTTCGTGGTGACTACGAGTACGTCGTTGCACTTGGCTCGCTCGATGAGTGCAACGGGATGACGGTAGAGGGACAGTACGGTTACTACGTCACGAATGCATTTCCGTGGGTGCTGAACTGCTTTAAAGGCGACGTGGACAGCTCGTTTGGCGCTAACGCTCAAATCAGAAGCCATGCGCACTAGAAAACAAAACGCCTTATCTGAACTGACCCCATAAAGTTGGACTCATTTCTAAGCGGCTGCTAAGGCTTGATTTCGATATGCTATCGGACTCAGGCCTTTTAACTTCAGCTTAATTCGTTCGTTATTGTAATAGTCTATGTATTCTCTAATTCTTTCAATCAGTTCATCTGCACTTTTAAAGACTTCGTTATGATACATCTCTGTCTTGAGTATTCCGAAGAAGTTCTCAGCAACCGCATTGTCTAAGCAATTCCCTTTTCTAGACATACTTTGAGCGAGCCCTTTCTTCTTGAGATGGTTTTGATACGCCTTATTTTGATACTGCCAACCTTGGTCTGAATGCACGATGGGATTCTCATGCTTTTTAAGTGTCTTTATCGCCTTTTTTATCATGTCAGTGACCAAGGGTAATGCTGCTGACTTACGCACCTCATAACTCACGACTTCTCGGTTGAATAAGTCGATAACGGGTGATAGATAAACCTTCTGACCATCGACTTTAAACTCGGTCACATCCGTTACCCACTTTTGGTTCGGTTTGTTGGCATTGAATTCTCTTTTTAATAAGTCCGAAGCGATCCGCCCAACTTCGCCTTTGTATGATTTGTATCTCTTGGGCCTGACCTTGGACCTAAGACCAAGCTCAATCATAAGACGTTGAACTCGTTTATGGTTAATCACCATGCCTGCCTTCCTCAAGGTGCATGTGATTCTGCGATATCCATAGCGCCCTTTGTGTTGCTGATAGATATCACGTATTTGCCTTTTTAAACTCGATTCAGAGTATGACTCCTGTGTTGTATTACGATGATAGTAATACACACTTCGGGCTAACCCAGTAGCTTTGAGTAAATGGTGCAAGCGGTACTTTGCCTTGAGCTCATCGACTACGAGTGTCTTTGCTTTGCTTTTTTCTTTTTGGCTTGAGCCAAGGCCTCTAACTTTTTTAGGACAGCATTCTCTGCACGTAAATACTCAAGTTCCTCTCTTAGTTCTTTCTCTGTCATCTGCTCAGATGGCTTAGGTTTAAGAGAGTGGTTTGTCATGCAAGGTCTGCCTTTTTTCTGTGGTTTAAGCCGGGATATACCCTGCTGAGCATAAAGCTTTTGCCATTGAAATAGTATCCCTGGAGACGATAAATCAAAGTAAGCACTGGTATATCTTAAGGACCAGTTATTAATACGCATAGTCTTTAGAACTTCTAGTTTAAAGTCTTGACTATAGGGAGCTTGCTCGTGACGAAAGCTATTTTCCCCATGAATTTGATAAACCGACACCCAATAACGAATTTGGTCTGACGATACTCCGAATTTAAGGGCAAGAGCTCTTGACCCCTCGTGTTGTGCATACTTAGCCAATTTTAGCTTGAATGCTCTGTGGTGTTTGGACATAAAAAGACCCCCAGTAATTGGAATGTCCAACTATTGGGGGTCAGTTCAATCGACGATAAGGCGTTTATTCAGTAAATCGTTGATAAGGCTCAGTCGTTAAAGCGCAGCACACCTTCTTGCGATGTCGATGCTACGAGTTCACCTTTTTGATTATAGATTTCACCTCTTACTAAGCCACGTGAGTTACTCGCATTCGGGCTGTCGATGGCATAAAGCAGCCATTCGTTGGTGTTCACAGGGCGGTGGAACCACATTGAGTGATCGATAGTTGCCATTTGGAACTTAGGCGCAAAAATGGATACACCATGCGGATGGAGTGCCGTCGTTAAGAAGCGCCAGTCAGAGGCATAGCCAAGCACGTACTGGTGAATTAGCTCGTTATTTGGCACTTCACCGTTTGCTCGAATCCAAAGGTATTGCTTTGGCTCAATCTTCTCAGGTTTCAACGGGTTGACCACATGAACTGGGCGAACTTCAATCGCCTCCTCACTGCAGAATACTTCACGGATTTGCTCTGGCAAAAAGTCAGCAATACGCATTGCTAACTCAGACTCCGAAGCAAAGTTCTCCGGTCCAGGGACTTCTGGCATGGTATTTTGGTGCTCAAAGCCTGGCGCTTCACAGTGGTAGCTCGCAGTGAGATAGAAAATAGGGCGTCCGTTTTGAATCGCTTTGACGCGTCGTGTGCTAAAGCTTCGTCCATCTCTTAGGTTCTCGACATCATAGATGATTGGCTTTAGAGGATCGCCAGGATAGAGAAAGTAGCTGTGGAAAGAGTGTACCGTGCGGTCTTCTTCTACCGTATAGCGAGCTGCCGACAATGCCTGACCGATAACCTGACCACCATAGACTTGTGGTAAGCCTAAGTGTTGGCTCTGGCCTCTAAACAGTCCTTGTTCTAATTGCTCCAATTGCAAAAGTTCGAGTAGTTCAGTTAATGGTTTGCTCATAGATGGATCTTTTCTGTGGGTCTCAATGGGCAAAGTGTGGATTTTACTGATGGATTCGTCAAGCAATTGCTTTTGTAGGAATTCAGTGGTTTTTTCCGCAAAACTCATAGGGAACATCTACGAGTTTCATGAAATCTGTTATCTTTTATTGCATAACCTAGTCTGCGGTTTAACAAACATGATGCAGACCGAATACTCTGTAACTGCTTTATCAAGTGAGGCTTCATGAAATTACTACAAATCGGTGCAATGGCGATGGTGTTGGGCTTAGTGGGTTGCCAAACCGCTCCTCAATCGACAGAAAGTGCTACCCCCGCGAGTGAGCAAACTGAGATGAAAGAGACGATGGCAGCGGTAAAAGGCACAATTGCTTACCGTGAACGCATCGCGTTACCTGCTGATGCGGTAGTTACGGTGAAACTGCAAGATGTATCGCTTCAAGATGTTGCAGCAAAGGTGATTAGTGAGCAGACCTTTACCACAGATGGTGCGCAGGTTCCTTTTGATTTCGAGCTGAGCTATGACACAAAAGACATTAATCCTAAGCATACCTACAGTGTGAGCGCGCGCATTGAAGTGGCTGGTAAGCTGCGCTTTATCTCAGATACCTCTTACCCAGTTATCACGGATACAAACAACACAGAGCAGGTTAACCTTCTGCTAGTGGGCGTAAGATAATTGACCGAGTTGGCAGCTTTACGGCTGCCAACCGAACTCTTTCAAGCGCACGCGCCCCTTCACTGAAAACTCGACACCTTCTTCCATTAAGATCGATCTCTGTCTCAAAAACGAATCTCCCTTAAGAGAGATTTCTCCTTTACCGTTGATGACGCGGTGCCAGGGTAGGCTGCTCCCGTCAGGCAAGCCACCAAGCGCTTTACCAACGTGTCTTGCATAGCCTGGATAGCCGGCCATTTTCGCAATTTGACCGTAAGTTGCTACTTTTCCGAATGGAATTTGGTGAATTACTGCAAAGATTTGCGCCTTAAATTGATCCATACTGAAACTGTCCTAGTTCATTTTTGCCACGGAAAGGTATTTGGGGGAGCTATGGTATTTTCGGTGTTTCAATTCATAATCACAAGCTTACTGGCCATGATTTGTGCCAGAACGATAGGTGTCACTGAAGGCGACATTCCCGTACTTGCGGTGATGATTCCTGCGCTATGGATATTGCCTCAGGGTGGTGTTGCAGGGCTGATGCTGCTCGCATCCATGGTCGTTTACGGTCTCACGCTTCCTCTGCAATCTATCGCTATGTCGGTGGCGGTCTGGATACTAATACCCGTCTTCATGGTCGCGTTCTCTAAGCGCAGTAATATCTGGATAGTCAGCATCGTCGGGCTTATCGTCCTTACGCTCAATGTTGGGATTATGCTGACCCAATCTGCAGGTAAACTTGGTGGCACGCCGATGGTGACGCTCGTACAGGCATTCTCGGTCTTTGTTGCTTGGTACGCTGCGAAAAACTGGAAGGGTTCGACCGAGCACAGCTGGTGGTCACTGTTCTTAATCTTACCAATATGGGCTGCTGGTCTGCCATACGCAGCGCTAATCTCGCTTTGCATGACAGGCATGCTCGCATCCATGGAAAGTCTGGGCAGGCTTAAAACCTTTAAATGGAACAAGCTGCTTTGCTGGACACTTCCAACGGTTGGCTTTGCTGCGATAGTGGTGGTGCCTACCATCGATGTTCCTAAGCCAGTCTTTGTGGTTTGGCTATGCCTACTTGGCACGGCGTGGATGACCGACTACATCTTAAACATCGATGATGAGCAACAAGAGACCTAACCTCTAATAATGTGTGAAAGCAGAAGAGATAAACGCGCTCAACAGCCTTGCAACCGCAGGAATGTTGGGCGCTTTGATTAATCTGTAAGCACTTAACAGATAAAGCAAACAGTTTTCCTCGCTACCCCTTGCATTCAGCGCCGCGATACCAGATAATCCTCACACGCTTTGCAGCAGTGACCCTTCACTTAGGCAACAGCAAAAAAATCTATGGAGGTCTTGGTCCTCTCGCAACAATAGCTCGTGAACTCGGTCAGGTCCGGAAGGAAGCAGCCGCAGCGAGTGACTTGTGTGCCGGGATGTGGCTGAGGTCTCCACCCATTAAATGTTGTTTAAAGCATAACTTGTCCCAATAAAACCATAACTTGTCCTTTTAAAAACCATAAAGTGTCCTAAGCTTACTTTGGTTGTTTTGTTACAACAAAAGGGACGCATATGTATATTCGTAATCTTCGCAAGCCATCGCCTAATAAGAACATCTACAAATTCTCGAGTCTCAAAAACAGAGATGCTGTCATGTGTGAGGGTAGTCTGGAGAGAGACTGCTGCTATCATTTCGAATATGATCCAGATGTAGTTCACTACGAATCTCAGCCAGAGGGCTTCTACTATGACTTCCATGGGAAAAAGCGCCCTTACACTCCTGATTTCCTAGCCACCTATATAGACGGTACATTCAAGTATGTGGAAGTCAAACCACATTCGAAAACGTTATCAAAGACATTTAAACAAGAATTTGCTGCTCGCAAAGAGGCTGCCAATCGAAGAGGATTTGGTCTTGTTTTGGTGACTGATAAGCAAATTAGAGATGGGTACTTTCTCAAAAACTCAGAGTTAGTACATCGGTATAGTGGATGTATCGAAGGCGATGAGCTTGCATTCAAAGTGCATTCGTATCTGATTTCACAGGAAACAATGAAAATCAGTGATTTAGCCGTCTCAATTGGAGAGTCCGTCGGCCTGGTGTTCGCTTCTGTTTTAAGACTGATTGCAGTAGGAAAAGCCGGTGTTGATCTAGATATCGCAATGTTGAGTGGAAGTACAACTGTTTCGGTGAGATGAAATGGTTGGGCGATTCCATGACGAGTTCGAGCCCGAGTACAACGAAGATTCTGAAATAAAGCATGAGCTTTTGCCTGAAACTCAGACAGAACGTCTTAAGTATTCGAGGTTACAGTCGACAAAGATCATTGAGCGAGACCTCTCTTCATATCCTGAGGAGCAGAAGAGCAAAGCGCTCGAAAGATATAAATTGCTATGCTTAGTTGCGAATGAACTTAGCGGAGGTTGGACTCCTAAAAATCTCAACCCTCTAATTGAAAAACATTTTTCCAAAACACGTCTTACCAAGAAACCTAGCTATAAATCACTGCAACGATGGCATAACTCATTTATTGACTCGAATGGAAGTTTTACTAGCTTGGTCGATAAAAACCACCTTAAAGGTAACAGAGAAGCCAGAGTTATTGGCGATGAAAAATACTATGATGAAGCTCTGAAGATGTTTTTAGACGCTAGGCGACAGTCGATTAGAGCGGCATTCATCTTCTACAGCGATAGGATTACTGTAGCTAACGATAAGATAGTCGTCGGAAAAATACCGAAAGTCTCATATGAAGCATTTAAGAATCGTATTCGTAAAGAGGAGCCATACAGCGTCGCGCTCGCTCGGCACGGTAAATACTACGCAGATAAGCTCTATAACTATTATCAATCTGTGGATATGCCGACTCGAGTTTTGGAACGAGTTGAAATGGATCACACCCCCTTGGATTTGATTTTATTGCATGATGACCTCATGGTGCCGTTGGGTAGAGCACATTTGACACTGCTCGTAGATGTTTTTAGTGGGTGCATAATCGGCTTTCATCTAGGCTTTAAAGCTCCTAGTTATGTGTCGGCATCCAGAGCCGTTATTCATGCGACAAAAAGTAAGAGCTACATTTCTGAAATGCCTATTTCATTCAACAATGAATGGCTTTGCGAGGGGAAAATAGAGAACTTGGTGGTCGACAACGGTGCGGAGTTTTGGTCAAAAAGCTGGGAGGATGCATGCTTGGAGGTTGGGATAAATGTCGTTTATAACAAGGTTCGCAAACCATGGTTAAAGCCATTTGTTGAACGTAAATTTGGTGAAATTGTTCAAGGGATTGTTGGCTGGGTGCCGGGTAAAACATTCTCTAACGTGCTGGAAAAAGAAGACTACAAACCAGAAAAAGATGCAGTCATGCGTTTTGGTACTTTCGTAGAAGAGTTCCACCGTTGGATAGTAGACGTGCACAATGTTAATGCTGATAGTCGTCATAAAAGAATACCAAACCTTTACTGGAAGCAAAGCTATGACGTTTTACCACCATTAAAACTCTTACCCGATCAGGAGCAAGCATTTAGCGTAGTTATGGGGATTCTTCAGCATCGAAAGCTGACTGACAAAGGCATTAAGTTCATGCATATAGACTATGACTGTGTAGCGTTGTCTGATTATAGGAAGACGTACCCCCAAACAAAAGAGTCGTTGAAAAAGAAAATAAAAGTAGATCCAGATGATTTATCCGCTATCTACGTATACCTCGAGGAGCTTAAAGGATATGTGAAGGTTCCAAGTAAGGATCCAATTGGTTACACCGTTAGATTGAGCGTTTGCGAGCACGAAAAGATTTTGGCGGCTCATAGAACCTATATAAAAGGCGAAATGGATGTACTGTCATTAGCAAAAGCTCGACTAGCTCTGCATGACCGAATTGAGTCAGAACAAGCAGACTTAATGAAGTTAACGCATTCTGAACGCAAACGAAAAACGAAATCGACCAAGAAAGTTGCAGAGATATCCAGTGTTAACAGCGATACCCCTCACTCCAAGCTGAGTGATAGAGCGTCAAAATCACGCTTTAGTATCTCAGAGCCGGAAACCAATTCTCAAACAACTCCGCTAGAGAACTTTAGGTCTAAATGGAACGAGCGCAAAAACCGGAGGGAATAGTTGTGACCACAGTGAGAAGGAATTTGGAGCGGGATGAAGTTTTAGCAAACTATCATGACTCTTTTTCAATTTACCCAGAGGTTGAAAAAGTCCTCTCTGGACTCGAGTGGATAATGAGACGCAGGAAGTTTGGCACTTTTGCGCCATCAATGCTTCTGACAGCTGGCACCGGTGCAGGAAAGACAGCCACAATTAATCATTTTATCGAGAAAAACTTATCAAGGAATGAAGTTCTTATTACTCGTGTAAGACCCACGTTACTTGAGACTTTACTATGGATGGCCAAAGAACTTGGAGCTTATAGATATAGCAGAGCTAAGCCTTCAGAGATCGGATTAACGGATTGTGTGATTGAAACATCGAAAAGAGTTGGGCTTAAATTATTAGTGATTGAGGAGTGCCAAGAGTTGTTTGAACGAACCAGTCATAACCAGAGGCAGGATATTAGAGACCGTCTCAAAATGATTAGTGATGAGTGTCATTTGCCGATTGTGTTTGTAGGACTTCATAGTGCTGGGCTAATTTTAGAAGACTCTCAGTGGAATAGGCGAATTATGGTTCGACGCACACTCCCTTACATTAAGATCACAGATGAGCCTGCAATTGACAATTATTTAGATGTTTTAGATGCTCTCGAAAAGGCAGTGCCTTTAAGATTCAAGGTGCCGTTGACAGACGTTGATTTCGCAATGAGATTGTTATCGGCAAGCAAAGGTGTACTTGGTGAGATTAAAGAGTTAATTGCAGCCGCACTAGAGGTCGCTTTGGAGAAAAAGAAGGACTGTATTGACGAGGAGGACTTTGCTGCTGTTTACGAGAAAATTAACGATCCCAATGATACAAATCCTTTCACTGTGCAGATAGATGCTCTAACTATAGAGCAAATAGCTTCTTATGAAAATTATGTTACCGATGCCGAGACTGGTGAACTTTGCTTTGTAAAGCAGGTGTTTAGCAAATTATCGATACAGCAACTTGTTGGTTAGTGAACTATCTTGCTTAGAGTTAACTAGGTTGTGTCAGTTTTTCTAATAGGGTCGCCTTCTCTTTATCACTCAGTTTATCAATCGCACACGCCAACTCAGCACTTAACTCATTCCTACAAAAAAAGTAATTCAGCGGCACATTTAACTCTTCAGCCATGCGTTCAAGCGTACCAATGTCCGGCACGTGCCTACCTTTCTCATAATGGTTCATTCGTCCACTAGCAGAGCTTGGTTCCATACCTATTTTCACCCCTAAATCTTTTTGGGTGATCTTGGCTTTTTTACGCGCAGCTTTGAGCCTCGCTGGGATTGGGTTGTCTTTTTGCACTTAGACATTTCTTGTCAACCTTTCGATAACTTAGATTGTCTAAGTTTTACTGATTTTTGTATACTTAGCAATCCTAAGTTTTTATGCGTATGAATGATCAAATGACACAGCCCCAAAAAATCAATGCCTACATGTTTAACCTACTGATAAAAAAAGAGATGGATAACTTTTCGGTAACAGAGGCAAGAGATGCTTTGATGGACCTAAGCGAAGAATTTAAAAACCAACAGGAAGCTAGGAAGTATGTCTATCGGCAAATTTTGGCGTTTGAGCGCAAAGGTTGGCTAATCTCCAAGGGGCACAATAGATCGAAAAAGTATCGAAAAACTGAGCTGATGAAATCTCTCTTTTTGACTCCGCGTAAGCTAAATAGTGATTTAAATGAAGTCGTAGCCGCACCAAGTACACTAGAACACGTTGATTTGAGGGTTTTGCAAAAAGAGAAAAGTAAATACGAAGGTGAGCTTGCTATTGTGCTCAGTGAAGTCGAAGAGTATCAATCTTTGATGGAACGATTTCCGAAGAAAAAAGATATGTTTCTGACCATGTTTACTGAAAGTAAGGAGTATTCAGCTAAGTTGTTGGGCAAGATTAATGCCTTGTCTAAGGTTCTATTGGTATCCAAAACAGAAGGCTCATTCTCATGCTGAGGCTGTGGCAGGAAGAGTGTGTTGCCGCTGCACTCGAAAAGTATAAGGTTTCAACAAGGCACTTTTTTTGCCAAGCAACGCCCGGTGCCGGTAAAACGGTGATGGCAGCTGAACTGACGAAGTGCTTGATTCAAGAGGACAAAATTGACCTTGTTCTCTGTTTCTCTCCATCTTCCATCGTCGCACTTGGAATTAAAGAGACGTTTGCTAGGCATTTAAATTGTTCTTTTGATGGTGGTATGGGAGCTATGGGCGCTTCCTATACGTACCAGTCTATCCGTTTTTTAGATGATGCTTTTTGGAACACCATAAGAAAGTATCGCGTCTTGGGTGTTTTTGACGAGATCCATCACTGTTCATTTGATGACGAAGGTCGTTCAAATGCTTGGGGTGAGCAAGTTATCACAAAGATACAAGGCCTTGCTCGATATACATTGGCATTATCGGGGACCCCATGGCGTTCAGATAGCGTACCTATAGCGATGGCGGAGTATACCGACCCCGACGGTTGTTTGCTTTGCGATTATCAATACGATTTAAGACGTGCAGTACAAGAGAGAGTATGCCGTGCTCCCAAGATTGTCTTGGTAGACAGCGAGCAACTTTCACTAACGGAGGGTACCGAAGTTAAAAAGTACGCATCTATTCTGGAAATGCTCAAGCAATCAAATGCTTCCTACCGCAGTGTGATTCAAAACGAGTCAGCGATGACCCACTTACTCGAACTAGGCGTTAATAAGCTGAATGAGATTCGACAAAGCTCTCCAGAGGCAGGTGGGCTTATCGTCGCTGCATCTGTACATCATGCTAAGACTATTCAATCACTATTGATCCAACATTTTGGTCAATCAGCGAGTATCGTAACGTACCAGCATGAGAACCCGTTGGAGGAGATAGAGGTTTTTCGACACTCCAATACTCAATGGATTGTCAGTGTCGGAATGATAAGCGAAGGTACAGATATACCGAGGTTGCAAGTTTGCTGTCATCTGAGCGCAGTAAAAACCGAGTTGTATTTTAGGCAAGTGTTGGGGCGAATCTTGAGAGTGAATAAGTCTTCAAACCAAGAAGCTTGGTTGTATACCTTTGCCGAAGAAAAGCTAATAGGGTTCGCTGAGCGAATTGAGCAAGACATCCCAGAGACATGTTTATATTTAAAACAACATACTAAGGAGTTAAGTGACTTCACGGGTGAAGCAAAAGTTAGCGTGAGTGAACGTACAAGTAAGACTCTATATAAAACCTCCGGTTTCTATCTGAACTGGCACGACTCGGAAGCACAATCAGTTGGACTATCGAATTCAACTCTGTTGCAGGAAGAACTGAAGCTTGGTCATTTCAAGCAACGTGTTATTTCGGCGTTTTTTGATAGTTAAAGTAAGCCTTTTTTCTGAAGATAGCAGCACTGTGCTTGATAAAACAACATCTGCTGCAATAACCAAGTTTTCTATCAGATGCCAGTCGTCACTAACGGCAGTAAACGGCTACTGAAAAATGGATTCAAAACTCTCTTTAGCGGTAGCCCCAGCAATATTACCATGGACTTGTTGCTGCCATTTAATATAAAACTCTACAGATATCAACCTGTTATGTGAGTCGGCAGATAGTTGCGGGGTCGAATTACGGAAAAATTTCGTTTAAGAGAACAAATTACGGATTAGATTAACTTGATCTATTGTTGCACTGGTCAGGTGTTCCGTTTACAGGTTCTGTGAAGTTTGGGGCATGTTCGTTTTACATACCCCTTCAGTAAACCTATTGACATAAGTTTGCAGTGACATGATACGCACTTGTAGGTGCATAAATTGAATTAATTAAATGCCACCCTCCGAATAAAATGGTTACTTGACGCGTAACTTCCATTGATAAATGTACTCACACCGACAGTTGTGCTTTCTAATACGACATAGAGCTTCACTAAAGGTCTGCTTTGATTACTTGAGGACAGGTTTTCTAGAAATAAACTATTACCTACACTCGAAGCTCTGAATAACTTTTCTTTGTAGATTAGGTTGGTGTCTAATGTATAGTCCTCAACTTCATCAGTATCGCCAACGGTAACAATAGCTAATATTCGTTCCGGAAAGACGAGGCACGTCCGTCTACTTTTCATTAGCTTTTCTGTAATTATGCTTCCGCGTGAAACACTGGTCTCATAAACGCCATCTTCGACTTGTTCTTCCATATCCTAGCCTCCTTATTATGTTGCACTCAAATATCCAACTTAGTACATTTCGCATTTCAATATGTGATAAGGCTCATCTTATACACAAAACACAAATTCAATGGTGTAGTAATACGGTGAATTTGGTCACCTAAATTTAGATGATACTGATTGAATGATTTTAGCTCAGGCTAATTAGTAGAAAAACAAGAGAGATGTTCTTCGAACCTAAATAACTTTGGAGCAAAGATTAGTTAGCATAGGTCTCGCTGGCACACAGATGGACAAAGATATGTTGACTAAAACGGTTTAATAACCTTTGTCAAGTGAACTGACAGTGTAAAAATGGTGAACGTTTTTGAAATCAATCAGACGATAGTATCTACCAATAATAGGCATAAGCAATCGTGCCAGTTACACCTCAACTAGCACGAGAAAATAGATAAATGACATTGAATAAACCTTTCGCAAAAGACTAGTCTACTATGAGGAGCAAGTGCATATTTCCATAGGTGAACCACAATTAGGGCAAGGCTTGTCTGTTTCACCAATAACGTCCAGAGCACTTTTGGCCTGATTAGGTGGATATACAGGTATATGATTAACCCCGGTACTATGGAAGCCGTCAAAAAACTTCATTCCTTCTGGCGGGTTTAAAGCGATATTTTTTGCGTATTCTACAGTTTGTAAGCCACTAAAGTAAGTCTCACTTGCACACTCCATATCCTCAGAACCGTCTGAGGATACTAGTTTTTGAAGTAAGACAGAGAACAATGTATCCACTTGTTTAGCATATGCATTTTCAACTGCGGTTTGATAGTTCATGTTACCTCCTTGCTTTTAGGAAAGGTGGCGACTGTTTAATACTTGTCGTCCTACATAATAACCTTAGCATTTAAGTGGATTAAATTTGAGAAACTAATCACATACCCGTAACTTTATCGTACATGATCAATAAGCGAGATTTTGGTTAGGTCCGACTTACCAGAGACCACACTGATATAAAATAGTGGGTCAATTCAACTTATGTGATTTGTAAGATTGAGCATAGTTAGCAAGGAATGGGGTAAAGGCATGTTTGCCGGGATCGACGTCAGCACGTCCTTAGATACTTCCAAGTTGCACTTTGCCTAATTTAGTAAAGCATGAATTAACTGAAGTGTGGCAACTTGCTTAGTTGAGCGTCCAGTATCACAGGTGCAGATCGAACCGCAGCAATTGATGAATCTTACCTGAAAATGAATAACCTACTGATAAATAGAAATTATATAACATCACCTTAACTACCAAAGTCTCACTTTATACTTGAGATGTAATAAATTACGTAAAATTACGAAATTTTTGTAATTACAATTAAGAGCCCAATTGGTATTGTTTCTTCAACTTCCAAATGGAGAAACACAATGCTACATCTAACCAAAAACGACTTGATTTTGTGGGTAACCCATGCAATCGCTCATTTTGAAAGCCTTGGTAAAAAGCAAAAAGACCTCGCGCTCGCGCTCGGCATTAAAGAGACACGTTTAAGTGAAATGAAGACTGGAAAAGGGACTCTTTCTCCAAATCTGATAGAAAGGATTACTGAGCTATGTGGTGCTCCACGCAGGAATCCTGGAAGGTTCGAATATGCTGAGTTATACCCTGACCTAGATACTTTCTTTTCGAGCTTGTTACCCGTTACTGAGAATCGCTTTTACAGAAAGATCCTCACTATGCTCTCAAACTCAGATTACTTGGATGCGATAATCAACCACTGTAGTTCCAACGAGGCTGATGACTTGGAAACTCCCGTCAGCCGAGAGCAAACTATTGATAATATTAATAGCCTTATAACCAATAAAGAATTTCAAAGTGTTTGCGTTAACTATCAAAAACACCTTCTAGATTCAGGGCTATCGAGGGCATTTAAATGGGCAAATACTGCGAAACAAGGTTGGAACTCAAAAGATAAACTAACGATCGAAAATGTTACAATCTCAGACGAAAGAATTTTCCATAGTCTGTACTTAGCCTGGCGCTTAAAACAATACGTAATCGAGTATGAGTTTGGTAGCGAACGATCAATCAACATTAACCCGACTAAAGATCGAACGTCTATCGTAATGACTGGGGATCGCATATTAACATTACAATCTGAATCATCGGCTAACTATCCAATAAACAAAGAAATAGAAAAGATTTTAGGAAGTGCTAGCAGTTACAAAAATATCTACTCAAGTCATAGCCCTTTTGGAGAACAACCTATCTTTTCTCCCAGAAAACTGGAACCTAAACCAGATTGGTGGAGTGATATCAGGTGCGAGGTGTATTTAAGTGAAAATATGAATTACCACTTTTTGATTCATATGACAGCAGAAACTATGGAGTTTGAAGATCAAAATATTTTGGAGTATCCAACCGACTTGAATGATCGAGAACCAATAGTTCACCCAAATGATAGAATTGCAATTATCACCAACATTAGTTCTTTAGAATTGTACCGACATGTCGAGGAGCTCAGAAAATGGGTAGGTATGCCTAGCGACAATTTATACAAGCTTAAGCAAAAAATTGCGAAAGCAGGAGGATACGTCCCTGAGGCTATTGTTCTATTATAAGCTTAATATTAGATAGTTAGGATTAGGGACATACAGGCTTTTCAAAGATAGAGAAAAGCCTGTTTCACTGCGTTTGGCAATCTGTTTTCTCAGATAACCTCAGAGCATCCTCTAGCTCAACGCCAAGGTATCGAATTGTGTTATCTAGCTTCGAATACCCAAGTAGGATCTGTGCAGCCCTGATGTTTTTCGTTCTGGCATAGATTAAAGTGGCGTTAGTACGGCGCATGGAATGAGTTCCGCAATAGTCAGCATTCAATCCGCTTCAATGCGGCTTTGTAATCACTTTCCGATGGCCGATAACCCATTTCATTCAATTTTGCCGTATCTAGCTCATCAGCACGTGCAGTATAAGGTGTCATCCCCTCGACTAGTTTTTTTCTGATAGTCGTCTCTTGCTCATAACTCGCTTTTCCATTTAAAGATGATATTAAATTATTTATCGCATATTGAGACGATGGCTATACCGTAAGACTTGCCTTGAAACAAACCTCGGGGCAGAGGTGTGTGAAGAGTTCTTTTAGAAAAAGTAAGCTAGGCTGTGTGTCATTAGCATTCAACAACCTGACTATTATGATGGCTATGAAGATTGGTACAGCTGAGTGTGACGTACTAGATGAGGTTAACAGATTTGAAGAACTTAAATTGCTTTTTGTACAAAGACACTTAAGAATAAAACTTAGGTAATCTAAGTTTTAGCGGTGGCATATGAATACGGACATTCAGCTTTACCCTGATGAATCGCTTGAAAGCTTTCTGTTGCGCTTGAGCCAGTTTCAAGGTTATGAGCGCTACTCTGACTTCGCTGAAGATATTTGGTATGAAACATTAAACGCTCATGAAGCAATTCCCGGTTCTTTCCCGTTAGAGCTCAATCGCGTTAATACCTACCACGCTCAAACCACGAGCCAAATGCGGGTTAGAGCGCTCATCCAGCTTGAAAGGCGATTAGGCTTCAATGTGCATGGTGCACTTAGGCTTGCGTTAAATCATTCCAAATCTATATTCTCTCCGGGTTACAAAGCTGTTCACCGTTTTGGAGTCGATTACCCTTTCGTATTTCTTCGAAAGCGTTTTACACCGATCTGTCCAGATTGTTTGGCTGAAGCACCTTACATTCGTCAAAGCTGGCACTTTGTTCCTATCCAAGCTTGTGAAAAGCATCAATGTGAATTGATTGATCGCTGTCCTGAGTGCAAATCGATAATTGAATATCAAAATACCGAGAGCATCACACATTGTGAATGTGGTTTCGATCTGCGAGAAAGCGAGGTTGAAACAGCACCGTACGCGGAATTAATGACGGCAAAGTGGCTGAGTGGAGAGAATAGCTTAGAAGTAGGTTTGATGAGCAAAGCAATGACCCTATCAGAGCGATTCGGTGTTCTAGTTTGGTATTTAAATCGGTACGGTGACACAGATGATATTAGCTTTGACTCATTTGTTGATTACTGTTTAGCCTGGCCTGGTAGTCTTGGGCAAGAGCTCGATTCGTTGGTTGAAAAAGCAGACGTTATTCGAATTAAAGACTGGAGAAAGGTTTTCTTCTCAGAAGCCTTTGGTAGTGTACTGAAGGATTGTCGTCATCTACCGAGCCGAGAGTTAGGTAAAAATGTAGTCTTGACGGAAGTGCTCAATAAGCTTTCTAAGCTTGTGGCGTACAATCCAGCGTCATCGAAGGGAAACATCGCAGATGTGCTATTAAGCCCTTTAGAGGCATCTACATTGCTTTCTTGCACTACGGATGAAGTGTATAGGCTGTATGAGTTCGGAGAGATCAAGGCGGCTATCAGGCCGCGTATGCACACCAAAATAGCCAGCCATGAGTCCGCCTTCACTCTACGAAGCATTGTAGAAACAAAGTTAACTCGAATGTGCTCGGAAACCGATGGGCTTAACGTTTATTTACCGGAGTGGTAAGCATGACTAAATTAGCAGATTTGCTGGTAATCGAAGATGTTGCGGTAAAACAAACGGCAATGAAAAAATGGTTTATGCCTTACACTGCCGACGTAGAAGTTGATGGGCTTGAGGAAGAGGCTTTAACGGTACTAGCTAACCTCAGCTCTCATCATAAAGGCGATAAATGCAAGGATTGGTTAGACAAACTCCGTGCGAAGCAGCATTTGAGCGATTCAGAAAACATAGAGTCATCATTGGCAGAGTTGAAATGGTTTCACTCTCACAATTTGAAGTTTCCGGACTGCCGCGTAAGAGAGCAAAGGCTCATCGCAAAACCGCTTCCAACGGATGAAGTGTTTATTTCGGGAAGAAGTCTTGAGCCGAGTTTAGGCTGGGCACACAACTCAGCATACTACCGACATGTATTGTGGCTATTGAATCCTTTTCGTTGGCAATCCAAATCAACCAATGTTCTCACGCTGGTGCGAGAAGGACAGCCGATTTGGTTGGCGTTGTTGCAAGAATTTGGATTAGGGACCAAATCGCTCGTCGCTTTGCAAAAGGCGATTAACGCTCAAGTTCCAGATTCAACCTTTCCAACATCAGTTAGTTCGTATAGTAAGCAAATGCGATTTCCGTGTGGTGGTGATTATGTTTCCATCACGCCAGTCGTGAATAATTCAATACAGCGAGAGTTAGAAGTTCGGGCTCGTGATAAAGACAGTAAGCTTAGTTTTGTAACCTCTTCACTGCCCAACTCTGCCAGTATTGGTAGTTTGTGTGGGAGTCTTGGGGGCTTTATGAAGGTGATGAACTATCCGCTTGAGATTAAATCAGCACCACAAGGAACGCTAGCGGCAAGTCGTAGCAAAACAGGGCATTACCTTGACGACTATCAGGTGACGAATTATCGGATTTGTCAGGTGCTCAATAGGATGATTGGAGCCGAACCCCTTAAAACCAAAAAGCAAAGAGACAAAGCACGTAATGTTCAAAGTAAAATCCTAAGAAAGCAGATAGCGCTATGGATGCTGCCATTGATTGAACTGCGAGACCGAGCAGATTTAACCCCAAGCGAACAGCGTTTAGAACATGATGATCCTTTAGTCCATGATTTTTTGACGCTGTCTGAAATAGAGCTGAAATCACTCGCAACGCAATTCAACCATCGGCTTCACTATGCGTTTCAGGAGAATAAATTTACTCATAAGTTCGCCTACCACCCAAGGTTGCTACAAGTTGTTAAAGCTCAGATAGTGTGGGTACTTAGCCAACTGAGCAAACCAGGCACTAGTGATGAGACGGTCCAAAGCGAGCAATACATTTATCTTTCTTCCATGCGAGTTCAAGATGCCGTGGCGATGAGCTGCCCATATTTGTGTGGCGCACCATCACTTACGGCCATTTGGGGCTTCATGCACCACTATCAAAGAGAGTTTAATCTGTTGATAGGAAGCGACTCACAGTTTGAGTTTTCGAGCTTCTCATTTTTCATTCGAAGCGAAGATATCCAATCTACAGCAAAACTGACCGAACCGAACTCTGTTGTAACTAAGCGAACGGTTTCAAATGCCAAACGGTCGACGATCCGCAGTGAGAGTTTAGCCGATTTAGAGATAGATATGGTGATTCGAGTCAATGGTAGCGAGCGATTGTCGGACTACTTATCTGAATTAAAAGCAACGTTACCAACGGCCTTTGCGGGAGGATATTTATTTCAGCCGCAGATTTCAGCTGAAGTGAATTGGTTGACAACGTTTAGCAGCCAATCTGAACTGTTTCATACTATCAAGGGTACTCCGGCTTACGGGCGTTGGCTGTACCCTAATGAGCAGCAACCGATTAACTTTGATGAACTTGAAAAAATGATTGTCGATGATAGCGATAACATCCCTGTCTCCCTTGGTTATCATTTGTTAGAAAAACCGGCAGTCCGTGCGAACTCTATAATGGAACATCATGCCTATGCTGAGAATGCGTTAGGGATTGCGAGGCGAGTAAATCCGATTGAAGTTCGATTTGGTGGGCGAGGTCACTATTTTGAGCGAGCGTTTTGGTCGATAGAATCCAGTGGCGAAACTATTCTTATAAAAAACTCGAGGAATTAGATGCTTATGGATTTGTGTAGCCAGCTTAATTATGTTCGTTCTCTGTCCTCAGGGAAGGCGTATTTTTACTACTTATCAAAGAATGATGAGATGTGTCCTATTGGTGTTGATAGGACACGATTACGAGCACCAAAAGGAGGATATGCTGAAGCATATAATGACAGTAAATTCTCTCCTAAAAACGTGGCCCCTCAAGACTTAGCTTACGCCAACCCTCAGTATATTGAAGAGTGCTACGTTACCCCTGGGGTAGATGATATTTATTGCGCTTTTTCTCTTCGTATTCGAGCCAATTCTCTAAGCCCTGAGGTTTGCAATGATAATGGTGTTCGCGACGCGTTGCTGTCGTTGGCTGCTACCTATAAAGAGCTTAATGGCTACCAAGAGCTGGCGCACCGTTACGCCAAAAATATTTTGTCAGGTAAATGGCTGTGGCGAAATGAAGAGTGTCGAGGTTTGTCTATTGAGGTGACGACGAGCGACAAAGGAAAAATAGTGGTGGAGGATGCCACAAGGCTCTCTTGGTATGGTAAATGGGATGAATCATCTACGCAAAGCCTTGAGTTATTGACGGCTTATCTTACTCGTGCGTTGTCAGAGCGTTCTGAGTATTTCTACATGGATATTCGAGCCAAACTGTCTGTTGGATGGGGAGATGAAATATACCCGAGCCAAGAATTTCTAGACAGCAGAGAAGATGGGGTGCCGACTAAAAAATTAGCAACGGTAGAACTGCAAAATGGTAAAGAAACCGCTGCGTTTCACGGACAGAAAATTGGCGCTGCACTGCAATCAATCGATGATTGGTGGCATGAAGATGCAGACAAACCTCTACGGGTGAATGAGTATGGTGCTGATCGAGAATATGTAATTGCGAGAAGGCATGTTGCGCTAAAAAATGACTTTTATCATTTGATCAAAGACACAGAGGCTTGGACTAAAACAATGAACGAAACCCAAGTGATTCCCAATGAGGTTCACTTCATTATGTCCGTATTGGTCAAGGGTGGTCTATTCAACGGTTCAAGTGGTAAAGCTAAGTGAGGCGAGCATGAAGCAACGATATTACTTTTGTATACGCTACCTTCCATCACAGGCAGACTGTGGCCTACTTGCAGGGCGCTGTATTAGTCAAATGCACAAGTTTATGGTCAATAATAAACAGGCCATGAACCAAATAGGAGTGAATTTTCCGAGCTGGAGAGTCGATACCATTGGTAATACCATCGCTTTTGTTTCAGAAGATAAAGAGCTTTTGATTGGATTGTCTTTTCAGCCTTACTTTTCTGTTATGAAAGAAGAAAAGCTATTTGAACTATCAGCAGTGAGCAAAGCTCCAGAAGGGGCTGCTGAAGTCAGGTTTGTCAGAAATCAGACGATAGGCAAAAGCTTCATTGGTTCTAAAAAGCGAAGAATGAAACGCAGTATGATTAGAGCAGAACTAACAGGTGCTGAATCATTACCCGAGGCAGATGAAGAGCGCGAGGTTGAACATTTCCATCGAATTCCCATTTCTAGTGGCTCGTCTAGGCAGAACTTCATTTTACATGTTCAAAAAGAACGTGTTGGCGAGCGCGTCCGTGCTAGTTTTAATAGCTATGGATTCGCCACCAACCAAGATAAACGAGGAACCGTACCTGATATTCATTTTTGACCCTTTTTAAGACAAGTATTTTAGTTCTAATAAAAACAGTGAGTTAAAAAGGTGGCGTAAAAAAGGGTATTTTTGGATTTCTGTGACGTAAATATAGAACTATCAGGCGGTTATGGTCTAGAGTTTACAGTGACCTGCCGCATAGTCAGCTAAGAAACAGACAGTCGTGTAGTTTTCACCACGTACGGACGTGACCTGCCGCATAGGCAGCTAAGAATAGGTCAGGAAGAAGGCAACCTACCTGCTGAACAAGCAGTAGATAATCAAAACCATTGAGTTTCGGCTTGATGGTTTTTCTGTTAATTGCTACTGATAATTGAACTGTTTTCAAATTAAGTATCAGTAAAATGTATTGATGTTACAGAGAATGAAGTGAGTACACTTTGAGTCATAATGGACGCTGGCAATTGGTGACGGAGATATCTTTAACTCAGCAGATTACAAAAAATGCAAGAACAACGTCAGGATAACAACGAAGATAGAGCCAACGTAGGCTATCTCGACAATATGGTTATCAACCCAATTTACATAGCTTTGTAAAATCTTACTAGCCAACAGCATTACAAACTCCTAGTTAATCCAATATGGTGCTTCTGTATTATCATAGCTTGTTTGTCGAGAATAGTCTCAGCGACGTTTTGCAGGATTTAGGTAAGGCTCCAGAATGGAACATTGCTGAGGGTAACAAGAAGTAGATGGCCGAAAAAGGGCTAGTCGATGGTATGACTGCGTATTCCGTTGTTACGCAATTATAAATGAGCCTACACACTTTTGCCTCATTGCGTGTTTCAGGACAAAGCTTACGGTATAGCTGATAACTCAGTGTGCTATAAATTATCTAGTCGCATTTTGAATGGAACGACAAGCTATGAGCAAAAAACGTTTATCTGAAAAAGAACTGGTCAAGGGGATTACCCCTCATACTGCGCATAGAGACGAACTAGCGAAGGTAACATTAGATGAGTTAGGGCTTGGCATCTCTGAAAGTGATTACAGGGCCGCATTGAAGCAAGTTGAATCACTGTTTGATGCAACCGAACCAGGCACTCCTGAAGCTGACGAGCTTGAAAGGCTAGCTGCGTTGCTTGAAGAGTATGAGGAAAAGCACTTCCCTATTAATAAATAACTGCAGCGCACGTTTGCCCCTTTTTGAGTTTCAACCGTCAGCCATCTCACTTTTATTGAGCAACAATCGACATACTTTTCTTCATGCCAGTAAGATGCCTATAAAACTATATAGACGTAGCAAGCAAGAAGAAAGGCTAGTGATATGAGAGAAACAAAAGAAACCAAGTGGGCTAAAAAGGTTGCAGCAGAAATCCATAACCACCTGCAAAGTATTTCACCAAAATACGCTGCAGATGTTGCCCAAAAACTATGTTATGCCAATGAGGTACGCCAGTACAGAAATGACATAGCAGATTGCATTGAAACCAAATTCGAGACGGATATTTTAATCTACGAATGGATTGATGATGCTACGTGGACACCGAGAGTGGTAGTGGAAACGAAAGTTGATAGTGTTACAACCCATGATGCTATTACGTACAGCAAGAAAGCTCAGAACCATAGAGTAGTACACCCATTCTTGCGTTACGGAATGTTTATTGGTGGTATTGGCAACGGTGGTGTACCTGCAAGGCTCCTTCGTCACGGTGAAGCGTTTGATTTTATGATTGCTTGGAAAGACTTAGTTTCCACGAAAGAGGAAAAACAAACGCTTTTGGGAATCCTTGCTGATGAAGTAGAAACATCCAAGAGGGTCGAAAAGATACTCTATAACAACCGAAGCAAAGAGCGCCAAAAGGTTACCGCGTATCATAGACCGTTAGTTCTATTTGACGTTTAAGATAACGCATTCCATTTCATTGGTTTTTATCTATATGGTCGATTTTGTCATCTAACACGTCTTTGCCCCATTACTTGTTTTGTTCAGTATATAGGAGCATTACTAAACCTAATGAGATATACCTTTGATAAAGACTTATGCACGATAGTTCTGTATCAGCACAGCAAGGAGCGCATAAAGATATAGAGTAGCCTTCATGTATCACTAGTTGTAAGACTTCAACTCTCGAGGTATTCTTGCTGAACAACTATGGTTTGCTTCCTATGTGGATGACTTATACCCTTTTGGTCACTGGGTTTCTAGTGTTTGCTTTTGTTTGGTAGTGTTTTGCATAACCGAGAAAGACCATCGAATAGGCCCCTCTGTTGCGAGCAGTCGAGTGGTCACAATACTTCCTTTCAATTACACATGCTTTTGGAAATATGAATTATATAGTAAGGTAGATAAACTAAACTATTTCAAAATGGTGGGTGTGCTTGTGTAAGTTTAGTATGAGTACTCTCTGCATATCGTCGCTGCAAGATTCCATCACTCTCTCTATATCTCCTTCATACAATGCACTCATAGCACAAGTCACTGAGTAAGGCATCAGCTTATGAGGTGGGATTGTTCTAATATTTTTCATTTGAGTTATTTTCTGGGCAGCATGTAGAGGGTCCTTGGCTTCCACTAGTTCGTAATTAAACCAATCGGTTACACAGTAAATCATCAGTATATCTCCCTAAAATTCATTGAAGATACTCTCATTACTTAGATAAAAGTTCTTGTTGAACTAGAGATTTTGCGAACCATGTCTTGGCGTCTAGAACTCAGAGTATTTATAAATGGTGTTACTCACCTGTTTGTCGTAGAAGGTAAGATAGGACACTAAAAATTGAATTATGCGGGGTCAATGTTACATGACACAACTTATGTTAACTCCTTTAGCGCTTGTTATGCTACCGCTACGACAATCCCACTCAGCAATTCAATGTATACTGGCGCTAACTATACTCACATTAATTGCAAGCTGATCCAAATTGTTGAAGGGCTAGTTTGGATTACAGATTAAGCGATCGAAGCAGAGTGTGAATACTTTTCTTGTGAAGTTAAGGTGTACAGAGGTGTCGAAAAAGTTATAGTGACTGAACTGATAAAGAGTGGTTTGCTAACCAGCAAGTTACAACATTTTACTTCACAGTGTGGTTTTAGATTGTCGGTGAGAGGATTGGAGTAGCAGTGAGTTCCCTATTATTGGTAAGAGCAAAATCTCTTCATTTTCCATATTATGTGTAGTTTCTTGTTTTTTATATAACGAAGACTTGTATTAAAGAAGCTTCGTTATATGCTGTTGTTGGGGTAATCTTCGAATAGGTTTGGTGACACTGGCCCAATGGCTGTCGGTTTAGCCTCAGATTGTTCAGATCCAAAAGTTGTCACCATGCTGTTTTTTTTATTCAAAGATCCTATTTGAGATAAGTAGTTTAAACAAAATGGTACTTTAACAAAAGGAAGGTTCTACTTTTGTTTAGCTTGATAGAGCGCTTTGTCCGCCCGTTCTATCGCACGTTGAAACGACTCACCCTTTTTCAATGCTGTCACTCCGTAGCTGACCGAGACAGTCAACCCATGGTGATTTACGACATCGCTACCAATCGCGTGTTGTATTTTTCTCGCTACATCATGAGCAAAATCCACTTCGCACCCAACGAGAACCACCAAAAATTCATCGCCACCAAGCCTTAATACATAGTCATTGTCGCGAACGCCATCAACAAGTTTGTCGGCTATGTATTTGATAGATTGATCGCCAAATGCATGACCAAACTTATCATTGATCCGTTTTAGACTATCTCCATCGATAGCGATGATACTCGTCGGTTGCGACTCAACCCGGGCAATAAAATAGTCATCATTGAGAATGCTTCGGTTGTATAGGCCTGTAAGCTCATCTCGCTGAGCTTGAATCCGGACCTCTTTCAGAGCTGCACGACTAAATTTGAGCTCTGCAAACTTTCGAAACAGCAAATAGCTCATCAAAAAGTAAACAAACAGCAACCAGAAATAGTCGGTAAGCACTTTAAAAATGGGTACCCGATAAACAAAGATGGTTTGATTGTCAGCCACATGTTCTTCGGTATGAGAAAATCTCTCGAACGGGTAATCCCCGTACTGGATGATGTGTTGCTTGTAGGTACCATAAGATTTTTGAACGATCTGTTTCCCATTCGCCAGCAGCGCTGCTTCATCAACAGGCAAATCTATCGAGAAGTCTCCGATGATCTCGCTTTGATAGCGAACTGGACTCGAGATAGAGATAACCAACTGTCCATCAACCAGTTGATTCGCATACAGTGAAGAGATGACCACATTGTCACTCAGTTGGCGTTGCGAGGCATATTTCGCACAGCTGTTATTGGACTGGCATTTCTCTCGACCAAAGTACGCCTCATTGACCACAAAGTCGTCATTCTTAATGTTGGTAAATAGCTTATTGCAGATAAAAGAGCGGTATTTGATCGGTACAAAGGCTCTTTGATAGATATCATCGAAGCTTTCGAGTAAGCGATTAAACTCAAGCAAGACGACCGCTGAGTGCGCGCAAATTTTGCTGTCGTCCATAGAATAAACCCGAGCGAATTTTTCACCATACTGCTGCTTGGTGTAAGACAGGATAGAAGACATATCGGCTTCATTGTTTGCACTATTTTCGATTCGCTCACTCAAGTACTTAGAAAATAGAACCACATTCATTTTATGTTGATCAATAGCGGTCGTGATTCTGGAGAAGTATTCGAGCTCCCGTTTGACGAAATGATCAGACATGACCATGATGGTAAAGGTAAACGCGGTCAACGAGATGATCGTTGACCTCAAAATAATAGAAGAATCAAACATAGAAGATAACGACCCATTACTTAAGCATCGTGATAAGCTCAACGATATTGTTCGCATTGTATTTTTTAAGAATACGTGCCTTGTAGGTACTCACGGTTTTTGCACTCAGGAAGAGCACTTCTGCGATATCAGTGTTGCTTTTTCCCTGTATTAGGTAATCGAGCACCATTTTTTCTCGCGTGGAGAGCGGTTTTCCTAGCTGATGCTGCAGATTTTTATGGGGAAACTTGAAGTAGCTATACCCTTGCAGAATGCTTTCAATTGCACCGCCCAGCGTTTCCAAACTCTCTGATTTATAGACGAATCCATTGGCGTTGAGCTTCATCGCTGTGTCTGCGTGTATTGCATTTTTGTCTGCGGATAAAAACAGGACTTTACCTCGATACCCACGTGCACGAATGCGCGTTAAAAAGTCAAAGCCGTTGCTGTCTCCTAAATCAACATCGAGTACGAGCAAATCATATCGTTGACTTGTGACTAACTGCAGTGCTTTTTCTGCACTAGGCTCTGAATCTACTGCCGATATGTTTGGAAGTTGCCCTATTGTCGATTTAACTGCTGCACCTACGATTGGGTGGTCATCGACCACTAAACATTTCATACCTGCCCCTTTACTCATACATCATACATACCGCTTCAATGGGCATAGGTTTGCCCGTCAGAAAACCTTGGCATACCTCGACTCCCAACCGTTTAAGTTCATCAAACACCACTTCATCTTCAACGCCTTCAGCCACCAGCCTTAGCTCCAACTTTTGTGACAAATAGCGAATGGTTTTAACGATATTCAAATGAGAAGGGTTATGCGTGCAATCCTTAACAAAGGCGCGGTCAATCTTTATCTCTGTGAATGGGATAGACGAGAGCTTTGTCAAAGAAGAGGAGCCTGTCCCAAAATCATCAATGGAAATACCGATACCATTCAAACGAAGTCTTGCTAGGTTCTTAAGCAGGCACACCGATTCCACATAAGCGTGAGCCTCCGTCAGTTCAAAGGTAAAATAGCAAGGATCCACACCATGCGTTTGACACGTCTCCAGAAAGCTATCGGTGAAGTCTTCACGCAACAGGTTACGATCATTGATATTGATCGCGACGGGGTAGTGAAGTTTACCCTGTTCATAGTCTTGAATTGTGTTGTGAAGGATCACGTCAAACAGCTCACCATCCAGTGATAGGCGCTCTACGTGTGGTAAAAACTCCGCAGGTGAAATGATCCCCTTAACTGGGTGTATCCATCTCGCCAATACTTCAAAACCAATCACCTTACCGTCAGCGAATCTAACTTTAGGCTGGTAGTAGTTCTTTATCTCTCGATTGGCCAGGGCCAGAAGCACCTCATCACCATTAATGCTTTGCTTGGGCATTCGAGAGCGCATGGACTTACACAGCCCGCGAATTCGACTGATCTCCTGAACTAATTGCGATTCTTTATAAGGTTTTCTGAGATGACCTACCGTAGAGAAACTGAATCGCTTGCAAATGATTTTGATGGTATTGCTTATCGCATCGCCCATCCCTGTACAAATGACCACAGCAGACTTAACATTCATGCTACCCAACTCAACAATAAACTCTATACCGTCCATCTCTGGCATATCCACATCGAAAAGGATGATGTCGTAGTGCTCACCTTTGACGAGTTGCAACGCTTTAGCTGCGCTATTGGCACAGGTGACGGCTCCATATTGAGCTAAACGACTGCTTAGTACAGTAAGTTGAATGTCGTCATCATCCACTATCAGCATCTTCATAATTCAACCTTCTGCATTGCTAAGTAGTTGTTTACATGAGCGACTTGTTGATTCATTTCCTCAATCAGCTCATCTAATATCCATTGCACTTCATCCAGTTCACATTGTTCTATCTGCAAAGCAATGTTCTCCACAGATTTAACGCCGAGGATCGCACTGCCTCCTTTTATTTTGTGAGCCACTTTTTTGATCGCCGATACAGTCTCGGCTTTCTCGAGCGCCGCAATATCTCTTTGCATGGAATCAACAAAGATGGTTGCTAGCTGAGCACGTTCACGCTCTGGAAATCCGAGAATCCAATCGGGGAACTCTGTCTTACTTTCTAAGTGATGAAATACCTGCAGATGAAGCTCTTCTAGCGTGTAGGGCTTATTCAGTACACCACTAAACACACTTCGACTCTCCTCGAGAACTTTCTTGGTATCGTTTATCGCCGTGCAGACGATAATTGGAATGTGCTGCTTCAAAGGGTTTGAATGAATCGCCGTCGCCAAATCAACGCCATCCATGTCTGGCATGTGATAATCAGTAAAGACAATATCGACTGACTCTTCGCTGATAAACTCGGTTGCATCCACGGCATTAGAAAAGGCATAGACGGTCGCGCCTAAATACTCCAATTGCAATCTCATGACACTCAGGTTGATGCTGTTGTCATCAACAATGACGACGCGCGCTGCAAACTTATCTGATGGTAAAACATCATCCGATCCCATCACCTTATCGATATGTTCAATACGAGAGTAGATTTGATCCAAATATGAACACTCATTGAGGTTGAGCACAAAGTCATTACCGCGATGCAATAGAACCAACTGTTCATCATTGTCGTGATATTTGACTGAGCTAATCTGCAGTCCCCAACTGCTGAGCCATGGCGCTAGCTCTGGGCGAGATTTGGGTATTAACTTAACCTCTACATGGTCTTTATTAGAGTAGTGAGTTGTCTGTTCAAACGGTATGGACAGTTCGAAGCACGTTCCTTTTCCGAGTTTAGAGTGGCATTCGACGCGACCTTGCATCAGCTCCACCAATTGGTAGACAATGCTAAGCCCAAGCCCGGTACCACCAAACTTTCTGGTAGTAATGGCATCTTCAGCTTGCTTAAATGGCTGAATAGCGAGCTCTATCTGTTCTGGGTTCATACCGATGCCAGAATCGGATATCGTCAGTCGTAAATGCTCATCCGCAACTTGATATTGAACCGACACCACTCCAGATTCGGTAAACTTAATCGCATTCGAAAGTAAGTTAGCCAGAACCTGTTTAATACGAACTCCATCGCAGTCGATTTTATCGATAACGGATAGCTGTGGCGTAAACTCAAGATTGAGTGCTTTCTTTGCGGCCATTGGCTCAAACTGACGAACCACCTCACTGACCAACGCAAGTGGGGATGCGGGCTCATAGACCAATGACAACTCGTTGGCTTCTAGCTTTGAAAAGTCCAGAACAGTATCTACCAGCCGGCTCAAGTGTGACGCGGATTCATAGGCTTGCGACTGCAAAGTTGCGACTTTCTGCGAGAGTACCTCTGTTCTCATAAGCTCTAGCGCCCCTTGCAAACCAGCAATCGGTGTTCTTAGCTCATGACTCATCATGGCAAGAAAGCGTTCTCTGACTTTCACTGCTTGGCGCTCTTGGTGATTCGCCTCTAAGATGCTGTTTTCGTAGCGTTTTTGCTCAGTAATATCACTGATAGTGGTCAGCAAAAGTGAAGAACCACTTGCAGGGTCCTCGATGGATTTACTGGCTACCTGAACATCATGAAAGTTCAACTGACAGCCTTGCATACGATACTGACCTTGTGGAAGGTTTTCTAACTGCCCCAATAGCAGCACATCCGTCGCCCGCTGCTCATCATGCAATAGGCACTTCTGACACTGCCCTTTTTGAAAACTCGGACAGTTGGACAACTGAATATCACCATCGGGTTTAGCGATAAAAATAATGCTGTTGAACTCATTGATGATTTCTTGTAGTCGCTTTAACTCAACGTCTTTTTGGTTTACCTGACGTTCGTGGTGCTCAGCCTTCAACTTGCTATTTAAAAGAGTCAGGTATGAGACTCCTAGTACAGCAAACACCAAAATTAGAACCAACACACTGTAGTACCACACCGTCTGCTTTTTGTAGCCTTCGACCATCTCAAACTGTCGATAACGGTTCTTTATCTTTAGTATTTCTCCATTATCAAATGTGCTGATCAACTGATTAATTAGAGTAAATAAAGCCGTATCTTGTTGCTTGACTGTAAACGCTAAGTTGAGTTCAAGCTCTGTATCGATTAGCTTGTACTGCTCCCCCATTAATTGACTAACGGAAAAAGTACTGGCGACATCGGTAGGTAAGTAAATCACTGATAACTCGCCTTGATCCAAGTCTTTCAACAAGGTTTCGATGTCGTCATAGGCCACTAAATTTAACGTGGTCTCTGTTTGCAGTTGTTCCACATCACTAATCTTAGTTTGAATGAGGATCCCTGCTTTAGAGTCACTCTTGACCGTTCCCGTGTCCCCCATGACACCACGATATTTCAGCGTCATGAAAGGTTGTGTCACCAAGTTATGAGCAACAGGATTACGACCAACGTAACTGACGATATTCAAATCGGCAGTTGACTCGCTGTCTAAGGGCAAATACTGAACATCGATCCCGACTCTGGATCCAAGCATGGACATGAAGTCCGGAATTGCACCTATGTAGTTCCCTGAAGGTGACTGTGAGATGAGCGGTGGAAGATTATCACGCATCGAATACGTCACGACTTCATCCTCATGAAGCGAATGAAATGCAATCAGCGCTTTATCGAGTAAGTAATAGGGGTTCGATGACGAAAAGTAACTCGGCAGCCTTTTGTCATTCGCAAGCTGGATCACTTTGTTAATGATATCCACCAATACGGGCTGCTCGAAAGACGCAACTAATCGAACTTCTTCTCTCGGTAGCCATTTAGGAAATTCAATTGAGGCTTTTAAATCGTTGTTCGAATCGACATGGTTAGCAATGTTGATATAACTCGCTATCAAAGCATGTGCTTTTCCAGATTGAACCAATTTAATACCCAGCTCAAAGTTGTCTGTCATAAAGGGCTTTTGCTGAGTTTCTCTGCGTATCACATCGCAATAAATAGAACCACTTAAGCAAACCCAACGTCTCCGTTTTATGGGTCTGGTTTTGTGGTGAGGATCGGCGAGATAAACCGCTGTTGATGTCTGATAGAGTGGGTCAGAGAATAGGACTTTTTTACGTCGCGCTTCTGTCATGCTGTAACCCATTGCTATATCAACGTCACCGCGACTCACTGCATCGAAAACAGCATCGATGTTTGGATATTTTTTGAGGGTAACTGGGAGGTTGAGAATTGCAGCTAAACTACTCACATAGTCATTTGATGTCGAAAAATACTGCCCTACATACTCTCCAGGAGTACCTTGACTCTGCTTTGTCGCTAAAACAGCAACGATTAGCCTATTTTTACCTTCTAAAAACTCTCTTTCCTGCTCTGACAACATCAGTTCGTCAGCCATTAGTAGTCCTGAGAAGCTAACGGTGAATAAGGACAATACAGATGATAACCAACGTTTCATTAGGCAGTACTCTCTTTGCTATTGAGTACGCATCATATGAACGACGATCTATTAGTCAAACGTACCACTAAAAGAGAGTCTTAATTAAGTCGCTGATAATATTGACTTTATAAGTGTTTGTAGGATTGAGCTTACGTAAATCTCCTACCATTCCTACGTACTTGTAGACTGGTAAGGAAAAAGGCGAAGCTTGAGCAAGGTGAGAAAACTAAATCAACAGGCGTATAACGAGATCCAGCTTTTGCTGGATTAAAGTGATTCAAAAAGCATTAAACTCTGAATTGACCATGCTTCGACTAATGAACTGTCGAGAACTTAGAAAATACAAGAGATGGAACAAAACTACAAAACACCTTCACACGACGACTACGCTAAAATTGGAATTTAATTCAAGATTATTCTTTATGTACCTTAGATGATACAACTAAACAGCTATCGTGAATGAGGTTTACCATCAAAATGATAGGGCAAGCTCAAAACAGAATAATAATGGACTAGTCATACCATACTAAGTCAATTGATAGCGTTATCACATGCGTATTCGATTTTCGTTATACGTAGTAACCAACCTCAAATCAGATTTTTGATACGTAGGCGATGGTAGATTTTAATGTAGTCCTGAACTTACAAATTGGTAAAACTAATTTAAAATCAGTTGATTAGTTATATTGGTGTTTTATGAGTAAGTTTGTCAGTGTAGTCCAAAGCCCTTAATGTCTTATTTATCGTAGCAATCCCTTAAGGAAACCATCGTGCTAAAACAAATAAAGACTGTAAGGCATAAAATTTCGTTGATATCTATAGTAAGCGTCATAGCAATGACGATTATTTCAATGATTAACCTTAACTCTACAAAAAACTACAATCATAGTTTTGCGCTTTACCAGCAGTTAGCTAACTCTAACGTTAATATTACTCTAATAGAGTCCAACTTGTTAACTGCTCGTATCAATGCAATGACATTCCAGGACACGGGGGAGAGTCATTACGTAACCAATGCTATAACGCTCCTTGATGCTAGCATTGAACTTATTACATCGAATCTAAATAAGACGAAGAACGCTGAAAACAAGGCTCTTTTCATATCCATACGTGATGACATGCAAGCCTATAAGCAAAACTTCGAGCAGTTTATCCAACTACATACTAATTCAGAGAACGACAAAGTGACAGCTAAAGCAGCGCAGAGCTTCTGGATAGAAATGCGAAGGCTCGGATTTGGCGTCACTAGGAATATTGCTTCACTTCGAAAAAACGCCGTAGAGAACCAAATTGCGGTTAAATCACAAGTTGCTGAGGTTGGAGAGCAAACCCTTGTCACTCTGTTGATTGCATGGCTAGTAATGATTCCGGTGATTTTTGTGCTTACTCGAGTGATTGCTAATAGCATTATCAAGCCTATAGAAACAGCGAAACAAAAGATTTCCTCTATGTCTGCCGGGTATTTCATAGAGACTATGGCTTTGGATGATGTTAAAGATGAAGTCGGCCAAATGTGTGTCGAATTAGCACAAATGGAAACCAAGATTTATCACGTAATAAAAGAGGTGAACTGTTGCGGAGAGCAGCTTTCAGTAGCTTCAGAGCGGCTTTCTACGATCAATCACAATGCTCTGATTAATGCTCAGGAACAACAATTAGAAACTGATCAAGTCGCAACTGCTGTCAATGAGATGTCTGCAGCTGTTACAGAGGTTGCTCAAAACGCTAATAACGCATCAACTGAAGCCGATATTGCTAAAACTAGTGCGACCATAGGTTCAGATGTAATGTCTGAAACGATTTCAAAAGTCTCAGGTCTTGCTGAACAAATGGGACATTTGGGGCAAGAAATATCGACTTTAAAATCAGGTACAGATGAAGTCGCAGATATCATGGTAGTTATCGACAATATTGCTCAGCAAACAAACCTTCTGGCATTAAATGCTGCTATTGAAGCCGCTAGAGCTGGAGAGCAGGGACGGGGATTTGCTGTAGTAGCAGATGAAGTAAGGCAACTTGCCCAGCAAACACAGGAAGCTGTGGAACAAATAGAAAGAAAGATAAACACACTACAACAAAATACGAGTAACGTCGTAAGTTCCATTAATGCTAGCCAAACTATGCTCAATGACACAGTCGAACAGGCAGATGCTGCAAACCAAGCTTTTTCGCAAATTACTGACAGTATCGAACTTACTAACGCGCTTAATTCGCAAATTGCAGTTGCTACAGAAGAGCAGAGTACAACTGCGGAGATGATAAACCAAAGCATCATTTCTGTTAGAGACCAAGTTGAAGAGACACTACAAACAATAAAAGATAGTGGTGAAGCAGCAGATAACCTGTCAGAGATGTCCATAAAGTTAGCTGAGGAGGTAAGGTTCTTTGACTTAGAAAGTAGGTAACTACACTCAAATAAAAGAGTCATTGACACTAGTGAGTCAATACTTGAAGTAAATCTCAATAACCTACCTAGAGCTATGAAAAAGATGACAAAATATTATCAACGCCCCAGGAACTCGTGTCGTGTATGCAAAAAGATAATTAATAAGTACTGTGCATCGAGTGTCTGCTCTGAATGTACTAAAAATTTGTATTCAATGCATACCGAGCACCAAACCGACCTCGGTAATCATCAACATGTGGAAGCTTTGTTAGCTTTAGTGCAAATTGAATATGAGCTTGAGAGAACTCGAGAAAGCCTAAATATAATCAGCACGTTAACTAGTAGCAAGGTACAGCAATTACTAAGTCAAGCAACTACTGAGCTTGAGGAGCAAGTAAGGGAATTCAATTTGTCCATTCTTAACGTTCCATTAACGCTTAAGAATGCGCTCTATGATGCAATTTCTAGATACCAAATAATGTTGAGTTTATTCCTTGTTGAGTAAAAACGCGAGAGGATGATGTTTGGAAATGGGTTGTTTTCATAATGGATGTCTGAAAATAATAGATTTTTTAGAGTCCTAGTTAATTTCAAACGATGAAAGTGTGAAAGATATTATCTGAAAGTTTCGGTTCTATAATAGCCCCAAAATTTTGCACAAAACAGATAAGTTAAAAACTGTCAGGAAATTAAAAAGATAATGGTGACATATAAAGTCTCTAAGCGGAAAACTGTTGGAGGTGATAGTAGAAAGCATGCCATTTATGATTATAAATATGAACTAGCTGTATCAGAATGACAAACTAGACAGAATCATAACTGGATGGCTATTGGTTAGCATTGCAGGAAAAACTTGCAGTCATATGCAAATGAACTAATTGGTGACAGAGATAAAATTTCTATACCTAACGCAAATCAAAAAGTTTATGCAATAGGTTGTTTATTCAAGAGTTAAGGAAACTATAATGAAAACACTTAAGTGGGCGTTTATTCCCGTATTTTCTATGTTAAGTAGCAGTGCATTCAGTGCATTTCCAGCTGCGGCACCAAATGTACTGTTTTTCCAAGGAGAAGTTACTGACGAGACTTGTACAGTGTCTATAAACGGTGACGAAGCTAACCCAATCATACTGTTACCTAGAGTGCCGAAGAGTGAGCTCGCTGCATCAGGCGATGTAGCGGGTGCGATTGACTTTGATGTGTCGATTTCGGGTTGTACTGGAGATGCTGTTAACCCGACAGGAATCAATACTGTGTTTGTTGGTAATCAGGTTACTACGAATGGAAACTTGGGTAATATCGGTTCGGCGACAAATGTCGAGCTGCAAATAGTTGATACTACGGGTACAAAGATTAACTTTAACAACAACAATGGATTCTTTGTAGGTACGAATGACCTTGGGTTAGCGGTTAGTGAAACTCAAAAAACAGCAACGTATAAAGTTCAATATTATGCTACTGGTGCTGCAACACCGGGTACAGTTGACGGCTCTTTGCAATACGCGATTTCGTACCAGTAACAGGTAAACTTATGCTAGCGGCAAATGAATTTTAACCGCTAGCTTAGATTCCATCTCTCAAAGTGATTGTAGTAGTGAAAATTTCAATTTTGCTATTAATTGTATTTTGCTCAAGTTCATGGGCTAATATAGTTATGACTGGAAGTCGAGTTATTTATAATGAAGGGCAGCGCTTTGTCAATGTTAACCTTTCTAACAAAAGTGAAAACGTTTTTTTTGTTCAGAGTTGGGTGGATGAAACCGAAGATAGTGATGAAAAAAGCGAATATTATGTGGTTACCCCACCGATAGCCAGATTAGCTCCCAACTCGGGACAAATAATCAGAGTTATATCAATAGATGAGAGTGCCTACCCTAGAGATCGTGAGTCTATATCATACTTCAATTTTCTACAGATCCCTACAAACAAAAGCTTAAAGAAAGAATTAGACAGTGTAAATAAACTATTTGTGACAGTTAAACATAAGGTTAAGTTGTTCTATAGACCTTTAGGTATTAAGGATTTTAATGATCAGCCTGAAAAAATGATTAGAGTAACAATGGTAGAGTCTGATGATGCGAGTGTTAAGATCAGAGTTTACAATGACAGGCCGTTCTACCTCTCTATGTCGGGAAATATTGGATTTATTGATAATGGAACCGAAATTAAAACAGCCGGTAGAATGATTGAACCTTATTCATATCGTGACTTTGACTTTGATAAATCAGAGAAAATGTTAGATAAGCTGCATAGCGGAATAGTTGAATTTCGCATGGTTAGTGATTTGGGAGCATTGCTATCAATGCGCTTTGATGTTGTCTCTAATTGATTAGAGTTCTGTTATGAAAGTGAATGAAGTTCGTACTATTACACTATTTATTCTGCTAGGTTTTCATAATCTTGCTATAGGACATGACTTTAATGTGGCACTACTACAAGGGGATGTAGATGTAAGTAATTTGGCATCGGAGTCTGAATTTATACCTAGCCAAAAAAATGACGATGTATTGATTGTAGATTTGTATTTAAATGAAGGCCTAAAAAGAACTAATGTTGAAGTTAGGTCTGCTTTTAATTCAAGCGTAAATAGGAATGAGCCATGTCTCATCGAAAGTCAGTTATTAGACATGGACTTAAGTGTGCCCAAGAGTAAATCTGATTGCTATTTTGTATCCAATTTGGTTCATTCATCAAAGTGGGAATACGACTCGTCGCTGTTTAAACTCAAGTATACAGTACCTCAATCACTGTTGAAGAGAAAAATCCGAGGAGATATAGCCCCTAGTAAGTGGGATAAAGGAATTTCCGCTCTATTTGTCAAGCATAACACCAACTATTATGTAACAAACTATCATGACGCAATTGCAGAACATTACGTGACAAGTAGTCTGAAAAGCGGAGTTAATCTTGGTTTATGGCAATTTAGACACGATGGTTTCTTCAGAAAAAACAACAATACTTCTCAATACAATGTGGTTAATAGTTACTTGAAGAGACCAATTAGTGGTATCGGGGGAGTTCTTACTTTGGGTGAGACTAGTACCTCAGATGGACTATTTTCCAGCTTATCTTTTACAGGTTCAAAACTTGAGACAGATAAGCGAATGTGGCCACAGAGTAGACTTGGGTACGCCCCTGAAGTCATAGGTCAAGCGTTAACGAATGCCAAAGTATCGATAGTTCAGAATGGACAGGTGATTCGTGAGGTGACGGTACCTCCAGGTCCATTTGTAATAAGTGATCTTAATGACACCGAAAGTCAGGGTGATCTTCAGGTAATCATTAGAGAGTCTGATGGTTCGGTGAATACGTATACAGTTCCATATTCTTCAGTTCCGCTATCGATGAGACCTGGAAACAGTGTTTACAGTTTGGTTTTTGGGGATGTTAGAGGTTACGGGTCGGAGAATAGTTTGTTTGTTCAAGGGTCATTACAGAATGGTGCTAGCAACCAACTAACGATAAATTCTGGATTTCGATTGGGGTACCGTTATCAATCATATCTTACGGGCGGCGTTTTATCTACATCAGTTGGAGCTTTTGGAATCAAGGGGATATATGCCTTTACACAAGTCCATGAAAATGAACCAACAACTAATGGATGGCAACTTGAAACATCCTATGGTCGAACTTTTAAAACAGACACTCATGTCTCCTTGCTAGCATATAGGTTTTCATCTGAAGGTTATATGGACTTGTCAGATGTGCTCGGAAAAAGAATGTTGAACGCAGAAAGTGAGTATCTCAATGATCTAGACAGCTTTAGACAAAGAAACAGGTTTACATTGTCGGTTAGTCAATCATTAAGTAATTTTGGGACTTTAAATGTAAGTGGCTCATTAGTCGATTACTACAATACCAATAAATCTAGTATCAACTATCAGGCGTCATACAATAGTAGTTGGCGTAATGTGTCTTACAATGTCTCGATGGGCAGGCAATATAATCTAAGTACTAAAAGTGCTTCCAAATATGAAGATATTTTGTCAGTGGGCTTGTCTATACCATTCGATATCTTTGAGCGTCGTTCATCCGTTGGCTTTAACTATACTACAAATTCAGCAGGAGAGTCAGCAACGTCCACTTTAGCTGGAACTATTGGGAGCAAAGCACAAGTAGCATATTCTGCCTTTTCTGGGTTAGAGAATAGCAAAAGCACTTATGGGGTTAACGTTTCAACTAAAACAAAATTTGGGGGTGTCTCCATAGGTTCAGTGTCTGGTCAAGGCTATACACGATTATCTGCAGGTTTATCAGGAACAATTTTAGGGCACCAAGAAGGGTTAACTTTTGGTCCCTATACGAGTGAGTCTTTTGCGTTAATTCATGCAGAGGGTGGAAGAGGATTAGAAGTTCTAAACGGTCAAGGAGCCGAGATTGACGATAATGGATACGCAATACTACCATCTATCCCTTCTTATCGTTCTTCAAAAGTGGCTCTTCAGGCATCTTCGGACACATACAAAACAGTAGAACTCAAGACAGACAGTAAGAGCGTCGTCCCATATTCTGGTGCTATTGTCAAAGTAACATTTGAGACAATTAGTGGTGTAGCGGTATTAATGACCGTTAAATTTGAAGATGATCAGTATCCACCCATTGGTGCAGTAGTATATGACGATAGAGGTAATAAGGTTGGAGTTGTAGGGCAAAGAGGACAAGCCTACGCAAGGCTTAAAAAAGATACAAAGACAGTATCGGTTCATTGGAATAACGGTAGAAAATGCCTCATAAATATAAGAGGAGATATATTTTCTGAAGTAGTTCCTTTAATAAATATGTCTAGTGTATGTGAGGTGGTAGAATGAGATGTGGTTACCATTTGGTTATATGTTTGGTAAGCTTCTATTCATGTTTTGCAAGTTCAAGTTGTCTTAAGCTTAATACTAATAGTAGTTCGACCTATTTGTCTAATGAAGCATTAGCGCAAGGATACTATACGAGCGCTAACGTCGGCGGAGCATCCGATGGTAGCCATGGAAACCTCGGCTTACCCTCTACTATTAATATAAATAGTGGGTCGGCATTTCAACCGGATGGTACGGTTTTAGCTTACTCTGTTGCATCATTTTTAAATGCCTCGAACTCGACACCGTACGGTGATAAGCAAGTACTATTTCGTTGTGATTTGTCGGATAAAGATGAATTGTATGAATATTATTCAACAAATGGAGATGACCCCCGTAAGGGGCAGTATGAAGTGAGCGGTGTCCCAGGGGCTTACTATTCTGACTATCGATATGCGGCATTTCGTTTAACGAATCTTTCTACTGGAGAGTATTATACAAGACGTTGGAAAGCTAGAAAGATTAATCCATCTGAACTTTTTAGTGATAATCAATATATCTATGTTCACGCCGGAGCTTTTAGTGATGTTGGGATAGAGGTGATAAAGGTTAGCAATAGTGGGACTAATTATGGATATAACTATGGGAGATATACACCTAGCCACAGCGGTAATATGGGCTATATCGCTTTTAAAGGAGGAGGCAGAAGTTCAGGACTCTCTGTAGGCTGCGACCATGGAGGTGGTTGTTATAGTGGGTGGTATCATGATTGGCCTGGCGCTTGGGGCTGGAGAAATCAAGTTACTTTTATAAGGGGAGCGTATTGCCAAGTAACAGATTACACACACCATATTCTTTTTCCGACGGTCACTAAAAATGAATTGAATAGCGGACTAAGTGTAGCTATTCCTTTCTCAATAAGTATAAGTTGCGAGTCAAATGCAGTCTCTGGTACTTCACAGAATACTAGTAGTAGCGCATCTACAACAGCGAGACCAGTGTCAATAGGTTTTCTTGTGCCATCAAGCTACGCAGTTGCAAATGCTCAAGCTCTTGGGCTGACAACAACTTCTGGAGGATTGACCCATTTGCTAAGCAATGACTACGGACACGTAGGAGTTGCGACGGGAGTGGGTGTCAGGATCTATGATAGCTCTAATAATCCTCTGCAGTTGCTATCTAGTTTGCAAACCGGGACTGGAACTGCTGCTGGTTGGTATGGTTACAAACAACTTACCCAATTAGTTTCTACAGAACCCGATCACAACGTATATCAGGGTGACTTTGTTGCATCTTTAGAAAAACTACCAAATGAAAGTGTCGAACCAGGGAAAATGTATGCACAGCTACAGATTGTTGTTAGTTTCCAATAGACATATATGTTTACTTTGGTTATTGCTGATGTTTATAAAAACTGCGTATGCCGATGTAAATATAGACAGAACAAGAATTGTTATTGGTTCCTCTGAATATGATACCGAACTAAATATAGTAAATTCGGGGTTTGAGCCGAAACTAATTCAACTTTGGACAGATGAGGGGGACGTATTAGCTTCTCCCTCTGATATCAGCACTGAGGTAATCGCGTTACCTCCAATATTTATTTTAATGCCAAATGAGAAAAAGAACATTCGAATTGTACTAAATAGGCGCGAACTAATCCACCAAGAAGTCGAGTATCTTAGATGGTTGAACATACTACAAATACCTCAGAAAAATAATTATGAAACAACTGATAAAAAAGTTCTAATTCCTATCCGGTATAGAGTCAAGGTTTTAGTAAGACCTGAAGGACTTGATAATCCAAATATATCGGATTATAAAAAATTAAGTTTTCATGTAGTTGATGACATTCTAGTGGTCGAAAACATGACAAAGTGGTACGTGAACCTCCTATCGATTCAGTTGCTTGGACAAGAACTGGGTGGGGCTACATTGCCTCCTTTAGAAAGACTAAAGTTATCAACTAGTGCTCTAGATAAAGATATGAGTTTTGGAGAGATAAAATATACCGTTATTCTGGATGATGGTGGTCACGCAGATTTTATTTCCCAAGCAACCCGAAATGTTGAAAACGACCAATTTTAACCTGAGCACTTTTGAACTTATACGTGCTTATAGTATTGCATCAATGATTAAAGGAGATAAGAAATACAATGCAGAGTATAACTTTCGGAAGTCTGTTATCTAGTTGGCTAAAGGACCAACATGTATCAAGGAAGACTTTGATTGCATTATTACAAAATAAATACTATGAAGAGTTCTGTGGTTTGGACGCTATAACACTTTCTCGTTGGATTAATGGAAGAAGTAGACCTGCATTCTATAAACAGCTATTAATAGCTAAAGTTCTAGGTAAAAACCCGATCGATTTTATACTCGTTGTGGGTAATCATGAAAAGTACTCTAAAAAGTCGCTTATAATTGTTGATGCTTTAATAAAATCTTTGGATTTGTCTTTAAGCGTACTATCCTATCAAAATGTACCAGATAAGATTGTCAGTGAGATTGTTACACATAATAACCAAGAGCACTCAAGATATTTTGAACAATTCTATTCAAATGTATCTGCATTGAAGCAATTTCGTGTAGAGTTGTTGAACTTAGAAAATCGTAAACATCATACTATACTTTTGAAAAACCAAAGAGGAACCGTTGTTGGACATTGGTCTACTATTTTAGACTTTCAATCAGATGACTTTTCTTCGCTGCCTAAAACCATTAAACTTGAAGAAGATAGAGCTTGCATTGTACAACTAGGTTACTTTATGAATTCAGAGCACTTTTTTGAGTTAGTAGTTCAAGCTTCATGTTACTACCTTGAGAAACTGTGGAAAAATAAGGAAGTAGTCTACATTTTTGTGGCTGGTAAATTTGTCGTTGATTTCTGTGTGTTAGTTTTTGGTGCGGAAATTGTTCAGTATTATAGACCAAGGAGAAAAGAAGATAAGCTAGGAGTCTATTTGATTAGATTTAATATTGTTAAAGCTATTTCTAATCAAGTTATTCTACCAAAAATAAAAAATAAACTTGAATGTGTCATTAACTGTAAGAACTGCGGATTATGCAACTTAAACAAGTTCATGTGACAGTGTTCATTGTGGCGACTTTCTGGAGAAAGTCCAACTCTTCCAAGCTTAGTATCTGAGTGCTCTCATGTTCCTTTTTTTCTATTTGATTGAGCAACTTAATCAAAGTTTGCTTTTGTCTTAGATTAAGGTCTTCTATCTGAGCGATAAAAGCATTGAATTCACTTTGATTCATCGCATATGGTCTCCAGTACTGAACCATTTTACATCAGAGAATAAGTTAACAAATGATACAAAGAACATGTTAAGTTTTTTGTTCTCAGGGATAAAATAAAAACTACTTAAACAGTGGATGCACCTGCATTTAGTTAGATTCTTAAAGAAAATTGTCTCAAGTAAGTTCTTTTTAGTCTGTTTGTATACTTCAAATCTAAGGCATACTGGGCAATATGTAACACCTAGATTGGTTTTCTTATTCGTGTCTAAATCCATGCTATTTACTATTATAAAATTGTATATTTGGGTAAACTTAGTTCATTTACCATAGAATTGCTCATTAATTTGTAATCACTATACGTTGCGAATAGGAACAATATTACGTTAATGATTTAAGAATGTTCGCCTCGTATAACAATGATGTGGTTTTAGGTTCTATCCAAGTCTAACTATCAAGTACAATCCAAAGGAAAGAGTTAACATTATGTATATACAACAAATTATGAAATCTGTTAGAGTTTTTCTTCTCATAGCTTTTACTCCTAACTCTTCCTTAATATAGTTTAAGCTCTATGATTGATAACGCTCGGACCAGACCGCGAATACATTGCCACTAGGTTCGCTAAAGTGGAAACGTAGGCCCCCCGGGAAATCGAATATTTCCTTAACTATTACTCCACCACATTTCAATACTCTTTCATACGTTGCCTCAATAGAAGAGCTATAGAATATTAACAGTGCACCGCCTTCTCTGTTATCCGAAAACAATTCCGCTTTGTAGAACCCTCCATTAATTTTCTGATCTGAAAAAGCTGTATATTCGTCACCATAGTCTACAAAAGTCCAACCAAAGGCTTCACGAAAGAACTGTTTTGTTTGGATCAGATCTCTGGCAGCAAACTCTACATAGTTTAGCTTTTCTTTTTTCATTAACATCGTTTCTCTCTGGATTCTAAAGTAACATGACAAGCGTTTTTCAAAAAAGAATAATATAGGATTTAATGCAACGTAGTTATGTCGAAAGTTGCACCTATTAAACTTAACTCCAAACATCACACCTTTAGAAGTCAAATTTTAATAATATTGTTGAATGCATAACCCTGCATATAGTAAGTTGAACCAATGAGTGTCTTATTGATTTCGTCTATAAACTTTTTATCTTCCACTCGTTCAATTATTACTTTTGCCCCTTGGTGTAAAGATTCTATTTCAGAGATGATACTTCTTAAAGACTCTTGCCCTTCATATTCTATCTTTACGAATTTATATAGTCCTTTGACTATTTCTCTTTCTCTTATGTCTTGACTTGAAGTATTATAATCATCTGCGGCCAGTATTACTCCTGACCTAATTAGAACTTCTAGTCCTATTTCAATTTTTGGACATTTCCCACAGAATATAAATTCTCTCTCTGTTATTTCTATAACAAGCCTTATATTCTTTCTTCTAAGAAATCCGTTTAGTATCACTAGTTCTTTTATCAATGAATTGTTACAAAGGTTGCATCGCTCAACGTTAATAAATATTTGTTTGGAATAAAATGGTGACATACATTTTTGAGAGTTGACTAAAGTAAACCAACGAGAGATTAAACTACTTAGATAGTATGCAGAGTTTATATCAAACTGAAAAAGATTCGTCCTCTCTACTTGAGTTAAAAACTCAGTGTCTGCTAGACATTCATAACCTATACACTTACCAAAGTGATTAACTATAGGTTCAAGTTTATAGCTATAAGATCTTCTTTGTGATGGTAAATGACTGCTATTTAGATAGTCGCGTAGGCTAGAACAAGTCAAAACACATATCTCAATTATACTAAGTTAAAAACATTTTAACGCTACTAGACGCAATCTGGTTAGCATTTAGCATGAACACATTTAGTTCTTGCTAACACTCAAGCGATTCTTTCGGGTCGTTCCACTAGTTACCTTAGTACATTGGTGTCGACCGTTTCGTCTTCTTTTTCTAGAAGGTCTGTAGTTTATCTATTTGTGGTTTTGATATACCTCTTTACATTGTCATGACTTGAATTCTCCTTTTCTAGAGGAATAGTTAATCAAGTAGATTTCAGTTAGCATGTCGGGTATCGAAAAGCGATCTGTGCTAATCAAGAACCAACATTTTTTGTTACTATAGACCGTACTTCCTGTGAGCTGGAAGTACCTAGCAAATAGACGCTATTGGTGAGCAACTGTTGTTCATAACTAGTCTAATGTCTGTTTCGGCAGACATTAGGCTTTTTTTATATGCGAGTTGTATTTTTAATATCCCGGTGTGCCAGGCATGGATATCAAAGCTATTTCATGGCAAAGCTGACACTGAAACTTCTTTTTTGTTCTAGCTGTTACATATCTTTCAATGAAAGTTCTCTTTACACGGACCATTACACATAGTTTATTGCAGCAGGGACAGATTCCTTCGAATAGCATACTTAACCTTTATCTGGATGATTTTAGTAGAACAGTCTCTTAAAAAGCTAAAATTTTTATTTTGATGTTAACTACTCTTGAAGTGTTGGCATGAAAAGTCTAGTTCGTAGAGAGGTGCTAATTTTGGCTTGATATTATCACTTATAAGGGTTTTGCTCAGGTTTTCTATATAGCTATAGTGATTGGAGTTTAGTAGAGAGCAACGCGTAGACGTATCAACTAGTCTTATTATTCTAGCTCAGTACAAGCATGTTAAACGAAACAGCAGAGTGAAAACGTTGCAGAGCTGTTCTACACAAAAACAAAATAGTCCTGTTCAAATATTACTTTCCTAAATCAACATCAGAGTCTGTGACCAAGCTAAAATAACGCTATCTACGAGGTTGAAAATGCTATTGAATAAACAACAACTAGATGAATAGCATCACAGTTTGCATTCAAACCCATGCATTTTAAGTGGTTTTGTAGAACGGGTCACGGACGACATGGGAAATTTGTAACATTGTAATACAAATCCTAATATGTCGGAAAAGTGAGTTGTTTGATGAAACTGTCCAAGTTGAGTTTAATTTTAATTATGATACTGGGAGTTGGCTGTAGTGAAGACTCTACAACAACACCAAGTGGTGAGAGCGGCGGGGGTGGAGAAGAAACCACACCACCAGAGGTGCCTGGAGAGTCGAACGATCTACTATCAGCTTTGTTACCTGAGGCGATACTAACCGTACCTTCAGTGCAATGTTCAGAGGTGTTTGATTCGACGTCAGCACTGGAAAATGCGGTGTCTCAAGATATGACGGCGGGCACGACACTCTGTCTTGCGGATGGAGAGTACAGCGATCTCGAGATTACCTATGGTGGTGCTGGTTCTCTTGAGAGTCCAATCAAGGTCGCGGCACAAAACCCTGGTAAGGCGGTGATTACCGGCAACGCGAAAATTGCCATGGGTGGCAGCTATGTTCATCTACAAGGGCTAGTCTTCGATGGTGCGACTAGCAGTAGTAGCAACCTGATCGCGACCCGTTTTGGTACTCACAATCTGTGTCACAACTGTCGTATTACCGAGATTGCCATCATTGATGTTGACGCCAATGAGGGTATCACCTCCGGAGACAGCGCGTCAGGCGAGTGGGTGCATATCTATGGCAAAAATAACTGGCTCGATCATAGCATTCTAAGCGGCAAGACCACAGCATCACCAATGATCTCCTTCAATCGCTGGGTCTCGGATGATTGGGATGAACAAACCCAGCTAGCTGAGCTTGCGGAAGGGATCATTGTCTACAACAACTACATTGCCAACCGAGCGCCCGCAGAAGGGCAGATGTATGCTCAAAGCAGTGATAACAATTATGAAGCGATTCGTACCGGTTTAAGTGATACCCATCAATACGACGGTGACTCACTGATTGTGCGCAACCTATTTGAAAACATCCAGGGTGAAGCTGAGGTGGTTTCAAACAAGGCCACAAACAACAATATTAGCTTTAACACTGTGTTAAACAGCTATGGCTCAATCACTACTCGTCACGGTGGCGGTGCCACGATTAGTAATAACTTCATCTTAAGCCAAGACTATCCATTTGCAGGCGGTCTGAGATTGGTGGATGGCGATCATGTGGTCACTAACAACTACATTCAGGGAGCTCGCTACAAGAACACCACCCATCACGGTGGTATCGTACTGATGGGTTCGGATGGGGCAGGAGACGGTGACAATGGTTACCAACAGTTCGAGAACGTTCATGTCGCACACAATACCATCGTCGACAGCGTCAACAGCTTAAACATTGATGGTGGATCTAAATCGACGGCCCCAAAACAGGCCTATTTAGCCAATAACCTGATTGATAAGGCAATAGGCCCGGTGCTAACACAGTCGGAGCGAGGCTTTGATGCATCGACACAAGTGGCAGGGAACATAGTGTTTGGTCAAGAGTTTGCCGACAGTGACACCCTACAGATTGGAGAACCTGGCTTTGAGTTCTATAGCGCTGAGTTAGTCCAAGATGAGAGTGGGGTTTATCGACCATCTGTGGACTCACCCAATCTCGATGCCGTTGCCGGCTATGAAAAGGGCGAGTTTGATGACGTGGTGATCGATCTCGACGGTCAAGTACGCAGTGAAACCACCGCCTCGGGGGCTGACGAGTTACTGACATCATCAATTATCTACGCGCCACTGAGTTATCAAGACGTAGGTCCGTTGAGCTACCAACTCGATAAGCCACAAGCAATCATGATTGAAGTCGCGTTGCAAAATCCAGCCTTTGATGACGGACTGAGCGACTGGAGTTATCAGGATGCATCGATAGTGGCTGGTGAGCAGGCATTCTCTCGAGATAGCAGCCTGCAGCTTCAATCGGCCAGTGTCGCCAGCCAAGATGTTGCGCTGCAAGCAAACACTCGCTACGCCTTGTCCGCGTTTGTTAAAGGTAGCTATCAACTCTCATTAGGCGATGAGGTGCAGCTGCAAGGGCAAAATGTGACTGATTACACATGGGTTAGTCAAGAGTTTACTGCGCAGAGCGACAGTGTTGTCTCCCTCGTCCTCGCTATGCCTGATAGCGTCACGGTTTTTGCCGATATCATTGACCATCAGCTTGGGCAGTGGCGAGCCGATTCTGGATCCAGCGAGGTATGGAAAACCTATGAGGGCAGCGCTGATGGACTCGGGGATGTTGGGAGCTCTGGCGACAGTGCCTTTAATGATGCCGCAGGCGGTAATGGCTCGGCGCGAATTCGTTTCAAGGATAGCGAATCAAGCCACGATTTCGACTCGAAACCTGGCATGAGTCAAATAGTGGATGAGTTACCGACCAATACCGATATGACCTATGCGCTCTATTATTGTGATAACAAAGGCGATAGTTCATTAAGTACCTTGTACTACGGCGTGCGTCTACCCGGTGAGGGCAGCATCGTTGCACACGCGAGAGCTCATGTAAAAGATCTCGATGAGGCGCCGCGAGGCAGTGTCAAGGATTGCTTCCGTCAAGTCACGCTTGACTTTAATACCCAGGACTATGACTCGCTGGAGCTATTTGCCCTAATGGAGATCGACACCACTAACTTCACGTCGGAGCAAATTCTAGCAAGCGATCAGTATACAGATAATGAACTTGAGGTTCGAATTGACGAGTTCTCACTCAGTTACCTAGGTGAGCCTGCAGATGACTTGGTTGGTTATATTGATGATGTGCGACTAGTTATGCGAGTAGAAAGATAAAGAAAATAGTCCCTTAAAATTACTTAAGGGGCTTGGCTTTTCGTTAGTAGTTTAAGAGCCCACTTAGCAATCTTGTTTAGGTATAGTGTTGTAAGCAACTATCTATCCCCTTCGCGGAAGTCGTTGTAGCGACGCTATATCGATGCCTATAATCTTGATTATCTTACAGTCATACAATCAAAAGAAGCTAGGAGTTAGCCAGCATGAATAGCGGGTCAATTTCAATTTTACCTAAGGTGATTACAATTTTACCCTATATTCAAAATTTATCTGCCAGCGCACTTCAATGAGCTGTATTTGACTAAGTTTCTCCGATGCCCAGTACGCTTACCTCTCCTTTCGCAGGGAGAAATCGCGTTCCCGACTCTTGCCTCTTTAGGCCAAGATGTTCATTGGCAGTTGCTGTGGTAGATTGCTACGATTCAAACTACGAGAATCAAAAATCAAGGGCAACGCCGTGGCAACCACAAACATAAGAATTGACCAAGAGCTTGCAGATGAAAGCGGCTGTTATAGCGAAAGCGCTTAATCGTACAACGTCAAAACAAATCGAACATTGGGCAAAAATTGGCGTACTGATGAAGGATAATCCTAATTTGCCTTATGAGTTTGTTAAGCAAGTTATTATCGGCAAGGCGGAAAGAGAAGCAGGCAAGCTTGTGGCTTAAAGCTTTGACTAAAATCCTCCTATGTTTTCCAAACACCGATCTTTGAGAAAGCCTTTAAAAAGTTACACAAAAACCAAGAACAAGATCTCGATGAGGTGGTCAGTTCATTCCTTGATGTAGTGGATTAGTAGCTTTGACAAATCGATAAGGGAGTTGCAATACCTTAGCTCATTCGTTAAACGCTAATTTAGGGTAGGCTGTAGCTCACTTTTGCCCCAAACCTTCTTAGAACCTGCGAACGGAAAATCTAGCCAGTACTCCAGTAAACTAAGTTAACCTATTCCTTACTTTGATCTCTAATATGGAGTTTTTCCGTATGTCGCCCCCACAACTATATGCCGATTCACATAACAGATTGATACCAGTTGAGTTTCATAGTAAACAGCAGCAACATAGGTAGAATGCAAAGACGGGAAAGACTGTATTTAAAGCGTTATGTGTAACGAGGTAGATTTACGTTAATGAGAAAAATTGACTTAGACTTGATGTTAAAAGTTGCAAACAAAATTTCGTTATTGGCGTTTGTTCTGTATCTATTTTCAATGCTCGTGTTTCCATTTGTAACTTCAAATTTCAATTGGGAGCATGTTCATTCTGTTTGGTATACATGGCAAGCTCTAAACGTCGGCGTTTTAGCATTTGCTTCTAGCGTAATAGCCTTCAACATATCAAGATACAATGCAAATAAACAAACTGAACGAGAGTTTATTGCTTCGAAAGCGCTATTACCAAAGGCCTTAAGCGAGCTTTGCGAGTATTGTGAAGAAAGCAGTAAAATTGTTGTGGAGTCATATGAAAGAGGGCGTTCGAGAAAGCTGCGAAGAGATAAGTTGACTGCCACCGTAACCCCATACCCGGACTTTCATGTGGCTGTATTTCAAGATTGTATTCGACACGCACAGCCTGAAATCGCGGACTACTTGGCAAATATTTTGATGCTATTGCAAATTCATCACTCAAGAATGCAGTCAATGCCCTTAGAGACTGGCTCAAACTATTCTTACTATAAATCTTGCGTTTATAGTTTAGCTCATATTCAAGTATTAATTGATAACATTTTTGACTTTGCGCGTGGTATGGAAGAGTTTGAAAAGAAAGTTATGAGTTGGGAACAATATGCTGGCATATATAGGCGTTTTGGTATCGATACTGATGATTGCGAAGACTTAAAAAAATTTACACTTTCGCAGATTTCAAAAAACACGTAGCAAAGAGTTTAAGGGAGATTCTCAACGCTTGGCTTTAGCTTTTGTGTTTATAGCACAATGGTTTAGGTTGGGTCTTGGCGTTGTGTCCCCCTTTAATTCGGTGTTATGTGCTTCGCGCGGAAGACGCAGATATTTATACAAAGATTAAGTTACAGACTGGGAGTTATATATGAGTAAGGTTGTTTGGGTACCAGCGCCTCTAGGTATAAAAGGAGATTTAGCATCTTGGAAGTCTTTTATGGATAGAAACTATCCAAACCCTATAGTAGGGAATATATATTTGATGACTTACGATAACGGTGAGCGCGTAGGATATAGCTTTAAAGGGATTCACCCTGTTTCCGGAGATAAATGGTGGGAGAGAGTGAAGGAAGAGGTTATAGAGACCTATTTCGATAAGTGGTTAAAGGATGCCGTTATGGGAGAAGAAGGTTCTGTTCTCACTGGCATGACCCAAGCACTTGACCCTGATATAAGAGAAAGTATGGAGTCTCTTTACGATGAAGGTTTTGACGAGGAAATCTTAGCAGATTTCGCCCACCAAATGAGTAAACGTTAAGATACTTAGAATTTAATGGGATAATATGGGTTTTAAGAAAACACACAGCAAACGCTTTAAGACAGATTCGCAACGCTTGGCATTTTACTATGCGTTGATTTAAGTGATTAAGGCAGTGTGGGAGAGCACCGTATTGCGTTGCTCACCACTTAAGCGGGCGTTAGCGTTCTACCACGATACCTCAGAAGTGCATGGTTATCGCACGAAATCCTTACAACAAGAACTAGCTCAACGATGGCAAACGTGTATTTTATTAAACTGGTGTATTAGCTTTCAAGCAATGTAAAAAAGGGACTTTCAATGACAATATCTGATTGGCTAATGATTTTAGCTGTTCTCCTGGGGCCAATTGTAGCTGTGCAACTGACAAAATATTTAGATGTCCAGAGCGCTGCGAAACAACGTAAACTTGATATCTTTAAAACACTAATGGCGACGAGATCCTACACTACACACTGGGATCATGTAATGACTTTAAATCGCATTGATCTAGAGTTTAATACTAGCCACAAAAAAGAAAAAGAAGTTGTGGAAGCGTGGAAGGCATATTTAGACTTGCTTAGAGATCGTTCAATGTCACCTGAACAATGGAATCTTAAGCGTGTTGAACTTTTAATCGAGCTCTTGCATAAAATGGCGTTAGTTTTGGATTACAGCTTTGATAAAACGCACATCAAAAACTCATCCTATTCACCTGTTGCTCATGGAGATATTGAAAACCAGCAAGAGCAAATTCGTAAAGGTTTATCTCAGTTACTTGAAGGCAGAGCTTCAATACCTATGCATATCACTAACTGGCCAAACGAAAGCTAACAAAGCATTTTAGAGTGATTCGCAATGCTTGGCATTTTAGCTTAGCTCAATTACAGCCAAGCGCGACTCACACCTTAATGAGGCTATATGTATGAGGTGAATTTTGAGTTCAATTAATCATCATTATGTTCCGCAACTATACCTACGAGGCTTTGTAGCAGAGACAGGTCGCATTCAAGTATTCGATAAGCAGTTGAGCTTATTCAAGAAAGATAAGCAAACGCCTCGAACGATACTATTCGAAAAGCATAGAAATACAGTTACACATCGAGGTGTACGAACTGATGCATTGGAAAAGCTCTATGGGACAATTGAAGCGCCACTGGGACAGTTTTTTGACTCAGTTCGTAAAGGGTTGTCGGTAGATGAGTTAATATCCAAAGAAGGCATATATCTTCTCAAGGTATTTGTAGCCTTTCAATTTTGGCGAATGCCTTTGCTCGATCCCTTTGTAAGACAGTACATTAAAACCCTAGACCTAGCACAGTTTGGAAGCAGAATTACATTGAATGGGGTCAATATTGGCGATTGTGAATTAGTCAAAGAAGCATTGGATAATGACTCTGGGTTCAGGCATTACTTTCGTAGCTTCATGTTACCCCTCTTAACGTTTGACTTCAGGGTGCATGATAGTGATTACGAGACATGGAAAGTCCATCATGTTTCGCCAGAAAACGGTGATTGGAACAACTTTTTAACGGGTGATAATCCACTACTCATTGATGACTTGGCTCAAATGTCAGCATTTAATTCTAAGTTTATTATGCCTCTATCGAACAATCAGTTGGTCACCTTTTCACCAGTTCAAAATCACGCAATGAACCTAGATCCGATGTTTACAACTTATTTAGCAATGGCTACATATAATCAGTGTCATCGATATGTTGTTGGTACTAATAAAGATTATATCGAGCAAATTAAGTCACTCTTGGGGTCGGCAGTTGAACCCGAGAGTTTGAGGGCCGAGTTGTTTAAATACATATAACAAATGTCTAAGGCCCCCAACATACTTTTCCTAATCTGACAGAAACGCCATAGACCATCAATTCTAAAACGTTTCTGTCCAGAACCGTCACAGGATGCACTTCGTAACTCGGAAGTGCCCCAAAACATTTTAGGCTCTTTCTAACTCTCAATTCGAGCACCTTATGTTTGACCTATTTTTTTTTATCCAACAAAGTGTTTCGTAGCTGTCTAGTTAGGGGCAAGAAATGTCATTAGAGGAAACAAAAGTTAGGTTGCTAACTGCAAGTGGAACAGCAGATGGTTTGCTGACACAGATTAATGATTTGTATGTTCAAGAAATAGAAAAAGAAGAGAAAGTCTTAAATGACGCACTATCTGAACTGCATAACTCAGATAAAATTAATCTCATAGAAACTGTCGGGAGCCTTGATAACAGCGTAAGGGAAAACGGTTTTTTCACTGTTCTGCATACCTTTGAAAGCGTACTACCTTCACTAGATGCAAGTGTTGAAGATGTCCTGTGCTGCTTGCTTCATCTTACGCAGCAGGCTGGAAGAGATTTGGCCATTGGTGGCGTCTATGGAGCCTTTGAACGTTTCTGTAGAGTGGAAGCGCATCGCCCCAGCGATAGTGTTGGATTTATCCTCGCACAAAGTGAGCTAAGTTCATTTGCTCCTTTTCTCTCTAGCTCAATCCTCGCATACGGCTCAGATCGTGTGAACGACGCTATCCAAACTACAGAAAACCTAATTGCCAATAGTAATGAGATGGTAAGAAGTCAGGCCTATTTTACTCTCGGAAGGCTTAAGGTATGTGAAACGCAGGCCAATGTCATTTGGGAGCTACTTAGCAGCAGAACCTGTGGCGAACGTGAAAGTGGCTGTTGTGCTTCGATATTGCGATCAACAATTAACTTCGGAGATGCATTCCCAGCTTATTGGTCGCAGATTGAAGATTTTCTAATTACGTTTGTTGAGGGAGCTCGTCCAGAGGTTCTCTATGAGATATCACATATTGTTGCCTTTCAGCGAGCCGACCTACCGGAGGGTGTTCTAGAGCTTCTAGTAAAACAGTTGGCCAATGTATCCCCGGAGCACAAAGGTACTATAGATAATGTCGACCATATATTGGTCAGTCTAGTTGAGAAGGGGGACTCCCCCCTTGCCCTAAAGCTATTAGAATCGACTTTGAATGTAGGCGTGAAGCTCCCCCAGTTGGATTACTTTTCCGGAGAGCTACTGAGCAAGCACAGTAATCTACTTAATCACATCGTTACAAAGTGGTTTTTGTCTGGTGATTCCACACTTTGCCACGGTGTTTTAGATCTACTTCATGATGTTACGGGCAAGGATGTCGAGCTAGAGGCAGAAGTGGCACTGCTAGGTGATGAGGTGAAGCAAGTGTTTGTTAGCCGCAAGGCTGTCGGCTGGCTGTTTACTCGGCCTGTTGCGGCTGCAAGCTTCATTCTATCTATTTACGAAACTGCTTCGAAAACTACTCGTAATGAGCTTGAACAGGTTTTGTATGAACCCTTGCTTTTCAGTTATCCAGGGGAGCTTAAGCGATTCTTCCAATCATGCATTGATAAAGGCTTTCAAGCACACCCATGTGAGCGATTACTTGGTAAGCTTCAAGCTTATCATTCAGATATTGAAAAAGTCTCTGGGCTAAAAGAGTTGATGGCACCTAGAGAAAATATCAGCGTTTATTGGAAAGAATCTAACAAGAGTATCCAGACAGCCTACGAAGATGCATCAAGAGGATCGTTTATCGATCTAATAGCAACGAAGCAGACTCTCTTGTATGGCAATAGCTCAATTTTTTACATGCAACTGGGGGATGGAGGGCAAGTACGGCAAGAGATGCAAATGCAGTCTTTTTCCCATTCGACTGAAATGCCAAGGTTGAACGTTTTAGACCCAGAATCACTCGATTATGTTCTACGAGTTTACCGTTGTGAGAGAATGAAAGATGAAGTTAATTCTTAAGCAATACTTAGCCTCGCTCAAAGAGCGCAAAGAATTGGATGCTGTATTGCCCGATCTATTGAGTAGTATGGGAATGAATGTATTCATTTCACCGACCCGTGGAGTCAAAGAGTACGGCGTTGATATAGCGGCTGTAGGGCAAATAAATGATCAGGAAGAAAAAGTCTATTTGTTCTCAGTAAAGTCGGGGAACCTTACTCGTGAAACTTGGAATGGAAAAGCCGATCAGGCTCTTAGACCCTCGTTAGATGAGATTCAGGATTCATTTATTCCCAGTCGTCTACCACCTGAACATAGGGATAAAAAAATAGTTATCTGCTTATGTTTTGGCGGAGATGTTGGCTCAGGGATTAGGCAAGAGGTCTCTGGCTATGAGCAGCGGAATACGCGTGATAATGTTTCTTTTGAAGAGTGGAATGGCGATAAGCTCTCTGAGCTTATTCAACAACATTTACTTAAAGAGGAACTATTACCCAACTCTAGTCAGGCTTTGTTAAGAAAATCCTTGGCTTTACTTGAGGAGGCTGAGAGTTCAGACAAACATTTCTCGCTATTGATTGATGAAGTTTTGTCAAATGCCACTGATGCCGATTCTATTGCATCGTCCATAACTCGGGTTAACGTTTGTTTATGGGTCTTATTTTCATGGTGTCGTGACGGTGGGAATTTAGAAGCTGCATATCTTTCATCGGAGCGAGCATTACTGCTGGCTTGGGATAAAGTTAAAGACCACTACACAGGAAGGAACAAGGCCTCAAAGTCATTCGATAGTATTTTGGATACGTATCAACAAATTACTGACTGTTATGTGGACCGATGTTTAATTCCATATGTTGGACTTAAATACGCGCTCTCTCATGCGGTTCATTCGCCATGTTCTATTGATGTAAACATTAAGCTGTTTGATGTGCTAGGGCGCCTAGCGGTTAAAGGTCATTGGATTTTAGATTCACTCTCTAAGAGTTATGCTGAAGAAACACCAACAGATGGCGAGACTGAAGAGCAAGAAAAATTACGGCTTCGCCTCAGAGAGGTAACGAATGCAATTAATCTTTTGGCTGTTAATAACCCAATGCTGCTGTCTCCGTATAAAGACTCACAGGCAATTGATCTTGGTCTAGCTTTAACTTTGCTTTCAAATAATTCAGAACTTGACAGTTTTGTGCAGAGTTGGCTCTCGGGGGTGGTCGATAAGTGTATTTTCACTTTCGAGTGTGATGGCATGTATCCAATCGTGAACAACTCTTACGAAAAGTTGCTTGCTCACAGAAACAAAGATAAGACCAACAGTGATTATAAGAACAAAGTTACGGAGGCTAGCGTCTTATACCCGCTGTTAGCTGTTTTTTGCTCTTTTTATAAACTAGATTCAGTAAGCCAAGATTTGGAAAAGTTTACCAAAGAGAAACTTACACATAGCACGTTACAGTATTGGTATCCAAACCAAAGTAGTGAGCAAGATATGTACTCTAACTCTCGTCCGCATGGTTCGGCATCAACAGATTTTCCAATGAATGGAAGCGCGGTGCTAGAACACATAACGCAAGAGTGTCTCAATGCTGACTCGTTCAAAAGTATGTCAGCCGTTACTGAAGGTAAGGCTCCTTTGGTACTGACGGCTTGTCGTTGCTACCGATATCCAGTCCCTTTTCATTATCTCGTGGATATGCTCAATGAATCTTAGTATATAATGAAGCTGAAGGCTTTTTCGCTCTCTTACGGAACTGAAATTCAATGAGTAGTAGAGATAGCCTTATTTCTACTAATCTGTGTTTAACTAAACACATAACTCATTCTGTCCAAAAGTTTGTTTCAGTGCTTTCTATTCAGTGTGTGCTTTCTATCCAGATGTGATTTCAACCCGGAGATAGCTCAACTTCTGAATGACAGAATAAAGAGGAGTTTCAAAATCAACTGCTGATTAGTAGACAGTAGTTAGAAGCTGTCGAGGTTTGCTTTACCGCGGATAAGTTCTTGCAATTTGGCGAATAATACTGATAATATCATCCATTCGCGAAAAGCGTCAGAATCTATGGGGTTTTGGTCCTCTCGCAACAATAGCATGTGAACTCGGTCAGGGTCGGAAGACAGCAGCCGCAGCGTGTGATTTGTGTGCCGAGATGTGGCTGGGATCCCACCCTTTAGAGAACCGCCTTTTGGCGGTTTTTGCTTATTGGGGATGGAGTAGTTCTGTCCAGGGTTGCTTTGCTATTTCCAAAAGTAGCTACCTACCATCCAGACTCAATCAACTGCTTAATCGGCGCCATCGTATCGTACACATCATAAAAAATAGTTATTGTTGGTTGCAGTGAGATCTTCAAGAGATTTATGCGTTAAGTAATGAGCCTCCGAAACCTGCAAAGTTCAAACTTATGACCTTACTTGGTGTAACTTTCTTTCAGCTTCAGAGACAAATTTGAGTTGGAGAAAAATTAGGACACTTTATGGTTTCATATTGGGATACATTATGGTTTTTACTTTTCTTTAACTTGTTGAATTTATTGCTAATGCATGGACGCTTTTTGATTCCAACCACATTAAAAACGCCGCTTTTATAAGCGGCGTTTTGCTATCTGAACGTTATCAAATTCTCTTGTACTGTTGTCATTAGTGTTGAGGTAGGAATCTTGTATCTGCGCGCGCTGTGCTCATTACTCCTCAGAAGCTAACACGCTAAGCTGGTCTGATTTTTTGAATACTGTAAACACGACATTCCCATTTTCGCCTCGAACTTCTATCTTATTGCTTGGTTGAAACACATCAAGTGTTTTCGGAGTATAGTGATCTTCTGTCGCAGATGAATAACCGATACGGTCTGCATGGTCGATCCTAAATTTGCTCTCTGCGAAGGTGCTTTCTATGAAGGTTGAGGGCTGAAAAGATGTGTTTTCAGTGAGCCTCGGTGAAATCAAATGCTCAGAGTAAACATCATCGATGTAATGCTCATAGGTTGAGAAATGCAGTTCAGACAGCATGCTTGGCTCGTTGATTAAATTAGGTGTAATGGATGCAAAACTAAGAATTGGTATATCGACCTCACTTTGACTTGTAACAAATAATGTAATTTTCGAATTGGGTGCCGTTTGTCGATTGTAAGGGGTAAAATTTGCAGACTTGAAGTGTGGGCTTTGTTCGGTAGCTTTATTTGAGATAACTCCTGGAGTTTTTTCCCAGTACCAAAATAATAAAAGTAAATATAGAGCAGGTATAACCACTTTTTTCATAAATCGAATCTTATATTAACTAGCTCATATCACTAGCTTACGGGTACTCTGAGTTTTTTATTGTAGGAATTTACTTATTTTGAATGCAGGCAGGAATTACTAAGGGCTGCGGTATTTGTAAATGTTAAGTAAATTCCTACAGATTATATCTAGATTAAGAGTACGATCAGGTTATAGAATCAATAGATCTCAATAAGGCTTCTTATGCGAAAAGTGATTATTTTGAGTTGTAGTTTGCTACCAATAGTAGTTTTTGCTAGTAACGATAGTAAAAGTCTTGGCGTAGAGTATGCTCCTAACTCAAATACCGTAGGCGTTTATTTCCAGAACCTCAAACTCAATGAACTAGGATTTGGAATGTCAATAGGATTAGGGTTTCAACCGAAAGGGGATTACTACAGTTTCTCAGAACAATTTGGGCATGATGTCGGTGATGATTTCAAAGGATATGTTGATAACGTTGACGTTTACCTATCACCGTTTGCTACCTATGGAATAAGCAGCTCATGGGGGCTAACAATAGGTGCTACTCTAGCATCACAGACGACCTATGCTGAGTTCTATGATAAGTACCACATACTAGGCTATCGCGGGCATTACTACGTAGAAGCAGATAAGCAAAATAACTCTAAACTAGGATATGGGGCCAATATTGGTGTTACATATACTCTATCAAAAATTAATTTTCAGATTAAATATGACACGCTTCTTGGGTCAAATATAGGCATAGGTTATGTTTTTTAGAGCTTATCCAACTCTCAAATAGTTGATTTCATTTTACGAATTACTATGAAGTATACAATATCAGATAACTCCTACTTCTATTGGTTTTAATTGAGGTTTATATACTAATTGACAATATTTAATCGAGGTAAAGAATATGTATAAAAAGGCAATGGTGTTATTGGTCGCTGCTAGCTACCTTTCTGGCTGCGCAACAATTGTGAGTAAAGATACCTATCCTCTCAACATTGCAAGTCAACCCACACAAGCGCGTTACGAAATAAAAAATGAAGATGGTACAACCATTGATCAGGGCACGACTCCTTCAACAATTACGCTAAATGCCTCTAACGGTTTTTTCGACGGTGCTGACTATACAATAACCTACACTAAAGATGGTTTCGAACCTGTCACACACACAATTACAAGCAAAGTCGATGGTTGGTATGTTGGAAACATACTATTCGGAGGTTTTATTGGGCTTCTCATTGTGGACCCTGCGACGGGCGCTATGTGGAAGCTACCAAACTCAGATATGGCATCAATGAATAGCAGTAGTGTCAGTCAATTGAAGGTGCAATCGATCACATCATTAAGTGAAGAGCAGCGGTCGCATTTAGTTCAGCTATAAATCTGAGTAATTTGTTATCAGCCTAAATTTTGGATTGAAGCAAGATTTTCTGTTGTGCCAAGAGCCGGGACTGGCTTATAGAAACGAAGCTTGAGAGAGCGTTACTCAAAAACTAACATTTCCGTCCAAACCTAGGTCTTTAGTGCGATATCACTAGTCTAAAGATCGGTTTTTAATCTTTCTCGACATGCACAAGAAACACGTCTAAATTATTAATTAATAAGCAAACTACCAAGGATGGTAAAGTTGTAAATGCTTCGCAACTACTCCCTGTCTTACCTAAAGACCAACAGTCTTAATGTCGGCTTTCTTGTCGTCGCAATAGCGCTTTTTGTGCTTGGCGGGTTTACTGTTAAGACTATTGAAAACGTGTACTCTACCGTTAAAAGGTATGAGCATGTAACTGCAATCATCACCACTCTTGACAGGGCGCGGCTCAATGAGTTGAGTTTTGCTCGAGATCTGGAAGCAAAAGATTCAGACGCAGCTCATGATGCTATTGAAGAAGTGATTCATCTAGCGAGAAATATTTCTGATACCCCACTGAAAGGCGGTGAGCACTCCCAATCTGGAAAATTACTGAATGAGTTGATTCAGTACAAGGAGGTATTTGAGTCATATGTTCGCTTAAGCATCGATTATGAGGTGCAAAGAGAGTCTATGGTATTAAGTGCAAGGCAGGCCGATAGCGTGCTCGACGGCTTTTATGCCGCTCGCGTCAAGCAAAATGAGATAGCTCGTGCAAATACGAATCAGCTTCGTATCGACTCAAGTGAAGTCGCTGAAAATTTCTCGATTGTACAACTTCTCTCAAACTCCATTGACTCTGCAAGTAGTAATTTCGAGGAATATATAGCGACCGGTAGTCGTAGAGAGTATCGTCGTTGGCAAAGAGAAATGGGGCTAATCAATGGTTATTTGCAGCGCCTTCGGCTTGGAATGAAAGACGAAAACAGTCTGGATATTTTACAAAAGATAGAAGATTTGACCGCAATATACAGTCTTTCGGTGAATAAGGTCTCAAGGTTCCAAGTTGAAAATGACCAACAAAGTACTGACCAATCAATTGAAGAGGTTCGAGACTTTTCATATCGATTGTCACAGTTAGCTTTTAACCTTAGAAATAGTGAAGCTCAAGTGTTTGAACGAGTTCAAAGTCAACTCGCTGATTCGCAGAGAGATGTATTACGAGGCTCAGAAGTTGAACAAACACTTTATGCATTCATTAAGCAAATCGATCGTGCTAGACAGCTTGAAAGGGACTATTCAATAGCAAGATACCAAAGCTCTAAAACTGTTCATGCAACTGAAGTAAGTGCAATACTCAAGTTGCTAAAAGAACGACTAGAAAGCTACGACAGAGAAAAATTAAGTCTACAAGAAATCAACAATGTGGAGGAATTCAAAACTCTCCTCGCACGCTATAGCGAGAGCTTTGAAGAGTTTGAACAAACAGACAATGAGTTACAGAAAAGCACAGCTAGAATGGTCGCCATTGCTGTCGCGACAGAGGCCCTACTTAAGTCGATGCGGGACCAGTCCTTCGAACACATGACGGTAGCAAGAGACAACACGTTGTACGTTTATTTTCTTGGTACGGGGTTTGTCCTCGCTATCGTTTGGTTAGGCTTTTTGGTCAAACGAGCAAACCACCAGTTTAAGGGGTTGATTGATGAATTGAAGCTAGCAAACGATAAGCTAAAAGCGGCTAATGAAGCTAAATCAAGCTTTTTGGCAAATATGAGCCATGAGATTCGTACCCCAATGAATGCCATTATTGGTCTAACGCAACTAGCAAAACAAACAGATGATCAACTCGTACAGAAGCAATACGTTAGTAAAGTAGGTCACTCCGCAAATTATCTACTTAGTATTATCAACGACATCTTAGATGTATCGAAGATAGAAGCGGGAAAACTTGAGCTAGAGGAGAGCTTATTCTCGCTTCAAGAGGTTATAGATGGAACACTTCTTATATTAAAGGAGCAAGCGAGTAAGAAAGACTTAGAGCTCATAATTCACCTCTCGCGAAGTGTACCAAATGAAGTCGTTGGTGATGCTTTGAGGCTCAAACAAGTCCTCATTAATCTAGGCTCAAATGCGATAAAGTTTACTGAAAGCGGATACGTCCATATTAATATTGAGTTAGGGAAAGGTTCTCTCGAGTCAGACAAGTGTTTTATAAGCTTCTCTGTTACGGACTCAGGTATCGGTATGACGGAGCAGCAGCAAGCAAAGTTGTTTAACTCATTTTCTCAAGCGGATACATCCACAACACGCAATTATGGCGGAACCGGATTAGGCTTAGTGATCTGTCAGAGTATTATTGCCAAGATGGGTGGATCTATTAATGTTCAAAGCAAAAAGGGCGAAGGCTCAACGTTTTCTTATAGCCTAGAGTTTGCGAAACCATCCAAAACTGTCACGATCAATCGCAGTTCCGACACTGATTTAATTCTCATAGATAGCAACGAGCACTCTAACCGAGCCTTGCATTCGCAAATCGCTCCTTATACACGAAGGTTTGCCTCATTCTCTTCGATTGCTGAGTTTCTGGAAGGGCATTCGGAGGTTTTGAACGCATCGAGTGTCATTCTTTACAGGTGGAACCAAAGTTCAAGTTTAGAGGTAAACCTGTATTCTATTCGAGAGATAGAGAAGGCGATGAGGAGCGTCGGTTGTCGATTCTATATCGTTACTTATCTCAACTGTTCGAAGGTACTTGATCTGATGAGTTCCTCAGGCATGGAGTTTAAAAGGCAAATTATTGAGCTACCGTTAACCTCTGCACAAGTAACCCAGTACGCAAATTGGCTGAGTGAACCTAATGTTGATACTGGTTTTGTGGAAGGGGATACCAGTCACTATCTCGAAGATGATTCCCATCAAGACCTACCGGCATTTTTTGCTGAACTCGTGTACCGCAGAGTTCTCGTTGTCGAAGACAATGAAATCAATCAAGAGCTCATTGCTAACTTTTTGGCTTCCTATCATATTAGCTTTTCGATTGCGGAGAATGGAAAAGAAGCACTTTTAAATCTTGAGAAAGAGACATTTGATATTGTTTTAATGGACTGTCACATGCCCGTTCTAGATGGATATCAGACTACGGAAATTATCAGAACGAAGCAGGATTACAAAGATCTTCCGATCATAGCGTTAACAGCAGATGTATTTGCTGAAAATGCAGAGAGGATTGGGGAATGTGGAATGAATGCGCTGATAGGCAAGCCATTTGTTTTTGATGAGCTGAGTAAAAAAATGGCTGAACTCATGATTACAAGACAAGAAGTGATGAGTAGAGTGAATCTGCTTCAGCTAGCAATGAGAGATGAGTGTGGTCTGGACCTAGATTCAGCTTTGTCAAAACTGTCGGGTAATGTAGATCTGTATCTACAATTGTTGAGTAAATTTCTATATGAGTTTAATGAAACAGATTTTGACATTGCTGAAGAACAAGATCTTCGGCGGTATATCCATAAGGTGAAGGGCGTTGTAGGTAATATCGGTTTTCAATCGATGTATCAGCTTTGTAAGCAAATCGAATCATCAGAAGGTGGCATAAGTCCTATGCAAGTTAATGACTTGAAGAAAAAATTGGTGCAATCTCAAAGTATCGCACAGCGTGTGATAAAGTTGGACGAGAGAAACACTGCTATTATCAATAGATAATCAAAAGAGGTGACATCAATGAGTCAGTCAGTTAAGGGTCAGGTAGTGTTTTTGGTCGTAGATGATCACCCTTTAGTTGGAGAAGCCATTCGCCAGTTAGTGTCCTCAATATCTCTTCATTTTCGCGTGCACCTTGCCAATACGGCAAATGAGGCGCTAAAGATATTTCAGCAAGAAGAGATTGACTGCTTAATCTTAGACATTCAACTCGAAGAAGGTGATGGATTTGACTTATATCGAAGACTTAAACGCAAGGGTTATTCAGGCAAGACGCTATTCTGCTCAAGTATAACAAGCACCTCATTCGTGGAGACAGCTTTAAAAATGGGGGCTGATGGATATTTCACCAAGAACATGGATACGGAGTCGTTTCGGAGAAAAATCTTAAAAGTAGTCAACACTGGGCATAAAGACCACAAAGCACAATTGACAGAGTCTAACAAAGTGGTAATTAAACTTTCAGAGCGAGAAACACTTGTAAAGCATCACCTGATGGCTGGTTTGAAAAACAAGGAAATTGCTATCATTATGAACTTAAGCGAGAAAACTATCAGTACTTATAAGCACAGGATCTTGAAAAAACACGATGTAAAAAACATTATTGAATTAAGGGAGCTAGATGCTAACTTTAACTACAACTAATACAGGTTTAGTTGGGGACGTAGTAATGTTAGCTTTGTTGTTTATATATCTAGCTCCTGGATTTATTAGCAATATTATCAGTGATTCATTGCTTGTCATTGGCAAGAAAATTGCCGTTTTTCTCTCTTTGTATGTTTGGTCTAGTTTGCATTTTTCTCGATTTTTTAATTAGCCCTCTTAGGTTTGAGCAATCCTGATATTTATTCAAGAACATGCGTCGATTAGTTACATTGTTGTTGTGGCGGTGAGCCATTTTTGCCTCCTAAAGTATGCTTACTTAATTAGGATGAAACCATAAAATTGACTATGACGATAAGTTACTAATATTCTTACTCTTCGATTTTTTATAATGAGCGCTTGCTTCTTCACTTTTTCGATTAATGTCTTGGTTGTACTTTAGGATGAATTTAACGATATCAGATAGAGGTCTAACCATATTTATCTCCATGTTTATGTGATTGCTTGCTGATGATATATCTGTGAACTCAAATATATTCAGCTTTACATTTTAGATGCTCTGACGGAAGACTGTTTACAACAATTTTCAAACATAAGATCGAAGGAAATGAACATTAACACTGATATGCAAACATCTAGTTCCTAAAAATAGTTACTGTCATTAAATATGGTTGTAAGTATCAAAAGAGAAGATAGAGCTGGTCCAAATATGGCAACAGTTCTGAGTAGAGTTTTATACAAAGCGATATAGCCTACGTTTGATTTCTTTGACTTCATAACACTCACCCTTCTAAGTATGAAGTCAGAGTAGATCCTTTTAGGGTGTCTATTTTGTAGGAATTTACTTATATGTCTTTTCGAGAAAGTTAAGGCTATTCACTTAGGGTTTCGACTGAGCGTGTTATTTTCTTTATTAGGCTGGACGTACTTGTAATCAATGCTCCTTGCGCGTCATTAGATTGTAATACTTGGTGTAAGTCTTTTATAAGTGCATAAGTCTCGTGTTGCGAAGTGATAAGAGATGAACTGCCCAGAAGCTTGTGAGAACTCTTCCTAGCTTGTTGGAAATCATTAGTTTTCACCTGAGTATCTATCAGTTTAAGAAGCTTTAGAGTTTCTCGAATGTAAGGCTTTAGGAATTTTGAGCTTAGTTCGGTTTTTATACTTTGGGGCGAAACGAGTTCAGAGGTTTGTTCATTAACAATAGCAGAAAAAACTTCTTCGACTTGTGAGTTGCTAAATGGTTTTGAAATGTGACCTTGAAAGTGGAGGTTTTCAACGCCTGCTTCAGCGCTGCAAGACAAGTAGGTCATATTAGGGCTAGGGTGTCCCTCTTTTAAGAAAAGGTCAGTACCAAGTTCATCTTCCAAAAAAATATCTAATACAACCACGTCATACAGAGAATTAGACAAAAGGTGCACCGCCTCATTTATGTTATGGGCATGTTCGACATCCGTATCGTAGATGGAGATCATACTCTCTAAGACCATGAAGTTTATCTCTGAATCATCAACAACGAGAACTCTAAGCACAACCACCTCTATCATAAGCAAACAGTACTCCTAGTATAGAATGTATCTATGTCGTTTGTGAAAAGACGCACTTCTCTTAATTAAGTGTTTTCCTACAAGCTGCCATAGCCATTCACCTTAATATAGAGGGGTGGCATCAATGATCGACCCTAAGCTCGAAAGAGCTTAACGTTGCCGTTGTTACGCCTCTAAGGCACTTTGTTGAATAAAGGGGATATTTATGAATCGTTATGATCTAAAGATCGGGACACTCTTAAATGATGCGCAGTTGCGTGCCATATCATTTACAGATGCGCAAGAGAAAGCATTAAAGCTATCAAACGAGCTGGTTACCGCCTGTATTCCGCGTTATGGCTTGAGTATCCTCGAGTGCGCCAGGATGATTTATGATGCAAGCGAGAGTCAAACTTGGTTAGAGTTATGTAGCTGTTTACGCCAAGCTCGCGATAGGCTGCCAAAAGTCACAATGACTAGTTGACTAAGTATGGTCGTTACAACAGAAGAATGGGCCGACAATTTGCTCCTAATCGCGTCCAGAGGCTTAGTTCAATAACTATGAGTTAGCTTACTCCAGCAATCTAAACTCTGAGAGCACAACACATGTTAGAAGATAACAAGAAATTCATCGCTGCTTTGCTGTATATGCTGATAGCGCTGGGCGGTGTAGTTGTTGATATTATAGTCCCCTCTTTACCGTCGATTCAGTCATCTTTCGCTACTTCAGAGACTAATAGTCAATGGGTATTTTCGGCCGCTGTTCTTGGTTTTGGGTTAGGCCAGATGCTTGCTGGGTTTATTGTTGATGCATATGGACGTAAAAGACCAATGTTGTTGGGCGGCCTTTTATTGTCTTTTGCAATGTTTGCCTCCGTCACAGCCGCTAACATTGAGTTTTTGATTGTGTTCCGTCTGATCGAAGGACTAGCTGTCTCATTTGTCGCTGTAGGAGGAAGAGCAGCGATTAAAGATATCTATCAAGGTGCAGACTATTTGAAAGCAGTCAACTGGATAACGATTTCATTTGCGCTAGGGATCACGCTGTCTCCATTTGTAGGCGGTTATATAGAACAGCATTTTGGTTGGGAAATGGTCTTTGTTTTCTTAGGAGTATGGACATTACTCGGGACCATGCTCATGCAACTAACCTTTACCGAAACGCATATTCAACATCATCCCTTAAAGCGTGAAAGCATAAAAAATAGCTTGCAAGAGATACTGCTCAATCGATCTTTTCAAAGAGTGGCATTAACCTGTGGTATTTTTTACAGCATACTGCCTACTTTCAATACGGTCGCACCGTTTCTGATTCAAAACACTATGGGGTATAGCCCAGTTTTCTACGGACGCATTGCTTTGTTGCTAGGTGGGTGTTGGTTAGCAGGTAATGTCTTTAATCGAATGACCTTCTCGGTTTCACTAAGTCGCAAGACCTCTATATCCATCATATTGTCTATCATCGCGATTTTAATGGCAATTTTGTGGCAGGTCTTTCATGGCTTGAGCATATTGGCTCTAGTTCTGCCAGTGTCTATAGTCATTTTTTCGTTGGGTATGCTGTTTCCCCCATTTTTAGGTAAAGCGCTTGCACCGTTTGACCACATTGCTGGTATTGCTAACGCATTGGTTTTTTCTGGGTGTTGGTTAACTACCGCGCTGGTATCGTTCTTTGCATCTAGCTTGTCGAGCGAATCAGCGTTGCCTTTATTAGCTTTGTACGTGTTATTGATGTTAACAATAGTGCTTGTGAACAGAAGGACCTGGGATTAAGTGGATTCCTAGTATTTTGATGGACGACTTTAATTGAGGCAGTCGAGTTAGCGTAAAACATGTATATAAGTCATTGAGTGGCTAGTGATAGATTCTCAGCAATGAAGGACATGTAAACAGTACAACCAACCCCGAGTTGGCTTTGAACTTAGGCTATCCAATTTCAAATAGCTTGGTTAGTTAGCCAGCGACCGACCTAATTTACCAATTAATGAGGAACCGTGATGAACAATGGTCACCAATTTATAAGAAAGCTGATTAGTGGGTTGAACTTATCATTAAATGGGATGGACCAAGCTCGATTTATGTGAGATCGAAGTGCTCCACTTCAGCTCTACTGAACTCTTGTATAAGTGACGTTCCATACTTTTAGTTGTTCATGAAATCCTAAATAAGCGTGGCTCTTAAAACGTTTATGTCCAATTCCGAGCTTGCGCAGGAGAACGCTAACTGTGATCACCAAGTAATTCTGCCTTACCGTGACCACCAGGCGACTTTGTCGTTAGCTTTTTGGTAATACTAGAATGTAGTGTAACTTTCTTACATACTGACGAGTTAAATTTTGAGTTTCTGCTGAGTTTGACACCTTTTGGTGCCAGTCTTTGACATTATCTGGTTTTGTGACGCGATAAGTTATTGATTTTTTATGGAAAGTTTGACGGGAAGTTGTTTGATCCAGACCCTTTAAAAACGCCGCTTTTATGAACTGACCCCCAATAGTTGGACATTCCAATTACTGGGGGTCTTTTTATGTCCAAACACCACAGAGCATTCAAGCTAAAATTGGCTAAGTATGCACAACACGAGGGGTCAAGAGCTCTTGCCCTTAAATTCGGAGTATCGTCAGACCAAATTCGTTATTGGGTGTCGGTTTATCAAATTCATGGGGAAAATAGCTTTCGTCACGAGCAAGCTCCCTATAGTCAAGACTTTAAACTAGAAGTTCTAAAGACTATGCGTATTAATAACTGGTCCTTAAGATATACCAGTGCTTACTTTGATTTATCGTCTCCAGGGATACTATTTCAATGGCAAAAGCTTTATGCTCAGCAGGGTATATCCCGGCTTAAACCACAGAAAAAAGGCAGACCTTGCATGACAAACCACTCTCTTAAACCTAAGCCATCTGAGCAGATGACAGAGAAAGAACTAAGAGAGGAACTTGAGTATTTACGTGCAGAGAATGCTGTCCTAAAAAAGTTAGAGGCCTTGGCTCAAGCCAAAAAGAAAAAAGCAAAGCAAAGACACTCGTAGTCGATGAGCTCAAGGCAAAGTACCGCTTGCACCATTTACTCAAAGCTACTGGGTTAGCCCGAAGTGTGTATTACTATCATCGTAATACAACACAGGAGTCATACTCTGAATCGAGTTTAAAAAGGCAAATACGTGATATCTATCAGCAACACAAAGGGCGCTATGGATATCGCAGAATCACATGCACCTTGAGGAAGGCAGGCATGGTGATTAACCATAAACGAGTTCAACGTCTTATGATTGAGCTTGGTCTTAGGTCCAAGGTCAGGCCCAAGAGATACAAATCATACAAAGGCGAAGTTGGGCGGATCGCTTCGGACTTATTAAAAAGAGAATTCAATGCCAACAAACCGAACCAAAAGTGGGTAACGGATGTGACCGAGTTTAAAGTCGATGGTCAGAAGGTTTATCTGTCACCCGTTATCGACTTATTCAACCGAGAAGTCGTGAGTTATGAGGTGCGTAAGTCAGCAGCATTACCCTTGGTCACTGACATGATAAAAAAGGCGATAAAGACACTTAAAAAGCATGAGAATCCCATCGTGCATTCAGACCAAGGCTGGCAGTATCAAAATAAGGCGTATCAAAACCATCTCAAGAAGAAAGGGCTCGCTCAAAGTATGTCTAGAAAAGGGAATTGCTTAGACAATGCGGTTGCTGAGAACTTCTTCGGAATACTCAAGACAGAGATGTATCATAACGAAGTCTTTAAAAGTGCAGATGAACTGATTGAAAGAATTAGAGAATACATAGACTATTACAATAACGAACGAATTAAGCTGAAGTTAAAAGGCCTGAGTCCGATAGCATATCGAAATCAAGCCTTAGCAGCCGCTTAGAAATGAGTCCAACTTTATGGGGTCAGTTCATTTACTAGCGGCGTTTTGCTATCTGAATCTTATCAAAGTATGGCTCATTGCCTTTTTTCCGCGTAGTCAGGAATCTAACCATCTCGCACACCACACTCGGCTTGTCTATTGCGCGTGCTCATTTTCTTTACTTTGAAATGTCACCAAATGACCTACTACGTATACGTGGAGCCTATTATAGTGCGTGGTGAAGTTGCAAGGACAGCAACACAATAATCATTAGTACAGATCTCTTCAACTGATATAACTCGAGGTATTAGGCGGCATGAATATCCAGATCAATGAACAATTAGGTCAGGAGCAAGCGAGCTATGTGGCTCCTTATTACACGCTAGATTGTACCCTTGGTATCAACTCTTTTGGAGCTCCAAAGCTTTCGCCGGATTTGGGTGCAGAGTTACTCAAAGAAGTGGATCTGTATTACTGTCATAGTCATTTGGCAGAGTTGGCGACTAATACCGCTTGCTATGTGGGCACTAAGCCCGAGCAGCTGACTTTTACCAATGGCTCTTTAGGAGCTTTGGAGCTGATATTCAATAAGCTGTTACCCAAAGAGAAGTCTATGTTAGGCGTTGGACCTCAATTCGTCGAAGCGGTATCTGAGTTCCAGATAGCAGGCGGCACTTATCGTTCTCTAAATATGTTCGACTATTGGAATGAAGATGAGCTTTTGCATGCACTTAAGGCAGAGCTTAAATCAAATCCACCTACGATAGTGTATATCGATAACCCGAACAATCCGACCGGCTTGATTTATACAAGAACCACTTTGATGGAACTGTGTCGAGCGTGCAATGAAGTGGGTTCCATACTGCTGATTGACGAGGCTTATGGTGAGTTTCTAGATGTTGAAGAGTCGATGATTGGGGTGACCGCTGAGTTTGATAATCTTATTGTTCTGAGAACCTTTTCGAAGGGGCTAGGCCTTGCAGGCATTCGATTGGGTTACGCAGTATCTTCTAGGAAACTCGCCCACTACCTCAATCAATCAGTATTGCCATTCGCGCCGTCCTTGCCAGCAATTAAGGTAGCAAATCATGTCCTTTGCAATATGGGAACATACTTAAGGGACACCTAAGAACAGACGCAGACTTACAAAGTAGAACTAATGGAGTTACTTTCTGGTCACGGTATCGAGGTTATGCCAACTTCAATAAAAACGCCGATATTGCTGGCCTATATGAAAGGTTTTGATTTGGCGGGTTGGCTGAAAAAAGCGGAGATACTCACGTGCTCTGGTAGCCATTTTCATGTGACTTGCCAAGAAGTCAATGAGCAATATACTCGGATGCGAGTTGTAGGAAATAGACGTGACTTGGTTCAACTAGACCAGCGAATAGGTCATTTGAAATCTCAAATAAACGTTTAATGGACAGAATATCAACGATAGCTATTGAGTCGATCTTCCTCTCGTTGTTTGACGATCGGCAATAACGTCTATTCTTTGAACGTTAATTAAGCCTAAGTGTTCAACCAAACTCGTGACAGTTGTCTTACAGGCGCACCCTCAACCTATTCTGGTAATAAAGGTTTCCTCATCATCTACAAAAGCCACAAAGCCGCCGTGATAGATAAACACCCGACCACGTTCCTCCACAATACAGGCAAGCTGAGGATTCAAATCTTCGTCATTGTTCTTACGTTGAAAAGTGCCAGTGTCAGTAATGACGCCGTCGAGTCTTGGCAAATACCCAAAAGTGCGCCTAGCTTGGTCAATTAGGCTCAGTTCGCTGGCGATCGAGAAGCAAGAGGGAATCGCCCCCGCATCCTCAATAAACATGGGTTTAAGTTCTTCAAAAGCGGTAATCACCAGCCAGTCGATGCCGTTAACGTGATGGATAAACATAGGGTGTCTCTGTGATTCTGATGTGGGGAGTTTATCACTATCAGTAGAGCTCGTAGAAGGGAATTAGTTGGCAAAGAGAGGACTCTGATTCATTTTTGGCAATTTGCCAGACCTAATTGACGTAAGGAAATGCCCCAAACGAGTTTTGGGGCAAATGGATGACACGAGAGCTAATTGAAATAGTATGAAGTGATCGCGTTAGCAGTTATCCCACACACATCTTACCTTAGATTTTCTAGAGCGGTAAAAATCTTCCCTCCTACAAATCGATCATTACCTTTTAGTTTTCTTTGAATACGCAAAACTTCATTCCATTTAACCAGACGCTCACTACGAGTAAATGACCCGACCTTTAATTGACCTGCGTTGGTTGCAACGGCCAGGTGGCTGATAAATGCATCTTCTGTTTCACCCGAACGCGCTGACACGACAGGCAGCCAACCCGCTTGTTGAGTGAGACGAATTGCTTCGATGGTCTCAGTCACGGTGCCAATTTGGTTGAGCTTAATGAGCACGCTATTAGCCAGTTTTTGTTCAATACCTTGTTTGATACGTTCTAGGTTCGTAGTAAACAAGTCATCGCCGATGACTTGTACTCTATGGCCAACTTCCTCTGTGAATTTCTGCCACATCTCAAAGTCAGTATCTGCAAATGGATCTTCGATAGAAAGAACAGGGTATTTTTCGCACCACTCTAACATTAAGGTGAGGAACTCTTCTGAGGTGTAACTTTTATCATCGAGTGGTAGGTGATATTTACCATCTCGGTAGAGATCGCTTGCCGCAATATCGAGTGAAATCGATACCTCTTTTCCAGGCGTGTAGCCCGCTTCTTTGATGCATTCAACAACGAAGTCAAAGATCGCATTGTGGTTATCAAACGTTGGCCAGAAGCCTCCTTCATCTGCAGCGCCTGCTAACAAGCCTCGCTCTTTGAGTAACTTTTCACCGGCATGGTAGATGTTAAAGGTTACCTCTAGTGTTTCTTCATAGCTGCTTGCCCCGTTTGCGATGAGCAGAAAGTCTTGAATGTCCGTACGCCACTGAGCGTGAGCGCCGCCACCGACCAACTGTATTTCTGGAAGTGGCAGTAGCGTTCCTGGTTTATCACATAGGCTTTGGAATAGGGGCTTACCTTTGAGCTTGGCATTGGCATCGGCAACGGCTAAAGAAACGCCTAAGATCGCATTTGCACCGAGGCGTGACTTACTTGGCGTCCCATCAAGTTCACACATCTGCTTGTCGATTTCGACTTGATCTTCGATAGGACGACCAACTAAAAGATCTGCGATTTCAGTTTTCACGTTTTCGATAGCTTTGTAGACCGACTTACCAAGGAACTTGTTTGGAACATTGTCTCGAAGCTCTAAGGCTTCAAACTGACCCGTCGATGCCCCAGATGGTACCAACCCCACACCTTCAATACCGTTGTCTAGTTCGACCACGACTTCTACGGTGGGTTTGCCGCGTGAGTCGTAGATTTGGTATGCATCGATGGATTTGATATTCATGCCTTAACTCCTTGTAATAGATAATCTAGCGATGTGATATCTTGACCTAGCAAGTTAAAGACCTTTGCTCGGATCGCTTCTCTTTGAGGTTCGGTGAGATACTCAACAGGGGATTTGCCGTCGATTCGTGCCAGCATCAACATCAAGGTGGTTTCTACTGTGTGAGATTCATTTATCTGAGCGAGTTTGTCTGCTCCTAACGCAAGCTGGTAGCTATCCATAAATGCACTAGCGAGGTCAAGAAATTGCTCATTATTAAAATGCAGATACTTGAGTATCAGGTGATGAATAAGAAAACCAATATCAAATGATGGGTCGCCAAACCATGCGACTTCACAATCGACGATTTTGATTTCGTTACTAGCAACTAAGATGTTTTTGGGACTAAAGTCTCCGTGTATCAGACACAATTTAGTGGTTTCTATTGTTTCAACCAGCGCATTTAAGCGCGATTCAAGCTGAGGATGCTTTGTCCGCATAAACTCAAAGTATGGTGAAAGCCTGAGCTCATGGAAGTTAGCATCAGAATCAAACCACGTTTTAGCATTTTGATCGTCCCAGCTCATCGCATGAATTGTGCCAAGCGCCGCTCCGATATTGGTGGCGACTTGAGGCCTTATTTCTCCTTCGAGTAAATACTTCTTCCAATCGCGAAAACACTCGGGAAAGAACTCCATGATGAATAGGTTTTCATCTTCGAAGCTATTGCGAATGGTCGGTACCCATGTTGGATATTTCTCACCAACGTATTTTAAGTAGCGCTGTTCGTATTTATTGCGGCTTGGGTCAGCAAGCCACTCTTCAGCGACCTTAAGCTGTGAAAGAGCGCGTTTGGCGACAAAACGGTCATCGCCGTCTTCAATCAAGAAAATCTCACAACTGACCCCGCCCGTAAGCGGGGTAGCGGTTGCTCGATCTTGTTTGACAACGCCATAGTGTTTTAACAGATCGATAATCATAGAATGGCCTTATCTCCTAGCTGCCACAGACATCTGACGTAGGTAGCCTTCAAAGGTAGCTCGGCTATTTACACCACCACCACAGCCACTTTGGTTACACGCACCATAGTGCAGGCCATACTCAAATACGTTGTGGGCATTAATCCAGCTATTGCCACTAACTAGTTCATGAGCAATGGTTTTTGCTTTGGCTAGATCTTGAGTCCATACACTGTTGGCTAAGCCGTACTGGTTACGGTTGGCACGCTCTACAACCTCTTCTTCATCGCTGAACTTGATCAGGAAAGTGACCGGGCCAAAGATCTCTTCTTGTGCCCATTTATTGCTATCATCACCTGCTAACAAGGTTGGTTCGAAGTAGAACCCTTGCGCCAGCTCACCAGTCATTGGGCGTTTTCCTCCGCAGATCACTTCAGCACCATCCGCTTGGGCCTCGGCGACACACTCTAAGATCTTCGCCATCTGTTTCTGAGTACAAATAGGACCCATTTGAGACTCAGTATCAAGTCCTCGACCTAGCTTAATCGACTCAAAATGTGCCTTGGCTTTGGAAGCAAACTCATCATAAACGGATTCGTGAACATACCAGCGAGACGCAGTACAGCACACTTGACCTGCGTTAAATAGCAGTGCACCAGATAGCCCTTCTACCGCCGCATCCACATCCGCATCACTACAAACAATAGCTGCGCCTTTACCTCCGAGCTCAAGCTTCGCCGGTACAAGATTTCGACCGCATACCTCACCGATGTGACGGCCAACTTCTGTTGAGCCCGTAAACGACATCAGTTTGATACGCGGGTCGTTGATAAGTGCTTCACCAGCCACACGACCAGCACCCGGAAGAACATTAGCGACACCAGCTGGGAAGCCTGCTTCCTTGAAAAGCTTTGCAAGGTATAGAGTAGAAAGTGGTGTTTCTGAGGCAGGTTTTACAACGATGGTATTACCGGCCGCTAATGCAGGCGCGATGCCCCATGCACATAAACAAAACGGAAAGTTCCAAGGGAAGACAAATGCCGATACGCCATAAGGGATTTTGGCAGTGTGGCTGTCGGTCAGCTCGAGACCCAGGTCAACCTCGTACTCGGTATCCTCCGCTACACCAGCAAAGTACTCGAAACATTCAGCGGCAAATGGGATATCAAATCCTTCTGCTTCGCCAATTGGTTTGCCCACATCGATAGATTCAAGTTCCGCAAGTATAGGTAAGTCACGGCGGATGAGCTCTGCCAACTTACGTAGCAGGCCTGCGCGTTCGCTTGGCTCCGTTTTTCCCCAAGATTTGAATGCAGACTCAGCACTGCCGATAGCATTCGCGACATCTTCAGGTTGTGAAAGGGATACCTGAGTGATCACAGATGCGGTAGCAGGGTCGATGACATCAATGGTTTTCTCTGAGGCGTGCCATTCACCATTGAAGTAGAACTTTTGTGGTGAAGCTTCAATAAAGGCATGAGTTTGGTCTTGAAGAGTATAAGTTTTCATTATTAATCATCCTTTTGGGTAAGCGTGGTAAATACGCTGAAACGAGTGTCCAAAGTAGAGATATATCGCTCTACTAGCTGGTGGATAGATTGACGCTGCTGCTGTTCGTCTGTTGAGGTTGTCAAATCGACCTCGAAAATGGTGTTGATACATGGAAAACGCAGCGACGCTCCAGCTGCCAATGTGCAGTGGGTCGGCTTTCCTAGATACCTTGGATGTTTTCTCGCCCAATCAAGACCAAGACAAGAGGCTCCAATTGAGGTTTCCATGCCGAGTGCATAGTTGCGATCGACGCCACCTTGGTAGTCTGCCCACGGGGTAAAGTCTCGACCGCCTGAGTGTATCCAGTAATTCATTGAGCTAGCGTTGGCTTGGTGTTCGATAGCATCAAAAGGCACCAGTGTTAAGTAGGCCATTTTTAAGTAAGGGTTGATGCAAACGCTCCACAGATAACGGCTGTGATCGGTGACGCCAGAGATAAATTCTGAGAGTCCGTTGTAGCCGGGCATTGTAGATACATCTTTGGTTTTGCGGTGATTGGAATGAGATTGAGAAACCGGAGCTTCGCCCAGCGAGGTAAATTCTGCCCCCGATTTCAATGCGCTGGTGTGATCAAACTCAGTTCCTGTTGGTGCGGTTTTAAATTGATTGCAGTTGGTCTCTATCAAGCAGCCACGCTCAAGAAAAGGGGCACCAAGTGTTGTATGCCAAGCGAGATTGATCTCAACGTCTTTATCGGTAGGGTTGATTACTTCAAGCACCATATAATGTGTTGAGCTCGATGCTGGTAATATGTCCCATTTTCGGTAATGCAATCCTTGGTAGTTCCCAGTTAGTTTCCAATGTGCATAAACCGCCTCCTGTTGCCCTGATTTCGTTTGCTGTGCATCTTCAAGTTGCCAGTCCATATTTGCGGTGTCGCCATGTGGAAGTAGTTCACTGTTACCGGGTCCAAAGGTAGGAGCACATGGAAACGTGCCTGCAGCTTGTCGCATGAGTTCAATGCCCCAGTAAGTCTGTTGCTCCTGGCTAGCAGGGTTTAACTTGCCTGAAAAAGGGGTTTTGAAGTGTGGGATCCAGTGAGTGTTGACCCACTGAGCACTACTACCAAGTCGACAAAGTGATGAAAACTCAGGGGTCATTCCACCAAATTTCTGTACAAAAAGCTTTGTTTGGTCGTTTTTGAGCCAAACGCCGTCCTGACCTAAATACTGGCCAATTTCAATTTTCATCGTGAAGCCCTCTACTAGAGCGAGAGTTAGCCACCTTGGGAGCATTCTCCCAAGGTGATTTTGTGGGCTAGGCTGCGATGCCTAATGGCGAGAACAGGATGTAAAGTGCTATCACACCCACACAGATAACCGCTGCAAGCTTTTTGGCGTGAACCCAGTGCTCGAGGTTTACTACGTTAGCTTGAGTCGGTTGATAGTCATTGACTTGAGGAGCAAACTTGCCAATCACCACCATTAGAATGGCTGTAGCAAGGAACAGAACGCCAGTTAGATGCAAGAAATGGATATCGAACTGGAATACGAACAGCGATAGTGCGTATGCGGTCATGAAGAACACGATACCAATGTTGGCAGCCATTGGTGGAACGCGACGAGTGATAAGACCAACGACGATAATGGTAAACATTGGTGCCATATAGAAGCTATTGATGGTTTGGAAGTACTGGAAGAAGCCTTCTGGAGCATAGTAGATGAACGGCGCAACGAAGATTGATCCTAGCCCCACCACTGCCGAGAAGCGTTTGCCCACACGTACTAAGTCTTGGTCCGTCGCGTTTTTGTTTATTAGTGGCTTGTAGACATTCAGAGTAAATAGCGTTGACGTACTGTGAAGTACTGAGTTGAATGAGCTAAGTACTGCACCAAACAATACCGCAGCGAAGAAACCAATCAGCGGTGTTGGTAGCACCTCACGCACCAGTTTCGGGTACGCCACTTCGCCGCTTTCTAGATCTGGGCCAAACATAGCGAAGGCGATAATACCCGGTAGTAGCAAGAAAAATGGACCAGCTAACTTAAGCAGACCTGCCCAAAGTACACCTTTTTGGCCTTCCGCCAGGTTTTGAGCACCTAATGCGCGTTGGATGATGGACTGGTTGGTTCCCCAATAAAATAGGTTAAGGATCAGCATTCCAGTAAAGAAAGTAGAGAATGGAACTGGGTCTTCGGAGCCACCAATAGCGTTAAGCTTTTCTGGATGCTCATTCATCAGTAGTTGGAAACCATCGACAACACTACCATCACCAAGTGCGCTTAAGCCGAATAGAGGGATAAGGAAAACGCCACCGATGAGTAGGCCGACACCGTTAAAGGTATCAGAATAAGCAATAGCTTTTAGACCGCCAAATACCGCGTAGGCTGCACCTACGGTGCCAATACCTATTACCATGATCCAAAGACCGCCCCAATATGAGACATTAAAGATGCCTGAGATGTCGAAGATACCGCCTAGCGCGACTGAGCCTGTGTAGAGAATTGGTGGTAAAAGGTTGAACACATAGCCAAATAAGAACAAGAACGTACAAAAGTACATAGTGCTCTTGCCGAAGCGGTCTTCGATAAATTCAGGAATGGTGGTAACGCCGCCACTGAGGTATTTAGGTAACAAGTAGAGGGCAACCACGACAAGAGTTAATGCTGCGCACACCTCCCATGCCATCGGTGTCATGTTTGCAGTGTAGCCTTGTGCATTAAGCCCGACTAACTGCTCGGTTGATAGGTTGGTAAGCATCAGCGATGATGCAATTAAAATCCCTGATAGACCCCGTCCAGCAAGGAAATAAGAAGTGGCTGATTCTTGTTTTTGCTTTGATTTTACTTTGTACCAAGAACCTACGGCAACGAGCGCTGTTACCGTCAGAAACGATAGAGGTATAAGCATGGTGTAGTCCTTTGTTCACGTTATCGGATTGTAGCACTGGCGAGGATATGCAGAACCTGACCTCACCAGCACAAAGGGTTATCACTCTGGCTCTTATTGAAAGATTTTGTTATTGAACCATTGCTGAGTATTTTTGGACTTCCTGTGCAATTTCAGGAAGAACCTTTTGCATAGTCACTGGTGGATAGGCGGCCAGCCCATCTAGCGCAATCTCTTTGCCTAATGTCTGCATGTAAGCCGTGTGTATTGCCGTGCCGACATTGATTTTTGCGATACCCATGGTGATGGAACGACGTATATCCTCACCACTGATGCCAGTGCCACCGTGCAGAACGAGTGGCACATCCACCGCTCGGTAGATCTCTTCGAGCCTGTCAAAGTGGATCTCAGGCTCTCCTTGGTAGTGGCCGTGAGCTGTGCCGATGCCAACGGCGATCATATCCACACCCGTTTGCTCGCGCAGGGCTTTGACATCAGCTACTGCGGCCAAGAAATCATCATTCTCATCGAAGCCTCGGCCACGTATTTTCCCTAGCTCGGCTTCCACAATGACACCCTTGGAGTGGGCGTAATCGACGACCGTTTTTGTGTTAGCGATATTTTCTTCGAGGCTTAAATGCGAGCCGTCATACATTACGGAATCAAACCCAGCGTCAACCGCAGCTAGCACTTGCTGAATGTCGCCGCAGTGGTCTAGGTGCAGATAGATTGGCACCTTGTGACGTTTGCGTAGTCCCTCGACCATAGAGACAACAAGATCAACCCCTAGAGCGTCAATCACGGCGGTATAGGCCATTAGCATCACAGGCTGGTTATTTTCTTCGGCAACTGAGCAGATCGCTTGCCCGTCCCAGATGTCGTTAAAGTTGAATCCAATTAGGCATTTGCCCGTTTTGTAGTACTCAGTGATCAACTCAGATAGCTGCTTCATATTCCAATCCTTTGATATTGATCTGTTCAAAATTCTTGATAACGCCGCTAGAGCCATATTGTTGAACCACTGTGGCTCCAGCATTGTTGGCGACCTTGACGGCGTTGGTGAGGGTGTAGCCGCGGGCGATGGCAGAAAGGAATCCGCTAACGAATCCATCTCCAGCTCCGGTGGTATCGATAACTTTGTCAACCTTGCTACCCTTGACCCAATAGGCGTCAATGCCATCGTTAACGAATGCACCTTTAGCTCCTGCTTTTATCACCACGGTTTTCACTCCGCAGTTGATAAAAAAGTCGGCGCATTCTTCAATGGTGTCGCAACGACTGATAGCTTTTGCTTCATTCAAAGTCGGTAGGAAATAGGTCAGACTGGGTAGAATCGGCTTGATGGTTTCCAGCCATTTGCCTGTTGAATCCCAACCGACATCAAGACTGGTGATTTTTTCTGCTTTAGAAGCGGTGTAAAAAATTTCTGTCAGTCCGTTGCTTTCCAGCGAGGGTAAAAGGAAGTAACCACTGGAATGCACTATGTCGTGTGACAATACTGAGGTCACTTCTATATCTTCAAGTGACAACGTATCAACCGTACCACCGCGGTAAAGAAATACGCGTTCGCCGGATTTATCCACCAGAGCAATGGCAGTGCCGGTGCTTTCTTGTGCCGTTTGGTGGATCTGAGCCGTATCAACACCAGCTGTTTGGTAGTGATTGATTAGCCAATCGCCAAACAGGTCTTTTCCTAGTTTTGTATAGAGGCTGACTGGGGTTCCAATAGCGGCTAAATTAAGCGCTACGTTAGCAGCGTCACCACCGGCTTTGATATTGACGTTATCCACTAACGTAACATCTTGTTGAAATTCAAACTGGTCGACAGGGCCAACGATTAAGTCAGCGACCGCCATTCCAATACAAGCGATGGTTTTCATAGTGTTACCCTCGGCCAAATCCCATATGCTCACCTTGGTTGGATACCTCGATTTCCGAGATGCCTAACCAGTAGTTGAGTAGTTGAAGGTCTTTGAGGAAATGGCCACGACCGACGATCCAATGATGGTCTAACCCTCTATCTAAGATGGTACCTACGATTTGTGCCGCGCTATGACCGTGAGTATCAATTTCGCCGTAAGTGCCACGGAACTTCATGTCTGACTCAACGAGATCACCTTCAAAGGCAAACACCTTTGTGATGTCGGGAGATTGGTATTTCGCAACAGTGACTGGCCCCGGTTCCACCAAGAACTCAAACAACATGCCCCAAGCTGTTTCACTGTCAAAGTTCTCTAAGATCCCGTGCTTTCGGCACTCAAAACCAGAACCAATTTTGCGTAGTCGAGTTGCTGCAGAACCGTTATGCCAAGCTCCCAGTTTTGTGCCATCTTGAGACAGATAGGAAATATCAGATAACATCGGAATGGACTCTGACTCTCGGACTTGATCCATCAAAATCATGGAGATAAGTGCACCGGTATCGGCCTCGTCAGAGACCAGAATCCCTTGGTCATTCATCAATGCCATCGCGCCGTCTCCTGCAATGTTGAAATGATCAAAAAGTTCTGGCCAGTTCTTGAAGCTGACGCCGATGTAATCGTTTTCACGGGCAAATACCATAAGGGCAAGCGATAGGCGGATGGTGTCTTCGACTTGGTCATTAGGTACGTTATTGAGCTTACAATCTGGGTCATTTAGGATCAGGCGCTTCACCTCATCAATATCGCTTTGATTAAAGTTAGCCATTCGTGAGGTGATGTCGACAAGGTTGACGCGATCAAAGCCTAGCTCGAGCTTTTTCAGTACATCAATCTCACTGACTTCGCAGTCGTAGAACCCAGGTACGCGGCCTGCACCCGCGATGACGGCTTTTCGACCTTTGATGTTAGAAATTGCGCGGCTTACTCGAGCGAAACGGCAGATTTCTGTAGCAAATTTCTCATCGCTAGGAGGACAAAATAGCCATTGATAACGAACGTCTAGGTGGTTCAATATGCCGAGAACAAAGTTTTGTGAGCATAAACGATTGGCTGATAGGTTTTGGCCGTTGCCCATAGGTTCTGGCATACCGAAGCTAAAGATAGGGGTCTTGTGTTTGGAGAGCCAAGTGCCTAGTTGAGACGCAATTTCACCAGTTGTGTAAGCAGCGTGGCAAAGCACAATACCATCAACACCTTGGTGAGCAGCGTCATCAAGAAATTTTTTAAGCTCTAAATGGTCTTGGAATGGTTCTGGTGCACAAATCAGTTCGAACTGTTCTTGAGGTAGTAATTCTTTGACTTGATTTGCAATTGACTGGTTGGTATCGCGAGCAAGCGCCCAGTCAAAATGGATTTCAATCGCCACAGAGAAAAACGCGATGCGAGTTTTCTTGTTCTCTGGAGCAGATGGGATAAGTGAAGCTATAAACTCGGATGCTACGCCTTGAGTACTGATCTCTTTGCGAATCATGTGTGTTCTCCAACATCGTTAAGACTTATTCAAATCCTAACGGGCAGAGACTATCCTAGCTTTGCAAATATTTGCACATAATGTTCAAATATTTGCTTTGTTTAGAATTGTGATTCAGATCTAATTGAGCCTGTTTGAACTTGTAATGGAAATATCATCAGTGTCCAATAAGAAGGTGGCAATAAACTCTATGGGCGAAAGTTAGATGAAAGCAAAAGCTGAAGCAATCAAAAGCACACATCGCTCATTTATTGCCTATGCCTATGAGTCGAATGAGTTTGAACATCCTTTCCATTTTCATTATGAGGCGGAAATTGTCTTTATTAAGGAAGGGGAAGGGGATGTAATTATTGGTAATTCGTCGACTTCTTACCAATCGGGAGATGTTTTTTTAATAGGCTCTAATGTTCCTCATCGATTTAGAACGTATAGTGACAATCATTATCTACGCTCTGATATCCTTCAGTTTTCCTATGACTGCTTTGGCGAGTTTTTCTTTGACACACCCGAGCTCACAAGGATTAGTAAGCTGATTAATCAATCAAAGTATGGATTAATCATCCGTTCGGCACCAGATTTGTTATTTACTAAAATAGAAGAGCTTATCAATCTTGAAGGTATTTCTGCGGTTATTTCACTTTTGCAGCTTCTGTCAGAAATTGACCGAAACCAAGAGATTGAAATTATCTCTAAAACGCCAGATAAATATAGCGAAGTTAAGATAGAAATGAAGATATCTGCTGCAGTTGATTGGATTGATAGTAATTACTTCAGAAAGATAAGTCTCGATGATGTGGCTAGTAAAACCAATATGAATAAGCATGCTTTCTGCCGGGCTTTTAAGCATGAAACGGGTAAAACCCCGATGCACTATATAAATGAGAAGAGAATTGAAGAAGCTGCTAATCTGTTACTAAAAACGCACAAGTCTATCACTGAGATTGGGTTTGAAGTTGGATTTACAAATGTATCAAGCTTTAATCGCAATTTTAAAACCATTCGCAACACTTCCCCCAAAGCATATCGAGAAATGACGAGAGTGTTTTCTTCCTAAGAACAATAAACTGAGCTTTTAACAGGTTTTAGGTTCAGGTTTCGAACTAGGTCATCCCTGCACCTCCTTATAGCCACCATTGACCAACAGGGATGAACCTAAGCATCAGAGCTCGTTAGAACTTTCCTCCGTTAACCCATTCATCTTTTGGAGGCACAGGTTCTTGGTTGACCCACAGTTCGACGATCTTTCCATCTTGCACCCGAAAAATATCGAAACGAGCCAGTTCTTGGCCTTGGTAGAGGACTCGACTGTAGGCGACGACAGTATTGCCTTGGCCTATGATTTTGAATACTTGGTCATAGCAACCTACGTACTTTTGAGGTTCATCGACCGTTGATTCTGAGTGGACTGGGATGTTCTGTAAGTCCACGTACTTAGATGCCGCATCGGATTGACCTAAGACCATGACATCGCAAAGAAACGTTCGAACCAGTTCTTTATTCTCAGTTGTTTTATCGAGATCATTCGGCTCTGTTGGTCCAGCTATCTGGTCCGTATCACCGTTTGAGTTTTCGACATACGCTGAGATTACGTCCCAATGCTCAATGATCTTGTCATTTTCATCGGTATCAAAAAGGTCAGTGGTGACCCAGTATGCTTCGCCTTTGTTAATGTTTTGGTAGGCTTGCACAAACACATACTGACCATCAACGACTGAGCGAACGATTCGAATGTCTCTATCATGACAGCGCTCGATAAAGGGCTCAAAGAACTCGACAAAGCCTTCAATGCCATTTCTTACACCAGTACTGTGCTGAGTGTAGCGAATCCCGGTGTATCTAGTGACGGCTTGGCGTGCGTGTCCATCTCTGATCCCTTCCATATAAAGGTTGGTCGCATTTTCTAGCTTTCGACTCATAGGTTGTCCCTCTGTCAGACTGTGTTGTCGAAATTAAGCCTAGTCCATTATTGTGTTCGTTGATGGTCAAGGTTCGATATTGACCATCTTAGCGCCCAGACTAACCTGTCGGTTGTATTTGCAATGGCTACAATTTAGCGAGGTGATCAATACAGACACATGAGGAAAGCACGATGAAGATAGCGGTAACGGCAGCAAGTGGGCAGTTAGGGGCGGCCATTGTCAAAGCAACAGTAGAGGTTGTGTCGAGCGAGAATGTCGTGGCATTAGCCAGAACACCATCAAAAGCAGAACACTTAGGCGTTGAAGTTCGCCCAGGTGATTACAATGATCGTGACCAGCTAACTGCCTCGTTACAAGGTATTGATGCGCTACTGATTGTGTCGGGAATGGATGCGCCTGAAAAGCGTATCGAGCAGCACCGAAATGTCATAGAAGCGGCCAAGTCTGCTGGGGTCAAAAAGTTAGTTTATACAAGCGTACAAGGTGCGGAGGAAGGCACGGCTTTTTCGCCGGTTATCCAGAGTAATCGACAGACCGAACAAGATGTGAGAGAGAGCGGTCTAGAATGGGTTATTGGCCGCAATGGTATCTATATTGAACCTGATATCGAGTATATCGAGAGCTACAAAAAACTAGGTAAGATCATTAACTGCGCGGGTGATGGAAGATGTGGCTACACCACGCGCTCAGAGCTTGCTTGTGCTTATGCAAGAATGTTGACGGAAGATAAGCATAATGGTGAAACCTATAACTTACATGGCGAAGCGCTGACTCAGTATCAACTCGCTGATTACCTTAACTCTGCATTTAAGACTACTTTGTCTTATCAACCTATGTCTGTGGAAGACTATCGATTGGATCGCATTGCTGAGCTGGGAGACTTTATTGGTACTGTGATAGCGGGTATCTATCAAGGTATTCAAGAAGGTAAAGCGGATAACCCTAGTCATTATGCGAAAGCGGCAAGTAGAGCACATCAAAGTTGGGATGACTATTTTGCCTCTTTAAACTAGAGTAGGCAGCCGACTGATATAAAAGGCCTTTAACACTATACATGTTAAAGGCCTTGTTAGCTTACAATGATTGTTCCACCTTAGTAGCGACATCGGTGGAGACCCAAGATTTCCATAGTTCTGGATAAGACTCGAAGAAGTGATACATAGCTTCTTCGGCATCGGCTTGATTGTCTTCCATCCAAGCAAGAAGTTCGCTCATCTGCTTGTTGGTGAAGCCACGCTTGGCGAAATAGTCATTTGCATCGCCACCACGTTGTGCAAACTCTTCAGTGACCACAGTATGGACTGGTGATGGAGGATACATAGTCACCTTGGGAGACTCACAGTCTGGTTGGGTTGTACAGTTGCGATACTCGTCGATATCGGTTCCGCTGCCAAAATCGACTTTAACCATCTCATATTTTCCAAGCACGGGTGTTGGTGACCAGTAATAGCCGAACCAAGGTTTTTCTCGATCATACGACTTGGCGATGATGCCCGATAGGGCAGCGCCAGAGCCTGGGTCAATCATTTCGAAATTGTGCTTATCTAACTCTAGTGCATTAAAAAGATGTTCAGAAGTGATTTGACAAGTCCACCCAGCAGGACATCCGTAGAATGCATGTTTGTCATCGTTCTCGGGATGTTCAAAGAGAGCCGCGTGCTTGATGACGCCCTCGATGGTCGCGAGTTCAGGATACTGCTCCACCATGTACGCTGGCACCCAAAAACCCTCTTCACCACCTTCAGTAAGAGAGTTTCCGGCATAGCGTAGACGCTTGTCGGCAACCCCTTGGTCTAGCGCTTCTTTGATGCCATTGGTCCAAAGCTCTGGCGCGACGTCTGGTTGACCTTTTTCTATCATGGAGGTGCCTGTCGGTACACTGTCACCTGGAATCAACTCAGCGTCGCAATCGAACCCATTACTGAGGATAAATTGATCAATATGGGCCATCAAACTGGCTGAGTTCCAGTTCATGTCGGCGATGGTGACGGTTCCGCATTCTGAGGCGTTGGCTTGAGTGGTGATACCTGACAACACCAATAATGCCGTCATAGAGAGCTTTGACTTCATATGGGTACTTCCTTTGTCTTAGATAGTGTTCTAAAGATAAACGGAAATAGTGACAAGGTGAGGTAACTTACTAAAAATTGATGAGAAGTGTTATCGGTTTCACAGTGTGTTAAAGCAAAGCCTGACTTCGAAGATTTAGCGATGAACCGCTAACACAAAAAAGGGGTGACGTAATGCCACCCCAGTAATTGATGTTAACGACTTATGAGAGACTACTTAAGATCAAATCGGTCAGCGTTCATGACTTTCGTCCAAGCGGCGATAAAGTCTCTGACAAATTTCTCTTTGGCATCATCACACGCATAAAGCTCAGCAAGTGCTCTCAGTTGAGAGTTGGAGCCGAAGACTAAATCAACGCGTGTGGCTGTCCATTTTCTCTTACCTGTTGCTCGGTCAGTGCCCAAGTAAGCGCTATTATGAGGGCATACTGGTTTCCATTCTGTTGCCATGTCGACCAAGTTGACAAAGAAATCATTGCTGAGCACACCGACTCGGTCAGTTAGTACACCGTGTGATGTACCGTTATGGTTGGCCCCCAGTACTCTTAGGCCGCCAATAATTACCGTCATTTCAGGCGCAGACAGTCCAAGCAGCTGTGCTTTATCTAGCAACATTTCTTCGGCAGGCACCGTAAACAGCTTCTTCGAGAAGTTACGGAAACCATCAGCCTCAGGCTCTAATACCGCAAAAGAGTCGGTGTCTGTATGTTCATCGTTCGCATCGACTCGACCTGAAGAGAAGGGCACCTCAACCGCGAAGCCTCCATCTTGCGCCCAACGTAGTTCACTTAAGAGGAGCTGCGTTGCGATTAACAGGGTATCGGGTTTTTGATATTTTTACCGCCCTAGGCCGATTTGGCTTAGGGCGTTTGTCTATGAAGAGGATAGACAAATCACCTCGAAGGCTCTTTAGGCGTTTCGGCGTGTTACCTAAAGATACCGCTTTACTCATCACTTTGAGCTGGCTGGCTATAAATTGGCAAGCATACTTAAAACTTATTTCATTAGGTAAGCGTCCGTGTTCAACGGCGGCTTGACTAGCTTCTCGTCTCACCAAGTTATAACCGAGTAGCAGTCCCCATAACTCTTGATAGACAAGCTCGACTGTTTTGCTTCTCAACACTAAAGCGTTATGTTGCATCGAACTCTTGATGTCACGATAACCTAATTCGATCTCCCACCTTTCATGATAAAGCTCTGCCACGGATTGAGCATCGTACTTATCTCTAGGAAGAGAGGTAAACACCGTCTTGGATTTACCTTGGACCTCGTAAGTGACCGCCCTGACAGTCCATTTCTCAGGAAGATTAGGGTTTTTCTTACGAGCCTGCGGTGAGGTCTTCATTTCCACAAGCATGTCACTGCTTTCTTTATCGTCTAATAGGGTATATTTGACTCCTTTCTTTGCAGGGAGAAGCCAGTGTCTATTTATTCCACTGCTTTGGAGAGAAAGGAGTAAATCTGCTCCATAGAAACCTTTGTCCAGTAATGTCACAGAGTTGTCTGGTAAAGCGTTGATAAAGGGCATCGCTAGAGGGATTTCACCTCGGCGATAAGGGCTTATCGCAGCATCAACGATGACATGAGAGCGAACGTTCATCATGGTCACAACCCTCAATACTGGATGAGGGGTTTGTCTATTGCTAGACGTATTACCAGAGCCAAAATGTTCTCTTAGTTCGGGTGTGTCAGCTGTTCTAAAAAGAGCACCATCTACAGCAAAAACCTGTAGGCCCTGCCAAGTATCATCAGGGTATCGCTCAAGCCCCCACGTTCTCCCACATTGCCTAAATAGCCATTCAGGTGCTGCTTTACCCAAGCGTTGCCTTGCTTGGGTTAAAGCACTCTTTGCCAACAGTTCTTCATCAGCCAAACCGTCTGCACAGACGTTCATTCTCCGTGCGACTTCGGCAATGGGTTCATTACGGAAAAAAGCCATACCAACAATTAACCACAAAACCATATCACTCGGTAATCGGCGTCGACGGATTGTCGCTTTATCAGACAGAGAGGCTGCTTTAGCGACCCACTCATCAGGAATGTGTTCAGAGAATGTAGTGAGTTGAGCTACATCGACAGGGTTTTCTTCGAGGAAGTCGGCAAAGAAGTTTTGAATAGACATAAAAAATCGGAAACCTATAAACAGGTTTCCGATTGTCTCTCATCAGAAGGATCGGTCAATCGATTCTTATCTGATCTACATTGCCATCTTGCGCCGCTTTTTCAATGGCAGTATTACCTGCAAGAATGATTAAGTCAGCAATCGAAATACCTCGCTCCTGAGTGTTAAATTCGGAACGAACGGACTCCAGTTTTGTTAGTACCTTGTCGAGTTGTTCTGGTTGATTAGCTTCCCAGTCTTTTTGTGGAGCTAAGCGAATACGTCCACCGTTTGCACCGCCACGGAAATCCGAGCCTCGGTATGTGGATGCGCTCGACCACGCGGTATAAACAAGTTCGGATACCGTGAGGTCTGTCGATAGAATCGCTTGTTTCAGCTCCGCAATGTCCTTGTCTGACAGTGTACTAAAGGTCGCCTGCGGTAGTGGATCTTGCCAAATTAGGTCTTCATCGGGTGTTTCTTCCCCAATATAGCGGCTTTTCGGACCCATATCGCGGTGGGTAAGCTTAAACCAAGCTCGCGCAAAGGCATCAGCGAACTCATCTGGGTTTTCATGGAAGCGCTTTGAAATAGGACCATAGATAGGGTCCATGCGCATTGCCATGTCGGCCGTAGTCATGATGGTTTTAACTTTCTGAGAGGCGTCATGCGCTTTTGGTGCCATATGATCGTCGGCGACACCGATCGGCTCCCATTGCCATGCGCCCGCCGGGCTTTTCACGAGGTCCCAATCATAGCCAAACAGCATGTCGAAATAACCGTTATCCCACTGGATAGGGTTTGGTGTCCATGCACCCTCAATGCCGCTGGTGGTGGTATCGTCACCTTTACCGGTGCCAAAACTGTTTTTCCAGCCAAAACCCATCTCTTCAAGAGGTGCGGCTTCTGGCTCTGGTCCCATTTCTTCTTCAGAGCCCGCGCCGTGGGTTTTACCAAAGGTGTGTCCACCTGCGACTAGCGCAACGGTTTCTTCATCGTTCATACCCATTCGAGCAAAGGTATCGCGGATGTCCTTACCAGACGCAAGGATAGTCGGTTCACCGTTTGGACCCTCAGGGTTTACGTAGATAAGCCCCATTTGCACTGCGGCCAGCGGTTTCTCGAGCTTACGGTCACCGGAATAACGTTCGTCACCAAGCCATTCGCTTTCTGCACCCCAATAGATGTCTTCTTCTGGTTCCCAAATGTCTTGACGACCGCCAGAGAAGCCAAAAGTAGGCAGTCCCATTGACTCAATAGCAACGTTGCCCGCAAGGATAAATAAGTCGGCCCATGAGAGGCTGTTACCGTATTTCTTTTTGACTGGCCAAAGTAGGCGACGGGCTTTATCTAGGTTACCGTTATCGGGCCAACTGTTGAGTGGGGCAAAGCGTTGATTACCAGTATTAGCGCCGCCGCGTCCATCTGAAGTTCGATATGTCCCTGCGGCATGCCATGCCATTCGGATCATAAAGGGACCATAGTGGCCATAATCTGCTGGCCACCATTCTTGCGAATCTGTCATCAGCGCTTCGAGGTCAGCTTTTACCGCCTTGAGATTTAGCGCTTTAAACGCTTCTTGATAATTGAAATCTTGATCAAGCGGATTTGACTTGGTGTCGTTCTGATGGAGTATTTTTAGGTTCAATTGGTTAGACCACCAATCAAGGTTTTTTGTCGCTTTTCCACCAAGCCTAGTGTTACCACCAAGTATAGTATTTCCGCCATGCATTACTGGGCATTTGCCAGCATTACCAGTTTGTTCACCGTGCATATCTATCTCCTGAATGCGAAACAGTTAAGCGCTCCTCCAAACTGGCTTAGCGATGAGCTGAGTAAGTTGAGTGCGCCTCAATGACCATTAACTCGGTCTTACGTTATGCTGTAAGCATGGCATTGAAGCGGCAAAAACTCAGATTGCTTGTCCCTATTTCTTTGATAGGGAGGCTCGATTGTTGTGATGATGATGTTTGGATCTATTCAATAAGCGTCGGCGTAATTCTGTGCGTACTGTTTGGGGGTGACACCTCGGTACTTTTTAAACATGCGACTAAAACTCGTCATATTGGTATATCCCATTCTTTTTGCGATAGTTTCTAATGGAACACCCAATACTATTTGCTTAACAGTTTCTCCTGAAAGCACAAACCCCACGATAGACGTGAAATTAAGCCCTGAAGATTGTAGCCGACGCTGTAGTTGCTGTTCGGATAGCCCTAACAGCTGTGATACCTTGGCGAGCGTTGGTAGACCAAAATGTCGAGAGTAATTAACGACTTCGTAGAGCACTTTGGTATGATCCTGAGGATCAGGCATATCGAGATAACCGTCTAAGTCGGCAAAGCTCATTGATAACTTTTCAGGAGGTAGTGTAGGGACTTTATTGCCTTGTAAACGAAGGCGATTTGGCAGCCAAACCTCGGTTTTATTATGACCCCATTCAATGCGGCACCCGAAATGGGCTTCATACTCCATTTTATTGGCCAATGAACCGGGAAGGCAAACTCTATCCGGTATAAAGTCTTTCCCCAAATAATGCCTGAGGACGTTTAACATGAAGTTGGCCACTCGCACGCCATCTTGAGCTTTAGCGTTGGCAATTATCGAGTCGTTTCTATAGGTCCACTTAACGATGGGGCCGACGATCTCACCGCCAAAAAAAGCGCCTGATTGAATGCAGGTAATACCAGAGTTAATTCGACGAATCGTTGTTGCTAAATCATGTCCAGCAAAGAACCAATGACTCAACGACCCCAGCTTACTGAGATCCATCTGCCGCACGAGCGTAAGCACTGCATCAGGGTCCCCAGTAATACCTTCTATGTTTTCATAAAATTGATTGAGGACCGAGATCGGAATCAGGTTCATATCATATTCCAGCACAGAGTGTGGAATGCCGAGGGCGTCGGATGTAATGCCGTAAGTTAACTGAAGGCGATCTACTAACCCTTTGATTCCCATCACTCTTACAAAATGAACGTTGCGAAACATGACTTTTCCCTAGATATTGATTTCATCAAAATTGGCGGTATTTTGATAGAATCTATCACAATGTAACTAATTATTTCATCCTCACTTACACTTCCGGCTCGATTTAACTAAGAGAGCTATCAATGAGTTTAGTGAGTGTTCCTTTCGTTGGAACGGGGGCTGATACTGCGCTTCATGTTGTGTCAGCCGTCGTGTTAGTTGCCAGTATTGGCGCTGCTGTCTATGGATTTTGGCGGATCCATGAACTTCCAATTAACAAAGCGCATAGCCGTGACCATCACCAACTTGGGCTCATTACCGCGCTCACCTGGATTGGCTTTATCTGGCACTGGGTTTGGGTATTGGCAGTCATCATCGCATTTGTGGATATGGAAAAAGCCATAGTCCGATTGCGAGATATTTGGAACAGTGAAAAATCGGAGAGCGACGCATGTTAGAAGGTTTAGCGGTTTGGGCACTGTTTATCTACTTGCTCAGGCTAATTGGTATGCCTTGGAATAAATTCTCCAAAAGCTTTGCTTATGTGGGCGGTGTTGGTTGGTTGATGTTTGTTTGGGTAGGGCTGATTAACTATACGCCGATGGACTTATCGGGCGGATCACTGGTTCAAGCTCCGCATATTCACTTGCGCCCAGACTCATCGAACGTTTCTGGTAAGGTGATAAAGCTCCACATTGAGCCTAATCAGCAGATTCAGAAAGGGCAGCTTATCTATGAGATCGACCCAAAACCCTACCAGATTGCATTGGATCAAGCTGAAATCCAACACGATGCCGCTGACGTGTCCCTTGATAGTGCAATTCAAGATGTTGAAATAGCGAAGTCTACGTATTTATCATCACTTAAAGCGGTTGAGACCTCCCAAAGCCAGCTTAACGCAGCAGTCGTGGATTACCAATTACAGAAAAAAATGCTCAAGCGATTTCAAGAGCAGAACTCGGTTGTGAGCAACACCATTACTGAGAGTGACATTGATAAGCAGGTGAGCTTGGTTGAGGTAGCGCGTCATAAAGTGACGACTATCGAAGCGCAGCTTGAAAAGAAACGTGTGGATTCAGATAAAGCGAAGCTCGCCATCAATAAATCTGAGCTTGCTGTTGAGAGCAAACGCGCAGAGCTTCGCAACACGAAAGAGAATGTAGAACGAGCCCGATGGGACTTAGACAGTACCAAGGTTTACGCGCCAGCGGACGGTTTTGTGACCAACTTCATTCTTCGAGAAGGTCAGCTTTTGTCGCGAGTGCCTCGCTTGCAGATGTATACCAATGAAAAGTATGTGCTGATGCGAGTCAACCATCAGGCGATTCGTAATATCCATCAAGGACAGGCTGCAGAGTTTTCAACCTCGGTTTACCCCGGTCATGTATTTGCCGCCGAAGTTGAAGGTATTGTTGAAGCGACAGGTGAATCTCAAGGAACACTGTTGGCTCTGGATCAATCAGTGCGCACAACGACAGGTCAGAACGTTAACAACAAGCATCATTTTGTTCGTTTGAAGATCCGCGAGACAGAGGGCTATGACATTCCGGTTGGGGCAGTGGGACTCGCTTGGGTTAGCGGTGATAAACCCATTGGCTTTCTTGCATTTCTTGACGTCATCCGAGGAATTATCCTGAGAATGAAATCACAGTTGTACTTCTTCTACTCAATTTAACGAGTCCACTTACGATAGCACCTTTGCTTCGGTTCATTTGCCACCCTTTTGGGTGGCTTTTTTTGTTGTGTAACACGGCTCGTGAAATCTCTTTGTGCAAAAAGTCAGTGCTGGCACATCTTAGAGAGATGGCCCGAGTAACTAGAGCATGTTTAGTTTATATAGATATAAAATGGCTTCTATTTCGAACAATCAACAAGGTAGTATCTATCGGTTCTCATTATTGTTGTGAGGATAATATAACTGAAGCTAATGAACCGATCTTTTTCTGTATGTATCTAACATCATTCAAGGTTTATTTTTGTGATGAATATAAATTTATTTATGTCATATATAAACTAACTTTGGCTATTTGATATGCGAGGGTTAGTAGCAATGAGGCAAACAAAATGTGATCGGTGATTAACTTTATAATATGCGCATCATTTTGTTTAATGTTGGTTCTATGGATAAAAATTATAGTTTGGCAAAAATAACAAAATACTTAACAATATAAAAACACGATGACCATGGATTTTTTAGGGTTTTATTCGATAGTTGGTCGCAAAGTGAGCGAGGGGCGATTTTTGTGACGTTGGTTCAAACGCTTGTATGAGTGTAGTTGCTCTGATAACGTAAAAACATAAATATAAATAAGCAACTCAGTTGAATAATGGAATATAGCAAGCACCTTTCAAAGGCTAAGTCTGTGGCATTTTCTGTTGCCGCGATTATCGTATCTATTGGTACATGGAGTGACACTGAAGCTGTAATAATCAGTAACTACCAGAGAGTGGAAGCCACCTTTACGAATACCAACGAGTACAACCTTATCGATAAGATTAATGTTGGACACTCTTTTGAGTATTTATCTTCTCTAACGGGTGTTTCACAAGCAGTTAAAAGCTCAAAAATTGACGAAGAAGTACGGTTCTACTATTACAATTTTCGGAAGTTTCTTTTAAGCGTAGCGGTGAAGCAAGGGCGAGTTGCAAGTTATTCAATCCAGGCTTTAGTGCCGGACTTTAATGTAAATATACCATTTAGCAACGCGCAGTTGGACCAGCAGTCGTTGAGCAGAGTTATATCTGTGCCTGATGAAAGCTACTTTGAAAGTGGGAATTCAAACTTCTATCTTGACTCCATATCCCTTGGTCGAGATGCCATGTACAACACGTTAATGGTTGGCTCTTTTCAGTATATAACCTTTGATAGCGACATGGATAAGAAGATTTCGAAGTTAGATGACGCATTTGTTCTAGGTGATGAAAAACGAGAGCAGGAATTAAAAAGTGCCATTCGTAGCCGTTCAGCCAATACATTTGTCATTGGTGAGTTAACCGAACCTCTGCTTATCGAAATGTTGCTATCGAAATTTGAATATAGCGCCTACTTCTCTTAAAGGCTTAAAATGAAATACTACACAATTGCCCTATGTGTTGGCCTCGCTTTGCATGCCAATGCAGCTATTGATCCGTTTGAAGAATTAGATAACGAAGTTTCTAAAGCCTTCATTTCTCCAGAACAAGAACAAGCTGAGTTTGAAGCTTGGTATATCGCACACATGCAAGAATATGCTGCCTGGAGAAGTGCATATTTGAAGAAATGGGATGCGGAGCGTGAAGCGTCTCTTGTTAGTTGGGGTGATACAAAAATTGGTGCTAGCCATTACAGCGTCAAGCAGAACCCAGAGAAAGATACACGAACGATCGTTGACTATGATAACGATACTGTCACTGTCGAGGTGTTAGTAGATGCCAATGCAAGCGCTGAGGAAGTTTCTCAATTGCTTAAATCCGAGCTTGCTGGAGCTGAGGTTGATCACCAGCTTCTTGAATTCACTGCGAAGATAGACACTGTCGAGAGGGTAGTTAGCTATGATGTTGAAAATGAGAAGAAAGTTCTTCGAGAAATCGTAGAGCAGACGGAAGCTCAACTCAACGAAATCGAAAGACAAGCTGACCAATTGGCTATGCAGGCTGATGTAGAAGTCGATGAGTCAATCGTTAAAGCCCAGCAGCAAGCTCTTGTTGTCGAAGCCAAGCAGCGCATGACCTCGGTAAATGAAACCTATGAAAAGCAACGCAAAGAGGCGCAAGAACAGCCAGTTGCCGCTAAGAAAGTCGTGAGTCTCAGTGTCAAAATGCCGAGCAGCAGTCTTGAGCGACGTATTGAACCTTTCCTAGATGATGTCTATAAGCAAAGTGAAGAATTTAATATTAAGCCAGAATTGATATTGGCTGTCATGCATACAGAGTCTAGTTTTAACCCCGCTGCTCGCTCACCAATACCCGCGTTTGGGTTAATGCAAGTTGTCGCAACAAGTGCCGGACATGATGTAAATAGATTTGTGCACAAGATCGATGCACCTATGAATGAACGAGATTTATATAAGCCAGAATACAATATACAGGCTGGGACAGGCTATTTGGATATTCTCAATACAAGATATCTAAGAGAGATTACTAATCCCAAAAGCCGAGAGTATTGCATTATCGCTGCCTATAACACAGGAGCAGGCAATGTAGCCAAAGCATTTGGAGAACGTCGAATAAAAGCTGCGGCGAAGAAGATAAACGCCATGACTCCGGATGAGGTCTATAGCACGTTAATTAATAATCTTCCATACGACGAAACCATCAATTATCTGAAGAAGGTTACTAAGCGTCAGCGTGACTACAGTGCGGAGGTTACTGAGTGAGGTTGTTTGGATTGTTTGCATTATCACTTAGTCTTACAGTGAATGCTGGCCTAGATATTCCTTCTGACTCAGGCTCCACTATTTATGGATTGGGTGCCGGTCACAGTATGCAAGAAGCTGAACGCAGCGCTGTAGCGAATATTGCACAAAAAATTGTATCCAGCATTTCAGTGGAAACTCGTTCACTGGTTGAGTTTAAAAATGGTGAAACGAACGAAGAATTCAGTGAACTAATGGTGATGGAAAGTGATCGACTACCTATATATGGCTATAGAGTTGAAAAGCAAGTCAGCGGCGATTTGTATGAGGTCTTGGTTAGTATTGACACCCATCAACTAGCTAATGCGTATCACTCGAAACTTAATAGTGATATTACGCGAATAGAGAACATTATTAAGTTGGCAAAAACTAGCGAGCCCATTGATGCGCTAAAACATATGTTGTCGATAAGAGAAGAGTTGGCGTCTATTTATACGGTTTCTAGTGCATTGCAAGGTATTACAAAGAGTGATGCTTCTCACTACCAAGATAGGCTACTTCCGTTACTTCATGAAGCATCAATTCAAAAGTCTAGAGCTCATATCCACGTGATTTCTGATAGAAGCACGACGGATATATCTGATTATTTGACTGAGATTGCTCAACAGATTGGAGTGACTTCTCAAACCGGCACCAAATATCAGATCGTTTTGTCTGGTAAGCGAAAGCAAGCCAGTAAAAATGGACAGTTTCGGATTAACCGTTCGATTCGCGTTGAACTTCGTCAGGTAGGCATGGTTCAGCCGATCATTTTAAAAAACTATAACTATACAAGCCCAGCATCTGAATCTTATGAAAAAGCCGAGGACGCGATTTATGAGAAGTTCTTATTAGAGCTAGGATCTGAGCCATTTGATAAAATACTAGGAGTGTAATTTTGAAATACAAGCTATTAACAATGTTAGTTGGAAGCACTATTTTGGCTGGTTGTGCAAGCAACGTATCTATGTGGGACAACCGCGAAGAACTACTTGCAGATATCGAAGCAAGTTGTGTGGAGAATACCAAAGGTTATACCGAATATGCTCCAGCTTTCGACCAAGCTTCAAAAGGCGTTTTGTCTGTCACTAAACGTCAATGTGAGGTAGTCGGCGAGTATCAAAACATTCGTAAAGAGCACAAAGATGTTCAGCAATTCTTTGCGATGCACTCAGATAAATCAAAAGAAGAGATTGTTCAGCTTCTAAATGATGACCCTAAGATGCAATCGAAATACAACGACTATACCAAGGCTCAAAGCAAAATCTTCAACGCTAACCTTGAGCTGGCCATTAAGCTTGGTGTTCAGGCGATAGAGGTGACGAACCTCGCCGCGTCTAACGCGACTGCGGTAGCGAAAGCTGAAGCGTATAAGTTTATTCAAGGAGCGATTGACCCTGAAGAACATCCAATTGGTTTCGTTGTAGATGAAATGCAAACGCGAGTGGGCTTAATCACTGATAGCAACGGCTTGATTAGCGCAGAGCAACAGTTTATCAAAGATATGGACGCAGCGGACAAGGCTATCAAGGAACGTATAGGTCAGAGCAATGACGAAGCTTAATGGAATTACCGTTGCCCTGTTGTCTTTGGTAGTCGTGGGTTGTCAAAGTACTCAAGCACCACAGAGTCGTGTAAAAACCAATGCACACAAAGGGGCATCAGAGTATGAATATGCGAAAGCTCCTGAACAGTTTCAAGACAGTGATATAGAGCTTCCCGCTTATTACAACACGCGCGGGCTTGATAAGTGCACGTTTGAGGTAAATAACGAGCATCCAGATTGCCCACTTAGCAAGAAAGTACTGCGCTTGTATATGGCCGACCCGATAACTGCTGATACTGAAAATCCCAATGACTGGCTGGCTTCTGTTCGTGCTTATGATGGTCGCCAATTATTGAATCAATTTGAAAACCAACTGGTTGGTCTGAATCGATTTAGAATTGTCACTGGCGATGAGCGAACAGTTAAGTTTCTTGGTGATTCCATGGCGGGGATGTCAGATGCTGAGCTGACGCGCCGTATGAAAAATGGTGTTCTTCACCCTGATTATGCGATGACGATTGATGCAGTTAAAACCGGCGAGTTAATCACTGGTGGCTCTACTAACCTCGTAGATTTGAGCCTCGATTTCTCTATCGGTTTTGTTGACCCTTACACTCAGGAAAAAATCAGTTACCCCAACGTTGGCAAGATCAAGGTTCGTACTGGTGATGTTAAGCCGATGAGTGAGATGCAATTCTGGATGCAATCTGGTCAGATTGAAGGTGGTTTTGACATCTATGATGCCAATGCTGTTTCTGCCGTCTTGAATGATATGTCTTCGCGAGGATTCGGTATCGCTCTTAGCAGAATGTTATCTGAAGTGCCAGCGACGGCACAGGTGCTAGGCGTTAAAGGTGACCGTATCTCTTTAGACCGAGGTCAGAATGCTGGAATTTTACCCAACGAAACTATGGTGATATTCGAGTACAGCCTTGGGTTTGCTGAACCTGTGGGTGTGGCGAGAGTTAACCCAAGTGACATCGAAAGTCAGGGCAAAATCGTTAAGTGGAAGAGCTCCAAAGATGCGAAACGCATCAAGGGAGAGGCTGAGGAAGGTATCTATCGTCCTGCTCGTGACGCGAAACTGTTCGCTGTAAGCGTGGGTACGCCGAAAGACTTCCTGGCGAGCCGAATCACATCCGGTGGAGTTTTGTAATGGAAACGATAAAGTGGGCGCTAACTAGCGCCCTCTTTTTGACTCAGGGCGTCATGGCAAATGAACTCATTTGGCAAGAGCCTGAGTTGAAAGTTGCATACCAATCTTGTGTTCACGGTAGAGGCGCAGCCGCGAAGTCATCGGCAATCGAAGAGGCACCAAAATACGCCGTTGAATCGTATTTGAAGGCCTTGGACAGCACGTCCTACAGTCAGAAAAAAAAGATTAAGCAAGGACTTTGGTCTGAACAAGTGACAAGCAGTTCAGGCAAAGGTTATTTGAACTTTCAAATAGGTGATACTTATCTACAAGGCAGTGAAACCTGTGTCGATGTCATAGCGAGCCTCCTGAAAAATGATAGTGATGAGGGTGACTGGGTATGGGATGAGTCGAGTGATGAGCATGTCTTTAGAGTAGAAGTCATTGCTGAAAAGTCGCAGGACAAGGCTTCTTTGCATGTTGCAGAATCTAAAGCTCAGATATTAGCGATTGAAAAAGCCTTATCTGGTATGGGTATTGATTCTGGGCACGCCAGTGCTATTCACTCGGCGAGCCTTCAGTTTATCCAGGACTCGGTGTTACTAGAACACCAAAGTACGGGTGAGCAAACTAAAGCTCTGATGGACATATCCATTGACCTGAGAGGTCTAAAACAGATAGCAGAGAATCACTACTTGCTTCTCAATCAACCGACAGTCCTCGTTCATGTAGAGAATAGCCAGATTCGCGCGAAGGTACTGGAAATATTGGAAAGGTCTGGGATCAAGACAGCACTTAAGCTTGAAGATGCAGACATGATCTTAAAGCTCGACTCGGCTTTAACTAAAAGAGAAAAACGAGCCCAGCTATCAATGTCCTTTACTCTATTTGATAAGCGATGGATTCCACTGTCTCATTGGAATAATACACCTCAGCAATACGCATTACCTGACAGTGATAACGTCGAGATTCGCCTCGCATCTGTGCATTTAGAAGGGGGAGCTGAAGATTTTCAATCTATGCTCGAAAAGGGCTTTGAGTCGTTGACCGATAGAGGTGGCAAGATAATAAGTATCCATATGCCAGGCCTGGCGAGTTCGCAAGAGGTATCTCGCTGGCTAGCCCAAAACCCTCAGTATAAAGAGCCTAAAGTTGACAGAAATGAACAAGGAAAGGTTATCGAGTTTCGTTCTTTTTCCTTGCCGCAGTCTGTTGCTAATGAGCTTACCTCAGATACGTCTCTCTTTGAGGGCAGTCCGTTCCAAATAAGAAAGATAACAAACAATTCAATTACAGTGGTTAGATAAAATGATTAAACAAATAAAACAAAATATCGCCCTAGTAGCACTAACATGCTTGCCAGTCAGTGCATTCGCTGATGGCTTAGAGAGCTGGGTATATCAGCCAGAGTTTGCAGACGGTCTCGCTGCAGTGGGCTGCGCCTCTTCTTCAGGAAGCTTTAATATCGATAAAAGGCGCGCGGAAAGCGCAGCGCGATCAAGTTTGATTCAGTCCATTAACATGAAAGCGAGCACCATGGACCGACATGTTTCTGAGTTAGTAAGCAACAATCAGGGAACGAGTGTTTCGGAAACGTTTGTGACTATTAGCAAGCAGATTTCTGAATCGAGACTTCGCCAATCAAAGATCGTTAAACTTGACGTTGGTGAAATCTATGGTGAAAAGCAAGTCTGTGCAATGGCTGCCATCGATAATAGAGTTCTTGAAAGCTATTTCAATGACATGGTCAGCATGAGTGGTACCAATATTGACCCTGATGATAAAACAGCCATGTATCAGGAGTTTAAAACTCAAAAAGCCGTATCGGATCTTGAAGGCGAACTAAAAAGACTGACTCAGTAAATTGAGAAAAGTACTTAGCTAATCGGTGTAAAGGATTATGGATTATTTGGAAACTCTAAAGTCACTCTATCTGTCGTTAACTGAAGTGGAAAAGCACTTCTTTCAGATTGCGGCAACAACCATATCTTTCTGCCTAATCCCTTGGATTGTGAGAACGATACTCTCTCGGTTTTTAGATATGAATCCAAACAGAGTGAAAGCGAAGTATGAAGTGAAATTTGTACATCGTGTTCAATACCTGGTGGGCTTTGTATTTAGTATCTTTTGGTTCCAATACTTTTCGGTGCAAGGCTGGTATAGCAAATTGGCAGAGATTGGAGTGTTACTCTTTTCTGTTTTGGTTGTCCATTCGGTTTTAGATTTCTTAGAAGCGCAATTCTCTCGCAGTGAGTCTTTAGATGGGATACCGATCAAGCCTTTTGTTGAACTCATTAAGATAGCCAGCTCGGCGATCATGTTAGTGCTGATGATCGCTATTTTGCTGGATATCCCACCGATGGCATTAGTCAGTGGTATTGGTGCAATGTCTGCTGTTCTTTTACTGATCTTCAAAGACAGTATTCTAGGAACTGTTACGGCCATTAAGATCAATGTTCATAGGCTGGTACGCAAAGGAGACTGGATAGAAGTCGATAAGTACGATGCAGATGGTGTAATTAAAGACATTACTCTCAACGTAATCACGGTAGAGAACTGGGATAAAACGACGTCAATCATTCCGACTTATGAAATTCTTAATGTTGGCCTTAAGAACTGGAGAAGCATGACTCTACAAGGGAGACGGATAAAACGTAGCCTTTCTTTGGATGCCAATAGCATCAAGTTTTTAGACATGAATCATGTCAATCAGCTTGCGACGGTCCCATTGCTGCGTCGCCAAATAGCAGAGCTGTGTGAATCTCATCAGTTGCATGAATTGGGTGACAATATGAACAAGCGTTGCTTGACTAATGCTGGATTGTTTCGACTTTATGTAGAGGCATACTTGCGCTCTAGAGGCGATATAAATCGAGACCATACTCTGATGGTTCGTCAGCTAGATTGCTCTTCTAAAGGTGTCCCTCTAGAGGTCTACTGTTTTACAAAAAATACAGACTGGGGGCATTTTGAAACGGTACAGGCCGAGATTTTTGAGCACCTGTACTCTGTTCTGAACCTATTTGAGTTACGCGTCTTTCAAGACGTGAGTCATCTTGACTTTGAGCGAGCAGCGTAAAAGGAGTTACACTGCTCGCATCCTATTAGCAAGCCGCAGTGTCTTTAGCTGGAGTTTCCTTCTTACGGACCCAATACCCTGCAAGAAGTGAACCTGAGATATTGTGCCAAACCGAGAAGATAGTGCCGGCTATCGCAGACGCTGGTGAGAAAAACTTCATTGCCAATGCGGTCGCCAAGCCGGAATTTTGTAAGCCAACCTCGAAGGCGATCGTCCGGCAAGTGGATTCGTTGAAACCGAGCAAACGGCAGCAGTAATAACCAGCGGTGAGACCAATGCTGTTGTGCAGGATTACCGCAAGCGCGACTAACGGACCGACTTGGCTTAGGTTTTCTGAGTTCAAAGCCACTACGATGGCAATGATCAAGACGATAGCGATCATGGAGATAAGTGGAAGTAGGGCGTTTGCCTTAGCGACGGCCTTGTGAGCAAATGTGTTGATGAGCAGACCAATGCCGACAGGTAGCAGGACAATCTTCACTAAGCTCATTAGCATCGCGGATACCGGAACATCCACTCTCTCACCGACTAATAGCTGAATCAGCAACGGCGTTAATATGATGCCAAGTAACGTTGATATTGCCGTCATTGAAATAGAGAGCGCGACATTCCCTTTTGCTAAGAAAGCCATCACGTTGGAGGACGTTCCGCCCGCAACGCTGCCCACCAACACCATTCCGACTGTTAGCTCAGTATTGAAGCCGAGTAGGTAGCTAATGAGAAGTGCGGTTAATGGCATGACGAGGAACTGCAACAGAACGCCAACACCGACTGCTTTTTTAAACTGAAAAACATTAATGAAGTCTTTGGGAGACAAGCTTATCCCCATGGCGAGCATGATGATTGTCAGGAGTGGAATAATTTGCGCTTTGAGACCAACAAACAGTTCTGGTGAAAAATAAGCTGCGGCTGCAAACAATACTGCCCAAACTGGAAACAGTTGGGTAATTCTTCCTATCATGCTGATGTCCTTATCGTATGGAAAAGCTAGCTAGGTATGCCTACTAGGCTTTTCGAGTTCGTTTTATATTCAATGGGATGGGTATAGTTCCATAAAGTGAACGTGCAGAAAAGATAACCATATCAATACGGATTTAGATTCTATGATCTCTCGGTATTTAGTGGTGATATTTCGATGGTGAATAGTTAAGTGTGCTTAATCGCTTTCCAAAATGTAGTTAGTAGTTATTTACTCTGTATCTATCGACCCTTTCCCATGTTCTCCAAGGTCTATCGCGTTGAAATCGAGGTCTTATCATTGCTAGTTATATATAGAGATGATTCCTGACAACGATTTTGAAAGGTGTGAAGTTTGTCGACACGACTTTCAGGAAACGGAGAGCTATTATTCTTGGTATATCGTCTACTGAAATTACGATTCCACTTGGAGAATTTGATGGCAAACTTAAGTCATTTCCAGCGCACTTTGACGCTTTTCCTTTTTACTTTTTTTCTCTTAGCCTGTGGACCAGCGAAAAGCGATTTTGAACCCAACAACAGCTACTGGTTTGATGAAAAACCTAAACAAGATAACCCGCCGCTAAACCAAGACATCAAAGTGGACATTGCCGTCATTGGTGGTGGCTACAGTGGTCTTTCAAGCGCTTGGCATTTGGCGAAGGCTAACCCAGCTCTCAATATCGTGATTTTCGAAGCAAAACAGGTGGGTAGTGGGGCGTCTGGCCGCAATGGCGGCATGGTGCTGCCAGGTTCAGAAGAGATGGACTTCTATGAAGACGGTGAGGCGAGCAAGCGTCACTATGACCTGACTGTAACTAGTATGAAAAAGCTTGAAGCTCTGGTGAAGTCAACGGGTGTCGACGCTGACCTGGTTCTTGATGGTTATCTAGAAGCGATTCTTGATGAGGAGGATATCGCCGAATATCAAGAGTACGTAGAGACTGCTAACGACTTGGGTATACCGCTTGAGTATTGGAATGCAGACGAAACGGAAGAAGAACTCGGTACGGATCGATATGTTGGGGCAGTTTACGATCCTAATGGTGGTCAGGTGCATGCTATGAAGTTGGTTAACGCACTGAGAAGAGCGGTGGAATTAGCCGGTGTTACCATTTATGAGCACAGTCCGGTGACCGACATTCAAGAGGGTAAACAAATCACCCTAAGCGTTGCTGACAAGTACAAGGTTACAGCCGATGATATCGTACTAGCAACCAACGCCTTTACTTCGAAACTGGGTTATTTTTGCGGTCGAGTGTTCCCAGTGCATGCGCAAAGTGCAGTGACGGAGCCATTGAGCGAAGAACAGCTTGACGCCATTCAATGGCAGCCTGGAATGCCATACTTCGATACCCGCAATTTACTGTTTCATTTAGTGCTCACTCCAGACAATCGTATCGTAATTGGTGGGGGCAATGCAGAATATGAGTTTAATGACGGTTTAGTCTACAAGGGAGATCTAGAAGCAGTCAGCGATATGATGATGACGGAACTTGTGACACTGTACCCTGCGTTGAAAGGCATTAAGTTCGAACGCGTATGGAATGGTGTATTGGGCATGACTGGCGATAGCAAAGAAGCAGTAGGCGTAATGGGTGAGCATCGCAACATCTACTACGCGCTTGGTTATAATGGACACGGCATCAATCTGGCGTTTTTATTTGGTGATGTTGTTGCCACTCTATACCGAGGCAAGGCTCATCCGTGGTTTGATCATGCTGACGAAAGTTTACCTATGTGGCTACCTCCAGAGCCTGCCAAATCGGTCGGTATTAAATCGACGTTAATGCTCTATAAGAAACAAGACGAAGCGTACTTAGAGAAAGAGTAGATGGTTGCGGGGTCGTATCTTAGGTGATCTACTTCGTTGCTTTGCTTAAAGAAATATCAGAGACTGAGTGTCGATAGATAGAAGATGGAGCAAGCATGAGCCGCAATAACCCAGTCGATGTAGCCCTTATCAATGTCCGCAATAAATCGAAGGGGACGTCCTTACAGAACGCGTTTACGGTTACTATCAACTTCCACCCTGACCGATTAACCTCAGACAACACACCTCTACTTTTGGCGATGGCACATTCTGGAGTTTTAAAGTCTCAGTTCGAAACCCAAACCAGTAACGGTGGCTTAACCGCCTACAAAGGTGGAGAGCGCTGGCAGTGGGAACAGAGAGTATTTGATGGAGCGTACGATGACGCTCCTGATAACCTTAGGCCCAAGTATGGTGCGCTAAACTATCGTCAGTATCCAATGGGCGCCTCCCCAAGGTTTGGCTCGGCTTTTTTTAAACTCAAACCTCATGTACTCGAGCGCACCACCTTCTGTTACCCAGACAGTTATTTTAATCCTGAAGATTTTGCGACCTCAGATCGACTCAGCGATCTCGTTGCTATGGCGACTCAAGCGCAAGTGGATCGCCTTGATGATTATATAGAGGCTCACATCCATGGCGAGCTCTCTCTTTGTGTAGACGTGGAGAGTTTGGTACTTGACCCAGTATACCGTTCAACGCCAATCGAGCAGCAAGCTCGAGATCTTGGAGTTGTTGTCGAATGGCATGATGGGTATGAGCTTACGATAGAACATATGGCTCAGTTTCCAGACTATCGAGGTCAGGAATACATTGAGCTTGCCAAACGCATTGCGGTCAATGGTGTTATAGATGCTGCCTTATTGGGAAAGGCGGTAACTGAGCAAAACTATGAGGAACAAGAGGTAAAAAAAGTCTGGCACTATTTAGCTCGATTTGGTTATCGAGGAGACAAGTGGTAAATGCACCTAGGTTGCATCCGAGGTCAATTAAGTGCGGTATTTTTGTTCAAAGAGAAAACACTTAACTTTGAGGACCACACAAATGAACCGAATCGTAACTACCCTTGGCTACGGCATTCTATTGAGCAAATATGCTGTCGTTGTTTTGATTGCTGGCATTACAGCGAATACTGGCGTAATGGCTGGTGACTTGATGCTAGTGGGGCTGGAGACAACTGAGCGCTAGATAACGTCTGATTTTCAATGCTAAAGCAATATACCTCTGTTTGGCTGAGGACACTTTTTCCTCAGCTCAACAGATTAAAACGAACTGACCGCTTGTCGACTCATGTAGAAATACTTTATTCATAGTAAATTACCTACAATTAACCCCATCAATGATATGTCATGCATCGGTTTGTTGTTACGCATTGTTACAGTAAGAAATGTATTTTATCAATCATTGAGAATGTTTTCCTTCTCCGATTAAAAACGATGATTGCCCTAATAAGATCCCAGTCACAAATTCATCTAAAATCATATTAATAAGACCTGGTGACAATAATTTAACACCCCCGAAGAGAAATGAGCTTTAGATCTCTAAAAACTACCCTTGAATTGTTAAATAATTTAACAATTCAAGGGTGGTTTGTGATTTATGTCACTAAAACATGGCTGTTGCATCTGCTTGTTGAATGGGTTGGTACTTTTTATTTGGTTCTTTTATCGATCTTGATCACGGTTAGTTTTTTTGTAGTAGCCGATAATAAACTCAACAAAGGGGCACTACTATGAAACTTGGAATTGTATTGAGCGGCGGTGATGCTGTTGGTATAAACAACTTTATATATCAGGTCGCTAAATTATCGAATGCGGACATCGTTATTTATAATGGTGGAATTCTCGGGCTGCTTAATGGTAATAAAAAAGATGTAAGCTTTAGAGATTTAGCTGATTACTCATTGTCTTCAATGCCTATTATATCTTCAGGAAGAACAAGCCGCTTTCTAAACGACAACGAATACTTGTCGATTGCAGACAGGCTACGTAAAGACAAAGTTGGAGCATTAATATGTGCTGGTGGCGATGGTTCTATGCGTTTCCTAGCAAAACTCAGTGAATTTGGAGTTAATTGCTTTGGCGTTGGTATGACGGTCGATAATGATCTTGATGGCTCTGAGTTTACAATTGGCTTCTCTACTGCTTGTGAGCAGGTATTAAGAGAAGTTTCTAAATTAAGAAATACAGGTAGAGCACTGGCGAATCGCGTATTTATGGTGGAAGTTCTTGGTGCTTATTCTGGTGAGCTAACTCTTCAATCTGCAATTAAGTCTAATGCTGATTTTGCCTTGATACCAGAGCATCAAATTGATATCGATGAGTTGGCAATGCGCATTCAAGAGAAGCTAGCACTTCAAAATAGCGTCATAATTTTGTGCGCTGAAAGCTACACAAAGGAGTATGAACCAGGCTTCCAAGGAGCGATAAACACAGTCTCTGCAGCTCTTGAGCCAAAGATTGGGGTGAGAATCCGTAAGACCACTCTAGGGTTTGGTTTAAGAAGCGGTGAGCCAACAACCGAAGAAATTTATCAGGGTACGATTGCTGCAACGGAAGTCGTGCGCTGTATTCAAAGTGGCATGGCCAACAAAGTTATTGTCATCAATTCAAGTAATAAACCTATCCCTGTCGATTTGGGTTCAATGACAAGCAGGGTTGTGGATAAAGACGGTCATTTCTTTAAATTGGCCGAACAATTAAAAATAGTCTAACCCAGTGTTATGAAAGGTTAATATGTAGAATCAGGAGGACATCTATGTCTTATAATATATGGTGTGTATGTGGTTGTGGATTGGGTTCAAGTTTTGCTTTAGAAATGACTGCAAAACCTGTATTGGAAAAACTAGGTGTAAAATTTAAGTTAGACCATACCACAGTTTCAGAAGTATTAGCATTAAAACCAGATGCCATCATTACATCAAGCACATTTGCTGATGCAATTAAATCCAGTGCATCACCTCAAGAAGCAGAGAAAGTCATTACTATTGAAAAATTCACTGATAGTGCTGAAATGGAAGAAAAACTCTCTCTATTCTTTAATAAATAACAAAAATCTAACCTGATAAAAACTAGTCCAATCATCCCCTACATATAGGTTGGGCTAGATTTTTACACCCTAAATAAAAGCAAAATATATTCCATGGAGAATGACATGAACGCTTTTTTTGAATTTATCGTGAAAGACTTATTAGGACAAGCATCAATACTTATCGCATTTATTGCAATGCTTGGCCTGATATTACAAAAGAAAGGTTTCGGGAAGATATTTGAAGGCACATTCAAAACCATGCTTGGTTTCTTGGTGATGATGGCTGGTATTAATATTATCGTTGAAACGCTGACCTTCCTAAATAATATATTTACTAATGGGTTTGGAATGACTGGCTACATTACTGATGTAGCAGCGATTGCAGGTCTAGCAAATCAGCAGTTAGGTACTGAAGTAGCGCTTACTTTGATCGTGATTTTTGCCACTAACATCATCATCGCACGTTTCACGCCATGGAAATACATCTTCCTGACAGGCCAAGCGCTACTATGGATGAGTACTATCGGAGCGGTCATCTGCTACAAGGCTGGTCTTACAGGCATGAGCTTAGTTCTTACTGGTGGTATCTTCGGCGGTATCATGGCTGTTGCTATGCCTGCAATTGCTCAACCCGTTGTTAGAAAGATCACTGGTAACGACAACATCGCTTTAGGTCACTTCTGTACTATCGGTTACATGGTACAAGCTGCAGTTGCAAAAGTGGTTGGTAAGGGCTCGAAATCTACAGAAGATATCGAACTACCAAAGAGCTTCTCGTTCTTGAACGATACCTATCTTTCAATGGCAGTTGTCATGATCCCAATGTATTTGATTCCAGCGGTTGCAGCAGGTCCGGAGTACATTGCAGAGTTCTCAGGTGGTATGAACTACCTAATGTACTCTTTCATGCAAGCTATGGTTTTTGTAGCGGGTGTCTTTGTTCTTTACTCTGGTGTACGCCTGTTGCTTCAAGAGCTTGTACCAGCGTTCCAAGGTATTGCAATGCGCTTGGTGCCAAACGCAAAACCTGCTCTTGATTGCCCAGTGTTGTTCCCTTACGCACCTAACGCGGTCATCCTTGGCTTCCTATCAACTACCGTTGGTTCGGTTATCGGTATGCTGGTGTTCCCAATGTTTGGCTTAGCGATGATTCTACCTGGTCTTCTTACCAACTTCTTCGCTGGTGGTACGGCAGGTATCTTTGGTAACGCACTTGGCGGCCGTAAAGGCGCAATCATTGGTGGTGTCGTACACGGCCTATTTATCACTTTCTTGCCAGCAATCTTAATCCCACTACTAGAAACTTATGGTTTCGTAGGTGTGACATTCAGTGACTCTGACGTTATTTCAACAGGTCTACTGCTAGGTAATGCATTCAACGGTAACTGGATGTTCGTTGGTACCTTCATCGCATTCACAGTTGCAATTACATGGTTCGTAAACAAATCCCTATCTTCAGCTAAAGAGCACAAAGAGGAACTAACTAATGAAGCTGCTTAATTTTACAGACTTAAACCGTATCGCTGCTGAGCGTGGCTTCAATGCAGTCGGAAGTTTCAACGTACACTGTTTGGAGATGTTACCTGGTTACTTTGAGGCGGCTATCGACACCAATTCGCCGCTAATGCTGCAAATCTCGACGGGAACAGCGCAGTACCTCGGATATGACTTACTCGTTGCCTCAGTCGTTGCATTGGCAAAAGAGCATGATATCCCAACGTGTTTACACTTAGACCACTGCTCAAACATTGATGACATCAAGTTAGCCATCGATAAAGGCTTTAGTAGTGTTATGTATGATGGATCTCATCTTCCAATCGATGAGAATATCGCAAATACGAATCTGGTCATCGAATATGCTCGACCAAAAGGTGTGACAGTGGAAGCTGAACTTGGAGCGATCGGCGGAGCAGAAGATGGCAAAGTCGTGGCAGCAAACGACATTTCTTTCACGACAGTTGAGGAAGCCGTTCACTTCGTTAAGCACGCTAAAGTTGACATGCTTGCTGTGAGTATCGGTACCGTCCACGGCTCTTACACTGCAAAAACCGACATCCAACATGAGCTTTTGCAAGAACTAGCAAACGAAACGCAAATACCATTGGTTCTGCACGGTGGAACGGGCGTCAGTGACGAAGACATGCGTTTCGTAGTCCGCCATGGTATGGATAAAGTTAATGTAGGGACAGAGATGAATGTCCAATGGGTTAAGCACTGCCAAGACACTTTTGCGACAGGTAAGGTAAACGATTCGGTGCGCAAGTTCTTTATTCCTGCTAGACAAGCTGTGCGAGAAGTAATTGCTGAAAAGATTCGTCTTTTCCAATAAGTAATGTTAGGCGCGCCCCTTTGTGGGGCGCGATAGGAGGAACTATGGGATTGTTTGCTAATTTATTTGGGAAGAAGCCTGAAAAGCCTGTCGATGAGACGTCCGCAAAAACACTCTACGATGAGATACAAACTCTTGAACAGGCACTAGAGAAAGAACCAAGCAATATAAGCTGTCAGCAACAACTGATGTCTAAATACAGTCAAGCCACATCAGTATTTGCTCAAGCGCCATCATACCGCTCTCAGGTTGACCAAGCGCTGACTAGAATGAATGAGCTGAGAAACATGGCTCGAAGTAACTTCTAGACCTTTAGCAACTCTTAGTACATCTGGTGAGGAATTAATGCTCAAACAATTATTAGAACAAAACGACGCAATTCAATTGCAAGTTGAAACTCAAGATTGGCGTGATGCCCTTAAAATTGCGGCAACACCACTTCTTAACCACGATTTTATTTCTGAGGATTACCTTAGAGCAATAACGAAAACAACGGAAGAAACTGGCGCTTATTACGTGTTTGAGGATGAGATGTTTGCTTTGCCACATGCTCGTCCAGAGGATGGTGTGAACAAAATGGGCTTTAGTCTGATGACATTGAAAGAACCAATTTCAATCAACGATAGTCCAGAAGTTGACCTGATTATTATGCTGTCTGCGTTAGATGGGCGCAGTCATATTGAGCATGGATTGAAACCGATATTTGAAATGCTCTCTGACAGCGATACGCGTAACAAGATCAAGCAGGCTCAAACTAAAGAAGAGGTATTGTGTTTATTATGAAGACAGTAATTTTAGTTAATGGCGTACCCGCTTCAGGAAAGAGCACAATCGCTAAAGCGATTTCAGTTCACTTTGATCATCCATATCTTTCTATTGATGTAATCAAAGAGCCATTCATGGCCATTCATGACAATATCGATAGAGCCTTTAATCGTGAAATGGGCAAGTCGGCATATCAAGTAATATGGGATACTGTTTCTGATGCACCTGATGGTTGCACGTACGTGATTGATGCTTGGTTTGGTTTTCAACCTAAAGAAACGCTTGAGCAATACCTGAAATCAGCCGGCGTTGACCAAGTTATTGAAGTTTGGAATCAAATATCACCGGAGCTAGTTTCTCAGCGTTACCGTGACCGCCTACCATTCCGTAAAGAGGGACATCCTGGCGAAGAATATATTCCTGAGTTAGCCGCTCTAGCAGAGAGAGCTTTGCCAATGAGAGTAGGGACGCTGATTTCTGTTGACCAAGATAAAGGTTTTGAGATGGGTGACTTGCTTGCCAGCATTCAATCTAACAATAGAACGCTTGATGTAGCTTAAAATTCTGAGCGTTATATAAGCTCTGATTGATAGATGGGACGGTACTTGATAGGGGGTACCGTCTTTTTGTTTCTAACGGTACCTTCAGCCCTAATTACCTTCAATTTTATCAATATTTCTTACTGTTTGGAAATTTACACCGTTATTGCACTGAACGTGCATTCCCATATCCCGATGCTGCTATGATCAGTTTCGTCTTCGACGACATTCCTCATTTGGGGAAGCGCTAGATATCTTCTGATGTACAAGCAACTGGCGTTTCCCCTGTTCCAACTCTAGGTACAAAAAAACCGCTAAGTTAAGCGGCTTTAAGATACATTCGGCTGTGCGGGTTATCAACCAAGCAAAACCGATGTCTCTAACACATGCTGAGCGTTCTCAAGCATCTGTGGGTATTTGGTCATAAGTTGCTTGTACTTGTCATCAAGCGACTCTAGCGCGTTCATTGCACCAAACATCTCAAGAGTTTGTTCTGGTTGAGTGCTTAGCAAAGCTTTCAGGCTTTCAAGGGAAACGTGATTGGCCGTTTCCACCTTTGCTATCGCGCAATCTACCATCTCAAGGGTAATCTGTGTGTGATTGTTGTTCATTGCATTGCTTCTTAGAATTTTGTTTTGTCAGATAGTAATCAAGGCGGTATATTTGTACCTTGATTCGGATCATGGACAGCTTAATCATCGAACAACAAATTGATCGCCACACCCATCAAAACAAGACCTACTATCGGTCCCATTACGCCCAGTGGCGCTCGCTCGATATACGGTAAATTCTCCGCAATCATCAACCCCCACTCTGGTGAAGGTGGCTTAGCACCCAGACCAATAAAGCTCAGCGCAGTGAGGCTTAGGGTGATCACTGGTAATCTTAGCAATGCGTGCCTTAATAGTGGTGGCATAACATAAGGCAGAATGTAATGTCTTAGCACCTTAACGCGACCCGTTCCCCAAATCGGGGCTAAGTGGGTGTATGGCTGGGCTTTGGCTTCCGTAATGAGGCTTGAGCAGTGAGCTGCAAGCGGTGCCCATGACACAAAGACGATAGCGATCATTGCGCTACTCGGATGCATCCCAGTTAAACCCGCAACCAACAGACCGGCAATAATGTACGGCACACCTTTAGTTATCTCGATAAGACCTTGGCTTATTCTGGTGTTGAAGCCCAAGATGATACCAACGAGTAAGCTGAGTAATGTCGCAATGAAGCCTTCTTTGAATGTCGATAGCATGCCTGCGCCGATACGAGCCATTAAGTCTCGGCCAATACCGTCGGCGCCGAGTGGCGCTTCGAGGCTAGGTGAAGCCAATCTGACGTATTGGCTCGAAAATGGATCAGCAACCAATGACCAACAGACAACCAGAAATAGCACAGCAAAAATCGAGTAGGCCGTAAGTCGCTTGCTTCTGCTCGAAGTAAACGAGAACGTAGTGTGGCTACTGATCAGCTTGCCACTTTTTAAGCTATGCCCAAGAATCCATTGCTGGATAAGTAGTCCGACACTGCTAATAAAGATCGAGATCAGTAGTAGTACTAAAAGCCCGCCTTGTAACATCGGCAAATCTTGTGCTTTAGCGGCGCCAAGAATGAGTCGGCCAATTCCGGGAATAGAGAAGATCTGCTCTACCGCGACTGCGCCGCCTGTTAGACCTATCATGATCATCGAGATTTGCGGTATCAAACTGCTGGTGGCGCGTTTCACCGCAAACCTTAGGATTTGGTTTGGACTCACATTCGCGCTTAGCCAAGTAATAACCCAAGGTTCGTTAAGAACGCGTTGCAAGCTGTCTCGAAGGAGACGGCTAAACAAACCACTGGCAGGTAACGCCAGAGCGAGACTTGGCAGCCAGATGTCTTGCCAGTTCTGCCAACCATAAGGTGGAAATAGACCCAACCAGATGGAAAATATCAGTATCAGCACCGAGGCGATGACATACTCTGGCAGTGATATCAGCACCGTACTCAAACTGTTGTGGGTTTGAGCGAGTTTGTTGGCCTTCCATCGATAAAGCATGTGTAGTAAACCTAGACCACACAGAAAAAACGTCAGCCCGAGTGCGAGTGACATTAAGAAAAGTGAGGTAGACAATGTCTGCTGAATGCCCTCTGAGACGGATGTGCCATCAATCCAAGACACTCCTAAGTCGCCGTGAAGGGCGTCACCTAACCAATCAATCAGCCTTTCTGTGGCAGAGCGATCGAGTTGAAGATCCTCTCTGACCGCTGCAAGTGCTTCGGGCGTCAGCATATGTTGCTGACCAGCACGTGCTCGAAGGATAGATTGGCTTGGGTCGATGCCAGCAATATCCGGCATCAAACCCACAAGAATGACTACGACAATAAGTGACGCCAAACGCGATAGCCATGGGGCGATCGCGTTTAACGACAGTCTAGGTGCACCAGCAGACATCATTAGGCTTAGTTAACCTTTGTTTGTGCGTCGATCAGACGGCGCTCACTTGGGTCACGGACTGCATCCGTTACGCGCGTACTTTCACCTTGAACCACACGCTCATGAAGCAGTGGGATAGCAGCGAATTCACCAAGAATCTTCTGCTCAGCAGCAATGATTGCTTTTTGACGCTGTTCACCAAGTGGCTGTAAGTCTGCGTGAGTCAGTGCTTCATCAACGGTTTCAGAACAGAACTGACCAAGGTTGAATGAACCTTCACAGCCAAAGTCACTTTGCATGTAAGCCACTGGGTCACCTGAGTCTAGTACAGTTGCACGTGACAGGATAAATGCATCGAACTTGCCAGAAAGTGCATCGTTTTCGATTTGCGCGTACTCGCGGATATCAAGCTCAACTTGGAAACCTGCTGCTTCTAGCTGCTGCTTAAGTAGTGCTGCAACTTCTGGTAGCTCTGCACGGTCGGTAAAGGTACCGATAACGATTTTTTCCCCGTTGGCTTTTTTACCTTCTTCTAGAGCTGCTGCTTCTGGACGGATTGGTGCAGCCCAAGCGAGAGCAGGACCTAGTAGGCCTTCTGCGATATCTGCATGGTTTTCGTAAACGGTACGGATGATCTGCTCGCGGTCAACTGCTGCTGCAGCTACCTTACGAAGTTCAAGCTGGCTAAATACCTCAGACTTGTTGTTGAGGTAAAGGGTGTTGGTGCGCGGCATAGCGACTTCGTGGAGCAGGTTTTCATCCAGAGTCGCGATTTGAGATACAGGAACTGCTTCTACAACATCAGCCGTACCAGTGCGAAGCGCTGCAGCGCGAGCAAAGCCGTTTGGTACGTATTCTGCGATAACCGTCTCAATCTTAGCTTTCTCGCCCCAGTAGCCATCGAAGCGCTCTAGTTTTGCGCTTGTAGTGCCATTGATTTCCACTAGTTCGAATGGACCAGTACCTGCACCGGTTGGGATGACGCGGCCGTTATCTTGATATGCGCTTGTAGCCAGAATCGCCAACTGAGGGCTGGATAGTCGGCTTGGAAGCAGTGGGTCGTTGAAGGTTGTTTTAATCTCAACACGGTTTGCATCCAGTGCAGTGACTTCAAGGTCAATACCATCAAGAATACGTGGCTTTGGCGCGGCATCGAGTGCTTTTTGAAGTGAGTTAACCACTGCATTAGCATCCAGCATTGAGCCGTCGTGGAATTTAACGCCTTCACGAATCGTAAAGTGCCAAGTGAGTGGATCAACTTGTTCCCATGCAGTAGCGAGCATTGGCTCTGCCTCTGATTTAGGCGTTAGGTTTATAAGCGTTTCCGCCGTGCTCCAACGAGAAAGCTTGAAAGCATCGTCTGAAAGTGGCGATAGACCCGTGCGTGGTGGCTGCATCATAGCAACACGAATCTCTGATTTTACCGCCGTGTCGGTTGCTGTATTTTGAGCTTCTTCTTTAGAATCAAAACAGCCCGTTAATGGCAAAGCTAAAGCAAGCGCACAGGCTAATTTAATGGAATGGAAACGCATGGTGAGGGTTCTCTATTGTGTTTGTGAGTTGGTGTTCTGTTTATTGGCCGCCGAAGTCAGCGGCTGGGCGTGGATTAACGCCTTGGTTGTTGGGTGAGTCGGGGAGTTCATAATGCAAGTTGCACAATCATGCTCCACGACTTGCCCTTGGTCTAAGACCACAATGTCATCGCACAATGCACTGGCTGCGCCGAGGTCGTGCGTGACTAAAATGAGTTTAAGCGCTCTTTGTTGCTTGAGCGTGTTCAGCAGATTAATAAGATGTTGGCGGTTAACTGGGTCAAGGCTGCTGGTGGGTTCATCAGCAACCAGTAACTCAGGCTCAACGATGAGCGCTCTGGCAATCGCGACGCGCTGCGCTTGACCCGTAGAGAGTTGACTTGGTGTTAGGGCTAATAGCTCTGGTCGAAGCCCAACTTCTTCTAGTGCTCGTTGTGCTTTTTGCTGATGGTTGCCCTCAATACCGAGGCTTTCCAGTGGTTCAATCAACACTTGAGCAACAGTGTAATAAGGGTTGAGGCTAGTATGTGGCTCCTGCGGGATCAGCTGGATTTGCTTACACAGCGCAAGACGCTCTTTGTTAGAAGTGATAGGCAGAGTGTGTCCCAATACCTTGATGCGACCTTCTTGTGGCGTGCGTAATCCAAACAAGATCTCAATCATTGTGGATTTGCCCGCCCCCGAGGGACCGACAATCGCCACACTGCGCTCTGCAACCTTGAGTGACACTTTATCGAGTGCTTTAAAAGGCTTACCACCCAACCACTTTGGCATTGAGTAGTGGTGCACACTCACGTCTTCAAACAAGACACTTGATGTTGCAGCGTTATCTGTGTGCTTGGCTTGTTCTAAAGAAACAGCCTGTCCCGAGGAAATAGCTGGCATCAGATCAATCCTCTTAAAGATTGGCAAAAATCGTGTTCGCTACATTCGAGCGCATGGCGAGGCTCGCCGTAGGCGATGACTCGGCCTTCATCAATCACCACCATTTTGTCGCACTCTAATGCGCTATGGAGATCGTGAGTGATCAGAATGCCAGCCATGTTGGTGTTTCTTACACTTTCTCGGATCAGAGTTAGGATCTCTTGTTCTGTAACTGGGTCTAGCGCACTGGTTGGCTCGTCCGCAATTAGCAGAGAGGCTTTACTTAGCAGTCCAATTGCGATGCAGATTCGCTGTCTTTGACCGCCAGATAGCTGGCTTGGATAAAGCTTGAGGATTTCTGACGGGTCGGAGAAGCCAAGTCGCGTGAGTAATGCGGCGATAGTGCTTCGGTCATCTGTCTTGGGCTTGGTTCGCCAACCGGTATGTGCCAGCGTCAACTGAGCTTCGACGGTTACAAGAGGGTTTAGAGCCTGCAAAGCATCTTGGAAAATAAACGCAGGGCGCTGCTCTGGTGCTCGCTCTATGAGAGACACATTACAGACGTTAGCGCCTGCCAAGAAAATATCGCCCGAGACGGACATTGAGTCTGGGGTGAAGCCAGCAATCGCCTTTGACAACATGGACTTACCAATGCCAGAAGGTCCCATTACTGCAAGCATTTCTCCTGCATTGACTTCGAACTGAATATCTTGAAACAAGACACGTTCTTTTGACTGGATTGAAAGCTGATTGACAGTAAGGATTGGGGTGTTCACGGAGTGGCTCTAATGACTGATGTTATAACGTAACAATCGTACCACTTTGCAAGTGTTTTTAGAAGTGTGATCGAGAGCTAATTTTGCCTGTTTTGGCCTTAAAGTGGTCTTTAATAACAACAAAAAGCGCTCTTAATGAGCGCTCGAATGAAAGTGTTTAAGCTATGTTTTCAGTGCATGGATAGGGGGATTGCTTTTCTACTCAATACACTTCTTTTTTACTTGAACTATGAATGGATACAAGAAGCCAATACGACCACAGTAGAACAGGGTAAAGGCAAGCCAAAGTCCATGATTTCCCCATAAATCGACGCTGAATGCCTGCACAACAAGAAACACAATGAGTGTCGCAATGCTTGAATCTCTAACAGGTTTTGTCGTTCCTGTTCCCGTAAAGATGCCGTACACGGTCAAGCCGAAACCTGCCACGAGAGGGAACACGAGTAGCCATGGCGTCATCTCTTGATACAAGTCAACGATGCTCTCTAGGCTTGTGAATAGGTAAACCCATTGATTCTGAAATAGAGCAACGACAAGTGTGAGCAGAACAATTAAGCCTGCAGTCCACTGAAAGTTGAGCTTCAAAACGCGCTCAAGCATGGAGGGGTTTTTCTCACCGACCGCCTTTCCTGCGAAGACACTGGATGCATTCGCCACGCCATCAAAAAGGTAGCTGACGATAAAGGTAATCTGCATCAGGATAGCGTTAGTCGCGAGGGTGTCGGTACCAAGCTGAGCACCCGTTCGTGCCATCATGTTGAAGAAGGTGAGCAAGCAAACTGTGCGCAAAAGTAGATCTGTGTTTGATGAAACGATGGTCGCGAGATCGCTTTTGGACATCTTTGAAGCTGCCATCAGCGATGACAACGATACTCCAGCTGTTCTAAGAACCAAACTCATACCAATGGTGAACATCACTATTTGAGAGATCAAGCTCGCATAGGCAACCCCAGCGACGCCAAGGTCAAAATAGAGTACAAATACAGCATCAAGCACGATATTAAGAACGTTGCCAAAGACTTGGGTGTAGAGTGTTTCTTTCGCTTTCGCTTGACCCATCAACCAGCCGATAACGGTGTAGTTGAGTAAGACAAACGGGGCACCAAAGATAAGAATAGAAAAGTAGATCTCAGCTTGCTGCGCCACATCAGCTTCAGGTTCAATGATCCAAAGGGCACCCTGCCAGAGCAAAGATTGCAGCACGATAAACACCAGCCCAACAGAGGCGGCGAGTACAAACGGTCTCATCAGGCTGCTTGCCAGAAGGCTTTGATCACCTCTTCCGAGTGCCATAGCACTTTGACCCGTCGTGCTGACACGAAAGAAGCCAAATAACCAATACAAGGTATTCATAATCACCGTACCGACGGCAACACCAGCAATCAACTCAGCAACACCTAGCTGACCGATGACGGCAGTGTCTACCGCGCCAAGCAGTGGTTGAGTGACGGTTGAAATAATAAAGGGTAGGGCAATCTTGTAATAGTCTTTGTGAGAGATAGTCATAATAGAAAAAGTAGCGGGAGGTCAGCGATAGCGCTTATCGATGACAATGAGAATGATTTGCGTTAGTGGATAATAGTCGGTTCCGTGAGCAGTGTCATCAAAAGAATTGTGGATATTGATTGAAAGGTCAGAAAGCCAGCAAAGAAAATACCGCCCAAGATGTCGATCTAAGGCGGTATTTGCGATGGTACTCAGTATGTTAGGGGCGAAAGTTACCCTTTAAACCAGTAGCCGCCCAAAAGTGGGTTGGATGAGGTGACTTTAAGTGTGTCGCCATCCGTTTCAAGCGTCTGAGGCTCAATCATTGCTAACACCTCTTGGTCAAAACAAAAACCAGCTTCAAATTTGACCTCGTTAGCCCCCATTTTCTCCCCGGTTTGCGTGCAGTTCGCTAGCTCAACATAGATCTGCTCACCAGATTGCACGATCGTGAACGTCGCCTGTTCTGAATTGCGGTATGTGCCACTTAGCTCTTCAATGGCGATCCAGTCAGTTGGAGCGTGAGTTCGTAACTCGACACTATCTGATCCAGCTTCGCAGTGGTATACACCGTTTAACTGACATTGGATCTCACCTTGATTGAAGCTTAACTTGCCTGACTGCTCGCTGTAGTCGCCGGTGTAAACCGTTGATGATTCGCTCGCGTCCGTCACGGTCAGGTAAAATGCGCCTTCGTTGACGGTAAGCCCCAAATGCATGGGTTCAGAATCAATCAACTGGCTTCCAACATATTGGCCCTGGTAGGCAGAGACAAAGTCACTTTGGCTCATGGCAGAACTTGTGTCTGAGCTGTCATTACAGCCTGCTAAAACCGCAGTCGCAACACTCAGTAGTAATAGCTTTTTCATGCTAACCCCTTAAAACAGTTCGTTTAGCTTGTAGCGAACCCATTCTGACTTGGCTACCGAACCTTGAACGTTAGCTTGAATCGCACTAATGGTGACATAGCCTTGACCAACAGCAATACCTTCGCTGTTTTCTGATTGATCGGCGTAGTTCGCGTCAGAATCCATGCTGATGCCTGCTTTGTCTTTGTACATGCTTCGGGCTACTGCCATGGCTTCGTCCATCGTCAGGCTAGGGTCATGCTTCATCATTTCAATAGCAACGTAACCCATAAACATGTCGCTTGAGGCTAGATCGTCAGTGAATTTGACGATCATGTTGTCGTGACCCGCGTTCCAGCCAACTTGAGAGTGTTTAAAGCCGCGATGATTAGCAGGGTCTTCAGGAATATTAACGTTAAGTCCAGTGAACTTAGGTAGTAAAGGTACGCCGTCCGCTGTCTTTTCAACAAGTTGGTCGAGAAGTTCAACGACTATGTTTGCGACGTCTTGGGCTTTGTCAGCTTCGCCATCGTAAGCGCTGACTGCAATCGCAGGAATACCGCGTGCGATAGAGGCGTTGGTTGCGCCAAGTGTACCCGACATATTGGTCGAGTAGCCCACGTTGTTGCCTTCATTAGGGCCAGAGATTACAAGGTCAGGTTGCTTGCCCCAGCGCTCCATTGCATAAACATCAATACCGTACAATGCAGCCATTGTTGGTGTGCCTTCGGTGTAGTCTTCGAAAGCGACGGAAGTGTCAGTATCACCAACACAAACTTGATCCTTGTCAAGTTGAGTACGGTCAACCGATACCTCTTTCATGAAGTGGATAGCACCACCCTTACCACTTTGCCCTGTACAAGGTGCGGACATAATCACGTCGTGACCCGCCGCTTTAAGTGCAGTATGAAGAGTCTGAATATTGGTCGTCGACCAGCTGTCATCGTTGGTTAAAACAATATTCAGTGCGTTTGCTTGAGCACTGATCCCTAAACCTATTGCCAATGTCAACGCAGCAAACTTGGTGTTCATAGTATTTCCCTTTGTGTGCTTGAAAAGTTGATATCTAAGCTAGAAGGGATTGATGACGGTTATGTTAAACAGAGCTTTCTAAGCTTTTAGAGATATCTCTAAAATTAACCTTTTGTTTTTATTGTAAAAATACTCTTGGCTAGTTGATGTTGATATCGGCCAGTTTTTGGGTCTCGGCTCTTTAGGAATAGGTAGGGCTCAGCTCGCTCTCCAAAATGAGCGAGCATTTCGTCCTTAATTTTGTTTCTATTCTGATCGAGGGTCTTAGCTTTCAAACCGTGTTGTTCAAGTTCATTTATGGCTCTAGCGTGCCCCCCAAAACAGCGCATCAGCTGTGCAAGTTCTCGTCCATTATCTATGTCAGGTTTGGTGCTGGAAGGGTTAATGTAAGGTGGAAGGTTGTCGATACTACGTTTGATATACCAGTAATAATAAAAAAAAGGTGTTTTGGACATAGTGAGCTTATGCTGCCCAATAGTAATTGTCCTATCTAGTAAGTTAATAGTGAGTCCGTGGTCAATTGTGGAATTCGGCTCAACCGAGTCTTGAGGTTTGTTCGTCGCTTCTATTGCAGAGAGGAAGTTATTCTGTGGACGAGCGAGAGCTTTGGGTTCAGTGTCATACATCTCATGGTTAATAGGAGAGGGATATGTCTTTGCCTTGCGCTGTAGTAAACGATAGGCAGTAAAACCAACCAGAGCACTACTGAAAACGATGAAAAGTAATGAGAGAGTGGAGCGCTCTGCGGCAACACGCCAACTCACACCATAGTGCTGATCGCCAAGTTGAAATGTCAGATCGGCTTGATCCGTTGAGCTCATTGAGGTTAGAGATATCTCTAATACTTCAAGGCTATTTATTGTCGAGATATCAAAAAGAGACATCACCTTAGCAGACTCAAGCCAGCTCTTAATGAGTGATTCGCTGTGGTTAAGTAATGGTTCGACATCATAACTGTTTACCAGCGCGTCGTTAAGTGCGTTAGGGAGCTGTTGCTTTAGTGATGAATAGATCGCAATGTGCAGTGCAAGGTTACTTGCGTATAACATTGCCGCCAGTGCGATTAAGAAGACAACAAACGAGGTCACAATGACAAGTGGTTTGCTTGAAAGAGAGAGTTTGGTATTCATAAGTAGTCTCCACCCATCGCTATGAACAGGCGTCGGTGCTCATCTTAGTTTGCTGTAGCAATTCTCCCATCAGAGGAGATTCTTGTAGCTTGGTGAGAAGGCTCTGGCTGATACTACATTTGAGCGCATCAGACAGTGAGTGAGAAAGGTACCAACTACCAGCCGAAGGAATAGTTTTGAGTGCTATGCGTTGCTCGCTAGACCAACTTACAAGTTCAGGTTCAATACCAATGGCAGGGATAAAATCGACATCTCTGTCGATGAAAGCACGGACTAGGTCATTTCGGTGATGAAACCAGCGGGTATTCTCCGCGCTTAACTTCACGCCCCGCTTTTTGAGCTCCACCTCAGGTATCAAGAATCCAGACTGACTGCGCTTGTCGTCGAGCAGCCCAATTGTTCTTTTATATAGAGTTGCCGAAGCCAACCTACGAATGGGGATATGCCCATAGAGGTAGATAGTGTAGGCGGGTAATACCAAGGCTTGTTCATAGAGTGATTGAGAATCCGGAACTAAGCCGTTAAGCACTCGTGGACGGCTGAATAGCAGGTCAAAATGCTGCGCAAGCAAGTCATCAGAAGTAAAGCGCTCTCTTGGCTTCCAAGACAACTCTAGTCGTGAGTAATCACTACCGACAAGAACAGAGTCGCAGAACAGCGCTGCCATTTCTTGCGCTTTCCAATTTGATGGCGTGTAGATACGAAATGTTTTGTTTCCCGATGAGTCCGCCACCTGACAATTGAGTTGATTGAGATTGATCGGGCTGTTTGATATTAGCGCTGCTGGCATGATCAATACGGCAGCAACTAACAGGAAAACTGCAGAGATTATCCATCTTGCAGTTCGAAAAAGGGTGTTTCTGAGCATAGTTCTTCCTTGAGTACCAAGGAAGAGTATGTGAGAAATGTTACGTGTGAATGAACATAGTCAGGCTTTGGCAACACAGTCTAGTTTTGTTGGACGATGTGTTTTAGCGCTGTTTGCACCATTCCAATCTGTTCACTCGGCTCGATAAGGTTGCATGTTGTGCATTTTGCTTTGCCATCAATCTTATACTTTAAGCAGCAAGTCTCGCGACGCACAAACCACTTTTGAAAGCCTTTGAACTCAACTTTCTTGATTTCATTTAACTCGCCGCCTTTGTTTTGTACTTGGTTACACAACGATTGAAACCATTGGTTCTGTATGAACAAATCAGCGTTGGTGACCTGTGTATCTATGGGGCGGTTAAAGAGCTTTGAGTACGCTAGCCCACACGCATAAAGCGCATTTCCCCAAAATAATTTCGTTGCGACTTTCTGAGACTTGAAGTGCGGCTGCATCGCTTCACTCAAGCGTGTAATGACTTCCGCGAGCTTTTTATCTAATGCATCATGGCTTGTAACCGGAGTGGAGTTAGCGACATCTGATTGGGTCGCAAGTACGAATACATTGGTGTCAGCGGGTATAGACAATTTTGATACACGATGATCGTCCCCGGTTTCTATATGTAGATCTTCAAATGAGAGATCTGGCACGCAGTTAAATCTCAGTCTCAAGCCAATCAAAGACGTAAACAGGCAGGCATTGAGCGTTTTTTGCCAGATAGGCGCTGCGAACGGTTTCTTGGTCTGCATAAACTCACTAAAGGCAGTCACGGCAGTGGAAAACTCTCGCTCAAACCATGTTGTTGCCGGAAATCCCGAAGGCGAGTCTTCAATAGAGAGGCGGAAAAAAGGCTCGTGTTGATTGAGTAGACTCTGCATACCTTTAAGTGATTTCGGTGCGTCACTCAAGATTGGATAGGTTTGTTTTAGAGTGAGCTGAAAGCTTAACATCGCTTTTTCGACATCAATCGGAGTCGATTGGGTAACAGAACTCATTAACTGTCCTCTCTAACAAATGCTTTTGGCAGGCAAAACACTTTATCGTCGATAATTTGCATCGACCCTTCAACTTTAAACACAGTTTTGAGTGTGTGTTCGGTCAATACGTCTAACGGTGAACCTTGCTTGAGAATCTGTCCTTTTTTCATCAGGACGAGCTCATCACAGAATTGGGCCGCTTGGCTCAGCTCATGGAGTACGTAAACGATAGTGAGACCGCGCTCCTTGTTGAGTCTTTGCAATAGCTCGAGAAGCTCTAGCTGGTGGCCAAGATCAAGATAGCTCGTCGGTTCATCCAGGAGTAACCACTTTGCCTCTTGTGCTAGACACATTGCGAGCCATACACGCTGACGTTCACCACCAGATAGCGTGCTGACGACGCGTTGCTCGTAACCTGCGAGTCCAACCGATGCGAGAGATTCTGACACTACCTGTTTGTCACGTTCGCTATTACCTTGATACCACTTTTTGTGTGCAACTCGCCCTAGAGCGACGAGTTGCTCGACCAATACTCCCTCGGGTGCTGTAGGGTGCTGCGGCAATATTGCGATGTGTTTGGCTAGCTGTTTAAGCTTCCAATCGCTTAACGGTTTTCCTAAAAAGCTGACCTCACCAGAGCGCGCTTTTATAGAACCAGTCAAGGTTTTCATCAGTGTGCTCTTACCGCAGCCGTTGGGCCCGATAAACGACGTGACTTTACCTTCTTTGAGCTCAATATCGACGCCATTGAGAATCAGAGTATTTTGGTACCCTGACACCAACCCTTTACCCGCAAGTGTCGCAGTGTTGCTATTCACCTGAGTAGATGCGAGAAGTTCTGACATTATGAGTTTCTCCTTAATAGAAACAGGAAGAAGGGCACGCCGCACAATGCGGTAATCACGCCAGCAGGGATCTCCGTGGGAAAGAGTAGGGTTCTTGCAAGCCAATCAGAGCTTGCAAGAAAGATGCTGCCGAGCAGCATAGTGGTAAGTAGCGAGTGTAACGGTTCATTGTTGGTGAGCATTCTAGCCATATGAGGGATAACAAGACCAACGAAGCCGATAGGACCAACAGCCGATACCGCAGGTGCCGTAATCAATGCGGTACCAACGAGCAGTAACATGCGAAGTGTCGGGCCTTTGATGCCAATACCACGCAGCACACTGTCATCATAGCGAACCCACTTTAGTGGCACGAAGACAAGAGCAACGAAAATCAACGTAGCAATAAACCAAGGCAACAAATAACCAATTTGTTCCCAGCCACGTCCGTACAATCCGCCTGCCATCCACTGCAGTGCGAGATCGGTTTTGCCTTGACCGATAGTAAAGATAAGCGCTGAGCTAAGTGCACCGATAATCGCCGTCATCGCCACGCCAGTGAGGAGGGTTAATGAAGTACCGGCGAGTTGGCTTATCACTAATATTGGCAATGTTGCCAAAAGCCCACCCAGCATTGAGAAAGACACAAGCGCACTTTCTGTACTGATACTCCAACCAAACCAGCTAGGCAGTAGCAGCGCGCAAACAGCTCCAAAAGAAGCCCCAGCATTGACACCTAATATGCCGCTATCAGCAAGTGGGTTTTTAAGCGTTGTTTGCAGCAAGTATCCGGATACTGCAAGCATCAAACCTGCCATCAGCGCAAGCAAAATTCTCGGTACGGTGATTGACCAAAAAGGATGGTAGGTTCCGTGACTCCAGAAGGCGTGACCTGCTTGCCAGTGAGCCTTTGGGATCATCACAATCATCAGGGTAATAATCAGAGCGAGTAAACTTAGAGCAAGAATTCCTGATTTTTTCGTATGGCTTGTCATAGTCACACCCTTGCTCGGTTGATGATTAGATACAGAAACCACGGAGCCCCCATCGCTGCGGTGAGCACTCCAATTGGGATTTCTAGCGGAGACAATAACGTTCTAGAGAAGTAGTCAGCAACGGTGAGCAGGCTAGCGCCGATGACGGCAGAAATAACAATGTTTCCTCTTAGCATACGAGCAATGTGTGGCGCGACGAGCCCAACGAATCCAACCGGGCCAAATGCACCAACAGACGCGGCCGTGAGTATCACCGCCAGTAATCCAAACGCCAGTCGATAGTGGTTGATAGCGACACCGACACTGCGTGCTACAGTATCGTCTAGAAGTAGGTACCCTAGCTGACGCTGGCAAATTAGAAGCAAGATTGAAATAGGCACAAATGCCATCACGAGAGGCCAAAGCACGTTCCAGTTTGCGCCCGCGTTGCTGCCGGTTAACCAGAAAAATAAAGACTCACTATCAACACGATCAGAAAGCAAGATATAAGTTACTGCGGCCTGACAGAAAGCGCTCACCGAGATGCCCGCTAATGCTAGACGAGCCGGTGTGACCCCTTGCTTCCAACTGATGGACAGGGTCGTGATGCCACCAATGAAACCACCGATAACCCCCCATGCGATCATAGGTAATGGTAGGGCGTACATCATTGCAATTAGGACTGCCAGCGAGGCGCCCGACATAACTCCTGTCAGGTTGGGGGATGCTAGCGGGTTCTTTACAATGTCTTGCATTAGATGACCCGCGATAGCCAAAGACGCTCCGCCAATAATGGCAATGAGTGTGCGTGGTAGTCTGAGCTCCCAAAACACTAGGTATTCACTTGATGTACTCGCGGTGGTGAGAAACGTCCAGAGATCAGAAATTGAATACTGATAAATGCCGTCGGTCAATGACCAGAGCGTAATGAGGAAAAATCCTACAACCGATACGAGTAGTTTCCAATACGCTGCCGTTGCGCTTTCTTGGACCTGCGTTGAACCTGAGGTTAATGTGCTAGGCATAGTGCCTCCTCAACCTTTGCAAGCGTCGGTGCGGGAAATAGCTCAGGGTAGGTTTTATGTGCAATGTCCATGGCGACCCATAGCCTTGAATAAGGTCCCTCGGCTTCACGCCACGTCATATCCACGCGGTAGACACGTTGATTTTTAACAGCACTTAGGTTTTTCCACACCTTAGATTGGGTGAACTGCGGATTAGCACTGTCGTACATAAAGATCACGTCAGGGTCGAGCTTCATTAACCATTCAAGGCCCACTTGCCCAGAAAACGGTGTTTTTGCTGAGTAAGGTGAGGCACCATTTGCCGCCTGGATGTTTAGACCTTCCATCAAAGAAACCGTCATAAAATCAGAGTAGTAAGCTCTAGGCGTCACACCTGCGCTGGTAAGGAACATACCAGTTAATGGCTTGTCTCCCTTACTCTCGATGATCTGCTGTTTCATGTTATCGAGCGTTCTCAAAAAGCACTGGTTGATGAGCTTACCTTGTTCATGCTGACCTAATGCTGCCGAACCCACCTCGACGGCTCGCAGACTATCTTCGAGGGTTATCAGGTCGAAGCCGTATGTCGGAGCGATTTCCGCATAACGTTGATAGTAAGGTGAAATCATGCGCTCGAGCCCAATCACTATGGTAGGTTTCGAGTTATATAGTGCTTCAAAGCTAGTGCGGGCACGCGAGCCCAGAGACGGAATCGATTCTAACGAACGCAGATAGGTTGGAAACGTGGTTGGGTAAGCTGAGACAGCGACTGGCTGGATACCGAGCGCTAACGATAACTCCGCACCAAACGTAGAAATACTGGCGACTCTAGGAGCTTGTTGCTCCGACGATACATTTTCTCCCGACGATACAATGCGCCTGCCCCCATCATCGATGAGTTCAGTGCTGGCAAAGCTGGAAATTGAGAGTGCTGCGGCAAGAAGAGTAGCAATTCGAAAAAGTTGGCTAAAAAACATTCAGAATAAGAATGGTTATCATTGATATTTACATTAATAGAGAAGCTGCTAGACTAGCACGCTTCTAATTCTCAGACAAATAATAATAAGACTCAATTGGGTTTGATAGCTTCTGGGAATGAGTCGCGAATTTTTATAAACATCACGGGTAGTATTGTGAAAATCTCCAACCTAAGTCTAGCTATTGGCAGTGTGTTAGCTCTGGCTGCACCTTCTCTATATGCATCAGAAACTGCAAACACAGATGAAACCATGGTTGTAACGGCAAGCCGTTCGCAACAGAAACTCAGCGACGTGCCTCGTTCGGTAACGGTAATCGAGAAAGAACAGCTAAGTCGAGTTATGGACCAGAGTCGTAACATCAATGAAGCGCTTTCTATGCTAGTACCGGGTATGGGTACCTCAGTGCACGGTAATTTGAGTAGCAAAGGTCAAAACCAGATCCGTGGTCGTCGTGTTCTTCTAATGATTGATGGCGTATCACAAAACAACAGTTTCCTAGACTTTGGACAAGAGCTTTCTTCCATCGATCCGCAAAACGTTGAGCGTATCGAGGTTATTCGTGGTGGTAGTGCGGTATACGGTCTAGGTGCGCAGGGGGGTATCATTAACGTGATCACTAAGCGTCCGGAAGCAGGTGAAACTCAGTACCGCACCAAAGTGGGTACTAACTTCCAAGAATTTGGCAGTGATTCACTAAGTTGGAATGTGTACCAAGAAGCGCAAGGTGGTAACGACACTGACCAGTGGCGTATCGGCCTTGGTTATGATCAGCGTGGCGGTAGCTACGACGCAAGTGGTAACCGTCTTCCATCAGTGAATAACGCTGATGACATGGACAATATTAACCTCAATGGTGTTTGGAACCGAGATTTCGATGCTGAGCGCTCACTGACATTTAACTTCGGTGTTCGCCGCATGGAAGATAACGATGGATGGTGTGCGACAGGTGGTAACGGTGCTGAGGGTACTCCTGCAGAAGCTGTACATTGCGGTCCGGGTTACAATAACAACGTAGCCGGTAATGTTGGCGTGAATGGTCCAGCCCAGCCAAATAATGTCAAGCGTACTTTTGCGAACTACCAGTTGCGTTATCAAGACATTGGTTTCGCGTGGGGTATGCTAGATGTCACGGGTTACTGGATGACTCAAGATACCGAGACCTTTACGCTCGCAATGAAAGACAATGTCCCAGGCTCTCCGACAGAAGGTCAAACGTACTACGGTCATAACATGACAGACTTTGATCGTTACGGCATGAAGCTTAACATCTCGAGCATGGTAAGCTGGGCAGACATCACGTGGGGTATGGACGTAGAGCAGCAAAGCTTTAAGCAACCAAACAGCGTTGGTTTCTACAACAATACGCCAGATGTTGAACAATTTGCGATTGCACCTTTCAGCCAGTTTGCCAGCCAAGTGACAGATAATACGACGCTTTCATACGGTGTACGCTATGAGTATGTGCGTCTTGGTGTGGACGACTTTATCGTAGGTAATACCCATGCTAACGCTGGTAAAGCGGTTCAGGGTGGTAATCCTGATATCAGTGAGTTCCTATTTAATGTTGGTGCAACTCACTACTTAACGGATAACCATCAAGTCTTTGCCTCGTTTGCCCAAGGTATGTCAACGAACGAAGCTCTGCGTGCAATTCGTACTGGTGATAGTGATAACGTCGAAGGCGCGATTCAACCGATTAAGACGGATAACTACGAAGTTGGTTTCCGTGGTGTAGTGGGTCTTGCTGATTACTCTCTAGCAGGCTTCTACAGTTCATCAGATCTGGGTTCAACACTGAACTACGATGAAACCAACAACCGCCTAGAGAGTACTCGTGCGCCTGAGCGCGTTTGGGGTGTGGAAGCGACATTAGGCTTTGACATCATGCCAAACCTACGAAACGACAATACTGTTTCTTGGCAAGAGGGTGAGCGTAAGCTGGACGGAGACAGCGAATGGCAACCACTCGACGGTACTCGTATTGCGCCGATTAAGATCACCTCTAGCTTCCTGTATGACACGCAAGACTACGGTCGCTATAACCTAAACCTTCTGTATTCAGGTGCTCGTGATAAGTCAGACGAGATCACCAGCGGTGCAGGTTACGCTGTCGAAAGCTTCTTCCTAATGAACATGGGCGCCTACTACGATCTACCAGTTGGTACGATCAACGTGGCGGTAGAGAACCTACTTAACGAGAAGTACATGACGCCTTACGCTCAAGCTGAGCGTAACAACTCTCGCTACTACTTTGCGCCAGGTCGTCGTATTTACCTAGGTTACGAAGTTAAGTACTAGCAAAATAAAGTACCTGATTCCAAAAGCGCTCTCGAAGAGCGCTTTTTTTATATCTGACAAAATACAGTCGATGCAACGAGACTATTGGGTTGTTCTAATTGTTATGTTATAACATTTTGCAAGTGAGCAATTTAAATGTATGAGTGCACCTAATGAGTTCAATTAACGACCTACTCGCTCATGCTGAGCGACATTGCACGTCTCAGGGAAAAAGACTGACAGCGAAAAGGAAGCAAGTGCTGTCTATATTACTCAGTGCTAGCAAGCCACTATCAGTCTATGAGCTAATAGACTTTGCGCGCGAGAAGTACCACGTAAATCTTCAAGCAATGTCGGCATATAGAATGCTCGAGTTCTTAGAAGAGGAACATTTAGTTCACCGCCTTAACGTATCGAACAAGTATGTGGCATGTGCGCATATCCATCGCGATTGTGAGCATGGCATCCCTCAATTTTTGATCTGTTGTAAGTGCGACAAAATTGTCGAGCAGACCATACATCCATCAATGATCACCAACTTAGAATCAAATGCAGAGCAAGAAGGCTTTACCGTGGTTAGCCCTCAGCTAGAGATTAACTGTGTTTGTGATCAATGTGCCTCAGATGTCGGCAAGTAAACCAATTAAGGAGATAAAGTCACCCCATGTCATCAACGCTAATTATTAACGCCAAAGTGGTCAACGAAGGTGAAGTTCGAGAGACGGACGTGCGTATCAAAGGACAACGTATTGAGCAGGTAGCGGCAAATCTTAGTGCTCTGCCTAATGAGCAAGTGATTGACGCAAAAGGGGCCTACTTGATGCCTGGTATGATTGATGACCAGGTTCATTTTAGAGAGCCGGGACTCACTCATAAAGGCTCGATTGCTACAGAGTCATTGGCAGCGGTCGCTGGTGGTATCACAAGTTATATGGAGATGCCCAACGTTAGCCCTTCAACTACAACCATTGAAGCGCTTGAGCAGAAATACGCTATTGCTGCAAAAAATTCTGCCGCCAACTATGCCTTCTATCTTGGTGCGACAGAAGACAATTTGGAGCAGATCAAAAGGTTGGATCCTAGCAAACACTGCGGTGTAAAAGTCTTCATGGGGGCATCAACTGGCGATCTCTTAGTGGAGCATCCGGAAGCGTTAGATAAGATTTTCCGTGATTCACCGGTATTGATTGTGACCCATTGTGAAAGCGGCGCTGTGATCGCTGAGAACAAAGCTCGTTTGCTTGAGAATCGTTCTGAATTCACTATTGACGATCATCCTTTACTGCGTGATGACAAAGCATGTTATGCCTCTTCATCCTATGCGGTCGATCTGGCGAAGAAGCACCAAAGTCAGCTGCATGTTCTGCATATCACGACAGAAAAAGAGTTGAGCTTGTTTGAGGCTGGTCCTGTGGCCGGGAAAAATATTACTGCTGAGGCTTGTGTGCATCATTTGTGGTTCACTAATCAAGACTATGTAGAGAGGGGTAACCTGATTAAATGTAATCCAGCGGTGAAATATCAAAGCGACCGTGACGCGATTATTCAAGCGATCAAAACGGGCCAAATCGATATCATTGCGACCGACCATGCTCCTCATACGTTCGAAGAGAAGCAGGTTGAATACGATAAGGCACCAGCGGGTTTGCCCTTGGTTCAGCACGCACTACTCACACTTATGGACCATGTCCACTACGGTAGATTGAGTGTGAGTGACGTGGTCGAAAAGACCGCACATAACCCAGCTATTCGCTATGGCGTTGAAAATCGCGGGTTTATCCGTGAAGGCTATTACGCTGACCTTGTCTTGATTGATTGTGATTCCGTTACTCAGGTGACGCATGAGAACACCTTTTACCATTGCGGCTGGTCACCATTCTCTGGGCATTCTTTCTCCTCTCGAGTCAAGCGTACGTGGGTAAATGGTGAGATGGTGTTTGACGATACTCAGCCAGTGCTCGTTGATTCTAATGCTATGCCACTATCATTCAGCCGTTAATCTGTAAGTTGTAGAGATTCCAATATGTTAAGAAAAAACCCAACGGGTCATATGCCGGTCGTATCTGAAACGGCGTTCGTTGATCCTACCGCCATCATCTGCGGCAAAGTCGTTATCGAGGACAATGTCTTTATTGGTCCTTATGCGGTGATTCGAGCGGATGAAGTGAATGATGAGGGTGATATGGAGCCAATCATCATTAGACGAGACACTAATATTCAAGATGGTGTGGTGATTCACTCAAAAGCGGGCGCAGCCGTGACCATAGGTGAGCGCTCTTCCATTGCTCATCGCTCGATTATTCATGGTCCTTGTGAGGTACAAGACGATGCGTTTATTGGTTTTAACTCAGTTGTATTTGATACAGTCATTGGCAAAGGGTGTGTCATCCGCCATAACTGCGTTATCGATGGACTAGACTTACCAGATAACTTCCATGTGCCGCCAATGACGAACATTGGTGCTGATTTTGACCTCAACAGCATTTCAAAAGTACCGCCTAAGTATTCCGCTTTCTCTGAGTCTGTTGTTTCAGCAAACCACACATTGGTGCAAGGTTATAGGAGAATCGCAAATGAGCTCTGAGAGCACGGTCATAGAAAGTGTACCAACGAACATCATTACTGGCTTTCTTGGCGTCGGCAAAACATCGGCAATTTTGCATCTACTCAAGAATAAGCCCGAGCACGAGCGATGGGCTGTGCTCGTTAACGAGTTCGGTGAGATTGGTGTTGATGGCAGTTTAGTGCAAGGGCAATCCGGTGAGACCGAACAGGTCTTTATTCGAGAAGTACCAGGTGGCTGTATGTGCTGTGCGGCGGGGCTACCGATGCAAATCGCACTTAACCAGTTATTGCACGAGGCGAGACCAGACCGTTTGCTTATTGAGCCTACAGGGCTCGGGCATCCAAAAGAAGTACTCGAAGTTTTATCCTCTGAACATTATCGAAAAGTGTTGTCGCTGCAAAAAACGCTGACGCTTGTTGATGCGAGAAAGCTTTCTGATACTCGCTACACCAACCATGAGACATTCAATCAGCAGATAGCGATTGCAGATACCGTTGTTGGTAGCAAAATCGATTTGTATCAAGCTGACGAGAAGCAACTGCTGGAAGGGTATGTTGAGCAGGTGGGGCATCCTGATGCAAAAGTGATATTTGCAGAGCACGGCAATATTCCGTTTTCTGCCTTTGAAGGGGAAACACTTGCGAATGAGCAGCATCACCATCACCACCACCATCATCACTCTTCAAAACCGCTTGCGTCAGAATTACCTATGCCAGAGGGCGGTATGATAAAGGCTGAGAATGAAGGCGAAGGCTTCAAGAGTATTGGCTGGCGATTTGCACCAAACAAGGTGTTTGACCGCCAAAAACTGGCGCTGCTGCTTTTAGACCTGAACGTTGAGCGCATGAAAGCGGTGTTTATCACCAATAGGGGTATTTTTGGTTACAACCTGACATCAGATGGGATAACTGAAATGGAGCTGGATGATTGTGAGGAAAGTCGAATTGAGCTCATTGCAGATAAGCTTGATGAGACCATCGAACAGCGACTTCTTGCTTGTGTTGCCAGTATTTAGAAATCATATAACTAATTAAGTAAACAGGCGGGGTTCAAGTCCCGCCTGTTTTGTCTTCAGCGCACTCGAACTGTGCGTTTCTCTGCCATCGCCATTGCAATATTGCTCTGACAATAGGCGCTCTCATTTATAAAGTGTGGGTAGACGGTTTCGTTACCTTGCCAATGTACATCGTAGCCTAGGAACGTCGCTAGGATAGGCTCTCCAGGCTTAACCGCGACAAAGTCTTTACCACAGAGTGTTGGATGGACAGTCGCAAGGCGCATCCCATCAATATCGAGCGGGAACATGACCTCTTCAATATAACCATAAGCGTCATAATCGCTAAGTTTTAGTGCATTGTTTAGATTGGTATTCTCTATATAGTCGAGTACCGCGGTGAGCAAGTTTTTCATTAACTCTAGCGTCTCGTATTTAAGCGAGCCATGAGCTTGTGCACCAACCTCAAGCATCAACCCATGGTGACCTGTCGTGCATAAATAAGGTTGGTCGATCCATGATTTACGGTCTTCAAACAGGATATTCGCTTCGGGCATGCGCTGTTTGACGTAGGCCCCCATCCTTGCGTAGTAAGGATCGCTTGATAGTAGAATCAGCGTTGCACCCATGTTGCTTGTGGTGTTGTGTAGGTCAATGATCAATTGATTTTCGTTGTCGGCATGCTGCTTAACAAACTCTGCCGCTAAACGTTTTTCGTTGGCGTCAGATTCTAAGTCAGCAGACGAAAAAGCTCGATTTAAGTCTATGTCGATGAAACGAGCATTCTTTTTCACTGCGGGAGGGTTACCCACCGTATTCTCGACTTGAAATGTTGGTCGGTCGGCCTGATACACGCCATCTCGAATGAGTTTTTGTAAGTAAAGGCCTGATAGCTCATTGCCATGTGTACCAGCAACAAGGAGTACCTGATTAATAGAGGGGTTAGCCATAGTTACATCTGCCAATTGGAATGTTTGAAATGTTATAACATAACAATAAAGGCAAAATCTAGGGATAACCTATCAACAATAAAAAACGCCACTGACGTAGCACGTCAGTGGCGTTTTTCAGGAGGCGAATGGGCGTTATTAAGCGCCTTTAGACTTGTTACGAATAGCGCGCATCATCTTCAAACGTCGCTCTGCAGAGCTTTGCTCCTGCTGAGGATTGTTCTTACGACCTTGGCGATCTTTATAAGCAGGTTTGCTGTGCATCTTAGTCAGCAGGGCATCACGGCTTTTTGGCTCGTAGCCTGCAAGCTGGATACGCTTGATACGCTGCTGTATTAGGTTTTCAACCTGAACCAGCGTTAGCTCTTCGTCACGACTAACAAAAGAAACGGCATGGCCTTGTTGTCCAGCACGACCCGTACGGCCTATGCGGTGAACATAATCTTCAGCAAGGAACGGCATGTCGTAGTTCACTACGTGAGGAAGACCTTGGATATCAAGACCACGTGCTGCAACTTCTGTCGCGACCATGACACGTGCTTTACCAGATTTGAACTCTTCTAGTGCACGGCGGCGGGAGCTTTGTGCTTTATCACCGTGGCACAGAACGGCCTTGATGCCATCAAGCTTAAGCTCTTTAACCACTTCGTTTGCGGTTTCTTTGTAGTTTACGAATACCAAAACTTGCTGCCAGTTCTTACGACCGATGAGCTCAGACAGTAGCTCCAGTTTGCGCTCTTCATCAACAGGGTAAACCACGTGGAAAACCGTCGCGGCTGTTGAGTTTTCTTCGTTAACAATAACGCGCTTAGGCTTACGAAGAAGGTCTTGTGCCAACGCGTTCATTTGCGCTGAAGAGGTTGCCGAGAACAGCATAGTTTGTGGGTGACCAGCGATGCCGCTCATGATGGTGCGAATAGCACTGATAAAGCCCATGTCCAACATGCGGTCAGCTTCATCGAAAACTAGGAACTCAAGGTTTGCGAGGTTGAGGTTACCGAGTTCAATGTGCTCAATTAGGCGGCCAGGGGTTGCAACCAACACGTCAGTACCTTTCTCAAGTTTGCGTTCTTGAGATGACATCTTAGCGCCGCCGTAAACAGCGGTCACTGTTAGATCAACATACTTAGTGTAGTCAGCGATATTGTTGGCAATTTGATCCACGAGCTCACGCGTTGGCGCCAGAATCAGTGCTCGAGTCGTTGCACGGCCAGCTTGCTGTGGTGCATCTAGCAATTGTTGGATGATTGGCAAAGAGAATGCCGCTGTCTTACCCGTTCCCGTTTGTGCGTGCGCAAGGATATCGTGTCCACGACGAGCATGAGGGATCGCTTGTTGCTGGACAGGGGTGAGCTTTTCATAACCACACTCAGTAAGCGCTTGTACGATTTCTGATGAAAAACCTTGTGATGAAAATGACATTCTATGTTCCTAAAAGCAGATGACCGTGTTCTCTAGCCCAGTAACTGCTCGTGCAGGCAACTAGGAAAAAGATGGGCGCAGATTATAAAAGAATTCTAGACGTAAGTGGTGACTATTTTGGGGTGTTTTGGTGAAAACTTCACCAAAACAGGCTTTATTGGCTGATTGGAGCACAGAAGGTGTGTCGTTCTTATGGTTATGGGTGCAAAAAACAACTTAAATGTTGGGATAGGGGGAGCGTCAAATCGCATGTGTTGTCTACTAGAGAAGTGGCTATTGTGAGCGGTCTTGTGATCTTCTGATAGTAACCGGTATGCATACTAATCGAGATTCAGTAAACGCATTTGTCTATTTTGCTACAGTTAACTTATTGAAATTAAATATGTTGAATTCGCTATTGGTAATTATTTTTCGATCTTATTCAAATAATGATGTAAAAATACGTTAATTTTATTCTATTAGCACAAAAGTTAAGCTAATATTGGCAGCTAATTAAGGACATTGAGGTCCGATAAAATAGATTCAAATTAGCTTAAATTGTTGTAATAATGGTAAAAAATATTTTTTCGCCGTTGTGGTTGTTGGCACTTGTCGCCGTAGTACTGTTTTCCCACAACGTTCGCAGCGAAGTAAAACTAGAATCAGGTACGATAAAAGGTATATATCGCAGTGCTCAACTAGAAGGTGTTGTGGATTTTCAACTATTTAGCGATGCATACAACGCTTATGAAAACGCAGCAAACCGTTCTAAGTCCCTGCTTACTATTATTGATTACTCTAAGCCTTCGACAGAAAAGCGTTTTTTTGTCATAGACTTAGATAAGAAGTCGTTAGTTTTTAACACTTACGTTTCTCATGGCGTAAATAGTGGTAAGAAAACAGCGACGAAGTTTTCAAACATTGTGAATTCGCGCAAGACCTCACTAGGTACCTTCTTGACGGACTCGACCTACTACGGTTCGAATGGCTACTCATTGCGCCTCGATGGTCTAGATAAAGGCATCAACGACAACGCACGCGAGCGCTACATAGTGGTTCACGGTGCAGACTACGCGAACGAGTCTTTTATTAAGCAAAATGGCTATCTAGGCCGTAGTTGGGGATGTCCGGCATTACCGGAAAACTTGTCTCGAGAAATCATTGATACCATTAAAGGTGGCAGCGTAATATACGCTAGCGCATAACTTTATGAATTGATTCATAATATCGATTATAAAAATCCCGCATTTAGTATGCGGGATTTTTTATTTGTTCTCGTTAGATTTGTATCTAATCTTGTTTAGGTTTATTTGAACGCGAGCGATTTGGTCTAGGCTTACGTGGTTTATTCGCAGGTTGCTCACCATTGTTATTGCGCTTGAAATTAAACTTGCGCGGTTTCTTTTTACCCGTTGCAGAAGGTTTATTATTTTCAGCATTCTTTTTAGCTGATGAATTACCTTCTTGTTGATTTTGCTTTGGATTTTTAGGCTTCTTCGCCTTTTTAGGTTTCATTGGACGGGTATCCAACTTCGACTCCGGTATTGTATTTACAGGCGTAAAACCGTCAAGTTCATGCCTTGTGAGTAGCTTGCCGATCAGGCGCTCAATCGCAAACAGCTCTTTTGCTTCGTCAGCGCATACTAGAGAGTAAGCGTTGCCAGTTTCACCAGCGCGTCCGGTACGACCGATTCGATGCACATAGTCTTCAGAGACATTCGGAAGGTCAAAGTTGACCACTTGCGGTAGCTGAGGAATATCAAGCCCGCGAGCTGCTATGTCGGTCGCTACCAGGACACGCACTTCACCAGATTTGAAGTTAGCTAACGCTTTTGTTCGTGCGCCTTGGCTTTTGTTACCGTGAATGGCGAGCGCGGTGATCTTCTTCTCTTCTAGATAACGAGCTAGGCGGTTAGCGCCATGCTTAGTTCTGCTAAATACCAATACTTGCTGCCAGTTACCGTCTTGGATGAGCTTAGCAAGCATGGCTGGTTTCTGTTTTTTGTCCGCTACATACACGCTTTGCTCAACAAGCTTAGTGGTTGAGTTTGGTGGTGTAACTGAGATTTCGACAGGATCGTTGACTAGCCCTTTTGCAAGATCGCGAATTTCATTAGAAAACGTGGCCGAAAACAGTAAGTTCTGGCGCTTCTCTGGCAGTAAGTCGAGGATTTTTTTGATATCACGATAAAAGCCCATATCCAACATGCGGTCCGCTTCATCAAGCACCAGCATTTCAAGTTGAGAAAACTTGATTGCGTTTTGCTGATACAGATCGAGTAAACGCCCCGGGGTTGCTACCATGATGTCGCAACCTTTGCGTAGCTTCATCATTTGTGGGTTGATTTTCACGCCACCAAAAACACACTGTGAAGTCAGAGGTAAGTAAGCGCTATATTTATAGACGCTTTCATGCACCTGAGCGGCGAGCTCCCTTGTTGGAGTCAGGATGAGGGCGCGAATATGGTTAGCTTTAACTCGATTACCTGTATCAAGGTTTTGAATCAATGGCAGGGCGAAGCCTGCGGTCTTGCCGGTGCCCGTTTGAGCGGCAGCCATAACATCCTTACCTTCGATGATGGCAGGGATTGCTTGCTCTTGTATGGGCGACGCTTTCTCATAACCTAGCTTTTTAAGCGAACGAAGAATAGGAAGGGAAAGACCTAATGAATCAAAACTCATAGTGATACTCAATTAAAGGAAAGAGAGGCAATTCGGTGAGATATGCCGTAAACCCAAGGATAGGGTAAGGCGCGCTATTCTGCGTGGTTTTGTGACTAACTTCAATACAATTTTGGTTGCATTATTTCAGCGATTTATGACTAAAGCGGTATTGAATTCTAAGACTAAGGTGTTTATATTGTCGCCGCCTTAGACGGGCACACCCTAAAATGCGCACTCGCCATCCTGCCTCCACTGGTGCATTTATATTGGTGTTATAAGACATTCATGCAAACGACTCCTCCTCCTTTAACTCGTTTTTCTAAAGAATCGGGCGCTTTGATGCACCTGTCAGTACCGATTATTTTGACGCAGCTTGCTACCCAAGCGATGGGCTTCGTGGATACCACGATGGCAGGTCAAGTGAGCGCAGCCGATCTGGCGGCGATCGCTCTGGGTGCTAGCCTGTGGATCCCGGTTCTTCTTTTGCTTCGCGGTGTGATCATGGCATTAACGCCAGTGGTTGCGTTTCACCGTGGCGCGCGCGACTTTGATAGTATTTCTGTCGACTTCTTTCAGATGGTGTGGCTGGCACTGACATCGAGTGCTTTGCTTATTGCCTACTTAGTCAGCGCAAAGCCGATTCTTGAGTGGATTGGTGTCGCGTCAGAGATCATTCCTATTGCCAGTGACTACGCCTATGCGTTGGCATTTGGTGTTCCCGGCATTGCACTTTTCTATACCTTGAATGGTTTTTGCGAGGGGATGAACAATACCAAAGCGCCAATGATCATTTCAGTGATTGGTCTTTTGGTGAACATTCCGGTTAACTATGTGCTTATCTACGGTAAGTTTGGCTTCCCTGAACTTGGCGCTGTGGGCTGTGGCTGGGCAACGAGCTTGGTGTACTGGTTGATGTCAGGTCTGCTGTACTCTTACATTAAGGGGCATCACCATTACAAAACCATCATTCGTTTTAACGATATCAAGCCAAGAGTAAAGGCGATCTTCAACCTGCTGAAACTAGGTTTGCCGATTGGGATGAATATTGCGGTATGTGGCAGTATCTTTGCTGTGATTGCACTGCTTATCGGTCGGATTGGTGCCGAGAATGTTGCCGCCGCACAAATCGCGCTCAACATATCCAGCATGACCTATGTGATCCCAATGAGTATCTCTTTTGGTATCACGATCCGTGTAGGGCATGCACTAGGTGCAAAAGACGAACTGGGTGCGATTGAACGAAGCAAGATTGGTATTTTGGTTGCGGCACTGTTGTCACTCTGCTCAGTGGCGATGTTCTTGTTGTTCCCTGATTGGATTATTCGTCTTTACACCACAGACCCTGCGGTAAGTGCTACAGCGGCAACCCTGCTAGTATTCACTGCTATGTATCAGTTCAGTGATGCGCTTCAGACTTCGGCTAATGGCGCCCTACGTGGCTACAAGGACACCAAAGTACCGATGATCCTTGCCATTGCCTCGTATTGGGGACTGGCACTACCCCTAGGTGTGGTGCTTGGTCTAACTGACCATATTGTTCCCGCTATGGGAGAAAAGGGCTTTTGGGTGGGTATTCTTACTGGATTGACGGTTGCTGCTGCATTAATGTTGCTGCGACTACGCTCTGTGATAAAGCGTCGTGATTCTCTGATCGTTGGTAATGTTTAAACGTCTATATCTAGAATGACATCGGGCGTGATAGCGTTATCTATCACGCCTTTTTAGTCACAAGGTTTCCGCTCTAATTTGATATAGTTGATGCTTATGACTCTGAGCGTTTACTGATTTTTGAAGTTTCTAATGTAGGGCATTTAAGAGGTTCATTTTACTGTCTATTTTTAAAAGAATGAAAAATAAACAAAGAAATGTATATCTATTTGTTTGAGACAGTGTATAGTGTATCTCAGCTCAAACAGTGAGCTATTGATAACTTATTTAGTTCAAGCTTTTCTCAGTTCTCTATCGATTTGATTCATCATCTCTATCCTGCCCTGCGATACCTTTTTCTTCATTCCTTATTTAGTAGCTCTCTTTCTAACACAATCAAACTATCGAGATATACATGTCAAATAAAACAACTGGTTCAGTAAAATGGTTCAACGAAACTAAAGGCTTTGGCTTTATCGCACCAGATAATGGCAGCGCTGATGTTTTTGTTCATTTTAGATCAATTACCAGCGACGGCTTTAAAACACTAACGGAAGGTCAAAAAGTTTCCTTTAATGTTGAGCAAGGCTCTAAAGGCCCACAGGCAGCAGACGTTACTGCGCTGTAATAATTCTGGTGAGATCTTTTCGACTTTCTAGTAACGGAAAGATCTCTCTTTTAGTACTTATTAAGGAGTTAAATTATTAGAAGATCCAATCGTAAGAAATATTGGTATTATGTTTTGCGCGAGAAAAATCAACTTAAGAGTAAAATCTAGTTGTATCAAGTAAATTACTATCTTTATCACACCAACACCTCTTGGTCAGCGACCATAAGTCAGCTTAATAGCGACGTTCTGACTCGTCATGTTCTTCAGAGAGGAAATGTTAATTGCTTAAACTTACATTTCTCATTTAGTGAATTAGAACAAAAAGGAAAAATACTAAACTCCCAAAATATGGTCTTAGGGGATTTTTATATTTCCGAAATCAAGGAGATTAGTCATTGAAAAAACCAACAGTGCGTAAAGTCAAAAAAGAAATTGTCGATAATAATGAAAGTGATGTTCGTAAAGATACCGCTCACGAAGTAAGAAAAAAGATCGAGAATATTCTAATAGAACGTGAGCGAAAAAAATTATGGGATCTATAAAATGAGAAAACCTGCAAAGAAATCAAGTAACAAAAACCGTAAGAGCAGCTTTGAAGAGAAGTTTTCTCATATGGTCGCTGAATATCAAAAAGCTAAAGAAGTTTTGGATTCTTTGGCTGAAGGCACTGCTGAATATAACAAGCAGAAGAAAGTCTGCGATAAGCTTTTTGCTAGTGCTGAACGGTTTATAAACTCGAATTAAATCTCCCATTCTGTCTGCTCTAGAGAGTGGCGATGGAAGCAGATGTGAATACGGACGACATAGGCACATATTCTATGAGACGTATACGATCAGAAACGGACTGCAACTGCAGTCCGTTTTGGTTTCTAAGTTTATTGAACAATGATTGTGTTATCAGATCATAAACTCAGTTGACCATCTCGAAAGGTTAATCCATTCTTCACATCACTACCTAGCAGCACTGGGCCGTCGAGATCGACGACTTCGGCATTGGTCGCTATTGGTAGTGCCGCTTTCATGGCTAGTGATGAACCCAGCATACAGCCACACATGATACTGAGCCCTGCTGTACGAGCCTCTTTCTCTAGCGCCAGCGCTTCGGTAAGACCGCCGGTTTTATCGAGCTTTATATTGATCATCTCGTAGCAATCAGCCAACTCCCCAAGCTGTTCTCGGGTATGGCAGCTTTCGTCTGCGCATAAAGGGATAGGATGCACAATCCCTTTAAGTAGATGGTCTTGGCCACTTGGCACTGGCTGTTCAATCATGGTGATATTGAACCGCTTAAGTGACGTAAATAGTGCGTTGAGGTCAAGCTGAGCCCAAGCTTCATTTGCATCGACGATGATTTTTGCATTTGGTGCAACAGCACGGATCGCAGCGATCTTATCGACGACGGCTTGATCGTCTAGCTTTACTTTGAGTAGCGTTGCTCCTTGGCTAACATACTCTTTGGCTTGCTCGGCCATGACGGACAGTTCTGCGACGGACACTGTCATTGCCGTTTCTATGCTCGGAGCAATGTTAAACAAGGGAGCAGGGAACTGACTGTCGGCAAGTTGAGCCTCAAGCGCCCATAGCGCGCAATCTACGGCATTACGAGCAGCACCCGCAGGGAAAGATTGCAGACTAAGCCTTGCCTGATTTGGCGTCATTGCAGTGAGCGCGTTAGCGAACTCGGTTATTTGACCGATGACAGATTCGACCGACTCACCATACCTTGGATAAGGTGTACATTCCCCTTCAGCTTCCAAATTTAGATATCGCACGGTGACACGAACCAACTCTGCGTGCGTTCTCGTACCGCGAGAGATGCTAAATGGTTTCGCAAGTTTAATAGAGTGATGATGAGCGGCAATAGACAGCATGTGATGAGCTTCCTTACAGTGATCAAGCGTTAGAGTGAGCGAACGCGCTCTGCGATAGTGTCGACACCAAATCGAACAGGGTCGGTGACCGGCATACCAAACTCCTCGCTCCATTTTAAACACAGTGCCTTCGCCTCTTCGTCAGAAATGTTTGAGGTGTTGAGGCAAATGCCAACAAATTGCACTGCTGGATTAGTGACTCTCGCCGCCATAAGGTTCGCTTCGATCGTCTGCTTTATGCTTGGCAGTGTAGCATGAGGTAAATGGCGAATATGCTCGCGTCCGACTTCATGACACAGTACAAGCGCATCAGGTTGAGCACCATGCAGTAAACCTAAGCTTACGCCAGCGAAAGAGGGATTAAACAAAGACCCTTGCCCTTCGATAATATCCCACTCATGATCAGTAAAACTCGGACTTAGCGCTTCGACGGCTCCTGAAATAAAGTCTGCGACAACCGCGTCTACTGAGATACCCGTGCCTTCAATCAGGATCCCAGTTTGTCCGGTGGCTTTAAATTGGGCATTAATACCTTGCTGTGTAAGTGCTTTCTCAACGGCTAGCGCTGTAAACATTTTACCCACTGAGCAGTCTGTACCGACAGTCAAAAGGCGTTTACCTTGGCGTTTGGCACCTGTGCCCACATCTAGGCGCTCATCATAATGACGAACATCGAACAACTGGATCTTGCCTTGGCTGGCAAGCGTTGCGAGTTCAGGAATATCGGTAAGCCGCTGATGCATACCTGAAGCAATATCAAAGCCAAGGTTAGCCGCAGTAATAAGCGTTTCAACCCAGGTTCTAGGGATGACACCACCAGAATTTGCTGTGCCAATCACTAAGGTTTTTGCACCATTTGCCTTAGCTTGTTCGAGGGTTAGTGCCTCGAGTCCTAGAGAAACGGTTTCTTCAGTCAAGCGCAGTTCGCCTAGACAAGCTTGTGGTCGCCATTGGACGATACCGCGAGCCGTTTTTGCTGCGAGTGGGTCGGTGACATCTCCGAGGAAAAGCAGATAAGGCTGTGCAATGTTCATAGTGTCCCTTACGTTGGATAGCAAATATTGAGTGTCCAAGATATAGGGATAAGGTCGAGCAGACGAATACTCTGTTGTTGCTCGCCTATAACCTCATGTTATAGGCAGAGCAATTACAATGAGGTATTACTGGCTTTTAGAATCGATAGCAAGTTTTTGGTTGCGATAGACATTGCGTGAATATCGCTGGTGAGCAAAGAAACGGAGCAGTCGATGGAATCGCTCAGTGCAACACACTTGAGGTTTTCCTCGTTTTTATATTGATCAGCTGTCCATGGGTCTACGATAGCGATACCTGCGCCAAGCTTGGCGAGCTCAGCGCCTGCGTTGTAGCTACGAACGGTGAATGAAGCATAGAAATCAGGGTTAATAACCCGAATGGCCGCCGCAAGTCTGACTCCAAGCGGGTCTCTATCGTCTAGCGCAATGATACCAATGTCTGTCGCTAGCACAGCAGAGAGTGATATCGAGCTATCTTGTTCTAGGTTGTGTGATAGGTGGTCTTTGGGGAGTAGCACTCGCATTGTCTCTTTTATCAGCCGCTCGTGAGAGATCCCGGCTGGTGTTTCTTCGCCGAACGTTATCGCAATATCAAGTTCATTAGTGAGTAGAGCTTGGCAAAGTTCTGAGTGATTGCCTGTCATCAGGTCAATGGAATAACCGTATTGTTGATTTACTTTAGTGACGATAGGTGGCAAGAGCTTAGATGCCAGTATGGGCGGCGCGCCAACTCTAATATGTTGATGACCGCTTCGCACCTTTTCCGTAAGGGTTTGAAACTCTCCCAATTGACGATAGATTTTTTCAACATCTGGCAGTAGTCGATGTGCTTCTTGTGTGGGGACTAGGCGTCCTTTTACACGCTCAAATAGTGAGAACCCCAACTGCTGCTCCGTGTGAGCGAGCACTCGCGTGATATTGGGCTGAGATACATGCAGGTTCTTGGCCGCACCTGAGACGGTGCCAGCTTGCATTATGGCGTAAAAGACTTCCAGCTGTCGCAGGTTCACGAGCGCCTCGGTTCAATAGGTAGATAGGATCACTGTAAAGCAAATAGCAACAATTGAGAACCTTGTTGCTAGGTGTAGTTTCTGGGTATGGCTTCTAGGTATGGTTTCGAGGTGTAGCCTCTAGGTGTCGCTGGTATGTAACAGAACTACTTAAGATACTGGATACAAAAAAGGCTTAACCTCAAATAGAGATTAAGCCTTTCCGTTTAACTTGTCGGTACTAGCTAAAGTGCATCCAGAGGATCGAGATCCAGACGATGAGTGCTAAGCCGATGGCAAGGAATACGGCTGCGGAGCCGAGATCTTTGGCTCTTCCAGAGAGCTCGTGCCTTTCCAGGCCGACGCGATCAACCACAGCTTCCACCGCTGAGTTCATCAACTCAACGATCATCACAAAGATGACGCTGCCAACGAGAGCGGCTTTTGCAAACAAAGAAACGTCCAATGAGAAAGCGACAATGACAGCGAGGAGCAACGCCACGCATTCTTGTCGAAACGCCGCCTCATTCTTCCATGCTGCAATCAAACCATACCAAGAGTATCGGGCAGCGTAGATTACACGTTTTAGACCTGTGTTTTTTTGGATCTCAGTCATGTCTTAGTTCAACTTTAGAGTGAGTGCGTCGTTTCGATTGTTTTCGTGTTTATCATCAACCGACTTTGAGATATCGCCAATCGCTTGAAAATCTTCATGAGTCCAAACGGATTTGTCCGTTAATGTGCTCGGAAGTATATCAAATGACTGAATCTTGTCAGCTTTTACCAGTTGTAACTGTCCATATTGCTCAAGCTCTTCAAATGGCGTCAAGGATAGAGGCGTACCATTGGTGACGGCATTTGGAACCAGATCTAGGCTAAAGTGATAGTCACGTGTTCTCACTACCCATTTGTTTGGCAGTCGTTTTGAGCTGTCCCACCAAATACCATCAATCTCTTTGAGTTTGGCTATCGTCGTATCTTCGTCCTGCGCATCTAGCATCTTGAGGTGTTTACGGAAATAGTCTGGGAACAGCACGACAAACGCTTCCTGTTTGATCTCAGGGTTTACCTTGAGAATTTCATAAGCGATGAGTGCGCCTAGCATGTTCGAATACAAATCTTCTGGCGAGAACGCAGAAGGGTACTCTTTAAAACCCCCAACAGAGACTAGACCAAACCACTGGGCAATTTCGTGCCATTGTGCTAGGCGGAATGCCATGAGTGCCGCGAGTTTCGCCTCATCGTGATTGTCACTATTTAGCTGATCCAGGTTCTCAAATACGATGCGTCGCTCACGAAGCTCTGTGGTCAGATTTACTTCATAGCTGTTCTCTTCACGTTGCTTGAGAGAGCGATAGAGGTAAAACGCGAAATCAGCAGTGTCTCGTACGTGTGCCGTATCGATGAAACCACCTTTATTAGTGAAAATCAGACCATTGACTTCGTCAGACGTGCCAAACAAGCTGCCGACGACACTCGCAGAGCCGTCGTTAAACACATGAGCATTGACGTCTTCGGTGTTAAGCACGTTTTTGATGGAGTAAAACGGGACAGGGACACTTCCTAATTCCGCTTTAAGACCGGTGCCAAAAGCGCAGCATGGTCTTATCCCTACTGGTACGGTCTCAGTTTCTGCGAAGGTCGGGGCTGCAGCGGTAAGGCTAAGACTCAGTAACAATAGTAATTTTTTCATAAGTAAACCAAATGAGTTTGTGGAACGAAAAAGCGGGAGATTGTGCAGTGTACGTATCAGCGCTTTGTCAAAAAAATGCAATAATTTATGGTTTCGATAATAGTAGTTTGTCGTATTCAAATTAGCCATTTTGCGCCAGTTGATTGAAAGTAGACCAAATAGTCAGCGTATTCACTGCTTATTCTCGGACGGCTCTGATTGAACCTGGTTTCGACCCTTCTCTTTTGCCCTATACAAAGCAGCATCGGCATTCTCTAATAACAATTGTGTGGCGATTTGCTCGTCAACAACCTGGTGAGAAACGCCAATGGATACGGATAACACACCAAATGGCTCATTGCCTGTATGAGGGATTTTTAGATCACTGACTTCTAATCGCATTCGCTCGGCGAGGACTAACGCTTCTTGGTGACTCACGTTGATAAGTTGGGCACAAAACTCTTCACCGCCAATTCGAGCGACCATGTGTCCGCACGGTGCGAGTATATGTTTAAGCGCGTTGGCGACATACCTTAGGGCAAAATCGCCTTGAACATGACCGTAAAGGTCGTTGTACTGTTTGAAGTGGTCGACGTCGATCATCATAGTGGTAATGGTACTTACGTAGAGACTGTTCGCGTGATGCTCTAACTCATTCATAAATTGACGGCGATTAGGAAGTCCGGTTAACTCATCGGTTTCAGCCGCGATGTGCAGGCGCTGATTCGCTTCAATGAGTTCATCTTGTAGCGCTGTCATCTCTTTTTGGTTTCTCATCCGGATGTGCAGTTCACTCACTGTCGTCGATAATCGACTCAAAATAGTCTTTTGTGTATCGCTCCACGGTGAGGGCCCTCTGGTGTTTGAAGCGACTAGTAAGCCAAATATTGACTTGCCATCAATCAGAGGAAAGATGGCAACAGATTGAATGCTCAGTTCCGATAGCATTTGATATTCCGTTTCGGCATCGCGTTGCAAAGTATCGGTGTCATTGATTAAGATCGGCTCGAGTGAGCGCAATCGACGTTGTAAAAAGGTCATTGAATCTATGTTGAAACCTTGGCCGTAGGGGTTGTCACTGCCATCTGAGCGCCAAGAGTAGCGATACTTTGCTACGTTGTCTTCTACAGCAAGGACGCTCAGTCTGTCGATGTTAAGTAGGCTTCCGATAGGTTCAAACGCTCGATACATGACCGTCGCCATGCTCTCTTCATTACACGTTAAAATATTCAAAGACATGTCTGCCAAGATTCGGTGAAGTTGGCTTTGCGTTTTATAGGCTTTCGTTTGGAGCTGGATGCTTTGCTCTAACTGATTTTGGTGGTGGAGAAGCTGTCTCTCGGTTCTTCTTTGCGCCGCAATGGCGCGTCTAGAGGTGCTGTTGAGTTGTTGTAGTGCCTTGGCAACATAAGAGAGTTCATCATCGCTTTGAGTGAGGCTTTCAGGGAGCTCAAGCTTGCGGGTGGTTTTAGGGTTAATAGTTTTAGATAGCGTGTATAGCTCCTTCAATGGCTTAGTAACCAGCACGTAAATAATGATGATGACCACCAAAATGATCACTAACGCTTCTAAGGTGTTGAGTGCCAACCCTAGCCAGAGGCGCGACAAGACTTCTTGTTGTATGAGTGCGTCGTCAATATGGTAGGAGAGTATGCCTAAGAATCGCCCGTTGTACCTCAGTTCATAACTATGGTGGTCGTTAGATTGAAAGCTATCATCGCTGGAGCTGATTTGAGTCCCGTCAATGCCATCTAGACGAATATCTCGAATGTACTTGTCTTCACTAATACTGACAATGAGTTGCTCTAGTTGTCGCAAGTCTAGATCCCAAAGTGCTTCTGAAATGGGATGACTGAGCGAGCGAACATGCCGGGTCGCATTGTTTTCGATATCCACCAGTTCTTGTTGGTATTCAACGTAAGCTTGAATATTGATATTGACGATAGCCAGCAGACCGGTGACCACGAGCATGATTGCGATGATTTTGTGTCTTAGCGTTTTGATTGGAAATGACTTCATTGAGCCTCCCCGAGCTGAGGGGAAAACGGATTAATGGGGTTTGCTCGAATATCGATGCGTTTGAAGTCGATGTTGTTCCAATCTTTTTGCTTTATGATGTCAAACAAGTCTGAAGGATACATAATCGGTTGGAATAGGTTGTATTTGGTGCGCTGAGGCCAAGGCTCTCCGTTGGCATAATGATAGATTTTCACTAACGCCAAGCCAACCGCAGTAAAGTGCCCTCCAGATAAGGATGCAATTTGTTTTTGAGCAAGCGCATTCAACACTTCGGCCGACGTATTGATGGTACCAATAAAAACATCTTTTCCGGCCGTTAGACCCACATCCTCTAAAGCGCGAATAGCCCCAAAGGCCATGTGATCGTTAGCTGTCCACAGATAACGAATGTCTTTATGACGGTTTAGTAGAACCTTTGCTTGCTCATAAGCGATGGATTCCTGCCAGTCACCATAAACTCGTTGAGACAGTGACACTCGCTCTTCCTGCATAATGAACGATGTGGCTCCCGCTTCACGGTTAATAGAAGCGGGCGTGTTTTTATCGCCAGATATCAAGACAAAGTCACCTGGCACACTTCCCCCACTCGAAAACAAGCTTTGAGCACTCAGGTAACCGATGTTGTAGTTGTTAGGAAATACCCCAGGTAGCAGGCGGTGTGCATATTTGGGATTTGCGTAGATGATGCGTTTTTCGCTTGCAGTTAAGTCATTAAGGGCGAAGGTGACTTGACTTGCGCGCGGCGCTATTGGCTCGAGAAGGTTTTGCCCCGATCCTTTTTCATTAACTAGGATAACGAAATCAGGCTCCGGTGCTTTTTTCATTCGCTCAGCAAGCTTTTGCTGCGTGAGAATGCGGTCCCGCTGACCATGGATAATTTCTAGTTGGATATCAAGCGACTGTGCGGCTGCTATGGCATATTTGTCTACATCGCCCCAAAAGCTCTCATCTGAAAAGCCTGGATTGACGAATAGTACTTGGATGTTGGCCGAGCGCGACTCCTCCCCCTCCGTGGAGGCAAACGTGATATTCCCCAAAAAGCAGCAAGTGACAAGCACCCAAAACAATTTCATACAAACACTCCCTGTGTTAGAGGGATTATGGGAGCGAACAGTGCACGCGTCGAACTATTGTGAGCCGAATCACGTGGTTTGTTTGGTGATTCTCATTTTTTGAACTCTGATTCAGCTTTGAGGCAAGTAGAACCTGGTTGGAGCTGAACGGTTTGGCTTGTGGCGGAGAAAGCGAGGGGCATTGTCCCTCGCTTTGGGAGCTTGATATGGTGACTAGCTGTCGCTCAGTGGTTTAGATTTGTTCATTCGCTTAATCCAAGCTCTTGAGGGATGCAGCTGAGACAGTACGTCGACAGGCAGGGGTAACGGGTCACCACATATCTGTGAAGCAAGCGTTTCAGCGAGAAGAGGTGCAGAGCTTAGACCGCGGGAACCCAAGCCCAGCAAACAATAAAGGCCAGTGTAGTTTGGCAGCTTCTCTGGCTTCGATAGTGCGTCACTATAACTCTTGTCGAGCGAGGCAAAATCGGTGACTGGTCCCATGAAAGGTAAGTGATCACGACTGACGGTTCTGATGCCTTGGCGCGCTTTGTTATCACTCGTGTCAACGTCATTGACCCAATCGACGCTTGGGATACAGGCTCTCAGTTTAGCGCCATTCTCTTGTTGGGCGATGTCGTCAAAATCAGTATCAATATTCTTTCTGTCGTAGCTAGCCCCGATACAGTGAGTCATTGTCTTTGGATTGTGGGGCGTCATATATCCGTCGTAGCAGAGCACTGATTGAATCTTTTGAAGCACGCTGGTGGTCGGTATGTGGCTTACCTGTCCTTTGACTGCCGTAAGATGCAGCGGCTTAGTTTGCTCGATTTGTGTAAACTCATGACCGTTAGCGATGATCACAGCGTCAAAGTGTGGTGCTTGTGGTTCACTAGAGTTACTTAGCAATATTTGCCATTTGTTTTCTTCTATCTGGGTCAGAGATGCCACTTCGCTGTTGAAGTGAACCGACAGCATTCCAGAGGTCTTGTAATGTTCGATTAAACCTTTGGTGAGCTCTGCCGGGCATAGCCAGCCTCCCAATGGATAATTGACGCTAGCGTGCGGTGATTCCACACCGATTGTAGCGGTGGTTTGCGCCGCATCCAATCGTTGAATGAGCTCCGTCGGGAAGTTGCCAGAGAGCATTCTTTCCAGTTTTTTTTCTGACTTCTCGTCCCACATCAATTGTGTCACCCCGCACCAATCATGGTCGAAGTCAAAACGTGTTGCCGCCTGTTCAGCAAACTGTCGCGCATACAGGAAAGCGGGAGCAAAGACGCGAGATACGCCCTGATGTTCGCCATTTAGGAGCGGATAGACAGCACCTTGTCGGTTACCTGATGCGCCCTGTGCCGGCTCATTGTCCTTACAAAAGAGTGTGACCTTGATACCGCGTTGAGCTAGAGAAGCAACAAGGGTTGCGCTGGCAACGCCACCACCGACAATGGCAATGTGCTTAGGATTCGAGTTCGCTTGACGATAGTAAAGAGCATCGTAGTTAGAGAAAGGTGCTTTGTTTGCGATATGGCCAACAATCATGTCTCGCTTAGTACCGAAGCCCTTCGCTTTTTTCATATCAAAGCCGGCTTCGATAAGACCGCGACGAACAAAACCCGCAGCGGTAAACGTCGCGCAGGTACAATCTTGTTTGGCAAGTTTGACCATATTGTTGAACAGCTCTTGGTTCCACATCTCAGGGTTTTTGCTTGGCGCAAATCCATCTAAGAACCAGCAATCAACCACACCTTCACTTGGAGTCGGAACCAAAGGCATACAATCTTTAATGTCACCAAACCAAAGATCCAGCGTGATCGCGCCGTCAGCGAGCACGATGCGGTGACACTCTGGTACAGCAATAGGGTAGTGCGCTTGTAATTGCTGAGCGTACTTCGCCAGTTCAGGCCATGACTGATGAGCTTTAACTAAATCTTGTTTGGATAGTGGGTATTTTTCAAAGCTGATGAAATGCAGCTCTTTGAGTGACGCGTCTGGGTTTTGCTCTCGGAACTGCTCAAACCATTGCCACACCGCAAGAAAGTTAAGTCCGGTACCAAAACCTGTCTCCGCAATGACGAAGCGACGTTGGCCGAGTTCGCTCCAACGCTCCGGAAGTCGGTTTTGCTTCAAGAATACGTAACGAGTTTCTTCTAAACCATTGACATTAGAGAAGTAAACATCGTCAAATTGATCGGATACAGGGGTTCCCGACTCATTCCAGTCGAGTTGAGCATGAGTGATGGAAGTCATAATTTTGACACTTATCTTGTGTTATACCCGTTTGTAGAAAGTTATCACAACTACATTTAGTGGGGCATCGATAGCATTTATTGATGCGAATTGTACGAATTTATGGGAAAGCTGACCACTTTTATCCTGTATCTTCGTTATCATTTAGCCGTTTTTGAATTTATAGGAATGTCACATGAAACGAGTCGTAATTACCGGTATGGGTATTGTTTCGAGCATCGGTAACAACGTGGAAGAAGTTTTAGCGTCTCTTAAAGCAGGCCGTTCTGGTATTAACGCCTCTGAGCAATTCAAAGAGATGGGCCTTCGTTCTCAGGTTTGGGGTGATCTGAAAATCAACCCAGCTGAGCATATCGACCGTAAGAAAATGCGCTTCATGGGCGACGCAGCAGCGTACGCTTATCTTTCAATGGAGCAAGCGATCGAAGACGCGGGTTTGACAGAAGACCAAGTTTCAAATGACCGCACGGGTATTGTTGCGGGTTCAGGTGGTGCATCTGCACTTAACCAAACAGTTGCTGTTGATACGCTTCGCGCTAAAGGTGTGAAACGTGTTGGCCCTTACATGGTACCTCGTACTATGTCTTCTACTGTGTCAGCATGTCTTGCGACACCGTTTAAAATCCGTGGTGTGAACTACACAATGAGCTCTGCATGTGCAACTTCTGCTCACTGTATCGGTCACGCAATGGAGCTTATCCAGCTTGGTAAACAAGATATCGTTTTTGCTGGTGGCGGCGAAGAGCTAGATTGGTCTCAAACTATGATGTTTGATGCGATGGGTGCGCTATCAACTAAGTACAACGAAACGCCAGAAAAAGCGTCTCGTACTTACGATGCTAACCGTGACGGTTTCGTTATCTCTGGTGGCGGCGGTATGGTTGTCGTTGAAGAACTCGAACACGCACTCGCTCGTGGCGCAAAGATCTACGGTGAAGTCGTAGGTTACGGTGCAACGTCTGATGGCTACGACATGGTAGCACCATCTGGTGAAGGCGCTGTGCGTTGTATGAAAATGGCGATGCAAGACGTTGAAGTGATTGATTACGTGAACACGCACGGTACATCAACACCTGTAGGTGACGTGAAAGAACTTGGCGCTATCCAAGAAGTGTTTGGTGGCAATAGTCCAGCAATCTCTGCAACTAAAGCGATGACAGGTCACGCCCTAGGTGCAGCAGGTGTGCACGAAGCGATTTACTCAACGCTAATGCTACACCACGGCTTCATCGCGCCAAGCATCAACGTTGATGAGCTAGATGAAGCAGCTCAAGGTCTAGACATTGTCACAGAAACGCGTGAGCAAGAGCTTAACACGGTAATGTCAAACAGCTTTGGCTTTGGCGGCACTAACGCAACGCTAGTACTGAAAAAATATCAAGGTTAATCCTGGATAATCAGTTTCAATGATTTCCAGAGCTGATCAGTGAAAACTGGTCGCAGACGCAAGTTTTAGCCCCTGGAGAGCGGGTTAGAATCCTTTTGTTCTGGATCTTGCCCAGCCTTATGGCTGGGCATTTTTCTTTCTAACACTCCAGTCAGACTCGCTTTGTGTATCGTTCACTCGACACCTGCTGATATATCTTGCACAATTCAGCCTATTGTAAGGACAACCCCTTTGGATACTCCCATGAAGATTATTGTTGATGAGGCAATGCCTTATGCTGTCGAACTGTTTAGTCAGCTAGGTGAAGTCATCGCAAAACCTGGCCGTGAATTAACGGCGGACGATCTCGTTGATGTCGATGCATTGATGATTCGCTCAATCACTAAGGTTAACGAAGCGCTATTGGAAAAGGCGAACAAGCTTAAGTTTGTTGGAACGGCAACGGCAGGAATGGACCATGTTGATCAAGCTTTGTTAAAGCAGCGCGGCATCTTCTTTACTGCAGCGCCGGGTTGTAACAAGGTCGGTGTTGCTGAGTATGTCATCAGTAGCTTGATGGTGATCGCCCAGCAACAAGGTTTTTCTATCTTTGACAAGACCGTTGGCATCATTGGCTGTGGCCAGGTGGGTAGCTATCTACAAAAGTGTCTACAAGGTATCGGCATTAACGTATTGCTTAGTGACCCGATCAAACAAAATGAAGGTGATGAGAGAACCTTCACCGAGCTAGACACTCTGCTTGAGCAGTCTGATGTAGTCACTATGCATACCCCTATTACTCGCGACGGTGATTACCCAACACATCACTTAATCAATCAGGCGCGCCTTGCTAAGTTTCGAAGCAACCAGATCTTGATCAATGCTGCACGTGGCCCTGTTGTTGATAACGAGGCATTAAAGCAGCGACTACTTCAGAATGATGGCTTTACCGCTGTATTAGATGTGTTCGAGTTTGAGCCAGTAGTTGATTTTGATCTATTACCTCTGTTAACGTTCGCGACCCCTCACATCGCCGGTTATGGTCTTGAAGGTAAAGCTCGTGGCACCACCATGATCTTCAACAGCTATTGTGAGTTTCTTGGGTTGTCTGAACGTGCAAACCCTGATGCACTTTTACCCGTTGCGCCAATTCCTGAATTGACGCTTGATCGTGCTTGGGATGAAGCAGCACTGCACAGTATGACGCAGATCATCTATGATGTACGCAAGGACGACGCCATTTTCCGTCGTGAAATCCACAACGAAAATGGCTTTGACAAAATGCGCAAGTTTTATTGGGATAGACGCGAATACGGCGCTGTCCTTGTTAAGGGTGATGAGACATGTAATCTCGCGCCGTTAGCAGAACTAGGATTTCAAATCGAGGTAACTAAATGAGCCAACAATTTAATATCGCTGTATTTGGAGCAACAGGTGCTGTAGGTGAAACTATGGTCGAGGTGCTGCAAGAACGTGAGTTTCCGATGGGTGATGTCTTCCTGCTAGCGAGTGAGCGCAGCGAAGGTAAAACATATCGTATCAACGGAAAAACAGTGAAAGTTGAGAACGTAGAGAACTTCGATTGGTCACAAGTCCATATCGCACTCTTCTCTGCAGGTGGTGAACAGTCGGCAAAATGGGCTCCGATTGCGGCCGATGAAGGCGTCGTTGTGATCGACAACTCCTCAAACTTCCGTTACGACTACGATGTGCCGCTAGTTGTTCCTGAGGTTAACCCAGAGGCAATCGCAGAGTTTAGAAACCGCAATATTATTGCTAATCCAAACTGCTCGACGATCCAAATGCTGGTGGCACTGAAGCCAATTCATGATGCTGTAGGTATTGAACGCATTAACGTGACAACGTATCAGTCGGTGTCCGGTGCAGGTAAGAGTGGTATCGATGAACTAGCAGGCCAAACGGCAATGCTGCTAAACGGCAAGCCAGTTGAGCCAAAAGCGTTTGGTCAGCAAATCGCATTTAACTGCATCCCACAAATTGATCAGTTTATGGATAACGGCTACACCAAAGAAGAGATGAAGATGGTTTGGGAGACCCAAAAAATCTTCAATGACCCAAGCATTATGGTCAACCCAACGTGTGTTCGCGTACCGGTATTCTACGGTCATGCGGAAGCGGTTCACCTAGAGACTCGCGCACCTATCTCTGCAGAAGAGGTGGTTCAATTGCTTGAGCAAGCTGAAGGTATCGAAGTGTTCCACGGCGAAGATATGCCAACGCAAGTTCGTGACGCGGGCGGTAAAGATCACGTGATGGTCGGTCGTATTCGTAACGATATTAGCCATCATAGCGGCGTTAACTTGTGGGTTGTTGCGGACAACGTACGCAAAGGTGCTGCAACCAACGCGGTACAAATTGCGGAAGTGTTGATTCGCGATTATTTCTAGGTAGTGGCTTCTAGGTAGTGATCTCTAGGCAGTGGCTTCTAAGTCGTTGCTTCTGAGCTGCGATAACATCGCACACCAATTGCGTGAGTGAGGGTTTTAGCGCTCTCTTGTCACTTTTTAATCAAAGGCTCCGTTTTAGGGGCCTTTGTGCTGTTAAGCAATGTAAAAATGGTACCAATATCATGCTTGAATCATGTTTTTTCAAGGCTGAACTATAGTTTTGGAGTGATTATCCGATATAGTACCGAGATAAGAATTGTTTTATTTATTGCAGATAGCTGAGCCTTCCATGCATCATTTTTTAAAGCCCTTGCTAGTGACGTTAGCACTAGCAGGAGCGACAACACCTTTTTCAATCAGCGCTGACACTATTCGATTAACCGGTCCTAACGGCGAAGTCATCTCGGCTCCGCAATATTCACAACCGGTACGCCAAGCCGTCGCGTCAGATTCTGACTCGCCTGCGCGTTATTATGGACCAACGGGACCAAACGAAACCCTATGGTCAATCGCAAGTCGATTTAAGCCAGCAAATGCGAGTGTTCAACAAACCATCTATGCGTTTTACGAGCTAAACCCAGGGCAGTTTGAGCAGAATAATATTCATCAGCTTACCCCCGGCAGCGAGTTACGAATCCCGTCTAATGAGTTAATCAATCGCGTTGACCTACAAGAAGCGCTCGCTGTGCTTTCTGCACACCAAAGTAAGCTCAACCAGAGCGTAGCTCCTGCACCAGCTCCTAGACCAGAACGTGCTGTAACGCCGAGTTCGTCAGTTGTAGAACCGTTGGTTACAGAGCCTTCGGTCGCAGAGCCGACAAAGGTTGCAGATAAACCACCAGTACCCGCGCAGCCGATAGTTAAAGCGACTCCAACGCCAGAAGTGGCGGAGACCAAACCGTCTGTGCCTAAGTCTTCAGCTTCGGGTACAACGAAAGCTGAGCCAGATGCGACGCAAGCACTTAGAGAAGAGCTAAGTCGCTCTGAAAGCGAATTGCTTTCTCTGGAAGAGCGTAACCATCAGCTAAGACTCATGCTGTCAGAAGTACAGAATGAGGTCGAAGTCCTAAAGACGGAAGTGGATAACGAAGAGCGCATTCGCAGTGAAGTTGAGCGTCAGCTTAGCGAAGAGAAGCGCAAGCAAGCTGAGCTTGCTCGCTTGGCACCTAGCCAACTTGACGTTTGGTTAGCCAAACCTTGGTTCGTGGCATTGCTGGCGAGTATTCCTGCTCTTTTAGTTGGTTTACTGGTGATGATGATCATGCGCTCACGCAAGCGCAGCAATGAGCCTGCGGTTTCGAAAGCGGTAGAAGATAATCAGATAGCATCAAGTAATAGTCCTGAGGCCGCAGGAGCTGCTGCGATAGGCGGTGCAGCGCTCGCCGCAGGAGCGGTCGCAGCTGATGAAGAGGAAGACCTATTCTCAGATGATCTATTAGCGGGTCTTGAAGAAGAGGACACTACTGACGAAGAGCCTAAGGAAGATGCTGAGCCTGATGTGTTCGCGGACCTTGATGAAAGTGACTTCGATTTCAATCTAGATGACGACGACGACCCATTTGCCAGCATTGATGATGATGGTGAGCTGGATATCGGCGTGGTCGATCTTGATGCTAGCAACAACGGTATCAGTGTTAAGAATGGCGAAAAAGCACTGGGTCTTGAAGAGATGGAACGAGCGCTTAATGATGTCGCCGTGCCGGGTGATGACGTTGATGACCTCGATTTAGATCTGTCAGATGAAGACGATAGTGATGAAGTGGTCTCTCAAGACGATCTAGATAGCCTGTTCGCTAATTTCAGCCTAGACAGTGATACAGAATCCGATAAAGCGCCGATTGACGATGAAGACAATTCTTCGCTCGACCAGGCCCAGATGGATGAGTTACTTGCAGGAGACGATTTTGACCTCGATGAAGGTGACATCGATCTTGATGATCTATCCGCAGACTCACCGCTGGCCTCACTCGACAAACTGATTGCTGTGGATAGCAACTCGACAGACAGCGTCGCTGAAGACAGCAATACACCAGATCTAAATACCCACGACATTGACGAAAGCTTCGATTTAGATTCGCCAAATGAAGCCTCTGAAAGCGTCGGTAATGACGATATTGATGACCTGTTTGCCCAGTTCTCTCAAATAGATGCAACACCGGAGTCAACGACGGATACCGATGCACAAGTAGCGAACGAAACCGACGTTGATTTACTTGATGAGATGCTCGAGGACGACTTTGAGCTATCCGATCTTGATGATTCAGATTTGATGCTTGATGAGGTCTTGTCTGCTGAAGATGCGCAAAGCCAATCCGATGATGACGACGTTCACTTATTAGCGGACGAAGATGACAATCTAGACGAAAGCAGTACTGACCTGCTAGATGAAGTCTTGTTTGAAAGTCATCTTTCTAGCTCTACTCAAGATGAGTTAGATGATGACTTCGACCTAGATCCTTTCTCTTCTGATAGCTTGTTAGGATCTGACATTGCTGATGAAGACAATACAGTTTCATCTGTTGAAACGGTTTTGGACCAACAAGAAGATGAACTGGATTTAGACGACATCGATGCTTTATTGGCCGAGAATTCTCTGGATAGTTCATCCCAAGATGCTTCTGAACTCGAAGCATCCGACGATATTGCTGCTGACGAGAGCTCAGCGGTTGAAGAATTGTCTCAAGCAGCCAGTGAAACGGTAAGCGAAGTTGAAGCGTTTGACGCGCCGCAGCAACAGTCAAACGAAGAGCATCATGAGCTCGAAGTTGATCTAGAGGATACGGCGGTCTCCGAAGACGACATTGACGCGTTGCTAAATGAAGTCAGTGCCCAGCAGTCGGAAGAGAAGGCCGTGCCAGAGCCGGTGGATGTAGGCCTAACTGCTGCTGAGGCTGACCCTGAGGTTGAAACTGTCGATGAAGAGGCTCTCGACGCTCATCAGTCTCTGGAAGAACCTTCTCTAGAGCTTGATGCGGAACAGGATAGTGTTGCGCCGCAAGCGCTGTCAGAGCCGACTTCGGACTCGTCTGCGGACTTTGAGTTTGCACCAGAGATTGAAGGTGCAAGTAACCTAACTCATGAGGAAGATAATTCCGAGCAGGCACGAAAAGAGTTGGATGCTCTGGTCGCTAATGAGTTTGGTATACCTTCGGACGATGATTGGCTTGTAGACGACGTAGAGAGTGCGTCATCTGATGCTAAGTCAGTCGCAGCTGAGTCAGATTCGTTTGAATCTCAAGAGACTGAGCCTGTTGAAAGTGCTACGGCATCAACCGAAACAGAGCTTGATGATGCGGATTTTTTAGCGAACGCTCTACAGAGTGAATACGGTGAAGAGCAAGCCTTTGCAGATGCTGAAGGTGTGGGTGAAGACTTACCGATGTCAGAGGACTCTGCTGACGGTGAGTTTGCTTTTGCTGATGACGAGCTTCCAGAGTACAGCGAGGAAGATGCGATTGCTGATTCTGTGCAAAGTGCACAAGAGCAGGCACCTGTCGCTGAGACACTCTCTGAAGATGAAGTGCCAGCATTAGAACAAGAGCCGACGCCTATACAGAACGACTTGCCAGAGCCTGATAACGAGCTTGTCGACGAAGATTTTGAGTTCCCTGAGTTCACCGAGGAAGACGCGCTGTCAGAGGTTGCTCATGAGCCATCGGAAGATGTCGAACCGCTAACAGTAGGCGAAGACAGTCGTGAGCTAGAAGAGATAAGCTTAGAGTCGATTCCTGAGTATGACGAGCAGCAAGCTGCGATGGATTTTGCTGGGAATGATACCGAGGCCGTTAATTCAACAGAAGGCTCAGACATTTCAGAGCCGTCTTTCGCGCCTCAGGAGATGGTTGGGGAAACCTTAGATCACTCCGAAATCGACGCGCTTGCTGATGCCTTTAATATGGTTGACATGTCAGCTATTGAGCAAGAAGGCAACTTAAATGAGCTACTAAAAGATGGTGATAATGCAGCCTTCTCAAATATTTCTCCCGTCGATCAAACGACAGCGGATAGTGCCGGTTTGGACATTGAAGCGATGCTGCAAGATGCACCAACATCGGATGCGGGGGAAGACTGGAACGGCTTTACGCTGACCGACGATCAACGTGCGGCGATCAACAGTGATATTCCTGCAGAAGAACAAGCGATTTGGAATGACAATGATGCTGGCTCGTTAGCGAAAGCAGCGGATGAAGACTGGTCTTCTCAAGACCCTGACTCCGACTTTGATGCTACAGATAGTCAGTTCATGACCATTGATGAGCTTATGGCTCAGGTGCAAGATGGTGAAGAGTCCGACAAAGATGAAGAAGAGCTAAAGCTTGATGTGGGCTTAGATGAGTTCCCTGATGTTATCGGTCAAATATCCGATGTCGATGTCGATAGCGACTCCGAAGCAGCGGGTAATCTTGATATGGCGAAAATCTATATTGAGATGAACGATTATGAGGGGGCGATTAAGCTACTCGAAAAAGTGTTGCTTGAGGGGGCAGGGCAGATTGAAGACGAAGCCAAACGGCTGCTGAGTAAGTTATCTGAGTATCAATAACCTTTGATAACCCAACTCTAAGTAAAGGAAAAACGGTGGCTGACCACCGTTTTTCCTTTTTTGCTTATTAGCAAAAGTAGCGAATGACCACATCCAAACAGATAAATGACCTTGCATTCACAGGCTGTGACTTTATACAAACGACACTTGCGTATATACTTTGCCCCCTTTGAAAATTCACAGATGCAGAGTTAACGATGAAAGTAGCATTAGGTATTGAGTATAACGGTGCAAAATACTTCGGCTGGCAGAGACAGCGTGAAGTTAATAGCGTTCAAGAAGAGCTAGAGAAAGCACTCTCCGTTGTCGCCAATGAACCTATCGAAGTACAGTGTGCTGGGCGAACTGACGCTGGTGTCCACGGTACAGGGCAAGTGGTGCACTTTGAAACTTCTGCAATCCGTAAGCCCGTAGCATGGACGATGGGCGTCAATGCAAACCTTCCCAAAGATATCGCCGTACGTTGGGCTAAAGAAGTGCCAGAAGCCTTCCACGCGCGTTTCTCCGCGACAGCACGACGTTACCGTTATGTGATCTTCAATCATGATTTGCGTCCTGGCATTTTATCTTCTGGTATCAGCCATTATCATGGAGAGCTTGATGTTGAAAAAATGCATCAAGCTGGTCAGTACTTGCTAGGTGAAAATGACTTTACTTCGTTTAGAGCGGTACAGTGTCAGTCTCGCAGTCCGTGGCGTAATATCATGCATTTAAATGTGTCTCGTCATGGCCCGTATGTTGTGATCGACATTAAAGCCAATGCCTTCGTACATCATATGGTTCGCAACATCACTGGCAGCTTGATTGTCGTTGGTAAAGGCGAGCAGCCACCAGAGTGGTTTGAATGGCTGCTGGCGCAGAAAGATCGCAAACTGGCAGGAGCGACCGCTAAAGCGGAGGGCTTGTACTTGGTTGACGTTGATTATCCTGATGAGTACCAGCTCCCAGAAATGCCAATTGGTCCACTATTTTTGCCAAATGATTTGAACTCTGGCTGGTAATTTCGCTCATATTGATGAGTGAATAGTTGCATTAATAAAGAGTTACGGCTTGGTCACAAGGATAGGTACAACCAGTTTTTTATCTACAGTTTGTCTGTAATATGGTTTAATCCAACGGCATTAATTAGAATTTAACACTTTCGCCATTTTGGCGGGGGTAACAAGAGATAAGGTCTTCCATGAGTTGGCTTGAAAAGATTTTAGAAAAAAGTAATAACATTGTTAGCTCGCGCAAAGCGTCAATCCCAGAAGGTATCTGGACTAAGTGTACGTCGTGCGAGCAAGTTCTATATCACGCTGAACTAGAGCGTAACCTAGAAGTTTGCCCTAAATGTAATCATCACATGCGCATGAAAGCGCGCCGTCGTCTAGAGACTTTCCTAGATGAAGGTAACCGTGTTGAACTTGCTGCTGAACTTGAGCCTCAAGACAAACTTAAGTTCAAAGACTCTAAGCGCTACAAAGAGCGTATTTCTGCTGCTCAGAAAAACAGTGGTGAGAAAGATGCACTTGTTGTTATGCAAGGTGAGTTGCTAGGTCAACCAGTGGTCGCTTGTGCCTTTGAATTCTCGTTCATGGGTGGTTCTATGGGCTCTGTTGTGGGTGCTCGTTTTGTACGTGCAGTAGAAGCGGCTATGGAAAACAACTGTGGTCTGGTCTGTTTCTCTGCAAGTGGCGGCGCACGTATGCAAGAGGCATTGATGTCTCTGATGCAGATGGCGAAAACCAGCGCTGCACTTGAGCGTCTATCTCAAAAAGGTCTGCCATTCGTTTCTGTCATGACTGACCCAACAATGGGTGGTGTATCAGCAAGTTTGGCGATGTTAGGTGATATCAACATTGGTGAGCCTAAAGCGCTTATCGGCTTTGCGGGTCGTCGTGTTATCGAGCAGACGGTACGTGAAGACCTGCCAGAAGGCTTCCAACGCAGTGAGTTCCTGCTAGAGCATGGTGCGATCGACATGATTGTTGATCGTCGTGAAATGCGTCAGCGTGTGGGCAGCTTGCTAGCGAAAATGACAAATCAAGCGTCTCCTCTTGTGGTCTCTGTAGAAGATTCTCCAGAAGAACCATCATATGAAGTACCAGAAGCGGACGAAAAAGGGTAAAGTACTCACTAAGTTATCAAACGTTAAGATATTGACGGCTAAATGAGTTCACAATCCATTCCTCAAGCCACATCTTCACTACAGATGTGGCTTGATTACTTAACCAGTATTCATACCAGTGCCATAGATCTTGGCCTAGACCGTGTGTCAGTCGTGGCGCAAAAAGGTCAACTCACCAAACCTGCTCCTAAAGTTATTACCGTTGCCGGCACCAATGGCAAGGGATCAACGTGTGCTTTGATGGAAGCCATCTTGCTCGATGCAGGTTATTCGGTTGGTGTTTACAGCTCACCACACTTAATTCGCTACAACGAACGCGTTCGTATCAATGGCAGCGAACTTCCCGACGAATTTCATACCAAGGCATTCGCCTATATTGAACAGCTTCGTGGTGATGTGAGTTTAAGCTTCTTTGAGTATGCGACACTTGCCGCGCTGAAGCAGTTTCAAGAGCAGAACGTTGATGTGGTTCTGCTCGAAGTTGGACTAGGTGGCCGACTTGATGCGACCAACGTGGTTGATCATGATGTGTCAGTAATTACCAGTCTGGCCGTGGACCACGTAGATTGGTTGGGTGATGATATCAATGTCATCGGTTTTGAAAAGGCGGGTATTTTCCGCTCTGGCAAGCCTGCGATTTGCGGACAACCTAAGCCACCTGCAACGGTTCCCGCTCATGCTGACGATATAAGCGCGGAGTTCTACCAAACGGGTATTCAGTTCGATTATGCTCAGACCTCGGATTCGACATGGACATGGCATCATGGCACGTTCACGCTAGAAGACCTTCCAATCCCTGTTTTGCCATTAATGAATGCCAATACGGCGCTGATGGCGCTCGGTGCTGCTAACCTTGATATCACGGATATCAATATTGTTAATGGGTTAAAGCAAGCACGCTTAGCGGGTCGCATGCAGGTGTTAGCGGGCTCACCGACGACAATTCTTGACGTTGCACACAACCCGCATTCAGCAGAGTATTTAGTAGCACAATTAGGTCGACTCTATCCTGAGACTCGATTCAAAGTGGTTATTGGTATGCTTCACGACAAAGATATCGAGGAGACCATTCGAGTTTTGAATCCTCTGACAGAGCACTGGTATCCTGCTTCTTTAAGTGGGCCTCGCGCCGCCTCTGCGGATGAGTTGTGCTCACATCTAGAGTCCAATGAGACACTAACTCGATACGATTCACCAGTTACGGCCTTTGATGCAGCCAAAGCGGATGCGCAGCCAGAGGATTTGATTCTGGTCGTAGGGTCGTTCCATACCGTTGGTGAGGTTCTCGCGCATTGCGGCGGTACGAGTAGCCAGGACGAAGACTAATCTAGGAGAAACGATGGCGAGTAAATTCCAAAGCCGTTTAGTTGGGACCATAGTATTGGTCGCTGTAGGGGTGATCATTCTGCCTGACTTACTTGATGGTAAGAAACTGCATTACAAAGAAGAGTTTGCCAGCATTCCTCTTAAGCCAGAGATCAATGCGGATGTAGAGAGCTTTGAAGTTCTGGAGCCAGAAGAGGACATCTCTGTCCTTCCGGAATCGCCAGTACAAGCGACTGTTGGTGAAGAAGTGGTAGAGGAGCAAAGTCCGCCAGCTGATATCGTCGACGTTGCGGTACAAGAGGTTCCAGAGCGCAACGATTACGCAGACAGTGCTTGGATCATTCAACTGATGGCGCTAAAAAATGCCGATAATGCACGTGCATTAGTAGAGGATCTGCAAAAGCGTGGCTATCAAGCTCATGTGAAACAAGAAGCGACATTTACTCGCGTCATTATCGGTCCAGATGTTTCAAAAAGTAAATTGGAGAAGCAATTGATTGAATTGGAGGAAATTACCGGTTCTCGAGGTCAATTGCTCAAATTTAAACCACTAAATCCATAAGAAAACGTTTGCGTCGCGCGTTTTTCTGTTAAAATGCGCGCCAACTTGAGATGAAGAATTCATGAATTGGTTAGATTTTGTCATTTTGGGTGTGATTGGGCTTTCAGCTTTAATCAGTTTAGTTCGCGGATTTGCCAAAGAGGCAATGTCGTTGGTGATATGGTTCGGCGCGTTTTTTATCGCTAGCCAGTACTACGCTAAACTAGCGGTGTACTTTACCAATATCGAAGATGACATGTTTCGAAATGGCGCCGCAATCGCTGCCCTGTTTGTTGCGACTCTAATTGTTGGAGCGCTTATTAATTATGTGTTGGGGCAGTTAGTACAAAAAACGGGACTCTCTGGTACCGATAGGGTACTGGGAATCGTGTTCGGTGCTCTTCGAGGTGTGCTGATTGTTTCGGCAGTGCTCTTCTTTGTCGACACGTTTACCACGCTGAATAACAGTGAGTGGTGGGATTCATCTCAATTGATTCCGCACTTTAAGTTAATCATCGAACCGTTTTTTGAACATATCGAAGCAACTTCTAGTTTCCTGTCTGGCGCCTAATGGCGTCAGCTAATGTCGCAAATCGAGGATTAGGACATGTGTGGTATTGTTGGAATCGTTGGCTCTACGCCTGTGAATCAGTCTATCTATGACGCTTTGACCGTTTTACAGCATCGTGGCCAAGATGCCGCTGGTATTGTTACCATAGAAAGCAATCGTTTTCGTCTGCGTAAGGCGAATGGTCTAGTAAAAGACGTTTTTGAAGCGAAGCATATGCAGCGCCTCCAAGGTAACGTAGGTATTGGACATGTTCGTTACCCGACAGCAGGCAGTTCTAGCGCCTCTGAAGCTCAGCCGTTCTACGTAAACTCTCCGTTTGGTATTACCCTGGCACACAACGGTAACCTAACAAATGCTCACGAAGTTCGTGAAAAGCTGTTTGAGAAAGATCGTCGTCACGTTAACACTACCTCTGACTCTGAGGTTCTTCTTAACGTACTTGCACACGAAATTGATACTGTTAAAGGCAATGTGACCTCTGACGATGTGTTCCGTGCCGTAACGAATGTGCATCGCGCTATCAAAGGTGCTTATGCGGTCGCTGCGATGATCATCGGTCATGGTATGATTGCGTTTCGCGATCCAAACGGTATCCGTCCTCTTTGCCTTGGTAAGCGTGAAGTCGAAGGCAAAACGGAGTACATGGTAGCGTCTGAGTCGGTTGCACTTGATGCAGTGGGCTTTGACTTTGTACGCGATGTTGCGCCAGGTGAAGCGATTTACGCAACATTTGATGGTGAGCTATTCACTCGTCAATGTGCTGACAACCCTACATTGAACCCATGTATCTTCGAGTTCGTTTATTTTGCTCGTCCAGATTCATTTATTGATAAGATCTCGGTATACAGCGCACGCGTTGAGATGGGTAAAAAGCTTGGTGAACGCATCAAAGATGAGTTCGCAGACCTTGATATCGATGTCGTTATTCCGATCCCTGAGACTTCTTGTGACATTGCACTGCAAATTGCACAAGCTATTGATAAGCCATACCGCCAAGGTTTTGTGAAAAACCGTTATGTGGGCCGTACCTTTATCATGCCAGGTCAGCAGCAACGTAAGAAATCTGTACGTCGCAAGCTAAACGCGATTCGTTCAGAGTTCAAAGGCAAGAATGTACTGCTTGTTGATGACTCTATCGTTCGTGGTACAACATCAGAACAGATCATCGAGATGGCTCGTGACTCTGGTGCAAACAAAGTGTACATGGTGTCAGCTGCGCCAGAAGTTCGCTTCCCGAACGTTTATGGTATTGATATGCCAAGTGCGAACGAGCTTATCGCCCACGGTCGCGATAACGATGCTATCTGTAAGCAAATTGGCGCAGATGCACTGATTTACCAGACTATCCCTGACCTTATCGAAGCAGTTGGCTTGGGTAACCCAGATGTTAAGCTGTTTGAAGCATCGGTATTCAACGGTGAATACGTAACAGGTGATATCGACCAGTCGTACTTAGACTATCTAGATTCTCTGCGTAATGACGATGCGAAAGTGCAGCGTGATATCCAACAAGATCTGGCGAACTTAGAGCTTCACAACGAAGGTATCTAATCGGCTCGGATAGAGTTTAACGAAAAAACCAGAACGAACGTTCTGGTTTTTTTATGCTCGTCAAGTCGAGGCGGGGTGTTCTACCAAACGATCAATGCAATGAGTAATCGATAACGAAATCGATAAATAGGCGCACTTTTTCAGGTAGGTGGTCTTTATGGTTATACAGCATATAGATGTCACGTGGGTTTGCGCTCCACTCAGGGAGTACGCGTACCAAATCGCCATTGTCGATGTGTTCTTGCAGCATGACGTCAGGCATTAATGTAATGCCTAGGCCTGCAGAACAAGCGCGACGCACCACGTTCAAGCTATTTGCTTCGAAGCGCCCTTTAGAGTTTTCAATGATCGACTCACCGCTGACATTTTTTAGCTGCCATTTGATAAGTGGCGCGCCTTTTAAGAGCCTATGTGAAGAAAGCTCTTCCGCATGTTTAGGCTCGCCATGTTTAGCGAGATAGTCTGGGTGTGCGACCAAGATGTCTTTCACTGTGCTGAGTTTACGAGCGATGAGGCTCGAGTCGCGCTGAGGGCCAACACGGAAGATCACATCCCACTCTGTTGGATCAAGCTGATCGGCGTGATTACTCATAGTGAGATCGAGGCTGATGTCAGGATATTGACTCATAAAGTCATTGAACATTGGCATCATCATGCGCTTTGTGAGATTTGAAGGAGAGGAAATCTTCAGTTTACCCGATGCGCCTTTACACTCGTCCGTGATTTCTTCTGTTGTCGATGTTAGACGTTGAAGAAGGGGAGAGCATTCATTATAAAAACGTTCGCCTGCTTCGGTGAGCGATAGCTTTCGCGCGTGACGGTTCAGCAAACGAAGGTTCAGTGAATCTTCAAGAGCTTGAATGCGTCGAGTAATTGTTGCAACAGGGATCATGGTTTTACGAGAAGTTGCCGTATAACTCCCATTTTCTACAACAAGCCGGAACAGATTTAAGTCATCGAGTTTCATATATTCAACTATTTGTAATTATTGGTTTTTAATATAGCCCAAATCCTGAAAAAGTAACCCTTTATCCAAGACTTACCTTCACAAGACAAATCGCGTTTTTGTTTTTAAAGTACGGGGAAATCAGCGATTTGAGCGCCTTTATAACAAAACCTAGAACACAAGATAATGCCACAAATGGGGGCATTTGTATAAAAGTGGATTTCTGCCTACAGTTAAAGTACTCAGGAGAGGATTGTATGCTGAGTTCAATAGTCAATTAATTGCATCATTGTAGCGTTTCCTTACGATACGACGTTTGATGTAAACCAAAAATAATAACAATTAAACGCTCAATAGATTTTTGTGAGGCGTATTTTTATGTCTAAAACCGACAGTCAAGTCGCCGTTGCTATACAGCAACAGCATAGTGCTAGGGTTATGGTCGTCGACGATGACCCCATCTTCCGAAGTGTGACCAGAAAGTTCTTAGAAGCAATTGGTCATCAGGTCGTCGAAGCGGGCGATGGTCTAGAAGCACTAAAGATGTTAGGAGAGGTTCAGCCTGATTTGGTCCTCTGTGATTTAGCCATGCCACTGCTTACTGGTATGGAGTTTACCGAAGAGGTAAGGGTGGAATATCCATCTTTGCCAGTCATCGTCATTTCGGCGACTGGTGACATGGGGGATGTTGCGAAAGCACTGAGGATGGGCGTAAAAGACTTCCTCACCAAGCCGCTTAGCGACTACCGTTATCTGGCCGAGGCTATCGATGTAGTGATCGAAGAGAATTCTAGCGTGGGTGAGCAATCTGACTTTGTTAGTCGATGGTTCCATCTTGAAGATGGTGAACCAGGCGGCACAGACGAGGAAAAGGAGCTTCACTGGCATTTGGAGTATCTTCAACAGAACCCCAACGCGGCGAGAGAGTTGTTAACCGCCTTGCTGCCAGAGAAAGATTCTGCGCTCGGAGCTTGGCGTAGCAGTTACCGGCTACTTCAGTCCGCGAACAGTTTACCCTTGGTATTCGACTACACGTGGTTAATGAGTGGTCAACTGGCGTTTTATCTAGTCGACGCCGATTCTGCCGAAGATGGCGGTGTGGCGAGTACCTTGCTAGTCAGAACCTTGTTTGATGATTACGTCCGTCGACTTCAACACAATAGCGTTGATCTGAAAGGGTTGGCTCGTGATATCGAGAAAGGGATGACCTGTGCAAATGGAACCGGGCCTGTGAATGCGCTGTTTGGCAGTATCGACCTTAATGATGGATCTTTATCTATTCTCCCTGCAGGCTTGAACTGTCGATGGGAGAACGGGCAGGCTCATTTCAACGTGGCTGGAGGTAAAAAGTTAGGCGAAAACTGCTTGGGTAATTTTATGACCAAAGATTTGGCGCTTAACGACGCAGGCAAGCTGACATTGAGTCAGGTTGGCACGAGCAGCTTCAGCTGGGATATTCGTTTGGTTTAGTTTGGTTAAATCAAATTGCGATTGAGAATAACCCTACTTTTCATCCGTTTTTGACGAAATGTAATTGGTATATAGTGAAAATGTTACAGCATTGGGAGGCGATTGCCTCCCTTTTTATTACAACTATACCCAAGAGCAAAGTCATGTCAGATTCAGAATTCAAAGAACCATACAATATTTTTTACTTTTTAGGTTTCATCGCAGCATTGCTTATCCCTACGCTTCCCGCTACTCTCACTTGGATTAGAGTAATGAACGGATACGCGGGTTTTTGACCAGAGACAATCTCACCACTGTAAAACGACTTCTTTGGAACACAGTTGGTATCATTTCAGTAGTTTTAGGTGTGGTCGGTATAGTCCTTCCTTTATTACCGACAACACCATTCCTTCTTTTAGCGAGCGCCTGCTTTTTTCGCGGCAGTCCGGCTTTTCATCACTGGCTACAGACTCATCCTAAATTGGGCCCGATTATTACTGATTGGGAGCAGGAGAGGCGCGTGACAAAATCGGTGAAACAGAAAGGTGCGGTGTTTATCGTACTCAGCTTTTCTCTCTCTATCTTCGTAGTGAATGGCGTTTGGTTAAAAGTTATGCTGTTCACTCTGTTCTTACTCATTTTTACCTTCTTTTTGCGGATTCCTGTGAAACCGCCCGTTGCTGATCAACACGAAAATCACTAACATTAGAGGGTTGTGTGCCCACCGATAATGTGGGCGTTTTATTTATACCTACAGAATGAACGTATCTAGCGAGTGGCGTAGTTGCTACGGTGCATAAACACGCTGGACCCGTACTCTGAACGTCAGGCATTCAAAGACCTTTCCAGAGATCAATACTATGACAATCGACAAAATTTCCCTTATCAAAGCAAGCATCAAAAGCATTCCGGACTACCCAAAGCCAGGTATTTTGTTCCGCGATGTAACAAGTTTGATGGAAGATGCTGCGGCATACCAAGCGACAATTGAGCTGCTGGTAGAGAAATACAAAGATCAAGGCTTCACTAAGATTGTGGGCACTGAAGCGCGCGGTTTCCTATTTGGCGCTCCGCTTGCTCTAGAGCTCGGTCTGGGTTTCGTGCCTGTGCGTAAGCCAGGTAAACTGCCACGTGAAACGGTGGCACAATCGTATGAACTTGAATACGGCACGGATACTCTAGAGATCCACACAGACGCTATTGTAGAAGGCGATAAAGTACTGATGGTCGACGACCTTCTAGCGACTGGTGGTACGATTGAAGCCACGACTAAACTTATTCGCAAGCTTGGTGGTGACGTACAGCACGCCGCATTTGTTATCAACCTACCGGAAATCGGTGGCGATAAGCGCCTTGAAGCTCTAGGCATTGAAGTCTATAGCTTGTGTGAATTTGAAGGCCATTAATTAGGACACCTCATGAGTTATCTCGCGCTAGCTAGAAAATGGCGACCAAAGAAATTCTCGGAAGTGGTGGGGCAAGCTCACGTGCTAACGGCACTGGAGAATGCGCTTGACCAAAACAGACTGCACCATGCGTACCTATTTAGCGGTACTCGAGGTGTGGGCAAAACGACAATAGGTCGATTGTTTGCAAAAGGGCTGAACTGTGAAACAGGGATCACTGCGACACCATGTGGTCAATGCTCGACGTGTAAAGAGATCGATGAGGGGCGCAGTGTTGATCTGTTAGAGATCGATGCGGCGTCGCGAACTAAGGTCGAAGATACCAGAGAATTGCTGGACAACGTCCAGTACAAACCTGCTCGCTCTCGCTTTAAGGTCTACCTTATTGACGAAGTTCATATGCTATCGCGCCATAGCTTCAATGCGTTGTTGAAAACGTTAGAAGAGCCACCAGAGTACGTGAAGTTTTTGCTCGCCACTACGGATCCGCAAAAGCTTCCAATGACGATTTTGTCTCGTTGCCTTCAGTTCCATCTCAAGCCGATCACTGTCGACAATATTCAGCAGCAACTAGAGTACGTTCTTACTGAGGAGCAAGTCTCTCAAGAACGTCGAGCCCTAGCGCTGCTTGCGCATGCAGCTGATGGCAGTATGCGAGATGCACTGAGCTTGACCGATCAAGCTATCGCCCTAGGTAGTGGTAATGTTTCTACGGATATCGTTAGCCAGATGCTGGGCACTTTGGACACTGCTCAAGCATTGCAGTTACTCGAGGCTATTTCTACGGGTGACGCAGAGCAAGTGATGGCGAGACTGAATAGCCTGGCAGACAATGGTGTCGATTGGGATGTATTACTGTCTGAATTGGCGACGCAGTTACATCGCATCGCATTAGCTCAAGCACTACCAACCAGTGTGGATAACGCTGTAGCCGATGGTGATAAAATTCGACACCTTGCGGGAGCACTGCAAGCTACCGATGTGCAACTCTATTATCAGATTGCGCTGAAGGGACGACAAGACTTACCGTTTTCGCCTTCCCAGCGTGTTGCTGTAGAAATGACGTTACTGAGGATGCTGGCTTTCAGACCTGTCAGTCAAGTAGCAGCTAGTGAGATAAATGCAGCGCCGAGTCAGCCTCAAACGGTTCCAGCGGCGCAAACTGCGCCAGCACCGACAGCACCAGTGCACACCGCACCTTCACAGACGATGTCAACGCAGCCAATGGCTCATACGCAGAGCGCGCCTCAATACGCAGGGTCTATTTCACAATATGAAGATGGACCAGAGCCTTATATTGATACCTCGCAGATGCCGCCACCGGCACCAATGCAAGGAACTCCGCAACGAGCACCTCAGCCACAGATGCAACCAGATGTGAATGCAGCAGCACCGTCGCAACCCGTGGCACCCGCTGCGCCTCAAGAGAGTGCGCCAGCTAGAGCGGCCGGCGGTTTGCGTCATCAGTTGCGATCTCGTAGGCAGTCTGCAGGACAAAATACGCAACCCTCGGGGACGAACCCAGGAAAAAAGCCTAAGGCGTCATCTGAACCAAGCTCAGTCTTGGAGCGAGTAGCTATGCGTACTCAAGGTCGAGGTGTAAGCCCGGCCAGCGTGTCAGATGTCGCGGAGACCAAAACAGAGCAGGCTAACGCGAATGAGCCATACCAATGGCGCCCATCGAGTAATGCCGCACAGCAGCAAAGTAAGCCGACGATTAAACCATCCACGCTGAAAAAAGCGCTTGAGCACGAGAAAACGCCAGAAATGGCGCAGCGTTTAACGACGGAAGCCGCCGCGCAAGATGCTTGGGCGGATATGATTGAGAAACTCGATATTGGCAAGTTGGTTCAGCAGCTCGCTCTGAACTCTGTCTATCAGAAAGATGGCACGTCAATTCAATTAGGATTGAGACCAACTCATGCACACCTAAACTCTGACAAAAACCAGTCCGAACTACTCGCTGGCTTAAATGTCTTACTAGGAGAAGAGTGTCACCTTTCTATAGAGGTGTCAGAACAAGGGACTACGCCACTCGAGCTTCGAGAAAATCTGTACCAGATGAAACTGACAGAGGCGGCGCAAAGCCTACAAACGGATCCTAACGTACAGTTTATGCTAACTCGTTTTGCTGCGCAGTTAGATGAAGAGAGTATAAGACCTTTATAAGTCACTCACTTTCTTAGGCTTAGATGTATGCTTAAGGAAGGGCGGGGTTGTAATCGATGAATGCGACCCCATGTTATCAATTGAACTATGAATAAACCGAGAGAAACCTATGTTTGGTAAAGGTGGTATGGGCAACCTGATGAAGCAAGCCCAGCAGATGCAAGATCGCATGCAAAAGCTTCAAGAAGAAATCGCGAACATGGAAGTAACTGGCGAGTCTGGTGCTGGCCTTGTTAAGGTGACTATCACTGGTAGCCACAGCACGCGTCGTGTTGAGATCGATGAGAGCTTGATGGAAGACGACAAAGAGATGCTAGAAGATTTGATCGCAGCTGCGTTCAACGATGCAGCTCGTCGTGTTGAGGAAACTCAAAAGGAAAAAATGGCGTCAGTAACTGGTGGTATGCAACTTCCACCGGGCATGAAAATGCCGTTCTAATTGGAAGATTAGAGACATAATTAATGCGAACTAGCCATATGCTGGAGCATTTGATGGAGGCCTTGCGATGCTTACCTGGGGTTGGTCCTAAGTCAGCACAACGCATGGCCTTTCATTTGTTACAGCGAGACCGAAAAGGCGGCCTTCAGCTCGCGGATGCACTTTCTAACGCAATGACTGAAATCGGTCACTGCCAACAGTGCCGTACGTTTACCGAAGAAGAAATCTGCCACATTTGCAGTAATCCCAAGCGTAAAGAGAACGGTCAGTTGTGCGTTGTTGAAAGTCCAGCGGATATCGCAGCAGTGGAAGCAACCGGTCAATTTTCTGGTCGTTACTTTGTTTTAATGGGGCACTTGTCTCCGCTAGATGGTATAGGCCCAAGCGATATTGGTCTTGATGTTCTCGATTACAGACTCAGACAAGGCGATATCGGCGAGGTTATTTTGGCGACAAACCCAACCGTTGAAGGTGAAGCAACGGCGCACTATATTGCAGAGCTTTGCCACGAGCACCAGGTGTCAGCGAGCCGTATCGCGCACGGTGTTCCTGTAGGTGGTGAGCTTGAGTTAGTCGATGGAACGACCTTGTCGCATTCATTGATGGGGCGTCAAAAAATCTGATGTTGGTCTTTCGACAGCAGACTTTGCTATCTAACGAAATAAGTTAAAAGGCGCGATAACATCGCGCCTTTTTTGATCGTTCTCTTAAGCGACAAACCTTATTCGCTATTGCTACCAATCAGCGACTTATATATCCAAGCTCCGATAACAGCACCAATAATAGGCGCGACCCAGAATAGCCATAACTGAGCGACTGCCCAGTCGCCAACATAAAGTGCTACGCCAGTACTTCTTGCAGGGTTAACGGATGTGTTGGTGACAGGGATACTGATTAAATGGATAAGTGTCAAGCAAAGCCCGATAGCAATAGGCGCGAAGCCTTCTGGTGCGCGTTTATCTGTTGAGCCCATAATGACGATTAGGAACATGGCTGTCATTACAACCTCTGTCACTAGAGCTGCAGTTAATGAATACTGACCGGGAGAATGGTCACCATAGCCATTGGATGCAAAACCTGAGCTAGCAGCATCAAATCCAGCTTGACCAGAAGCGATAACGTAAAGGATGCCGCCAGCAAGTACGCCGCCGATCACTTGAGCAATAATATAGGGAACCAATTCTTTAGCTTCAAATCGCCCTCCCGCCCACAAGCCAATACTAACTGCTGGATTGAGGTGACACCCAGAAATATGACCAATGGCGAAAGCCATAGTGAGCACGGTTAAGCCAAATGCGAAGGATACTCCGAGCAATCCGATGCCAACATCGGGAAATGCTGCGGCCAAGACAGCTGACCCACAGCCACCTAAAACAAGCCAAAACGTACCAAACAACTCCGCCAAATATTTATTCATATCAGACACCTTATTTGTCAACGTGGTTAACATGACAATAGTTCATATAAGCAGAAGCGCTAGTGTTTGAGATGAAATTGTACCGAGTTAGTAAGTACTTATATAACCCTTGGTCGGTGCACTGGTTAGGTTAGGCGTTCTAGCTCGAGGATGTTTTCCAACGCTTTGGCGTTATTATCGGCACAAACGTCAGGGCAGGCTTTGAAGTTGTGACAGACTTTCGGGCGCTCTGGTTTTCCAAATAACTTACACAAATTTCGGTCATCTAGCTGAATGCAACGTACTCCGCTTGGTTTGCCATTTGGCATACCAGGTATAGGCGAAGAAATACTTGGAGCAATACAACATGCCCCACAACCTAAACGACAATCCATCATTACACCCTCTATCTTGAAGGCGGCGAGTTTACCAGATGCGCTAGAATTGTACATATGTGAATCATGCATCAATACTTGCAGTTTTTAGCCTCTAGAGGTATAACACGCCTCCAACGAAGAAAAGGGTAACACGAATGAGCAATGCGTTTTGGGAAACCACGCCACTTGAAGAAATGAGCGAATCACAATGGGAATCTCTCTGTGATGGCTGCGGCAAATGTTGCCTGCATAAACTCATGGATGAAGACAGTGATGAAGTGTATTACACCAACGTTGCTTGTAGTTGGCTAAACAGTAAAACCTGCTCATGCAAAGATTACCCAAATCGTTTTCAATCGGGTGAAGAGTGCCTCAAGCTAACTCGCGATAAAATTAGCGAGTTCAACTGGCTGCCAGAGACTTGCTCTTACCGCTTGCTCTCGGAAGGAAAACCCATCCCAGAGTGGCATCCGCTAATTACTGGTTCTAAGTCAGCGATGCACGCTGCCGGTGAGAGCGTTCGCAATAAAGTGGTGTACGAGATAGATGTAGTGGATTGGGAAGACCACATCCAAAACTTACCTGAATGGGCTAAAAAGAGTTAATTAACTTTTAAAGTTGAGAATCAATACTAAGCTTCACTGTAGTTTGTTATTGCTCAGTGAGGCATGGTATGGATACCTACTACCAAGTTGAAATTTCATCTCTTCTTAACTTCGTCTACGAAAAGCCATTAGTATTCATTGATGAAAATGGCGAACCTCAAGTTACCTATCGTGCTAATGGTAACAAGCTCCCGATTAAGAAACTTCCCTTACTCAATATCGTTGGGTATGACAACAAAGATAACCTAATCAGCTACCAGCCAATCGATATGGCTAACGAGTTCTTATTGTCGAAAGCAATCGATGATGGTGTACTCGAACTAGGAACCGATGCGCAAGGACTTGCCCATTACTTTAGCTTTATATTGGATAAACAAGTCGCGTGGGACGCTGAATACGATGAAGGGGACTTTGACCCTCTCTATGATGATCCTCGCCCAGAATGGAATACCTTTCCTCGTAACAAACAAGAGCGTTTAACCTATCAATATCGTGATGGGATCAAGCAACTCGCTATTGATGGTGTATTAGCTAAAACAACGGCTAGGCAATATATGAGCAGTGTCGTTGGTTTCTATAAACACTGTCTTCGCCAAGGTATTAGGTTCAATAACCCTCCTTTCCAGTTTGAAACCGTGAATATCCATTTTGAAGCGTCGGCATCCAGCATGAAAGCTTACCAACGTAAGCAAATACAAACGACGGATATGCGGATTAAGTTTGCTAAGTCATCTCGCAGCGGCGGAACAAACCTCAGTAACCTACGCCGCGACCTTAAACCGTTTACTAATAACGAATGGAACATTCTGCAAACCATATTGATGAAGTCCCGCAGGGTGATCCGTCATGGCAATAATAACAAACTGCATTCACTGCCCATTGAGTTTTGTCTGCACCCAATGATTTGTCGCAACACTGGCTTACGTCGTGAGGAAGCCGCAAGCCTTCATTTGGGACAGATAGTGAATCCCGAAACCATGATTAAGGACGGCAAAGAGGTGTTTAAAAAGCCTGTGATGGATTTAGGTGTTGGGGATAAATACCAGTCACTAACCAAAACATCTGATGGATATGCAGAAAAGAATAAAAGCCGTGTCACCATTATCCCCGCTACATTGATGAAGATGCTTTACGATTACTCGCAGTCTGACCGATATCAAAAACGCCTTGAGAAATTCAAAGCATGGTGCAAAGAGCAGAAACAAGAAGGAAATACGCATTTCTTTGAGGGAGATGATGCGATTAACCCCGAGCTGGAATATCTGTTTATCACCCAGTCAGGAAAGCCGATGTTTACGCGGTTACAAGACTTTACCGGACGCTGGGTTGAAATACGTAACACAGCAAACCTAACCCAAGGTTTTAACCACCCTATTGTCGGCTCCATACATAATTTACGCTCAACCTTTGCTGTGAATATCTTCCGCCATCTTTTAACGAAAAAGGATGAGTATGGCAACCCGTCAATCCCCCCCGATGAAGCACTAGATAGGGTCTCAGCACTGCTAGGTCATGAAGACCGAGCAACGACACTAGAATACCTAAAAATCGCACAGGATTTGCCATCTGCTGATGAAATTTATGAAGACGTGCTCGACTACATTGGCGCTTTTGAAGATTTAGAGGGTGCATTATGATTCAGGGCCGAAAGCGTACCAAAATTGCGATAAAGAAAACCAGTGCTCCTGTAATTCCTCTACGCTTTGATGAAATGGTTTTAGACTGTGGAAATAATAATAAAGCCTACACTTATAGGCTACGCTACCGTAATGTCCCGACCGTGAAACAGATTGACTCAGGAAATGTCGTGTTAGCAAATCGAGATGATATTGTTAGGGGTATTCACCAACAGTTAACCCCCTTGCCTGAAAACCAGTCAAAGCAGTGTTATTTTTCAGGACTTGTGATTTATTTCCAATACCTTGACGATACTGGTTATCAAGGTGACCCTTTTGCTAATGCTGTCATGATTGATTGCCTAAAGCACTTTAATAGATTACGTGAAAAAGGCGAGCAGACATCGAAATCTTATCAAATTAAAATCAGCTTATCTTTTCTACTAAGGGCATGGGGCAGAGAGTCTGACCTCAAGATATTACCAGAGGTTGCTGCTCCCCCTGTTGCTAAAGATAAAGCATTTCATATAGAAACAGAGATGAAGCCATTATCTAAGATATTGGTTAAAGGCGCACATGCCTTTCAGGAGGCGATTGAGATAGATGAGTTGCTAGATATTCATCCATTCTTTGATGAAGAGCGGTTTGACGAACAGGTAAAGCGTAATGGCTGGACGTTAAGGCAAAGTGTAAATAAGAAAAACGGCTTTAAGAGATGCCTGAAACCTACGCCCATGGCAATAAAGGATAACCCGGTTTCACTTGAGCAACTTAATCGGCAAGTATTTTATAACCATGCATCGCGCAATTGGTTTTTCGTATTCTCAATGCTGACAGGCATGAACAAATCTGTGCTTGCTAATGTGCAACATGGCGATGTTTCATTTAAAAGTATCGGTAGCGGACGGTTTGTTTTTGACGGGGAAAAGTTTAGAGCTAGTTATAAGGATTTAGATAATAGCGCAGGCTTTAGTCTGCGAACCAAAGAGTTGATCACTCGATGGATTAATACGTCTAAAGTGATGTACCAATCATTGGGTATCCCACTCTCAAATGAGCTGCCGCTCTGCCCCTTCTTTGGTTCAAATGGTGAGGTTTGGACATTCAATTATAATGGTTCAAATATCAGCTACATCAATACTCAGCTCGAGAAAATAACGGGTTTAACAGTTTCCAACAGTCGATTCAGGGCAACCAAATCAGATGTATTGATGCGAGTGACAGAAGATATCTTCCTTGTGTCGCAGGGTCTGAATAATGATGTGAATGTAGTCGCCAAACGCTACTCTAGCGGCGTTCAAGCAAACCATGACAATAACATCAATGCCACGGTTAGCGCGATGAGTGCGGCTGCTAAAGGTAAAGACATTCGCAAAGCTGTTGAGGATGCCAAGGCGATGCACAGCGATATTTTGTCAGATTATGATTATAAGGCATTGCGCAGCCGTGAAAGCAAAGAGCAGCCATTAATGACCACGCCAAGTGGCATCAAATGTGCGGGGCCAACCCCGGAGAAACTTGTTGCTGAGGCGAGGCGCATGAAGCAATTAGGCATTGATTTTTCAAAAGACACGGGGCGCTGTACGGACTTTCTTGGTTGCTTTGATTGCGACCAACATAGATTGGTGGCATCAGAAAACGACATCTGGTTAATGCAGTCATTTTTAGAACAAATCGAAGACCTCAAAGAGATGGTGGCGAGTAATTCTGCACCCAGAGATGAGTATTTCATGGTGGAAGGTATGTTGAAAAAAATCCTCCTCAGGCTGAAACGAAAAGCGCCAAAAAACTACGCTCTAGCAGAGCAAAAAGTGGATAACGGCGATTATCACCCGCTTTACCAAGACCGAGCCAGTGCAAGCCAATTCTTTAAGGGATAATGTATGTCTGAACAACTTATACAGCTTCACCAAGAACTTGCTGAAAATCCATATGTGACGTTTGACTCTGACGATAAAGGAATGTCACGCGTCTTTGATTTGGTGTGGGATTTTCACGCCCTGAACCAAAATATAAAAATCATCTCTTTTGAGCATATTGAAGATAAGTACCGCCGCGACATCCAATCTTACCTCTATGCGCTTATTCAACACCAAAAGAAACATTCAAACTCTGACTCTCATGCCTCTGTTAACTCGTTGAAAAGATACAGGAACACCTTAAAAGTTATTGCAACTCGTTGGGGTAACAGTGACTTCAGATTACTTTCGGGCGAGCGGGAATGGAAAAACTGCACAAAAACATTGCAAGGGCTTGGCGGAGAAGGCACTTGCAGACATATTGCGTCGATAATTAATGCGCTGCATAAAGCAGGACTTACCAACCGTTATGTCCATAAACGAGAGTACATCAAGTGGGTTGTCTCTGATGGTGAATATGGGCAAGCTATTGCACTTCCTGAAGCGATTCATGTCAGTATTCTAAAGACGGTTGTTGAGTTTGTGGAAACCTATCACCCTTATCGCCACCAAATTTCAGAGGCAATGGAAAAGCTTTACACCTATCAAGATGAAATGTTCAGCAATGAGCTTAAAGCGCTAGGAGTGAACGCCCTTAACGAGCGGCAAATGAAAACACTCGCTGTAAGGATGTCTCGCCAAACACGCCAGTGGCCTGAGCGACAAACTATTCCTAACTTTTCCTTTTACAGGCGTGGAAATTGGCTCGGAACATTACTCAGAATGTGTTTTCTCTGTGTTGGCTTGTTCTCTGCCGCCCGAAAGGAAGAGCTGCTTTCCATGAATAAAGAGAGCTATGATGATATACTGGCTGCTGTACCCAAGGTTTCTGGGTTTTCTACCAAAGGAAATAAGGGCGAAAGGATCTATACGACGTGGAATACCGCTCCTATTGCAAAGCTGGCACTGGAGTTAGCTTATGACGCAACGCAAGCCACGAGAAAATACAGCTCACAACGACTGGATAACGCTAATCAAAATGGTCTGTTAACGCAAGACCAATACCATGCAAAGAAACAAGACCTTGAGAGTGCCTTTATTTCTCCTGACATTCCTTATGACACTCAAACGTTCATAAATAAAACATCGCTAAAATACACAATTGATAGGGTTGGTGATGGGTTGAATATGAAAGCATTCGGCATCGCTGCGAGCGCAGAAGATGTTGAAGAATTTGACCTGTTAAACCCAGACCGCGCAGGGAGCTTAAAAGTCGGAGGGGGCTTACCAAAGCTTAGTCCGCATGATTTACGGCGAAGTTTTGTGGTCTTTATGGTTAAAAACAGGCTGGGCAACGCACTCACCGTCAAGTACCAGCTTAAGCACCGTAATATAAACATGTCGAACTGGTATGCTAATTATTCCGAACTAGTGCGAACCAACCAACTGTTGATGGACTCTCAGTTAATGAGTGAGTTTGATGAGGCCATTGAACGTTCAGCAGTTGATGCGTGGGATGAAATTTACAATGTATCCGATACCTTAAGTGGTGCAGAAGGTGAGCGTATTGCCCAGAACAAAGCAGAGCGGCTAGCACAAGGGGGAGAAGTGGTGATGTCTCGAAGTGAATTAGAGGCATTGATAAAGTCTGGTGACAAAGCCATTGTGTTGCTTCCTACAGGGGGGTACTGCACCAACCGTAACTGTGAGCGCCTTTGCTCTCTGATGGATATTGTTGAAGCCCCTTGTGAGCATAAGATTTTCACCGATAAGGCAGCCAAAAGGCTTTCAAGGGAGCGCGACAACCTAATCGCTTCATTTCGGATAATCAATGAGATGGGCGATTATGCCAATGAATTGATTCTGGATGCTAGAAAAAAGAAGATCCAATCTATTGAACCAACATTGGTCAAACACAGCATCCCATTTGATAGCTTCGATGATGATATTAAGGCGGTATGGTCATGAAAGTAGAATATAAGGCAACAAGCAAGGCTGAAGGATTACTGGTCAATGCGTTTCAGCGCTTATTAGATGGTAAGCCGCTTCATGTTAAGGCGACTGGCAAGCTCACGTTAAACCGAATCAATAATGAAGCTCAGTTTGGTAACAGCTATGTTCATAAGTTCAAAGAGTTCGTGGCATACGCTAAACCAGTGATCGATGAATATAACCTCAACCGCGACAAGGCAATGACAACTGGCTTAGATATTGAGCTGGACGTTCCTTTGTCTGAACTTGATAGGCTCAAACACGAATTGAAAAAAGCCAATGAGCTTAAAGACAAATACAGAGTGCAACGAAACAATGCTGTTGAGGCTCGAAAACAGTTAGAGGCAGAAAATGCTCGATTACGTTTCAGGGTGTTTGACCTACAGCAAGAATTATTAAGTGAAAATTCAGTTGTGACACCAATCAAGTAGTGTGCTCCTACGCTCAAAGTGTAATAGGGCTAGGATCGTAACTCGTTTCTGCCCCAAAGTTACTTAGACTAGAAGCTCTTCACTAAGTGAGTGAGTTCATCTTGACCAACATTTTCTAATGTTAGATGCTGTTGATTTGGTTTACCTGATAAAAACTACACAGACTTACTGAGTATGTAATCTGACAAATAGGGAATGTTCCTGTAGTGCTCGGCGAGTCGGTTGACACCAAATCTTTAGTTAGGTGATGACACTTGCGTAACAGATGGCAAGATAACCCTCAATCCGTTGTTCGTCATTTTTAGTTACTCTTTCGGAAAATGTCGATTTCACGTATGTGGTACGATCTCGCGATTGATGCTTTTTGCTTTTGACAGTATGAAACTACTTTTTCTATTACTTGGCATTACCTTGATTGGCTGTAACTCAAATGGTTCGAGCAACCGTGATGATACACCACATTGTTCTGATGATAACGAAGTGCGCCAAACTGGTAACTCGTTTCGAATAAGCCCGAACTACTGCAACGATATCACTCAGTATGAGTTTAAGGATGATCACTACTATCACATTGTAGAAGGTGGAGTGAAGGCTCAATTTTTCAATAAAGATATCCTTGATCTACCAAGCCATGTGCTTTTTGATACAACCCGACAAGATTACTATACCTATGAAGACAATAGCCAGTGTTACCGATACAGAAGAACCAATGAACTTCATTGTGAAGGACAACCTGGGTCCAGATATGCATATCTAGTTAATACTTACAACTATTCAACTTTGCGGGGATTGATAGAGACTGCTACTAAAAACGCGACTTATCGGTAAATCTATGTTTTTGAGAAGGCAAGTAGAGGCACATTACTTTATAGCCACTTGAAAAAACGACCTACACCAATGTTGCTGTGACCTACCTAAACACGTTGCCATATTTCAGTTAACTAAAGCTTTACTAAAATTGGTTAAACGTACATTGAAATTGTCCAGAGGTGTGCTTCGTTGATGCGAAACACACCTTTGCCCCAATCTTTCTCAGCCCCAGCGAACTGGCGACGCTACAAGCTCATCAATAGGCCAAATTAATCTAATCCGTATTTTAGATCCCTCAATCGAGTTTCCACAGCTTAACACCAGTAATTTCAATTGATTCAAAAAACTACCCAGTATAAACTTGATTGCATAATCATTAATTGATTACGTAGATAAGGTGAAGAACTGACAGCTTTTATCTAATTAGTGTTAATCAGTAACGCCTATTAGTAGGGTGATACATGCGCATCGGTCATGCGGAGTGGGTTTATGGGTTTATATGAGAAAGGCCAGCGAAATCGCTCAGAAGAAGATGCAATGCTTAATGCATCTGGCTCTCTGTTTGAAGTACGTTTTGCGCAGGAAGCTGCAAAATCGTGGAGAAGAATAATCTTTTTAGCGATCGTAGCAGTTCTTCTCTTAGTATTACCCGCTCTTGGTTCGATTGTACGAGCAGTGGGGGCGCTATTTAACTAGCCCTCATTCAGTACCTAGAGTCAACACTAAAATCGACGCTTTGAATATCATCAAAGTTAATCGACCAAGGAAAAACTGTCGGAAGACAATATATTTTGATCGATTCCAATAAAGATTGATCATTTACAATAAAGTTTGTCACTTTTCCTCTATTAGTCCACTTGGCAGAGGTTATGTGTGCCGGCGATGGTAAACACGCCTTTGCCCTGTTGTGTGCCAAAGTCTATTAAGCCTGTCTTCTGATATGCGTCACATGACTTAGTTTCTTTAATGTCTATGACTAGCGCGATGAAATGGAGAAAACAATACTTACTGAAAATGGGGCTTTACTAATTTCATTTATTGAGAACATTTATTTTTGTGCCGTTGGTGTTATCATCAGCTCATCAAAAATAACTATTAACTAATTTTGTTAAGGAAAACTATAATGTCTAACAATGTCAAACTATCGGCTATTGCGGCGTGTATCATTCTCGTTGGGTGCGCAGCAAAACCATACAACGCTGGCCAATATGCACTTGATAATCAGCGTCTAACTTCTGAAACGTCGTTAGAGGCTGCTGAACCTAATGAGCAGTTTTCTGATGCAATGAAAATTATGTATGATTTTTCACAATACGAGGTTGATTACAAGAATAATTTAGACCAGCCATACATAAAAGAAGGCAGTTCATTTAAGGACGTTATGAGTCTTGGTGGGACTGTAGGGTTACTTTTCTCTGGAGCTGCTACGGCTGATGTTTTAAGTTTCGGGTTTGGTACTAGTTATAAAAAGAGTATATATGATGGATATACACAGAACCTTTATATACGTTACGTTTCTTTACAAGACAACATTTCCCCGATTGAGTTGAATGGCTTAATAGAAAATCACAGAAAAGAAATGGCTAGCAATATTGCTTCTGCATATCTAGAGGAAGGAACAGACGTTAAGTTCTTTTCTCCTCAGAAAAAAGAATTCGTTGATAGTGCCGAGTTTGACGGGACCCTATTCGTAATCCCTGCTTTTCAAGACACTGGCATAGGATCTAAGTTATGTAGAAAACAGGGCGTAGAGTTAGAAAATTATCTTAAAAAACGCGGTTATGTCTATGGTGGGAATTGTTACGCATTAACAGAACCATATTCATTTAACCACACACCGGAAGTACGGACAATTGATGATAACTCTAATTTTGTACCTTTAAGAAATCCTCAATCAAAAAAGTATGTTGTTTTGTATAGTTATCTTCCTGATGACTTCCCAATGGGTTATCTGAACAGCGACTATAGAAGTGACTTTGTTTATAGACCTTCTTTCATGTGGCTTGAGAGTAAATTAGAGTATATTGAAGTATACTCACCTGAAGTAATGACGGAACGATTAAAGAGCAAGCATATAACAGATGGCCCGACATTAACCAGCTTGAAAACAAAAGTAGAAATTCCGTTCCACTATCAATTAAGGAATTGAACTGCCGAGAGAATTAAATAGTTGATTGGTGTGTTGCAAACGTGATGACTGAAAGCAGAGGCAAAGCGATTAATATTGCTTTGTCTCTCAAGTTCTACACCCCGACCCTATTGCTGATAAATTCTGTATTTACACCCTTTCAAATGAAGTGACTTAGAGTCATCTAAGATGATTGAAGCAACTCTGATACCTTAATACATAGTAAGCTAGTGTCGCTCGAGAAAGACCGCCACTATTGTGTCTCAGCATCTTTTCGATATGGTATTTTCCTGTAAGACTGCACACCGACTTAAGCGAGTTTTGCCATACTTGTACTAATTTAATCTTTGCTACATTAGCGATACTTGAAATTATTTTTGTCCAATTGTGAGTTGCGATACCAACAGGTTGACAATACCAACAGGTTGACTTGTACGATCTAGTCGTGACTAGCAAGCGGAAGTGTATGATCGAGTGTGAGGTACTACACCTAACTATACTCGGAACCGCTCAACTTATTGATAAGCTCTTGCCTCTCCTCTTCGCTCAATTTCGCAATCAAGCAAGCTAACTTGGCGGAGCTTTCTTCCTCACAAAAGAAATAGTTCAAAGGAACACCAAGCTCGTCAGCAATGAGTTTTAGAGTCTGTATATCAGGAGTGTGTTTACCTTTCTCATACTGATTCATTCTGGCACTTGCCGAGCCTTCATCCATACCTATCTGCACCCCCAAGGCTTTCTGGGAGAGTTTGGCTTTTTTGCGTGCTTCTTTAAGTCGCGACGGGATTGGGCTAGTAAATGACATTTTCGGTTCATGTGTGAAAACCTACGGTAACTAAGATTTTCTTAGTTTTGTCGATTTCTGTATACTAAGCAATCCTTAGTTTTTTGGTTTTGCATGAGTTGTAAATGAAACGTTCGACGAAAATCAGTGCGATTATGCACAAGTTATTGATTGAAAAAGGCATGGATGGTTTTTCGGTTATTGAACTACGCGACGCCTCGCTTTCTGTAAGTGATCTTAGGAAGGAGCCTGATGAGGCAAGAAAAAGACTCTACAGACAGATCCTTCGCTTTGTGAGAAACGGTTGGCTTCAAAGTGAAGGAGAAGGGCGAGATAAAAGATACTTTCAAACGGAACTGTTCCGCTCTCTTAATGTGAAGCCCAAAGTAGGAGGTGAGATTGTCACCTCTCCAGTGCAGCCCTCTTCAGATTACTCAATATTGCGCCATGAGCGAAACCAGTACAAAGCTGAGTTAGAGATTGTTCTGGGTGAGATCGATGAATACCAATCGCTTAATCGTCGTTTCCCTGAACTGGAATCAAGGCTCAACCCTATGTTGCAACAAGCGAGAGATCGCTCTGCACATCTATTTGGTAAAGTGAACGTGCTCACCAACGTGATTAACTCCATCTCTTCGGATGTCACCGAATGTTGAGAACATGGCAGCAAGAATGCTCTGAAAGAGCGATACAAAACTACAAGAACGGGCAGTACCACTTTTTTTGCCAAGCTACTCCAGGGGCAGGGAAAACGGTATTGGCAGCAACTATTGCCTCCAGGTTGTTGGAGGATGATATGGTTGACCTTGTTTTGTGTTTTTCACCGTCGTTAACGGTATCAGATGGGATAAAAAGAACCTTTTCAAAAGTTCTCAATTGCACTTTTAATGGTGGTTTAGGCTCGATTGGACAGTCGCTAACCTACCAATCCATTCAGTTTCTCAGCGAAGAGTTTTGGCAGACACTACGTAACTATAGAGTGTTTGTAGTGTTCGATGAGATACATCATTGCTCTGGTTCTGAGTATGAAAAAGCGAATGTTTGGGGGCAACAGATCCTAACCAAGATTCAGGGACTGGCTACCTTCAGCCTAGCGCTTTCTGGTACACCTTGGCGTTCAGACGCATTACCGATAGTGATGGCGCAGTATAGCAACCCTGAAGGGCAGATCTTGGTCGACTATCAATACACTCTCAAGCAAGCAGTCGCTGACCATGTTTGTAGAGCACCACGAATAGTACTCGCAGACAATGAGCACTTGTCGGTAACTAAGGATGGAAAAGCAGAGTCGTTCTCATCGATTCTAGAGATGCTAAAGCAAACTAAGGCCTCTTATCAGAGCGTAATACACAATCAAGAGGCAATGGAATACCTGCTGGGGCTTGGATGTCGAAAGCTTGCAGAGATACGTACTCAAAATCAGGATGCAGGAGGACTAGTCGTTGCCTCTTCTGTTCAACACGCTCAAGAGATAAAAAGGATACTTTTGGAAAAGTATCAACAAACAGTCTCTATAGTGACCTATCGTCACGAAGAGCCCTTAGCTGAGATTGAACGATACCGGAAGGATAGTACTCAGTGGATAGTCAGCATTGGGATGATTAGTGAGGGTACTGACATTCCTAGGCTGCAAGTCTGTTGTCATATGAGCTCGGTTAAGACAGAGCTCTACTTTAGGCAAGTTCTAGGACGGATTCTACGAGTGAATCATGCCTTGAACCAACAGGCTTGGTTGTTCACTTTCGCAGAGCAGAGTTTGATAGATTTTGCTGAGCGGATAGAACAAGATATTCCAGAGTCTTGTATATTTGTTAGAGCGGACACTCCCGAAATATTTACAGCAAGTGATTCAGAGCGAAAGGTGGCTGCTAACGGCTGTAATGCCGATTCAGCAAGTAGCAATACTGATCTGAGATGGGATGGTGTCGCTGAGCGTGGTCGCACGGTAACTGGCGTCATTAGCCTTCCTGACGAGGTTCAGTTTGGTGGGTTCAAGCAGCGTATTATTTCAGCGTTTCAAACAGTCTAATGTTGGATACCTTTGGTATCAGCCTTCGCCCACTCTGGAGCAAGTTAGAGTGTGATTTACTGACTCTCCTCAGCTTCAATTGTGTCAGAACTTTATCTATCAGGTATACTTTTGAATCATAGTTATTTGTTGAGGTAAGCCAGCATGTGCAAAACACTCTCGTCTGAAAATAGCGACATTCGAACGTTAGCACTTGAAGTTTTTGGAAGTGACTCGTTGGCTGAAGAATGGTTGCAAAAACCCATTCCAGCTCTGTCAGGATGCAAACCAAGCGACTTAGATCATGATCAGCTAACGCAGTTATTAAATAGCCTTAAATATGGTGATTTCAGTTAGAAAGTTGACCCGCCTTTGAAGTCATTTTCGTGAAGAAATCACTTCTGTCTAGATTCGAGCTAGCTACGTCTGGCTAGCTCAGTTCTGCCCCAAACTTTGCTAGCTACAACCTCTTCCACTCAGTTGGTAAATTGGATTTTCCGTACTTCAACTAATCCAAGTGCTGTCGTGTATTTTATGTAGTGAGAAAGGTACACTGAAGCAGTCTACCGCGACGAATTTGACGGGCTCTGAGATGAACTATTTTGCAAAGGACCCCTTCTAGGTAATCTAAACCTGGAGGGTAAATGAAAAAACTCAAGCAACAGTACCGAAGCCATATCAAGGTGCATGGCACTTATCTATGGGATGTGTACCCGAGTGTGCGTAGCGGAACACATAAGCCCTTTTCAACTAAGCAGGAGAAAAGCTACTTTTTCCTACACAAAGTTGAGTATCGTGGATATCCAATCAAACTGCGAGTAGCTAGAGGGAAAGCACTAGCTGATCCGTGGGGTGATTATCCTGTGTACGTATACCACGTTGCGAAGTGCTGGAAGCATAATTCGAGAAGACGCTACCAGTACTACAAATAAACACAATTAAGCCTCGCTATTGCGGGGCTTCTTTATTGTCCGTCAGCTTATTTACTTTGGAGCTATTAGCAAGAATGTGACACCAAGTTGAACTGCTTCCGTTATTTAATAATCCATATAGTGATAATTTTAGCAAGTCATGTAAATTTTTATACAGCTCTACATTACAATATTAACTTAGTGCTTCTCTCCATTGCTTAGATATATGAATTTCTTTCCTTCAGAGAACTAAGATAATTATTGATTTGGTCCGAATTACTTCGGACAACGCGAATCTAATTTGAGTTTTGAATACTTACAAGTAAGATCTCCGAATTTTAACTTCAAAACCCTTTCGATTCACGCCGCATTCATTGCTGTAAGACTTTATTGGTTCGTTACTGTGGAATACGCTGTGTTGCGTCTATAAGCTCTTGAATAAAGTCCGGAGCGCGGTCTGGCACTGTGGACTCATCCTGCTCATGCTTGGGCTCGATCGTTGCATATTTAATTGACGTCATGAACTGATCGAACATCTTATTGTGGACCTTAAACTTTTTGGCTTGGACATTGTATTTATTTGCCATCACGGGGTCAGTACTACCCGCCGCATAATCAAACCAACCAACTTGTATACCGTTAACGTAGCGATTTTGTGATACTCTAGCATCACTGAGGTACGTATCTGATAACTTCCCCTCATTTTGGTTCGATGTTCGGTACCATGATTGCCCAAAGTTCTGGAGCCTGAATGTGGTGAATACTCCTTCATTTTCAGTATCAACCAAAGCCATCAACTGCCTGCTTCCATCTAACGCAGTGGTCGATGTAAACATAGCATGCATTATACCAAAGCACTCTTCGTGAGATGCATACTCATAGTCCCAATTCTCATGTGCTCCATCGCGGTCGATAGACGTGGTGTATTTGGCATACACAGTATTCGCATAACTGCAGTTCTCGGGATCAACCTTTGGTTCCTCGTAAGAAATTATAGGAGATGGTGTGCGCTGCACAACCAATTCTGGCTCTGGAATTATCGGCGTATCGGGCACGAACTGTTCAGGCTTAGCTGGTGTCATCGTCAATATTGGAATCGATTCTGAAGGCGAAGTAACTTCAGGTGTTTGGACGGCGGGCGCTTTTCTTGGCGGAATAGCCACAACTTCATTCGATGAATTGGAACCATTACCGCCACCACAACCTGCAAGGATCGCTAACGCTAAAACTGATAAAATCATATTTTTCATATAAATACACCTAGTTTGATTGTGCGGTGTTATAAATTGCGCGGCAGCCAGTTATTATCATTAGACCTATGGTTCACAACCAGTTCGCTTAAATACCATCACACCTTTGAACTTGAGTTCGTCATATACGCATATATTGTTGGTTTTGCGCTGAGATACTCTTTATTTGATAACTTCAGTCTATATATTCGCTAGTTTTTTATTTGTAGGAAAAGCCTTAAAAAGTGCGAATGATACTGACTAGTTAACTGGCTTATTCTGCACGTGATACCCCACCTTAAAACAAGAAAAGACACACTACTTCCGTATTACAGTTCTTATCGGTATTGTTTGGTAATATCACGGAGTGATGTGTGATTGACTACGTAAATCATCATTCTTTTTCTCTGTTTCGTGTCTCGCCAATGGAGAATATTACGTTAAGTGATAGGTAGCAGCACCCAGAATATACAAGAACTGTAGGAGATCGTGGCATGGTTAAAGATCCTAAAGGTGTAGATACTCCCGGTCGTAAGCTCGTGTTAAGCAAATTTGACTCAATTAAATAGGGTAATCTATCGCTTACTAACAGTGTTGAGTTATACAATGCTTGTGTTCAAACACGCGGATACACCAAAGTGCCTCGGAGCTGACTCGATGGAGTGAGCGTTGATACGGTTATTGATAGTGAATGACTCCTGGCAATTGCTAACAATGGCTGTAACGAGGCGATAACCGTAACTCAGTTTTGCCCCAAAGTGATTTAGAGTCACTTTTGTCATGTCGGATTAATTCGTTACTTGCCCAAATTTTGGTAATGAATCAATATGTGCCTAGTTTACTAGGCATTAGGTCATTCTAAGCCAACTGATTTGTTGGCTGCTCTAAAGTAGACGAATTTACTTGCCACTGTGCTGCGAAGAGACTTAGTAATCATGACATTTGATAAAGAAGCATATAGAGTACGCCGCTCCATTAAAAGCTACACAACCGAATCTGTAGTTCAACACCTATTGTCCCGTCTTCACACAGACTTCGGCAAAGGTATAGATCAGGCTCGTTCCGCTCCTTGGGTTACATGTCTGGCTTTAGACTGGACTCTCGAACTAGAACCAGAGGGTTATGCATCTGAAGCTTCAAAGGAAGATGTTAGCAAGATTCTCGACAGGCTATGGTCGTTGCAGTCAGTCGCTTCTAACCTAGATGGAGCGGACAACATTTGGCTCTCACTCAGGGCATTTATACTGCCTCAGATGCTTTTTCAGCAGGATCAACGTTTACACCTTTACTTTTTCACGCGCCTTTACACGATTATGTGCTCTGAAGGAGCAAGCGCGTCGTTCAAAGATAACTTTAAACAAGAAGTTGGGGTCGAGTTACAAGACTTCTTTGTGTTCTCACTGCACTTTGCCGCTATGTTTTTGGAGAGACCCTCTAGCTTTATTTCGTATTCTGACCTTGTCTGCAGGTTAAATCCTGCGTTTGATATCGACTCCATACGTAAGATGTTAAAAACGCTGGGCGCAAATCCGCTAGACATGAGGCAAATAGCTCAAGAAAAACGTGCGGAAAGAGGAGAGCTTCGTGCAGTAGAGTACTTTTCTGAACCAATGCTGATCTCTCGCCCATTGCTACTACTTCAAAACGGAGTATCTGCTGTCCACTCATACATAGCAACCATAGGTGTCAGCGAGTTTGTTCTTCGAACTCTTAAGAGAGCAGACGCTCAGGGTTTCAAGAAAAAATTCGGATCTGCTTTTGAGGACTACATTTCAGAACTACTTGCCGCATACGACAAAAATATCGTCCGTGAAGCTACTTTGAAAGAGTTTTACCGATTAAAAGGTGTCAACAATAATGCTAAGGTGGCTGATTTTTTAATACAAGAAGGAGACAAATGCATCTTTGTTGATGCAAAAGCGATTGAGCCGAATGAGCGTATCCTAGTTACTGATAGCCCCAGAATGGTGAAAGATAGACTCAAAGGAACGATTATTCATGCTATGAACCAAACAGGGAAGTGCTCGGAAATACTTGAAGAAAACGGGTACGATAGTCTACCTGAAAAAAACAAGAGATACTCTCTAATAATCACACACCAAGATTTTTACATGGGTAGCGCCATGAAGCTAGTAGAGTATTTGGGAGATGAGTTTGAAAACAGGGTTTATGAAGCCTTAAATGATCAAATTTCGATAGAACACGCACACTTCTGCTGCATAACTTCCTTTGAGAGTATGCTTGATGTATGTAATCAAGCAGAGACTCAATTGTCCGACTTCCTAGACTACTGTGCTGAAAAAGATGCACAGCAAGCCACTTCACGATTTGATATGCGCCAGCATATCAACGAGTACGGCAAACTTCATAAAGTTGAGAGAGCCAATCCCCTTGGTAGTGAGAAGCTGATTAGCGACTTTAATAGGCTACATGATGAACTCATGGGGAAAATCGAGGATTCTAGGCGGCACTGGAGTATGGGTATAGCGAAAGTACCAGAGTTGTTAGCAAAGACGGCTAAGCTCGAAACACTAGGTCACGACGCATAGTTTTTTAGCAAGTGGCTAGCTAGCACATTCAAACCATTACCGATGTTAGACTTAACTTAGCAGTGCATTAAAATTTGAGTCCATATGACTCTGACAGCCATGAGATTAGGTATAACTGATGGCCAAAGTAAAAAGTAGATACCCCAAATTTTTAACCAAACAAATAGCTTTTTAGTGTTGCGAGTTTATGAAAATAAAATTGTATAAGTACACACCTCATATTGAGAGTTTCTTGAATACTCCAATGTTGAGGGCAACCAGAACGAATGATCTGAATGACCCTTTTGAACTAAAACCAAATCAAGAGCTGATTGAATCGTTCGTCACCAATGAAGCACCATCAGAAATTGCATTGAGTTGGCTTGGTGGTAGTCAAGGCTTTGCAGAGTTCAAGCTTTCTTACAACAAAGGGATTGTTGCGTTGAGTGAGTGTCACGACAATCTGCTAATGTGGTCACATTATGCAGATGAGCACAGAGGTGGCGTCGTTGAGTTTACATTTGATTTAGATAGTAAAAGTCATGCAAGGACTCTTGTCCAGCGTGGTTTGTTTCGAGAACTTGCAGATAATAACTATCAATATGGTTTGGTTAGATACCGAAAGAGCCGAAGTATAGATCTGTCTTTGATTAACGGATGTGGCTATAAGTTGTGGGAGCAGATAGTTGACCAACTGGGGTTTATTAAGTCCAAGGACTGGATGTACGAAGAAGAGCACCGATTTTTGGTTGACATGAACTACTGCAATAAGACATACATTCCGGATAACGAATATTCAAGAGAAAGAATGAAGCTATTTGACGTATCTCTTGAGTCTGTTTCTGTTGGAGGTGCGAACTATATTGTTGTACCACCAGAGCACATTCTTAGGAAAAATGCCAAAAACAAGGAATGTGAGCCGCACTTAGATATATTTTGTCTTGATGGTTTTCCTGTGCGTACGGAATACTTGCAGTTTGTGGACATTAATCCAGAATGCGTTACAGGACTGTACCTCGGCGCTAAGATGAAGGATGAACAAGTTGAGTCGATTTTGAGTGACACCGCACGATTGGCAAAATTTAAAAACTTAAAAGAAAGTATTTATAAAGCAGAAATTCATGCCCTTCACTTTGATTTAGAGTTCAACCCCCTCACTTCGATTTGATATTTGCGATACTTGAAATAATCCGTGAAATTCTAAATTAGCACACTCACTAAAACAGAAATGTCCAAAAGTTTCTTACGCGGAGTTGTGGTTGCATGAGAGGCATATATGAAGCAACGGAGGATTGCTTGCTTGTATCGCAGAGCGCTGGATAGCAACAAAATGTCGAGAATTGTTTTGTTCGATTTGATGGTATAGTTGAGAATTTCGGGGTGATTTTCTCAGGTTTTGCTTAGGGAAAGGGCTTTTTGTTGAGAAACTCATGAACCCATTGGTATTGCTGGTCTCTCTCATGATTCATAAAAACAAAAATTAATTCTTGCATATCATCAACCATCCTTCGCGTTAGTTTCCCAAGAAGTTAAAAAAGCAGGTCTCAATAGACCTGCTTTTTTGTTATCAGACAACCGTGCTTAGGCTTCGGCACATACCTCGGTAAAGCGGGAGCGAGCCTCTTGCGCGGCCAATGAAGATTGCTCTTTTTGGTCTTGGGCTTCGCTGAGTGCCTGCAATGCAGCTTCAAGCTCTTGTTGTAGGTGATCAGGAATCGCTTTGCTCTCGTCTGTAGAGTGCTCTAACGCATACGCACGAATTCGCTTTTTCACCTTGAACAGGGCTTGCATAGCTTCTCTCTCCGCATCAGCTGCCATTTGAGCAATGTCGCGGCACTTTTCAAAGTTTGCGAGCGCTACCCCTTCATGTGACCAAGGGTCGAACTCCGGTAGATCTTCGATGTTGATGGTGGGCTCGACATAGTCTTCTTGGTGACGAATATCGAGCGTGGTTGCTTTCACTGCCGAGATCATCAGCATAACAGCAATACCAAGTAGCGGCAGACCACCAACGATAGCAGCAGTTTGCAGTGTGCTTAGCCCACCTAAGAACATCAACACAGCGGGCATAAAGCTGAGCGTGAACGCCCAGAACAAACGGTTCCAGCGCATAGGCTCTTGGGTAACATCCTTTTGTACTACGGACGCTAAGATGTAAGAAATAGAGTCGAAAGTAGTCGCAGTAAAGATGATACATAGCATGGTAAACAATAAAATGATGAACCATGAGAACGGCAGTTCTGACAACATTGAGAAGATGGCCTTTGTCGCGCCATGTTCATTTAGGATACCGACGATATCAAGCTGCCCTGATAGCTGGAGCGATAAGCCGTAGTTACCTAAGATGATAAAGAATAGGAAGCAGCCGCTTGATCCAAAGAACAGCGAACCTGCGACCATTTGTTTGATGGTTCTGCCTCGCGAGATGCGAGCAACGAATAGCCCCATACTTGGTGCAAATACGAGCCACCACGCCCAATAGAAAATAGTCCAATCTTGTGGGAAGTGAGTATCGTCGAAGCTGCCGTAGCCGCCAAATGGTTCAGCCCATGTCGCCATAACAAAGAAGTTCGACATCATTCGACCGATTGAATCTAAGCCTGTCTCCAAAATGAAGATTGTTGGACCAAGCAGCAAGACAATGGCAAGTAATAGCATCGCGCCCCAGAAGTTGATGTTACTGAGGATCTTGATGCCTTTTTCCATTCCTGCGAACGACGAGTAAGCAAAGATAGCTGTACATACAGCGAGAACACCGATTTGAGTATAAGTGTTTTGAGGTAAGCCAAACAGAACGCTCAACCCTTCACTAATCAGTGGTGCTGCTAAACCTAGTGTTGTTGCTGCACCACCAAGAAGACCAAAGATAAACAGCACATCGATGAGCTTGCCCACAGCGCCAAACGTGTGTTTCTCACCAATCACTGGGATTAGGGCACTCGAAACCTTAAGCGCTGGCTGCTTGCGGACATAAAAGAAGTAGGCAATCGGTAATGCAGGGATAAGGTAGATAGCCCAAGCGATAGGCCCCCAGTGGAAAATGCCGTAGGTCGCAGCCCAGCGAATGGCTTCCTCACTGCCTGGTTCTAATTGAAATGGAGGCGATTGGTAATAGTATGCCCATTCAATACAGCCCCAGTACAAAATGCTAGCACCAATGCCGCCGCAAAATAACATTGCAGCCCAAGAAGAGGTTTTGAATTCCGGTGCCTCGTCTGGGTCTCCCAGTTTGATTTGGCCGATGTCGCTAAAAATGATGAATACCATAAAGAAGAGAGCAGCGAGACCAAGTGCCAAATATAGGAACCCAAACTTATCGGTCATGATCAGTTTGGCTTGCGCAATAAGGTGTGCGCCTTGTTCAGGAAAGACTATCAGCGGAATGATGACAGTAAGTAATAATGCGATAGCACCGAAGAAAGTGGGCTTATCGATGAGTTTAAAGTAACGGTCCATAGGATCACATTCGAGTTAAAGAAAGCTTATTATCTTTTGACTCGAAGTGATCGCTCAAATCTCGTTATTTGTCGTCAGGACAAAGGGTAGTTAAGCGAGTGCGAGGATTAATGCACCGATGGTAACGGCAGCGGAAGCGTATTGCCCAAGTGAGTATGAGGTATCTTCTTGCTCTTTTAGGTCATCGGGATGATCCATGCCTAAAGCTCCGTGAGCAAAGGATTGAACGGATTTACCCATACCTTCCTCTTCTTTCGCGTTCGCTTTCTCATTCGATGCCGTTTTTTGTTCAGCTTTTGCTTCTTGTTCTAAAAGCGCCTTTGCCTGAGGAGAGATGGATACACTGTCGCCTTGTTTCACCGGCAAAGTGTTGCCACTTGTTTCTGCAGTTACAAGGTTAGACGTCAACGCTTTATTACCGAGCGACTGAGTCTGAGTTGGCAGGTTAGAATTGACGCTTTGCATAGCTATCTCCATTAGCGTTATCAATTACTATGTCGTCATTGATGGCAAAAACTTTATAAAAATTTCTCTGTGTGAGACATAGAACTGGTTAATGAAAGTTAGTCAAGCAATAAACAAGCCAATTGAATGGCTTGTTTATCTAAAAACACAAAACTGGGCTTAGTCACACGTTAGTGTGTCGTTGCGTTTGTGTAATCCTTGATATGCCTTCATACGGTTTTCTTGTTTTACAAAACGCACTGGTGGCTCAAGGACATGGAGCTGATAATCGGTTGAATCATTTGACACGCTGGTTACCGGTGAGATGACAACGACGTTGAGTTCAGGGTTTAGCAACTGGATCTGAGCGGCAGTACCCAGCCCTTGTTCAATATGAAACTTGCCCGCTACATGGAGTACTTGGCTGTTGTTATGTTGGTTTAGGTAATTGACGATACTCTCTGCCATTGTTGCATCCCACGTTAGCTGCGCTGCATACTGTTTTTCTGTCTGCGCTTTATCACCATGGTGCATGGAGGCCATAAACTTGTCCTTGTAAGGTGAGGATGACGTGTCTATCTGTGCGGCCACCAAAGCTCGCTTTTCGTCATCAAGCTTGTCGAGGTAGTCCAAGCCTTGTCTGCCAATACAACGGACAATGGGCTTAGGAGCGTTACTTGCAATAATAGGTAGGTTGGCTTGTTTAGCGAGTTCTACAAGCGGGCGATAATCACTTTCGTAGTTTGGCCAACCACCACCTTGTTTAATGAGCGTCTGTTCGCCTATTTCAGAGGCTAAGTACTCGTCGACAACGTTTTGATTATCTCGGGTGAACTGCTCCATAGAGAGAGCAAGACTCTCGTTTTCAAGTGCCAGTGCTTTTAGTAAGTCAGTTTGGAAACGGTGAATACCGCTGTGAGTATGCCACTCGCCAACCAGAATTACGTCCGCTTCTAAAAGCTCTGAAGGCAGACTATCGAGGTTCAGCGCTTCGCCGGATGGTGTATAAAGTTGATAGTCGTAAAACGACCTCAGAGGGGCATTCTGTTCTATTGAGGAGCCCTCGGAAAAAGAGGGTTGAGACGCTGATTGCTGAGGCGCATTTGATGAGGTACACCCAACGAGCAAAGTCAGTACAAGGGCAAGAGGGTAAGCTTTCATAATCGTTCTCTATAAAGAAAAATAGCCTTCATAGGAAGGCTATCTTGGAACTGATATGGTAATGGAGATTACGCTTTACCTCAATGCAATTGATAACTAATATCATTACATTTTGCGGTATGCTCGTACCATGAAGTCTGCTCGACAGTCGAAATGATCGGCTTTGCTGAGACTCTCTCTAAGTTCTTGATTCGCTTTCCATGCAAATGGCGTCATCTGTAACAAATCATACGCTTGTTGGCCACTAAGGTTCATGTTGTAGTCTAGTTTGTTTTCCGATACTAATTCAAATCCTTCGATCTCTTCAGCAGATTCGTCGTGTAGGCGCACGTCAGAGTAGATGAGTTCCCGCAACTCATACAGGTGGTGGCTACCCGGAGTCACAGTCAACATAATACCGCCAGTCTCGATACAGCGTTGAAGCTCTTCGTGCTTACAGGGTGCATAGATTCGAATAACGGCGGCTAAGCTAGCGTCAGAAAACGGTAGCTTGTGGCTAGAAGCAACACAAAAGTTAACCTTGTTGTAGCGCTTAGCACCATACCGAATGGCGACCTTAGAGATATCTAGACCATAAAAGCTTAGGTCTTCGCCTAGTACATCGGCAAAATAGCTAGTGTAATACCCTTCGCCACAACCGATATCGAGTACTGTGCCTTTGTTAGCGTTAAGAGTCGATTTCAGAGTGTCCGTCACCTTATCGCGCATCGGTGCGTAAAAATCATGCGCCAAAAAGGTACGCCTTGCCTGCATCATCTCCTTGTTATCACCTGGATCTTTCGAGCGCTTGTGTTGGACTGGCATCAGATTGACGTAGCCTTCTTTTGCTTTGTCGAACTGGTGATTGTTGCTGCAGCGATAGCTTCTATCGTCAAGAGTGAGCGGTTGCTGACAGAGAGGACATTGATATGACATAGGTTAGACTCGACGAAAATTTTCGTAAGTCTAACCATATCAAGGAAGGGAAGCAATTCAGTCGTCTGAATTCCTTTAGGTTGGCAGATTACTTGACGAAAATCTGTGTCGCCAACTCGTGGCTTTCACCCGGTGCAAGCTCTTTGCCAGCTTCCAGAGAGTCCGCATGAAGCGTAGACTCAATACAGAACATGCTGAGGTAGCCATCATTGTTCATGTCACCCATAGACTCTGCTCCTTGTTTCCAAGGGTTCCAAAGTACTGCTGAGTTGTGGCCGCTATTACAAACTGCCAGTTTGCGATTGAATGCATTGTCATGCAGCACGATTTCATCAGACGGTGCGGTGTAAACGCGGTCGATGGTATCGGTTAGGGTAAGCACTTCTTGGCCTTCACACACTTTGCCATCAAGTAGGCTATCAATGTAGCTAGAGCCCATGCCCGTGACTTCCATCTTCTCGATTTCACCTAGGTTGAGGTAGGTGTGGAGAGCGCCAGAGAAACGCCATGGAGCAGTGTCCGTGTTGGTGATGTTTAGAGACACATTTAATGAATCGCTTACTTCAACGTTCAAGACTAACTGGAATTTATGTGGCCAGATACTACGGGTAGCGTCACTGTCGGTGAGCCCAAGGCTAACAATCACACCCTGTTCATTTTCGCGGTGCTCAATGAGTTCCCAAGTACTGTTGCGCGCAAAACCGTGAGCTGGCGCTGCTACTCGGCCAAACCAAGGCCAACAAATAGGAATACCGCCGCGAAGCGCCGCTTTGTTATCGAAGATGGCGTCTTTGCTCATCCAAATCAGATCTTCTTGGCCTTCTGGCTTGAATGAAATCACATGGCCGCCGTGAAGAGAGATGGCAGCTGACGCTTTAGGATGAAGAACGCGAACCACCTTATTGTCACCAAGTTGAGTGATAGTGACATAGTCAGAGAGAACGGTCAGGGTAGGTAAAACAGACAAATCCATAGTGTAACTTCCTAGGTTAAGTCTCTGGTTCCTAGGGAGAGGGGATAGCTCCCAGGTGTCGATTGGACCCAGAAACAGATACTAAAAAGGCGACCCCAAGAGTCGCCTTTATTACAAATATTCAGCTAAAAGCTTACATTACTTAGAGATGTGAGCGATTAGGTCTAGAACTTTGTTTGAGTAACCGATTTCGTTGTCGTACCAAGATACAACTTTAACGAAGTTGTCAGTTAGAGCGATACCAGCTTTAGCATCGAATACTGAAGTTTGAACTTCACCGATGAAGTCTTGAGAAACAACTTGGTCTTCAGTGTAACCTAGAACACCTTTAAGAGCGCCTTCAGATGCTGCTTTCATAGCTGCACAGATAGCTTCGTAAGATGCACCGTTCTTAAGGTTAACAGTTAGGTCAACTACAGAAACGTTAGCAGTTGGTACGCGGAAAGCCATACCAGTTAGTTTGCCGTTTAGTTCTGGAAGAACAACGCCTACAGCTTTAGCAGCACCAGTTGAAGATGGGATGATGTTCTGAGAAGCACCACGACCACCGCGCCAGTCTTTAGCAGAAGGACCGTCTACAGTTTTTTGAGTAGCTGTAGTAGCGTGAACTGTAGTCATAAGACCAGATTCGATACCGAACTCGTCGTTAAGAACTTTAGCGATAGGCGCTAGACAGTTAGTAGTACAAGAAGCGTTAGAAACGATGTCTTGACCAGCGTAAGTGTCTTGGTTAACGCCCATTACGAACATTGGAGTAGCATCTTTAGAAGGACCAGTTAGTACAACTTTCTTCGCGCCAGCAGTGATGTGCTTACGTGCAGTCTCGTCAGTTAGGAAAAGACCAGTTGCTTCAGCAACAACGTCAACGTCGATTGCGTCCCATTTTAGGTCTTCTGGGTTGCGCTCTGCAGTTACACGTACAGTTTTGCCGTTAACGATTAGGTTACCGCCTTCAACTTCAACAGTACCGTTGAAACGGCCGTGAGTTGAATCGTACTTAAGCATGTATGCCATGTACTCAACGTCGATTAGATCGTTAATACCTACTACTTCGATGTCGTTGCGCTCTTGCGCTGCACGAAATACGAAACGACCGATACGGCCAAAACCGTTAATACCTACTTTGATAGTCATTATAGTTGCTCCACAACTTAATTTCTGTTTAAAGATAACTGGTAGTAAAATTACAGAATCCAGTCACTAACTTCAATAGATAATCGGAATTAATTTGTCTAAAGTCAAAAAAAAGTGTCGCTTTTCTTAACATTCGGTATTAAATGACGTTTTTTTGAACTTAGGTCGTGACTCTGTAATGATTTGCTTTATGTATTTAACCTTGAGGACAAGGTGAGTTAACATGTTAGACACACTTGAGTGGGTAATTGACAACAATGTGCTACAACCAAGTTTATTACACGTATTAAGTGTGCGCTGATTAAAATGTAGACAATAAAAAAGAGGGTGTAAAGGAGATGACTGGGGAAAACAAAAATAGAGCCAAGCCAGATGAATACTGGCGTGAGACCCTAACAGAAGAGCAATACCGAGTATGTCGACAGCAAGGCACAGAAGCCCCTTTCACTGGTACATTGCTCCACAACAAAGACACTGGACTGTACCACTGCACATGCTGTGAGGTACCACTATTTAACTCAGACAACAAGTACGACTCTGGCTGCGGGTGGCCTAGCTTCGATGCGCCTATCAACGAGTCTGCCATTCGTTATTTGGATGATACAAGTCACGGTATGATGCGTGTAGAAATACGATGTAGCGCATGTGATAGCCACTTAGGGCATGTATTTGAGGACGGACCACAGACAACAGGACAGCGTTTCTGTGTGAACTCAGTGTCGTTAATTTTCAACAAAAGTAATACAAACTCTTCTATTTAGATCAAGCCTGTATCATTCTTTCATTTCTTCGTCTTTATATAGGGTGGTTCATTGCCACCCTTATTACGTTACATCTAATATCAATTTTGCCCAGTTTTTGCTCTGTGATGACATTGCGACTGATACAGTTCATAAAATGCGCGGCCAACTATGACAATGCTCCGTATTGATATTCGAGAGCAGCAAACACAAGAAAGCGATGATATGAAAAATAGAATCCGTCACATTGCGACGTTAGCAATGTTTACTTTGACTTCTACCTTTGCGCTAGCGAATACAACTGCAGGCGGTGAGGAACAGTGGCAGATAGTTGAAGAAGACCAAAACAGTTCATCAACGACAGCATCAACGTCGACGAGCAGCAATCAAGCGGCACCGAAGCAAACTTCTAGCTCGAAACCGGCTTCTCGTTCGTCTTCCCGTAGTAGCTCAAATTCTGGGTTTAAAATTGGTATGGGTCTGGATCAAGGTCTGAGTATTGTTGGTCAAATAAACAATACAGTGAACTTTGCAATCGGCAACGACGGTATTGCCGCTGATTACATCTTTAGCCGCGGAAGCTTTAGTGGTGATGTACCGTTTAACTGGTACGCAGGTGTCGGTGGTCAAATCCAGCGCTCAGATAAGTTTGGACCGCGAGTTGCTCTGGGCGTTGAACTCCCATTTGCCAAAAACTGGGACGGTTACGCCCAGCTAACACCAAATTTGATGTTTGATAATAGTGATTTGAAACTTGGCATTGGTGCAGGTATCGGTGTTCGATACAGCTTCTAAGGGATACTTGCCTCTTATATATAGAAGATAAAAGAAAGGGAGCTCAATAGGTTATTGAGTTCCCTTTGTTATTCTTCGAGGTAGACGTTCTCGATATCGGTGTTTATTGATTTAGCTCTAACTGGTAGAAGCTTGCCTTAACGTAATCTCCAGCTTCCATACCGCGCCACTCACAAGAAGCGCTGCTCTTTTTCGTATTACACTGGTTATATGCGCCAGCTTTGAAATACATCCAAGTATTTCCGTAGCCCTGATCAACCTCATGTCCTTGATAGTTACCAGCTTTAAGGTCAACGTCGAAAGTCTTAACGACTTCGTTATCCGTACCAGGATTCTTAGTGAATGTAAGGTGCATCATATCGCCTTCGACATTGACACTGTATGAAAAGATTTCACCTAGTTTGATGCCATCTTTTGGATCTTCAGAACCTTGGCGTAGGTTGTATTCACCAAAAACGTTGTGGCGAATGTCTTTTCTCAGCTTTTTACCGTTTTCATCTTTTGCGTTTTGAAGATCTTTGGTTGGGTTCAGCTCATAGTTCCAAACTAATGAACCGTACTCATGTTCAGGAAGCTTACGATAAACGATTTTAAGTGGTTCATTTTTTGCAGCATGGATTTGACCGATAACGACACCAAATGCCCCATTATGGCTGTATTTGCCGCTTTCGCTGACTTGATCGACAGAAAGCGTCGCCTTTAGCTCGCCACCAATCGCACCGTATTCAGAGGCATTTGGGTGAGATGCAATAACGAAGTTATTGCTTGGCGCACCGTAATCCGTACCAAGCATCGCACGCAGTTCGCTTCGAGTGTTTTTACTGTTAGGAGTTGTAGGTGCATCGTTTGGTGCCACAAAAACCACCGCACCAGACTCTTTATCGGTGTAGAACCATTCTGGATGAACATAAGGCGTCTTCGTATCGCCAAGCTGCTCTTTTGCAATCTCGAGTGTTTTACCCTTACGTGGTCCTTCTGTCGTCAAAACCGGCAGATTGATCTTCCAGTTGGTCATGTCGAAGTTTTGTGCAGGTGCTTTGCTTGGGTCTAATTTGTATTGGGTAGCAAGCTCAGAACCTGTCGCTGCAACAGCAGAACCGGCAACAATGCTGGCAGCAAGTAACGTAAAGTGAAATGCTTTCATTGTGTATTCCTTCAGTAAGCAATCATTAATAGGCAGTGATAACGATGCTACTATAATATTGTATTACAATATTGTGACCTAGACGGAATAATCGTTATTTGAGTGTTTAAACGACGAAAGTGAGGTTTAATTTGTGATTGAGCCAACAGTTCATTTTGCTCCATCTTGTTCGCCTCGAAAAAACCGACCCCAAAGAAAATGGTAACTTTACGCTATTGGGTATATAATTCTGCGCCGTAAAATTAAGAACAATAATAAGTCGGTTGTTAAAAATTCGGCTTGTAACAACGTGGAGTAGAACATGTCCTTAAACTCACCAGTGATTACTGTGGATGGACCAAGTGGTGCAGGCAAAGGCACACTGTGTATGTTGTTGGCTGACAAATTAGGCTTTCACTTGCTGGATTCTGGGGCTATTTACCGCGTTTTGGCGTTAGCTGCTATTCACCATGGTGTTGATTTAGAGTCGGAGGATGCACTTGTTCCTTTGGCTATGCATTTAGACGTTCAGTTTGTTGCCGAGGGTGATCTTGTTAAGGTTATTCTAGAAGGCGAAGATGTATCTGGTGAACTTCGTAAAGAAGAGACAGGTAATGCAGCATCAAAAATCGCGGCTCTGCCACGCGTAAGAGAAGCGTTATTGCGTCGTCAACGTGCGTTTAACATCGAACCAGGATTGGTTGCCGATGGTCGTGATATGGGTACCGTCGTGTTCCCTGAAGCACCAGTAAAAATCTTCTTAGATGCAAGTGCAGAAGAAAGAGCGCAAAGGCGCTTTAAGCAGTTGCAACTAAAGGGTTTAGATGTTAGATTTGACGACCTTTTGAGCGAGATCGAAGAGCGAGACTACCGAGATCGTAACCGAGCGGTTGCACCTCTCCGTCCTGCTGATGACGCTCTAGTGCTAGATTCAACCTCGCTAAACATCGAGCAAGTGTTGGAAAAAGCGCTACAATATATCGAATCTAAACTCACTAAGTAGCCTTTAATAGGCAACGCTTGGTGGGCTTTGAACCGTTGGTCGCAAGGATGATGACCGACTAAATTATCAACCCCATGAGGTAGGATACCCATGGACGTTTACTTATTGAAGATTAAATAATGACTGAATCTTTTGCTCAACTCTTTGAAGAGTTTCTAAACGAAACAGAATTCCAACAAGGCAGCATCGTTAAAGGTACTGTAGTAGCTATCGAGAACGGTTTCGTTCTTGTTGACGCTGGTCTTAAGTCTGAATCTGCTATCCCTGCTGAACAGTTCAAGAACGCTGCTGGCGAACTTGAAGTTGAAATCGGCGCTGAAGTAGACGTTGCTCTAGACGCTGTTGAAGACGGTTTCGGTGAGACTCAACTTTCTCGTGAGAAAGCGAAGCGTCACGAAGCTTGGATCGTTCTTGAGAAAGCTTACGAAGAAGCTGAAACTGTTGTTGGTATCATCAACGGTAAAGTTAAAGGCGGTTTCACTGTTGAACTAAACGGTATCCGTGCTTTCCTTCCTGGTTCTCTTGTTGACGTACGTCCTATCCGTGACACTGCTCACCTAGAAAACAAAGAGCTAGAGTTCAAAGTTATCAAGCTAGACCAGAAGCGTAACAACGTAGTTGTTTCTCGTCGTGCTGTTATCGAATCTGAAAACAGTGTTGAGCGTGACGAACTTCTTGAGACTCTACAAGAAGGTACTGAAGTTAAAGGTATCGTTAAGAACCTTACTGACTACGGTGCATTCGTTGACCTTGGCGGTGTTGATGGTCTTCTACACATCACTGACATGGCGTGGAAGCGCGTTAAGCACCCATCTGAGATCGTTAACGTTGGTGACGAAATCCTAGTTAAAGTTCTTAAGTTCGACCGTGAGCGTACTCGCGTATCACTAGGTCTTAAGCAGCTAGGTGAAGATCCATGGGTAGCAATCGCTAAGCGTTACCCAGAAGGTCACAAGCTAACTGGTCGCGTAACTAACCTAACTGACTACGGCTGCTTCGTTGAAATCGAAGAAGGCGTTGAAGGTCTAGTACACGTTTCTGAAATGGATTGGACTAACAAGAACATCCACCCATCTAAAGTTGTTAATGTTGGCGACGAAGTTGAGGTTATGGTTCTTGATATCGACGAAGAACGTCGTCGTATCTCTCTAGGTCTGAAACAGTGTAAAGCTAACCCATGGCAGTCATTCGCAGAAATGCAAGCTAAGGGCGACAAAGTTACTGGTAAGATCAAGTCTATCACTGACTTTGGTATCTTCATCGGTCTAGAAGGCGGCATCGACGGTCTAGTTCACCTATCTGACATTTCTTGGAATGTTGCTGGTGAAGAAGCAGTTCGTGAGTACAAGAAAGGTGACGAGATCTCTGCAGTTGTTCTAGCTGTAGACGCTGAGCGTGAGCGTATCTCTCTAGGCGTTAAGCAAATGGAAAATGACCCATTCAATGCTTACGTTGCAGACACTAAGAAAGGTGCTCTAGTAAACGGTACTGTTACTGCAGTTGACGCTAAAGGTGCTACTATCGAACTAGAAGAAGGTGTAGAAGGCTACATCCGTGCTTCTGAAGTATCACGTGACCGCGTTGAAGATGCGTCTCTAATCCTAAGCGTTGGCGACAGCGTTGAAGCGAAGTTCACAGGTGTTGACCGTAAGAACCGCGTAATCAACCTATCTGTTAAAGCTAAGGACGAAGCTGAAGAGCAAGAAGCAATGGCTTCACTGAACAAGCAAGAAGAAGGCGCGTTCGGTAATGCTATGGCTGACGCATTCAAAGCTGCTAAAGGCGAATAATTTACGCCATTAGTGAAAAAGGAGCCGTAAGGCTCCTTTTTTTTGTTTTTATCTTTTGGAATTTTGGACTATTATCAATTTATACAGGCAGTTAGTGCACTGTTGATGTAAAATGTTAATAAGCCGCTGTCCGCTGAAGTACGAGACACCGAAGATAGAGACAATAAAGATAAAGAGTAACGAGGGTACCTACCTATGACTAAGTCTGAACTGATAGAAAGACTCTGCGCGGAGCAAACTCACTTATCCGCAAAGGAAATTGAAGATGCGGTAAAAGATATTCTAGAACATATGGCGTCAACACTGGAAGGTGGCGACCGTATTGAGATCCGTGGTTTTGGTAGTTTCTCACTTCACTACCGTGAGCCTCGTGTTGGTCGTAATCCAAAAACGGGCGATAAGGTTGAGTTGGATGGAAAGTACGTTCCTCACTTCAAGCCTGGTAAAGAATTGCGCGAGAGAGTGAACGAAAGTCTGTAGATACTCTTATCTGAATGAAACGGCATACTTTTTTAGTGTGCCGTTTTGCGTTTGAGTAGCAGGTAATAGGGAAGTTGATTACAACTCAGGCGAAGTGCTTTGAGGTTAGTCTAGATACTCTAAAATTGTCATGGTTTCTCAAGATTATTGCCAGAGACCATGGTGCGCAGAGGCAAATTCCTGCATAATCGACCTATCCAATAACTATGGCAAGAGCATATGAAAATCATAAAAATAATCCTACTCATCGCTTTATTCCTGGTGACGTTGGCACTAGGCTCTCAAAACCAAGAAGTAGTAAACTTTAATTACCTTCTTGCGCAAGGCGATTTCCATCTATCAACGTTGCTTGGCAGTGTTTTTGTTGTCGGCTTCGTCATTGCTTGGTTAATATTCGGCAGTTTGCACCTAAAATCTCAATTGACGGTACGTAAGCTGAAAAAACAGTTGGCTAAGCAAACACCAACTGAATCAAAAGAAGTCACAACGACTAACAGCTAACAAGAGAAAAGGATTAAGGTCTATATAATCAATGCTTGAGCTACTATTCTTGCTTTTGCCAATTGCTGCAGCCTATGGATGGTACATGGGCCAGCGAAGCGTAAAGCATGATCGACAAGAGCAATCGCATCAGATTTCTCGTCAGTACATGACGGGCCTTAACCTATTGCTTTCAGACCAATCAGATAAAGCGGTTGATCATTTCATCGAACTTCTTCAAGTCGATGATGAAACGATTGATACCCACCTTGCACTCGGTAACTTGTTCCGGTCTCGTGGCGAAGTTGACCGAGCCATCCGCATCCACCAAAACCTCATTTCGCGCTCTGGTTTGACAATCGAACAGAAGAACTTAGCTTTGCAGCAGCTCGCAAAGGACTATATGGTCTCTGGCTTTTTAGACCGAGCGGAAAAAATCTTTGTCCAACTCGTTGATGAACCTGAGCACAGAGAAGCCGCTCTGACTCAGCTATTAGCTATCTATCAGCAGACGAGTGAATGGAACAAAGCCATTGAAGTCGCGAACGCTCTATTGAAAATGGGAAAGAAGCGCATCAAAAACAGCATTGCGCATTTTTGGTGTGAGCTAGCCATGATCGAGAAAGCGGACGGTAATACCAATAAAGCCGTGCAGCACTTCAAGAAAGCATTGTCTGTCGACCCTCGATGTACTAGAGCAAGTATTTCCCTGGGCAAACTCTGTCTTGAAGACGAAGATTACGCGAAAACCGTAACCTACTTAGAGTCGGTGTTGGAACAAGATAAAGACTTCATTAGTGAAGTGCTACCAACCCTAGCCGAGTGTTATCATCATTTGGGTCAAGAGCAGGGGTTGGTTGAGTTTCTTAAAGCGAGTATAGAGAAAGGTGCGGGTGTATCAGCAGAGCTCATGCTGGCACAGCTTGTCGCACAACACGAGGGTACAGAGGCCGCTCAGGCGTTACTCACGAGGCAGTTAGTCCGAAGCCCGACAATGAAGGGCTTTTACCGCCTGATGGATTATCATTTGGCCAATGCCGAAGAGGGGCGAGCTAAAGACAGTTTGACCACACTTCAGTCTCTAGTGGGCGAGCAACTTAAAACCAAGCCGCATTATCGATGCCGTAAATGTGGTTTTTCGACCCATTCACTATATTGGCATTGTCCTTCATGCAAAGGATGGGGTACGATCAAGCCCATTCGAGGACTAGACGGAGAGTAATGGTCTCTGTCCGCAAAGAATTCTAATGCAGCACTTTTAGTGCTGCTTTTTTTAAGCAAAACGAGGAGCGAAAATGATTGACCAAAAAGTGATTGTTGCACTGGACTATGATAACCAAGCCGATGCATTAGCTTTTGTCGATAGAATTGACCCAAGCTCTTGCCGACTAAAAGTGGGCAAAGAGATGTTCACACTATTTGGTCCTGAGTTCGTTCGAGAACTACACAAACGTGGTTTCTCTGTGTTTCTAGATCTAAAGTTTCATGATATTCCGAACACATGTTCAAAAGCAGTTCGCGCAGCGGCAGAGATGGGTGTTTGGATGGTAAACGTACACGCAGGTGGCGGTGAGCGTATGATGACTGCGTCTCGCGAGATCCTCGAGCCTTACGGTAAAGATCGTCCACTACTAATCGGCGTGACCGTTTTAACCAGTATGGAACAATCAGACCTAGCGGGTATTGGTATTGATGTCGCACCACAAGAGCAGGTACTGCGTCTTGCGAACCTGACGAAAAACTCAGGTCTAGATGGTGTTGTTTGTTCTGCTCAAGAGTCGAGCATGTTAAAAGCGGATCTTGGTCAAGAGTTTAAGTTGGTAACACCGGGTATTCGTCCGGCAGGTGCAGCGGTTGGTGACCAAAAACGTATTATGACACCAGATATGGCAATCAAAGCGGGCTCTGATTACCTTGTTATTGGTCGTCCAATCACTCAAGCGGCAGATCCTGCTCAAGTGTTGGCAGACATTAATGCGTCGTTGAACTAAGCCTTCTTGGATGTAGAAAGCCAGTGTTTCTGACACTGGCTTTTTTGATCATGCTGGTATCCCGCTATGGAACTTAAAGTCGTCATCTCGCGAAGAGATTAACTCCGCTTCAACTTTTCCGAAAAACGCCACTCGCTCGCTGATATCGCCTCCCGCAACTTGCTCCGCGAGTGTGAGGTAGTCTTGATAGTGACGCGCCTCAGAGCGCAGCAGAGAGACGTAGAACTTAGAGATATCATCGTCCATAAAAGGCGCCAGTTTTGCGAAACGCTCACATGAGCGCGCTTCTATGTAGGCGCCGATAATCAGTTTATCTATAAGTGTGTTGGGCTCGTAGGTTTTCATATGGGAAAGTAGCCCTTTTGCATAGCGTCCTGCGGGGATAGGCTCGTACGGAACGCCTTTCTTTTCCATAATCTCAAGGACTTGATAAAAATGGTGCAGTTCTTCTTTGATCAAAAGAACCATCTTATCGATCAGATCTTGGCTGTACGGTGAGTCTGACTTAGCAATGATCGATTTCGAGATGTTGCTTTTACCTTTCAGGCTATCCATATTACCAATGCGACGGTACGCAAAATTTTCATAAGGCGTAAACCACTCAAAGAGCGTAGATGCGCTCTCTTTATCTACGGCGTACTTGCGAATCAAATACATGGCGGATTGACCCGCTTTAAGCTCACACAATAAGTGGTCGATAAGAATAACGGGTAGGTTTTCTGGACGTTTGGCTTCTTCAACCCACTCATCAGGGGTTGAGCACTGAAGAAAGCTGTTGATAGGCGCTAAGATAGCGTCGATTTGAGACTGACTGATCATGAGGTTTGTTTTCATTTTGCTAATTAAAAAGGGTCGCAACTGCGACCCTTAAAAATTTTACCACTTTTTCTTTTCGCCAAACAGGGCATTGATATCTTCATCCCGCTCACTGTTTGCTTGCTGTTGTTTCTCTTCTGCTTTCGCTTGACGAGAGTTTTGCAGCTTGTCGAGCATTTCGGTCAGTTTCTCTTTGGCTTGTATCGAGTAGTTGTCATTTTTAGAACTTAACGCATCAATACCTTTCTTTAGAAGCTGTGCTGCTGTACCCGGCTGTCCTTTTGCCATCGAGTCGTGGGCGCGTTTTACGACGTTCTCGATATTGATTCGGATCTGGATAGTCTCTAACCGCCCATTCTCAACCATGTATGACTGAGTATCCATGCGACCTTTGTTATGTTCGGTACGAACGGTATCACGCAGGCGTTTAACCAGTTTCAACATGATGATCGCTTGCTTGTCGCTGGTAGGGACCTTAAATGACGTCGCTTCGTTGCCTTCGTAGTTCTCTTGGAGTTGCTGAATCTGCGTCTTTGCCGCCTCCACGCGTTGGGCTAGATGCTTATTTTTAGGGTCGAGTTCATGCATGTTGACCACCGAATCAAGGATACGATTGTGCAGGCATAGCATGAGTTCTTTACTGTACGGCAAGTAGCTTGCTCCACTGATCAGCTCTTCTGTTGCGTCGATCAATGCCACATAACGAGCAGACTCTTGGCGCCGTGTTGCTTCAGCTTTGAGCTTGTATTGCAGCATAATGTTGTAGCCCAAGATAAGGACCAACAGAAGTGCTACAAGCGCAATAATTAAACCGATATTCATAACGTTTTGTATCTACAATGAGTTTCCCTACAATTCGATAAATCAGGATACACCAAAGGTAACGGTATCAACACTGCAAAGTTGTTGAATTGGTCATTATCTAATTAAATTGGGACATCTTTCTCTATTGGAGTGAGAGGTTGAGCAATTCCTGCGCGAAAAAACTGTTAATCTTTCTAGGAATTCGTTATAACTAATAATTATATGCTTGTGTTGGGCTCTTGGGTAAGACACCAGTTGCGTTATGAGCTTAGCGAGATTTAAACAGGGATGATTAGAAGCAGATGAAGTTACAGCAGTTAAAATACATTGTCGAAGTAGTGAACCACAATCTAAATGTGTCGGCCACTGCTGAAAGCCTCTACACGTCTCAACCTGGTATCAGTAAGCAAGTGCGTTTACTGGAAGATGAGTTGGGCATCCAAATTTTCGAGCGAAGCGGGAAACATCTTACACAGGTTACTTCTGCCGGTGAAGACATTGTTCGCATCTCTCAAGAGATCTTATCACGTGTCGAAAGTATTAAGGCGGTTGCAGGCGAGCATACTCATCCTGAGATGGGCACGCTAAATATCTCGACAACGCATACGCAAGCGCGTTATGCCTTGCCAGAGGTCATCAAAGGCTTTACTGCTCGTTATCCAAAAGTGTCGCTGCACATGCACCAAGGCACACCGTCGCAGATGTCTGAAGCGATTGCCAAGGGGACGGCGAACTTTGCGATTGCAACCGAGGCACTGCATTTGTACCAAGATGCCATCATGCTGCCTTGTTATCACTGGAACCGCTCTATTGTCGTGCCAAAAGATCACCCACTGGCACGCAAGGCAGAGGTTACTATAGAAGACCTAGCCGCGTATTCTTTGGTTACCTACGTGTTCGGCTTTACAGGTCGTTCAGAATTGGATACTGCCTTTAATAAGGTTGGGCTGACGCCAAAAGTGGTTTTCACTGCGACAGATGCGGATGTCATCAAAACCTACGTTCGTATGGGCATTGGTGTGGGTGTCATTGCTAGTATGGCAATGGATGATGCTCAAGATACGGACCTTGTTGCGATTGATGCAAGCCACATCTTTGGTGCGAGTACAACCAGTATTGGTTTCAGAAAGGGAACCTTCTTGCGCTCTTACATGTATGACTTCATGGAACGTTTCGCACCGCATTTAACCAGGCCAGTCGTCGAACAAGCGATTTCTTTGAAATCGAATGTAGAAATAGAAGAAATGTTCAAGGACATTGACCTGCCAGTACGTTAGTACAAATTGCTTTCGTTATCGCATACTTCCTTCTAGAATCGGGGCGAGTCATTACACGCACCATCAATTAGGGGGAAGGTATGCGTCAGCAGTTTGCGCATCTCACATCATTCTTATGTCAGTATCAGGGGTACTGGCGCCACGATCCCTTCCTTCAAGTCACCTCCGGTGAGATCTCGTGGTCCGCGCTTAATCCAGAATTGGAGCAGTGGATACAACAGCTTTCTTCAAAGCAAACACTTGAATACAAATCTTCGCTTGAGCTTTGCCTTAAAGAACTTGAGTGCTTTTTCCCGGGTTTAGAGGCCACTCACCAATCCATTACTTTGATGCCGTTAGAGTCAGGCGATGATTTAGAGTTACCGCGAGGACTTGATGCGGGTATACCGGGTCGCAAGCTCACCCAAATACAACAGATGACCAAAGCGTGTCTTCATGGTCATCAGGGCAGTGAGTGGCTTGAATGGTGCTCGGGAAAGGGCTTTTTAGGCAGGCTACTTTCGTCTCAATCCAATCAGCATGTCACCAGTTTCGAATTTCAGCACTCATTGTGTGAATCCGGACAGCTCGACGCCGATAAGCTTGGCTTGCCCATGGAATTTGTACAAGGTGACGCCTTTGATGAAGCCGCCGCCGAAGTATTTAATGATAAACAGCATGCTGTTGCGCTTCACGCATGTGGGGACTTACACGTTACCTTAATCGAGCATGCCGTTGAGCAGCATCTCCCGGCAGTGACATTATCACCGTGTTGCTATCACTTAGTGAGAGGGGAGCATTACTCTCCATTGTCCGATGAAGGTAAACGGGCAGGGCTCGCACTCAGCAAACATGAGTTAAGAATCCCACTTCAGGAAACGGTGACGGGTGGCGAGCGTGTCAAACGTCATCGAGAGCAAGAGATGAGTTACCGATTAGGGTTTGACGCTCTGTGTAAAGAGCTCGGACTCTCAGTTGAGTATCTGCCTGTCCCAAGTATCAAAAAATCGCAGTTAGCGTCAGGATTCAAAGCCTTTTGTTTGTGGGCGGGCGAGAAGAAGTCTTTTACTATTCCTGAGGTGGATTTTGAGAGATTTGAAAAGATTGGGGAAGAGAGGTTTTGGGCTATGGAGGCATTGAGTCTGGTGCAAGGTGTCTTCAGAAGACCGCTCGAGGTTTGGCTCGCTATGGATAAAGCACTCTATCTAGAGTCAAAAGGCTATCAGGTTACTCTATCAACGTTTTGCGAGGTGGAAACCACCCCAAGGAACATACTGATCCATGCGGCTAGAAGCAATAACCAGAAGTAGCAGCCTGAAATAACAGCTAACAAAAAACGGGCCTAAAGCCCGTTTTTTAATATGGATGTTCGATTTAACTAGTTAAACATAGCGATAGCTGTCGCGGGTTCAACGTATTCAAGATCGAAGCTTTCAGCCACTTCTTTACACGTCACCTTACCGTGGATAACGTTCAGACCATCCAAGAAGCCTTTATCTTCAGTCAGAGCTTGTTGGTAGCCTTTGTTCGCTAGCTTGATAATATAAGGTAGCGTCGCGTTGTTTAGTGCAAATGTTGAAGTGCGAGCAACCGCACCTGGCATGTTGGCAACACAGTAGTGAACCACATCATCAACAATGTAGGTTGGTTCTGCGTGCGTTGTCGCGTGAGACGTTTCGAAGCAACCGCCTTGGTCGATGGCAACGTCAACCACTGCAGCACCTGGCTTCATCTTAGCAATATGCTCTTTCGTCACTAGTTTAGGTGCAGCAGCACCTGGGACTAAAACAGCACCAATAACAAGATCTGCTTCTAGAACATGCTTCTCAAGTGCATCTTCTGTAGAATAAACGACTTTTGCGCGACCCTGGAATTCTTCGTCCAAAACGCGTAATGTATCAATATTGCGGTCGAGGATTGTGACGTCTGCACGCATACCAACAGCCATGCGAGCAGCGTTAGAGCCAACTACACCGCCACCAACGACGACAACTTTCGCCGGTTCAACACCAGGTACACCACCTAGTAGTAGACCGCGTCCACCATTGGACTTTTCGAGTGTTTGTGCACCAGCCTGTATAGACATTCGCCCAGCGACCTCTGACATTGGTGCTAGTAGTGGCAAACGACCCATATTATCTGTTACAGTCTCATAGGCAATGCAGACAGCTTTGCTTTTGATTAGCTCTTCAGTTTGTGGAAAATCTGGTGCTAGATGGAGATACGTGAATAAAATTTGTCCTTCACGTAGCATAGCACGCTCGACAGCTTGGGGTTCTTTGACCTTTACAATCATCTCTGCTTTCGCGAAGACGTCTGCAGCGGTAGGAAGAATGGATGCGCCTACAGCGATGTAATCATCGTCTGAAAAACCGATACCTGTGCCAGCGTTAGTTTCAACGTAAACTTCATGGCCGTGTGAGATTAACTCTCTAACGCTTGCCGGGACCATACCAACACGGTACTCATGGTTTTTGATCTCTTTAGGTACGCCAATTATCATCCTGACTCCTCATTATAATGTGGTTGTATTAACTGTTTGTAGGGTGTTATTGTCGAATTAATATCTAGTATAGAAGCTAATGAACAAAATTTGATACTGTATATTACAGAGTTGTAGTATATTTTTTTGCAAGGAAGTAACAAGGTGGAATAAAAAATGGCAGACAACTATAAGAAGCCGTCCAAGGAACTAGACCGTATTGATCGCAACATCCTCAATGAGTTGCAAAAAGATGGTCGTATTTCAAACGTCGAACTCTCGAAACGCGTAGGACTATCGCCTACACCGTGTCTAGAGCGTGTGCGTCGTTTGGAGAGACAGGGTTATATTACGGGCTACACCGCACTCTTAAATCCGCAGTACTTAGATGCTTCGCTACTTGTATTCGTAGAGATTACATTGAACCGTGGAGCGCCAGATGTATTTGAACAGTTCAATACAGCGGTACAAAAGCTAGACGACATTCAAGAATGTCACCTTGTATCAGGTGATTTCGACTATCTTTTGAAAACAAGGGTGTCGGATATGAGTGCGTATCGTAAACTCTTAGGGGATACTTTGCTTCGTCTTCCTGGTGTGAATGACACCCGTACCTACGTGGTAATGGAAGAAGTGAAGCAAACTAACCAGCTTGTGATTAAAACGCGCTAGAGACGGTGCTTCCAAGTCTGACAAGAAGTTGACTAAAGTTATGATAAAGCATGCTTTATTCTCCAGTCAGATTGGGTTTTAATCCTCATTGTGGTTAAATCAATGAATACACCGAGCGGCTTATGCCGCTCGGACTGTTTTCAATAAATAGATGTTGGTTATGTTCAAACAGAACAAAAAAAGAGTCGAAACAATTATAAAGACGAGCGAAGAGCCTCAGGCAAATCGCCTAAATGGATTTCAACGGCTAAGAGAGTGTTGTTTCATCTTAGCTGTCCTTACCTCTATTCTTTTGGCTGTCGCCTTATTCACCTTTAGCCCAGCGGACCCATCTTGGTCACAAACATCCTGGGGCGGTGACATCCAAAACGCTGGTGGCTTTGTTGGAGCCTGGCTAGCGGATACCCTATTTTTTGTTTTTGGCTCTTTGGCATACCCAATTCCTTTTATTACTGCCTTTAGCGCTTGGGTGTTCTTTCGCAATCGCGATGAAGATGATCAGATAGATTTGATGATCTGGGGCACGCGTCTGCTTGGGCTAACGGTTCTTATTCTTACCAGTTGCGGTCTCGCCGATATCAACTTTGATGATATTTGGTATTTCTCGTCAGGCGGTGTGATTGGTGACGTGTTAACGAGCTTGTCTTTACCCACGCTCAATGTCCTTGGCACGACTTTAGTCTTGTTATTTCTTTGGGGAGCAGGATTTACTTTGCTCACCGGTATTTCGTGGTTACGTATCGTTGAGTGGATCGGTGATAGTGTTCTGTCATTGAGTGCTGCGATCGTCAATAAGGTTCGAGGCACTAAAGAAGAGGTCTACGAACCTGTTCTAGTGGATCAAGAAGCGGATGATGCAGACGAACTGCCACGCTTTAGCGCAGACAGTGTAGTAGAAGAAACACAGCCTAGAGCTAAGAAGCAGTACAACATTCATGTGCCTGAGTCAGTGCCAGGCGCTTCAGTCGCAGAACACTCAGTTGAAGGCCATTCATTTGAAAATAATGATGCGTACGATCCTTTGTTTGCGCGACCTGAAGAGGAAGCGCCGTATTCAGAGCTTCAATATGTTGAAGAAGCGCCACATCAGGCACCAATACAGACGGAAGTCGAGCCTGTCGCTCCAACTTCTATACAGCCACAAAAATCAGTGCAACCTGAAGAGCCTCAAATTGAACGCACCCGTCAGCTTGGTGCGACGATTGAAGAGCTTGAAAATGCGGCTCGCTTTAGCGATGACTATGCAAATCAGGAAAATGAACCCGAAGTGCCAGTTACCACAGGTACGGCCTCGATGACTGCGAGCGAAGAGCCAGTTATCGAACCCACTTTTTCTGAGCCAACATTTAGCGCTGAGTCAGAGCCGATTAACAGCGTAGAACCAGCCACTTTTGCTGCAGAAAACACGCCAGAGCGACCACAGCAGAAAGTTGAGGTGTTTGAAGAGGTAGAGGACATAACTCCTCCTTGGATAGACAATAGCGAATTAGAGGTTGAACCTGAAACCACTCATATTGAACCGACCGTAGATTTCGCAGCGTTGGAAGTCGATGCTGACAAAGAAGTGGTTGAAACGCCAGCATCTGTCGATCAGGATGTTGAAGCGTTCCAAAACATGGTTGCGGACGCTCAAAAAGCACAAGTGGCGAAGATGAATCCGTTCTTGATACAGCAAGAGGCGAACCTGCCAAAACCTGCTGAGCCAATGCCAACCTTAGAGCTGCTTTATCACCCAGAGAAACGTGAGAACTTTATCGACCGTGAAGCACTGGAAAACATCGCACGATTGGTTGAATCCAAGTTAGCGGACTACAAGATCAAAGCGGAAGTGGTGGACATTTTCCCTGGCCCTGTCATTACTCGTTTCGAACTTGACCTTGCACCAGGTGTTAAGGTGAGTCGAATCTCGGGTCTATCTATGGACCTCGCTCGTTCACTCTCTGCAATGGCAGTTCGTGTCGTAGAAGTTATCCCAGGTAAGCCATATGTGGGTCTAGAGCTGCCAAATATGACCCGTCAGACGGTATTCTTCTCTGATGTGGTTGGCAGCCAAGCGTTCATCGATTCAAAATCACCAACAACGGTTGTGCTAGGTCAGGATATTGCCGGTGAAGCGGTGGTCGCGGATCTATCGAAAATGCCGCACGTACTGGTTGCTGGTACAACAGGCTCTGGTAAGTCGGTTGGCGTTAACGTCATGATCTTGAGTATGCTTTACAAAGCAACACCCGATGACGTGCGCTTTATCATGATCGACCCGAAAATGTTGGAGCTGTCCATCTACGAAGGTATTCCTCATCTGTTGTCGGAAGTCGTTACTGACATGAAAGATGCCTCGAACGCACTTCGTTGGTGTGTGGGTGAGATGGAGCGTCGTTACAAGCTAATGTCAGCACTTGGCGTTCGTAATATCAAAGGATTCAACGACAAGCTGAAGATGGCTGCAGAAGCGGGACATCCTATTCACGATCCTCTATGGCAAGAGGGCGACAGTATGGATCCAGAACCGCCGCTACTAGAGAAACTGCCATACATTGTTGTGGTGGTTGATGAGTTTGCCGACTTGATGATGGTAGTTGGTAAGAAGGTCGAAGAGCTGATTGCTCGCTTGGCGCAAAAAGCACGTGCTGCGGGTATTCACTTGATCCTAGCAACTCAACGTCCATCGGTTGATGTAATCACAGGTCTGATTAAAGCGAACATCCCAACGCGTGTGGCGTTCACCGTTTCGACCAAGACAGACTCGCGCACCATTCTTGACCAAGGCGGTGCTGAGTCACTACTGGGTATGGGTGATATGTTGTATCTCCCTCCAGGCTCGAGTCATACCATTCGTGTACACGGTGCGTTTGCGTCTGATGATGACGTGCATGCTGTTGTGAATAACTGGAAAGCGCGCGGCAAGCCAAACTATATTGAAGAAATTACCAATGGTGAGCAGTCTCCAGAGACATTGCTACCAGGTGAAAAGATGGAAGGCGATGAAGAAATGGACCCATTGTTCGATCAAGTTGTCGAACATGTAGTGCAGTCTCGCCGTGGCTCGGTTTCTGGAGTTCAGCGTCGATTCAAAATTGGATATAACCGCGCAGCTCGCATTGTCGAACAGCTAGAAGCACAAGGTATTGTGAGTGCCCCTGGTCACAATGGTAACCGCGAAGTACTGGCACCCGCGCCACCAAAAGAATAATTTCGATTCGCCTTAAGAGGTAAGAGGAAATCAAATGAAGAAATGGGTTAATGCAGCGATGTTAACTGTAACAGCAATGAGTTTTTCAGCTCTTGCAACGCCGCAACAGGAGCTTAGTGAGAGGCTTCAACTAAATGATGGTTTTAGCGCTACCTTTACTCAGGAAGTGACCAGCCCAGATGGGGATGTGGTGATGGAAGGAGAAGGCAATGTTGAGATCTCACGCCCAAGCATGTTTCGCTGGGTGACAACCTTGCCAGATGAAAATGTCTTAGTCTCGGATGGGCAAAATCTATGGTATTACAGCCCGTTCATCGAGCAGGTTAGTATCTACAACCAAGAGCAAGCCACCGAGCAGACGCCATTTGTTTTGCTGACGCGTAATCGTGCCAGTGATTGGGACAACTACAGCGTGAACCAAAAAGGCGATGTATTCACATTGGTCCCAACAGCCGTAGACTCAACTCAAGGGCAGTTTCAAATTAATATCGATAGCAAAGGCATCGTTCACGGCTTCAATGTGATTGAACAAGACGGTCAAAAAGGCACCTTTGTGTTCGATAACATTAAAGTCGGCAAACCCGCTTCAGACAGATTCACGTTTGTCATTCCTGATGGTGTTGAGATCGATGATCAGCGCAACTAAGTCGTTAAGACGTGTCGTTAGGACGTTATTGTGAGTAATTTCAGTTTTGACTTTTCAGGGGACGAAGATTTTCGTCCCCTTGCTGCTAGAATGCGCCCAGAAACGGTTGAACAATACATTGGTCAGCAACATATTCTAGGCGTGGGTAAACCTCTGAGACGTGCGTTAGAGGCAGGGCAGCTGCATTCAATGATCTTATGGGGACCGCCTGGTACGGGCAAGACGACTTTGGCGGAAGTTGCCGCAAATTACGCTAACGCTGAAGTTGAAAGGGTGTCCGCGGTTACCTCTGGCGTCAAAGAAATCCGTGCTGCGATAGAGCGAGCTCGCGAAAACAAGCTTGCGGGTAAGCGCACTATTTTGTTTGTTGACGAGGTACATCGCTTTAACAAAAGCCAGCAAGATGCCTTCTTACCCCACATCGAGGATGGCACGGTTACCTTTATCGGTGCGACGACAGAGAACCCGTCGTTTGAACTCAACAACGCACTGCTTTCTCGCGCAAGGGTGTATAAACTTACTTCTCTCGATACCTCAGATATTCTGCTTGTCCTTGAACAAGCTAAAAACGATGAACAGCGAGGTTTAGGCAGTGTCGCTGCGACCTTCCATGACAATGTACTCGAGCGCCTTGCTGAGTTGGTCAATGGCGATGCAAGGATGTCGTTGAACTACCTTGAACTGCTCTACGACATGGCAGAAGAAAACGAGGCTGGTGAGAAAGACATTACGTTGCCGTTACTTGCTGAAGTCGCTGGAGAGAAAGTTAATCGCTTCGATAACAAAGGTGACATCTGGTACGACCTAATTTCTGCGGTTCACAAGTCGATTCGTGGCTCAAACCCAGATGCTGCTCTGTATTGGTCTGCAAGAATGATAGCGGCAGGCTGCGACCCTTTGTATATCGCGAGGCGGTTATTGGCGATAGCGTCAGAAGATGTTGGCAATGCGGATCCAAGAGCAATGCAAGTTGCGTTATCCGCTTGGGACTGTTTCACTCGAGTTGGTCCTGCCGAAGGTGAGCGCGCTATCGCACAAGCGATTGTGTATCTTGCGTGTGCACCAAAGAGCAATGCAGTTTACACGGCGTGGAAGCAAGCGCTGCGAGATGCTCACAATCTCCCAGAGTATGAAGTTCCACCTCATTTGAGAAACGCCCCTACGTCCTTGATGAAAGATATGGGGTACGGCGCTGAGTATCGCTATGCCCATGATGAGCCGGGCGCGTACGCCGCTGGAGAGCGTTATCTGCCACCAGAAATGACAGGGACTCGCTATTACGAACCGACAAATCGCGGGCTCGAAACCAAAATTGGCGAAAAGTTAGATTATCTGGCGGATTTAGACGCAAAAAGCCCACAAAAGCGCTATGAAAAGTAGTGGCTTTTCGTTATCTTTACTCGGTTAACAAATCAATATCTGCAACTGATTGGAAATTAATCAGTTGCAGAGCTATTCACAACTAAAAAGCATAGGATTGGCAATGCTGGATTCTAAATTACTTCGTACAGAGCTGGATGAAACAGCTGAAAAACTAGCGCGTCGTGGCTTTAAGCTAGACGTAGAAACTATCGGTAAACTTGAAGAGCAACGTAAGTCGATTCAAGTAGAAGTTGAGAATTTACAATCCACGCGTAACTCCATTTCTAAGCAGATCGGTCAGAAGATGGCTGCAGGCGACAAAGAAGGCGCTGAAGAGATCAAAAAGCAGATCGGTACCCTAGGTAGCGATCTTGAAGCGAAGAAAGAAGAGCTCACCGCGGTAATGGCTCAACTTGAAGACATCACGCTTTCTGTTCCAAACCTTCCTGCGGATGATGTACCACAAGGTAAAGATGAGAACGACAACGTAGAAATTTCTCGTTGGGGCGAGCCTAAAACTTATGACTTCGAGGTTAAGGACCATGTTGACCTTGGTGAAATGGGCGACGGTCTAGATTTCGCTAGCGCGACTAAGATCACGGGTGCGCGTTTCATCGTTATGAAAGGTCAGTTCGCTCGTCTACACCGTGCGATCGCACAGTTCATGCTTGATCTTCACACTGAAGAGCACGGCTATACTGAGCTGTACGTACCTTACCTAGTTAACTCTGACAGCCTATTTGGTACAGGTCAGCTACCTAAGTTCGGTAAAGATCTATTCCACACAGAGCCACTGACAGAAAAAGCAAGCGATGAAGAGCCACGTAAACTGTCTCTTATCCCTACAGCTGAAGTGCCGGTGACTAACCTTGTTCGTGACACTATCTCTGAAGAGACAGACCTGCCACTTAAGATGACGGCTCACACACCATGTTTCCGTTCAGAAGCGGGTTCTTACGGTCGTGATACTCGCGGTCTTATCCGTATGCACCAGTTTGATAAGGTTGAGCTTGTTCAGATCACTAAGCCAGAAGATTCAATGGACGCACTAGAAGAACTAACAGGTCATGCTGAGAAAGTTCTTCAGTTGCTAGAGCTTCCATACCGCAAAGTCGTACTTTGTACTGGTGACATGGGCTTCGGTGCTCGTAAGACTTACGACCTTGAGGTCTGGGTTCCAGCACAAGAGACATACCGTGAGATCTCTTCTTGCTCAAACATGTGGGATTTCCAAGCTCGTCGTATGCAAGCACGTTTCCGTCGTAAAGGTGAGAAGAAGCCAGAGCTTGTTCACACGCTAAACGGTTCTGGTCTTGCAGTGGGTCGTACTATGGTAGCTATTCTTGAGAACAATCAGGAAGCTGACGGTCGTATCGCAATTCCAACAGCACTTCAGAAGTACATGGGTGGCGCAACACACATCGGCTAATGATTGCTGCTAACGTTTCTAAAAGCTCGGCGATGCCGAGCTTTTTTTTGTCTTGAACTTCTTGTTGTGTAGATTATTACGTATTGGTAATAGTCTTTCTGTTTTTGGTGAGATTATCAAACTCACCTAAACGCCTATAATTTGCCCTCTACCGCGGAGAGTATTTGTTTCTCAACATAATGAGGAGGGGATGTAATGGCAGTAGGTTGGGCAAATGACGATAGCGTCAGCCAGCAGATTCAAAATACGATTGAAGACGAAATCTCTAGAGTTCGAAGCCTATCAATGCAAGGTGTGAGCGCCGAGTTTTGTGATGAATGTGGCGAGCCAATTCCACTGGCTCGGAGAACCGCCATCAAGGGCGTTAGACTCTGTGTTGAGTGCCAGTCGAGTCATGAACATGAAAGCCAGCGCTTAGCGCTATTCAATCGTCGTGGCAGCAAAGACAGTCAGCTTCGATAAGTGTAAAAAAGCGGTTGCATCAGCAACCGCTTTTCACATCAACTAAAGCAGCTTTCATTATCCAGAGCCGTCTCAATAGCCCTAATCAGCTTCTCAATATGTTCGGGCTGGCTGATATACGGCGGCATCATGTAGATGAGCTTGCCAAACGGGCGGATCCAAACCCCTTGTTCGACAAAGTGCTTTTGGATGATTTCCATGTTGACCGCGGTATGCGTTTCTACCACACCGATTGCGCCTAACCAGCGCACATCTTTCACGTTGGAAAAGCGGGTTAACTTAGGAAGGAGCTCTGAAAATAGCGACTCTATGCTTGTTACCTGTGACTGCCAATCACCAGTCGCCACAATATCCAAACTGGCACTTGCAACGGCACAGGCTAGTGGATTACCCATAAAGGTTGGTCCATGCATAAAACAACCCGCCTCGCCACCACAAACCGTATCTGCGACGTGCTTGCTGGTTAATGTTGCCGACAATGTCATGTAGCCACCTGTTAAGGCTTTGCCAACGCACATGATATCAGGCTGAACTTGTGCATGTTCACTAGCAAATAGCTTGCCGGTGCGACCAAAACCTGTAGCGATTTCATCAAGAATAAGTAGTACCCCGTATTGGTCACACAGCTCTCTGACGCGCTTTAGAAAAGTCGGGTGGTATAGACGCATTCCTCCTGCGCCTTGGACGATCGGTTCGAGGATGACGGCAGCAACCTCTGAATGATGGGCTGCAATCTTATTTTTGAAGTCATCGATGTCACTTTCATTCCACTCATCCCAAAACCCAACCTTTGGTGATGCCGCGAAGATATGCTCTGGCAAAAAGCCCTTGTAAAGACTGTGCATCGAGTTGTTTGGGTCAGTCACTGACATTGCCGCAAAGGTATCGCCATGATAGCCGTGGCTCAGCGTTAGAAACTTAGGTCGACGCTCCCCACGAGCATGCCAGTATTGCAGCGCCATTTTTAACGAGACTTCAACCGCCACTGAGCCTGAATCGGCGAGAAAAATATGTTCCATATTGCTTGGTGCTAACTCAAGCAGCTTTTTGCTCACATCAATCGCTGGCTGGTGGGTGATGCCACCGAACATGACATGAGACATTTTTTCACTCTGAGATTGGATCGCCTCGTTCAGCTTAGGGTGGTTGTACCCATGGATGGTCGACCACCATGATGACATGCCATCTACCAGGTCTGAGCCGTTTTCGAGCGTAAGGTGGACACCTTTTGCAGAGACTACAGGGTAGCAGCTAAGCGGGTTGAGAGTAGAAGTGTAGGGATGCCAAATGTGGTTTCGGTCGAAATCTAAATCCATGAAATACAGTCGCTCAAAAAATAAACAAGTGTAAACTTGTGCTTGTGGTCGGTGTTGACAGTGTATCGCTTGTCGGTACACTAGCCAAGACTAAAAACAATGAGAGCAAAGGAATTAACTGTGGAAGTACGACACGATTGGACGCATGCCGAAGTGCAAGAGCTGATGAACAAGCCTTTTATGGATCTATTGTTCGAGGCGCAAACCGTACACCGCCAACATCAGCAAACCAACCATGTTCAAGTTAGCACACTGTTATCTATCAAGACGGGTGCCTGCCCTGAAGATTGTAAGTACTGTCCACAAAGTGCGCGCTACAAAACGGATGTTGAAGCAGAGCGTCTGATGGAAGTCGAGCGCGTTCTAGATGCGGCTCAGAAAGCTAAGAATGCAGGTTCAACACGTTTTTGTATGGGTGCAGCGTGGAAGAATCCAAAAGAGCGCGATATGCCTTTGCTAACAGACATGATTAAGGGTGTAAAAGAGATGGGGCTAGAGACCTGCATGACGCTAGGTATGCTAACGCCTGAGCAAGCAACACACCTTGCCGATGCGGGTCTTGATTACTACAACCACAACCTCGATACCTCTCCAGAGTTCTACGGCAATATCATTACCACTCGCACTTACCAAGATAGACTGGATACATTGAGCCATGTTCGTGATGCAGGCATGAAAATCTGCTCCGGTGGCATTATCGGTATGGGTGAAAGTGCCAATGACCGAGCTGGCTTGTTGATGGAGCTTGCTAACCTTCCGGTTCAGCCTGAGAGTGTGCCTATCAATATGCTTGTCAAAGTTAAAGGCACACCACTAGAAGAAGTCGATGATGTTGAGCCTTTTGATTTTATCCGCCTAATTGCCATCGCTCGAATCATGATGCCTAAATCTGCGGTGCGACTGTCTGCCGGACGCGAGAATATGAACGAACAAATGCAGGCGCTGTGTTTCATGGCCGGTGCTAACTCAGTGTTCTATGGCTGCAAGCTTCTCACCACACCTAACCCGGATGAAGATAAAGATCTTCAGCTGTTTAAGAAACTCGGCATCAACCGAGAAGAAACCTCGCAAAAACCGGATGAGGTGCATGAAAACGATCTTCTAGATCAGGTGGTAAGCCGAGTGGCAGCGCGCCCGACGAAAGACGATATGTTTTATGACGCTAGCGTTTAACAAACGAATCCGCCAAGCACTCGATGATAGAAAGCAGAGCGATCTTTTTCGCTCTGTGCTGGCGTTGGAAGGGGGAAATCAACCGGTTTTCCAAAACAATGGTCAGCGTTTTCATAACTTCTCTTCCAATGATTACCTTGGTTTGGCATCGAGTGATGAGCTTAAATCCAGCTACCAGCGAGCGGTCAGTGAGTTTGGAGTAGGTAGTGGAGCGTCTCCTTTAGTGACGGGTTACTCTAACCAACACCACAGCTTAGAGTTAGCTCTGACGGAGTGGCTTGGCTATGAGGGAGCCCTGTTTTTCTCTTCAGGGTTTGCGGTCAATCAAGCCGCTGTCTTCGCGCTGCTCAAAAAGGGTGACTTACTGATTCAAGACAGGCTGAACCATGCATCACTGATGGAAGCAGGAGCGCTTTGTGATGCTGACATGAAGCGCTACCGCCACTGCGATAATGACCACCTTGCAACTCTATTGCAAACGGACAAGCCGAAGATGGTGGTTACTGAGAGTGTGTTTAGTATGGATGGCGATATTGCCGATCTAGACACTTTTATTTCTGCGTGCCAACAAGCGGGTGCTCTATCGATGATCGATGATGCGCATGGAATTGGTGTGATCGGTGAGCAGGGAAATGGTGCAATAGGCAGCACGGCTCAGCGCGCGGATGTTCTTGTGGTAACGTTTGGAAAAGCGTTTGGACTCAATGGGGCTGCTATCTTGTGCTCTAACGAGATGAAAGAGTATCTCACCCAATTTGCCCGCCACTATGTCTACTCGACTGCGTTCTCTGCGGCTCACGCTGTAGCAATCACGAAAGCGATCGAGATGATTCAAACCCAACATTGGCGCCGTGAAAAGCTCAGTGAGTTGGGCGCTGTGTATGACGAAGTTCTGCAGAGTGCTCCTGGTTATATCTCAACTCAAACGCCAATAAAACCGTGGCTTGTCGGTGGTGAGGAGCAAGTGCTTAGGTTGTGTAATGCGTTGAAACAAGAACAGATTTGGACGACAGCCATTCGCCCACCTACGGTACCTAAAGGATCGGCGCGATTACGAATTACATTATCCGCGGCACATGACATTGAGGCTGTAGAGCAGCTAGCCACCAGTTTAAAACGACATTCGGAGGGATGCTAAATGTCTGAGGTACTAGCAAATCTTACGGATTATCAGACCAATAAAGCGGCAATATCAGAATCGTTTGGCCGGGCTGCAAAACAGTACGACCAACATGCTGAGCTGCAGCGCCGAGTCGCAGACCGTTTATTGGCGTTATTACCCAGTGATTTAAAAGGCTATCGCATTCTCGATTTAGGTTGCGGTACGGGTTATTGTTCGCAAGTCCTATTAGAGCGGGGAGCCAAGGTGGTTTGCGCTGACTTATCGAGCGAGATGCTCAGTGTAGCGAAAAGTCGCTGTGGTAGTGAAAACGTCAGCTATCAAGTCGCAGATGCTGAGGCTCTTCCATTTGAAAACAGTACGTTTGATATTGTGATATCGAGCTTAGCGCTGCAGTGGTGCAATGACTTAGCCGTGCCGCTAGGGGAAATGAAGCGCGTGACAAAACCCGGCGGTAGAGTGCATTTTTCTACCTTGCTCGATGGCTCACTGGAGGAGCTAAAGCGGTCGTGGAGCAAAATTGATGCATATCAACATGTCAACGACTTTACCTCGCTCAATCAGGTAAAAATTGCGTTAGCGCAATCTGAGTGCATCAACCATCAACTAGACTTGCCGAAAATAGTTATGTGGTATGAGACTGCTTTTGGTTTGATGAAAGACCTAAAAGGAATTGGTGCGACTCATGTAGAAGGTCGTTCCAAAGGGTGTACCAGCCGACGCTCATTGAAGAAGCTCGAGCTGGAATACAAGAGGTACGAAAACCAGAACGGCTTACTACCAGCCAGTTATCAAATTTGTTTAGGGTCAGTTGCATTATGATGAAAGCACTATTTATTGCAGGTACGGATACTGAAGTTGGGAAAACCGTTGTATCAAAAGCGATATTAAGTGCTGTTGGTGCACAAGGAAAAAAGACTATAGGTTATAAGCCTGTAGCTGCAGGCAGTGAGAAAACTACCGAAGGTTGGCGTAACTCGGACGCATTGCATTTGCAAGCAGCAGCAAACCAAGAAGTTGATTATGATCTCGTTAACCCGTATGCGTTATCTTTGCCTGCGTCACCTCATATCGCGGCAATAGCGGATAACGTTGAGGTCAAATACGACGTTCTCTCGAATTTACTTGAGCAACACAAACAGAACAGTGATTTTGTGTTGGTCGAAGGCGCAGGTGGTTGGCGAGTACCAGTATCAAAAGATGATTGCCTTTCTACTTGGGTGAAACAAGAAAAGTTACCTGTCGTTCTCGTAGTGGGTATTAAGCTTGGTTGTTTGAGTCATGCGATGTTGACGGCCGAAGCGATTAAGGCAGATGGTCTTGAGCTTGTTGGTTGGGTAGCTAACCGCGTCAATCCGGGCGTCGAACATTACGCTGAGATCATCGAAATGCTGGAAGGCGCGATAGACGCTCCAAAGCTTGGTGAGGTGCCTTACGTCCCAGGCTGCAAGAAACGAGACCTAGGCAAGTACATTAACCTTGATGTAATTAGTTAACCCTTTCGTAACACAAAACACGTCAAATTAAAAAAGCCTCTTGTGGTGAATTATCGCGCAAGAGGCTTTTTGTTTTTCTCTCATACAGAATTTATGAACTCCGGTTGCATTTTTAACCAAATGAAACACTTTTTGTTTCAAATAACTGGTCGTATCACTTTACGTGTCTGATTTACTTCGAGTTTTATGAATTCTGTCAGTTTGGTGAATTTAATGTTAACCATATGTGTTGAATGGGTAATCTCGGTATGGCATTCTGTGATCAACAACACGAGTTTAAATGCAATTGGGTTCAATGATTAATATTGAGTGATCATGCATTGTAATCTCGCTTCAAAACGATAATTTAGAGAAAAACCATACGAAAGTTATGGAACATTTGAGGCTGAAAAATAAGCAAAATAGAGCCTCTCAAACGACTTATATACAAGATTCAACGTTTGAATGTTCGGTGTAGTTATCGACATTGTCATCCGTTAATAACGAAGCTAGATACCCCCCAAATAAATACATTTAGTGTCTAGCAACATGGAAAGCTGTAATAAAAACGGAGTAATCAATGGCTGGTGTTTTAGGAATGATCCTTGCTGGAGGCGAAGGTTCTCGCCTACGTCCTCTTACGGAATCTCGCAGTAAGCCTGCAGTCCCTTTTGGAGGAAGCTATCGCCTTATAGACTTCGCACTTAATAATTTTATTAATGCGGACTTGATGCGAATTTACGTTCTTACCCAATTTAAATCTCAATCCCTGTATCAGCATATGCGCAAAGGTTGGAACCTGACGGGCATCACTGACCGATTTATTGACCCAATCCCAGCTCAGATGCGCGACGGTAAACGTTGGTATGAAGGCACCGCTGATGCTATCTACCAAAACGTTCGCTTTGTCGAACTTGCCAACCCTGAGCATGTTTGTATCTTTGGTTCTGACCATATCTACAAGATGGATATCCGTCAGATGTTAGACTTCCACAAACGTCGTGAGGCGAAACTTACGGTTTCTGCGCTGCGTATGCCGTTGGCAGAAGCATCAGAGTTTGGTGTTATCGAGGTCGATGAAAACGGCAACATGATTGGTTTTGAAGAGAAACCAGAGAACCCGAAATCGATTCCTGGTCACCCTGATATGGCACTGGTGTCTATGGGTAACTACATCTTTGAAGCAGAAAGTTTATGCAAAGAGCTCCGTCTTGATGCTGAGAATGAAAACTCTAGCCATGATTTTGGTAAAGACATTATTCCTAAGATGTTCCCTGAAGGTGGCGTTTATGTTTATGATTTCTCAACCAATAAAATCAGCGGCGAGAAGGATACAACGTACTGGCGTGATGTAGGTACTATCGACTCGTACTGGGCTGCTCACATGGATCTGCTTCATGAAGACCCTGAGTTCTCACTGTACAACCGCAAATGGCCACTGCATACGTATTACCCACCGTTGCCACCTGCTACCTTTGTGGATGCTGAGCACGAAAAGATCAAAGTTACCGACAGCTTAATTGCTGGTGGTAGTTACGTACGTGGATCATCAATCTTCAAATCAGTACTAGGATTCAGAAGTAACATTGCTGCTGGTTCTATTGTGAGTGAATCTGTTATTCTAGGTGACGTTAAGATTGGTGCAGGTTGTACAATCAAGCGCGCAATCATTGACAAGAATGTTGAAATTGCCCCTGGAACTGTGATCGGTGAAGATCTAGAACTCGACGCGAAGCGTTTCCATGTGTCTCCAGGTGGCATCGTTGTCATCAAAAAAGGGACAAAAGTTGGATTCTAGAATGAGAAACATAGACGTATGGTTTCCAGTTTCAGAAGTTCAGGGACTTATTAAAAGTGGAGGCTTGGCAGATGTTGCCAAGGCTCTGCCGAAAGCTCTGCAAGAACTTGGCAAGGACGTAGCCATCACTCTGCCAGGCTACCAAAAATTACCAAACAAGGATCAGTATGAGTTCGTGCTAGCCACTGAGCTAGAGCATTGGCCTCATACACCTTATCAAGTCAAGAAAACCCATCTCGATGGTGTCGAAGTCTACGTCATTGAATGTGACCGTTACTTTGACCGTCCAGAACTGTATGCAGAACACAACCGAGCGTACGCTGATAATGGCGAGCGCTTTGGATTTTTCGCAGCCGCCAGTTTGGATGTGTTACCAAAGCTGGGCATTAAGCCTGCAATTGTTCACGCGAATGATTGGCACACAGGCCTTATCCCATTCTTGCTTAAGACTCGTTACGCTGAAGACGATCGCTTTCAAGGTACCAAGTCAGTACTGACAGTACACAACGCGATTTTCAAAGGGATTTTCTCTTACAGTCAGTTAGAGATTATTCCTGAGCTTCATCTCTCTGGAATGGAGTTTCTACAGTACGGTGATGGCTGGGTAAGTACATTGCGAGCGGGTATCGCTTTTGCAGATAAGATCAACGCAGTGAGCCCTAACTATGCCGCTGAGCTGGTGACACCGTTAGGCTCGCATGGCTTGGTTGATGATTTCGTTCATCGCGCCAAAGATCTCCATGGCATCGTTAATGGATGCGATTACTCAGAGTGGAACCCAAGCCACGATGAGTATTTGCCTAAGCATTACAGTGATGACCTAGAGAGCATGCTAGCGGGTAAGCTCGCATCGAAAACAGCGCTACAAAAAGAGCTCGGCCTGCCAGAGCGTGAAGTGCCGATGATTGGCATGGTTTGTCGCTTGACGCACCAAAAAGGTTTTCACTACATCCTTCCTATTTTGGATAAGTTCCTAAAAAATGACGTTCAAGTCGTCATTATTGGTACGGGTGAGCCACAAATTGCTTCTCATCTTAATGACCTAGCGGAAGAGTTTTCAGATAAGTTGGCGTTTGTAGAAGCTTACAGCAATCGCTTTGCTCATTTGGTAGAAGCAGGGTCAGACTTCTTCCTAATGCCTTCTGAGTTTGAAGCGTGTGGGTTGAACCAGATTTATAGTATGGCTTATGGTACGTTGCCAATCGTACGTAAAGTCGGCGGTTTGAAAGACACGGTTATTGATTTTGATGATGACCCTAACAATGCCACTGGTTTTGGTTTTGTTGAGCCTTGCCATGATGCTTTGTTAATTGTCCTGCAACGCGCACTGCTATTCTATCTGCAACACCCTGAGCAGATGCATGAAATGCAGCTTCGCTCAATGCGAAAAGACTTCAGTTGGACTGAGTCAGCCAAAGAGTACGTTAAGATGTACGACCTGGCGCTCGAGGCAAACTAGAGCAAAAACTGAAAAGCGGCGTTATGCCGCTTTTTTTTATAATCGACTACACTTGTAAATCATTTTTACCAAAATTCCTGTTAGTTTTTGTCCGTAAAACGGCGAATTATGGTAACGTAACGCCCACATACATCACGAAACTTGAGAACTATGTCAGAGAGCTTGCTATTCCATAAAACTTATCAGCACCCAACGAGTAATGAGTGGGTGGTATTTGTACATGGGGCAGGCGGAAGCTCAAACATATGGTTTAAACAGATTCGTGCTTACCGAGAGCACTTTAACCTGCTGTTTATTGATCTGCGCGGTCACGGTAAGTCAAACCAACTCCTTAAAGACATTATGTCGAACAAGTACACCTTTAAAGAGGTGACGATGGATATCGTCAAAGTACTTGATCACCTTAAGATTCAGTCAGCCCATTTTGTCGGTATGTCTTTGGGAACGATTATTGTGCGCAACATCGCCGAGTTGGCACACTCCCGAGTTCGTTCCATGGTCTTAGGCGGTGCGGTCACTCGCTTTAATACTCGCTCGCAAATTCTGGTGAAAATTGGCAACTGGAGTAAGCACATTATCCCTTATATGTGGCTTTACAGCTTGTTCGCGTACATTGTCATGCCGCAAAAAGGCCAAAAAGAGTCACGATTGTTATTCGTCCGAGAGGCGAAAAAGCTGTGCCAAAAAGAGTTCAAGCGTTGGTATCGTCTAACGACAGAAGTGAACCCTCTCAACCGCTACTTTAAAGACCGAGAGTTGCCGATTCCGACTTTGTATTTGATGGGTGATAAAGACTATATGTTTATTAAGCCAGTCAAAGAGATGGTGGCTGAACATAAGTCCAGCCGTCTATTAGAGATCAAAGATTGTGGTCATGTGTGCAATGTTGAGCGTCCAGAAGAGTTCAATAAGCACTCAATAGATTTCATTAAGTCTGTGGCATCGTAGCCGTTTGTGGCGTCTGACAGTTCCAGCAGACGCCAAATTGCGCTTCGTTAGTCTCATGGCAAGCTGAACATACCCACGGCAAGTTACCGCTTTTCTCAGCCTGTTTTTGCCAATCTTGAATGACAGCTCGTGCCATCATTTCTTGCTCTTTGTTGAAAAGCCAAACGTAGGGTAGAGAACTTTCGTCAAACGGTACTTCCCCTCGTAACCCAAAAACACCTTCGCCTCGTACTTCACACTCTATACCTTCAGCCATCAACTGCTGTTGGACAATATGTGTTTCTGGTGGGTTATTGCCTACAAATATCTTCATCTATTCCTGTACCTGTGGTGAGCGAGAGATTTTTCCCATAATCCATTTGGCAATAAGTGGGAACAAACCAAGTAGGGCAAACGATGCCAACACGGTGGGGGAAACAATGCCTGATAGACTGTCAATGTTCGCTAGCTGGGTACCTGCATTGAGGTATACTGCAGTTCCTGGCAGCATGCCCAGTTGACTCACCAAGTAATACTTAGAGACTCGAATTGGCGTGAGACCCATTAATAAGTTAATCAAGAAAAATGGGAACACAGGAATGAGTCTTAGAGAAAATAGATAGAAAGCACCGTCTTTTTCGACACCTTTATTGATCGTCTCAAGTTTCGAACCGAACTTACTTTGTACCCAATCGCGAAGTAGGAAGCGACTGCTCAAGAATGCCAATGTAGCGCCTATGGTACTCGCAAATGAAACAAGCAGTAAACTAGTCCAAAAGCCAAACAGTGCAGCGCCAAGTAAGGTAACCACGGCAGCGCCTGGAACAGAGAATGCAGTAATCGCTATGTAAGCGAAGAAATAGGTGAGGGCAGCAGCCACGAAGTTCTCATTGATGTATTCACTCAGTGCTACTTGTTGTGCTTTTGCGTTTTCTAGTGTGAGGTGTTGACCAAAGTTGATGCCTAAGTAAATGACGACAGCAACCAAAACCAATCCTAGTATCAGCTTCTTGCTCATGACGATATCCTTTTGATGACTCAGTATTAGTGTAGTAGACAGGATGAGTATGTTTTTCCTTTCAGCTAATACAAAAAAATCAGCCATAAGGCTGATTTTTTCTCGAGATTACCGTAGCTTAATTAATTAAGCTAGCCAGTTCATCTCTTTTAGTCTGAGGAATCACAGACCAATGAGTACCATTTATCGCACCTTCAAGAGCCCATAAAAGCTCTAAACCTACGGTACTTGAATGGGTTCTCTGAATGGCCTTGAAAGCCTCAACCGAACCATGATCCTGAAGTTCAACCACTGATTCAATGCCTGCTTTTTTGAGCATGCGCTCAGTGGCAAGGCGAAGATTCGGAAGGTCTTTCAGGCGATTAGGTTTCGCTTCGGATTGTTGCTCTTTCTCAGTTTTCGCGAACTCGAGTGCCTGTTTAGCGTGATCGAGAATACCTTCTTGATCTTGCCAACAGTCTTCAGGTAACGCGAAGTACTTAGTAACAACGGGAAATCCACGCTTTTTATAAACATAAGGCTTGTAACCCAGTTTTTTGAAGGTGGATACGGTCTGACGGTTAGTTCTGATATGTAATTTGTTATTCACTGCTAAGGCAAACATCGTATCATCTACGAAGATGCCAAATCCCCCAAACATGGAGCGAGACTTTACTCTTCCAAGCTGAGCGAATAATTGCATTGAATTTTTTAGTATAGGATTATCCATGCTTTATTCTTTTCTCGGTGTTATTGATTGTGTCACCAGAATCAGGTCCGAGAGTATAGCAATCAGGTGTCAGAGCTCTGTTAGGCATATGCCATAACTGAGTCTTCTCCCCTTGCCATCGGCAACCCCGCTACCTATCAATTAAAAATTGGTTTAGGCCGGAGGCTTTGCGTCCCACCCTTTCAGATGGTTTGCCCTGTGCGTGACTTCATTAGAATAAATGAAAACGACATAAGCCTATGATTACTCAGTGGCAAAAATGTGACATTGGTTCAAATAATGGTAGGTTATTTGTGCTTGAGGGTGCGTAAAAAACTAACAATCGAGAGAAGAAAACTTGAATGAAGTTCAAAAAAAAGTGCCTAGAAAGGCACTTTTGTCAGCGTTATGTAAGGCTTTTGACAGAGTCTCGTTCAACAATCTCTGGGTGCATTTCGAAAATGCGCTTTTCATGACCTTTATCTTTGATTCGTTCTAATAGAATCTCAAACGCGTTTTTGCCCACACGTCGTTTAGGTTGGTGAACCGTCGTTAGTGGTGGCGAGAAGTACTCAGCCAGCTCAATATTATCGTATCCAATGACAGAGATGTCCTCAGGTACGCGCACACCCAGTTGCTGCAGGCGACTCATCAGGCCAAACGCCATGGTGTCGTTGAAACAGAAGATAGCGGTAGGTCGGTCTTCCATTGCAGCAATACGATTAGCTGCGATAACCGCTGTATCGCATTCGAAGTTGCCTTCAAGAATACGATCGTCTTTCATCTCGATACCTGCTTCTGCAAGGGCACGTTTGTAACCGATGATACGCTCTTGGCACACAGCTTTTTCTAAGTGACCGCTTAGACAAGCAATATCCGTGTGACCTTTTTCGATCAGGAATTTCGTTGCGAGATAACCGCCTTCTTCAGAGTTATCGATGATCTTGTCCGCTTGTGAGCTTTCTGGGCCCCAGTCCATGATAACTTTAGGAATGTCGGCGTGACGATCAAGCATCTCTAGCAGCTCTTCGGTAAGATCAGAGCACATCACGAGGATGCCATCCACGCGTTTCTCTGCCAGCATGCGAATGTAATCGCGTTGCTTTTCATACACGCCACCAGTGTTACATAGGATCAGCGTGTAGCCTTGGCGGTAGCAGTAGCTCTCAACACCATCGATAACCTCTGAAAAGAACAGGTTAGTTGACTGAGTCACTAACATACCGATGGTTTTTGTTGAGTTGCATTTTAAGCTACGTGCAACGGCGCTTGGTGCGTAGTTGAGTTCGTCGACCGCCGCCATCACTTTTTCTTGAGTTGCTTCAGCAACAAAGCGAGTCTTATTAATAACGTGGGATACTGTGGTCGTTGAAACGCCTGCAAGGCGGGCGACATCTTTAATAGTTGCCATAGTGATATCCTATTAGTCGCGGCTTGATAATTAACGTTGGTACCGCTTCAAGTATAGTGGTCTTTGCAAACATATAACGCTATGTTGTTGTAAACATAGTATTTGGCTGCGAAAACCGAAAGTTGCATGCAAGCCACGGCGAAAAAAGCTCAGAGCGTAGATTTCAACAGGTGTTTTTGGACACAAGTCCGCGTTGAATGCCAAGGGCATTTGCATTTAAACGGCGGATTGTAGACTTAGGTTTGAGCGCTGGCAATGACTTATCCAATAAATTTATAACTAAAGCGCAAATTAATTCTCACAGATGTGATGCAAGTGATTTGCGCTTTAGGTTGGCTAGTCTTGCTCACCCTCTAGGTAGGTGTAGTCAAGTTGGCAGAATGCTTCGAGTAGTTTAGCGGCAGCGGCATAAAACCCAAACTCGTCGTTAGTTTGGCATTTCGCAACAAACTGAGGTAGCCATGTCATCAAGTAGTTCTTGATGAACTCTGCTTGCTCGTGCAGCGCATCGTTCATATGTGCCTCCGCTTCAAGCTCATTGGAGCGAATGATTAAGTTGCCTAGGAAATCTAGCTCGATCGCGAGGTGATCCGCTGGCTCATTTAAGTCCTTATTCACCGCTACATTGTGCTTAGCTAAAAGATCTGCCATATCTTGTGCAGGTTGATCATTTAAAAGACCAGACTTACCAATATACATAGAGGCATAAGGCAGTGCGCCGTGCTTGTCCGACTTTAAAAAGAGATCGCAAAAATCGGCAGAAAGCTCTAATTGGGCGTCTTCTCTGACTTGAAGGCGGTTCAAGGACTCTGTAAAGACCTGAATGGGTTCTTTTAGGGAAGGGTTTTCTCCTAAGCCAGATAAGAAAGAGCGAATTTCAGGGCTGTGGTATTTGTTGAGTTCATCATCAGTGAGCTCCGCAGCGAATAGGCTTGAAAGCCACCAATAGATTTCTGCGCGTTGCTCATTAAATGCTTTGATTTCTTGCATTTGAATAATCTCCAAAAATGATAACTCTATTTTAGCCAATAAAGATGAATAGCAATAACTTGTTGTGTGAAAAATTGAGTTAACTTATGAAAAAATAAGACAAAAATTAATTGCTTTAAGGGTAAGTTGACTCGAGTATTCGTTGCATATGAGACGCAATCGTTTTGGTTGTTTTGAATCAAAAAATAGTAAGGTTTCCATGCCTATGAGGGGATGTAGACTAGAATTGTGAATGTTTATGAATAGAATGTCCCTGTCATGACAAGATTGAGAAACCACAGATGAAATATCACGTTTTGGTTGTAGAAGATGACGTAGTCACTCGCAGTAAGCTGGCTGGCTACTTCGAAAATGAAGGCTACTTGGTTAGCGAAGCTGAAGATGGTCAGACGATGCGTCAGGTGCTGGAAGAATCCAGTATCGATCTCGTTATGTTAGATATTAACCTCCCTGGTGAAGATGGTTTGATGCTGACAAGAGAGTTAAGAAGTCAGTCAGACATTGGAATCATTTTGGTGACCGGTCGCACCGATAGTATTGACCGTATTGTTGGCCTTGAGATGGGTGCAGACGACTATGTCACTAAGCCGTTTGAGCTACGCGAACTGTTAGTGCGAGTAAAAAACCTATTGTGGCGTATTTCACTAGCGCGCAAACAGCCAGTACTTGAAGAGTCAGTGCAAAACGAGCATGTGGTTCACTTTGGTGAATGGACGTTCGATAAGCAGCGTCGTTCACTGACGAATAATGGCGACCCTGTAAAACTGACCAAGGCTGAATATGAATTGTTAGTTGCACTCTCAACGTATCCAAATCAAGTTCTGAGCCGTGAGCGTATCCTCAATATGATCAGTCATCGAGTTGATGCGCCAAACGATAGAACCATTGATGTTCTTATCCGTCGCATGCGTGCCAAGATGGAATCCGATCCAAAGAATCCACAGATATTTATCACTGTCCATGGCGAGGGCTACATGTTTGCTGGTGATTAAAGTCGGCTAGCGTGTAGTGATAGAAAATGCTCCAGTTGTCTCTTTGATAGCTGGAGCTTTTTTATGGGAGCAATGTAGAGATACCTGGTCGTTGTATATGCAACTTGTAACTATTTTTGTTAACTGACTCGCGTGAGAAGTCGGTGCTTTCTGAGTCGGAAAAAGACTCTATAAACCTGAGCTAGTTTGATAGTGGCGTCGTTTCCGTTGAACTGCTTCGATTGGGCAGCATTGATTGGCAACGACATTCTTTGGTTCAACAAAAGGATTTTCCATGACCAAGCTACAATTAGGCTCTATTCCAATATTTAAACGGTCAGTGAATTTGTCGCTGATGCTTACCTCGAGTTTACTGTTTTCTGCACCAAGCTTGGCAGTACAGTGTGACAGTTTGCCTATTTGGGACGACGGCACAAGCTACAACGGTGGCGCTCAAGTTCAATGGCAATCATCGGCGTACCAAGCGAACTGGTGGAACCTTAACGCTAACCCTGTTAACCACTCCAAACCTTATCAAGAATGGTCACTAATAGGGGCCTGTGATGCTGGTGGCACAAACGCTGCTCCCTCAGTGACGATTACTTCTCCAGCCTCCAACGCACAGTTAGCCTCAGGAAACCAAGTTACCTTCTCTGCATTGGCTGAAGACAGTGATGGGGAAGTTCGAGAGGTGATATTTGAGCTGCAAGGGGCGCAACTGGCAGTGTTGTCGAGCGCTCCTTACCAAGTAACTTGGTTGACGGAAAGTGGCAATTATGAGCTGGTAGTCACAGCCATTGATGATAAAGGTGCGTCTACACAATCGGCTCAGACATTCTCAGTCGTAGACGCATCTAATCAACCACCTGTTGTTACCTTTACCAGTTCGAAGACTCAAGTTTCGGTAGGAGATAGTGTCCAGTTTACCGCAGAGCCCTCAGACTCGGATGGCACCATTAGCAAGGTTGAATTTAGAGTCAATGGTGCACTAGAAAAGTCTGTGACTGTCGCTCCTTGGGTCATGGATTGGATATCAACTGCCGAGGGCAGCTATACGATACAAGCCGTTGCGACAGACGATAAAGGCGCGACGTCCCAGTCGCAAGTTATCACGGTTGAAGCCATAGCGTCGGCAGGAGGTAAGTGCTCAGGTGCGACAACCTATATCGCTGGCAGTAGCTACGCAACCGGGCAGAATGTGGTCAACAATGGCGAGCTCTATCAATGTCTTGTTGGCGGCTGGTGTTCATCTGACTCGGCATGGGCTTATGAGCCTGGCGTTGGACAGTACTGGCAAGATGCCTGGAGTGGACAGGGTGCCTGTGCGACAGCACCAAATATTGAACTTATTTCGCCGGTAGAAGGCGAAACGGTTCTGCTAGGAAGTGATGTCACTATCCTTGCGAATATTGAGGATCTAGATGGAACAGTTGCCGATGCTGAGGCATTCGTGAATGGTACGTCAATAGGCTTAGTGACGGCATCACCTTATCAATGGACGTGGAATGCAGTGGGACAGGCCTCTGTAGATTTAAAGGTCATTGCTACTGACAATGAAGGTAACAGCAATCAATTAAACACAACGGTATCAGTGACTGATCAACCTATGGTCGCTGCAATTACCTCTCCTTCCTCTGGCGATGTCGTCGCGATTGGCAAAGCTGTGACTGTGAATGCGAATGTCAGCTCCCTGCAGAGTGAGGTGGCTAAGGTTGAACTCTACGCTAATGGTCTTTTGGTCAACGGTGACACCACGGCGCCGTATCAGTTCTCTTGGACGCCAACTACCATAGGGAACTATCAATTGAGTGTCATCAGCACGGATCTGCAAGGGAATACGGTGACGTCTGCTAGCGTTGGCGTGTCGGCAAAATCTGTAGTCCAACCGAAACATAAGCTCATCGGCTACTGGCACAACTTTGTCAATGGTGCGGGCTGTCCAATCCCACTTAACCAAATGTCGAAAGACTGGGACATTATCGACATTGCTTTTGCTGACAATGATCGTAACAGTAATGGTACGGTGCATTTTAATCTCTACAATGGTGACATCTACTCGAGCTGTGCTCCGATAGATCCCGTTCAGTTCAAACAAGACATCAAAGACTTACAAGCGGAAGGTAAGATTATCGTTCTGTCGCTTGGTGGCGCTGAAGGCACGATCACACTGAACACAGACACGGATGAAACAGCGTTTGTTTCGAGCTTGTCCGAGATCATCAATGAGTGGGGGTTTGATGGATTGGATGTTGATTACGAAAGCGGCTCAAATCTCGTCCACGGCAGTCAAATCCAAGCGCGCTTGCCACGTGCACTAAAAGCAATCGAAGCGAATACGGGCGGCGACATGTACCTTACCATGGCACCGGAACATCCGTATGTGCAAGGCGGAATGGTCGCTTACTCAGGCATTTGGGGCGCTTACATTCCCCTTATCGATCAATTACGCGATACCTTAGATCTTTTGCATGTGCAGTTATACAACAATGGTGGGCTGGCCAATCCTTATACGACGGGCGCTGCGCCAGAGGGTTCTGTGGATATGATGGTGGCGGCATCACGTATGCTTACTGAGGGATTTGAGTTAGCTGACGGCAGTCGATTTATGCCACTGCGTGATGATCAAGTCGCCATTGGATTACCTTCAGGTCCAAGCTCAGCGAACTCGGGGCAGGCTCCGATTGCTAACATCGAAGACGCATTGGATTGTATGATCTCCCTAAGTCGTTGTGGCTCTATCGTACCTACTCAAGCATCACCAAAGTTTGGTGGAGTGATGACATGGTCGATCAATTGGGATCAGCATGATGGCTTTAATTTCTCTGTTCCACTGAAAGCCAAGCTGAATCAGCTAAATGCCAACTAGCCTCAATAGCAAAAGACCTCATCCAATGATGAGGTCTTTTTTAACCGGGTTTGGTTGTCACCTGATGGTTTAGCTGGCACCTGAGATCGTCGAATCTGCTTCAGAGACAGCGGAAGTGTCATCCTGCGTTTCCTGGGGCGCGAGCTGCTGTTCTAACTCATCTTGTTCCAGTTGCGTAGGTTCTACACTTTCAGGATCGAATTCAGATACAGAAAATGTCAAATCACGAATGCTTTCGTTTGCCACCCAATCTCGTAATCTCTGCCAAACTAATCCCATGGTCTCGTGCCAGTAGCGCTCTGTTTGCTCAAGGTAGCGAGCTTGCGGTGCGTAGCGTTGCCAAGCTTGTTCAACATTTTCTTGGGCTAGGAAGTTCGTTGGTGCAGGGTATGGCTTAAGACCTGCTGCTTCAAATTCGTACATAGCGCGTTGCATATGGCTTGCGGAGGTAACCAGCACCATTTTTTTACTTTGCACGAAGGCAGACGCTTGTCTTGCTTCTTCCCACGTGTCTTTAGCAGACTCTAGTAAAATAATATCTGGCTTAGATACGCCCAATGCCAGTGCCACTTTGGCCATTACGCGAGCATGGCTTACGTCTGTTCCGCCCGCATATCCCGATAAAATGAGCTTACTACCTGGATACATGCGCATCACACGAATACCCTCGCTTAGGCGCATGAGAGAAGTACGGGATAGTTCAGAAGTGGGCGGAATATCGTCATCCACAACGTGACCGCCGCCAAGGACCATAACGTAGTCAATGGATTCATTTATGGGTAAGAAGGCACTGTATTGACGCTCTAATGGCATCAACAGGCGACTTGAAAGCGGCTGGAATGCGATAAGAAATGTCCCACACAATGATACGAGAACCATCAGGCTTCCAAACTTACGCCTAGTAGTAAACATAATAAGGAGCAATCCCAAGAAACCTAGGATTAGCATAGCGGGCAAAGGCATTAGTAATGCAGACACCAGCTTTTTCAGCTCAAACATAGAATAATAGTCCGAAAAAACACCACTTAACGCTAAAAAAGGGAGTTGCCCCTTTATTCCTGTCACTTATATGACAGAATAGCTGTACGACTGGTTATCTTAACTCAATAAATCGTGATGCAAGACCGTAATTTCGACGATATCGCCCACAAATTTGCAAAAAATATTTACGGCTCAGAGAAGGGTGAAATCCGCCAAACCATTGTTTGGGAAGATTTAACCCAGGCTCTCGCCGAACTGGATGATACTAAAAAAACACTCAAAGTATTAGATGCAGGTGGTGGATTAGGTCAGGTTTCACAGCGCATCGCTGAGCGTGGACACCATATCACCTTATGTGACCTGTCTTCTGAAATGCTGAAATTAGCTAAAGCAGAGGTTGAAAAAAACGGGTTACTCTCGCAATATCGCTGGATCCACAGTCCAGTGCAAGATATTGCAGAGCATATGGAACAAGAGGTTGACTTGACCTTGTTTCATGCGGTGATGGAGTGGCTGGCTGAACCGAGACCAGCGCTAGAGGCGGTATTACAGCAAGTGAAACCTGGCGGTATCGCTTCTGTCATGTTTTACAATCATCATGGATTGGTATTTAAGAACGTCATTTGTGGCAACATTCCTCACGTGTTAGATGGGATGCCACATAGAAAAAGATTCAAGCTCCAGCCCCAGAAAGGGTTGAAGCCAGAGGACGTGTATCAGTGGATTGAAGAAGCCGGGTTTGAAATATGTGGCAAATCTGGCATTCGTTCTTTCAGTGATTACATTGGCAATATGCAATACATGGGAGATTACACAGCGGAGGATGTTCTGAAACTTGAACAACAGCTGTGTCGCCAAGAGCCTTATCTCTCCATGGGTCGATACATACATGTATGGGCTAGGAAAAAACAATAACAGGAAAGACCATGAGTGATAACACTCTAAATGCTGATGACCGACCAATAGACGAGCTAGTCGGATGGGTCAAACAGCATGATTTTGCGTTGAATCTTTCCACTGAACGGTTGGCATTTCTCATCTCCATCGCGGTGCTGAGTAATGAAAGATTTGATGAAGAGCTGGGCGAGGGCGAGTTGCATGATGCATTTAAGATCGTCACCGGGCAGTTTGAGCAAACGGGCGAAGCCACCGCGTTTCGTGCGAACAATGCGATTAATGAACTGGTCAAGCAGCGCTTATTGAGCCGTTTTACCAGTGAAGTCAACGATGGGGCGAGTATTTACAGGCTCAGCCCTCTTGCCATCGGTATCACCGATTACTACGTCAGACATCGCGAATTCTCTAAACTACGACTCTCTATCCAGCTTTCAATGGTGGCAGGCGAGATGGCAAAAGCTATCGAAGCTGCGCAAGAAGGCGGGACCGTTGCCCATTGGCGCAAGAACGTATTTGGCGTGTTGAAATATTCCGTTGGTGAGATTTTCGACCAGATCGACCTTAACCAGCGCGTAATGGATGAGCAGCAGCAGTCCGTGAAACTTCAGATCGCTGAGCTGCTTAACAAAGATTGGCGCGATGCGATCAATAACTGTGAGACTTTGCTTTCAGAAACCTCAGCAACGCTTCGAGAGCTGCAAGATACTTTGCAAGCAGCGGGCGATGAGCTGCAAACCCAGATCTTAGACATCCAAGAAATTGTTTATGGTGATGATGAGCTTGAGTTTGTCGGTGAAGCCTTGTTTGGTTTACAGATGAAATTGGACCGCATCATTAGTTGGGGCCAACAAGCGATTGATTTGTGGATCGGTTATGACCGCCACGTGCACAAGTTTATCCGTACTGCGATTGATATGGACCAAAACCGCGCCTTCAGCCAAAGGTTGCGCCAATCGGTCACAGACTATTTTGACTCTCCTTGGTATCTCACGTATGCCGATGCTGAGAAACTCACCGACCTTCGTGATGAAGCCCTAGTGCTTCGCAACGATGAGGTAACCGGTGCCGTGCCACTTGAAGTGGAATACGAAGAATTTGAACAAGTTAATGATGAGCTCGCTGAGCGAATTGGGGACATGCTGAAAGGTCATAAAGAACAAGGCGCTCCAATCGATCTTGGCTTGGTGCTGCGCGATTACCTCGCGTCACACCCACATACTCATCATTTCGATCTCGCAAGAATCGTTGTAGACCAAGCTGTGAGACTGGGTTACTCCCAGTCCGATTACTCGGCTATTCAGCCAGACTGGCAAGCTATCAACGATTTTGGCGCAAAGGTACAAGCAAATGTCATCGACAAATATTGACGAATACATGCCAGAGAAACTGGCAAAAGCGATCACCAACCCGCTATTCCCTGCATTGGATAGTGCACTGCGCGCGGGTCGACACATTTCATCTGAAGACCTCGATAATCACGCACTACTTTGTGATTTTGAGGTTGAACTGGCCAGTTTCTATCAGCGCTACAACACCGAGTTGGTGAAAGCACCGGAAGGCTTTTTCTATCTACGTCCACGCTCGACGACATTAATTGGTCGTAGCGTGCTGTCAGAGCTCGACATGCTAGTGGGTAAGGTGCTGTGTTTCCTATACCTAAGCCCAGAGCGTCTTGCCCATGAAGGTATCTTTACTAACCAAGAGCTTTATGAAGAGATCCTCGCGCTTGCGGACGAAAAGAAGCTGATGCGCCTTGTGACAAACCGTGCAACGGGTTCTGATCTAGACAAAGAGAAGCTGTTTGAAAAAGTACGTACTTCACTGCGTCGCTTGCGCCGTTTAGGTATGACCATTTCCATTGGTGATACCGACAAATTCCGCATCAGCGAAGCGGTATTCCGCTTTGGTGCTGACGTACGCGTGGGTGACGATATGCGTGATGCGCAGCTTCGTCTCATCCGTGATGGTGAAGCAGTGGTACACACACAAGCCCCATCGCAAGGCAGCTTGATCCCAAGCGATGAAAGCAGCGACTCAAATGACAACGACACCGAGCACAATCAACAGGAGGCTGACGCATGATTGAAAGAGGTAAGTATCAATCGATGACGATGGTCAACTGGAACGGCTTCTTTGCACGTACTTTTGATATCGACACGCTCGTCACCACGCTTTCTGGTGGTAATGGTGCGGGTAAATCTACCACCATGGCATCGTTCATTACAGCGCTGATTCCAGATCAAAGCCTGCTGCACTTTAGAAACACTACTGAAGCGGGTAGCTCTCAAGCATCTCGCGACAAAGGCTTGTACGGTAAGCTTCAGCCAGGTACCTGTTACTCTGCGCTGGATGTGGTGAACTCACGTAACCAACGCGTTCTGTTTGTGGTCAAGCTACAACAAGTAGCGGGTCGTGATAAGAAAGTGGACATCAAGCCATTTATCATTCAAGGCTTACCAAGCAGCGTAAAACCAACTGATATTTTGATCGAAGCCGTATCGGATAACCATGCACGCGTACGTCAAATCAATGAAGTAAAAGAGTCGGTCAGCGCAATGGAAGGCGTCCATTTTAAAGCCTTCAACTCGATCGTTGATTATCATGCGCAGATGTTCGAGTTTGGCGTATTGCCGAAGAAGCTGCGTAACAGCAGCGATCGCTCTAAGTTCTATCGCCTGATTGAAGCGTCGCTTTACGGTGGTATCTCGAGCGCGATTACTCGTTCACTTCGTGACTATCTTCTGCCACAGAATGGTGGTGTAAAGAAAGCGTTCCAAGACATGGAATCTGCGCTACGCGAAAACCGCCTAACGCTAGAAGCTATCAAAACCACCCAAGCAGACCGTGACCTATTTAAGCACTTGATCACCGAGTCGACCAATTATGTAGCCGCGGACTACATGCGCCATGCTAACGAACGCCGCAACAAGCTTGAAACAACGATGAAGCTTCGTGGCGAGCTGTTTGGTTCTCGTCAAACACTTATCGCGCAAAACGAACTGCTTAACAAAGTTCAGCAAGAACTGACGCTGTTGGTTGAGAATGAATCAGGTCTAGAGCAAGACCATCAAGCGGCACAAGACCACTTATTATTGGTACAAAACGCGCTGCGTCAGCAAGAAAAGATTGAACGCTACCAAGAAGACCTTGAAGAGCTAAACGAGCGTCTTGAAGAGCAGATGATGGTTGTGGAAGAAGCGAGTGAGCGTAAGCTTGCCGCTGAAGAGCAAGCGACATTCGCGGAAGAAGAGGTGGATAGCCTCAAGACTCAGTTGGCTGATTACCAGCAAGCTCTGGATGTTCAGCAGACGCGTGCACTGCAATATCAACAAGCGGTACAAGCCCTTGAGAAAGCGCGTAACTTGCTTGAAAACGAATCATTGAATCAAGATGGCGCGGCAGAAATGCTGAGCCAACTAAAATCGCAAGAATCACAAAGCACAACCGAACTTCTTGAGCTGAAACACCGCCTTGATATGTCATCGGCCGCGGCGCAGCAGTTTGAGCAAGCGTTATCGTTGGTCAAGCAGATTGCCGGTGATGTTGCGCGCAGTGAAGCGAGCCAAGTAGCGAAAGCGGCAATCAAGCAAGCGGACGAGCATCGTCAGCTACTGAAAAACGAATCTCAGCTTCGCGCTCAGTATCGTGAGCTCGAGAAAAACATTGAGCGTCAACAGCAAGCGCAGAAATTGGCAAGTGAGCTTAGTGATGCCGGTATCCGTGTGGATAGCGAAGCAGATCTTGAAATAGAAGCGGAGAGCCAACGTGAACGCGTCCTTGAGTGCGAGCAGCAGCTTGAAGCTCTTCGTGAGGCATCTGGCGAAATCAAGCAGCGCGAACAAGAGTTTGTGTCTGAGATCAGTAAGCTAGAGAGCTACGCGCCGAAGTGGATCAAATCTTTTAATGCACTCGAAGATCTTCGTGAACAAAGTGGCATGGAGCTGGTGGATCGCGCGGATGTGATCAGTTCAATGCAAGCGACGAACGATAATGAGCGTAAGACCTCTTTCGAACGCGACTCGCTGGCGAAGCGCCGTGAAGAACTCGAGCTAGAGATTGAGCGTTTAGCCTCTCCTGGTGGTTCAAACGACCCACGCTTAAAAGGTCTTGCCGATACGCTTGGCGGCGTTCTGCTGTCTGAAATTTATGACGATATCACCATCGATGATGCGCCTTACTTTAGTGCAATGTATGGTCCTGCACGTCATGCTATCGTGGTATCAAACCTAGACGGCATCAAAGAAAAGCTGGTTGAGCTGGATGATTGTCCAGAAGATCTTTACATCATTGAAGGCGACATCGATGCCTTTGATGACAGCTCATTCGATGCCGACGAGCTTGATGGCGCGGTCTGCGTTCAGCTTAATGAACGTCAATTGCGCTACTCACGCTTCCCTAAGATCCCTCTGTTTGGTCGCGCAGCACGCGAACAGCGTTTAGAGCTGCTTCGTGAACAGCGTGAAGAAACGGTAGAAAAACATGCGAAAGCGGCGTTTGATGCACAAAAACTGCAGCGCCTGTACCAAGCGTTCAACGCGTTCGCAGCAGAGCACATGCAGTTGGCGTTTGAAGCCGACCCTGAAGTGGAGCTGGCGCGTTTACGCGAGCTTCGCAGCCAGGTAGCGCGTGAGCTAAATGACAACAAACAGCGTGAGCAACAAGCGAGTGCGCAGTTGTCGACATCTAAGCAGTGCGTGACTTTACTGGATCGTCTATCGATTAGCGCTAACGTACTATTTGATGAGACTCTAGCTGAGCGCCATCAAGAGCTTCAATCTCAAATTGAAGATCTCAACGGTGCTAAGAGCTACATTCAGCAGCACGGCGTGGCGGCAGAAAAACTGGCTGCGGTAGTCAATGTTCTAGACAGCGATCCAGAGCAATTTGATGCACTGACGAGCCAATACAAAAATGCCGATAAAGCACTGCAAACACTCAAAGCACAGATCTTTGCTGTTGCGGATCTAGCTGAGCGTCGTCCTTACTTTGCCTATGCTGATTCAATGGACATGCTTAACCAAAGCAGTGAGTTGAGCGAGCAGCTAAAAGCGAAATTGGTGCAAGCGGAAGCAACGCGCGCACGTCTTCGTGAAGGACTTAAGCAGGTTCAAGAGCAAGCCAACCAGTACAACCAAGTATTGGCGTCACTTAAGAGCTCGCATCAAGCTAAGCTAGAGACAGTTCAAGAGTTCAAGGCCGAGCTTCAAGAGTACGGCATTGTCCCTGATGAATCAGCACTTGAGCGTGCAGAAAAGCGTCGTGATGAGCTGCACTTAGCACTGCAAACCTCTCGCACTCGCAAGTCTGAATATGAGAAGACGATGACGTCGACAGAGCTTGAGATGAAAGGTCTGGCTAAGCGTCTTAAGAAGGTTCAGAAAGAATACATTGAGCTGCGCACCTATGTGGTTGCCGCGAAAGCGGGGTGGTGTAGCGTACTTCGTCTAGCGAAAGCGAACGATGTTGAACGTCGCCTTCATAAACGCGAACTAGCATACATGAGCGCGGGTGAGCTTCGCTCTATGTCGGATAAGTCTTTGGGTGCATTGCGTCTTGCTGTGGCGGATAATGAAGATCTTCGCGATTCACTGCGTCAGTCAGAAGATACCTCGAAGCCAGAGCGTAAGGTTCTGTTCTACATCGCTGTTTACCAGCATCTTCGTGAGCGTATCCGTCAAGACATCATCCGTACGGACGATCCGGTCGAAGCGATTGAAGAGATGGAAGTGGAGCTCGCACGCCTAACCGAAGAGCTCACTCAACGTGAAAATCGTCTTGCGATCAGCTCAGAGTCGGTGTCGAGCATCATCAAGAAGACGATTCAGCGTGAGCAAAACCGTATTCGTATGCTTAACCAAGGCTTGTCGAATATTCACTTTGGTCAGGTTAAGGGCGTTCGTCTGAATGTGAAGATCCGTGAAAGTCATGAGCAGTTGCTGGTGGCGCTAACGGGTGAGCATAAAGATTTGTTTGAGACTTCGCGTTATACCTTCTCGGAAGCGATGGCTAAGTTATTCCAACGCGTCAACCCGCATATCGATATGGGTCAGCGCTCGCCACAAGTATTGGGCGAAGAGCTGCTTGATTATCGTAACTACCTAGAGCTAAGCGTTGAAGTAAACCGTGGCTCTGACGGTTGGCTGCAAGCGGAATCTGGCGCGCTATCGACAGGTGAAGCGATCGGTACTGGTCAGTCAATTCTATTGATGGTAGTACAGAGCTGGGAAGAAGAGTCGCGCCGCCTGCGAAGCAAAGACATTCTGCCATGTCGTCTACTGTTCCTCGATGAGGCTGCGCGTCTGGATGCCAAGTCGATCGCGACCTTATTCGAGCTATGTGACCGCCAGGGTATGCAGTTATTGATTGCGGCACCTGAGAATATCAGCCCAGAAAAAGGCACCACCTATAAGCTTGTGCGTAAGGTATTTAAAGACCATGAACATGTACACGTGGTTGGTTTGCGAGGCTTTGGAGAGAACAAGCGATTGGAAGAAGCTGAGCAGCTCGTCGAACAAGCAACGGTCTAGTTCTCAAATTCTTAATCATTAAGCAAAATCCGATATTGGTTTCCAATATCGGATTTTTTGATTCTGTAGTACTCAACTACTTTTTAATCTGAAACTTGTCTGCGAGTCAGACCCACCCCATATTTAAAGGGTAATCAGAATAACTTATCGTGCTGTGAGGAGCATTCATGAAAGGTATCATCTCAATCCAGTCTCATGTCGTATACGGACATGCAGGCAACAGTTCGGCCGTTTTCCCAATGCAACGAATGGGGTTTGAGGTTTGGCCTATTCACACGGTTCAATTCTCGAACCATACACAGTATCAGCAAGGCTGGAAAGGTAAGGCTTTTTCAGCAGATGACATATCTGAGCTTATCTCAGGCATCGCCAATATCGAGCAGCTTAAAAACTGCCAAGCGCTACTGTCGGGTTATCAGGGAAGCGCGGATCAATGTCTTGCAGTTCTTGATGCGGTGCGCCAAGTCAAAACTCAAAATCCTGACGCGATCTACGTGTGTGACCCCGTTATGGGCGACCCAGAGAAAGGTTGCATCGTCCCTCAGGGGACGACCGAATATTTGGTCAATGATGTAATGCCAAGCGCGGATGTGATTGTACCTAATCAATTCGAGTTGGCTCAGTTTACCAATATGGAAATCACAGACTTAGAAAGTGCCGTAGTGGCCTGCAAAAAGGCTTTGTCACGTGGACCGAAAATGGTGTTGGTAAAACATCTACATAGTGTTTCTGATGACAAATTTACCATGATGCTGGCAACAAAATCGGGATGCTTTATTGCCCAGCGTCCTCATCTTAAGTTTGCTAAGCAGCCAGTTGGAGTAGGGGATCTGATTTCTGCGCTATTCACTGCAGGACTTTTAAAAGGTTGGTCACCTGAGCAAGCATTTGAGCATGCCAATAATGCTAGCTATGCCGTACTTAAGGAAACACAGCGAAGAGATGAGTGGGAGCTGCAAACCATAGCGGCGCAGAACGAGTTGGTGGAGCCAACAGAGCGTTTTCCCATTGTAGGGGTGTGAATTCCGGCGTTGTTGTTGAGCACTCAAAGCTGAGTTTCTCATGAATTTCAACCTGTTCTTCTACACGAAGGACAACAATATCGTCATCCCCTTGAAAAAGGGGATCTTTTACAGCGCACTGTGCACTAGAATTACGCGACAAGTCACATGTTTTTAGTTTTTCACACGCTGTGAAAGATCCTCACTTTCGTGAGGATGACGCTATTTGTAGTGGGGGTAACGCGATGCAAAATGATAAGTTGAGAAAGGTTGTTGTGAAAAATTAGCTTTCAATTTTTCTTAAGAGATCACCTTTCACAATCTCAAGTGCCTCTAACGCCACTTTTGGATCGATCTCATTGCTCTCAAGTAAGAAGATCAGATCCACAGCGAGTTTGATTTCCTCTGGCGCACTGTCTAAGCCTGTTTCATTCGACATTAGATAAATTTCATCCTTTGATTGATCTTGTATTGAATCTGGTTCATTGCGCTGCGGCAGCGCTGCAGCCTTTGTTCGGTCTCGATAAGTGATTGCTCGTCGTGTTGATTTTGTTCTTTGTCTCGAACCAGCTTACAGAGTTTTTGTTCCCAGACTTTATGCTGAGCAAGCGATGCTTTCAATTCTGCCAATGATTGCTGCTCGATACTATCTGCTTCACGGTTAGGCACCTTCGCGAGAACTCTTTCTAGCGCTTCGAGCTGACATGAAAACCTTTCGACCAGAGCCTCTGATGTGCTTTGACTACATGAATTCTGACTTAAAGTAACGATCTTATTGAGTAGTGATTCGGCTTCGATAACGCAAGGCAGAGTCAAAAAGCCGCTTGATTGAAAGAGGTGTTCATCAAATTGTCTGACTTTTGTCTGCCGACTAGAAGCATCAAAGGCCTTAGCTGCTTCTTTTAGCGACTGTAATCTTAACTTGAGTTGATTTAGCTTCATTGATAGCGGGTTTCCCGTTGGTATTACGGGCTGTTTCTATATTCAAACGATAACGACAGCCAGATTTACAACCAAGCATCGTAAGCAAGCTTGATAGCGAGAATGCTCACGACTGTCACAAATATTGGTCTTATAAATTTAGCACCAAATCGTATTGCGGAGTGTGCGCCTATATAAGCGCCAGCCATAAGACATACACCCATGGTTAAACCAAGTACCCAGTTGATATGACCGAGAATCGCAAACGTCACTAGCGAGGTAAAGTTGCTGGTAAAGTTCATCGCCTTTGACAAGCCGGAGGCGAACAAAATGTTGAGACGATACAGAGCCATTGAGCTAACTGTCCAAAACGCACCGGTACCAGGACCGGCAACACCATCATAGAAACCGAGCGACAAGCCCTGAAGGTACTGTTTACGATTAAACTTGGGGCAGCCAACGTTGACCTTACTGCTCTCGCCTTGAGGAGCGCGATGAAAAACGGTGTAAAGTGCCGCCGCTAAGATTACAAGGGGAAGAACTTTTTCAAGCCACTCGGTACTAATCATGTCAACAACGACGGTCCCAAGCGTGGCACCAAACAGAGTAGCGACAAAAGCTCGACGCCAACATTCTGGTTTAAAGAGTCTTTTACGGTAATAGGTGAACGCTGCAGTCGACGAAGCGAAGGTTGCAGCGAGTTTATTGGTTCCTAATGCGATATGTGGAGGAAGACCCAATGACAATAGGGCAGGCACAGTCAGCATACCACCACCGCCAGCAACGGCATCAATAAAGCCAGCAGCAAAGGCGACGATAGCCAAAATAACCAACATACTTGGTTCGATAAATTCCATCGAGACGAATGACCCTTAGTATTCTATTTTTCTTTTAAATGGGGGTAGGGAATCAAGCAAAGATTTGCCATACCTTTTAGTGACGATTCGCCTATCTAGAATATAGAGAGTTCCACAGTCCCTTTCTTTCCTCAGCAAACGGCCCGCCGATTGTATCAGTTTTTTGCTCGCTTCTGGAACTGTAATCTGGAGAAAAGCATTGCCACCTTTACTCTCTATATACTCAGCATGAGCTTGTTCGATCGGTGACGTAGGCACAGCAAAAGGTATCTTAGTGATCACTAAGTTCTCTAGCAGTTCACCGGGTAGATCTAATCCTTCAGAAAAACTGCCTGTCCCAAAAAGAACGCTCGTTTTCCCGCATTGAGTGAGGGTTTTATGTTTATTTAGGATTTCTGAGCGTGATTTTTCGCCTTGAATTTGCAAGTGCCAACCTTTAAGCGCAAATTTTGCTCGCAACTCATCGGCCACTTTATTCATTTGCCAATAAGACGAGAAAAGAATGAGGTTACTTTTACCATCTTCGATAATGCCTGGGATTTTTTCTACAAGCTCCTCGGTAAATTGAGGGGCTTGTGGTTCATTCTTCATTTTGGGCACGATAAGCTCAGCCTGTTCCGCGTAGTTAAACGGGGAAGCTAGCGCCAGGAACTGAACACCGTCTTCGTCCTTTTGGCTGATTCCAGCCTGATGACAGAAGAAAGAGAAAGAGTTGAGAGCGCGCATGGTCGCTGACACCAGCACAGCCCCCACACACCGAGACCAAAGCTGCTGATCTAATTGCCAACCGACCTCAAGTGGCGCCACGCTTACGAGGTGGTCGCCCTCACGCTCTTTACTTTTCTCAATCCAACGCGCAAGTGGTGCACCTTTCTCTTTTTGTGGCTCAGCCATCAAGCGCCATACAGCAGCAAGATTATCAAATCGTTGGATATAAAAGCCGAGCTCTGCCAACGCTGGCTCTGCAAGTTTGGCACCTATCTCTCCATCTTTTAGTCGCTCTGAGATTAGATCCGCGATTTTCGCTGACGCTTGAGCGCCTTTTTGCGAGTATTGCTTGAGCACTTTTGCTTGCTCTTCTAACCAACTAGGAAGCTCGCCGTTCTCGAATCGACAGCTATCTTCTTCAAATGGAAGTCCGCCGCAATAGGTGTTCACTTCGCCCAAAAGCGGTATTAACTGCTGTATTGCATCTTGCAGCTCATTGCGAAAACGGCTAACTCGCTTCTCATCCGCCATTCCTGAAAACTTGCTAGCCGACTGATTGAGTCGCTCTAACCAACTGCCTGCACCTTTGAGAGTGGCTGATGCAGAAGCGTGATCTCTCGCAACATGCGGAAGGTGATGCGCTTCATCGAATATAAAGATGGTGTTTTCGGGCTCTGGAAGGATCACCCCGCCGCCTAAGTCTGCATCTGCCATCACTAAACTATGGTTAGCAATTATCACATCATTTTTATCGAGCTCTGAGCGTGCTTTAGAAAACGGGCAGCCGCGGTGTGCTGGAAGACTGTTATTACAGCTGTGTTTTTCGCTCACAATGGTTTGCCAGATGGCGTCATCGATAGGTTTAGGCCATGAATCTCTATCACCATCCCATTTACCTTGCGCCAGTTTTTCATACATAAGTTGTAGCTGAGCAATGTCAGATGCTTTGGGTTTGGTTTCAAACATCGCCATTTGACCGCCGTCAGCACCACAAGCCACGGCAAGTTTTTCCGCGCAGCAATAACGTTGGCGACCTTTAGCAATGATAAAAGAGAAGTTTTGATCGGTAATCCGTCTGAACAGCGGTAGATCTTTATTAAGCAACTGCTCCTGAAGTGCCACCGTCGCAGTAGAAATGACGACTTTGCGGTTGTTTTGGACCGCGACAGGAATGGTTGCCATTAAATACGAAAGGCTTTTACCGATCCCAGTTCCTGCCTCAGCAACGATCATGCGTGTGGACTTGTGATATTGACCACAGAGTGTTTTAGCGATTTCTGAAACAAGATAGTTCTGAGCTCGCCTAGGAACGAAATTATCTAATTGAGTTTGCAGGTTTTGATAGCTTTGGCGAATGGATTTTTGGATTTTACTGGTCAGCATGATAAGCCCTATGTAGACGAGCGGGGAGTGTACCACACTTCGAGCGGCGAAAAATATGGGCAAGTAGTCTCAAACTTACAGCTGGTATTTAGATCAAAATCACAAAAATCGAGTGAACTTTCACAAGGGGCTATATTTTTTGGTGTCTAAAAAATATAAAACTCCAAAAAATATATGTTGCTAGATTATTATCCTGGTAAATAGTGTTATTGGTCGCATTTTTTGGAGTCTTATATAAGTTGGCGCATCAAAAACGGTGTGTGAGTTGCAATCGAAAGGTGTTCAAAAAACTTGCGCTTTGTCACTGAGGTTTTTGTATATTGTTGTTTTTATTGAATTTATATTCTTTTGTTATTTTTATTTAGAGTGTTTGACAACTACTGAGAACTTTTGCATTCTTGGTTCCGAGATTTAAAGACGCTAAGTCAACCAAAGGACAAAAGGTTGTCGTTCTTCTGGAAGATTTAGACGTCACATATATTAAAAAAGGGAACCGAAAAGGAATTCCCATCTAAGAAAAGGCAGTGGATTATCATGAAAAAGACTCTAGTAGCTCTAGCAGTTCTAGCGGCAGCTGGTTCTGCGCAAGCAATCGAACTTTATAATCAAGACGGTGTAACAGTTAACCTAGCTGGTGACATCGAAGTTGTTTACAAGCAAGGCATTGGCGTTGACGAAGAAATGAAACAAGAAATCCAAGACGCGGATTTCGGTTTCGACGTACGCTACGCAGTAAACGATGACCTACAATTCGGCGGTTACTGGGAATTTGACGGTAGCGCGGACAATGGTCTTCTAGACAACGCTGCTAAAGCGGGCAACGCTTACGTAGCTCTTTACTCACAAACAGCAGGCTCTATCAAGTTTGGTCGTCTTGACTCAGTACTTGATGACGCTGGTATCGGTTCAGACTACCAGTTTGGTCTAAGCGCTTTCTTCTCAAACAACTCTCCATTCGGCGCTGACGAATCTATCCGTTACGACATTGACAAAGGTACTTTCTACGGTGCTCTAGCATACAAGCAAGACAAGAATCAAAATTCAGGTCTTGGTCAAAACGGTAACATGGTTGATGCAAAAATCGGTGCACGCGTCGCTGATTTCGACGCAACAATTTTCTACGGTGATTCTAAGTTTGATGGCCCTAACGTACAAAATGGCGACGAGAGTCTAATCGCAGCTGAACTTCGTTACGGTGGCTTCGAAAATCTAAATCTTGAAGCGGGTTTCTACCACCTAGAAAACCAAGATGATGGCGCAGAGAAGATGAAATACGACATCTTCGCACTAGCTGCTGACTACACGTACAACAAGTTCATCTTCGCTGGTGGTTTAGAGTTCGCTAGCTTTGACGAAGCAACGTTCCAAACTGGTACAAACACTACAGAATCTCAAGACAAGCAAACAGGTTGGTTCCTTAACGCAGGTTACCTAATCGCTCCTGGTGCAACTATCTACGCTGAAGTTGGTGGTAACGATGGTTACAGCCAAGGTAATAACAACTTCTACGCTAAGAACGATGTAGGTTTCGCTATCGGTGCTAAAGCAGAATTCTAATTCTGTTTGATTGTGAAATGACTAAAGCCACCTTCGGGTGGCTTTTTTGTTTAAGTAAGTTCAGTTATTACCCCAAACCTCGCTTGACAGAGTCTTCATTTTCTCGATGTAAATGTTTGGGTAATAACCACAATATGGCATGATGTAACTCCCAAGCAGGGAAACATCAAAAAATATAATAAAGGAGTGACCATAGTGAAGAGGTCTATCGTAGCTGCATTATTAACGGTTGGTTTCACATTGTCTGCAAGCGCGGCAACTCTGGTACCAATGAAAGGGGTTTCTTTACTTTACATAAATGGCCAGGAGGCGGAGAGCAAAACCTCTGCAAACACCATTGAGGAAGGCAAAAATCAAGTTGTTTTGCGAATGGATAAAAAAGTAGGGCGTGGCAGTAGCCAAACTGTGTATACATCGGCGCCTTATGTGATCAACATTAATGTAACTGGAGAAGAGGTTAAGGTTAACCATCCAGTTGCTCGCAGTAAACAAGAGGCAGAAGCCGCATTTCGCACCAGTGAACCAGAATGGCGAATCACACAAGATGGGAATACCCTTCAGTTCACTCAGGAAAAGCTTCAAGGTCGTGACGGCTTCCTTCCATACTCTAACATAGGAGAGTTGGTTGCTAAGCATAATGAACAGCGAAGCATTTCATTTGTAGAGGGCGCAGCAGCACAAGCTAGTGCCGCACCTGTGGCAGCAACGGTTGCTACCACCGCGTCTGTATCGGCAGTAGCAAACAGTGACTCGTCTAATGACGCTGTCGCACAGGTAGTAAACAATCCAGAGACTGTTGAGCAGCTCAAAGCTTGGTACCTAAAAGCGTCAAAGGCTGAACGCAAAGAATTCCGTAAATGGATGATTGACCAAGAATAATGGTTTTATGCTATTTATAATAAAACTAAGGGGCTTTTCGCCCCTTTTTTACACTTGAAATGACAAGAATCTAACTATCTATCTTCAATAACTAAGATACAATTATCCTATTGTATTTTTGCTAATCTCGATTCTGTGGAACGTCTATTCTCTCTGATCCAGCGCTTTCCTAGGCTTGTTCTTCTACTCGTCGCTATTCTGACGTCTATCTCTGTTTGGTACGGACAACAGCATTTTAAAATGAATGCTGATCTTTCGTCACTCGTTGAGCAGCAGGGAGCCTGGGTTGATGAACTCGACCACCTCAATCAAGCCTTCCCTGATTCCGGTAACGTAACGTTACTAGTCACCGGTGCCGATCCAGCTGTCCTGAAATCTTCTGTTTCTGACATTGCTAAAGCGTTAAACGATCAGTCCTTGGTTCATCATGTCTTTGCACCACAAATATTGCCTTGGTTTGAAGAGCATGCGCTCGGGTTTTTGTCTCATAAAGAGTTCGAGCAGATTAAGGCGTCTCTCGAAGAGTCCGTACGACCGGCTGCTGTCGCTGCGCAAGCAAACAGCTTAGAGCTGTACTTTGCCTTGTTAGCAGAAAGCGAAAGTCCAAATCTAAATCCGCTAATAAAAGCGACAGAGGATAATCGTGTTGATTGGCCGAGTTTCTTCCAAGAAGATGTGACCTTGCCATCCGCGTATGCCATTACCTTAGTCGCTGATGCGGACTCTACTGCAACAGAACCGAATCGCGCTATTATGAATGCGATCGCTGCTAGTATAAAACAAGCTGATTTGCCCGACAGTATTAACGTAAAGGTGACGGGGCAGGCCGCGCTCGACTTCGATGAAATTGCAGATGCCAATAACAGCATCGCGGTGGCTGGCACTGCATCTCTGTTAGGGCTAATCCTTATTCTCGCGATTGGTATTCGTTCTCTGCGAGTGATCATTGCTTGTTATTTGACGGTGCTTGTTGGCTTAGCGTGGACTTTTGCCGCAGGTCTTCTGGTGATAGGTCATTACAACACGATCTCCATCGTGTTTATGGTCATGTTTATTGGTCTTGCCGTCGATTTTTCTATTCATCTGTGCCTTCATATTCAAGAGCTAAGAGTCAAAGGTGAAAGCAATGAAGTCGGGATGCGCCACGCAATAGCGCACTCGATTCGTCCTCTTTCTTTATGCGCACTATCTTCTGCTCTGGGTTTCCTTAGCTTTTATCCTACCGCTTACACAGGGTTGGGCGAACTGGGGATAGTTTCAGCGCTTGGAATGATCTTAGGGCTTATTGCGACTTTCGTTGTTATTCCACTTTTCTTTACCTTGTTTGGTTACCCTACGGTTCGTCATCAAACCGATACACATAGGTTTGCTTGGTTTGGCTCCCGGCTCATTAGATTCAAAAGCCTGATTTTTACTCTTGTCGTCGCACTTACTTTGGTGATGGGGTACGGCGCGACTCAGTTTAAGTTTGATTTCTCGACTTTGGTGTTGAAAAACCCTAGCTCAGAATCTGTATTGGCGCTGAATCAACTGCAACAAGAGGGGCTAGGCTCAAGCTACCAATTGTTTGCCATTGCAAAAGACCAAAAACAAGCTCAAGAGTGGAAAGCGCGTTTGGCGATGCAACCGTCTATCGCTTCTGTGGTTATCGCGAGTGATTTTATGCCGAATGAGTTAGAAAAGAGAACGGCGCGAATCCAAGCCATTTTCAATGAGCCAGTTACCGTTGCTCCAATGAGCTACGAGCAGTTTTTGCAGCAGGCGAAAGAGAACAATTGGAGTGGAAGCTCTCAACTTTCAACCACAATTGATCCAACTATAACCGCGTCAAACTTGTTTGGGGATCTTTCAAAGAGTTTGACTGCTTTAACTCATCAGGATCAAGTCACCATAGATTCGCTACCTGTTGAACTACGAGAGCGTTATATCAGTGAGCAAGGAGAATGGTTAGTTGTCATTTCACCTAAAGAAGATATGACCAATGTGAAGGCGCTAGAAACCTTTATTAAAGAGAGTAAGCAAATAGCGCCTAATGCCACAGGTAGAGCCGTGGCGGAACAAGAAGTTGGCGGAATTATCACGGGTGCATTTCAAGCGGCAATCATGATGTCGGTATTTGCTATTGCACTTATTTTGATTTGGACCGTCGATAAGAAGCGAGACGTCATTCTTATCTTTATTCCGTTAGGGCTGGCTTCATTGACAACGCTTGGCTTGATGCACTGGTTCAATCTTTCAATGAACATGGCTAACATAATCGTAATACCCCTAATCTTTGGTTTGGGGGTGGATAATGGCATTCATATTGTTAAGCGATTCCGCTCGGTAAGAACTTTAGACGCATTCTTTAATACCTCGACGCCAAAAGCCTCACTGGTAAGTTGCTTAACGACGCTAGCGACTTTTGGTGCGCTGATAGTGGCGGAGCATCAAGGCATGCATTCTATAGGCTTAGTTCTGACGATTGCATTGAGCAGCATATTGGTTTTCAGTCTTGTACTATTGCCATTATTGTTAGAAGTGACTAAGAAAAAGCCCATCGAGTGATGGGCTTAAATCAGTAGCTAGTGTCTAGAATCGGGCATCGAGAGTGATAAAGAAGCTCTTTCTTTGTCCGAAACCTAGCTCACTTATCAATACCCAGTTTGGTGTGAATTCGTATTGTGCGCCAACAAGGCTGTTCCAATTGTTTGCGAGGCTCTGATTTACTGTAAATCTCGCATCGTCTAGCAGAGGTAGGTCGCTCAACGAACCAAGTGGCAGATCTTTAACATTACCACTCAGTGTTTGTTCGATATTTTGGTATTGAGCTCCGACCCATGCGCGAAGCGGCCAATCTGTATTTCGAGAAAAATCCCAACCAATTCTTGGAGACACGACTATTGAGTCAATCTCACCGTCAATCACTGTAAGGCTAGTTTTTGTGTAGCTCGCATCTACCAATGCAAAGAAGCTCTCATATCCACCTGCAATAACCGTTCCTGCACCATAGGTGTAGCCATCTAGATCTAACCGGAAGGGAGCATTGATGTTATCAATCTCGATGTCGCGCTCGAAAATGCCGAAATCCAATGTTCCACTGACGGATTTGATGGTTGTTTCGGAGTAGCCGTTCAGCTTACCGCCGATAGCGTAAAAGTTTAAAAACGGCAGGACCCAAACATCCGCTTTAAGCGTTAAGACTTCACTCTCTTGGTAACCACCTTCAGTCTTGATGTTGAGGTTCTTAACTATGCTTGGCAAACCAGATAACGCTATCGAATTCACATTAATCCCTTGAGAGACATTCATATACCCAAGGCTGAGGCCTACGGCTTCTGGTAGTGTATAACCACGCTCTTCCGCTTCTTTTTTAAATAAAGGAAGTTCAATAGCTGCTGCACAGCTAGAGAAAAATAATGTTGCCAAAGAAATTACTTTAAACGGTGTTTTGGCATTGAATGTCATAAGGATGCGCTTTCCAAAGGGTTGGTGATATACATCACAATTATAGGTTGGCGGATTGTAGATGAGCAAAGTCTGATTGAAAAGAAGTTTTAAATACAAAAAGGCCACAGTATTAGCTGTGACCTTTCGGGATCGCTATTTGGCTTGTCTAGTTACCAGAACTGTTGTCTACGTTTACTTTTATTCCGTTTTCAGTAGCAAAGACTGTGGCGACCAATCCGCCTGTCAAATCAGCACCGTTAAGTGATAGGAGAACGTTCGTGGTTCCTGCTTCGGCTACCGCTAGATCATACATCCCCGCGTTAATGATCAGGTGCTCTTCGGTAAAGTCTTTAAAGTTAACGCCAGCTACGACAACTGTGGTGGTGTCAAAATCTCCACCTGCGGCAACAGCATGAATGTCGACCAGTCCGGCTTCTGGATGCGCATGTACGACTCTCACCTTTGCGTAAGCAGAAACACTACGCATGTCGTCTACGATTGGTAGTGCCGAGATTGCCTCAGGGTCTCCGTCAGCGTTTCCTACAGCAAATACCGTGGTCTCCGAACCTGCATCAAACGTTTGTGATCCGAGGTCGATAGCGACGGTACTGGGGTCACCTGTTGGAGATACGGTGAGATCAAATGCTGTCGCGCCAGGTAAGTCTTTCGAGCGGAAGTTAGAGATCGTCACATCCGTTGGGAAAGTGATGTTGACGAGCCCGTCAACGGCACTGCCAGAGGCATTTACGTCAACGCCGCCTAAGCCGAATACTGAGTGCGCGACTCTTACCGTTGCATTTTCAGTCGAGGAGTAGACCGGCGATAAGGCTGCAGTTCCAAACCCAGCAAGTAGCGTTAAAGGAGAAGTACTTTCACCGACACGCGTGTTTTCCGTTGCGACGACGATAGTATCGCTTCCGCTAGCCAGGTTGATAGCTGCCTCGCCAGTGTCGAACAAGACGGTTTTGTCGTCTGGACCTGTGACTCGGATTCGTACATCGCCCATTGGGACTTCACCCGAAAATGTGTCTGTAAATGCGAAGTCGTCCAAGGTTGGAGATGCTTGGTCTAGGGTGGCGTCTGTTGTCAAATAAACATCAACCGCTCCGGCAGTTGGGTGTGCATGCAGCACCGAAAGCCTTGCCATGTCACCGCTAGGTGCTGTCGAGCTGCGAGCAATGACCGACCCCTGAATCGTAGGGCTCGCGCCAGAGAGGTCGACATTATCGATAGCAATCACGTCATACCTCATGTCTGCGGCCAAATTAGTTCCGGCTAGGTCTAACACCTGTACGGTCTGAACTCCTGGAAGTTTTGCATCCACCGAGAAGTCGTAGGTTCCCGCGTCTAGAGTGATCACACCGCTGCTTTCTTGATAATCTACATTACCTAAACCGCTTACTACCGAACCATTCGCCTTTATTTCGACGAGAGGGGCGTCGGGACTGGCATGTGTTACGCGAACTTGCGTGGTGGGTGTAGAGTCGGAGTCGCTGCCACAGCCGACAATGGTGATTGCTGCGGCTGCGATAACTGATGTTTTAATAATATTCATGGTAAGCCTCTATGCTCATGTTATTCGCAAAGAGACTTACGGCAGGAAATTTGGATTAGTTCATAAGTCAGTTAAAAATAAACTTTTGGTAAAGCATCGTGTTGCACACGCTACACAACATTAGTTTTCTATTGGAAGCCAGTCTACTTCTACTCCCGCTTGATCAAACATATCTTGGCTAAGGGAAATTTTTTCACCCCAACGAGATAAAAAATCTTCGGTTTGAGCTGGGCAATGGACAACTGAAATACCAGTTTGAATGATTTTCGCTGCGCAGTTTGGGCATGGAAAGTGTGTGACCCAGATTTCACAGCCGTCGAGGTCTCGCTTTGCGAACAAAATAGCATTTTCTTCAGCATGCAGCGTTTTCAGATATTTAGTTTCTCTCTCATCCACTTCTGCGCTATCAGAGATACCGTGTGGATAGCCGTTGAAGCCAACCGACACGATACGATTTTGCTTGGTAATGACGGCACCAACTTGTGTTGATGGATCCTTACTCCATGAGCCGACCAATTCTGCCATTTGAATGAATCGTTTTGCCCATTTAGACGCCATAATATCTCCAATTCTAGATGCTTGATTAATTCTCAGTACGATACTGCAAGTCTACAAAATAACACACTCTAAAACGAGAAGTATTTGCAAACGATTACAGTAAGTAAACATTGGTTTCTAGCCACTGTTGCTTTACAAAATAACGTGCTACTTATTGGCTATAATGTACGCAAATACTTATGTTTTTGTGACTTGAACGAAACTCTTTGTCAGAGTATCGACAATTATTCATATTTTGCTGAGAACATTAATCATCATATGGCAGAATTTGACGAATTCTTTAAGGATGGGAAAAGATGATGCGGAAAACACTGTTAGCGGTTTCACTATGTGGTCTGTGTTTTAGTGCAACGAGCTTTGCATTTGTCCAGGATTATTCAAAGCGAAGCAACAAGGAAGTCACTACAGAAGCGAAGCGTGGCGATATTTATGCTCAAATTGAGCTCGGAGATCGTTTAGCTACGGGTAATGGCTTAGAAGAAGATGACGTGAAAGCTGTCGAGTGGTATCACAAAGCCGCTAAGAAAGGCAGTGAAACGGCGATGTACAAGCTTGGCATGATGTATGACAACGGTCATGGTGTTGCTTATAGCGCAAAAGAAGCTGCCGCTTGGTTTGAAAAAGCATCGGCACAGGGTCACGTAAAAGCGCAATATTACTTAGCTGGGATGTACAAGTGGGGACGCGGTGTTCCTAAGAGTAACGAGAAAGCAGTTGAGTACTACCGTTTGGCGGCCGAGAAAGGTTTTGATGTCGCGCAAAATAGCCTTGGGGTTATGTACGCTAAAGGACTCGGTATCGAAAAAAATGATGACGAAGCGGTCAAATGGTACCGTCGCTCAGCGGAAAATGGTTACGCTTATGGTCAAAGAAACCTAGCGTTTAAATATTCTCTGGGTGAGGGCGTTGAGCTTGATAATGTAGAAGCGTATGCGTGGGCGTCAGTTGCCTCTACAAACGGTTATACTACCGCGGAAAAACTGCGTGATGACCTAGCGATGAAGCTTTCTGCAAGTCAACTTGCTGAAGCGAAAACAAAAGCAGAGTCATATCTTGAGCAATACACCTCGCATCAATGATCAATAGTACCCAAGTACTACAAAGGAAGCCTCGAGCTTCCTTTTTTGTTGCTACTACCAATCGATCTGCTGATCACAGTATTTGCGACGGTAACGAGCCAACATAGTCTCATTTCCCAAGAGCCCGCCCTGATGGACGTACAGAATTGTGGTATCTGGATTGGTCTCCAACCAAGGTAGCAGACAGCGCCACATCATGGGGTCATAGAGAAGGTCAAATTCAATATGGGTCTCTTCCTGCAAAGCTTGCCATATCTCATAATCTTGTTTGTAAAGTTTGCCAAAGTGATGCTTAGTGTCGAGCTCTAAAATAGTAGGTAGGTCTTCGGTTTCACCAAGCGCCGTATACTGTTTAAGCAAGTAATCTTTACCTGAAACACAAGGGCAGGTCAGTACCTCTATGCCTTGTGGCTTAAGAACCTGACTTAAGTAAAGTGCCGTCGTTCCAGTACCCGAAGGGAGCGCGACTTTTATACTGCGACCTTTCTCAAATCTAGACCAAGATAAAATTTCATTAGCCAGTTGAGTGACTCCCTCTTTTGCTTGCTCGAAGTGGCCTCCTTCCGGAATTATCAAACAATCTGGGTCATCGCCATGCTCTTGAATGACAAACTCTGATGGGTGTGGTGCATTAGGCCCAATGGTCTCTTGCAATGAGATAACCTCTGCACCTAACTCCAATGCTGTTCGGTAATTACCCATGGGTTTCGCGTCTAACCAACTCGGTTTGTGGTCGACATAAAATGTCAGTTTCAGCCCTTTAATTTTCGCAAGTGCAGCAAGAGAAGTAAGCGAGTTGGCTTGAGCTGAACCCCAACCAATTAACCTGGTTTTGCCTTCTAACGGTTGAAGCAAAGTAGTCATAAACTTTCTGGCTTTGTTGCCGTTAAAGTGACCGTGGAGCAAATCGTCCCTTTTTAGGTAGAAGTGATGACCTTGAAAGTGATGCTCTGTTACTGGGCTGTCATTGAGTTTCACGGGTGCTACCTTTGTTGGTATGTCAGTTATGGCAAGAAAGGAGCGAGAGTTTACTCTCTGAAGTAGATAGATACAAACGAACTCACGACAAACCGTTACATAGTCGAATGCTTTGCTATGCCATCATGCTAGCGGTCGGTAGAGCGGGCTAGGGAAATTGACACAAAGTTGACGTTGCGTAATTAGCGATGTTTTTTGCTGCTAAAAAGCCACTCTTTTGTCGAGTTAATTGACATTTTTAGACGAAGAGCCCATTTGGCACTATTTTTTTACTAAAAATGAGTAAATATTAATTCAACCAAGAAATGTTTGCGGCAAATGTGTACAGAGTGTCTATGTTTTGTGTGGGAAATAGATATCAAGCCTTTTAATTCGTTGAACGCCCTAGTAAACTTTATTGTCAATTTTTCGTGCTTAACATCACGAACTAACTGTGAGTTTAAAAAATGAGCCAGTCCTTTCTTCCGTTATGTCGACCTGCTGTCGACGAGCAAGACATCCAGTCTGTAGTCGATGTGCTTCGTTCAGGTTGGATAACCACCGGACCAAAAAACGCAGAACTAGAAGCCAAAATCTCCCAGCATACAGGTGCACCACATAGTGTCGCGCTCAGCAGTGCGACGGCGGGTATGCACTTGGTCTTGCTAGCTATGGGTATTGGACCTGGCGATGAGGTGATTACACCGTCACTTACGTGGGTGTCGACGGTCAACATGATCACCTTGGTTGGCGCGAAGCCAGTATTTGTTGACGTTGATGCCGATACATTGATGACGGACGCAGATAAGATTGAGCCCCTAATCAATGACAAGACAAAGCTGATTATTCCTGTTCATTACGCGGGAGCGGCCCTTGATCTTGATCCAATCTATGCCTTGGGCGAGAAGTATGGCATTCCGGTCGTCGAAGACGCTGCCCACGCTTTAGGGACAGAGTATAAAGGGAAGCCTATTGGTGAGCGCGGTACTTGCTTGTTCTCAACTCACGCTATCAAGAACGTAACCACAGCCGAGGGTGGTATTCTAACCACACATGATGCTGAATTGGCTGACAAAGTTCGCCGTCTCAAGTTTCATGGCTTGGGTGTTGACGCTTTTGACCGAGAAACGCAAGGCAGAGCGCCACAAGCAGAAGTTGTCGAGCCTGGTTTCAAATACAACATGCCTGATATTTGTGCTGTTTTGGCGCTTGGGCAAATGGATCGTATTGAAGCGATCACGGCAAAGCGTACAGAAATTGCGCTCTCTTATCGTAGCAAACTTGAGTCGATCAAGGGTGTTACGCCGCTAGGTCTAGCTTCACATGACCACAAACACTGTTGGCATCTCATGATCGTCCGTGTTGATCCTGCGGTAGCGGGGCTAACGCGTGATGACCTGATTGCTGCTTTGAAAGAGAAGGGCATCGGCGCCGGTATCCACTTCAAGGCATGCCACACACAAAAATATTACCGCGAAAACTATGCGGAACTATTTGGGGCGATGAACCCAAACCTTCAGAATACAGAACGTAACAGTAATCAAATTTGCTCGTTGCCGCTCTTCCCTGATATGACTCAGGACGACGTAGAGCGTGTAGTGAGTGCCGTGTCAGAGATAATTGGATAAACCATGAAACACAATGAAGCCATTAACTTCGTGTCTATCGTAATACCGGTATACAACGAAGAAAACTGCCTGCAAGAACTGATTGACCGCACGACTAAAGCTGGTGATAGCCTAGGTAAAGACTATGAGCTTATTCTCGTTGATGACGGTAGCCGTGACCGCAGTGCAGAAATCATTGAACAAGCATCATCGAAAGAAGGTAGCCATGTGGTTGGCGTTATCCTTAACCGCAACTATGGTCAGCATAATGCGATTATGGCGGGTTTCGAACAAGTTCGTGGTGACCTCATTATCACTTTAGACGCGGATCTGCAAAACCCACCAGAAGAGATCCCGAATCTAGTCGCTAAAGCTGAAGAAGGGTTCGATTCAGTCGGCACCGTGCGTAAGAATCGCCAAGATAGCGCGCTTCGTCGCTATCCTTCAAAGCTTATCAATAAGCTAGTTAAGCGTTCTACCGGTGTTGAGATGAACGACTACGGCTGTATGCTGCGAGCGTATCGTCGCCATGTTGTTGACGCCATGCTTGAATGTCACGAGCGCAGTACGTTTATCCCTGTTTTGGCAAATGGTTTTTCTCGTCACACAACTGAGATTGACGTTCACCATGATGAGCGCGCGGACGGCGAGTCGAAATATAGCTTTATGAAGCTTATTAGCCTAATGTTTGACTTGATCACCAGTATGACTACGGCGCCGTTGCGTCTGCTGAGCATCGTCGGTGGTGGTATCGCTGCGGCAGGTATCGCATTTGGTATTATCCTAATGCTGATGCGCATTATATTCGGCTCTGAGTGGGCAGGTGACGGTCTGTTTACTCTATTTGCCATCCTATTTGTATTTGTGGGCGCGCAGTTTGTAGGTCTAGGACTACTAGGCGAGTACATCGGGCGTATTTACTCTGACGTTAGAGCCCGCCCGCGTTTTTACGTGCAAGATGTTTTGGTGGGTGAAGCCACTCAAAAAGCACGTGAGACTGATGAATCAAAGAATAAAGAATAAGATTTATATCCAGAGGAATATTCCATGAAAGTAGTAGTGTTTGCCTACCACAATATCGGTTGTACTGGTGTTCGCAGCTTGCTAGACGCAGGTGTTGAGATCGAAGCAGTATTCACCCATGTTGATGACAGCAACGAGAATGTGTTTTTTGAATCTGTAGCTAAGCTAGCAGCGAAAAACGGTATTCCAGTTTACGCTCCAGAAGACGTAAACCACCCACTATGGGTAGACAAGATCCGTGCAATGAAGCCAGATGCTCTGTTCTCATTCTACTATCGCAACATGATCAGCCAAGAAGTGCTGGATATTGCACCTAAAGGCGGCTTTAACCTTCACGGTTCTCTGCTTCCAACTTACCGCGGTCGCGCTCCAATCAACTGGGCACTAGTAAACGGCGAGACTGAGACTGGTGTAACCCTACACAAAATGGTTCAGAAAGCGGATGCGGGTGATATCGTTGGTCAAGAAAAGATCGCTATCACTGATGAAGATACTGCAGAAACACTGCATAAGCGCATGAACGCGGCTTCAAGCGATCTTCTAAGCAAAGTGCTGCCAACTATCGTTGATGGTTCGTTCACTGCAACGGCTCAAGACGAAAGCAAAGCGACTTACTTCGGTCGTCGCACGCCAGCTGACGGTGAAATAAAGTGGTCAAATGATTCTCGCACCGTATTTAACCTAGTACGTGCTGTGACTGAACCATTCCCAGGTGCATTCACTTTCCTAGGTGAGCGCAAACTTATTATCTGGGGTGCGGAAGCGAGTGATAAAACTTACGACGTGACTCCGGGCACTATCGTTGCTACATCTCCACTAACCATCGCTTGTGCTCAAGGCTCATTGATTGTTAAGTCTGGTGAGGCTGAAAACGGTCTTTACCTAGGTGGCGAGCAGCTAGCTGCAGAACTTCACCTTGTTGAAGGCATGCGTTTTGGTCCTCAAGCAAGTGCACTTATTAACGCTAAGAAGCGTCAAAAGGTACTTATCCTTGGTGCAAACGGCTTCATCGGTACTCACCTAACTAAGCGTCTTCTAGACGACGGTGGTTACGAAGTGTATGCAATGGACATGAACTCGAACCAGATCGAAGAGCACCTAAGCCACCCTGATTTCCACTTCGTTGAAGGTGATATCACTATCCACAATGAGTGGATCGAATACCACGTTAAGAAGTGTGACATCATTCTTCCGCTAGTGGCTATCGCAACGCCTATCGAATACACGCGTAACCCACTTCGCGTATTTGAGTTGGACTTCGAAGAGAACCTGAAGATCGTTCGTGCATGTGTGAAATACAACAAGCGCATTATCTTCCCGTCAACGTCTGAAGTTTACGGCATGTCTACAGACTCTGAGTTCAATGAAGATACCTCGCCACTGATTGTTGGTCCAATCAACCGTCAGCGCTGGATTTACTCAGTATCTAAGCAACTACTAGACCGCGTGATCTGGGCTTACGGTAAGAAAGACGGTCTTAAGTTTACGCTATTCCGTCCGTTCAACTGGATGGGTCCACGTCTAGACAGCCTAAACTCTGCGCGTATCGGTTCGAGCCGTGCGATCACTCAGCTTATCCTAAACCTAGTTGAAGGTACGCCGATCAAGCTTATCGACGGTGGTGAGCAGAAGCGTTGTTTCACTGACATCTCTGAAGCGATCGAAGCGCTATTCCGCATCATCGAAAACAAAGAAGGTCTGTGTGACGGTCAAATCATCAACATTGGTGCGCCAGAAAACGAAGCAAGTATCAAAGAGCTTGCTGAGACGCTGGTAGAGAAGTTTGAGAACCACCCACTTCGTGATCAGTTCCCTCCATTCGCTGGCTACAACCTAGTTGAGAGTAAAGCGTTCTACGGTGACGGCTATCAAGACGTTCAACACCGTAAACCAAGCATCGCAAACGCGAAGAAGCTGCTTGATTGGGAACCAAAAGTTCACATGAACGATACCATCGAAGAGACACTAGATTTCTTCCTTAAAGGTGCAGTAGTAGAAGAGAAGTAATGGAACAGAATGAAGTCACTAAAGTCGGTCTTCGTATCGATGTAGACACTTTCCGAGGTACCAAGTTAGGTGTACCTAAGCTACTCGAGATTTTCGAGAAGCACGGAGTGAAGGCTTCATTCTTCTTTACTGTTGGACCTGATAACATGGGGCGCCATATTTGGCGCCTTTTGCGTCCTGCATTTTTGAAGAAGATGCTTCGCTCTAAAGCCGCCAGCTTATATGGTTACGATATCCTTATTCGTGGAACGATCTGGCCTGGTCCAGTGATCGGTAAGAAACTGCGCCACATTATCGAAGCGACCGATACGGCAGGTCATGAAATCGGGCTTCATGCCTGGGATCATCATAAGTGGCAGATGAAAACTGACACTATGACGGCCGAACAGCTGCGTGGTGAAATCACAAAAGGTTATTCAATGCTCAAGGAGATCACTGGTCGTGACTTACCTTGCAGTGCGGTAGCCGGTTGGCGTTGTACCGATCAAACACTGGTAGAAAAAGACGCATTTCCTTTCAAATATAATAGTGATTGCCGCGGCGATCATATCTTCTCTCCGGGTGAGGGAATGGCTCCGCAAATTCCTGTAACACTTCCAACTTACGATGAGTTAGTCGGTCAAGATGGTGTCGATAACAGTAACTATAACGACGCGATTCTTAAGCTCATCAAGCGTGATGGTCTGAATGTGTATACCATCCATGCAGAGGTGGAAGGTATTGTTTGTGCTGATATGTTTGAAGAATTGATTGTCAGAGCTAAGCAACAAAATATAGAATTCGTGCCGATGATAGATCTGCTTAATGAAGCAGAAACCCCACTTCCTAAAGACTCGATTAAAAATATCGAGATGGAAGGGCGAGAAGGGTGGCTAACGCACCAGGCGTCTTTTGTGGAGCGCATGGGGCTTTAGTTACGGTGAGTTGGGTTTAGGTTCGCGCGCTGTTTTTACCCCTCCCAGCCTCCCCTTATTAAGGGGAGGAGCAAAATGCACAGGCTTTGCCTGTTCTGGTTCTCCCCCTTGATAAGGGGGAGTTAGAGGGGGTAAAACAGCGCGCGAAGAAATCGCACAACAACGCTATCACGTGCCATCAATCAGAGCCCATGACTGCATGGGCTTTTATTCAACTGGATGAAGAATGCAACAATCACGAATTAACTGGGCGGTATGGGTACCGCTGTTTTTTATTGCACTGTACATACTCCCGCTAGATTTGCGTCCGCTATGGTCGCCAGATGAACTGCGTTACGGTGAGATCTCGCGCGAGATGGTCGAGTCAGGTAACTGGATAGTACCTACATTTAACGATCTTCGTTATTTTGAAAAACCGATCATGGGCTATTGGTCTAACGCGATAGCACAGGTGCTTTTCGGTGACACCAACTTTGCAGTCAGAATCGCCTCTGCACTTGCATCCTTAGGTGGTGCTTTATTCCTTGTCTCCTTGGTTAGTCGTATGACCGATCGCAGACAAGGTTGGCTTACTGCGGGCGTATTCTTGAGCATGTTCATGGTCGCAGCGATCGGTACTTATAGCGTACTTGATGGCATGCTGGCGTTTTGGTTGACAGCTTGTTATGCCGCCTTCTTCTTTGCAACCGAATCGACGACCACCAAACAGCGTTGGCTTTACTATGGCTTAGCGGGCTTTTTCTGTGGTTGTGCGGTTCTCACAAAAGGCTTCTTAGCCTTAGCATTGCCTGTGATAGTCGTTGTTCCATACATGATTATGCAGAAGCAGTTCTTAGAGATCCTTCGCTGGGGTTGGTGGGTAATGCTGGTGGCATTTATCACTTGCTTACCTTGGTCTTTAGCGATTCACGCGGCGGAACCAGATTACTGGAATTACTTCTTCTGGGAAGAGCACATCCACCGCTTCTCTGCAGAAGACGCTCAACATGCTGCGCCGGCTTGGTATTACATCCCATTCCTTTTCTTGGGCACGTTACCTTGGGTTTTCTGGGCACCGTCCGCACTCGTGCAACTTAAGGGTGAGTTTAGTAAGCCACTTATTCGCTATTCAATTTGGTGGGCAGTCATGCCTTTCCTATTGTTTTCTTATGCGAGCGGTAAATTGGCGACTTACATCCTTCCATGTATGGCTCCAATCGCGATTTTGCTTACACACGGCATTATCAAAGCCTATAACAGCAAGGCGAAAGGTTTGACGATTGGCTCTTTAATCAATGGTGCCTTTTTTGGTCTCGTAGCAGTGACGCTGATGGTTATGTTCTTTATGGGCAAGCTGCCATTGGATGAGACTGAGTCTTACCGCCCTTGGATTGCACTGTTTATTCTTGGTTTCTGGGCCGCATGTGCATTTTACGCAGCGAAAGCGAGTGCATTTGAGCACAAGTTCATGGCTTACATGGTGTCGCCGCTCGCGCTATTTGCACTGTTCTCAACAGTGGTGCCAAACAGCACGATCGATTCAAAAATGCCAGCTCGCTTTATGGAAGAGCTTGCTCCAAAAGTCACAGACGAGATGGTGTTGATTGCTGATTACCCTGACACGATGTCGGCACTGAACTGGTACTTGAAGCGCACTGACGTCTACCTAACTAAGGGTATGGGTGAGGTTGATTACGGTTTGAACTACGATGATGCTAACCATCGCTGGATACCGTTTGAAAACATTAGTGCGTTTATTAAAGAGAAGCAAAAAACAGCACCAGTACTGCTTCACTTTAGAAACTTGCCACCATTACCAGAAGATTTCCCTGTTGCGGATGAACACGTCGATCGTGGTCGCTACCATGCGCTGATCTTCAATCAAGTTTCGGCTGAGTAATGACGGTCCTACTGTACATCATTTCTGTACTTGCTAGCTCGCTTAGCCAATATTGGCAAAAGCGGGCTGCAATGTATTTTGAAGAAAACCCAGAGCTGAGTGCCATTAGCAAACTGTTAAGTTTCCCTATGATCCTGGGCATTGGCTTTTTAGGCACAAGTGCGCTGACTTGGCTTGGTGTACTATCGCAATGGGATGTGTCAGTGGCGTACCCCTTACTCAGCGTTAATTTTGTCATCATGCTATTGGTTTCTAAGTTTGCCTTTGGCGAAGTTATTGTCCCTAAGCAATGGCTAGGTGTGATGATGATTATGGTGGGTGTTGGCATACTGGGAGGCGCCCACTAATGGTGTTGAAAGATATCAAGGCAGGTCTTCCCGTTGCGCTTCTTAGTGTTTGTTTGATTTCAGTTGCTCAACTTGCTATGAAATGGGGGATGGGTAATCTGTCGAAACAATGGGAGGTCATTGAGCCGCTCCTCTATACACTGGATGTGACGCCTCTGATTTCCACGGTATGGCCTGCGCTATTGTGTGTTGCCTTTGGGTTAGGCTGCTATGCATTATCCATGGCCTGTTGGGTAATGGCATTGAAGCATTTACCATTGGGCGTCGCCTATCCCTTGTTAAGCTTGAGCTATGTTTTGGTGTATGTACTCGCGGTTACCTTGCCTTGGCTAGATGAACCGTTTAGCTTAACTAAATTATCAGGTATAGCGTGTATTCTTGTCGGACTTGCGCTTATATTTACTGCAAAAAAATCCAGCGATTAGGCTGGATTTTTTATTACTCACTCTTGATTGCTGTTTTCATATGGTGAGTCTCGTCACTAATGAGCGGTACTCTTCGCAAGCTCGTTGAATATCAAACTTTTCTATAGTGTACTTGCGAGGAGAAGGTGAAACGTGAGTGTTGAGCGCGATCTCAATCTGTTTCAGTAGCGCAAATAGATGTCCTGAAGTCATGATACTAGTACTTGGGCAAAGCGCCTCACTATTTGTACAACTCTCCAAAGCTATCACACGAATGCCACAGGCTTGGGCACGTAAAGCAGATAGCGCATGTATGCCTCCCGAACCAAGCTGGAAGTACAAGTCTAGTGCCTGATAAAAATATGGCTCGTCAATTATGTTCTGGAGCTGATGCACTCGTGAGCTGACCCTTAATTTTTCTGATAACACTCTGATGGAACTCGATAATTCCATTGAGTTGTTTAGCACAAGATGTACGTTTTCTGGCAGGTAATAAAGTGCTCGCATTAAGCTCAGTAATCCCGGAGAGTCCCCGATATGACAATCGGCGCCAAGTAGTACAACCTCATTGGGTAAGTTGAGCTGCTCTCTTGCGACCAATAGTTCCCCTTTTGAAAAGCTATTGCAATCGATGCCAGGTCTAATGACTCTTGCAGTTACTTTTGGAAATAGGCTCGCCAGGGAGCGTTTTACTTTTGGAGTCGCAGCGATAATAGCGGGTCTGGCTGCTTTAAATGCAGCATCTTCAATGCGTGCAAGCCGAGTATATTCTAAGTGTTTCGTGCAGTGCTCTGTGTGCGTTCTATTGCGAACTCCACTAAGTCTTGCCGCAATTCCGCCATAAAGTAGAGGGCCTATATGATGAGTATGAACCACTTGAGGCTTTAGTACTTTTAGTAGTCTATACAGAGCAACTAATAGTGAGGGATGCACTCCAGGCTCTTTACGCAAGAAAAACAGCTGTTGTCGATAGGTTTCTAGCTCAGGCCACAACTTAATCGCTTGCTCTATATTGCCCTCTAGGCTGATGATGAAGATCCTTTCATTAGCGTTGGCTTGCTTTAACTGCTCAAGCACTTGAAATTCAATTTCACCACGCACCAAGTGCTGTACGATCAATACTACTCTTCGTGGCTTGCCAGGGCTTTCTAGTGGAAGTAAAGGTGTCGTTTTCATCGTTATTCTCCTTGCTAACGTATAGGCGCGTTGTCGCCATTGGTTAGCGTCCTCGCCCGTCAACCATGATTTTGAGTGTTTTGAGTACGATATGAATATCGGTTACTAGCCATGTCTTAAAAGAAGAGAGCGACAAAGCATAGCTGTGGTCAAAACCCACTTTGCTACGTACATCTTCAATACAGGTGTCGTAACCTTGATTGACTTGGGCTAAACCTGTGATTCCCGGTAGTACACCGTAGGTACGCTCCACAAAAAACGGGATGTCTTTTTCAAGCTTCTGATAAAAGTCAGGTCGCTCTGGACGTGGGCCAATTAATGACATATCGCCGCGCAGTACATTAATGAACTGCGGTAATTCATCTAAGCGAGTCTTGCGAAGAAAACGCCCGACAGGAGTAATACGCGGGTCGTTCTCCGTCGCCCAAGTAGCACCAGTTCGAGACTCCGCATCGATGTACATGGTTCTGAACTTAAGGACATGAATGAAGTCCATTTTGGTTGGGCTCCACTTACCAACGCGAAGCTGCTGATAAAATATTGGGCCACGTGATGTTGCCTTAATAGCAATAGCAACAGGCACAAAAAAGAGACCAAGGATAATCATGCCGACGCTCGCGCCAACTAGATCAAAGATGCGCTTAGAGGTGCGAATAAGTGATTTTTCTAAATTAACCTTTTTCATGATGATTCTCCTGTTGTGGTGTGCGTTTCCAAGCTCCGTTTTCCAACCCGACAAGATAGCGAAGACCACCAATTAGGTTTGCGGTATGCCCAACGACTAGATACGTGAGCGCTCGTATTGCGGTAAATGATTGAAGTGCAGGTATTAGTACGCTAGCTGCAGCAGTAAGATAGATGCTTCCCTGTATCACTAGTAGTCCCAAAAACAGAGTAGAACTCTTCGCCAGGATCGCTGAGGTTACAAGGCATATCAGCATCAAGTAGGGCGTTAACACTCTGAGTCCCTTGCCTGAGAAGAAGGTTAGTGCTGTTCCTTTGTATTGAGGCGAGAACAGAGGTAGTAAAACAAGAAGTTGTTGCATATTGCCCGCAGAGATACGCAAACGACGTTTGAAGTCTTGGGCTGCTTCGGTCGGCTCCATCTCGATGGCATTCATGTTTGACTCGTAGACCGCTTGGTAGCCTGCACGAACCACGTTCATAGGGATGATGAAATCATCGTTAATTGTGTTAAACGGCAGAGCTTCAAACAGACCCGTTCTGATGAAATAGAGTGCACCGTGTGCGCCTATGGTAGACCCCAAAGTTGATTCACTGTATTTCAATTGGTTTTGATAGCGCCAATACAGAGATTCGCCCCTTTGTTGCTGATCGAGCAGTTGGTAAGTTGAGTTCACCACGCCGACCTTGGAGTCTTCAAAATGCGTGGCGGCAAGCTTAAGCGCATCGATTGAAATAAGTGCCGATACATCCGAGATGCAGGTAATAGTGCTATCGACAACAGGTAAAGACTCATTGAGTCGGCATATTTTTCCTTTGTTGTCTTTGTGGTTAACGATGGTGAAAAGGGTGTCGCTACAAATCGCTTCCTGTATCGCTGATTCGGCGATCGTGGCGGTGTCATCGGTACTGCCATCATTGATGATCACGACACTGAGCTTGTCTCTGGGGTAGTCAAGTGACGCGCAGTTTCTAATCTTGTCAGCAATCCACTCTGCTTCGTTATAAGCTGGAATGATGATTGTGATGGATGGTAGTACACTGTTGTCAGTAGTGCGGTACAAAGTAGCACTACAGTCTTCAATCTCAGGAAGTGGGTGACGCTTGGCCCACCATCGCAGAATGAGAGGGTAAATCGCGTGATGATAGACGATTAAGAAAGCGCTCGTCCAAAATAAGCCCATCAATAAAACTTGCATATCTGCTCCTTGAGTTGCTGATGCCTTGAATCTAGGCTTTGATAGTCAATTGGCGATATGCTTGACTCATCGCTCGCACATCGTTGTTCGCGACCACGAAATCGCGTGGTGAAAATAGGTGTTTTGTTGCGAGCGCTTGCTCCAACGCTTTGAGAAGGCTGAACACTCGTTTGGACTTTGTTGCAATGCCAGACATGGGGCATAAGGTTTCTTTGGCTGCACCCACATCCGTCACTACCGCCGGGATGTTGCAGGCTTGCGCTTCAAGCGGGGAAAGAGGAAAGCCCTCACAGCTTGAAGGCAGGCAAAATAGATCTAAAGCTTGATAAAAACTTGGCATATCGTTTACAAGACCTAGGAAGTGAACCTTGTGACTGATGCCGAGCTGGTGGCAGAGTTGCTTTAGTTCGTTTTCAAGCGGTCCGGCACCTGCAATCGCGAGGTGTGTATTATTTGGCAAACGAGAGACTGCCTTGATAAGCGTGGTATGCGATTTAACCGGCACTAATCGTCCCGCGGTGCCAATGACGATGGTATCGTTTGGTAGACCCAGAATTCGTCTTGCTGCAGCGCGATTCGAAGGGACAAATCGATTACAGTCGATGCCATTTTTGATGACGGTTGAGTGAGTAAACGGAAACATTTCGTTGAGTTGCTTGCTGACTTCGTCCGCATCTGCGACGAGTATCGGGTTTACGACTTTCAGGGCGAGTTTCTCCACCAAACGTCGCTTGCTGTTCTGTAAGTGCCACATATCATGCTCAGTGTGGATACGGGTGCGTGCTCGGCTCAGTTTGGCAGCGAGTCCACCGTAGATAAGCGGACCAATGTGGTGAGTATGAACCACGTCAGCGTTGAGTCGGTTTAACTCGTGCTTGATTTGATTGAAAAGAGAGAGTTGTAGACCATCAGATTTGCTTAAGAAAACCAGACTGGTTTGATAATGTCTTAAGATGGGCCAGCATTCTATCGCTTGCTGTACATTGCCCTCTAAGCTGATGATGAAGCACGCCTCGTTAGAGGGGGTTTGCTTAAGAAGCTCGATAACCATGGTTTCTAACCCACCTGGCGCTAAGTGCTGAACGATGTGAACTGTCGTTAGCGTCGGCTTTTGGATATCTCCACCTTGTTTAGCCTTTGTGCTATTGGTTTTCATGGTTCTCTCCTTGAGATTCACTCTTTCTGCTTTTAAATGTTTGCAGCTTGTATGCCAGGTTTAAAAACCTCAATTTAACAATGGCTTACGATGGTTTTTTTTGGGGTTGTCGAAATGATTCTCAAATTAGTAATCGGATTGAACAATTTGCGGAATCGTCGTGATGACAGGAGCTTTGGCTGCGGTTTCTAACTGCTGGCGACGACGGACAGTTGTATCGAAGAGCTCGAGAAATATTGCCGTACCGATCCCTAGTGCAATCCCCGCAACTAACCCTAAAACCGCAAAAATAGCCGGTGGCAGATTCGTTGAGCTGCTCGGTGTGAAGGGACGATCGATGACCTTGACGCGCTTATTCTCTTCGAATACACCGAGTGAACCGGTCAGTTCAGCCATTTCATATCGCTCAACTAAATCATCGTAGAGTTCTCTTTTAAGGGAAACGTCACGCTGGAGTTGAAGTAGCTGCTTGGCATTGCTGCCGTAGTTTTGGGCATTGTCGGTAAGCTCTTTGATCATAGATTCTAGGCTGGCAGTTTCTTGCTTAAGCGATTCGTAACGACCACGAACGATTTGCAAGTTTTGCAGTTGAGTGATGAGCAATGGCTGCAGCTCTCGGTTGCTGCTGTTGGTTGCGCTAGCGATATCCCAAAGCTGCTCCGAATTGATTCCAGCTTGTTCGCTGTTTAGTAGCACTGCTCGCTCTTGCTCTAGTCGTTTTAGCTCACGAACTTTGGCTTGAACAGCACTGTGAGAGGTTGTGTACTTTGCTTTAAGCAGTGTCAGTTCGCTACGAATTTCAATGATTTGCTCTTCGAGTCTGCCGACAATTGGGTTGGTTTTTGATAGCTGCTGATCTAGGGTTCCTAAGCTTTTCTCAACCCCGGCTAACTCCGCTTTTTTCTCTGCCAGTTTTTGTTTTAGTTTGGCAAGGCGGCTTAAGTTTTCACTTTGCATTTCCGGTGTAGCAGCCGAATGCGCATTATAGTAGTCCGCTAAGGCCTGCTCTGCTTGTTCTAACGCCTCACGGCGCTTATTAATATGGATAGTTAAAAACTCACTGGAGTCGCGAATAGATGAACGCTCTGGTGCGAGCAGCTCTTCGATGAAGTGCACGCTTACCGACTCTAGCAGAGGTTTCATTCCTTCTGGCGATGAGGCCGTGTGCTCAATCTTGATGAAGTCTTTGCCAAGCTGGCTAACAGTAAGGTTAGAGGATATATCGGCGATAACTTTGTCTTGCTCATAGGGACTCATAGTGTCATCAATTAGCGCTAAGTCTTCCGCAACTGACATCAATACATGGCGGCTGTTGAGCAGAGTTTTGAGTGCTGATAAACGCTCCTTGAGCATGGTTGAAACGGCTAAATCTTCTAGGAACGGGTTCATTTTTGCCGTCTCTTGAATCAGCATGCTGGTATGGGATTTGTACTTTGGCGGCGTCATTGCACCTATTGCGTAGGCGATAATAGGCATTATCAACATAGGAATGACAATGGCGTAGCGACGTCGCCATGCCGCGGTCATTATGATGAGTAGACGCAGTTTTAGGTCGCTCATAGAGCCTCCAAATACGTTTCTAGAGTATTGGCGCGATAGTCCCAACTCTCGTTATCCACCAAGCCTTTTGGTAGCTTTGAGTCTGTTGCAGCGAGCGCCTCTAAGGTCGTAACCATCGAAGAGACATCTGAAATGACGTTCACGTGTTGTCGGTAGCCATCAAGAGCAGGGAAGTCTGTGGTGACAATAGGACGACGCGCCGCGAGATACTCTTTAAGTTTTAGTGGGTTGCAAGCCTTTATTTGTTGGTTCAACACAAAGGGTAGTAAACTCACTGTCCAATGCTGACTATAACGAGGTAGCTCGTGATGTGGTTTTGGTCCAAGGTAAAAAACGTTATCTGCCTCGATGATCGGACGTTTTGCTAACTCACATTGACCAATGAACACAAAGTCCCAATCTGGCATTGTAGCGATGGTTTGATTGAGTAGATCGTAGTCTAGCCAGTCAGAGAGGCTGCCATAAAACCCAGCGGTTGGCTTGCCTCGATTAGGGAGATCTGGAGCGGGCTGAGTGGGATTTGAGAACTGAGCACTGTCGACACCGTGGGTGAGTAAGCAGGTTTTCTCTAATGGAAACTTACCGTATAGCTTGTCGCTTGCCGTGATTACTAGGCTGGCGTGCTCCACTAAGGATTTTTCATGCTCTAAGACCGTCTCGTGATCAACCCCAGCTAAAGACCCAAAATCATCGCCGCAATAATAGACAGTTGAACGCTTGTCGAGCAATCTGCAAACATCTGCTGCGGTTGGTAATGATGTCCAAATGATTGGATCGTGTAAGTTGAGCTTTTCAATCATTGGCTTTAACTGACGCAGCATGGCTTTGGCTGTGAGTGTTCGAGCCCAATGAGACTTGGGCGCTGGAAACGTTTTAATGGTAGCCACTGTCATTGACACGGGTTTGATTACCTCGCCTCGTGCAAAAGTTTGGCTCTTTCCTTTCCCAAGCAGCTTATCAAGCGCGCGCTTTGCATCTTTAAGGTTGAAGTTTGGTTTGCGAAGACCGATGGAGTTAATCCACAACACCTGTCTTTTCTCAGCCAGACGCTTTACTAGGTGCTGGGTACTAGAAGGCAGCGCACCAAAATCCTCACCGAACACAATTAGATCTCTCATCATTAACGCCTCACTGCTGAATCTGCTTTACAACTTTTGCCGGAGAGCCCGCGGCGATGACGTTTGCAGGAAGGTCGTGGGTGACCACACTGCCAGCGGCGACAATGGTTCCCTGGCCAATAGTGACGCCAGGTTGAACGGTGACACCTGTCGCGAGCCACACGTCTTTCTCCAGTACAATGTTACCGATTCGATGATCTTCATCCGGTGCACCGAGCGCTCGCTCGATGGCATTTAGAGGATGACCAGAGTAGCCAAAAAGCTGACAGCGACCGGCGATGCGAACGTTATCTTGAATGTCTACGAGTCCAGCAACGGCGATTGAGACTTGCCAGCCAATATCGACGTTGCTGCCGACTTTTAGTGTAGGTTGAATACTTGGGTCAGGGTGAGGGGCGGTGCGAGCACTGAAGGTCGTATGGCCTGAAATCCGACATTCATTACCCAGAGTGATGGCCAGTGGACCGGTAACAAGCGGTAAACCGCTATACAAGTATAGAGAGTGGCCGCAGGCTTCTACTCTTCCTTTGAATGCGGGTGTGTAGATTAGCAGCCTTGAGGTAGTCTCCACGCCCATTCGTAACAGCGTGACAAGACGATAGGCCAGCTTGTTGTAGAAACGAGGTGTTGGCACTCCCGCCGCTCTCACCTTTTTCAAAAAGACAAAAAGGTTTCTCATTTTAGGATTAGGGTGGCTGCGTAGCCATGATTTAAAATCAAATGATGTGGCAGTACTCATAGCGCTATTCCTTATCGCTGTGTCACAACGTATTGGGTTAACTGGCGTGACAATCAAAGCATGTTTAAGATATACACCTAGTACTTACAAGAACTGAGCCATATTTTAAGTTTAATGAAAACAATAAGTTATGTTTGTTTCTTTTACGTTGACGTTGATTTCTCAAAATGAGAAGCGATTTGTGAAACGGCGATGGTCAAAGCCGCAAGGATGTAAATTGGCCAGATAAAGCCTTGAGTAAGAAAGGTGCCTGAGACAAAGGTGCCGATGAGGCCGCTGTAGACAGCGAGCGCCATTGCTTTGAGATAAGGGGGAGCATGAGTGTGCTTGTCCACGACGAGTAAGGTTTTTCGTGCGCACTTAAGCAGACTGCATATGAAAATGACAAAAATGATCAGCCCGACAAAGCCTGACTCAGCCAGCACGCCAAACCAAGTACTGTGAACGGCATGATTTAGTCCATCCCAATGGGGGCTGTAGAAGAAGTAGTTGTAGTAGAAGTTATCTAATCCAACACCCAGGAGCGGGTTATCCAGAGCCATTTTAACCGCGGCTTCCCACGCATAGATGCGTCCCATCGCTGATGCATCTATGCCAGCTTCTGCTGCCCCCCCAGAGGAGCGACCGGAAATCCCGGCCATTGCGTACAAGGCAATGGCGGCAATTGACCCGACGACAAAGAACAGGGTCTTGCTCGGTATTAGTCGCCAAGCGAAGAAGCCAAAAACGGCTAATGCGCCCAACAGGCCACCTCGGCTTTGCGTCGCCAGCAGAGCCATAAATAGGACGAGTGAAGTTACGATAGCGAGCAAGCGCATAAACCAGCCGATACCACGTGTTGTGGTCATTGCGACGGTAAACGCCATAGGAAACATCAGGACTAGCGCGAGGTCATTTGGGTCGCCGAGCATGGATCCAAAGCTCCTGCCTATCGTTACCCTAGACCCCTCGACAAGGCCAATTCCATTGACTGAGTTGTAGATGGCCATGCAGCCTACAGTGAGACCAGCCACTATAACGAGAAAAGCGAAACGAGAGAGCTCTTTCGACGAGGTTATCAGCCATGATACGGCGAGCGTCATGATGATGATCTTTATGTAGCTACCAGTAAACATGGCGACAGCAACCCCTTTGTTTGAAGCAAAGGGAACACCAATGATGACAATACCCCAGAAAATCAGAAGCCAGGTGTAAGTTGGGTGCCAGTAGAGCTTAATCTTTTGACTAACGAGCGTGTGCCACAGCAAAGCGGACAGTGCGCCTGCCGAAAGCATGAGAGGGATCTTCAACGGATAGAGTACCGGGAAGACCTCGTGAATTCGAAAGAAAGAAAACACAATGAAGAGAGTGACCAGCCAAAAGGTTTGACTCAGTACTACGAGTATTCCTATTGGCAGTAGCGCAATGACGATGCCGACGACTGGGTGAGGTACAAATAGCCAAATCGCTCCCACTAAAACGCACAAGCTGAGGCTCAGCAAGATGTGTTTGCTGTGCTTGGTTTGATGTTGTTGTGCGGGAGAGTAGTGCATCGACTTTACCAATCTCTGTTTCAGTAGGTAAAGAAGGAGCAATTAGAGTGCCAAACTTAACTAAATTCTAAATTATTGTTATTTAATGATTTTTTATTCAGTAATATCTGGCTTCTCAATATGAGAATCAAATTGTGGAATGGTCTAGAGAGGCTGTAGTTAGCCGGTAATACCATAAATATCTAGCATGGTCGGAATAACCACCTCTGTTGAGTAATTGAGTTCGATGGTTTGTTGAGCTTGGTACTTTATCTGTGCTCTTTTTGAATCAGAAAGCGTAAACCACTCATTTAAAATAGAAACCATCTCTTGTTGATCAGAGGCTATCCATCCATTGCTGCCGCTATCAATGACGTTGGGTAACTCGCCGAGTTCAAAGCTGATCACGGGTATGCCTCGCGACATAGCTTCAAGGGCTGCCATCGGTAATCCCTCATAGCGGGAAGTAATTAACAATAAATCGACGTTCGACCAAACATTGTTCATATTACTTTGATGACCATGAAATTGGATATTGTCACCGGCTTGTTGTTGAAGTGATGACTCTAAAGGCCCCGAACCATAGATATGAAACTGATGTTCTGGAAAATGTTGGGCGATCTTAGCAAAGGTGTCCGGTCCCTTCTCCTCACTGAGTCGACCAACGAAGGCAACGTTTCGCTCGCTGACGCTGACTAATTCGGCTCTGGGGACGAAGTTCTTAACCAAAACACTTGAGTAGGGAACCTTAGATTGAATGGCGCGACTGACACATACTCGTTGCTCACTAAGAAAGGCACTAAAACGGTCGATTGCATCATAAATTCTGACGCGACCTGTTGGTGTTTCACCTGCATGGAAACTGGAGACAAGACGTATCGAGTCAGTACCTCCAATAAGACGAGTGAATCTCAGCATTAAATTGGCTTTGTAACCATGCGCATGGATAACGCTTGGGACACGGTCTTGCTGCTTTGAAGCGGCAATGGCCTCTCGCAGTCGAAGCATTGCGGAGACGTTGCCATATTCACGGCTAAGTGTCATGGTTTGAATTTTCTCTCCCTGCAACGCTGCTACAAGAGGGGCTGCCGGGGTGTATTCGGTCGAAAATACCACGGTGACTTGGTAGTTGTGTGCTACCAAGCCTTTGGCCAGTTCCAACACGTGCGTTTCTATACCGCCAAATGAACGACTGTCCAAAAGTAGCCATATCACAGGGCTAAGAGGCACTGTCTTCTGCCTCCCAAGCTTGTTTTTTGCGATAGACGGTAGAAGGGCTGAGCTCTAATAATACCGCCGCATTGAGAACATTGCCGTCACAGTAATCAATAGCTTGCTGGATAGCTTCGCGCTCAATTTGCCACATTGGACGAATAGAGGTTGGCCTTTCGCTGTCTGGATTTATGGATATGCTAGGTTCTAATAAAGATGAATCGCTGCTGGCAGTTGCCATTGGCTGAGACGGTTCCGCGATTGTCTGTTGCGCAGCATTAGGCTCTTGAACCACCGAAAGTACGCGAGTATTTACCGAACTCGCTGGTGGAGTACTTTTTTGAGTCGAAGTCATTACTTCTGGTGGAAGGTGTTGCGAACCCAATGATTTCTCATCGTTAAGCACGACAATATTGCGAATAATGTTTTGCAACTGACGTACGTTTCCTGGCCATGCATATCGCTTAAGAAGGCGCTGTGCATCTTTCGATATCGACTCAAACTTACGACCATCTTGCTTTGAATAGATTCGCAGAAAGTGCTCTGCCAATGTCACGATGTCACTATCACGATCTCTAAGAGGTGGCATATGAATTGGGACCACATGCACGCGATAATAGAGATCTTCTCTAAATCGTCCTTCTTGTACTTCTAGTAACGGATCTCGGTTGGTCGCGCAAATGATGCGGACATCAACCTTCTGCTCTTTGGTTGCGCCTAACGGGGTGAAAGTACCTGTCTGTAAGAAGCGCAGTAGCTTCTTCTGCATTTCTAGGTCCATTTCGCAAAGCTCATCGAGAAATAAGGTTCCCCCATCAGCTAGAGATGCGGCGCCTTTTCGGTCGGTCGCAGCGCCGGTGAAGGCGCCTTTAACATGTCCGAAAACTTCACTTTCCATGAGGTCTTTTGGAATGGCACCACAGTTAATGGCAACAAACGCCTTGTCCTTGCGATTACTCTCGTTGTGAATCGCATTGGCACAAACTTCTTTACCCGTGCCGCTTTCACCAATAATGAATACACTGGCATTGGTATTGGAAACGGCATCGATGATCTTGTAGACCCCCTGCATAGGAATGCTAGCACCAATAAAGTCGTGAAAGCGCTCGCGATCCATCTTTTGCTGAATATCATCGAGCATGGTTTCTAGCTCAGCTTGCTTCAGATGAATCCGAATTGAGGTTTTGAGTCTATCCGCGCGGATTGGTTTCTCTAGGAAGTCTTTCGCCCCTTTTTGAATTAGGGTGACGGCAATATCTACGCTACCATGGGCGGTAACCACGACGACAGGAATACTAATATTTTTGAGTTCTAGCCATTCTAAGATCTCGTCTCCCTGCATGTCTGGCAGTTGGAGATCAAGAATAATCAACGATGGGATGGTACGTTCAAGTATGCGCTTCGCCTCTGCACCAGTGGCGGCATGAAGCAAGTCAAAAGGCTCGTTCTTTAAGTATTGCTTGTAGAGGACGGCGAGTGAAGAGGAGTCCTCCACCAAGAGTACTTTGGGTGTCATACTTACAATCCTTTGTTAGTTTTCTCACTATAAACTAAAGGATAGTACAGAATGGGCTACGAGTTAAAAACAATCGCGATAACACACTGAATAATAACAACTTGGCTCACGGTTCTTAGATCGATTGCGATAAGAACGAGTTGTTGCGTATTTTGGTCTTCATCCAACCAGTGATGCGATCAGGCATCCATGACAGTCTGTCTATTTCGCGACAAATTTCGTTTGCCAGCGACGGTTGGTCTCGACAGTTTAAGACTGAGCCAAGAAGGTTAGTGGATGTTCCCTCATTGAGCTGTTGGGTTGCTTCTTCTACCTGATTAGTCATTGTGATACCACTTAACACCACCAGAAATGTGCCATCACAGGCGTTTGCTACGACAGGAGCTGGGATGTTGTTATGGTTTACGTTCAAAAGAGGCGAGGTATCGAATACGATACGATCATAGTCCTCTAACCAGTGATTGATAATCTCACTGAGTTGACGCGGGTCTTTGAACTGAAGGCGAGTCTTGGGGTCGTTGGGAACACTAATACCCAAAAATACCTTTGGCGAGATGTCTGCGCTATTTTGCTCACACAACAATTGTGTTTCTAAACCATTTCCTTCCTCAGTGTCAGAGAAGCTAAGAGGCGCTAAACCCGGTCGGTATAAATTAAGGTCGACTAATAAGGTCTTATAGCCAGCGAGTAAATAACGCTCAGTCAAGGCTTTAGCAAGGGCTGTGGTGCCTTCACCGCTATTACAGGCCGTCATGCAGACCGTACGACACTGCTGTAATTCTGCCTTTAGGTAGAGCTCTTCAATTTCAGCATGGGTTGCAGGAATCGTCATCATAAGGCTCCTATAATGGCAATCGTCGAGACAATGCGGAACACATCCGTGAGTCCCAGTCGTGCTTGCTCAGCAAAACTATTACGACGATCTGGTACATAAATCGTATCGCCCGCTCGAAGCACAGGCAGCATTCTTATATCCGCGGTTTTACTAAATTCAACCAAGTCGAAGGTACGTGCCTGCCCTTGGCAGCAAGACATATTAACGACGCTTATCTTCTTGACGTACGCGCGGTCATCAGGACCACCCGCTACCGCTAAGATATCCAAAATGGTCATGGTGTCATTAAAGACGTAGCGACCCGGATTTTTAACGGCGCCAAGAACACGAACTGTTTTCTCTTTAGGGCTGTCTAACCAGTTTTTATTTTTTTCAGGAATGTAGATGGTGTCACCAGGCTTGACCAAGGGAAGGATACTCTCATCACCGGTTTCGAAATACATCGATAGGTTGAGTTTACTCACTTTGGCATAAGGCTTGTCACGATGCGTAACTCGGATGTTGTGGATGTCTGCATCCTTAGTTGGACCATCCGCGGCAGACAGAATATCAAGGAAGTGCATTTCGTCGGTAAATCGATAGCGACCTGGCGCTTTGACTTGTCCAAAAACATAAATTGATGCATCCGAACTCTGTCTCACCCACTGCGATTTGTTATCACTCGGGTCTTGAGGTAGATCATGTACTCGAATAACGGTGCCGGCTTGCACGAGTGGCAGTTCTGATTGGGGCGCCCCGTTTTTGATAAACTCATCAAGGTTGAACACGACGGTATTTTGGCCGTTCGCTACCTCAATCTTAGAGGTGTCTGCTCGACCTTTTGGCCCGCCAACGTGCGCTAGCAGATCCATAAAGTCCATTTCGTCTGACCATTCTATACGGCCTGGACGTTCAACTTCGCCGATCACATTAACGGCTCTGTCAGGGGAGATCTTCAGCCACGATTTTTCATTAATGTCCGTCTTTTCAGGAACAAAAATGGCGTCTCCAGCTTCAATAGCAGGTGCAGAAGAGCGACTAAGTCCCTCTGTATACGCTGTCATATCGAAAGGAATAACAGTGCCATCTGATTTGATCACTCTTATTTGTCTCGATTCGGCAAAGCGAGTAGGACCGCCTGCATTGGCGAGAATATCCATAAAAGTCGCACCCGGTTTTCCTTCAAAAGCGCCCGGCGCTGCTACTTCACCCATGACATAAACGGTGTTTGATCCAGATTTGATCTCTTCTTCTTGTTTTGGGACAAAGATAGTCGCACCAGGCTGAAGAGGAGGTAGCAGTGATGCATCCCCGCTGTCTAAATAACGTTTGAGGTTGAACAAGATTGGTGTGTTGTTGCTGATAACGCGGATCTGCTCCACGGCTGCATAGCGAGTCACACCTCCCGCTCGCATGACCACATCAACGAGATCAGTGTTTTCTTTGTATGAGAACGAACCGGGTGCATTAACCTCACCAAATACCTTGATCGCTTGTCTTGCATCAGCGCTATCACCAGAGTCGGCAAGCTTCGCTGCGTCAAACTCCTGTTCTATGTTCCCGACTAGGGGAGAGGCAGGAACAAACAGAATGTCTAGAGATTGTAGGGTAGGCAGCCCGTCGTCATCCCCTGAATCAAGGAAGCGCTTGTAATCAAATTCTGTACGGTCAGCGCCGCGACGGTGGAGCATCTTGTTGAGCTGAGCACCCGCGCGCAATCCTCCGGCCGCTTGAAGTGCCATTTGGACATTCGCATTGTAAGGAATCGTATACTCGCCTGGCGCTTTTACGTAACCTTGAACTGAGATGAGGATCTGCCTCTCAGCGATGAACACTTTTATGTTACTGGTGTCTCGGAACACTTGGCTAAGCGCTTGAGTAACTGTTGTCTTCAATTGTTCTTCATCATAGCCAGCAACGAATACCTGCCCCACCTCAGGCAAATTGATTCGTCCTCTTTTGTCGACTTGAAAGCCACGGTTAAGGCTCGATTCTCCCGGCAAATCGACCTGGATAAGGTCACCGACTTGTACGCTCTTGTCCTGAGCAATGCCATGAGGCGACAGTGACAATGAAAGAAGTGTCACTGTTAGGGTGAAGATAAGAGATATCCATTTCATTGCTCCACTCCTTGGTTTGCTGTGCTGTGTCCATCCGCGATAACATCAATGCTGACTCGACGGTTAGTGAGCATTACGCCTGGCGTATTACCCTCGTAAAGAGGCAGCTCTTCGCCAAGCGAGTGGGTATCAATTCGACTTGGCGCTAGGCCAAATATAGTCAGATAGCGTTTGACTTGTTGAGCTCGTCCTTTCGCGATTCGCTCATTGTATTCTTTGCCCCCACTTGCATCCGCATGTCCTGTGACCGAGAGACGAATCTCCGGGTAAGGTTTCAACAGGTTAGCCGCTTCAGCGAGATGTCCCATGTATTTAGGGTTTACTTCAATAGAATCGAACGCGAACTGATTATCGACATTAAGTAGGTTGTAGACTTTCTCTACGATCGACATTTGGTTTTCAAACTCAGTTCGATTTGTTGGTGGAGCACAGGTTGCCTGAGTTAACACGTAGTCTAATCTGAGTTCGAGATCGTTAAGTTTTTTTCTCTGAATGACGATGTCGTTCGCTGCGTCAATCCAGAGTCCGCCTTCAAGTTCTCGTGCGATTCGATCTTGACGTTGCTGGGCTTGTAGTACCGCAGCAGGGAAACACCATGGTGCGCCCTCTTGGATAAGCGCATCCAAATGAAGCTTAGTCAGCTTCCAATCGAATCGTAAACCGTGTTCAGGTCCAAGTGGTTCGTCTGGCATGACAGGGGAAAAATCAGAACCAGTATACTGCTCAGCGATGCCTCCTGACCCGTTTTCAGGGTAGCTGGTACAAGCCAAAAGAAGGCTCGCTGAAAGACAAGTTATAATGCTTTTTACACCCAAGTTTACATCCATGCAGTTACCACCTATTTGCCAACATCATTTTGTGTTTGTAAGCGTTCTTTTGTTGCGATTATAAATACTCGTTACTGGCATGTGTGTTCACTGGGATAGCCTGTCCAATTCGTAGTAACTTTATGATTTGTAGGGGCTGTCCAGTGACATTCTCTAGACGCATCTTGCGCTCGCGTTCAACCAGTCGCTTATACAAATAAACAATAGCACCGATGCCTGAAGAATCCATAAAGCGCACTTGCTCTAGGTCGATTTCGATCTCTGAATGCTGATCATTGTGAATGATGTCATCAATTTCTGGTTGAGCATTGCGACTGCCTCGCGCGTCGAAATCACCATAAACTTTTACTTGAAGGGTGTGGTTGCTCATTTCTGCTCTTAGTAGTTCCATGACCGTGTCCTCTTTGTGTTTCAAGACAATTAATGCCTCAATTTAGGTGTCACAGAATAGATTGCAGATAGCGTGCCAAAAATAATTTCTTTTAATAACAATAGTTTATATTTGGACTGAGGAGGTTTTTTCAAAATGAAGAGGGGTTTCTCATATTGAGAATCAACGAGACTAATACTCGAAAGCACGGCACCATTCTCAAAATGAAAGTGAATTCAAAATGATCGTGGTGCCGCAATGCTGAGGATAGCTAGACACATAGGGCAGTCTTCATCATCGCCTTAAAGCGTCGGGTATTTGGAAACGCAGCAAAGGTCTGGACATGGATGATGTTTCTTTTTAGGTAGCCGAGATTTGCGCTGGCGTGTTCGCACAATGCGTCCATCAGCCTTGCATCAACAAAACGCTTAGAGTTCGCGCACTGCTGCTGCGCGTGATGTTCGTATCGAGCCGCAATAGTCTTCATGGCCGCGATGCGTTTTTCGACATTTGAAGAAACGCTTCCTGCTCGCATTAAATAGTACATTCTAATTTCAGTAGTAAAGGCGACGTCACCTGCTGTACTCAACTTTAGCCATAAGTCCCAGTCACTAGCGCTAGGTAGCTGGGTATCGAATCCTTCAACGTCAAGATAGACATCGCGGCGGCACATAACGGATGACGTTCCGACAATGTTTTCTTTGAACAGTGCAGCGCTTGCATGGCTAACGACTTGGTAGCCTTTAGTCGGCGCTTGGTTATCGAGATAACGTTTAAAATCGGGCCAGTAATCGAAACATGGAATGATTTCTCTATCTTGCTCATCGATGTGTTGGTAGTTGGTAAAGCTCATCACGCAGTTTTTGTTGGCGCGCATAAATGCTACTTGCTCAGCAAGTTTACTATGAGTCCAGGTATCGTCAGCATCGAGAAAGGCGATGTAATCTCCTTTTGCCTGACGTACGGCTAGATTTCTTGCGGCACCAGGACCAATTCGGTCGCTATGCCAAACAGAGACGTAAGGTCTTAATGCTGCAAGTTCAGCCAGATATTCCCGAGAGCCATCGGTTGAACCATCGTCGACAAAGATTATCTCGTAGTCGACAAAGGTTTGTTGTTCGATGCTTTGCAAGCATTGGGGCAAATAATCCAAGCAGTTGAAGTTTGGAATCACAATACTGACTAACGGTAGATGTTGGCTGTTCATTGTTTCGCTCCTAGAATCGATTCATTAGCTTTGCTGTTGTGTAACCAGTAGTGGCCCATCCAGCCTGCGATGAAGAGGGATTGAGTTGCCCAGCCGATCAGCAGGGCAGTGTATGTGAAGGTACTTGCGACGATGCACCCAACCGCCCAACAGATGTGAGCGATTAAGGGCAAGTAATGATGTGGTAGTGCAATGCGTTTTTGGCTTGCACGGTCAAAAAGCACGGCGCGTAATGCGTAGACAGTGATAAATGCGCCAACAACACCTGCTAACCCATAGGTCAAGCTGGCCACTAAAAAGAGAGCAAGCGCAGTGCTGGCGATGATGATGTTAATGTTCAACACGACTCTAGGCTGTTTCTCGACATAGCAGCCCGTAGTTAAGATGTGAGAAAGTTGCTTGAACGCGATGCCTAATGCAAGCCAAGGTATCCAGGTAGCAGCCTCGGAATAGCGAGTTGGAAACCACCACTCGATGATCAACGGAGCGACGACCGAAAGGCCAACGGCACAAAAAAGGGTCGCATGGCTTAAAGTCTCTGCAATACGTGCAGTCGTTTGTTTTCCGTTCGGTTGGTTGAGTATCTGAAATCGCTTTGGATACCACCAGAGCGCGAGAGGCTCACACACAAACACAATGATGAGTGCAAATTGCATTGCGAGCGCATAAATCGCCAGTGACTCCAAGCCGATAGTCGCAGCCAGTATCCAGCGCTCAGCGCCAGCAGCGATGAAAAGTAAGATACCCGATGCGACTATCGGTACCCCGTAACGGCGCATATCTTTGGCAACTGCCGCGTCCCATTGAAACGGGAGCTGGCGCCATTGGCGGTAGAGTAGGCTGCACGATAAATACAACGCAGAGAGTAACCCCGACAGCAATATGCCAGTCACCCCTAGTCCTTGCTGTAGAAACCAATAAGTGAGTGCAGCTTGCAGTATGGCCTTACTGCTGGTCATCAAGAAGAATGAGCGGGCGTCATCAATCAGACGAAGCCATGTCAGTGGAATGTTGAAGGCTGCACTGACAATGAGAGTACTCATGACCAAGCCGAGATCAAGTATGCTTATCTCCGGCCAGAATACGTATACCGCAACGCCAACCGGCAGCGAGGCGAGCAAGGCAAAGGCGGCAATGATAAGTTGCTGTAATGTAGCTGTTGAGTTGAGGGTATTGAAGGCATCGCCCTTCGACTCGCCAGCTTGCTTGTAAAGTGCTTCTATTAAGCCGAAGCCCAATAGGATGCTACCTATATTAAGCAGCGATACCCATAGATCTAAGCGTCCATACTCAGCGGTCGAAAGCGAGCTGGTGATAAAAGGAAGCATGACAAATGACACGCCTTTCATTAAAACCAGTCCAGCGGCGTAATAAACGGATTGTTTGAATGCAATGTTCATTGCGCAGCTCCTCGAATAGCAGAAGAGAGTTTTTGGGCGCTAGAGTGGGCACTGAAATAGGTTTCTACACGTTCTCTTGCTCGCTTAAGTAGAGCGAGTCTTTGCGGCGAAGGTTGCTGGTTAATTTGGGAAATAGCGTCGCTTAACGCCTGTATATCGTGGGGAGAAAAAAGAAGGCCAGTATCAGGTGATATCATCTCTTTACAGCCCATAAAATCGCTGCTGATAACAGGAAGACCCAGCGCCATCGCTTCTTTGACCACTACTGGGCCAGTATCTCTATCGCCATTTTTTGCTTCGCAGAACGGCGTGCAGAGCGCCAGATATTGGTTAGCGTGATCAATGATCCATTCAGAAGGTTGGCTACCAAGAAAACTCACCTGATCGTTAAGGTTGAGTTGTTTGGTAAGCGTGAGTAACTCATGCTTTTGCTCACCATCGCCAACCAGATCTAAACTTGGCCTTGATTCTTCTGGTATTAAACTCAAAGCGTAGAGTAGGTCAGTGAGCCCTTTCTTTTCAGTCAGACGGCCAATAAATAGCAGCTTACCGTTGTGACTTGCAGTGGGTTTGAAAGGGTAGCGCGCTAGGTCGATGCCACATTCGACGAGATGGACCTTTTTGTTTTGATTAAGTGTTTGGAACTTGGATTGCATCTCCTTGCAAACCGCAACCGAGAAAGAAACATTGGAGAGTTTTAGTGCTAAATCGGCAGGATGCGAATAGACATCATAGCCGTGCCCAACGAAAGAGACGTTGCACCCTGTGAGTTTAGCGGCAGCGATAGCCGTTGCCGCCGTGTGCAAAGCGAAATGAGCATGTAGATGATGGCACTTCGTAGTGCGTGCTGAAGCGGCTAATTGTCCCGTGCTACGAATAAGTGACTTTTTAGGTAAGTTTTTTTGGCGCATGATGAAGGAGAGCGCCTTGATGCTTCTTACTGGGTTTTTAAGCCATTCGACCATGGCATGTTTCGTAGAGACAGCGCTCAACGCAGTGGCACTGCGCGCTAGTTCATCGTCAATGGGCTGTCCACCATTGGGGTTTAATCTAAACGCCATCGGTTGAATCGAATGCCCAAGCGCTTTCATCGCCCGAATCTCCGTTCCGACAAAGGTTTCCGATAGAACGGGGAAGTCACTAAGTACGTAGCCAATTTGAGACATGGTGGCGCTCCAGTAAAACTAAGATGCTAGAGTTATTGCAACCGTCATGCCTAAAAATAAAATTAATAAATACAACAATTTAACGTTTCATAGGTAGGTGATGTCGCGTCTTTTTCATTTTGACAATCAATTTGGAAGGGCATTAAGGAGAGAATTAAGAAGCAAAAAAAGCGCACTAGGTTGGTTAACCGAGTGCGCTATAGAAATGACGCTATGAAGCTAGCTTACGATTGACGAGAGCGTCGCTTCGGAGCGCCTTTTGAGCCAGATTTATTACCAGGACGTTGGCCAGCAGGCTTGCCATTACTAGGGCGATGGTTAGATGGCTTGCCCGAATTGTTTCCTTGCTGTCCAGCGCCTTGTTGACCCGGAGATGACTTTCCTGCCCCAGGTTTTCCACTGTTATGTCCAGGTTTACCTGAGCGCTGACCTTGTTTACCACGACGCTGACCATCGGTACGAATGTCTGGTTGCCCTTTAGTGTGCTTAGTCGCAAAACGATTTGCGCCATGACGACCGGATTTGCGTCTTTGCGCAGGCGTGCGTGCATCAAGATCTTCTGCAGGGACGAGGCAGCCCGGCTTGTCACCGATAAGGTATTGCTTGCCCATGTTAACGAGCGCTTCTCGGATAAGTGGCCAGTTGTCGGGATCATGATAGCGCAGTAGCGCTTTGTGTAGCCTACGTTGACGATCACCTTTAGCAACCGGTAAGTTTTCGCGTTTTTTATATTTTACGCGCTTGAGCGGGTTGGTCTCAGAGTAATACATCGAGGTCGCATTACACATTGGTGATGGATAGAAATTCTGAACCTGGTCGCACTCAAAGTTATTCTTCTTTAACCACAACGCAAGATTGAGCATGTCCTCATCTTCTGTACCCGGGTGAGCGGAAATGAAGTAAGGGATCAAGTACTGTTTCTTGCCAGCTTCAGCACTGTATTTCTCGAACATCTCTTTGAAGCGATCGTAGGTACCCATACCTGGCTTCATCATCAAATCGAGTGGACCTTTCTCTGTGTGCTCAGGAGCAATCTTCAAATAGCCACCGACATGGTGAGTGACCAACTCGCGAACATACTCTGGTGACTCGATCGCAAGATCGTAGCGAACGCCAGAGGCGATCATGACCTTCTTCACGCCTTTTACTTTACGCGCAGCGCGGTAAAGGTCGATGGTATGTTTGTGGTCGGTATTGAGCTTGTTACAGATACCTGGGAACACACAAGAAGGTCGGCGGCAATTGGCTTCTGCTTTTGGATCTGAACAACCGAGACGATACATGTTTGCCGTTGGTCCGCCCAAGTCGGAAATTGTACCTGTAAAACCAGGTACCTTGTCACGGATCTCTTCTAGCTCGCCAATGATCGACTCTTGCGAACGGTTTTGAATAATACGACCTTCGTGCTCAGTAATAGAACAGAACGAGCAGCCACCAAAACAACCTCGCATAATGTTCACCGAGGTCTTGATCATGTCGTAAGCTGGAATTTTTGCTTTACCGTACATAGGGTGCGGCACACGCGCATATGGCAGACCAAATACATAGTCCATCTCCTCAGTACTAAGAGGAATCGGCGCTTGGTTTACCCAAAGCTCACGGTCACCATGACGCTGGATCAGCGCTCGCCCAGAATAAGGGTTAGTCTCAAGGTGCATTACACGGCTTGCGTGAGCATAAAGAATTCTGTCGTTGTTCAGCTTCTCGAACGGCGGTAAGCGCACAGCGGTAGTCGCAGCATCGTGTCGTGAAGGACGAATGGTGATTGGCTTCGCTTCTGGTGCAGACTCGGTTTTGTTGGTGTCGCAGTTCGACTCGACCTCATAAGGGTTTTGCGGAACAAACGCTTTACCCGGCTTCTCGATGCGAGATGAGTCGATGACGCGGTAGTGTTCAGGTGCCGCTGGCAGATTGACGGCAGTACCACGAATATCAGTCATAGTGCTGATATCTTCACCGTCTGCGAGGCGGTGTGCGACTTCGACCAGTGCTCGCTCTGCATTACCGAATAGCAGAATGTCTGCTTTGGCATCAAAGAGTACAGAACGACGAACTTTATCTGACCAGTAGTCATAGTGGGCGATGCGGCGAAGGCTCGCCTCAATACCACCCAGAACAATAGGTGTACCTTTGTAGGCTTCGCGGCAACGCTGTGAATAGACGAGAGTCGCGCGGTCGGGACGTTTACCACCTTCATTGTTAGGGGTGTAAGCATCGTCGTGACGCAATTTGCGATCAGCGGTGTAACGGTTGATCATTGAGTCCATATTGCCCGCGGTGATCCCGAAGAACAAATTTGGTTTCCCTAGCGTCATGAAGTCGTTTTTATTACTCCAATCTGGCTGGGCAATAATACCAACACGAAAGCCTTGCGCTTCAAGCAGTCGACCAATGATGGCCATACCAAAACTCGGGTGGTCAACATAAGCATCACCTGTAACGATGATGATGTCACAGCTATCCCATCCAAGGGCGTCCATCTCTTTTCTGCTAGTTGGCAAAAAAGGAGCGGTACCGAAGCATTCAGCCCAGTATTTTTTGTGCTCATGGATTGGGTTAACGTCGTTGTGCATATTTTGACCTCTGGTTTTGGAGGCGGGCATTATATACTTCAATTCCAGTGACTTCAAAGCCCAAACTAATTGTGGGTATTACGACTGGATAGCATTCCTTCTTGAGCTGATATATCATCAGCGCCAATGTTTTTTGCAATGACACCACATCCATGATTACAGCAGTTTTGACTCTTCTCGCTCCTGCCTTAGCGGTTGCGATGCTTGTCCTTACCCTTATTTTAGCAAAGGGCGATATTTGTCCGGGCCAAAGAGGACGTATCCACAAGCTTCTTCCTGCCATTGGCATACTTTGGCTGGCGATTGCGTCACTTAAAGTCGAAGCGTTTTTGGTGGTGTTTGCTATTTTTTATTTTTACTCCAAGGTTCAGACTGGCAAGACGCGTCAGCAGGGGCCGTTTTGGGTTTTACATTTAGCCAATGGTTTGGCGGGCTCGTTTGCCGCCATTATCGTGGTCCAGCAGCCTAATTTAGCGCAGTCATTATCGCTAGCTTGTGCGGGGTTACTATTAGGCACGGCATTTTCACACCTATTGTTGACCATCGCCAAAACCCGTCTTCAGGCGTTTCACCGAATTCTGCCAGTTGCGGGCGTGGTTTTTGCTATGCTGCTCGCCCTGAGCTTTGTATTTAATGCCTATCAATGGGAGCCGAACATTGTCGCTGAGTACACGCCTGCCGTGATCAGTTCATTAGTGATGTTAATGCTAGGTGTGGTGATTTGGAGTTGGCATATCATTAAACACAGTGCACCAGCGAAAGGTCAGCTAGTGGTGGCCTTCTTGAGCTTAATGGTGACCAATGTAGGTTTGCTACAGCTTTATTGGCTTGCCTAATTTGCAAACCAAATCACTTTCTATTCCGTAATTAACAGCTAGTCTTTAAAGGCTAGCTTTTTTTATGGAGTACGATTATGGATCTAAGTAATGCGAGCCGTTTTGACAGTATTATTTTGCTTGGTATCGTCAACGAAAAGTTGCGTTTAGAATGTGACTCGTTTGAAGAGTTGGTGAGCATGTATGAAATGGATGTAGAAGGCGTGGTCGGTAAACTCGATATGTTGGGCTACCAATATGATCCTCTCACCAATCAATTTAAAGCTTACGAGCGCTAAAACCAGATACCACTAAAAAAGGTCGCAATGAGCGACCTTTTTCAATTAACGACTGTACTCAACCGCAGCACTTTTTGTGCTTCTTGCCGCTTCCGCAGGGGCAAGGGTCATTTCTACCCACCTTGCTGGATTCAGCGGTCAGCTGCTTCGGGGGTATGGAGTCGTCGATCTCCCCATCGACATAAAACCACTGTCCGTTTTCAAACAGGAAACGAGAACGCTCTGCAAGACAGTACTCCATGCCGTTTTCACGCAGGAAGGCGCGGAAGCTCACATAGCCTTCGTTCTCGTGAAGTCCATCTTCGCTGTTAATGACTTCGAGTCTTGCCCAGTCACTGTTGACCGAATCCGCGATGGCTTGTCGGTCTTGTTCGGCGTGACAGTTAGGGTGGTAGGTAGCGACGACAAAATCAACATTCTTGGTAAGGTGAGCGCTATAGCGAGCGCGCATGAGTTGCTCTGGCTTTTTGGCAAGAGTGACATCGTTGTGTATAGGTTGGCAGCATTCTTGATAATTCAAGTTGCTGCCACAGTAACATGGCTTCATGGTAGGTCTAGAATCAAATGAGTTTATAGGTGCGTATTGTATTCTGACTCGATAGCGAGTAAGTCTTCAGTCCACTTAATGGCGTCATCGTAGTATCGAGCAAGCTTATCGTCACTGATCTCGAGCTTATCTCTCAGTGCGATAACCGTCGTCCAGTCAGCGCTCTCATACGCTTTTACTAGCGATAGGATATTACCTAGAGTGCCTTGCTTAGTAACGAGCGCTGCTTTCACCAGGTTGTCGATAGGCATCTTTTCAACTAACTCTGCTAGCGGCTGATCAAATAACGAATCGAGCAGCGAGAACATTCCGGTTAGAAAGCCCAACCCCTCATCAATATTGCTATTGATGTCTTTTAGCAGTAGTTCGCAGAAACGCGCACGTTGAATCGACAAACTATATAAGCTGTCAGGCTTATCATCTTGCGTAGAAGTAATCGCAACCAGTGAAATAAACTTTCGTAAACGCTCTTCACCTAAGTAGACGAGTGCTTGCTTGAAAGATTTGATCTCAGAGCGGATGAGGTACGATGCATTCACAAACGTCAGCAGTTTATATGACAAGGTTACGTCTAATGAAATCAAACGCTCAAGCTCATCATAATTGATATCTGAGTTAGCAATTTCTTTACACAGTTGAACCACAGTCAAGAAAGAAGGTTTGATCTGTTTGCGGCGGATTAATTGCGGTCGACTGAAAAAGTAGCCCTGGAACTGATTAAATCCGACTTCTTTTGCAAGCTCGAACTCTTCGTACGTCTCTACTTTTTCTGCTAAGAAAATGATGTCGTGTGGCTTGAGCCTTTCAATCAGCGTTTGTGCCTTCTTCAGCGAATACTGTTGGATGTCGATCTTTATGATCGATGTGTACGGCAAGAATGGCAGCCACTCTTTCTTTGGCACAAAATCGTCGAGTGCGATGGTATACCCTGCTTGAGACATTTTTTTGATAGCAGAAAGTAACTCAGCGGTAGGCTCACAGCTTTCGAGAATTTCGATGACAAGATTATCCTTGGGAAACAGCGTCGGGACCATGTTAACCAAGCTTTGATAAGGGAAGTTAACAAAGCCTAATTTATCGCCTATCGTACTGTAATGTGTAGCAAGGAAGTGTTCAGACAGGAGTCGATTTGTCGCGAGTTCTGGGTCGATATCTGGGAAGGTGTTATTGGGCCCATCCCTAAATAGCAGCTCATAGCCAACAGTTTTTTGGTCGCTATCCAGAATAGGCTGTCTAGCGATGTATGAGTATTTCAAATTCTGCATCGGTATCTCAAAAACGTTCACACATAGTAACGTTTAATTGCTTTGTTTGACTATGAAACTATCGAATTTTCGAGCGTTAGTTCATGGTTTGTTGAAAAAACGTGTCTCTAAGCGTTGTGATTGGGGCTCGCAGACTAAAACAGAGCCTTGTTCATACCAATCCCCAAGAACTATTCGTGTCATTGCTTGGCTATTGGATTCGAAACGGTGTGTGCCTGGTCTATGGGTGTGCCCATGAATCATCAAGTCTGTCTCTGTGGTATTCATCAACGCAACCACTTCATCTTGGTTTACATCCATAATATCAAGTGACTTAGTGGTCTTGACCTCACGGATATCGCCCTGGATCTTATTAACAATACGTCGTCTTGTAAAGAATGGAAGGCGATTAAATATCCATTGCAACCAAGGCATATGAACCTTAGCTCTAAATTTCTGGTACTTGATATCGTCAGTGCACAGGGTATCACCATGCAAGATCACGGCTTTTCTACCGTACAAGTCAATCACCGTATGCTCATCGAGCAGCGTCATTCCTGTCTCTTTGCAGAAACGATGGCTCAGGAGAAAGTCTCGATTACCTTGAGTGAAGTAGGTGGGAACACCTTGGTCGGTTAGTCGGCGAAATTCTTGTTTGATTGTCGCTGCGAAATCAGAGGGGTCATCATCGCCAATCCAGAATTCAAATAAATCGCCAAGCACATACAAGGCGTCAGCATGTACCGCTTCATTGCGCATGAAGTTGACAAAGCATTCCGTTGTTTGAGGTAACTGAGGCGAGAGGTGTAAGTCAGAAATGAATAGTGTTGTCATAATTTACTAAAAGGGAGGGCGAGCCCTCCCTTATAACGATTACTCGTGAATCGTAGAGCCAGTGATGATCACTTCTTCAAGAGGAACATCTTGGTGCATGCCCATTGAGCCAGTGCTCACACCTTTAATCTTGTTAACGATGTCCATACCTTCAACAACTTCAGCAAATACACAGTAACCCCAACCGTCCAGGCTCTCTGAGCGGAAGTCTAGGAAAGTGTTGTCGTTTACGTTTATGAAGAACTGAGAGCTCGCTGAGTGCGGTTCCATAGTACGCGCCATAGCCAAAGTACCCACTTTGTTGCTAAGACCGTTGTTCGCTTCGTTTTTGATTGGAGCACGAGTTGCCTTTTCTTTAAGACCAGACGTCATGCCACCACCTTGGATCATGAAACCGTCGATAACACGGTGGAATAGCGTGTTGTCGTAGAAACCATCGCGGCAGTATTGTAGGAAGTTTGCACTTGTTTCAGGTGCTTTCTCTTCGTTCAATTGAATCTTGATGTCGCCGAAATTAGTGTGAAGGGTGATCATGATGAATACCTATTCGTGTTTTTATGTTTGAAGCCATGATTCTAGCCTAACTCACTGTACAAGCAATAGTTGAAACACGTATATCGCGAATAAAAGGAATGCTTTTTGTTCAGTCTGGTCTAAGTTGGCAAAAAACTCCCTCGAAAACCTAAGATTTCTTCGCTTAATCGCTCCATTCTGTGAAGCTTTATGGTTATAATCGCCGATACATTTTAAACGTAATAGTTCAGATAGAGATCATGTTAAAAATATACAACACACTGACGCGACAAAAAGAGGAATTCAAACCTATTCATGCTGGTAAAGTCGGCATGTATGTCTGTGGGGTCACTATTTACGATCTCTGTCACATCGGTCATGGTCGTACATTTGTTTCTTTCGACGTGGTATCTCGTTACCTTCGTTACGTAGGTTATGATCTCACGTTCGTGCGCAACATTACCGATATCGATGACAAAATTATCAAACGTGCAAACGAAAACGGTGAGTCATGTGATTCACTGACAGAGCGCCTTATCGGTGAAATGCACGCTGATTTCGATGCACTGAACATGAAGCGCCCAGACGTTGAACCTCGCGCAACAGAATTTATCGCAGAGATCATCGCATTGGTTGAAAAGTTGATCGAGCGTGGTTTTGCTTACGTGGCGAGCAATGGCGATGTCATGTTTGAAGTGGGTAAGTTTGACGAGTATGGCAAGCTATCTAAGCAGGATCTTGACCAACTGCAAGCTGGTGCTCGCGTAGACGTTGAAAGCGCGAAACGCAGCCCGCTTGACTTCGTGCTTTGGAAAATGTCTAAGCCAGGTGAGCCTACTTGGGAATCACCATGGGGCGCTGGTCGTCCAGGTTGGCATATCGAGTGTTCAGCGATGAACTCTTCTATTCTTGGTGACCACTTCGATATTCATGGCGGCGGTTCGGATCTTCAGTTCCCGCACCACGAAAACGAAATTGCTCAGTCATGCTGTGCACACGATACTCAGTACGTGAACACTTGGATGCACAGTGGCATGGTGATGGTCGACAAAGAAAAAATGTCTAAGTCGCTAGGCAACTTCTTCACAATTCGCGACGTGCTAGGTCACTACGATGCAGAGACGGTTCGTTACTTCCTAATGTCTGGCCATTACCGCAGCCAGCTTAACTACAGTGAAGACAACCTAAACCAAGCGCGCTCAGCACTAGAGCGTCTGTACACGTCGCTACGCGGCCTTGATACAAAGGCTGAGCCTACAGGCGGTGAAGAATATGTGACTCGCTTTACGACCGCGATGAACGATGACTTCAATACCCCAGAAGCGTACTCAGTGCTGTTCGACATGGCTCGTGAAATTAACCGCCTGAAGACGGTTGATCTGGCAGAAGCAAGTCAACTTGGTGCGCTAATGCGTGAGCTGGCTGATGTGATCGGTATCCTCCACCAAGACCCTGAGTCTTTCCTGAAAGGCGATGCGGGTAATGACGATGAAGTGGCTGAGATCGAAGCGTTGATCAAACTACGTAATGACTCTCGTGCTTCTAAAGATTGGGCGAATGCCGATCTGGCTCGCGACAAACTGAACGAGTTGGGTATCATCCTTGAAGATGGCCCAGAAGGCACGACTTGGCGTCGTAAATAATTGTTATCTAGCCCTTGCTTGCAAGGGCTTCTTTTTAGTTTCAGATTTGGTGTAACACTTTGGCTCAGATGTACTTCTATTACTCGGCGATGAATGCGGGTAAATCGACAACACTTCTTCAATCTTCGTTTAACTATCAAGAGCGCGGCATGACGCCACTTATTTATACAGCAGCACTAGATGATCGCTACGGCGTCGGTAAAGTGAGCTCTCGTATTGGTTTGCAATCCGAAGCGCAACTGTTTAAATCGGATTCAAACCTGTTTGATGAAATCGCCGCTATTAATGCAGAGACCCCACGACATTGTATCTTGGTTGACGAATGCCAGTTCCTAAGTAAAGAACAGGTGTATCAGCTTACCGAAGTGGTCGACAAACTCAACATCCCAGTGCTTTGCTACGGCTTGAGAACTGACTTTTTGGGCGAGTTATTTGAAGGTAGCAAACACCTTCTTGCTTGGGCGGATAAATTAATTGAGCTTAAAACCATTTGTCACTGCGGTCGTAAGGCCAACATGGTGATTCGAACTGACGAGCACGGTAAAGCCATTGCCGAAGGTGATCAGGTTGCGATTGGTGGCAACGATAAATATGTCTCTGTTTGCCGTCAGCACTATAAAGAAGCGCTTGGTAAGTAACTGTCTACAGTAATTGAAAAGGGAGCCGTTGATAGGCTCCCTTTTCTTATCTGAAAAAACGTATCAGGACACTGCAATCAAAGGGCGTCTAAGGTACTTTGGTACTTAAAGTGGTAGCCAAGACTTTGTAGTTTGTCGCTGGAAATCGTTTTATCAGGTACCGAGTTGACCAAGTTGAGAGACGTGTCGAGTCCTGCCGCTCTCAACGCCGCTCGATAGAAAGTGACTTTGTCACATGAGCGTGGAGTTGTGGCATTGACGACGCTTGCGTCGATATGTTCTAGCGCAAACACCACTGATCCAATGGCATCGTCTAGATGCAGCATGTTTGCTGTTGCTTGGTCGCTCACGCTCTTGAGTTTGGATGCAAATCTTGAAGGGTGTCTGTTAGGACCAAACAAGCCACTGCAACGAACAATCGCATAATCGAGTGTCGAGTTGCGGACGTATTCTTCTGCGGTCAGCATGATAATAGCCTTAGCGCTAAAGTCATCTCTGCCTTTCGCAGTCGGAAGACGAGCCATATCCTCGGTCATTATCTCAGCGCGATCTGGGTACACAGAGGTCGAGCTGACCATGACTAGCTTTTTGACGCCTGCACTCTTGGCCATGTTGCAGAGTGTCTCCCATTGAGAAGCGTACAAGGCTCCGCCACCTGTGCGAAATCCGGGCGGGAAACAACCGATGATGGTTTCGACATCAAGATTGATAAGTTGATTGGTGACCGCAAGCTGTTTGTCTTCGCTGCTGAGCTCTGAAAGGTTTAGCGCAATTGCGTTTAAGTCAGCTTGTTCCAGTTCATTGACGCCTTCAGCTGTCGTGCGTGTAGCGGTAACGTCATAGCCTTTGTTGATGAGCGCCTTGGCGAGTGGAAGTCCTAACCAGCCTGCGCCAACAATTAGTACTTTATTCTGATTCATGCTAGCCCTCCTGGAAATTTTGCTTGAGTAGTTCTCTTAATCTGCGATGACCAAGATCCTTACTCTTACTTGAGTGTTGAATAATGCTGACGTTAATGATTGCTGATACCTTCTCAAACTCTACAGGGACTGGGATAATTTTTCCTTGCTCAATGGCACTTTTTGCCAGGTAACTCGGAATATAAGTCCAACCAAACCCAGCAATGCACCACTCTAGGAGCATTTGATAGCTGTCTGAATACCAAATATCTGGGCTCAGTGCTTGTTGTACATTACTTGATTTTGAGTTCCTTGAGCTAATACAAAGCTGTCGGTGGAGGCTGAGTATCTCCAAGTGAGGAGCTACCGTCTTAGCGAGAGGGTGGTCGGTCGCAACATAGATATCAAATTGCATAGAGCCGATGCTCTCAAAGTCGAGCGAGAAGGGTATAGATAAGTCTTCGTGGACCAGTGCCGATGTCGCCCTCCCAGTTTGTACCATCTCTATCGCGTCGTTACTTGAGGCAAAGAGAACCTCTAGCTCAAGCCTGGTGAACTCCTCAGATAAAGTACGGATGATGGGTGTGATGCGGTCAAAAGGAATACCTTCATCAATAGTGAGTACTATAGGTTGGATGTCTTTTAGAGTGAGACTGTCGACGCGCTCGGTTAGCCGATTATGTTGTACCATGGCAGCCTTGGCATAAGGTAACAGCTTTTCTCCTTCTTCCGTTAACACAGGATATCGACCTCGACGATCGAATAACTCCACTCCACAATCGATCTCAAGGTTCATAATATTTTGGCTAACGGCGGATTGTACTTTGCCAAGTTTACGAGCTGCACCAGAAAATGAGCCGGCCTCAACTGTGGTGATAAAGGCTTCGATTTGTTCAACACTTAACATATCAGTTATCCTGATGTGACCTAACTTTCTATGAACTTAAGCTTAATTGATAATGCACTAATTGCTAGTCCTAAATACTGAATTAGGTGTTAAGTATATGAGTGTAAAAGAAAGGCTTTTCCATGCAGTACTGTTTGAATTAACTGCACTTTCTATCATTATTCCTGTTGCCTCCATTGCGACAGGGACAAAATCCCTACAAATGATGATCATTGGTGTTGGGATGAGTGTTTTTACCGTTATCTGGAACTACGTGTATAACGTACTGTTTGATCGGTTGGTACCCGGAGAGCGCAGTGAACGCAGCATGATGACAAGAGTCGGTCATGCACTCGGTTTTGAGGGGGGATTGATCATTTTTACAATCCCAGCAATAGCTTGGTTGTTACAGGTTTCTTTGTTGACTGCACTGATTATCGAAGCGGGCTTTTTGGTGTTTTTCTTCTTTTTTACGGCTGCCTTCAACTGGGCATACGACAAATGGACCCCTTACAGACGCTGCGTATCATGGTGGCAAAGAGATAAGAAATGCCCGACAAACTAGTTGTCAGGCAATGTGATCATTAATGTGCGTAACGAATGGCGTTGTCGATAATGTTCGTCGCATTGTTGGTATCGATGTGGCTTTCATTGCCTTCAACGCGAATGGTAAATCCAGTTTCATTCAACAAAGATGATGCATACTCCACTGGGATTAGACAGCGCACCAGTTGGGTCAGCCCGCGATTACATTGATAATCGATATAATCAGATAGATTGATTTGCTTGCCATCGGCAAAGGTCATCTCGATGCAGTTCGCTTCTTTGACAAGTTCAGCGACAAAGTCGATTGAAACGTTAATAAGATCGGCACTCGGTGCTTTGTGGATTGAAATACTCTTGACAAGGTCAAGGTTACATCGCGCCTCTGCGACATGTCCGTAGTGAAAGTTATGTAAGACCCAGTAACCAGCAGTCAGTGTTTCACGATTATATTGATTGTTGTCCATCTTATCTTCCTCGAACGATTTACTGACACCTATGTTACTTTTTCTAAAGTAGATACATAAGTAACAAACTAGAAGATACTATTTGAAAACAGGATGTTACAGGTTATTTACTGCGTAATTCTGTAATTCTGTAATTCTGTAATTCTGTAATTCTGTAATTCTGTAATTCTGTAATTCTGTAATTAGTAATTGGCAGTGTCTAAGAGGGGGTATGTCAGCGGTTGGCGCAACGAGTCGGGAAGGAGGCAAGGTACCTTGAATCCGATGAAAAGTGGCAACGGGTCGCCGCTACCACTCTTCTATGTTTATGGTTAACTATCTATGAGCTTAGCACTCGTAAAATTTTGTCCGCGCACTCTGCTACTTCAATCCCTTCATCCGTCAAGTATCCACCATCAGGCAATGTGCATAGTCCTTTGTCATAGAGTCTTTGGACTGCTTTTTGCATGTCTTCACTCGCGTCATGGTGAACTTTAATTCCCGTTGCCGCACTGCTGATATCGAATTGCAGTAATAGGTTCATCTCGGCGAGATGGTCTGGCGTGAATTTCATAGATTTGCCTCTTAGTTGAGATTCTTCAATCAACATAGTGCTGTTTTGCACTAATGACAATCGCAGATTGAATAAAGTGTTAGCTTGCGCCGCCTTCTGGTAATGAATCGTAATATTTTACTACTAAGTGAATGAATTATAACCAGTTAGACCTTGTTGACATGTTCTTTACGACGCAATTTGAATATAGTGATATGTTTTGCTGGTCGTTGGTTGACGAGCAAGTGTAAGGGATAGTCGTCCCTGTTTAGGAGAGTAGATGTCTACACGCAAATCAATGGTTGTATTGCTGTGTGCACTAGGTGTTGCCTCGTGTGCAAGTACTCCTAGTGTAAACGACGCTAGGGCAAATCTGAGCCCAGAGGAATTACAACAGACTCGTGGTAAGGAATATGAACAATTATCTGCGACGTTTGATTATTGGGCGAAAGCACTTGAGGGTGCCGAGTCGCTAAGAGTGTACGCACCGGAAAACTATCGCGAGATGATGTCGTCGTGGAAAAGTGCACATGCCCTTTTCGTTGAAATAAGAAAAGATCCCAATCAGATCGATGCAAAGCATTCAGTATTTTCGAGCGAGACCTATGCGGTAGGATTCCGCGATCGTATCAATTCAGTCGAATACAACTACAAAGCGATCCAAGGCTTGAAGAAGCAAGCGGACGAGTTGTTGGCGCCTGCGATGACAGAAATGGCTTACTTGAACAGTATTGAGGCAAGCCGCTATTTCAAACATGCAATGAATACCATGAATCGTGATTATCAGCGCCTGTTTGAGCATTTGGTCGTATCAGAGGTCGAACATGCCTCGAGCGCTCAAGACCGATTCTTAGTGAACGCAAAAGCGCTCGAGATTCGAGTTATTGATGCGAAATACGTGAAACCGTTGCAAGAACAACTCGCAACGTTAGCGAGTGCTAGGTATAACATTCTTGCTCCTGTCAGTTATGGGTACGTTGAGCAGGGTATTAATGAGCTCGCCGAGTTTGTTACTCAGTCTCCCCGCGCATTTACTGAAATCGATGAACAAGTGGACCGTATCCAGTTTCAGTTCCGTCGTCTAGAGTCTGTGGTGCAAGAGGTGACCAAGTTGATTAATGTTGAGAAGTCTCAATACGAGCCATTTGTACTGGAAGCCGAATCTCGAATGTATCGGATATCATCTGCTGCAAAAGGCAATGACTATCGCGATCAGTCTCTCTCTGCGCAATCAAATCGAATCGCGCACGATGTTGAGCGATTGAGGGCAGCCGATAACACCGAGGCACTAAAAAAAGAAAATGCCTTGTTGAAGCAGCAAATTGCCTTGTTGCAGCAACAGCAATCAGATGGCTCAGTGCCTTCTGAGAAAGCTAAAGCTGCTCAAAATACGGCGGCTGAGAACCGAGCAGAAATTGAAGCGCTGAAAAAGCTCGTTTCAGCTTTGCAAGAAAAAGCTGAATAGGCGGCCACCCCGTATAAATAGCCTCCTAGAAAGCGTCGCGATAGCGGCGCTTTTTTTTGCTTTACGCAAGTGAAGAACGAGGGCGTGAAGCGCATTTCACTCACTCCTCGGTGAGTGAAACAGCTCAATTATGGGAAATAACATTTAGCCTGAAAATAACGCTTGATTTATTGATTGATCGGAGTGATTATCCGCGCCCAATTCTAATTGTAACCAGATATGTAAGAGCAAGATGGAAATCAATCAATTTGACGCGTTGTTGCCACCTCAAATGGCGGAGCGCGCGGCAGAAGCGGGCGTAGGCAAAGCGACAAAAGATCCAATGAAGTCTTTTTTACTGGCTATCACCGCCGGTTTGCACATTGGTATCGCGTTTATTTTCTATACCACAATTACCACAGGCGCAGGCGATTTACCTTGGGGCATTACTCGGTTCCTGGGTGGACTTGCTTTTAGCTTAGGTCTGGTACTCGTTATAATTACAGGTGGCGAGCTTTTCACCAGTTCGGTCCTTACTCTAGTTGCGCGAGCTAGCGGCAAAATTACCTGGGGTTCGCTGTTTAAAAACTGGCTGGTGGTTTATCTGGGCAATATGCTTGGTGCGCTGTTCTTGGTAGGTATCATGCTTACTGCAAAGCAGTATATGTTTGATGGTGGGCAAGTGGGTCTAAATACCATGCATATCGCACAACATAAACTGCACCATGATTTCTGGCAGGCAGTTGCGTTAGGCATCATGTGTAACGTATTGGTTTGTGTGGCGGTGTGGATGACGTTCAGTGGTCGCACGCTGACGGATAAAATTATTGTTATGGTTTTGCCCGTTGCCATGTTCGTTTCTGCTGGCTTTGAGCACTGTATTGCGAACATGTTCCAAGTACCAATGGCAATTGGCATTAAGAATCTTGCTTCGCCAGAGTTTTGGCAGTCTATTGGCTCGACGCCAGCAGAGTTTGCCGACCTCAACTTGATAGGATTCGTGGTGAATAACCTGATCCCTGTGACACTAGGAAACATCATTGGTGGCGGTATATTTGTCGGAATGCTTTACTGGCTTATCTACTTGCGCGATTAACCTTTGGAAACCATGCAAAAAAGGGCGTTGTCGCCCTTTTTTTACTATCGCCAATCCGTTGTCAGTGGTGTTGACCCTTCGCACCAAATCTCGGTCGGGATAATATCGCCAACTCGCTCACCAGATTCTGTCAGTGCGTCGGGGGTACTGATTAGCCAATTACGACCAACATCTTCCTGCTCTTGCGTCATTTCTAACATACCTGCTTCCTTGATGTGACGTGATAGTCGTTTGCGAGTATCGGTGAACATACCGTTACTGCGCATCTCAGTTGCTGGTAATTTAACCGCTTAGCGTGACAATCTTATGACGATGCACTCAGATAACCTTGATCTTGAGGATCACATTCCCGAAATACAGACAAATAATACTAAACTCAACTACTTGGTTATCCACATATCCTGTGGATAACCTGGTTTAAAGTTAGTGTGTAACCATGATCAAGCCCCTGTTATGACTGATCAAGCGGGCGAATTTTGGGCTTTCCGCTCGGTTCAAAGCCACGGTGTACGACGAGGTTTAGGCACACTGTAATTGAGATGCTCATCATTACCCAGATAGCCATCATGATCACGAGCTGATATTTGATCGCAACAACGGGACTTGCTCCGCCTAATATTTGACCAGTCATCATTCCTGGCAGTGAAACTAACCCGGTTGTTGCCATGGTGGCGAGGATTGGTGCTAGAGATTTTTGAAGCGACAAACGAATGAAAGGTAAGGTTGCCATAGGTATGGGAGCACCTAGCGAAATGGCGGCCTGATACTCACTCCAGCGACTCTCAAGCGTGCTGTAGAAGTTTTGCAAGGCGACGATATTACCGCCCAAGCTATTTCCCAATAACATCCCAGAAAGCGGAATCGCATACTGTGCACTGTAAAATGGGTCTGGTTGCACTGTAACCAAACAAAGTAGTGCTAGAACAGGGAGCAACCCGATTACTAATCCGACGACAACAAAGCCAACAATGGGCTTTCTCGGTAGCTTCGACTTCGTGGCGATAGCATTGGCCCCGACTAATATCATGACTGCGAGCCAGAGCAGGTTTACGACTAAGCTATTCAAATAGAAAAGATATTCTAGATAGAGCCCGACTAAAGCCAGTTGAACGGTCATTCTAATCAAGCCCACACTCGCGTCTTTGCCAATCCCCAGTTTGTAGTAGTGATTAATGGAAAATGGGATAACTAACGTTGTGGCAAACAGCAATATTTGCCACCAAGTGATGTCGACGACGTCTTGCATGAAAAGCCCTGACCTCTACTAAATGGGTAGAGAAAGTGTACTTAAATTTTCCTTTTCAATCACGCAGTTCATACGTGCTAAATGCAACAAATATATAACATTTCTGGTTTCAACCTTAAGTCTATGGTTTGCAATTGCATGTGAATTTCATGTGCCACAAGCAAGTAATGTTGCGATAAAGTGACTATAGTTACACATTGGCAACAGTATTAATTTTTCATATCTGTTCATAACTTTACACATCGATTTTTAATTGAATACAAGTCTGGATGAACTCAAAAAACTGTTGAATAACAAGGGGTGGGAGGGCGGAATTGATTGAACCTTACTATTGGTATGGTTTAGCATTTTCCCATAGATGTTTTAAATAATTGAGCGTTCCTAGCGGAATGTTCGCGTACTGGACAACATACAAAATAGGCAAATGTATGAGTGATGTTAACAAAGTAGAAAGTGCGGAAAAGCACGGGATGGAGTGGAAATCGTTTTTCTTCATCTGTGCCGTATTCTTCCCTCTGTTGAGTGTGGCTATCGTGGGTGGCTACGGATTTATTGTTTGGATGCTCCAAATGTTCGTGTTTGGTCCTCCTGGTGTACACGGCTAATCCCGTAATCGACATTCAATCAGCAAGTTTCAAGAGAGTTAGTCATGAAATCCTTTTTTATTAAACTTTGGCGCACTATCACTCGCCCGGCTGTTCATATCAGCCTAGGTGTGTTGACCGCTGGTGGCTTCATTGCGGGTATCGTGTTCTGGGGTGGTTTTAACACTGCGCTAGAAGCAACCAACACCGAAGAGTTTTGTATTAGCTGTCACACGATGCGTGACAACGTGTACGTAGAACTGCAAGAGACGGTTCACTGGAAAAACCACTCTGGCGTGCGTGCAACGTGCCCAGACTGTCACGTACCCCACAACTGGACCGATAAAATTGCCCGTAAAATGCAAGCTTCGAAAGAAGTGTTCGCGCAAGTTTTCGGCGATCTAGATACACCTGAGAAATTTGAAGCGCGTCGCCTAGAGCTAGCGCGTCACGAATGGGATCGTTTCTCTGCGAACCAATCTCTAGAGTGTAAAAACTGTCATAACTATGACTCGATGGACTTCGAGTTAATGTCACCAACCGCACGTATTCAAATGAAATCAGCGGCTGAGCGTGACCAAAGCTGTGTTGACTGCCATAAAGGTATCGCACACAACCTGCCAAAAGACATGGCTGCAGCGAGTGGTATCGTTGGCGATCTAGAGCAAGTAGCAAACAGCACGTCTTACTCAAAAGGTAACTCGGTTGTTTCTATCCGTCACTTGCCTCTATACACAGATGAAACAGGCACTACGGAAGCGGGTCTATTGAGCCCTGCGAGTAAAGTAGAAATCTTGGATGTGAAAGGCGACATGATCAAAATTGAGATTGACGGTTGGCGCAAAGCGAAAGGCTTTGGTCGCGTTATCCAAGAAGAGTTTGGTCAAAACATTTCGACTGCAATCCTTACTCGTGAAGTTTCTCAAAGCGCTGACGTAACCGTTGGTGAGAAGAAAGAAGACGAGCTAACAGGTTTGCCTTGGGAAGAAGTGGCGGTTGACCTATGGATGAAACAAGAATCTATGGTTACTGACTTCACTCCAATTTGGAGCGCAGCTGGTGAAGCGTATGTAACGAACTGTTCTACTTGTCACACACAGCCTGATGTGGCGCACTTTAGTGCAAACGGCTGGGTAGGCATGCTAGACGGTATGATCGCATTCGTTAACTTCGATACAGATACAGAAGCCCTAGTTCTTAAGTATCTACAGAAGCACTCTTCAGATTACGCTGAAGGTCACCACTAATAAGACGTCAATTGGAGTTATAAAATGGCAATTACAAGAAGAAGCTTCCTTAAAGGCGTTGCAGGGTCGAGTGCAGCTACACTAATCGGTCCTAGCCTGTTGGCGTCAGCATCTGCAAGCGCCGCTGAGACAGACGGCACGTGGAAAGTATCTGGCTCACACTGGGGCGCGTTCCGCGCCCGAGTTTGGGGTGGTAAGGTTCAAGAGATTAAGCCGCTAGAAGTCGATAAATACCCAACAGATATGCTGGATGGTATTAAAGGTATTATCTACAGCCCTTCACGCGTTCGTTATCCAATGGTTCGCCTAGACTGGCTGAAAAAGCACAAGTACGCGGCTGAGACTCGTGGTAACAACCGTTTCGTGCGTGTCACTTGGGACGAAGCATTAGATTTGTTCTACCGTGAGCTAGAGCGTGTTCAGAAAGACTACGGTCCATGGGCACTTCACACAGGTCAAACAGGTTGGCGTCAAACCGGTCAGATGCATAGCTGTAACAACCATATGCAACGCGCTATGGGCTTACACGGCTACTCTGTGAAGAAAGTGGGTGACTACTCAACAGGTGCTGGTCAAACAATCCTTCCGTATGTTTTGGGTTCAACCGAAGTATATGCACAAGGTACGTCTTGGGAACTGATCCTAGAGAACAGTGACAACATCATTCTTTGGGCAAACGACCCAGTGAAGAACCTTCAGGTAGGCTGGACATGTGAAACGCACGAGTCATTCGCGTATCTAGAGCAGCTAAAAGAGAAGGTCGCTAAAAAAGAAATCAACGTTATCTCTGTAGACCCTGTGAAGAACAAAACACAGCGCTACCTAGGCAACGAACATCTTTATGTGAACCCACAGTCAGACGTAGCATTCATGCTAGGTATGGCACACGTACTGTATAACGAAGATCTTCACGACAAGGAATTTATCGATACTTATTGCCTAGGTTTCGATGATTTCATCAAGTACGTTCAAGGTGAAACTAAAGACAAAGTTGAGAAAACGCCAGAATGGGCGGCTGAAATTTGTGGTGTGTCTGCTGACAAGATCCGCGAATTCGCTCGCATGCTGGTTAAAGGTCGTACACAGATCTTGTTTGGCTGGTGTATCCAACGCCAAGAGCATGGCGAACAGCCATATTGGATGGGTGCGGTACTTGCTGCAATGATCGGTCAAATTGGTCTACCTGGTGGCGGCGTGTCATATGGTCATCACTACTCAGGTATCGGTGTACCGTCAACTGGATTCGCAGCTCCTGGCTCATTCCCGTTGAACATCGATCAAGGACAGACGCCTAAGCACACGAACCAAGATTTCAACGGTTACAGCCGTGTAATCCCAGTAGCTCGTTGGGTGGATGCGCTGCTTGAGCCGGGTAAGAAGATCAACTCAAACGGTTCTGTGGTAACGCTTCCTGACGTGAAGATGATGGTGTTCAGTGGTAACAACCCTTGGCATCACCACCAAGACCGTAACCGTATGAAGAAAGCGTTCCGTAACCTTCACACGGTTGTGTCTATCGACTTCGCTTGGACGGCAACCTGTCGCTTTGCGGATATCGTGCTGCCAGCATGTACTCAGTTTGAGCGCAACGATATTGATGGCTATGGCGCATACTCAGGCCGCGGTCTGATTGCGATGCACAAGCTAGTTGACCCATTGTTCCAGTCGAAGACAGACTTCGACATCATGACAGAGCTAACCGCTCGCTGGGGCCGTTCTGACGACTACACTCGTGGCATGAACGAGATGGAGTGGGTTAAAACGCTTTACAACAACTGTAAAGAAGCGAACAAAGGTAAGTTCGATCTTCCGGAATTTGAAGAGTTCTGGGAAAAAGGCTTCCTAGACTTCGGTACAGGTAAACCTTGGGTACGTCATGCTGACTTCCGTGAAGATCCAGAGATCAACGCACTAGGTACACCTTCTGGTTTTATTGAGATCACTAGCCGTACTATCGGTAACATGAACTACGAGCATTGCCAAGAACACCCAATGTGGTTTGAAAAGTCTGAGCGTTCACACGGTGGTCCAGGTTCTGACAAACATCCATACTGGCTACAATCTTGCCACCCGGACAAGCGCCTACACTCACAAATGTGTGAGTCGGAAGAATTCCGTGCAACATACGCGGTTCAGGGTCGTGAGCCTATCTACATTAACCCTGAAGATGCGAAATCTAAGGGCATTAAAGATGGTGATCTAGTTCGCGTGTTCAACGATCGTGGTCAGCTACTGGCTGGTGCGGTTGTGACCGATAGCTATGCTGCGGGTGTGGTTCGTATCGAGGAAGGTGCTTGGTATGGCCCGCTAAACGAGAAGATTGGCGCACTAGATACTTACGGCGATCCAAACACGCTTACGCAAGATATCCCATCTTCTGAGCTAGCACAGGCAACATCTGCGAACACTTGTTTGGTGGACTTCGAGAAGTTCACTGGTAAGGTGCCGCCAGTTACCGCGTTTGGTGGCCCAATCGAGGTTGTATAACGTCTCGAAGTGCCAACTAGAACACAAAACCCATCGGTAACGATGGGTTTTTTTTTACCTAACAATATACTCAATATGTATAGGACAAAAAGATTGAGTAATAATGACCGAGTATATTCCTGTCTCTCCAGAGCTTGATGCTCTAGCAATAAATCCACACATAGAGGTGCGCCTTGATGGCAAGGAACTGACGTTCCATTATCAAAGCGTTCTTATCCAATCTTTACCTACTCGAACGCCTCTCGTGCGATTTGAAAATCAGATTGAGGCCAGTGCACAGCTGTTGGGGGATGGTTTTCAAATGCTGTGTCAAACCACGGGTAAAGTCGGCGCACTGGTCGATGTTGGACGCTGCCCAGATAACAATGAAAGCTATCGAATCTACCCGGCGGATGCACCGCAGCGATTTTACAACTACCTAGTGATTGAGCAGTCGACTGGCTTTCAGCTCTATGGCTTTACCTCTTGTCATCGCTTTGCAGGTTTTTTTGAGGTTGAGCAAAATGGTCACAGCCTAGATGTGGTTGCCTGCCTCGATGGTGAGGACAGTGATCCACAACACTGGGAGAGTAATGCGCTAGAGTCTCTAGTTGTGATTCATGGTAACAGCTTAGAGACTATCTATGCGCAATATGCAGATTGTATAGCGAATCACCACCCGGCCAAGCAAGGGGCGAGTCAAAACAGTCCAATTGGCTGGTGCTCTTGGTATGCCTATTATGCCGAAGTAACCAAGCTGAACGTCATCGACAACACCCTTGTTATGAGTGAACAGATGACTGACCTTGAGTGGGTGCTGCTTGATGACGGATACCAAGCCTTTATGGGTGATTGGCTATCGCCTTCAGACAAATTTGAAGGTGGTGTTCAATCAGTGATAACCAGCATTAGAGAGCAGGGCAAAAAACCTGCGATTTGGATGGCTCCCTTTATTGCTCAGGCGGAGTCGGACATCTTTAGAGATCATCCCGATTGGTTTTTAAGACATCCATCTGGTGAGTTACTTAAAGCTGAGGATGTTACCTATGGAGGCTGGCGCTGTACCCCTTGGTATATTTTGGATGCGACACATCCAGAGGTTCAGGCGCATCTCACCAAGGTAGTAAAAATAATGCGCGAAGAGTGGGGGGTAGAGTTATTTAAACTCGATGCCAACTATTGGGGGACGCTAAAGGGGTCTCGATATCAGCGCGGTGCGACAGGAGTCGAAGCGTATCGCTTGGGTATGGCAGCGATCAACGAAGGTGCAGGCGATGCCTTAGTGCTTGGCTGTAACGCGCCTATGTGGCCATCCTTGGGGCTTGTCGATGCCATGCGTGTCTCTGATGATGTAGAGCGTAATATTCATCGTTTCGAGCAGATAGCAAAAGAAACGTTTTATCGCAGCTGGCAGCATCAGCGTCTTTGGTTGATTGACCCTGACTGTGCCACCTTTACCTCTTTACCGAACCAAGGTACCGACCGCCAAGCGTATGAGTTCCACCGTGATGTGCTGCTGGCCTCAGGTGGACTGTTGCTATCGGGAGATCCACTACCGGAGCTGACACCTTTTGCACAAGAGACATTAATGCGCTTAGTCGCGAGACAAAAGCAGACCAATAACGCCTCTGTGTTTACGTCATTATCACTTAATCATTCAACACTTAAGTTGTCAGAAGAGAGAAGACTGCATTGCTTGTTCCACTACGATGATGATGTCAATGAGTACACGCTAACGACAGAAAGTCCAAGTGATTGGTACGATTTCTGGACAGGAGAAAAGCTCAATGATGATCCGATGCAGATTCAAATAGTCCCCGTAAATCGAGGATTAAGCAGCCGAGCTATTGTGTCGATCGTTCATCTGTCTGACGACTAGAAACTGAGTTAGATTTCGAACAGCCAATAGTATCCGTAGCCTGCAATCAGCGCTGGTAAAGCAGAATAGAACGTCGCGACCAGCGCTGCCTTAGGCGCCAGAGCAATCGCCGGGAATAAGGCATCGCCATCGTTAGAGAGGGCATTGGAGATTTGCGCAGACAAGGGCATTGCACCGGTCAGGTAAAGACTGGTTACCAAAATCTGAGGTCCACAACCTGGTAGCAGACCAACTAGCATCCCAACAAATGGCATATAAACGCCATATCCAGATAAAGCATTGCCCAAATCTAAGTGGGCAAAATGAACCGACAACTCAAACGTTAGAAAAGCGACAATAACCCATGCACTCACAAAGTGGGTGTCTTGTGCAGCTTTTTGCATTGGGTGCGATGTTGAGGCTTTATTATCCTCTGCGACCGTACTTTGGTAATCCTTAATCTCTTTTGTAAACGCCCAAAGAAACATCATCACTACCGCTAGTATCGCGCCTGTCCACTCAATGGTGCCTTCTGGAACTCCAATTACCGTATTGATATCGATTTGAAAAGATATGGCAAAGGCGATGAACATGGCTGGCACGATTAACCATGACCAGAATAGCCCTTGGAGGTTAATGACCTTCCTCTGTAAAGGAGTACTACCACTACGAGAAGTGTCACATCTGCAGTTTGCCGAGGGGGTGACCGAGCTTAACATTGAACTGATTTTACCTTCAGGGCTCGGACGCAAGAAGTCTTCAGAATGAAGGCGATTGATTATCAGCCCAGTGATAGAACCGACAACAACACCTAATGCCATCATTCCAAACCCAATACTAGGTTGACTGGCGAGTAATAAGAACGCTGCGTCACCCATAGTTGCCGTTAACACGGCAACGACGGAGCCAAAGCCAACACGTCCTGCTACAAACTGGGTAGTGACAATGATGGCACCACCACAACCAGGCAAAGCCCCTAATGCTGATGAAAACAAAACCTGGTAGGTGGGAGACTGATGATACAACTCGACAACTCGATTTTTGCTCGAGATCATCCGTGCGACTTGATGGTAGACAACAAGGGTGAAGGCAACGTAACAGGATACGGCCCAGAATGCATCCGCTAAGGCATTCATAGTGACGTCACGAGTCGTACTATTGAGCAACAGCACTGTGAGTGCTATCGGCAACAATAGCCGTTTGTACTTAGGTGCAAATTGGTCGATGGACAAACCATCTTTAAAGCCAAGTGTTTTTGCCAGATACATAAGTGACACCAGGTGTAAATGAGAGCAGTTATCAATTATATCCTTATGAAAATAATTCTCAATAACATTTACGAGTCTGGGTGATGAAAGAATCGGCTCAATCTCACATCAACCGATGACAAATCGCGAAAATCAGGTAAAGTATCGCCCCTGTGAGAGTAATACAGGCGATCTCGCCTGAATGATCAGAATTAGTTAGGAAGCAAAATGATTTTAGTTGTCGGTCATAAAAACCCAGATAGTGATAGCATTTGTGGTGCACTTGTTGCTGCAGAACTTCTAAAGGCTCGTGGTCTTGAAGCGAAGCCAGTTCGTCAAGGCGAGATTAACCGTGAGACGCAACACATTCTTGCAACAGCAGGCGTTGACCAACCAGAACTACGCACAAGCGTTGCTGGTGAAAAAGTGTGGCTAGTAGACTACACCGATCTAGCGCAAGCGCCGGACGATATCAACGAAGCAGAAATCCTAGGTATTGTTGACCATCACCGTCTTGGCGACGTGATGACAGTTAACCCTCTTGAAGCTTGGATTTGGCCTGTAGGTTGTACTTGTACAATCCTATTTAACCTGTTCAAGATGGAGCAAGCAGAAATCACTCGCCCACTAGCAGTGCTAATGATGTCTGCAATCCTGTCTGACACAGTAGGTTTCGCATCTCCAACATGTACTCAAAAAGATAAAGATGCTGTTCTTGAACTTGCACAAATTGCGGGTGTTGAAGACCTAGACGCGTTCATTAAAGATCTATTGATCGCTAAAACAAACATCGAAGGTCTGTCTGCAGCTGAGCTTGTAGAGAAAGATCTGAAAGCATACCCATTCAACGGCCGTGATGTGGTTGTTGGTCAGGTTGAACTGGCAACACTTGAGCAGGTCGACGGTATGATCGAAGCACTTGAAGCTGACCTAACTCGCCGCTGCGAAGAAGAAGGTCTTGCTTTCGCAGCTGTGATGCTAACAGACATCACAACCGCTCAAACTCGTCTAATCTACAAAGGTGAGTGGGCTGAGAAGCTTGTTAAGCATGAAAAAGACGGCATGCTAATGATGGAAAATACACTGAGCCGTAAGAAGCAAGGCTGGCCTTGGCTACAAAACGAGCTAGTGTAACTTTTCACTAAGTCTTACAAAGCCCTGGTTACCATGACAAAAGGTCATTGGTGCTGGGGTTTTTTTAATTCCGATATTCTAGACTTAACGCTAGTTTCTAGAGTGACAAATAAACTAAAAGGCGCGCTGCAATGGCATTAGAACAACATCAAATTGATGAGATCTCTCGCTACGATGAAGAGAAAAGACTGAAGTACAGTGTGAAAACCATGGTACAAGAACGTCAAATCTGGATTCTGACGGACGAGCACGGTTGTGTCATGCTCAATACGGAAGATGAAGATTGCGTTCCTGTATGGCCGCATCAAGAGCTGGCTGAGCAGTGGGCGACGGGCGAGTGGGATAATTGTAAAGCTGAAGCGATTTCACTCAATAAATGGCACAGCCGTTGGACTTACGGTCTAGAAGACGACGAGCTTGCTGTCGTGGTATTCCCTAACCAAAATGAAGAAGGTGTGGTGCTGTTTCCAGAAGAGTTCGATTTTGAACTAAAGAAACAGTCTGCGAAAGCTCGCTAACAAAAACGCGCTTCAAACCGTAATAAGACATTTCATACGGTATGCAGAAAAACAAAGATGATGTAGACTCTCTGCTCATAATTCCCTGCTTACCGTTTGTTATGTCACGTCTTTTTCTGCTTCTCACTCTTATCACCTATATTCCGGTCAGCCACGCAACCAATAAAGATGCTTGGAATACCTTCAGCGACATAGGTGCATACGGCTTGGTGGGTCTCGCTGCTGGATTGCCCGCTTATCAAGACGATTGGGACGGGGTTTGGCAAGCGGGCTTGAGTATTGGCTCAGCTTCTGCCGTTGGACTTGTTGGCAAATACACGATTGACGCGCCGCGACCAGATGGTAGCGACAACAATAGCTTTCCCTCCAATCATACCGCCAATGCTTTTGCTGCAGCGACGACGCTTCATATTCGTCAAGGTTGGCAAGTAGGCCTTCCCGCATACGGGGTAGCGGCACTTGTCGGTGTCGGGCGCGTTCAAGCGGATAAGCACTATTGGCGTGATGTAGCAGCAGGCGCCGCAATTGGTGTGTTCACCGGTTGGCTGTTTACCGATAAGCTTGATGAAAACGTTCATTTAACTCCGTATGCGGGTTCACGCGGAGCAGGCATGTCTGTAACGTACGTTTGGTGATGACAACAAAAAGCCCAGCGATGCTGGGCTTTGTTCGATTTGGTTTGACGCTAATCGCGCTTCCAAAGAATGTGGCAGAACTTATTGTCAGGATCACGGCTCACAAGTAAGCGCGCGAACACATCATCCAACACATCGTCTTCTTCGTTTACTAGGCCAATGCGAACTTCCGCATAGCTTTCATCAACCTCAAAGCCAACATGTTCCACCCAATCAGCGCCCGTCTCGACAATCTCAGCAGCGCCGCGATCATCGAACTGTGCGGTGAATAAGATTACGTCAGCAGCCTCAAGGTTATCAGGCGCCATTTCTAGGAAGATATCGTACGCCGCTTCGATCACGTCATCGTATGAAATGAGTTCTGACATAACTTACGCTCGGTTCATGTATTTGCGTTCTGCAGTGTTGATCACTACGCGGTCACCCTGTGCAATGTACTCAGGTACTTGCACAGTCAGGCCTGTTGATAGACGAGCTGGCTTAGTACGAGCAGAAGCAGAAGCCCCTTTGATTGAAGGGTCTGTCTCTTCGATCACTAGCTCTACAGACGATGGTAGCTCAAGGCCAACCGCGCTGCCGTTCACAAGGATAACTTGAACACCTTGCGTGTCTTCGTTGATGAACAGTAGGTCATCTTCGATTTCATCGTGCTTGAATGTGAACTGGCTGTAGTCTTCGTTATCCATGAAGATGTACTCATCGCCGTCAACGTAAGAGAAAGTTACGTTGCGCTTGTTCATTTCTACCGTTTCAAGAGTGTCATCTGATTTGAAACGCTCATCAACTCTAGAGCCTGTTGCCAAATCAGTACAACGTAGCTTGTAGATCTTAGCGCCGCCACGGCCACCTGGAGTGGTGACTTCGATATCTTTGATTAGCAACGTTTTGCCATTTGACTCAATCGCAAAACCTTTTTTAAGCTCACTTGCCTTAGGCATGGAATATTTCCTTCGTTTTTTGTATAGACAGTCAATTATACGTTCGAAATCTAGGTTTGCTCAAGAAGGGAATTGTGTCTCACCTGCCACAAATCAACGTTGAATCCCAAATTAGCCAATCGTAGAATAGGGACATGTTCAATGCTGCAAAGTAACCACGTGCCAATCCAGTCGCCAATCAATCAGCTTATCCCTCAGCCCACTTATGTTCCTGTTGTTGAAGATCTTATCGCTTGCCTAAAATCAGGCTTGAAGGACAATCTGCACAGTGTCTATATCTACGGGTCGGTGGCAAATGGTAATGCCATCCCCAATGTCTCGAACCTTGATGTGGTGCTGGTCACGCAAAGACCGTTAGCAGCGGGTCAAAAGTCATTATTTAACTCCATCAATTGGCGATTTCAGAAAGATTTTCCGTTTGTGAAAGGGCTAGCTGTACGCACTGCGCTGGTCAGCGAGGTGGCGTCATTGTCGGCGTTGTTCACCTGGGGCTTTTTGCTCAAGCAATGTTGCACCAACGTTTATGGTGAGGACTTGGCCGAGTGCTTTGGTCACTATGTACCTAGTTGGGAAATTGCCAAACAGTGGAATATGGATATTGAACAGAGCGCTGCCATTCTGAGAAGAGAAGTTGCTCTAGCGGAAGACGCCCAATCACAATTGAGCGCGCAGCGACAGTTAGCAAAAAAATTACTTCGCGCTGCATATGGTCTGGTATTGCATAAAACCAAACGTTGGCTGGACGATCCTCTAGAAAGTGGCCGAGCGTTTCTCGATTATTATCCTGAGCGACAACAGACGATAGAGCGTCTTGGAATATTGTTAGGGCAGCGAGTGATCCCGAAACGCTCTGTTGTTGGTCTGCTTGATGACTTTGCACCATGGCTAGTGAAGGAATATCAAAAAACGGAGTTTAAGATAGGTTAAGTAAGGCCTAAGCTTCCAGCTATTAGTCGCTTTCGTTATTCTTCGGCTCCACGGTATTTCGCTAGAACAACCCCATTTGAGGCGCACTTAAATCATCGAAGTTCATTCCGATAAATGGCAGGATGGCTTCTGCCACAGGTCTCAGCTGCTTATCAATATAGTGTTGATAGTCGATAGGGGAGCGCTGATACTCTTTTGGTTCAGGTCCATTAACCGTAATCACATATTCAATACGACCTCGGTTCTGATACTGTAAAGGACGCCCTAACTGCTGATTAATCTCATCCGCCATCCTTGCTGCTCGAACCTGAGGCGGAATGTTCTTTTGATATTCATGCAACTTTCTACGAAGCCGTTTTTGATAAATCAACTGCTCATCGTGCTCGCCTCTTAGTGTTGATTCGACAAACTCACGAACGTAATCCGTCGGATCTTGATGTTTAAACACCATCATGTAGAGAGTCTGCTGGAACTCTTGCGATAAGGCTGTCCAGTCGGTTCTGGCACTTTCAAGCCCTTTGAAAATAAGCCTTTCGTTGCTACCTTGTCCAATAAGGCCGGCATATCGCTTCTTCGAGCCAGTCTCTGAGCCACGTATTGTTGGCATTAAAAAGCGCTGATAATGGGTTTCGTACTCTAACTCAAGAATTGAGGTTAGCTGGTATTCCTGCTCTAGGTGCTCGGTCCACCATTGATTGATAGACGTGACCAAGTCGTTACCTACCTTATCGGCTTCTTCAGGTGTGAACGCTCCATTTAGAGAGACAAACGTCGAATCGGTATCGCCATAAATCACCTGGTAGCCTTGGGCTTCAATCAGCTTCTTAGTGGTTTTCATGATCTCGTGACCACGCATGGTGATAGAGGAGGCGAGTCGAGTATCAAAAAAGCGGCAGCCTGAGGAACCCAGAACGCCGTAAAACGAGTTCATTATGATCTTAATGGCTTGCGAGAATGCCTTTTCATTGTTGATTTTTGCAACGTCGCGCGCTTTCCATAAATCTTGGATCAAATTCGGAAGAAAATGCTGTGTACGGTGGAATTGACCACCTCGAAATCCTGCGACGGCTTGGTCTCTATTTTTGCCTATTTCCTGCTTTAGCCCCTCAATCAGTCCCATAGGGTCAATGAGAAAAGAGCGAATAATCGATGGATAGAGGCTTTTGAAATCTAAAACCAGCACAGAATCATACAAGCCGGGAATGGAATCCATGACATAACCACCAGGGCTAGCTACCCAGTTTTCTGGGTGAAGGTTGGGGGCGGCATAGTGAGCACGGTGTAACCTTGGCAAATAAAGATTGGTGAACGCCGCGACTGAGCCTCCGACCCGGTCCAGCTCCACACCAGTCAGCTTGGTGCGCTCGATAGCAAACTGAAGTAAATGAGTATGGTCAAAGATTCGGTTTACGAGTACACAGTCTTGCAAGTTGTACTTAGCAAGAGACGGTTTATCACGACGGAACATCGAATTGATTTCATCCATACGGTCGTGCACGTTATGTATTGCTTTGCCTTCGCCTAATAACTCACGTGATACAGATTCGAGTGACCAAGAACGAAAGTTATAGGTCGCTGTTTTTAGCGTATCAATCCCATCCAACACCACTCTACCGGGCATGGTGATAAAACTCTGTTGACTCGACGGTAAGGTGCGAAAATAGATTTTCTGGCTATTCCTACCTAGTGACAGTACCACGTTGTTGAACTCGGCACGTTTGTTTAGCAGCTTAAAATCGAAGTCGATTACACTCCAACCAACGACAACATCCGGGTCGAAAGCTTGAAACCAGTCATTGAGGGCCAGCAGTAAGGATTTTTCATCACTGACCCATTGTGTCGGTGTCTCGCAAGCTTGCGGCTCGCCAATCATGATCACTCTGCTGTCTTTTGGACTGTCGAGACCGATTGAATAAAGTACACCTTTTTCTGAGCACTCGATATCGAGAGAAACTACATTGAGATCAGGTTGATAATCATGGGCCTTACACTTGGCATCGGTGATCCTCAAAAACTGATTAGGGAGCCCCGAGTTGACCACTTCGCTCTTCCCAGCAACGGCTAAGCTGCCCTGAATAAAACGCTCCATAAGAAAGCGATCAGCGAGTTTTATGTCTGCCTCTAATACTAAGACATCAAGTGAAATAAGCTTGTCGTTGAGCTGACGTGCGGCCGCTATCGAGTTGCTATATACCGCAGCAAGGGTTTGACCATCGAAGCTTGTCATTTCAACGTCATTAACCGTGATCGCGAGACCTGCTTCTTTAGCCGCGCTGTGCACCAATTCTTTAGTCGCGGTAGGTACGAAAAATACGGGTTTTTGCCCTTCTATGAGGACTTGTGCGGGACCTTGTGGGGTAGAGAGCCACAGCTCTATCTGTGGACCTGAACGAGAGTCTCTCGCTTGGCGGGTTAACAAGAAGCCTTGATGAATGTCCAAATGACGCGAATTCCTACATGGTTTGCTGTGGCTGAGTAAAATTTGTGCAAAATATTTACTCAATAATAGCTCTGAGTGATGAGCAAGTGTAACAAAGGTCTATCCAGAGCCAAAGTACCTCAATATGAGCTAAACTTTAGTGGTAACACTATGTTTCTAGAATAGTGATTTATATCGAGATTTTGCAAATATCTAGAGTATAGTGTGCTAGATGTTTCATAGAGGTGTAAAGGGGATTTATGCCCATAAATCGGGGGGTTAGGTTAGAGATAGCTAATGGTTGTATGATTTGTAACCTAATGATTTTAAAGTTTTTCTGATTGACGACGTCGAATCTTCGTCGTAATGTGTTTCGCAAACTTTGCGCCCGTGCACGATTTGTATGGGAGCATTTAAACGTAACATGAGGTATGATAGTCAGCCATGCTGCTATCCACTAACCTCAAGTGGTCGCAGAGCCAATAGATAAGTGTGGAGATACAAGTTTGATTAATGTTTTCCTTGTAGATGATCACGAACTGGTTCGCACAGGGATACGACGTATTATCGAAGACGTCCGTGGAATGAATGTAGCAGGGGAAGCTGACAGTGGTGAAGAAGCCGTAAAATGGTGTCGTAGCAACCATGTTGACGTCATTTTAATGGACATGAATATGCCTGGCATTGGTGGACTAGAAGCGACGAAAAAAATCCTTCGCCATAATCCAGACATTAAGATCATCGTGTTAACTGTGCATACGGAAAATCCATTTCCGACAAAAGTTATGCAGGCAGGTGCCGCGGGCTACCTGACCAAGGGCGCTGCGCCTGATGAAATGGTGAATGCCATTCGTCTAGTCAACAGCGGTCAGCGTTACATCTCTCCTGAGATCGCTCAGCAGATGGCGCTAAGCCAGTTTTCATCAGCATCAGAGAACCCGTTCAAAGATCTTTCTGAACGTGAACTTCAAATCATGATGATGATTACTAAAGGGCAAAAGGTAACGGATATCTCAGAGCAGTTGAGCCTGAGCCCGAAAACCGTGAACAGCTATCGATACCGCTTGTTTAGCAAGCTGGATATCAACGGTGATGTTGAACTGACTCACTTAGCGATTCGACATGGAATGCTAGATACTGAGACGTTGTAGTTGAGAACATCGCGTGTCGGAACCCATTTTTGACTCAACATCCTTCCTCAAAACCGTAACAAACCAACCCGGCGTCTACCGTATGTACGACGCCGAGTCGGTCGTTATCTACGTCGGCAAAGCCAAAGACCTTAAAAAACGCCTCTCTAGTTACTTTCGAAAACGTGTCGATAGTGAAAAAACGCGCGCGTTAGTCAGTAACATCAATAAAATAGACGTGACAGTAACGCATACCGAAACGGAAGCGTTGATTCTTGAGCACAACTATATCAAGCAGTACCTGCCTAAATACAACGTACTGTTGAGAGACGATAAATCCTATCCGTACATCTTTTTGTCTGGTCATAAGCATCCACGGTTATCCATGCATCGCGGAGCAAGGCGCAAAAAAGGGGAGTATTTTGGACCCTATCCAGATTCTGGTGCGGTAAGACAAACACTTCACCTGTTACAGCGCATCTTCCCCGTTAGACAGTGCGAAGACTCTGTCTACGCTAATCGAAGTCGCCCATGTCTGATGTATCAGATTGGTCGCTGCGCCGGTCCTTGTGTGAGTTCTATTATTTCCGACGACGAGTATACGGAACTGGTTGGCTTACTGCGTTTGTTCTTACAAGGTAAAGACAAGAATGTGGTGCAAATGCTGGTGGAGAAAATGGATGACGCTAGCCGTAACCTTGCCTTTGAGCAAGCGGCTAAGTATCGCGATCAGATCCAGGCGATAAGGCGTGTTCAAGAACAGCAGTTTGTTTCTGAAGACAGTGATGACGATATGGACGTATTGGGTTTTGCTCAGGAAAACGGTGTGGCATGTGTTCATATCTTGATGATTCGACAAGGCAAGATTTTAGGCAGTCGCAGTCATTTTCCTAAGATTCCGAATAATACTGAGCAGTCAGAGGTGTTTTACAGCTTCTTGAGTCAGTACTACCTCAACCATTCTGAGTCTCGCACAATTCCGACTCGCATCATTCTTAATGATGGCTTGGTGGAAGACGTCAATGACATGTCCAAGGCTTTAACGGAAATTGCGGGTCGTAAAGTCGTGTTCCACATCAATCCGACTGGGGCGAGGGGACGCTACCTGAAACTGTCGAACACTAACGCGCTTACCGCGATCACGACAAAGATCAACCACAAGATGACCATCAACCAACGCTTCAAAGCGCTTCAAGATGCGTTGAACATCGAAAACATCGCCCGTATGGAATGTTTCGATATCAGTCACACTATGGGTGAGAACACCATTGCGTCATGTGTCGTGTTTAACCAAGAAGGGCCTGTGAAGCAGGAGTATCGTCGATACAACATTACCGGTATTACCGGTGGCGATGATTATGCAGCCATGGGACAAGTGCTTGAACGCCGTTACTCCAAACAGATCGATGTAGATAAAATTCCGGATATTATCTTTATTGATGGTGGTAAAGGTCAGCTAAACCGTGCGGTGGACATAGTTTCTGAGTATTGGGACGATTGGCCAAAACGCCCACTAATGATTGGTATCGCCAAGGGTGTAACCCGTAAACCCGGTCTCGAAACCCTTATCACTCCAGAAGGTAGAGAGTTTAACTTACCAAGCGATGCGCCGGCATTGCACTTAATTCAACACATTCGTGATGAAAGTCATAATCATGCGATTGCTGGACATAGAGCGAAACGCGCCAAAGCGCGTCGAACCAGTCCTTTAGAAGGTATTGAGGGCATCGGTCCGAAACGCAGACAAGCCTTGTTAAAATACATGGGTGGTTTGCAAGAACTCAAACGTGCAAGTGTAGAAGAAATCGCCAAAGTCCCAGGAATTAGCATTTCTTTGGCAGAAAACATCTATCAAGCATTGAAACAGTAAAGAAAATCCCGCAACATAAACAGGCAGTAAAATAGAGCCGATAATAATATGCGTTTAAACATCCCTAACATTCTGTCTTTGTTGAGATTATTTCTCATCCCCGTGTTCGTCGTTGCTTTCTATCTTCCGTATAGCTGGGCGCCGTTTGCCGCCGCTATGATATTCTGGGTGGCAGGCTTCACTGACTGGCTCGATGGGATGTTAGCGAGAAAGCTTGGTCAAACGTCCCGTTTTGGCGCTTTCATCGATCCTGTTGCCGATAAGGTCCTCGTGGCAACTGCACTTATTCTTATCACCGAACATTATCACTCTATTTGGGTCACCATCCCTGCAGTAACCATGATTGCTCGAGAAATTATTATTTCTGCATTGCGTGAGTGGATGGCTGAGATTGGCAAACGCGCGAGCGTGGCCGTATCTTGGGTTGGTAAAGTCAAAACCGTTTCTCAAATGTTTGCGCTCTGGGTGCTGATTTGGCGTTATGACGATTGGATGATTTGGGTTGGCTATGTGGCACTGTATGTCGCGACGGTTTTGACGTATTGGTCAATGATGCAATATCTCGCAGCGGCAAAAGACGATTTGCTTAACGCTGATAAGTAGTTAGCGCGGCAACGAATAATAGTATTGAATACTAAGGCGAGCAGTAAGCTCGCCTTTTTGCATTTTAGCACGGCGTAGTCTTGGATATGGCTCTTGCGAATGCGATGATAGGTAAGCTCTATTAGGCTTGTCGGTTAGGCATATTTTGGTAAGTTGACAAGTTTTCTAGTCTTAAATGTGCATGTTTTTGCTAGAAAATTGAGCAAATTGGCGCTTTTTGGGTATTTCTTGGTCAAACGATTCAAAATATCAAAAAACGTGTTGACTCATTTTCCTGATTGCGTAAAATGCCTCCCGTACTCAAGAGGAACTGCTCAAAACGAAAGTGAAAAGCAAAGCCTCAGGAGTAACAAGAAGGCGCCTTGGCAGAGTGGCTATGCAGCGGATTGCAAATCCGTGGACCTCGGTTCGACTCCGGGAGGCGCCTCCATTCTCTCTTAGAGAATATGCGACACTAGCTCAGTTGGTAGAGCGCAACCTTGCCAAGGTTGAGGTCACGAGTTCGAACCTCGTGTGTCGCTCCAAATTATAGTGATATGGCCTTGAAGGCGGTATCAAGATGGTGTCTCCATCGCAAAGGATTTTGCGTGCCCTGGTGGTGGAATTGGTAGACACAAGGGATTTAAAATCCCTCGACGTTCGCGTTGTGCCGGTTCAAGTCCGGCCCGGGGCACCATCTCAAATTTAGTTTGTAAAGACAAATGCGACACTAGCTCAGTTGGTAGAGCGCAACCTTGCCAAGGTTGAGGTCACGAGTTCGAACCTCGTGTGTCGCTCCAAACATTAAAACCTCAGCAGAAATGCTGGGGTTTTCTTGTTTATATCTCTAGCACAGTTCCTTATTGACTCAAGCTGCTGTACTGGGAGTGAGGTGAACCTCGTGCCCGCATCCGGTCGAGTCGCTCCAAACATTAAAACCCCAACAGAAATGCTGGGGTTTTCTCGTTTATATCTCTAGCACTGTTCCTTATTGACTCAAGCTGCTGTACTGGGAGTGAGGTGAACCTCGTGCCCGTATCCGGTCGAGTCGCTCCAAACATAAAAACCCCAGCAGAAATGCTGGGGTTTTTTCGTTCTAATACTTTTCCATCTTTAGCCTTTATCTTGCTGATTCTTTTTGCAATGATGTCCGTACTATAAGCACTCTAATGATAAATCGAGGCATCTATGTTTACCGGTATTATTCAATCTGTCGCCACTATTGATAAAATTACAGACCTAAACGGCATTCGCACCTTTGAAATCGACTTCGAACAAGGGTTTTGTACCGATGTTGAAATCGGCGCGAGTATCGCTGTAGATGGCGTCTGTTTGACGGTAACTGAGATACAAACGGACACGCGTTTGTCGTTTGATGTTATGTTGCAGAGTCTCAATATCACAACGCTAAGCTCTTTTGAGCAAGGCCAGATGATCAATGTAGAACGTGCAGCTAAAGATGGTGCTGAGATTGGCGGACACCCTTTATCTGGTCATGTTGATTTCAAAACACCGTTGGTATCGGTAGAGCAGCAAGAAGATAACTACCGAATCAAGTTTCAGTTGCCAAAAGAGTGGAAGCCTTATGTGTTCCCTAAAGGCTATATCGCGATTAATGGTGCCAGTCTGACGGTTTCTGAGGTGGATAAGCAAGAAGGCTGGTTTGATGTCTGGCTTATTCCAGAAACACGTCGTATGACGACGTTTGAAGGCAAAGGCGTCGGTGACGACGTCAATATTGAGATCGAGCGAGGCACTCAGGTCGTCGTCGACACAGTGAGGGATACCATCGCCGAAACCCTTGGCCCACTGCTGCCGATGTTCGAAAAATTCCTTGAGCAAAATGGTGTAGACGCAGACACAATTGGTCATGCAACAACCAAAAGTTTGAGCGACAAAAAAGGCTAATTGTTAGTTTTAGAATGGACCGCCTCTGCAGAGGCGGTTTTTTTATGTCAGCAGTTTAATATTGCGCAATAATACGTAACGAGTGACCCGTGTTTTACGTGATAAAAACGGTTGCGATGATAATGAGTTCTATGTTACTTTCCCGCGCAATCTCGGAATGAATCTGGGGGATACGCGTCGTAACCATTCAAGCTGATTGTGATACGACGTAGGGTAGGTACTGATTATGCCAATAATCAGTAGACGGGATACTGATGCCTAGAAGGGCATATTAATGGGAAACCCAACATTGAAACACATTAACTCTCACTCAAAAATCAGCTTTGTACTTCCAAACTGTGTATTGCGCGTAAACCGTAGTATCACAGAGCCTTGATTTACAGAATCGATCTCTTCTTCTAGCGCAAGTGCGTTGGGCTTCGTCACATCTGTTGTTCAGATGGGGCTCGTTTTGTTGTTCGCGTAACAGTCAATACTGTGCGCGTAAAATCAGGTTACAAATAAATGAGTACAGCATTCGAATTTGATTCAAAAGAATTCGCGTCTTCGATTTCGGTCCAAGTTCCACACGTCGGAGGCACCTACGATCTGACCCCAGATCAAGTATTACTAGACCAAGCCGAGCATGAGTCAGAAGTACGTTCGTACCCGCGTCGTCTTCCGATTGCCATTAAACGAGCCTATGGAGCGTTAGTGGAAGATACTCGCGGTCAAATTTTCTTAGACTGCCTTGCTGGTGCAGGTACCTTGGCGATGGGTTACAACCATCCAGAGATTAACCAAGCAATCAAAGAGCAGCTAGATTCCGGTCTACCGTATCAAACGCTAGATATCACGACAGAAGCGAAAGATCGCTTTATCAAACGCGTTAAAGCCTTTTTGCCTGAACAGTTCGCGACTGAATCTGTGATTCAGTTCTGTGGTCCTTCAGGTGCCGATGCAGTAGAAGCTGCCATTAAACTGGCGAAGCAAACCACGGGCCGCAACACCATGTTTGCATTCCGCGGTGCGTATCACGGCATGACGAATGGCACCATGGGCATGATGGGTAACCTTGGCACCAAAGCGCGTCGTACCGGTCTCATGTCAGATGTGCACTTTATGCCGTTCCCGTATAGCTTACGCTGTCCATTTGGACTGGGTGGCGATGCGGGTGCCAAGCAGAGTATTCGTTACATTGAGCGACTTCTTAATGACGATGAAGCAGGCATCATGAAACCAGCAGCGATCATCGTTGAGCCAGTGCAAGGTGAGGGCGGTGTGATTCCGGCTCCAGCGTTTTGGCTCAAAGAGTTGCGTAGGATTTGTGATGAGCATGAGATTCTACTGATTCTTGATGAGATTCAGTGCGGTGTGGGTAAAACGGGTTACCGATTTGCCTTCGAAGAAGCCGGTATCAGCCCAGATATTCTTTGTCTTTCTAAAGCGATTGGCGGTGGTTTGCCAATGTCGATCCTTGTATTCAACAAAAAGGTCGATACATGGAATGCTGGCGAACATACGGGCACATTCCGCGGTAACCAATTAGCCATGGTATCGGGTGCAAAAGCACTTGAGATCATCGAGCGAGATAACCTCGTTGAGCACGCTAGCATTGCCGGCGAATATCTGCGATTGGGTCTAAACAAAATTAAAGATCGCGTGAATTGCATTGCCGAAGTTCGTGGTAAAGGTCTGATGCTTGGCGTTGAGATCATTAAACCAACCGGTGAGCACAATAAGTTTGGTGAGCCTGTCGCTGATGGTGAACTAACGCTCGCGATTCAACGTGCAGCGCTGGAGCGCGGTTTGATGGTTGAAAAGGGGGGGCGTGACGGCTCTGTTATTCGCTTCTTGCCACCTCTTATCATCAGCTTTGAGCAGATTGACTTTGCCCTACGCACTATCGAAGAGGCGATCATTGTTGCAGGCGGCGGCGAGAAAACTGAGCAGCAAGCGAAGGAATCTAGCTGGCGCAAGCACTTCATTCACACCGGTGAACAAGGGGCAACTGAGTTTGCTCAGGTGATGAATCACACGACTCAAGCTATGAAAGAAGTGTTTGAAAAAGTGAGCAAACCCTATTCTGGTTTGGATCCGAAAACGCTCGAAACACTTATCAATAACGTGAATCTTGATAGTCAAAACAGCAACCTGAAAAGCGTCGTTGATGAAACGGCTGGGCTGGTTGCTGAGCATTCTATCTTCACTCAGCACCCTGATTGTATTGCGCACCTGCATACACCTCCTTTGATGCCAGCAGTGGCAGCAGAGGCGATGATTGCAGCGCTAAACCAGTCGATGGACTCTTGGGATCAAGCATCAGCAGCGACCTATGTAGAGCAAAAGGTTCTAGATTGGCTATGTGAGCGCTACGAGCTTGGCGAAGATGCGGACGGCATTTTCACCAGTGGCGGTACACAAAGTAACTTAATGGGTTTGCTACTGGCTCGCGACCGCATTGCTGATGTCACAGACGGTCATTCAATCCAAAAACTAGGGTTGCCAAGCTACGCCGATAAACTGCGTATCGTTTGCTCAGACAAGTCTCACTTTACCGTTCAGAAGTCAGCGTCACTTCTTGGTCTTGGTGAAAAAACCGTGCACTGTGTGGCGACTCATGAGAATGGCACGATAAAAACGGATGCTTTGCTTGCTGACATCACAGCACTCAAAGAACAAGGGTTAATTCCGTTCGCACTAGTTGGCACTGCGGGTACCACTGATCATGGTGCGATCGATGACTTAGCAACACTTGCGGATATCTCTTCCCAGTTCGGTCTTTGGTTCCACGTTGATAGTGCTTATGGTGGCGCGCTGATTCTAAGTAGTCATAAAGACAAGCTCCAAGGGATCGAAAAAGCCGATTCTGTGAGTGTCGATTTCCACAAGCTGTTCTACCAAACAATCAGCTGCGGCTCACTGCTTCTTAAAGATCGAGCTAACTTCAAGTATCTGCTTCACCACGCTGATTACTTAAATCGTGAACATGACGAACTGCCGAACTTGGTCGATAAATCCATCGCGACGACTAAGCGTTTTGATGCGTTGAAGGTCTTCATGACCATGCAAAACGTTGGTCCAGACGCACTAGGTGACATGTACGATCATCTGATGGATCAAACTCAGCAAGTGGCTAAGCTTGTTAAAGCACATCCGCAGTTTGAGCTATTGGCAGAGCCGTCGCTATCAACGGTTCTATTCAGAGCGGTAAACAGTGATGCTGATGACCTAGAGCAGCTTAACAAAACAATTCGTATCGAAGCGCTGACTCGCGGCGTTGCGGTACTTGGGGAGACGGTAGTAAACGGCCACTCGGCACTGAAATTTACTATCTTGAACCCTTGCTTGAAGCTATCAGATTTCGAAACGCTTCTAGACAATATTCATCAATTAGCCCTTGAGCTAACTAACTCTCACTAAGAGAAAAAGGAACAAAAAAATGGCAATTCTACAGATTGGTGCTGGTGGTGTTGGTTGGGTAGTCGCACACAAAGCGGCTCAAAACAACGATGTACTTGGTGATATCACAATCGCTTCACGCACAGTAGCAAAATGCGAAAAAATCATTGAGTCAATCAAGGGCAAAAACAACCTTAAAGATCCAAGTAAAAAACTAGAAGCTCGTGCCGTTAATGCGGACGATGTTGAAGCGCTAGTAGCTTTGATCAACGAAGTAAAACCTGATCTTGTGATCAACGCGGGTCCTCCGTGGGTGAACATCACTATCATGGAAGCGTGCCTACAAGCGAAGGTGTCTTACCTAGATACATCGGTCGCTGTTGACCTATGCTCTGAAGGTCAGCAAGTACCGCAAGCATACGACTGGCAATGGGGTTTCCGCGACAAGTTTAAAGAAGCGGGTATCACCGGCATCCTAGGTGCTGGCTTTGATCCAGGCGTAGTAAGTGTGTTTGCTGCTTACGCAGTGAAGCATTTGTTCGATGAGATAGATACCATCGATGTTATGGACGTAAATGCAGGTGACCACGGTAAGAAGTTCGCGACGAACTTCGACCCAGAAACCAACATGCTTGAAATCCAAGGCGATTCTTTCTACTGGGAAAATGGCGAGTGGAAGCAAGTGGAATGTCATTCACGTATGCTTGAGTTCGACTTCCCGCTAGTAGGTAAGCACAAGGTTTACTCTATGGCGCACGATGAAGTTCGTTCAATGCAAGAATTCATTCCTGCAAAACGTATCGAATTCTGGATGGGCTTCGGTGACACTTACCTGAACTACTTCAACTGCATGCGCGATATTGGTCTACTGAGCCCAGACCCGCTAACTCTGCACGACGGAACGGTTGTACAACCACTACACGTGCTTAAAGCACTGCTACCAGATCCAACCTCTCTAGCTCCGGGCTATACAGGTAAAACGTGTATCGGTACTTGGGTTCAAGGTAAGAAAGACGGTAAAGAGCGTTCAGTCTTCATCTACAACAACGCTGACCACGAAGTCGCTTACGAAGATGTTGAGCACCAAGCGATCTCTTACACTACAGGTGTACCGGCTATTACTGCGGCACTTCAGTACTTCCGCGGTAAATGGGCAGAGGCTGGCGTGTTCAACATGGAACAGCTAGACCCAGATCCGTTCTTGGAGACAATGCCAGAGATTGGTTTGGATTGGCATGTTCAAGAGCTGGAAGTCGGTGGGCCGGATATTCAGGTTTTGAAGTAGGGGCTTAAGAGCTTACCCCCTCTAGCTCCCCCTTATTAAGGGGGAGAACAACAGGCTAGCTCCTATCGTCGCATCGCATAGCTTTAGAGCAGGCAATACGATAGCGAGCCGTCTGTTCCTCCCCTTTATAAGGGGAGGCTAGGAGGGGTAAATCCACCAATCCCCAAAACCTGCTAAAATCCCCAATCATCACCCGGAACGCAAACCATGAACAAATCTCAACTCAAAACCCCATACTTCATGATCAACGAATCTAAGCTGATCGAAAACCTAGAGAAGGCCAAACACCTCAAAGAGATCTCAGGTGTTAAGCTGGTTCTCGCATTGAAGTGTTTCTCAACTTGGGGTGTTTTCGACATCATAAAACCGTATCTCGATGGCTCAACCAGTAGTGGTCCATTCGAGGTAAAGCTTGGTCATGAAACCTTTGGTGGAGAGACGCACGCTTACAGTGTGGGTTACACCGAAGACGATGTGCGCGAAGTGGCGGATATCTGTGACAAGATGATTTTTAACTCTCAGTCTCAGTTAGCGGCTTACCGCCATATTGTTGAGGGTAAGGCATCTTTGGGTCTTAGACTTAACCCAGGCGTGAGCTACGCAGGGCAAGATCTAGCAAACCCAGCGCGTAAGTACTCTCGTCTTGGTGTGCAAGCTGACCATATCGAACCAGCGGTGTTTGATAGTATCGATGGCGTTATGTTCCACATGAACTGTGAAAACAAGGATGTGGATGCATTTATTGGTTTACTGGATGCGATTTCTGAGCAGTTTGGCGAGCACCTCGACAAGCTTGATTGGGTGAGCATGGGTGGCGGTGTATTCTTCACTTGGCCTGGCTACGATATTGATAAGCTTGGTGCTGCTCTAAAAGCCTTCTCTGAAAAACACGGTGTCCAGATGTATCTGGAGCCGGGTGAAGCCATCATCACGAAAACCACAGATCTTGTGGTGACCGTGGTGGATATTGTCGAGAATGAGAAGAAGACGGCGATTGTTAACTCAGCGACTGAAGCCCACCGCTTGGATACGCTGATCTACGATGAGCCAGCATCCATTCTGGAAGCTAACTCAGAAGGTGAGTATGAATACGTGATTGGATCTTGCTCTTGCCTCGCTGGCGACCAGTTCTGTGTGGCTAACTTCGACGAGCCGCTAAAAGTAGGTCAGCAGCTACATATTATGGATAGCGCAGGCTATACCATGGTGAAGTTGAACTGGTTCAACGGATTGAAAATGCCATCAATTTATTGCGAACGTTCATCGGGCAACATCGAGAAACTCAACGAGTTTGGCTATGAGGACTTTAAGCGCTCACTGTCTCAGTGGTCAGTTAGTTAGCTCGTCGCAGAACATGAATATTGAAAATAACAGGCAGGCACTTAGTGCTTGCCTGTTTTTTTATAAGCCCCTATCTTTTAACAAGATATGCGGTATGCGCTTCACTCTTTTCTAGGAGCCTTTTCTGATGAATACATTGTTCTCTGCCAAGTTTTTCGGGCTGTTTGTTCTCTTGCTTAGTCTATCTGGGTGTGTGAGTTACAGCGTTACTGAGCAAGAGATGACGGATTATCTTAATCAAAACCTAAAGCTTGATCAGGCAGTCGGTATTGAAGATGTCCTTTACGCCAAAATTTCTGTCGACGACTTAAAAGTGAATATTGGCCGTGCTGACAAAGACAGAGTTGCGGTGTACGCCAACACCACTGCGGAGCTCCAAATGATGAGACAACCAGATATGAATTTGGATTTAGACATCGAGTTTAGCGCCATCCCAGAGTATAAAAAAGAGACGGGTGAAGTGTTTCTAAAGTCACTCCGTCTAGAGCGGCTCGATGAGGATGGTTCAATACTGACGCCAGAAATAAGGCAGCTTATTAAGCCTGCAGTATCTTTGATTGGTAATGCAGTATCGAGTTATCCGGTGTACCAGCTTGATGAAACCACGGTGAAGCAGTCGCTGCTTAAATCGTCGAATCCTAAAGTGACGGTTGAGAACAACAAGCTGGTTATTGATTTCTTTGACTAGGATTTTGACTCAGGCAGCGATTTTGTAGGACGAAGTGATCTGGTTTGACCAGAATCGACTATAGTGTGTAATCTATTCATTCAATTGGAAAAATAGAGAGACAACTCTCGCAGCCAACAGTAAAAGGACGGTTCATGATTAGCAAAATTATCACTACATTAGCCCTGGTTCTCATCGGTTACATGTTTTACAAAAACAATAGTATGCCGTCGTATTTGGGCGTGGATGGTGGACAGTTGGCGCGCATGCCTTCCACACCTAATGCCGTCTCATCGCAGACTAAAATCCCAGAAAAACAGGTTCAACCGATTGCCTTTGATGATCTCGCGACGGCAAAAGCGCGCGCATTGGCAGCGCTAGAAACGTTGGGACGCAACGAGGTGGTAACGGATAGCGGCGATTACGTTCATGCGGTTTTTACAACACCTCTGATGCGTTTTCATGACGACGTAGAGCTCTATTTCGATGCGGACAATGGTGTGATGCATTATCGTTCTCAATCTCGTACCGGATACAGTGATGCAGGCGTTAACCGCGCACGCTATGACGAGTTTGTTCAAGCGTTTCAACAAACAAATGGCTAATCTCTGAAAGCGATTCTCCTCATTAGCGGTCTGTCTGATAAGTGGCTGCTATGAGGAGAGCAACATGCGTTCTATTCTTACCCTATTTTCCCTTTCCTTAGTTCTATTTACTCCTTCGTTAGTCGTTGCCAAAACACTTAATGGATTTAGCCTAGATAATGCAACCGTGCCGTTGAACTTGGTCCAAAGTGGCGGTCCGCCTAGAGACGGTATCCCAGCACTTACCGACCCAAAATTTGAATCAGGGCGTAAAGCTCAGAGTGTGAAACCAAGAGATATCGTACTTGGTTTGGTGATCAACGGTGAAGCGAAAGCTTATCCATTGAGCATTTTGAATTGGCACGAAATCGTTAATGATACCGTTGGAGGTGAGCGGGTCGTTGTGAGCTATTGTCCACTTTGTGGTAGCGGCATGGCGTTTGAAAGCCAACCAGAGGGTGATGGTCAAAGAGAGCTGGAGTTTGGTGTCTCAGGGCTTCTGTATAGCTCAGATGTGTTGATGTACGACAGACAGACCGAATCGCTGTGGTCGCAAATCCATGGTGAAGCCGTGGCGGGGCCGCAGGTTGGCAGTAAGCTCAAACAGATCCCAATGACATTATCACGTTGGTCTAACTGGCTTCAAAGGTACCCAGATACCCAAGTGCTCTCGACAGACACTGGGTATCGACGTGATTATAATCGCGATCCTTATGCTGGCTATGGAGAACACCCCAATGTCTATTTTCCTGTGGCAAATCAAGCACCAAGCGAGTACCACCAAAAAGAGATGGTATTAGGACTATTGGTCGATGGCAATGCTATTGCCTTTCCATTTAGTGAGCTCGAGAAGCAAGGTAAGGCGCAGTTTGATTATTCATTTGATAACGCCTCATACCAGATTCACTGGGATAGTGAAAATCAATCAGCATGGGTCACCGATGAAGACGGTCAGACATTGGCTTCGACCTTGCTGTTTTGGTTTGCTTGGTATGCGTTTTATCCCGACACCCAAGTGTTTAGCGGGTGATAGAAATAGGCCCTAAGTTAGGCTACTTAGGGCTTTTAGACATGATTGCGAGCCTAGTTTCTAGGATTAGCTAAGGCTTTCAACCAGTGCTTTACCAACACCGTGTGCGCTCGTTGGGTTTTGACCTGTAATCACGCGCTCATCTACGATGACCAGTTCTTGCCATGGCTGCACCTTGTTATAACGACTGGCTGTGCGAGCTAATGACTCTTCTAGTAAAAAAGGAATCGCGTCGATAGTGCCAAAGTCGATTTCTTCCTCTCGCGTGAACCCTGTGACCGATTTTGAAGCGAGAAGCTTTTCCCCTGAGCTTAGTGTAATTGGCAGTAGTGCCCCTGGTCCGTGACAGACTGCCGCGATGAGGCCACCATTTTCATAGTGCTTTGCAGCAATTACTGCGAACGACTCATCGGTTGCTAGATCTGACAGCAAGCCAAAGCCACCGGGGTAGAAGATAGCATCGTACTCTTCGCCGTTCACCTGAGACACAGGGATGGTGTTGTTAATACGGTTTTGAAAGTCATCATTCGCCAGAAGCTCGGCATTGACGGTATCACCCTCAATATCTGTTCCATAAAGCGGCGCTTTGCCCCCTTGAATAGAAGCAATATCGTACTCGAAACCTGCCGCGAGAATTTCACTTAGAGCGTGAGTAAGCTCAGGGGCATAGGTGCCGTTTGCTTGGTCAGTGTCACCGAGAGTGGCGTGGTTGGTCACTGGGATGAGTACTTTTTTCATAATTAGTTCCTTTGAGCTGACGGGTTCTTGTTTGTACGTATTGATATTAATTGCAAATCAAATGAGTGATAATAATCTAGAATAGAAAAACATTATTGCTATTTAGCAAAAATAATAGCGTTTGGAGTGGTAATGGAGAGCTTTGAAGGGATTAACGAGTTTGTTGCTGTTGCAGAGAGTCACGGTTTCTCCGCGGCGGCCAAGCTGCTTGGTTGCAGCACCAGCCATGTGAGCCGCCAGGTTTCAAGATTAGAGGAGCGAGTAGGGGTAGCACTGCTTGCTCGCTCTACACGAATGGTCAGCCTGACTGACGCTGGGCAGGTCTATTACCAGCAGTGTAAAGAACTGGTCATTGGTTTGCAGCAAGCGAATGAGCGACTCTCATCTCAGCAGATTGAGCTGAGCGGTACCTTGCGTGTAAGTGCGGCAGGTGCATTTGCAGAGAACTATGTTGCCCCCGCTTTGATGACGTTTGCTAAGCAGTATCCTGATCTTTCTGTCGAGATGGATTTTAATACTCGGATGGTCAATTTCATTGAAGATGGGGTCGACTTTGCTATTCGCTATGGTCGCCTGAGTGATTCAGGCTTAGTCGCCAGAAAACTGGTGGATAGACCGATGGCGGCAGCTGCAAGTCAAAGGTATTTAGATCAATTTGGAGAACCGACTCACCCGAATCATCTTGCACAGCACAGTTGTATCATCGCCAACAATGACCACTGGCAGTTCGAAAAAGAGGGCAAGCCGATGAGTGCTACTCGGGTCAGCGGTCGTTGGAGAAGCAATAACTCCAACGCGATTCTTCAGGCATGTGAAGAAGGCTTAGGGATCGCTTACTTGCCTCGTAGTAGCTTTGGAAACAAACTCGCATTGGGGAGATTAAAGCCAGTTCTCGAACCATTTTGGGGTAAAGGATCGAGTAGTTGGATTGTGTATCAAAATCGCCGCTTCTTGCCGGTAAGGGCGCGAATGGCGATAGACTATTTAGTTAAACACTTCTCGGATTGGCAAGAGTAGGCTAAAGCTACTTAAACAAGTGCTGCAACGCGCGGCTGACAGGAAGTTTGTGCCCGGCAATATAGGCATTCATTTTGCCCGTGAGGTCTTTTTTCACTTTTTCGAGTTTGTGTAGATTAATCATGGTTGAGCGATGGATCTGCCAGAAACTATCTGGGTCGAGCTGGGTAGCCAGTTCTTTGATGGTACTTCGTAGCACGTATTCTCGATTGTCGGCGGTGACAAGGGTAACGTATTTGTCTTCTGCCCTGAGGAAGGCAATATCATCAACAGAGATAAGGTGGATCTCGTCTTGCTTGCTACCCTTTAGCCATTTCGCAAACTGCGGGGTTGTGTTGATCGAAAGCTTTTCTAGATTGGCGACAATCGCGTTTAAGTCAGGACCTCCATCACTCACTTTGAGGCGTGATTTAGCTTTGTTGCACGCATCTATGAGGCGGTCCTCTTGCAGAGGCTTTAATAGGTAGTCGATTGCGTTGGCTTCGAACGCACTCACTGCATAGTGATCAAATGCGGTAATGAAAATGACCAAAGGCGCTGGCGTCGAAGAATCTTGATGAGATTTAGCGATTATCTGCGCTACCTCTATTCCTGACTTCCCTGGCATTTGAATATCAAGAAATGCGATATCTATCGACGCGTTCTCAAGCTCGGCAAGGGCTTGTTCGCCATTTTCACATCGAGCCACTACCTCAAGTTCTGGCCACACATCTGCCAACATCTTGTCTAGGTGAAATCGTAATAGGGGTTCATCATCTGCGATAAGTGCTTTCATGTCGCCTCCGCTATGGTGTTGGTTGCTCTAATGGTAATTTGATTCTTGCGGTAACGCCGCCGGTTTGGTTTTCACTGATATTCAGTGATGCTCTGTCTTGATATAAAGCACTGAGTCGCGATTTGGCGTTCTGAATCCCAATCCCATGACCTGTGCTGGCGGTGTTGTCCAACGAGAGACCTAATCCGTTATCAATCACCTCTAGGATACATTGCTGCGCATCAGAGCGTGCTCGTATCGTCACTGTACCACCGTCAATGCTGGGCTCAATACCATGTTTAATGGCGTTTTCGACTAATGATTGCAATAGGTAGGGCGGGATAAGTTGTTGCTTCACCGCATCCGCGATAATGAACTCAAAATCCAGTCGAGAACCCAAACGGATTTTCTGTATCGATAAATAGGCGTCAATTAAGTCGACTTCAGATTTTACCGAAACTTGATTGACTCGATGGCGGGCCATCGATGCTCGGAGTAGCTGCGTCAGCTTGTCCAGCATATGTTTCGCTTGTGCTGGATCCTGATCCACCAAGGCACTGACATTGGCGAGTGTATTGAACAAAAAATGTGGCTCTATCTGGCTTTGTAGTTGTTTCAGTTCCGACTCAATCAGCGTTTTTTCTTGTTCGACTTTTTCTCGTTTTGACTGTTCGAGAGCTTGTTGAAGATTATTTTTTTGCTCTTGCATGTAGAAGAAGTAGAAACAGACAGCCGTAAAAATGACGCCAAGCAGTAAGATGGGTTTAATGCCCTGCCAAACATCGAATCCAGGGTATTTGCTTACCCACAGGTAGGCATGAGCGGTGCCGAGCGTGACTGCTAAAAGGAGCGAGATTGCCAGAGAGATGGTTCGTTTATCTTTCAGTTGCGGAACGAAACGCTCGATAAGCCAAGACATGAGCACTGCACTGTAGCCATAGCCAAGGCTTATCATTAAGTTCTCGAAGTAGGGGGCTACCCAGATCGATGCGGTGATAACAGCGATACCTGCACAAAACAGAGTCGTAATGAATAGTGAGCGAGCCCAGCTGTTCTCTGATATTGGAATCATCATTTAGAAGCGTCCTTTTAGATTAATCAATATGTTATAGGTATCAGGTAGGTTTGCATACACCGAGTTTGACGCGCCAGTCACGAATCGCGCTGCAAACTCTAGATTGAGGTTACTGTTACCAGTATCGATCAGCTCGAAATCGATCCATTGTGTGGCAATAACGCCGCCATCCTCTGGCGCAATGAGAAGGTCGAGGCGGGGTTTCATGTTTTGTAGTACGCGACTGTCTTTACTCCACTCCCACTGAGTCCAGAAAAGAGGATCCAAGCGACTATGCAGCATGATGTTGTGTTGGACCATATTTTGCTGAGTGTAGCCAAGAGCATAAGACGCAGAAATTGGACTTGGATTCTGTTTCGCGTATTCATGCGCCTTCTGCCATTGGTCCTTATGCCAAGCGCGTGAGTCATACCAGTATTCCCCAATAACGCTGATACCCGAAGCGTGAGACCAAGTGCCTCCCACCAAAAACTGTGTTGCATGACTTTGTTTACGGAGCTGCGCAGGGCGTCCAGGCTCAAAACCGTAGCCCTGATAGGAGCGCGAATAGGATAGAGAACTGTGGCCTGACCAAGCATTGTTGAACACATTAACTAGGCTGCCACCTACAAGCCCTTCCCGAACATTGTCATAGTAAGCGATAACCTGTGCCTCTAGGTCACCCATCAAACGGTAGTACTTACCACCAATCCCTTGCTGCTGATTGGCTTTACCATACTCTGTCGTGTCGAGTTGCGTCCAACTAGAGTCAGTGGCAATCAAGGTCCACTCCGATTCCACGCCGTAGTGTGAAAGCGCAGCGGTGCCGGCTCCTTCCTCCACTTGAATGCCAACGGGGTTTCGTCGATACGGGGTGAAAATGTCCCATACGCGGTAGCCATAGCCGACTCCCCAATCAAGTCTTGCTTTGCCGAGCAAGAGATCCCAGTCTGTGCCTCCTAGTGTCACACTGGTTTCGTAAGTAAGGGACGTTATGACAGCTTCAACCTCACGTTGGGGGGCTTGTCCGTTGTCATAGAGAGAAGTGCCAAGCAGTGCGACATTGCCGCTGATGGACTTATAGTGCGCGCTGATATCAAGTAGCGCGTTGATTTGCTCACGAACTGAATCACCATTGTTTGGGACAAACACGCTGTCACCTGAACCTATGGACTGCAGATTAACTTGATAGTCGGTCTCTACAGCTAAATCATCCCATATCGAGTTTGAGCTTGCTTGGCATTGCAAAGATAACACCAGCGCGCCACTTACAAGTGTCGTCTTTAACCAGCCACAACACAAAAACGACGGTTTGATTGTGAAAAGTGGAACGCTGGAAGTTCTCATTGTTCTACTCGCTTATTCTTTGATAGATAAGCTGGGTTGTAGTATTTATCCGCCAACTCATAAGGCGCGACATCCTGATAGTTGATGACGGTTTTTTTGTTCTCTTGGATTTGATCGAGAAGTGTCATGGTGACGACTCGTCGGCTACCTTGTCGTTCACCAGATTCGAATACGGCTTTTTTGGCAAGCTTGCCTGAGGTAAGGTAAAGGTCCGCACGAACTGGAAACCCGCTCTCTTTCTCGACCCATAGGTCTATCGACTGGTAACTTGCGCCTGCCGTTTTTGCGGTGAGTGATAGGTGCAGCGTCGGGACGTCTGCGATGTCGCCAGGTTTGCTATCCGAGACAATGGCCCCAGTATAGTCCTGACTCCAAGTCAGCGTAGATACGTCGCCTACCGAGGCATCACCAAGCAGTTTCTGCATGGGAGTGATGCGAATTGGACGTCGGCTTTTAGGCATCACAAGCCAGTAGTTGTCGCCTAACATCAGCATCTTTTGACCTTGCTCGACCTGAGATTTAAATAACACCAGTGACTCGCGGTTAGGGCGTAAATAAACTTCATATTGGCGCGTTTTATCGAGTTGTCCGTCCTGAAAGAGAGAGACCACCGTCACGACTTTTGCGGCTTCTTCTTCAAGTCGGTACTTATCTGCCATTACCAGAATCTCGGCTGCAGAAGTTGATGCGTCAATAAGCGCTTTCTGATCGGTAGCGGCATTGCCGCTGAATGAAAACAGTAACAGCGAAGCGGCTACAATGCGTTGTTTTTTAATCCAATTAAACATAAGCCAGTGCCTCCGTAATAGGTCGTTTAGTGCCTTTTCTGGCTGAAATAAAGGCAGCGAATACACAAATAATGATGACGGCGACACCCGCGCTGACCGCGACATCTTGAGAAAAGACCAGCTCTAATGGGTAGCCTTCGCTGCGCCCTGGTGGTGGTGGCATTTGAATAGCGGCAACCTTTAGCAGTTGCGTGGTGACCCAGGCGAGTAGGGCGCCAAAAACGCTGCCTACCAAGCCAATAACGATAGACTCGCGAACGAACATGGCGATGATTTCACGTGGATAACTGCCCATAGCAGACAAGGCACCGATTTCGCGAGTTCGCTCTGATACTGTCATTGACATGGTGTTGAACAGGGCTACAAAGACCACAAGGCTGAGTACGATGCCAAGCACGCCGAAGATGCTGTTATATAAGCCGCGAACCTTGTGATAGAAGAACGCGCGTTCATACCATGGCGTGAGTTGTAATCCTGAAAATGCAGTAGTGTCGTTCAGCGTATTTGATACCGCTTGCATTGCTGGTGCGGTTAAACGGGTGTTGTCTAAATAAATGGAAACTGCGCTTACTTTCGTCGACGCCAGTAACGATTGAGCGCTCGATAGTTGAATATGAATCTGTCTTTTATCGAGTTCTGGAACGCCTGTGGAGTATAGTCCTACGACTTCAAAGTCCATGGCATTGAGGACGCCGTCACTCGTAGTCGCAAGTAGCGTTACCCAATCGCCAATGTCCACTGATAGATTGTTAGCCAGTTCGTTTGCCAGCATGATGCCGTCTTGGCTTTCGGTTGATAACGTACCGCCAGACTGCAAGCCAATGAAATCCTTTCGTAGAGCAAATTCGCTCGGTTCGACGCCATTGCCAACGAAGATCGAAGACTTGCGACCGTTTGAGATCAAGCCAGAAAAATAAACTCTTGGCTGTATGCCCTTGCTATCGATGGAGCCTTCTAGCAAGCGTTTGAGCTTCAAGTAATCATCGATGCCGTTTTGCAGTGGCATATCTTCTTCTTTCTCAAAGTAACCCGGTTGGCTGATAGTGATATGTCCGACGTCATTCGCGGTTGAACGCTCTAGCGCTTGATAGGTAAATAGCCCAAACCCTGCTGCAGCCGTAATCGCAAAAATAGCAATCGCCACAATAATGAGTGAAAGTAGGGTCCTACGTTTGTTTCTGACCAGATACAAGCTGGCGGCTTTGAAACCTTGTAGTTGAGACTGAATCATGGTGCTTCCTTACTGACGAGTGATATTGGTTTTAGTTGATGGCATGGGAAGACAAAGTCCCATCGACAAGGTGGATCGTTCTGTCACAGCGACTCGACATTCGAACATCGTGGGTGGCTACGACAAAAGTGGTGCCTTGCTCGTGGCTCAGTTGCTTCATCAAATCGACGATTTGTGCTGCTGACTCACTGTCTAAGCTTGCTGTCGGTTCATCGGCGATGACGAGTTGTGGGTTGTGGATCAGGGCTCGTGCAATAGCGACTCGTTGTTGTTGACCGCCAGAAAGGTGGTCGGGACGATGATGTTTAACATGACTGAGCCCAACACGCTCAAGCCAATATTCAGCTTGCTCCATACGTTTTGAGTAAGGCACTTTGTTGAGCATTAGCGGATAAGTAACGTTCTCTAATGCTGACATAACGGGGATCAGATTGAATCGTTGAAACACAAAGCCAATGTTCTCTCGGCGAAATCGTGTCAGCGCCTTTGGACATTTACTAATGGTGTTTCCAGCAAAGTGAATATCGCCGTCGTAATGTGTATCTAGTAATCCAAGGATGTTAAGTAGGGTGCTCTTCCCGGAGCCTGAAGGTCCACAAAGTGCAACAATCTCACCCGTTTGAATGTCACCAGAAAGCGCTTTGAGTGCTTGTACTGAAGATTGTCCTAATGGGTAACTTTTACTGAGATGGTTAAACGTAATCATGTCGACTCCTTGAGATAGGTTTGTCTTCAATTTACGTGTTGTTTATAAGCCGTGTGACTCAATGCGATAAACGGTGATTAACAGAGATAAATGGTCAGTCGCTGTGATAAATGGGTTTCAGTCACTGATCGAATCCCTGGCAGTTGCGTGGAATAGGAAGAGACAAACAACTGGTATCGAATCTTATGAACTCAGAGATAAACAAGTTTAATCCCAATAAGTTACTGAACAGCAAATGGACCGCAGTGAGCCCAAAACAGAAAGAAAAGCACTTCATTGTGGTGGATGTGGATCGTGATGAGGAGGGCGTGGTCATCGGTTGTCAGCTAGAGGCGATTATGTCAAAGCGAGCTTTAGATATGGATTGGCGAGAGCTCAAAGATAAAGAAATGTGGTTACAAGGCTGGAAGTAAACGAATATCGGCTACCCCTTCTTTTGATACTTGTTGAGGAAAGTGTACCTAGGTCGCACAACTAAATAATATTGGTTGAGTTTCATAATCAAAGGAATAAATATAAATAACGCGCTAGATCAGTCACGAGTAATATGACGGAACGCATGACTATTAAAGGTTATAAGATCAGGAATAGAACTGAGTGAGTACTCTAGCTCTACATATTCTTAATGATGCCTTTGTTACTTAAATGGAGATAAAATGATATCTAGGAATGATTTTGAAATAGGTAGCACGACATTTAGATACAAGCGTGATGAGTTCCCATTATCAAAAATTAAGAACGCTAGAGTAAAATTAAACACGCTTAAAGATCACGCGTTAAAGCTTTTCTTAATAGGTGCGATTTTTTCGAGCATTGTTTGGGTTATTTGCCCAGAAGGCTTTGGTATGATTATGGCGCCCATCGCTTTTGTTATTGGTGTCGCTTTCAGTATGTTTACGATTAACAAATATGAGCTTCAAGTCGAATTTGAACACATCGATGAAACAGGGCTTCAATGGGTTTCTGTCGTTGGATCAAGCAAAGTCGAGTCAAAAAAACTATTTGAAAATCAGGCGCTCGCCGTAAAGCAGGCTATCTCCTAAGGAAGAATAGTGAAATCATTTGTAACCAGCGTTCTCTGTACCTTGATATCTATTCTAGTTATCGCGACTTTGGCTAAGTGGTTAATACCCTATCTAGCAATGATTACATTGGTGGATTATGTTGCCTATTGCGGTGTTGTTGCAATAGTGATTGCTTATATCACTTACGACGGTGCTAATTTTATTAGTTACGATATAACGCATACAAGTACGCATCGAGATCTAGTAAATTATGAAGCCGATACAAAGGACAGGCAGCATCAAATAAGCTTTTCGTTTTCAGTTGGGATTTCAGGAGTTCTATTGCTGCTAGCGAGTGGTTTAATGGTTTGGTTAACTTAGCAGCCAAATCAGTACTATGTTTCAGATGTAAAGAAGTCGCTGCTGTTTAATTGCAGCGCGACTCCTATATGGCTTCTTAATTAATCTATGTCGACACCTGCTTCATCTTCAGCGACGATATCGCTTTCCGAACTGGCTTCAGCTAGCCACCTCAAGATCGCCGCACTCGATAGCACCTTCTCTTGATAGCGTTGAGCAGGCTCACTGAGCTTAATTCCGTAGGTTCTAAATCTAAGTGCCACGGGGGCGTACATGGCGTCTGCGATAGACCATTCTCCAAATAGCCATTGTTCGGGGAAAAGGTGCATTTGTTCTGACCACATCGCATCGACTCTTTGGATGTCCGCAAGCGCTGACTTGCTAAGCTCAACGTGACGGTGTGCACGGCAGTTCATTGGAAGTTCGTTACGAAGTGCCATAAACCCAGAATGCATCTCACTCGCTAATGCACGCGCCTTCGCTCTATCTGAAGGTGACTCAGGCCAGCAGCGGCCATCGAGATATTGCTCATTGACATATTCCAGAATAGCCAGAGAATCCCACGTAGTGACGTTTGAGTCTACGAGCGTGGGTACCTTCGCTGTTGGCGTGATTTCTGAGAGCGTTTGATAAAACTCCGGTGTAAAGAGCGTGAGTTTCTCTACTTCAACGTCGAGGTTATTTTGGGCAAAAATAAGCCATGTTCTGAGTGACCAGCTCGAGTAGTTTTGATTTCCAATATACAGTTTCATTTTGCCTCCTATGCTTGTTTGATTTTTATCATAATCAATGGTTTGATGGAGGACTAACGCAAAGTTTTGATGGGTATCATTCAAAGGATCGATAGGTAGCGACAGTATGGATATAGAGTCACTGCGAAGCTTTCTTGCCTTCTCTGAAACTGGAAGTTTCACAAGAGCCGCCAAACAAATTAACCGAACCCAATCTGCCTTCAGTGCGCAAATGAAGAAGTTAGAGTCTGAAGTAGGGGCGCCATTATTTGAGAAAGAAGGTCGCAATGTGGTGCTTACCGAAGCGGGTATTACCTTAAGAGCAGATGCCAAGCAAATCCTAGAGCTTCACGACAGCAGCCTAAACAAAATTAAACGTTACCAAAATAAGCGCTCGCTGAGACTCGGCTGTCCTGAAGACTACAATGAATCATTGCTTCCGAAGATCATCAGTGCGATCCGTGAGTATGAACCTTTGTGTTCCATCCAAGTCTTCAGCCAACCAAGTGTTGTGTTGAGAGAATGGCTCGATGAGGGAAAATTAGACGCAGCCATCGTTACTCGCTCCCCGAATAGTGAAGAGGGATACTGGCTTTATTCCGACCAAGGTGTATGGATTGCAGCAGAGAACTTTGACCTCTCTGTCGATGTACTTCCGTTGGTTTTGTTTCAAGCAGATTGTAAATATCATGCGGCCGCGATTGACTCCCTGACAAAGCAAGGTCGACGACACCAGTTGCTTGCGTGTTGCGATACAGCATCGGCGCAGAGGGGGATGGTAAAGGACGGGTTAGGCATTGGTGTGATGGGCAGAGTTTCGATGGGGGCGGGTGTATATGAACTTGCAGATATGCCGCCGCTTCCAAGTGTTGATATTGCACTACTTACGGGAGGAAAAGCTCACCCAATGATTACTGCTTCTCTCATCGAGCGCATCCAGAATAGCGTCTCAGTCTAGCCAAATTAAATGGAGAGGTACTGAAAGTTGGTCGGGAATTTTGCACACAAATTAGGTGTCAATTTGGTATTAATTCGCATTCCTAACAGTGAATAATTATCAATATAAACACCTGCCTTTCGAGGTGGTGATGAATTATTAATTTTTATAAATAAGTGTTCTAAAAATATTCCACTAAATGACAAGAAATTGTAAGAAATTACCTATTAAGTAGTAGAGTTGATTTTAGTCAACTGTGGCACGGGTTTTCATTTGTAACATGGACGTGATGATGCATAACTATAATCGAGCATGTCCATATGACTAATAAACTGAAGCAATTATTGACGCCGTCGTTGACGCGTCGAGGATTTATCAAATCCTCGTCGGCCATCGGCGGTCTCGTAGCGGCAACAAGTGCCATCTCTCTCCCCTTCAAATCTGCACACGCAGAAGCCAAATCAGCACCAGGCGCTGAAAAGGTCGTTTGGAGCGCATGTACCGTTAACTGCGGTAGCCGATGCCCTCTGCGTATGCACGTAGTGGATGGTGAGATTAAGTGGGTCGATGCCGACAACACAGGTAACGATGATTACGCAAATAAAGATGTGCAAGTGCGTGCTTGTTTGCGTGGTCGTTCTATGCGCCGCCGCGTTTACAATCCTGACCGCCTAAAGTATCCGATGAAGCGCATCGGCAAGCGTGGTGAAGGTAAATTCAAGCGCATCTCTTGGGATGAGGCTTACACTGAGATCGTTAACAGCCTTGACCACATCAAAAAAGAATACGGCAACGAAGCGATCTACCTGAACTACGGTACGGGCACACTGGGCGGTACGGTAACTAAGTCTTGGCCTCCGGGTAAGTCGTTGATTGCCCGTCTAATGAACCTAACAGGTGGTTACCTGAATCACTATGGTGACTACTCAACTGCGCAGATTGCTAAAGGTCTTAGTTACACCTACGGCGGCTGGGCAAACGGTAACTCGTTCTCGGATACGGAGAATAGCAAGCTTATCGTTCAGTTCGGTAACAACCCTGCAGAAACTCGCATGTCGGGCGGCGGTTTGATTCACCACTTGATTGAAAGCAAAGCCAAATCCAATGCGCGCATGATTATGATCGATCCGCGTTATAACGATACTGCGGCAGGTCATGAGGATCAGTGGATCCCAATCAAGCCTGGTACAGATGCTGCCTTTATCGCGGCAATGGCTCATGTCATGATCAAAGAAGACTTGGTAGACCAAGAATTCCTAGACAAATACTGTGTCGGCTATGACGAGAAGACCTTGCCTGCATCGGCACCAGCCAATAGCGACTATAAGTCATACATCCTTGGTCTAGGTGAAGATGGCATTGAGAAAACGCCGGAATGGGCAGCGCCTATCACGGGTATTCCTGTCGATATCATCATTAAGACAGCACGTGAAATTGGCTCAACAAAGCCATGTGCGATCTATCAAGGCTGGGGTTTGCAGCGCACTCAAAATGGTGAGATTGCCTCTCGCGCCATCGCTATGCTGGCATTGCTGACTGGTAACCTGGGTATCCATGGTGGTGGCTCTGGTGCACGTGAGTCGGACTACAACATTCCGTTTGTTCGTTTCCCTACGCTTGAAAACCCAATCAAGACCTCTATCTCAATGTTCCTTTGGACTGATGCGATTGTTCGTGGCCCAGAAATGACGGCTACTCGTGACGGTGTGCGCGGTAAAGATAAGTTAGATGTGCCAATCAAGTTCATTTGGAACTACGCAGGTAACTGTATTATCAACCAGCACTCAGACATCAATCGTACTCATGACATCCTTCAAGATGACAAGGCGTGTGAGATGATTGTGGTGATTGATAACCACATGACGTCTTCTGCTAAATATGCGGACATTATTCTTCCAGATCTAACTACGTCAGAGCAGGCGGACTTCTGTATGGATGGTAAAGCGGCGAACATGCCTTACTTCATCTTTGCAGATAAAGCGATTGAACCTCAGTTTGAAGCACGCAGCATCTACCAGATCTGTTCTGACCTTGCCGAACGCATGGGCGTGGGTCGTGAGTTCACTGAAGGCCGCGACCAGGAAGGTTGGCTGCGTCACCTTTACGCTGAAACCTTGAAGCTTGATGCTTCTCTGCCGGATTTTGAAACGGTTCGCAAGCAAGGCATTGTTAAGCGTAGCGACCCAAATGGTCATTACGTTGCTTACCAAGCATTCCGTGAAGATCCTGAGAACAATCCTCTGACGACACCGTCTGGCAAGGTTGAGATCTATTCTGAAGAGCTAGCAAGACTGGCAGCGGAATGGGAGCTACCTGAAGGTGATGTGATTCACCCGCTACCAATCTATGTCAGCACGTCTGAGGGCTGGGATTCGCCAATGCGCGATAAATATCCTTTGCAGCTCACCGGTTTCCACTTTAAAGCGCGCTGCCACTCAACCTACGGAAACGTTGATGTGCTTAAGCAAGCAGCTCAACAAGAGATGTGGATCAACCCAATGGACGCTGAGCGTCGCGGAATCAAAAATGGCGATCGCATCAAGATTTATAACGACCGTGGCGAAGTTCGAATTAACGCCAAAGTCACCCCACGAATGATGCCAGGTGTTGTGGCTCTGGGTGAGGGCGCTTGGTACGCACCAGATGGCAATAAGGTGGACCATAACGGTTCAATCAACGTGTTGACCTCCCAAAAGCCAAGTCCATTGGCGAAGGGTAACCCACAACACACCAACCTTGTCGAAGTTCAACTGGTTAAGAAGGCGTAAGGACTAACTCATGAAACAATACGGTTTTTATATCGACTCGAGTAAGTGCACTGGCTGTAAAACCTGCCAGTTGTCTTGCAAAGACTTTAAAGATTTGGGTGTCGACCGCAGCTTTCGCCGCGTGTACGAATACGCTGGCGGCAACTGGGTAGAGGAGAATGGTACCTATCGTCAGGACGTATTCGCTTACTACACCTCTATTGCCTGTAACCACTGCGATGAGCCTGCGTGTGCGAAAGTATGTCCGTCAGGTGCAATGCATAAGCGCGAAGACGGCTTCGTTATCGTGGATGAAAAGGTGTGTATCGGTTGTAAACACTGTGCTAACGCGTGCCCATACGGTGCACCACAGTACAGCAAAGAAAAGGGCCATATGACGAAATGTGACGGCTGCTTTGAGCGTGTAGCAGAAGGGTTTGAACCTATCTGTGTTGGCTCTTGCCCACTACGCGCACTGGAATTTGGTCCAATTGCTGAGCTTCGCGCTAAGTATGGTACCAACGCCGATGTGGCACCGCTTCCGTCATCGTCATTGACGAAACCTAATATTGTGATCAAGCCAAACCGTCATGCACGTCCAACTAATGACACGACTGGTCACCTAGCAAACCCTAAGGAGGTCTAAGATGGGATGGCATGAATGGCCTTTGATTTTCTTCACTGTATTTGCACAAACTGCGGTCGGTGCGTTTATCGTGATGGGTCTAATCACACTGTTTGGCAAAGCCGATGCGCACGTGAAAACGGGCATTACTCGTAACATGTTCTTTATCTGGGTGTTTATGGGACTAGGCTTTATGGCCTCGACCATGCACTTGGGTAGCCCAATGCGCGCCATTAACGCTTTGAATCAAGTGGGTACCTCGTGGTTATCACGCGAGATCCTCTTTGGCTCTATGTTCTTTGGCTTGGGTGGTATCTACTGGTTGCTGTCGGTTATCGACAAAGGCAGCGAAGCGATTCGCAAAGGCTTGCTAGTGGCGGCAATGGTAATTGGCGTAGTGTTTATGTACGCGATGACCAATGTGTATATCATTGACACTGTTCCAACTTGGGATACGCCGTTTACCGGTCAATCTTTTGCACTAACGGCAGTGGTGTGCGGTGTGATGCTGTCACTTATTTTGATGCGCGGTGCGAAACTTGAGTGTCCTAGGCTTGGTAAGATCACGGCGATTGTTGCATCTGTTGCAGGCCTAGCGCTGGTGATGACGACGATCTCCATGGTGGGTTCGCTACCAAGCATTCATTCAGCAATCGTATCAGCCGCTGAGCTTGTGCCAAACATGGCAGAAATTCAGAACCTACGCTTTGTACTGGTGTTTGCTGGTATTGCTGCATGGGTTTGGGCAATGCGCTCTGAATCACGCTCAATGCCAATCGCGGTGATCGGTTTTGCGATGGTTATGGTTGCAGAGCTAATTGGTCGCAGCGTGTTCTTCGGTCTTCACATGACCGCTGGCATGTAATGAGTGAGGAGGGTAGGCGTTTGTGCCTGCCCTCTATTACACTCAACTTCATTGTTTAGAATAACTTGGTAATCTTAGTTCATGTCACAATCAGACGTTATTGATCTTCAAAGCCTGCAAACCATGGCAAAAGTGTTCGGCTCACTTTTGTACTTTCCACTGACTGATAGTAACAACCAAACCTTGATCCAAGCGTTGTCGCAAGATTTAGCGCTCGCCGACAGTGATATTCAGGCTTGGTGCAATACCGTTCAATCCGAACTCCCTGACTCGCTCAATCAAGACTTTTTTCTGTTGTTCGAGGGTGGAGAGGTCATGTTAGCGCCGCCTTGGGGCTCCGTGTATACCGACAAGGAAGAGGTGATCTTCGGTGATAGCACCGTTGCTTACCGTCAGTTCCTGCGCCAGCACGACATCGAGCTCGATACCGGCATGCGAGAACCTGAAGACCAGATTGGTTTGATGCTGTTTGCGGTGAGTCAATTGATTGAGCAGCAACAAGATATTGATACCGTGAAGGCCTTATTTTCCGAACACTTACTCACTTGGTGCTATCGCTACTTCGAGTTGGTACAAGAACATGCCAGGACTAAAAGCTATCAACAGCTTGCGTCGTTGGTTTCTCAATGGAGTGAGGCAGTGCAAGAGCTTTTAGAGCTAACGCCTAAAGCTGTGAAGTTATACCGCTAACATTAGATGACAGGAAAGATGATGAGTCGTGATGAGCAATACGTAAAAGCCTACATGGAACACAAGACGATCAGCCGTCGTGGTTTGTTTCGTGCTCTGACAAATGGCGCGACTCGTACTCCCACTGAGTCTGGCGATTCGCTTACCGCGACGTTAAGTGCTGAGCAGGTTGTCCGACTGGTACCAAGGCCTCCGAAAGCCATAGAAGAGGTGCTGTTTCAACAAATCTGTGATGGTTGTGGGGAATGTCAAAAGGCATGCCCTGAGCAAGTTATTGCCATCGAAGGTGAGTTAGCACAGCTAACGCTGGAATACGGGTATTGCAGCCAGTGCGGAGAGTGCAGTAAAAGCTGCCCGACAGGCGCTCTACATGGCAGCACCATTGATAATGGATTGCGGCCAAGCTTCTTGCCAAGCTGCCAGAATGCACTGTTTGGCGATTGCTACCTATGCCAGGAAGCATGTCCACAAAATGCCATTCAACTTGATGACGACAGCTTGCCTGTCGTCAATGAGCAGCAGTGCGATGGATGCGGACGTTGCAAACAAGGTTGCCCTTTTTCATCCATCACATTGTCTCTATAAGGTCATACCGTTTAGGCTAGGCCTTAATAATACGAGCGCGGAAGTTACGCCCCTTCATCTTACCGTTGGTGATCTTGCCGAGTGCTTTCTTGGCAATCGATGACTCTACCGCTACATAAGCGCTCATTGGGAACATGTTGATCTTGCCGATCTGGTTGCCCGATAGAGTTTTATCACCCGTTAACGCGCCCAGGATATCGCCAGGGCGAAGCTTCTGTTTCTTACCACCTTGGATCTGAATTGTTGTCATCTTAGCTTGGTAAGGACGATTTGATGATGCTGGTGGTAAGATGCTTGGCTCGATAGGCATATCCAAATATTCGTCAATGCGTGCCACGCGATAGAACTCTTTCTCGCTATAGAAGCTAAACGCCAGCCCCTTGTTACCAGCACGACCTGTGCGCCCGATGCGGTGTACATGAACTTCTGGGTCGCGAGATAGCTCGTAGTTGAAGACCGCGTCTAGGTTATCGACGTCTAGACCGCGCGCTGCAACATCGGTTGCAACTAAGATAGACACGCTCTTATTAGCAAACTGCACTAAAGCTTGGTCACGGTCACGTTGCTCAAGGTCACCGTGGATATCAATGACGCTAAAGCCGCGATGGTGTAACTCATCTGCAACGTTTTGTACTTCTTTTTTGGTGTTACAGAATACAACCGCTGATTCAGGTTGATGTGTCAGCAGAAGGTTTTCTAACGCGTTATCGCGCTCTTCGACCGTTTCCGTTTGATAGAAGAACTGCTTGATGCTGGAGTGATCGTGCTTGCTCTCAACCTTCACCACTTCTGGCTGTTTCATCACGCTTGATGCGATCGCTTGAATTTGCTCGGGGAAAGTTGCACTGAATAGCAGTGTTTGGCGATCGCGTGGTGCTTCACCAATGATAGCGTCGAGCGCGTCTTTAAAGCCCATTTCCAACATGCGATCCGCTTCATCTAACACCAAGGTGTTCAGTTCCTCAAGATTGATACGACCTTTCTCTAGGTGGTCCAGGATACGACCAGGAGTACCAACGAGGATGTGTGCACCGTGCTCAAGTGAACCGATTTGAGGGCCCATTGGCATGCCACCGCAAAGCGTCAATACCTTGATGTTGTGGATACCACGAGCTAGCGTGCGGATCTCTTTAGCCACTTGGTCAGCAAGCTCGCGAGTTGGGCAGAGCACCAAGGATTGAACGCGAAAGCGCTTAACGTTGAGGTTAGCGAGTAAGCCGAGTGAGAATGCCGCTGTTTTACCTGATCCGGTTTTGCCTTGACCGATGATGTCTTTACCATCAAGGATTTTTGGTAGAGAGTCCGCTTGGATCGGCGTCATATTGGTATAGCCAAGGCTATCCAATGTGCTCAATAATTCAGTCGGTAGATTTAGTGTGGAAAAAGCCGGAGTGGTCACGAGGTATCCTCAGTCAGCGTTAGGGAGCGAGTATTATCAACATTATGGTCGATGTTACCAGCAAAAACATGACTGACTGAGGACATTAGCCAGTAAAGTGGCTTTATAAGACGAGTCGATTATGCAGGAAGAGCCGTGCGCATCCAATCTCGGTAATCATTAGCACCGTCTTCACCTTCTGCTGGCGACCAAGGTGCAAAGTCCTCTTGAGGCGTTGGAATATAGGCGCCTTCTTTAATTTCCAGACCGACAGTGCCTGATTCCATGCATGCATAGCCATGCCATGTACCCGGTGGGATCTCAATCGCTCGGTTTGTGTCTGGTGATAGACTGTGGCGTTGAGTAACATTGCCCTCATCATCGAAAATGAGTAGGTCAAGCTGACCTTTTAGCACCAAAAACAGCTCCCATTTGTGCTCTTCACTGTGGCGGTGAGGGCGCATGTAGGTATCAGGTTCCGTTGAAATGAATAGGCGTTGTACACCAGCATCTAACTGCTCGTGTAAGTTGTGATGACTGCGCTTACGAGGTGCTTCTTTTGCGTTTTGAGAAAACGTGTCAAAGTCTTGGTTACTTATGATTTTCAACATTGCTTTTACTTCGTTGGTAAGTTTGCTGATATTGTACAGAGGACCCAAAAAAGTTCAGTACAAAAAGTTCGCTATCGTCCGAGGAGCGTTAAAATTTAGAAAATTGGCAGAAAAACCACTCCAAACTGTGATGGCAGTTCCATAGCTGGGGAGAAAAGCTGTACGATCTGATCAGAATGGTATGATGCCTAGTTAAAGGAGCGACTCAAACGTAAGGTGGAACAGCAGTGGAAGCAGTGATCAGCCAGTTAAAGAAAGACTTTTACGCACACCTGCGTTCGTCTAATGGTGCGAGTGCTTCGAGCACATCAAAAACCATGTCCCTGTTGACTGAGGAAGAATTGGCTGAGCTTGAAAACGTTTGGGTACAACTTGCGGTTTGGAAACAAAAGCAAGCTTAACAGTTAAGAAAAGATAAGAATTTCAAAGCCCTGAGTATCATGCTCGGGGCTTTTTTCGTTTTACTTCAATTCAAAATGTTATAATATAACATTTGTCACAGTGATCTTATTGTTGAAAAGTTAAGTAATAGCCCCCATAGTTCCCATATTGGAGAAACAGACTATGGCTGAGATAAGCTCACTAATAGCCTCAGATAATCTATTAGGAAATACGATGGCGGAAGTACGTGCCAGAATACAATTAAAAGTCGGTGCTAAAAGTGATATCGACGCGGAAATGCTCTCTTTTCGCGGTTTGAACACCGACAAAGAACATGTTGCTATCATTTTTAAGGCAGCAGATAAGAACCAAGCACTACCATTAGTGAGAATGCATTCTGAATGTCTAACTGGGGACGTTTTCCATTCGTCGCGTTGTGACTGTGGGGAACAACTAGAGGAAACCATTCAGAAAATGGGCCGCGAAGGTGGAATCATTCTTTACTTGCGCCAAGAAGGTCGTGGTATTGGTTTATACAACAAACTTGATGCCTACAAGCTTCAGTCTGAAGGCATGAATACCTACGAAGCGAACAATCATCTCGGTTTTGGCGATGACCTGCGAGACTTCACAGAAGCGGCGCAGATGCTTCAGGCGTTGGACGTTTATTCCATTCGATTAGTGACTAATAATCCGAAAAAGATCCGCGAACTGCGCGAACACGGCATCAATATCGAAGATGTCGTTAATACGAGTGCCCATATTAAAGACGGCAATGAGAATTATCTGAAGGCAAAGGTTTCTCACGGAAAGCATCATTTAGAGCTCTAGTACCGACTGTTAATTCTTTGAAACGAAAACCTCACATTTGTGAGGTTTTTTTGTATTCGTCCTTGAAAATAAATTGTAACTAGGTATTATCGCGGTTGATAGTGTTAATGATAACAATTCGCACTAAATAATAAGAATTAAGCTCAACAAGGATGCTTTCATGAATGTAACAACCGCAGTGAAGGGTGCAATTGCCACCTCATTTCTCATCACATCTACGTCTGCTTTTTCTGCAGTCACTAAAGACCAAGTTGTTGAACATTACGCCGATCTTGCGCATGCAGTATTTGCCGACGCTCGTATTACGGCGCAAGAGTTGGACACATCTATTAACACATTTTTAGCGAGCCCTTCGGAGAAAGGCCTTGCAGATGTGAAACAAGCTTGGCTTGCATCGCGTGTTCCTTATCAGCAAACAGAGGTGTTTCGATTTGGTAATGCCATCGTTGACGATTGGGAAGGGCAACTTAACGCTTGGCCACTCGATGAAGGTTTGATCGACTACGTTAGTGCTGACTATCAGTACGAACTGGGTAACGAAGGTGCTCAGGCAAATATTGTCGCGAACGAAACCTTAAAAATTGGCGCAACGACGTTAGATGTGTCTAGTATCACACCTCAAGCCATTGCCGATCTCAATGAAGTTGGAGGATCAGAAGCCAACGTTGCTTCAGGCTATCACGCCATTGAATTCCTACTTTGGGGTCAAGACCTTAACGGTACTAACGCAGGTGCGGGTGAACGTCCTTATACTGATTACGTAATCGGAGAAGGTTGTACTAACGGCAACTGTGAGCGTCGCGCAGAATACCTCAAGGCGGCGTCAGCACTTCTAGTTCAAGATCTCGAGTGGATGGAGAAACAGTGGTCTGCGTCTGAGAAAGGTAACTATCGTACTGAACTTCTTGCAGATAAAGCTGACAACGGCTTGCGTAAGATGCTCTTTGGTATGGGGTCGCTATCGCTGGGCGAACTTGCTGGTGAGCGCATGAAGGTCGCACTTGAGGCGAACTCTACAGAGGATGAGCACGATTGTTTCTCTGACAACACTCACAATTCTCACTATTACAATGAGCAAGGTATTTATAACGTATACACAGGTACCTACGTTCGTGCAGATGGCACACTGGTAGATGGTCCAAGCATCGCCAATCTTGTTGAGCAAAAAGACAAGACGGCTGCAAAAGAGATCCAAAAGCAGTTCGACATAGCGCGTACCCAAGTTCGTAAACTTGTCACTTCTGCAGAGCAAGATAATCAATATTTTGATCAGCTGATTGCATCTAATAACCCACAAGGCAACAAACTCGTTAATGAAACTATCGTAGCGCTAGTCGCGCAAACGGGTTCAATCGAGCGTGCAGCAGGTATTGTAGGCATCGACAGCCTAAGCCCAGACACCGCTGACCACGAGTTTTAATCATAATAATTAATCACTGAAATGGGGGGCGCTTGCCCCCTTTGTTGTTCTACTTGTGAGTGCTGTATGTCTAGATCAAACACTATCTGGGTTACGCTTTTAGCCCTAATTGCCACTTCAGTTTCTGCTGAATCAACACCAACCCGCCTCTCTGGTGGTAAAACAACCGTTAAGAAAGACGGACCCAATGCGTATTCGATGCCTGCGGCCAACTTACCAATGAGTAAGCGCTTAGATTTTAGTGTCGGAAACAGCTTTTTCAGAAACCCTTGGGTTCAAGCGCCTGCGTCAACCGATGCTAGAGATGGATTAGGTCCACTGTTTAATACCAACGGATGTCAAAACTGTCATATCAAGGATGGACGAGGACACCCACCTGAAGAAAATGACCAGCATGCTGTGTCTATGCTTGTTCGTTTGAGTATTCCTGCGACGACGGAAGAGCAAAAGCAAGCGGTGAAAGTGTCGGGTGTTATCCCAGAACCAACTTATGGTGGGCAATTACAAGATTTTGCGCTTCCTGATATGGACCCAGAAGGTCAAATACACATTACTTACGATGAACTTGCCGTAAGTTTTAAAGACGGTACGAGTGTGATGCTTCGTAAGCCAAACCTAGACATTGTCGAACTGGCATACGGCGATATGCACCCTGACGTGATGATGTCTGCGCGAGTTGCACCACCTATGATTGGTCTTGGCTTACTAGAATCGGTGCCTGAAGCGACTATTCTCGACTTTGCTGAGCAGCAGGCAAACGACGGCACAGCGGTAGCAGGTATCCCTAACTATGTTTTAGATGTGCGCAGTAAAGAGATGGCGCTAGGTCGCTTTGGCTGGAAGGCAGGACAACCAAACCTTATGCAGCAAAATGCTGCGGCATTCAATGGTGATGTCGGTTTAACAAGTTCCCTGTTCACCGAGGAGAACTGCACGGATAAGCAAGATTTGTGCACTGATAGCCTGAGTGGTGGTGATCCTGAGGTGAGTGACAAGATCTTAAATTTTGTTGAATTCTATACGCAACATCTCGCAGTACCCCAGCGTCGTAACATCGATAATCCAGAGGTTTTGCAAGGTGAGGCTCTGTTCAAGAAAGTAGGCTGTGAGAACTGTCATAGAACGAACATACAAACAGCACAAAGAGCAGATCTACCGGCTTTGTCGAATCAAACTATTCAGCCGTACACAGACTTGTTGTTACACGATATGGGAGAAGGGCTGTCTGATGGGCGTCCAGAGTACGCAGCATCTGGAACACATTGGCGCACGCCACCTCTTTGGGGGATCGGCTATACCCAGGAGGTAAATGGTCACACTTATTTCTTACATGATGGTCGTGCTCGCAACCTTACGGAAGCGATTTTGTGGCATGGCGGTGAAGCAGAAGCTGCTAGAAATCAGGTTTTGGCGATGAGCAAGCAAGAGCGTGAAGCGCTACTTGCGTTTTTGAACTCGCTATAAGGAGATGGCTGTGATTAATCAAAAAACACTCACCATCGCAGCAGTGATGTCACTCGCAGGCTGCCAGTCATCAGCAGGTATTGAGAAAGATCGACCACAATCAACAAGTCACGAAAGTCAAAGCGTTTATGAGATCCAGTTTGCTTCTGCTAAACGCTTTAGTGATGCAATGCGACAGCTACACGATGACAGCGTTCAATATTGCAGCGCCAATCGTAGTTTAGAACAGGTGAAAGCAACTTGGCGACAGGGGATGGAAAGTTGGATGCACCTTCAGGGACAAGAACGAGGCCCTGCTACCGCATTAGAGCAAAACTGGAACATCCAATTTTGGCCTGATAAGAAAAACACCACTGGTAGAAAGATGGTGGCAGCAACTAAGATCGACTCTTGGGATATGGCATCTGTTCAGTCTCAAAGTGTGACGGTTCAGGGGTTAGGTTCTGTGGAGTGGTTATTGTATGACACCGCATCAACAATCAGTGTAGGTGGGACTAAAGAATGCTCTCTACTCGCAGCAGTGACTGAGTCTTTGGTTGATCGCTCAAACACAATTGTAGAGGCTTGGAGGATTAATCCTTGGCCTGAACTGGATACCAAGGCTTGGCATGCTGAATATTTGGCAATGCTCTCTAATCAGCTCGACTACAGCATGAAGAAGCTATCCAGGCCACTTGCGAAGATAGGCTCGCCACGCCCTTACTTTTCTGAGTCATGGCGTTCAAACAGCTCTCTCTTGAACTTAAAAGAGAACATTATTGCGATGCAGTCTTTGTATCTCGCGCAAGGCGAGGGCTTAGATGACATTTTGAGAGCTGCAGGTGAGGCCGCGCTTGCCGACAACATCGTTCATCAGTTTGAAGATACCCTTGAAACCTGGCCAGAAGAATCGAGCTTGTTTGAGATGCTACAGACTAAAGAGGGCTATAGAACCGTGCTGGCTCAGTTCAACAAGTTGGAGCAGCTTAAGTATCTCATTAACGAAGAAGCATCAATTAAACTAGGTGTGGTAATAGGGTTTAATGCGACCGATGGCGATTGATATTTCAAAGCGCAACTTTACGAAGGCGTTAACGATAGGGACCTGTGCGCCTTCCTTGCTTGCTGCTTGCGCAACGAACAATAACAGTTCAATGGTTACCGATGTCCATGGTGCGCTGAACAAGTCTGAGGCCTTAATTGGCGGAGCCATACGTCGGCAAGGACAGTTCGAAGTCGTGGTGTATTCAGTGGCTGGCCAAGCTCGGCATCAGATCCCTCTTCCTGGCAGAGGACATGGTGTGGCTATTGCGCCAAATCAAGAGCATGCGGTCATGTTCGCCCGTCGCCCTGGCAGTTACGCCATGGTCTTTAACTATGTTTCAGGGAATATTGATACCCTGATACCAGCCGAGAGCGATCGCCATTTCTATGGGCATGGTGTTTACTCGAATGACGGTCGTTGGCTTTACGCCACTGAAGGGGACCGTTCGACAAGTCTTGGAATCGTGGGCGTGTACGACGTTGAAAATGGCTATCGTAAGGTTGAAGAGTTTTCTGGAATTGGAATTGGACCCCACGAAATCATCACCATGTCTGATGGAAGATTAGTGGTTGGTGTCGGTGGTGTTCATACCCAAGGTCGCTCGCCATTAAACCTAGATACGATGAACCCAAGTCTTAGCTATCTCTCAGAATCGGGTGAGTTGCTTGAGCAAGTATCGTTGCAAGATAAACATAAAAGCATCCGCCACCTAGCCCATGATGGGGAGCACACCGTCCTTTGTGGTCAACAATATAGAGGCGAACCCGATGATTATGTACCGCTAGTCGCGATGCATCGTAAAGGGGAGGCGCTTGTTGAGTTGGGTGGAGAACCAGAAGATTGGGCTCGCTTTAATCATTATGTCGCGAGTATCGCTACCACGGAATCCCATATTTTAGCGACTTCTCCAAGAGGTAACTGTTATGGTATTTGGGATAAAGCAACGCGTGAACTTCTGGAGATCAATGCGTTACCTGATGCGTCTGGAGTCGTAGTAAAAAACGGTGAATTTCATGTGAGCTCAGGGATAGGCAGGGTAGTAAAAATAAATGCAGATCTTGCCAAACAAACCTTTGTCTCGGGGATTCAATGGGATAACCATTGGAGCGCAATCACATAAATGAGACGCTAACTGGTTTAAACTAAATTAACACTTTTAGAAGTGTGATTTCTGCCATACTTAAAGACTCTGTCTTAGGAGGTGGGTAGATGCGAAACTGGTTAATCATGCCGAGCATTCTTGTCTCGGCACTCTCAAGTTCGGTGGCTGTCACGGCTGCTCCAGACCAACTCGTCTCGGATTCAAGTGAACTGACGTCCTATTCGGTGAAACACATCGAGCCCATTCTCAAATCAAGTCAGCAGGAAACTCACTCGACAAGTAACGTAGACACGCTGCCACAGGATGAGCTGCTTTACCCTGAGCTTGTGGAGTATCTTTATTCTCGTCTGCAGCGGATTCAACTTTGGAGCGATCAAGAGCTCAATGCACAGGTAAATCTTCAGCTAGACGTTGTTCGTTTAGCGGGGTTTAGCCCATTATTCCAAGAGCGTGTTGAGATGCTGCATGATGCGTTCCAACAACAAGACAAATCTCGGTACGACAGACTGACCACAGATACTTTCCTTCTCTATATGAGCTATGTTGCTTCAGCAGCAGACAGCGGGAAAGAGTGGTACTTTACAACCAGCCTGCAAGATTCTTTGCCAAGACCATCTGCTACAGAGGTAGACATAATGGTAACGGCTTTTGAATCTGGGCAAGAGACGGATTATGTTCGTAGCCTCGCTTCTCCGATGATTCAGCAGCCCGGTTTTGAAAATGTCTATATTGACCTTTTAGCCAAGTCACAGGTGGAATTTCCTGCTTATGAACAAGCGGGTCTATTGCGACGAGGTGATGTACTAGCACCCGAGCAGTATTTGCATTTGGTTGAGAGATTGCAGGCGTCAGAGATCTATGCCGATATAAGGGAAGATAACCTTTTTGACGATACCTTGGATTTAGCTGTTAGAGAATTTCAGCAGCTCTATGGACTTAATGATGACGGCATTATTGGCCCTAACACGATCGAATGGCTCAACAAGTCTGCTAATGACAAACTAAGAATCCTGGCGTTGAATTCTGAGCGCTCTCGTTTGTGGCCTCAGCAGCGCGAGAATATTATCTTAGTCAACGTTCCTAGTTTCCAACTTAAGTATTGGGATGAAGGAGAAACACGTTTTGAATCGAGAGTGATTGTTGGCAAAACCAGCAGGCAAACGCCTATCTTTGAGACCAAAATGGACTCGTTGATACTCAACCCTACCTGGAATGTGCCATGGAAAATCATGGTTAAAGACATTATTCCCAAGGTGAAAAGGGATCCGACCTACCTATTTTCACAGCGCTTTGAAATTATTGAAGGGTGGACCAATCAGAATCGTATCGACCCAACGATGATTGATTGGCAAGAAGTGAATGCTAAGCGCTTCCCATACCGAATGCGTCAACAAGCCGGGGAGTTGAATGCCTTAGGCCAGTATAAATTTAATACTCCTAACGCACAGGCGATTTTCTTGCACGATACACCGAGCAAACACCTTTTCAACGAGAGCCTAAGAGCCTTCAGCTCAGGGTGCGTGCGGGTAGAACATGCCGATCAGTTTGCGCAGGTATTGCTTGAGGTACAAGGTAAAAGCTTAGAAGAGGTGGCGTCGACAAGGCCCAACAAAGCGGTCGCCTTCAAAGAGCGCATCCCAGTACATATCATCTATCAAACTGCATGGTTGTCTGATGGAAAAGTGCACTTTCGTGGTGATGTCTATGACTACGATGCTAAACGCAACAATGTGGAAGACGCCGCGCTTTCAAACAACAGGTAGTACCTAGTCTGATAGCCAGCCACCTTTAGAGCTGAATCTATAAAGCCATTGTCTTACCTCAGGTAGGGTGATGGTTTTTGTTTTTAACCACCTTAATAAGTAGGGACTTGTTATTCACAGACGAGAATGTCATAGTCGCGCTAGTCAAAGAAATATAGGGTTTATCATGAGTCTCAAATATCAAACTGTTCCCGTCACTACTTTCGCCCAAAACTGTTCAATTGTTTGGTGCGATGAAACCATGAAAGGTATTGTGATTGACCCAGGTGGTGACGTGAAGCAACTGCTGATGTTGGTAGAGCAACTTGGTGTATCTGTAGAGAAGCTGGTATTGACGCATGGCCACTTGGACCATGTTGGTGGCACGGTAGAGATGGCGGAGTCATTGAAAGTAGATATTGTCGGTCCACATAAAGCAGATAACTTCTGGCTACAAGGCCTAGAAGGTCAAAGTCAAATGTTTGGCTGGCCGCTGACAGAAGCGTTTGAACCGACTCAATGGTTGGACGAAGGGGACGTTGTGACATTTGGTAATCAATCACTGAATGTAGTTCATACTCCAGGTCATACTCCAGGTCACGTGTGCTTATTCAACGAGGAAGCACAACTCGCTTTTGTGGGTGATGTGCTGTTTAACGGTAGTATCGGTCGTACTGACTTCCCGCAAGGGGACCACGCGACGTTGATCAATTCGATCAAAACAAAACTGTGGCCACTGGGTAATGATGTTAAGTTTGTACCGGGTCACGGTCCAGAGTCTACGTTTGGACGCGAGCGCGTTTCAAACCCGTTTGTCGCCGACGAAATGCCACTATACTAACTTCCTGCAGTCTTTAGACTCAGCGAAGTCGTGACGGCTCGCCGCTGCTTGATAGCGTCGAGCCAGTCCCACAAAGTCCTCACCAGCTCTGTCCAAGTCCGCTTCTGCAATAAACACATCGTATCCATAGAACTCACGCTGATGCTTCATTCTGTTTGCGAGCATGGCAAGTAGCCCTTTATACTCCACGCCACCTTCATCAATGAAGGGCTCAGAATCCAAAACAATGTCTTCGAATGCCTGTGTCGGGTTGGTTTGTTGATTCCCGATGTAGAGCAGGGCTCGCTGGCTAAGTAGGATATCAGTGGCGATGCGTGGACAAATGGCGTTTAGATACGGACCGTACTCTTTCACTCTGATCCCAATCCATGGTAGCGGCTTATGCCAGCCTTCTTGATGTTGAGTGCAGATCCCAATGCGCTCTACATTCGCCCATTGAACTACCCAGCCGCCTTTAAACAAGTGCTGCTGTAGGTGGGTATTGGTCAGCGTAAAGGTAACGCGGCTTTTTTGAAGCATAAGATAAGCAAACCCCATCACACCGACGAAAATGGCAATAAAAAGCCATGCGTGTTCCCATGAGGGGGAAAGTAATAAGAAGCAAAAGCAGACTAACGCGCCCACTCCAACGAACAGCTTAACCGTCGGAGATTCCCATGTGTAATGATGATTGCTGAGATGTAATGTATCCATAATGCTTGCCATAAGTGAGTGCTGACATGGCTTTATACTGGTAAAACAACCACAAAGTTTATTGTTTAAATAATAGTCATTAATGGCCAAAGACGGCATTTTTGTCTCGACTTTGTGTCAAGCCCCTACAAAAGCATTCAAAATTTTGGTATAAAACGCGCTTCAAATTTTGACCACTGCCTCGATGCAGTGAATTGGAGAGAAAACTCGATGAGACTTGCTCATAAGCGCAAAGTGCAATCAAAATTGCAAAAGCGTATTAAAGCGGTAGTTGCGAACACAGCCGCTGCAACAAAAACAGCAAAGCCTGTTGTAGCAAAAGCACCTGTAGTTGAAACCGCAACTGCGACAAAAAAAGTTGATGTAGCCCTAACTCCTAAACAGCAACAAGTACTAGACATCGTTGTTAAGAACGCTGAAGGCATCAACCCGAAAGGCATCGGCCTTGAAGCTGGTCAAGAAGACGCGAAAGCGGCATCTTGGGCAACTGGCGCTCTAAAGAAACTTCTTGAAGAAGGCTTAGTAGCGAAAGAACAGCTTGCGGGTAACAAAGTGATCTATAAAGCGCTATAAGCGTTCACTTTGCCCAATTTCAAAAAGACCCCTCGTGTAGGGGTTTTTTTGATCTTAGCGATACGCTTATCGACAAATGTTAGCGACTGATATCACAAAAGTAGCCATACTGTAATATCTGTCTGATAATAAATGCGTACGTATTTGCCCATTTTTAGATTGGGTTTTAGAAAAATAACAGATTGAATAATAAATAGAAAATAGACTTAGCGGCCAAAGGACTACGTAGTTCTACGTAATACCAACGTCTAACCATCCTAATTTACTTAATTGTCACTGCGTGCTCGCACGAATACCCGTTATTCAGAATTCCATCCATAGTTACCTCGAATGTGAAACTTGGAGTCGCATACGCGGCTTCAACAAGGAACCTACTCAAGGAACTGAATAATGAGTCTAATCAAGAAATCAGTATCACGTGTCATGAAGAGCACGGCCATTGTAGCAGCGACTTGCCTAGCTTTTGTAGCAGGGTCAGCAAACGCTGATGACAAAGTCTATCGCCTAAAACTTGCTGAAACATGGGGGCCAAACTTCCCTATTTTCGGTGATGCCACAAAGAATATGGCAAAAATGGCTGAAGAGATGTCCAACGGTCGTCTTCAAATCCGTATCGACTCATCTAACAAACACAAAGCGCCATTTGGTGTGTTTGATATGGTGAAATCTGGTCAGTACGACATGGGTCACTCTGCGTCTTACTACTGGAAAGGTAAAGTGCCAAATACCCTCTACTTTACGACTATGCCTTTTGGTATGACGGCACCTGAACAGTACGCTTGGTTCTATCACGGCGGTGGTATGGAGCTAATGGAAAAAGTGTACTCGCCACACAACCTAATGTCTTTCCCTGGTGGTAACACTGACGTTCAGATGGGCGGTTGGTTCCAGAAAGAAATCAACAGTGTTGAAGACCTACAAGGTCTGAAAATGCGTATCCCTGGTTTCGCAGGTGAAATCCTAGCGGAAGTAGGCGCTAAGCCGACAAACATTGCCTCTGGTGAGCTCTACACGTCACTAGAGCGTCGTACGATTGATGCTCTAGAGTGGGTAGGTCCTTCTCTTGACCTTCGTATGGGCTTCCACAAAATCGCACCCTACTACTACACAGGTTGGCATGAGCCAGCGACAGAGCTTCAGTTCTTAGTGAACAAGCGCACTTGGAACAAGCTGCCTGACGATCTAAAAGCGATTCTTCAAATTGCTATGAAGACAGCCGCTTATGACATGTACATCCAATCAACGCACGAGAGTGGCAAAAACTGGGCAACGATCCAGACTGACTACCCAGACGTGAAAGTCAAAGACTTCCCGAAAGAGGTTATCGATGCCCTACGTGATGCGAACGACAAACTGCTAAAAGAGCATGCTGAGAAAGACGAGATGGCAAAAGAAATCCAAGCTTCTCAAGCGGCTTACCTAGAGCAAGTTCGTTCTTGGACAGACATTGCGTCGAAAGCTTACCTAAACAAGTTCGACAACTAGTCTCACTTCAAGTGGCGCATCTCCTGCGCCACTTTTTTCAAACCCTTAGTCATACGCCCCAAATCATAACTATTAACGAAACTTGGCGGATAGGCGGAAAGTTGTATGCGTAGTTTAATTTACATTGAAAGACTGTTTAACAAGGTAGCCGATGTTCTCGGTTGGTTGTCCAGTATTCTTTTCTTACTTTTATTAGTGAACGTGGTTTATGACGTAGTAATGCGCTACGTGTTTAACGACGTATCCATTGCCTTCCAAGAGATGGAGTGGCATTTGTTCTCGGCAGTATTCTTACTTGGTGTACCGTACGCGATAAAAGCGGGTGGGCATGTACGAGTGGACGTGTTCTACGAACGCTTATCGATGAAAGCTCAAGCCATTATTGACCTTCTAGGCACCTTTATATTTTTGTTCCCATTTTGCCTACTGGTGGCTTGGTTCGGTATCGATTTCGCAAAAGAGAGTTTTGAACTGGGCGAGACGTCAGGCGACCCAGGCGGTCTACCTTATCGCTGGGTAATCAAAGCGATGATTCCACTTTCATTCTTCTTCATGGCGATTGCCGGATGTGGTTTGGTTCTCCACTCGTTGAACAAACTGTTTAACCCACACCTCATGTACGCTAAATCTTCCGACTCAAAAGAATAAGGACATTTTCATGATCGGTATTGTGATGTTTTTTGTAGCCTTATTCGCGCTACTTCTCGGTTTTCCAGTTGCGTTCACCTTCGGTGGAATAGCACTCATCTTCGGTGTGTGGGCGGAAGGCATGGACATGTTCGCCTTTATGCCTTATCGCATTCAATCCATTATGGAGAATACGGTATTGATGGCCGTCCCACTGTTCGTGTTTATGGGGCTCGTTCTTCAGAAAACCCGTTTGGCAGAGCAGCTACTTGAGTCTATGGGGCGTCTGTTTGGTGGTGTGCGTGGTGGTATCGCAATTTCTACTGTTTTGGTAGGCGCACTGCTGGCTGCCTCGACGGGTGTTGTGGGTGCATCCGTAGTAGCAATGGGGCTTATCTCCTTGCCAGTTATGCTTAAGTATAACTACGACAAAGGACTCGCGTGCGGCACGATCTGCGCATCGGGCACCCTAGGTCAGATTATTCCACCTTCGATTGTCTTGATCCTACTGGGTGATGTATTGGGTGTGCCTGTTGGTGACCTGTTCCAAGCTGCCTTGTGGCCTGGCTTTGTGCTTGTTGGTGCTTACGTTCTCTACATTTTGATTTTTGCTAAGTTAAACCCAGAAAGCGCTCAACCAATTCCTCGTGATGAATCGATTTCTCGCTCGGAAGAAGTAAAGACCGCGCTTAAAGCGATTATTCCTCCGCTTGCTCTGATTGTTGTCGTACTCGGCTCTATTTTCGCTGGTATCGCTACACCAACAGAATCGGCAGCTCTTGGTGGCGCTGGCGCGATTGTATTGTCACTTGTTTATCGACAGTTTAGTTGGAGCATGCTTTACGATGCATCGAAAGAGACAGTAAAAGTAACCGCAATGGTCTTTGCTATCCTTCTAGGTGCGACAGCGTTCTCAATGGCATTTACCTATACTGGCGGTGATATGCTAGTGGAAGAGTGGATGCTAGAGTTGCCGGGTGAGAAGTGGGGCTTCTTGATCATTACTATGGTAGTGATCTTAATCCTTGGTTTCTTTATCGACTTCGTAGAAATCTGTTTCATTATCGTGCCGATGATTGCACCTGTTGCAGAGCTGATGGGCATCAATATGACCTGGTTTGCGATCTTGATTGCGATGAACCTGCAGACCTCCTTCTTGACGCCGCCATTTGGCTTTAGTCTATTCTATCTAAAAGGGGTCGCACCAAATGGGGTTACAACCAGAGACATCTATCGCGGCGTTATGCCATTCATTGCGATTCAGATAGTGGTGCTCGCCTCGATCCTCATGTTCCCAGAATTCTATGGAATGTGATCAGGTCTGCGTTAGCTCAGTCTAGAGATTCATTTCATTGCAACTCATTGGTAATGTTAATGAAAAAGAAAAGCTGCACTTTGTGCAGCTTTGTCTGTTGAGTGAGCGCTTACCAGAAATGCCAGGACGACCGTAGTAAAGGACTTCTATGCCGTTAAAAGCCAAGCTCATCCTGCTAACCTTGATCCCACTGATAATCGTGACCGCGAGTGTGAGTTGGATAACCCTTCATCAGGCAAAAGCATTGGGTGAGAATGAGATCAGTATCTTTCGTGAGAGCTTGATTCGAACCAAAGAGTCGGCGCTTAAGGACAGCGTTGAGCTTGCTTTCGATGCGATTGACCATGCCTATCATGACCCTACTTTGTCCGAAGAAGAAGCAAAGAACGAAGTCAGAGAGACGCTTAACCGTCTTCGATATGGCTCCGATGGTTACTTTTTTGCTTACGACAAACACGGCACCAATCTAGTACATCCGATTCTTCCTGAATTGGTCGGGCGCAATCTACTTAAACTCCAAGACCAAGATGGTGACTATCTGATTGAGGCCTTGTTGTTCCAAGCTCAAGCAGGAGGAGGCTTTCACCAGTATCTGTGGCAAAAACCGTCTACTGGTGAGACGGTGACGAAGCTCAGCTACGCCGCATGGCTGGATAAATGGGAGTGGATGATTGGCACCGGGCTTTATATTGAGGACGTGGCACAAGAAGTGGCGGTGCTGCGTGCAGCAATAGACAAGAACATCGAAACCACCATGTTTTCTATCGTCACTATTTTTGCTGTGACTGTTGCTGTCATTATTGTTTTGACGCTCGCTATCAACTGGCATGAACATAAACTAGCCGATAAGAACTTGAAAGAGCTCGCTCATAAAACGGTAATGTTTCAGGAGGATGAGCGTAAACACCTAGCGAGGGAACTCCACGATGGTGTGAACCAGTTGCTGGTATCGAGTAAGTGTCATCTGGAGTTGCTCGATACTCGAGATGTCGATGAGCGTTCGATGGGGCACCTTAAGCAGTCTCAATCATCGCTGTCGGAAGCTATCATGGAAGTGCGTCGTATTTCCCATCATTTAAGACCCAGTGCACTTGATGATATTGGTCTTGAAGCGGCGATTACTACCTTGCTTCAAGACTTTAGAACTTACTCTATGGCCAACACAGAGTTGGTGCTGGATACGAAGACACCAAAGCTTAAATCTGAAGTGGCGACTACACTTTACCGTGTAGTTCAGGAATCTCTGAATAATATTGAGAAACACGCGAATGCCACCAACGTAACGGTTTTCCTCAAACGCTTTGGGGATGTCTTGCAGCTTATTGTTACTGATGACGGAATAGGATTCGATGTTGGTAATGCCATGAATAGCCGTGGAATAGGGCTCAGAAACATGCGAGAGCGGGTAGAGTTTATCGGTGGTGAGTTTGAGCTTATTAGTGAATACGGAAAAGGAACAGAGATAACGGTGTTATTGAACTTGGAAGGAGCGGTGTGATGAGCGACCAAATCAGAGTTGTTATTGTCGATGATCATCAAGTTGTGCTCGAGGGGTTCATGGCTCGACTAGAGCGAGAGCCCGACATTCATGTCGTAGCAACAGCAAGTAATGGCTTAGAAGCGGTAGAAGTCGTAAAGCAAACGGTGCCAGACGTAGTATTGATGGACGTGAGCATGCCTATCATGAACGGTATCGAAGCCACCGAGCTGCTAAAGACAGAGTTGCCTTTTGTGCGCGTACTTATGCTTACCATGCACGATAATCGCGAGTACATTATGAAAGTCATGCAGGCTGGAGCGGTAGGCTATATGCTAAAAGAGATCTCCGCTGAGAAGATGGTGCAGGCAATAAAAACAGTCCACCAAGGTTCAACCTACTTCTGCGAGTCTGTTACACAGACCCTGTTCTCGCAAGAGATCACACCAACCGCGGCGAAGTCCAATCCACTAAGCAGAAGGGAAGAGAGTGTGCTTAAGCTCGTAGCTCAAGGTTGCAGCAGTAAAAAGATAGCGCAGCTACTGAACATCTCTTATCGAACAGTAGAAACGCACCGTCAGAACATCAAACACAAGTTGGATCTTCACTCTACCGCAGAGCTCGCGAAATACGCGTTAGAGAATGGTTTGTCTTAACCTTTAGTTTGTCCCTTTAATAAGGAGGGGCAAGATCTAATGGAATAGGGCGAAGTGACGATAGGAACTCGCCTTTGGTTTTCCCCCTAATATAGGGGGGAGCTAGAGGGGTAAAGTGCGATGCAATCACAACAAGTGCTCAGCCTACGGCAGCGCGCCCGCAATGTATTCCCATCGCATTTTTATCAAATAACCTACGCATCAATAGCAAACTTCTGTTATAAAGTGCGCCCAATATCAGTGAAAGTTTGGAACAAGTTTTGGAAAAACACGAAGAAGTCTTAGTAGCGTTACGTCAAATCATTCGAGCTATCGACCTACATTCTAAGAAACTAAAGAAAGAGTGTGGCCTGACGGGACCACAGTTAATCCTTATGAACACTATCCGAGACATGGGTGATGTGACAATTCGTGAACTCTCTAACTCGACAAACATCAGTCAAGCTACAGCAACGACCATCATAGATAGATTAGAAGCGCAAGAGTATGTGCAGCGAGTAAGAAGCCAGCAAGATAAAAGAAAAGTTCATGCGGTGCTGACAGCAAAAGGTGAAGAGGTGCTAAAGAGCTCGCCGCCGCCACTACAGGATAACTTTGTACAGAAGTTTCAAGCACTAGAAAGTTGGGAGCAAACGCTACTGCTCTCGTCTATTCAGCGCATCTCTCTAATGATGAATGCCGATGATATCGACGCTGCACCTGTACTACAGCTAGACAGCAATATATCGAAAAACTAGGCGTAGTTGGCTCAAAAATTACTGTTTGAACGTATCAAACTAACGCTACCTATTTTTGGCGCATACGAGTTCGTATGCGTTTTTTTATTTCTTCAAATTTGCATTTATAAAGCATACTCATTCGAACACTAATGATTTTTTAGGTGGCTAGGATTGTGTGAAAAATCGCCATAAAACTTACATACCGTGAAATTACACTTATAATTTGGTAAAGTACGCGCTGAAAAGTAGATTAATGCATGTTCTCAGCGATTGTTGTACGCCAATATCGCCGTAAATAGAACATTAAATGCTTTGAGTTAGAAGCAATTTAGTCATAGAGAGGATTAATGACAAAGGGTATTGATAAGTACAGTATTGATAGTACTGACTACACCATAGGACAGGATAATGTCCAAAAGTGGGGGTTTGATGTACATAACCCTGTATTCGGGATCAGCGCGGGTTTTATCGCGCTGCTCCTAGTAATGACCGTGATCGTTGATGCGGATACGGCGAAGTCTGCACTTGATGGCATCAAGTGGAGCATCATCAATAAGTTCGATTGGTTGTTTATGTGGTCAGGCAACATTTTTGTTGTTTTCTGCTTAGTTTTGATCGTGACACCGTTTGGTAAAATCCGACTCGGTGGTACCGATGCAGTTGCCGACTACTCGTTTATGTCATGGCTTGCCATGCTATTCGCTGCTGGTATGGGCATCGGCTTGATGTTCTGGAGTGTGGCTGAGCCAGTCGCTTACTTTACCGGTTGGTATGAGACACCGCTCGGCGTAGAAGCCAACACAGAGCAGGCAAAAGAGCTCGCGATGGGTGCTGTGATGTTCCACTGGGGTCTGCACCCGTGGGCTATCTATGGTGTTGTAGCGTTGTCTCTTGCATTCTTCGCCTATAACAAAGGATTACCCCTATCAATGCGCTCGATTTTCTATCCAATCTTAGGTGATAGAGCGTGGGGGTGGGCTGGCCACGTAGTGGATATTCTGGCGGTTCTAGCGACTTTATTTGGCCTTGCTACTTCTTTGGGCCTCGGGGCTCAGCAAGCGGCGAGTGGTATTCAGCATGTATTTGGCATTGAGGCGAGCATGACGATGCAAGTGATTGTTATCGCCGTTGTTACGCTTCTTGCTGTTGTTTCGGTTCTGCGTGGTATTGATGGTGGTGTAAAAGTCATCAGTAACATCAATATGATCGTGGCGTTCCTACTGCTCATCCTAGTTGCGATCATCGGTTATGCGGTGACATTTGCCGCTATTCCAGACACGTTATTTGCTTACCTGAAGAACATTATCCCATTGAGTAACCCGCATGGTCGTGAAGACGAAGCGTGGATGCACGGTTGGACGGTATTCTATTGGGCGTGGTGGATTTCTTGGTCACCATTCGTAGGTATGTTCATCGCGCGTGTGTCGAAAGGTCGTACGGTACGTGAGTTTATTACTGCGGTTCTGATTGTGCCGACTACCGTGACAATCATCTGGATGTCTGTATTCGGTGGTTTAGCTATCGACCAAGTTATCAACCAAGTTGGTACCTTGGGTGCGAATGGACTTCGTGATGTTCCGTTAGCGATGTTTGAAATGTTCGATGTACTGCCAATGGGTACGCTGCTTTCGATTATTGCGGTTATCTTGGTACTGGTGTTCTTTATCACTTCTTCAGATTCAGGTTCACTTGTTATCGACAGCATCACTGCTGGTGGCAAAGTGGATGCACCTGTTATTCAACGCGTCTTCTGGGCATTTATGGAAGGTGCGATTGCCGTTGCCTTGCTCTGGATTGGTGGTAATGAAGCGATAGCAGCACTGCAAGCGGGCGCAATTTCATCAGCGCTTCCGTTCACGGTAATCCTACTTATGATGTGTGTCAGCCTATTGATGGGTATGAAGACAGAAAAGTACTAAAAGCGCAGTTTGAAAAAGAGCGGTCATTGACCGCTCTTTTTTTTATCCTTTGAAGGTGTGGCTTGCTTTCTCCAGCGCATCGATGTCAGAGGCGCATATCAATGGCTTTAGCGCTTCAAACTTATCTGAGCTCCAAGAATAGATATTAAGCTTTAAAAGACGTTTAATGGTTGGATCGTCGAACCGATGCTTGATGAGTTTCGCTGGATTACCACCAACAACCCCGTATGCGGGCACATCTTTCGTCACCACACTGTTTGCGGCGACAATTGCGCCTTCTCCTAAAGTTACCCCTGGCATAATCATCGCTCTCATACCTATCCAGACGCCATCTTGAATATGCGTATCACCTTTAGATTGATAGGCTTCATCGATCACGTCCATAAAGGGATAGAGAGAGAACCAGTCTACGCGGTGCGTGTGATTGCCTCCCATTAGGATAACGGCTTCGGCACCAATACAGACATAGTCTCCAATGTAGAGCTGATCAACTGCCCAGCGCGGCTGACGGTCTTTTGTTACCTCGTCGCCGTGCAAGTAACGCACGACAGAGCTTTCAAAGCCATCATCATAGGCATCACTGTAGTAGCTGTGCGTACCTTTGATGTGGATATTCTTGTTTTTGACGGTTTGATGCAGTAGCTCAAAACGAGTCCAATGTTTGTTATTCACATTAATGTCTCCAATTTGCGTTTAATTTGAATGTTTAGGCAAACTGAACAGCTAGTGAATAAAAGGTCGTTTAAGATACGCGATGACGACGACCGGTAGAGCGAGTTGAATACAGCAGACTTGCATATCGGCGTCTCAAGAAAGTAGTAATTTCGCCGAGTATAATTGTGTCGGCTTAATAATCAACCAATCATATATGAAACCATTGATTTAGTCTTTGAAATGGTCAATATTGTGACGCGTTTTTATTCAACTAAGTCAATATATTGGCTCTCGATTTTGTGGTCGAATATGTATATTATTCAGCCGCCTTTCAAATATTCATAATTACACTGAATGGCGCTCCAATCCTATAAATAACAGAATAATAATTTATGAACTTATCATTACGACAAAAGCTAATTGCTGCGACCTTAAGCGCAGTTGTTCTTATGGCAGTCGCTTTAACTATACTCGCTGCCAACCAATTATCCTCTCAAACCAATGCTGCGATTAATGCACGTGCCCACAATGTTTCTTATGCTGCAGTGGAAGGCATTAAAAACTGGGTAGATATTCGAACTAAGATCGCCAGTGCCTTCAATGGTTTTGCCGGTGAGCAAGATAAAGTACCTTACCTTCAACAAGCCCGAATTGCTGGTGGTTTTGATGATATCTTCTTTGGCACACCAAGCGGTGAAATGCATCGCTCACACCCTGAGCGCAATCGTGCGGATTATGACCCTAGAACTCGTCCTTGGTACCAAGATGCAAAAGCAGCGAACAAGCAAATCATCACCGAAGCGTATCAAGACGCAATCACCAACGCGTTGTTGGTGACCATCGCTGAACCAGTAAGAACGAATGGTCGTCTGGCTGGTATCGTTGGTGCCGATGTGCTCATTGACCAGTTGGTTGATGATGTTATTAGTCTTAACGTTGGTAAGAATGCGAGCGCAATGCTTATTGACTTGACCAATGGCACATTCCTAGCACACCCGAACAAGTCATTGCTTCTTAAGCCTGTGACGGCATTGGGGCAAAACTTTAATACCCAAACCATTCAACAGAAAGTGGCTGATCGCTCCATTCTTGACGTTACACTCAGTGGCTCAGAAAAGCTGATGTTCTTTTCTCAGGTTCCGGGCACTAACTGGGTATTTGCGATTGAGTTGGACAAAGAAACCGAGCTAGCGGGTCATAAAACCGCACTGACACAGTTGATCATCACCTCTGTGATTGTCTTGGTGTTCGTCGCAATTATCGCATCGTGGCTAATGAGCTTCCTTGTCAACGAACTTGCCCGTGTGTCGAAAGCATTGAAAGAAATTGCTTCGGGTGAAGGTGACTTAACACAGCGCCTAGAGCCGCGCAGTAAAGATGAAGTAGGGCAGTTAGCTCGCAACTTTAACACCTTCGTGAGCTACATGCATGAAACCGTTATGCATTTGAAAGACGTGTCTGTTGCACTTTCGGATCAAGCCAAAGACACCGCAACCCATGCTCGCGTTAGAAGCCAGCGTATTCAAACCCAGCAAGATGAGATCAACATGGTCGCAACAGCGATCAACGAGATGGCTGCTGCGACTCAAGAGATTGCAAACAATGCCGATATGACGGCTTCAAATTCCTCCGAAGCGGTTGGTGCAAGTACGCATGGTGCGGGTCAAGTATCTCAAACTCAAAGCTCAATTCAGAATCTAGCAGCGGAAGTAGACGTGGCGACGTCTGTCATTCAAGAGCTTGAGATTCATGGCAATAGCATCAACACTATCCTATCAACCATCCAAGACATTGCCGAGCAGACAAACTTGCTAGCACTTAATGCAGCTATTGAAGCAGCTCGCGCGGGTGAACAAGGGCGAGGTTTTGCAGTCGTTGCTGATGAAGTTCGCGTATTGAGTCAGCGTACACATGCGTCGACACAAGAGATCCAAAGCACGATTGAGACCCTGCAGGCGACGACAGCGAAAGCAGTGGGTATTATGGGTGATAGTCGTGGTCTGGCGGAAACCAGTGTGGATGATGCGAACAGTGCAGCTGCAAGCCTGACACAAATCCATGCAGCCGTAGAGCAGATCAGTGATATGGCCGCACAAATCGCAACAGCGGCTGAAGAGCAAGCGTCTGTGACCTCTGAGATCACTCGCAATACGCAAGGCATTCGTGATGTATCGGACGAGTTAGCAGAAGAAGCGCAAGAAGCAGCGCAGCAAGCGGTAGAGCTGTCTGATTTGTCTCAGAAGCTTGAAAGTGAGATTGGTCGCTTTAAGATCTAGGGCGCATAATTTGACTACTTAATCGCGGTGCCTTCGTCGAATAATACCCCCTCTAACTCCCCCTAATTTAGGGGGAGAACCAGAAGCGAATTTTTCTATCGTCACATCGCTTGGAAGTACCCTTACAACCAATACTCTCCCAATACAGCTCCTTCACTCCCGTGATAAGCCATTTGTGCTTGTAGCAGTTCAGCGGTTGCCACGGCATCCATCAGTGCATGATGCGGCGGATAATCAGGTAGTCCGTAGCGTCGACGTGTTTGACCCAAGCGAACAGAGTCCGCGCGCTTTCCTTTTAGCTTGTTTAGCAGGCCTGCCGTCAGCTTATCTTGATAGTCTGACTCAATTTGCATGGTATCCACGACGGGAAACTCAATGCCTTCACCAAGCATCTTCTTCAGAGCACAGTTCAAAAATCCGCGCTCAATAGGACGGTAGTGGACAACAATCACTTTGCCTGCGAGTGCGTTGAGCACATCTTCAAGGATCTCGTTAAGAGTAGGGGCATCAATAAGATCGTTGTGCGTAATCCCGTGTATGACAACGGACTCTTCTTCCAGCTTGGCTTTTGGTCTAACAGTCCAATGGGCAGCTTGATTAAGTTTGATTCGAGAGAGAGTAAAAGGCACTAAGCCAATCGACAAAATGCCATCCTTCTCTGGATTCAATCCGGTTGTTTCAAAATCGAGCGCCACGAAAGGCACCTCACGCAGCGGTGTATCTGCATGTGGTAATCCTGCCGAATAGAAAGCTTGGAGCCTCGAGTCTTTTGAACGTTCACTCAGAACGTCAAACTTATTGTTCCATTGCACCGCTGGTACTTTGAGTAGTTTTTTTATCATAGGGCCTACTTAAAGTTGTTGCTTGCTTGATATCGGAACTTAAGGAAATTCTGACCATTACTCAGAATCTGGAAAGCGTCTTTCAAATTCCGTCTTTCAAAGTCTGATAGATTCTCCGGCTCGACATTGTTGTCTGGTTCGATGCCTAACTCTACGTCTTGAGCTTGGTGAGCGATGCGCACCATGGAAATAAACTCGAGTGCGTCTTTCAGATCTCGCGCACGTCCTTTGGGAAGGATACCCGCCTCGTGAATGTCATCAAGACGTTCAAACGAGTTGGTTGACCGAGAGCCAACCGCAAGTGCATGCACACGAATAAGGTCAACAAGAGGCGCAGTACCGCGGCGTTTTAGGTTGATGGAGTTATTGTGTTGGCCATCTTTTTCCATTACGAAGTCTTTAAAGAATCCGAGTGGTGGTTTGCGGTTTAGTGCATTGCGAGCTAAGCAGGCCAAGAAACGGTTATTGCGTCTTGCTCGTCTGACGATAAAGCTATTGAGCTGCTCTGCCCATTTTAGTTTTCCGTAGACGCCATCGAGGTCGAAGAATATCGAGGCATTGAGCAGCGCTTTAGGATTTGGATCGTCTATCCAATCGGCAAAGCATGCTTCCCACTCTTTACGGGTCATTCGCCATTCAGGGTTCGTTGCCATGATGTCGCCAGTACAGTAGGTGTATCCGCAATCGGCGAGTCCATCGCAAATGAACTTAGAAAAAGCCTCGAAGTATTTACCGTGTTTCTCTTTATCGAAGCTGTCATCAAGGATGATCGCGTTATCTTGGTCTGTAACCACGAGCTGCTCGTCTCGTCCCATCGAACCTAGCGCTAAGAAACAATAAGGGATAGGTGCCTGCCCTAACTCTTCTTCTGCTAACTCGATGATACGTTGCTTGAAACTTCTGCCAATCACCGACATGGCTGTGCCCACCATATGGGCATTAGCGTCTTCATTGACCAAACGAACAAAGCTATCTCGAATTTGGTCAGACAGCGCTTTCAGTTCTTCAACAGACTGCTGCTGGAAGATACTACTTACGAGTAAGAGAGAGTTTTGAGACTCATAGCGAACGATATCGGTCGTCTCAATAATCCCAAGAGGTTTCTTGTTCTTAAGTACTGGAAGATGATGCACATTGTAACGGAGCATGGTGAGCATCGCTTCGTACACATACGCATTGTGGTCAAGAGAGATGACGTCCGTGGACATAACCGTAGAGACTTCATCTTGTGGGTCCAAGCTTTCTGCTAGCACGCGCGTACATAGGTCACGGTCAGTAATAATACCGACAACTGGGGACGTATCTTCCTCGTCGTTCTCTACGATTTCGGGATCGATAATAAGCAGCGACGACACCTGCTCATCTGCCATGAGGCGAGCGGCGCTCTGAATAGTACTGCTGCGTTCAATAGTCGGTGCATCGCGAGTCAGCAGTGTTCGAACTTTGGAGGTGGTTAGGTCGTTGGTGTTTTCATTGTTCGATACAGTTTGTCTCAATCGAACGGTATCTTCGACTTCAACAAAGTCCGCGAATGAGTCGAAGCCATCATAAAGCTCCTGAAACACTTCCTCAGGGATGCAGTACACTAAGGTGTCTTCAACCGCTTTGGCGGGGAAGCGCACCTTGTTATTGGTTAGAAGACCCATTTGACCGAATAAATCGCCTTCATCAATTCGGTTATAGAGCTCGCCTTTGCGTCGATAAATCTCGACAACACCACTGCGAACCATGTAAAGGTCTTGAATGTCATCGCCAAAATGAATGATGGGGGTGTCTTCGCGATAGTAACCAATCTCTATTTGTTGTGAGACGTGTATCAGCGTTTCTTCAGGGAGTTCATCGAAAGGGGGATGGGAGGCCAGAAAGTTCTGGATTTCAATCAGTTCAGCGTCCATGACGAGCCTTATCAAATGGAGTATCTGTTAATACTACACGCTGAAACCAAAAAGGTCAGCTTGCGCTGACCTTTGAGTTAATATTTTGATATTTGGAGATTAAAGTATCGCAGCGATACCTTTACATAGTGGTCCCATGTTCGACTTAGTCATACCTGCAACGCTGATGCGACCTGAACCTACGATGTAAATACCAAACTCTTCTTTCAGGCGATTTACTTGCTCTTTGCTCAAGCCAGAGAAAGAGAACATGCCGTTTTGGCGCTCGATGAAGCTAAAGTCTGCGTCTACGCCTTCTGCTTTCAGTGTTGCCACGAATAGCTCACGCATTTCTTGAATACGATCGCGCATTTCAGCGACTTCTTGTTCCCATTCTGCGCGCAGTGCTGCATCGTTTAGAATATAGGTAACAACCGCAGAGCCGTGCGCTGGCGGGTTTGAGTAGATAGAGCGGATGATGCTCTTCACTTGAGAGAAAGCCGTCGTAGCGATCTCTTCTGTCTCAGCAACGAGTGTAAACGCACCCACACGCTCATTGTACAAACCAAAGTTTTTAGAGAATGAGCTCGCTACAAGGATCTCTTTGTTGTACTTAGCGAAAGTACGCAGACCTTGAGCGTCTTCTTCAACACCCTTTGCAAAACCTTGGTAAGCGAAGTCGAATAATGGAACTAGACCTTTGTCAGCCACAAGTTTAGCAAGTTGTTCCCACTCGTCTGCAGTTGGGTCGATACCTGTTGGGTTATGGCAGCAGCCGTGAAGCAATACGATATCACCAGCAGACGCTTGCTCAAGGTCTGCAACCATGCCAGCAAAGTCTTTGTCTTTAGTTTGTGCATCGTAGTAACGGTATTGTGCCGTTTCGATGCCAGCAGCGCTAAATACGCCGTTGTGGTTTGCCCATGTTGGGTTGCTGATCCAGATTTTCACTTCACCAAGTTGGCGTTTGATAAACTCACCCGCTACGCGAAGTGCGCCAGTACCACCTGGCGCTTGAGCTGTTTTTGCGCGCTTTTCAGCTACGATTTCAGCATCTGCACCAAATAGTAGTTTTTGAACAGCTAGGCCATACTCAGCCGTCCCTTCAATCGTCAGATAAGACTTGGTTTTTTCCGTTTCTAGAAGTGCTGCTTCTGCTTTTTTTACGGTAGCCAGAACAGGAGTCTCACCTTGTTCATTTTTATAGATACCTACACCTAGGTTGATCTTCTCAGCGCGAGCGTCTTTTTTAAACTCTTCTGTAAGACCGAGGATAGGGTCAGCGGGTGCTGCAACAACTTTTTCAAACATATTCTTCATCCATGTTAATTGAAGGGGGCGAAAAACCATTCGTAACGAATCAGTTACTAGGTGACAACAGCCTATTTATACCTCTCGAGGCTATCAGTGACAACCAGATTAAAGAAGAAAACTAAAAATTATCTTGATTTGAAACAGAAAAGGGCAGTAATTCAGTATTTATGTATGGAAAGGGCACACGTTTATGAGCTTTCGTAGTAGATAAAGTGAAAAAGTGTATGGATAGCGAAATGGAAATTAATATCACGATGGTTTCACATGAGATCTGCCACACTCTATGTTGCAAAACGAAACGGAATCGTCATGAATCTATTAGTTCCGTCACGTCTTAAGGTAATTCAAGCTCGAATTAGATGTGCTAGATCACATCTTGTTATATATGCCGAAGTGGCATATAAATATATTTGCTAATGTTGATATTGTAATACAAAAATAACTCAGCTAGATCCTTGGACTATTTAGTGGTTAGTGTTGTACAGGATGGAAACTGGGTCCCTCAACTTGTTACATAATGGAATATTATTCAGGAGATGACATGAGACCGAAGACTTTCCGTTTTTTGACGTTAGCAACTGTAATTACTGGATTTTTAGGTGTTTCTGCCAGCGCTGCTACTTTCGTAATGGAGAAAAATGGTACTGACTTTTCAATAGACGGTAACGGTGGTGCCCAGGAGGGGCAGCAACTCTACTTATGGGGAACTAACACGACTAATACGAATCAGCAGTGGGTTCAAATTAATCATGGTGACGGTTATTATTCATACAAAAAGAAAGATACTAACTTATGTTGGGATGGCGGGGACGGTGGTGCGCAGCGACAAGCAGTGACTTTGCAAACCTGTAATGCGAGCGATTACAACCAACACTGGCAAAAGATCAAAGTTGTCAGCGGTACAGAGATATATCGATTTCAAAAGCGGAATGCAACGGGCTATTCCATTGATGGAAATGGCGGTGCTGCAGAAGGGCAACTTCTTTATCTCTGGGATTCCAGTGATAGCAACGTCAATCAACAGTGGGTGTTGAACAACATAGATAGCACGTCAGGCAATAAGCTCGCAATTGACACTGCTTTTGATGACGGGACAGGTCATGGTAGTTATCCAGCAACCAACGCAATTGATGGCAGCACAGCGTGGAGTTCTCGTTGGGCTGCGTTAGGTTCACCTGTGAATCTGACTATTCAACTCCAAGAAACCAGTGATGTATCTGAAGTAGGTATTGCTTGGGGGCAAGGGGACTCAAGAGCATATACATTTGAAATCTATGCCCGCCCAGGTACAAGTGGCACTTGGACTAAGGTGTTTGATGATGTTAGTAGCGGTAGCGTAGATGGATTCGAAGTCTTTGATATCACTGATATCTCAGCACAGCAGATACGTATCAAAACATTTAGTAACACGGCTGGTACTGAATGGACAAATATCAACGAAGTTGAGATTTATGGTGGTACCGGCTCTGGAGGTGGTGAGCCTGTAGGTAACGCCGAGTATCCATCTGATTTGATGAGTAACTACAATCAATGGAAGATTACCTATCCTGATGGTACAGAAGACAAGACGTTGTATCAGGAGAGTAATGAGTATTTCTACGTCAATGATGATCGTAACGGCATAGTGTTTAGAGCGCCGGTTCGTTCGAATAACGGTACGACGCCTAACTCAAGCTATATCCGATCAGAGCTTCGAGAACGAGAGGCAGATGGTAGTTCCGATATCTATTGGACAACGACAGGTAAGCATGTAGTTTACGCTAAGCAAGCCATTACTCACCTTCCGATAGTCAAAGATCATCTAGTTGCGACTCAGATCCACGGAAATAAAGAAGCTGGTATTGATGATTCTTTGGTACTTCGTCTAGAGGGCTCTCATCTATTCTTATCGTTCAATGGCGGCGTGTTACGTGATGACTTGACCATTAAAACGAACTACTCGCTAGGAACGATTCATGAAGTGATGTTCGAGGTTATCGATGGTAAGCACTACGTTTATTACAGTGAAGACGGCAACCTTGGAAGCGCTTATGCGTCGGGTAATGCAAGTCAGTACTTAGTGAAAGATGGCAGTAGCACTGTGTTGATGGATCTCGACTACGGCGAAGCTTACTTTAAGGTTGGTAACTATACCCAAAGTAATCCTGAGAAAGAAGGGTCGTATACCGATGACCCTGACAACTATGGTGAAGTAGTTGTGTATGATTTCTGGGTATCACATCAGTAAAATGTTAAAGGCCTAACTTAAGTAGTTAGGCCTTTCACTTAACTATCTAATCCACCTGAACCTTCAAACCCTTTGAAGTGAATCTCTGATTCGGAGGATTGCGCAGCGATTTCGCTGTTCTTTTCATTTGCTGGCATAAGTCTTACCGAATTTAAGCGACAAAGCTGCGCTAGGTTGGCTGGCGCATCGTCAATTACAAGCGTATCAATATCTATGATTTTGCTACAAAAAACCGAGGCGTGACGTTCTAGTTTCGTTTGGTCAGCAACAATAACTCGCTGTTTAGAATTGCTCAGGATTAAGCGGGTAAGCTCGGCCTCTTCATAGTGAAACTCCAACAAATCTCCACGGTCATTGATGGACCCTATTCCACAAAAAGCGATATCCGCGCGAAAGCTGTTCAAGAAGTTGGCAGTGCTATACCCGGTAACATCGCGCTGTCTATTCCGTACTAGCCCGCCAGCAAGCCAAACTTCGGCATTACTGTTCTCTAATGCAGTCGCAACATCGAGATTATTGGTTATCGCTTTGAAGCGGAGCGCTGGTTCTATCTTGCTGGCAACGAGTGCGATCGTTGAGCCATAACCGAAGAAAACAGTTTGCCCTTGCGTAACCAACTTAGCCGCAACTCTAGCCGCCGCTAACTTTCCACTTGAGTTGCTTTGCGCGCGTTGATTGAAATGGCAATTGTCAGCAGTAGCGGGCAATGTAACTCCCCCGTGAATTCGTCTAGCTTTTCCTTCGACACACAGCGCATTAATGTCCCGGCAAACGGTTTGAGGAGTGACGTTAAATAGCTCGGAGATATCACACGTTTTGAGTGTCCCTTTTGTTTGCAATAGTTGAAGAATTCTCTGCTTCCTTTTCATGTCAAAATCTCGGAATAAGTTCAAATGAAACTCAAGTGAATATAAAGCTCAAATATGAAACGGGTGTAACCGGTCTTGTTAGACAAGCGAACTATGTTGTAAATGATTGTAAAATAGACAATGTTCGAATGAACAAAAACACGTTTTATCTCATTTAAGGTTCATGCTACTGAAAGCTTGCATTCATCTCTGGTCAATAGCATTTCTCCATCTAATACAGGAGGCAGCTAATGAACAGCTATAGATTGGTATTTGGCTTAGTGGCAACAGTGTCACTAGCAGGATGCGGTGATGACAATGACAATACGATCATTCCCGAGGAAGGCGTTAACGTCATCTTAGAGGAAAACTTTACTAACGTTGAAAACGGTCAGCTACCAGAGGGATGGGACCTTGTCACTAACCTTGGTGAAGCCTATGTAAAGGACGGGTATCTCTACGTCGATGGTACGGTTGATAACTACACAGCGACGGCCGTTGAACTGCCGCAAGAGCTGTCTGGATATGGTAACTACAAAGTTACTGTGAATTTTACCATTCCTGAGGCGAACAACAGCTCGCGTTGGGCTGGCTTCAAGTACCGTATCCTTGGCTCAGACCCTTATTATCAGATGGCGATACGCCAAGCTGCAACGAGCAATAACGGCACTGAACTTGCCGCCCGCTATCAAAATGAATGGACGATTCTTGATACTAGCGCGTTTAATCAAGATATCGATCCTGAGCAAATCTATACGGTTGAGATCATTACTCATGGTGACCGTGTTCAACAGAAACTCAATGGTCAACTACTTCATGACAATGCAATCTTACCAGTAATGGGAAATATTGGTTTTCAGGCGGCGGGCTCAGTACTGAAAATCCAAGATGTCAAAATTACCGAACAAACAGAAACACTGCCTAAACTTGAGCAAATCTATTCGGTTGATGAGCCAGAAACTGAGATTGCGATGGCACCAAGTGTTATCGGTACTGACTTTAGCTCACTTGATAGCTTAAATTATTTCAACGGGTCGAATGCATACTTGAAACTTGATAGCTCTCTGGGGGTGTACTCTCAAGATGGTGAGTACTTGTCATCGCTCGAGCAGCTGTTGGCTGCTGAGCTCAGTATTATCCCAGTGCTTGAACTCGCTAATGATGTGGCTCTAGATAAGCTGACAGCGGTTCTTGAGAGCTATAAGGCCGTCGACCTTACTTTTGTTTCCACTGAGCATACACAGCTCACCGAACTAAGAGATAGAAACGGTAACATTCGTTCAGCGATGAAAGTGCTAGCAGAAGACGTTGGCTCCGACATCAGTGCATGGCATGGCCTTGTTTCTAGAGTCACAGCATCTAAATCTCGAATAGTGGTCTTGCCGCAATCAGAAGTGACTGCAGAGCTAATGGACTATCTGCAGCGTCGCTTGCTTACGGTGTGGGTTGAACATGACGGAGTAAGCTCTATGGCGAGCCTGTTGACAACGGGAGCTCATGGCCTAGTGACGGCACACACTGATGTGCTTGCCGAATTGATGGGTAAGTTTCCTTCAAACTCATTGATTCGCAAACCTCTTATTATAGGTCATCGCGGCGTCCCTTCATTGGTGCCTGAAAATACTTTAGAAGGTGCAATCAAAGCGCTTGAATTGGGTGTTGACGGTAATGAGTATGACGTTTATCTCTCTGCGGACAACCATGTCGTCGTCATGCATGACACAACGGTTGACAGAACGACGGATGGAACAGGTAAAGTCGAGGAGATGACACTAGAAGAGTTACGGGCACTCAGTATATTAGATCTTGATGGTGCAACGCCAACTGCGATGAAAGTACCCACTTTGGCTGAGTTCTTCGAGGAGTTTAAAGGCGAAGAGATGACGCATTTCCTTGAGATCAAGAGTTCAAATCCGCTAATAGTAGATGAGATTGCAAAGCTTACCGAGGAATATGATGTAGCAGATCAACTCATCGTGATTACTTTCAACGAACAGCAGACGCAAAGAATGGCTGAGATCATGCCGACAATTCCTGTTGGATTACTGACTTCACACAGTGAAGGCAGAGATTCAGAAGCGACGCTACTTCAAATGCTTAAGAAGGTTCAGCCGTTATCAACCACGTATAATCCGTCCTACGCTAATTTATCTGCGGAGACTATCGGCATTGCTAAGCATCGTGGCATGACTCTCTGGCCTTGGACGTATCGCAATAAGGAAGATCAGAATAAGCACTATGCGATGGGTATCCATGGACTGACTACCGATTATGCTCAGTGGTCCAGTGAAAAGATGGTGTCTGTATCGGTGCCTACTTCGGATATAAATGTAGATGTTGAGCAATCGCTAGCTCTCGATGTTCTGCTTAGAGACCAGAAAGGTGGTGAGCAAGCGGCTATTGCTGTTAACTTCCTCGTGACTTCAAGCAGTGTGGATTACGAACAAAATGAAGATGGGGAGTTAGTCTTCCTTAACTCAGGGCAAGCAGAGGTGCTGGCAATGTACCAACATCATTTGGATACGGGTGAGTCTTACTTCATCTACTCAACGCCTGTTACAGTCACTGTAAACTAAACAAAAAACCGCATTCAACAATACATGTTGGATGCGGTTTTTCTGTTCAAGTAAAGCTCATTTATCAAATCCTTTTAGCTCGTGCTCTGACTCAACGGCTTGTGTTTCGATGTCAGGGTTTTGGTCAAATTTGCTCTTTGCCCAGTCGTTAAGGTGTTTCAAAATCGCACTGGCGGCGTGCTCTTTAGTGATTTCTTCACTGCTGCCAACACTAATCGCTTGCTTAACGCGTTGGCCGGTTTCATCTTCTGCAACGTGCAGCCAGTCTGGGTGCCAATAATAGGGTTGACCGCTTTTTGTTTCCCATTTGTGAACACCGTTGGACTCACCATGGTAGTCGATATCACTGTTTGAAAATTTAGCCATCTTACTGTCCTCAACTCAGGGGAGATTACTTAAATGTAGCTCTATTTTTAAAACGTGGTACACCCAAGTAGACGCTACTATTCGAAACGAAGCGCCTCTATGGGATCAAGCCTCGATGCTTTATAGGCTGGGTAAAATCCGAACCCAATGCCAATAAAGGCAGTAGCCGAGATGCTTAGTACAATGATCATCGGCGAAACAATAAGCTGCCAACCCAAGCCGTATTGAAGCGCGGCAATCACAAGCAGAGAAATAATGATACCGAGCAAGGCTCCAACTAGGCACAGTACTACGCTCTCTATAAGGAACTGGCTCATGATGTGTTTGGGTTTTGCACCTACCGCCATTCGAAGTCCAATCTCACGGGTTCGCTCCGTTACGCTCACCAGCATAATGTTCATTACTCCAATGCCGCCTACGAGTAATGATACGCCTGCCACACCAGATAGTAACAATGAGAACACTTTGTTGGCTTCTGCCCGAGTATTCATCATTGCGGTAAGGTTCATTATCTTAAATGGACTAACTTGATTCGCGGGGATACGATGTTTTTGAATCAGCAAGCGTTCTACTTCGTCAGCCACAAAATCCATATCATCTTTGTTTCCGACCGAGATAGTGATGCGTTTAATTTGGTCCGATTTACCATTATTGCGGCCAATCACTTTTCGATTTGCGGTCGTGATTGGGATAATCACGATGTCATCTTGATCTTGCCCTCGCATGTCTTGTCCTTTCGACGCAAGCACACCTGAAATCGAAAGCGGAATTTTGTTAATACGGATCGTTTCACCTAGTGCTGATTCAACGTTGCCAAATAGCTCGCTGGCCACGGTATGACCAATGAGAGCAACTTTTGCTCCACGTCGCACGTCGCTGTCCTCGAAGGCTTCACCGTGGCTCATTTCCCAGTTTGACGCTACGAGGTAGTCAGTATCTGTTCCGTATACAGAAGTACTCCAGTTTTGATTGCCCCAAACGACTTGAGCTTGATTATTGACGGAACCCCCAACAGCGATCGCTTCAGGGATTTCGCTTTTAATAATCGCGACATCGCTCATAGTAAGGCGATTGCTGGCTCCTACAGCTTGTGAAGCTCCACCAGATTTTATGGATCCAGGGCGGACCATTAATAGGTTTGAACCTAGGCTTTCTATTTGCTGTTCCACTTCACGTTGAGCACCTTCACCCAATGCAAACATGATCACCACAGCGCTAATACCAATTATAATGCCCAACGTAGTGAGAATAGAGCGAAGTAGGTTTCGCCTCAGTGAGAGAAGAGCTGTTGATATTAGTATCATGCAGCCCCCTTAGACTCATGACTAGATAGGTCAGCGATGAGTTTACCATCTCGAATTCTGAGAATTCGCTGAGCTTGGGAGGCCACTTCGTCATCGTGTGTGATGATAATAATGGTCTGCCCTTGTTGATTGAGGTGGTGGAATAGTTCGACTATCTCTTCGCCCGTCTTGCTGTCCAGCGCGCCCGTCGGCTCATCTGCTAACAATATATCTGGTTGATTAACCAGCGCGCGCGCAATCGCAACTCGTTGCTGCTGCCCCCCTGAGAGCTGATTTGGATGCGAGTCTAGCTTGTCACCTAAACCAACGAGTTCTAAGCATTGCTGAGCTCGTGTGCTGGCATCTTTAATAGGGTCGTCAAAATACATGAGGGGCATTTTGACATTGTCGACGGCTGATGTTCGGGCAAGGAGATTAAATTGCTGAAAGACAAAACCTATGTGGTCCCTCCGTACTTCCGCTAATTGATTTTTGTCCATGTTTTGAATGGAATTATCAAGGATGGTGATCTCGCCAGTTTCCGGAGTCATAAGGCAACCAATCATATTCATTAAAGTCGACTTTCCGCTTCCTGATGGTCCCATGATGGCAACCATTTCCCCTTTGTTGATTGAAAAGCTGACGTCATTGAGAACTTGGAATCGATCTGCCCCGGTCGGAAAACTATGACTGATGGATTTACATTCAATAGCGATAGTCATCAGTTGCCCCCACGATATTGGGTAACCACGACTTCATTACTTAGATCGGGATGGATAATAGCGGTATATTTGTCATCTGCCACTCCGAGTTGTGCGTACACGGTCTCAATTTGATTGTTACGCAGCAAAAGCAACGGACCCATTTTGATCTTGCCATCTCGTATCTGCTTTTGTAGTGCACGCTGTTCTTTAGTCAGTACTTCGGCTAATCGTTTTGACATCATTTGACGTTGCTGACGATCAGCGTTGTGTGATCCTGAAGCGTCTCGGTTTGGCATAGATTGTTGGATCTGGCGTTCTTGGTCAGGCGTCAGGTTGAGGTATTTAAGCCGCGCTAGTGGTCCTTTCTGCTGATTGCTATTGGATACCTCGTAGCGACTCGCGATACGAACCGCTGCGTTGCTGACCCTTTGAACATCCCTCAAATTCTCAATAGAGACTTCTAAGTTAGCGGTCATTCCTGGGAGTAACATGCCTCGAGGGTTAGGGGTTTCAATTACTACGACATAGCTGACGACACCGGAGTTATCTTGTGGTGCTTTACGTATTTGTCGCACGTGGCCTCTAAATTCTCTGTCGGTAAATGCATCGACACCGAAGGAGACTTGTTGTCCTTCCTTAATAAGACCAATATCGGACTCATCGATGTAGGCTTCTATTTCCATTTCAGACAGATCGCGTGCGATCGTAAATAATTCTGGCGTGTTGTAGCTAGAAGCAACTGTCTGACCGGCTTCGATCGTTCGGTTAATAACAAAGCCGCTTATAGGAGCGCGTATATCGGTGCGCTCTAATTGAATCTTCGCTTGAGCAAGACTCGCGATGTTAGCGTCATGAGTCGCTTTGAGTATGTCCCTCTCTACGATAGCTTGTTGCCAGTCAATATTGAGAAGCCGGCTGGTGGTCTCCAGTACGTCAATAGAATCTTCAGAGACATTTTTCTGGGCATACAATTCTTTAGCTCTATTAAGTTCACGAACCGAGCGATGGTAGTCTAACTTTGCGCGTTCGATTCTTAGTTCTTGTGATTTAAGATCGGAGGCACTTTTATCGGCAAGGGCTTGTGCTTGGTCGACTTGAGCGGCGAAAGAGGCGGGATCCAATTTGGCGAGCAGTTGTCCTTCCTCAACACTATCGTTGAAGTCGGCATAGACTTTGATAACTTGCCCAGATAGCTGGGCACCGACGACAACATCATCGACAGCGGCTAAGGTGCCAGTTGCACTCACTGTATTGCTGATATCGCCGATCGATACTGATTCAGTTTTGTACGACTGTGCTGGCTTGCTTTGCGCTTCCCAAAAAACGGGATAAGTTTGGTAGATAGCGACTGACGCCACTGCTGCAATAGATAACGATATGACCGTGTTTCGAATTGTACGATTCATCTTCCATGCCTTAGTTATTGTAATACAAGTACAACGATATCAAGCGATAGAGAATAGTGGACTGAATTTACAGAGCTTTACACAAAGTTGAGAGGCAGGGGAGAGCACCTTGAAGGATAAAAAAAGCCGCTCATAAAGAGCGGCTTTAGGGAATAGATAGAGTCTATTAGAAGTTCGCACTACGCGGTGTACGTGGGAATGGGATAACGTCACGAACGTTGCCCATGCCAGTTACGTAAGACACTAGACGCTCAAAACCAAGACCGAAGCCTGCGTGAGGTACGGTGCCGTAACGACGTAGGTCGCGGTACCAGTTCATGTGCTCTGGATCGATGTTCATCGCGCGCATGCGGTCATCTAGAATGTCTAGACGCTCTTCACGCTGTGCACCACCGATGATTTCACCGATACCAGGTGCTAGTACGTCCATTGCCGCAACTGTTTTACCGTCGTCGTTCAAGCGCATGTAGAATGCCTTGATGTCTTTCGGGTAGTTCTTAACGATTACTGGTGCTTTGAAGTGTTCTTCCGCTAGGTAACGCTCGTGCTCAGAAGACATGTCGATACCCCATTCAACTGGGAATTCGAACTCACGACCAGAATCTAGAAGGATTTGGATTGCGTCCGTGTAGTCAACTTGTGCAAAGTCAGCATCTACGAACTGCTCTAGACGAGTGATCGCTTGCTTGTCGATGCGTTGAGCAAAGAACTCAAGGTCATCGCGACGCTCTGCTAGTACTGCTTTAAATACATACTTAAGCATGTCTTCAGCAAGCTTAGCCACGTCTTCTAGGTCTGCGAATGCGACTTCAGGCTCAACCATCCAGAATTCCGCTAGGTGGCGGCTGGTGTTTGAGTTTTCTGCACGGAACGTCGGACCAAAGGTGTAAACCTTGCTTAGCGCACAAGCGTAAGCTTCTGCGTTTAGCTGACCTGATACCGTTAGGAAAGTCTCTTTACCGAAGAAGTCTTCGTTGAAATCCACATCGCCTTTTTCAGTGCGAGGTAGGTTTTCTAGGTCTAGAGTAGACACGCGGAACATTTCGCCTGCACCTTCAGCGTCAGACGCTGTGATAAGTGGTGCAGAAGTCCAGAAGAAACCTTGCTCGTGGTAGAAGCGGTGAATCGCTTGAGATAGACAGTTACGAACACGCGCAACCGCACCAATCACGTTAGTACGCGGACGAAGGTGCGCTACTTCACGTAGGTATTCGATTGAGTGACGAGTCTTAGCCATTGGGTAAGTGTCTGCGTCTTCAACCCAACCAACAACCTTAACGTCAGTTGCTGCAAGCTCAAAGTCTTGACCTTTTGCTGGAGATTCTACGATTTTGCCCGTTACTTCTACTGAACAACCAGTAGTCAGTTTTAGAACTTCTTCTTCGTAATTATTTAGATTATTTGGGACCACGGCCTGAATCGGGTCGAAACAAGAGCCGTCGTAGATGGCAAGGAAAGAGATTCCAGCTTTGGAATCACGACGCGAACGGATCCAGCCGCGAACAGTTACTTCACTGTCAACAGCTAGCTTACCGCTTAGTACGTCAGTTACAGGCGCGTAAGTCATGTTATTAATCTTCTCCATGGAGGTAACAATACAACCCAATGATTATTGACCAATAATTAGTCAACTCATTGGGTTGCTACTAAATTTCTTTTCAAAGGCACATATTACCTGTCAATTTTCATGGTTCAACCTTTATTGTGGTTATTAAGCATAAATTGATTAAGTAATGTCTCCAACTGATGAGAAAGCTGTTGTAAGTCCATGCTGATTTGATGTGTCTGCGTTGCGCTGCTTGAGGTTTCATTCGCATGCTGAGTGATGATGGCGGTTTTTTCACCAACGCTTTCGCTGGTTTGTCGATTTGCCTGGATCTGTTCTTGAACTTGACTAGCAAGGTCTGTGGTCGATTCTATTTGCGAAACGACCGTCTGCATTTTGCTCGCCAGTGCTTGAACTTCGTCGGCGCGTTGGTGAGCAGTGTCTGACACTTTGTTGACCGCCTCAACGGAGAAGCTACTGCCTTGTTGGAACTTGGCAATGATCTCTTCTATGTCGTTAGTAGCTTCAGTCGTTCGACTTGCCAGTGATCGAACTTCGTCCGCAACGACAGCAAAGCCACGACCCTGTTCGCCGGCACGTGCTGCTTCAATGGCGGCATTGAGAGCGAGTAGGTTGGTCTGATCGGCAATGCCTTTGATGGTCGAGAGAATGGCAGAGACTTGTTCGGTTTGCGCATTCAACTCCGAGATATGGGTAGACACCTCAGTGATCTCTTGAACTAATAGCTCAATATCGTCGCTAGCGCCTTTTGCTTCAATGCTGCTAGCTCGTGTGAGCTCACAGGTTTCCTGCATCAACGAAGAGGCCCTCTCCGTGGCATCACTGACCGTGGCTTGTTGCTCTTTAAGCATTTGCATATTGCTTTCAACGGCTGCTGTTTCATCAAGCTGGCGCTTAGCGGTAGACTCATTGTTCTCGGCGATGTCCGTCAACTTGTCAGCATTGCTACTTACCGTCTGTGCAGTGTTTTGAACCTTTATTAGGCTTTCTGAAACCGTATCCAAGAAAGCGTTAATATCGTTGGTTAAGTCACCCACTTCGTCATTTTGCTTTTGTGATAAACGGATAGAGAGATCTTTACTGCCGCTCACACGTGTCATAAATTTTGATGTTGTTTGAACCGGTCCAACAATAAATCGACGTGCGATAAAAATGGTCGACAGGTAACCAAGGAACGCGATCGCCGCCATGATAGCGACGGCAATCGCCGTGCGCTTATTCACCATCCCATTCACATGGCTAAGATTGTATTCAATTCGAATTGCGCCAAGCACCTCGCCCTCTTCTGTCATATGGCAGGCGATACAGTTGGTTCCACGGTAATCGGCGCTTGCTTTCATTGGGAGTGCAACAACAAGGCCATTTCCCCAATCTGCTTTGAACGGTTCTAATACGGTTTCACCGTTTAGGGCGCGGCGGTCGATATCATCGACAGCTATTTGGTTGTCGAGTCCCGTACCATAGAGTTTACTGACCGCATCACCGCGAAGGACGCGAACGTTCTCAATATTCTCTTGGGCGAGTGCTTTATTTCGTAGCGTCTCTTTTTGAGCCATGGTACCGGTGATCATCATCATGTTTAAGCTATCAAAATAATTGCTCGCTTTATCATGCAATTGTTCACTAAGGACGGAGTAAATAAGATCACGTTGTTGGTTGTATTGATAGGTTGTGGAAATGATAACCACAGTGCCAAAAACCAGAATAAGTGCGAGTAGGAGTTTATTTGTTATTGTAAGTCGCATAATTATATTGTTAATTGTATGGGCTGACAGAGTGAATATTAAGTTAATGAATAGGTGTCGGGAAAGTGATTTTGTGGCAAAACCTCGCAAAGCTCATGGTTTTTTGTGCAAACTGAACCAATTATGAGAAATCATCCAAACTGCAGCAGAAGCTTTTATTACCAAGTTATAACAAGAGTGAATCGTAGCGAGTGGATTATAAGAAGGTCACCGAAACTTAATCAGTTTCTGACCCTCTATTGACAGAGCGATAGTGGGCAAAGAGTAAAACCAATAACATATGTAACCAAATGTTATTGAGCATGTCTGCACAACGTTTTGATCTTAAAGAAGAGACCAACCTAAAGGTGTCGAGTAGAGGCGTTTATCGTTTAGCGATATTCGTCTTGCTTGCGCTATTATCGATGTACTATTTGTGGGTTCTATATTTAGCTGCGCATCCGCAAGTCAATACTGCCTATCGAACCTATTATATCGATAAGCAAACACTCTATTGGGCGAAGGACAATGCGCACGTCTTTTGGCCAGATTCTGGTGTCATCGACACCTCAGAAAACCAACCTTATCTAAGCCGCCAGGGATGGGCTGTGAAACCTGACCAACATGGCAGAGAGTTAGTACACAACGGAAGTGTATTTTTTAATTTAGGGGCTGCTCCAACTCATTCCATTCGCGTGAAGTTAGCGTTGACGCACTCTATAACCGAGCCCGTGTATATCTCCCTCGATGGTCACAAGCAAGTGAAGTTGCTACCGCATGACCTCAATGCGTTGGAAGCTACGCTTCCTGCGTCGCAATATTCTAAAGAGGCCGCACTACATCAAATACAGTTTGAGACTCCCGCAAGCCTTAACGTCAATCAAATTTCGATAACCGAGGTAGCTCAATGAAAAATATAAATAACTATACGTTGTCGATTTTGGTTCCCGTTTATAACGAGCGAGAGTCGATATTGCCCTTTATAGATGCGTTAGAAACGAGCCTTCATTCAATTAAAGATAAGCTAGATATTGTCTTTGTTAATGATGGCAGTAGTGATGATACGAAACGAATTATCGAGTCCGTTATCGAGGTTGATTCTCGAGTGAGCCTAGTCAATCTGGCCAGAAACTTTGGTAAAGAGTCTGCAATGACAGCAGGGCTGGATCATGTTCAAGGTGATGCGTGTGTGATCATGGATGTGGACCTGCAAGACCCTCCCGAACTTATTCTTGAGTTTATTGAACTTTGGCAGACAGGTGACTGGGATACCGTGTATGGCGTAAGAGTGGATCGTTCCAAAGATACTTGGGTAAAGCGGATTACTGCTGGTGGCTTTTATCGCTTTTTTAACTGGATCGCTGCTGAAACTAAGATCCCAGAGAATGCAGGGGATTTTCGTCTTATCGATAGAACGGTGATTGATGCTATTCGCCAGCTTCCTGAGCGTAATCGTTTCATGAAAGGCCTATTAGCATGGACGGCATTTCGTTCGACAGGGGTTGAATTTGAGCGGCCGGAGCGTGCAGCGGGTGAAACTAAGTTCAATTACTGGAAGCTATGGAATTTTGCCGTAGACGGTATTTTTAGTTTTACCGCGTGGCCTTTGCGCATTTGGGGTTTTGTTGGCTGCGGTATATCGGGTCTAGCGTTCCTTTTCATGTTGAAGATCATCATCGGGGCGACGTTCTTTGGTATTAAGACACCCGGCTACGCATCGACGATCAGCGTGGTGTTGTTTTTGGGCGGAATACAGCTTATTTCGCTTGGTGTAATCGGCGGGTATGTCAGCAGAATATATAGAGAAATTAAACAGCGCCCCATCTATCTCATAGAAGGTGTATATGGAAAATACCAATCAGCTTCCCAACTACAGCACACAAACTCTAAGGCGGGCTAATACGATGGAAAACAACAAACCTTGCCTTGCGATCAGCAAACAGCAGTGGATGCTGATTATTGTGGCGGTATTGGTAAGCCGAGTCGTGTTATATGGAACGGGTTTAATTGGTACCCACGCCTACAATCCAGAGACAGTCGCTAATCTAGATCTTTGGAAGCAAATCTGTCGTTTTGATTGTATGTGGTTTCAGCGCATCGCCGACGATGGCTACGCGTTAGTGCCAACATACATGAAAGGAGGCAATGCCGCTAACTGGGCATTTATGCCTGTCTCTCCCTATTTAGGAAAATGGATGTCTTGGCTGGTGGGAGATACCAACTTAGCGTTGATCTTAGTTTCAAACCTAACGTTTGTAATTAGCATTGTCGTTTTTCTGAAGGCGCTTAAACAGCTTTCTATTCGCGAAGAGATGCAAGAAGTCGCTATCTGGCTTATGTGCTTCTCGCCATACGGGGTCTACGCCCTCTCTGGATATTCAGAGCCACTCTATATTGCTGTAATAAGTGGGGTGTTTATCACGTGTTATCGTCAAAACTGGTGGTTGGTAGGACTGTTAGGTCTTGTTGCCGCGATCACTCGCAATTTAGGTGTGATGTTGGTGTTTTCAGTGCTGATATTCGGTGTACAAGCGTATGGAGCAAGTAGCTTTTATCGGCTAAAAGATAACGCTCTGTCAGTCATCGGAGCTATCTGGCTCATTCCACTAGGCTTCTTTACCTACATGATGTATTTGCACTTCCATATGGGAGATGCACTCGCATTTGGCCATATTCAGATCGCGTGGGGTAGGGTGGTGAGCAACCCTCTTGAGTGGTTAGTTTATGGCGTGGAAACAGGTGGTGCGAAACTTTATCTAGTCATCGTATCGCTGATGGGGTTTGCTCTTAACGGGTATCTATTTGCTAAAAAGCGATACGCGGAAGCTGTGTTCATGCTTATTAATCTGTTAATTCCTCTTTCATCAGGAGTTAACGCTATGCCGAGATACATCTTCGGCTTGTATCCTACCTATCTTGCAATAATTCTGCTTTTGGACAAATACCCTAGAGCCCGAATGCCAACATTGCTGGCAGGATCTGTGCTCTCAACGTTTTTTGCGATAGGGTTTTATTCAAACGTATTTTTCACTGTTTAAAAAACAAAAAACCGAAGCCTTGGCTTCGGTTTTTAATAAGTAGACTAACGACAATTAGCATACAACCTTGATTGCCAAACCACCTTGAGAAGTTTCGCGGTATTTAGCGTTCATGTCTTTGCCAGTTTCAAGCATAGTTTCGATGACTTTGTCGAGAGATACGCGAGGAGCCGAAGCTCGGCGCAGTGCCATACGAGTTGAGTTGATCGCTTTTACTGCAGCAATGCCGTTGCGTTCGATGCATGGTACTTGTACCTGACCGGCAACTGGGTCACACGTTAGGCCTAGGTTATGTTCCATTGCGATTTCAGCCGCCATACACACTTGCTCTGGACTACCGCCCATAAGCTCAGCAAGACCAGCAGCAGCCATAGAACATGCAACACCAACTTCACCTTGGCAGCCTACTTCAGCGCCAGAGATAGACGCATTTTGCTTGTACAGTCCACCAATCGCACCAGACGCTGCGAAGAAGCGGATATAGTCCTTCTCAGTCACGGTTTGGATGAACTTGTCGTAGTAAGCAAGAACTGCTGGGATAATTCCGCACGCACCATTAGTTGGTGCTGTTACAACACGACCGCCTGCAGCATTTTCTTCGTTTACTGCGAAAGCAAACATGTTAACCCAGTCAACAACCGACATTGGGTCAGTCGTCGTTTTCTCTGATGTGATAAGTTGCTGGCGAAGCGCTGCAGCACGACGCGGTACGCGCAGTGGACCTGGCAGAATACCTTCAGTGTTCATACCACGTTCCATACACTCACGCATGGTACGCCAAATGTTAGCAAAGTAAGTGCGCGCCTCTTCATCTGAGTGGATCGCATGCTCATTTGCCATCACAAGTGTACTAATCGATAGGCCATTGTCCTTACATAGATTAACGAGCTCTTCAGCTGAATTAAACTCATAAGGCGCTTTGAGTGCAGAGATTTCTTCTTTTCCAAAGTTCTCTTCGTCAACGATAAAACCACCACCGATAGAGTAGTAAGTTTTTGAGTAAGCCAACTCTTCGTCGATCCAAGCGTGGATCTGCATGCCGTTTTCGTGCAGTTCCAAGTTGGTAGTATGGAAGTTCATTCCGCCTTCGCGTGGGAATGAAACCGTATGGCAATGCATGCCAACCGGTAGACGTTCAGTTTCTTCAACGCGAGCTATGAATCCTGGGATTGAGTCGATGTCGACTTTCTCTGGCGAGTTACCTGCCAAGCCCATGATGATAGCAATATCTGTGTGGTGACCTTTCCCTGTCAGCGATAGTGATCCATAAACATCTACAGTGATCTTGGTGATGTCTCTTAGCTTACCCATAGTACGTAGGTCGTCGATGAACTCTTTACCAGCTTTCATCGGACCAACGGTGTGTGAGCTTGAAGGACCAACACCAATTTTGTAGATATCAAAAACACTGATCATACTGATTTGCCTCTAGAAAAGCCCCTAAACATGATAGGGGCTTAAATTATCGTTATTGTGTATCGAGATACGGTTTAATCGAGATGTTCAATTGACAGCGTCAATTAAAAAGCGCCGTAGATTACCGAAGTAATCGCTGCAACACCACAGATTGCTGTAAAGATTTGTACAGGTGCAGAAGTTTTGTACTTCTCCATTGCTGGTACTTTCTTCATTGCGTAAACAGGCATCAAGAATAGGATTGCAGCAATCATTGGTGCACCCATAGTTTCAATCATACCTAGGATGCTTGGGTTGATGATTGCAACGATCCAAGTCGTCACTACGATGAACACCAAAGACGCTTTCTCAATCTTACCGATAGGTGCTTTAGAGCGTGATTTACCAAGACCTACAAGACCTTCGTGAGCACCTAGGAAGTGGCCAAAGTAGCTTGAAGTGATCGCAGCGAACGCAACAACAGGGCCTAGGATAGAAATAAGAGGAGACTCGTGAACGTTTGCAAGGTAAGACAGTACAGAGATGTTTTGTTCTTGCGCGATAGAAAGCTGCTCTGGAGATAGAGAAAGTACTACCGAGAATACGAAGAACATAACAAAGCCCATCAGCATCATTGCCGCGCCGCCAGTAATCATATCAGTCTTCTTAACTGCTTCCTCACCGTAAACACGACGTTGCTCTTTGGAGAACTGAGAAATGATTGGGCTGTGGTTAAATGAGAACACGATGATAGGGATAGCAAGCCAGATAATAGCAGGCATTGAACCCCAGTCTGGGCTTACGCTCATCATTGAAGTGTTCCAGTCTGGAATCAGGTATACGGACAGTGCTAATAGGATGAACACCAATGGGTAAACCATCGCTGACGTCGCTTTTAGCATGAGCTCTTTACCGAACACAACGCCACATGTCATTGCACCAATCAGACAGCCAGATAGTAGCCAACGAGGAATGGATTCCATCCCCATTTGGTTTACTAGGAATGAGTCCACTGTGTTCGTGATACCTACACCGTAGATAAGAACAATTGGATAAATAGCGAAAAAGTAAGCGAAGGTAATAAGGTTTGCACCCGCTTTACCAAAATGTTCTTCAACAGTGTCCGTGATATCCGCATCTGGGTTTTTAGCAGAAAGAACAAAACGCGCTAAGCTCTTGTGCGCAAACCACGTCATTGGTGCTGCAATTAGGGCTAGGATTACTAATGGCCAGAAACCGCCAGCACCTGCTTTGATTGGAAGGAAAAGTACGCCAGCACCAACAGCCGTACCGAAGAGAGAAAGGGCCCAAGTGAAATCTTTGTAGGTCCACTTAGACGAAGAGCGGCTCGCTGCCGCAGTAGTTGTGGTAGTCATAGGTTAATACTCATTTTTTGGGAACAGGAAATAAGTCGGCGGCAATATTGCACGTAAATTGCAGGTAAAAACTAGATCTAGGTCATGATTTTGATGGGGATATAAATAGCACGAATGTTTTCGTTATTTTAGTCACGTTTTTTGTGTGCTACTGATAAGTTGAGTTGCGTTTAGGGATTAGAAAAAATAATGCGAAAGAAGGGCAAACGTTTGGCTGAAATTAGAGTAATTAGTTTAACAATAATTGAGTTTGTAAGTTTTCGATGATTTGAGCGGTGACACCCCAAATAAAATGTTCTTTATAAGGTATAGACAGAACACGATGTCGCTTACCTTGAATACGAAAAGCAACAGAAGACAGATTCGCAGGAGAAGCTAAAAACTCAAGAGGGACCTCAAAAAGATAGTCGACTTCATTGGTATCGATTTTAGGCCGGTAGTTTGCATCGACAAAAGCTAGCACGGGTGTGACGTGAAAAGCGGTAACGGTCACAAGTTTTGGAAGGTTACCAATGATCGAAAGGTGATCGTGAGTTACACCGATCTCTTCTTCAGTTTCACGAATAGCAGTAAATGCCGGGCTATCGTCCGTAGGTTCGACTTTTCCCCCGGGGAAGCTTATTTGACCGGGATGATGCTTCAAGTGGCTAGCTCGTTTCGTCAGTATGACGTGAAGTCTACTCTCACGTTCAACTAAGCCGATCAGTACACTAGCCTCTCGAAGTGAGCGTCTATCGACGCTTGCAGTTCTTTGTTTTGTATCCTTGTGATAATCCTTAGTCTGAAGAAGCTGAAAGCGTGCTAAAAAATCGGTTTTGGTCATAAGAACTCACTACTACTAGACCTTGGACACAAAAATCTCGAAGCTCCAGCCTTTATCGCGTTTATTGGTGGTTGAAGAGCTAAACAGGAATCAAACCATAGAGGCAAGGTATTCGTTAATCTGACCTTTAATCACGCCGAGTTCCTGAATAACAAATTGAATATCGTCAGCTTGAGGTGCCTCACCATTACGAGTCGTTCCTTCAATCGCTTCTAGTTTCTCTACCGCTTTCCCTTCACCAAAGCTAGCAAGAATGCCTTTGAGCGAATGCGCGGTGATAAAGAGTTCGCTCCAGTTTTGCTCGTTGTAGAGTGACTGAATTTTTTCTGCGCCATTCTCATGTTCTTCCATAAACGCCATAAATACGGCTGCGATGATGTCCTCGTCATTATCCATGTAGCTACGAAGTACGTCGAAATCTATCATCCTACTGTCCTTATATTATGTTTGCCGATACTTGGTTAAGAGATTGCCCTATTTCGTTACCAAACTCAGATACTTAACAACCTTAGTATAGATTATAAAAAAGAGAAGTCAGTGATCCAGTAGATCTAAACTTTATCTTCGACCTTGCCAGAGATCTAAGACTTTCCTACTAATTTGCTCACTTTTTGAGTAATGCGTATGAAGTAAATTTTGATGCATAGCATAAACGTGACTATTCTTGACTATGCGACTCACCTCGAAAGAATAGAATGAAAAAGTTGGCTAGGGTCGCGCTTAAAAAAATGGAGATGAACATGAGCGCAAGGATCGAAAACACTAAAACTGAGTTTGCCGGCGGCACGGCCGACTTTTACTCAAAGTACATCCAAGACGTTGTTGGGATCGACCTACTAACCCCCGAGCAAGAGTATCACTATGCGACGCTTGCACGTCGCGGTGATAAAGCGGCGAGAGACGTACTTATTGAGTCAAACTTGCGTCTTGTCGTTAAGATTGCAAGAGGCTATACAAAACGCGGCTTAAACAACCACACTATTCTTGATCTCATAGAAGAGGGAAACCTTGGATTGATCAAAGCAATAGATAAGTTTGAACCTGAAAAAGGTTTCCGTTTTAGTACTTATGCGGTGTGGTGGATTCGTGAGAGTATTGAATCTTCATTAATGAATACCGGACGCACTGTTCGTCTACCCGTTCATGTGATTAAAGAGATCAACCGCTTGTCCAGACAAACCAATGATATGGTGTCTGATCTGAAAAGAGCCCCTTCAGTCAAAGAAATCGCCGAGCAGACTGCAAATTCACAAAAACACGTCAGTGAGCTTATTCACATGAGTGGTTTCATCGAATCGAGTTCATCAGTTGATATTGTAGACAAAGAATACATGAGCTTAGATACGTGCCGATCAGAGGCAATACCTGAGCCGTACGATACTTGTCACGATGAAATGTTATTGAAAAGTCTTGAAAGAGTGGTGCTATCTCTGCCAGAGAAATATCGAGATATCGTGATACATCGATTTGGACTTTTTGGAAAAGAAGTGCTCACTTTAGATTGTCTTGGTGAGATGTATGGGCTTTCTAAAGAGCGCGTCAGACAGTTGCAGCAAGAAGGGGTCGCGAAACTTCAAAACAGACTCCGATTTGATGGTTGGGTTAGCAATTAACGACGATTTTAATCAGTGTTGCAATGGAGCTTCGTTTGAGGCCTTTAACAGCAGATTGTTGAGCCGATATTGCGTTGGGGATTGCGGTAAAGTCGTTAAGACACGTCTAAAAGACGCAAAATACACGTGACTGCGTAGCACGGTTAGGATTGTCGATTCAAGGCGTTCTAATCGGCTGCGTTTTTCTTTCTCCGAAGAGGACAGCCAGTCTCCTTTAATCGTGCTTTTGGAATCAAGTGACAAGCTATCCCAAAATGTTTGGTCCTCACCGAATAGAGGTGCGTAAGCACTTTGGTACCATGCCTCAATCATCTCCCTAATCTCTATCTCTTCAAGTGGTATTTCTTGCTCACTCAGTTCGACTCCTTTAGGTAGAGTTTCACAATAAGAGTAATCGAGTTTGTTTTTTACGTATTTGTACATGATGTAAATGAGTAGTGATGACTCAGTTAACATATCATAAGCCAAAGTGCTTCTCTATTGATAAATATGAAATTAGAGTCTTCGCTCGTTGTTTTTCCGTTTAGCTATGCAGTTTGCTTTTCTAACAAGTAATGAAGGTACTGACATTCGAGTGAATCCTTTCGCCACTGTGAGGTAATTCTTCTCAGAGCGCTTTGATATGCTCGACATCGAATCAAAACCGCTAGAGTTTGAGTCAGTCTTTTGAAGTTGCTTACTTGCTCCCAGAAGTTCACTTTTGTGTCTTGGGCGTCGATAAAAGGGACAAAGCCCGCCTCGTACCAACATTCTAATACCTCTCTAATTTCGAACTCTTCTTCTGGGATATCCCCCTCGATTAACCGCGTGTGCATTGGAGGTGCAATTCGATATTCATCGTCATAGATGTTTTCAACGTAGACGTAATCCATTTGAATCCTCCATAGGTGAGCCACATGACAGTAAACTAGAAACTAAAAAATAAGATTCAAGGAAAGATCGGCTTGAATTTAGCTTTGATTCTCCTAGTTTGCTTCTGTGCAACAAAGTCCCAAAAGAGAGACTTTGAGCAAGACGTTGTTGGCTGATTAAAATAGAGAGAGCAAGATGCTATCTAAGCAGGCTGAAGCAGAAAAATTGTTCTGGTCGGAACATTTACACGACATCACTACCGAAGTGTCGAAGGGCGCATTTTGGCAACATGTGCTGGGTTACGATGCCAATCAGTCTAATATTAATCCACCCTCTATCGACAGTGTGAACCATATCTTAACCTTGATAAGAGACGTTCAGTTTACGGGTTCGCCTTCCGCTGTCCCTATTGCTTTAGAAACAACACTAGGTGAACTAATCATCGTTAAGTTTGAAATCTATTTGATATTAGACAACAACGTAAAAGGGTGTATTGAGGTGCTTTCACATACTGAAGCACGCCTAGCCAGCACCGAACTTTTGGAGCACGTGTTGGATGACCCAACTCGAGGGATTCTAGTCACCAATCAAAAGCATCGCGTTTTATTTGCCAACGAGAAACTGTGCCGAGACCATGGCGTATCTTCGATTTCTCTATTAGGAAGGGATATCAGTGATGCTGACCTTTTCCATAGTGATAAACGACATATTGAGGCTTTTCAGAAGCGTATTGAGCGTGAAGCGAAATGGCGCGGCGCGCTAATAACTAAAGCAAAAGATGCTCGTTCTACGCTTGAAATGGTTTATATCAAGAAAGTGGAAATCGCTAAAGATCAGTGCTTCTTCATCTATACATTTTTAGGCGAACACCAAAAGCCTGCACACCCCAGAGTCCAAAACTCGACAAGTGCGCCTAATTTAGACGAGATGGATGAAGTCGCGTTTCGAAATAACGCTAGGAGACTTTCTTCTAAAGGAGGAAAGTACATAGTTGTAAGTTTGCGTCCTCGATTTTACTGTGAACTAGAGGCGGAATCTTGTCAGAAAGTGTTCGCTGCATTAAAAGCTTTCCATGATGCGGATAGTTTTGGTTACCTGGGTAGAAACACTTTTGTTGTGTTACTGAAAATACGAGAAAATGATGTTGAAGATGTCGCTACCATTAATCTATGTATCAAGCAGTTCTTCTCTGGGCTTAGTAAATATTTAGAAGACCACTTAGTTAACGACATATCTGATGGACAGATAGGTGTTGCTCTTCATGGCTTTAACAAGTGCGGTATGGATGAGGTGATTTCCCAATCTGTACAAGCAATGTTTGTTCATGATTCAAAATCGAGTAGCGTCAACTTCTATGATGAAGTGCTCGTCCAAGCGAGCATTCGCCGCAAAAAGCTAGAGAGTTTGCTTTTAGAAGCAATTCAAAACAAACAAATCGATGTTCATTTTCAACCAATAGTGGACACCAAGTCTGGCGAAGTGGTGAAGTTAGAAGCGTTGTGCAGATTCCAATTCTCCGAATTGGATTATTGTGTTCAAGAAATGATTCATCTGGCGGAAGAGCTAAAGATGATCAATACCATTGATATGCTGGTGGCTGAACGCGCGATTGAGGAGTTTCTCGTTTTGGATGCGAGTGTCCCGCAGAAACTAACGCTTTCTTTAAACTGTTCAATTGCCGATACAGATTCACCTCATCTCGATGAGCTTTATGAGTTTATCAACGCTTCACCGGTTTCAAACAAAGATGTGACAATTGAGATTACTGAAACGTCCTACTTCGAAAAAAACATCAATAACTCCAATCTTTTAGAGAAGATTCGCTCATCGGGTGTGAAAATAGCCGTAGATGACTTTGGTACTGGTAACTCTTCATTTTCCTATTTTAGTGACTTCCATTTTGATGAGTTGAAGATAGATCGTAAGTTCATCACCGATATCGACCAAATAAAGCAAAAATTCTTTGCGGTTAACATGCTGAGGCAACTTTCTCATGATCTCAATATTAAGGTAGTGGCTGAAGGGGTAGAGCATGCTAGAGAACTTGAGACGCTTAAACTGATCGATGTTGATTACATTCAAGGCTATTACTTTTATCGTCCGATGAGCTCAAAGCAATTGAAACAAGAGCTTATCGCTTCGGGTCGAACACATTAACCTTTTGTGGTTTTAATTGGAGCTCACATGGACAGCGAAGGACAAGATGCTGCTCTACTGATACGCCTACCTAATGGTGCGCTGCTGTTTAATCGCGAGTTTTTAAAGAGCCAACTTTCAGAGCCGAACGCTTTGTCTCCCGAGCAAGTTCTATGCGAAAACCCGGAGGGCATTTTTAAAGACTTTGGCAATGGGTTTTACGCGTTCATCTCGACCCCGGCTTCCAGTTACAAACTCATTTTGACCTGTACATTGGGAGATATGTCTTTCAAAACTTGCTGTAATTTGGATGTGACGAAAGCTTTAGAACTTCCTAAAGAGCTAGCTATCGGGGTAAGACCTCCAGAGGTTTTGGGCTATAGCATATTGAGCGATGGAACGGTAATGATTCCGGTAACGATAGCAAAAAAACATGCCTCTGACTCGTATGCAAATGTAGGGCTGTCGGAACTTGTGTCAGCAACAGTGTCAGAAAACGGATATGTGTGCGAGCGAACTAGTCGTTATCTTGTAGTGTATCCACGAACTTCACATGAACATCGAAAAAATAGTACCGCATGCCATTTAAAGCTCAAATATAGCAAAGTAGGACAGGAGTCGGAGCATCACTCCAGCATGTGTGTTGAGCCTGGTATTTTTGATAGCATTTTTACCGATAGATCGAGCTTAAACAGTAAAGTTGCCTGCTTTCATCAGAGTGAACTCAAAGCGATGATTCCAGATGTAGCGAGTCCAATAGCCTTTGTTGATCGAGTCTACTCGCTTAAAGACGAACAATTCTTGGAGCCCAGAGGAGATGGATCGTTTGTCGACCTAAACCGTCAATGCTCCCGTGAACTCGATGCCTATGCCTACCTGGTTAGCGATGGGGTTGAACATGTCGCCCTTTGCGTTGCTATTAACGCTCGAGTCAATCCTGAGGCTGCTATGTCTGGTCGCGGGGGCGCCTATAATGACTCAATTCACTAAGTTCAACGATAATGCGTGTTTTAATTTTTTCTATGGGCTATGCAGTTCCATTGAGTTCTAACTTATTGTTTGAAAACTAACAATATTTGAAATCAGTCGAGAACTGTCCTAAAACTTTAAGTTAAAGGGTAACCTCAATTTAGAATACTTAGCTGGCATGGAGAAAGTGAATGAAAGGAATTATCTTTACCGAGTTCATGGAATTGGTTGAGGAGAAGTTCGGTTTGGATGTCCTAGACGAAGTTCTGGAGATGTCTGGAGATGAGGGGGTTTATACAGCTGTTGGCAGTTACGACCACAAAGATCTCGTCAAACTCATTGTTAACTTGAGTAAAAAGACCAATATTGACCCTGCTACACTGCAGCAAGTCTTTGGGCAAACTGTATTTAAAACACTACTTAACTCGATTCCTGAGAATGCGAGCATTGGCAGTAGCGTGTCTACGTTTCAGTTTATTCGACATGTAGAAGATTATATTCATGTTGAAGTGAAGAAACTCTATTCTGATGCTGAACCGCCAAAGTTTCACTTTATTAGCGAGACTGAAACAGACATGGTAATGGACTATCAGAGCGCTCGTTGCATGTCACATGTTTGTCTGGGCTTGATTGAAGGTTGTGCTGAACATTTTGGTGAGTCAGTGAAAGTAGAAATGACTCCACAAACAGAAGATAGCAGCGTCGTCCGTTTTAATTTGACTCTAGCCTGAGGATGACATGCCTAGTAGTTCTGCCATAGAACGAAAGCTGAAGCGCGAGATTGCAGCTAGAAAAGCGGCAGAGGCTCTTCTAGAACAGAAGAGCTTAGAGCTTTTTAATGCCAATCAGCAGTTAGAGGTTGCATTAAAACAGACGGAAGCTCGCTCTGAAGCGAGTTTCTTGCGCTTAGATTTTCAGCAAAAAATAGAACGTATCCTAATCCATTTTGGGCGTACCTTCCTGCGCACAAATCTTGATGATGTTCTGGTTATAGAGTTAGTTAATCAACTCTCTGAAATCAGTGATGATGTTGCATGTTCTATTGAGTTACCAGGCAAGCCGATACCCACACTCAAAAAATCTCAATATCAAACCAAGTCTTATCTCGCCTTGGGAGAAAAAGACGATATCGCCAGGTCCTGCATACCTATTGAACTCGAGCAAGATGTCATCGGGAAACTTGAGTTGGCCGTAGATGAATCTACCTTTGATATGGATTTTGTCAGTAGTCAGATGTCTTTAGTTTGCGAGTTGCTCTCTAGCTCGATAACGCGTCAAATCATCAACATCCGTTTGGTCGAATCTAAGGAGCGAGCCGAGGCATCTGAGCGTTCTACTCGTGAGTTTTTAGCGATGATCAATCACGAACTTCGGACACCTCTGAACGGCTTGCTAGGAAGTGTTGAACTCCTTGCTGATACCGGATTGAGTGATAGCCAAAAAGATTTGCATCACAACCTCAGTCAGTCGGGGCAGTTGTTACGATCGATCATTAATGACCTATTAGACTTCAGTAAAATTGATGCAGGAATGCTGGAGCTAATTGAGTCAGATTTCACGTGGAAAAGCTTGGAGTCTACCCTGCGAAGCATCTTTGAGCACAAGGCACAGGAAAAGCAGATAGGGTTTGTAATTAAGTCTAATGGCTTTGAGCAAAGGCTGATAAAGGGCGATCTCGAGCGTGTAACGCAAATCTTTGTCAACCTCATTGGTAATGCGATTAAATTCACCGATAAGGGCAGAGTAGATGTTGTAGTCAGCAATGGCGACAACGGGCTAAATATCTCTGTTTCCGATACGGGTATTGGGATTAGCACGGCCGCGCAGAAAAAACTATTTGAGCCGTTTACCCAAGCCGACAGGTCGAGTTCGCGAAATTATGAAGGTACAGGCCTTGGGCTTGCCATCTGCCGTCGATTGGTCGAACTAATGGGAGGAACTATCTCGCTTGAGAGTGAGCTCGGCAAAGGTACGATATTTCATCTTCTTTTACCGCTTAAGACGATGGTTCAACAAGCGGCAAATGAACAAGTGCAAACGGATAATACCACAGAGCTAGATTTATCATCTCTCAAGGTTTTGGTTGTAGACGACATAAAGATGAATCAAGTTATTATCACCAAGATGCTCGGCAAACTGGGTATCTCTCCCGATTTAGCCGTCAATGGTCTTGAGGCGGTCGAACATGCGACCAATCAGGAATACGATATTATCTTCATGGACTGCAGAATGCCTGTTATGGACGGCTTTGAAGCCACCAAACGCTTGCGAGCTGCGAGCTATGTAAAACCCATTGTAGCGCTAACCGCAGGGACTACGTCGGAAGAGCGACAGAACTGTTACGACGTAGGTATGGACGATATTCTTTCTAAGCCCTATACCGCCAAAGACCTTACTCAGACTTTGGCAAAGTGGGGACCTTCTTGGGGATTAGAGGCTATCTAAGATAGGCAGAATTTTGCCAAGTTTATGATAGGTCTCTTGGTATTCATCGTCACAAACACTATCGGCAACAATGCCTCCGCCTGCCCATGCGTATACTTTTCCTTTTGTAGCAATCAGCGTTCGAATGGTGATACTGGTATCCATCACACCATGTGCACTGATGTATCCAATACTGCCACAGTAGACGCTTCGTCTGTGAGGCTCGAGCTCTTCAATGATTTCCATCGCGCGAACTTTAGGCGCGCCTGTTATTGAACCACCAGGAAAGCAGGCACGGAGTAAATCTGTTGCACTGTATTGATTGTCAAGCTCACCGACGACGGTACTTACTAAATGATGCACAGCGGGAAAGCTTTCAATCTCGAACAGTTTAGGAACCTTTACTGAGCCGGGTTTCGCTACTCGACCAATGTCGTTTCTAAGAAGATCGACGATCATTAAGTTCTCCGCCTGATCTTTAGGTGCATTCGCTAACTCATCTGCACTGAGACGATCTTTGTCTACGTTACTGAATCGTGGTCTTGTCCCTTTGATCGGTTTGGTTTCGATATCGCGATGATGAAGTTGCAAAAAGCGCTCCGGAGAAATACTGAGAATCGCGGTATCTTCTGTTCGTATAAATGCACTAAAAGGGGCTTGGTTGTGCTCATCTAGAACATCAAAGGCATGCCATTCACTTCCTTGATACTCTGCGCAGTGTCGCTGCGCGAGGTTAATCTGGTAGCTGTCGCCGGCCGCTAAGTACTCTTTAACTGAGTTGAAGCGCTGTTGGTAATCATCTTGAGTCATGTTTGATTGCCATTCGGTACTCAGTTTAAACGGCGTGCGTTCGCTGGGCTTTTGACTCTTTAGCCATGCCAGTTGAGCATCGATATTAACCCCAGCAACGACTGCCTTCTGTTCTTGATGATCGACGAGTAGCGCCCAATCATAAATACCTACAGCCATATCGGGAGCACTGATATCGTGATCGGCAATCGTCGGGATGCGTTCAACGCGTCTTCCTAGGTCATAAGCAAAATAACCAACCGCACCACCAATAAAAGGCCAGTCAGTCGTTAGCTCTTGCGTGCCAATTTTCGCTTTCACCAGTTGATCAATAATAGTGAAAGGGTCTTCTTCATTAGAGCGCTCGAGGTCGCCTTCTGTAACTTGAGATTGCGCGCCAAAGGTTTGCACGGTCGCCACTGGTTTCGCCACCAAAATATCGAATCGATTGTTCTCGTGCTCGAGCGTCGAAGACTTTAAGAGCATCGCCCATGGGAGGTGCTCGATGGACGCGAAGTATCGTTTGGCTAAATCTGGTTGGTAAGGCAGGTCAACGAATTGAATAGATTGGCTTTCTTTTTTGTTCATTTGCTTAAACTGTGACAGAAACGTTGTCGCACTCATGGCGCATAGTGGAAAGCAAGAGTATCATATTTTCACAACAAAAAGTCGGACATTTAGCCCTGATAAAACTATGGTTAAAGTGAGCGATGCTAAGCGCTGTAATCGCAGTACTTACTCACTTCTTCGTTGTTTCGAGAGAAACGGATAGGGTTTGACAGGCCAAACAGTGCGGCACCCTGGAAGCTAAAATTATAAGAGGTATTCAATGGCGGTTATTCGTAAAGAAGATGTGATCAGCTCCGTTGCTGATGCATTGCAATACATCTCGTATTACCATCCTCTCGATTTTGTTCAAGCCCTAGACAAAGCTTATCAAAAGGAAGAAAGCCAAGCGGCGAAAGACGCTATCGCGCAGATCTTAATCAACTCACGTATGTCAGCAGAGGGTCACCGACCTATCTGCCAAGACACGGGTATTGTGACGTGTTTCGTGAACATTGGTATGAATGTTCAGTGGGACAGCGATCTTACCGTGCAAGAGATGATTGATGAGGGCGTTCGTCAAGGTTACACCAACCCAGATAACCCACTTCGCGCATCGGTACTGAAAGACCCGGCTGGCAAACGCATCAACACCAAAGACAACACACCAGCTGTCGTACATATCAACATGGTGCCGGGTGACAAGGTTGAGATTCAAATCGCAGCGAAAGGTGGCGGTTCAGAAAACAAAACTAAGATGGTAATGCTAAACCCATCTGACGATATCGCTGAGTGGGTAGAGAAAACACTCCCTACTATGGGGGCGGGTTGGTGTCCACCGGGTATGCTAGGTATCGGCATTGGCGGTACAGCAGAAAAAGCAGCGGTACTGGCAAAAGAGTCGCTGATGGAACACATCGACATTCAAGAGCTTATCGATCGTGGTCCTCAAAATGCGGAAGAAGAGCTGCGTTTAGATATCTTTAATCGAGTGAACAAGCTAGGTATCGGTGCGCAAGGCCTCGGCGGTCTGACAACGGTTGTTGATGTTAAAATCAAAACAGCACCAACACACGCAGCATCAAAGCCTGTTTGTATGATTCCTAACTGCGCGGCGACGCGTCATGTGCACTTTACGCTAGATGGCTCTGGTCCTGCTGAGCTCACGCCACCAAAACTCGAAGAGTGGCCAGAGATTACTTGGGAAGCGGGTGAGAACACGCGCCGTGTTAACCTTGATGAGATTACCAAAGAAGACGTTCAAGAGTGGAAAACAGGCGAGACAGTACTCTTAACGGGTAAAATTCTGACAGGTCGTGATGCGGCGCATAAGCGTATTCAAGGCATGCTTGAAAGTGGTGAAGGTCTACCTGAAGGTGTTGACTTTAAAGGTAAATTTATCTACTACGTTGGCCCAGTAGATGCGGTAGGCGATGAAGCAGTAGGTCCAGCAGGTCCAACAACCTCGACGCGGATGGATAAGTTTACCGACATGATGCTGTCTGAAACTGGCCTAACAGGCATGATTGGTAAAGCGGAGCGAGGCCCTGCGGCGATTGAGTCAATCAAAGAGCACAAAGCTGTCTATCTAATGGCGGTAGGCGGTGCTGCATACTTGGTAGCGAAAGCGATCAAGAAGGCGAAAGTAGTTGCGTTTGAAGATTTGGGTATGGAAGCGATTTACGAGTTTGAAGTCGAAGACATGCCAGTGACTGTCGCGGTGGATTCGAGTGGTGCGAATGCTCACCAAATCGGTCCGGATACGTGGAAAGTGAAAATCGCGGAAGCGGAAAGCGCATCCTAGTTTGAGTTCAAAAAAGTGAGTGTGTGAAAACATACTCACTTTTTTTTATCTATAATTCAGGCGTATACTGAAGAAAAAGAACCAAGGAGAGTGCAAACATGCCTCGATTTATACAAATATTACAAATCGCAGTACTACTAGTAGTGGGTTTCTTTGTTGGCTATGACCTGATTTTACACGGGATCAGCATCTTCAACGAAAAATACGTCACCATGGCGTGTGTGCTGACCGTATTGCTGGAAATTGCTCTGTTTGTTATCTACAAACTCATCGAAGACGATTAGTATTTTCTAGCGTCCGAATACTCTAAGCCCCTGAATAATATCAGGGGTTTTTTGTTCATATTTGGTTAATCTCGTATAGTGCACACTGTTCCTCGTTATTTGTATTGGAGTAAGTTGAATGAACCGCATTGGTCAAGAAGTCTCAGATTTGTTGCATCGAAGCCTAGATTCTCACGTTCGAATTGCTGTGACTGGTCTTTCTAGGGCGGGCAAAACAGCATTTATCACCTCATTGGTGAACCAGCTACTTCATACCTCGACACACGATAATTTGCCTCTGCTCGAGTGTGCGAGGGACGGTCGTCTTATCGGCGCGAAGCGAGTACCACAATCGAATTTGATGGTTCCACGCTTTGCCTATGATGATGCGATGGCGCAACTGCACTCGACGCCACCTGAATGGCCTCAGCCAACTCGAGATGTCAGCGAAATCCGACTAGCGGTGAAATACAAGCCAGCCAAAGGTGCAAAACGCTTATTGAGTAAGACGTCGACCCTTTTTATCGATGTTATCGATTACCCAGGGGAGTGGCTGCTGGACTTGCCGTTGCTCGATCTTACTTTCGAAGAGTGGAGTGAACTTCAGTTTGCTAATCTCTCCGGCATTCGAAGTGAGTGTGCACAACCATGGCTGGAAGCTCTAGATAGTTTTGATGGTGCGGCGGAAGCCAATGAGAAAGTTATCGCGGATATTTCTCAAACATTCACTGATTACCTTTTTGCATGTAAAGACCGAGGATTACATTGGGTGCAGCCGGGTCGATTCGTATTACCCGGCGAACTCGCAGGCGCACCTGTTCTGCAGTTCTTTCCGTGCAAGCCGTCGACAGATAAGCCTGAAAAAGGCAGCGGCTACGCGATGCTAAAACGTCGCTATGAAGAGTATCAAATCAAGGTGGTCAAACAGTTCTATAAAGAGCATTTTGCAACCTTTGATCGTCAAATCGTGCTGGTGGATTGTCTACAGCCTTTAATGGCGGGAGACGAAGCATTCAATGATATGAAGCAAGCGCTTCAACAGATTATGAAGAGCTTTCGCTACGGTCAGTCGAACCTTCTTAGACGCTTATTTGCCTCGAGGATCGACAAAATACTGTTTGCGGCGACCAAAGCTGACCACGTGACACCGAACCAGCATGGCAACTTAGTGAGTTTGTTGCAGCAAATGGTTCACCCAGCGTGGCAAGAGACGGCATTTGAAAATATTGAAATGAGTTGTATGAGCGTTGCTTCAATACAGGCAACTGAGGCCGGGTTTGTTGGTAATGGTGGTGATAGCTCGCCTGCGCTGCGAGGCACCACGCTTGATAACCAGACGCTAACCTTGTACCCAGGAGACGTACCAGCAAGGCTGCCAAAACCTGAATTTTGGCAGCAAAACGGCTTTGAGTTCACCTCATTTAGACCTCTTGAAAGTGCACAAGATGCTCCTTGTGGTCATATTCGTCTTGATAAAGCGATGCAGTATTTGATTGGAGACAAACTTCGATGAGTGATGTGAAAAACAGAAAAGTCTTTAACGAAGATTTGTCCAACGTTGAACAAACTTTGGACATGAACAGCCAAAAGCTGTTTGAACCTGAGCAAACCTTCGTTCCTGTTGAGCCAAGCTCGGTAGAACAAGAAGATGAAAAACAGCTGGAAAAGACCATTCGCGGTAGCAGTAAGAAAGGCTGGATAGCGACTACCTTCCTAACAGCATTTGCAGGTCTTGTCGGCTGGCAGGCGATCGACAACGTCATTACCGCTGCGACTACGGGTGACTACCTATCTTTGGGCTGGTCAGCGTTGGTCACCGGTGTTGCCGTTATGGGTATCGGCGCGTTTGGTAAAGAGCTCTTCAAGCTGCGCAAGCTTAAGAACCATTTTTCGGTTCAAGAAGAAGCGCAGGCATTATTGGATAATGACGCAGTCGGTAAAGGCGAAAAATTCTGCCAAAAACTGGCGCAAGAAGCGCAGATACCTGCAGAAAACCCCGCGTTTGATCGCTGGCAAAACAGCGTGCATAGCGCCCATAGTGATGCTGAAGTGCTGGATATGTATCAGTCTATGGTGCTTACCGAGCAAGACAAAAAAGCAATGGCATCGGTATCTAAGCTCTCCGGAGAGGCAGCCATACTTGTCGCTCTCAGCCCGTTGGCTATTGCCGACATGCTGCTTATCGCGTGGCGAAACTTTCGTATGATCGACAATATTTCTGAGATCTACGGCGTAGAGTTGGGTTATTGGTCAAGGTTAAAGCTGTTTAAATTGGTGTTGGTGAACATTGCCATTGCTGGCGCGAGTGAACTGGCCATTGAGTCGAGCGCTGACATACTGTCGATGAATTTGGCTGAAAAACTATCGGCTCGCGCTGGACAAGGTTTGGGTGTGGGTTTGGTGACGGCTCGTCTTGGGTTGAAGACCATCAGCCTAATGCGTCCAATCCCTTTTACACAGGAACAAACACCGCGACTTGGTTCAATCAGAAAGTCCGTGATTGAAAGCCTCAAAAATAAACTGAATTAATTGCCGATTTCCCCGCTAAGTACGTCATCCCCTTTTTCAAGGGGATGACGTTGTTTTTTCAAAGTCGGCGAATGGTTAATACAACCAGAACTAAATTGATACTCAAATCACATTCCAAGAAACTTGATGATATTTATGAGGAAACTTTGATCCTACGCTAAGTCGTTGGCTGCATAGTGGCGTGATACTGCTCACAGTAATCTATTCTCAGGACGAGCAGTATCATGCAAAAATATCTGAAGTATATCATTCCGATATCGATCCCCTTGATCGTACTACTTCTACCATTATCCGCATTCCCTTTCGAAGGATTGACCATAGTTCAGCAACGCGTCATTGCCATCTTCCTATTGGCGGCACTCTGCTGGGTATTCGAGCCCATTCCAATTTACGCCACGTCTGTTGTTATTATCGTTCTCGAGCTCCTGTTGGTCTCCAACAAAGGCATGTATCTATTTAGGTCAGGAGAAGGGCAAGCGCATTTCGGTGAGCTTCTCAATTACAACGAAATCATGGCGACCTTTGCTAGTCCGATTATCATGCTGTTCTTAGGTGGTTTCTTTCTTGCGATGGCCGCGACTAAGTATCGCCTAGACGTTAACTTAGCGCGCGTACTGCTTAAACCATTTGGCAGTGATCCTAGGTTTGTGATGCTTGGCCTGATGCTGATTACCGGTATTTTCTCGATGTTTATGTCGAACACGGCAACCACAGCGATGATGTTATCGATTCTGACGCCTGTGATCGCGGTATTTGGACCTAAAGACCCTGGACGCATCGCCTTTGCTTTGTGTATCCCTGTCGCAGCAAACATTGGCGGTATTGGCACACCCATTGGCACGCCGCCTAATGCAATAGCACTAAAATACTTGGTCGGTGATAACTACATCAGCTTCGGTGAGTGGATGGCATTTGGCGTACCGTTTGTCGTTGTGATGATGGCGCTAGCGTGGATGTTGATTAACTTTCTTTATTCGGCAGACCAAAAGAAAATTGAGCTCTCGATTAAAGGTAAGTTCCTCAAAACGCCAAAAGCCATCATGGTTTACATCACCTTTGCGCTGACCATTATCTTGTGGCTAATGGGGTCGAGTCATGGCATGAACTCTTACACGGTTGCCTTGATTCCTGTCGCTATCTTCTCGCTAACCGGCATCATTAATAAAGAAGACCTTAAGAAGATCTCTTGGGATGTATTGTGGCTGGTATCTGGTGGTATCGCGTTGGGTCTAGCGCTCGATAAAACCGGTTTGGCTCGCTTAGTCGTTCATAGCATTCCATTTGATGAGTTCTCACCTTATGTGGTGCTTTTTGGTGCTGCTTTCCTTTGTCTGTTAATGGCTAACTTTATGTCGCACACGGCGACGGCAAACTTGTTAATGCCAATTATGGCCGCACTAGGCACATCAATGACATCACTGACGCCACTCGGCGGTGAATTGACACTGATTTTGGTGGTAACTTTTGCAGCGTCACTGGGCATGTCTTTACCAATCAGTACGCCGCCAAACGCACTTGCACACGCAACGGGGCATGTACAAAGCAGTCAGATGGCGCGTGTAGGTGTGATTTTAGGTGTGGTTGGCGTGATGCTAAGTTTTGTCTTGGTGTGGCTACTCCATGCGGTAGGTCATATAGGGTAAATGCCAATGGAACTATTGGTTCGCCACTATTTTTCAGAGCCGAGTCGCCAGGTCTCTTTCGATGCCGAGCAAGTTGTGCTTCGTCAAGAGGCGCACAATGACCGACTCTATTATGTGTTGGAAGGGGAGCTTGAGGGATATTTCGAGAGCGACCAAGATGGCAAGCTCACCAAACTGTTTAATGCCTCGCAAGGGGCATTCATTGGTGTACACAGCTTTTTCTCGGGTACTTGGGTGGCGTCATCAACCGTTATTGCAAAAACTGACGTAACGCTTGCTTGGATTGATAAACACACCGAGCCGGTTGAGCCCGAGCAATACGGTCCGTTGAGTGCTCAGTTTATGCCCGTGATGGTGAATGAGCTCTCACGGCGTCAACGAAGAGCCAAGCAAGAAGCGTTAGCAAAAGAAAAAGCACTGCAGCGTCTTCATACCGCAGAGCAAATGACAACCCTTGGCCAGCTTGCCGCAGGTATCGCTCATGAGCTCAATAACGCTATTGGTGTGGTCAACAGTAAAACAGAGCGAATGCAGCAAGACTTGCTTCAACTGCTTGAAGAGCTTCACCCTGAAGTAAGTGGCTACTTTGATGTCGGGCTCATGCAGGGACAAGCTGTCTCATCGAGTGAAGTTCGCCGAATTGCGAAGCACTTTCAACGAGACTATCGCTTAGATAGAGATATTGCTAAGCAGCTCGCCAGAGCTTTGGGTGATAACACGGTGCCAGAATCTTGGCTTTCTGATCCTTCTAAAGCCCTAAAGTACTGGGGCATGGGTAGAGATCTTCACGATCTCAAAATTGCCGCTAGGCACACTGTAGGTATCGTGAAGTCAGTAAAACAGCTGGGTCGGACTGATGGCGAACCGGATGAGCTTCTAGATATCAACGATACTATTAACAAAGCGCTTGCGCTGCTGCAAAGTGATTTACGAAGAGTCTCGGTACGGATGCAGCCCGCTGTGCTACCACTTATCAAAGGTGCGTCGACGGAGTATGTTCAGATCTGGAGCAACATCCTAAAGAATGCATGTGATGCGCTTCAGCAAACCGATGCACCCAATATCAATATTCAAACTAAGTTCGTTAATCAGCGTATTTTGGTCACGATTGCCAACAACGGCCCTGAAATCGATGAGCCAACACGCAGAAAAATCTTTCAGCCTAACTTCACCACTAAGAAAGGTGGTCTCTCATTCGGTTTGGGGTTAGGACTATCAATTGTCAAACGAATCGTCAGCGAGATTGGGGGCACCATTGCCGTTAAGAGCGATGAGACTCGCACCATCTTTCGCGTCAAGTTACCAGTAGGAGAAGCATATGGAGAAGCTTAACGTCATCTGTGTTGATGACCAAAGAGAGGTACTCAGTGCCGTCATTCAAGATCTTGAACCCTTATCAAGCTGGCTAAACATTGAAGACTGTGAGTCTGGTGAAGAAGTGCTGGATCTCATCGAAGACCTTGATGCAGACGGTGAAAGCATTGCTGTGATTGTGTCTGATCATGTGATGCCAGGTATGACAGGTGTAGAGCTTTTGACCGAGCTATCACGTGACAGTCGGTTTAAAGAGACTAAAAAGGTGTTGCTTACTGGACAAGCGACACACTCAGACACCATCACCGCAATAAACACTGCTGGCGTGAGTCACTATTTCGAAAAACCTTGGAAGGCTGAAGAGCTGGTCAGTTGCGTGCGCTCCTTGGTCACGGCGTATATTTTTGATCGTGGCTTCGACTATCAGCCGTATCATGAAGAGTTAGATCAGAATATCGTATTGGAAAGGTTGCGCTAAACTCAAAGTTTGCGACGCTTTCCCGTGTGATTACCAAGGAGAGAATATGAAGGCATTTATTAACTGTTTTCTGCTTTGCCTCGTGTTTGCATTCAGCTCTGTCCAAGCAAGTGAAAGGGCGCAGCAAGGTTGGCAGTGGATAGAGGAGGGAGCGATGGTCATCGATGTCCGCACACCAGCAGAGTTTGATGAGGACCATCTCAATCAAGCTGTAAACTATCCACTTTCGGAATTGGATAAATACATCGGAAATCTCGACAAGTCGCAACCGATAGTGCTTTATTGCCGCAGCGGCAATCGTTCTGGTCAAGCCTTGCAATATCTATCTTCCAAAGGCTTTACAGCGCTTCATAACGCTGGTGGTTTGAATGAGATGAAGATTGAAGCCCCTCAATAATTTTGTAAAACAATGAACTTCAAGCCCGAATATCAGTCTTAAATTCGGGCTTTTTAACGCTCGTTAGTAACCTTCCTACCTTAGTCATGTAATATGACTAACTTGCTCGTGACAGTTCGTTACAAATAGACATGCAATCTGCCTAATTCGCAATACTTGGGCGCAAATAGTCGAACTTTCTCATCTAAAGAAACGCTTTATTTAACTCTTGCATCGAATTTTACAGTTCCTACCTAGAACCTTAGAACGGCTCAAGGATAGAATTGGCTTCGATTTTTATAGTGCATATGTGGTTTTTGGTTCGGATTTTCCGATGTTTATATCAGGGAGCCTAATCTGGACGAAAAATAAACCCGCATACGTTGCACAATAGTTAGAGAGAAGTGAGTGTTACCTTGAGTATCGAGAGAGCCGTCATTATTAGCGGAGCACAAGACCAAACAACTAGAGCGGAGCAGCCAAGCTCATCTCTATGGTTCGGTCTTTTTGCGTTGTTTCCGTTACTGATCTTAGCGGCAGTGTTGTCGCTATACACCCCTGAAGGCGTCCGTTGGAGCCTTCCTTGGGTCCCAAGTTTGGGGCTAGCATTGAGTTTTCGACTCGATGGGCTGTCGTTTTTGTTTGCTTGCTTGATTAGCGGGATAGGGGCTATGGTGCAGATTTATGCGCTAGCGTACCTGAAAGAGCATAAACAACGATTTGCCTTTCACTGCTACCTAACGGCGTTTATGGTGGCGATGCTAGGTGTTGTTCTCAGCGACAACGTGTTGTTGCTGTTTGTCTTTTGGGAACTGACGACCGTAACCTCTTATCTCTTAATCGGTTTTAACCATGAGGCGCTCAAGTCTAGAAAGAATGCACTGCAGTCATTGTTAATTACCGGTGCTGGTGGTTTGGCTCTGCTTGCTGGACTTATTCTGCTTGGTTCTATGGCGGGCAGTTACGAGCTAACTGGCATTTTGTCGCAGGCCGGTGAGCTTTCTAGTCATTCACTGTTTTTGCCTTCTCTGGTTCTTATTCTGCTGGGTGCGCTGACAAAATCAGCTCAATTCCCATTCCACTTCTGGCTACCCAATGCCATGGCGGCGCCAACTCCAGTCAGTGCCTATCTGCACTCTGCCACTATGGTAAAAGCGGGTATCTACTTATTGGCAGTCGTATCTCCGATATATGCACAGACTGAACTCTGGTTCTACACCCTGACGATCATGGGTGGGTTTACGGCATTGTGGTGCGCATTGATGGCACTCAAGCAGACCGACCTTAAGCTGATGTTGGCATACAGCACCACAGTCGTGCTTGGAAAACTGACCTTCTTGTTGGGTATTGGTAGTGACTTAGCGCTTAAGTCAGCTTTAATGCTTATCGTCGCTCATGCGCTCTATAAAGCGGGCCTTTTCATGGTGGTAGGTAATGTCGATAAAGCGGCAGGTACACGTGAGATCAGTCAGCTACGCGGTTTACGCTCAGTATTAAAGATAAGCTTTGTTGCCGCGGTGATTGCGGTTCTATCGACGTCAGGCGTTCCTCCACTACCTGGATTCCTCAGCAAGGAGTACATGTATAAGGCGGGGCTGGAAGTGAGCAACTGGGCTGTGTTTTTGATGGTGCTGGTGAACGCGTTGACCGTGACTTTGGTCATGGCACTTCTCATCAAGCCATTTACGACACGTCATCAAGGCGAGCCAACCAAGGCTAAGCCTGTGGAGATCAACAAAGGTCTGTGGATCCCACCGTTTATGCTCGCAATTGTCAGTGTGATTGCAACTGTTGCTGGATTGGGCTGGTTGAATGAGCAAGTGATTATCCCTGGGGTAACGACCATTGCACCTGTGTCTGATCCGGATCCAGTGAAGGTGTGGCATGGCATCAATACACCTCTCATTTTGAGTGGCATTACCTTATTGCTTGGTGTGCTGCTGTACAAAGTTTATCCATCGCTTACCGCCTTGCTAGAACGTACGCTACCAAAATTGCCATGTGCAAACCGAGTGTTTGATAACTTGCTTGAAGCCATGGTGAGCTTCGCTAAGTGGCAAACTAATATGCTGCAAACCAAGCGCATGAGCGTATATGGGCTGTTATCGTTTGGAGCGTTAGCGGTACTGCTTATCAGTCAAACCCCAATGTCGCTCAGTCAGTTCGCGGGTCGTTTAGAAGGCATCAAGCTGTATGAAGTCGTGATCGCGGCACTGCTGATTGTCTCATCGTTTGTAGTGATTATCTCAAGAACCAAGTTCTTAGCGGTGGCAGCACTGGGCATGATTGGATTCATGACCACTTTGGTATTCATGATCTATAGCGCGCCGGATGTCGCAAAGACCCAGCTTCTAGTCGAAACCCTAATGGTTGTCTTCCTAGTTCTGTTGATGCGCCACGTGCCTAAGCTCTCGACGGTTAAACAACACTCAACAGGACGCCGTACTATCCACGCCTTGGTAGCGGGCAGTATTGGTGTCGCAGTCACTATGGTGCTGCTTTCGATCACGGCTGAGCCAATGGACATGTCGGTATCTCAGTTCTTCAACGAACAGAGTGTGCCAGGCGGTCATGGTCGCAATATTGTTAATGTAATTCTGGTTGACTTCCGAGCGTTCGATACCTTCGGTGAAGTGTTAGTCGTCGCCCTGGCAGGTCTATGTGCCGTGAGCTTGCTTAAGCCAGGAAGTGTGCCATCCACAAAGGTGAAGTCACTGATCTTGGGCACGGCGTCTCATATCGTTGCAGCTCTAATGTTGGTGTTCTCACTGTATCTATTGATGCGTGGCCATAACTCACCGGGTGGCGGTTTTATTGGCGCACTTATCGCGGTAATAGGCTTATCACTGCTTATGTTCGCTGAATCTCCTCAATATGTTCGAGAAAGGCTGCATTACGCACCGTTTAGTATCGCTATGCTGGGGGTCTTCATTAGTTTTGCTGCCGGCGCGATAAGCCTAGTGTTTAACCTGCCATTCCTTACTGGCCTGTGGTGGAAAGATGTATTACCGCTAGGAACGCCACTCATTTTCGATATTGGTATTTACCTAGGTGTCATTGGTGGGGTGATGGGAATGATCCTCCATGTAACGGAGGAGATGGACTAATGGAAATGTTATGGAGTGTTGTCGTCGGTGTGTTTGTCGCATCTGGCATCTATCTGATGCTAGAAAGACATCTGCTTAGAGTCTTGTTTGGTCTGATACAACTGAGTAGTGCCGTCAACCTGGCCATTTTCAACGCGGGTCGACTAACGGTAGGCAACCCACCGCTCATTGATGGCGACGCTGTTCTACCGCATGTAGATGCGGCTAACCCGTTGCCACAGGCATTAATTCTGACGGCAATCGTTATTGGCTTCGGACTCTTAGTCTTTACTTTGGTGCTGTTCTACCGCGCTTACCAAGAGACGCAATCAGCGGATATCGATGAAATGAAATATTCTGAGGAGCAGGCGTAATGTCAATGTGGTTAACCTTGCCTGTTATCATGTCTGTTTTGACCGCCGTTCTGGTGTTCTTTACGAGACACAATCATAAGCTTGCTGAGACGATAAGCGGCACGAGTGCGCTGTTTACCTTGCTCGGCAGCGTGTTCTTAATCAACGGTGTTCTGGATAACGGCCCTCAGGCTGTGGCGTTTGGTCAATGGGCTGCGCCATTTGGCATTGTATTCGTTGCCGACTTCCTATCTGCGGCAATGGTGGTTATCACGGCCATTATTGGTGTGGTGAGTGTGTTCTATGCGATGGCGGACCTGAAACAGAAGCCGTCATATGGCGTGTTCCACTCGCTGATTCATGTGCTCCTTGCTGGTGTATATGGTGCCTTCTTGACCGGAGATATCTTCAATCTTTATGTCTGGTTTGAAGTCATGCTGATTGCATCATTTGGTCTGATGGTGCTCGACGCGAATCGTCAACAAGTGGATGGTGCGGTTAAGTATGTGATGCTTAATTTCATCTCGACACTCATGTTCTTGCTTGCTATCGGCTTACTTTATGGTGCAACTGGCACACTTAGTTTGGCAGATTTACACAGCAAAGCGGCTGACATCGCTCCGCAGACTAAGGTACTTCTGGCGGCGCTGTTCCTATTTGGTTTCGCGGTTAAGTCGGCGCTATTTCCTTTGTTTGCCTGGCTTCCTGCCTCTTACCATACACTTCCAAGCGGTGTGGTGGCTCTCTTCGCTGCGTTGCTAACTAAGGTTGGTATCTATGCGTTAATGCGAGTTTTTACCCTTGTATTCCCATTGGCAGACAGTGGCTGGCAACCACTCATGATTTGGGTGGCAGCACTTACCATGCTAACGGGCGTATTAGGAGCGGCAAGCCAATACAATGTGAAGAAGATTCTTTCTTTCCACATCATCAGTCAAATTGGCTACATGGTTATGGGGCTCGCCTTGTATACCCCGCTTGCCCTCGCAGGTGCGATTTTCTATATCGTTCACCATATTATTGTGAAAGCGAATCTTTTCCTCATTGGTGGTCTTGTTGAACGCAAGCACCAAACCAGTGAGCTGAGTGAATTAGGTGGTATGTACAAAGCGACACCGTTACTGGCGTTCTTGTTCTTAGTACCAGCATTTTCCTTGGCAGGCTTCCCGCCGTTATCAGGATTCTGGGGTAAGTTTTTGGTTATCAAAGATAGCCTGCAAAACGAGTACTACATGCTTGCAGCTGTCGCGTTATTCGTCGGTCTATTAACTATCTTCTCCATGACCAAGATCTGGAGCGAAGTGTTCTGGAAGGCAAAACCGTCAAAGCAAGACGCGGAGACTTCAGGTGAAAAACTTTGCAAAAAAACCAGAGCCTTGTACTACGCACCCATTGTTGTGTTGACCTCAATGACGTTAGTGATTGGTTTTGCGGCAGAGCCTTTCTTCCAGTTTGCCTTTACGGCGGCGGAACAGCTTCTTGACCCTAGCGCTTATATCCATGCTGTTCTAGGAGGTGGTGCATGAACTATTTCTTTTTGAATGTGTTTTTGGGTGGCGCATGGATGCTACTCAATGGTGAATACACAGGCTTGAATTTCGTTACTGGTTTCGTGGTGGGTTACTTCGCTCTTAGGTTGAGTCAGCCATTTGGACTTAAGTCGAGCTATTTCAAGCGCTTTAGTGCTTCTATAAAGCTGTTCCTGTACTTTTGCTACGAGATGCTGGTATCTGCGGCTCATGTGGTTTGGGATGTTGTCACGCCGACGCATCTTAGCGATCCAGACATCATCTATGTCCCGCTTGATGTGACCTCAGATCTTGAGATCACCTTGCTAGCTAACATGGTGTCACTGACACCAGGCAGCTTAAGTCTGGATGTGACGGAAGACAAGAAACACCTCGTGGTGCACGCCATGTTCGCACCCGATCACGATGAAGTGATTCGCTCAATCAAGAACGGTATGGAAAAACGAATTTTGGAGGTGACACGTGGATAGTTGGCTGTCATTTAGTATCAACTTTGCTTACGTCGGGATGCTGCTTAGCCTAGTGCTGGTCTTTATTCGCTTGATTAAAGGTCCCACGCTTGCGGACCGTGTGGTCGCGCTCGATCTTATCGCTTTTATTACGGTTGGATTTATCGCGGTACACACCTTGGCGAGTGGTCAAAAATCGCTACTCGATGTGGCGATCACCCTTGGCTTAGTCGCTTTCTTGGGAACCATCGCTTTTGCAGGCTTTATTGCCAAGCGTAATCAGCAACAGAGCGAGTCAGAAAATCACGAAAGCCTTGAGCAAGGAGATAAGTCATGACGTTTATCACTGGACTCTTACTTTGTATCGGTACGTTTTTTGTGTTGGTGGCGAGCATTGGGGTATTGCGTATGCCCGATCTCTATACCCGAATGCACGCATCGACTAAGGCTAACACCATGGGTCTGACAGCACTGCTTGCGGCAGTGGCGTTTGGGATGCCAGATATTACCGTGGTTTCCCGTGTACTTGGCACCATGTTGTTTATCTTGCTAACCGCACCGGTTGCCGCTCATTTGCTGAGCAAAAGTATGTATTGGAATGGCTACAAAATGTGGCGAAAAAAGAAGTAATCGTCTCGCAATAAGGGGGGGGGCTCTCTACCTCACTGTGAGACTTAGCAGTTTTATTATTGTCTAACCAAGGAGAGCCTATGCGTAGAAAAGAACTAACACTATTAGTCGTTGCCTGTGTCTGTTTTCTCATCACTTTAGTTGTTGGGAAATGAACACTCGGTAAGCCTCTACTAAGAGGTCATTTAAGCAGTATCTGAGGCTCCTTTTCAGGTTTCTCGATACTGCTTTTTTTATGCGTGGCATCACTAGCGGTTTATCGAATTTAGCTAAAGTCAAAGGCGGGATACTTGATCTTTATTCTCCGCTGCTCAGACATAAGCCTTTTAAACGATAAGGTTTCGGTCAGGCTAATCACCGCCTGCTCATCGCTATCTTTTAATATCGTGCCAGCGATCGTGTCACTAGTCCCGTCATTGAATGAGATTTCACCCTGAAATATATACTCACTGTTGAGCCCATTTTCAGCAGTCGAAATGACTATGCTACTTTCTGCGATTTGTAGCACCTCAAAGCTCTGCTGGGACAGATTTAGTGTTGGCCGCTCAGGCGTCGGATAATTTAGGCGATAGTGTTGTCTTTGATTTTCACTCATGTTTAAAGTCTCGATAAATGCCACGTGCAAACAATCTAGGAAATATTTGCTGCTATTCGAGGTTTCTCTGACGTTTTCATTATAAATGGTAACTTGATCGCAGTTTTACCGCGCAAATAGAGCAGGGGGGCAGAGCAGAAATATAGTGATCCGCAATGAAACCAACCGAGAAAAGATTTATGCGTATAGGCGCTTTTGCAAAACAACATGAGGTGAGCGAGCGAACACTTCGTCACTATGAGTCAATTGGATTACTCCCGACGCAAGAGAGGGAAGGGCGCTATCGCGTTTTTAATCAGGATGCTCATTCGCGTATGCTCTTTATAGGTCGTTGTAAGCAGATCGGTTTGACCTTAGCCGAAATCGGTGAGCTCATTCAGTTTTTCGATGCACCAAAAGGCGAGCGCTGCAAAGCGAGCTTAAAGGTGATTGTGGAGAGGAAAGTGACCTTGTCACAAGAGATTGTTCAGAAACAAAGATTATTGGAGAGACTGAATAAGCTAGAGTTGGATGTTCAACAGAGAATTGATAATAGCTGTTGACTCTGACGTATACGCCAAACTTTATACTCCCGAAAAAACATCATCAAGTTAAGAGGGATTATGAAGATTTTAAAAGGACTATTTGCTCTTTTGGCCATTGTACTTGTTACATTGACAAGCTATGTATACAGGCTTACAGGTTACCCCGCAGAGATCAAACCCATAGAGCAAAACAAGCCAGCTCAGTTCACCGATTGGAAAGCTGCCCTATCAGGTGCGGCAATGGTCGACTATAAACTACTCCAGGTGGGTAGAATTGTCATGGACCGTAATCTGTTAATGCAAGGCGCCCCTGATTCTTATCCGCAACGTTACACCGCACTACCGGTACTGAGTCACTGGATTCGCCACCCTGTCTATGGCGAGTATCTCGTCGATGCAGGGTTTTCCAAGTCGTTCAAAAATAATAGTGGGGGCAACTATAACTGGCTGATGCGGACCATTGCCTCGCTTTCAGGTATTGAAAACAGCTTGGAGAAGTCCCTAGAGCTTCAACTAAACCACAAAGTTGGTCGAATAAACGGTGTAATGGTCACTCATTTTCACCCGGATCACTCCTCTGGAATAAGCGACCTGCCGACGGGCACTTCCGTCATTGCCGATGAAAAAGAGTATGACTTCATTGCTAGGCTCTCAAATACTGCGCTCTTTACTGAGGATTATGATTGGCACGGCATAGACTTCACGAAAGGCTCAAAGATAGCGCCATTTACAAGTGTGGTTGATGTGTTTGGAGATGGCGCCGTCTGGGCGGTATCGACGCCAGGGCATACCAAGGGGCATACTTCATATTTACTCAATACAACACAAGGCATTAAGTTTGTTGTCGGTGACGCCAGCCATTTCGGCTATGCCTATGACAATAACTATGCACCGGCAGCGCTAAGTGGCGAATTACGTCAGCAAGCCGCAGAAACCCTCGCTTCTATTAAAACTTTTGCATCACAGCATCCTGATATCAAACTGATATTTGGCCATCAGCTTCCCTAATGCGTTGCGTTAGCGGTTCATTGGCGAAATAAAAATGTGCTAGAGTAACAACATAACTAACAATAACTTATTAAAGTGTTATGCCTTCTCATTTACCAAAATCGTTTAGTAAGCCATTTCTAAAAATATTCCATGTATTAGAGGCTGTGCTGCTTGTCGCCATTACATTGGCGACCATCTACGCCATGGTCGAAGAGTTTATGCACGTCTTCACCGAGCGAAGAGTGCTATTGACCGATATTCTTCTCATGTTTATCTACCTAGAAGTACTCGCCATGGTTCAGCAGTTTGTGGTCAACGGTAAGATACCCGTACGCTACCCGATTTACATTGCTATGATGGCAATTGCTCGATACATCACGCTAGGAATGAAAGAGATGGATGCTACGCTCGTCGTATGGTTATCTGTTGCGGCATTCATTTTGGCCGCAGCAACTTTGATTATTCGCGCGGGGCATCATTATTGGCCTTACGTCGATAGAAATACCAAAGAGTCGGATGAATAAAAGCGAGTTATTCGTCTCCAAATCAACGAGTGCAGGAACGATTGGCAATGGACAGTGAAATACGCCCTATTTTATATTCGCTACATAACTGTCCGTTCGCAATACGAGCTCGTTTAGCCATTGTGAAGGCTCAACTACAGGTACGTATCCGAGCAATAAAACTCGATAACAAACCTGTCGAGATGCTAGAAGCCTCTCCCAAAGGAACAGTCCCAGTATTGGCTTTCGAAGACGGCAAGCCAGCCATTGAACAGAGTTTAGACATTATGGTTTGGGCGCTGAGACAGAGCGACCCAAACAACTTGTTGTATTCAGAAGATAGCTATGCACTGGAGCGAATGCTCTCAACAATCGAAAGCTTTGAGCATGATTTCGACCCTGCACTAAACGCGTTTGGATGTGCGAAGCGTTACCATGAAACCAACATGTTATCACTAAGGAAAGACTGCGAAGTGCAACTTGCTTTGCTTGAATCACGATTGTCTCAGCACTCTTTTTTGTTCGGAGAGAAAGAGAGTCTTGTTGATATTGCGTTGGTGCCGTTTTTGCGTAAATTCGCCCGCATTGATAAGCAGTGGTTCAGGGATGCGCCATATCCGAAGCTGCGTACATGGCTTAACAATTATCTGCAGAGCCCGATGTTTTCAAAGGTAATGGAAAAGCAGGAGTTATGGCTCGATCATCGTGAGGACGTTATTTTTGGTCGTTACAGTTTTAAAAAATAGCCAGCGTTGCTGTATCTAACGGCTCAGCGCTTCTCCGAGTGGGTGAAAGTAGGCTTTTAGTGCCTCGCTGATAATGTGTCGATGGGCGACATCAGGGTAAAGATGAATGTTATCGGAGTGTGTAGTTCCAGAGACTAGATACGCGTTTTCGATACCTGAACAAGACTCGACCACCGCCTCAAACGCACGTGCCATCATTTCGGTCGGCTGTGAAAAATAATGCGTTCCAACCGCTTTGTCTGCTTTCACACTTCGTGACACGTAGTCATGTCTGTCCTGCCCATCACTACTAAGAAATACCGAATCAAATACCTTCATCAATCTATCATTCAAAAGATGAGGGAAGGGCGTCGCATTTGCAAGCCAGCAATCACTCGCAAATAGAATGCGCTTTTGTGGACCGGAACGATCGCCAATATCAAAGGCTTTCTCGGCAATGTAATGGTCATAGGCGTGCCAAAATTCGTGGGCCAGTGCTCCCGCTCCCGCGTTCTTTGCTAAGGCGAGCTCTCTTTGATTTGGCGCATAGTGCGCTTGAACGCCCTTTCTCCCCCCAGTTCCAAATGCAAGGTTCAAGTTGCCACGTAAACCGACCGCCTTTGAAGGTAGAGCTAAAAAGAACGCAAGGTCCGCCAATGAATCGAAGATAAGGTTGGCAGCAAGATCTTTCTCTTCATTGTTTACCCATTTACCGACACGAATACTGCCGATACCAAATGTCTCTTTGATATCCAAAAAAGAGACCTGATCTCCGTGACGATAGTCGGGACCTTTTCGTGTACGGTACTTGAAGTTAGTCAGTTGCAATACGGGCCTCGGCTTTGTTGTTGAGCTGCTGCTTTAGGCACTGGGTGAGTTAAGGGGGCAACCAAGTATACATGATTCGTACGTTGGTGAAGGCGTACTGTTGCACTACCTTTTACTAAGCCCCCGTTAAATCACCTGAGGATGATATGAACTGTTCATGGTAAGTGTATGGTAAGACACTCATAGATGAACGGAGGCAAGGGAATGAATCAGCGTCAGAGAGCACAGCAACTATTCGATAAAAGCGGAAAGCCACTCATTGTCGGTGACAAACGTCATTGTCCTATCTCTCCGGGCGAGTTGGCACAAACGACTTCCGATTCACATTATGTCGTAGAAACGTTTGATAGTGGGCTCACGGCTGAAGTATTTCACATACGTATTGACGGTAAAGATTATACGCTCAAGAAAAAACGCCCCATAGCCAGAGTGCAGAACCTTGATGGTGAATACTCTTTCCTAAATGAAGTCCAGCGCCGTGCAGACTTTCACAAACTTAAAAACGATCCTACTACCGCGGATGATTTTCGCTGTATCGTTGAGACAGTCTACGCGGACTATCGGATCGGGATTATCTTATCTGAGTGGATTGAAGGGACTCCTTTTAAACCCACACCAAAGCTCCTTAACGACTTATTCTCTACGTTAGTCTCGTGTGAGCAAGCTGGACTCTTCGAATGGGATTTGTGTTCGGGTAACTTGCTGCTAGACGAAAACAACCAGCTCAAGCTTTTTGATTTTGGTTATATGTACCCATTTGAGCCGCGTCATGAGTTTAATAGCGATGGTATTAATGCGCCTCTATTTCAGTTCTGTGAGCGCTTTGAGACTCGGTTTTTTTCCGGTTGGGCACTGGATTACAGTGGGAATGATCAAGACCGGATTAGTGTCTTTCGAACGGTTAAGCAAGCTGCCCACATTGCCCTTGAAGCAAAACTAGCTTGGCTGAAGAAAGAGAATGGGAGCGATGAGGTTATAGCGCTAACGGTATCATTGAGAAATAGATATCAACAGGCACTGGACGACCGCGCTTTGTTGGAACAGCTTTACCTTGTTGAGATGTTTCGTTCCCACGTTTTAGATATAGAAGATGACCTTCATGGTAAGAGTTGCACTCCAATGACAATGAAGCGTGTACAGGCAGTTCTTGAGATGATCGCTCAGCACTTCACGTTATTGGAAGGTGAAGGAGCGCTGTTTTTCGATAACGAAGGGAAGACACAGCAAGAGCTCATCGACATCTATCAACACAAGCGCATTTTGGTTGAAAAATATCAGTTGTGATTCAGCAGTTTTGTAAAGGCCATTCAAGTAGAGTATTGGTTATATTTAATATAACCAATACTTCGTTTCTAAACGGTATATTGTTTGAAAATAATAGCTATTTACAAATATATCAATGAAGTTTCAGTCAAAAGTTGTTCTCACGTCTAGCCTACTATTTGTGTTTGTTGTGACATTAGTCGGCGGTGTGAATTACTATTTCACCAATCAAACCTTTAAAAAGCATACCGAACAAAACATCCAAGAGCTGACTAAAAGCATCAGTTTTACCATCGCCCATGAGCTGCTTGCCAAACGCGAGTTGGTGAAGTCTGTCATACATTCACTCAATGTTATCGATGCTACAAATACAGAATTGGCGCTCAAAACTATTACCGCGCCAGCATTAAAAAGCAGCTTTCAGGCGATTGGAATCGGTTACGAGAGCTCAGGTAATCTTCTGTCAAACAATAACTGGACGCCAGATAAGAACTACGATGTTCGGAGTCGGCCTTGGTATGTAGCAGCGACTAACGCTAGTGATATTGTCATCACTAAGCCTTATATCGACTCTTCGACTCGACAAATGATCATATCGGTAGCGTCCTCTTTGGTAGATATCGACAATCAATTGATTGGTAATGCCGTGTTTGATGTTTCACTCAGTCCGTTGGTCGGCTTGATGAATCAAACGGATTTGTTCGGCACGGGTTACATGTTCATGGTAACCAGCGATGGAACCATTATTGCTCATCCGAATGATACCTTTAATGGCCGTCATGTGACGGATTTTGCGCCTAATGTTGACGTTGAAAGCGGTGTTTCAGAAGTCATGATTGATAACGTTAATTATCTGATGAGCCTGGAGAAAGTTTCAGACTCAGATTGGTACGTAGGGGCTGTGGTCAACGAAAAACTCGCGTTTTCTGACTTTTCTCAACTTATCAAAAAGACACTGGCCTTCACCGCTGTCTTAGTCATCATTATCACACTTGTTCTATTCGTCGTAATGCGTCACTTGTTTAGGCCCGTGGGGGAACTCAATGCTGCTTTAAAAAATGTGGCTTCCGGTAAAGCGGATTTAACACACAGATTAAGAACGGATACCGATAGAGAGTTTGCCGAGTTAGCAACTCATTTTAATAAATTTGTCACCAATCTTCAGAGCCAGATTTCGGCATCTAAGGAGCTATCTTTAGTCGTAAAAAACCAGGCGATACTGACAAAGAATGCCGCACACGACACTGAGCATAATGTAAACAAGCAAATGGTTGAACTCAATGGTCTAGCTGCGGCAGTCGGTCAAATGACCGTAGCGGCCGAAGAAACGGCGCAAAGTACATTAGACGCTGCTCAGAGTGCTAATGATGCAAAGACCAATGTCTTCAATAGTGTTGAAGTTGTTAAAGAGACTGAGAGCAATATCGAGCGCTTATCAGATAACGTAGATTTGGTTTCGACCCAATCGGATACATTGGTAGAGAATACGAAAAGTATTGGCAGCATTCTTGAAGTGATCAATGAGATTGCCAACCAAACCAACTTGCTGGCTCTCAACGCCACCATTGAGGCAGCAAGAGCAGGTGAGGCAGGCAGAGGCTTTGCGGTCGTTGCTGACCATGTGCGACTTTTGTCTTTAAAAACTCAAGAGGCAACCAAAGAAATCCACACTAAGATAGACCAACTTTTGCTGACCACTGGCTCAATGTCGAAGGCGATAGGAGTTAGTGAGAACAACGTCAAAGATGCTGTGAGTTCAGCGCGGGCAGCGACACAGTTACTCAATCTTGTGCAGCAGAATATTGAAAATATCTCAGTGTGTACCGGGCAGATTGCCACTGCGGCCGAAGAGCAAAGCAGTGTCTCCGTAGAAGTGAGTAGAAATACACAGCAAATCAGTAAACTTAGCCAGCAGGTCACCGTACAGGCGGAAGAGACGAACAGTCATATGAACATACAACTGGTTGAAATAGAGAAGCAGCAGCGAATTTTGCAAGGCTTCAAATTGTAGTAGGAAAAACAAGCGGGGCTCTTAGCCCCGCTTTTCGTGTCTATATCCTGTAGTTCTCAGCGCTCTCAGCTTGCTCTGGCTGTTCTGAAAGCTCACTTTGCGATTCGTAGTTTATCCAGAATAAGAAGAGTTCGTACCAAATTGCTAGAACAATAGCACCTAAGAACAAACCGATGATCCCAGCAAACAACATGCCGCCAATAGCACCGATTAGGATGATTGGCATTGGAACATCGACACCTCGTCCCATTAACATCGGTTTGAGGAAGTTATCCGACAGGCCACCTGCTAATGCCCAAATCGTGAAGATAGTTGTACTGGTGCCATCGCCTGTGGAATACACATAGAAAATGACTGGGGCAACAATCAGTAGGGCTGGAAGTTGCGCGATACATAGGATGAGTGTTGCTAGTGTCAGCAAACCTGCGGCAGGCACTTGGAATACAAACATCGCCGCGCCGATGATTGCAGATTGGATAAAGGCGACACCTACCACACCAAGTAACACGCTACGAATCGTCGCTGCCATCAGGTTCGCCCACTGTTCGGCCTTTTTACCTACCGCTCGAACCGCAACGGTTTCGAGTGCCCCCGATATTTTCTCTGCGTGCGCCATAAAGCCGCCAGCGATCGCGAGTGAAATAATAAACATGATCAAACTTGTTAGTGCGCCGCCAAGAATTGAGGCGATGGTACCAAGGAAGCCTTTTATTTCAGGTAAGAATTGCTGAATGCCTTTTTCGAGGTTGGTCGCGAACAAGTTCCAAATGCTATATAGCTTGTCACCAATAATTGGTATCTCGGTAACTTTCGCAGTGGGACCTGGGATCTTTATTTCACCACCCTGAAGAACTTCGGTTGTATGTGCGACACCGTCATAGATTGATCCGGAAACCAATACAAACGGAATAACTAACACTGAAATGCCAATCAATGCAACAAGCGTTGAGGCTAGACCGCGTTTACCTCCTAACGAACGTTCAAGCTTTTTCGTTAAAGGTAGCAGTGCAACGGCAATAATGGCCCCCCATAGCACTGGGATAATAAATGGCTTAATAATGTCGTAGGTAAAACTGAGTAAAAGAACGAGTAAGCCGATCCGAATGGCCGACTCCACCATATTATTGACAAAGAGCTTGCTTTGACGTTGTTCGGTTTGTCTATCCATTGTTTTTTTCCCTGTGTTCCAAATTTGCACTGACTAAACTCGACACGACGATGGCCATATAAAATACGCCGACGATCGCTTCTAAATACACCACTACTTGTGCCAGTGGACTGATTGGGCTGATATCACCATAGCCCAAGGTTGTTAACGTTACGAAACTGAAATAGGCTGCGTTTGAGAAATTTTCTCCCCACGAAATGGCTTCTAGTCCAGTAAATGCATTGGGTGAATATTCAATGATTATTAAATAAACGATAGCCCACATTAGACCGAGCAGCAGAAATAATGCGACTGAGCCCACCACTTTATTGGTATTCACTTCACCATGGAACAGCACTTGTTTCGCTGTCGACTTAAAGGTGCCAAAGAAAAAGCTGAAGGTGAGAGCGAGCATAAGGACATCCATCTCACGAATATCAAAGATCAGTTTTACTAACGTGGCGATAACCCAGCATGTTGCGAGAGTTTTTAAAAGTCGTGACCAGTTCTTGTCAAAGCGCAGGCTGGCAAAACAGACGATAAAGACCACGATAATAAATAACTGCAACACTCGATCTATCCATCCACTACCAACTACTTCAGCAAGACCTGAGCTGATGAGTAGAGCGACGAGTGCAACGGTTAAGTAGAAGAAGTTGTTTCCTTCATTGATGTTTTCAAGCCGTTTTCCCACTTTCATTTTATCTGTCCTTGCTCAATGACATTATTCGTTCTGTTCCTCTATTACCATGATAGAAGCTGATAGCCCAAATCGTAGGTGCACGCCTTCTGGAAGTTCATTTAGAGAGATTCGAACTGGAATACGCTGAGCCAGTCGGATCCACTGGAATACTGGATTAACGTTTGGCAGCAAGTTGTACCCGACCGTGCCATCTTTAGGTGCGATGCCCCAACCGATTGAGTCTACCGTCGCGTCAATGGGCGTGTCAGGGTGGGACATTAAAGTGACTCGAGCCTCGCTTCCTGGTTGTATCTGAGGGAGTTGGTTCTCTCTAAAGAAGCCGAAGACCCAGAAGCTGTTTTCATCAATGAGCGCTACTAAGGGTTGGTTGGCCACGGCTTGAGTGCCGGTTCGTATGTCGAGGTTTGAAACAAAACCATCTACAGAGGCGACAACTTTGGTGTAGCTCAGATTGAGCTTAGCTGATTTGAGCTTCTCTTCAGACGCTTTGATTTTTAGAAGCGACTCTTGATAGGAGATCTCTCGTCTAATTAGGTCTTTATGTGAGACTGCGCCTTTGTCTTTTTTACGAATATCGAGCAATCGGTCGTACTCAATCTTTTTTCCTTTAGAGCTAATAATCGACTGCTGAAGAGCGACCTCTGCTTGGGCTAACGCCACTTGGTAGGTTTCTGGGTCGATTTCAAACAGTAAGTCACCTTTGTTCACCCTTTGGTTATCGATTATGGCGACATTGACTATTGGTCCCGAAACACGAGGTGCCACTTTAATAATGTTGGCTCGAACTTGGCCATCTCGGGTCCATGGGTTGTTGAAATAGTCTTGATACTTTTGGTATCCAAACCAAGCGGCTCCACCAAGGAGAATGAGGTTTAGGATGATGATAATCGTCTTCTTCATTTAAGCGGCTCCTAAAACCTGAGAATAAAATGATCGATCGCCACTACATACATCACGACGATGGCGAGAAAAGTGAGTGATGGAAACGCAACAAAACGCGCCAGCTTGGTTTTGTTCATGATGATGACGGTAATCCAAGTGGCAATAATTGCCATACACACGACGAGTAACAGGGGGGAGAAATAAACGTCGCCCCAAGCGAGTTCATGTGGCATTTATTGGCCCTCCTCAGTGGTGGCGGAGGCTGACTCATCGGTACCCGTCGTGACGGGTGCCCCTGTCCTGATGGTAAGAGGTGGGAGTACCGTATTTTCTTCGTCTAACTGAGTGCCCCAGTCGATGCGTTCTTGCATCTTTTGGATATTGTCGGGCGAGACAAACGCTTGTCCTGATTGAACCTGCCAGCCGCCACCCAATGATTTGTATAGGGCGACGACCTGATTGGCGACATTGCCTTTTATTTGGGCGTAGCTATCTTCGCTGCGCGTCATCTTTTCGACAGAGTTCAGCAGACGCTCGAAGGAGATTTGACCGTTCTCATACTGTGTTAAAGAGATATTGAATGCTCGAACAGAGGCGTTGACCGATTGTAGCCGTAGCGCTTTTTGCTCTACATAGAGCTCATACGCTTCTATTGCATTAGTGACTTCCTGCACTGCCTGAAGCACTTTCTTGTTGTAGTTGGTCATCGTTTCTTGGAAGCGCGCATCTTCGAGACGAATGTTATTCTTTACCCGCCCATATTGAAAAATGTTCCAACTAAATGCAGGACCAGCGACGAGCGTCAACGAATCATTGAAGCTAAAGCTGGAACCTGATGGCACCGAACTATCGATACCGATAGAGCCAAATAGAGAGAAGCTTGGATAAAGGGCCGTTTCAGCGACACCAATTTGTGCACTTTGTGCGTGGGCCTGCAATTGCGCAACTTGGAGATCAGGACGCCTCATGACCAAACTGGCATCAATCGTTGAGTTTAGGGCAGGCGCCTCAGGTACGATTGAGCCATCTTCATTCTCGGAGATCAGCGACTTTGACCCCGATGAACGAAAACGTTGCTCATACTCCGCAAGCCTTTGCGTCATGCCATCTTCTAACAAAGGGTCCACTTGCTCTGGCAGTATGCCAAGTAATACGGCAAGTGCGTTTCTAGCTTGTAGCATGGCTATTTCAAGTGCGGGTAGGGCAGCTTTGGTGGTAAATAGCTGGTTTCGTGCTTGTTGGACATCGAGCTCGGTGACGTTACCAGACTCGAATTGGACGCGAGTAATATTGACCACTCGCTCCTGAATCTCAATGTTTCTCTGAGAGAGCAACATGCGCTCTTGGAACGAGCGATAGTTAATGTAGTTTCGTGCGACTTCGGAAGTGATGGTTACGAGTATGTCGTTGTAGGATGCGATAGACGCGTAATAGGTGGCTTGGGCGGCTTCGATTCCGCGCGCGTACTTACCCCAGACATCCATTTCCCAACCTGCATCGAAAGTCAGTGCCGCATTATTAAAAGAACTTTCACTCACATAAGCTCTTGCTAGATTACCCGACACAGTTTGTACCTGTGGGTAGCGCAAGCCATCAGCAATCCCAAGGACAGCTCTCGCTTGTAAAATTCTTAATCCGGCAGCTTCAACATCGAGATTTTGTTTAGCTGCGCGTTCGACAAATTGATCAAGTGTCGGATCATTAAACTGCTGCCACCAGTTGGCCGTCGACGCAGTGCTCGATGCCATTTCACTGTCACTCCATGACTGAGGGAGCGCGACGTTACTACCTGGCTCAAACTCTGGACCCAGCGTCGTGCAGGCAGTCATTATCAGTGTTGTGAAAGAGGCTATTATCAGCCGATGAGTCATCATTATTTTATCCCTAAAATCGATGCATCTTGAGATTGTCCAGATCGATACCTTGACTGGCTTCCTCAACATTCTTTAGTGACTCATACAGGTTTCTTTTTAGGTGAAGAAAGAGATAAAAACCTGCGATGTCATTTTTGTTTACTTGGTCCAAATCGAGCGACTCAAAGAAAGCTTCCAGTGCTTGTTCGGCTTTTGTGTACTCTTGCTCAGCGTTGTCAAAATGGTCACCACTATCTGGCTTCGCCTTGCCATGAACTTCTACCAAGCTCGGCAGAACCGTGTCGATATGCGTCTCTCTAAGCTTAGTAATCAATGAGTTATTTTTCAGAATTGTTTGTGCCGCAACCAGATTGTTGGCGTGTCCCATTAACACCCCACAGCGTTTGGCATAGAGAACTAGTTGCTCTTGAGTGTTGTTGTTGAAGTAACTGACATCGACCTTACTTGCCCACAGCAATAGCTTCTTGGACGCCACATTGGCGGTTTTCAAATGCAGCGCGAGCGTTAAGCGCGTCAACCAAGTAGGTTTAAGGTTTTGCATTGTGAGTAGCAAGCGATAAAGGTGGAAGAATAGTCGCTGTCGGACGGCCAAGAAAAGATGTTCTGCCTTGCTAGAAAACGGGAAGTAGTGAGAAAACACAATCATCAGCACCACAAGGTAGAACAGCGTTATGATGGTTAGAATGATGCCAAAGTGATAGGTCATGGTGTTGTCTATGCCCAACACAAACATCCCTAACATAAAGAAGATGGTGATAGGTCCTTTAAACAGATAAAAACCAACAAAGGTATAGATAAATAAGAACAGCGCTAACTCAATACCGAGCTCTAGCTGTGGCAAGATAAACACATAGGCTGGAATGGCAAACAGAAAACCAAAAGTAAACAGAAAACCAAGTGCTTTGGGGTGCAGCGGCATAAAAGAGAGCACCGCCATAAAAATCGTCGAGAAGATAACAAAGCTATAACCACCAGGAGGGTTGAACGCAATCCAAAGCCCACCTGCGACCCAATAAGTGACAAACACCTTAATGGCTGTTTTAAAGTTCTCAGCGTCCCACCACAAAAAAGCACTTTGAGAGGGTGCGAGCTGTTCTTTGAAAGAAACAGTCTTAGTGATGGAGTCAATACAGCTTATTGATTCAGCAAGTTTGCTGGCGTTGTCGTAGAGTCGATTTAGCAGGTAGCCTAACGTTAAGACAGAGGCTCGCGTCAGGTGGTCGCTGCCAGATAGTTTTTCTTCATTAGCCTTTAATTTATTCTCTTTGAATCGGAAGGTCTCTCCGGTTTCCGGCGAAACTAAAAACTGTTGGCTTTGCTGCAAAAGATGATCGATTTGTTCAATGAAAACGGGAAAATCAGAGAGGTAATTTTCCGTGTCATTGTGGTTAAAGCGTGCATTAGAGGCAGTGGCGAGTAGTTGCGTTATCTTCTGACTATGGTGAATCACCAATCTCCATTCTTGAAGATAAGCCGCGATCTCACTGCTTTCTTTTTTGACCACACTGAAACGCTGTTCAAGTGTGCTTTGAGCGGTAAATAGCTTTTCAATAAGCTCATCAAGCGAGGGGCTCGCTTCTTCGGTAGGTTCATGTTCAGTTTCATTGTCACTGGAAGACGCATCTGCCGCAGCGGAAGTCTCAGGCTTGATCATCCCCGGAAGTGATTCCGAGATTTGGGTAAAGGTTTGCTGCTGAATTGACAGCGTCTCTTGTAGTAATGCCGATAGGTTCTGCTCGGCTTTGCTTGGGAAAAGATAGACACCCACCAAGGTATAAGTTACCACCCCAAATACCGTCATATACGCTCTATCAACACCGTACAGAAAGGCACCTTCGGCATCGCCGCCGTTGGACATCATCAAGGTCATCACTGCGGTGAGCATGAGTAGAGTAGGGTCACTTTGATAAGCGTTTCGGAAATAGAAAATAAACGAGACCACAATAGATACGCTAAACATATACAGAAAGCGGTCTTGTGCAAAAGCGCCAACTAAAATGAGACCTACCACCGCGCCCACTATAGTTCCAAGCACCCTTAGCGTTCCTTTTTCGAATGACTCACGCTGACTCCCCGTCGATGCAATAAGCATCACGGTTGTTGCCGCAGTAGAAGCTTGTGGCCATCCCATAGCAAAAGGTATGAGATAGGCGAGAGTAAGACCTAGCGCCACTTTGGTGGCAAATCGCGCTTTGCTATTCATCGTCCTTGATTTTAGAGATATTCCCTTAGAGAAATATAGACGCTAAATGGTGACTTAGGAGGGTAAGGTAAAGAAAATTAAGAAAAATTCTTTAGGTCTTAAGATGTGATTAGTTGCCTGTTTGGCATCGATGAGTGACGCAGTAGAACTTGACGTGCGGGCAAGCGGTATTTGCCCTAAGTCGTTAACTATCCGAGGGCTTTTAGGGAGGTAGTTCTTTATTTCCACGTAAAACCTCCTAGATTGATAGTAGCGGACTTAAAAAAGGGATTTAAAGTGCCAACACTCAAGGGGCTAAGTGGAAGAACACTGGTATTCATCTACACCGTTTTCGTGATATGTGTATTTACTGTCGCATCCATCGTTATTCTGGGGCGAGAGTCTAAACATGCCATAGATTATCTTCAAAACTCAGGCACAAAGTTAGAATTACAAGCAGCCAAGCTGTTCGTAGAAGAGTATTTGGATAATGCAAAAGCGCGTGTAAAACTTGCTTCCAGTAATAATGACATCATCGCTCTATTGGAGGGTGAAAGTGAGGTAAATATCGATGCTACGCTTCATCGATATGAAGGAGACAGTCGCTCTGTTCTGTTTGCCGTTTTTAACAAAGAGAGAACGGTTCTTTTTGAAGATAAGTTTCGTCACCCTTCACGTGCCAATGAGAACCGCATTTTTGATTCCATGAAGCAGCAGGCTTCTGACTTGATTACGCCACCTCCCGTCTACCTGCTTCACAATGACACAGACCATATATGCATTAAGATCTTCATGCCAGTAATGAGTGAAGGTCGCTTTATTGGGATGGTTTTTGGTGAAACGCCAGTCGATTATGATGAACTGTTTGGAGACCTGATTGATCCAAAAGAGCGCTGGTATGCGCTTACACAGGGCAGCGTATCGGATTATATTAATCAAAATAATCTTGATTCTTGGCTGGTCAACAACACGCAGATTGCAACGGCGGGGTTGACGCTGATGCAGGGGATAAATCCCGATTTCCTTAAGCTGCAATCTGATAGCTTTATGAGTTACATCTATGACGCCATCGCCGTGGTCATGGGTATCAGTTTCTTATTTGTTCTGTTTGCAGGAAACAAGGTTCTTGTGAACCCGCATCGAGAGCTCGAAATATCTCAAAAAGAACTCGCGACCAAAAACAGTGAACTGATTGAACGAGAGAGAGAAAGTAAGATTCTCGCGACCGTGGTGAAAGCAGCGCGAGATGCTGTGGTGATCACGGATAGGCATGGTGCTATTGAATGGGTAAATAGAGCGTTTGAAGAGATGACGGGGTACGCTTTAGAAAGTGTTCAAGGTAAGAAACCAGGTCAGTTTCTACAAGGTGATAAAACGGATGCCAATACCGTGATTCGGATAGCAAAGTCTTTGTCGCAGGGCCTACCAATCAAGGCGGAGATCCTGAACTATGATTCCAAAGGAAATGAATACTGGGTTGATATAGATATTACCCCGATAACGGATCAAGATGGCGCAATTGACCGGTTCATTGCCATCGAAAGAGACGTGACTGAATACAAAAAACTGGAAAGCAAACTCATGGCTACTGCGAAAGAGGCGAACGCCGCTAACGAAGCCAAGTCAGCTTTTCTTGCCACGATGAGTCATGAAATACGCACACCTATGAATGGTGTGCTTGGTCTAACACAAATACTCGAAAAAGAGATCACTGACCATAAGCATAGGGAAGCGCTTCAGCTAATTCTTAGTTCGGGAAATCATTTGATATCCATTTTGAATGATATTCTAGATATCTCAAAAATCGAGAATCAAGCGTTGGTTTTGGAACACTCGCATTTTAAGATGCAGGAGATACTGTCTCCAGTAAATAATACCTATCAAAGCTTGTGCTCAGAAAAAGGGCTCCTGTTCGAGATAGTCGACAACACAGATCCAAATAAACAGTTTATTGGCGATCAGGTCAGGCTAAGGCAGATATTGCTCAACTTAGTCGGAAATGCGCTAAAGTTCACCCAAAAAGGGAGAATAACCGTAACGGTATCAACACCGCTTCAAGGAGAGTGTGAACTCACGGTTCAAGATACCGGTATTGGCATCGCACCCGATCGAATTGATAGTGTCTTTGAAAAGTTCGAGCAAGCAGAGACGTCGACGACGCGTCAGTTTGGCGGCACTGGGTTAGGGCTCTCTATCGTGAAAAGTCTGACGTTGCTCATGGGCGGAGAGATAAACGTATCTAGCCAACTTGGCGTGGGCTCAACGTTCACCGTTAAGCTACCTCTTTCATCTATTGTCGAACAGAGCGAACAGTTGTCTCGCCTTGATCCAATCAACGCCGATTTTTCTGTTTATAAAGTACTTTTGGTTGATGACAATGCGATAAATCGTATCGTTGCGGGTAAGTTCTGTCAGTCTTTGTCGATTGAGGTAGAGAGTTGTTCTAACGGTGCAGAATGTTTAGAGATGTTCGACCCGTCTAAGTTCAACCTAGTGATACTAGACAATCATATGCCTGTTATGAATGGACCAACCACCGCCGCAGAACTCCGAAGAAAGTACGGTGATAGTATTTTCATTTTTGGTTGGACTGCAGATGTGATCAGCGAGAATAAACAAGAGTTTCTAGATAGCGGTGTGAACACCGTCATAGCCAAGCCTTTGGTCAAAAAGGACTTTGAAGAAGCATTGCTGAGTTATTTAGATAAACTAGAGATAAAAAAAATCTCGTGATTTCGTTAAGCACTACCATCACACCTTGACGAACTGCCGCCGCTCGAAAGCAGTGCTCAAGCTTACACGAGTGCAATAAACTTGACGCTTTGAGGGCTAGGGTTTCGCCTAACGCCTCTCTGAATAACTAGGGATAAGCATTTGTCTTTCATGTCACACTTCCTATCCAATTAGTGAAATAAAACCATAGAGTTACGTGGTCTTACGACTAAACTTCTACGTATCAGGTAGCGACCGTCTTGATAAAAGGGGAAGGTATGGCGAATGACTCGCTGGTTTCACTCAAAAACGCAGTTAAGCAGTTCACCGATGGTGTGGAAGAGCACTCGGTGCTTAATGATTGTCATTTAAAGATTGAGGCAGGATCGAGCACTGCGTTGATGGGCGCGAGTGGCAGCGGTAAGAGTACCTTGATGAACATTATTGCTGGCTTTGAGCCGTTAAATGCTGGTCAGCTTTATCTCGAAGGACAAGACACCACAAACTGGCATGACAAACAGTGGAGCCATTTTCGGATACATAAGCTTGGGGTGGTGTTTCAGCAGTTCAACTTACTGACTCCACTCAATGTAAGACAAAACATCGCCTTTCCACTCTCATTAGAGGGCAGAGGCTGGCATGATTGGTGTGATTACCTTGTTGAGACTTTAGGGCTGGCGAGCTTGCTTGACAGACATGTTGCCGCGTTGTCTGGAGGGCAGCAACAAAGAGTGGCCATCGCGAGAGCACTTGCGAGCCAGCCAGAACTGCTGCTTGCGGATGAGCCGACAGGGAACCTCGACGAGCAATCTGGCTTAGAGGTCATGGAGCTACTTTCCACTATCACAAATCAAGGCAACACAGCGATTGTCTTGGTGACGCACAGCGCAGAATGCGCAAGCTTTATGCAGTCTCGTTTGCAGCTTATTAACGGGCAGTTGTATGAAGCGAGCTAGTGTTCACCACCTTCTTGTTGTGCTGCGTGTATACAGCAAGCACTACTTTCAAGCGCCATTACAGGCAGCATCTATTCTCATTGGGATAGTGTTGGCCGTGATGTTGTTTGTCGCAGTGCAGGCGATAAACCTCAATGCTAAACGCAGTTATTCCGATGCAGCAGAGCAGCTCAGTCTACCGGCGCAGTATTTTATAGTGCCACCCAGTGGTCAGAAGCATATCGACAGCCAGCTTTACTTCTCGTTGCGCAGTGCTGGAATGAGCGAGTCTCTTGCGGTGTTAGAAGGGCGAGTGCGCGACGAGACGGGACGCCGGTTTTCAGTACAGGGCAGTGACATTGTTGCGGCAGTAACAGCAACAATGAGCCGGACAGCGAATCGCAACGACTCAGAGCGTGAGAAGAGACAAGATGTCTTTTTGTTTGATGGAAATTTACCCTTAACGAACATGCTCATGGGGGAGCCCATCGCCTTGGTGAGCTCTGCCCACTTTGAGCAACTGGGCAAACCGAGTGTTTTGCAACTCGATAATGCTGAGACACGTCTTTTAGCGGTTCCCGATGAGTGGCAATTGGGCAATCGGATGCTGGTGGACATCAGCTTTGCCGAAAGATTGCTACAAAAACAAGGGAAACTGAGCTATATCGCAGTATTTGATGCCTCTCGTGAACGCTTTGATAGTTGGTTAGAGATAATAGGAAGCCAAGCTCAATGGATAGAGAATACGCAAAGCTCAGATCTCGCTTCGCTTACTGATAGTTTTCATTTAAATCTAACGGCTATGAGTATGCTCGCGTTTCTTGTGGGGCTATTTATTGCCTACAATGGCGTCAAATACAGCTTACTCAAAAGACGCAGACTCTTGGTACAGTTGCAGCAAGCGGGCGTGACCGCAAACACTGTGTTTTCTGCTCTGTTGGTAGAGCTCGCGGTCATGGTGTCACTGGGCTCACTGCTTGGTTTTGTACTGGGAATGCAGCTCAGTCACTGGCTTCACCCGACCGTCGCGCTGACCTTAGAGCAGCTCTATGGGGCAAAGCTGTTACCCGGTACATGGCATTTGAGTTGGTTACTCCAAGCACTGCTAATCACGCTAGTCGCAGCGCTCGGTGCGTGTTGGCATCACTTCAAGGGAAGTGTTCAGCAGCCACTTTCTATTCACAGTGGATTTTACGCGCTACCCGCACCACAAAATACGAGTCGTTTATTTATTGCAGCTCTGATACTGACTTTTCTTGCTGTCATTGGCCTATGGCTAAGTAACCATTTTCGAGTCACTATGCTTTGGCTTGGTTTGCTTATTGTCGCGACGCCTTTGTATCTTCCCAAAGGCTTATTGGTACTCAGTCATAGGGCGGAAAAGGTGTTTTCGGTTGGCTTGAAACACTATCTGGTTGCAGAGCTCAAGGAGCTTATTGCTCCACTGTCGCTTGCGATGATGGCTTTGCTACTAGCGATGACGGCGAACCTTGCAATGAATACCTTAGTCGTGAGTTTTGAGCACACCCTGAAACAGTGGCTTGAGCAGAGGCTTCATGCTGACATCTATATAAGTCCTGCACAAAGTGAAATGGAAGCGATTCAAGGTGCGCTTAGTGAAATGCCAGGCGTCTCGGCTATTTATACTCAGAGCTACACTGATACCAATATCGAAGGCCTACCCACTAAACTCGGTACAAAAGATAACAATACTCTTGAGGAAACCATGGTTGCGAAGTCTATGGTTGATGGATTTTGGTCGAACTTTTACCAAAACCAGATGGTTGCGATCAGTGAACCGATGGCGGTGAAGCTCGGTTTATCGCTTGGCGATGAAGTCCTGGTTCCCGAGCTATCATCAGTGGTGGATACCCCACTTCAAATCGGCGCTATTTTCTACGACTATGGCTCCCCGACAGGAGAGCTTTTGATTTCACCTTCGCTCTGGCGAGACGCTGGTTTTTCATCAGTGCCAACCAGTCTAGGGATCCAAACGGAGCTAGACAATGATGTCATGCGCCAGCAGCTTATCGAGCGCTTTGGCTTGAGTGACAATCAGCTCTATGATCAGCAAGAAATCAAAACGATCGCATTGCAAATCTTCTCTCAAACTTTCGCGGTAACCAAGGCGTTGAATGGCGTGACTTTACTGGTGGCGGTTATTGGGCTGTTCAGTGCCTGTTATATGTTGATTGAAGCTCGCAAAGCTGCCATTGCAAGACTTTATGCGTTAGGTGTTAGAAGCGCCCAGCTTTTGATGATGGTCGTGATGCAAATGGTGCTGTTAGTCTGTTTTACACTCTGTTTAGCGTTACCGCTTGGCGCTTTAGTTGGCTATGTCTTAACCGACGTCATTACCCTCCGTGCTTTTGGCTGGAGTCTGCAATTTGTGTGGAGTTGGAGTGATATAGCGATGCTCTGCTTCGTGAGTATTATTACCGCATCAGCAGCCACGGCGTTACCCCTGTGGCGCTTAGTGTCTAAACCCGCTATGTCGAGCCTACAAAGCGAGGTGTTGTAATGCTGAAACCATTAAGCGTAGCTTTGTTAGCGCTGACCTTAGTCGGTTGTAAGGAGAGTCAACCACAAGGTTTTGGCTCTTGGTTGGGAGAAGATAGTGGGGCATTTACTAAGGTCTCACCTGAAACGCAACTCCGTTTTCCAGAAGACCACCAAGCACATGAAGACTACCGATATGAATGGTGGTACTTCACCGCAAACTTAGTCACGTCTGAAGGTGAAACATTTGGCGTTCAGTGGACTCAGTTTCGCATTGCGCTGGCGTCAAATGGCTCTGCTAATCAAGGCTGGGAAACCAGTCAGCTATACATGGCGCACAGCGCGATCACCAACTCTACTCATCATTTAGCTGCCGAAAAATGGTCTCGTGCTCATCCTAAGATGGCAGGGGTGGCTAAGTCACCGTTTCGTGTTTTTCTCGACGATTGGCAATGGCGCTCTAACTCTGATGAGATGTTCCCAGCGTCATTGAACGTAGCTACAGAGGAGTTCAGTTACTCGCTTAATCTTGTTAGTGAATCGTCGTTTCAACTTCAGGGTGAGCAGGGCTACAGTGTCAAAAGCGCGGATGGTTCAGTTGCTTCACATTACTATAGCCAGCCTTTTATTGATGTCGAAGGCACGATTACCTTCAAAGGTGAACAACATAAGGTGACAGGGCAGGGTTGGATTGATAGGGAATGGAGCCCGCAGTTTCTGCTTGGTTCACAGCAAGGGTGGGATTGGTTTGCGCTTAGACTCGACAATGATACGAGCTTGGTGGTATTTCAGTTGAGAGACAGTGAGACTGGCGATGCGAGTTATGCCTATGGTCAACTGATGCGGCGTGACCGCTCGGGAATTTCAATATCATCGCATGAGCTTACACTCAAAGCTATAGACACGGTCTCTATTCAAGGCTCTGACTATCCCACAGTATGGCATCTTGAGATACCCAGCCATGAGATTACTTTAACGATAGAGGCGCTCAATCCTTTGGCGAAAATGCCTCTGACCGTCCCTTATTGGGAAGGACCCGTTACCATAGAAGGGACTCACCAAGGTCGCGGATACATGGAGCTGACTGGCTACTAAGCATCGCTTAAAGTGCTACAAGCAAGTTTCAAGTGATATTTATGTGAATGCAGCCCATGACACAAACATGGGTGTAAAGGAGCGTAAAACTATTGCTGATATTGGAAAGTGCATAGTGGAAGAGTAAAACGAAAGTCAATCCCACATTCACTCTCTAGAGGAAACTCAATGCCTTTACTCATTGCTTTCACTATTTCTGGCATTCTATTCGCAATCTCACTGATACATGTTTATTGGGCTTTTGGCGGCAAGAAAGGCGTCCATCTAGCGATTCCGGTCGTCGAAGGTAGCAAGGCATTCACTCCGGGTGCGTTGATCACTTTGCTTGTTGCAGCCGCTCTTGCTGTTTTCGCGTTATTGTCTCTCAGCTTGACTGACGCAATAGCAACACCTCAGACACTCAAAAATTATATTGAGTGGATGGCATTATTCGTAGGCGCAATTTTTGTTCTCAGGGCGGTGGGAGACTTCAACCTAGTTGGTTTTAGTAAGAAAAACCAACAAGGCCAGTTCGCTCGATTGGATACATGGCTTTATTCACCGCTATGTCTTTGTGTGGGGGCGGGTTACTTCTATCTTGCATGGGGAATGAAATGATGGATAGAGCACAATGTAGCGAGTGGTGATATTAGCTCTCTCTACCTTGAGATAAAGAGAGCTAACTTATTAGAGTAACGCGTTAACTTTACTTAGCGTTTGTCTGCATGCGCAATCTCAGACCAGCTCAATACGCCTTGCACTGCTCGTTTCCAACCGCTGTAACGTGCTTCACGTTTTTCTTCATCATCAGATGGTGTGAAGGTTCTATCGATTTCAGCTTTATCAGACACCTCTTCCAAACCACTCCAGAACCCAACTGCGATACCTGCTAGATATGCGGCACCGAGAGCGGTGACTTCAACAACTTGAGGTCGCTGTACTTCTGTGTTCAATAGATCCGCTTGGAACTGCATCAGGAAGTTATTCGCGACTGCGCCACCATCAACGCGCAGAGAAGCTAGCTTGATTCCAGAGTCGGCTTGCATCGCATCGATCACATCGCGGCTTTGATAAGCGATACTTTCAAGCGTTGCGCGAATGATGTGGTTTGCACCTGTGCCTCGAGTCATGCCAATGATGGTACCGCGAGCATAAGCATCCCAGTAGGGTGCGCCAAGACCAGTAAAGGCTGGAACCACATAGACACCATTGCTGGATTCGACTTTGTTAGCAAAGTATTCAGAGTCTTTGGCGTCATTTAACAGTTTCATTTCATCGCGTAGCCATTGAATAGAAGCGCCGCCCATAAATACCGAACCCTCTAACGCGTAAGCAAGTTCGCCTTTTGGTCCGCAAGCGATGGTCGTCAACAAAGCGTTTTTAGAGGTGATTTTCTCCTTACCCGTATTCATTAGCATGAAACAGCCCGTGCCGTAGGTGTTCTTCGCCTGACCTGGTTCGACACACATTTGACCAAATAGCGCGGCTTGTTGATCACCTGCGATACCAGCGATAGGTATACGCGTGCCACCTTTACCACCAATGTTAGTTTGACCGTAAACTTCTGACGAAGGTTTGACTTCAGGCATCATCGAAAGTGGGATATCAAACTCTTTAAGAATGCGTTCGTCCCATTCTAGAGTATTGATATTAAATAGCATGGTTCTTGATGCGTTGGTGTAGTCAGTGACATGAACGCGACCTTGGGTCATCTTCCAAACTAGCCAAGTGTCCACGGTACCAAACATCAGCTTGCCTTCCTCGGCTTGCTGGCGAGCGCCTTCTACGTTATCTAAAATCCATTTAACCTTGGTGCCTGAGAAGTAAGGGTCGAGAACAAGACCCGTGTTTTCTCGAATATAAGCTTCAAGGCCATCGCGTGCTTTTAGTTCTTCACAGATCTCTGCGGTACGGCGACACTGCCAAACAATAGCGTTGTAGACGGGAGCGCCCGTCTCTTTGTTCCAAACGATAGTCGTTTCACGCTGGTTAGTGATACCGATAGCAGCGACTTCGTCGGAGGTAATGCCTTTTTGACCCAGAGCTTCGATTAATGTAGAGCTCTGCGTCGCGTAAATTTCTAGTGGATCATGTTCAACCCAGCCTGCTTCTGGATAGATTTGAGTAAATTCTCGCTGCGCGACACTGACAATATTTGCATCATGATCGAGAACAACGGTACGAGAGCTGGTGGTTCCTTGATCGAGAGCGACGATGTATTTCTTAGTCATAATAGTGTCCTTCTGTTTTCATTTTTTATTCATTATTTGTAGGGGATAGAGTTGTTGTGTTTACACGTGAGCTTCGGTGTCATTAACCTCCACTTCGTCATCGCATTGAGCTGGGCTAGTGCAGCCACCTGCAGCAGGAAGGTAAGCGCCAATCACTTTCGGGTACAGCCACCCGCCAAATAGACCGCCAGCAATGGTGGCAAAGATTGGAACGATAAAGTAAGGGATGTCTCTAGCGCCGCTTAACGCGTAATCCCAACCCGCAAAATATGCGAACAGTTTTGGCCCAAAATCACGAGCAGGGTTCATAGCAAATCCTGTTAGTGGACCAAGCGAGCCACCAATAGTTGCAACCAATAAGCCAATGAGAAGTGGCACCATTGCACCTCGTGACTCACCGCCATTGTTGCTGTCACCAAAGGCTAAGATCCCAAACATCAGTACTGCAGTAATCGTAAACTCGACCGCAGCGGCACCGAAAAATGAGAGTGATGCATTAGGGTAAGTGGAAAAGATGCCCGCGGTAGCAAGCGCCTCTGGCGTATCACGGGCTACTCCGTTAGCGACTTCCCAGTCGACAAATAAGTTGCTATATAAGCCGTAGACTAAAGCAGCCGCACAGAACGCTCCGGCAACTTGAGAAAAAATGTAAGGCAGTACCTTGTGCTTCTCAAAGCCATGGAACGCTGCGAGCGCAATTGTCACCGCAGGGTTAATGTGTGCTCCGGACACACCCGCCGTACAGTAAACAGCTAGCGCTACCGCTAAACCCCAGACGATACTGACTTCCCATTGACCGAACTCAGCGCCGGTTAATACCACAGCCGCCACACATCCGACCCCCCAAAATATCAACAAGCCAGTTCCAATAAACTCCGCGATACACTGACCGAGTAACGCAGGATCTTTTTTTATACTCATAGTTCTTTCCTTGGTCTTGATTCATATGCCATCAAATGCGGTGAGGATTGTAGCCAAAATAAAAAAATGGAAATCTCGGTCAGATCTCAAATGTGCGTACGAAAGTTAAAAATGTTCGCATTATGTTCATAAATGTTAACTAAAGCACATTTAATGTTCGTTTAAAGGGTTTTTTATGCAGCTGAATGTGTATTTTTGCTCGGGTATTGAGCGTTTAGTGAAGAGGGAATACATTTCGGTTTGGCGCTATTTAAAACATGTGCAAGACACAGTAAACTCAGGTAATAACATAGTTTGAACGCGAGGGAGTGTGGTTGAAAGCGATAAAGCGACATCAGGAAATCATCGAATTGGTGACGACACACGGGTACGTCAGTACTGAAGATTTGGTCGATAAGTTTCATGTGAGCCCGCAAACCATTCGTAGAGATCTGAACGAATTAGCGGATGCGAACAAAATTAAGCGTAACCACGGTGGTGCGACCATAGTGACGAGTTCTGAAAATTCATCCTATCAGAGCAGGAAGGTATCGAGTCAGGCTGAGAAAGAAAGGATCGCCGCTCAGCTAGTCAAACACATACCGAATGGCGCGACACTGTTCATCGACATTGGCACGACACCTGAAGCGATTGCCAAAGCTTTATTGAATGAACACAATGACTTACGTATTGTTACTAACAATATAAACGTTGCCTCAATGCTCATGCACAAAGAAAGCTTTCGAGTCATACTCGCAGGGGGTGAAGTGCGTGGAAAAGACGGTGGTGTAACCGGGGAATCAACCATCGACTTCGTTGCTCAGTTCAGATTGGACTTCGGTATTCTTGGCATAAGTGGCATCGACTATGATGGTTCGCTGTTAGATTTCGATTACCATGAGGTTCGTGTAAAACGAGCAATTATCGAAAACAGCCGAAGCGTCTTGTTGGGCGTTGATCATAGTAAGTTTGGTCGAAACGCCATGGTGAAACTCGGTGGCATTGAAGAAGTCGATTTGGTCATTACCGATATGAAACCGCCCCAAGAAATATGCAATGTTCTGAAAGAAAACGATATAAATATCGAAGTTGCCTAGTTTTTCATAACTTGTTTTTAGTCAATAGGACCAGCCATATGGCTGGTTTTTTTGTACCTACACTTCAAATCGAAAGCAAATGAGCAAAAATAAATGCTCGAACGAGCATTTGTGAGCGAAATCGCGAAACTGGTTGCATTTTAATGCCACAATAATTGTGCGTATATTCAGTGGGTAAAATGCAATGAAAGCAACAGCTCGTTATCAAACAGACGTCATCATCATAGGGGGCGGTGCCACAGGCTCAGGCATCATGCGTGATTGCGCACTTCGAGGCATCGACTGCATTTTAATTGAGCGTGATGATCTCGCGTCGGGTACAACAGGGAGAAATCATGGACTACTGCACTCAGGCGCTAGATATGCTGTCACTGATCCTGAATCTGCCTCCGAATGTATTGCAGAAAATCGCATACTCAAGTCCATAGCCGCTCATTGTGTTGAGGATACGGGCGGTCTTTTTATCACTCTGCCAGAAGATGAACTGAGCTTTCAGGATGAGTTTATTGCAGCGTGCGATATTGCCGGAATCGAGACTAAGCGCCTAACAACCAAAGAAGCGCTTGCGTTTGAGCCAAATGCGAATCCAAAGATGCTAGGTGCTATCCAAGTGCCCGACGGCACGATCGACCCTTTTCGCCTCTGTGCTTCCAATGTGCTTGATGCTAAAGAGCACGGTGCGCGCTTGTTTAGTCACTGTATTGTGACTTCTTTGATTCGAGAGGGTGATCGCGTAATAGGCGTCAATGCACTCAATACTCGCACAAATTTACCCTTTGAGGTTTTCGCGCAAGAGGTCATTAACGCTGCGGGTATTTGGGGGCAAACGATCTGCGAATATGCAGACCTTAGTGTGAAGATGTTTCCAGCAAAAGGGTCACTATTGATACTCGATTATCGTATTAATAATCGAGTAATCAACCGCTGCCGTAAACCATCTGACGCTGACATTCTGGTACCCGGGGATACCATTTCGCTTATTGGTACTACATCGGAACATATTGACTATGACCAGATAGATAACCTCCACGTTACCGCTGAAGAAGTCGATACCTTGTTAAAAGAAGGTGCCAAGCTTGCGCCGATTATGAGTCATAGCCGAGTACTCAGAGCTTATGCGGGAGTGAGACCGCTCGTTTCTTTAAGTGAAGATAGCAGTGGTCGCAACATAAGCCGAGGTATCGTGCTTGTCGATCATGCGCAGCATGATGGCTTACATGGCTTTACGACAATTACCGGCGGCAAACTCATGACTTACCGCTTAATGGCTGAGATGGCGACTGATTCCGTAGCACAAAAGCTGGGTAACACTACCCCTTGTACGACTCATACGACTCCCTTGCCAGGCTCGGTTAATTCTCCTAAACAGACGAAAAACACAGCAAGCATTGCAAAACCTGTCTATCAGTCTGCGATTGATCGCCATGGTGAGCGAGCACTCGGCTTTTTATCTGACGACAAAGCAAGCCAATCTGTCATTTGCGAATGTGAAATGGTGACTGCCGGCGAGATCGAGTATGCGATTAAAGCGCTTGATGTACATAACCTTGTCGACCTTAGACGGAGAACTCGGCTAGGTATGGGGCCTTGCCAAGGAGAGCTTTGTAGTTATCGAGCGGCGAGCTTAATGGCAGATTACGGCAATTTTTCTGGAATCGAGGTAGGGGAGATTCTTACCGACTTTTTAGAAGAGCGCTGGAAAGGCACCAAGCCCGTTTTGTGGGGGGATGCGCTACGAGAAGCGGAGTTTAGCTACTGGATTTATCAAGGGTTATTTGGTGCTGATGAGCTCACTAATACTGAGTCGACTCGCAGCCCAGTTGGGGAGGAGTTGCAATGATTAACTATGACGTTGTCGTTATCGGCGGTGGAGTTGCTGGTTACACCAGCGCATTGCGGTTCCTTGAACAAGGGTTGAAGACCGCCATGGTAAGCCATGGACAAAGTGCTATGCACTTTTCCTCAGGTTCAATTGATGTGCTCAGTCATTCCCCAATCGATGGCAAAGCGGTAAGAGCCCCGTTCGATGAGATCGATCGTTTGACTCAACAGATGCCTGAACATCCTTATTCCAAAATAGGTCGAGCAAGCGTCCTTGAATCGTTGCAATGGTTTAAGCAGTTTGTTGGCAATCATGGATTACCACTGAATCATAATCAGTCGCTAGAAAACCATTATCGAATCGCGAGTTTAGGTTCACTCAAAGCGACATGGCTATCACAACCTTATGTGTTTCCTTTAGACTTTGATTATGCTGCACTCTCTAGCATCAAGCGCATCGTGCTTGTCTCTGTAGAGGGGTTTCGTGACTTTCAACCTGAGATAGCTAGGGCCAAGCTCGCTTCTATGCCAGAGCTCGAAGGAATCGAGGTGAAGGTGGTCAAAGTCGGCCTTGATGCGGCGGGTTTAGAAACTCGAAACTGCCATGAGTTTCGTTCAATAGACGTATCGAGACTGCTGCGCCAACCCCAACATTTCTCTCAATTTTGTTCGCAGTTAAGAAACGTTGCTACTCCCAACGATCTTGTCATCTTGCCTTCTCTATTGGGAAATGGAGATGGTCTTACCTTGATGGATAAGTTGGCACAAGAAACGCACCTGCGTTTTCACGAAGTGCCAACCATGCCTCCATCACTCTTGGGAATTCGTGTAGAAGACACGTTAAGACGCGCGTTTATCGAAGCTGGGGGGACGTTACATGTCGGTGATGAGGTGACAAGCGGTGTGTTTAGACCATCTGGTGAACAGCTGTCTTTGGCGTGTATCTATACCAAAAAACTAAAGACAGTGCCTATCAATGCCGAGTACTTTGTTTTAGCAACCGGCAGTTTCTTCAGTAAAGGTTTGGTTGCAGGTCTCAACAAGGTTACTGAGCCTATTTTTGACCTCGATATTGCTACCCAAGGGTCGCGAGACCAGTGGTATTCAGAGCGGTTTTTCTCACAATTATCACACCCATTCTTAAGCTTTGGCGTTGAGACAAACCAACATTTTCAGCCTACCAAAGCAGGTAGAACGTTGGAAAACCTTTATTGTGCTGGCTCTATTTTGCCCCACTATGAACCGATTGCACATGGCTGTGGGGGTGGCGTTGCAATCAGCACTGGATATAAAGTCGCTGAACATGTCATTGCAAAATCATCCGTAAGCACCATTCCCGAAGCGATAAGTGAGCAGAGAAAAGGAGAGATGGCATGACCGCAGTACGTCCAGCTGAACTCATTGCTGTAACTAATATTGGTGATGAGCACCCATCGCCATCATTTGAAAAATGCATTAAATGCACTGTCTGTACCGTGTATTGCCCTGTCGCTAAAGCCAATCCAGAATATCCAGGACCCAAACAGTGCGGCCCAGATGGTGAAAGACTAAGATTAAAAAGTCCTGAGTTTTTTGACGATGTGCTAAAGCTCTGCACCAACTGCAAACGCTGCGAAACAGCATGTCCGTCCGGGGTTAGGATTGGTGACATTATCGCTGTCGCTCGAAGAGAGCATGGGCGTAAGCCGCTTAGCCTGACTACCGCACGCGACTACGTGTTAAGCCACACTGATTTGTTTGGTTCTTTGGCGACACCTTTTGCGCCGGTGATAAACAAACTAACTGAGCAATCGGTCGTTAAGAAAGTCATGCATCATACGATTCAAGTGCATGATCATAAGTTACTACCCAAATACTCCCACGGAACGTTTCGATCTTGGTACAAGAAGCATGTGCCAGACCAGAGCAAATATCGACGCCAAGTGAGCTACTTTCACGGTTGTTATGTTAATTACAATGACCACAGTGTTGGGCAGAATTTTATCCGTGTCATGAATGCCATGAACATTGGCGTACAGTTACTCGAACGTGAGAAGTGTTGCGGTGTGCCTTTGATTGCCAATGGATTTCATAGTAAGGCGCAGAAGAATGCCAAACTCAATGTGGAACATCTCGAGAAAGCCCTGACAGGTCGCTCTGAAGCGGTCATATCCACCTCTTCAACCTGCGCTTTCACCTTACAAGAGGAGTATCCTCACATTTTAGATGTAGACAATCAAAAAGTCGCGGATCGGATACATCTATTTAGCCGCTTTATGCTGAGTGAATGTAGAGAAGGCAACATTCCAGCGATGAAACCCGTCAACAAAACCATTGTGTATCACACCCCGTGTCACCTAGAGCGCAGTGGCGATCATATATTCACAATTGAGCTACTGAAAATGATCCCAGGGCTGACGGTTAAAGTGTTGGATAGCGAATGTTGTGGGTTAGCGGGTACGTATGGTTATAAGCGAGAGAACTACGATGTCTCTATGGAAATAGGTAAGGGCTTGTTCGAACAAATCAACCAGTCGGATGCCGACTATGCGATTTCTGACTGCGAAACCTGCCGCTGGCAGATAGAAGAGAACACGCGTTTGTCCTGCGTTCATCCTCTTTCGGTCCTAGTGGAAGCATTAGATTTCGATTAGTGTTAGATGGTTTTAGTGCTTCGTTTAATGTTGATTTGAACTTAAAAAGTTAGAGTACTAAATAAATATTTCGCTGTAATTTGCATTGCTACTCATTTGTCAAGGGGTTGCTAATTGTTGCGTTTGATATCAAAAACTTAAAATAATTTGCAGTCCATCAAGGCCTAGGAATGATCTGCCTAATAATTCCTTTTATTAACAATATCTTACCCTGTTTTACTGATGTTTAATGATCAATCAAAAGCACCTGTTTATGGGGGCTTTTTTATTGTTAACAGAATGTCATACCTTGAATTTGTGCTCTAGTTTACTTAGAGTGCTAAACGTTACATTACAAAGTGCTTTTAAGGACAGCTCAACATGGATCCCATTCTGGAAGTTAAGGGACGACACACATCGTTTGGGGATTACACAGGAAGGATGCTCGCACTCGATGTTGATAGAACGAGCGTTGCACACGTAATCGAGCGCCGTTTTCTGCATTTGAGTACGCGGACCGGAATGCTTACGCTTAAACAATCTCTGATGAACAGTAGGACGATATGACTAGTTGTGTAAGTCTAGCTCGTGCTCTCGATTCTGAACCAAATATTCTATCGACGGATGAGGCTTTTTCGGCTTCGAGTCCGTTCATCCCACGCGCAATGCAAAAAGCACTGATTGGCCTTCAAAATGGCAAAGTAGTGCAGGTTGTTCTTCCAGAAAACATTCCACCTAACCTTACCTACGACCATGAAGAAACCTGTCATAGAGGCATGAGCGCTAAAGGCGTGCTGACATCCAGAGTTATCATGCGCAACGCAAGCATCGCCGTTAAGGCGAAGACTTTTGGTTGTAAACAGAATGTAAATGAAGTTTGTAATAATAACCCACTGTTCATACACTTATTGAAAAACCAATATGGAAATTACTATGAAAAACTTAACTAGGACGTTATTGTTTTCGTCTCTTCTCGCTGCAAGTTCTCTTCAAACTGCCTCGGCTGACGAGTGTGGTGCGGTCACCATTGCGGATATGAACTGGAACTCTGCAACCCTAATCGCGAATGTCGACAAATTCATACTTCAGCACGGATTCGATTGCGACGCTGAGCTCGTACCGGGTGATACCCAACCAACGGGCGCTTCTATGATCTCTAAAGGCCAGCCAGATATTGCGCCAGAGTTTTGGAGTAACTCTATGCGTGAAGCACTGGATATGGGCGTGAAAGAAGGTCAAATTCAATATGCAGGTACCACTCTAACCGATGGTGGCGAAGAGGGATTTTGGGTTCCTGAGTATATGGTTGCCAAAGACCCATCAATGGCAACGATTGAGGGAGTGTTAGCCAACGCTAAAATGTTTAAGCACCCAGAAGATCCAAGCAAATCAGCATTTTATTCTTGTCCTGCTGGTTGGAACTGCCAAATTTCTGCTGGCAATCTATTCACTGCACTAGGTATGGAAGAAAAAGGATTTGAAGTTATCGATCCAGGGTCAGGTGCGGGTCTTTCAGGCTCAATTGCTAAAGCTTATGAGCGCGAAGAAGCGTGGTTTGGTTACTACTGGGCACCGACAGCCGTTCTCGGTAAGTACAAAATGGTTAAAGTTGACTTCGGTAGTGGTGTTGATGAGACGATGTTTAAAGAGTGTATCACTCAAGAAACTTGTCTAGAGCCTAAAGCAACTATGTATCCACCATCAATCGTGGAAACGGTTGTTACCACAGACTTTGCTAAGCGCTCTCCAGAGGCAATGGAGTACTTTGCTAAGCGTGAGTTTACCAACGCACAAATGAACGGTCTTTTGGCTTGGATGGAAGACGAGCAAGCCGATGGCGAATACGCTGTTGAGCACTTTATGAAAGAGTACAAGTCAACGTGGTCTACATGGTTAACACCTGATGTCGCTGCAAAAGTACAAAAAGCAGTAGATGAACTATAAACCGAGTCGGTAGTAAAAGGGGCTAGAGGGATAGCCCCTTAATTAATTGATACAAGTTCGCCATTTTTGAATGCGAACACAAAGCAGCGCTAATTGCTGCTTCTGGCAGAAGTAATCAAGGAGTAACAGATGTCTAATGCCACGTGGTTGAGTGAAATACCTCAGTTAGACCGCAAACAACTACTAGAAATACGAAAAACGCTAGATGGTGCCTATCGAGACTTTTCTCGAGAATATGGCGACACCATCGAATCTCTATTTGACCCATTATTAAGCTTTTTGATTTGGTTTGAGAAGCTACTACTTTCTAGCCCATGGTGGCTAATCATCGGTATTTTGGTTGGTCTCGCTTATGTCGCGAGTCGATCTTGGAAACTCAGTGCTTCTGTTGGTATCGCCTTCTTTGTTATCGGCTTCTTCGGCATGTGGGACAATACGATGCGAACTATGAGCATCATTTTAGTCTCAACCATGCTCGCAATAGCCCTCGGGATACCCACCGGGATCCTCATGGCTCAGTCCAAAAAAGCCAGAGCCATCATTACCCCTATACTTGACATAATGCAGACCATGCCAGCGTTTGTGTATTTGATTCCTGTCGTCATGCTACTTGGCATCGGTAAAATCCCTGGCGTCATTGCTGTTGTGATCTACGCGATTCCACCAGTCATACGTTTGACTGATTTAGGGATTCGACTCGTAGATAAAGAAGTACTAGAGGCCGCAACCGCATATGGCGCTAGTCCGGCCCAGCGCCTTTTTGGTGTGCAGGTACCGTTGGCAATGCCTAACATCATGGCGGGTATCAACCAAACTATCATGATGGCACTTGCGATGGTCGTGATTGCATCGATGATCGGTGTGAAGGGTTTAGGTCAGCCAGTTCTAAAATCCATTACCAACCAATATTTCACGCTTGGTTTACTTAATGGTCTTGCTATTGTGGCGCTTGCCATCATTTTTGACCGTGTTTCACAAAGCTATGCAAAACGTACCCAAGCTCACTTAGGAGGTAGAGAATAATGAGCACTACTCAACCTCAACCTATGATTCAAATTAAGAATCTGTATAAGATATTTGGTCCTAAAGATAAGTCCTATCTTCAAGCCGTGAAGGATGGCGAATCAAAAGATGACCTCCTAGCGCGTACCGGACATACCCTTGGCCTCAAAGACATCAACCTAGACGTCTATCCGGGAGAAATCTTTGTGATTATGGGGCTATCTGGCTCGGGAAAATCAACACTCATTCGACACTTCAACCGTCTTATTGACCCAAGTGAAGGAGAGATCATTGTTGATGGTTCCGATGTCATGAAGCTTTCTGACAAAGAACTGCGTGAGTTTCGACGCCACAAGATGTCAATGGTATTCCAGCGCTTTGGCTTACTTCCGCACAAAACCGTGATTGATAACGTCGCTTATGGTTTGCAAATCCAAGGGATGGAAAAGGCAAAACGATTAGACACTGCAAAGTCTTGGATAAAAACCGTTGGTTTAGAAGGTTATGAAGCGCAGTATCCTAGCCAGTTGTCTGGCGGACAACAACAGCGTGTTGGACTCGCCCGAGCATTGTGTACTGATGCTGAGATCCTACTGATGGACGAAGCCTTCTCTGCACTCGATCCGCTGATTCGAAGTGAGATGCAAGATCAGCTAATCGAACTTCAGGAAAAGCTCCACAAAACCATCATTTTCATTACCCATGATTTAGATGAAGCACTTCGTATCGGTGACCGTATCGCCATCTTGCGCGACGGTGTCGTTGTGCAGCAAGACAAGCCCGTCGATATCCTGCTTAACCCAGCAGACGACTATGTAGAAGCGTTTGTTAAAGATGTGAATCGAGCTCGAGCACTGACCGTTGAAACTGTCATGCAACCTCCTGTTCTGCGTATCACCGCGGAGACATTAGGCGAGGCCATCAGTCAGATGCGTAAATCTTCAGAAGATTACGGATATGTTGTCAACGATGATGGATACCAAGGTGTCATTACTCAAGAAACATTGGAGCAAGTGAACAAAAACGACTATCACAAAGAGATACCGGAAGACTTGCTAGATGACGTACCCGCTGTTCAAAGTGATGCTTTGCTTGAAGAAGTCATTCCAGAAACACTCGACAGTGATCATCCGCTGCCTGTGGTTGATGATAATGGTGACCTACAAGGCCATTTATCTAAGTCGACGCTTGCAGAGGTATTGAGTGACAGTACTACGAGTGAGCCTCCTGAGAGCGATGATGCAACGGTCGAGGAGCGCTTGTCGGATAAAGGGGCTGCTTAGAATAAGAAGTTTGACATATTCAATCAGCAACTGACTAATTCAACGTAAAGAAGCAAAGCGCAAACCAATGGTTTGCGCTTTTTTTGCTCGTGAGATTGATGAAAAACGAAATGTGTAAGAGTGCATTTTTGTAAAATTGACAGTGTAAAAATTTTGTTGTGAAATTGTTTGTAAAAAAGCGCTATTCTGAAAATCAAGCGGTAACCAAACGGTCATAAAGAAGTAACAGAGCTTGGTTAATGCAGTACTCAAAGCAGCTGAAGGAATAGACTATGAACATGCAAACATTCGATAAGACAGAGCAACAAAACCCACAAAACTTTATCGCACAAGCCGTGTTTGCCGTTGAAATGGTCGACGCTGGTGAGATGACACAAAAACAGAAAATGTCCAAGCAACTGCTAGACACACTGTTTCCACTAGAAAACGGCTCACACGAAGACGTAGTAAGCTACGAAATCAACTACCGGCACGTGCAAGCTTACTTCAAGAATGGACAACACAGCGGTCTTCGCAACAACAAACACTTTGTGGCATACGCCGGTGACGAATGCAGCCCTGACAACATCCTATTTCGCGACGAAAGCGGCACTCACGTAGAGATCACCATAGCACGTCGCAAAAAAGGCACAGGCTGTCTTGAGTATGTGGAAATTGACGATATTCAAATCGAAACCTGTACGACTTTCGGCGCAACACAAGAAATGGGCTTACGCCACTGGGTTAGCTTGGTGAAGGGCGATGAAAAGCGTCATCCAGCTGCGAGTAATGAAGATAAAGAGTACGTAGCGAAGAATGGTGACGATTATACACTGATGTTTAGTTATGCTGCTTGATAGGTTCAAGTAAAACGAAGAAGCCTCAATATTGAGGCTTCTTTTTAATTGTCTTTCCATCTAAATTAGATGTACGCCGCTAATTTCAACCTCTCTAGTCATCAGAACTCAAGCACCCGGAGCGCCTTCGCTTTTTGGCCCGCTTTGACTATGTACTCAAACCGGGTTTTTAATCAGATAAAGTTAGAAGACTAGGGGAAAAAATAGCACGCAGCTTCTACGACACTGATCGACATAAATCCTGGCACGTATCCAACGGGAAAAAAACGGGAAAATAATATGGTGACTGTTTATGTCAGTATCGGAAGTAATATCAACCGCGAATATCACATTACGCAATCCCTCAAGGCATTGAATAACCGCTTTGCAAACCTACTCATATCTAAATTCTACGATTGCGAGCCTGTTGGGTTCGAGGGGGATAATTTCTTGAATCTAGTCGTTCGGTTCGAATGCGACCTTGCTATCGCAGAATTAGCGAGGGTTTTGCAACAAATTGAACGAGAGAATGGACGCCAGCGTGTAACTAAAGAATACGCTTCACGTACATTGGACGTTGATATTCTTCTCTACGATGAGCGAGTAGGCATAATCGACGGAGTTGAATTACCGAGAGGTGAAATTACCGAGTACGCGTTTGTATTGCGACCTCTGGTTGATGTTGCGGCGGAGGAACTTCATCCTGCTCTGTCCATCTCATTTCAGCAAATCTGGGATAACTTCGATCAGTCGAGCCAGAAAACACAAGTTATACCTTTTGAGCTCACTCTCTCCTAGTCATGTAATTTCTCAAATAGTCGTCTGACCACCTTGTCGCTGGTGCCTTGTTTGATCTTTTCCTACAACCGGCACGTGATCGACATCACCTTCTGATGAGTGGAAATTACAATGAATAACAACGCAATCATTACCATCACGAATCTCAGACTACGTACCTTTATTGGTTTTAATGAGGATGAGAGAACGAAGCAGCAAGACGTCGTAATAAACGCAGAAATCCATTATCCAGCAAACAAGCTTTGCCTTGCTGATGATGTGGATAACGCGCTCAACTACAAAAACATATGCAAAAAAATCATTCAGCACGTGGAATCCGGCAAGTTTCTGCTTCTAGAAAAACTCACCAGCGACGTACTCGGGATCTGTATCGACCACTCGTGGGTGCGATACGCAAAGGTAACGATAGACAAACCCCATGCGTTACGTTTTGCAGATTCCGTCTCGCTTACCTTGAGTTATGAAGCAGATAATGAAACCGTCCGAGGAGAGTTCTAATGCCTAGTATCGAAGCAAATAGAGTGAGAGAAGCTCTTATAGCAAAAGGGCTTGAAACCCCAATGACTGCGAGTGAAATGAGTAGCGATCAGAAATACAACAGGATCAAAGGCCTCCTAACGGAAGTTGTTAGTACCCTTGGACTTGATCTCACCGACGACAGTCTTGCTGAAACACCGCATCGTATTGCAAAGATGTATGTACATGAAATCTTCTCTGGACTGGATTACGACAACTTTCCAAAGATCAGCGTCATAGACAACAAGATGTCAGTTGACGAAATGGTCAATGTGTTAGATATCGATTTAACATCAACGTGCGAACACCATTTCATTACCATTGATGGGCTAGCACAGGTCGCTTACATCCCTAAATCAAAAATACTTGGGTTATCAAAAATAAACAGAATCGTTCGATTCTTTGCCCAACGTCCCCAAGTTCAAGAACGACTCACCCAGCAAATCCTAGTCGCCATACAGACGCTAGTAGAAACAGAGAATGTCGCTGTCACTATCAAAGCGACGCACTACTGCATCAAATCGAGAGGCGTCATGGATGCCAATTCTGAAACGACAACAACTGCTCTCGGTGGAACCTTCAAAACCAACCCACAAACTAGAGCGGAGTTTTTGAGATGAGTGAAACGATTCTAGTAACTGGTGTGGGGAAGCGACTGGGCTTTGCGCTTGCTCAGCAGCTTTTGTCTGATGGATACCGAGTGGTTGGTGCTTACCGAACTGACTATCCGCAACTACAACACCTCCGCGACAATGGTGCCGATCTCCAGCAGGTAGACTTCTATCAAGAATATAGCTTAGAGGCCTTTCTTGACTATGTAGGTCAAGAGTACAAAGTACTTCGAGCCATCATTCATAACGCATCCGATTGGAAACCGGAGAGCAAGGAGAACCCAGCAGAGGATGCGGCACACATTATCAACCAGATGATGACAATACATGCAACCGTGCCTTACTTGGTGAATCTAACGCTCAAAGACCACCTTATGTCTGGTGATACAACGTCAGACATAATCCACATTAGTGATTATGTTGCCGAAAAAGGCAGTAAAAAACACATCGCTTACGCCGCCAGTAAATCTGCACTCAATAACTTGACGCTATCGTTCTCTACAATGCTGGCGCCCAAGGTTAAAGTTAATACTATTTCTCCGGCCATGCTCAAATTCAATGAGCATGACGATGAAGAGTACAAAGCTAAAGCTCTGATCCCTGCAGAGGCCGGTTTTGAGGAAGTAATAGATGGAATCAAGTTTGTTCTGGCAAGTCACTACATGACTGGAAGAACATTGCACCTTGATGGCGGTAGGCATCTGAAGTGAGTCGGTGGTCACTAAATCCAACGCTGTACCATGCGGGTGGTTCTAGCTTCATTGTCTATGGAGAGAGCATCGTAGGGGGCTCTGTTCCACGTGTGCTTGTGTTTTCAAAACTATTATTCCTATCAAAAGGCTCATTCGAGACAAAACAGGCAGCTTTGCTAAAGCTGAGACCAAGCTGGGGGTGACAGCTAACGTGCTAAATCGTGTTCCTCGCCGTAGCTCTATGCCAAGGGCTAGGTGGTGGCACAAACACTGTTTTATGACCTTTACCTTTAGTGTGACACTTAGCAAACCACTTTTATCGTAATTCCTCTTTACGATCTAGAATCACTCCAAATGACATACATCTGAATGATAGGTTCAGTGAAACATCTAAAACGTTTCTCTTCTTCGTCATTACATCTAGCCTTATATCAGCCGAACACTAGGTTGCTAGATAAGCTCTGCGACTTAATTGAACTCGTAAAAGAATGAAATAATTGTGTTTGTCACTGATTCATTATGTGAAGTGATACGAGGAAAGGTGCAAGTGAATGCGATTATGTTCTGTCTTTGTTTTTCAATAGAGACCGTACTCAATAGAAATGCTTGTGCAGGTTGCTATGAAAAATATTTCTGTTTGCCAATTTAATAGTCAATTTTCCGGGTTACCTTATGGGCCTTTAACAAAGATAGAGGTAACTCACGAGTTAGGCCTATTTGTTGAGGTGATGGCTAAGTGTGACAAGAGAAAGGAATTGAATTTGGCTTCATTCCTACACTGGATAAAACCCGCAGTTATACATAGACAGTATAAACTTTTAAAGCTATCAAGCGATGTTGAGTTTACTGGGTATGTTATTTGGGCGTGGGTTGATGATCTAACACTATCTAAGTACATGACTCAAGCTAGGTTCTCGCTTAAGCCAATGAACTGGAATGAAGGCCAGAATTTAATTGTTGTAGATTGGTTTTCGGAGAAAAACACATTCAGCCAGTTGAGAGCTCTATACAAGAATTTTTTGTCATCTACAAAAATAGAAAGAAGTGAAGTTAATATATGTGTTCGTGATGAAACTGGAAACATAATTAAAACCAATAAGCGGAGTATTTATGGCTGCTGAATTTCTTAAAACATACAGGTTTACTTCTAAGGATAACACTCCCTATATTAATGATATTTTACCTGAAGAGTCCTTTGTTCCGTTTGATGCTTATAAAATAAGAGGAACAGAAGTAGTGTGGTTAAATAAAGAGCTTATCCAAGATCATGAAATTGAACTTGATGAAGATGCAATTAAAGATGAATTGATTGAGAATTTTAGCTACGTGTCTAAGGGCTATACCAAGAAGTCGAGAATCGCTACCAATGACAAAAAACAGTTTTTAGCAGACCGGTACGGCTCCAGACATGAAGCGTGTAATGGAGGAAGTGCAAGATGTGGCTTAAATGGGTACTTTCAAATCAAGGGGATAGGACGTAACCCATTAGTAGCTGCAAATATGTCTGAAAGTCATTCACATGGTAAGTTGTTTATAGATGAAGCGATCAGCGAAGCGATTTGGGGTGAAATTTGTCATAAGCATTTGCCTTACGGAGCAATACGCACACTCGCTATAATCAAGACAAACGTAAAGCATGTGTATGAGTACTCAGACGACGTAATTGACAAACATTGCGCCCTAGCAATAAGGCAGGTTTGTGTTCGTCCAGCTCATTTTGAGCGTTGCACGTTTTTTTGGCCTGAGGAAAAATACAGTTATCTCCGTGATAATGACGCACTTCGTGTTCGGAAGACTATCCCTTATCTTTCTAAACTCCTTTTAGGGAGACTGGATACTAGTTCCATAGAAGAAACTTTAAATAACATGATAGACCGTCTGGCTTGCCAGATTGCTGCATCAAGAGTGAAAGGGATCCCACACGGCTCTCTAACAAGCTCGAACATATCGATTGATGGTCGATTTTTAGATTTTGGTACCATAACAGCGGTGCCAGATTTTGGTAATTATGTTTTGGCAAATGGTGTCGGCGCGGTATGGGATGACCATGAACTCATAGAATCCTGGCTGGTTAACTTCATAGATACGTTTAATCACTACTCAGAAGGCGAATTGACACCAAGTCAAATAAGAAAGTACTCATATGATTTCTCGCAATTATTGGAACAATATGAGAATAAATTTCTGTTATTAGAGCTAGGTGTCGAAGATTACTCACCTTCGAATATCGATAAATCACGCTTTTTAAAAATGCGCTTCAAATGCGAAGAACGCAGGTTTATTACTCGATTTAACGATTGTAAGTTTCGTCAGGAATTGCTCATTGAAGCGAAATCTATTGGGTTTAATATCAAATCTGTTAGGTTCCCATTACGAAAAGCCAGATACTCATCGTTTACTATGCTTCAAGGTCATTTGAATGGAAATTATGACTATCGGACAGTTAGTCAATTTATTAACGATTACTTGTCATAAGCGAGATGATTATGATTGACATGATAGAAGCGATCTTGATTACTACTTCTTTACTCTCATTTTGTACTACTCTTGTCTTGTTTGGGTGTTACAAACTTAAAAAGCCTAGATACAATAATAATTTCGAACCTAAAGTTTCAATATTCTTACCTTTTTATAACGAAAATGAACAGCACTTGCTATGTGCATTAGACAAATTGAATAATCAGATCTATTCAAGTCGAATTCAAGTAATAGTTATTGATGATGGGTCTACTAATAATGTAATAGCTAAAGTTAAAGACTGGATTTCTAAGACCGAGCTAAAACAAGACTTTCAAATTGTAGAAAGGGCTGTTAATGGAGGCAGAAAGGGCTACGCACTCGATCATGTATTAGAGCTTGGCGTTGCTACTGGCGATGCGTACGTCGTTGTAGACAGTGACACGTATGTAGAGCCCCATGGTATCTATGAGCTAGTCACTAGGCTTTGGTCTGATGAAAAATACGCTGCTGTTTGCGGTTACATCACGCCAGAGAATCATAACGAGAGTTTCATTGGTAAATTGCAACACTATGAACATGTTAGTTTCTATGGCGCGATAAGAGCGGCTCAAGACAAACTGGGTTGTGTTCCGGTATTAGCAGGCGCGTTTGTCGCTCACCGAGCGTCCGTTGTAAAACAGTTAGGAGGATGGAGTGAATGGTTAGTTGAAGACATTGCTTGGTGTTGGAAAGCACTATCAAATGGATATCGAACAGGTTACGCACCTAAAGCAAAGGCGACAACTCAATGTCCAACTGATACTAAAGGGTTGTTCAATCAACGCCGACGCTGGTCTCGAGGTCGCGTAGAGGCCTATGCCGAAGCTTGGAAAACACATTGGATAGCTGGCTTGTTCGCATCGCCTTGGTTTCTCTTGACAGCGACACAGTACATATTTCCATCTAGCATTATTTTATTTGGATTTATGGTAACAATGGGTATTTGGATTCCTATAGTAATCGGCTTTCTAAACATAATAGTCTACTTTCTATTGGTGCGGTCCTTTATAAAAGATTTCGATTTATCCAGTGATTTTTCAAATCTACAAGTATTAAAAGCACCGGTATATTCCGCTTTGTTGGAGTTTATTACATGGTTACCTAACCTACTTGGTTATTCAGATGAAGTTCTAGGCAAGAAGAAAGGTTGGTTAACTAGATAGTTTCTATGAGCGCAGTACTCTTCTACTGTAATTAAATATAAGGAAATAACTGATGTATAACTTAAGTGTTGATGAAATTTCAATGGTTGATGGTGGTGGTGATGGTGGTTCATCTAATAAAAACTACTCAGGATACCCAGCAAAGAATGGTAGCTATAATAAACCAAGTCAAGGTTCACTCAGTCCATCATGTGTTGGTGGTGCTCTAGCTGGCTTCTTGGGAGGGGTGATGACCGGAGGACTTCTCGGTGGCGCTGTTGGTTTAAATGGTGGTGCTTATGCTGGTGGTTGTTACAATGGAAATGGTGGCTATTAATTAGCTATAAGCGTCAGCAAAGCTGGCGCTTATATATAAAAGGTTTGTGATGAATAAAGAATACTCTAAAAAATACTCTAGTGCGCTTCAGGAACTTAGAGAGCATAACATATCTAATTTACCTTATATAAGGTTATTAAATTATATTGGTGTTAATATTAGGCCTTTTCAGTATAGTGGTTTTATAATGAGTGGGTTGAGTATATATCCGCTTTGGTTTCTTCTATTCAATTTTTTGGTGATTATTTTTGGTGATGAACATTTGATAGGTGGTTATGTTTATAATGCCTTCTTTGTTCCTTTATTATTTTCATTGATTAGCGCTCTATTTTTCCTAGTTCAACGGAAGATTTATAAACTAAAGCGTTGGGAGGAGTTATGACTCGAAAGATTCTGATGGAAGTTAACGGGAATAACTACTGTAAGGTGAATTGGGCTCTTACAAATAAGTGCAACTATACATGTAATTACTGCCATGCTGACCTTAATAACGGGACAATTAAATCTCCACCTTTCGAAGTGTCAAAAAAATTTGTAGACCTAATGTCATCTCAGTGTAGGCTTTTAGAGCAGTCCCTATCTTTCGAGTTTGGTGGCGGAGAAGTAACACTTCTGCGCTACTTTGGGGAATTAATAAAGTACATAAATGAAACTGATGGATTAGTTACGATAGTGTCAAATGGTACAAAACCATTAGAATGGTGGCAAAAATATGCTCAATACTTAAACGGTGTTAGTCTCAGTTTTCATATCGATGAAGCCAAATGTGAATCTCATTTCTTCAAGGTTTCAAAAGTTCTTGAATCTGCTCAGAACACTCGTTTTCACGTCAACGTCATGATGGTTCCCGAACGTTTTGATGACTGCCTAGACTTCGCAAACAGGTTAAAGCGGCAAGTCAATTGTACTATTGCCCTCCAACCTCTTTTTGAAGGCTTTGGTCATGGTGGTATAACTGATAAGTATCCATACACACCTAAACAAGAGCAAATAATGAAAGACTTTCGAGGTCGACCAGAACTCAAAAACCTTCCACCATCAATGGCCGAGTTAGAATTAAATTATACAGACGGTACAACAGAAAGCCTGTCGACTTTTGAACTACTCACCAATGATCAAACTAACTTCGTTGGTTGGGATTGCTATGCTGGTATTGAAACTCTAGTTGTTACATTTAGTGGTGATATTTATCGTTCTTGGTGTATGCAAGATGGTCCTATTGGTTCTATTTATGACGAGAACATCGATCTTCCAACTCACCCAACCAAGTGTAGGACCAAGATTTGCCAGTGTGGTGTCGATTTGTCGGCCAAAAAAATCAATACAAAGTTGATTTCAAATAGGCAGTTAGAAATAGCAGTGACGCAGCTTTAACCTCATTGATTGGGGAAAGGATTACCCGTGGTAGTTAGAGCCAAGAACCTATATCGGCCTGAGTATTTTGAGGCGCAACGCTCAGGCAATCAAGGATCAATTTTGATTGACGCTTCACTAAATCAGCGTTTGTTCGTAACAGCTTCAGTGTTTGTATTGATGGCGATTATTTTTTTTGTTGTTTTTGCGGAGTATACGCGCAGGGCCACACTTAATGGTGTGGTCAGCCCTACTGGCGGTATCGTAAAGATACAAGCTAATGATGGAGGGTATGTGGAAAGCGTATTCGTTATCGAAGGTCAAAAAGTGCTCGTAGGCGAGCCTTTATATGAGATTAAAACTGAGCGATATGACGAGTTTGGTCAAGGTGTAAAAAAACGTCTTGTAATTAACATTGAAAATCAAATTGCTTTACTAAGTGAACGCCGAAATAAAGAAGTAGAAAAATATGAACATCAATTAGCGGCCATTGAAGATGACTTGGCGCGCTTGTCTGAAGAGGAAGGCATACTGAAGGTAGTTGTAGACTTATCAGAACAAGAGTTAAACCTTGCTCAAACTTTGGTCGATAAACAGTTAGTTTTAGTTAATAAGCAGTTTATCTCCCCTATTGAGCATCAAAGGCAAAAGATTGACCTAATCGCATTAGAATCTAAGGTACAAACTCAGCGCCTCAGTTTCCAACGCTTGGTAAGAGAAAGAGCTAAGTTGGAAGAAACAAAACAGAGACTCCAGCTAGATCTCGACATTAGCCTTCAGGAAATAGACCGCCAGCTCCAACAAATCGTTCAAAATAAAATAGAGTTCTTTTATCAAACAGATACTCAGATTGTATCACCGATCAATGGTGTTGTTGCTTCGATTTTTGTTAAGGAAGGGCACTCAGTGCATGAAGGTCAACCACTACTTGTTGTGATCCCCGACGGTGAGGAGCCAGTCGTTATTGAGTTGTACGCGCCGAGCCGCAGTATAGGGTTTATTGAAACAGGTCAACTCGTTCGCTTGCGGTTTGATGCGTTTCCCTATGAGAAATTTGGTGTTCAACAAGGAGTTATCACATCCATATCACAATCTGCCGTCTCTGCTGAGATGTTACCAAATAGCCCATTAATTCAAAGTCAGCTTTCACGGACTCATGGGGGTGTGGGCTTGTACCAAGTAAGAGTCAAATTAGATAAACCCACTATCACGATTTACGGAGAGGAACAGACGTTTGTTCCGGGAATGACATTGACCGCAGATATTGAACTAGATACGCGCAAGGTTTATGAGTGGCTGTTGGAACCTTTGTATACCATTAAAGGGCGAATGTAACCATGCATGCAGAAGGACTGATAAATTGGGCGTGGTGTAAGACACTTCCTTTAATCCGACAAACAGAAAAGGCGGAATGTGGTATTGCTTGTCTCGCGATGGTTGCCGATTGGCACGGTTATAGAACGGATCTGCGATCACTTAGATCAAAATGCGGAATTACCCAACATGGTATGTCATTCGCACGACTTATTGAGTGTGGTGCCCTTCTTAAGCTTTCTGGACGTGCCGTACGCTTAGATTTGAATGAGTTGGAAAAATTATCCACCCCTTGCATTTTACATTGGAATCTCAATCACTTCGTTGTTCTAAAAAAAGTGAGTGGAAAGAAAATTGAAATTCACGACCCAGCCAATGGTGCATTGACAATGAATCTTGATGAGGTCAACAAACATTTCACCGGAATTGCCCTGGAGCTCACACCAACTCACGAGTTTGAAGAAAAAGTAGAAAGTAAGGTCGTTCGGCTATCAACTCTAATCGGTAAAACTATTGGCCTTAGAGGAGCGTTGGGACGGATCTTTGTATTCGCGTTCGTATTAGAAATATTGGCGCTTACTTTGCCTATTTTCAATCAAATTGTGATTGATGAGGTGTTAGTTGGTTATGACAAAAATCTTCTTGTACTGGTCATTGGAGCCATACTTCTGGTAACCGCGACACAAACACTAATTGGCCTTGCTCAGCAATGGGCGACAATCAAACTATCCGTAAATTTTAATATGCAGTGGGCTGCAAATGTTTTCCATCATTTGTTTCGATTGCCAGTAGATTGGTTTGAAAAGAGAGATATAGGGAGTATTAGTGCTAAGTTCTCCGCAGTGGATGTCATTCAGCAAACACTAACAACAAGTGCAATTCAAGCTCTACTAGATTTAGTGTTAGTAATTGGCACACTGTCGGTAATGTTAGTGTATAGCCCTCAATTATCGATTATTGCAATTACTGCAGCATTAGGTTACGTCGCTCTTAGGTTTGCATGGTTTAGTGCGTTTAAACGTGCTGAAGAAAATACTTGGGAAGCTAGTACACAAGAGGAAAGCTATTTCATTGAAACAGTTCGAGGAGTATTGAGCTTGCGAGTTAATGGTACATTGCCTTTGCGCGAGTCATGTTGGAAAAACCTTAGTATTAATCGAAGAAACGCACAGCTACACGAGCAAAAACTAAGTATGGTCTACAACACAATGAACGTGACGATTGTAAGTTTGGTGTCTGCGACAGTTCTCTGGTTTGGTGCAAATTTAGTATTAGATGGACTGTTTACAATCGGCATGCTCATGGCATTTCTTTCATATCAAGGTCGATTCTCTGCCAGCATTAGCTCATTAATCGATAAGTACTTCGAATTTAAGATGTTATCAGTGTACAACGAGCGTTTAGCTGATATTGTTTTGACTGAAAAAGAACCTCATACCGTACCTGATAACATAGGGTTACCTGCTGTAACGCTCAATGAGTGTGATAATGCGATCGAGTTCGACAATGTTTATTTCTCTTATGGAAAAGATCAGCCACCAATTCTTAACGGTGCAAGCTTCAGTGTGAGAAATAATGAAATTGTTGCATTAGTCGGTCCATCTGGCTGTGGCAAGTCAACGATTTCGAAGCTTTTGTTGGGGATATATTCAGTCAATAAGGGCAACATTATTTACTTTGGTAATAAACCAATGACCTCTAAATCCCTTCGAGCTGAAGTAGGTGCAGTGTTGCAAGAGGACCAGCTGTTTAGTGGCTCGATTATCGAAAACATTACTTTCTTTGCTAATGAGTTAGATGAAGAGTGGCTTTTGGAGTGTGCTCGTAGCGCAGGTGTGCATGATGATATCGAACGCTTAAATATGGGCTATCATACGTTGGTAGGAGAGATGGGCTCTAGTCTCTCTGGCGGTCAAAAACAACGAATTCTCATTGCGCGAGCCCTGTATAAAAAACCTAAATTTCTTGTGCTCGATGAGGCAACAAGTAGCTTAGACATCTACACGGAATCGCATGTCTGCCAGATGTTTAAAGCAATCAATATACCAATTTTGATGATAGCTCATCGTCCGGAAACCATTGCGTCAGCTGATCGAGTATTGCTATTAGATGGTGGTGTAGTTCAAGAAATTCCTAATAACTTTAGAAAGGAGGCTGAAGATGTATAAATCTGAGAGAATACTCTCTCCCGATAGTCACTCTGAATTGTCTGAAGTTGAGCTAATGAACCAATATGGTAAATACTTTGGTCTGGAACATTGGGTAACATTTTCCGGGTGTCCATCTGTTACGCTTACTAGGGTTGGTTCCAAAGGTTCTGAAAGTCTAGCAATAGTAAGTGATACGATTGCTATCGATTCAGGCTGTTATATCGAGTCATCTTGTTTTCCGGCTTTTCCTTCTGGTATCACTAAGTTGACAAGTGTTTCAGTCAACGATGGGCCGTTTGGAAAGATAGTTATCGGGAAAGGGTGTGTGCTCCAAGGGACTTCTATATGTGCATACAGCAAAGTTTCGATTGGAAACAATGTGATTTTTGGTCCCAACACCGTGGTTATGGACTGTAGCGGTCATGCCCTTACAAATCGAGGGCACCCGGATGAACTTGATAAGCTAAAGGCTGAACCCGTTAAAATTGGCAATGATGTTTGGGTCGGTTACGGATGTATTATTCTTCCCGGTGTGAGCATAGGTGATGGTTCTGTCATAGGGGCTGGCAGTGTGGTTACAAAAGATATTCCTGCTAATTGTATGGCTGCTGGCAACCCATGCACCGTAAAAAAATGCCTTTAACTTAGTTGAAAGCGTACTTCAAACAATAAGACTCCTACGCCTTTCACTGCTAGCAGTTGCTGTACTACCTGATTGTAAAAGTATTCCATCTGTTACCATTCCTAAATCACTGCCTTTAGCTTTGGTGATTGTTAACTGGGGAGCGGGGACAGAATTCGGCGTTACCTTGGTCTCACAGTTCAAAGCGGGTCTACGCCGTTGGTTTCAACATAAATAGCCATCGGATTTGAAGGACAATTAGTCTGAATTGCTATAGCTAAGCATCAATGATTTCCTTTACTAATCCTACAGTGGCCTCCACAAGTATGTTATCCGGTGAAGGTAGGTAAGATACAGTAAACTTTAGCGGAGACGGGGACCATTCGGCATCAATTATCTGCAGAGCTCCTGTTTGAAGTTGGGGCTCAATTACCTCTCTTGGCAAACTGCCAACGCCCACGCCATTTTCAACCATCTTAACGCCCGTTGATAGCGAGCTTACGGAATAGAACTGAACCGAACGTAGGTTATTGTCCGCAAAGTGTCTCGCAACCTCGTGATAGGGCAAAGTATTGCGGGCATAGGTGATGATCGGCCAATTTGCGAAGCTTGACGTCGTGCTTTTTGCTTCTAATTCCAGTGATGGGCTAGCAACCCAATGCAGTGGGTATTCGCAGGCCATGTGATTGATGACCGATGGCTCTGGTACGGGACCTAATAAGATGGCGATGTCGATATTGTGCGCTAGCAACTCTTTACTGAGGTTAACGGTGAGGTCGACTACTAGCTCTACTTCAATATCGGGATACTTGTCATTGATTGCGGCCAATAGCTGGGGAAGCCAAGTGTGTACTATGGTTTCCGCTACTCCGATTCTTAACAGTCCGGACAGTGCGGTTGCCGCGTTGGCTCGGTAACAAAACTGTGCGGCTTTGGCTAGAATATTTTCTGCAAGCGGCAACAATTCTCGACCTTTCGCTGTCAGCGTGACGGCACCTTTATCGCGATTAAACAGTTGTGTTCCTAACGACTCTTCCAAGTTTGATATTCGCGTAGAGATAGCGGGCTGTGTTGTGCATAGGTGGTCAGCCGCATGTCGAAAGCTCCCTAGGTTAGCGATCCAGACAAAAGTTTCAAGCTGTTTCAGATTTAGCATTGTTAAGAAACTCCATTTCCTTGCCTACACGATGAGTTAGGCTTTGCTGATAAATAATATTTATCAATATACCCAAAAAAACGCAAATAGACATTATGCGTAGATACCGTAGTGTTACTTATTGTTAATAGTCCGATAACTCAAGGGAGTGATTTACATGTCGGTATCGCAACTTTCAGTAGAGCAGCTTCGCCAGCAAATTCGAAATAATGACTACAAAGGATCGACTAGTGGTCTAGCTCAGTCTTATTTACAAGCCAATTTAGTGATTTTGCCAAAAGACTGGGCCAATGAGTTTCTTCTTTTTTGTCAGCGTAACCCTGTTGCATGCCCTTTAATTGGCATGACAGAGCCTGGCAGTAAATCTTTGCAAGAGATTGGTATTGATATCGATATTAGTCGCGATGTTCCAGAGTACCACGTGTTCCGTAACGGTGAGTTTGAGGCTAGTGTTTGCGACCTGACGGAGATTTGGTGCGATGACTTTGTGGTATTTGTTCTGGGCTGCTCATTTTCATTTGAGGATGCCTTAATGCAAGCAGGGCTTAAGGTTAGGAATATCGAGGAAGGGTGCAATGTGTCGATGTATGACACACAGTTGGCGTGTCATTCGGCCGGTCGTTTTCATGGCAACATGGTGGTGTCGATGAGACCTTTTACCCCTAGCGACGCTATTCGAGCCGTTCAAGTGACCACGCGATTCCCGAAAGCACATGGTGCGCCTATCCACTTCGGTAACCCTTTAGCGATTGGTATATCAGACGTTACAACGCCAAGCTATGGTGATGCAGTAGAAATTAAGCATGATGAAGTGCCTGTGTTTTGGGCGTGTGGTGTTACTCCGCAAAATGTCATTCGCCACAGTAAACCGCCGATTTGTATTACTCATGCACCAGGCAAGATGCTGATAACGGATCGTCTAAACAACGAGTTGTCGTTTATGTAATTGCTTGAGAGAGGTTATCGATGAAACTTAATTGCGATATGGGTGAAAGCTTCGGTCTTTGGAAACTTGGCGAGGATGAGGCGGTCATGCCTTATCTTGATATGGCTAACATAGCATGTGGCATGCATGCTTCTGATCCAATGGTCATGAAGAAAACCATCGAATTAGCAAATCAATATGGTGTCACCATAGGGGCACACCCCGGCTATCCTGATCTTCAGGGCTTTGGACGTCGGACAATGCAGATGACGACAGCGGAACTTGAGAGTTTCTTTGTTTATCAGCTAGGAGCCCTTGAAGGCTTGTGTCGAAGCGAAGCGACTCGAATTCAGTACGTGAAACCGCATGGTGCGCTCTACAATACCATGATGAAAGATGACGCTGTGATGTGTTCTTTGTTAAAGGCGCTGAGCAGGTTTAACCCTCAGTTACCCCTAGTGGTTATGGCTGTTCCGGAACGTGACCACTATCTGGAACTCGCATCCGACTATGGTGTCGAGTTGTTTTTTGAAGCCTTTGTTGACCGCGTCTATGCGGATGATGGACGTTTAACTCCTCGTACCTTGCAGGGATCATCACACACCTCGATTGAGACCATCAAATCCCAAGCCATACAATTAATAGAAAATCAGTCAGTGACTTCTATCTCTGGAAAAACCTTACCCGTTGTAGCGGATACGCTTTGTATTCACGGTGACGGAGCGTTGGCACGTCAAATAGCGACGGTCATTCGCAGTCAACTGGAGTGTGTATGACGATAAATCCGGTCAACGAGAATACGGTTATTATTTACCTTGCAGACGAAGTGACGCCTGATGTCGCGCGACGCGTTGCGAGTGTTATCCCTCAAATCAAGCAATCTTTGGGACAAAACTTGGTCGATATCGTGCCCTCATACACCTCGGTACTAGTCAGTTTTGACCTTAAAGGGATGGGACTTAGGGAGGCGCTTCAATTGCTTCAAAGCTCAATCTCAACTTGTGAAGGTGAAACAGAGTCGAGCTCAGTGAAGACCATAGAACTCCCAGTTTATTATGGTGAGGAGGTCGGTTTGGATCTTCATGACATTTGTGAGCATACGGGGTTAAGTATTGAAGAGGTGGTTCAAATTCATTCAACCACTAGCTATCAGGTCTATGCCATCGGATTTGCTCCGGGGTTTGCCTATCTTGGTAACACCGATCCAAGGCTTGAGATACCGCGCAAACAGACCCCTAGATTAAAGGTGCCAAAAGGGAGTTTGGCAATCGCAGATCGGCAAACTGCCATCTATCCCAAGCAATCTCCTGGGGGGTGGCAGATTATCGGTCGGACGCCTATCGATTTGATTGATTTTGAAAGAGAAAATCTGACGATGTTTGAAATGGGGGCGCAAGTATCTTTTAAACCTATTACTAGAGAGCAGTTTTTAGAAATGGGAGGCGATCTCGAGGATCAAGAAGCCCAGCAAGAGCGGAGGTGCGCGTGACTATCAAGGTTATTTCGGGTGGACCGTTAAGTTTAGTGCAAGACTTGGGTCGCTTTGGACATCAGTCAATTGGGGTGACAACTGGTGGACCTATGGATGAGCATGCGTTTCTCTGGGCAAATCGCTTACTTGGCAATACTCAGGATGCCGCGCAGATCGAAGTGACTCTCGGTCATTTTAGTTGTGAGTTTGAAGTGAACACAACGGTCGCCATAACTGGTGCTGATTTGGGAGCTTGTATAAACGACATACCTATAGAAATATGGCGAGCGCATAACGTTAATGCCGGGGACCGATTACGATTTACGGCTGCAAAGAAGGGTCTAAGAGCTTATATTGCTGTCGTTGGCGGGTTCAGAACGACAAAGACGCTCGATAGTTGTGCCACTGTTATGAGGGACCAACTTGGAGGCCTTTGTGGCAAGGGAAAAAAACTCGATGCAGGCGATCGTATCAACTGCCTTAACAGCAAACCTAGGCTCGTCACACGAGTGCCGGCACCGTTCATTCCCGACTATAAAGAGGCGGTGGTTCTTGAGGTTATCCCAAGTTATCAATACCAAGAGTTTAGTCGAACGCAAAGGCAGCGCTTCTTTGATTCTACTTATACGATAACACCTCAAATTGATCGTATGGGCTGCAGGCTATCGGGAAACGCGGTTGAGTTCGACAAGAGTTCGTTGATATCTGAAGGGATAGCCTTGGGTGCAGTACAAATCCCTGCTGACGGACAGCCCATTGTGCTTCTTAAAGATAGGCAAACTATAGGTGGCTACCCCAAAATTGGATGCCTCACAAACAAGAGTCTCAATCTTCTCGCGCAGTGCACACCTGGTACTCAAGTTCAATTCGTGGAGAAAGACATCTTTCAAGCCGAGTCTGAGCGCGTGATCGAGCAACGCTTCTTTCACCACTCAATCTAAGCCCCACTTTCTTGTATTTATTCCTAATTTTGCTGCCTCATAGAGGCAGCTATTACTCATGTCATAGTGAACGCTAGCTAACTAAAATATATCCCCTTGAACGGCTTCTTGCGGTATGACATTTGAGTTGTGACTTCGCTATCAAACTTGTAACTATCCCTTTACTTATATGACCTTATATTGACCAATTAAATAATTGCCTATGAAATAATTCTTCCTTTATATCATCTACATAAATGCAACGGAGCTGCTCGTGATAAAAGAAATTTATGGGAATAGTAAGAAATTTATAATTGGACTCTATCGGTTGTTGCAAAGATGATAAAAATGAAAACGAACTGTAATGTACTCGCCGGTTGAGTTCAGGGCCGGTCAGAAGAAAGGAATCTACTTATGTCAAAACTACGTTCTAAGAAACTTCTCACCCTAGCGGTCACTTCTATCCTTGCGTCTGGTTCGCTGCACGCTAGTGATACACTCTCTGTCGTTGGCAGTTGGAGTAGCCTGCCGCTCAATAAGCAATTTGAAACGCCTTTCTGGACCCAAATCCTCCCTGAAGCAAGCAACAATGAGTTCCAGGTTCAAATGACCACACACGACCAGATGGGTATTGGAAGTGGTGATGTCTATCGCATGCTTGGTGATGGTGTGTTCAATGTCGGCATGACGGTTGCGGATTATGCAGTTTCTGATTCACCTGCTTTAGAGTCTCTTGATGTTCCTCTGATTGCCACCAGCGTCGATGAATTTAAGCAAGTCGTTGATGCAGGGCGACCTATGGTAGACAGCATCTATGAGCAAACCTTCAACTCAAAGGTTCTAGCTATCGCGCCTTACCCTCCGCAAGTCGTATTCTGTAAAACTGAAGTGGCGTCATTAGATGATCTTTCAGGCAAAAAAATCCGCGCATCAGGACGCATGACAGCGAAGTTCCTTGAAGCGTTAGGAGCGCAAAGTGTCAACGTGAGCTTTGGTGAAGTTCCTGGAGCACTGCAAAAAGGTCTGATTGATTGTGCAGTGACTGGAGCAGGCTCGGGTTACAGCGCAGGTTGGTGGGAGGTGAGTACACACCTTTACACCTTGCCAATTGGCGGATGGGATCCTGTTGTGACCGCAATGAACCTAGATAAATGGAACTCGCTAAGCGCAGAGCAGCAAACCTTCTTAGTGGATGTTCTAAATCGTAAGTTTGAACAACCTGTTTGGGAAGAAGCACAGGCAACCATCGAAGAAAACGTGGCTTGTTTGACGGGTAATGGACCTTGTAGCAAAGGCGAGACTCGTAACCTAACGTTAGTGGAACCAAGTGAAGAAGATAAGGCTAAAGCGAGACAAGTAGTTGAAAATACAGTTCTTCCGGACTGGTCGAAGCGAGCTGGTGCTGATTGGACACAAGTATGGAATGACTCTATCGGCAAGGTAGTGGGTCTATCTGCTGATAAGGGATAATTGCTTATGAACATGATTGTCACTATTTTGAAGCGCATAAATGATTGGGTTGCTGTAGTCGCGGGCATTGCTTTGCTTGGAGGGATTTTGCTCATCTGTGCCGAGATAGTTTCTCGTGCGCTCTCTGTTCCCTTTTCAATTTCAGAAGAAATATCGGGCTATATTATGGCATCGATTACGAGTTGGGGAATTAGCTACGGGTTGCTCAATCATGCTCATGTTCGCATCGACATCTTAAGAGTAAAAACGTCGGAGCGTGTCCGTTCATTACTCGACCTTATCTCAATTGCCTCCGTCTCTTTTGTTGCGATATACGTCGCAACAAAAGCCATCACCGTCTTAGAGAAGAGTATCAAGTCAGGTGCTCTTGCGAACACCGCGTTAGAGACGCCACTTATTATCCCGCAGTCTATTTGGTTTGCTGGCTGGATATGGTTCGCGATTTCTTCTACGGGGCTGTTAATCGTAGGTGTGTATCTGTTCTTCAAAAAACGACCTGAAGAAGTGGACTCTATTATTGGTGTGAGGGCAGAAGCATGATTGCATTTACGGCAGGCGGTTTGCTGGGGCTGCTCACCTTATCTATCCCAGTAGGTATTGCTCTATTTCTATTAGCGTTTGGCATTGACCAGTTTTTTAGTTTCTTTCCATTGATGAGAGGGCTAGGGCAGGTACTTTGGTCTTCGTCTAATCACTCCACCTTGATTGCAATCCCGCTTTTCGTGCTCATCGGTGAGATTTTGTTGCGTAGCGGTGTAGCTTCGAAAACATACATGTCTCTCAATAAGTGGGTTGCGTGGCTTCCAGGTGGTCTCATTCATGCAAACATCGCGACCTCAACGATGTTCTCTGCCACATCCGGGTCTTCTGTCGCGACTGCAGCAACCGTTGCTCGCGTCGCGACGCCTCACGCTGAAAAACTTGGCTATGACCAGAAGTTATTCACTGGCTCAATTGCGGCTGGCGGTACGCTTGGCATTCTCATCCCACCCTCGATCAACCTGATTGTCTACGGTTTCTTAACCGAAAGCTCAATACCTCAGCTATTCCTTGCCGGAATAGTACCAGGTTTGGGTATGGCGATTCTGTTTATGCTAGCCACTATTATCATGTGCAGCGTCAAACCAAGCTTAGGCGGTCCGAGACAGTTTTACTCATGGAAAGAGAAGATTGAGGCGCTAAGCGATCTGATACCAATCATGGTTCTCTTAGTCAGTATCGTTGGTTCGATTTACGCAGGCTGGGCGACCCCGACCGAAGCGGCGGCCGTCGGTGCAGTGTTTGCTATGATCATCGCTACCGTGAATCGATCATTTTCGACCGAGATGCTTCTCGACTCACTTAAAGGCACGATTCGAATTACCTCAATGATCATGCTGGTGGTACTAGGTGCTTATGTCCTCAACTTCGCAATGACGGCTGCGGGGATTGGTCGAGTGCTACAAAGCGCCATTGAATCGGTAGGTCTAAATCCTATTACGACTTTGCTGATCATTATCGCTATGTATGTATTGCTCGGCTTCTTTATTGAGACGCTCTCTTTGATGGTAGTGACTATCCCGATCGTCGTACCGATCATTGTTCAACTCGGCTACGACAAGATTTGGTTTGGTATCCTAATGATTGTTCTGGTTGAAATGGCGCTCATTACGCCACCAGTAGGATTGAATCTCTACGTCGTTAACTCGTCGAGAGTGAAAGGCAAGATGCAAGATGTGATTCTTGGCAGCTTACCTTACGTCATGATCATGATCTTAATGGTCGTTCTATTAATTCTGTTCCCATCCATCGCGCTTTATCTCCCAACCAACTTTTGAGGTATCTAATGAAGTTTATTATTAATGGCACAAGTAAAGAGTTCAATGTCGATACACTGATCGTGGCGGGGTGGACTGGCCGAAATCAAGAGGCGGTACAGGAACATATTGATGAACTTGCTGAGCTAGGAGTCGCGCCGCCTTCTACAGTGCCACTGTTCTACAAAGTAAGTCAGCAAATGCTGACACAACAAAAGCAGATTCAGGTATTAAGCGAGGGTACGTCGGGTGAAATTGAGCCAATAATTGTGCACGCAGACGGTGAGTTTTGGTTTGGTATTGCCTCTGATCATACTGATAGAGACTTAGAAGCGTTTTCGGTAGCACACTCCAAGCAAGTTTGTCCAAAGCCGGTCTGCAATGAGTTGTGGCCGTTGAGTGACATTGTGGATCACCTTGAGCAGATACAGCTTACGTCTTGGTTAGACGAGGGAGATGGCTGGGTTCGATATCAACAAGGTACATTGGCTCAAATAAGACCAATTAGAGAACTCATTGAGCTGGTTGAGCTCCCAGCTAACAGTGCGATGCTATGTGGGACATTCGCCGCGATCGGCGGTGTGAGAAGGACAGCTAAGTTTAGAATGGAAGCGTTCGATCCAGTGCTGCAGAGGTCACTAAGTGCTGAGTACGTCACAAGCGAACTCGACGTGATTTCATAGGGGGAAATATGAAACATGACCGACAGAACTTCGCCGATTCAAGTAAGGTATTTTTAAGACGTTTCGAACCTCAAGATTCATCAGATGGTATATTAAGCCACTTCAGAGTGTCAGTAAAAGCCAACTTTGATGTTAAGGGCTATCCTACGTGCTGCGGAACTACGTTGCTTGCCGACAACATAGCGCAAGAGGACGCGAAAGCCGTCCAGCTGTTAAAACATGCCGGCGCATATTTGGTCGGTCATACTAATATGACAGAGCTAGCCTATTCAGGGCTAGGTCTGAACCCACATTATGGTACGCCAGAGAACCCTATTCTAGAGGGAGCAATACCTGGAGGGTCAACCAGTGGAGGTGCAGTATCTGTGGCGACAGGAGAGGCTGACATCGCCCTAGGCACTGACACTGGCGGTTCTCTACGCATTCCCGCAGCATTTTGTGGGGTGGCAGGCTTTAAACCATCGCAGCAGTCAGTATCAAGTCAAGGATGCTGGCCACTATCTCAACAGCTCGATAGCGTTGGACTCATTGGGAAAAGTGTTTCGGATTGCCGTCTAGTATGGGAGGTGATTTCTAATTCCACGTCGACGGTCGCTACTGATAAGACTTCAACAGAGCTAGAGTTTGTGATTCCAAAGAACTTTGGTTTTGATGAAATCGACCCAGAAGTCGCTGAACTATTTGATCAAGTTGCCTCCATTATCGAAGCGGCGGGCTTTATGGTTAGAGAAACAAGTCATCCGCTGTTCGAAGACTACAAAAAACTACCTGTTTGGCATTTCTCCGCGGTTGAAAGTAGGCATTTTTATCAGTCACATTTCGATACCGACAGTCCCGATTTAGATCCAAGAGTACGCTCCAGAATACGTCGAGGTGTTGAAATCGACGATGTTGAGTTTGAAGAAACCAAAAACGCGCGTCGTGCCCTTATTGATACGTTTTCCACTCATTTTGCGAACAAGGTTGTTTTGATGCCGACCGTCGCATGTAAAGCACCAAAGTTTGAGGATCTACTGCAAGACGCAGACTATGACCGAAATAATCTATTGTGTCTTCGAAACACCACACTCGCCAATGTGCTGGATGGTTGCAGTATTTCATTACCTTTTTGGGGTGAGACGTTCCCTATTGGGATAATGCTGACGATGGTTAATAGTGCAGATGAACGGCTGTTGTATAGTGCTCAAAAGCTAGAATCCATTTTTGCAAATCGCATCAGATAACAATCTAGAATGTGAGAAAAATAGACAGCCAGCGGTTAATCAGATTTAGATAAAGTGCGAGACTGAAGCAAAAAGTACGTAACCCAGCAATGAGGATGTTTATATAGCAGGTACAGAGCCTGGGAGGCAGAGGTGCAATTTAGATAAAAAAACGCCACTTCCAACTATCTAAAAGTGGCGGCAATAGGTTGATGTCAATTAGAGAGTGGTGATGGAGCCACTTGACTCCAAGTGACCTCAAGGTTCTGAGTACAGAACTTGTTAAACAAGTATCCTGAGGTTACTTGGCTCGTTTCTAGTTAACATCTCTCAGGGCGCCAATTGTCGAGTGCTGAGTTCAACGTTTGCTGTCTCTGAGGCAGGTGTTGCCAGTTCTCATTATTGTTCCGCAAAGTACCATTGGTGAATATGGACAAGCGGATAACTGCTGGTTGCACCTCAAGTAGCAGGTAATATTGGAGGCTTACTGCTTACTTTTCATTTGGATGCTGTAATCATCGCTATCGTAAACGGTACGCGGGCTGCCATCCTCCTCAAATACTGCAATCGCACGGCCGTGATTAATAAGATGCATGGCCAACGAAGGTGAGATAGCTTTATGCACGCCTTTTTCTGCTCTGATCTCGCCTTCCCATGGTTTGTCGAGATAGCGACCGTGCTGTGTAAATTCAACTACTAAGCGCATATTGTTTCTCCAAAATTTAGTATCGAGGTCGTGAAGTCGTGAGTTCGACTGCACGGAGCTGAGCCAGAGCTTTGGCTAATTCAAGTTGCGCCTGAGCAAAATTGACGTCGTCGCTAAACTTATTGATGTTCTCTTCTGCTGCACGTCTTGCTGCTTCTGCTCTGGCTTTGTCAATGTCCTTGCCATGCAAAGCCGTATCGGCCAAAACCGTCACCACATCAGGCTGAACTTCAACGAGACCACCGGAGACATACAAGATCTCTTCAGGCTGCTTTAGGTCTCGGAGGATACGAGCCACTCCCGGCTTGATTTTGCTGATGAGAGGAGAGTGGCCGGGACGTATCCCTAGCTCACCATCCGCTCCGGCAACGGCGATTGCATGAGCAGGACCTGAATACAGTGTTCCTTCCGCACTCACTACGTTGAGCTGAAAGGTTGTTTTTGAAACACCTATTGCCATCACGTTGCTCCTTACAGTGTTTTCGCTTTTTCAAGCACTTCTTCGATAGAGCCACAGTACATAAATGCTTGCTCTGGGATATCGTCATACTGACCGTTCAGTAGGCCTTGGAAACCCGCAATGGTGTCTTTCAATGGCACAAAAACACCGGGTTGACCGGTAAAGACTTCGGCAACATGGTAAGGCTGAGTCAAGAAGCGCTCCACTTTGCGAGCTCGAGAAACCAGTCGTTTGTCTTCTTCTGACAACTCATCCATACCCAAGATAGCAATGATGTCCTTAAGCTCCTTGTAGCGTTGCAGTGTCTTTTGAACAGACTGAGCTACGTCATAATGCTCTTGGCCAACAATTTGTGGATCAAGTTGGCGTGACGTTGAATCAAGTGGGTCAATCGCTGGGTAGAGACCCAAAGCTGCGATGTTACGAGACAAAACAACCGTTGCGTCCAAGTGCGCGAATGTGGTGGCTGGCGATGGGTCAGTCAAGTCATCTGCCGGTACGTAGACCGCTTGGATAGAGGTGATCGAGCCATTTTTGGTGGATGTGATACGCTCTTGGAGTACACCCATCTCTTCGGCAAGCGTTGGCTGGTAGCCTACCGCCGATGGCATACGACCAAGCAGTGCCGACACTTCCGTACCCGCGAGGGTATAACGATAGATGTTGTCGACGAATAGCAGTACGTCACGACCTTCATCACGGAAACGTTCCGCCATGGTTAAACCTGTCAGTGCGACACGAAGACGGTTGCCCGGTGGCTCGTTCATCTGGCCGTAAACCATGGCCACTTTGTCGAGTACACCTGCATCTTTCATCTCGTAATAGAAGTCATTACCTTCACGAGTACGTTCACCCACACCAGTAAATACGGAAAGACCGGAGTGCGCCTTCGCGATGTTGTTGATAAGCTCCATCATATTGACGGTCTTACCCACGCCTGCACCACCGAATAGACCGATTTTGCCGCCTTTGGCAAATGGACAAATAAGGTCAATGACCTTTACACCAGTTTCAAGCAGTTCTGTGCTGTTTGCTTGGTCTTCGTAGCTGGGAGCAGGGCGGTGGATCTCGTAGGAGGTTTGTTCACCAATTGGGCCGCACTCATCGATAGGTTGGCCAAGTACATTCATGATTCGACCGAGTGTTTCCTCGCCAACTGGAACGGTGATAGGGCTCCCGGTAGTTTCAACTTGTAAACCACGCTTCAGACCATCGGAAGAACCCATGGCGATGCAGCGAACCACGCCGCCTCCGAGCTGCTGCTGAACCTCTAGTACCAGTGAACTACTTTCGTCACCGACGACCTTTAGAGCGTCGTATACTCGTGGGCCGCTGTTTTGCTCGAACTCTACGTCGACCACGGCACCGATGACTTTGACAATTTTGCCAATACTCATAATTTTACCTCTGAATTTCATTACACCGCTTGTGCGCCAGCGGTTATTTCACTTAGCTCTTGAGTGATGGCAGCTTGGCGTGCCTTGTTGAACACGAGTTGCAAATCTTCAATTAGCTGGCCGGCATTATCTGTCGCTGCTCGCATTGCTATCATTCGAGCTGCCTGCTCACACGCAATGCTTTCTACCACACCTTGATATACAAGAGACTCAACATAGCGAAGCATGAGATGGTCCAAGATATCTCTCGGCGCTTGCTCGTAGATGTAGTCCCAACGACTCTCTTGCTCTGCCTGCTCTTGCTTAGGGAATGGCAGCAATTGAGTGACGGTTGGCTGTTGCGTCATCGTGTTCACAAACTGGCTATAGACCAAAAACAGTCGGTCGATTTGACCTTCGGTATAATGCTCCATCATGGCGTGCACTGTGCCGAGCAAATCTTCCAGTTTTGGGTGGTCTCCCAGTGCTGATGTTTGCGCGACAACACGGCCGGAAGCCTGGAAAAAGTTGATCGCTTTTGAGCCGATTAATGTGGTATCAACCTCAACACCTTGTTGTTGCCAGACTTGCATTTCAGCAAGCACTTTTCGGAACAAGTTGGTGTTAAGACCACCACAAAGCCCTCTGTCTGAAGAGATGATGATGTAAGCAACGCACTTTACGTCTCTCTCTTGAAGGTAAGGGTGGCTGTACTCCAACGTACCCGACGATACGTGGCTGATTACCTTTCTCATGTTTTCTGCATAAGGGCGCGACGCTTCCATGTTGTCTTGCACCTTACGCATTTTGCTCGCTGCCACCATCTCCATAGCACTGGTGATTTTTTGAGTACTTTGAATACTCGCAATCTTGGTGCGTATCTCTTTGGTATTTGCCATTACTGACTCCTACTGGGTTGATGGTTACACGTGCAGCGCGGAAAACTCTTCTAGCAACGCGCGAAGCTTGGCTTCAATATCGCTGTTGTAATCGCCACTTTGATTGATGGTGCTCACGAGCTCCGGTGCGGTCTGATTTGCATGGGTTATGAGACCTGCTTCAAAATCGGCGACTTGGTTGAGAGCGACGTTTTCTAAGAAACCTTGTTCAGCAGCGAAAATAACCAGTGCTTGATCGGCAACGGACATCGGTGCGTACTGCTTTTGTTTCATCAGTTCAGTCACTTTTTCACCGTGGTCAAGCTGCTTTCGTGTGGTCTCATCAAGATCTGAGGAGAACTGAGCAAAAGCAGCTAATTCACGGTACTGGGCTAGGGCAGTTCGAATGCCGCCAGATAGCTTTTTGATGATCTTGGTCTGCGCAGCACCACCCACACGAGATACGGAAATACCGGGGTCAACTGCGGGCCTTAAACCAGAGTTGAACAGCTGGGTTTGCAAGAAGATCTGACCGTCGGTGATCGAGATTACGTTAGTCGGAACAAACGCTGATACGTCACCCGCCTGTGTTTCAATGATGGGTAACGCTGTCAATGAACCAGAACGCCCTTTGACTTCACCATTCGTAAACTGCTCGACATAGTGCTCGTTCACTCGAGCGGCGCGCTCCAACAAACGAGAGTGGAGGTAGAACACGTCCCCTGGAAATGCTTCGCGACCCGGTGGGCGCTTGAGAAGCAGAGAGATTTGACGATAGGCAACAGCCTGTTTAGATAGGTCATCGTAGATGATCAACGCATCTTCACCCCGATCACGGAAGTATTCACCCATGGTGCAACCAGAGTAGGGCGCAAGGTACTGAAGCGCTGCCGACTCAGATGCAGACGCCACGACGACAATCGTATTTGCCAGGGCATTGTGCTCTTCGAGTTTGCGAACTACATTGGCAATGGTTGAGGCTTTTTGACCAATGGCGACATAGATACATTTCACACCCGTGTCACGCTGATTGATGATGGCATCGATTGCCATGGCCGTTTTACCTGTTTGGCGGTCACCGATAATCAGCTCACGCTGCCCTCGGCCGATTGGCACCATCGCATCTACCGCTTTGTAACCTGTTTGGATGGGCTCATCGACCGATTTACGATCAATTACACCAGGCGCGATGACTTCTACAGGGTCAAAACGTTCAGCTTTGATTTCACCTTTACCATCGATAGGTTGACCTAGTGTATTCACCACGCGGCCTAATAACGATGGGCCTACCGGCACTTCAAGGATACGACCCGTACCACGAACCTTCATGCCTTCACAAAGGTCGGCGTAGGGACCCATGACTACTGCGCCTACAGAGTGGCGCTCTAGGTTGAGAGCAAGGGCAAAACGGTTATCTGGCAACTCGATCATCTCACCTTGCATTGCGTCAGCAAGGCCGTGAATTGTGATAATACCGTCGCTGACCGAAATGATAGTACCTTCATTTCTTGCTTCGCTCGCCATATCGAAGTTGGCGATACGCTCTCTGATCAGCTCACTAATTTCGTTTGAATTTAATTGCATTTCTTTCCCCTACTAAGCGTGTAGGTTGACAGCAAGTCGGTGAAGAGAAGAGTAAATACTTCCATCTAACACCTGCTCACCAGCTTTAATCATCACCCCACCCACAAGGGAAGGATCAATTTTTTGCTCTATGGTTACCGACTTTCCAAATTTGGCTTCAAGCGCATTCTTCATGTCTGTAATTTGGTCTTGCTCTAGATATTCTGCTGTGCACACAACGACATCCATCGTTTTTTCATGCTCGGCTTTCATTTCAAAGAACAGATCTACCGTCGTCGTGAGCAATTTGAGACGCTTGTTTTCTGCCATAACACGTAGAAAATTCTTCACGTATTGGCTCAGCCACTCGTCACATGTCGAAAGAATCATGTCGAGTAAAACCTGCTCTGAGCTTTCCTCTTCAAGGTCTTCAATCACCTCGATGACTGCGGGCTGCGATACCACCATTTTTAACAAGCCGAATGTTTGCCCCCACTCATCGAGCAGTGCTTCTTCTAAAGCAAAGTCGAAAGCAGCCTTGGCATACGGTCCTGCGATTGAGGCAAAGTCACTCATCTGATTTACCTCTACATTTCACTAATCATGTGCTCAACAAGCTCACGGTTACTCTTAGAATCAAGGTTTTTGCGAATCAGTTTGCTTGCACTCTCGATAACTAGATCAGCCATTTCTGATTTCAGCTCTTGGCGCACTTTGCTCTTTTCGCTTTCAACCTCGGCTTTACCTTCAGCAATGATCTTGGCTTTTTGTTTCTGAGCTAACTCTGCTGCTTCCTCGACTAACTGGTTTTGACGTTGTTGTCCCAGTTCGATAATGGCTTGTGCCTTTTCTCTCGCTTCTGCAACGATGCATTCACCGTTTGCTTTTGCTAGTTCAAGTTCTTTTGCTGCAGCTTCGGTATTCTTGATACCTGTCGCTATTTCATCTCTACGCTCGTCAAGCAGTGTTACCAAAGGTGGCCAGACATATTTCATGCACAGCCAAACAAAGATAACGAAGGAGATTGCTTGACCTAGCATGGTTGCGTTTAGGTTCATAACATCCTCATCAATGTTTACTTATGAAAAAGATATAATTAAGCCACTGCGAAGATGATATAGAGACCAATACCCACACCAATCATCGGTACCGCATCAACTAGACCCATCATAATGAAGAACTGGGTACGTAACATTGGAGTAAGATCCGGTTGGCGAGCGACCCCTTCTAAATATTTACCTGCTAAGTTACCGATACCAGCTGCCGCACCTGCAGCACCCAGACCAATTAAAAGTGCACCTGCTACATATAAAACAGCACTTACAATATCCATAACGACTCCCGACTATAATTGTTTGAAATTGATTAAATAAATTAAATGTTTAATAAAGAGTTAGTGGTGCTCTTCCACTGCCATACCCATATATACGACGGTGAGAACCATAAAAATAAACGCTTGTAATCCAACGATTAAAATATGGAATAGAGCCCAAGGAACACTTAGTGCCCACTGCATCCACCATGGCATCAATGCGATAAGAATAAATATCATCTCACCTGCGTACATGTTACCGAATAGTCGTAGCCCTAATGAAATAGGCTTGGAAATCAAAGTGACTAATTCAAGTACTAAGTTCACTGGATACAAAAGTGGACTAGAAAAAGGCTGTGTAGTGAGCTCCTTAATAAACCCTTTAATACCTTTATGTTTGAATGTATAACCCAACACAAGTATGAATACACCCAACGCCATAGACATAGTGATATTTACGTCCGCAGATGGAAGATCTCTAAAGTGAGTTAATCCAATCACACGAGTAAATGCTGGAACAAAATCAATAGGCAACAAATCGATAGCATTCATTAAGAAAACCCAGACAAAAATGGTCAACGCCAATGGTCCAATTAATTTGTCTTGCGCCTGAAAGATCTCTTTTACTAACCCGTCAACAAACTCGAAAACCAACTCAACTAGCATTTGCAGTCGACTAGGCACTCCACTGGTTGCTTTGGATACTGCGTATCGAAAGCCTAGGATAAAGGTGATTCCTAGTATCCAAACCATGAGCATTGAGTCTAGGTTAATGCCCCAAAAGCCATCTCCTACTGTCCAGAACGTTAAATGGTGTTCAATATAGTCATGCGCAGATTGAACGTTCTCCATTAGGCATTCCTCTGTTATTTGATTACTGCTGCTCCTTGAACATTGGACTCAAAAACAAGCCTAGAACGGTTATGCAGTAGGCGGCGAGAACCATGTGTTGATTCACCGCCATAAATCGGAATGTAAAAATGAACATCACTATCGTGTAGATCACCTTTATATTACGACTCAACTTCAACAGATCTTTAAGACTGTACTCGGGCTTACGCTTCGCTTTATAAGATGCAACTCTTGTTCCCATAAATAAGGGTGCAATTGCTATGCTTATTCCAATAAATGCAGACTCAATATCCAACTTACTTTTGAAGACAATTAGATACAAAAGAGTGATAGAACCAAAAACCATTTGGCTGTATAGCATCCTGTTGCCTGCAAGGATAATGCTCTTGCTGGAGATGTTGGAATGCATCAGTAATCCTCTTTTTACACAAGATAAATACATTGGGCTAGTATTGAGAAAATGTTACCCACTGTATTTATCACCTAGAATATGTAGATTTATTACTACATTTCCTTGGCTAGAAACACTACGCCTGTTTTTAATTGATGAAAATAATAATTATGGAAACCTATCATTCCATTTTTGAATGAGTCATATTTTGTGTTCCTTCTCTGGTTTCAATGTGTTCATTTCTCGTTTAAGAGATGAGAGTTAATATGAACTTGAGTTCCCTTGTTAATTTTCGCACATATATAGTGTTTTTAGGCTTGGTGGTAGGTGTTTTAATGCATAGCTAAATCAAAGGGTTGGTTGTCCAATAATTGGAGCAGTTATAGGAGTGATTAATTTGTCTCAATTGGGAAAGACCTATATAAAACAGATGATTATAAAGATACGTGGCACCTCTAAATGGTAACAGCTCACTCAATATCTGTCTGATGTTGTGTATGGCTTTGTTGCTGAATCATCTGAAGTAAACGCGACGTACTTTCAAATCAACAACGGGTGATAGTGCTTATGACGTCACTTTGGTTGCAAGTTGCGGGTTGCGTTGTTGATCGTCCTCGCTCCCAGTGTCGTAACCAAAGGCAAAAAAGGAGAAGCACAATGGCGACCGTCTATGTCAGTATTGGGAGTAATATCAACCGCGAACATCACATCACAGAGTCCATTCGGGCACTTAACAATCGATTTTCAAACCTGTCTATATCCCGGTTTTATGACTGCGAGCCCGTTGGTTTCGAAGGAGGTAATTTTCTCAATCTAGTCGTTGGGTTTGAGTGCGACCAGTCTGTAGCTGAGTTGGCAAGATTTCTAAGGCAAATTGAACGAGACAACGGGCGCCAGCGAGAGACGAAAGCGTATGTATCACGTACGCTCGACATCGATATCCTCCTTTATGACAAAAAAGTTGGCATTATTGATGGGGTGGAGCTGCCAAGAGGTGAGATCACTGAGTACGCGTTTGTATTACGCCCTTTGGTTGATATTGCAGCGAAGGAACTTCATCCCACTCTATCTATCTCATTTCAGCAAATTTGGAAGAACTTCGGTCAGTCGAGCCAGAAAACACGAGTGATACCTTTTGAGCTTAATCTCTTCTAGTCATGTAGTTCCTCAGATAGTCGTCAGACCACCTTGTTGCTGGCGCCCTGTTTGATCTTTTCCTAAAGCCGGCACGTAACCGACATCATCTTCTGATGAGTGGAAATTACAATGAATAACAACGCGATCATTACCATCACGAACCTCAGACTACGAACCTTTATCGGTTTTAATGAGGATGAGAGAACGAAGCAGCAAGACGTCGTTATAAACGCAGAAATCCATTATCCAGCTAACAAACTTTGCCTTGCTGATGACGTGGAAAACGCTCTCAATTACAAGAACATCTGTAAGAAAATCATTCAGCATGTGGAATCCGGGAAGTTTTTACTTCTAGAAAAACTCACCAGCGACGTACTCGGGATCTGTATCGACCACTCGTGGGTACGATACGCGAAGGTAACGATAGACAAACCCCATGCGTTACGTTTTGCAGATTCCGTCTCGCTTACCTTGAGTTATGAAGCAGATAATGAAACTGTCCGAGGAGAGTTCTAATGCCTAGTATCGAAGCAAATAGAGTGAGAGAAGCCCTCATCGCGAAAGGACTTGAAACTCCAATGACGTCGAGTGAAATGAGCAGTGATCAAAAATACAACAGGATCAAAGGGCTCCTAACGGAAGTCGTCAGTACCCTCGGACTTGACCTAACCGACGATAGTCTTGCAGAAACGCCGCATCGCATTGCGAAGATGTACGTGCACGAGATTTTCTCGGGTCTGGACTACGACAACTTTCCAAAAATAAGTGTCATAGATAACAAGATGTCGGTCGACGAGATGGTCAATGTGTCGGATATCGATTTAACGTCAACGTGCGAACATCATTTCATTACCATCGATGGGCTAGCGCAGGTCGCTTACATCCCTAAATCAAAAATACTTGGGTTGTCTAAAATAAACCGAATCGTTCGATTCTTTGCACAGCGCCCTCAAGTCCAAGAGCGACTCACTCAGCAAATCCTAGTCGCCATACAGACGTTAGTAGAAACAGAGAATGTCGCTGTCACTATCAAAGCGACACACTACTGCGTCAAATCCAGAGGCGTCATGGATGCCAACTCTGAAACGACAACAACCGCTCTCGGTGGCACCTTCAAAACCAACCCCCAAACCAGAGCGGAGTTCTTGCGATGAGTGAAACGATTCTAGTAACCGGTGTGGGGAAGCGACTGGGCTTTGCGCTTGCTCAGCAGCTTTTGTCCGATGGATACCGAGTGGTGGGCACCTACCGAACTGACTATCCGCAACTGCAACACCTCCGTGACCATGGTGCTGATCTTCAGCAGGTAGACTTCTATCAAGAAAACAGCCTAGAGGCCTTTCTTGACTATGTACGGCAAGAGTACAAAGTACTTCGAGCCATCATACACAATGCTTCCGATTGGAAGCCGGAAAGCAAGGAAAATCCCGGTGACAAAGCAGCAAGAATTATCCACCAAATGATGACCGTGCACGCAACCGTGCCTTACTTGGTGAATCTGACACTCAAAGACCACCTCATGTCCGGCGATACAACGTCAGACATAATTCACATCAGTGATTATGTTGCAGAAAAAGGCAGTAAAAAACACATCGCTTACGCCGCCAGTAAATCAGCACTCAACAACTTGACGCTATCGTTCTCCGCAATGCTGGCACCCAAGGTCAAAGTTAATACTATTTCTCCGGCCATGCTCAAGTTCAATGAACATGACGATGAAGATTACAAAGCTAAAGCTCTGCGAAAAGCTCTGATCCCTGCAGAAGCCGGTTTTGAGGAAGTGATAGATGGGATTAAGTTTGTTCTGGCAAGCCACTATATGACGGGAAGAACGCTGCATCTTGATGGCGGTAGGCATTTGAAGTGAAAGAGTCTTAATCAAATCGAGTAGGGTGCTCATCACAATGGCACAACAAAGAAGTGTCAGGGAAAAACGTGCGCATTGATAAGGAATTAAGGGAGTTTTTCTCTTTTCTAAAACGGTGAAACCCCGATGTTGGTAGCATCGGGGTTTCGAATTTTTTAAAATTCTTGGTTGGTAAGGCCGAGAATCTTTCTATGCATAAGGTTTGGATTAAATCCGATTAATTCCTTGGTAGGGGAATTAGATGCGGATGAAGTCCATGTGCTCAACTTTTGGCTTGAACGCGTGACGTTGAACGTCTTGTGGCTTAACCTTAATTTCTTCGCCAGCAACCACTAGAGTGATGCCTTCGTAGAATTCTGGCTTGTCCATTTGGTTTACGATGTCATCGTGGTTTAGAGCAACTGATACAGGTGCTGCTTCACCACCGTAAACGATTGCTGGGAATTGACCAGCGTGACGTAGGCGGCGGCTCGCACCCTTACCTAGTTCAGTACGTACTACTGCTTCGAATTTCATAGTTTTTACTCTCAAAATAGTAAAATTAACAAATACGTTTTGACATAGCGACCTAGTCAAAACTTTAATCGCTTTGAGTGATCGTAAAGATACTCTCAAAACGAGCGCGGATACTAACATTCATAGTGGGGCTCGGCAATAGCAAATTGCTTATAACTCTACTATTTTTCGCCCTTTGCTCGCTTTAGCTTAAGAACTGCACGCAATCCGCCCATTTTGCTCTCGCCTAGCTCCAGTTGGCCACGATAGCTGTGCGCCATTTCAGAGACGATATTGAGACCAAGACCTGTACCTGGGGTGCTTTCATCAAGGCGAACACCGCGCTTGGTTACCTCACGGCATTGCTCTAATGGAATGCCCGGTCCGTCATCTTCGATAATGAGTTCTACCTCAGAATCATCAATATCGTTAGAGTGAACTTGGATTAAACTGTCACTCCATTTGTATGCGTTTTCGAGTAGGTTACCGAGCATTTCGTCTAGGTCGGCTTTTTCTACGGCTACCTCAAGATCGGTATCAAGCTCGCTAATCAGCGCGATTTCACGCTCAGCGTAGACTTTGTCAAACGCGAGAGAAATGGCGTCGACACGCTCGCTAGGTGACGATTTTACCGCAAGGATGTTCATTGCACCCGCCATGCGTGCGCGTCCCAAGTGGTAATCAATCTGAGCTTGGATCTGTGTGATTTGCGGTTGTAGCTTGGCGCGGTCTTCCTCTGACAAGCTCTCAAGCTCGTTTTTAAGTACAGACAATGGTGTCTTTAGGGCATGAGATAGGTTACCGGCGTGGTGTCTGGCTCGCTCCAACAGCTCTTGGTAATGGAATAATAGAGAATTAAGATCTTTTACTAAAGGTGCAATTTCTTTTGGATACTGCTCGTCTAATGAATGCTGCTCTGCGGTTCGTAACCGTTTTAACTCCCGCTGCATTTTGCCTAGTGGTCTTAGAGACCAGCTGACCTGACCCACGATAAGTGCGAGTATGCCTAGTACCATGACGCCGAGAATGAGCCATAGCTCGCCAGTTAGAGATTCAAGGGTATCATCTATTGGGTCTTCATCTTGTCCAATAACAATAGTGACGCCGTCACTTACATCAGGTAAGAATAAAGTTCGTTTGATAGCGATGAGCTTTTCATTGTTTGCACCAAAGTAGTGGGGGCGTTTGTCTTTACCTTTAGTTTGGAGTGTTTTATCCCACAATGAGCGCGACCGCAATGAGTCGCTCTTTGTGTTGATTTGCCAGTAAAGTCCACTGTATGGCTGATTGAAGCGAGGATCGGATAAGCGAGTCGCCAGCACCAGTTGACCTTGGTCATCAACTTCTAAGTTAGCAGCGATTTCATCCATCGCGTGACCAAGTTGGATCTCGAGATCACTGATTAAGTAATCTCGCACTAGTCCCGGTATGGATACACCCGCCGCTATGGTCATCGCTGATAACCAGAGGGTTGCAGCAAGGAGTAGGCGAGTCTTGAGGCTGAGCTTTTTGACGCCTTGGCGTAGTTTTTCTTTGGAAAGGTTAGGCATTCAACTGATACCCAAGGCCTCGAACGGTCTTGATAACGTTTGGGGCAATCTTTTTACGGATGCGTCCGATAAACACCTCTATGGTGTTGGAGTCGCGGTCAAAGTCTTGCTTGTAGATATGCTCGACAAGCTCTGTGCGCGAGATGACTTTGTCGGCATTATGCATAAAGTAAGCGACAACTTTGTATTCAAGGGCGGTAAGACTCACTGCATTGCCTTGCCACATCACTTTAGATGTACGTGTGTCTAAACTAAGATCGCCAATCTGCATAAGGGGTGAAGCATTACCGGATGCGCGGCGCAACTGTGCGCGAATACGGGCAATGAGCTCAATCATTTCAAATGGTTTGGTTAGATAATCATCAGCACCAGCGTTAAGCCCTTCGACACGCTGTGTTAGGGTGTCGCGTGCGCTGAGGATGACGACAGGTGTATTGATGCCTTCATCTCGAATGCCTTTTAGTACCGTAAGACCGTCGATCTTTGGCAGACCCAAATCGAGAACGATGGCATCCCACTCTTCAGAAGTCGCACGATAGAGGGCATCAATACCGTCTTGAGCCAGTTCAGGCACCCAGCCGGCACTTTCAAGAGTTTCTAGAATTTGTTCGCCCAACCTAGGGTCATCTTCAACAACAAGAATTTTCATTATTTTTCTCTTTTTATTGGTGACGTTATTTCTTGATAACTCGTTGTAGATTATGGCCTTTGATCTCCATCATCTCCAGTGTTGCCGCGTTGTATTCGACTTTAATGATGTCCTGGTCATGTAAAAGTTTTAGCTCGTAGATCCACTCATCATCGTCTTCTTCAAGTTCGACCTTGATGACTCGACCGTTAAGGTCGTTTTCAACTGTCGCAAACAGCTCAGAAAAAGGTTTAATAAGACCTTGCTGAACCGCTTCATAGACCTCGTCCTGATCTTCTTCAAACTCAATACGCGTATCGCCCGTTTCAACATCTTGAACGAGTTCATGGCCGCTTGGGCTGTCAGAAAAAAAGTTTGCATGAGCAACCAGCGGTGTCGCTATTGAGGTAAAAACAGCAAGTGTGGCAAGGGCTTTATTCACTTGGTTAGGCATAGCAAGATCTCAGCATTATCGAACATGGTATTAATATAAAACGTGAAATATGAATCAAACCTGAACGGTTTTTTAGTTTAACTCATCATCAAATACTTTATCGCGCATTTTCCAAAAACGTCCGCTTTTACGGGCGATGACAAACGCAGGTAATCTGAATCTGTGCTGGTTGTTGACCACCTTGGTCGGCGATGTGGCATCAAACTCCCTATGTTTGTCGGCTAAATGAGGACGAACAAACTTAGATAAAAAGGTTTGTTTTTGTTTTTTCGTCGTCAAAGACCAAAACTCACTGACTTGCGCATCATTATCGCCGATATAGTTGACTCGAAGGCTGCTTTTACCTTTGTCGTCTTTGTGGACCTGAAGGTTCATATCAACACATTCGAACACCAGAGCATCTTTGAGATTGAGGGCTTCTTTCAGCTTTTTATCTGGATCGACCAAAGTTGCATCGCACTCGTGACAAATTCTCGCCGCAATGTCGTTATCAGCGCCGCATTCATTGCAGTACTTAGCTCTAAATCGGTAGTCGCAGTGCTCTCGTTCGCCGGTCTCTTCATCGGTAAAGTAGCCTTGGCATTTGCGGCCAAAGTGTTCAATCAAAAAGCCGTTGGCATCGAGCTTGCCCCAGAAGTCGTTGTTGAAGCCGCAGGCAGGGCAGGGAATCGTGATGATTTCTGAGTCTGAATCTGGCTTTGGATTTCCGACTTCGGGCTGGTAGAGATCATACGTGTTGCCCGCATAATCAAGTACCAAACACTCGGTCTTACCATCAGAAAGTCGAAGGCCACGACCAACAATCTGTTGATACAGGCTGACCGACTCGGTTGGTCGAAGAATCGCGATTAAATCAACATGCGGCGCATCAAAGCCTGTGGTCAGTACCGATACGTTGACTAAAAACTTTATCTCTCGTTGTTTGAATCGATTGATAATGTCGTCGCGCTCAGGTGTTGGTGTATCACCGATGACGATTTGACTAGAATCCTCAGGTAATAAAGAGAGGATTTCCTGCGCGTGACGCACGGTTGCAGCAAAAATCATCACGCCTTGTTTGTCTTGGCTGTAGCGGATGATCTGCTCAACGATTTGTGGGGTCGCGCGTTTGGACTGCTCGATGACCAAGTCCATCTCCGATTCTTTGTATTTCCCCATGCTGGTGGGTTTTAACTGCGAGAAGTCATAACTTAGCACAGGGGCATCGATCAATTTGGCGGGGGTGAGAAAACCTTCGTCGAGCAAGTATTGAATAGGGAGCTCGAAGATACAGTCTTTAAAGAAGCGGGGTTCGTCGCTTCGAACCAAACCTTTGGTATGGTATTGATAGATCCAACCCACTCCGAGTCGGTAAGGCGTCGCAGTAAGCCCAAGGATCTTAATGCCAGGGTTAATCTCGCATAAGTGGCTAATCACTTTTTGGTAGCTGGAGGTTTTGGTTTCTGGTACGCGGTGGCACTCGTCAATCACTAATAGTGAAAACTGATTAGCAAACGCATCTAGGTTTCGGACCACAGACTGTACAGACGCAAAGACAACTTGCTCAGAGGTTTCTTTACGTCCAAGACCGGCAGAGAAAATAGAGCCTTTAAGACCGTATCCTTCATATTTAGCGTGGTTTTGCTCAACGAGCTCTTTCACATGGGCAAGTACTAATACTCTGCCACGCGCGAGACGCGCGAGTTCAGCAATGACCAAGCTTTTACCGGCTCCAGTTGGGAGCACGATAACGGCGGGCGTATCATTCTTACGGAAATAATGGATAACGGCTTTAACGGAGTCGGCTTGATAAGGTCGAAGCGTGTACATACGGCTCAGTTTTACTCTACATTTTGAAAAACCCCTCTATAATACCCCACGAAATGAAAACGAGGTATTCATGCGTTTAGATAAGTTTTTGTGTGACGCGTTAGGCGCAACACGTAAAGAAGCCACAAAAATCATCAAATCTGGTGATGTGACCGTAGATGGTGTGATTCAAAAGAGTGGTGCATTCAAGGTTACTGAAGAGAGCAGTGTCGAGTGGCAGGATCGTGAGGTTCGTATGCAAGGCCCTCGCTACATTATGTTATTTAAGCCAGATGGCTTTGTTTGTTCTCATGAAGATGGTTTTAACCATACCGCTTTTATGTTGCTCGATGAAGTGAAGATGGAAAACCTTCACTTTGCTGGTCGACTAGATGTGGATACAACAGGTTTGGTTTTAATCACTGACGACGGCCAGTGGTCTCACAGAATCACCTCACCAAAACACAAGTGTGCGAAGACTTATCGAGTCTGGTTGGCAGACCCTGTTCAGCCAAATTACCAGCAAGCGTTTGAAGAGGGGATTGAGCTCAGAAATGAAAAAGCGCCGACCCTTCCGGCACAGCTTGAGATTATCGACGATAAAGAAGTCCTACTGACGATTCACGAGGGCAAATACCACCAAGTTAAGCGCATGTTTGCGGCACTTGGCAACAAGGTTGAAGGTTTGCACCGAGAGAGCGTTGGTGACATCGTTTTGGATGATATGCTAGAGCCTGGCGAGTATCGCTATCTCACTCAAGAAGAAATTGACTCAGTCTGGAAAAAGTAATACTAATAGTTTGATTTACAAAGTTTAGATTCACCCTGTGAATGCAATGGTCGCGAGCCTTCAATTTAATCAGCACTAGCACCGTTTTGGTTTTGCGCTGACGACCTTCCTATCCTCGCGACCCTTTTCACAACCATTCTCACTCAACGGGAAGTTGAGTAAAACATGAGCATAAAAGCAAGGAATGCGGCTCATCGACGTTTTGTTAGGAGCGATATGAGTTCTCAAACCACATCGCAGCCCAATACACCTCAACTTGGTTTGTTACTGTTTTTAGTGCTTGGCGCTATTGGCGCGTTGACGCCGCTGGCGATTGACATGTACCTCCCTGCGATGCCAAACATCGCGCAGGATATGGGTGTCACTGCTGGTGCTGTGCAGATCACGTTAACTGTGTATACCGCTGGGTTTGCTATTGGACAGCTTTTGCATGGTCCGCTTGCTGACAGTTTTGGTCGAAGACCAATCCTGTTATTTGGCGTATTCTTTTTTGGCGTTGCGTCGGCCGTCTGTGCGACGACAACCAGTATTGAGTCTTTGACGCTGGTCCGTACTGCACAAGGTTTTGCTGGTGCTGCGGCGGCGGTGATCATTCAGGCCGTCGTGCGTGATATGTTCGATAAAGAAGATTTCGCGCGCACTATGTCGTTCGTTACGCTTGTTATCACGCTGGCACCTTTGGTTGCTCCTATGATTGGTGGTCACCTGGCTGTTTGGTTTGGCTGGCGTTCTATTTTTTGGGTACTCACAGGCTTTTCTGTGGTGGTGATTGCTGCTGTGCTATGGAAAATTCCGGAAACGCTGGCACCAGAAAACAGGCAGCCGCTGCGTTTTCGAACGACCATCAAAAACTATTTACGCCTTTGTCAAAATCCGGTCGCGATGGGGCTTATTTTCTCTGGCGCGTTTTCGTTTGCCGGGATGTTCGCGTTCTTAACCGCTGGATCATTTGTCTATATTGATATCTATGGCGTATCGCCAGATCAATTTGGCTATCTGTTCGGCCTTAATATTGTGACTATGATTATCATGACGAGTATCAATGGTCGTCTGGTTAAGAAAGTCGGACTGCATGGAATGCTACGTTTTGGTATCGGTGTTCAGCTGTTTGCTGGTATGGGGCTTCTGGTGAGCGGTGTGTTCGAACTTGGTATCTGGGGCATTGTGCCGTTTGTGATGCTGTTTGTCGGCACCCTGTCGACGATCGGCAGTAACGCCATGGGGTTATTACTAAGTGGTTATCCAACCATGGCGGGCACGGCGTCGTCACTCGCTGGTACGTTGCGATTTGGTACTGGCTCTGTTGTTGGGGCGATTGTTGCCTTTTTACCAGGTGGCACTGAGTGGCCAATGATTGCATTAATGGCAATTTGTTCGGTATTATCCGCCGCCTTGTATTGGACGTTGGGAAAGAAAGCATAATGTCTGCATATTATTCAGAAATTCAAATGGTCGTGAACTCAGCTTTAGAAGAGTTAGCGGCAGAGCACGCCTCAGGTAAGCTAATTAACTCACCTGTAACGAACAATCACTTCCTTGTAAGGTGGGTGACTCGTGCGATTAAGACTCAACGTTTTGGTAAGGCGACCAGTGCCAACTTAGTTCAATGGCAAAAAACAGGACGTTCAAAGGGCAACGATTCTATGTTAGAGCCGACCTTTAAGCGCATTTCTGCTTATTATGATGGCTTTTTTGGTGGCGACATCGTTCCAATTACAGACAAAATGATTGAGCAGTTTATTGACGATATGGAAGCGGCAGGTTGGGGTGTATGTACTTCAGAAGTGCTGACAGATGGCAGCAAAGTGCAGTTCTTTACCGATGGCGCTAACTCGTTTGCGGTATGCGCTAACCAATGTGATGACTGTTTTGAAGGCGAGAACCTCATTAAACCGATGAGCTGGTTTATCCGCGGTAACCACGCAGAGTTTATTACCAAGGCTTATGAAGCGGGCTTTATGCTTCATAAAGTCACCGATTATAAGTCTAAAGTGAAATACCACGGCGAGTACCTAGTATACCCATTGAACCAAGGTACGCAGCTTGCGGAGATCCCGCTCTCTTTCAAGGCATAGTAGACTGATTTAACAAGAAAAGCGTAGCTAAATGGCTACGCTTTTTTCGTTTAGATAAGACGTAAATGGAAGGTTCTATTTCGCCTTGCGAACAATCGCTCGCACCATGCCTCTAAAGATAAACAGGTGAGCGGGCATCATGGCAAACCAATACAAAAGACCCAAAAAGCCTTTCGGATGCCACCAAGCGCTAATGTTGATTTCCCTCTTATCTCCGTGGTCGGTGATGGTGAACTCTAATCGACCCAACCCTGGGCCTTTCATCCCAAATAACAGAGATAGGAAATGAGGCTGCTCGCAGCGAATGACCTTCCACGAGTCAATAAAATCACCCACTTTTAGCTCTGGTCCTTCTGGAGAGCGCCTAACAGGTCTCCCTCCACCGAAGAAGATATCTAGCCATTCTCGAGTACGCCACAGAATGTTCGCGAAGAAGTAACTGTCTTTAGGGTCACCAATGGTTTTCACCACATCCCAAAGCTGCTCGGCGGTTTTGGACGTGGTGAAGCTCGCGCCTGTTTTCTTAGGGTAGTATCCGTAACCTGCTTGCCAACGACTGAGTGCCGCAGGCTCAAATCCCCATACATTGCTTCGAATAAACTTACCGTCTTGTTCGATACTGGTTTTGACCGCTTGCTCGTAGGAAATCAACGTCTGTGGGAAGCGTTGTCGAATTGCTGAAGAGTCTGCAATGAAATCGTGCTCCAATCCTGCAAGGAGTGCACGCCCAATACTCGATGGCACCGATGTAACGACGCCGAGCCAATAGGAAGCAATCTTAGGTGTAAGAAGAGGGGTAGCCCATAATCGCAGTGGTTTGCCAATTTGTTTGCAGATAGTCGCAAACTGCTCTCGGTAGGAGAGAGTATCAGGGCCGCCAACTTCATAGATTTCAGTAGTCGGGGACATCTTTTTGGTGAGTTCAATGAGGTAATGGTTCAGATTCTCAAGCGCGATTGGGTTGGCTTTCGATTCCACCCATTTAGGCGCAATCAAAACAGGAAGGTTATAAACAAAGTCGCGCATTATTTCGTAGGCGGCTGAGCCCGGACCAATGATAACACCGGCACGAAGCTCGGTGATGGGGACTTTACTGGTTCTGAGTAGTTTGCCTGTGGCTTTTCTCGCCGCTAAGTGCTCAGAGTTTCCTGTTTGCGGCTGAATGGCACTCAGATAAATCACATGTTGGACGTCGCTTAGCTCCAAGGCATCCCGAAAATTTTGTGCCAGAGAAAGCTCGTAATCGAGAAAATCATGCCCATGTGCCATGCCGTGGACAAGAAAAAAGACGATGTCGAACTGAGGCACCAACGCAAGGGTGGCGTTTCGATCGGCAAGATCCAAATATTCGAATGTCAGTTGAGAGTGGGGGAGTACCCGCGCTTTTAGGTAATCAATCTGCCGTGCGGCTGCGGTGACTTGGTATCCTTGGTCTAATAGAATAGGGATTAATTGAGATCCGACGTAACCGGATGCTCCTAAGACTAAAATGCGCTTCATTTGTATCCCTCAAAAAAACTATCTCTCTAAAACTTATCACAATTTTCAGACTTTTCAGAAAATCTTGGTGTAAATTTCATCGCTATTTAATGAAATGAAACACGAATAATCGACAGGTCTAACAGTAACAAACTGGTGCCTTGTTTCGCCTTGGCAGTGAAGGGGCAGAATAGTCAGGTTATCTCCGTGATTACCCTTCCTTGTGAGGCGTTTTTAGTGTAGATTCAGTGTCCAAATTTTCGTTTGTTTAAAGAGTATTAATGCTTAAGTTGTCTGACCTTAGCAAAGGCTACATTGACGGTGGTGAGTTTCATCCCGTACTGCAAAGTGCAGAGTTAACCCTGTCGCAAGGTGAACAGTTGGCATTAATGGGCGAAAGTGGCTCTGGCAAAAGTACTTTGCTGAACTTGATTGCGGGCATTGATAAGGTTGATTCTGGTGAAATTTGGTACCCAGATTTTGCCATGCACGAAGCTAAGGAAAGCCAACGTACGGCTTATCGCCGCAACAATATTGGCCATATTTTCCAGCAGTTTAACCTGCTGCCTACTTTGAACATCGCCGATAACATTCGCTTTTGTCGACAGATCAAAGGCTTGCCTGAAGACCGTGGCCTATGGCGTCAAATTCTGTCTGCACTCGACTTAATGGCTTTGCTTGGTCGTTATCCTGAAGAGATTTCGGGTGGACAACAGCAGCGTGCTGCGATTGCACGTGCGCTGTATATGGAGCCAAAAATTCTCTTAGCCGATGAGCCAACCGGAAGCCTCGACGAGCGCAATGCTGAAGCGGTCATGCGCCTTCTTACCTCCCTGACTCGTCATCTAGAGTGTACCCTGTTGGTCGTCACACACAGTGAGAAGGTGGCGTCTCATATGGACGGTTCTATTCGCCTTCAAGGGGGGCAATTGCATGTTATGGCCCGTAGTTAAGGCACTACTTGGGCACTACCGTCGCCATCCTCTTCAAATTCTTCTAGTCTGGCTTGGTTTAACCCTAGGGGTGTCACTCTTAGTTGGCGTTACGGCTATCAACCATCATGCCAAGCAAGCCTATGCCAGTGGCGAACGTTTGTTTGCTAATCCGGTACCTTATCGTATTCGTCCAAAACATGCGGAAACTAAGATCCCGCAAGGCTTTTATATTCAACTTCGACGTGAAGGCTTTAAGCAGTGCGTCCCGTTTGATATCCAAAAAGTGACAACCAATGATGGCATAGAGCTCAACCTTGTTGGTGCTGATCCTATCTCGCTGCTGCAACTAAAGCATAGAGTCACTATTGGTGACATTGCTTCGCAAGACCTGATTAAAGTACCGACCACCATCCTTGTCAGCCAAGATCTTGCCGAGCACAAAGGCTGGAAAGATGGCGACTCTATTACGCTTGATAGTGGACTTGTCTTAGGGCCAGTGAAGGTTGACCAGAAAGCCGGCATCAAAGGGATGCAGGTGGTTGCCGACATGTCTTTGGTTCGCGCGATCAAGCGATCTTCCGGTCTCTCTGTGATTGCTTGTGGCGATATGAGCCCAGTTCAATTGGAGAAGCTAAGAAAGTTGATTCCAAATGGGATGACACTGTCGCGCAGTTCGCAGTCAGAGCTAGAGTCACTGACAGCTGCGTTTCATACCAACTTGTCAGCAATGAGTATGCTGTCGTTTGTTGTGGGCCTCTTTATCTTTTATCAAGCGATGTCACTTTCGCTTGCACAAAGACAGCCATTGGTAGGTAACCTAAGACAAGTGGGTGTCTCCGGCTGGCAGTTGACTCAGGCGCTGTGTTTAGAACTCGCTGTTCTGGTCTTTTTAAGCTGGCTGTGTGGAAATGTATTTGGCTTAGTACTTGCCAATCAATTGATCCCTGCGGTTTCGCAGAGCCTGAGCGATCTTTATGACGCGAATATTGGATTGACGATCGATTGGAGCTGGGAGTGGAGCCTCTACAGCTTAGTCCTCGCACTGTCGGGTGCAATTATTTCTTGTGGCTGGCCGCTGATCCGCTTGCTTAAGACGCAGCCGATTCGATTATCTGCACGCTTATCTTTGATGCGCTTTACGGGTGCAGAGTTCACTTGGCAGGCTTTTGTGGCGTGTGGGTTGTGTGTTGCTGCTATCGCTATCTACCAAGCGCCTAAGTCGCAAAACTCGGGTTATGCCATCATTGTATTAATGCTGCTCAGCGTAGCCTTAATCACCCCATTTATTACTTGGAAGATTTTCACTCTGTTCTCTTACTCGTTGCGCTGGGTAAAACTTCGTTGGTTCTTTGCAGATGCAGCGGCAAGTATGAGTTATCGTGGTGTAGCCAATATGGCGTTCATGCTGGCGATGGCGGCCAATATGGGTGTTGAAACCATGGTGGGCAGCTTTAGAGACACGACCGACCGATGGCTGACTCAAAGATTGGCTGCGGACATCTACGTCTACCCAACGAATAACAGTGCGGTTCGCATGAGCCGTTGGCTGGAAGCTCAGCCAGAGGTAGAGCGAGTCTGGTGGCGCTGGGAAGAAGAGATCCCGACAGAGTCTGGGCTAATGCAGGTCGTGAGTACCGGTGACTCTAATGGAGAGATGGACGCGCTCACGGTGAAAATCGCGGTTCCTAACTATTGGTATCATTTGCATCATTCACGCAGTGTGATGATCAGTGAGTCTATGGCGTTGAAGCGTGACCTACGACCGGGCGATTACGTCAATCTTGGGGCACCGTTGGGCAAAAACTGGCATGTTGTCGGGGTGTATTACGACTATGGTAATCCCTATGACCAAGTGCTGTTGTCTCAGAATCGTTGGTTAGCGAATCTTGCCGGTAGCGGTGATGTTGCACTTGGGGCAGTTCTAAACGATAAGTCCCAGTCTCTGTTTGTTGAGCAAAGATTGCAGTCGACGTTCCGCCTAAGTAGCGAACGTATTTACGATAATACGTCGATTCACAACAAGGCAATGACGACGTTTGATCGAACCTTTGCCATTGCTGATACGTTAGGAAACATCACTCTAGTTATCGCAGTGTTTGGTATCTTCTTTGCAACTATCGCAGGTGAGATAACACGTCAAAAGCATACCTCGCTTTTGCGGTGCCTTGGTGTCTCTGGGAAAGAGTTAGTCCTAATTGGCGGCTTGCAACTTTTGGTGTTTGGTTTGATTTCAGCGGCCATTGCTATGCCGTTGGGTATTGCACTTGCTCAGTTGATTGTCGATATTGTGATTAAGCAATCTTTTGGATGGTCACTTCAGCTACAGATCGTGCCTTGGCAGTACTTGGGGACGTGTTTGTGGTCTTTGGCCGCGCTGGTGGTTGCAGGTGCATTACCTGTTCTTAAGCTCATTCGAAACAGTCCGATTCATTCGTTAAGGGATGCGCTATAAATGAGTCGAATGCAGAAACTTATCTTCGTCTGTTTGTTGATTGTCGTTGTCGCTGGCACGGTGATATGGCTTGCTAAGCCAGAGAACAACCGAATCAAGGTGACCAAGACAAGCCAGATAAATGCTATCTTCGGCTCCCCAGGTAAGAAAGTATTTGAGCCAGTACTCCCTGATAGGGAAGTGGCACTGCCGCGGGACTTTCGTTTCCATCCCGAGTTTCAACATGAATGGTGGCAGGTCGTGGCTCAGCTTGAAGATGAAGCGGGTCAAATCTATTGGTTACGTCTTCGTTTCTTCCGTTATGCGAGTGATGATCGCGTTGCGACTGGTTGGCAAGATCCTCAGATCTATATTTCTAACGTCGTACTCAATAGCCATTTGGGTATGTTTACCGACCAACGCATAGCACGCGGTGGCATTGGCCAAGCTGGTGGGCTTAGCCGTCCATTCCGAGTATGGATTGACGATTGGTCATGGCGCTCACTATCGAGTGAGCCACTGCCGGGCAATCTTAAAGTCGCGACAGAAGAGTTTGCTATCAATCTCCAACTGACTGCGGTTGGTAACTATGCGGTTCTGGGCGATAAGGGATATCAGATTAAACACGATCTCCTTCCGCGCGCCTCTTATGTCATTGAAACGCCATTTGTCCGAACCCTAGGAAGTTTGTCGCTTGCTGACGGTCGATTGCTAAAGGTTAGAGGGAGAGCTTGGCTTAGCAAGGAGTGGGGCAGTGAGCTGGTTGGTGCCAATTATGTCGGCGAAGACAACTTTATTCTGTGGCTCGATGACGCTAAAGCTCTGATGGTAAGTCGTTATCGCTATAAAGATAATATGCCCTATACCAGTGCTGCGATAGTGGATCGAAAAGGCAATGTTACCAATATTCCTACAGACGACATCGCTCTCAAAGCACTTGGGTATACAGAATTTGAATCAGGAGTCCGTGTTCCACTGAGTTGGAGCTTACGTATTCCGAGTCAAGGCATTGACCTTGTTGTGAAAGCCCGTAAACGAGATAACTGGGTCAATTTCGTTGTGCCTCAATGGCAAGGGGCGACAATGGCTAACGGCTCTCACAAGGCTCAGGGATTCATGCAACTAAGCGGCTACTAAGTCGCTTTTTTTGTCCGTTATTCAGTTACATCTGTAATGCTTTGTTACTCTCTCCTCAAATCTTCCCTTGCTAGAATGATATTGACTTTGACTACTCTGGGCTAAGTCATTCATTCGTCAGCGCTATCTATGCTCTATACTTTTACTATTGTTGCCAAAATGGTATACATATCTCGAATCTTACAAGAGTATTATTCGGATATTTCTACAATTAACATCTGTAGAATCGATTTTTTATGGAATTTAACTAGATATACAATTTTTAACATTCAAACAATGTGAATAAATATTAAGGGCTTTACATTATGAATGACGTCATTCGTAACTTTTTTAAGATGGAATCGGCAGGGGGCATCATCCTCGTTATTGCTGCGGCAATTGCGATGTTTATCGCCAACTCTCCACTGAACGAATTGTATCAAGGCGTGCTTCATACCTACGTTTTCGGTCTGTCTATTTCACACTGGATCAACGATGGTTTGATGGCAATCTTCTTTTTCCTGATTGGATTGGAAGTGAAGCGAGAGCTGCTTGAAGGCGCACTGAAATCCAAAGAAACGGCTATCTTCCCTGCAATTGCAGCGGTCGGTGGTATGGTTGCTCCGGCTCTTATCTATGTTCTTTTCAACGCGGGTGACGCGGAAGCGATGAGTGGTTGGGCGATTCCTGCTGCTACTGATATCGCGTTTGCACTCGGTATCATGGCACTGCTCGGTAAGCGTGTACCCGTTGCACTTAAAGTATTCCTACTTGCTCTTGCTATCATCGATGACTTGGGTGTTATTGTGATTATCGCGCTGTTTTACAGCAGCGACCTATCAACTATCGCTTTGACACTTGGCTTCATAATGACGGCCATATTGTTTGTACTTAACGCTAAGAAGGTTACGAGCATTCCAGTGTACTTAGCCGTTGGTGCTGTGCTCTGGGTAAGTGTACTGGCATCGGGTGTTCACGCGACGCTGGCAGGTGTGGTGCTGGGCTTTGCTATCCCACTCAATGGTAAACCAGGAGAGCATTCGCCGCTCAAACACCTAGAACATGCGCTTCACCCATATGTGGCATTTGGTATTCTACCTATCTTTGCATTCGCAAACGCAGGTATCTCGTTAGAAGGCGTATCAATGTCAGGACTAACCTCTATGCTGCCACTTGGCATCGCAGCGGGTCTCCTTATTGGTAAGCCTCTGGGTATCTTCACATTCAGCTGGGCTGCGGTGAAAATGGGGGTTGCTAAGTTGCCTGCGGGTGTGGACTTCAAACAGATTTTTGCGGTGTCAGTGCTGTGTGGTATTGGCTTTACTATGTCTATCTTTATTGCGTCACTTGCCTTTACGGGTGTCAGTGCCGAGTTTGATACATACGCAAGACTAGGCATCTTGATGGGCTCAACGACAGCAGCAGTTCTAGGTTATATCCTATTGAACTTCTCCCTTCCAAAGGAAGCAGCTCCTGAGCCAAAAATACAATATTAAACACTCAGGCATTGCAGTGACTAAGAAAAAACCCAGCTACGGCTGGGTTTTTTACGTTTTCGGTGCTCTACAGGCAAAAAAAAGCCCAAACCAACAAGGGGTTTGGGCGGATACAAATAGGAGTTAATAAGAAAAAAGCAGCATGTAGTCAACATAGATAAAACAGTGGCATAGAGAAAACTCATTCTTTGCTGATTACACTTTAATAGACCCACCTAAAACCAAATAGTTCACATCAGAATGAAGAATTTTTCATAAAATTATTTATTTCTTTTAAAACAATGAATTGTGAATCTTGTCCGACCAGTAGTTAAAAAGTTTGATGTTAATCACTTGTTATCCCTGTGTTGCGGGAGTATATTCAAACATATGTTTGATACGGGTGATTGAAATGACGACGAGAGTAACCACGAAGGACAAGATTCTAGATGTAGCCGAGGTATTGTTCGCAGAGCATGGCTTCAATGACACCTCGTTGCGCACCATTACTAGCAAAGCAAACGTTAATTTGGCGTCGGTAAACTATCACTTCGGTGACAAGAAGACGCTAGTACGAGCGGTGTTGAACCGCTACCTAGAAGCATTTATGCCGGCGGTTGAAAAAGCGCTGTACGAGTTGAACGACCGAGATGACTACAACATGGTTGATGTCTTCCAGTCACTGAAAGGACCACTCCTAGAACTTAATAACCTAAAGCCAAACGGTGCAAGCCGCTTTATGTCATTGGTCGGAAGAGGGTATACCGACGTACAAGGTCACTTACGCTGGTTCATCACGACGCGTTACACCGAAGCATTAGCAATGTTTACTCAGTCAGTGATGCGAGCAAACCCTAAGTTAGATGCAGAGACGTTGTTCTGGCGCTTACACCTAACACTAGGTACTTGCGTATTCACTATGGCTTCCAGTCAGGCATTGTCAGAAATCGCGTTGAGCTCGTTTGAGAAAGAGATCAGCGCCGAAGCAATTATTGACCAAATCATTCCTTACCTTGCAGCGGGTGTCGCTGCAGAGTAACGCTTTTAATCAAAACAAAATACGAAACCAATAATAAAAATACACCTGAACAAAAGGATAGGTATCATGAGCTCTCTACGAAGAAAATGGATCAGCGACCCAGCGTTTAAACTGTTCAAAAAGGTTCTACCGCCGTTGTCCGCCACTGAGCGTGAAGCGATGGAGGCGGGTAGTGTTTGGTGGGATGGTGAGCTGTTCTCGGGTAAGCCGAACTTCAAGACGCTGCATCAGTATCCTAAACCCGTTCTGACCGCTGAAGAGCAGTCGTTCATGGATAATGAGCTAGAAACCTTGCTTGCAATGCTTGATGACAACAAGATCGTCAAAGAAGATCGTGACCTACCAAATGAGGTTTGGGACTATCTACGCAAAGAGCGTTTCTTCTCGCTAATCATCTCTAAAGAGTTCGGTGGTCGTGAGTTTTCACCACTTGCTAACTCTACGATTGTGACCAAGATTGCGACACGCAGTATTAGTGCAGCAGTATCGGTGATGGTTCCTAACTCTCTTGGTCCAGGTGAGCTTCTTTCTCACTATGGTACTAAAGAGCAGAAAGATTACTGGTTACCAAGACTTGCAGATGGTACTGATATCCCGTGTTTCGCACTGACGGGTCCAGAAGCAGGTTCTGATGCTGGTGGTATCCCTGATAAAGGTATTGTTTGTTACGGTGAGCATGAAGGCAAAGAAGTGCTGGGTATTCGCCTTAACTGGAACAAGCGTTATATAACACTCGCTCCGGTAGCAACGGTTCTGGGCCTAGCATTTAAACTTCATGATCCAGACCAGCTTCTGGGTGACAAAGAAGATATTGGTATTACCTGTGCGCTGATTCCTGCTGACCATAAAGGCGTAGAGATTGGTGAGCGACACGATCCACTTCACCTGGCATTCATGAATGGTCCAACGCGCGGTAAAGATGTGTTCATCCCTATGGACTGGCTGATTGGTGGTCAAGAATACGCAGGACGCGGCTGGCGTATGCTGGTTGAGTGTCTATCTGCGGGTCGTGGTATTTCACTTCCGGCTCTTGGCACAGCCATCGGTCACCTCACAACAAGAACCACTGGTGCATACGCTTATGTTCGTAAGCAGTTTGGCATGTCGATTGGTAAATTCGAGGGTGTTGCTGAGGCAATGGGGCGAATCGGTGGTCTGACGTATCTTCTTGAAGCGACGCGAACATTGACAACGACATCGCTAGACATGGGCGAAAAACCAGGGATCGTGACAGCGATTGCTAAGTACCACATGACTGAAATGGCGCGTACAATTCTCAACGATTCGATGGATGTGCATGCCGGTCGTGCGATTCAAGACGGTCCGATGAACTACTTAGCGTCTAGCTACTTAGGTATTCCTGTTGCAATTACTGTTGAGGGTGCAAACATCCTAACGCGTAACCTCATGATCTTCGGTCAAGGTGCAACGCGTTGTCACCCTTACGTACTCCAAGAGATGGAAGCGGCAGCGAACCCTGACGCAAAACAAGGTGCGGCTGATTTTGACAAGCTTCTATTTAAGCACATTGGTCATGCGACGAAGAACACGCTAGGCGCGTTCACTGCAGCGCTAACAGGTTCTAAGTTTGTTGGAGCGCATATGAGTGGTCCGACAAAAGTTTACTACAAAGACCTTACGCGTTTGAGTAAAGCGCTTGCGGTAAGTGCAGACTTTGCAATGCTAACTCTAGGTGGTGATCTTAAGCGTAAAGAGATGATCTCAGCTCGATTGGGTGATGGTTTGGCGTATCTGTTTATGGCTTCAGCAGCACTTAAGAAGTACGAAGACGATGGTCGCCAAGCTTCTGACCTTGATTACGTGCATTACGCAGTTCAACACTGTTTCCATAATGCTGCTAAGTCGTTAAACGAAGCCTATAAGAACTTCCCAGCGCGCTGGGCCGGTGTAACGCTTAAAGGGCTGTTATTCCCACTAGGTAATCACTTCGAAAAACCGTCTGACAATTTAACGCTAAACCTAGCGAAGAGCATGATGGTACCGGGTGCACATCGTGATCGATTGACGCATCTTTGCTACATCGGTGATGCCCCAAATGACAAGATTGGTTTGATGGAAAACGCGTTCTTGGCGATGTATGACATCCGTGACCTCGAGAAGAAGCTGTTCATTGGCGTCAAAGAGGGCAAGATTGCTAGAAAAGGTCTTCTTCAAGAGCGCCTACAGCAAGCGATTGAAGCTAACGTGCTAACAGAGCAAGAGGTAGATAAGATTCTTGCGGCTGATGCTCTACGCTACAAAGCGATTCAGGTTGACCACTTCAGTCATGACTTCTCTGAAGTAAGAACGGACGAAGTTGATAAGCCGAAGCTAAACAGCGTCGCTTAATAAGAATTAGATAGGTTTAAGCGCTCTAGTTTCTAGAGCGCTTTTTTTGTGTTCATGGAGAATGAAAGTGCTCCAACCACTTATAAAAATCAGAGAAATTGACAGAAATAGGATGCGAACTGGGTGTGAAACTCTTATCCTACTAGGGATTTTTTGAGGAACTGAATATGATCATCAAACCAAGAATTCGTGGATTTATTTGTACTACTACACACCCAGTCGGTTGTGAAGCTAACGTAAAAGAACAAATCGCTTACACCAAAGCTCAGGGTCCAATCGCAAACGCACCAAAACGCGTACTTGTGGTTGGTTCTTCTAGCGGTTACGGCCTTTCTTCTCGTATCGCTGCGGCGTTCGGTGGTGGTGCAGCAACAATCGGCGTATTTTTCGAAAAACCAGGGACAGAAAGAAAACCTGGTACAGCAGGTTTTTACAACTCAGCTGCATTTGACAAGCTAGCGAAAGAAGAAGGCTTGTACTCTAAGAGCATTAACGGCGATGCGTTCTCTAACGAAGCGAAGCAGAAAGTTATCGACCTAATCAAAGAAGATCTAGGTCAGATCGATATGGTTGTTTACTCACTGGCGTCTCCAGTACGTAAGCTTCCTGAAACTGGTGAGCTTGTACGTTCTTCTCTTAAGCCAATCGGTGAAACCTACACATCGACGGCAGTCGACACTAACTCTGACAAGATCATTGAAGCAAGCGTAGAGCCTGCAACTGAAGAAGAAATTGCAGATACAGTGACTGTTATGGGCGGTCAAGATTGGGAGCTGTGGATCAACGCGCTATCTGAAGCTGGTGTGCTTGCTGATGGCTGTAAGACTGTTGCTTACTCGTACATCGGTACAGAACTAACGTGGCCAATCTACTGGGAAGGTGCGTTAGGTAAAGCGAAAATGGACCTAGACCGCGCAGCAACTGAGCTAAACGCTAAACTGTCTGAAACTGGCGGTAGCGCGAACGTTGCAGTGCTTAAGTCTGTAGTGACACAGGCGAGTTCAGCAATCCCAGTTATGCCACTGTACATCGCAATGGTATTTAAGAAGATGCGTGAAGAAGGTATTCACGAAGGCTGTATGGAGCAGATCTTCCGTATGTTCTCTCAACGTCTATACAAAGCAGACGGCAGCGTAGCAGAAGTCGATGATAAGAATCGTCTACGTCTTGATGACTGGGAGCTTCGTGACGATATCCAGAAGCACTGTGCTGAGCTTTGGCCACAAATCACGACTGAAAACCTAAAAGAACTGACTGACTACGTTGAGTACAAAGAAGAGTTCTTGAAGCTGTTCGGCTTTGGTGTTGAAGGCGTGGACTACGAAGCGGATGTTTCTCCACTAGTTGAGTTTGACGTTATCGACCTATAAATCGATACAGTCTTTTAGTTACTAACTATTTGAGTAACAAAAAACTGAGTAACAAAGTAAAGGGGCGCTATGTAAGCGCCCCTTTTTTTGTCTGCGTTTAACCTCGTCTGTTAAGAGAGGATAATCAGAATCGTACCAGCCAACGTCATCAATATATTGGCTATCGCATAGGTGCCCGCATACCCCAGAGCAGGGATAGTTGAGCGTGCATGTTCGTTGATAACGTCCATCGCAGGTGCACATGTTCTAGCACCGACGATTGCACCGATAAGGAGTGCTCGGTTCATCTTCAAAACATAGTTGCCAACTAAGTAAGCCAGCACCACAGGCAGCACACTGACCAAAAAGGCAATCAATATTACTTGAGGACCAACTTGCGTTAGGTGCTCGAACATCTTGCCACCGGCACTCAGTCCGATACCCACCATGAAGAACATTAGCCCTAGGTCTTTGACCATATTCAGCGCACCCTGAGGCACATAGCCAAACGTGGGGTGGTTAGCACGCAGGAAGCCAAGCGTGATACCTGACAAAAGTAAGCCTACCGCGTTACCAAGACCGAATGAGACTTGACCGAATGACATGGTAATCAGACCAAACATGATGCCCAGAATAAAGAAGCTACAGAAAGCCAACAGGTCTGCCATTTGACTGTGAATCGAGATGAAACCGATTTTTTCAGCAAGACCATGAACGCGACTCTTTTCACCACTGACCTGCAAGATATCACCTTTAGCCAGTACGATGTTGGCGTCCATTGGCATCTCAATTTGAGCTCGAACCACGCGGTTCAAGAAACAGCCATATTCAGACAAGTTTAAATCGGACAGGCTTTTTCCTGCGATATTGTCACTCTTGACAACGATCTCTTCTTCAACGATCCGAAGGTCAAGAAGGTTGCGGTCGAATACCTCTTTACCATTACGAAAGCTTGGATCGAGTCGAGCGTGGCTATCAGGGAAACCTACTAGTGCAATTTCATCACCTTCTTGCAAGATAGCGTCACCATCAGGGTGGGCTAGAATGCCGTTGCGTCGAATTCGTTCAATGTAGCAGCCGGTTTGTCTGTAGATACCTAGCTCGCGCAGGTTTTTACCATCAGTCCAGTCTATAAGCTCCTGTCCGACACGGTAGGCACGAATAATAGGCAGATAGACCTTACGCTGACCACTGCCACCCAATCCACGCTCTTGGGCTATCTGCTGCGCAGAGTCGTGAAGATTTTGCTTTTGAAGCTTAGGTAGTAGCTTGGCGAGCATAATCATACTAATGAGGCCAATGAGGTAGGCCATCGCGTAACCGACGGACAGGTTCTCAATAACTAATGAGAAATCCATACCGCGCGGTATGGTCGCGAGTCCGGAGTTCAGTGCATCTTGCGCGCCAACGAGTACTGGTGTAGCGGTTAGAGCACCTGCCATGACACCAGCCGATAAGCCGTAGTCCAACCCAAGGTAGTGACTGGCGAAATAGGTCACCATCAAAGCGGTGACCAGCACCGTCAGACTAAGAATTAAATAGTGCTTACCGTCTCTGAAGAAAATACCAAAGAAGTTAGGACCTGCTTCGATACCTACACAGTAGATAAACAGCATGAACCCGATCGTCAGCGCTTCAGCGTTAAATGTGAAGCCGAGGTGACCCATGATCAATGAGGTGATCAGCACACCAATCGAATTGCCTAATTGCAGATTTCCGAAGCGAATTTTGCCAAAGGCAAGGCCGATCGCGAGAACGACAAAGATGAGGAGAATAGGGTTTTGGTCAAGCAAATTGACGACGTCGATGTTCACTAGTACGACTCAAACAGACAGTAGTGGAGAATAAATAAAGTGTGGCGATTGTAGCGGAAATTTTCAAAAAGATAAGTGAATTTTTTTCCCTTTTTGCATTAGTTCAGCTTGAGTGCCTTAGCTTAGGAAAAACAGAGGGTTATTTATGCCGTTGGTGAAAGTATGTACTGAAGGTGGGTTACCTCGCAAAAAACAAAGCCAACGTAAAACGCTGGCTTATTCAATTCTATCGTCAACTATACTTGAGTTGATTGCAGAGGCTAATTAGTCGAATAGACCTAGGTTCTCTTTCGCGTAAGCTTCAAACTCAGTACAGCCGCCAATGTGCTCTTGGTCGATGAAGATCTGAGGAACAGTTTCAACCGGCTTACCAACAGTTTTTTCTAGGTCAGCTTTTGAAATGCCTTCTGCATGGATGTCAACGTAACGATAGTTAAAATCGTCGCGTTTTGCTTTTAGCGTTTCAGCATGCTCTTTTGCACGAACACAATAAGGACAACCAGGGCGACCAAAAATAACAACGAACATTCAATTTCTCCTTGAAGACTAAACTTTTCTTTGAACCACGAGTAATAATGGTTGTGGTTCTTTCATCTTGTTGAAATCCACTATGCCTTAAGATGAAGAGGAAATAAAGTGTCATTTGTCTCTTGGTGCGATAGGTAAAACCTATCAGCGCAGAAGTTGGGCAAATCGTCGTAACAATGACCCTATCTAGTGTGTGATGATGTGCAAAAGTTACGAATTTAAACGGGCGACATGCGCTAATTGCTTGGCTTAAATCAAAAACTGTCGTCCTTTGAGATAGCATGCTGAGTACAGCTTTGTATGTTTGCTCTACCGATAACACTCACTGATGGTTTGTTTTTCGTATTGCTGGCGGTCTTGGCAATGTTTTGACTGGTGAGTCTACGGTATACCTAAAGGAATCTGGTATGTTTCAGTTTATGACGTCGAGTCGCATTATCTTTGGTGAGGGGGCGCTTCAGTCTTCTCTTTCTATCATCAATCAATTTGGTTACAGCGTTCTCTTAGTAACCGGGCAAGATCGACAACGAGCAGAGCCCGTTATTCACTATCTCCATAATCAAAAAATGCGTTATCAACACGTAGCGATCCGTGGCGAGCCAAATATTACCATGGTGGAAGAAACCGCCATCATGGGGCGTCGATTTAAACCCGACATGGTGGTGGCGATTGGCGGTGGCAGTGTGTTGGATATGGGTAAGGCACTTGCCGCTATCATTCCTAATCAAGGCGATGTCTATGATTACGTAGAAGTTGTTGGTCGAAATGTTCCGTTAAAAACCAAACCCATTCCAATGATTGCAATTCCAACCACCGCAAGCACCGGGGCCGAAGTCACCAAGAACGCGGTGCTTAAATCTGGGCAGGATAAGGTAAAAGTCAGTCTACGAAACCCTGATATGCTTCCTGATGTTGCTATTGTCGATCCCGTCTTAACTTACGGTACCGATGTATACACTTCCGGGCGTGGTGCCATGGATGCTTTCACTCACCTTATGGAAGCGTACGTTTGTGGTGAACCCAACCCATTGACTGACATGGTGTGTGAGGAGGGGTTAAGACGGCTGAGCTATTCCATCATTCCTGGGTGTAAGCAAGACAACCCCAAGTCCCGTGCGGATCTGTCTTTTGCTGCCATGCTGGGCGGCATGGCGATTACTAATGCTAAATTGGGAGCAGCACACGGCTTAGCCTCTGCGCTTGGCGGTAAGATCTCAGCACCTCATAGCGTGATCACTGCAAGGCTGGCTCCACATGTAATGATGGAAAACATCAAAGCCGCGAAAAGGGCTGGCCGCAGTGACGTACTAAACCGTTATCGCACTATGGCTCAAATATTGACCGGACGAAATGATGCGTCTATCGAAGACAGCATTCAGTGGGTAAACATGATATTAGAGCGCTTAGCCCTTCCACAACTGTCGGAATTTGGTGTGTGCGGAACGTCGTTTGAGCAAGTCGCTGCTGATGCGATGAAGTCAATGGCAATAAAAGGCAACCCAATTCCATTAACCGAGGACCGCCTCATCTACATCCTCAACCAAGTCTGTCAGTGTAATTGCGATGGCAGCGCGGAAAGCAGGGATGACAGTATGCAGGTAGAGTATCGCAACAATCCTATCGAGACTGACTAATGCCTTATTGAGGTAGGTTCGTAAAAATCAAAAAGGAGGTCAATATTGACCTCCTTTAAATATCTAGCGCTATACAAATGGCTCGATTAGTAATTCGGCACTTTGTTGTAGCGAGAGTCCTTAAGTGCTTCTTTCACACGCTTAAGGTTATCGCGGAAGCCGCTTCCACGACGCAGAGTAAAGCCTGTTGCCAGTACGTCGATGATAGTCATCTGCACTACACGACTTGCCATTGGCATGTAAACGTCAGTGTCTTCTGGAACGTCGACAGTAATAGACAGTGAACTTGCTTTATCAAGCGGCGAGTCTTTTGCAGTAATGGCGATAACCGTTGCGCCGTTTTCACGAGCAAGGTGAGCGACCTCTACTTGGCTCTTAGTACGACCCGTATGAGAGATAAGCACGATAACATCGTTATCTGAGCAATTAATACAGCTCATTCGTTGCATTACGACGTCTTCGTAGCAAGAGATAGGGATGTTAAATCGGATAAACTTGTTTTGAGCATCGCGAGCAACGGACGAAGATGCACCCAAACCGAAGAATGAGATACGCTTCGCCTGAGTCAACAAGTCAACGGCACGGTTGATCTGCATTGAATCTAAGCTGTTTTTCGCCACGTCTAAACACGCCATCGTCGATTCGAAAATCTTATGGGTGTAAGCATCAGGGCCATCGTCTTCTTCAACGTTGCGGTTCACATAAGGTGTGCCGTTAGCAAGACTTTGCGCTAAGTGCAGTTTAAAGTCAGGGAAGCCTTTGGTGTCGAGTCTGCGGCAGAAGCGATTCACAGTCGGTTCGCTAACGTCAGCCATTTTAGCTAGCGTAGCAATACTGGAATGAATGGCGGTTTGGGGGGACGCCATAATAACTTCAGCAACCTTACGTTCAGATTTACTGAAGTTCTCTAAATTTTTTTGGACTTTCTCTAGTGTATTCATAGTGTTCACAGGGTAAAGAGAACAACTTGTTGGCGTAATTAATCAGGTCCGACAAATAACCAACACGATAGTAAAAAAGGGTTTGTTATAATCGGAGTCCGTGATGTCGAGTTTTTATAATAGGTCGATTAACGCCAACTCCATAACCTCAGTATAAACGATGCTTCTTGTCATCTGTAACAAAAGCTCACATGAAATCTTTAGAATATGACAGGCATCAAACAAAAAACTGGAAGAAAAAAACAATAGAGCGAAAATTGCTCGCTTTTTGCTTCTTTCTAGCGCAGTTTTACCGTATCACTCCCACAAAACAGAAAGAAAGTTTCATAACTGGGGAAGTGAAATTGATTTCATTCTCGAATAATGAGGTATCGTTACGCCTGAATTTGGTCGGCCAAGCTGTTTAGTTTGGTCAGTATTTCAGGTGAAGCGTTCGCGATTTGTCGCTGTTCCTCTAGCACATTGCTTAATACTTCTGTTGAAGTCAGTGGATTTGCTAGCACTACGCGAAAAACAATCGTATCACGACCAGACCAAATTGTCGGATTAAGTTGGGTACGAGATACAAATGACAAACCAGTCTCACGCTGTTTCTTCTGGATGAGCTTGGTCAATTGATTGAGCAACTCATGCAGCTCATCCTTTTGGCTTTCAGATGCAAGCTCTAGTGCTTGTTTCACATTCTCTGGTACGTAGCGATAGGTAAGCAGACAAAGCTCAGGCTTACTGACCAGCTCGAAATCATTTTGCTGTTCAATTAGATCAGCGAAATAACGGGCTTTCTCAATACTTTGGTTAATCAGTAGCTCATACCCTGGTCGACTGATGATATGCATTGCCGCATACACAAGCATGGCCATCCCTGAGCGAGAGCCTTCTAACGTGTGGCGGCCCAAGTCTTTTGAGCCTTTGCGAAGAATATACTGTGCATGATGTTTGATGCTTTTCATGGCATCGGGATCTTTAAACAGTACCATACCCGCACCCATAGGAATGTAGAGCTGTTTGTGAGCATCAATCGTGACAGAGTCAGCAAGCTCAATACCATCAAGGATGGCTCGATACTTGTCGGACATCAATGTCGCGCCGCCCCAAGCTGCATCAACGTGGAAGTGGCAGGCTTCTCGCTCACAGATAGCAGCAATCTCGCGAAGAGGGTCAACGTTACCGGTTTCCGTGGTACCAGCAACACCAATAACCGCGAATGGGTGGATTTTTTGTTGCTTCAGCTCTTTGAACTTTCGTTCAAGATCTAGAGGGCAGATTCGATTGTTCTCGTCTGTTTTAACAGCGACAAGACCTTGTTGACCAATGCCGAGCAAATCAGCGGCTTTCTTAAGTGAGTAGTGACCTCGCTCAGATACCAATATAGCTAAACCTTCATAGCCATAGTGCTTCATCGCTTTGAAAAGTCCTTCCTTTTCTACGCCAAGAAAATCGCCTTGCGCTTTCAACGCACGGTTTCTTGCGACCCATAAAGCGGTAATGTTGGCAATGGTGCCACCAGAGCAAAACGCGCCCAAAGAATGCTCTGCGCTGTGCATCCATTTTTGGTAGAAGCTGTCTTGCTCGGTATAAATCAGTTTATGAAGCATGCCTAGAACTTGGCGTTCTAGTGGTGTGAATGCCTTTGAAGTCTCAATCTTCACCAAATTTTGGTTAAGAGCGATCATGATCTTAGACAGAGGCATTAAAAAGTAGGGAAGTGCCGATGTCATATGACCAATAAAGCTTGGCGATGAGGTGTGAACGGAGTGCGAAACTAAAGTATCTAACAGATGTTCTGTATGAGCAGAGACGAACTCAGGCTGCTCTGGAATTGCGGCACTAGAGAAGTCTTTTTCGATTTCGTGAAGTGGTTTTTCTTCCGCAACAATATGCTCTCGCAAAAACTGGTTCAAGTTTTTGGATAAACTCTCTTCAATTTGCGTTAGTGTCGAGTCAGGTCCTTCAGGGATAGTGAATATTCGAAGGAGGCTCTCAAAGCTGACATCAGCAATTTTTTGCTCAGATACCATATCGTTATCTACTATTATTCCGTTACTGCAAGCGGCACAATCTAAACCAATTGAGTCCGAATGTCTCGCAAAAATGTAGCACAGCGCCGATTTTTTGCCGTGCCACAACGTATTGTTACCGTATTTGGTTACGAAAAATGCAAAAGCTGGCGTATAAGCCAGCTTTTGTTTAAGTTACGTCTTTCGGAACGAGAAGAGTCAATACACTAATTACAAGTGGTTGCCTCAACTTCCTGAATTGATTCATTGTATCTATTTAATGCCGTCTCGATTTTCTTAGGGTGACTCAATAGATCTGCAAACGCGCTGCGTAGTTCGTAGTTTTGAGGGTGCGGCTTAGCTTGACGGTCAGCAAAGCTTTTTGCAGCGATTTTTCCAAGCTCATCGTCTCTTTGAGCCAAGGTTTTTACGTCTTGTTGCTCAAGTTGCAGCCAGGTCTCGATAGATTGCTCAGTCGCTACTTTCTGCGGTTCATTTTTCAAGTAATAGCGAACGGCTTCACGGTTTAGTTCGAAGTGGTGTTTGCGGCCTTCCAAAAACCAGTTACTGACTTCATTCAATTCCGGGTATTCGCTGGTCGTCATTTGAACCAAATCTTCATACCAATGAATCGACGCATCAATGTACGCATCGTACTTGTTCTCGAAACATTGAGTAGAGTCTGCAGACATTGCGGAAAAAGAGGTGCTTAAAATTGCCGCAGCGGCGAGCCATTTTTTCATTATTGTATCCTTTCATGGGCTAACGAGCGTTTTTCTTTATTGTAATGTTTGAGGGGCAAGAATACAGGAATGAGAAAATCATTCCTGAGATCTACGCAGCAAGAGAAACAAAAAACAGCATTAAAACCGGTACCAGCAAGCTCAGGATAAAGCCACTAACTATCGCTACGGGTACACATCTAACACCGCCGCTGCTTTGAATTATTGGCAGCGTAAAGTCCATTGCAGTCGCGCCGGCATAACCGATTGCGGTGCATGGTCGTTTGGCAATGAGCATCGGTATTATGACCAAAGCAACTAGCTCTCTTAGTAGCTCTATCATAAAGGAGGTACCGCCGAAAACGGGTCCGAACGCATCACCTATCAAAATACCTGCTAATGAATACCAACCAAAACCCGAAGCGATGGCCAGTCCCTTATAAATAGAGATGTCGAGAATAAGTGCTGCGATGATGCCGCCAATCAGAGAACTTGCCACAATGACAGTCGCTATGGTCATGCCTTGTTTGTTGACCAGTATTTGCTTGAGTGTCAGTCCACTGTTTCTCAGTTGGATACCAATAAAGAAGAGGAGGGCAAACAGAATCCATTCGCTGGCTGCTTCAACCCAGCCAAGATCGATTGGCAGCATTAAGCCCAAGATGAGACCAGAGCCTACAACACCGATGAGCTTGAGTGATTCAAGCGCCATCGACGATAACGGCAATTGGTTCTTGAGCTGCTCTGTTTGAAGAGGCATCAGTTTATCAATCATCGGGAGGCACAATAGGTTGCATCCACCAATGACGACAAAAAACGTCGCGGTCATTGTAATAATGGTCTTGAGGTGACTCCCGAAATTGTCGAGAGCCGCCAAACTTAAACCCATCAAGAACAGGATGACGTATATTAACCAGGAGGTTGCTCGGTTAATGGTGTTGAGGTACGCCGCGTTGGAAACTGGGAATAGATACCCGATAACCAGCGGAGTAAAAATGAACAACATCCCTGAAAACATTTCCGTGTGCCTCGTAAAAGTATTAGTTGAGCAATGAGCGGCTAATTACATGCCAGCAGAGCGAAGAACGTCTTTGATTTTTTCCTGGAATTCAACCTCGCTCAGTGAGGTAAGTTGATACATGACCTCTGCGCCATCAACGTTGATTTCCACTTCGTGTTCCTCAAGCGCTTCATGATCTTGTTTGCGGAACAGAAGAATGTGGTTAGCGATACGGGCAATGTCTAGATAAGAAACCTCAGGTCGCTCAATCTGTTTAACTTGGTTTGATGCGACTTCGATAAAGTCTTTATCGAATCCCCAAGTATTTAGAACTTGCTCACTGGTGAGTGCGCAGCGAGACTGGAATATTTGCATCGCCAGATCAGGGTCTAGGTAGTTTCCTTTCTCTAAATAAAGGTGGTACTCGTTGACCAAACAGAAAAGACCGATATCTGCTAGAAAGCCAACCAAAAGTGACTTTTCTTGTTCGAGATGGGTGTAATCTTCAACAGAAAGGTCTTGGAAGCTGCGGGTAACCATGACCATAACAGCAGCTAGCTCTCGAGATACTGTGGCACTGTTTACCAGTACTTCATGGCACTCTTTCGATAAATTGACTGAGTGTTTGAGCAGTTCGATGGATTGAGCTGTGACTATGTCGCGAACACGGAAAATACCAAGACGGGAGACCGCGGTGTTCAGATCGTTACATGTAATATTTCTGCGATTGAATATTACAGAGTTTGCGACTTTAAGGACGGTAGCAGCAAGACCGGGATCTTCTAATAGACAGTCTGCGATGTCAGAAATACCTGTAGCTTCATCATTACATAAGGCTTGTATTTTTAGTACAACTTCAGAAATAGGAGGAAGGGAAATCTTTCCGGTGTTGATTGATTGCTCGACTAAGTCTGCAAATTCCGTTTCGAGGCTTTTGATGAAGAGCTGTTGATTCTCTGGAAGCCAATAAAATGATAAGTGATTCATAAACATTCGACAGGTGAAGCGATTGCGCAAGTGTACCTTTGTGGGTCAGTCATTGACAATAACATTAGTGATTAAAATTGGCGAATGTCGCCTAAATGGCGTTTAGAACATCATTCAATTGTAACTAGTTTTGAAACTGGTTGTGTATGAGCGTTATTGTGAAGTGACTCGCAAATGAATTGTGACCAACTCGCACAACTGTGACATTGAGCCAGACTTAATTTGCATAGTGAACTATTATAAAAACATATAAAAAAGCGAGGCATTTTATACTGCTATAAATTGACCCTGCTAATAACATTTTTCATTTTTTTAGCTGCTATTTCTGGTGATCGATTAATCGGGGTAAAGATTAAGGATCAAAGGAAATGATAGAGCAATCTTTTTACGACTACACGACTCAATTTGGCGAATCGCAAAAACGTTCGATGTTTGGTGGCACTGGGCTCTTCAAGGAAGGCGCCATGTACGCACTGATCAGTAACGACAAAGTGTTCATCCGCGGTGGAAAAGGACTGGATGCTCAGTTGCACGAGCTGCAATGCGAGAAATTTCGTCATGTAAAAAAACAATCAACAGCGACGGTAAACTACTACGACATAACGAATCTTTACAACCAGCAAGCTCCTGTGCTCAAAGGCTTGGTTAGACAGTCCATTGAAAACTCAGTCGATCAACATTGTAGTAAGAATTCAGTTGAGAATAGACGATTGAGGGACTTGCCTAACATGCAACTTACATTAGAGCGCATGGTGAAAAAGTCGGGGATTCAAGATGTTAAGACGTTCTTAGAGTTAGGAGCACCACGTGTTTTCAATAGAGTGAAACGCACGTACGGCAACGACGTTGACCTAAAGCTGTTATGGAAGTTTGCGGGTGCCGTTGATGGCGTGCATTGGAAACTGATTCAAGATCCAATGAAACAGAGACTTTTGGAGCATTGCTCGAAGATAGAACAGTAGATTCGAAGTTAAAACAGTAGTTCAGAATTGAAAAAGACCGTGCTAAGCACGGTCTTTGTGTTTTCATTCGTTTGCTAATCAGCGTAATCTATAAATAGGTGTTAGATTAGAATGCAAAGCGAGCAGTGAACATCAACTGGTCACCGTAGATATGGTTGATACGACCTTCAAGACCCAGAGAGAAAAGCTCTGTTGAGTGGAAGCGACCATATACAGAACCCATCCAGCGGTCTTTATCACCAACGTTTAGGTAACCTGCTTTACCACCAATCTCAAGTTGTGGACCAAGCCATTGACGCACACCTAGGTTTACTTCCATACCAGTGTCAGTTTTGTGATGATCGCCACTGTCGTGAATGTGAGCTAGCATTTCACCTGTGAAATCCGCCCAGTTGTTCACCGGTGCGTGGAAGCCAACACCACCAGAGAAGTCGTAGTCACCCTCAAATTTAGAGTCGATGCTACCTACGATGTGAGCATTTGGGTGGATTGATTTGCTGATAGCAGCACCGAAGGTCATTGGGCTTGCACCAATACGAGCTTCAGCATAATCGTAATTGAAGTTACTCATCGTCGCTCGTTGCTCGTCCTGGTTGGCAAATGCCTGCTGCGAAGTGATAACCATCAGAGCAGCTAATAGAGTTTTGCGCATAGTGTCTCTAAACCTTTTTGTTTGAACTCAATTCCTTGACCATAAGAGTGCGCGTAGCAAGATGCTTATGGTGACTTAAAGTATCTCGCTATGATAAATCAATTTGTCCTTGGTTCTCCAACAAAAAGTGCCTTTATCGGGTGCAAATTCCCAAAAATTTACAATGCCATACATAATTCAAGCAATATGGACGCTTTGTGTAAGAAAATCGTAATCAAAAGTGAGAGGTGTAGCACACTAACGCCCTAGGAAGTGTGAGTTTTCTAAGCCAAGTTGTCAGGAATAGGCGTTAAGACACATAATTCACTAGTCACCAAAGTTTATTCTATTGTCGGCAATGGCGTTGAAGATGCGTTCAGTATCAAGCACTCGTCCCCAGGGCATTAAATCTTTGACATTGTTTATCATGTAATCCGTGAGCTGTTGCTTAACGATGGAACGAAGCTCATCACCTTTCCAAGGCTTACTAATATAGAAATCCAGACAGGCGTGATTAACCGCCTCGATAGTGTCTTCGTGACCCGCTTGTCCAGTAAGTAGAACCTTTCTACATGCCTTTAGTTCTTCGTCTTCGCTGAGTTCGATAAGAAAGCTAACGCCAGTTTGCTCTGGCATAATATGGTCACAGAGAATGAGTGCCAGCTTTGCCCCTTCTCGAGTATGGTCAGCAATCACAGAGCGAGCTTCATCAACCGACTCCGCACCTTCGACGATAAAGTGCTCCTCGAAATCATCCAAATCTTGCAAGACACTATCAAGGACTTCTCTTTCGTCATCCACACACAAAATTAGATATTCAGTCATGGTTGTGCTCCTTTATCAGTTCTTCTTGGGTGACAGGAATAAACACTGCCATATTGGTGTACTGTCCACACTCAGAATGGGCTTCAATCCAGCCCTTGTGCTGAGCCAGTATCTGTTGGCAAATCGACAAGCCAATGCCTAGGCCAAAATTGCCTTCTTTTTTGGTGGTGTAGTTAAGCTCAAAAATACTCTCTAATTGTTCAGCAGGTATACCACAACCGTTGTCGATAAACTCATATAGGTTGTAAGTGTCGCCATCTCGATTAACTTGGCTGCTTCGAATCGTTAGGGTGCCTTTTTCAGGCAAGGCGTCTAAAGCGTTGGACACGAGGTTAGTCCAAACTTGCTGCAGGGCGATAGGTTTGCAGAAAATAGCGGGAAGGGCGCCGTATTCCTTGATGAGCTTATGTCGCTTTAAGCGATTTTCAAATATCACCAAGGTGTCTTCAATGCCTTCATGAAGGTCAACGAGTTCATAAGATTCATTATCCTGTCTCGAATAACCTTTAAGACTTTTTACCATGTCCGCAATGCGCTGGGCGCAAACTTGAATCGAGCGCAGTGTTGCCCCCGTCACTTGGAAGCTCTCCAGTTTTGAGAGCGTGTCGGCAAGCAGCTCTGGCTGTTTTAAGGCTTGCTCAACTAATGTGGAGTGATTATGAAGGTCCAGGCTCACCAAACGCTTAGACAATCGGCGGTCTTTGATTCTTTCTTGAAGTTGCTTGGTGCGCTCTCTCAGCTCTGAGGTTGATAGTGGCGAAGAGAGTCGAGATTTTTGCAGAACATCTAAACCCAATTGAAAGGTGTTAGCGTCATGGTTGGCATTTAAAATCGAGTCAATCTTCTCAGAAACGGTTTCTGAACCACGCAGAATGGCCGAAACGGGGTTGTTCAATTCATGGGCGACACCAGCCACGAGTTGACCTAACATGGCCATTTTTTCTTGCTCGATTAACTGCTGATGTGCGGACTCGAGTGATTCGAGGGTTTTCTGTAGTTCGAGCTTGGTATTGATGCTTCGCTGCAATCGCCGGTTAAAGTGACGGAGCAATAGGTTGGTAAATAGTGGCAGCAAATCTGTGTTCGAATGCATCACCTGGGTAAATACTGTTCGGTCAAGCTTGATGACCTGGGTAGGAGTAAGAGTCATTGCTGTGGAGAACGACTGCTCGCCCGTCACAAACGACATACCACCAACAATACCGCCTCTACCATGTCTTACTACTTCTCGCTGTTGGCCAATGTCATCTTTCTTATAAAGTGCAACGTGCCCCTCAACGATAAACCATAAGAACTGATTAGGCTGCCCTTCGGCCGTGAGTAGGTGCTCTGCAGAGTAGGCTCGAACGGCTCGAGTCTCATCTTTTTCTGCAAAGAAGGCGAGCAAGGCTTCTATGACTTGTACTGCGAGTTGATTGTCTGAAATTTCATGAAAATCATGAATAAAGCTCGCACGATAGGAATGCATTTTGTTTTCTATATGTGCTCTGAGTATCTTTTGCTGATCGAGTACTTTTCCAAAATGCAGTAGATGTTCTGTTTCATGTTGTACCACATATTGCGTGAGCTCTTTCACCACCGTTTTATGCAGGCTACTTTGTTCTATTGGGTAGGTCAGGCAGTGGTCAAGTCGTCCTTCATTTACCGCATTGAGAATCGCAGTGATGTCATGGGCATCTGTTTTACTGATGAGCACTTTTCTAGCGGATTGAGCGTGAGCCATTTGCTCAAGCTGAACTAAGAACTCTCCACCATCAAACAGTCTGCTATGTCTCGCGATCACTAGTGCGAGATGTTGTCCTTGTCGACCGATCTGTTGAATCAACTCATGCCCTTCGAGAATGGAAGTCGCCAAATGAATATCGAAATGCGATTGGTACAAAGAAAGCTCAGTATCGAGCTTATCTAAGCTCGCTAAATCACTATCTAAACAGAGCACGGCATAACGGTTATTTTGGGTCATTGATACATGAGTCTCTCGTGACGTACGTGAATTTAATATATCAATAAAAAGCAGAGGGTTATGAGAAGTAGGTATGAGATTGGAGATCCTAACGACTTGAGTTAGACTGAATGAAATACACCTCACAAAACGTTTTAATTATCTCTATGAATCAACTTAAGAAGTATGGCGCAATTGGTGGCGCAGTCGCTCTTGTGCTGTGTTGGCCCCTAGCAGTTGGCCACATTGGTCAGAAAGTTATTGAAGATGGCGTGGCGCAGCTCAACAATGAAGGCGTGACGGCAGAAATTGTTTCTTATGATCGCAGCTATCTCTCATCGGTAGTAGAAACCCGCTATCAAGTCCAAGACCCAATCCTTAAAGAGCAGCTTGAAGTCGATGGTTTGCCAACTGAGTTAGTAGTCAAAAGCGATATCAGCCACGGTTTGATGAGTTTGACCGCGAACTCGGTTCTAAAGAACTTCCCGGACTTTCCGTTACTTCTGAAAACCGTCACTCAACTCAATGGCAACACAGAATTTGAGTTGTCATTGGATAGCTGGAGCTATCAAGGCAGTGATGACCAAACCGTGAGTATGTCGATTTCGCCGTCGGTCGCGACCGGCACAGCAACCGTGCTTGGTCAGGTATCATTCCAATTAAACGTGCCTTCTGTTCAGCTCGATTTCGAGAATGGCGAGCAATTAGTGATTAACCAAGTCTCTGCTAAAGGCGAAGGTAAACAAGAAAATGGTTTCTGGCTCGGTGAACAGAGCGCATCGATGAAGCAGTTCAGTATCCTTGATCAAAACCATGATAGTTTGTTTGATATCGACACGATCGGATATACCTTCAAGTCGTCTCTGAATGCTGAGAGTGATCGTATCGATACTCAACATATCTTCGATATGACTCAACTGACTTATCCAGAGGGCGCTCAGTTGAGCGACCTAAACGTTGATTTTGCGATGAACTCACTCGATCGTTCGGCGTTTGAGGGTTTAGTCTCTCTGTACCGCTCTAATCCATCTTTAGCGCATGCCGATATTAACGAGATTGCTCCACTTATCGAAAACTTGTTTGCTCGTGGCTTCCAAGTGTCGATGAATGACATGCACTTCAAAATTGCTGAAGAAGAGTTCAAGTCAAAGTGGCTAGTTGAAGTGCCGGAAGGGACTGAAAACGTATCTCGTGATCCAAGTGTTGTATTGCCGGCGCTGCAAGGAAACATGAATGCGTATATGTCTCAAGGTATGGCGCTTGCCCACCCAATGCTCGCGCAGGGTGTCGATGAGCTGGTTGTGATGGATATGATCAAAGAGAAAGATGCTGGGTACGAGTTGGATGCCAATATTGAGGGCGGACAATTGGTATTTGAAAACGGTCAACAAATCCCTTTGATTGCGCTGTTTCTCCCGTTACTGATGGGACAATCAATGGGGCAATAGCGCCTAGATTGATCAAATTTTCATCCCCTAATAGAAAAGAGGCTCCCAGCCTCTTTTCTTGCTTTTTATCTCTTTGAAAACGTGATATTACTGATGGCTTCTTTAAGTATTTTGTTAGGAGTAGTAGGGTCATGGAGCCGATGTCAGATAACGTATTTAATTTCAGTGCAGGTCCAGCTGGGTTGCCAAGAGATGTGCTAAAAAAAGCACAATCCGAGCTACTCGATTGGAATGACTTGGGTACGTCGGTTATGGAGATCAGTCATCGAAGCAAGCAGTTCATTCAGGTTGCGGACGAGGCTGAACAAGATCTAAGAGATCTTCTGAACATCCCTTCAAATTACAAGGTCCTATTTTGCCAAGGTGGCGCGCGAGCTCAGTTCTCAGCAGTGCCATTAAATCTACTTGGCGGTAAAGATAAAGCGACATACATTGATGCTGGTTACTGGGCACAAAGCGCAGTAGATGAAGCGGAAAAATACTGTACGCCAGTTGTCTATCAAGCAAAGACGGAAATCGAGGGTAAAGTAGCAGTACAGCCGGCAAGTGAATGGTTCATTGACCCTGACTCTGCTTACGTGCACTTCTGCCCGAATGAGACAATTGACGGTATCGAAATTAATGAGCTTCCAGACACTGATTTGCCAATCGTGGCAGATATGTCTTCTACCATTCTTTCTCGTCAAATTGACGTGTCGAAATACGGCGTGATCTACGCTGGTGCTCAGAAGAATATCGGTCCTGCAGGTATCTGTATCGCGATTGTACGTGACGACTTACTGGAGCTTGCAAGCGATGTACTACCAACGTTTCTAAACTACAAAGTGTTGGCAGAAAAAGAGTCGATGTACAATACGCCACCAACGTTTGCTTGGTATCTCTCAGGCCTAGTATTCAAATGGCTAAAAGAGCTAGGTGGCGTACAAGCGATTGAGCGTATCAACCGCGAGAAGGCGGCTATCCTTTACGACTATATTGATGCGTCGCCTTTCTACAACAACAATGTTCATGCGGACAACCGTTCTCTTATGAATGTACCATTCCAGCTAGCGAAGCCAGAGCTTGATGCTAAGTTCTTAGAGCTTGCGGATGAACGCGGTCTTCGCGCGTTGAAAGGTCACCGTGCTGTCGGTGGTATGCGCGCATCAATTTACAATGCGATGCCAGTAGAAGGCGTTCAAGCACTTGTTTCCTTCATGAAAGAATTTGAAGCTGAGCACGCATAAACTCAACTCTCGATTTTGCTCGAAGCCGCGATTATTCGCGGCTTTTTTATGTCTGAACAAACAGAGCTTATCGTCACCATAGTAAACTCGATATCAAAGAATCTGGTGAACATGCGATTATTCACACTCTTCTCTCGCGTTCCTCGTTATGCTGAGAGTGTGTTGATGATCGGATGGCATTATGGACATATTGATTTTATTTGGTTTGATTGCTCTTAACGGCTTGTTTGCAATGTCTGAGATTGCGCTGGTGGCGGCCAAAGGTGGTCGACTCAGAAAACTCGCAGAGCAGTTCGGTTCTGCGCAGACTGCACTGAAACTGAAAGATGATCCCACTTTGTTTCTTTCAACGATTCAAATTGGCATTACCGCTATTGGTATCTTAAGTGGTATCTGGGGTGAAGCGGTTCTGTCAGCGCCAATTTTGCAATGGCTTGTTTGTATGGGCATGGAACGCGAGTTGGCAACGGTGTTAGCAACGACTGGGGTGGTTTTGGTGATCACCTATTTTGCGATAGTGGTGGGCGAGTTAGTACCGAAACGAATCGCTCAGAACAATGCTGAGCGCATTGCCGTGGTGGTTGCCTATCCGATCTATTGGCTCTCAATCGCCACTAAGCCTTTTGTCCTTCTACTGACATTCTCCACCAATCTCATGTTGAAACTGTTGGGACAAAAGGACACTAATGGTGACGCTGTCACTGAAGAAGACATCGTCGCTTTGGTAAAGGAAGGCTCAGAAACTGGGGTTATTGAACTTCAAGAGCAAGAGATGATCGCCAACTTATTGCAGCTCAACGATAGAATGGCAACGTCCTTGATGACACCAAGATGTGAGATCCAATATCTAGATATAGAGCAGCCATTAGCCGAGATACTGAAAAACCTTCGTCAAACTAAGCACTCGGTGTGGCCGGTTTGTCGTGGCGGGTTAGATAACCTTATCGGTACCATCTCCTCTAAGGTATTACTGGATGAATATAGCGAGCTATCCATTGAGCGCTTAGTGAAGCTATTGCGTAAGCCGAGGTTTGTTCCTGAATCGATGAAAGGGCTGTCTCTACTTAGCTATATGCAGCAGACCAGTAGTGAGATGACGTTTTTGGTCGATGAGTATGGTGACATTCAAGGTCTGGTTACTCATTATGACCTGTTAACGTCGATAGCGGGTGAGTTAGCCATGACCACACAACATATGTCGGCACGAAAGGGGAAAGACGGCAGCTGGCAGTTTGATGGCCTGATTCCTATTTCAGTATTCAAGACCAAGCTAAACCTAGACGTCCTTGAAGGGGAAGAAACGGAAGGTTTTCAAACCTTAAATGGCTTTCTTACCTGGCTATCAGGTCGTTTGCCCGAAGAGGGCGAGGCAATTTACTACCAGCGATTTGTCTTCGAGGTTGTTACAGTAAAGAGCAATCGAATTACACAGGTCAGGGTACATGAAGTAGTGATTGAGCAAGCAAACGATCACTGATGGTCGGTCTAGCGAAAATAAAAATCCCCGCTATTTGAACGGGGATTTTTATTGGTGGTGAAGGTAAGTGCGCTATAGCGTTTGATGCAGTTCGAAGTAGCGTCCGTGCGCAGCTAAGAGCTCGTCATGATGACCAAGCTCGAGCACCTCGCCATCTTCTAACAGGCAGACCTTATCAAAGGTATCGAGGTTCACTAGACGGTGCGTAATGAAGATCACCGTTTTGCCCGCAAACTTCGATTCAAACAACGACATGATTTGCTGCTCTGTCTTCTTATCTAAGCCTTCAGTAGGTTCATCAAGAAGCAATATCGGTGCATCATGAAGCAGCGCTCGGGCAATCCCAACTCGACGCTTCTCGCCTCCGGAAAGCTGTCGACCACCTTCGCCAAGCCATGCATCTAAGCCGGAGTCTTGGTTGAGGTGCTCTAAGCCAACTTGAGCAAGCACTTGTGCGAGCTCCTCATCGGATGCATCAGGTTTTGCCATCGACAAGTTGTCGCGTAGTGTTCCGTTCAAGATATCGACTTTCTGGCTCACAATGCTGGTGGATTGACGAAGCTGAGCTTCACTCCATGAGCGAATATCGTGACCTGCGAGCTCGACAGAACCCTCATTAACGTCCCAGTAGCGGGTAATCAGCTGCAGTAATGTTGATTTACCAGAGCCCGTTTGACCAACGACAGCAAGCTTGTGACCAGCAGGAATATCGAGATTCAACTCTCTTAGTGCGGGTTGATTCGCATCTGGATAGCGAAATGTTGCGTTGTTCACCTTAATTGAGAACGCATTATCGTGAGAGACAGACTCCGAAGGGAAGGTGACATCAGGCTCTGCCAAAATAACTTCGTTCAGACGCTTCGCTGATGTCAGCGTTTGGCCTAGGTATTGGAATGCGCCTGCGATAGGCATGAGCAGTTCAAAGCTCGCCATGGTGGCAAATGCCATAAGCGCAATAAGTGGATCAGGTTGATTACCGCCCACACCATCGGCCGCTAGCCACAGCATAAGAATCAGCAACCAGCCGTTTGCCAGAATCAATAGACCTTGCGCCATACCAGAAATCTTAGCGTGCACAAACTGGTTCGATAACAGCTTGTTTTGAGCATCTATGATGGATTGACGATAGTGCGACTCAGCGCCAAACAGAGTTAACTCGCTATAACCTTGCAGCCAGTCTAGCGTTTTGATCCTGAGATCGGCTTTGTTCAGAGTCAGTGCTTCACCATTGCTTTTACCAAGGCGGTAGAAGATAACTGGCCAAAGCACGAGAAGCAGCATCAAGATAGCGCCCAGTGTTAAGCCCAGTGTCATATCAAACCAACAAAGTACGGCCGTCAAACACAGGATGCCAAAAGCACCAACTATGATAGGGCTCACTAGTCTTAGATAGACATGGTCCATGGCATCGACGTCGGCAACCAGTCGGTTAAGCATATCTGCATCGCGAATGTTAACCGCTTTACCTGGAATAAGCGGTGCCAGCTTCCTAAAGAAGAAAATGCGCAGGTCAGTCAGTAGTTTGAATGTCGCATTGTGGCTGACAACACGCTCACCCCAGCGGCCAGCGGTTCTCGCCATAGCGGCGCCACGCACGCCTGCACCGGGAAGCATGTAGTTAAACGTTTCGCGAGCAATCGTCAGACCAGCGACAGCCGAAGCCGAGATGAACCAACCGGAAAGCGTCAGCAAACCAATAGAAGCAAACAGGGTACAGAACGCGAGTACCATACCGAGAGAGAGACCAAACCAATGCTTCTTATACAGTTTCAGGTAAGGGAGAAGTTCACGCATCTAGGTTCCCCTTATCTTGGGCTTTTGCAGACTGTTGTGCGGAAAGCATGGTTTTGAATAGACCATCATTAGAAGCTAGCAATGTGTAGTCACCGTGCTGCTCAATTTGGCCTTTGTTCATCACAAGGATATTGTTGACCTCTTTAAGCTGTGAAAGCTGGTGCGTCACCATTAAGGTCGTTTTGCCCGCTGTTGAGGTGTGTAGTCCTTGAGTAACCAAGCGTTCACTCTTAGCATCTAAACTCGCCGTTGGTTCATCGAGTAACCAGAATTGGCCGTTTTGGACCATAGCTCGAGCCAGTGCCAGGCGCTGAGCTTGGCCAACAGACAAGCCACCAGAGCGGTCGGTAATTTGATAGTTGAGGCCATGCTTTTCGACAAACTCAGCTGAAAACGAAGCGAGCAGGGCGTCATTAACTCGGGCTTCGCTCACGTCAGGGTTGCCAAGAGTCACGTTATCCCAAATGGTGCCGTGCAGAAGCAATGGGTTCTGTCCCACCCAGCTGATAGCTTGACGCCATGAATGCTGGTCTAAAGATTTGAGCTCAACACCATTTATCTTGAGCGAGCCTTCGTATGGCATGAAGCCGAGAATAGCGTTGATTAAACTGGTTTTGCCAGCGCCGCTAGGGCCGACTAATGCGGTGGCTTTGTTGGCATCAAGATCAAAGCTCACAGGCCCTACGAGCTTCGTTCCATCAGGACTGTAGACTTCGAGGTTATCTGCACTGATAGTTATTGCGTCCTTACTTAATGGCTTTTGACCATTGGGTAGGTCTGCAACTTCAAGATCAAGAAACTCTACGATACTCTCCGCAGCACCTACCGCTTGTGCTTTGGCATGATAGAAGGTTCCCAAGTCTCTCAGTGGTTGATAGAACTCTGGTGCCAAAATAAGAATAAATAGACCAGCGAAGAGGGTAACGCCGACGCCGTAGTGACCGAAGTTAAGTTCGCCAATGTAACTAAAGCCGAAGTAAACAGCGGTGATTGCAATCGAGATAGAGGTGAAAAACTCAAGCACAGCGGAAGACAAGAAGGCCAGTCTCAGGACATCCATAGTACGCTTACGAAATACTTCAGATGCGCCGTGTAGCACTTCCGTTTCTGCGTTGGTGCGATTGAAAAGACGTATGGTCGTCATTGATTGCAATCGGTCATAAAAGTGACCAGAAAGGCGCTGTAGCGCTTTGAAGTTCTTACGGTTGGCATCAGCCGCCTTCATTCCCACCAAAGCCATAAAGATAGGAACTAGAGGAGCGGTCACAAGGAAGATAAGACCCGCTGCCCAGTTGATTGGAAACACAACCACCAAGATAATAACAGGAACGGCAACAGCAAGTGACATTTGAGGAAGATACTTGGAGAAGAACTCTTGCATCTCTTCGACTTGCTCAAGTACTAGAGTCGCCCAAGTACCGGCAGGTTTGCCCTTGATGTATGTTGGACCGAGTTCTCTAAGCTTGTCGAGTATTAGCTGCCTTATGTAAATACGAACTTGTTCGCCGCATTTGAAGCCCGCAATCTCACGACCCCAAGCGCAGGCAGCACGTCCTGCGACGGCGACAACAAGTCCAGCAAAGTGGGGGATCAGTTCATGTTTATCGACATGTTCGATAATCAGTTGATGAAGAATGGTGGCGATAAGCGCGGCTTGCGCGAGAAGGAACAGACTTGAAAGAACGCCGAGCCCTATCGCAATCATAAGCCAGCGTTTTGCTAGCTTACTTTGCTCTTTGAGCCACTTATTCAAGCTCCGTTGTTTTTTCTTATCCATGTAGAAGGCTTAATGAGTATTATTATTAATAGAACCAGCGATTATACAAAAGAAAACCCAGAGGTTATACCTATGGGTTTTCAATTTTCAATATTGATGAGCTGCTGGTGAAAAGAGCAAGTCTCTTAAGAGTCTTGGGCGTCAAGGAAGCGTTCTGCATCCAGCGCTGCCATACAACCAGTACCTGCTGAGGTGATGGCTTGACGATAGTTGTGATCCATAACATCACCAGCGGCATAAACACCAGGAATGCTAGTTTGGGTTGCATTGCCCTCTAAGCCCGATTGTACAACGATATAACCATTGTTCATCTCTAGCTGACCTTCAAATAGAGAGGTGTTTGGCTGGTGACCAATGGCAATGAAGGCACCCATGACGTCGACTTGCTCAACGAGATCGGACTGTGTGTCTTTAATGCGAATACCAGTAACACCCATGTCGTCGCCGACAACCTCTTCTAGAGTGCGATCCGTGTGTAAGACAATATTGCCGTTCTCGACTTTGTCCATTAGACGCTTAATTAGGATCTTTTCGGCACGGAAACTGTCACGACGGTGAACAAGGTGTACTTCAGAGGCGATATTTGAAAGGTACAGTGCCTCTTCAACAGCAGTGTTACCACCACCCACAACCGCTACTTTTTGGTTACGGTAGAAGAAGCCGTCACAAGTCGCACATGCTGAAACACCGCGACCTTTAAATGCCTCTTCTGAGTCAAGACCAAGGTACTTTGCAGACGCGCCTGTTGAGATAATGACAGCATCCGCAGTATAACTCTGGCTATCGCCAGTTAACTTAAATGGACGCTCGCTAAAATCGACTTCATTAATGTGATCAAAAATGATCTCAGTTTCGAACTTTTCTGCGTGAGCTTGCATGCGCTCCATCAACAGTGGACCGGTTAGACCTTCGGCATCGCCTGGCCAGTTCTCAACTTCCGTGGTGGTGGTTAGCTGGCCACCTTGCTGCATCCCAGTCACTAGTACAGGTTCAAGATTCGCTCGCGCTGCGTAGACAGCGGCTGTATAACCCGCAGGACCAGATCCTAAGATCAGCAATTTACAGTGTTTTGTGTCAGCCATAGTTTTTCTCACTTTCTCTATTCTTATCAACACCACGGTTGGGTGAGGCTTTGCTACCTAATATATTGGGGTTGAGGGTTAAGAATCAATACTAGATTTGCAATGAACGGTGATATTTTGGTCGATTGGTCACAAACAAAAGCAGAGCTGCCACAGTTGATTCATTTCTGTTGTTCAATAATCCAATAGCGAAAGTCGTAATCACTACCATATAGTAAAGATATAGTGGTTGTTGCTGGTTTTGTGATCTTGACGCTATTTTGCGTTGGGTTTTGAATAACCCGATAAAATATAGGTGGTTATTATGCTAGTGAACTGTTCTAGATTTCGAGTGCAGCCAGAACTGCAATTGGAGGGTAATTCTACATAAGACCAAAATTTCGGTTATATCATCTTAAATGTAGGTTTTAGTGGAATTTGGTGCTGCCAAAAGTTGATCTTGCAGGATTAGTGCTATTTAATGATATGTAAATGAAATGTGAAATAATGAAATTCAACATAACATTAAATGGAGTTAATGATGCTGCACTCAAGCGAAAGTACCTTACATCTCACTAGTCTTAGTGGACGAGCAATCGAACAGTTAGCACCGACTTTTGCAACCTTACCTAATACTCAACATGCAGATGGTCAATATCGCTTGCGTCGATACTCTGTGATTAACTACCGCGATGGTGAGATCCTAGATACGGGAGATAGCAGCTTTGTGCAATCAGAGCACTACAATCACTTTCAAGGCGATGTCGTCAGGCAGTTTGAGCCCATTCTAGCATCGACATTGCAAAGCGATGCGATGAAGGAGCTTGTGTCTCTATTTGTGCGCACTAATGACCTGCCGAATGGGCAGGAAATTGAAATCCATCAGATTCGAATCGCAGCGGTTTATGACGAAACAGAGGTAGCGCCAGAGGGCGTGCACCAAGACGGTTTTGACCATATTGCTTTAGTTGGAGTCGGGCGCCAAAACATTATTGGTGGCGACATCATGCTTTATAGCGGTCACAAGGAAGCGCCATTCTTTAAGAAAGTGCTGGCCGCTGGTGAAGTCGCTATTTTGGATGATTCTCGTCTATGGCATAACGCGACGCCAATTCGCTGTGTTGATGAGCAACATGAAGGCTACATGGATGTCTTCGTTCTTACTGCAAAAGGTCCGAAAAATGCGCTTCACTCCTAATACTGCTCGCGCTCAGTTTACCGCTCTGAGTCAAACTCATAACAATAAGCCTGTGGTTTTTCTTGATGGTCCAGGAGGCTCGCAGGTTCCTCAAAGCGTGCTGACGGCCATGAACGAGTACTTAGGGTTCTATAATTCGAACCTCGGTGGTCATTACTTCTCGAGCAAACGTACCGTTGAGTTGGTTGCTGATGCGAGAGAACACGCTCGTTCGCTTCTCAATGCACCGACGGCGGACAATATTGTGTTCGGCGCCAATATGACGTCACTAACATTCCAGTTGAGCCGCGCTATTTCTCGTGATTGGCAAGCTGGAGATGAAGTGATCGTAACCGCACTTGATCACTACTCTAATGTGTCCAGTTGGGAGCAAGCGGCAGAAGATAAAGGGGCAACAGTTAAGCAAGCGAAAGTGGATCCAAGAGACTGCTCAGTGGACTTAGCTCACCTTGAATCACTACTCAATGAAAAGACGCGCTTGATTGCCATTACTTATGCCTCAAACGCGACAGGCACTATCACGGATATTCGTCGCGTCGTTAAGATGGCAAAGCGCTATGGCGCTGCTGTTTATGTTGATGCCGTTCACTATACACCGCATGGTCATGTGGATGTCGAGGCACTAGGTTGCGACTTTCTTGTTTGCTCGGCATATAAGTTCTTTGGTCCTCACTTGGGCGTGGCGTTTGTAGCCTCGGATTGGTTGCAATCTCTTCGTCCATACAAGGTTGAACCAGCGACAGATATTGGTCCGGGAAGGTTTGAAACGGGTACTCAGAACTTTGAAGCACTCGCAGGATTTATTGCCGCTGTGGACTATCTGGCATCTTGGGGGGAAGGGGATTCACTTCGAAAGAAGCTAGCTAGTGCTATGAAGGATATTGGCGCTCATGAAGAGCAATTAAGCCGCTATTTCCTACAGCGATTACAAAAGGTTGAATCACTCTCGCTTTATGGAACAGAGAATTGCGATCATCTTAAGCGCACTCCAACCTTTGCTCTGCGATCTTCTACGCACTCACCAGAGCTGCTTGCCAAAGCACTAGGTGAGCATAACCTCTGCGTCTGGAATGGGCATTTCTATGCTCTGGGTTTGGTGAGGCAGTTAGGACTGGAAGATAAAGGTGGCGTACTTCGTGTTGGATTTATGCACTACAACACGCTTGAAGAAGTAGACCGGTTCTTCGATACGCTAGAAAGCCTTTAATTAGAAAAAACAGCCCGCGTAATGCGGGCTGTTTTTATGCGTTACGAGTGATAAGTGTTACTCAGCGCTGACTTCCACTTCGTAAGACGTGAATTTACGAATGTTAATCACGCCGGTATCAAGGATCAGGTATTGCCCCTTGATACCTTGTAGCAAGCCCGTCACTAACGGCTGCTTATCAAAGTTGTGTGATGTGATTTTGGTCGGATAGGTGTTTACCGGATAGCTCAGTGGAGTAATACACTCATCGAGCACAACTACAGCGTCTTCACCGTATTTTGCACGAATCTCTTCAATTTTATTCGCAACAAGTGGCAAAAGTGCTTTCGCCTGGTCAACTAACTCTAATGGCTCACCATCTTGTTTAAGCAGTGTACGCCAGTTTGTTTTGTCTGCGATGTGCTTCGCCAGCTCTACTTCAATTAAGCCAGAGATTTGGCGCGTTTTGACCTTTAGGATAGGTAGACCTTGTGTCGCCCCTTGATCAATCCAACGCGTTGGGATTTGAGTGTGACGTGTAATACCAACCTTAAGACTCGACGTGTTTGAAAGGTATACAAAATGGTCAACCATGCAATTGGCTTCGCCCCATTCAGGTTCACGGCAGGTCCCTTCATCGTAGTGGCAGGTTTCTGGCTTCATGATGCACATATCGCAGCTCGCCAGCTTCTTCATACAGACAAAACAATGCCCTTGTGAATAACTCTTTTTGGTTTTTTTGCCGCAAGAGGCGCAAAAGATATTGCCCGTGTGGTTTAGGGTGATGGTCTTACCGATCAATGGTGAAAGGTCAACCTCTTCATCACCAACCGGAAGTCGGTATTGAACAGTGGATTCTAGGGAAGCGCGCATTTTAGACAGCGTCCCTGAAGCTAGTAGTGACATGACATTACTCTTTATTTTGATTGTACTGTCATGCTAGCAAATTCAAGCTAAAAAATCCTTATATCAACGGGGTATAGAAACTAGTTGGCTTCGTTTTGCTCACTAGGAAGCAGCGGTCCAATAAACTCATCGCTCGTAACAATAGGCTCTTTGGGACCAAGAAACTTAGGCTGAGTGTTCATGATATACAGATCAAGCATCGCCTTCGTGCGAGCAAAAACCTCTCGAAGTCGCACAGAGTAGCCTGTTTTTGAAACAGGACCTGAGACCGCTAAACACTTGGCATTAATGTCATAGTGCTGCGCAATCACCAATGCACGCTCACAGTGAAATTTCTGAGTAATGATAAGAAAGTTATCGGTGTCGAAGATCTTTTTGGCACGAACAATAGAGTCTAGGGTTCTGAAACCGGCGTAGTCTAGGTGAATGGCAGGCTCTGGCACATTTGCCCTGAGGAGGTCTCTCTTCATGGTCCATGGCTCATTATAAGAACGGTGGGCGTTATCTCCACTCAACAAAAAGTGAGACACCTTGCCTTCGTTATACAGATTGATCGCGGCATCTATCCTGTGTGAGTAGTATTCGTTGAGTGTGCGCCCTAAGTATTTACTGGTCCCAAGCACGACAGCGACCTGCACGTTGTCCACTTCTTCAATTGATGTCACCAAGTGATCTTCGGCTTGCCAGCTCACCCAGCGATCGACTGTGACAACCAAAACAACAAATAACACCAAGGTGATGGCAAGCACGCGAACGCACCGTTTCAAAAACGGGAGAGCATTGCCTAATTGCCAAGGTTCCTTGTTAAATCTTAAGGTCACTAAATCTGTCGATTCCTTTGAGCCCAAATGCCGATACCTACAAAGCTTAGAACCACGATGGAAAACATCAAACCGGGTTCGATATTATTGAGAGTACTCTTTAATACTGGCGTGGCTTTTATGATGATCAATCCATAACCAAACGCGTTAAGAAGTATAAAACAGCCTGTTCGAATAACGAAATTAGTATCACGTAATACGTTGCGCATCAAACGATTAATGTCAGCACCGAGGACAACCAGCGCACAGGCTACTAGCGCGGTAGAGATTTCAAGAAGGTAAGGAGAGAGTAACTTGCCACCTGGAGCGAATAGATCCAACATTGAAGGGTTCCTTTTTCATAATTAGCGGCTCATTAAACAAAAAAAAGGCTCTTGATAACAAGAGCCTTCGTGTGACATTGATTCAGGTTAGAACGCTGAACGCTTATATTTTCGATAAACAGGCTGCCAGAAGTTTTCTTCGATGGCTTTGAGTAAGGTTTCATCTGAACACTCTTTCGCCACACCTTGTTCGATAGCTTTTTTAGCGACAGCGAAAGCGATGCGCTTAGAGACCAGATGAATCTCTTCTAGAGGCGGAAGTAACTGACCAGAGCCTTTTTGTGCCAGCGGAGAGCACTCAGCCAATGCACGGCTAGACTCCATTAGCATTTCGTCGGTTACGCGAGATGCTTGAGCAGCAAGGACACCTAAGCCAATGCCAGGGAAAATGTAGCTGTTGTTGCACTGTGCGATTGGGTAGGTTTTACCTTCAACGACAACAGGGTCAAATGGGCTACCTGTTGCTACAAGTGCTTGGCCGTTCGTCCAACGAAGGATGTCGTTCGGCGTCGCTTCAACACGGCTTGTTGGGTTCGACAGTGGGAAAACAATCGGACGCTCACAATGCTGATGCATCTCTTGAATGATCTCTTTGCTAAATAGGCCAGGTGCACCTGATACACCGATAAGCACAGTTGGCTTAGCATTTTTGATTACGTCATGAAGCGAGAAACCAGAGCTCTCTGATTCCCAGTTTTGCGTGTGCTCATGTTTTTGTACCAGACGCTGCTGGAAGTCCAACAGGTTCGGCATGCCTTCTTGTAATAGACCCCAGCGGTCAACCATGAAGACCTGTGAGCGAGCTTGCTCGTCACTAATGCCTTCAGACACCATTTGAGCCACGATTGCTTCTGCAATACCGCAACCAGCTGAGCCTGCACCAAGGAAAGTTACACGTTGCTCTGACAGTTTACTGCCAGCCGCTTTACAAGCTGCTAATAGCGAACCCACAGTGACAGCAGCGGTACCTTGAATGTCATCGTTAAAGCAGCAGATTCGATCTTTGTAGCGCTCAAGAAGTGGCATTGCATTTTTCTGAGCAAAGTCTTCGAATTGAACCAGTGCATCTGGCCAGCGACGTTGTACAGCTTGGATGAAATCTTCAACGAACGCGCGATATTCATCACCCGTGATACGAGGATGACGCCAGCCCATGTACATTGGGTCTGCTAAGCGTTGCGGGTTGTTCGTACCCACATCAAGAACGATTGGCAGTGTATAAGCTGGGCTGATACCACCACATGCGGTGTACAGTGCCAACTTACCAATTGGAATCCCCATACCTCCGATACCTTGGTCACCAAGACCGAGGATACGTTCACCGTCGGTTACAACAATGACTTTAACATTGTGGTTACGTGCGTTGTTGAGTAGGTCATCGATGCGATCACGATTTGGATAAGAGATGAACAGGCCACGACCACGACGATAAATGTTCGAGAAGTTCTCACATGCTGCACCTACAGTTGGGGTGTAAATGATTGGCATCATTTCCGAGATGTGATTCTGGACTAAACGGTAGAAAAGGGTTTCGTTCGTGTCTTGGATATTGCGCAGATAGATGTGCTTATCCATGTCATTTTCAAAGCTAGTGTACTGCTTGTAAGCACGGTCTACTTGCTCTTGAATGGTCTCTGTCGTTTCTGGAAGAAGACCTTCTAGGTTAAAAGACATTCTCTCTTCTGAAGTGAAAGCACTGCCTTTATTGAGTAATGGAGTACTAAGAAGCGCAGGACCTGCGTAAGGGATGTAAAGCGGTCGTTTGTTGTTGTTCATTAGGTTACCTGATATGGGAACAGTCATTCGGGAAATAGGAACAATTAGCGCGCTAATTTAACACAAATTAAGAGATTAAGCGAAGTGCAAATGTTAACTAATTGTAGAAAATATCACGTAAAAATCCTATCGCTGACTGAGGTTGTACTGCACCTTGCGGCAGCAACAGGTATACTCTCGACATCCGACCGAGATTTCAGAAAGTACAATGACCTTACCTATTGATTCTATTGAACAAGACGTGAAGCAAACGCTGGCACATTCCCACCTTATTGTTGAAGCAGAGACAGGGTCGGGCAAGTCTACAAGACTTCCGCTTTGGGCAATGGAGCAGGGTAAAGTCCTCGTTGTTGAGCCGCGTCGAATCGCTTGCACCTCTCTTGCCGAATTTTTAGCTGGATCTCTAGGAGAGAAAGTCGGAGAAAAAATAGGGTACGCCATCAAGCTAGAAAACCGTTTTACCGCGGAATCTCAGGTAGTATTCGTAACGCCTGGGGTGGCACTACGTTGGTACGCGGAGAACGAGTTAGCTGAATATTCGGTTGTTATCGTGGATGAGTTTCATGAGCGTCGCTGGGATACCGATTTATTGGTGGCATTACTCAAACAGAAGCAGTCACACCGAACCATTATTACCTCTGCGACAATCGAGGGGGAGAAGTTAGCGCGTTACTTCAATGCCGAGCGGCTGGTGGCAAGTGGTCGTGTTTATGACGTGGATATTCAACATCGACGCGATGACAGTCGACAACTACCTGATAGTCGTCATCTAGAAACGCGAATTAAACAAGAAGTGATAGAGCAACTTGGTGAAACATCGGGTGATATCTTGGTGTTTCTACCTGGCAGAAAAGAGATACAACAAGTTAGAACTGCATTGGCTCCTCTCTGTGATACTGACGATATCCTTGTTGCGCCGCTGCATGCCTCAGTGACGGATCATGAGCGGAGCTTAGCCATGACCACACAAGACAAGCGCAAAGTGGTACTGGCTACTAATGTTGCTGAGACGTCGCTGACCATTCCCAATATCGGGCTAGTGATAGATTCAGGGTTAGAGCGTCGTAATGTCCAGCGAAATGGTCAAACGACGCTCATGCTCACTCACATTTCAAAAGCGAGCGCGTCGCAGCGATCGGGCCGCGCAGGGCGCGTGATGAATGGTATTTGTGTACGTTTGTATGGAGAGCATGCAGCATTAGAGTCGGTAACGCCACCGGAGTTGCAACGCGAGTCTATCGTGGAGCCAATGTTGGCTTCCGCGGTTTGTGGGCACGAGTTAGAGACTCTGAGTTTTATCGATACTATACCGGATAAATCTTTAGCCTCGGCAAAAATGCAGCTCAAAGAGCTAGGGGCGATTGATGATAATGGCATTACCGAGCATGGGCGAAATCTTGCTCCACTGCCAGTTGATGCTATCTATGCCGATCTTGTCACTAAGATGCCAACCAAAGCGCTGAAAGAGGTCATGATTGATTTGACCGCAGCAATCTGTACTACGGGCAAGCTGTATCAACTGACATCTAATGAAGAAGCACTTGAACGCTTGGATATCGAAGAGCCGTTTGGATGCGATGCGCAAATCATGGTTGGTTTACTGCGTGGCGAGAGCTTCTCTGGCGTCAGCGCAGATCAAGATGCTTTGCGCGAAGCGCAAGGTTTGTCTGAGCAAATGCGATCGGTATTTGAGCTGCCGAGTCTAGAAGTCGCATCGCGATACGATCGAAGTGAATGGATCAAGCAGATGATCAATGCGAATCCAACGTTGCTGTTTGTGCGTCGAGAGAGACGACGCGAGGCGCTAGGCAATGGGTTGATTGAGGTCTTGTTGGGTCGCTCTAGTCGACTCAAGAGCAATGCAGAATCTGCGTTGGTGTTATCAACGCACTCCCTACCAGGGCGCGGTGTGAAACAGACGATGACCTTGGGAACCTTGCTAGTTCCGGTTGAACTCTCCTTGCTACGTGAGCTTTCGATAGGTGAGTGGGTTGCTGGAGAGACCGTTGAGACGGAAGCAGGCCTCATTAACACTGAAACCCTAGTTTATGCAGGAAGAACAATTGCCAAACGAGAAAGTGAACCTCAGGGAGAAGCCGCACTTGCGGTTATTGCTAATGCGATAATGAGTGGTCAACTATTTCCTGGGTTAGCACAAGACTTATCAACAAAAATGGCGCATTGGAAACTGTATCTTGAACTAGGATTGGGGCGAGGGCAGAGCTATGAGACTGGAGAACTGTCTCTATGGTTACAAAGTAGTCTTGACGAACTTGGCGTTGAAAGCTTCGACGATCTTGAACTTATCGATGAGAATGACTTTGAGTTTGAAGGCATTCCTGAATGGGAGTATGCCGACTTCGCCGCTAAGTATCCGCTTGTTATTCAATTGAGTGGTTTGACACTGACGGTTGAGTACTTCGGTAAAGGTAAACTAGTTGAAATCAGTCATCATTCGGGATCAAGAAAAGATGACCCTAAACGCAAAGAGCTGCCTGCTTGGTCGGGATGGCGAGTGAAGTACCGAAAAGCAAGCAGAGTGCTAGACTTGAGGTAGTGTCCGTTAGTGAGGTGTCAAGGCAGGTTACACAACAATTTGCCTATTGCTGAGCGAATGTTCAGAAGATGTTGCGTATTGGGTTTTTATATCACTTTTCACATCGTAAAAGGGCTATAAAAGACCGTTTTTATATATCCTATTGCTATATAAGCAAGCTTGAATGATAGTAATCAAGTAGCATTCTGCAATCGGGAGTGAAGATGTGTGATGATAAAAAATCGCCAGTGGAGTTTGATTACACCAGTTTTCTCGGCGAATCGTGCAGTAAAAAATGGACTTTCCTAGAGGCGTTGGCTTCTGTGGCTCCAGTGTTTGGTGAGGCTTGGAAAGAGACCACCAAACAAGAAAGTGACCCAGACAGCCGCTTATGGGAGATGGCGCTTCAGTCTTTATCAACCAGTCGTAGTGATGAATCCAACCTAGTGTCGTTAATAAGACTTGCTCGAGATGAGCATATTGATTGCCTACAAGTGATAATGCCTTATTCACTCGATGCCGATCAAATCGAGACGATACAAGCAAAGGGAAACGCGAGTATTACGGCAGTCCCTGATGAAGACCTACTGATCGCAGTGATCCACGCTTAGCATTAGCTTCGTCGATGTTAAATAGAGACTTAGTTGGCCATGTACATACCCCAATATGCGCGTAGTTAGCAATGTTCGAACCAATGAAAAGGGGGAGCGCCATGCTCCCCCTTTTTGGTACTGTATGTCTTCAAAGTTAGCCAGAATTAGTCTGCAATCAAGTCGTATTCGGCACGCAAGATATCGATGATCTCTTGTTTTGGATTTTCGCTTAGCTTGATTTCACGGCCCGTAATCTTTTCTGCGATACCAGTATAAGTACGTGATACGTCCATTAGTGCTTCTAGCGGCAATGCATTGTCTTTCGCAAGTGCTTCGCGCTCTGGCATGCGCTCTTTGTTTAGTAGGATATCAGGATCTGGGAAGTGGTTTAGCAGGAACTGGCGGAAGCCTTCTTTTGAGTTTTCAACAATGCTTCCTGTTTCGTAGGCTTTCGTATCCCAGATGCGCGATGAATCAGGTGTGCCCACTTCATCCATATAGATTAGCTTTTCTTTACCCTTTGAATCCGTTACGTAGCCGAATTCAAATTTGGTATCAACAAACGTTTGATCAATGGCTTCAAGTGCATTGCTGATAACGCCAAAACCTTCTTTAAGCAACTTCTCGTAGCCATCAATGTCAGCTGCATTGGTAAAGTTGAATGCTTCGAAGTTGTCGACAATGTTCTGGCGAGTGATGTTGACATCGTCTGCCTCAGGAACCCCAGGAATACCGCGCAAGATACCTTTCGTAGAAGGTGTAATAAGAATGTCTTCCAGCTTAGAGTCTTTTTCTAGACCCTCTGGTAGCGTAATACCGCAAAACTCTCGCTCGCCTTTCTCATAGGCACGCCACATTGAGCCAGTGATGTATTGACGACAAATAGCTTCAATCATGACTGGTTTAGCTTTTTGAACGATCCAAACAAATGGGTGAGGGATGTCTAGAATATGGCTATCCGCTAAACCGTTATCTTTGAAAAGTTGGAACCAGTGATTTGAAATCGCATTAAGTGCTGCGCCTTTACCAGGAACACCTCGAAGATCACCTTCGCCGTGCCAAATACAATCAAATGCTGAAATTCGGTCACTGATAACCATAATCGCAAGTGGTGCGTCTTCTGCTACGTCGTAGCCTTTCTCTTTGATAAGGCGGCGGCTATCTTCTTCAGTCAGCCAATATACAGAACGCACTTTACCGCTATGAACTGGTTTGTTAGTGCGAATTGGGAGATCGTCGTTTACGGCAAGAACTTGATCAGCAAGACTCATGGAGACATTCCTATCTAATGTAAGGTCGCGACAACAGCGACAACAAGTGGAAGAGTGGTAACACTCATTATTGCCACGCATCATACCAGAACTGGTTGATCCTGCCAGAGAAAAAGCAAACGTTTGCGCAATTTGTTTATGTTATAGAGTCAATTGTTTAAAAAGGCGGCTTTAGGTTCGTGTAAAGGGTGGTTGTGTGAGCGGAAATGTAAGTACGTCTCGAGGCAGGTTCGCTGCCTCGAGGCTGAAAAGAGGCGTATTAATGCAGGTAACGTTCGCCAGATAAAAAGACAACTTCACACTGCTGGCTTAAAGCGAGTGCGTTCAGCGTTGCTTGCTCTTGGGTACTAAACTGACCGTTGGCAATAATGGCGCATGCGTTTCCAGAGCGGATTGCTTTTTCGACAACTTGATATTGCGTCAAGCTAGCAGAAGGTTTCATTTGAACCATATGCTTACCCAACTTATGAAAATGAAGAGCTTGTCCTGCAGAAGGGCGAGGGCATTCCGCTGTCATCAAAATCCACTGTGGTCTAGACGTTAGCTTCGATAACTTTTCAAGAACTTCATCCTGAATTCCTTGTGGCGCGATGCTGCTACCGAATGCGTTGTAAGTACGTGAAACATTGTATTGAGAGCGAATTTGATTGTTGAGTAACATAACCCTGTTCCTTTATACAAGCTGTATGGTTATACAGTAGTTTTTTGCCGGGGAAAGATCAAGCATTTTTTGTTCATTAAAAACTCAATTTCATTTAAATCATTAATATTTAATGAGTTTTAAATTGAAGTTATCGCGAATTATTGTGAGGAAATAAGGGAACAATAGTAGTTTTGAATAAAAGTACTGTACAACCACTGTATAGTACGTCTATTAGCTAGCGATGAGATGAGCGGTGTGTAGGGCGTTTGAAGGTAGAGACTAAAACGCCTCTGTTAACAGAGGCGCATTGCATTTCATTTATGGTTGAGCGGTCATTTTGTTTCGAAGCTCGATTTCTGCGAGATTAAATTGCCTGACATCCATAACGGCAAAACTTAAACATTGCTCGCAAGAGTGATGGCACTTGCCGTCAATATACTCATGTTTAGTGACATAACTTGGTGTGTGGCACCAGTCACAGATACCTTCTTTAGTGAATACGTACATTATTACTCCCCACCCTTATCTGTCTGGGTGTTATTTTCGCGGAGTATTATGACACAAAACCAATGGGAATGTTAAATATATGTTTCAAAAAAGCGGTGTTGTGCAGGTTTGGTTATAAAACCGCCAGTTTAAATAGCGATTATCGACTCTTTAGATGGTTGGTAAGCGTGTTCAGCGCAAGGTTAAGCTGCTTCATCTCTTCTTCACTACCCTGGGCATCTGGGTGATAAATGCGGCTCAACTGCTTGTAGCGCGCCTTGATCTGTCTTGCAGTAGGTTGTTCATTTATGTTGAGCCCGAAGCGAAGGTAGGCATCTCTTACCGTTGAATGCGGGCTTTGGGAGCTTGAGTTTTGGGAATCAGTCGAGCGACTTCGCAGTTGTTCGGTTGCCGACTTAAGCTGTTTTTGCAGTGTTTTGATGATCTGCTGCTGTTTAGCGAGGTTTTGCTTTAGCTGTCCGAGGTCCAATTCATGATCATTGGACGCGCGCATTGTTTGTCTTTGTAGATAAACTCCAATAGCTATGATTGCTCCGATCAAGACAAGGTAGCTCGCGTGGATTAACCAACGCCAATCTGAAGAGGTCGACTCCGGAGAGGGTATGTGAGTAACCGCTTGAGGTTTGTTTGCTTGCTCTTGCTGTTTCAGTGCCTCTATCTGGCGCAACTGCTGAGCATTGAACTGTGCTTGAAGTGCGGCGTCATAAGCTTCTTGATAGCTAGGTGAAGCATCTTTCGCAAGGGAGTACCACAAAACCGCTTGGTCTTCGTTAGGAATGTCTACCGCAGCTTGTTGATAGAGTTTTGCGATTTTTCCGAGTGCTGAAACATCCCCTTGAACCGCGAGCTTAGTATAGAGTAGTGCGGCTTTTGATGGATTGGCTTGGACACCTCGACCAAACTCTAGCGCTTGAGCGTAGTTAAAAGTGGCGGCGGGATGTTCATTCTCACTGGCTTGTTGATACCAGTGTGCCGCTTTTGTCAGGTCTCGTTTAACACCTTCACCCGTCTCGTAGGCGAGACCTAGTTGATATTGGGCATCGGCATTGTTAAGTAGAGCTTGTTTTTCGAGCGCCTCCGTAGACGCCAGGGCGGAGTAGGATAGGCAGAATAATACGAGTAAAAGCAGCATGCTACGTGGGTGAGTCGCCAAGCTTTTAAGCATCTATTCTGCACTCCATTGGCAAGTTAGATAGGTGTCTATTTCAGTAGTTTTGGAGCCTGTGCACCGTCAATAGGTCGGTTAACTGACACCTTTCGACCTTTTTTAAGACCGACTTCATAGTCCGCAGTAATGTTCTTCATCGCTTCTTTTAATTGCTGTTTGAAGGTTTCACGGTCGATGTTTTTAAACTCTTTATCTATGTAGTTATTGATCTTGTTCGCGGATTCGTCATCTGGAGTGATGACTGGCAGCTTTTCAAGTGCTCCCTCAATCCAACCCGAGACAAAAGAGTTAACACGGCGCGTCACTTCGGTTGTAGACGTGCCAGAGCCGGCAAAACTATTTCTAAACTGGCCTGTCTGCTCGTTCATTTCACGGTAAATGATGTCAAACGCAAAGGCCGCAAAGATAGCGCGATCCGCTTCACCAATGAACTCGACGCGTTTTAGCCCTTTGTGATTAAGAAGGACAGCTTCAACACCAAACTTGGTGTTGATACCACGAATAACACGCAGCAAGGTTGAGCTGATGTTGGTCGGAAGCAGGTGAGTGGATTGCGTCTTACCCATCTTGATGAACTCGATATCATCTTTATCGAGACCATATTTCAACATAAGCCTGTGCGCCATTTTGATGGCGTTTGCGGCTTCATTGACGTTCGCTGAGTTGCCTAGCTCTAGACATTTAGCGATCTTTTTGAGGGCTTTTTGTTTATCCATCGACAACCTGAAGTTTCTCAACCGTGGAAGAAAAAGGGGGGATATTTTAGCGACTTTTATGCAAAAGTGGAAGGGTGTCACAATAGGTGTGTATGGCTATGAAACTTCACACAGCCATACAGAAATTCAAAGAAGGTGCGTATCATAGCCCGAGTTGATCGAGGAGGTCTTGGTTGTCGTCGACCGCTTCCGCTTTGGGTTTGGCTTTCTCAGATTGAGCCGTTCGCGCTTTCTCAATAATAGCGTCCGGACACTCGTCTGGCTGAACTTCAAACTCTTCCATTTGAATAAATTCCGTCTTATCCATCGCAAACTCAAGATAGAAGATATTGTTGTTTTCTGTCGAGAAGGTAACGCGTCTTGCTTGTGGGCGCTCTAAGTTAGTGTCTACAGAGAGCACCACTTGCTTGTTGATGGACAGCATCTTTGGCTGGTTTTGAGTAATGTTGGTTTGCAGCTCTTTACGCACTTTATTCGTGAAATCGCCAACCAGTTGGTTCATCAATTCACCAAGTACATCGCCTACTTCGTCAGAGTTGTGGTGAATGGCCAGCTCTTCTTCAGGCATGCCCATGTTACGCATGTAGTTGGTATAAAGCTCAAGGGCGGCTTTGGACGTAAAGTTAATCACCACCAATCCCGAAAATCCGCCATCGAATAAAACAAAACAACCGTAGTCCGGCTTAAGTGTCGTTTTTGTTATCTTCTGAACCATGGCCGAATAGGTGACGCTGGATTCTGTTGCAGAAGTCAGGACGGTAGAAACCGATTGGCAAAGTTTTAATAGAATATCTTCTGTAGTGATTACTTTTGTTTTCTTCATTGCGGACCGCTTGATCTTATGGTGTCTTCCTTAGTCTTAGGAGTGTGTCATGAAGCAATGGTGTTGAAAAGGCATAAAACATAGCGAATGACACTGAGTTTCCGATTTGATCACATTTTTAATTGTTGTAAAGTGACGGGATAAGTAAAATCGATGTGCTTTCAGCGACGTATATAATCAAGCGAACTCAAGAAGCGGGATTTTCAGTACTTGGGTATGCAACTCTAAAACGTCAGCGATGCAGGGCAATTCTCACAATTTACTCCTTTGCCGAGTGGATCGGCAGACTTAGGGGGCAGGAAGCTAATGTTACCAAGATTACACTCACAATCTGATATTCATCCCACTGTGCTGGTCTTTTTACAGCAACTTGAAGCCGACGGCTTTACGGGGGATATCGAAACTCAATATTCAAGCCGATTAGCGGTCGCGACCGATAACAGTGTCTACCAAAAGCTGCCACAAGCTGTTGTCCATCCGAAATCAACGCACGATGTTCAGTTGATTGGTCAGCTTGCGAACCAAGATAAGTTCAGCAACGTCACATTTTCTCCTCGTGGAGGTGGTACAGGTACTAACGGCCAATCGCTAACATCTGGTGTGGTCGTCGACTTGTCACGCCATATGAACAAGGTGCTTGAAATCAACGAAGATGAAGGTTGGGTAAGAGTGCAAACTGGTATCGTTAAAGATGCCCTAAATGATGCCGTTCGCCCGTTTGGTTATTTCTTTTCGCCAGACCTATCAACCAGTAATCGCGCAACGTTAGGTGGAATGGTAAATACCGATGCATCCGGACAGGGCTCGCTTAAATACGGTAAAACCTCAGATCACGTTTTGTCCCTTCAAGCGGTTTTTGCCGATGGCTCACTGCTTGAAAGTAGTGAATCTGTTGATGTGTTGAATGAAGGTACGTTTGCCAAGCAGGCCGTTGAAATTGCAAGACAGGTCTGTGCTTCGCAACAAGCACTTATTAACGAAAAGTTTCCACCATTAAACCGCTTTCTAACCGGCTACGATCTAAAAAATGCCTACCAAGCGGACGACGATTCGTTCGACTTCACGCGCATTCTATGTGGCGCTGAGGGCTCTTTAGCATTCATTACTGAAGCTAAACTCAACCTTACTCCAATTCCAAAAGCTCGAACGCTTATCAATGTGAAATACAACAGTTTTGACTCTGCGCTGCGTAATGCCCCGTTTATGGTCGAGGCGAACGCGCTATCTGTTGAGACCGTTGACTCTCGCGTATTAAATTTTGCGAAGCAAGACATCGTTTGGCATACCGTTAGTGACCTAATCAGTGATGTTCCAGGCAAAGAGATGCTTGGTCTTAACATGGTGGAATACGCTGGACAAGACGAAGAAGAAGTAGCGCAAGCGGTTAAAGCCTTGACTGACAGCCTTGATGAAAGGCTTAAAACAGAACAAGACGGAATCATCGGCTATCAGGTGACCAATGATGTTGGCAGTATCGGTCGTATCTACAACATGCGCAAGAAAGCGGTGGGCTTGCTAGGCGCAGTGAAAGGTAGTGCGAAGCCAATTGCCTTTGCAGAAGATACCTGTGTTCCACCAGAAAACCTTGCTGATTTTATCGCTGAGTTTCGCACATTGCTTGATGGTCACAAACTCAATTACGGCATGTTTGGACACGTTGACGCAGGTGTACTGCATGTGCGTCCGGCACTGGATATGTGCGACCCTGAACAAGAATCTTTGATGCACCAAATCTCAGACGAGGTGGTGGCATTAGTCGCTAAGTATGGCGGCTTGATGTGGGGCGAACACGGTAAAGGTTTCCGCTCTGAATATGGACCAGAGTTTTTCGGTGAAGCGTTGTTTGGTGAGCTTCGTCGTATCAAGTCCGCATGTGACCCTCTCAATAAGATGAACCCCGGTAAGATTTGTACACCGCTTGAGAGTGAAGATGAGCTCGTGAAGGTGTCGGATGTTAAGCGCGGCACATATGATCGTCAAATCCCGGTTCAAATTCGTGACAGCTTTTCGCAGGCGATGGAATGCAATGGCAACGGTCTGTGCTTTAACTATGACACCGCGTCGCCTATGTGCCCGTCGATGAAAGTGACCGCTGATCGCCGACACTCACCGAAAGGACGTGCAGGCTTAGTTCGTGAATGGTTAAGACAGTTGTCCGAGCAAGGCTTTGATGTTCTGGATTTAGAAAATGAGACTAAACAAAACTCTAGCGCCAAAGGTCTGATAGAAAAGTGGCGAAATACCTTCAATAAGCGTCATGAGTATGACTTCTCACATGAGGTCTACGAAGCGATGAATGGTTGCCTAGCGTGTAAAGCGTGTGCGAGCCAGTGTCCTATCAAAGTCGATGTACCAAGCTTTAGAGCGCGGTTCCTCAACTTGTATTACACGCGCTATCAGCGCCCAGCGAAAGACTATTTGGTTGCCAATATAGAGACTATGTTGCCGTACATGGCAAAGGTGCCAAAAGTGGTCAACTTTGCTCTCAAGCAAAACCTAGTACAAAGCTTAACAGCAAAAACGGTCGGTTATGTGGATGCGCCGTTATTGTCGGTACCAACACTGAAATCTCGTATTAAGCAGCAGCCGATTTCCGAGTTTAACTTGGAACAGCTACAAGCCATTCCGCAAGGGCAACGTCAAGACTACGTGTGTATTGTTCAAGACCCGTTTACCAGCTTTTATGATGCGCAGGTGGTGGAAGATTTCGCTAAATTGATTCTCAAGCTTGGTAAAAAGCCTGTGATGTTGCCGTTTAAGCCCAATGGTAAGGCAACACACATCAAGGGTTTCTTGGCGAAGTTTGCCAAATCAGCGAAGAGCACCGCAGAGTTCTTAGAGCAAGTTGCTGCTTTGGGCATGCCTCTAGTCGGCGTCGATCCTGCGTTGGTTCTTTGTTATCGTGACGAATATGACGAAATTCTCGGTTCAGAACGTGGCGATTTCGATGTACTAACCGTGCACGAGTGGATGACTCCACTTCTCGCCGAATCTGAGCCAAAAGCTATAGCTGATGCAGAAGAATGGTATCTGTTTGCGCACTGTACAGAGAAAACTAAGATGCCAAACGCAGAGAAAGAGTGGGGCGCCATATTTAGTCACTTTGGCGGCTGTTTGACGACAGTACCCGTTGGCTGCTGCGGCATGGCGGGTACCTTTGGTCACGAGTCGGATAAGCTACAGATGTCAAAAGATATCTACGGCTTGAGCTGGGCTCCGAAACTAGACCAACTGCCAAAAGAGCGTTGCTTGGTGACAGGTTATTCATGCCGAAGCCAGGTAAAACGATTTGAACAAACCGCTACCAAGCATCCGCTGCAAGCGGTATTGCAGTTACTGAGTCAGTAACATCAAAGAGCGCCCACTGGGCGCTTTTTTTGATCTTGATAAAGGAGTTAATAGTGAAAGCGCTAGAGCTTAAGGTTCCACCTGTCTTGGTTTTTCTTATTTTAGCTGCTGTTATGTACCTACTTGCTAAGTTCGACAATGGTTGGCTCTATATGCATATCCCACTAAAAAGCATTTGGGTGTTTGGGCTATTCTCACTAAGCGGTTATGTGGGTATTTCGGGAGTTCTTGAATTCAAACGAGCCAAGACAACAGTCGATCCTACCAAGCCAGATAAAGCGAGTTGTATCGTAGATAGCGGGATCTTCTCTAAAACTCGTAATCCTATGTATGTGGCGCTGTTTGCGCTTTTGCTTAGTTGGGGGTTTTGGCTCGAGGATGGACTGGCAATTGCATTGGCTTGTCTTTTTGTGCCGTACATGAATCGTTTCCAGATACGCCCTGAGGAGCGAGCACTAGAAGCTATGTTTGGAGAAGACTACCGTACCTATAAGGTTAAGGTGCGACGCTGGATTTAATTGATATTCAAAGTAAAAGCCCCGTCAGATGACGCAACGTAGTTCACTTAAGAGGAGCTGCGTTGCGATTAACAGGGTATCGGGTTTTTGATATTTTTACCGCCCTAGGCCGATTTGGCTTAGGGCGTTTGTCTATGAAGAGGATAGACAAATCACCTCGAAGGCTCTTTAGGCGTTTCGGCGTGTTACCTAAAGATACCGCTTTACTCATCACTTTGAGCTGGCTGGCTATAAATTGGCAAGCATACTTAAAACTTATTTCATTAGGTAAGCGTCCGTGTTCAACGGCGGCTTGACTAGCTTCTCGTCTCACCAAGTTATAACCGAGTAGCAGTCCCCATAACTCTTGATAGACAAGCTCGACTGTTTTGCTTCTCAACACTAAAGCGTTATGTTGCATCGAACTCTTGATGTCACGATAACCTAATTCGATCTCCCACCTTTCATGATAAAGCTCTGCCACGGATTGAGCATCGTACTTATCTCTAGGAAGAGAGGTAAACACCGTCTTGGATTTACCTTGGACCTCGTAAGTGACCGCCCTGACAGTCCATTTCTCAGGAAGATTAGGGTTTTTCTTACGAGCCTGCGGTGAGGTCTTCATTTCCACAAGCATGTCACTGCTTTCTTTATCGTCTAATAGGGTATATTTGACTCCTTTCTTTGCAGGGAGAAGCCAGTGTCTATTTATTCCACTGCTTTGGAGAGAAAGGAGTAAATCTGCTCCATAGAAACCTTTGTCCAGTAATGTCACAGAGTTGTCTGGTAAAGCGTTGATAAAGGGCATCGCTAGAGGGATTTCACCTCGGCGATAAGGGCTTATCGCAGCATCAACGATGACATGAGAGCGAACGTTCATCATGGTCACAACCCTCAATACTGGATGAGGGGTTTGTCTATTGCTAGACGTATTACCAGAGCCAAAATGTTCTCTTAGTTCGGGTGTGTCAGCTGTTCTAAAAAGAGCACCATCTACAGCAAAAACCTGTAGGCCCTGCCAAGTATCATCAGGGTATCGCTCAAGCCCCCACGTTCTCCCACATTGCCTAAATAGCCATTCAGGTGCTGCTTTACCCAAGCGTTGCCTTGCTTGGGTTAAAGCACTCTTTGCCAACAGTTCTTCATCAGCCAAACCGTCTGCACAGACGTTCATTCTCCGTGCGACTTCGGCAATGGGTTCATTACGGAAAAAAGCCATACCAACAATTAACCACAAAACCATATCACTCGGTAATCGGCGTCGACGGATTGTCGCTTTATCAGACAGAGAGGCTGCTTTAGCGACCCACTCATCAGGAATGTGTTCAGAGAATGTAGTGAGTTGAGCTACATCGACAGGGTTTTCTTCGAGGAAGTCGGCAAAGAAGTTTTGAATAGACATAAAAAATCGGAAACCTATAAACAGGTTTCCGATTGTCTCTCATCAGAAGGATCGGTCAATCGATTCTTATCTGATCTACATTGCGTCAGATGACGGGGCTTTTTAAATTATGCTGCGTTATTGAGTAGCTCTAGAAACTGAGTTTTACGCTCATTGAAACGCGCCACAAGATCGTCTACCGCGTCATTGTCATAAGGCTTTAGACCACTCGCTACCATACGCTTAATGCCTTTACCAACAACCGCACCGTCTTCTTTGAATGCGAAGTTGAGAGTTACGACACCACGTTTACCATCAACGTCAAATGTCGCGCCTGTGAACTCCACTTCAGGGTGGGATAGGTCAAGACGGTCGAATTCTACTTCCATGCTCTCGTAAATCACTAGAGGACGTTGGCAGTTGATCATCATTTGTTGCTCCTGCATAAGAGGAACCATGATGTGAGGGAAGTTCATCCCAGAGAACTGAACGTAGTTCGTTACGACATGCTCAATAAACTCTTGGTTTTGGCTTACTTCACCTGTGTGAGTCATTTGAAGGTATTCTTTGCCAGACGCATCGACAACCGCACTCTCATGCTCGCCTTTCTCAACAACATTAAGCGCAACACCGTCACCAACCATGCCAGAGAAGTCAAAACGCATTTTTTGACTGATGCCTTCTTTTTGAAGTAGAACTGCGAAAAGCAGATCGCCAGGCACACAGAAGCGCTTGTTGTCTTCATCATGGATTGGGTTGAAGTCGCCCGCGACTTTTTTAGCAAAATGGCTTGCTTGTTGGCGAGTGAATTCAAACTGTTCGTTGTTACTTGATACGTATGGCGCTAAAAACATAATACTCTTAGATTTAACTCAATTGTTCGGGATTATATATTAGGAAAAGAGTTGAATGGTCCATCCAGTAAGAAAAATGACATAACTGACGGAAATTTAATAGATTGATTGGAGAGAGGTATCATATACGACAACAAATGCTGCTTTTTTCTTCACGAATGGAAGACGATAAAGCAACGGTCCAATAAAACCGCGGTGATGCTCCATCGTCTACTCTCGTAATGTTAGGCAGAAGCAACGCTGGTTGTTTTTGGTCTAGACACCATGACCAAACCAGCAACACAAGTGAGAGCAATCAAGATACCAATTAGCGATAAGGTAAATACCGACGCATAGCCAAATTTGTCGATGGATAGTCCAGCCAACATAGCGCCGACACCGAAACCTCCTGCCATACAAAGCATCAAAAGACCTTGAGTAAGCGCAGGGGAATTCGGACTTAATCGCCCCGCTATCGCTGGAATGATCATGTCATTCCAAGACATCGCCTGCATTAGAACAACCAGAAGAGCGATGGGTAATACTGCGCCAACATCGTGGCCTGATGTCACCCAGAATAGAGAACCTACGACAAGGTAGGCAGCCTGTGCTGCGTACCAGACCTTGAATGGACCGCTTTTCTGCATCCAGCGACCAGCGGATTCAAGCATGAATATACTGATAACGGCTGAGACAGCCATGCCTAGTGCCGAGTTACCAATTTCAACTTTATATACTTCCTTGATAAGAAGGGGACCTAGCTCCATAAGATTGGATGACAGGAACATAGAGAAGAAAACCGCAAGCAGAAACAGAAACCATGGGAGAGCTTTCTTTGCTGATGTTGACTTGTGCTCGAGCTCGCTACTCGTGTGCTCTGCACCTGAAGCAATCTCTACTTTAGGTGGAGGGGTGATTGTCACCATGGTTAATACAATTAGCACGAGACCCATAAGGATCAACAATTGGTTATCAGTGCTGACAGACAGATAGTCAGCTAGGGCGACCAATAACCCTGTCACGACGATCCCGAAAAATTGGCATTGATACAGATTGGCGAGTCCGCGTCCTTCCTCTTGTTGATTTTTGCTCGATGCTATGACAAAGGTTGGATTGAGTACCAGTAGAGCTACACTGCCAATACCGATTAGGGCACCGACTGTCCAGTAAATAGTGGTTGAGGTCTCAGCAAAATAGAGAATAAGCAGGGCGATAAAGTGAGTAAAAAGAGCCATGCGTTGCATCATTCGGTGACAAGAGTACTTATCCGCGATACCGCCAATTAGCGGGGCGAGTAAACCAGCGCCCCCAATGAGCGCCATTACTTGCCCAAGCAGTGCGCCACTTGCGGTTCTTTCAATTATGATTGGGTTGATAAGGATGGCGATCCCAACCCATTGTACGATACCAAGTGAAGCTTGAGCGAAATGCCATAAACGAACACCGTTCATATCTGCGACCTTTTTACTAATAATTTACTCATGAATTTTCAAGTATCCGCCCAAAGATACAAGTAACATACTCCGCGTTACCCTCTCACAATCGAACATGTGTTACCTGCTTCGATTCGGAATTCGAACTTGAACAGCTTTTAAGCTATTAGTGGAGGCGCAATCATAAACGTGGTTGAAGTTTGCCCAAGTTCATCTAAGTTTATGAATGTAGGGCGAACAAGGAGAACAACTATGAATAGTCGTACACTAATTCGTTGTATCGGTGTGCTAGCGTTAGGACCTGCAATGCTGATTGGCTGCGCAAAATCTGAACCAAAACCAGAGCCTGTTGGTATGGCAAATCCTGCGGCGGTTTACTGTGAAAAGCATGGTATGTACAACCTAGATACAGGGATGTGCAAACTCTCTTCGGGCGAAGAAGTGGATGCTTGGGAGTACTTTCGTGAGCATCATAAAAAAGGCCCCGATAGCGCAGCTCGATTTTGTGAGGCAATGGGTGGCGGCTATATGCCGGACACCAAAGAGTGTGCACTACCTGACGGTAAAGTTATGGATGCAGAGGAGTATTTCCGAGATCATCAAATGACCGGTGCTGGTGGCTAATCTGAATAAAGTCTTAGAAACAACGAGTTGGAGTAAAGTCCTTTTAGGAGCTTTAGTCTTAGCACTCGCTGGCTGTACCAATCCCATCATCAAGCAAGAGCCAGAAATGTACACCGTTTCTGGCTCCATTGCTCCTTACTCACAATCTACTTTCGACGCCTATGTTGATGATACTTATCAATGGCTCGATAAAACACGTGTCTTTCACGGCGCGGGATATGACGCAGAAATGGCGGCGGTAAGTCCTTATCGTCTTGAGCCTGAAAGTCCCAATGGTAAAGGTATCTTGCTGGTACATGGGCTGGGGGACTCTCCTTACTCTTTCATTGATATTGCACCCGTATTGGCTGAGGAAGGTTATCTAGTACATGTGATGCTGCTCCCTGGGCATGGTTCTAGACCCGCCGATCTCATGTCACCAACGCTGGAAGATTGGCAAAAGTCGGTTGCGAATCAGATCGCCATACTTCAAAACGATGTCGACAAAGTTTGGTTAGGTGGATTCTCTACCGGCACTAACTTAGCGACCACCTATGCGGCAAACAACCCAGAAGATATTGAAGGGCTTGTGTTGTTTTCTCCTGCTTACAGTCCAGACGATTTTATTGTTAGGTTCGCTGGTGCCGCCAGTGTGTTTGTAGACTGGGTCAATATTGCAAAAGAGCAAAACTATACTCGATACGACTCTCTGGCGATGCATGGTGCATCGCTTTACTACCAAACTACAAAAGAAGTAAAAGACACGCTTGAGTCCAATCAACTGACCATACCCGCACTGTTAATGGTGACTGAAAACGACGAGCTCATCGACACCGAGTCTGTTTATTCACTATTTCGGACTGAGTTCGTGCACCCCAATAGCCGATTGGTGTGGTATGGGGAAAGGTCCTACCCAGATGCGCGTGTGATTCAAAGCTCAATGAAGCTCCCAGAGATGAGCATAGAGAGTGGCTCCCATATTTCTGTACTTTATCGAAGAGATAATCCCCTTTATGGCGAACGAGGCTTAATGCGTCAATGTGGAGGAGAGGCAGAGGGGGAGGTATACACCGTTGATTGCGTTGGAATGCCAACACTCACCTACACTGCGTGGGGGTTATTTGAACAAGATAAAGTAAGTGCCCGTTTGAGTTGGAACCCTTACTTCGATGCTATGATGTCGAGAGTGATTAAATTTATGCAAAATGATGGGGTAGTAAAATAACAGTGTTAGTTTTAATTCGGACATTTCTTCAATAGATTGCAGGAGTTAAAATCGAAACCCATTTTATAATTAAAGTGTTAGGTGTTATCGCTGCTCTTATTAACTAGTACGCTATATTGATCTGCTTCAAATTATTTCTTGGTTTATATTTAGTGCATTCGAGATAATCAACTTTTTTGTTAGCGACTTCTCAAATTATATCCTATAGTAATGACTTGTACGGTAAGTTATAGATAATACACACAGTTACTTCGAAAAGCTTAATATCAAAGCTTCGAATATTGTAAGTAGGTAAAACTATGAATAAGTTCAACTCAATCAGTAGCTGGTTCACACTAGACTACAAAATCGCTTTCTTCTTTCCTTCGAGATAACCCTTTCTCTCGCACAATCCAGTGCGTCTAGCTGAACTGCTACCGTCGGCAATCCTGTTTTGACTCTAGCTTGCAATCAAAGCGTATGCTTTACGTGTTGCAATCCTAGTTTTAGGTGTTTTCGAATTCGGCATTTCAGTACAACTCAAAATAAAAATCAAATCGTATCTGGATATATTTCTAGATAGGGTTATCTGTAAATAAAATTTATCTTGTCGATTAATAATTAATAACGCTTGGCAAGGTGAGTTAAATATTAGGTGAATTAAAATGGAAAACTTCAAGCATCTACCAGAACCATTCCGCATTCGTGTTGTTGAGCCAGTAAAACGTACGACTCGTGAATACCGTGAGCAAGCTATCATTAAAGCGGGTATGAACCCATTCTTGTTGGACAGTGAAGATGTATTTATTGATCTTCTAACCGATAGTGGTACCGGCTCTATCACGCAAGAGATGCAAGCAGCGATGCTTCGTGGTGATGAAGCATACAGTGGCAGTCGCAGTTATTACGCTCTGTCTAATGCCGTAAAAGACATCTTTGGTTATGAACTGACAATCCCAACTCACCAAGGTCGTGGCGCTGAGCAGATCTATATTCCTGTGCTGATTAAAAAGCGTGAGAAAGAGAAGGGGCTAGACCGCACCAAGATGGTGGCGTTGTCTAACTACTTCTTCGATACGACCCAAGGTCACACTCAGGTTAACTGCTGTGTTGCGAAAAACGTCTACACCAAGGACGCGTTTGATACCGCGGTAAATTCAGATTTCAAAGGTAACTTTGACCTCGAGAAGCTAGAGGCTGCAATTATTGAAGCAGGTCCAGCAAACGTTCCTTATATCGTGAGCACGATTACCTGTAACTCAGCCGGTGGTCAGCCAGTTTCTATCGCGAACCTGAAAGCGGTATATGAAATTGCGCAGAAATACGACATCCCTGTGATTATGGACTCAGCTCGTTACGCAGAAAACGCGTATTTCGTCCAACAGCGTGAACCTGGTTATCAAGATTGGACCATTGAGCAAATCACTCGCGAGTCGTATAAGTATGCTGATGGACTTGCTATGTCTGCGAAGAAAGATGCTATGGTGCAAATGGGCGGCCTGCTTTGCTTTAAAGATGACTCCATGATGGATGTCTACACTGAGTGCCGCACGTTATGTGTAGTCCAAGAAGGCTTCCCAACCTACGGAGGCCTTGAAGGCGGTGCGATGGAGCGTTTGGCTGTCGGTCTTTATGATGGTATGCGCCAAGACTGGCTAGAGTACCGCATCAAGCAAGTTCAATACTTAGTTGATGGCTTAGAAGCGATTGGTGTGGTTTGTCAGCAGGCTGGTGGACACGCTGCGTTTGTTGATGCGGGTAAACTGCTTCCTCATATTCCAGCAGATCAGTTCCCTGCGCATGCCTTAGCTTGTGAGCTGTATAAAGTGGCGGGTATTCGTGCAGTAGAGATTGGCTCTTTGTTATTAGGCCGCGATCCAGCAACAGGTAAACAGCATCCTTGTCCAGCTGAGCTGCTTCGTTTAACGATTCCTCGTGCGACTTATACGCAAACGCATATGGACTACGTTATTGAAGCGTTCGAAAAAGTGAAAGAGAACGCACACAAGGTGAAAGGTCTCGATTTCACCTATGAACCAGAAGTGCTTCGTCACTTTACGGCAAGACTAGAAGAAGTCGAAGTCGTTACCCCAAAAGCAGAAGCTAAAGTGCTCGAAGAAGCATAATCGCCTCTTAGGAACGCAGCCATTTGGTTGCGTTCTTTTCCTTTAAAACAATAAAAATAATAGTTAAGGGTGCATCACCCTAATCCAATAACGTGAATCAAAGAGAGCAGTATGATGAAAAAGAATCCGTCGCTAATTGGTGGCGCATGCATCATCGCCAGCGTCTGTGTGGGCGCAGGGATGCTTGGACTACCCAGTGCGGGCGCAGGAGCATGGACAGTTTGGTCTATGTTGGCAATCGCGATTACCATGGTTGTGATGACTATATCAGGATGGATGTTACTTGAGGCATTCAAACATTATGAACTAAAAGTATCGTTCGATACGGTGACCAAAGATCTTCTCGGCAGCAAGGTCAACCTGTTGAACAATATTACTGTTTATTTCGTCGGCGGGATTTTACTTTACGCCTATATCACTTCTTCAGGCCTTATTTTACAGGATGTGTTGGGATTGAATGCGAAGATCGCTTCAGCGCTGTTCGTATTGGTCTTTTCTGCCTTTGTTTGGCACTCGACTCGCGCGGTTGACCGAATTTCAGTGGTGCTAATCGCCTTTATGATCCTCAGCTTTGTCTTTGGGGTTTCAGGTTTGGCGGTCAAGGTCGATATGGCAGTACTATTCGATACCATTAGTGAAGAGAACGCTTATGCACCGTATGCCATGGCGATGCTGCCTGTTGCGCTTACCTCTTTTGGTTATCACCACTCAGTATCATCGATGCGAGCTTATTACGGCGATGAAACTAAAGCCAAGTATGCCATTCTTGGCGGTACAGTGATCGCCCTTAGCCTGTATTTTCTTTGGTTGTTTAGCATCTTCGGAAACTTACCCCGCGCCAACTTCGGACCTGTGATAGAGCAGGGTGGCAATGTGGATGCACTTTTAAAAGCGCTGGGCTCTGTGATTGAATCAGAGCAGGTCGCGAATGCAATTAATACGTTCTCTATGGCCGCCATTCTTTCTTCTTTTATCGGCGTAGGGTTAGGCGTTTTTGATTTCTTAGCGGACTTTTTTAAGTTCGGCGACGATAAAGCGGGACGCACCAAAACGTGGTTAGTGACCTTCTTCCCACCATTAATTTTGTCACTACTGTTCCCATTTGGGTTCGTTATCGCCATTGGTTATGCCGGTGCGGCTGCCACTGTATGGGCATGTATTATTCCAGCGCTTCTCGCGCGTAGAACGCGTGTTGTACATGCAGGTGGCGAGGGTTTCAAAGCACCTGGCGGTAACGCCATGATCACGATTGTGATTGGCTTTGGTGTGCTTACCGCTATCTTCCATGTCCTTTCAATGATGGGCATGTTGCCAAGTTTTTCAGGATAGACCTCACTCAATAATCATCAAAAACATACCGCTGACTCGCGCTTTAGTGCGCAGTCAGCATCTCGAATATCAGGATAAAAACGATTTATTAGGAATAATGCAATGAAATCCATTTCTACTGAAAATGCTCCACTGGCTATTGGACCTTATGTACAAGGTGTCACTTTCGGAAACATGGTTATCACGTCCGGACAGCTACCCATTAACCCAGAGACGAAAGCGATGCCGGATGATGTTGCCGAGCAAGCGACACAGTCTTTGAATAACGCGTTGGCTATTCTTAAAGCTGATGGTCTAGTAGCAAGTAATATTGTTAAAACAACAGTGTTTGTAAAAGATCTCAATGATTTTGGTCGAGTCAACCAAGCCTACGAGCAGTTCTTTATTGATAACGAGGCGTCATTTCCTGCGCGCTCTTGTGTTGAAGTAGCGAGGCTACCGATGGATGCAAAAGTTGAGATAGAGGTGATAGCGGTAAGAGGGTAGTGTTTGTTATGGGGGCGCCTTAAATTCGGCGCCTTATCGTGAGCTCGTAGCTCTTTCCCAGTTATCTAGACGGGTGTCTTATAGGTGGTCATATAATCTGTAATTGTTATTTGCTCTGCCAAGTCTTGCTGATCCATCCCCCAATACTTTCATCAAAGTAGCTTCCGCTAAATTCTTGTTTGTACTCTACGACATTGTCGGCTTGTGGACGCTCATCTAATAGATGATTGATGTACACCGCCATCGGGTCGTCGAACTGATCTCGACGTTTTCTCTCAGCAACTTCTTTGATGATTTGCATGCGATACGCCTTGCTCATTTTTTTCATGTTTTACCTCCATTGTTGTGAGCGGTTTATCAAACATAGGAGTTAATCTGATGCTGGTCAAATTATGAACAATGCTTTGTAGAAAAATAAACTTAAGAGTGGTATGCGGAATCTGCGTGTTACAAAGTTTGCACCCCAATATAGGTGCCATAAAAGGTACGTTTTACCCAGACTGACAAAGGTAAAAGTCTGTAAATTCAGGACTAAACTACTCAAAATCATAACTCTTACTCCTTGAGTATGTGTTAGACTTAATGAAAACAATAATCATTAAGAGAACAACATGAAAAAGCCGTCGCCGAAAACTGCCTCAGTGTCTCGTGTCGAAACACTGACACCTAACATGCTTCGTATCACATTACAGTCTGATGCGTTTACCGCGTTCCCAAGTGAAAGCATTGGGGGGTATATTAAGCTGCTATTTAATGAAGAAGGTGGTACTGACGTGGCAGGTTTATCGATGGATAACCGCCCTAAGATGCGCACCTACACTATTCGTCGTCTTGATCAGCAAGCGGGTGAAGTGGATGTAGACTTTGTAACTCACGTGACGGAAGACAAGCTTTGTGGATTTGGTGCACGTTGGGCAATGGCAGCTCAAGTTGGTGACACGATTTCCATTGTCGGTCCGGGTACATTGCAAGAAGTCGATACTAAAAAAGATTGGTTCTTCTTTAATGCCGATATGACGGCTTTGCCAGCCTTAACAGTAAAACTCTCTCTGTTACCGTCCAGTGCGAAAGGTTATGCGGTCGTTCAGCTTGAAGATATGGCGGACAAGCAGGATATCGAGGTGCCAAAGGGAATCGATGTCATTTGGACAACAGGGTCGCTGTCGGATAAAGCCAAAACTCTATCTTGGCTTGAGGGCGAACCTTTTGTTTGGTGTGCCAGCGAGTTCGACGAGATGCGCGCATTACGTCAATATTTCAGAAATGAAAAAGAGATCCCGCGGCAAGATATCTACATCAGCAGCTACTGGAAACGTGGGGTATCTGAAGATGGTCATAAAGCCATCAAGAAACAAGATAATGACGAGTTTGAATCCGCTTAACCATTATTAATGAATATTGTTTGCCAATTAACTGCTGCTGTTTCTTGATTGGTTTCATAAAATAACCTCGGCCTTGGTCACTATTTTTTACGACTAAGGTCGAGTCTCTCGCCGCTAAATATTCTATCCAAGTCACACTTTTTTATTCATTTCCTCTGATTTATTTTTACTAGCAGATTAAGTGCCTGTTTGTTACACTGCGTCGCATAAAAAATAACAACACGATTACATCCCCGTTCTGCTCAATATATCTTGTACCCTACATACGAGAAATAGCGAGCCTTTAATCTAGAGAGGCCCCCAGGTTACTATGAGTAATAGCAACATCTCGCAAACTGAAATCCATCAAAATCAATGGCAATTAAATCAAACACTCGCTGAGTCAATCATGCCGCTTCTTGGCCGATTGTACAGAGAGAAGGGCGTCGAAGTTCTTCTGTTTGGTAAGACGCTCGTCAACGCTACCACAATCGACATCATCAAAACTCACCGACTATCACGTCACCACGGCACAACCACTGTCAACATCACTCAAACTGCCCCAATCATCGAGAAACTGATCGAGCTAGAGCTGTCGCCATGCTGTATCGATGTTGGCCAACTTGCGAGCCAATATTGGGCAACGAATGAAACTCACCATAACATTGGTGATTTTTTGATGACGGCGCTTACTGAGAGCATCGATAGCTCAGAGTCTGTGGAAGCCCGTGATGTTGTGCTTTACGGCTTTGGTCGAATCGGCCGTTTGTTGACGCGTATCTTGGTAGAAAAGAGTGGTCCTGGTTACCCGCTACGACTACGCGCAATTGTTGTTCGTGGAGGTCGTGACGGCGATCTTCAAAAACGTGCGAGCTTACTGCGCCGTGACTCGGTACACGGTCAGTTTAATGGCAGCATTCTTGTTGATGAAGATCATAAAGCGCTGATCGTTAACGGCAACTACATCCAAATCATCTATGCGAACAGCCCACAAGATGTCGATTACACTCAGTACGGCATTAACAACGCGCTTGTTGTTGATAACACGGGTGTGTGGCGTGATGCTGAAGGTCTAGGTCAGCATGTAGCATGTAACGGCGCTTCAAAAGTACTGCTTACTGCACCGGGTAAAGGCGATATCAAGAACATCGTGTTTGGTGTTAACCACGATACGATTTTGGCAGACGACACTATTGTTTCAGCAGCCAGCTGTACAACGAATGCTATTACGCCAACACTAAAAGCAGTGAACGATAAGTATGGCATCATCTCTGGTCATATTGAGACCGTTCACTCTTACACCAACGACCAAAACTTAATCGACAACTACCACAAAGGTGACCGTCGTGGTCGTTCAGCATCGTTGAATATGGTACTGACGTCAACAGGCGCGGCAAAAGCGGTGGCTAAAGCGCTTCCAGAACTTGCTGGCAAACTAAGTGGTAACGCGATTCGTGTTCCAACGCCAAACGTATCTATGGCGGTTGCGAATCTGAACCTTGAAAACAACACGACAAAAGAAGAGTTAAATGCTTATCTTCGTGAGGTTTCATTGACGTCATCATTGTCAGCTCAAATCGACTACACAGATTCCACTGAGATTGTCTCGACTGATTTGGTTGGCGCTCGCCACCCAGGAATCGTCGATGGTGAAGCAACGATTGCTCAAGATAACCGCTGTGTACTTTATATATGGTACGACAACGAGTTTGGTTACAGCTGCCAAGTTGTGCACTGTATGGAGCAGATGATGGGTGTGAAGTATAAGACTTACCCAGCACTTGCTTAATACCAGTTAAACAAATTGAAAAGCCGCCTTGTATTTCGAAGGCGGCTTTTTTAATGGGCGTATACCAGTGATTATTGGCTTAGCAGTAAGAAGCGAGCTTCAAAAGGCGCTAGGTCAATATTAAAGTGACCAGACGTTAACGCCACGGCCTCATTGGACTGTAAGTCTTTTAGTTCGCCGCTAAAGCTAATACTGCTCTCTGGAACCGCAATCGTCTGATTGCTATCAGTGGTGTTGACCACATAGAGTACAGATTCATCCGAACTTGTTTTAAGATCGGCGTAAGCCGATGTGGTTGCGACAACGTTAGTACGTTCACCTTGTGAAAGCGATGAGTGCTGAGATCTTAGTGTCATTAGCGTTTTCACATAGTCTTTGAGATCCGTTTGGTTAGCGGTGAGAATATTGTCGCCAGTTACACCCTCGATGATTCCGTTCATACGAGCTACGTGATCATCACAAACGCCGTTAATCGCGCAATCCGTCGTTACTCTATCCGCAAAGCCCGGTAGTTCATCACCGATCTCCTCACCATAATAAAGCGTAATTGGACCCGTATAGGCAGCTAAAAACGAAATGGCGGCTTTGTGTCGTTGCCAGTAGCCAGCATCAGTTGGCTCTGCGAGGTTTCCGCGTTGGATAAGATCCCCGAAGCGTACTAAGTCGTGGTTACCTAGCATTAGGTTAGGTTTAGCATGTGACGGGTACGCGCTATGGGTTTGCATGCCCTCAGCGAGCTTAATACCGCCTTGGTTTGAACCATAACCAGATTCCTCAACTGCGAAGGTTTGCACCAAGCGATAGCGCATCGGGAAATCAAACGCAGAGCAAAGGGCCGGACTCTCCGCTGAGCCGTAACCGTTTTTGGCGATATTGCTTTCACCATCCCAAATTTCGGCAACCATGTAGCCAAGCGGGTTAACTAAATCGCCGTCAGAATTTGTATAGGTGACGGTTTTAGAGGTTTCATCCACCGCTTTACGGATTTCGGCCCATGCATCGGTAGGAACTTGATACGCCTGGTCTAAGCGCCAGCCGTCAATTTTGAGTTCTTTAATCCAGTATTCAGCCACTTCTTTATAGAAAGGAAGGCTCTCTGGATAACTGACTGGGTTACTACTGCCTACTGGTAGATTACCAGAAGGGGAGGCGACTACGTTGTCCTTGTGATGTCCGAATACGCCGTCAAAGAAAACATATAGTCCAAGCTCATGAGCTTTCTCGACTAGCCTTTTAGCGTCGTCCATGGTTCCAAATCGTGGGTCTATGGCGAAATAGTTGGTCGCAAAGTAACCCGTTGCATCGAGACGATCAGCCCACTCATTTTGGCCATCAATTGGCACTGAATCAAAGATTGGAGTCAGCCAGATGGCGTTCATACCGAGGCCATGAATATATTCCAAAGAGTTAATAATGCCTTGGATATCACCTTTATGATCACTCGGTCCATAGCCTGTGCCATGCCCTACAGCAGGGTCACCATCGACAAAACTTTCAACCATCACTTGATAGATGCGAAGGTCATCAGAGGCTGTTGCAACGTCAGCACTGCACGCATAACTTGTTGTACCACCTTGGTCAGCAGGCGGTGTTGATTCGCCAGAGCAGCCCCACAGCATCGCGGCTCCGACAGAAATAGAAATAAGGGATTTAACGAATGTCACAAGATGTCCTTTTTATGATTATAAGTAGAGCATCTTGGATTATTTAACGGAATGACTGCTTATAAATCATCCTTAAATGAAATCATTTAGGATGAGATAAAGGGGTGAGAGATCTTGGGCACGTTTTGGGTAACGAAAGGGCCTCGTTACCCAATTAACGTCACAAAAAGCGTCTAATTGGCAAGGTCGGCGACAAATGAACGTTGCACCCCAACCGCGGTTTTAAGCTTGTTTTTTATCCACTGGTTATATAAACCGAATTCTGAGTGAACGGGCCAAAACAGTGAAGCGACGACTTTTCTACCAAAGAACTCGGTGTTGTTTGTGATAGTAACGAGTTTGTTTTTGTCAGCTAGCGGCTTAATTATATGCTCTGGCAAAAAAGAAATTCCCTTTTTTTCAGCGCATAAGTCAACAATGGTCGAAAGATCATCAAATCGCCATGAGCAGCGAAGCGCAATATCGGAGAGATTGAGCAGTTCATCAAAACCATCCATCAGTAATACTCGCCATTGGTTGCAATCGATACCATGTACGAGTTCCGGATGACCTACCCACCAACAGTTAACTTTGTACAATTCGTCAGTATTAAACTCGTTATTTGTCTTGTGGTATGGGTTACCTAGAGCGAGGTCAATCTTTCCTTCGCTGATATAGTTACTCAGTACAAAGCTTGGTTTAGTGACAACAACGAGGTCGATATTTGGAAAAGCTTCTGAAAAATCGAATAGTGTCTTTTTTACATTCTCATTGAATACAAGAGGATCGATGCCTATGCGGAAGACAGTGTTTTCCGATGAGCTCATTTGTTCAGCAATGCCTAGTAAATCTCGATACCTGGAAACCAAAGGCGTGGATAGGTGAAAAAAGCGCTTACCTTTTTCAGTTAATGAGACTTTGCCATTTGCCCTGACAAAAAGTAGAAACCCTAAATCAGATTCCAAATTTTGTACTGCGGTACTCACTGTTGACTGGGATTTACCCATTTTACGTGCCGCAGAACTAAACGACCCTGTATCTACCACAGCAACAAACGTGATTAAACTTTCAAATTGCAGTTTCATGAATAAACCAACCTGGCGATAGTGTCGCCTATTTATAGTTATATAATTTACATTCTACTGACATACAGTAACCTGCTGATGAGACGATGACAACACTGAAGTTTTCCCTGCCATTCCAAACAAAGAGTGCTGTTTAACAAATGCTCAAGTCAAGAGTGGTTTAATAAAAATCAGAGTCATCTATAAAATTTGAATGCCGTTCCGCAAATTATACTAAAATTGCGACAAAGTGTGATATGTGCCACATATATATTACTCATCGTACCATCTTATTCCCAGAGTAAGAAGATTTATGGAACCCTAACCTACTGTAAAATAAAGGTTTACAAAGATCACGCCATTATGCAATTGTGATAACAATATCGAAACACGAGTCTCTCTATCGATAATATCGATAGCAGCTATTTTCTTCAGTTTATCCCTATAAATTAAAATGTTACATGCTTATTGTTGAATAACGTTCAAGGGAATAAAAATATGATTACTAAGCTATATGTAAAAGCAGCGACTTTTTTAAACGAATTTAAGCGTGATGAGCGCGGTGTAACGGCTATTGAATATGGCTTGATTGGTGTGGCAATGGCAGTTGCACTAACCGCTATCCTTGGAAGTTCAAATGGTGATTTTCTAAAGGAATTGACTGATGCCTTTGATGCTATCGGTAAAGCATTGAGTGACGCTAGCTAAACTTTGATTTGTTGTTAAGTAAGACTTATGTGTCGGGGACGTTATTGTATCCGACACATTACTACTAAGGTTACACCAATAAATAATCAATGTTCTATTTAGCAGCGCTAGCTTGTTTCTGCGTTTATATCTCTGTCCTTGATATTCGTAATCGTTGTATTACGAATCGAAGTGTAGCTTGTTTATTCTTGTTGCAATGTTTGCTCCTTGCTAATAATCAATTCTACCTGGTGTCTGGAATTGTAACTTTGGCTTTTGGATTGTTGTTTTTCTGGCGCAAATGGATAGCGGGGGGGGACATAAAGCTTGCAAGCGTTTTGGCATTAGGATTACCACTTGGCAAGCTAACTACAGCGGTTATATTCACTGGTATTCTTGGGGGGCTTCTAGCAATTAGCTATCTCATAATTCGTTGTTGGCTTTCTGATAAAAAACAACAAAACTCAGGTCTCCCTTACGGAGTTGCTATTACTTCAGGTTTTTACTTGTCTATTCTGCTGCATCAAGCTTCAGTGTCTCAGTGGATTTAGCTTAATTTTTTGGGGAAAAAATGCGTTCTCGGTTAGTGTTAGTGGTCGCTGTGTTAGCTTTGGTGATTGGAGTCTTTGGGCTTCGTGACTTGTTACGTCAGAAATCAGAACAACAGAACGACGTTACAGAAACTGCGCCCTCGCAACGAGTGGAAGAGCACGTTTCAGTATGGCGCGTTAAATCAGCGATCTCGAAGGGAATGTCTATACGTACCGATCAAGTAGACAAGCTGCAGTTACCACTGAGTAAGGCCCTCGCTAAAGGTATCAAGAAAGATATTCAGATCGATTTCTCTCCATCAACGCTATCTAATCGAAACTTGAGTGTTGGCGATTTAGTGCTGCCTGAGTACCAAGTCAGAGTCGGTCAATCTGGATATATTGACTTGCTGGTGACTGAAGGTATGACACCATATCCACTACAAGTTAGTGATAAAAATCTAATTAATGATTACATTCGCCCTGGTACTTATATAGATATTCTCACAGTAAGCTCACCAAATAACAACTTAGCTGCCAACAGCGATAAACCAAGAAATTTTAAAGGCGTAAACGCCAATTTGTTTTTACAACAGGTTAAAGTACTCAATGTTGACAGCAACGAGAATGGTTCTGTTACTGCGAAGGCTCCGACGAAAGAACAAGGCTTTACTACAGTTGTCATTGAAGTGAAACCTGATGATTTACCACGATTAGCTCTAGCCCAACGCACTATGCATATTGAAGTGTATCGTAGCCAAACTTACCGCCAGCCAACTTATGTTGAAGTACGCAATATTATGACCAATTACATGGGTGTTGAAGAGTTTCGTGGCAATGCCTCAACCTCAGGAGAAACAATTCAATGACGCGTCATCTAGCGAGTAAAATGGTGTTGCACTTTGCGTTGGTTCTCTTTGGTGCGGTTATGGTTTCAGGGTCAGCTTTTGCTGCTGATCGCTATATTACCTTGTCTGAGGGACAGCATATCAAGCTAGATAACCCCATAGGTAAGGTTTTTATCAGTGACCCTAGCGTTGCAGATTACAAGGTCATCAGTGAGGATACTCTTGTCGTTTTTGCGAGTAAGGTGGGTCAGTCTAGATTAATTGTTTACGGCACGTCTGATGAAGTATTAGTGTCTGACAGAATTATAGTAGACCTAAATCTCTCAGATGTAAGGCGCCAGCTAAAGTTTCATTTTCCCAACGTTAGCGTAAAAGTTGAGTCTATAGGTACTCAAGTAGCTGTAAGTGGAATTGTTGATTCAGAGCAGGAGCGTGACGATATCTATCGTTTGGTTGCCACGTTACTCGGTCGCGAAAAAACCGAGAAATGGAATGAGGCCCAAAAGCTAACCTTCAAAAAAGATGGGTTTGATCTGGAAGAGCCTGAAAGCATGATCTTTTCCCGGAATATGACATGGGAAGGCATTATTGAGCGCATTGAAGTCGCAACTGTCCAGCAGGTCAACGTTAAAATCTCCGTAGCCCAAGTTACAGAATCATTTTCACAAACAGTTGGCGTAGAGTGGAGTTCAATTGGTAGTAGTGTTGGTGAGTTTGTATTCAATCAGTTTGAAGCAGCAGATATCGGCACACTAATCACAGCTCTGGGTAATGATGATATTGCTCAGGTTTTAGCTGAGCCCAATTTGACCGTCTTATCAGGTGAATCCGCTAGCTTCCTGGTTGGTGGTGAAGTACCTGTCGTGGTGTCTACCAACAGCAACGTAAATATCTCATTCAAAGAATTTGGTATACGCCTCGATCTAACAGCTAAAGTCCTAAATCAGAACAAGATCCGAATGCAGCTATTCCCAGAAGTTTCTGAAGTCGAAAAATATGTGCAGGCAGCGGGTATTGAAGTTCCTCAGTTAGCATCGCGACGAGCGATGACGACGGTTGAGCTTGCAGATGGAGATAGCTTTATTCTTGGTGGCTTAATGAGTAGTGCAGATTTTGAACAGATGCAAAAAATTCCGTTGATTGGTGATATTCCAGTTTTAGGTGCGGCCTTTAGAAAATCGGTCACGGAAAGAAAGCGTACTGAGTTGATCATTGTGGCAACTGTTAACTTGGTTGAGCCAATTCGACCAACTGACGTTCAACTGCCATATATTCGAAAAACATCGACCCTCATGCGATGGCTGAATCTTCCAGACAATGATGATTACACCCAACCATCTAATGCCACGATTCGTTTGGTCGAGCAAGGAGGGTTCATCCAATGAGGACGAGTTTAAGTTTATATCTTGGTTTGTCTCTATTGCTTTTAGTGCTCCTTGTTAGCGGATGTACCACAGAACGTTATTTCAATGGTAATGGTGCTGAGACGATTGTTTATCAAGAAGTACATCGCGTGGATTATGTGATTAAGAAGCGTGACGCAACCTTAGCGAACATGAAACAGTTCATTGCTCTGTCCGAATCATCGGACAAAGAAGCAAATTATGTCGTGTCCTACAAGTCGAAATCAGCAAAGAACCTAGCAGAGCAAGCATTTAGCAAGTTTGATGCATTAACGATATCTCCATCACGAGTTCAATATCACCAAGATATGAGTGGTGTTGCTGATATAAGTATTATCGTAGCTGTCCACAAGATTAAGACGCAAACCTGCCAGCCAGCTCAGGTTCAACAAGAAATTGGTCAGCCAGATTGTTTTGTGGAAACCATGCGTCTTAAACAAGTGGCCTACAAATCTCGCTTAGTAGGAGATAAATAGTGTTTGATTTGACGAAAGCACTGAGCTCCAAAGTAAAACCAGAGCCCAAGAATCAATCGGGAGTTGCTGGCTGTACCTTGTTCTATCAATCGACGGAGTGTTTACAGCTCGTCCAAGAAGTCTTTCGTTTCGAAGGATGGAACGATCCGCATTGTGTAAGAACAACAAAAGGTCATACCAAATTAACTGAGCAGCAAAGCAGCCATATCGTAATTTTGGAGTTGAACGAGTCAAGTAACGTCGTTGAGGATGCCAAAAACTTTGCAAGTAAGCTACCGACCCATAAAGGCGTGGTGGTAATTGGTAAGGAAGATGCAATTTCGACACTTCGCTCCCTCAAAGAGATGGGTTTTTATTACGTCTTTTGGCCTGTGAATAAACAAGAGTTCGCGGACTTCTTAACGCACGTAAATAACAACCTAAAGAACTTTTCTGGGGTCAGTAAGGCTCGTAAGGCAAAACGAGTAGCCGTAGTTGGTGCTAAAGGTGGTGTAGGCACGTCATTTATCGCTACTGAACTCAGTTCACTGCTATCCACTCAAGGGACAGATACCATTCTGGTCGACCATCAGTATGTTGATAGCGATATCGACGTGCTGCTGGCTTTAAAAGAATTTAAGCCCAGAATGATCGACGAGTTTACTGCTCCTTTACATGAAATGGATGAAGAGGGTGCTCTCAGTTATCTGCACACGGCTCGAAAAAATCTAAGGTTGCTTGCTCTAGATGGTGATATGTCTCAGAACGAGATCCTAAATTACAGTCAAAACCTTTGCGAACTTTTAGCGCGCAACGCTAACTTCATTATTGAAGACTACTCTGGCAGCGTCAGTTTTCCAGTTGAGCCACAAATGCTGTTAGATGGCTTCGATGTTGTGGTTTTAGTGATGGATGCGTCAGTCTCTGCAGTGCGTAATGCCAAGCGACTGATTGATAAACTGGAAAACCTACAACTTACCTTATCGACTCGCCTTCGACTTATAACTGTGGTGAACTACCATCGACCGGAAGGCGCTTATGTAATGGATAAGTCAGATCTTAAACGTTACTTAGGTCAAGAGCCGATCCTTGAAATAGCGTTTTGTAAACAGCTCTCTCACATCATCATCGACGGTAAGCGTGCCCACAAGCACGATCGTAATATGAGCCGTTCTCTCGATCATTTGGTTAAACATATTAACGGACAGCCCATTCAGGTGCCTAGGTTCAATCGCTGGTTCAATAAGGTAGGGTCCAAATGAGTTCAAATAAAGAGATGTACCTCGCCTTTCGAGGCCAGATATTTGAAGCACTAGACCCCGAAGCCGTTCAGAAAATGAGCCGTAAGGAGCTCGAGTCCCAGATTCAGAGCGCAGTAGATTTGCTGGCAACCAGCTATCAGCGTCCGATCACGGCAATGATGAAATCAGGCTTGGTAAAAAGCTTGATTGACGAGTTGTTTGGCTTAGGGCCACTTCAGCCTTTGGTCGAGGATCAATCGATCACCGATATTATGGTGAACGGTCCAAACAATATCTTTTTCGAGCGCCATGGTAAGGTTCAAAAATCAGAGCTGACTTTTGTAAACGAAGAGCAGTTGTTAGCCATCGCTAAGCGTATCGCTTCTCGTGTAGGACGACGCGTTGATGAGCTGTCACCTACGGTCGATGCGCGTCTAGAAGACGGCAGTCGTGTAAATATTGTTATTCCACCGATTGCGCTCGATGGCACATCGGTATCGATTCGTAAGTTCCGCGAACAAAACATTGGCTTTGAGGATTTGATTGAATTCGGTTCAATGTCGATGGACATGGCTCGAGTGTTAATGATTGCCTCTCGCTGTCGTATGAACGTACTGATTTCTGGTGGTACCGGTTCCGGTAAAACGACTCTGCTAAATGCTCTATCTCAATACATCGCTGAAGATGAACGCATCGTAACTATTGAAGATGCAGCAGAACTGAGGCTACAGCAGCCAAACTTGGTAAGGTTAGAAACTCGTACCTCCAGTATCGAGCAAACAGGTGAAGTAACCCAGCGGGATCTCGTAATCAATGCGCTCCGCATGCGCCCTGATCGCATAATCTTGGGTGAGTGTCGTGGAGCAGAGGCATTTGAAATGCTACAGGCTATGAACACCGGTCACGATGGATCAATGTCAACCTTACACGCCAACACGCCAAGAGACGCTATTGCTCGTGTTGAATCAATGGTAATGATGGCTAACTTAAATCAGCCACTTGATGCTATTCGACGCACGATTGTCAGTGCGGTTCAACTCGTTATTCAAGTTAATCGTTTGAGAGACGGCAGCCGAAAAATTACCAGCATTTCTGAGATTGTTGGTCTAGAAGGCGATAACGTGGTTATGGAAGAAATATACCGTTTTCAATACGACGACAGTGAGTATGGTGAAGCAGTAAAAGGCGAGTATGTAACAAACGGTATTATGCAGCGCTCTGAATTGGTTAAGAAAGCTCAGTTCTTTGGGCTTTATAAAGATCTCATGGCGTCATTCACGGGACGTTAATATGCTATGGATTTCATTGATTTTATTTGCTGTAGCGCTTCTTCTGAATCGAAATAGTAAGAAGAGCAAGCTTGACCACTATTTTGATGTAGATAGTGAACACGCTGAGAGCGTGAGTGCGATTAATATTCGCTCACTGTCACAAAAGCAAAAATGGCAAAAATTGAAAGATTCAGTGTCTCCAACGCTCTTAATATTAGGTCCACGCTCAACCTTATATATTGCACTCTATGCTATAGGGGCGATCACAGCCTCTTGGTATGTGCTGGTGATACTCTTTCACCAAACGAACCCTTTATTGATTAGTGGTGCAGTCGCCATACTCATCATTCTGGGGTATCGATTCTTACTTACGCGCCGGCGTCGTGAGTTCGAAAATAGCTTTCCTGATGCATTGAATATATTAATGAGTGCTGTCACTGCAGGTGACAGTTTGATGCAAGCAATCAGCTACGTCGGTGAAACGATGGATAATGCGATTGGTCGAGAGTTTAAGATGATGGCTGACCGACTAAAACTTGGTGAAGCACCAGAAAACGTACTAATGCGTTCCTGTAAGAACTATCCCTATCCAGAGTTTCTTTTCTTTACCATTACGCTACGTGCAAACATTTCACGCGGTGGTCAGCTCAAAGGTGTGCTTGCAAGACTTATTCGAGTGTTAGTTGACTCAAGAACGCTAGAAAAGAAAAAGATGGCCATGACGTCTGAGGCGCGAATCTCGGCCAAGATAGTTGCAGCTATTCCTTTAGCATTTACGATTCTGCTTAATTACATCAATCCTGACAACGTCAATTTTGTTCTCTATGACCCCGCAGGTCGCGTCATTTTGTATTACGTGCTGATAAGTGAGTTCATCGGTTTGACGATTGTTTGGTTATTAGTTAAGGGAGTCAGGTCATGACGCTTCTTTTGGCGATCACTGTCTTTGTCGGGTGTATTCTATTCATCATTATGGAATCGCTTCGAGCTGAACGCAGAAGGCAGCGTATGGATACGTTTGTCGGCATTCAGACCAAGTCTGGAAGCACCAAAATAAAGCACTTTATGGTTCGCTTTGGTAAAGAGCATCGGAAAGAGTTGGAGCAGAAACTAGTTGAAGCTGGCTATTACAACAAAGAGTGGGCCAAGTACTACTTTCCAGTTAAGCTTTTAATACTGTTTGTATTACTTGCTCTTATCGCCTTTAGCGATATGACGAGTACTAATAAGTTACTCAGTGCCATGTTTTCGCTCGTTGGGGTAATTGTTGTACCGGATCTTATCCTCTCTCTACGAAGTAAGATGCTGATTGGCCGAACATCTGCGAAGTTACCTTATCTGCTAGATATGATGTCCGTTTGTGTTCAAACCGGGATGACCATAGAAGCAAGTTTGGCCTATTTGGCAGATGAATTGGAGTTGTTCGACAAGGACCTTTGCTATCAAATCAAAAGAACGTCTGACGCCGCTAAAATTCATGGACTTGAAAAAGCACTGAATGATTTCGGTGTCAGAGTGCCGACCCCAGCAGTACGTAGTTTCGTACTGACCGTAATCCAAAACTTACAGTATGGTACCTCAGTTGCCCAAGTGATGAGTGATCTTGCAGAAGATATTCGCAAGGTACAAATACTGACGATAGAAGAAAAAGTGGGCAAGCTTGCTGCAAAAATGAGCGTTCCATTGATTCTATTTATTATGTTTCCCATTGTTGTCTTGATTCTTGCTCCTGGAATCATGCAGATGTCGATATCAGTAGGAGGTTAAGATGGGTTCTCTCAAATTCACGTGTTCACTAATATTAGTGTTGACCATGGCGGGATGTCAGTCCACGGCGAATAATCTGCAGACCGAAGCAGAGACAGTAGCAAGCATGGAGAAAGTCAATAACTACGATGGTCTAATCGCGCACTATAAGACAAAGCTAGAGGCCGGCGATAACTCTGTCGCAACTGTCGAGCAGCTAGCGCTGGCTTATTTCAATAAAGGTGATTTTGAATCCGCTGACTTTTATGTTAGCCACTTAATTGAGCAGGGTAGCCATTCAGCAAGCTTAAGTCAGTTACATGGACAGGTATTGGTTGCTCAGGAAGATATCTCGGGTGCTATTCAGGCGTATCAGGACTCTCTTAAAGCAGGTAATCAGACGGGCAAAATTCATGTTTTGTTAGGTGTGGCGTATAGCAAAGATAGTCAGTTCCAAGAGGCGAAAGCTCAGTTTAATCAAGCCCGTCTTAAAGGTTACGATGACGTCGCAGTAAAAAACAATATTGCCATGCTTTACATCGCCCAGAATGATTTCAAACGCGCAATTCGCACTCTTGCTCCTGTGATCGCCGATGCGCCTCAAAATAAGGTGGTTCGCGCCAACTTGGCGATTGCTCTAATAAAAGCGGACCAGATTGATGCGGCTAAAAAACTTCTTAGTGATGAGTATAGTTCCGCTGAGCTGACTTTAATTACCCAGCAATTAAGTGGTAAAGAGATCTAGTCTATGAAGGGTTTCAAAAAACAGTTAGGTGTAACGGCGGTGGAGTTTGCGTTGGGCGCTATTGTTTTGATGTTCTCGACCTTTGCCATCTTTGAAATATGTTATCGCATCTATGTCATTAACATGACTGAGTATGCGTTAAGAGAGACTATTCGCAACACCAAGATTTTTCAGGGCAGTGGTATCCACGAACAGTATGAATCCCGTTTCCAGGCGTTAATTTCCGATGATAGTAACCTTTGGCACTTCCTGATTGATGAAGACAAGTTTTCTTTGGATGGGAAGTATTTTCCAAGTTATCGAGACTTTATTAATAACGTTGGGTATTCAAAACAAGACCTCAATTTTAACTATGACTTAGCTGAAATTACGGTGACCTATCAATATGAACCTATCTTGTGGGTTTATGGGGCTCAAGCGGTCGATATTTCTCGTACCATGGTACTCAACCTCGAGCATGAGGGGTGGGCTGATGAAACAGAGTAGATCGAAGTACTTGCCCCGTGCGAAGACTCAAAAAGGCGTGTTTGCCATAGAGTTAGCGTTTGTATTGATTGGCATTTGTGCAATCTACCTTTTTGCCACGGACTTAAGCCAACAGCTTTTGGTACGCGCGAAACTAGATAGATCAAGCTTTGCTTTGGTTAATGTTATCAAAGAACGTTCACGTTACTTTGGCGCTGATGTCGCAGCTCGGAGTAATCTTCAAGTTACGGCGCAGGATCTTTCAGATTTAACGGCTGCCGCCAGTCGAATGCTCAATAATTCTGCGGAAGACGTAGCACTTCAAATTGAATCCTATGTGACCGACCAGGGGCTGGTGACGTTAAAAAGTGACAAATTTACGTCATTAGGTTGTCAGACTGATACCCTCAGTGATTATCAAAACCTAATTCCAGTGGAGAAAGGTGTTTCATACCCGCTATATCGCGTCACCTTATGTGAAGAACACCATTCATGGTTTGAAGCTTTCTCTGCTGGTGGCAGTACAGATATGCGTTTGACCTCGTCATCGATTATGCCGGGGAGGTAGTGCTGAGTATGAAACTAAAACACGGAAATCGATCTTCATATAATGCCAACATGAGAAAGCAATCTGGTGTAGCAGCTATTTGGTTTGGCTTGACCTTAGTACCTATTATGGGTTTTACATTCTGGGCTGTGGAAGGAACCCGTTACGTTCAAGAAACGAGTCGACTCAAAGATGCGGCCGAAGCCGCAGCTATTGCTGTAACAATCGAAGATAATGAAGACAATTCACAGGCAATGGCGACGCACTACGTCGATAGTTATGTTCGCGAAATCAAATCAAGTAATGTGACCACGACGCGCTTCTTCCAAGAACAAGATGATAGTGCGGATCAGGATGAGTACACCCAGTATACGGTTAATGCGGTAACGACTCATGATTCTTGGTTTCACAGCACGTTTATACCATCGTTCAGTGAAACTCAGGATCTTGCCGGCTATTCGTTAGCCAGAAAATACACTGCGTTTTTGGGTGACAATAATATAGATATTACTTTTGTATCTGATTTTTCTGGCTCCATGAACTGGTGTTGGGGCAAAACATACAGTTGCAATAGCGGTCCATGGAAAATTGATGACCTCATGGTAGCGATCTCAACGATATCAGAGAGCATTCTTTGTCGAGAGAATGATTCAGATATATCCTCAGATCTTGAAGTAAGTCAGTGCAATGAAGAGAACAGTAATCAAGCAGATAAGGTCAATAACCGAATCGCATTTGTTCCTTATAACATTCGAACTCGAGAAACAGATAGCGGCGGAAACGTAAGAGCTGTGAGTCAGTTGCGATATCGTGATGATGTAGATAACTCGAGTTCCGACCGCGATTATGAAGAAGTTAACTGGAATAAGTGGCGTAAATTTTACTCTTATCAAGTGAGAGCTTGTGCGATTGATGTTGATGAATGCCCTAATGAACGAAATGGAGAACATGAGCAAGCAAAGCGACTGAGATATGCGCTAGGGTTGGGCAATGGAAAGAGCACTTATCATACAGAACTGTATAATTACGTCGATTTTGATGCTTCTATTAATGAGATGATGACCGAGCATTTCCCCGCTCTCAAAACGCATTATCGAGTAGATGATAACCTTCTCTACGCGGGATTTGGAAGCAGGACTGGTAGCCAGTTTTCCAATATCCCTTTGACCAATAATGTCAAAAACTTGTCACCGATTGACTCCATGTGGGCAGGAGGCAGTACCGCTGTATTCCAGGGCATTATGCGAGGAGTGCGAATGTTGGCCGATGGTAACCCAAACAGTGATGATGAAGAAGAGCAAGAAGCCTACGATAAAAAGGTAAAGATGCTTTTAATTTTGAGTGACGGCCAAGAAAGTCCCAACAATGGCATTTTAAACAGCTTAGTATCACCTGGAGGAAATAAGCTTGGTATTTGTGATAAAGCTCGTGAGGTTATTCCGGGTTTATATATAGGAGTTATCGGCGTTGACTTTGCAGCGAGTCACAGTAAAGGCTTCAAGGATTGCGTACTCGACGAAGATGAAGACATTATCGACGTTAAAAACCTCGATGAACTAATTGAAAAAATAGAAGAGCTAATCCGCAAAGGCTCAAAGAGCAGCGGCGTGACTAAGTTGTATTAGGAGATATTATGAGAACTATGTTGAGCGTCGCTCTGATTTCGTTGGTTACAAGTTGTGCCTACGCATCGCAAACTGAGTTTCGCAGTTACTGTCAAAGTAGTGCAGGGGAACAGCAATATTCTGTTTCTGTAACCAGTGTTGATGCTATTGCCCAGCACAGGCAAGGTATGTTGAGTATTCAACAATCCAGTAACGATAGCGATTTATCGGCTAGCCTGACTAAGCAAGCGAATGTGCTCTTTCACCCGAGCGATTGCGTTTCTGAGATGTCGATGGCTAATGTAAACAAAGAAGAGCCTGTAGTAAGAGTGAACTTTCCGTTTGATAGCTATGGTTTATCCCCAATGGCAAGAACTTCATTGAAGAGAACCAGTGCAGCGCTAACTGATGCCTCTTATGATCTTATCGTTGAGGGGCACACAGACAGTTTAGGTTCCGTTCAATATAATCAGGGATTGGGTCTAAAACGTGCTTTGGCTGTTCACGATGTCTTGTTATTCCAAGGTGTCGAAAGAAGTAAAGTCACGGTTAAATCTTTGGGAGAAACAGAACCGTTAGTGCCTAATACTTTTCCACAAAATCGAGCAGAAAACCGTCGCGCCGAAATCTATGTAGTATCGGATAAATAGTCGTTCTTTGTGTTGATGCTTGAACTCCCTCTTAATTGATGAATAAGATCACACAAATATGCTCCATTGTAGCGACACTGCACTGGGGCTTTGATAGAATGGACACTTATTTCAGAATGAAACCTTCGCTATAAGAAAAAGCCGCACATGGAAATGCGTTGGCATTTAAGAAGGATTATGAGGTTGTTGTGAATCTAGAAAAAGTATTACCACACTTGAAAGCGAAAACATGGATAACGCTTGCAAGCGTGACCGTTATGTCGAGCGCTTGGGCTTCTGATCTGGTTAATGGCAGTGAGCAAGCACAGCTAGAAACGATTAACAGCGAGTATTCTTCTCGTTATAGCGAAGTAGGTTTAGATGACACTATTGCGCTTTATAACAAAACCTCATCAAGTATCGATGCTAATAAGATCAAACTGCTTAACAATATCGATATTGTCAAAGCCGACTCTAAAGTATTCCAAGATAAGCTAGTTCTTGGTGAATACGACGAAGGTATCGCTGTGGCGCTTCGTGGCGTTTCATCGTCAATTAGTATACTTAATCAAGAACTTGCAGAGTCTGAAGCCAAGTTAATTGAACTCAATAAAACGATTGCTACGAGTCAGTCAAGTGTGACGCAGATTGAGCGTGACAAAAATGAACAACTGCTTGCGTTGTATAGAGAAATCAAAGATCGCCACCTGAAAGAGGCTGATGTTGTTCATCGCGAGAACTACGCAGGCAAGCTAGAATGTAAGGTTACTGAAAGCCTATCAGCCTGTGTAAATAGAAATCTACCTTACATGAAGAATGCGTTTGCATTAGAGAAAGGCGGGTCCGAGCGAATCAAACTTACGTCTTATAGAGTTGTTGATGCCACACAAAAACTGAATGGTGACCTAACTTATACCGTGTCTGCGGAATATAAGAATGCGTTCAATTCAAACTTAGATGGCGAGATTCGCAAAGCATTAAATCTAGATAAGATCCGATTTGTCTTCCGCTCTAACTCTGCGGACACCGAATATTACATCAACGAAGAAAAAGTAGGCAGCGGCGATTCAATTGAGCTGTCTGGTAATTATGTGGGTGTATACAATGTTCGTGCGGTTAATAAGGGTAAGACACAGTCATTACGCTTAAACCTGAAAAACGACGGTGACTACTTTTTCCCATTTGCTAAGAAAACTCAAAAAGCACAATCTAAAACACAGACAAAACCTGCGAGTGTGACAAAAAGTGCCAAGACTAATGAAGCGGCTCAAATAACCAAAAAGGTTTTAGAAGCACCTCAGAAAGCAAAGGGTTCGAACAAAGAAGTAGGCACGTTCTCAAATACGGTCGTTTATAAAGATGAGGTATTCACTTATCTTTACCCAGTGTACCGTGGCAATAACAAATCAGCAGAAGTATTTCTTAGCCGCTCAGATGCGACACAATACTGTGAACAGAAGTTGTCCTCTAAGCTTCCAACGAAGGCCGCATACAAGTATTTAGAGCTGTACGCGGATCTCAAGCCGGGTGACTATTGGACGGACGAGGGAAGAGTGTACTCTTCACAGAAGAAAGACGTTTTTGACAAAACGTTCGAAACCAATCGCTTTATCTGCATGGTAAGTATGAATTAGTAGGTATTAGGTAACTTAAGATTTACCTCTTACGCTAGAAACGCCCTCTGAGAGGGCGTTTTTGTTATCCCTAAATCACCGTTATGCGGTGGTGATTGTTCCTAACAGCGGTCTTCTAATAAGACGGATTTTTATCAATCAGTCTTGTGGTTACTTTGGTATCAGCTTTTATCGATAAACTCTATAGTTCCTCTTAGGTTTCGATAGGTACTTGGACTCATTCCTGTTCGCTTTTTGAATACCCTTGAAAAGTACGATAAGTCATTAAACCCACTGCTAAAAGCTATACTGGAAACCCGCTGTTCAGAATCCGTTTTGAGCATTTGCTTAGCGTATTCTATACGTTTATTTATAAGGTAGTTTCTGAAGCTTTGACCAACTTGTTGGTGAAAAATACGTGAGAAATAAGAGACTGATAAGTGACAATGCTCCGCGACATCCTTTTCTCGAAGTGAGGTGGTGAATTTCTCATCTACATATTCAAGCATCTTTCTAACAAGTAAAATGTCTCTGTTGTTTTCCAATGATGAGCTTTGAGTTCTGCTCGGTGCAAACTTCGAAGGGTTGCTGTTCTGTCTAGCGTTTTTACCTAACCCCAGCTTAGTCTCAAGGGCTGCTAAGGCTTTAAGACAGTTAGCCGAAGTCAAGTCGATATGAGCATATACTAGACCTTCTGCGAGAAACTGCTCCGGGATGTTTGATGAGTGAAACACTACTAGCTTTTTACCCAGATTTCTGCAAATTCTTATGCACATGACAAGTAGCGTCTCGTCTAATATATCGTCGGTCATTAAGAAACACTGGGTAACCGAACGTTCTGTTATCACTGAGACATCCGTATGTGCATCCACAATCTGGTAACGCTCCACGACAAAATCTCTGACCTCTGTAGGGAGAAATAGACTAGATTTTCCAAGCCAATACGTCATTTCTTATCTCACAAATGCGACAATCTCTATAAACTATATTATTAGCTTAGTAGTGAAAGCCAAATCATCAATTCAAATGATAAGAAAGTACTAGTTAATCAAACTCTGGTCTCAAAAATTAGACGTTTTAAAGCAGTTTTTGACGGCTGTGTCAAAAAATTCAAATGGTTACCTTCTTAGATTTATGTGTTCTGATGAGGATGAATCATTAGAACAAATAAAATAACCACAAATAAAATCCAAGAGATAACCTAATGTTTACTCTCTAAATTGTTAATTCATGGTTTTATTACAACTATAGTTTATATTTCGTATCACCCAATTGACTTAGTTTAGGACTTTAATATTTTGTTGTGTTTTTTTGATTTCGATAAATACGACAAAAAAATCATAACCAGTTTATACGAATCAAATTAGCTTTAAAGGGCAATCACATTGCTACAAATATGGAGATAATTATGTTTGATTTGAAAAAACTAGTCGTTGACTTTATTAAGGAAGAAGATGGTCTCTCGGTTGTTGAGTACATCGTAGGCGGAGCTGTGTTGGTTGGTGCTCTAGTTGGGTCGGGAGCTTGGGATGGCCTTTCTGGAGCGGTCGAAGGCGTTATTGACAGCGCTGCCGACGCAAGTGGAGGTACAGGTGGAGGCACAGATTCGGGTACAACAGATCCAGGCACAACAGATCCTGTGTAAGTCGCTAGCCGCAGTAACATGTCAGAGGGAGTGGGTTTTTCATCACTCCCGCTGCAAAGGATTGTTAACTCGACAAGGAGTTGGTTGTGATAATAGCGATTTGGAGTGTGCTCTGCATACTACTCATTTTTGACATGCGGGAGAATAGGCTTCCCAACAAGCTTATAGGGTTGCTGCTTTTACTGTGTGTCTTGGAACTCGAGCTTGTTTATGGTGGGCTCTATTTGGTTCCAAGCAGTCACATTTTGGGGTTTGTAATTGGTTTTTCCGCCGGACTAATACTTTATACGATGAAAGTAATGGCTGCCGGAGACGTTAAATTGATATCGGTGCTGTGCCTGTACGTTGGTATTCAAGACCTCGTTCCTTTCTATGCAACTATCTTTATTTCAGGAACTGTTTTCGTTGTGTTTTACGGGTTATCGTACATAGCGACATCTGATCAGACTGTGGTTCAGTGGATGTCAGGATATGTCGACACCAACGTTAAAAGCCGATTACTACGCTCTTACTCTCGTCCAATCGTCGTATATAGAATGCCTCTTGCACCGGCAATAGTTTTTGGATTTCTCTTATACCCACTCACATTTTGAGGTGATGTGTATGAACGCTATTACGTCATTCTCTAACAAGCCTACTCTATCACCTCAGATCGAGGGTCCCCTTGTTCCGGTTTCTGTAGAGGATCTCGGGATACCTGTTCCTGTGCTCGAAAACTTGCTGATCAAACATTTGAGCCATGAATGCAAAGCAGACTACCTTACCTTGTCTAGGGTTATGGGAGTGAGTTCACATATTGTTGAAGAGTTGATGCAACCACTTAGGAAGCGCTCTCTCATTGAGGTTTTTCAGAACCACTCATCGGCTATATCCACTAACAAGAATCGCGTGTTGTTTGGGTTATCGTCTATGGGGCTTCAAGAGGCAGATATTGCTTTTTTGAAAGACGCATATATTGGCCCTGTTCCTGTGACTATAGATGAGTACAACTACGTTGTTAATCTTCAAGATATTCGGAGGAATAATATTGGTCGAGACCAGATTGAGTCTGCTCTATCAGGTGTGTTTGGTGCAGAATATATGGTTCCGGTTCTCGGTCCTGCGTTGAACTCCGGTCGTGCACTACTTCTTTATGGTCATGCAGGTACGGGGAAAAGTTATGTAGCAGCACAACTCATAAATTCTTTTGACACGTCTGTTTATATCCCCTTTTCAGTGTATTGTGCAGGGAATATCGTAAAAGTCTTTTCTGAGCAACATCACACAAAAGTAGACAATAATTCGACAGCCGACACTCTTCGGTTTGAGGAGCAATATGATAGAAGATGGACTCTGTGCGAACGCCCAAACATTCAAGTGGGAGGGGAGCTGACCCTAGAAATGCTAGAGGTCAACCATTCGGAACACAATAGAGTCTGGTTAGCTCCTCTTCAGATGTTAGCAAATAACGGTTTGCTTGTAATAGATGACTTGGGGCGGCAATCGGTTTCAGTATCGAATCTACTCAACCGTTGGATTGTACCCATGGAGTACGCCGTGGATCATCTTGTCTTGCCCAATGGTCAACAAACAACCATACCGTTTGTATTGACTCTAGCGTTTTCCACCAACTTGAATCCACTTGATATAGGCGACCCAGCATTTTTAAGGCGTTTAGGATACAAAATTGAATTTCACGCTCTAAATGAAGCTAATTATATTAGTTTGGTGAAAAGTGTATGCGTCAATAAGGAAGTCACGATATCTACCTCTGCGACAGACTATTTACTCTCCATGCACAAAATGTATGGCGTGCCATATTACCCATGCATACCAAAGGATATTGTTGGTGTTTGCGGGGATATAATTCGATTCGAAGGCGAGTCAGAAGAAATAACGGCTAACATTCTTGACGCTGCTTGGCGCCTTTACTTTACTTCCGATGGAATGGGGGGAGTTAATCATGACTAGAGCTCAAATGTTCTTACTATTAATGCTATCAATAGCGATAGGCTTGACTGCTGTATTCTTTGCAAAGAAGTGGATGGATAGCCAAGTGCAACCTGAAGTTGTTACAGAACTGATAGAGCGTGTCCCTGTTGTGGTTGTTGAGAGAGACATATTGTCTGGCACCGTAATAGAGCTAAAAGATGTTTCTATGAAGCTGGTAGAAAAGGATCTCATAAGCGAGGAAACCCACTACTCATCGGTCGACGATGTAAAAGGACGAGTGTCTAATGCGAATCTTTTCTCTGGAGAAATACTACATCGTTACCGAACAGAGTTACCTGGTGAGGGCTCCACTTTAGCGGCGGTGATTAGTGATGACAAAAGAGCTGTAACCATCAGAGTGAATGACGTAATTGGTGTCGCTGGGTTTCTCTTACCTGGAAATAAGGTCGATATCATCAATACGAAAAAAGTATCAAAGACACGTTCATCATCAAAAACTGTTTTGAGCGATATCAAAGTGCTTGCGGTGGATCAGACTGCTAGAACAAATGACAACAAACCGGTCATAGTGCGAGCAGTGACACTTGAAGTTACTCCAAAAGAGGCTGAAAAACTTCTGACGGCTCAGAGTGAAGGAGTAGTTCAGCTTGCTTTGAGAAATCCACAACAAAAAAATAAACCTGTTGCAAAAACGAGATATGTTGCACCACCAAGTGTGACTATCATTAAAGGTACACAGTCATCAAACATTCGCGTTAGGGATTGAGGAAAATTATGAAAAGGATTTCTATATTGTTACCGCTCCTAATAGTCAGCTTCTATTTAGGTGCAGCTACGCAAAGCGGAAAACTAGTGACCGTACCACATCATAAATCACAAAACGTAATATTGGCGGGTAAGGCTAAGCGGGTATCTTTAGGTGATCCTAACGTTTTAGATATTGTAATGCTCCGTTCCAACGAAGTTTTTCTCATTGGTAAGAAGCTGGGTAGTACCAATTTAATGGCATGGGATAGTCGCGGTCGTCTAATAGAGTCAATAAACATCGAAGTTACACATGACCTGAATGGTGTGAAAGCCAAACTGTACGAGTTTCTTCCTAATGAAACTATAAACGTCCACAGTTCACAAGACAAACTTATTTTAAGTGGTCAAGTTAGTAATCAATCAGCAATGAACATGGCAGTAAAAGTGGCTGAAACATTTACTGCTGGTGAAACCGCCGATAGCTCCACGAACTCAGGAGACCGAGTAGTAAACAGCACAAACATCATCAATCTTATGACCATTGGAGGCGCTCAGCAGGTCATGCTAGAGGTGACAGTAGCCGAAGTGCAAAGAAGCCTTGTAAGACGCTTTGACTCGGATTTTCACTTTTTCAATCAAAACGGAAATTTTGGGTGGGGGGCTACTAGTGGAGGCGCGATAATAGACGATATTGGTGGGGGTATAGGTCCAGTGTTTGGCCCTCCTACTATCAGTGAAACCGGATTGTTAGCGACGTTTTTAGATGGCAACACACTTTTTACGCTTGCTTTGGATATTGCCAAAGAAAATGGCGTTGCTAAAGTTCTTGCCGAGCCAAATTTAACAGCACTTAGTGGCTCAAAGGCTGAGTTTCTAGCTGGCGGTGAGTTTCCTATACCAGTACCTAATCGGGACGGGATAACCGTTGAGTATAAAGAGTATGGTGTGGGTTTGAAGTTTGTTCCTACGATTCTGTCGGATCAAAAAATCAATCTGGTTTTGTCTGTTGATGTGAGTGAAATTGCAAACTCAGGCGCACTAACCTTAGACCCTATTGAAACGAATGCGACATATCTTATTCCTCCTATAACAAAACGTACCGCCGCTTCGACCTTAGAGTTAGCAGACGGGCAGACCATTGGTATTGCCGGACTACTAAGTGAGAACGTTCGCGACATTTCTGAAAAGATGCCTGGTGTTGGTGACATACCTGTTTTGGGACAACTGTTTAACAGCCAGCAATTTGTTTCCGGCGAAACTGAGTTAGTTATATTGGTTACTCCAAGGCTCGCTCGGCCTATTGACCGTTCGAGTGTAGTGTTACCCACAGACGCATTTGTAAAGCCTAACGATGTTGAGTTTTACCTTCTTGGCCAGACGTCATATATATCAGAACAGAAGCCCTCTTCTAGGTCTGGTAGTCAGTCAACTCAGAATGTACCCGTAACTGATGGTGGTTCAGAAGGTACATTTGGACATGATTTATAGATACAAAGGTGATGATATGAAAATAGTTACTTTCTCGTTGGTTGTATCTTCTGTCTTGCTTGTAGGATGTGCCAACGATGCCCCACTGGGAGACGCTGTGGCAAATGTTCGTCATCAACAGACATACGACCATAGTGCCACAGTGAAAAATAAAGATGTTGTGCCTACGGGAACTGGTGCAAGAATGCAGGTCGCTTATGACGCTTATACTGGTCAAACAGCTTATGATGCAAAAGCTGAGGCTGTATTGAACAGACCACTTGCAGTTGATAGTTCTGATCAATTTTAGCTATCTGTTCATGGTTTGGGCTAAGGAGTTAACATGGCTAAAAATATAAAAAGCATTGGAAGTCAAAGAGGATTGGCGGGACTGCTGATATCAATGTTATTAGTTGTGTTTATTTTCTTCGCTGCTTTAGCCATTGATGTCAATCACGCTCTTCTAAACAAGACAAGACTTCAAAATGGGGTCGATGCGGCTGCCCTAGCTGCCGCCGTTAAATTAGATGAAGGAGCGAGTGATTCAGAAGCAGAACTAACAGCCCGGTCGACTATAGCTTCTATGTACTTAGCAAGCGGAAACACTGAACTAGACATCTTGGCTACTGCCGATAGCTCTCTTATTTCTGTTAGTTTTTCAAATGATCCACAAGACTTTTCTGGTAGTTATGATGATACGTTGGACACTTTTGTTAGAGTAGCGGTTGCTGATGTACCTCTTGACGTTTTTCTTGCCAGGTTTTTTGAAGTGAGTAAAACAAGTTCAGCAAGTGCTGTGGCTGGTCCTGGTGCTGACGTTAACTGCACCTGTAATATTGTTCCTCTCGCAGTATGTGTAGACCCCGACGAAACGTCAGCTAGCAATTGGGGTTATGAGTATGACCAAATCCAAAAACTCAAAGTTGGTGATAGCGACGAAGCCGATCTCACTTCAGGAAATTATCAACTCCTAGATTTTGACGACATCCACATAAGAGATGCTTTAGCTGGAGGTTATGACGGATGTATTTGCGTGGATGATGAATCACCACCACCCATTACTGAAAGTAAACCAGGTAACACTATTGGTCCGACCGCTCAGGGACTCAATACCCGTTTCGGAGAATACAAAGCAGGGCTAAGCGCAGATGAATACCCAAGTGACACATATCTCGCCGAAGCACTTATTGATGAAAGTTTTGACGAAAGCGGTGCAACTGTTTTTTCTTATGCAAGTGACAATGAAGTCACATTCGACTCGTACAGCGGTAACTCTAGACGAATCTTGAATGTTCCCATGATCGATTGCACTGAAGCCAAAAATGGTAAGACGGATTTACCCATTGTTGGAATTAGATGCTTTTTGATGCTTCAGAAAGCCCCCTCAAGCAATGCGGATAAAGGGTCTATTTTGGGAGCTTTTGGGAAGGATTGTGTTATTCAAAATGGAACAACCGGTCCTAATCCAAGTGGAGATGGTCCTTACAAAATAATTTTGTATAAAGATCCATTAAGTGGGGAGTCATAGTTGTGAAGAATAGCAATGTTAAACAGAAAGGATTAGCCGCTTTAGAATTTCTATGGATCTCTCCACTTGTTATTCTTTTTATGGCGATGTGTGCTGAATTAGGGAACGTATTTGTCGATTATCAGTTGCTAAACAAGCACGTTCGAAGTGCAGCGAGATATGCGGTAAGTGAAGTTGTCGGCACCGCAGGTTCAGTGGATGCGGTGTACGAAATAGAACCGGAAATCAAAAATGTTGCAGTCTTCGCTAACCCTTTAGGTGCAGGGTCACCTGTGTTGTCTGGTTTGTCAGTGAGTGATGTCAGTGTCAGCATAGATTCGAGTTTGATAACGATTACCGCTGTATACACGTATCAGCCGATATTTGAGGTTTTACCTTTTACAGAAATTTCGACTCAGTTCGATCTGACGGCCTCAAGTGTCATGCTGGGTAGATTTGCTACAACGGAGTAGGTATGAAAATGGCGATTTCTAGTCAGCGTGGGCTGACAATTATTGAGTTTACTCTAATCGCCTGGGGCTTAATGGTTTTGATGATGTTTGCTTTCGAAATAGGTAGGTATATGTTTTCGATGCAGATGCTTAATGAAATGACACGAAAAGCCGCCAGGTTGGGTGTGGTGTGTTCTATAGAGGACAGGCTTGATATACGTGACTTGAGTGAGGTTGCTGAAAACCGTCCCATAGAGTTCGAGAGTCAACATTTGGTTCTTAGCTATCTTGACTCAAGTGGCAACGAAGTATCTGTTACAGGGTATGAAGGTATGGATGATGATTCTAAAACCTCAATATTTGGCCAAATACGCTATGTAAAAGCCGAAATCGATGGATATCGGTTTAGGTTCATGCCCTTACTTAGCTTTATTGGGGACAGTGGTCTTCTGGACGTTCCCGCCTTTACTACTGTTTTGCCTGTAGAGAGTTTGGGTGTAGTCAGACCAAACAGTGGTTCCGAAGACGGAGCGAACGAAAATTGTTAGGAGTTATAGTATGGGCGAACCGGTACCTATTCAACGTAATATTATGAAAGAACCTCAAATTCCGCTTAAGACAAATTTGTGTATATGGGTTTTGTATTCAACTTCTATATTTCGAACTCACATAGTGGATGAGCTTGGGCGGTGTAAAAGTTTAACGGTTCAAACGCTTGAGTTAACCTCTATCTCTGAGGAAAGCTGTTCATCTTTTACGGCTCCAGACGTTATTTTTGTAGAAGGAAAAGGCTCTTGGGCTAACATCATATCTCAAATGAATAGCTTCAACCTGCCATTTTCTGAAACAGAGTCGTCTCTGGTAGTTTTTGGTGATGAGTCAGATAGTGCGGCTCTAAGGGTTGCGTTGAGAGTTGGTGCGTCCGATTTTTTGTCTGAAGGCAGTAAGTTGGAAGCTATCATGCCGCTTTTAAAAAGCGTCGCTGAAGAAAGATTTATGACTAAAGAGATGGGTGAACTGTACTCATTTATCAATACAAAAGGGGGTAATGGAGCAACGACACTAGCAATTAATCTTGCTGTTGAATTGGCTAACCTTTATCCAAATCAGGTTTTACTTTTAGATACTGATACCCAGTTTGGGCTTGTTTCTGAGTATATGGACTTAAGGCCAAAGTACACGTTGCTTGATGTGATAGATGTTATGCCTGAGCTTGATGAGTCTTCGATTAACGGTGTTGTAACCAAGTATGATGAAAAGTTACACGTGTTAGGGTTTGGTAGTAATGACGGTGCAGCAGCGATAAAGAACTCAGAGCACTGGCAAGCGTTATTGCCAATACTTCGTCAATACTACAAGTACGTTATTTTAGACTTCTCTAGAGGAATTGAACCTACATTTAGTGGGTTGATAGCGCCTTCGACAAAGGTGTTTATGATCATACAGCAAAATTATATGTCAGTTAAAAATACCGGTCATTTGCTCAACTCCCTGAAATTTGATTACGGAATATCTAAAGAAGACGTCGAGATTGTTATAAACCGTTATGAAAAAAACCAACAGATAACAAAAAAAGCGATAGAAGAAACCGTAGGTAGCGTAAAAATTCATACTGTTCCTAATGATTTTAAGATAGCCAATGAGAGTTCAAATTTGGGCAAGCCTGTCATTGACTACAAAAAAAAGAGTGCAATTAGTAAAGCTGTAAGAGAACTTGGGAATTCACTAATAGCTTCACAAGATAGCAAAAGCGGATGGTTCTCTAAGTTATTTAGTTAAACTCAACTGATAAGGGATTATCATGTTTTTTAAAAGGAAAAATATCAACCCAGATTTTGCAAGTAGGGCGTTAAGCCATGATGAGGTTAACGAAAGTACAAGCGCTGCACTTTCAGATACTGACCATAGTGGTGATACTGATGTTCCAAATAGCAAAGATGTAGCTATTGCGAATACAAGAAAGCAGCTTGAGCAGGACTTGGAGGTTAAACACTATTTTCACGGTAAGCTTTTAGAAACTCTTGATTTAGGCTTATTGTCAAATCTCGATGAAGAGATTGCAAGAAAAGAGTTATACGCTGCTGCACAAGCCTTGATGAGCGACGATGATACTCACCCACTTAGCTTTGAAGGTAGGAAAAGAGTCTTAGCTCAAATAGAAGATGAAATATTTGGCTTAGGCCCACTTGAGCCACTTTTGAAAGACACGACTGTTTCAGACATCCTTGTTAATGGAGCGAAGAGTGTGTATGTCGAAAGAAGAGGTAAGATTGAGAAAACTCCCTACACATTTCTAGATGATCAACATTTAAGAAATGTCATTGATAGAATTGTTAGTCTGGTCGGTAGGAGGATTGATGAATCATCACCAATGGTAGATGCGAGATTGCAAGACGGTTCTAGGGTAAACGCGATAATCCCTCCTTTGGCGATAGACGGCCCCTCAGTGTCTATTCGTCGATTTGCTGTGGACAGACTGACAATGGACAATCTTCTCGAGCTCAACTCGCTGTCTGATGGAATGGCAAAATTTATAAGAGGAGCTGTAACTGGAGAGCTAAACATATTGATCTCTGGTGGTACGGGCTCAGGAAAAACAACTACTCTCAATATCTTCTCGGGATTTATCCCCGAAGATGAGCGAATTATTACAATTGAAGACTCTGCAGAACTACAATTGCAACAACCTCACGTCGTACGTCTGGAAACGAGGCCACCGAACTTAGAAGGGAAAGGTGAGATAACGCAACGCGAGCTTGTAAAAAATTCACTTCGAATGAGGCCTGATAGAATTGTTGTGGGGGAAGTCAGGGGTAGTGAGGCAGTTGATATGTTGTCTGCGATGAACACAGGGCATGATGGTTCTTTAGCTACGATTCACGCCAATACTCCCAGAGATGCTCTAAGCCGAGTAGAAAATATGTTTGCCATGGCTGGTTGGAATATCAGTGCCAAGAACCTAAGAGCTCAGATTGCATCTGCTATTCACCTTGTCGTGCAAATGGAGCGGCAAGAAGATGGTAAACGTAGAATGGTAAGCATTCAGGAAATCAATGGAATGGAGGGTGATGTCATTACAATGTCAGAAATCTTCCGATTCGTTCGAGAAGGAGTTGATGAGAATAGCAATGTAGTCGGAAGATATACAGCAACTGGCATTGTACCAAGCTGTCACTCATCTCTTGTAAAGCGCGGAATTGATATGCCTTTTGAGCTCTTTAATGAGACAGAGTGAAGATTAGGAGTTATATATGACGTTCGATGCTTCGATGTTTTTTTTCCTTTTGTTTGTATCTGTCGTGCTGATCTCACAAGCACTATTACTACCTGCCGCAGGCAGAAAGGTTAAACATAAGGATCTTACTAAACGATTAAATGATGCCAAGCACAATTTGGACAAGGAGAGTATAAATCTTCTAAACGAGCACTACAGTAAGTCGATGACACCATTAGATAGAAAGCTGGTAGCTGTGCCGTATTTTGCTAACTTGAAAAAAATGATTGAGCTTGCGGGTATTAAAACTCCCTTGGGGACCATAATACTTGGTACTATTTGTATTTGCATTATTACAATATTGGTCGTCATTTTGTCTGGCAATCCCTGGTATTTTGGTCCTATTCTTTGTGTTGCTATCTTGCTAGGTGTTATTCTATATATTAATAAGAAAATAAGCGACCGCCTTATGAAGTTTGAGGAGCAACTGCCCGAAGCGCTAGATATAATATGTAGAATGTTACAAACTGGGCAGCCTCTCGTTCAGACTTTTAAAGAAGTAGGAGATGAACTTCCAGCTCCTTTAGGTGAGGAATTTAAGAATACATTTAACCTCTTAAATTTTGGTTATGATATCAATGTTGCTATTCTCAACATGGCCGAAAGGGTTCCGACCGTCTCTTTATTAGCTTTCTCTTCCGCAGTGCTTTTGCAAAAGGATACTGGGGGAAATCTTGCAGAGAACCTTAAGAAGGTTTCTGAAGTGCTAAGGGCGAGGTTCAAGCTTACTCGAAAAATAAAGACTCTCTCCGCAGAGAGCAGAATGTCTGCCTGGATACTAGTATTGACACCATTCGCTTTGTTTGCGTTATTGGCCACTATGAATCCAGAGTTTGTCGAACCACTCTACACAGATCCAAGAGGTCATCAGATGATCGGGTTTGGGCTGATAAGCCTTATGATCGGTGCGCTTTGGATTCGCAAGATAATCAATATAGAGGTGTGAAGATGGACAATATAGTTACATGGCTTTCTTCATTTAGCGTCGATAGGTCTTGGTTAGTTTTGGGATTAATCCTAGTCTCTGTGATGATCTTCGTTTTTCTAACAGGCTTTGTATTAATAGGTTCAAAGACAGTTCTAGAGCAGAGGATGAGTGGTCTCGCCTCGCAAGATAATAGTAAAAAAGAGAGCAAGATTAAGGATACATTGGAATCACTTTCACCAATTTACATAACCAAGGATGCTAAAGAAAGGGAGAATGTTAGATCAACCTTAATGCATGCTGGGTATCATAGCAAATCGGCATTGGCAAATTTCTATGCTTTGAAGTTTGTTTCTTTTACGCTAGGAGTTGTCGTTGCAGGCATGCTTTTTGTGTTTTTTTCAGAAAGCTCTCAAGTGTGGACAATAATGATGTTGTCTATTTTTATTGGGTTAGTCCTTCCAAACTATATATTGAATAATCTAGCTAAAAAAAGACAAAGTAAAATTAGGGCTGGTATTCCTGATGCGCTAGATTTACTTGTGGTTTGTACAGAATCCGGATTGGGGTTCTTAGCTGCTCTTAAGCGTGTCGCTGGAGAAATCTATATATCACATCCTGAGCTGGCTGATGAGCTAGATACGATTTGTGTCAAAATCAAAGCGGGTGTAGAACTTCCTAAGGCATTCACAGAGTTTGTTGTTCGGACTGGATTGGTCGAAATTAATGGTTTAGTAAGTATGTTGTCACATGCTTCTCGTGTTGGGGGAAGTCTTGCTAGTACTCTGAGAGACTATAATGAAGATTATAGGGATAAAAGAAACCAAGCGGCGGAGGAGCTAGCTGCTAAAATTCCAACAAAGATGGTGTTTCCAATGTTGCTATTTATTTGGCCGTGTTTCTTCATTGTTGCGATTGGGCCGGCAATATTAGCTCTGATTAAAGCATTTGAATAGAGGAACTTGTATGAAAGGATTCAAAAAAGCACCCTTATTATTGTTCGCGAGTTTATTGATTGGTTGTACGTCAACATCAGACAAACCGTCTTATGATACATCGCTATACTCTGGACGACCAATAGACACTCTCACTCAAGATCCCCCGCCAAAAAGTGAAGTCGAGGCTTTACAGAGGGGAGACGCTGCACTGGCTGCGGATAATATCGATTTGGCGTTATATGAGTACATCCGCTCTTTATCTTTTCAGCCTACTAATTACAAAGACAAAACGTTGTTTACCATAGGTCAGATACATCTGTCTCGCAACAACAATGAGTTAGCAGAAGATGCCTTTCTAATGTCCATAAAGGCAAATCCAAATAATTATATGTCGCTTCAGCAGTTAGGTGTTATATATACCAAGTTAGGAGACTCAGAAGAGGGAGAGACTTATTTTTATAGGTCGATAAATGCAGACCAAGTTAGACAAAACTCCAGAGTTACACTGAATGCGAAAAACCTAGAAAACAACGATTTGTCTAGTTTAGTTGTTGATTCAGAGTCTCCTGCGAATGCGTATATGGGACTTGGTATACTCTTAGACGTTAAGGGACAATATAGCGCCGCAAGGGAGTTGTATAACAAGGCAAATCTAGCTGACCCTAAGTTGATTAAGGTCTTCATTAATCAAGGATATTCTTATTACATGTCTGGAGATTATTATAAAGCAGAAAGTAGTACTCAGAGAGCACTGAAACGCGAGCCTAGTAATCAACGTGCCCAAAACAACTTAGCTTTGATATATATCGGAATGGGTGAGGAAAATAAAGCGTTAAATATGTTTTCAAGACACATGGAAAGGCATGAAGCTTTGAATAATGTTGGTTATTTTTTAATGTTAAAAGGGAAGCCAGATCGTGCCATCCCGTACTTCAAACAAGCCATAGATGCTAAACCGTCGTACTACAAACTAGCGAACGACAATTTAGAAAGAGCACTCTCTGAGGTCAGAGCAAAAGAAGTTATCGTCACAAGTAACTAGGTCTTACTCGCGACGATACAAGCGGCTGAGTAAGGATGCTTGGCCGCTTTTTCTTTGTCTGGAGAATGATCAAAAAAGAGAGTGGTCATCACTCTCTTTCCAATCGTTACATGCAACTCAGAATTCAACGTTGGTATCTTCGTTTACCACAACGGATACATCGGTTATTACATCGTAAATTGTGAAGCCAGCAGCAACGGGATCAGAATCCTCCTCACCATCATCATGCTGCGCAGTACAGGTATAGCCTAAGTTATAGCTACCAGCATCAAGGAAACCAAACGCGAACTCATAGACATCCTGAGCGTTCTTATCACCAACGGACGCTGAGGTAATAGGTTTGACTAAGTCAGTACCTCCAATTGGCGCCATGTTTTCGAGGGTTGTTCCACTCTCATATAGATACACTGATTGAACCGCCGCATCTGATAATGGGTCATTACAGCTAGTAAACTTGTCGGCTGTAATCGTTCCTTTAATGTTGCCGGTTTCCGCGGTGTTGATTAGGGTGATGGATGTTCTCTGGATGGTGTAATTTGGGAAAGTAGATTGGTTTTTGAGACCTCGACGCAAGTCGAACTCAATGGCGTAATTGTTAGTTTGCTGGTTGATCGTAAAGGACTTATTGAAGAATAGGACACCAGCGTTTGGTTCTCTCCCGACTCCCTGAGGACAGGTGCCTTCGCCTTTCACAGTTAATTCTAACGTTAGTTCATCATCGCTGTCTGGATCATCTTTTATCACGTATGAAGGGTGAGTCGGATGGTCACCGTCATTGGCAAACACACACATCTGATACTCACCTACGTTGACAATTTCATCCTCTAAGAGAGGCATGACGTTGTCTCCTTGATAATCGAGGAGATTGACGCTAATTGGCACGGGATCTTCCCCATCAGGGATAGGATTGCCTTCTTCGTCAACGGGGTTGCCTTCATCATCGGTGAGATAAACATCGAACACTCGCGGCGCGTCACCGCCTTGAGAGAGTAGGGCTACTTTTCCGAAGGTGACGACAACTTCTTTAACGTCGTCGACGGGGGCATCAGTGACGCTCAACGTCAAAGGTGCGGTAGTCGATGCGCCAGATCCTGAATCGCCACCGCAGCTGACAAGAGCCAGCGATACCAAGCCAGCAATTGCACTAATTTGTAAGGTCTTCATAACTTTAGTCCTTAGCTATTCAATGAGAAAATCCATTGAGGTTAGTCGTCGTCTTTGTCTTTGTTCTTCTTGTCGTGTCCTTTGCCTGGGTTGTCATCACCGTGCACACTGCGGTTTTCACCTTTGCCTTTGTTTTTGTGAGAGCCTTTTGAATCAGACTCGCAATCCTCAGAGCGCAGTGTCATTACTTCGCCCTCTATCTTTCGGCAATCCTCGCTGATCTCCATTCGATCGCCTTTGATGGTGACGTCAGCGTGAGCCATGGGAAGTGAAAACAAAAGGGCTAGGGATAAGGGGAGAAGTGTTTTCATTCGAACCTACCTGATGTTAGTGAATAGTTTAACTACCATGTTCACCCTTTAGTTTAGTTGTGAACTAATCAGACGCTCGCTAGCAGCCCACCGCAGGGTAACGAATACCACAATTGAGACACTTTTTTTGTACTCGCCAAACGTCGTTATGACTGTGGTTACATAGTTTGATGATCGTATTTGGAAGCGAACAAGCAAAGATGGCGTTAAAACTAATAATTTAACTTTCCATCACTCTGCTTTGACATAGCTACTCTGAATTAATCGTTAAATTCGTCAGTAAGAAAATCACTGGCAGAATCACAGGAAAAAAAATGAAAACACGTCTAACAGCGCTTGCTGTGCTTACTTCAACGTTATTGGTCGGTTGTGGATCTGAAGAGACAACCGCAACACCACCTACAGCAACCACTGGCAAACTAAACCTAGGTGTGTCTGACGCACCAGTTGATGATGCGATGGAAGTGGTTTTGGGTTTCAAAGATGTGGTACTTGTACCGATTGACCCACAAAGTGGTGCGAAAACAGGTGACCCAATTGCGTTGGACGTGAGCGGTGAAGATGAAGAGCTTCGTCAGATTGACTTGATGGAGTATCAAGGGAGCAATGCGGAGACCATCATCAGAGATTATGAAATCCCGACGGGTCATTACGCATTGTGCCTGTATGCAAAAGACGGCTTAACGGCTGATGACACGACCTCTTATGTACGAAAGACTGATGGCAATTTAAAGGGGCTGGTGGTTCCAAACAAAGGCAGTTGTTTAGGTTATAAGCCAGATGATAAAGACCAGGGCACGTTAGTTTTCGCAAAGCCAAGTGAATCTATTGAAATCATGGCTGGCTTTAATAGCTATATTGTTGAGTTTGATTTGCGAAAAGCGCTGACTGACCCTACAGGTAAAGAGCATATGTTGATGAACCGAAATGGTGTCGCGCTCGTCAATGCTTCAGAATCAGGACATATTCGCGGCAAAGTGGATACTATGCAGTATCAAGCGTGTGAAGCGGATAGTGCATCCTACAACGCGATCGGTGGCGCTGAGCCCGTCCACGCGGTTTACCTGTATGCGGGTGAGATGGATCGTACTACTATGGGAGATGTAGGTTCAGACAGCGAGCGTGTAGCACCTGTGTCAGTGGCAAACGTTAACGAAAGTGTCGACCAAGACAACAACACAGTCTATGAGTACGAGTTTGGTTACGTTGGTCCAGGTAGCTATTCAATCGGCTACACCTGTACCGCTTATATTGACCAACCAGAAACAGAAGAAACTGCAGAAGATGGCTTCTTGATCTATCAACACTATGTGCCTGTTGAGGTTAAGGAAGGCGAGTTTACAGAGCAGGACATTACGCCAATTCTGTAAAGGTTGATCTATCGAGTTAGCAAAGCGGGAACACATTGTGTTCCCGCTTTAGTATGTGAACTGAGTGATTTTAGTCTTACGTGAGGGTTGATTCAGTTAAAACCACTTAAGCTTGTCATGCAACTGAGTCACGCTACCGACAACAATTAACGCGGGGCTTTCTGCTTCACTGGCCATATGCGGTAGTGTATTAAGTGCTCCCTGGAATACACGTTGTTCTTTACGCGTTCCATTCTCGATGACCGCACACGGCGTGTTTTCATCAAGACCATGGGTAATCAGTTTGTCAGTGATGCGACCGCTTTGTTTCAAACCCATGTAGAATACAAGCGTATTGTTTGATTGAGCCAGTGAGCTCCACTCAATCTCACGGCCATCTTTTTGCACATGACCAGTAATGAACTGTACGCTTTGCGCATGGTCACGGTGAGTAAGGGGAATGCCAGCATACGCTGTTGCTCCGGCAGCTGCAGTGATGCCCGGAACTACCTCGAAGCTGATGCCGTTTTCTGCCAGTGTTTCCAGCTCTTCGCCGCCACGGCCAAAGATAAATGAATCGCCACCCTTAAGGCGAACCACCTTATGACCTTCTTTGGCTTTCTCTACCAAGATCTGGTTGATCTGATCTTGTGGAACACAGTGATAGTCGAGCTTCTTACCCACATAGATCATCTCTGCATCAGGTTTTGCCAGCGAAAGGATATCTTTGGATACGAGTCTATCGAAAACGACTACATCCGCAGACTGAATCACGCGATATCCTTTCACTGTCAAAAGATCAGGGTCTCCAGGCCCCGCACCGACTAATGAAACAAAGCCGGCATTTAAAGATGTGTGATTAGTGGTCATAAGCTACGCCTATCAAATCAGAATTTGGATATAAAGAGTGGCACTTGCCAGTACGACTTTTTATAGCCAAAGAGGTATAAGACCTCACCTTGAAGGTGAGGTCTTATTAATACTATTTCGCGCTTAGAGCTGGTTCAGCTTGCACTTGTTCTTCTGTTTCAGCAGAGATTGAAGGTGCAGTTTTAGCGTGAGTTAGGTAAAGCGGGATACAAGTCATGATTAGACCACCAACGATGTTACCTAGGATGGTAGGGATAAGGTTGAAGTTCAACCATGTCATCACACCGAAGTCCGCACCTAGAATCATACCCAGTGGGAATAGGAACATGTTTACGACTGTGTGCTCGAATACTAGAGCGAAGAAGATGAAGATTGGGAACCACATCATAGCCACACGACCAGCAACAGTGCGCGCTGTCATGTTGCCGATTACACCTAGACAAACCATTAGGTTACAGAAGATGCCGCGAACGAAACAGGTGATCCATCCGTCCATACCCATGTTCTCAAAACCAAGGCTACGAGCTGTAGATACGGCAATGAACTTCTGCGCTACCGCGTTTAGCTCAAGAGAGAAGTTACCAGTTAGCGATACAGCCACTAGGTAAGCAACAATCAGAGAACCGATAAGGTTACCAAGGCCTACTAGACCCCAACAGCGGAAGATACGACCCCAAGTGATACCAGGACGGTTTTCAAATTTTGCTAGTGGAGCAAGACCGAAAACACCCGTTACTAGGTCATAACCCATCACACTCAGAATAACGAAACCAACAGGGAACACGAGTGCGCCAACAACCCCCATTCCTGTTTGTACGATAGTCGTGATTGCTACCACAACCGCCAGTGACAGAATCACACCTGCCATCGTACCACGTAGTAGTAGATCGCGAGTGCTGGTTTTGGTTTTCGCTTCACCAACGTCGATCATAGTTTGCACGAATTGTGCTGGTTTAAAATCAGTAGACATCATGTCTCTCCAACAAAGTTTAAATATAAAAGTTAAGATTGAATAGTGATAGGGGCTAGGGTGGCTAACCCCTATAGGCTATTCATTCTCATATGAATTCCCGTCATTTCCTTGAAGAAGGAGACCTCTCACAGCGAATCACTCGCTTTACGAGATCCTCGTTTTCACGAGGATGACGGCAATTAACGTTATGCAGAAATCTCTACCGCACCTTTGGTCACGCGAGCTTTGTAAGCCTTCACGCTAAAGCGCTCATCTTCCATACATGCGCCAGTAGTTAGGTTAAAGCGCTGCTTCTTAAGCGGGCTTGCAACCCAAAGCTCACCTTGGTGTTCAACAATCAAACCACGTGATAGCACGTTAGATTGATAGAACGGGTCCATGTTGCTGATTGCGCGAACTTCTTCTGCAGCACTTGGGCGGAAAACCGCAACCTGCTGACCGTCAATCAATGCACAAACACCTGTGCCTGGGACGATATCTTGGATGTCACATACTTTTTGAAATGCCATGATTACTTCTCCAGCTCAACGTGTAGGATGTCGCCTTTCGCTTCAGGGTGCTTCTCAGTGAATGTTGCTGGACGGTGTTGGTCACGCTCTTGAACGAAAACCACATTGTCGTCGCGAAGGTCACTGTTAATGAAGTGAGCAAAGCGTGTAAGCTGAGACTCGTCTTCAATCGTGTTCTTCCACTCACAGCTGTAATCGCCCACTAGACGTTGAACGTCAGCTTCAAGCTGCTCGTTGATGCCTAGTTTGTCTTCAACGATAACTTCACGTAGGTAGTCCACACCACCTTCCATGTTTTCCATCCATACAGAGGTGCGTTGTAGTGGCGCAGCTGTGCGGATGTAGAACATCATGAAGCGGTCGATGTATTGAATCAGCGTTGCTTCGTCTAGATCAGAAGCCAGTAGGTCTGCGTGACGAGGTTTCATACCGCCGTTACCACACACGTACATGTTCCAACCTGCGTCAGTTGCGATGATGCCAAGGTCTTTACCTTGTGCTTCTGCACACTCACGAGTACAACCAGACACACCAAACTTCATCTTATGAGGAGTACGGATACCTTTGTAACGGTTCTCGATACGAGAGCCTAAACCAACAGAATCCTGAACGCCGTAACGACACCAAGTAGAGCCTACACACGTTTTCGCCATGCGAAGTGCTTTTGCGTACGCTTGACCTGTCTCGTAACCCGCTTCAATCAGCTTCTTCCAGATAGCTGGAAGGTCGTCTTTTTGCGCGCCGAATAGACCGATACGTTGTGCACCCGTGACTTTAGTGTAAAGGTTGTATTCTGCAGCTACTTCAGCCAGCACTTTTAGCGCTTGTGGTGTCACTTCACCGCCAGCCATACGTGGGATAACTGAGTAAGTACCGTCTTTTTGGATGTTACCTAGGAAGTTATCGTTGGTATCGTGCAGCTTCACTAGCTCAGGCTTAAGGATGTGGTCACCCCAGCAAGACGCTAGGATAGAGCCTGCTAGTGGCTTACATACTTCACAGCCGTAGCCTGTACCGTGTTTCTCAAGTAGTTCTTCGAACGTCTTGATCTCGCCGATACGTACTAGGTGGAACAGCTCTTGACGAGAGTAAGCAAAGTGCTCACACACATCGTTCTTAACTTCGATTCCAGATTTGGCAAGTTCAGCATTCAGAACTGAGGTCACAAGAGGGATACAACCACCACAGCCCGTGCCTGCGCCAGTCACTGCTTTAATGTCGCCAATGGTGTGGTGACCTTGAGCAACCGCCTCTGCAATCTTGCCTTTTGTTACGTCGAAACAAGAACAGATAACCGCTGACTCTGGAAGTGAGTCTGCACCTAGCGTCGGCTTTTCAGCGCCAGCGTGTGCTGGAAGAATAAGTGCATCTGGGTGCTCTGGTAGGTCGATTTCGTTCAACATTAGCTGAAGTAGGTCGCCGTAGTCAGAAGTATCCCCAACCATTACCGCACCAAGAAGCTTCTTATTGTCCTCAGAAACGATAAGACGCTTATACACTTCTTGCTCTTCGTTTTGGTAAACGTAGCTCTTACAGCCAGGAGTGCGACCGTTAGCGTCACCAATTGAGCCTACCTTCACGCCAAGAAGCTTAAGCTTCGCAGACATGTCAGCACCTTCGAATTTGCTGTCGTTACCTACAATGTGGTCAACAGCAACCGTTGCCATCTTGTAGCCAGGCGCTACTAGACCGTAGAACGTTTCGTTCCAAGACGCACATTCACCAATCGCGTAGATGTTTTCATCAGACGTTTGGCAGAAGTCGTTGATAGCAATACCGCCACGAGGTGCGATATCTAGCTTCATTTCGCGAGCAAGTTTGTCTTGAGGACGGATGCCTGCAGAGAACACGATGAAGTCAGTCTCTAGCTCAGTACCGTCAGCAAAGCGCATCACGTTACGTGCTGTTTTGCCTTCAGGAGCGATTTCTAGCGTGTTCTTGCTGGTGTGAACGTTCACGCCCATGCTTTCAATTTTTGAACGAAGCTGATTGCCGCCAGCTTGGTCTAGCTGCTCTGCCATTAGCTTTGGTGCGAACTCAACAACGTGAGTTTCTACACCCAGTGCTTTCAGTGCACCAGCAGCCTCAAGCCCTAGAAGACCACCACCGATAACTACGCCGCTCTTGCTCTTCTTAGCGGTTGCTTCGATAGCTTTCAGATCTTCGATAGTACGGTAAACAAAACAGTCTTTGCTTTCGTTGCCTTTGATAGGCGGTACAAATGGGAAAGAGCCAGTCGCTAGGATGAGTTTGTCGTATTTGATTTCACGACCAGTGCTGGAATATACGATGTGGTTTTCACGGTTGATGTTGATAGCGCGTTCGCCAATCAATACCTTGATGCCGTGTTTTTCGTAAAAGCCTTCTTTGACGAGTGAAAGTTCGTCAGCAGTGTGGTGCGAAAAGTAAGAAGAAAGGTGCACACGGTCGTACGCAACGCGGGGTTCTTCGCAGAAAACAGTGACTTCATAGTTCGCCATATCCGCTTTCTCGACGAGGTCCTCGAGATAGCGATGACCAACCATGCCGTTTCCTACTACGACAAGCTTCATCTTGCTCATTATTAATACCTAAGGGTTATTATCGAATCTACGCGCATTGTTAAATGTGAAAGAAAATTAAAACATGATGTAAATCAATTACAGAATTAAACTATCCTAAAGGGGTAGGTGAGGTGTGTAGATATCGTACATAACTATATTTTTCTACAAAACCTATCGGAAAATACAATGATGCGTAAATTTTTGGTAGCAAAATGGTTGCTAGTCGTGGTGGGTTATGTAAATGGTTCTTGCTGTACACTTTCTGTTTTGTAATACAAAAGCAATTGAATTACGAAATTGAAAGTTTAGACCACCGTGGGTGGTCCAATTATGAATAAATGTTAATGGCAGGGAATGATAGTGATAAATCACTCTATATTGATAGAATTAACCAATAAACAGCCAGATACCGACTCCACACATTAATGTGCCTGCAATGCGATTCATGGTTTTGACATTCTGAGCCTGACCCAGTGTGCGTTTCAGGCCCTTACCGCCCGTGGCATAAATAGTCATACAAATAAATTCACTGAGTAAAATAATTCCCAACATTATTGAGACTTGAAGCGTCATTGGTTTCGACTGATCGATGAAAGGAGGGAGTAGGGAGATCATAAATGCCCAGCCCTTAGGATTGGCGATCGCGGTGATAAAACCTTGAGCGACCAAATCCCAATCATTGTGCTTAGGTTGATGTTCCATATCTGATGAGATAGCGAGCTTGCCTTTAGAACGCCACATCTGAATGCCAAGATAGAACAGATACGCTGCGCCTATAGCTTTAAAAGCAAAAAAGATGTCTGGGTATTTGAGCATAACCGCAGCGATGCCAAGAATGGCAGCTAAGGCAACAAGAGCGACGCCTAACAACTCTCCAACCATCATCCAAAGGGTTCGTTTGTAGCCGATACTCATTCCCATAGTGAGAGCGAGTGTCATGCACATCCCTGGTGTGATCGAGACGAAAAAGAAGGTGGGGATGAAGAGTGAAAGTGTTGCCCAGTCCATAGTTACTGTTTTTAGAATATTGAACGATTTCGTATTAATAGCAGACATTTCGTGACAGAACTATCAGTTTGTTAAACAGAATGGAATGTTTATCTTATGCACTCGGATGGAGTTAAATAAAGCAGGTCGTTGGTTTAAAGCATGCTGTATGGATGGCTGGTTAAATGTTAGTCAATTACACTGCCTACGGTTTAAAATACCCAATTTTAACACTTTGACATACAGGGTATTTACATTCATTGTGAAGGTGCAATCCAACAACGTACACAGGAATCAAAGAAATGGACTTCAAAAAAACCATTCGCCGAGTTAGTACCCTCATCGTCGCCTCCCTTACTACCATTGTCGCAGTTAATGCTCATGCGGAAGACAAAGTTTTCCGACTAAAACTTGCTGAGACATGGGGACCAAATACGCCTATCTTAGGGGATGCGAGCAAGAATATGGCTAAGCTTGCGAAAGAGATGTCGAACGGACGCTTAATCATTCGCATCGATTCTGCCAATAAGCATAAAGCGCCGCTGGGTGTGTTTGATATGGTGAAATCGGGACAATACGATCTCGGACACTCAAGCTCTTATTACTGGAAAGGTAAAGTGCCAAACACCTTGTATTTCTCCTCGATGCCCTTTGGTATGACAACGATGGAGCAGTACTCATGGTTCTATCATGGTGGCGGTCTAGAGCTGATGCAAAAAGTCTATTCTCCACATAACCTGCTTTCTTTCCCAGGCGGAAACTCTGACATCCAAATGGGAGGCTGGTTTAAGAAAGAGATTAACTCTGTTGAGGACCTAAAAGGTCTGAAAATGCGTATCCCAGGTTTTGCGGGTGAAGTCTTGGCGCAAGTAGGGGCGAAACCAACCAATATTGCTCCTGGTGAGCTTTACACATCCCTTGAGCGTGGAACCATTGATGCGCTTGAGTGGGTAGGCCCTGCTTTTGACCTTCGAATGGGTTTTCAGAAAATCGCACCTTACTACTACACAGCATGGCATGAGCCTGGTTCCGAGACACAATTTCTCGTAAACAAAAAGGTGTGGGAGAAACTGCCGGACGACCTTAAAATAATCCTCGAAACTTCTTTCCGTGTCGCTGCTTTTGACATGTATACGCAAGCGTTGCATGAGAATGCCGACAGCTGGTCTAAGATGAGCTCAGAGTACCCGGACATCAAGGTTCGCAGCTTCCCACCTGAAGTCATCAATGCACTGAAACAAGCAAATGGCGAACTATTGAAAGCGCAGGCTTCAAATGACGAACTAGCAAAAGAGATCTTGGACTCTCAAGCCAATTATCTAACTAAAATGCGCGAGTGGACGAACATTTCTCTACAGGCCTATCTTAACGAGCAAGCTCAATAGGCTAATGATTAAACGAGAAAGCCCTGCGTCTCTGCGCAGGGCTTTTTTAATGGGAGTTGTTTTGGTGTTTGATGGCGTGTTATTGCGGAGCGCGGCTAGTAAACGAGATATCCTTCCCTTGACCAGCACCAATCATCACCGCTTCAAAAATAGGTTTCGATGCTTGATTCGGATTTGACCAGTTTACGATGAAGTTTGCCCCAACACCGCCACTGGTTTCTCTTTTCTCCACTAAGTACTCAGAGCTTGATAATGGGCTGAGTTCGTAACCTTCCTCCAAAAACTGTCTGACCAAGTTACCGTTGGTATCGAAGTAGTCAATGCTATGGATATTAATGCTGTTCTTCGGGTCGGTATTTCTCACGACTAGCGTTGTTTCAAGCAGCACGGCTTTGCCACCATCGGTGTAGATATGTGAATAGGCCGGTACATAGGCGCTGGTGGCGTCACTGCCGTTTGATGCGATTGTTACGCGTTCTATTTGCTGTGCCTGATGGCTCAGTTTCTCTTCAATGGTATCGACAGATTTCACCAAGGTACCCAGGTAAATCGCGAGTCCGATAACAAGAATAGTGGAAATAATGGAAACGATTTGGCTGGCGTTACGATTCTCAGTCATAGAGTCTCCTAATAGGAATTATTTTTGGGGGCTTCCTTATTGTACTAGCAAATAAACGGATAGCGAATTTGTTCAGCAAATCAGACTGTTACCTAGTTTGACATAGTGTTAGAAAGTGTAATGCTAAAGTCACTATATTGGTGCATTGAACGCACTAAGATGGTGACGATTTTGATGCACATTGTCATTTTGGGTTCCTTGTTTTAACAGCCCTCTTGTGACAGAAGAGGGTTAAACCACACAAAGTACGGGTATATAAATTGCAATGTAATCAATAAAGTAGATTCAAAGGAATGAAAATGAACTTAACTTCTGAAGAAAAACGTTGGTTACCTTGGCTAGGTAGTACCGGAAAAATCGCCATGCGGAAGGCGTGTTTCTCCAATCGAGATAGAATCACCGAACTAGAGCAAACGTTCGAGAGCATTGCACAAACTAGGGTCAAACTGCTGGAAGCATGGACTCAAAACCAGTGGCGTTTTCTAGAAGATGCCGCGTTTTACCTCTCCTCAAAGGCGGAAGATGAGCGTGCGGAGGCGCTCGACCTATTACTACGCAGAGGTAAGGATTTTACTGAGCTGTTTTTGGTTGATGAACATGGCTCCGTCTTAAGTTCGACCAGTAGAGAATATATTGGTCATCAGAGCGCATCGAAGAAAGCTCTTGACCTTGCGAGGAACAAGCCGTTTCTGCATGGCCCGTATGTCGATAAAAAGACCTTAGATATAGGTCCGTCATCCTCCAAGTTTCATGATGCTGTGACCTTGATGTTCTACCAGCCCCTCAATATTGATGATGCTGATGCACCGATCCTCTGTGGACGTGTACCAAATGACGTACTGGGGGATTTGATTCAGCGAGAAGCAGGGCATATCTACAGTGAATCGGGTGACAACTATCTGTTTATGGTTGAGTCCAACTTTGACCCGTCAATAGCACAGGGCGTTGCGTTATCTCGTTCGCGTTTTGAGGACAATACTTTTTCACACGGAGAGAACCTAAAACAAGGTGTGCAAACAGACTGGGGAACCGTGAAGATCCAAAAACATACTGAGTTTGAGGTTGTGTTTAATGATCCAGCGACCAATCAACTTCACCCGGGTGTTCGAGAGACCATTAAAAATGGCAGCAATTTGTATGTCGATTATCCAGGTTACTCAGACTACCGCCATATTCCGGTAATAGGCAAAGGCGTCACGTTCAGACTGCCGGGCTCAATTGATACCTGGGGTATGATGTGTGAATCCGACTTAGAAGAAGTACATCGACACCGTTCTCTGGTTGGCCGACTAACAAGGCGCTTTATGGCATCCGCTATAGCCGTAACTTTGCTACCGGTGATGCTACAACACTTTCTAAGCCTAGACGCATACACAAGCGCTGGTTTGTCTTTCTTATTTGCATGCTTACTTACTGTGTTGTTCCGAGCGAGAACAGCCAAGCCTTTGTCGCGCAGCCTCGAACAGATGACTGGTGTGATGAAGGTATTGGCAGAGGGGGATGGAAACCTTAAACAGCGACTGGACTCATCGAAGTTTAAGGCAGATGAAACCGGCGATCTAGGCCGTTGGACCAATAGCTTTATCGATAACCTCGAAACCGTAGTTTCCGAGTTAGTCTTCGCCAGTCGAGAAGTGAATAACGTATCGGAATCGATGTTTCGATGCAGTCAGCGACTTTCTAAATCGAGTGAAAGCACCTCAGAATCGATCTCTCAGCTGATTGACCTCTCTCAAAAGCAGGTTGGCGAAATCAGTTCAGCCAATGACAACGCACGTGAAATGCACGTACTCATGACAGAGTCTGTCGAACAAGCGAGAAACGAGTATGAGACGGCGCGTAACAGTGCCGAGACAATCAAGGCAATCGTCCAATCTTCATCAGCGAGTGTGAATGATGTGAATAGTGAGATGGAAAAGATTAGTGACATTGTCACACTAATTACGGATATCACTGCACAAACGAACTTGCTTGCACTTAATGCAGCCATAGAGGCTGCGAGAGCGGGAGAGCACGGACGTGGGTTCTCTGTGGTTGCCGATGAGGTGAGAACGCTTGCCGATAGAACGGCGGCAGCAGCTAAAGATATTGGTGACTTGATGGAGCAGCTTCGTCACCAGTCTGAAAAAGCGGTGACGACGATGAGAGCTGGTATTGATAACGTAGAAAGTAATGCCTATCTTGCAGATAACTCGAAACAAAACGCTCGATTACAAGAATCGGTAAACTCGCTTTTTGATGCCATCACTGGCTTGGCAAGCATGAGTAACACTAACTCTCAAACGGCAGAATTAGCAGCCGATTCGACGGGCTCTTTGCAGTATCAATCGAAGCAATTAGCACGTCGAACTGCACTAATGCAAAACTCGATATCAAGGCTGGATCAATTGGTTGGTCGTTTCGAAGTGTAGGGTAGTCGCTGTAATAGATGGCTTAATAAAAGGGAGAGACTATAACTGGTCTCTCCCTTTTATTATTTAATCGACGGGATTGGCTACGTTGTTTTTTGCTATTAACTCTTTTAGCTTAGCTTTGTCGACAATCACGCTCCCAAGGCCTTTATTGCGCTTGGCTTCATACATAGCAAAATCGGTATAGATTAGTAACTGCCTGATACTCAAATCACTACTGTCAGGAAGGAATACACCAATTGCCGCGTTTAGGTCCAAGGTCAGATCATGTCCACGAACACCGAATTGAAAACTCTCTAACTTGGGCAAGAGTTCTCGAAGTAGCTCATTATTCATGGGTGCGATAACAACAAACTCGTCACCACCGATTCGGTAGCTCGTCCCTTTAACAGTCTGGCGAAGTAATTTAGCGTAACAGCGTAGTACCTGATCACCAACGGCGTGGCCGTAGGTGTCATTAATTTGCTTAAACCCATTTAGGTCAATAAAGATTAGGCCGTTACCTTTACCCAAGGGTTGCTTGCGAATACGGTTTAGAGCATAGCGGTTTTTTAACCTGGTCAAAACGTCATGATTAGCTCGGTGATTAGTCAAATAACCAAAGGTGATCGTCACTAAAATAAATAGACCAAGCAAAATATTGATGACGTTCAGTCGCTGTTTATCGAGCTCTTTTTCGTTCAATTCTCGCCAATTCGCTGGAGGTTGATAGCGATGATGAATCGTTTCGGCGTCTACAAAGTCGAGCGTTCGATTAAAGAGTTTCGATAGTGTTGCGCCACGTTCTGTTTTTGGAAAACCAAACGTCAGCTGAGATCGATAGAAAGGCTTAAAATAACGATCCTCGGTAATCTCAGACAATGACTGTTCATAAAGTAACGTATTGAGAGTGACTCGGTTGGTCACCGCATAGTCGATGGTTTTACCTATTAGCCCGCGCACCAAAGCTTCAGTATCTTTGAAGTAGACCAGTTCTTTGTTGGGAAGGAGGCGACGAGTAACGGTCGCAAAGACACCGTTCTCGACCACACCGACACGCTCAGCAAACAGCTCCGAGATATGGCGATATACCTCTTCTTTGTATCCGACTCGTTTAGCGATAACACCATCAATAGATGCGTACGGGTCGCTGAAAATAAGGCGCTCTTTACGGTGATTAAGATCAGCAATCGGAGTCATGATCTCATGTTCGCCGAGCATGAGTTTCTGCAAAGACGCTGCCCACGGTTCATCAGGCTGGAATACCAATCGGCACTCAAGAGAACCAAGGCGACAGATCTCATTGACTAGATCTACCGCGACTCCTGTCACGACACCGTTTTTATCAGTAAAAACATATGGCTTACGAGGGTTGAGGTAGACATTGATAGGATCTTCCAAGTTTAGGCCCGAAGACTCAATATCATTTTTAAGCTGTTTAATGGCTATCTCGGTAATGTAGCTTTCAATATAGCTACGGATCTGTTTCTGTACTGATTCCTGAGCGATGATGCGGCTGAACTTTGCGAGGAGCGGAGCATTTTCGGATTTATTAGTGATGATCGAAACTGGTGGTATAGACACTTTATCGTTGATGAGTGTCGCTTTAAAACCAGCACTCAAAAACCATTCGAGCTGCAAGAATGTACCTATGTAACCGTCGATATCACCACTTCGTATACTCTCAAAGGCCACCTCATTGTCGAGAAAGCCCAATACACGTTTCTCTGGATAATAGCGCTGAATAATATCGTTAAAAGCTGTTCCCATCGTAGTGCCTACCACATGGATATCATCAAAACTCTTGTCTGTTTCGGTGAACAAGTAAGTCGGTTCAATATTGATGGGTGGCGAGAAGATAAATCGCTGCGCACGCGCTTTGGTGAAAGTAATGTTGGCAATAAAGTCCAATTCACCACTTTCGATCGCATTAAGTCGCTCACTGAAATCGGGGTAGTCTACATATTCAAATGCAATATTCGCTTCTTTCTCTATAGTCGAGAAAATAAATCGCGCTAAGAAGTCACGTTCATGAGCAGAGATGTAGTACGTCTTATTGTCTGGCGTGTCCGCAAGCGCGTTAGAAGTCGCTCCAGAGAAAAGAAATACAGCAGAGACAAGAAATACAAACATGTTATGTATACAGCGAATTCTCAACTCCAACTACTCCTTCCATGGCTTGGGGGCGAGACACGTTTTTTATTCTAGTCTCTATTAACCATAATGCAATGTTAACTGACTGAAATCAAAATAAAAGTCGTGGTTTGGTAAGGGTGAGCATTGTTGTGTCGGTTATGGCGGCAGGTTTGGTAGAAAAAAGGCAGCAAGTGTCGCCGCCTTGTGGGTCTATTCTGTCACTAGTTGTCCTGACTTTTGGAATACAAAGCGCCAAACAAAAAGAACAAACGCGATGTAGCTAAGACCAACAGCTAACGCTTCCCAGTGGTAACCGGAATACATAGCAATTGGCATCAGAGAAATAATAAATATATCGGTGATGGACCCTGGAACATAAGCAATAGCATAGTCGTCCAATACTTTGCTTTTCATATTTGGATCGACGATGCGAAGTAGCGCAATACCCATTGCGACCGTACCCGTTAGCCATCCCCAAGAAAAGATACCTTTCTCAAACCAGTTATCGCCAAGTATACGGGGTGCTACCCAGAAAATAAGGAACAGAGTGAAACAAATACCGCCGATGGCAAGTAGAGTCATTGGTAGCAGATATTGCACGAGTACTGTAATTTTGATGGCTGAAATACCAAACACGATGAGGTAGTCAGTACTAATGCCCGAGGCATGATTGAATGCGCCGTCACACAGGTATTGAGATGCGCCAGTACGTTGAGCCACCATACGCACAAACATTCCGCCTAGAAAACCCGTTACAAAGGTTGGGATTTGAACTTTGTCATGAAAAGAAGACAAAAAATCCGCTGCCACATAAGAAAAAGCGGTCACGACAACCACCAAAGCAGCATGAATCGCAAAGGAGTCAACGGACAACGACGACATGGTTGATTTCATCGCCCAGCGTTGCTCACCCTCTTCAATAAGACCTTTACGTTCGTGATCATTCATCTTTTGAAAGCTGTTAAAGCGTTTGATTAAGCCAAGCTTGAGGGCAACTTGTAAAATGATCATGCCAACAGAGATAGAGATAAAAATACCTGCGGTGGCAAACGTAAGGCTTAGCGTAAACGCATCTTCCCAGCCAAGGTTTGTGAAGATATCACCGACAACCGCCGAGGTGCCGTGACCGCCCATAAAGCCTGCCGCCATTGGGATCCCGAACGCTGGTGTTAAGTCAGAGAATACAAAAGACGCTAAAAACAGGCCAAACATCGCAGCAAACAACCACTGAGAAACAGAGGCGACTTGGTTGAACGCCCACATACTACCAGCGCGTTTTGCTACGACTGAAGGTGACGGAACATCGGTTGCAAGACCAAGTGCTGAGAAAAGTGCAGCAGTTAAAAGACCAGCGTTGCTTGCAAAGGTGTCTGTCCACGGCAGAATGTCAGCGCCTGCGGGGCCAAGCGCCAAACCGAGAAGGCCCGCAATCACCGCAGATGGTAAGTACATTCTTTGGAAAACAGTAAGGTGTACTCGAAGTACTTTCCCTAAAAGCAGCAGTCCGCCAGCGATCGCAAGATCGGACAGCATCAAACCGTTAGGCATAAAAACTCCTATCGTTATAATAGTTTATTGCTCGCTAGGCGAGCAGAAGTAGGCAAATTGCTACTCAGTCACATTGTGTATTTGGTCAGTGAGGTTCGGGCAAACAAAGCCGGTCACCGAGCCTGAATAGAGAGCGCCATAATTGGCAGGCTTCTCAGAGAGTCGAGGGTCATTCCCCTCTAAATGATGTGAGCGTGATGAGAGTCCGATCCTCATCGAGACGAGTTACTTGAAGACCACTGAGTTAGGATGGTAACCATAATAACCAAAGCGGTTTAGCAACAAATTTGAGTGATTACTCAATTGCTCAAGGTGGCGCATCTTAGAGAAATGTCAGCGCAAAATCAAACTTGTGCCTGAGTTTATTGAGGAGAAGGGGACTTCCATGATCTTTATCAAGCAGCGCGCCTTCGTCTTCAAGACGCGCTGCATAAGTGAATGCATAAGTGAATGCATAGGTGAATGCATGACCAAGTGCTTTACACTGCGACGGCACCACCAGTGTTATCACGACCACGATCGCGTTTAGCAATATGCAGTCCCCACATGGCAAGAAGCGCCATGACTAACATTATGACACCAAGCGGCAGTTGGCTGCTCGCTGGTATGACCGATGCCGCGAGCGTAGCAAGACCCGCACCAAGGTTCTGCATTCCACCGAGAACTGCACCACCTGTGCCAGCATGATTCGGAAATGGGGTCAGCGCGCCGGTAGTTGCAGCCGGAAAGAGTACGCCAGCACCCAAGAAATAAACCGTTGAGCCAATGGTGAGTGTCCATGCATCTGTGCTGCCCTCTAAACCTGGAATAAGGACGATCACAGAGCCAACAATAATAGCAATTAGACCGAACTTAAACGCCGCTGCATTACCAAATCGTTTTGCGATGAGCGAGGAAAATCCTGCCCCGAGTAAATACCCTGGGATTGGCATGACAAACAAAATACTCACCGTAAGCGCAGAAAGCTTCAATACACCGCCAAATAGCACACCAGCTGCTGCTTCAAACACTGCGACTCCAGCAAACGTCGCCACAAGACAAATCACGTAACCTTGGAAGCGGCGATCGGACAGAACAAATCGATAGTTGTCCACTGCCGAGCTTTTCGTACGACGCTCTTCAGGCAGTGTTTCGACCAACTTCGATGACATTACGATGACTACGGCAACAGCGAAGAGCGTCAAAAATAAGTAGCTTGAACGCCAGCCTAAAGTCTCTGTAAGCAGGCCACCAAGTACTGGTGCCAGCAGAGGCGAAAAGATCACGCACATACTAATGATGCTGTTTGCACGATGCAATTCTTCACCAGAGAAACAATCGCGAGATAGGGTGCGAGACATTGCACCACCGCTGCCGATACCTGCGCCTTGGACAAAACTTCCTAACAAAAACAGTTCGAATGAATGAGCAAATAAGCTGATTAGCGCACCAACTAGGTAAATCGCAAGTCCCGAGATAATGATAGGTTTGCGCCCAAGCTTGTCCGACAATGGTCCGTATATAAATTGTGAAAGACCATAGGGAATCAAGTAACACGCCATAACAGCTTGCAGCATAGCAGGATTAACGTGGAACTCTTTTGCCATCTGACCAATTGAAGGCACGTACATCGTCTGGGTCATTTGACCGACCGCGGTCAAAATAGCGATTAAAAAGGTCAGCTTAGCTAATGGAAACTTGGATGACATTTCTCAAATATCTCTTAAACAATAGGAAGTGATTAAACCTGCCTAGGAATAGCCCTGTCAGTATTAGGGCGCAGATGTTAGAGTCAGTTTGGACTTTCATTAATAACAAAATGTGATATTAATCACGATAAAAATTTCAGTTATTGATTAGAAAAAATAATGCGAGCATTCAAGGTGTGAATGCTCGCATTTGGTTATTTTGCCCCAGCTTGAGCGACCGTTAGCAAGTCGACTTCTGTCGCTGCTGCATGCTGGTATACGTGAACATCACGTTGCGGGAATGGAATACTGATGCCATTGCGATCAAGTTGTTTCTTCACTTCTTCGGTGACTTCCCAGTAAACATCCCAGTAGTCTTCCGTTTTCACCCAAGGTCTGACGATGAAATCTACGGAACTTTCGTTCAAGGTATGGACATAAATCATCGGTTCAGGTGACTTTAGTACTTTCGGGTGTGCTGCAAGAATGTCAGCAAATACCTGTTTTGCTTTATCTATATCATCACCGTAGCCAATACCAAACGTCATATCTACTCGACGAGTTTTCTCTGCTGTGATGTTGTTTATGGTGTCGCCCCAGATCCTATTGTTTGGAATAACGAGGCGCTGGTTATCTACGGTTCGTATTGTCGTAGAGACAAGGCTCATGTGGCTAACGGTACCCGATATTCCAGCCACTTTTACTAGGTCCCCAACATCAAATGGACGATAGATTAGAATCATCATGCCCGATGCAAAGTTCGACAGGGTATCTTGCAATGCAAAACCGATGATAACACCCGCAACACCGAAACCAGTAAGCAGTGGACCAAGCTCGATCCCTAATTGTGATAATGCGATCAACAGACCGAGTGCGGTAACCCCTTTCTGAGCCATTGAGACAAAGAAATCTTGCATCAATACACTGAATTTCATGGTTGAGTGACTGACACTCTTGCGTACGGCTTTACCAACAATTTTTGCAAATGAGCGCGACAACCAAAGAATGATACCAAAGACAAAGATCTTAACGATTAGCGATGGTGTGTGTTCCATTGCCCAATCTTTGAAAGCGCCTAGCCATTCAGTGAGCAGCCCCATCATGACACTCACATCAAGGACGTCGGTGCTAATATCACCTGTGATTGTAAACAACAGTTGTTTGTAATCGGTCGTGTCGACACCATATTGCTCAAGCAAGGTAATGCTCGATTCAAGACTTAAGATTAATAGGTTTATCTGACCAGTAATCCTAATGGCATCTTCTTGTAGCGCCGCTTTCTCTTCTTCAGGCAAATAAGCGAGTCGGTCATTGACATCATTCAGTTGACTGTCGAGATACAGAACCGAATTATAGAGAAAATCTGCACGTTCCTTAAGGTCACGTTCGAGAATGGTGCGTGCCTTTGTAGTGTCTATGCCTAGATCTGACGCCCATGTTAGTGTCGTAGACAGATCGGCATAGTATTCATCCATAGTGGTGATGCGTTTTTGCATTGCGAATTGAACTTCGTCTTTCGCTGCATCGTTGGCTTGTTTTGACTCTTTTGATAAGCGTTTGAGATCTTGCTCATTAGCAGCAAGAAGGTCCTGCATCAACGTTAGTTGGCTAGCGACAATCTGCTTGTTGATTTCTGCATCTTTATTGCTGGTTAAACGCTCGGACAGTGATTGTCGTAATGCGTCATTCTTACGATCGATAATGCTCTCTTCAAAACGGTTGAGCTCAGCGGTAGCGCTAAGGCGTTCAACGTCTAGAATCAATGCCTCTGACTGCGTTAATAAGGGGTTGTCGGTTGACGATACGCTATCCGAAGCCAAAGTTGTAATGGGAGAGGCAGTTCCAATTGCCAATGCTAAAACAAGTGCTAATTTGCTTTTCATTCGCTTTCTCAAAAGTTGGTTGGATTCAGGGTTATCGCTGGGCGATCCATAAGTACGTTTTGCGTGTAATCCAGTAGGCAGCTTTAGCCACTGCTTTGATTACGGTGAACGTGAAATTGGCGATGGAAGTGATTAGGTCGCCAGTACCTACCATCAGTTTGTATGCGTCTGTGTGTTGAAATTCTCTATAGGTCATCGTGTCTGCTCCTCTTAATCTGGAGCACATAGTAGCGGGATAGAAATTGTAAAGTTGCCATTTTGTGCCACAGGCGTTGAAAAGCAGATGAGACTATCTGAGAGGGGAATGATGAGCGATATAGGGCGCGATAAAGCAGCTATTTGATTGTTCAATATCACGGTAAGAAAATATTTCAGTATTGTTTTGTAGGGAAAAGTAGAGCACTAAAAAAGCCGACAGAGTGTCGGCTTTGAAATCTAGTGAGGGCATGGACCGCTGAAACTATACAGTGGTCAGCATTTTTATTAATGGGCGCCGGATTTTAGATGTCCTTTACGGCTGCGAAGACCTGCTTCGAGTTTCTTAAGCGATGCTGCGATCGCGGGGTACATGACGTCGTGGGTCGCTTTAGCAGAGACTCGTACACCTTCGTAGTTAGTAAATATTTCGACTTCGTGTTGGTCGTGCTCTTTTCTAATGATGATGTCGCTGCTAATTAGTTGCGGGAAATGAGCCGCAATTTTCTCAAACTTGCTTTCTATCTCTTCTCTTGAGTCGTCACCGATAGATACGTGATGGGTCTGAATGTTTATTTTCATTAATTGCACCTTTCCTTTCACTACGTATTTTAAACGTAGCAAAGGAGAGGGCGTTTGACAAAAATAAGAAGGCTTTTCTTTTTATTTCATAAGGTTAGTTTGAAAGCGCTTTTTCAAGCTGCTTCACAGAATAACTGTATGTGAACCAAGCGCTTACTCCGGCAAGGACGTTCCCGATTAGTGCTCCGTAGAACAACCCTTGGATACCTCCAAGTTGTGCGCCAACCCACAAACAAGGTAAAAAGAAGGCAAACAAGCGTAGTGTAGAGATGGTCAATGCCGTCTTAGCTTTACCTAGTGCGTTAGATATTGACACCATCAACATACAGACACCGAGAGGGCCTAGGCTGAACGGCACCAAAATAAGGTGGTAGTTCAATATCTGATATACGTTATCTTCACTGGTCATCAGCGCAGAGAGCTGGTTGGCGAACAACAGCGTAATGAGTGCCACAACAAACTGAAAGCCCAAAATATAGGCAACGGCGATGTTCACGAGCTTCTTAATATCGACTAGATTCTTAGCACCCAAGAGCTTGCCCACCATAGGTGGCATCGACATGGTCAGTGCAAGCACGGTTACGATGGCAAAGAACTCATAACGAGAGCCAAGAGCCCAAGCCGCAACGGCAGCCGTGCCAAATGTCGCGAGCAGTTTTGTCGCCAACATAGAGGAGAGTGGCGGTAATAACTGGCTCACCATAGCGGGTGCCATGATCTTCCATATCGATCTTAAGCTCTCAGCAATATCCACGTTAGACCAATTGAATGATGCCCAGTTTTTAGAGACAACCTTAGGCGCAACAACCAAAATACCAATACCAAACGCCACTACCGTGGCGATAGCGGCACCATTAATCCCCATATCAAAGGTAAAGATAAACAGTGGGTCTAGGGCAAGGTTAATAATGCTAGTGATGACCATCATCATGCCGGGTAGAACAGTATTACCGTTAGCTCTGCACACGCTGTAGTAGAAATAGAGTACAGCCCCTACCCAAGAGCTTAACAACCAATAAGGCCAGTAGCTATCAATGACAGGGTAAACGGATTCTGGAGCGCTCAGCATTGCTAGGATAGGGTGCCGGATAAACCAAATCACCACACCAATGATGGCGACGCCTAAACTACCGAACACGAGAATTAATCCACCGAGCTGTTTGGCATACTCTTCATTGTTAGCGCCGAGTGCACGAGAAATAATGGCAGTCGTTGCGATGCCCAAACCTACTTGAATCCCGATGATCACCATCTGCATCGGCAAGGTAAAGCCTTGCGCTGCCAAAGGCAGTACGCCGAGTTGACCAATGAAGGCACTGTCGACCAATTGGAAACTCATTAGCGAAAGCACACCTAGTACCATAGGTAAGGTCATGTTGAACAATTGCTTGGCTAACTGTTTAGAATCTTTATCCACGTTGTTCTCTTATTTTGTGTTCCGACTTATTGTCACGAACGATGGCTAAAAAATAGGAAGGACGGGCAGCGAGCCCGTCCTTGATTGAATTACGGCTATTCCTTAGCACGTGACCAAACCTAAGAGGCTATTCTTCGAACTTGTCTGCATAACCTTTTGGCGGCGGTGTCCAGCCGCGTTCGCGCGAGTGCTTGTCATTGCGGTCGATTTGCATGGCGTCGCGGATGAGCCCCTCTAGTTCAATAAACAGGTCTCGGTAGTTGTTGTCGAAGCGTTCACCTTCAGCGCCTCCTTTCCAGCCTTCGTACAAGCGATCAGACTGTTTGTCCTCAATCGACTTGTAGGTGGCTTTCTGCTGTTCGACAAAGAAAGGATGGAAGCCTAAGCAGTTCATTGTTTTCGCGCCTAGCTCAAGTGCAGAATGATAGGTCTCAGATTCAATATAGTCTGCACCAGCCTGTCTCAATTGGTAACCATGACCGCGGTCAAATGCTCTGGTAAGAATTTTGACGTGAGGGTACGTATGTTTGACGTATTTTACAAGCTCGATACTGGCCTCTTGATTATCAATAGCCACTACTAAAAGCTTGGTTTCCTCTATACCTGCGGTGTGCAGTATGTCAGGTTTAGATGCATCACCAAAGAAGGCTTTGGTACCAATCTGACGCATGTTATCGACTTGGTCCGCTCGGACATCAAGCGCCACTGTTTTCACTTCGTTAGCAACTAATAGGCGATTAACAATTTGTCCAAATCGTCCCATCCCTGCGATCATCACGGTACCACGTTCATCGACAGTGTCCGCTTCTCGATCGTTACTCTGTTTCTCATAACGCGGCAAAATAACCTTATCAAACAAGATAAATAGGCCGGGTGTTAGGAACATAGATAGCGCGACAACAAGCGATAGCGTTTGGGCGATATCGTTCGGTAGCACGTGATTTTGAACGGAGAAACTAAGAAGAACGAAGCCGAATTCACCGGCTTGAGCAAGGCTAAGCGTAAATAGCCATCTTGCGCTGTCTCGAATATTAAAGATGATGGCAAGTCCGTAAAGCACGGCAGCTTTCAAGAGCATGACGCCTAGAGTCAAACCAATGATGACAAAGAAATCATTGAACAAGATGCCAAAGTTAATACCAGCACCGACCGTAATAAAGAACAGGCCAAGTAGCAGCCCTTTAAATGGATCGATGTTAGATTCGAGCTCATGTCTAAACTCACTGTTCGCTAATACGACACCAGCCAAGAACGTACCGAGAGCAGGGGATAGACCTACTAGACTCATCAAGGCCGCGATACCGATAACCAACATTAGTGCGGTGGCAGTGAATATTTCGCGAAGACCGGAGGATGCAACAAATCTGAATAGTGGCCGACTTAAATAATGTCCGCCGACGACGACAACTGCAATAGAGGCTGTAATCACCAAACCGTAAGCCCATCCAGGTAAACCAGCGACCAAGCTCAATTCTTCATGATGATCTGCGGCATGTTCAACCGCGTTCTGAGCTTGCTCTACTAGCTCTGGTATCGCCAAAAGAGGGATGAACGCTAACATAGGGATCACGGCAATATCTTGGAACAGTAAGACTGAGAACGAGCTCTGACCGCCTTCAGTTTTAGCAAGCCCTTTTTCATGAAAGGTTTGCAGTACGATAGCGGTCGACGATAGGGCAAAAATCAAACCAATGGTAAGCGCGATGCTCCATGTCTGGCCGAAAACAAGGGCAATCCCCATAACCGCTGCCGCGGTACCACCTACTTGAATGCCACCCAAGCCAATCAGCTTGTGACGCATGTTCCATAGCATTTTGGGTTCTAGCTCGAGACCAACCAAAAATAGCATCATCACGACACCAAACTCAGCAAAGTGCTGAATAGTCGTGGTCTCTTCACCGACGAGACCGATGATTGGTCCAATGACAACACCCGCGATTAAGTAGCCAAGAACAGAGCCAAGTCCAAGTCGTTTGGCAATCGGCACGGCGATAACGGCAGCAACTAAGTATATGAATGCCTGAAGAAAATAGCCTGTCATGATGTTCCCTCATCCGATTGAATTGCTTGTTCCGATGGCCAGTAGTGATTGAGTTTGTCCATAGGTTTTGCTCGCTCTATGTCAAAATCGCCGCTGGCCAATAGACTGAGCAACTCTCTCCACCGTTCTCTATGTTCGGGAATGCGATGCTCCTCTTGCGCTGTGCGCGAACCGAATAAGCAAAACGGTGGCAAGTAAGTCATACCAGTTAGCGTTGCGGTTTGTTCCAAAGGCTGCAAAAGTTCTCGGATCGTAAAGTGGTTGTAGCCATCAGTTTGGTAAGCCTCCGCCTTTCCTCCTGCAGAAATTGCACACAAGAACGTTTTCCCGTGCAACGCGGTGCCATCTTGACCATAAGCAAACCCATACTCCAAAACGAGGTCCTGCCACTCTTTGAGAATCGATGGTGTTGAGTACCAATAAAGAGGAAACTGAAAAATGATCACATCATGATCGATCAGGCGTTGCTGCTCTTGGTCGATATTGATGTTGTAGGTCGGATACTCATAATATAGGTCAACTGCTGTAACGCCTTTGATGGAGGCGGCATCTCGGAACATGGGCGCATTGACTTCGGAGCGCCGCTGAGAAGGGTGTGCATAGAGCACAAGAACTTTATTGTTATTTTCGGGCATAATCGCTTCCGGATAGCTTTGTCTATGAGTCTTAATATCTAGTACACAAAAAGATATTTTTCAATTGGTTACCATCTAGTGACCTATACAACTTTCAGTGTTTTTTCATTAAGTGATAATATTAACTCTGTTTTCAAATTGCTGAATCATAAGGAGTATTTTCAGTGTCGTTATCAGTAAGACCCGCAAAAGAACAAGATTCAGAGCAATTGCTAGAGCTTTATCGGCAAACAATTCGCACTGTAAATTGTAATGATTACAATAAGATGCAGATTGATGCATGGGCCCCTCTAGATCTTACTAAAGAGGTATTTAAGGGCTATATTTCAAGATGCAGCCCGTTTATCGTCGTAGAGGGCGATGAGATCCTAGGTTATAGCGACTTACAACCCGATGGATTAATTGATCATTTTTATTGTCATCATCGAGCTCAGCGGAGAGGAGTGGGGTCTTTGTTGATGAACACTATTCTCGACAAAGCAAAGCTAGCTAAGCTCGAGAGGTTGTATTCCTTTGTGAGTATTACAGCTAAACCTTTTTATCTACACTTCGGTTTTACGGTCGTGCGCCCTAACGAAGCGGAAATACGAGGCGTCGTGCTCAATAATTTTTTGATGGAAAGGTCACTTGATAATGAGCTCTAGTATGTTTGATGTCCGTGAAGTAAAGCAGACTGAGTTACCGCTCGATATATTGCTGATTGCTGACCCAGAAGAAGCGGCGATTAATGCTTATCGAGAGCGCTGCATCGGTTTCGCTGTCTATATGCAGGGAGCATTGGTGGGTGCATTGCTAGTGGAGGTTGATGCGAAACAGCGCTCTGCAGAGCTATTCAATATCGCCATTTATGATGAGTTTCAAGGAAAGGGATTTGGTGGTGTTTTGCTTAGTGAGACCTTAGCTTTGCTGTCGCAAAAAGGTATCGACTCCGTCGAACTCGGAACTGGGACATTTGGCTATCAGCTTTCTTTCTATCAGAAACATGGCTTTAGAGTAGATTCAGTCGTTAAGAACTTCTTTCTAGATAATTACGATGAGCCTATATTCGAGCACGGTATTCAACACAAAGACATGCTGCGCCTGATATGGCGCAGCAACGACCAATAGTTAGTGTGAGCATGTCGCTAGGTTAAAAATGCGATATAACCTTGGATGACGAGCAGATTGATTATGTCGATAAAGAAGGCACCTACAAGTGGAACGATAAAATAGGCCTGTGGTGAGGGGCCATAAGAGCCAGTGATGGCCTTTAGGTTCATCATTGCTGTCGGTGTCGCTCCCATCCCAAAGCCCACATGTCCCGCGGCAAGAACGGCGGCGTCGTAAGACTTACCCATGATGCGAAACGTTACCCAGTACACAAAGCCGATAGTTAAAATAAGCTGTGCGACCAAAATAATGAGTAGCGGTATTGCGAGATCAAATAAATTCCACAATTTCAAGTCCATTAGAGCCATCGCGAGAAAGAGACTAAGTGATAGATTCGCACTTTTGTCGACCTCAAGTCGAATAGTATCGAGCTTGGTTCTAACCGAAGGTATATGGCCAACTAACATACCAAGCAAGATGGCGTAAACGAAATTTGGCACTAGGGTTAGGATGTGGATATTTGTCGACTGCGCGCTTTGATGAATGTCGCTACTCACAACAGCGCAGGTTATTAGTACTGCGATTGCGATGAAATAGCCTAAAATGCGACTCGCGTTGCTGACTATATTGTCTTTCGTATGCGTTCGAATCGTTGAAGAGCTTTGAGTTTTTGAAGGTGTGAGCTGATAGCGCTCTACTAATCTTGTTCCTAATGGTCCGCCAAAAATCCCACCTGCGACCAAACCAAATGTTGCGCAAGCCATTGCTATTTCTAATGCCCCCGGAATATTTAGTTGCTCACTATAAACCGTTGCCCACGCTGCGCCAGTACCGTGCCCGCCAGAGAGAGTAATAGAGCCGGCCATCAGGCCAAGTAATGGATCTAGATTTAGAAGACTAGACAGTGCAATACCCAGCGTATCTTGGAATAAGATAAACAGAGCGGCACAGATTAGGAAGCTTATAAGAGCAGAGCCGCCGTGCTTCAGAAGTCTTAAATCTGCTGACAAACCGACACTGGTAAAGAACATTAGCATCAAGGTGTCTTTGAGTGGTAGATCAAACGAAATGTCAGTGCCGGAGTAATGCAGTGCCATAGTGATCAAAGACATCAGAATACCACCAATAATCGGAGATGGAATGTGGTACTTACTGAATGATTTGATGTGGCTTAGCAGTTTTGACCCAACCCAAAGTATTAGGATGGCAAGTAGCATAGATTCTGCGCTGTTTAAGGTAATGTCAGACATAGTGATGGCTTGCTATTGATTTAATGAGTACCTCAAGAAGTGAGGCAATGGCTTTGTGGGCATACTATGTGTGACCGTTAAAATAGAAAACTCCACTTTGAAGGATGCTATCCTTCTTAATGCAACTTAAGATTGACGTCTCTTACTCAGGTCGGTAGATTGCATTCCCCGAAAACGGTGAATTAATAGTCTGATAGTTGGAGGTTTTTTATGGGTGAGATGTATACCAAGCACGCGAAAAAGTACGCAGATGCCATTGAGAACAATGCGTACAATGCACTTTACGAGCGTCCTTCAACACTAGCGTTAATTGGTGATGTGACAAATAAGAAGGTACTTGATCTAGGTTGTGGTCCTGGCGCTTATGCCGAGCATTTTGTTAAGGCTGGTGCACAGGTGACGGCAATCGACCTAGCTGAAGAAATGGTGGCAATTACAAGAGAACGCTTAGGTGACAATGTCACATGTTATGCGCAAGATCTGGTTAACGGACTGCCTAAAGAGCAAGACGATGCGTTTGATATCGTCGTCTGCCCGTTGATGCTGCATTATTTAGAAGACCTCGTCCCGCTGTTCAAAGAAGTTCACCGTGTGCTTAAATCGGATGGATTGTTTGTTTTCTCGACCCATCATCCTCTCGTTGACTTTGAAGAGAACGCGTTTAATAACTACTTTGATGTTGAGCTGCTGACCGAAGAGTGGAATACCGTTGGTGAGCCGGTAGAGGTCTCCTTCTATCGACGTTCATTTACCAATTTGTTTGAGAGTCTCTCCGAAGGGGGATTCGTGTTGGACAAGTTTTCAGAGGGTAAACCAGATCCTGAGATGAAAACCGAGTCACCTGAAACGTTCGAAAGATTGTCGCGCCGACCAAACTTCATCTTTATCCGCGCTAAAGCCAATTAATTCTCTTGAGTTAACATTAAATAGTCATCGTTTCCTGCTAGATTTTCATCAAAAGGGCAAAAAACGTGTTTTTTTTGCCCAATAACCCGTTCAATTTACAAATCAATTTGGCATTAGCGGCGGGTTTTATTAGTATGTACAGCTATCAAAAAACACCCTTATGGATACTACCGGACGGTAGACGAGGAAACGATGCAACATCTAGAAGAGATCATTGCTAACGCGGGCACAGCTATTGAAGCTGCAAACTCGCTAGTCGCACTTGACGAAGTGCGTGTTCAGTATCTAGGTAAAAAAGGTGAGCTAACAGCTCAACTTCAAAGCCTAGGTAAACTACCACCAGAAGAGCGCCGCAGTGCTGGTCAAGAGATCAACAAAGCAAAAGGCGTCGTTCAGCAAGCGATCGCAGCACGCAAAGACGCACTACAACGTGCAGAGCTTGAAGCGAAGCTAGCGGCAGAAACTATCGACGTAACCCTACCAGGTCGTCGTATCGAGAACGGCGGTCTACACCCAGTTACTCGTACTGTTGAGCGTATTGAAAAGTTCTTTGGTGAGTTAGGCTTTAGCACTGAGTCTGGTCCTGAAATTGAAGATGCATTCCACAACTTTGATGCACTGAACATTGCAGAAGACCACCCAGCTCGTACTGACCACGATACCTTCTTCTTCAATCCTGATCTTATGCTACGTACACACACGTCTGGCGTACAGATCCGTACGATGGAAAATGGCAAACCACCATTCCGCTTCATCGCACCGGGCCGTGTTTACCGTAACGACTACGACCAAACACACACCCCAATGTTCCACCAAGTGGAAGGCATGCTGGTTGACGAAAATGTTAACTTCGCACAGCTGAAAGGTATCCTGCACGATTTCCTAACTAACTTCTTCGAAGAAGATCTTGAAGTTCGTTACCGTCCGTCATACTTCCCATTCACTGAACCTTCAATGGAAGTGGACGTTAAGCGCAAAGATGGCAAATGGCTAGAAATCTTAGGCTGTGGCATGGTGCACCCAAATGTACTTCGCAGCGTAGGCATCGACCCTGAAAAATACTCTGGTTTTGCATTCGGTATCGGTATCGAGCGTCTAGCTATGCTTCGTTACGGCGTAAATGACCTACGTTCGTTCTTCGAGAACGACCTACGTTTCCTAAAACAGTTCAAGTAATCCAGAGGGTTCATCACAATGAAATTCAGCGAATCATGGCTTCGTGAGTGGGTAAACCCTTCAGTTTCTACTGACGAGCTTACGCACCAAATTACAATGGCTGGCCTAGAGGTGGACGACGTACTACCTGTAGCGGGCTCTTTCACTGGCGTTAAAGTAGGTAAAGTGGTTGAGTGCGGTCAGCACCCAGACGCAGACAAGCTACGCGTGACTAAAGTTGATGTTGGCGCAGAAGAACTGCTAGACATCGTTTGTGGCGCTCCAAACTGCCGTGAAGGTCTGAAAGTAGCAGTAGCAACAGTTGGTGCTGTTCTTCCAGGCGATTTCAAAATCAAGAAAGCAAAACTACGTGGTCAACCTTCACACGGTATGCTGTGCTCGTTTACTGAGCTAGGTATCGATGTTGAATCTGACGGCATCATGGAGCTGGCTGAAGACGCTGTTATCGGTACTGATTTCCGTAACTTCCTAGGTCTTGATGACGTGACTGTTGACGTGGACCTAACAGCAAACCGCGCTGACTGTTTCAGCATCCGTGGTCTTGCTCGTGAAGTTGGCGTTCTAAACCGTGCTGACGTAACAGCACCAGCGGTTAATCCTGTTGAAGCATCTATTGCTGATGTGGCTTCTATCGAAGTTAAAGCAACGGAAGCATGTCCTCGCTACCTAGGTCGTATCGTTAAGAACGTTAACGTTCAAGCTGAAACACCACTATGGATGCAAGAGAAACTGCGTCGTTGTGGTATTCGCTCAATCGACCCTGTTGTAGACATCACTAACTATGTTCTTCTAGAACAAGGTCAGCCAATGCACGCATTCGATCTTGCTAAGATTGAAGGTGGCATCGTTGTTCGTATGGCAGAGCAGGGTGAAAAACTGACTCTTCTAGACGGCACTGAAGCTGAGCTAAACGCAGACACACTTGTTGTTGCTGACCACAACAAAGCACTTGCTATTGCGGGTATCTTTGGTGGTGAAGAGTCTGGTGTAACAACAGAAACGAAAGATGTGCTTCTTGAGTGTGCGTTCTTCGCACCAGACCACATTCGTGGCCGCGCACGTAGCTACGGTCTACACACGGATTCTTCAATGCGTTTCGAGCGTGGTGTTGACTATGCACTACAAGTCAGCGCAATGGAGCGTGCAACTGAGCTTCTAGTTGAAATCTGTGGCGGTGAAGTAGCACCTGTGGTTACTGTTGAGTCTGACGCAGATCTGCCTAAGCCAAACACGGTTGAACTGCGCCGTACTAAGCTAGATTCACTTCTTGGTCACCATATCGCTGACGCTGAAGTTGTTGAGATCCTAGAGCGTCTAGGTCTAACAGTAACGACAACTGATACAGGTTGGACGGGCGTTGCGCCAACATGGCGTTTTGATATCGCAATCGAACAAGACCTGATTGAAGAAGTGGGTCGTATCTACGGTTACGATAACATTCCAAATCAACACCCTGCTGCAACACTTAAGATGCACAACCACGTTGAAGCGGATCTTCCACTGAAACGTGTACGCGATCTGCTTGTTGATCGTGGCTACCATGAAGCGATTACTTACAGCTTTGTTGAGCCAGAGCAACAAAAACTTGTTGTGCCAGACGTTGAGCCATTGATTCTACCTTTCCCAATCTCTGCGGAAATGTCAGCAATGCGTCTTGGTCTTATCCAAGGTCTTCTAAATACCGTTGTTCACAACCAGAAGCGTCAGCAGCCACGTGTTCGTCTATTCGAATACGGCCTACGTTTCATCCCTTGTGAGAACGCTGAAAACGGTATGCGCCAAGAGCCTATGCTTGCAGGTGTGATTGCAGGTACACGCAGTGAAGAGCATTGGGACATTGAAACCAACACCGTTGATTTCTTTGACCTAAAAGGTGACCTAGAAGCGATTCTAGAACTGTCGGCAAACGAGAAAGCATACTCATTTGCTGCAGCGAAACATCCAGCACTTCACCCAGGTCAATCTGCAGCAATCGTTGTTGATGGCAAAGAAGTGGGTGTGATTGGTACGGTTCACCCAGAGCTAGAGCGTAAGTTCGGTCTAAACGGTCGCACTATCGTATTCGAAGTAGAATGGTCAGCGATCAACACGAAAGTGATTCCAGAAGCAGCAGGGCTTTCTAAGTTCCCAGCTAACCGTCGTGATATCGCAGTTGTTGTTGATGAAGCAGTAGCTTCTGGCGACATCGTTGCAGCTTGTCTAGAGCAAGGCGGCGAGTTCCTGAAAGACGCGAAACTGTTTGACGTTTACGTTGGTAAGGGCGTTGAAGAAGGTAAGAAGAGTTTAGCAATTGCGCTTACTCTACAGTCTCTAGAGCGTACGCTTGAAGATGCGGATATTGCTGGTGCAGTAGACGCAATTGTTGCTCATATTTCTGAGAAATTTGGTGCAACGCTGCGTGACTAATCGCAGTTAGCGTGTCAACGCGAATTACCTAGAAAAGCGGGTTACTGAAAAGTAACTCGCTTTTTTTATATCCAGTATTAGCCGATAAAACAAACTGGTTTCATATTCTATATTCTTCGCAACTCACTGTTTTTAAGGAACAATTTTCTGCCATACTGTATCAATATCACTATTTTGTACTTTGTTTGTAATTTATTTTCATCTGGCTTTTTGTTATTTTTTAGTGATATCTATTGCTTGAGGGTTTTGTAGTAAATTATGCATCCATAATATGCTACTTTTACGATAACTTGCTAAAAGTTAACGCAAAATCCTGACATTACTCTGAAATAAAAAAGTTGGCGAAAATCAGAAGGTTGGCTTACACTTTTCAAAGTTAGGCCGTTATGTTGTTGATTGGTCGAACGAAATCTTTAGCGTTATCACTATGATAACAAGGTATGAATTAGCTTTGAGGGGAGTTTTATGGCGCTCACAAAAGCCGATCTGGCTGAGAACCTATTTGAGAAACTCGGATTCAGTAAAAGGGATGCCAAGGAAACGGTAGAAGTGTTTTTCGAAGAGATTAGAAAATCACTCGAAAGTGGCGAACAGGTAAAACTGTCGGGTTTTGGTAATTTTGACTTGCGCGATAAAAATGAGCGCCCAGGTCGAAATCCTAAAACTGGTGAAGACATTCCCATTTCCGCTCGACGCGTAGTGACATTCCGTCCGGGTCAGAAATTGAAGGCTCGAGTCGAGAACATCAAAGTAGATTAATGTCCTACTGTTAAACAAAAAGACCACCTAGTGTGGTCTTTTTGTATTTCTATTGGTTGATGTTGAGTTTATTACGCCGCCCGAATATTCGTTGTGATGTATGGCTGCCACGCGTTCTGATACAGCTCCATCGATTGACGTCTTAGGCTGGCAATCTGCGCGGTTTCAAACTCGTTGAGCTCGCGTTTTTCAGCAGCCGCTCGTCGTTCAATACCTTGGACGATTTCATATAGATCGTGTTCAGGGCCACTTTTCACGTCGGCGATGTCTTTAAGGTGAAGTTGGACTTCAGCAATAATCCCAGTTTTAGGTAGTTTCACCAACATATTCAGGTCACGATATCCGGACGCTGCAGGGTTTTTAAAGCGGTTCTTTACACGCACAACTTGGGCTTCACGGCTAAGCGCTTCATAGGCGCCTACAAGACTCTCCACGTCTTTAGCGACGATAGTGCCACGAGCTAGGTCTGTGATTTGATTTACCTGACCATTAAGCTCAGTATCGATCTTCACCTTTGCACGCTCAGCAGATTTTACGCCTGCGAAGTAAGCGTCGGTGTCAGTCAGTAGGGCGGTTGTTTTACAAAGCGCTTCGAGTTCATGTTGAGCTTGGTGGGCTTTGCTGTACAAGATGTCAAAATCGTTATGGGGTTGGAAGGCAGCGCCTTGAACAGCATCGATGCCGTACAAGCCACTAAGACTGTGTTTGAATACAGATGGACAAACTTCGTTTTGCTCTTGCTTTCCTTTTGTTGGGGTGGAATCGGATTGATTAAGCGTAGCCGCAAATGCAGGTGCGCGGCTGAGTACCAATAGCATTAGTGCTGCAGTACGAAGAAACGTGCTCATTCTCTCTCCTAGTTACGTTACAAAAACGGGAACAAAAAGGGCGTTAACGCTCAGGAGTCTTGCTAACAATAATATGGGGTTCAATACCGAAAACCCAATACAAACTGTGTAACAGAGTTTGTAAACTGTGATGCCTATCGCTAATTAAAATCTACGCGATTGGGTGTGACATTTTGTCTGCACTCTGTAAACTCTACGTTAACCATTATCTACAGCGAACATGAACCATAAATGAACGATTTTGAACTTTGGCACGACAAATGGGCGGCCAATAAAATTGGCTTCCACTTAGAAGATGTAAACCCATTACTCATTAAGTACTGGGACCGACTATCCCCAAAACGCGAAGACAAGGTTTTCGTCCCACTCTGTGGTAAGTCCGAAGATCTTGTCTGGCTTGCCCAACGCCACGAAGACATTCAAGGTGTTGAACTTAGCCAAATCGCCGTACGTTCATTTTTCGCTGAGCATTTCTACACACCAATGGTGACGCCCATTAACGGTCAGTTTGAGTTGTACCAGTTTGATGAGCTTAACATCTATGTCGGCGACTACTTTACCGCACCGATTCAGCCTGTGGAGCTTATCTACGACCGGGCTGCTCTCATCGCAATGCCGGAAGAACTGCGCGTACAGTACGTTGAGAAACTAAAACAGTCTCTGAAACCGGGTGGTCGTATTCTACTTATCACGCTTGATTATGTTCAAAGTGAAATGGCAGGCCCTCCTTACAGCGTACCAAGTTCAGAAGTGGCGCAGCACTTTGGCGATGAGTTTGAAGTGACACTTCTAGAACGTGATGAAGCAGATAGTAATCACCGTCGTATTCAGCAAGGATTGACCCGCTTTGCTGAAGAGGCTTGGTTGATCACGCATCAAGGTTAATCTATTTGTGAGCGGCAATAACCATCGGATTGCCGCTCTAGTTTCTGCACTTTTACTGCTTCACTAACTCTCCAGCGCCCAGTTCAGCTTCTACTGCGGCTTTCAACATGTTATGGATGACTTTCGATGCAGCGAGCGCGACACCAATCATGATGACCGCCATGACAGTTAGCAGTTGAAAGTATTCACCGTACACAGTTTGAGCGATATGTTGGGTAAGTTGTTGCCCCTTTTCTAGTGCGATATTGGTGGATAGCGCTGCTCCAACAATACCACTTAAGGCGATCGCGACAGAAAACAAACTCACAGAGAAGTTCTCGATGTGATGCGGTGCAACCGACAAGATAAAGGCCACAACCATAGAGCCAACCACGACTTCAGCCATTGCTTGGAAGAAGTGAACTGCGAGGAAAACCTCAGGTCTGATGGCAACATCTTCGCCAACTGTTGAGATAAAGTAGGTTAAGATGCCAAATGCAATCGCAGTAAAGACAAACGCTGCGGCGATCTTGGTCGATGTCGACAAGTGAATATTGTTTTTTTCTAGGCGGCTAAATAGGGTCGCGATAATCGGACCACCTACCATACACCACAATGGGTTCATTGCCATTGCGGCTTCTGGTTCGAGTGGAATGAAACCAAACAACTCACCTTTAAGTGTGTTCATGGCAACAATGTTCATCGATGTCATCATTTGACCGTAGTAGACGAAAAAGCATGTCGTCAGAAATGTCATAATGAGGATAGTGCCCATTTTTAGTCGCTCAGAGCGCGTCACCTTAAACATCATAAACACAAAGTATCCAATGGCAGCGACTCCAATGGCATACACAATGTTCTGGCCGACATCCATGTTGGAGAACATAAAGAACACCAATGCAATCATAGCGGCCGATAGAGCAAAAAAGATCCCCCAAGCTCTGAGCGATACGTGTTGGGTATCAATTGGCTTCCCAAGTGGTTTGAACTTTTTGTTCAGTGTTATCAGCACAAACAAAGCAATAACAGCCATCAGAGCAGATAGCGCAAATCCGCCGCTAAATCCGATATAGAGCGTGATCATTGGGAACAGGTATTGTCCTAAGAACGCACCGATATTGTTGACCGAGTAGTTAATCGGAAAGCCATGTTCAAATTCTTTTTGAGTGGCAAACGTGCGCTTGTAGAGGCTAGGGTAAGACGGAGACATCAAGCCACGTCCGTAACTTGCCAGCGCGATGCCTGCCATCGCCATAGGAACATGAAGCGTCGTAGCGCCTAGGACCAAAAGTAGATAACCCAGTGTAAATGCGGCATAGCTGATGGTGAGCGAGCGGTAGGCGCCTAGTAACTTATCGGCAATAAACCCGCCAGCGATGGCAAATAGGGGACCAATAGCGGCGAAAGCGCCAACTACCATCATGGTATCGGCTTCACTGTAGTTAAGGTCTTCTAGAAAGAATCGTGTCAGGCTGACCAAAACGCCATAGAACGATAGGCCAAATAGCATCTGGCAGACCATCATGGATTTGTTTAGCTTGTTCCACATAGTTGGCTTCTTAAGGTTGGAAATAGAGGCCGGTATTTTAGAAGAGATGCGAGTGACGCCTAACTCGCCTATGAAGGATCGCACCCTGCAAGCGATGTTGATGTAAAACGATGCGCGCGTTCGCTTGATGAACAAGTGGTAAATGAAAAAATGCCAGAGTTTACACCCTGGCATTTGGTTTATTGTTAGTTTGTAATCAGCTTAAATAGTGGAGCTACTCAGTCTGATTATTTCGCTACGTTGCCTAGTTTCAACCAAGTATCAATCACCGTATCTGGGTTTAGTGATACAGAGCTAATACCTTGTTCCATTAACCACTCTGCAAGATCATCGTGATCCGATGGGCCTTGGCCACAAATACCAACGTATTTGCCTGCTTTGGTGGCAGCATCAATAGCCATCTTCAGCATCGCTTTTACTGCTGGGTTGCGCTCATCAAAGAGATGCGCCACGTCGCCAGAGTCACGGTCAAGACCGAGCGTTAGCTGAGTCATGTCGTTTGAGCCAATTGAGAAGCCATCGAAGTACTTCAAGAACTCTTCGGCAAGAACCGCATTTGATGGTAGCTCACACATCATGATGACTTTCAAGCCTTGCTCACCACGACGAAGCTCAAACTTCGCAAGTAGGTCGATAACTTGAGCGGCTTCGCTAGGCGTGCGAACAAATGGGATCATGATTTCAACGTTCTTCAGTCCCATCTCATTACGAACGCGTTTGATCGCTTGGGTTTCAAGCTCAAAGCAGTCTTCAAATACGGGTGAGATATAACGAGAAGCACCACGGAAACCAAGCATTGGGTTTTCCTCGTGTGGTTCAAACTCCTTACCACCCACAAGGTTGCTGTACTCGTTTGACTTAAAGTCAGACATACGGACGATGACACGCTTAGGCCAGAACGCGGCTGCGATCGTTGAAATGCCTTCAGTCAGCTTGCTGACATAGAAATCGATCGGATCTTTATAACCGCGAATACGCTGAGTGATCTCAGCCTGCAGCTCAGGAGATTGCTGGTCAAAGTTCAGTAGCGCTTTCGGGTGAATACCAATCATCTTGTTAATGATGAACTCAAGACGCGCAAGGCCCACACCTTCGTTAGGGATTTGAGCGAAGTCGAACGCACGGTCTGGGTTACCCACGTTCATCATCACTTTTGTTGGCAGCAGTGGCAGCTCGTCAACAGCAGAGCGGCGGATCTCAAAGTCCAATTCACCTTGATACACGTAGCCCGTTTCACCTTCAGAACACGACACAGTAACCACTGCGCCGTCTTCTAGACTGTCGGTAGCGTTACCACAACCCACGATAGCTGGAATGCCAAGCTCACGAGCGATGATTGCTGCGTGACAAGTACGGCCGCCGCGGTTGGTTACAATCGCCGCCGCTTTTTTCATTACTGGTTCCCAGTCTGGGTCAGTCATGTCAGTAACCAGCACATCGCCTTCTTGAACAAGTGACATCTGGTCAAGTGAATCAACCAGACGAACGGTACCCGTACCAATACGTTGACCAATCGCACGACCTTCAACCAACACATCCGCTTTGTTGTTTAGCTGGAAGCGTTCAATCACGTTTTGCTCGCTTTGAGAACATACCGTTTCAGGACGAGCCTGTACGATGTATAGCTTGCCGTCGATGCCATCTTTCGCCCATTCAATGTCCATTGGACGCTGATAGTGCTTCTCGATGATCATAGCTTGTTTCGCAAGCTCTTTGATCTCTTCGTCGTTTAGAGAGAACTGGTTACGTTCTTCGTCAGACGTATCGATGATATCTACCTGTTTGCCAATCTCTTGGTTGTCAGAGTAAACCATCTTGATGAGTTTAGAACCAAACGTCTTCTTAACGATAGGCGCTTGACCTTGCTCTAGTAGTGGCTTGTGAACGTAGAACTCGTCAGGGTTCACAGCACCTTGTACTACCATCTCACCTAGACCCCAAGCCGAAGTGATAAATACCATTTGGTCGAAGCCAGATTCAGTGTCCAACGTAAACATCACGCCTGAGGACGCTTTGTCTGATCGAACCATTCGTTGAATACCCGCTGATAGCGAGATACCACGATGGTCAAATCCTTGGTGTACACGATAGGAAATCGCTCTGTCGTTAAACAGAGACGCATAGACATGCTTGGTGGCTTCAAGTACTGCATCAATGCCTTTTACGTTCAAAAAGGTTTCTTGTTGACCCGCAAAGGAAGCATCAGGAAGATCTTCAGCAGTAGCGGAGGAGCGCACTGCAACAGAAAGCTCTTCATTGCCTTCGATGAGTTCTTGATAGTTAGTTCGAATATCCTGCTCTAGGTCAGCAGGGAAGGGGGCTTCTAATACCCATTGACGGATGGTCGCGCCTGTCTTACGCAGTGCGTCAACATCATCAACATCAAGTTCGTCTAATAGTCCGTGAATGCGCTCATCCAATCCTTCGAAATCGAGGAATTGGTTGAAGGCATAGGATGTAGTCGCAAAGCCATTTGGCACTGAAACACCAGCATTAGCAAGATTAGATACCATCTCGCCAAGCGAAGCATTTTTGCCGCCGACCTTATCGACATCGTCCATGGATAGACCATTGAACCAAAGGGTGTTGTTTTGCATGTCTTTCTCCAGAAACATTGCAGCTGTAGGATATAGCAAACGATTACGTATTCAGTGTAAAAATAGTTAACTATTTTTACAAACTGTGGGGGAACGTTATTGAATGCTAGGGTTTGTTATCGATATTATGTAATGCATCCTACTTAAATTAATTTGAAAAATTAAATAAAAAATGAAAAATGATAGTCAAAGTCGTGACGTATTCTACGTTTCTGACGGTACAGCGATTACTTGCGAGACATTGGGACACGTAGTCCTAGGTCAATTTCCGTTCAAAGCCAAAGAAAAGACATTCCCCTTCGTAGAGAGCACGCATAAGCTCGATGAACTCATTAGAGAAATTAATCAATCTTATGAACGTAACGGTGTGAAACCTTTAGTGTTTTTCTCGATTGTAGTGCCTGAAATTCGCGCAGGATTACTTGCTTCGCAAGCGTTTTGTTACGATGTGTTAGAAAGTTTGGTGGCTCAAGTTAAAAGTGATTTACAACTGGAACCAAAGCCAAAACTACAGCGTTCACATAGCGTAGGGAAAGATTCCGCTAAGTATTTCGACCGCATTGCCGCTGTCGAATACACCTTAGCGCACGATGATGGTGTTTCACTGAAAAACCTAGAGCAGGCAGATTTAATACTTCTGGGTGTATCGCGTAGTGGCAAAACGCCAACAAGTCTCTATCTAGCGATGCAGTTTGGTCTTCGAGTCGTTAACTACCCATTTATCGACGACGACATCAAGCGACTGCGTCTAATGCCTGAGTTTGAGATCCATAGGCACAAACTGTTTGGTTTAACGATCAACCCTGAGCGCCTGACCGAAATCCGCGAAAATCGATTGGCGGGTAGCGAGTATGCGAGCACAGAGCAGTGTTTACAGGAGCTCGCAAGTGTCGAAGCTTTGTTTAGGCGCGAAGCTATCCCTTATATCAACACCACATCGCTGTCAGTCGAAGAGATCTCGACTCGGGTACTTGAACGCGCTGGGTTGAAACGTAGAGTGTTCTAGCTGCATAGGGTTATGACCTGGTTGGGGCGTGTTAAGTATTTTTTTGATACGCTAACCTCATTGCGAATCGATAAAGTTACGACTAATACCGTCACTCGTGAAGAACAGAGTACTAACTCACAGCGCTGTTCTTCGCTAACCGATACAATGTACTCAGATTAATCCAATTAAGAATATAGTTTTAACATGTTGAGTTTTGTGTTGTTGAGCGGCGTTGTCGTTTCTGTTGTCGCCTATCTATGTCTGACTAAAATAACCAGTATTAAAAGCCGGGTTGGTTATTCAATCCTTTCAAGCTTGGCGATTGTCGGTTTGTCTTTTTTGATTTGGAGCCAATTGCGAATGCCGCTGCCTCAGCAAGAAATGCAACAAGAGCGTCCCAACCACCAAAGTGCCATGATTGACCTGCAAAATTCACTAACCGAGTCTCCTAATGATTCTGAATCGTGGTTTAAGCTAGGTCAGCTTTATATGCAAAGCTTGGAGTTTGATTCAGCGGCTACCTGTTTCAATTATTCCATTCGCCTTTCTAGTATGCCTTATGCTGGTCAATATGCCGCGTTAGCAACCGCGCTGTATTACCAGTCTTCTCAGTCTATTACACCTGATATTCAACGTTACCTCGATGAGGCACTAGAGCTAGACAGTGACAACGACACAGCGTTGCAACTTATCGCTTCGGATTACTTTTTGAATGCTGATTACGATGAGGCGATTCGTGTTTGGACTCAGATTTTAGATTCGAACAGAGTGGGTATCGATCGGGCTGCAATCATCAAGAAGATCAATCAGGCTAAGGGAATGAGGTAGCCACCATATAGGAAGTGGCTACCGTGTCTAGCAAGTTCTAGCCGTGGGTGTAAACAAACCCGCCATACATATACTTAGTCGCTTCTGCCCCTAAGATAACCACTTTGCTTCCTTGGAATAGCTTCCCACTGTTCACGAGTTTAGAGAAACTGCACCAAATCGCGGCTGAGCCCAGGTTACCCCAATGTTTGGCATCGTTGACGATCTTATTTGGATCGATGTCTAGCGCCTCGGCTAGCATGATGTCTATTCGTCCACTGGCTTGGTGGGGAATAATGTAGTCAAAGTCATTCAGCTCGTAGCCTCGACTTCTTAATGCCAAAATACTGGCTTGAAATAGCGCTTCGCCACTTTTTCTCACATTAGTGGCATCGTGATGGAAGCGCGCTTTGCCCTCTTGGGTATACACCGACATAGAACCGCCATCGAGAGACAAACCAGGTGACTGCTCAACACCAATCTGTCCGGTGAAACAGTCAGAAATTTTACCCATTCCTTGCTCACTTTCCGGAGCAATAATAACACCGCCAGCACCATCGCCCATTTGCATGTAATTAACGAGCTGGGATTGGTCGAGAAAGTCTTCGTTATAGTCGAAGTAGACTGACCCTGTTTCACTGCCAACGATCATCACTGGTTTTTGGAGCATAGCGAGACGTGGGATGGCGATTTGCAATCCACTAGAAAAACCGGTGCACGCCTGCCTTAATTCCATAAACGGGCCATGATAGCGAAGCTTCTCCGCTACCCAAGCGATGCTAGGCGGGAGCTGTGTGTCTGGGGTGGTAGTGTGTCCAATCAGGTAATCGATGGCGTCCAAACTTGTGTTTGATTGCTCAAGTAGAGTATCTATTACACGCACCACAAGATCGGAGTTACTTGGCGTAGGGACGCTGGTGTGCGAATAAATACTGCGTGAAAAGTGACGACCTTCAATGCCTAAAAATGGTGCGATACGAGCTGCAACTCTCGCGTATCTTTTGCCTGATAGACGTTCGAGTGCATCAAGCAATTGTGTGTTGGTAAGGTGCTGATCTGGAAATAAATGGTTTGCTGCGAGCAGCGACACACTGCCCGGTAAGAAAGTCGTGCTCATTGATTAACTCTCCCTAGAATCAAAGATGTGCTCGATAGTAATGCCTAGCTCTTCGAAGGCTTCTCGCTCGCTATTCAATAGTTTGTATAACTTCTCGGAAATGAGTGTGTTGAGGGCTTTCCATTCTGAGCGGTCGTAGCCTAGCGCTAAAGCATGCTGTCTGGCTGCGGTAACGTGTCGTGCTTCATCTTGTTTAATGGAACGACACAAGAGCACAAATGGATGGTGTGGGTCTAATCGGCCTTTTTCTAGATACAACATTATTTTGCAGACCAGGGCATCAAGACAGGCGATCTGCGCGAAATGTTCTTCAAATGTCTTCCTTGAACCAAGCGACGCGAAAAAGCGTTGGCTGCGTCGCTTTATCGCAACAACGTCTTCGGGTAACTCTAACTGTGACTGTACCAACTCAAGCGCATCCTCATGATACTGTTCATCGGCAACAATTCGCTCAAAGTCGTCACGAGCAGAGGCAAGTGATTCAGGAAGTTCACGCTGAGATTCGTTATAGAACACCCACTGTGAGCTTTGTTCACCACAGACTAGTAAGGGAAGAAGACGTGAAAGGGCGGTTTTCTGAGAATCCGTGAACTCTAACCTCGTATCACGATATTCATGGAGCCAGTACTTCACAGGGCTCTCACTTACACCTTCAAATGGAACAGACGGAAAACATGGCTTCATGGGCACTCTCAAAATCCTTTTTAAAACACACACTATACGTAGACCGGAGTCCGTTCGATTTCTTTCCTTAAAATCGCAAAGTTTTTGTCTAATCGTCGAATAAGTCCTTAAACATAATGTAGTTAATTTTTACTGAGTTTACTTCTATGATGAAAGAGCTTTATGCGTTCCTGTATCGGAGATGAGATATGACAGACATTCCCAATGGTTTAGTCGAAGGGCGAGTACTTGCGAAAAAGCAGTGGACTCATAATTTGTTCAGTCTTGAAGTTTCAGCGCCCATAGAACAGTACGTAGCAGGTCAGTTTACAAAACTGGGTCTGCGTAACGAAGAGGGCGAGTGGGTGCGCCGAGCCTACTCTATGGTAAATCACCCTAACCATGAATATGGCTATCAGCATCTGGAATTTTTAATTATTGCCGATAGCGACGGACAATTGTCGCCAAAACTTAATCAGCTTGATTCTGGTGATCCAGTCTTTGTAGGAAAACAGCCTTCGGGGTTTATGACTATTGAAGAAGTACCTGACTACGCGCGAGATTTGTGGATGCTCTCTACAGGTACGGCGATCGGTCCTTTTCTGTCTATGCTAGATGACGAAACACTAACAAGCCGGTTTGACAATTTGGTGCTGGCTCATGCAGTCAGAACTGCAGACGAATTGGTTTATGCTGAAACCATTAAGGATACCTTATCTAGGTTGGGGGAAAAATTTAAGTTTGTTTCGATTGTATCCCGTGAGCATCACGAGCAGAGTTTGTCAGGGCGGATACCAGAGCTTCTGTTGAGCGGTGAGCTACAGACAAAAGTAGGGATGAACTTACAGGCACCAGATAGCTTCGTATTTATGTGTGGTAATCCGGCGATGGTCAAAGACACGAGCTCCGCGTTAACAGAGCTTGGTTTAAACAAACATCTGCGCAAAAAGCCAGGGCACTTCTCTAGTGAGAACTATTGGTAATACTAGTAGGTGTAGCCAAGCCCAAAGTAGGCAGCCTCTAGACCTGTGTTGTAACCAACATCTGCCGTAAAGCCTGTGACACCCGTTTTAATTAACAGACCTATGTTGCCGTTGAAGCGTAGGTCTGATTCATAGGTTTTGAAAGGCAGGTCTGAAATTTTCTCTTCACTTCGATTGGCAACCCCGATACCTGCGTAGCCCACAAAGTTATCGCTTAGAGACTTAACAAGACCCACGTTAAGACCAAAGTCGTCATTATTCGGACCAGTGCCACCGGCGAGGTTGGCGTAGAAACCGTAACTTAGGTTTCTGTCGTAATACAAACCGACGCCAAACCCACCTTCGCTGGTTGTGCCGACAGAGACACTGTTGTAGGTGCCCGCAAAAGAGAACGATGAGGCTAAACATAAACTGATCAACAGACGTCTTTTCATGGGGTTCCTTTAGAGTATGAATGACTCATGCCTTTCGAAACACAAAGCGGTTTCAGATACTTACGTACTAAACATTCTAGCAAAAAGCCCCAACCAATGGGTTGGGGCTTACAGTTATCTCGAATGGATCACACATTCATTCTTTAACAAAGCGAGTAGATAGCCAATAACATTAGTAATTAGCCTCGCGAGCCGCTGCTTCTTTGTCCCATTCTGGTACCACGGTTTCAAGGAAGTGTTTTTTCTCAGCGTTCATCTTGTCCATATCCATTCCAAGAGCTTGTTGCGCTTTCTCTTTAGTAGAAATGTCAGGAATTTCGATAGGGTCAGTAATGCCTTTCTTCGCAAGCAAACGAATCAGTTTCGCACGAGCATCTGCCGCTTTGTCTACTGAGGTACCGAGTACTTCAAGTGCAACTTCAGGGGCGTGCATGTGGACACCATGAGAAGCGATTGCGTAGTCCCAACGCCATTGCGCGTGACGAATATCCATTAGGATTGGTTTCATCTCTTCTTCTGTTGCGCCTGCATCCCATGCTGCGCCAGCTTCAAAGTGCGCAGCAACGATTTGCTTCTCAGCAGTCAGTTTCATGTTTAGCACTTGCGCTTTGCGAGTCGATACTATGCCCTGTAGCTGATCTTTACTTTGAGTGTGGCAGTTTGCACATGTATCTTCGAAGCGGTCAAATGGGTTACCCACTTTATGATCCGTATAGACTGTACCATCTTCTTTCGTTACTTTTGGCATGTGACAATCAACACAAACTACGCCGTTTTTGCCATGGATACCATCGCGCCAAGTTTCATAGCCCGGGTGCTGTGCTTTTAGCATTGGTGCTTTAGAAACAGCGTGTTGCCAGTCTTTAAAGTTAAGCGCGTCGTAGTATTGCTCCATTTCTGTTACTGAGGTGCCCATATCCCATGGGAATTTCACGGCTTTCGTTGGACCTGTGAAGTAGTACTCTACGTGACACTGAGCACAGACCGTTGCTTGCTGGTCGAGGCGTGATTGCTCGTCAAACTTTTTACCAATGGCTTCAAATGCACGCTCAACATAGGGTTTCGCAACGGCTAGAGCTGGTTCACCGTTTTTAAACGCATCACTGCGCGTATCGTGACAGTCTGCACAACCGATTGGGTTTGCGATTTCTGAACCGAGCCTTGCCCATTTTCCTTCGAAATAGCCGTCCTCGCCACGTTCATCAATTACGCGACCAACATCAGGGCTTTTACAGCTCCAACATGCCATAGGCATTGGGCCAGATTTAGGATCTGTGGGACCGCCAGTTCTTAAGGTTTGACGCACGTCATCAAGGGCATAGAAGTGCCCACGAGCCTTGTTGTAGTCTTTAGCGAAACCGTAACCTGCCCACAGGATAACCATGTTCGGGTCATGAGCGAGTGCGTCTTCGATCTCGACACTCTCGCTGGTTTGCTTCCAGGATTGGTATTGGTCAGGGTGGTCTTGTTCGTAGGCCTGATTTCTCGGGTCTATTAACTCTTTTTCAGAGGCAGCAAAAGCGGGCACACTCGCAGCGCCTAATATAGCTAATGCAGCAACGGAACTAATAATCCAGTGCTTGTTCACGATGGTATCTCCATATTCTAATTTTTGAAATGCGTTGTGGGGCGAATTTCCTAAACAAGACTTGGAGATGTCTAACTTATATAGACGTATTTATACTAACTCATAGTTCGTAATATTTGATTACAACTCGCGCTATTTACTGTTTTAGATCAATTTATCTAAGTGATTGAGTTCACATCTATTTTTAACTAACCCTAAAGGGGTAGTGGTGGGACTATTTAGGTGAAATTCATTCTCATTAAAAACAATGGTTTATGTAAAAGTTCACACACAAATATTGGTGATATTGCTCACTAATTGAACGTTGAGTGCTAGGGGTTTAAGCGGTGTCGTACTACTATTTATTCGTGAAGCGTTGTGGCTCATCCTAAATAAGAATTGATTTCATTTCTGTGTAAATAACAGGCTGGCGGTTATTGGTTTGTTTATTGAAAGGAAAAGTCATTGGTTATTAACCTGATAGGTGAATGTTAAGGTTCGCAATATTGGGTTTAAGGAAAGGATACAATGGGCAATGTTAAATTGACCATGGTGATGATGCTTCAGACCCTCCTAGCATTCATTCTCTGTGGTTACTCACTCAATGCCTTAGCCGACGATGCAGCCCTCGTTAAAGAAGGGGACTCTACAAGGCATAAGGTGGAGTTGATACGTGATAAGGACTACAAATGTATTCAATGTCACAAAGACTCCAAACAGACTCTGGCAGGTTCGCACGGCGAGAATGTCGTTGAGATCAGAGGTGCGGCACCTAGCTGTACGGACTGTCACAGTAATATCGGACCTGATCATCGTGATGGCGCCTCAACCGTTGTTAAATATCATGCCGCTCAGTCACAGCCGGGCACAGATAAAACATGGCTAGATCCCGCAGCTATTCTCAAAGCAAACAGCCGATGTACTGACTGTCACCAACCGCAATACTTGCGTGAGGACAGCTGGACTCATGATGTCCACGCGAAGAATCTAACGTGTACCAACTGTCACTCGGTCCACGCAGAAAAAGCGAAAGTGCTCTCTTACGACCACAAAGCCAAAATCAAGATGTGTGTCGATTGCCATAAAGACTTCAATGAAAAACGTGAAGAGGAGGGCAAGTAATATGAGTTGTTCAAGACGAAACTTCCTTGCCGGTACTGGGGCTGTAATATTTACCACAGGTGTGGCAACGACCTCAGTGCTAACGGCACGTAATTCAGTCGCAAGTGATGACACCGAAAAAGCAGTGCGTTACGGCATGCTTCACGATGAGAATGCTTGTATTGGCTGTACGGCCTGTACCGATGCATGTCGTGAGGTGAACAAGGTGCCTGAAGGTGTGTCCAGACTGGAAATACATCGCTCAGAGCCTATTGGTGAGTATCCTGATGTCGAATATCGATTCACTCGTGAGTCCTGCCAGCATTGTGAAAACCCTCCGTGCGTTTATGTGTGCCCAACAGGCGCTGCCTACAAAGATGAGAAGACAGGCATTATCGACGTGCACAAAGAAAAGTGTGTGGGCTGTGGATACTGTTTGGCTGCCTGCCCTTATCAAGTGCGCTTTTTCCATCCTGAGAATCACTCAGCGGACAAATGTAATTTCTGCCGCGATACCAATTTGGCACAAGGCAAACTGCCAGCATGTGTAGAGAGCTGCCCAACTAAGGCTTTGGTGTTTGGTGATTTGAACGATCCTAATAGCGACATCAACAAAATGCTGAGTATTAAAGTGATTTATCGCGATAAGGAACATCTGGGTACCAAACCTAAGCTGTTCAAAGCCGCATTCCATAAGGGGGAGGTGTAGTATGAGTACGTGGGAAACAGCCTTTCATTTCGACTCCCTTGTTTGGGACTGGATCATCGCGATCTATCTCTTCTTAGCAGGGATGTCAGCAGGCTCCGCTCTAATTGCCATTTACCTCAAGCGTAAGGTTATCGAAGGCGACCCGGCGCAAAATGGCATCATGAAGGCGATGGCTTGGCTCGCGCCGTTCGGCATTATTGTTGGTTTGCTTATCCTGGTATTCCACCTGACTAAGCCGCTTGAGTTCTGGAAAATCATGATTTACTACAATCCATCCTCCGTGATGTCGATGGGTGTCATCTTATTCCAAGTCTACATGGCGGTGTTGTTTGTTTGGATTGGTATGATCTTCAGAAAACCAATCATGGATGTGTTGGGTAGTAAGTTCGATTTTGTCGAGACTATCTTGCTAAAGTTGGAGAAAATTGAAAACGGATTAGAACTGTTTTTAGGTTTCTTAGCTATCGTTTTAGCGGCGTATACGGGTTTCCTATTATCCGCACTTAAAACCTATCCGATGCTAAATAACCCAGTACTACCAATCTTGTTCTTATTCTCGAGCTTGTCCTCGGGGGCTGCGGCAAGCTTGCTGTTCGGCATTTTGGTCTTTAAAGAAGATTCACATAGTCCGAGCGTTAAGTGGGTTCACAGCTTTGAGCGCCCAGTAGTGCTGTTTGAGTTGTTTGTGATTGTCACTTTCTTTACTGGTCTTATTTTCAGTGGTGGTCAGAACGAAGTTGCCGCATGGAATGCGATTGGAGGCGGCTTCTGGTCGAGCTGGTTCTGGTATGGCGTGATTGGTATCGGAATGTTGTTGCCGTTAGGGCTAAACTACTTCAGCCCGGGTGAAGTGAAGTTGAATCACGGCTTTATTCTCGTGGTAACGACCCTGAGTTTGATTGGGGTGTTGATGCTGCGTACGTTTGTGTTGTATGCGGGGCAGATGACGGTGGTTTAGGGGGAGATGTTTAATGCGGACTCCCAACACGCGTCATTCCACTGGCCGTGCGCCTGCGCAGGCAGGAATCTTCTAGAGGCTTGGTGCGCGCTTTGAGTAGACCCCTGCCTACGCAGGGGTGACGGTTAATTTGGGTGTGTGTTAGTAATGGAATGACTCCCAACACGCGTCATTCCACTGGCCGTGCGCCTGCGCAGGCAGGAATCTTCTAGAGGCTTGGTGCGTACTTTGAGTAGACCCCTGCCTACGCAGGGGTGACGATTTCTTTAACGGGAATGAGTGGAGAGCACAAGACTCTCAGCCACCGTCATTCCTGTGCAGACAGGAATCTACTAGAGGCTTGGTGCGCGCTTTAAGTAGACCCCTGCCTACGCAGGGGTGACGACTTCTTTGAATAGGAGTAAGTGGAGAGTACAAAACTCTCAACCACCGTCATTCCTGTGCAGACAGGAATCTACTGGAGGCTTGGTGCACGCTTTAAGTAGACCCCTGCCTACGCAGGGGTGACGACTGCTTTGAATAGGAATAAGTGGAGAGTACAAAACTCTCAACCACCGTCATTCCTGTGCAGACAGGAATCTAATGGAGGCTTGGTGCACGCTTTAAGTAGACCCCTGCCTATCCAGGGGCGACGACTGCTTTGAATAGGAATAAGTGGAGAGTAAAAAACTCTCAACCACCGTCATTCCTGTGCAGACAGGAATCTACTGGAGGCTTGGTTCGGGCTTCAAGTAGACCCCTGCCTTCGCAGGAGTGACGTCATCTTTTAATAGGAACTAAATCATTACATGATCGGCTATATAGGATTGTTCACATTAATCACAGTTGCAGTAACGAGCTCATGCGCAGTTTTGCATGGACTGGTGTCTTACGCTAAGCCTCAGCGCTTCGCCGCGAGTGAAATCACCCTAAGCCGATTCTTCAGCACAATATCTTTCTTGTTCGCGTTGAGTGCTATCTTAGTATTGGCTTACGCGTTCGCAATTGACGATTTCTCCATTCGCTATGTTTCGGATAACTCCAATCACCAACTCCACCTGGGCTACAAACTCGCCGCCACATGGGGCGGACACCAAGGCTCGATGCTATTCTGGGTAGTGACATTGTCACTTTGGGGTGTCGTCATCGCTTGGTCAAAGCATCGCACCAGTGAGAAGAATCACGCAAGTTGGGTCATGCAGTGCATCGTAGCCATCTTTGCATGGTTTACACTGGCGGCATCCAACCCGTTCGAGTTGAATGCGGTCATACCGCTACAAGGACGTGACTTAAATCCGATGCTTCAAGACGTCGGACTTATCATACATCCGCCTTTGCTCTATATCGGTTATGTGGGCTTTGCGTCGGTTCTCGCGATGGCGTTGGGGGCACTGCTAACAAATCACGTTGACATTGATTGGATTCCTAGAACGCGAACCTACACCTTAATTGCATGGCTGTTTTTGACGGCAGGCATCGCCGTAGGTTCTTGGTGGGCATACTACGAGCTAGGTTGGGGAGGCTGGTGGTTTTGGGATCCCGTTGAAAATGCTTCTTTGCTTCCTTGGCTCACGTCAACTGCGCTACTGCACACCATGATGGTCGCTCGTAGTAAGCAGCTCATTTTCTGGACCTATTCGCTAGCGTTCATCACGTTCTGCTTGAGTATTCTTGGTACCTTTATTGTTCGCTCTGGCGTGCTTACATCCGTTCATGCGTTTGCGGTTGATCCTACAAAAGGCTTTAGCCTACTAGCGATCTTAACATTGGTTTTTGTCCTCGCTTTTGTTGCTCTTATTTACAGGGCTGATGCTATCAAGTCGTCAAGTATTACTAGTGTGGTGACCAAACCATTCTTAGTGCTGATCTCAGCAAATTTGTTTGTACTGGCGACTGCAGTCGTAGTATTTGGCACCTTTTATCCCATGGTTTACGAGCTAGCTGGGCTTGGGAATATTTCCGTTGGCGCTCCGTACTTTAACTTGCTCTTTGGGCCCATCTCGATAATGAGTTTATTTATCATGGGTGCCGTGCCATTTCTCCGCTGGTCCACTACAAACGAGAAGCCAAACGAAAAGCTAAGCATCGGGAAGCCTGTAATCCTGCTGCTTGTTTCACTGCTATTGGCTTTTGCTATCGTTACCTACAGCACCATGCATTACGAGCCTGTGGGGGCTGAGTGGTCGAACTGGGCACTGTTTACTGTCTGGGCGAGCCTTTGGGTGCTAATCTCACATATCGTTTCAGCGATCGCTAAGGTAGGTAAAACATCGCTGTCGGCACTGGTTGCCCATATTGGTATTGCGATAACCGCGTTTGGATGCGTTATGAATGCCGAGTATTCATACGAAATCACGAAAAGGCTCGGTCCTGGCAGTCAAGCCGACTTTGGAGATTACCAAGTTACCTATGTTGATACTAGTTTGTATATAGGTCGAAACTTTACGGCTGAACAAGCCATTATTGAGATCGCTGATAAGGAAAACGATCAACGCACTATGGTCGCCACCCCTGAGAAGCGTCATTACTCAGTACGTGTCATGACTATGACGGAGCCTTCAATGACACCACTTTGGCATGGTGACATTTATATCTCTTTGGGTGACAAGGTGGATGCAACGGATTACGCCGTTCGCATTCAATTTAAGGCCTTTGTTCGTTGGATTTGGTTTGGTGCGCTATTGGTGTGTCTATCGGCATGTATCGCATTGCTTAGAAAGTCTAAGACAGCCTTAGTTTCAAGACGTTCTACTTCAAGGGAGGCTGTAAATGTTGGATAAACTCCGGATAGCTATTTCTACTGTCGTATTGTTTGTTGCAGTCTTACTAAGCGCCAGTCATGCATTCGCCACACAAGCGCACTCTGTCGATCTGTTTGAGTTCGATACGCCCAAACAGCAAAAGCAAGCAATAGAGTTGGCGAAAACACTTCGTTGCCCGATGTGCCAAAATCAAAACCTTATCGAGTCCAATTCTCCTGTGGCAAAGGATATTCGATTGCGAGTATTTGAGTTGGTGAAATCAGGACAAAGCAATCAACAAGTTAAAGCGTATATGGTTGACCGTTACGGTGAACATGTACTGTATCAACCCTCTATGTCTGGTAAAAATATCCTCTTGTGGGGGATGCCCGTTGCCTTTGCAATGATGTTAGCTGGCTTCATGATTATTACTATGCGCCGAAATTCCCGCAAATAGCTTGCATCTATTCAAATACACCATTGATATTAAAGCTTAAATTGTTTATCTCTATAACAAGTTCAAGGATGAAGGAGATAAGCCACCATGCCGTATTCGGTATCTACTGATAAAAACGATCTCGATATCACACTCATACACCGCTATCTCTCCAACAGTTATTGGGCGAAAGGTGTCCCTTTGTCTGTGGTTGAAAAGTCTATTGAACACTCTTTGTGTTTTGGCGCCTATGATAGCGATGGCAGCCAAGTAGGGTTTGCGCGCGTTATTACAGATTGTGCGACGTTTGCTTATCTAAGTGATGTCTTTGTTGTCGATGATAAGCAAGGGCAGGGTATCGCTAAATTGATATTAAGCGCTATTGAAGAACACCCTGATCTGCAGGGATTGAGAAGAACCATGCTTGGTACAGTCGATGCGCACTCTCTTTACCAACAATTTGGATTCCAATCGATTCAAAAGCCGGAGTTCCTAATGCAGAAAAAGGGAATTGAATCCTATGTCTAGTTTAAACCGCACAAATAACAAAGAATGGCGTAGCGTATTATTGACTGATGCGCCTCAGCACAAGCTGACAGTGATCGATTGGTATTTTAAGGCTTGGGGCACGCGAGATCCGAATAACACGTTGGAAAGCTATACCCAGAAGCTTGAGACCTTTTTACAAGACGGCTCCATTCCAGCGCATTTAGTTATTTGTGATGACGAGCGACTGATTGCGACTGCGCATATTCGTAAACATGAAATACCCAGTTACGTTGACTATGAGAATTGGCTTGGCGGTGTGTACGTGGACTCCGATTATCGAGGCCAAGGCGTTGCGAAAGTCATGGTCAATAGCGTGATCGAAAAAGCCAAAGCCCTTGGGGTTGAGAAGCTTTATCTACAAACAGAAGATCTATCCGGCGGATTGTACGCGAAACTCGGATGGAAAAAGCTTCATCAAACTAATAATAAAGGCTGTGAGGTGATAGTCATGGTCAAGGAACTATAATATGACACCTATTCAACGAGAGTTTTTCCAACAGTTTCTCGATACTCTGCCGAACCCTGAAAGTGTCGATATCGACAACGTCATTGCTGAGCACTACTGCGCCGATGAATACAACGCCAACGAGTGCGCCAGACTGATCAATGAAGGGATCAAAACCGCATCATGTGGACTAAAAGCAGGTTGGGATGTCGAAGACGAGCCATTACCTCAAGTAGGCAGCTATTCGCTTGTCTTAGATTGGCAGCAGAATCCGGTATGTGTGATTCAATTAGCATCTGTCGAAGTATGTCCGTTCAATCAAGTGAGCGAAGAGTTCGCCTATGCAGAGGGCGAAGGCGATCGCACATACGCTGGGTGGAAAGAGGCTCACATTAAGTTTTTTGAATGGTATGCTAACGAGATCGGCGTGGTATTTACTCCCGAAAGTGATTTGGTGTTAGAGCGTTTTAAAAAGGTGTATCCAAGCTAAATGAAAAGTATTGCTGTCCAAACTGAACGTCTTTCTATGGCGCAAATCACCCAAGCTGATTTTGACTTGTTCAAGTGCTTACAGACGGAGCCCAAGGTTATTGAGCTTTGTTTCGATAAACCTAGTGATGAAGAGATACAAGCGCGATTTGATGAGCGTCTACCGACATGGAGCAAAGGGTCAGAACAATGGCTCTGTTTGGTTATCTCACTAAAGCAAACTCGTGAGACCGTTGGAGTGACCGGCTTTAAAGTCTGTGATGGTTGTGCAGAAGTGGGTTATTTGCTTCTGCCTGAATTTCATGGCCGTGGAATCGGTACGGAGTCGCTAGAAGCCTTAATAAAATGGGCGGAGCGCGATCTCGATCTCAACAAGTTTTCCGCGATTGTGACAAACGGAAATAGAGGCTCAGAGCGTGTGTTAGAGAAATGCGGCTTTGTGCTGACCAAGGTTGATAAAGACGCCTATCAAATTGGTGGTCAAACCTATGATGACCACATCTTTCACCGCGGCTAATGTCACAAGGAGTGCCCTTTGATTCGTAATGTCACCGCAGCGGATGCGGATGCTATCGCAACGATTTATAACCACTACATAGTCCATTCAACGTGCACGTTTGAAGAAGAAATTGTGTCAGCGCAGCAAATGGCTGAACGTATTGAGACGCTAATTGACTCACAGATGCCTTGGCTTGTGTATGAGCACCAAGGACAAGTGATCGGGTATTGTTATGCCAAGCAATGGAACGCGAGAAGTGCTTATCGGTTTACGGCGGAGTCCTCTGTTTATCTTTCACCTGAGTGTCCGATAAAAGGCGTGGGTAGTGGGCTCTACGAGCAATTGTTTAGCCGATTACGTGACGATGGCATCAAGAGCGTCATGAGTGTCATTACACTACCTAACGATCAGAGCACCAGGTTCCACCATAAAATGGGCATGGAGCAAGTAGGGCACTTCAAACAAATTGGCTTCAAGTTTGACCGCTGGCTAGATGTTGGATACTGGCAAAAAACGCTTTAAGTCTAAGGAGCAACAGTGGTTGCTTCTAGATAAACTCTAGTTCCGGCAATAGTCGAGTCTCTCAAGATGTCACCTTGAGCGATAAATCTGACCGACACCTTCATAGCTTCTTCACTTAATATCCTTCCGTCATTCCGTGTCTATGCAATTCAGACGTCCTATATTCAGTTCCTATCAAAAGGTGAGGCTTTAATCCTCTGCTGCAGAGTGTGCGTGTTTTCTTTAGTGATGTGTAATGCATTCTCACTTGACGAGGATTCGATATGCCACATGAAATAACCATTGGCGAAATTTACATTCCACCCTTTCTATTGGTGATTTCGCTCTCCTATATAGCTACGCATTTTGTCACTGCGATGTTCGCTAAGTTTCACGTTTATAAACACTTAGCTTACCCAGCCATCGCAGATATCAGTTTATTTATTTTAATGAGCCTGATCATTGGTCTGCTCATTCCTTTTGTATGAGGTGACTTATGTTTCACAAAACCATGACTACGGCGATTCTTGCGATAGCAGCAGGAGCTGGCGCTTACGCGTACTACACACATAACGTTCAGAACCCATGGACACGTGATGGACAGGTGCGTGCACACATTGTTCAGGTCACACCACGTGTGACTGGGCAGGTTGTTGCCTTCCATGTGACTGACAACCAAGAGGTCAAAGCGGGCGATGTCTTGTTTAAAGTTGATGACAGCCAATACAAGGCAGGGTTAGCGAGTGCGAAAGCGGCTGAGCAACAGGCAAAAGCACTGCTTCGAAAAGCACAAAATGAGCAGCATCGAGCGGAAGCGCTAGAACATAAAGTACAAGGCTCGGTGTCGACATTGGCATTGAACAACTATGAGAGTGCAGTAGAAACCGCAGAGGCCAATGTGGCCGCCGCGAAAGCGAACACCCAAGAGGCAGCGCTGTTACTTGAATACACCGAGGTTAAAGCCCCAGTTGATGGATACATTACCAACCTTAATTATCGAGTAGGCTCTCAGGTCGTTGCTAACGCGCCTGTCGTCGCATTGATAGATGAGAACAGCTTTTGGATCGAGGGTTTCTTCAAAGAAACAGACTTAAGCGATGTGAAGTTAGACCAAAATGCGCGTGTGACCTTGCTGTCCGATAGCAAACAGGTCTTAGAAGGCAAGATAGAAAGCATTGGCTACGGCATCTCAAAAGTGAATGGAAGCACGGGGAATGCACTTCTACCAAACGTGAACCCTAACTTTCAATGGATTAGGTTAGCACAGCGTTTACCAGTGAAAGTAAAGCTTGATCGTGTTCCAGATGACCTTCAGCTGCGTGTCGGAACCACAGCTTCTGTGCAGATCTTGTCTGATTGAGGTGAGCTATGTTAAATCCGTCTATGAAAGCGGCCATTAAGTACGGGCTCGCGTTAATTCTCGCGATGTTTTGTTCTATGTCGTTAGGGTGGTCAAAAACATCGTGGTCGATGCTTACGGTAACTGTACTCGCAACCTTAGAGATATATGGCTATTGGGCGCAAAAAAGCCGCAATCGTCTTTATGGCACGGTGATAGGCACTGTTGTTGCGTTTCTGATAATTGGGCTGTCTGCACAAGATCGAGTGATGTTTATCGCGTCACTCACCGCTTTCTTGTGGGTCTGTGTGTATTATCAGTCCCACCGTTCATTGGGCTATATGTTCAATATTGCGATTACTGTCTGCTTAATCATTTCTAGCTCCGTTTCGGCGGACAGTGCCTCGGTAATCAATACTGCGATATTGAGAATGCAGGATACGGTACTCGGTGTAGTGGTCTTCTCATTGGTGTATCGATTGGTTTGGCCAACGTCAACGGATGAGGCTTACATCAAACGAGCCCAAACTGGGTTGGCTGAACTCCAAACGCTTTCAACCTTGCTTAAAGCTGATAAACCCGACTTTGAAGCAATCAGCAAGCTAGCTGCAAGTGTGAAGAAGACCTCTAATGGATTAAAGGAACTGCTTTCTCTTCCGGTAGAAGATAGTGACTTTTTATCCCGTCATCGAGAGAGGCTGGTGGAACTGAGTACGGTTGTCGACAACGCAAGTAAGATCGTCGATCAAGCGAGTTCAGGAGAGATGACGAATGTATCTGAACTCGATCTGCAAGTTCTCGATGAACTGATCGAAAAAGTCCGAGATTTTCTTGAAAGTGAAGGCGATGTTCCGCTGCATCACATCAATAAACGAAGTTTGTCTAGATTGCCGCTAATGTCTCTACCCAAGGAAAAAAGGATATTTTTTGCCAACATTGCAGCTTGTGTGACTGTCACTGCTTTCGCTTTGTGGATTTACATGCCAGTGCCTAACGGCGTGCTTTTCCCAACATTGGCAGGTGTCTTGGCTGCGAACATATTGGCGATTCCAGGCAAGGCAGTGAAATACATCATGCTGTTTTATACTATCGTTGCAGCGTTTTTATTGCTGCAGTACACCTTTATCATGCCTGCGCTTACAGAAGCGTGGCAGATTTTGGCGCTCTATTTTTGCAACGCTGTGTTGTTTTGGCAATTGTGCGACATCCTTAAAATGAGCCCACTTAAATCGCTCGCGGGGAACATCCTTGTGAACATACCTGCTAGTGCGGTTGAGTTAGTCCCTTCATTCAACATACAGGGACCGCTCAATATGATCGTGATACTATTTATGTCATTGTTACTTATCGAGTTTTACTCAAAAGTGTTTTCGATTAAAGCTTAGGTGAGGGCTCAGTCCTCTCCTGCAGAGTTATTGATTTCTCATTACCATTTTACACTCCATATCGTTCCTTAACGTGATTTGGAGTTACCATGAAATTAAAAGCAATAACTATCGCACTTCTTACTGGCACTATGGCTTCGGGCATCGCTGACGCATGTACATCAGTAGCTTGGAATACTGAGCTTGGCACCTTTACCTCAAGAACAATGGATTGGATGGAATCGACCAAACCTGTCTTGGGAAATATCAACAAAGGTGACATCCGAGCCATCCAAGGCAACGGCTTGGGTGACAAATATACGGTTAAGTATGACATGGTTGCCGTGCTTGCTTACGGCGAACTAGTCGCGGATGGCGTCAATAGCGAAGGTTTGCAGGTAAACGCACTGTTCTACCCTGACATGACAATGAAGAAAGCAACAAAAGGCTCTGAGGTGACTCAGTTTACGGTAGCAGAGTACTTACTGGCCAGCTACGCATCAGTTGATGAAATAGTGAAAGCGTTGCCAAACATTGAGTTTGCATCGATTGATATGGAAGGTATGCCAGTTGAAATGAAACTGCACTGGTCGGTAACCGATAAGAGTGGTGACCGTCTTGTCATCGAGATGGATGAAGACGGTATCAATTCCTATCGAGGTGACGATGCTATGGTCATGACTAACGATCCATCGATGAAGATTCAGTTGGAGCAACTTAAAGAAGTGGAACCCCGCTTTAAAGACGCAACGCGTGATACCGATTATGGTTCAATCGGCAACGGTAACTCTCACAGTCGTTTCCTACACGCAAACTACTTTATGAGTCACCTAGAGCAACCGACAAGTGTTACCAATGGCATGATGAAGTTGTCAACCGTTCCATTCCGAGTGCCAGTAGATGCGCCATACAAAGACTTTGGTCACGGTATGTCAGGCTACGCTACGGAATACACCATCACGCAGAGTCTTGAAACCGGTGACACAGTATTCGAGTACAACTTCGATGAAAACTGGAATACGGTTCAATTCAACGTTTACGACATGATGGGTAAGGATTTCAGAATGCCGCTTGATAAGTCGTATATGGCGAAGTTTTAGTTTTTCCAAAGGCACTCAAATGAGTGCCTTTTTTATCTATGCAAATTCTGCACAAGTGTTGTTCTCATCCGCTAGTTTTTCCAAATGCCCACCTCTCTATAATTCCTCTCATCCGCTGACATGACTCAGCTAAGTGGTCCAACAGTTTTGAAAGAGAGTGTCGTTATGACGAACAAATATAAAAATGCTGTGCTTGATGACCAAGCATTGATTGAAGGTCTTAAATCTATCAACCCGGTATGGGGTGATATGACCGTTCGTGTTGCTGGGGAAGGTTGGGGAATGCCTCTAATCGACCAAAAAACTAAAGCGCTAATCAGTATTGCTATTGATCAAATGGCGCTAAACGTCACTGGGGAAGGTAACCCATTTGGTGCGCATGTTGATATGGCATTGAAGCAAGGTGCGACTTATGAAGAACTCGAAGAGTTGATTATCTTCGCATCGGCTTACACTGGCTTTAATAAAGGTGCGACCACTATGGGTGCACTTAACAAACTTCGTCATGAAAGAGGTGATATCTAATGGCTATTCCAGGGCTTAAAAAACCGGATCATATCGGTTTCACTGTGCCGAACTTAGAACAAGCTATCGCTTTCTTTAAGCAGCACTTTGACTTCGAGCTAGCGTACCAGTTTGGCCCTTTTGCGTCTGACGACAACTGGATGGCTGAGCATCTAAATGTGGATCCTCGAGCAGAGATCACCAAGATTGCGGTGATGAGCGCTAAAGGCATCAACCTAGAGATTTTTGAATACTCAGATTCGGTCACTCGCCGTAAAACATCGCCAAACAACGCCGATATTGGTGGGCATCATCTTGCTTTTTATGTCGATGATATGGACACGGCAGTTCAATACCTAAGAGAACAGGGAATTGAAGTTCTTGGCGAGCCAAGTGTGATGACCGACGGTCCAACCGCTGGCGAGTCTTGGGTCTACGTTATGGCTCCGTGGGGAATGCAACTTGAATTAGTGTCTTACCCGAATGGTAAAGCCTACCAACGTGATAGCTCAGTTGTGTTGTTTGACCCACGATGAATATTATTTTTATCGCACTGATTGTGCTGGCTGGTATGGGACTCTCTTTCGAGGCGGGTCTTTTGGGACCCCTTGGAGAGGAAGTGGGGCACTTATGGGCAACACTGAGCATCTTTGGGGTGGGGACTGCACTGCTTTGGCTTATTCGCTTCTTCACTCCGAATGGGAAGTTTACCGATTGGAAATCTATTCCAAAGTGGCAGCTTGTTGGAGGCCTACTAGGGCCAATTTATGTGGTAGTGCTGACACTCGCGACGCCATTGCTTGGTGTTGCGATGACCATGATTTGTGTCTTACTTGGGCAAATAACCAAGAGCTTCGCCATTGACTATTTTGGATGGTTTGGAGTGAAAAAACAGGCGACGAATCTGCTACGACTTGTCGCTTTGGTCTTGGTCGGTTTAGCACTTTGTTTTGTTTACTTAGGAGCGCAATGATGTTTGCAATCGTAATACTTGCCATCACTTCTGGTATGGCACTGAGCGCTCAAGCCGCGATTAATGGAAAGCTTGGCGCTAAAGTAGGCGTTATTGAAAGCTCACTGCTGACGTTTGCGATGGGCACGGTTATCACGGGCTTATTGATCTTTTTCTTTGAACCAAGCTACGACGTGACATTGCTGTCTGTACCTAAGTGGCAACTTACTGGTGCACTGTTTGGCATCGTTTATATGGTCGTTATGGTGGCTGCAGTGCCTAGAGTCGGTGTCGCGATGGCCAGCATTTCAACCATCTTAGGTCAGATGATTATGAGCCTAGTCATTGATACTCAAGGCTGGCTCGGCAACGCACAAATAGAATTAAACTACTGGCGCTTGGCTGCCATGTTATGTATCGCGGGCGCATTGGTGTGTATCTATTTCGCCAATCGACAAAAAACACCCGTTATTGAAAATGAACTGAAACAGGAACTCTCGAATGTCAGCTAAAACGCTAATCGTATTTTTTAATCTTAAAAATGATGTAGATGAAACCACGTATCTTAAGTGGGCTAAGGAAGCCGATCTTCCGACAGTAAATCGACTAAACAGCGTATCGTCATTTAACGTATACAAAGGGCTGAACATGTTTGGGACGCAAAACGCTTCACCATGGGATTACTTTGAGGTAATTGAGGTGAGCTCAGAAGAGGCATTCTTAGAAGATGTTCAAACTGGGGAAATGAAAGCGATTGTCGAGCAGTTCAACTCGTTCGCTAAAGATGCTCAGTTTATTGTTACAGAGAACATTCTTGGTGCAATGAACTCATAATTGCCAGAATACTAAAAAGAGAGGACAAGCCAACAGAGAGCTTGTCCTTTTTCATTTTTAAGGGTTACGCTTAGGGACTAAACATAGGAGAGTTTTAGTGAATTACGATGTCACCTTGCTGGAAATCAAACTGTTTTTGATGACTACTGAGCTCGGCAATTTCTCAGCCGTCGCCCGTGCTCATGATATGACGCCGTCGTCTGTCTCTAGGAAAATGGCACAGCTTGAAGAAAAGGTCGGCAGTAAGCTGCTTCATCGCCATACTCGTTCCATTTCTTTGACCGATGAAGGTGTGGCATTTAGTAAATACTGTGGAGAAATGATCCACCAGTACGAGAGAGTCGTTGAGCAAATAGAACAAAGAGCCGATACGCCCCGAGGAACGATAAAGATAAGCGCACCAGTCGCTTTCGGTCGCCTTCATATTGCTCCATACCTTTCAGAACTGCTCGAACGGTATCCTCTACTCAAAGTCGAAATTCAGCAAACGGACGCCTTCATTGATCCAGCGGCGGAAGCAATTGACCTTCTTATTAGAATTGGGGTTCCACAAGACTCGTCACTAAGGATGAAGCGATTTGCTGACCAACGCTATGTCATGGCTGCAAGTCCTAAATATATCAAATTGATGGGTTCACCTCAGACACCAGACGATCTCAAGCAGCACAACTGCCTCGTGTTTCGGGGCACATCGGGTTTGCAGCGTTGGTTCGTTGGTACCGACAAGCTGGAGCCCTTTGAGGTTTCAGGAACCCTCTATAGCAACAACGCTGAGAGTTTAGTCTCAGCCGCGATAGGCGGTAGCGGAATTGTCGTTTTTCCATCTTGGCTGATAGGTGAGCACCTTGCGGATGGCAGCTTGGTAGCTATTATGGAAGATTACAAAGTATCCACCAGTGCCGAGCCTCAAGTGATTAGTGCGCTTTATCTAGATACAGATAACCTGGCTGCAAAGGTTCGCGTTGTTATCGATTTCTTGGAAGAAAAATTTATCGATAATAATACTCAAGGGTTGTGCTATTGGGATGCACGTTAGTTGGCTCCAATCAGCTGCTAGTCAATCGCTCACTAATCATCTTTTCAATAGCCTCTATGGCTAACGTAACAACCAGCGGCACATGCGCTTGATACGGATGCAGTACATAAATCGGATTCACTTTAGTTGGTCGCGCGTCTGAGATAGCGCTTAGGCTCTTGTGTTTATTAAGAATAAAGTCGGGAACCAATCCAATACCTAACCCTGTTTCTATCAAACTAACTACATCAAAAACCGTACTGGCTCTATGTGAGATAGGGAAGTGGATAGTCTCACTTTGACCATTGACTTCTAACTCATGCGTTATTGGTTCAGACTCCCAATGTTGCGCGATGTATGGTGTCGATAGAACATTGATGTTTTTGGTCTCAGTGCTACAAAGCAGATCGACGAACTCTCCAAGTTTACGTTGTTTCAAATTGGAATTTTTTGAGCTTCCAATGCGAATGGCAAGGTCGACATCGTCTTGAATAATATCGACATGCTTGTCGTCAGCAATCAAGTTTAAGCTTACTTGTGGATGATCTTTGAATTTGGCAGTGAGGCTTGGCAAGACAATCGATTTCATTAGTGCGTGGGGCGCGGTAACGGTCAGCCTACCTTTGGGCGCTTCAAGAGAAGAGGACGCTTCTAACCAAGCACTTTCGGCGATTGCACTCATCTGGGCACACTTTGCATAAAAGCGCTCGCCTGCGGAGGTGAGGGTCTGTTTTCTGGTCGTGCGTTTAAGTAATGTGGTATAGAGCTCTTGCTCAAGCTGCTTGAGGGCAGTACTGACCACTGATTTGGAGACATCCAGTTTATCTGCTGCTTTGGAAATAGAACCGCTTTCGACTACCTGAACAAATACCGACATCAAACGTAGCTTATTCATAAGTACCTTCGTTAACCCATTCATTATTGTTCTGTTTTACAGAATAGTTATTTCTGATTACTTTGTTTTTCTTTGTTAATTGTACGCCTAATATTGGCTTATCAACAGCGGGAACAGTAGGAAAAAATGATGAGTGAATCCGTTTTAGAACAGTCAAAAGCAGGTATTTCAGGTTGGCAATCGGCGTTCAATAGCCAAGACGCAGTAGGCTGTGCAGCACGATACGCTGAGGATGCGGTAATGGTCGCCAAACCATTTGGTACCTTTGAAGGACGTGAGGCGATTGAAGCATTTTGGCAAGGCATCATGGATCAGGGTTTTGCCGATGTTGACTACACCAATGTGAAGTGGGTAAAAGAGAATGACACTGGCTACATCTTGAGTGCCGATTGGACCATGAATAAAGCGTTCGGTGTGGTACACAAAGAGTTGTGGGAGATACAAGAAGATGGGTTATCTCGTTTAACTTACGATGAGTTTGAAGTGTTGGGTGAGCGATAGCTCAGAGTGAAAGTGCGAAGAATCTACCTGCAGCGTTGAATGACGTTGCGGGTCTTTGTGAGAAGAAACCACTGCTAATGGATTCTTTGGAACGGGACTGTCGTGCTAGTCTTGAAATAGTTATGTGATGTTAATAGCGACTAGCCTTTAAAGCGTTTTTAAGTTTAATTTAAAGGGCGTTCTACTAGCTCTACGGTTCTGATTAGGATGTCCCCACCTGTTGGGACAATTTCGTAAACTTCGAACTTTTCGTGAGCTCCCCAATCGTAAATCCAGTACTCCTTATCGGTTGTTTTATTTAGCTTTTTTATCTCTTCTTTCGCAGCGTCTAACTCATGATGATATTGCGCTCGAACACTGTCTCGACTCAAACTTGATATATGTATTGTTTGTTTTCCTGTCCTTAAGCTTTCTTGAAGTTGGTAAACGCAATACTTGCCGCTTCGCAGCCTCTTTACCATATCGGTGAGCTCACTGGCTCGGATCAAGTTATAGGGAGAATTGGTCTCTCGCAATACCTTAATTTGCTCGTATAGAGCGCTCATGATCGAATTCATGTTGGACGCCTTCGCTGTGATTGAACGGCGTATGATATTGTCATTGTCTCTCCTAATAGACGTGTGAAGCATTTTGATGAGAGGGCGGTAAACCCTCTCAAACTTATAGAGATCCATTGGCTTAGAATGGAATCGCGATACCTAACGTAGTGAAACCGTTGTTGAAGTCTTGGTCTACGGCATGCTTCACGTAAGGCTGGAATATGTCACTACCGGTGTACACAGCTTTAAATGTATGAGACTGAGCGTCTTCGGCACCGTAGTAGTCGCCAAGTTGGCTAAAGTAATCGTAGTCGTATGAAAGCTTAACTTGGTCTGCAAGATTGTAATCAGCACCAACGGTAAACTTAACAATTTGACTCTTGTCGTGATGAACATTGACCGTATAGCCGTTGTGTGGTTCAAAATTTGGTAAGATCACACTATCGTTTGAAAAGAACTCTGGAGGTGGGGTTGGACTCGGGTTAGGCAAGATAACATCGCTATTAGAACCAACACCATCACCCGTAACAGAACCACCCGCGACGAAGTCATCAAAACCGTGACGGTACTCTAGCGCGCCGCGTAGGTAGAGGTTACCAAAGCTGTGACCAGTGAAGGTCTTGATACGTGCTTCTTCAGAAAAATCATCTTTGGCATAGCCAGCAGCCAGACCTGTGTCTTGAGTGAGCATGTAGCCTGCGCCAATGTAACCATAGCCATTTTCAGCGACCTCGACTTCGGCATACACATCTTCAACAATGTCAACTGCACCGTAGATACCTGCGTTTGAATCCTGATCAATGTAAACTTCCATTACCCCACTTGCGCCTTCATCTGCGAAAACGTTTGCGCTAGCAAGTACAGTCATTGGTATTACGAGTAAACTCTTCTTCATTTCTTAGCCTTGTAAATACTATTTGTAGAGATGCATCCCTGCAAAACCCTTGGGCTGGGCACAAATCAAATGTGTCAATAATGTCGTGTTAATCCCCCTTGAGGACGAGCGAATTACACACAAAAAAACCCTGCACAGAGTCAGGGGTAAATGATGCATTTGTCAGCATTATGAAAACTAAGATTGCATTTATGGTTATTATGTGAGCGTTATTTTTGTAACGTCTTGTACCAAATAGTAATCATATGTAGGAAAAGTCTGTCATTACTTACTCAAAAAAGACCTCAATTAACTCCACACCATGAAGCTCGATCTGCTTTACGATGTTCTCTGGTGGTCGCTGATTCGTGACAACGATATCAATATCTGCCCATGTACAAGATTGATACATCAGTTGCGTGTTGAACTTAGTACTGTCCACCACACATATCACTTGCTTAGACTGATTTGCCATCGCCAGTTTCAGGTTGGCATCGGTCTCTAAATCAGTAGTGATGCCAGATTCTGATATCGCACCAATCCCTATAAACGCCTTGCTTGCCTGATATTTTTTTATCTGCTCAATAGTCATATCGCCCAGAATGGCGTGTGAAAAGTCATCGAATGCGCCACCAAGCACACTTTTTCGAACGTTGGGCTTATGACTTAAGGCACTCAAGCTCTCAATTGAGTTGGTAATGACCGTTGATTTGACTGAGAGGTTTTGAGCGAGCGCCGTGCACGTCGTACCGGCGTCGAGGAAAACAATATCGTTCTCTTCTACTAGGGAAGCGGCAAACTTGGCAAGCTGCAGCTTGATTGGATCTGTACCAGACCTTTGATGAAATGAGAGACTAACGGTTTTCTCATCTAAGATTGCACCACCTCTAATTCTCAATATTCCCGGTCGCTCTGATAGTTTAACCAAATCTCGCCGAGCTGAATCGTAAGAGATTTCATAGGCTTGGCATATCTCTTCGATGGTGACTTTTCCGTGGTTTTTTATCTGCTCTTCGATCGCTATCAATCGTTCTTCTTGAGTCATTGTTTGATCCTTTGCTGCATCTGCTTGTCATTGTAGCGTAAGTGAATATCAATAAATACTTATATGTGCGTAAAACCACTTATCTTGGTTTGCTAACTCGTTGTTAAAAGTCCGATGTAGCACTTTGTTCGTGATTAAACTTGAAATTACGTAAGTTTATGTGCAATATAATTCGTGTTTGTGCGGTTTCGTAAGTTAATTTGCATTTTTTAAGTTACGTTAAGCGAAAAGTGAAGGGTTTCGCTTAAGTGAAATGCTGATGATGCCGTAGTCACTAATCAATAAAGAGAGTGTTCAATGACACAGAAGAGAATTAAAACAGCCATCATCGGATATGGATTTTCCGCCAAAACTTTCCAGATCCCATTTATCACCACCTTACCTGAGTTTGAACTGACCGCTATCAGCACCAGTAAAGCGGGTGAGGTCAATGCTAGGTTGCCAGATGTTAAACACTACACCAGCGCAACCTCAATGATCGAGGATACGGATGCAGAGTTAGTCATCATTACCGCCCCAAACCATGTTCATTTTGAATTGGCGAAGCTAGCGCTAGAAAGTGGTAAACATGTGGTGATAGAGAAACCGTTTGTGACCCGTATTGAAGACGGAGAAGCGTTAATTGAAATGGCGAAAAAGCACAATCGAGTTTTGAGCATCTATCACAACCGACGTTGGGATGGTGACTTTCTTACGGTCAAAAAGTTGATTGAAGAAGAGAAGCTCGGGGATATCAAACACTTTGAATCCCACTATGACCGTTTCCGACCTCAAGTCCGTCAACGCTGGCGCGAACAAACGACGGATGGTGGTGGGATCTTATTCGATCTCGGTTCCCATCTTATTGACCAAGCTGTGGAGCTGTTTGGTGTCCCGGACTATGTCAGCGCTGAGTGCAAAATGCGACGTGAAAACTCGACTAATGTCGATTATTTTCATGTGATTCTACATTATCCAGAGCGTCTGGCGATTTTGCATGGTGATATGTTTGATGCTGGACCTAATCGGCGTTTCACCGTCAAAGGAACGCTAGGAAATTATGAGAAGTGTGGCTTTGATCCTCAAGAAGCGCGGCTAATCTCTGGCGTGCTTCCCAATAGGCTAAATTGGTCAGAAGAGACACAGGAGAGCTACGGCACGTTGTACCAAGAGGTCGGTTCAGAGGCGGTAAAAACTGAACTTGGGGCTTATCAGGACTACTTTAAGCAACTCGCTACGTCGATTCAGGATGGCCTTGAACCTCCCGTAAAACCAGAAGAAGCGCTGCAAGTTATTCGATTGATTGAGCTTGCTATGGAAAGTAGCCATCTTGGTAAGAAGCTTTCAGTTATAGAGGCAAAAGGGTTTAAGCTATAACGAGATAACCAAAATAGGGGAAAGCCATGTCATCTCTAAAAACACGACCATCAGACGCAAGCCCTGTCGAATTTATCGAAAGCGTAGAACATAAGCAGCGCCGTGAGGATGCTGAGACATTACTCACAATGTTCACTCAAATTACGGGTCGTAAGCCAGTTATGTGGGGAGAGAGTATTATCGGATTTGGAGAATACCGATACACTAACACGCGTGGAACGTATTCTTGGTTGATGACGGGTTTCTCTCCTAGAAAGAGCAACACGACTATTTACGTAATGCAAGGCTTTGAAAAATTTCAGAAAGAGTTAGCCGCGTTGGGCAAAGTAAAAACCGCTAAGTCATGCCTTTACATCACGAATTTGGAAAAAATTGATCGTTCAGCACTAGAGGATCTTCTCATGAAAGTGGTATCAGACATGGAATCTAGGTACGACTGCACCTGATACAGCTCAATATTGAATCCCGTCCAATACCGACAAACAGAGCAAGGAGCCAGATTTGTTTGCCGTCATCTTTAAAGCTACTATTCGAACTCTAGATAAGGAGTATTCTTTCTACGCCAATCAACTGCGTGATCTCGCCATGTCAAAATACGGATGTATAGACTTTGTCAGCAGTTGTGAAGGCAATCAAGAGTTAGCCATATCTTACTGGGTTAGTGAGCAAGATATCGCGCGATGGCGCGATGACCCTTTACATAAAAAGGCTCAGCTCCTAGGTAAAGATAAGTGGTATGTAAATTACACCGTTGAAGTCGTTGAGGTAAAAAGGAGTTACTCAAGTGAACGTGTCGTATCGTGAAATGCAGGTCGCCGACTATGATGCTGTTTTGGCATTGTGGCAAGAGACTGAACATATGTTGATTCGTGAGGCTGATAGTCGAGAAAACGTCACCTCGTACCTCGATAAAAACCCGAACATGAGTTTTGTCGCCATTGTCCATGGCAAGATTGTAGGTGCAGTGCTTGCGGGTACTGATGGTCGGCGTGGATACCTTCAGCATCTTGCGGTTGGGGCAGATTATCGTGGCAAACGCATCGGAAAATCCTTGGTTGAAAAAGTAACCAACGCCTTCGCCCACATTGGGATCAGTAAAACCCATCTATTCGTGAATACTGAGAATGAACAGGCTCAGATGTTTTATAAGTCTATGGGGTGGGAGGTGCGTCAGGAAGTGAAGATGTATTCGTTTAACTCGTCTGCCAATTTAGATATCTAGCCTCTTGAAGCCGCAGATAAAGAGCGCAGGAAAGATTTAGAACCGTACTGCGCTCTGTCAATATTTAATTTTTTAAGAATCGGTTGTAGACAAACAGTAAGATAAAGGCACCGAGCGTCGCAGTAATAATACTGCCGATATTTATGCCGCTTGCCCCACCAAATCCCAAAAATCCACCAATAAAACCACCAACAAAAGCGCCGGCAATTCCGAGAAGCATAGTTGCAATCCAGCCACCACCATCATTCCCCGGCATTAACCATTTTGCTAAGGCGCCTGCAATCAGTCCTAGAATAATCCATGAGATAATGCCCATGTGTAACTCCTTTGAAGTGAGAATCTTCTTAAGCATAGACGATGGTTAGATTTTTAAAGACTTGCTATTGGTTGTAGACGGTGATCATATAGACAATCTCAATTTAGAGATGGTAGGCAGTGAGCAATAGTGTTCTATTATTAGGTAACTAATAAAAAACCTAGCACCTTCAAGGAGTTTTGAATGAGTGTTCCTTCTTCTTTTCCATCCCGACGTATATGGGCTGCGCTACTTTTATCACTGTCATTGACTTGTTTTAGCGGGTTGTTACATGCAGAAAGTGAACCTGCTCAAACAGCATCGCCTGCAACCTCTAAAGCGGAAGCTGCGTTGGCACGTGTGAATGGCGAAATTCGTGATTTATCCGAATCTTTGAAAGTGACGAGTGGTGATCAAAAAGACGCGATTCAGTTTCGCTTATTCAACAAAAACAATGAACTTCGGGAAGTGATTGGTAATGCTATTGACGCTGATTCATTGCCGAAAAACATGCTGATCGAACAGGTTCGAGTCCAACAGAAATATACGACGGGAGCAAAAGTTTACCTCGAGAAGAAGATTGAAGAGGTGACAGAGCAGTTTAACGCGGCTAAAGACGAGAGCAAGTTGTCTATTCTCAACACTTATAGTGAGCTACAGGAATACTTGAACTCAGCCTATGACGCTAGCTGGCAAAACCTAGTATGGCTCGAAAAGCTGGATGTACAAGACAAGGAAGCAGAAGCGGAGTTTGAAGTCCTTATTGGTAAAAACCTTCGTTTAACGTCAGCGTCTATTGAGTATTTTGGACAGCAAGCAAGTGCAATAAGCACGCAAATAGCGTCGGCCCCAGAAGGTGATAAAGCAGGGCTGCAAACGAGCCAGCTGATTCTTAAACAGCGCCTGAGCATTGAGACAAAAAGCTTAAGAAACCTTATTGTGTTGGGTGATGAAGTTGGACTAGATACGTCTGAGTATAAGCGTCAGGTGTTCTCCATTACTGGCAACATTACACAAGATATTCTCGATGCCAAAGTAATGTTTTCACTAATAAGCCATTGGTGGAGCCAAGCTGTTGATTGGCTCGCAGATAATGCTCCACAGCAGCTGTTCCAGGTACTTATTTTTCTACTCATCTTGTTCGTAACCCGAGCGATAGTAAGGCTTGTACGAAAGGTTGTCTCGAAGGCGGTAATCAATAAAAACCTCAAACTGTCCCATCTGATGCAAAACTTCTTTGTTTCGATGTCAGGTAACATTGTTTGGGTTATCGGCATCATGGTGGGGCTGTCGCAGATCGGTTTGAATCTTGCGCCAATCCTAACCGGTTTCGGTATTGCGGGTGTCATTATTGGTTTCGCGCTACAAGATACGTTGTCTAACTTTGCTGCTGGTATGATGCTCCTCATCTACCGTCCTTTCGATGTGGGGGATTTTGTATTTGCGGGTGGCGTAGATGGCAAGGTGAGCCATATGAGTCTAGTAAACACGACTATTCGCACCTTCGACAACCAGATTATCATCGTTCCAAATAGCAAGATTTGGGGTGACGTTATCAAGAATGTCACACACGAACGTACTCGACGCGTAGACATGATATTTGGTATTGGCTACGGCGATGACTTACTTAAAGCAGAGCAGGTCTTAACTGAGATCGTCCATGCTCATCCAGCCGTTCTGAAATCCCCAGAGCCCAATATTAAAGTACATACCTTGAATACCTCGTCCGTCGATTTTATCGTCAGACCTTGGGTTAAAACAGATGACTATTGGGATGTGTATTGGGATATTACCAAAGAGGTCAAACTCAGATTTGATCGCGAGGGTATCTCGATCCCATTCCCACAACAAGATGTGCATCTGCATATGGTAAAAGACGCCGCATCTGATAACTCGTAATATTTTAATGGACAGGGCAAGGAGCATCTTTCCCTGTTCATTTTGTTTGAACTTAGTCTCAACATGCTAGAGTCTTGACGATATATTCTGTACCATCACTTAAATTCAATAAGTTAACGCGCCAACAGCACGCAGAAGGTGATGAGCATGATACGCCATATACTCCTCATTCAGTTTAAACCAACCGCAACGGAACAAAACATCAGTGAGCTAAAGGCACTGTTTGAGGCTATGCCTTCGAAAGTGGAAGGAGTAGACGCTGTAGAGTGGGGCGTAAACGATAGCCCTGAAGGTAAGAATAAACACTATACACATACTGTGTTGATGACCTTCCGTGACGAAGCCGGGCGCCAAAATTACCTTCCGCATCCAGAGCATGACGCATTAAAGGCAGTGTTTCGTCCAATTCTAGAAGACATTGTCGTCTTTGATTATTCGCTCTAGATAGCTATGTTAAAGATCTCAAATACAGTAACACTCGCCGATTGGGAGATAGAACTGACCGCTATTCGCTCGATGGGAGCTGGTGGTCAGAAAGTCAATAAGACGAGCTCAGCTATTCACTTGCGTTTTGATATCAAGCGCTCCACGTTACCCGATTTCTACAAAGAGCGGCTCCTAGCTTTAACTGATTCAAGAATCACCAAAGAAGGCGTCATCATCATAAAAGCTCAACAGTTTCGGACTCAGGAGCAAAATCGTGAAGACGCCCTAGAGAGGCTCAAGCAGATCATACTCTCTGCGACCGTCGTTCAAAAAGCTCGCAGAGCGACCAAGCCTACAAGAGCATCTCAGAAACGACGGGTGGATAACAAGAAGCGCAAGAGTCAAACCAAAGCGCTGCGAGGAAAAGTGCAATAGAGTCTGCCAAAAACTCAACAAATTAAATCGAGGAAAAAGAATTGGATATTATCAAGGATGACTTAAAGGGTTCTCAGATTAAGGCTCTTCTTCAAGAGCACTTGGACGATATGTATGCCACATCCCCAGCAGAGAGTGTTCATGCTCTCGATATAGAGGCGTTACGTCAGTCAAATATTGAGTTTTGGACGGCTTGGCGTGGCGAGGACTTATTGGGCTGTATTGCGCTTAAAGCACTAGATGCCAAACATGCTGAAATAAAATCAATGCGTACATCGCATCAAGCTAGGGGCAAGGGTGTTGCGAAGTCGTTGTTAGCCCATTTGGAAAAGAAGGCTGAGCAGCACGGTTACGCTCGTTTAAGCCTAGAAACTGGCACAGAGGACTATTTTAGCGCAGCAAGAGCTCTTTATTTGAGTCATGGCTTCGTTGAATGCGAGCCGTTTGCTGATTATGTGCTCGACCCAAATAGTACGTTTATGACGAAAACTCTATAACTTCGCGACAATTGAATCTGATCCTTCAGTCTAGAGTATCTACAGGAGCTTTTTATAGCTCCGTATGTGGAATACGACGCAACATTTGTTAATGCCTTATAGCAATTCTAAACTTATGAAAAAAGCAAAAGGGATTGAACATGGAAGCAATCAGAGCGTGGCGGGTAAATTGTCCTTACTGTGGAGAGGCTTTCGAGACCTCTATCGATTGCACGGTCGATAGTCAGGAGTATATAGAAGATTGTTATGTTTGCTGCCGTCCTATTTTGTTCGAAGTCACTCTAGATAGTGATGATGTCTTCGTTACCGTGCGCCATGAAAATGATGTTTAGATTGAAATTCAACTAATTACACGTTACAAACTAGCTTGTTATATGGATGTAAACTGGAGTTAGTTTGGATATCGCCGTCTTTTTTACCGGCTTTTCGCTTGGTCTCTCTTTGATTCTCGCCATTGGGGCTCAAAACGCATTTGTCCTTAAGCAGGGGCTCAAACGTCATTACGTCTTTGTTGTTTGTGCTGTTTGTGCAATATCTGACGCCGCTTTGATTACCGCTGGAGTCAGTGGCTTCGGTGTGGTGATTGAAAAATACCCTCAAGTTGAACAGGTCGCCCGTTACGCGGGTGCTGCTTTTCTTTTTGTCTATAGCTTCCAGAGTTTTCGGTCGGCGATTTCCAGCTCACATCAACTTGATCCAGAAGGAGAGGCGAACTCTAGCCTAACGAAAACCGTGCTTATCTGCTTAGCGCTAACTTGGCTTAACCCTCATGTTTACCTCGATACGGTCGTTCTTTTAGGATCGATATCGACTCAATATGCGCCAGAGCAACTTTCTTTTGGTTTGGGCGCTGTGACGGCATCATTCGTGTTTTTCTTCTCTTTAGGCTACGGTGCTCGGCTACTTACACCCATTTTTCATAAACCGATTTCATGGAAGATCCTTGAAGCCCTTGTCGGCTGTATTATGTTGGCAATTGCCATTTCACTGATTGGATTTTAGGAGTACTTATGGGGCGTTTAATTGTTGTTACAGGCGGCAGCCGAGGGATTGGCAGTGAGACGGCAAAGCTATTGGCAGAGCAGGGACACCGCGTAATCGTGAACTACCTAGCGAATAAGACCCGAGCAGAAGAGACAGTTGAGTCTATTAGAAAAGAAGGTGGTCAAGCATGGTGTTATCAAGCTGATATCGCCAATGAAGATGAAGTTGTCGCCATGTTTAGTCAGGTGTATGAAAAGCATGGCGAGATAGATGGACTGGTCAACAATGCCGGCATATTGAGCAAGCAGTGCACGTTAGAGGCTCTGACAAGTGAGAGGATCAACAAGATTTTGATGACCAACGTGACAGGTGCGCTAATCTGCTGTCGCGAGGCAGTGAAATACATGAGCTCAGATAGTGGAAGCATCGTTAACGTATCTTCACGTGCGGCAGTTACCGGTTCGCCATTTGAGTATGTCGATTATGCGGCTAGTAAAGGTGCTTTGGATACGATAACCAAGGGGCTATCGTTGGAACTCGCTTCGCGCAATATCCGTGTAAACGGAGTAAGGCCAGGACTGATTCACACAGAGATGCATGCCGATGGTGGAGAACCAGAGCGAGTTAATCGTCTTGCTGCTCAGATCCCATTAGGACGAGGTGGTGAGGCAGAGGAAGTCGCTCAAGCTATCGTATGGCTCCTTTCCGATGATGCGTCTTTCGTCACCGGCACTTTTATTGATGTATCAGGCGGTAAATAGGGGAATCATCATGCACAGAGCTATTCATCATGAAAAGCACACACTAAGTTGTCACTGCGGAAATGTTCAACTCTCTTTTGAATCTATGCCAGAGTCCGTCACTAGCTGCAATTGTTCTATCTGTCGACGTTATGCAGCGCTTTGGGGGTACTTTTCGCCAGAAGATGTGTTAGTGACAATCAAAAAAATTGAGACCAAAGCGTATCGATGGGGAGATGGTTACATCGATTTCCAACATTGCTCTATTTGTGGATGCGTTACTCATTATTCCTCTAGTGGCAAAGCCGACAGTTCGCGAACAGCGATTAATTTCAGACTTGCGGACAACTTGGCCAATTTGCATATTCGATACTTTGATGGTGCAGATTCTTGGCAGACACTCGATGAGTGCGAGGTAAGAAAGGTATGATTAAGTTAAGCTTTCAAGATGTCATTCTTCGCCAAGCAATCGATGCAGACCTACCGGCAATCTACGATCTTATGACGGGTGATGAAAACTGGACTCAACTCAACGGACCTTACTTTGGTTATGAAAGGCCGACCCAAGCGCAGTTTGCGGACAACTACTTTTCGCGACTGAAACAAGGTCAAGATGCATTGGTCATCGAGTATTTGGGACGAGCGATTGGTACCGTCAGTTATTATTGGGAAGATAAGGCAACTCGGTGGCTTGAAGTCGGTGTATTAGTCTATGACTCTACTTTGTGGGGCAGAAGTATCGGCAAGAAAGCGTTAGTGTCCTGGGTAAGCCATCTATTCAATACGCTAGACATTGCACGTGTAGGGTTAACGACCTGGTCTGGAAACCCTCGTATGATGCGCTGCGCAGAAAAACTGGGGATGCAACAAGAGGCGCGCCTTCGTAAAGTTAGATACTACCGAGGAGAGTACTACGATTCGGTTAAGTATGGTGTGCTACGCGAGGAATGGAAGTCACTAGAAGTGCAATGGCGTCGGCAAAACCATATTTATCTTTTCGACTGGGGTGATACCTTGATGTTTGACGACCCTTCGCAACAAGGAAAAATGTGCGATTGGACTGAAGTTCGTGCGGTTGAGGGTGCGGCTAATTTACTAAAAGGTCTATCCGCTCTTTGTCCGGTTTACGTTGCTACTAATGCAAAGGATTCGGCTGAAAGAGATATTCATAAAGCGTTTGAGCGTGTTGGGTTAGCTCAGTATTTATCTGGATATTTTTGTTATAGCAATCTGGGTGTGACGAAAGATGACGCCCAATTCTTCCCAACTATAGCGAGTATGCTAAACGTCTCACCAGAGCGATTAGTGATGACGGGTGACCAAAATCAAAGGGACATTGAACCCGCATTGCGGGCTGGATTAAGAGCAAACTGGTTTAATCCTAGTGGTTTGTCTGATGAAGGCAACAATGAAAACGGCTTTGCTAGACTAGAGGAGATTCTTCAAGCTGAGCAAAGCCGATTGAGTGTCGTGGAAAGCCGTTAAGATGATTGGATGGTGGTGATAAGCTTTTCTGCTTGGTCTAAGTATTCACCACCAAACAGGTTACAGTGGTTGAGAACATGATAAAGGTTGTAAATGTGCTTTCTGTATTCGTACATTGGCTCTATCGCGAGAATACTCTCATACCCGTCATAGAACTCTTGTCTAAACCCACCAAACAATTCAGTCATGGCTAGGTCGCATTCTCTGTCTCCCCAGTAGCTAGCAGGATCATAGCAAATTGGACCAAATGCCGTATTGGCGGCATTTCCGTACCATAAATCACCGTGTAACAGAGAAGGTTTTGGGTTGTGTCCCGAGAGTTGCTCGTTGACCAACTCAACGAAGTCATCAATGTCGGTAAAGGTGATTTGTTTTTCTTTAAGTAGTTGCAGTTGCCAACCAATGCGCTGCTCTGAGAAAAAGCGTGACCATTTCTTATGCCATTGATTAGGTTGGAGCGTTGCACCAATGTAATTGTCTTGGTCGAATCCAAATTCTTTCTGTTCGCCCCATTTGTGGAGCTTGGCAAGTTCTTCTCCAAACTGGTAGCTTGCCGGACCGGTATCAAGAGGCTTAACGGGGATATAGTTAAGGATGATGAATGCAGATTCTTTGGTTTTGCCGATCAATACCAACTCAGGGACGTGCACAGTATTGGTCTCACGCAACGCTGTGAGGTTGTCGGCTTCGATTTCGAATTTCGCTATGAAGTCTTTGTCGTTGAGTTTAACAAAGTAGCGTTGGTCGCCGTCACTAATCATGTAGCACTGATTAATGTCTCCGCCGCTCATTTTTATTCGCTCGGTAATATTGAACTCGAACATGAGCGTTTCCGAAAGCTGATCTGAAATTGCTTGCCACATAGATTACCCCCGCCTGCCAACACTATCGCTAGTGTAGAACAATATTGCTTACATAACATACTGTCAGCGCACAGATTCATTGACATGCCACCCGAATTTCCACTTGTGTTCTTACAAACGTGACCTAGGTTTGCTATGGTTAACGCCTTGTCATATTTAAGTAATTGCTAGGAGAGCAGTCGTGGTTGTAGATACTGACGGCTATCAAGCACTCATCGAACACCTTGCACTCAATTTAAGTGTGTTCACCTCAGAAGTCGGGGATACCGGCGAAGAAACGATTGAGGATGTATCAACCGATATGGTGGCATCTAACATCATGGCGGTCTTTGAGCAGAACCCAGAGCTTCACTCAAGTGTTCGCTTCAAGTTGCTAAAAGAAGTCGACTTAGTCATTCAAGATCTGGAAGAGGTATTGGCGGGAGTCTGGAATAAAAAAGCGACGAACGAGCAAATCGCTTTTCTAGATGAATACATTGCGTTGGTTAAAAATTTATTTGATACCGCTGTCGCAAAGTACGATTAAATGATATTGACCTTTCTCTTGTCGATAATGGTGATAAGAGAAAGGTTATTGCACACTTCTAAAATGCCAAAAAGTAGAAGCCCAGTAAGGGTTATCTAATCTCGATAGCACCACTCCTTTCGATGTCGACGCATGCATGAAGGTGTTTCCCCCCAAGTAAATACCGACATGGCGAGTCTTTCTTCCCGTTTTAAAAAAGACTAAATCACCGCTTTGTGCGTTATTGTAAGAGACTTTATCGCCAACTTTTACTTGTTGAGCTGTGGTTCTTGGTAATGACAAAGCATAAGCATCTTTATATACCGCCTGCACAAAAGCCGAGCAATCCACGCCAGAATAATTAGTTCCACCGAGTCGGTAGGGCACACCTTGCCACTTTTTATATTCTGCTAAAAAGGCGGCATTTTCTTGGGTGTTGTAGCTTTGCTGAGTGTGTTGCGCGCGCTGCGGTTGGCTAGAACACGCTGCCAATAAAGCTACCATACTGTATGAAATCAATAATTTAACAACTTTCATTTGTCACACTGCTTACATTTAAATGTAATAAAAACGTCATTAACGCTCTCTAGTATTTCCGATAATTCTATACCAAATCATTAACTTGTACGAATGAGTTACCGATTTGGTTACAGTTTAATTGATCAAGACAACGGACTGATTATGACACCCCCAGACAAGGGAACACGCTCCATTTCGCTCGTGCACGCTTTAAGTGCCATTTTCCTAACTATTATCCTCACATTTATTGGCGTTAGCTTGCTAAGTACTAACGGTCTAAATCAAGTAAAGCAGCAATTTGATAATTTGTCAGAGAACGCTTTACCGCTTTCGTTAAATAATGCTGCGTTGACGCAAGATGTATTAGAGCAGGTCAAGCTTCTCAATTACGGCACACAGCTTGATTCAACACAAGAGTTAGAAGAAACCAGATTGCGCATTACCGAACTTGTCGAGCAAAGTGATAGCAAAGTCCAAAATCTGTTCGCTATCGCTGCTGAAATGGGCAACGCGGTAACACCAGAACAACGCGATCTATTAGCTCAAAAAATTCTAGAACTCCAAGAGGTCACTCAGGCGATTCTTGCTTTTCAGTCAGATATCTTGTCGATGGATGCTAAGATTGATAAGGAAGTTACAGGCTTTCGTTATGCGATCAGTACTTTAGGGCAAGAGATGAATCGTATTAGTTTGCTGTTCACTCAGAATAACCCATCCTCAGCGGACGCTGCGACGCGAGTTGTCACAGCGGCAAGCTCCATGGAAAGTGCTTTCCTTATGTTAATGATGCAAACCGACCTTAAGAAAGCGAATGCTGAGTATCGTCAAATGCGAAATCGCTATGCGAGCATCAACTTAGCCTACGATCAGTTTGAAGAGTGGCACCCAGAGATCAGTGAGTTCCCAAGTTTCACAGCACCTTACGAGATGGTGAAAGAAGGCTTTAAGCCAGCAGGAGTGGTACGCCAGATCATAGAACGTTTGGAGCTTGTGACGACTCAGCGAGAGGAGTTGGCGAATGCAGCGGTGTTGGCGAATGAAACGACTCAACTTCTCTCCGACATATCTGATACGGCAGCGATTCTGATTGATGAGAGCCAGTCAGTGGTTAATGACACGATTCAAACCAATATTGTCACTCTTGTCATCACGACAACGATTCTGGTCGTTGTTGTGCTTTCGGTATTCTTTGGGTTGCGACGCTGGGTAAATCGCGCTCTCAAGAATATTACTCGCCAGTTGAAGCGACTAGTAGAGCATGACTTGACGGGCGATGTAGTCATGTCCGGTCCATCGGAGATGCGCGATATTGCACGCAAGCTCAACCAAGTCATCGCTTCGACTCATGACTCTATTGAAGTGGTGACAAGGAACTGCGAGACCCTGTATCAAACAGCAGAAATTAGCCATGGCGCAGCTGAAGAGACTCGCAATAGCCTACTTGCTCAAAATGAGTCGCTAGACAGCATGGTGGCAACTGTGACTCAATTAGAAGCTTCGATTAAAGAGATCGCCACGGTGACAACGGCGTCATTTGCCGACTCTCAACAAGCTGAAGAGTTCGCTACGCTCGGACTTAAAGCCGTGGAAGACAACCAAGAGCGATTACACTCTCTTGAGACAACACTTGGCAACAACGAAGCGTCGATGAACGAGTTGGACGGTAAAGTAAAACAGATCCAAGAAATGGTTGATATGATCAGTGGCATTGCCGATAACACCAACTTGCTTGCGCTTAATGCTGCCATAGAGGCAGCAAGAGCTGGCGAGATGGGGCGTGGTTTTGCGGTTGTTGCCGATGAAGTTCGCAAGCTTGCAAGTGATACCTCGGAGCAAACCACGAACATCCGTCAAATGATGTCAGATTTAATGCATGCTGCTCAAGATTCTCGACAATCTGTGACTGAATCACGAGGTGAAATGAATCACGCGTTAGAGTCAAGTGAACGAGTAAAAGCGTCGTTTGCCGATATTGCCTTATCAGTGAACCACATCCGCGAACGCGCTGAGCAGGTCTCTGTGGCAACAGAAGAGCAAGAAAGGGCAACCGCTGAAGTAGGGCGCGCTATTGTTCACGTAACAGACCAAGGGCAGCATTCAAACATGCAACTTGAATCTATGGTTGAGAGTGCCGAACAGGTCGCAGAGATTGCTGGGCACCAGCAAGCGATGTTGCACAAGTACGAGCTGAACCGAATCTAACCAAGGTTTGAATCGTTTCTAAAAGGCTGGGTAAGTAGTTTATCCAGCCTTTGTTCGTTTGGCGCTGAGAACTCAGGTATGCCAATCTCCACTCTATCATGACCGAGTTCGGGTTGCGCGCGGTAGGTACCAAACCAACGATCCCAAACTGACAAAAAGAAGCCAAAGTTGGAGTGGGTTTCCCTTGGAATGACAGAGTGGTGCACGCGATGAAAATCAGGGGTGACAACGATCCTTCTAAGCCATCTATCAACACCAAGCGGGAGTTTGGCATTGCTGTGATTAAACATAGCACTGGCATTTAATACGATCTCAAATACCAAAACTCCGAGAGCAGGGGCGCCCAATAGCATAACAATAGCCACTTTGATCCACATTGAAAGTACTATTTCGATAGGGTGGAACCGAGCTCCGGTGGTGACGTCAATGTCGCGATCCGCATGGTGCATGCGGTGTAAACGCCACAATAGAGGAACTCTGTGAAAAACGAGGTGTTGAAAGTAAATAGCGGCATCGAGGAGTACGACCGATAAAGGTAAAGAGAGCCATAGAGGAAGCTCAAGCCAATGGAATAAACCAATATTGTTCTCGGCGGCGATCATTGCAGACTCAATGGCGAGTAAAGGCATTACTAAAGCCAGTGCCAGTGAGTTAAAACCAACCAAGCCCAAGTTATTTGTCCAACGCAGCCAGCGACTGCGAGTGCGGGTTTTTCGAGGCGCACACCATTCCCATACTGCACAGATTATTAGTACGGAGAGAAAAATCGCTAATCGAATTGAGTCACTGTTTTCCATTAATGATGAGTTTCCTTTTACTATCTGTGACGGGCGAAGTAGAATCCCGCCACCTTTTATCAGAGTAACACCAACATGAGACGCCACGCCTTCCATACAATGTACGACGAGCGCCTTGCCGCTGCAACCAAACCATTTAATGCTCGCGGAGCAAAAGTGGTGCGCTGTAAAACATGCCAAATTGCACAGCAATATTGTATCTGTGAGCACCAGCCAGAGCCGAGCTCAGATGTTGCGGTGATGCTTCTTGTATCTGATGCTGAAATCCTAAAGCCGAGTAACACAGGTCGCTTGATACTTGATACGGTAGAACAGGGCTATGCGTTTCCTTGGCATCGTACTGAGCCTAATCCTGAGATGTTGGCAATGCTCAAAGATGAGACCCTACAACCTATCATTATCTTTCCAGAAGAGTATGTAGACGACAAAAAGCGCGTGTTGTCTGAGACGAAATTAGTTTCATTGGAAGGTAAAAAGCCGCTATTCATTTTGCTTGATGGCAGTTGGCGCGAGGCGAGACGAATGTTTCGCAAGTCTCCATACTTAGATGGGTTCCCAGTTTGTTCGATCAAACCAGAAGCTGTATCTAACTACATGATGCGAAAATCAGAGAAAGAAGACCACCTAGCGACTGCCGAAGTCGCGAGTTTGGTTTTTGAGCAATTTGGCGCTTCAAGAAACGCGATGATTTTGTCTGAGTGGTTTGCGGTTTTCCGTGAAAGTTATATGTTGAGCAAGACACGTTTTTCTTCCGATATGTCTCGCCCGGCACTGAATAATTTCATAGGTCTAATAAAAAACGAGACCTGACTCTAATTGTGTTCAGTTAGGTGACGACTTGTTAGCCAAGCAGTGCAAGCAAAGGTATAAATTGGGGCTCCATCACAGTTTGAGGGGGTAGGGATATGGATAATGCCATCAATTATCTATTTTTTTGCCTCGGTTTGAGGTTTCAAGGAGAGTTTCATGTATTACGGCTTTGACGTCGGCGGCACAAAAATTGAGTTTGGTGCTTTCAACGAAAAACTAGAACGTGTGGCAACTGAGCGCGTTCCAACACCTGTTGATGATTACCAAGTACTACTAGACACACTTGCTGGTCTTGTAGCAAAGTACGATGCAGAGTTGGGTACAGAGGGTAAGGTTGGTCTTGGTCTTCCGGGTATGGAAGATGCAGACGATGGTACGGTACTGACCGTTAACATTGGTTGTGCAAAGGGCAAGCCGCTTCGTAGTGATCTAGAAGCAAAGATCGGTCGCGAAGTTAAGCTAGAGAACGATGCAAACTGCTTCGCGCTTTCTGAAGCGTGGGATGATGAGCTACAAGATGCCCCATCAGTTATGGGTCTAATTCTAGGCACTGGCTTTGGTGGCGGTCTAATTTACGAAGGTAAAGTGTTCTCTGGTCGCAACAACGTTGCGGGTGAGTTGGGCCACATGCGTCTACCTATCGATGCATGGTTCCACCTTGGTGACAAAGCACCGTTGCTTGATTGTGGCTGTGGCAAAAAAGGCTGTCTAGATAACTACCTTTCAGGTCGCGGTTTCGAGTTGCTTTACGCTAACTATTACGGCGAGAGCAAAAAAGCGATCGACATCATTAAAGCTCGCGAAGCAGGCGATGCGGATGCGATTGAATTTGTTGATATGTTCATGGAGCTATTGGCAATCTGCTTTGCAAATATCTTCACCGCGAACGACCCACATGTCGTTACGCTAGGTGGTGGTCTGTCAAACTTTGAGCTTATCTACGAAGAGATGCCAAAGCGCGTGCCTAAATACCTAATGTCTGTGGCTAAGTGTCCTAAGATTGTTAAAGCGAAGCACGGCGATTCAGGTGGTGTTCGTGGTGCAGCATTCTTGAACATCAAATAAGACGCTTGAATTTGCTAAAGGCGACCGCAGTGGTCGCCTTTGTTGTTTCTGGAGTCTGGTTTGAGAAAACGATCAAACTGGTATATCATTTGATATGTTTATAAGCTATCAAGTGGAGGTTTTATGACTGCCTCAACAAAATTTGTTCCTTCTCGATCGACTGCCGGATTTTGGTCGCAAATTGGTGTGCCGCCAAGAGGTCGCAAACTGCATGAGGCGATCGAGGCTGGCTTTGATTATGCGACCTATCAAAAACTCGCCAACGTTACAGGCATTGAGAAAAAAGAGCTAGCACGTATCACCAACATTAAAAGTGCGACTCTGAGTCGACGAGCGAAGGACGGTAAGTTCTCTTCTGAAGAGAGTGATAGACTTTATCGCTACGCCGAAGTGTATAACGCGTCTTTGCGACTATTTGAAGATAATAAGTTGAAAGCGTTTCAATGGATGCACAATCCAGTTAAAGCTCTCGGGTACGTTGCGCCAAGCGATATGTTGAAAACCAGTGCTGAGACCGAAGAGGTGTTGAGCGTAATCGGTCGCCTCGAACACGGTGTATTCAACTAATGTTCTTATATCGTATCGTCAAAAAGAAATTTGCTACTAATATCGAGCAAGTATTCGATGGTGAAGGAGCGAGGCGATACGGCGGGCGCTGGAATTCAGCGGGTAACCGTTGTGTTTATCTCGCTACCTCAGAATCGCTCGCGATTCTCGAAGTTCTGGTTCACTTAAACGATACCGAATTACTTAACGACTACGATCTTTATCGAATAGATATTGAAGAAGCCCTGATCATAGAGCTCGACCAGAGCTATCTACCAGACGATTGGCAAGAAGACCCGGCGCCATCTTCCACTGCTCAGATTGGAGATGAGTGGCTTGAGAGCGAGATGAGCTTGTGCTTAAAAATCCCTTCGACAATAGTACCTAGAGAGTTTAATTGTTTACTCAACATACAACACGCAGCTTTCAACTTAGAGCAGCTAGAGGTGGTTAAACTTGCGTTTAACCCTGACCACCGTTTGAGCCGTTGACAAGCACGGGCGAACATGAAGGTAGCACAAGTTTGATTTCGTTGGGCAAGACGCTGAACTTTATATGTTTTGCCATCAGCGGCTCACCATCTAAGTTTACGGGCATGATACTGTCCGAGACCCACTCAAGCGTTTTGACTTGGTTACGTTTGACATATTTACCACTGAAATCAGAATCCTGAAGCAACTCGTCTACAACCGCAGGAATATCGGTAGGCGAGAACTCTTCTAGAGACACGACATTTAATAAGCCGTCATTCAGCAGAGCGTTAGGAGATAGCGGCTGACCACCACCTGCCATTCTGCCATTGCATACCGCCCCTACAACGACGTTACTTTCGACCACCTCGCCATCAAACAGTACAGTGCCGCTAAATGGTTGAAAATTGATTGCCTGAACAACACCTGCAAGTGTATAGGCGCCGCCGCCCAGAAAATTCTTGAGAGCTACGGGCGTATTAGCCGTCACTTGCGCGCCAAAACCGGCGGTTGCAATATTGATGAAATGTCGTTCATTCGCTGATGCTGCATCGATAGGTGTAGCGTCGCCTGTCATTGCGAGAAGAAGGGCGTCGTAAGGTGACGCTGTGGGGATCTCGGAGGCCGTGGCGAAGTCGTTAGCCGTGCCTAAAGGTAGAACGGCTAACTCAATGTGCTGCAGTTGATACCTGATTAAGGCATCAACGACTTCGTTCACCGTTCCGTCTCCACCACCAGCAATCAGGCGAGTGACACCTTGCTCTCCGGCTTCTTTTACTAGTCTCTCAAAGTCTCCGCCTTCCCAAGTGACACGAACTTCCAGCTCGTGCCCCTGTTCTCTAAGTTGATAGACCGCCTCACGAATATATTCTTGTGACGCTTTCTTTCCATTAAGTAGTAGGCGAGTAGTCATGTTTCTTCCTTAAAACAGAGAGTTAGCTGAAACTATAGCACAAACTTTTCAATAGCTTTCGCAACGCCATCTTCGTTGTTGCTGTCGGTAATGTAATCGGCAATGGCTTTGGTCTCTTCCATCGCATTCGCCATGGCGACACCTTTACCTGCAAATTTGATCATATGATGGTCATTTTCTGCATCGCCAAAGCACATGGTTTGCTCGTATGGGATACCTAAATGGTCTGCAATGACCTTGACCCCTTCACCTTTGTTACTTAGAGGGTTAAGGAACTCTAAAAAGAAAGGTGCGCTTTGCACAACGGTGTAGCGGTTATGGTAATCAACATCGATGTTGGCGATCTGCTCGGTTAACTTGGAAGGTTCGCCTACGATCATAGCTTTAATAATCTGATGATCATCTTCTAGCTTTTCAAAATCATAAATATTGATATCGAGCTTATTGATTTCAGCTTCGTGATCGGTATATGTGTTGGCTCTTGGTGTAATCAACCCAATTTCAGTACTGAAGGCGTGGCAGTCGAGACCGAGCTTTTGAGCAAGACGCGCAACCTCTTTGGCATCTTTACCTGTTAGTGTTTGCTCGTGCAAACGTTCACCGCTCGCTACTTTCTCCACATAGGTACCGTTAAAGTGAATGACGAAATCGTCTTGCTGCATTAGTTCTAGCTCAGCAAGCGCATCCTTCATGCCGTTAAGTGGACGGCCCGATGCTAGAACCACAGTGACGCCTTTCGCTTTGGCCGCGGCAATCGCTTCTTTGGTTCTTTGAGAGATGGTTTTTTCGGATGTGAGTAGGGTGCCATCCATATCGATAGCTATGAGTTTGTACACGTGACTTACCTAAAAAAAGAAATAAAACAAAACGATTCCAGAATAGGGAAAAGTGTCGTGAACTACCAGCAATTTTGTCGGTGGGTTTGTATTGAATTTCTAATGCGCATCCTTTAAGGTCTGCTCATCTTATATAATTGGCAATATTCAATGAGCGGTAAACAATTCAAGATCAACGAAATGTTCGAAACCATCCAAGGTGAAGGCGTATTTACAGGCGTTCCCGCGGTGTTCGTCCGGCTTCAGATTTGCAACGTTGGTTGTGCATGGTGTGATACCAAGCAAACTTGGGAAGCAAAAGCAGAGGATGAGCGAGCGTTTGGAGAAATCATCGCGAAGCAAGGCGATAGCCCAACGTGGAGCGATGTAAGTGCTCAAGACATCGTTGATATGTATAACGCGCAGGGTTTTAATGCTAAGCATATTGTTATCACAGGCGGGGAGCCGTGTGAGTACGATCTGACGCCGCTATGTGAAGTGTTCGAGGCAATAGGTGCTCGATGTCAAATTGAGACCAGCGGTACGTCTGAAGTGAAAGTTACCGATGCGACATGGGTGACAGTGTCACCTAAAATCGCAATGAAAGGTAAACGTGAAGTATTAGAATCGGCGTTAGAGCGTGCGAACGAGATTAAGCATCCAGTAGCGACAGATAAAAACATCGAACAGCTAGATGAACTGCTAGATGGCGTTGCACTTAAAGATGATGTGGTGATTGCTCTTCAACCGATCAGTCAAAAGCCTCGAGCGACGGAGCTGTGTATGTCGACTTGTATTGCTCGTAATTGGCGTTTGTCGGTTCAGACCCATAAATATTTGAATATTGCTTAATTGGATAGCGCAGAATTCCGCAAATGGAGAAAGTAATGAAAAAGGCAGTAGTTGTTTTCAGTGGTGGTCAAGATTCCACAACCTGTTTGGTGCAGGCTCTAAAGGAGTACGATGAAGTCCACGCGATCACGTTTGATTATGGGCAACGACACAAGCTGGAAATTGAAGTAGCACAAGCGGTAGCGAAAAAGCTAGGCGTGAAAGCTCATAAAGTGATGGACGTGGGTCTTCTTAACGAACTCGCTATCAGCTCACTGACTCGAGACGATATTCCTGTTTCCCATGAGCTGCAAGAGAACGGTTTGCCGAATTCTTTTGTGCCTGGTCGTAATATCCTATTTCTGACGCTTGCTGGTATCTATGCGTACCAGATTGGTGCACAAGCAGTGATTACTGGTGTTTGTGAAACCGATTTTTCTGGTTACCCAGACTGCCGTAATGACTTCATCAAAGCGATGAACAGCGCTTTGGTGCAAGGCATGGATAGACAGCTCGATATTGTGACGCCACTAATGTGGTTAGACAAAGCGGAGACGTGGGCGTTAGCAGACAAATACGATGCACTTGAGCTAGTTAGAAATGAGACGCTGACTTGTTATAACGGTGTGATTGGTGATGGTTGCGGCGACTGCCCATCATGTGAGCTAAGAGCCAATGGACTGAATCAGTACCTAGACAATAAAGAAACGGTAATGAAGTCCTTAGAAGACAAGTCCAACTAAAAAGAGGCGCATTAAGCGCCTCTTTCTTTATTAATCTGCTTTTAGATAAAGCTTAGCAACATCAGAAGGCTCCATTTCTTTACCTTCTAACTTATCGTTCCAGTTAGTTCCGATTAGTACGCCATCTTCATCCAGTGTTAGCAACCAGTCTTCAACAAAGATATCGAGTGGAATGTGCAGCACTTCGAAGTCAGCCCATTCTTCTACATTATGCGTTTTAGCATCTTCTTCAGATGACCAAAAAGGCATTACTTCGCTGTTTTCGAACTCAGTCGAGTCAACCGCCAACCAACCTTCGTCGTTGCGAAGACCCCAAACAAGTTGGGTTTTGCTTGTTTCTTCAATAAACAGCTTTAGGTTCTGTTCGATATCAGACGTTAATTTACTCATTGTTTTATACTCGCAGTAAGAACTGCTTACAAGACTAGCATGAGATAGCTAATATCTAAATGAAATCGCAACAAAAAAGCGCTCATTTAGAGCGCTTTAGATGTGGATGATGCTTAAATAATCTATTTTCCAATTTTAGTGAAAATAGTCCACTCCATATCCACCTCGCCTTTGTATCCGACAACGGATGCGACCACTTTACGGTTCATGGCGTGAGCAAACTCAGTATTACCGAGTTCCTCGGGCTTGGTTTCGCCGAATCCAATGATGGTAAGACGGTTAGGGTCTACGCCATTGCTTATAATCGCTTGCCTAACGACTTCTGCTCGGTTTTGAGAAAGCACCATGTTTTTGTCTTCGTTGCCGACAATACTCGCAAAACCTTGTATCTCGATGCTTGTCTCTGGGTACTCGTTAAGAAACGCTGCCATTTCAGAAATCTGGTTTTGAAACACAGGCTTAATGAAGGTTGAGTTATTGTCGAACAGGATACGCAATGCTAATGAGTTCGACACATCGATATATTGCTCGCAGCCGTCGTTATCCAGCTCCGCTCCCTGAGGCGTGGTAATACACAGATCTCGCGCATTAATAACACCGTCTCCATCGTCATCGAGCAGGTCAGCTTTTTGATCTGCGACCGGAGTAGGGCGATAGTCATACTTGTCTTCTTCCGGTGTCGTTGCAACCGCGACCAGTGGCGCAACCATCAGGCCACAGATTATCAGTTTACTCTGTAGTTTCATGATTAATACTCCACTCTCTCGTTCCATTCTTCAGGCGTATCAACGCGAAGCGCATCTAATAGACCACCAGTCGCGTTCATCACCCTGTAGCGCGCAAACTGCTCCGCATATTTTGCATCCAAGTAACCTTTACGGGCCTCAAACAGCTCATTTTCGGTGTTGAGTACATCGAGTAAGGTACGCTTACCGATTTTGTATTGCTTTTGGTAGGCAACGACGGTGTCTGATGCTGAGTCAACATGGTCTGACAAGAATTCTCGTTGTTGTACTGTGTACTCAAGACCCGTCCATGACAGCTTCAACCCCTCTTCAACCATTCGATAGGTACGGTCTCGGAAGTCTTTCGCTTTATTGAGCTGATAGGCTGCTGATTCTGTACGATCTGAGTCGGAACCGCCGTTGTAGAGGTTATAGCGCATACGAAGCATGGCACGCGTTTCATTGTCTGTACCAATGTTACCACTAGCGTCATCTCGCCAATTATGGCCAGCATCAATGTAGAACGTTGGGTAGTTTACGCCTTTAGTCTGTTGATATTGGAATCGAGCAGAATCAACGTCTACCTGCGATATTTTTATCACTGGATGAGTCTCTACCGCCATTTGAAGAGCATCATCGACAGTCAGCGGGATAGCCACTTCATCCGCTCGCGGATATTTAAGTCCGAGAGGAGCCTGTCCGACGAGGCGTTTAAACTGAGTGTGTGTATCAAAAAGGTTATTTTGAGCGGCGAGAAGATTACCATGCGCTTTTGCGATACGTGCTTCAACCTGTGACAAGTCAGCCGTGGAGCCGATTCCGGAATCAACACGTTTTTTGATATCGGAGTAAATCTTCTTGTGAACTTCTAGATTGGCCTCAGATAGGGCGAGAACTTCATAAGCCTTGGTCGCGTCAAGATAGATTTGAGCGACTTCTAGAGCAATATCGGAAGCGTCAGCAAGGAGTTGATATCGGACCGATTCAGCATCGGCAGCCGTTCTGTCGATATCGTTCAGTGTTTCGTTACCGTCCCAAATTAGCTGGGTCAGCGTTATCCCGATTTCCTTTCTTGTTAGGCTCTCATTTCTGCTGTTAATCACGTTTTCACGGTCGTAGTCGGTTCTTTCGTAACCGATACCGCCATCCAAATCGATTTTAGGACGGTATGCACCGACTGCTGCGTCTGCATCGTATCGTTTACTCACGTACTCATTGTAAGCAGCTTTAATGTCTGGGTTAGTTTTGAGTGTGAAAGCAACGGCTTGCTCAAGGGTTTGGCTGTTAACAGGAAGGCTAAGAGCCATAAAACAAGCTGTGGTGGTCAGGGTGAGCTTATTCAAAGTCTTTCTCCTTGGTCCTGTAATGAGCGAGCGGCGTGCATGACACGTGCGCTCCCTTCGCTCAGGTTTGTGAAACGGCATAATAGCCTCCACTGACTTGGTTTCAATAAGACTAACCAAGTCAAAAAGTTAATAACTGTAGCTTTAAATATAGCGAGCATAAGTCTCTTTTCAATCTGGATTTGTCTTGATTATGTATCTGATTTAAGACTCGCTACATTTACATTTAAAGGTTAGCAACGAATTTGTACATATTATTGAAAATAGTAGAGAAAACTATGAAATCAATGAATGGAGTGAAATAGAATCTTATTTTTGAGACAGCAGATGTAAAAAAGCCAACCTAACAGTCGTCAAGTTGGCTTGATAATGAAGCTTCGAGAGGTAAACCTAATAGTTATAGGACCTTACAGGCAAAACCCTTCAAATAGAACCCTTCTGGGTAAGCTGTGTCGGTTGGGTGGTCTGCTGCTTGTTCAAAACGCTCAACAAACTTAACCGAGCGGTTAGCATCGACCGCAGCGTCTGCGATGATTTTCTGGAACAGATTGCCGTCCATTAATCCTGAACAAGAGTAGGTTAGCAGTGTGCCGCCTGGTTTTAGAATCTGCATCGCAAGCATGTTGATGTCTTTATAGCCACGGCAAGCGCCATTTAGCTGTGCTTTTGATTCAGCAAATTTTGGCGGATCCATAATGACGACGTCAAACTTCGTCCCTTGATCGCGATACTCACGTAACAGTTTGAACACGTCAGCGTTCAGGAATACGGCTTTTTTCTTCTCTGTGAAGCCGTTGAGCTCGGCATTGTGTTTTGCTGTATCAAGTGCGAGTTGTGAAACGTCCGCGTTGATAACACGCTTAGCGCCGCCTTTAAGCGCGTAAAGTCCAAAGCCACCTGTGTAGCTAAAGCAGTTGAGGACTTCTTTATCTTTCACATATTTCTGCGCTTGGAAGCGGCTATCGCGTTGGTCGAGATAAAAACCAGTTTTGTGACCGTTGATAATATCAACGCTGATTTTGACACCGTTTTCTTCAATTACGACTGGCTTGTCAGGAGATTCTCCGTGAAGTACGCCTGTGCGCTCTTCTAAGCCTTCTTTCTTTCGTACCGACACATCTGAGCGCTCGTAGATAGAGCACTCAGGGAAGCAGTGGATAAGAGCCTGTACCAGCGTTTCTTTTTGGTATTCTGCACCAGCACTTAAGAGCTGACACACCAAGAAATTGCCGTAGCGGTCAATGGTCACCCCTGGTAGTCCATCTGACTCAGCCGCGATTAAACGATAGCCAGTTAAGCCGTCTCGTTCGATAATGTCTTCGCGAAGAAGTTGTGCTTGCTGGATTTGTTGGATGAAAAACTCAACACTAATGTCTTGCTTTTTAAAGCTCCAAACACGAGCGCGAATTTGAGAGTTAGGTGAGTAAGCCGCTTTCGCCAACCATTCGCCGTTGTGAGCATATACATCGACGGTTTCACCGAGCTCAGGTGTCCCATCGACACGAGAGATACCTCTTGAAAAAACCCAAGGGTGTTTACGTCTAAGTGATTTGTCGCGGCCTTTAACAAGGTGAATAGCTGCTGCCATGGTATGCCTTACGAAGTTTTGGAAAGAAAAGGTGGGGTATTTTGTGTGAAGTTTCAAACAAATGCAAATTGAGCATGATCATTGGAGCGAAATCAACACCAACTAAGCTAGAATCAGCTATGCAGACGTTGTTGGTTAGGAGTTGAATGATGAGTCAATATTGCCAGAAAGTGATCGTAACTGGACACGTACAAGGCGTGGGTTTTCGGTACCACACATGTCATGAAGGACTAAAACTGGGTCTAACTGGTTATGCAAAAAATTTATATGATGGGTCAGTGGAGGTCGTCGCATGTGGTGATGAGGCGAGAGTCGAAGCGCTGTGTGATTGGCTTTTGCAAGGTCCCAGAACTGCATCGGTAGAGTCGGTAGTCAGGGAGCCTTGCGAACAAACAAACGTTTATTCAGGTTTCAAGATCCTTTAGATGCCTACAAGCACTTAGCTGGTTTTGGAAGACCCGCGAGCTTAGTTGCCTGTTTAGCAGGGCCTTTCTTAAACAGCTTAAATAAATATTTGCTGTTGCCTTTCTCTGGGCCGTGCGCCTTTTCCATCGCTTTCACAAGCATGCGTACGGCAGGGGAAGTGTTAAATTCTTCGTAGAAGTCTCTCACAAACATCACGACTTCAATATGAGCGTCCGTCAGCTCTATACCTTCTTCGGCGGCGAGTACTTCGATCATTCCTTGTTCCCAATCTTGGTGATTGAGAAGGTATCCTTCAGCATCGGTTTCGATGGTTTTTCCGTTGTATTCAAACATCATAGTCATTCTTATGGCGGATAATCGTCAGAAGGTTAGCTCAGGTCCGTCCTAACTTTCAAGGCTCTCTTGCTGATTTAAATGCAAAAAGCCCGAGACAATGTCTCGGGCTTTACCTATTCGTTTAACAACTTGACCTATTAGTCGTTGTTCATGATACCTAGGATAGAAAGTAGGCTGATGAACAGGTTGTAGATAGACACATATAGGCTAACTGTTGCAGAGATGTAGTTTGTTTCACCACCGCGCACGATTTGTTGAGTCGTCAACAGAATCACACCAGTAGAGAACAGAACAAACATGCCGCTCATCGCTAGGTGAATCATTGGCATCTGTAGGAAGATGTTCGCTACCATACCGATAAGCAGGACAACGAAACCAGCCATTAGTACGCCACCTAGGAATGATAGGTCACGCTTAGTTGTTAGAGCGTAAGCCGATGCGCCTAAGAAGGCTAGGGCAGTACCACCAAGAGCAGTAACGATAACATCGCCCATACCCGCGCCAACATAGGCGTTTAGGATTGGACCTGTTGTATAACCAAGGAAACCAGTGAACAAGAACGTGAACACGAGACCCATGCTGTTGTTACGGTTTTTCTCTGTAAGGAACAATAGGCCGTAGAAACCAACCAACATCAGGATAAGGCCTGGACGAGGTAGGTTCATTGCCATTGAGAATGCTGCAACGACCGCAGACCAAAGTAGCGTCATAGATAGCAGCGCGTAAGTATTTCGCAATACCTTGTTTGTTTGCAGTACACTCGCTTGAGCAGAACTGCGAGATACCATAGGATCGTTCATAATCTTCCTCATAGATGATTTACTTATTTATATGACTATTTATGGGGTTGAATGTTCAAAAGATCAAGTCCCGTTATAAAAGTCATTGAACAAAATCATAATAAAAATAACTGGTTAAGGGTATATCAAGATGTAACACAATATTTCCAGTGTACATCAGATACCTACAAAGAAAAAGGCGACATAATCGTCGCCTTTGTTACATTTGATGTCATTAGTGATGCAAAATCTGACTCAGGAAGTTCTGAGTACGGTCTGATTGCGGATTCTCGAAGAAATCGACAGGGTTGTTTTCTTCAATAATTTCACCAGCATCCATAAAGATAACTCTGTCTGCAACTTCCTTGGCGAAGCCCATCTCGTGCGTTACACACAGCATGGTCATACCTTCTTCTGCAAGCTCTACCATTACGTCCAGTACTTCGCGAACCATTTCTGGATCGAGCGCGGACGTAGGTTCATCAAACAGCATGACTTGTGGGTTCATACACAGTGAACGAGCAATCGCTACACGTTGCTGCTGACCACCAGATAGCTGACCTGGGTACTTGTCGGCCTGATCTGGGATCTTAACACGCTCTAGATACTTCATAGCGATGGCTTCCGCTTCCTCTTTAGGCATTTTCTTTACCCAGATAGGAGCAAGCGTACAGTTCTCCAGAACCGTTAGGTGAGGGAAGAGGTTAAAGTGCTGAAAGCACATGCCGACCTCACGTCGCACAGCCTCGATATTCTTTAAGTCTTCGGTAAGCTCTGTACCAGAGACAAAGATATGTCCCGCTTGGTGTTCTTCAAGACGATTAATACAGCGAATCATCGTTGATTTACCAGAGCCAGATGGGCCACAGATTACGATTTTTTCACCTTTCTTAACGTCTAGGTTGATATTCTTAAGTACGTGAAACTCGCCGTACCATTTATTCATGTCCTTAAGTTGGATCATGTAATCTTCTTGTTGCGTCATAATACGTCCTCGAATTTCCGTTTATCGTTTGTGACCGGTATGCAGTTTGTTCTCTAGCCAGATCGAGTATCTCGACATGCCAAAACAGAACACCCAGAACACTAACGCGACAAATACATAACTTTCCGTAGCAAAACCTAACCACTCTGGGTCGGTGTTCGCAGCTTGACCAATACCCAATACATCGAACATACCGATGATGAGTACCAGACTGGTATCTTTAAATAGACCGATAAAGGTGTTAACAATTGATGGGATAGTGATTTTTAGTGCCTGTGGAAGCACGATTAGTCCCATCTTTTTCCAATAACTCAGTCCAAGTGCGTCTGCAGCTTCATATTGACCCTTAGGGATCGCTTGTAAACCACCACGAATTACCTCTGCCATATAGGCTGCACTAAACATGACAACACCAATAAGCGCACGAATCAGCTTATCAGTCTCCACACCCTCTGAGAAGAAGAGAGGTAGCATAACGGAAGCCATGAATAGAACGGTAATCAGTGGAACACCACGCCAAACTTCAATGTAAACCGTACAGATACTTCTGATGATTGGCATCTCAGAGCGGCGACCTAGAGCCAGTGCTACGCCAATTGGAAGTGATACGATGATACCTACTAGTGCGATAATCAGGGTAACAAGTAGTCCACCCCAACGGTGAGTCTCGACGACTTCAAGACCAAACACACCACCGTAAAGTAGCGCCGCTGCAATGAAAGGATAGATATTCACGAAGAATAGCCAGATCCAAAGACGCTTTGGTGTGCGCTCGTATGCAAGTAATGCTACGAAAATCGCCAGCGTTGCATAGAACAGACGAGGACGCCATAGTTCAGCTTGTGGGTAGAACCCGTACATGAACTGTTCCCAACGAACACTGATAAAGACCCAACAAGCGCCTTCACGTGTACATGCTTCGCGAGTCGTACCAACCCAGTCGGCCTTTAAAATTGCCCAATCAAACACGTACCAGATTAGTGAAATTGCGAAATAACCCAGTACAAGAGTAACGACAGAGTTGACAGGGCCGTTAAACAAGTTTTTTCGCAGCCAGCCAACAACACCAACGGTATTTGCTGGAGGTGGAAGGTCTGGTTGAAATTGATGCTGTTCCATATTACCTCTCCACCAAAGCTACTTTCTTGTTGTATATGTTCATTAACGCTGACGTGAGCAGGCTCAGTGTCAGGTAAACGCCCATCGTCATCGCAATGATCTCGATCGCTTGCCCCACTTGGTTTAGAGTGGTTCCGGCGAACACTGACACCAAGTCTGGGTAACCAATCGCCATTGCGAGAGATGAGTTCTTAGTCAAGTTTAAGTATTGACTTGTCAATGGCGGGATGATGATTCGTAGTGCCTGCGGAATAACAACCAGTTTGAGCGTTCTTGACCTAGGCAGGCCTAATGACATTGCCGCTTCTGTCTGACCATGGTTCACAGCGTTAATACCCGAGCGAACGATTTCAGCAATGAACGACGCCGTGTAGATACTCAGCGCAAGTGTAAGCGCCGCTAGCTCTGGAATAATGCTGATACCGCCACGGAAGTTAAACCCTTTCAGTACTGGGTATTCGGCAGAGATAGGCATGCCCATGATGAAGTAGGCTACGAGAGGCAAACCGACAATAAGACCTGCGGCGATGCGGAACATAGGAGTCTGTTGACCAGTTAACTTCTGGCGATTGCTTGCCCAAATATTAATAACAATGGTCGCAATGACACCAACAATGAGTGCACCAATCACCACGCTACTTCCTTCCCCAAATACTGGAGCAGGGAAGTAGAGACCTCGTACGTTCAAGAAAATCGCTTCTCCCAAACTTAAGCTCTGGCGAGCGGATGGAAGCGCTTGAAGGACGGCAAAGTACCAGAAGAAAATTTGTAGCAGAAGGGGAACGTTTCGGAATATCTCAATATAGACCGCCGCAAAACGGCTAACCAGCCAGTTTGATGACAGTCTTGCGATACCCATAGCGAAACCAAGAATGGTAGCAAACACAATGCCTAGTACTGATACTAGAGCCGTGTTTAAAAGCCCCACATAAAAGGTGCGTCCATAAGAGAAGGTTTCATCGTACTCGATCAATGTGAGACCGATGCCGAATCCTGCCTCTTGATTCAGGAAGTCAAAACCTGTGGCGATACCGCGCGCAGCTAGGTTATTAAGTGCGTTGTCGACTATGGTATAGAAGAATAGTCCGAGAGCGAGTAGGGCAAGTGCCTGAAATACAACGGAGCGGAAGGTGGGGTTGTATAGTAGATTTGCGCTTTTCGCAGGTTTTTCCTGCGACGCGACTTGAGTCGTAGTAGGTTTCATACAGCTATAACCTCAAATCCTTTGAAAAAGGGCGGTAAAACCGCCCTTGTTGGAGCATGAAATCGCGATTAGCGAATTGGTGGCGCGTACATGAAGCCACCTGCATTCCAAAGTGCGTTAACACCACGAGAGATTTGTAGAGGAGAACCTTCACCTACAGTACGCTCGAAGCTTTCGCCGTAGTTACCTACTTGTTTGATCACTTGGTAGCCCCAGTCATCAGCAATGCCTAGACCTTTACCTTTAGGACCATCAACACCTAGGATACGCTTGATGTTTGGATCGGTAGACTTAAGCATTTCGTCTGCATTTTTCGATGTGATACCGTACTCTTCAGCATTCACCATTGCAGCTAGAGTCCATTTAGCGATGTTAAACCACTGGTCATCACCTTGACGAACTACAGGGCCTAGAGGCTCTTTAGAGATGATCTCTGGTAGTACTTCAGCTGATTTAGGATCTGCTAGGTTTAGTCTCAGTGCGTATAGACCAGATTGGTCAGTAGTCAGTACGTCACAGCGACCAGAATCGAAACCTTTTGAGGTTTGTGCTGCTGTATCGAATACAACTGGCTTGTATTCCATACCGTTGTTACGGAAGTAGTCTGCAAGGTTAAGCTCAGTTGTTGTACCTGACTGAACGCAAACAGATGCGCCATCAAGCTCTTTCGCGCTTGTTAGACCAAGCTCTTTCTTAACCATAAAGCCTTGACCGTCGTAGTAGTTGACACCTACGAAGTTAAGACCAAGAGCTGAATCTCGGTGTAGAGTCCAAGTTGTGTTTCGAGAAAGTACGTCAATCTCACCAGATTGAAGCGCAGTAAAACGTTCTTTCGCCGTTAATGGAACGTATTTAACTTTAGATTTATCGCCAAGTACCGCAGCAGCAAGAGCTTGACAGTATTCTACGTCAATACCTTCCCACTCACCTTTTGAGTTAGGGTTAGAGAAACCTGGTAGACCAGTACTAACGCCACATGATAAAACACCTGCTTTAGTGACCTTGTCTAGTGTAGAGTCAGCAGCAGACGCTGATGTGCTCATCATCGCAGCAGATGCCGCCACTAAAGAAGCGATAAGAGTGAGTTTCTTTGCCATTGTGTATCCTTCCTGTTAGATCCGTGTAAGTCAGGTCCTGCCTGAATACAATGTGCTAATTGTTGTTGTGTTGCATTCTGAGCTGTTGTTTTTGAACCGATTTGGTGCAAGTTGTCACAGCCGTTTAAAGCGTAGATAATGAACCGTGATTTCTCAAATTATTAATTTAAATGGTTTTTTGAGTTGCCACGCGACGCTAAACAATTGTTAGAATGGCCAAGTGTGATGACTTTGTAAATAGTGCAACTAAGCACTAAAAAAGGGAATTAGAGTGTGGTATGTTAAATATTCGTTAACTCGGAACAAATCGTTGTTGATGGGAATTTAGGTAGTATATTTCTCTTAATAAATGTAAAAATTTGGTAATAAATAGTTTTGTGATCAATGTCTCGGTGACAATTTTGCACCAATATGGTGATTATGAATGAATAGTTATATCGTTTAAATAAGGAAAATTATGCGTTACTTTCCACTGTTTATGGACCTGCTAGAAAGACCTGTTTTAGTTGTTGGCGGCGGAGAAGTTGCTTGTCGTAAAGTAGAGACACTGGTACGAGCGGGTGCTCGCGTAACAGTGGTGTCACCTAAAGTAGAGCCTTATCTTGGCGAGTTAAGCGAGAGCGGAAAATGTACTTGGGTGCCACGCTTCTATGAAAAAGAGTTAATGACCAAGGACTTTGTCCAAGTTTGGGCGACAACAGACAACCCGGATTTGAACCATCAGGTGCATAAAGATGCAAGAAATAAGGGTATTTTAGTCAATGTTGTTGACGATACGCCATATTGTGACTTCATTACCCCATCGATAATTAATAGAGGTCGCGTTCAGATAGCGATTTCAAGTGGTGGTTCTTCACCGGTTCTTATTCGCGGAATTCGTGAAAAGCTCGAATCAGTGCTTCCGATGAATACCGCCCAACTTGCAGATTTTGCGGCAAGTAAGCGCTCTGACATTAAGCGTCACTTTTCTTCCGTTGATGAAAGAAGAAAGTTTTGGGAGCTGTTTTTTAAACAGCCTATGGTGATTAATTGTAAAGATAATCAAGAGCTTGAAAGGGCGTATCAAACACTTATTAATGATGATTCAGAGTTTACAGATTCGTGTACATGGATAGAGTATGGAACGAATCCAGAGTTGCTGCCGATTAAAGCAATGCGGATCATGCAAGAGGCAGAGATTGTCTTTTATGACAAGAACTGCCCATTTGGGTTTGTTGATCTTGTGCGAAGAGATGCAGAGCGAATAGCGTATGATGATGTAGCGGGTGTTTCATCCGATATCATGGCTTGTAAAGCTGATCGACAACGAATCGTTGTATTTGTGGAGCCGAAATCTTCTTCCTACAAGCTTTTGAAAGAAGGCGACGAAGTGATTGAGTTAGCTAAGATAAAATAAAAGGGCGAATCGCCCTTTTATTTTGCTCCAAACTTGAGAGGTTAATCTCTGAAGTTGTTGAACTGGAATGGCTGACCAAGTTCGCCATTCTTAACCAGTTGCATTGTCGCTTGTAGGTCGTCGCGTTTCTTGCCAGTTACGCGAACTTTGTCACCCTGGATAGAAACTTGAACTTTGATCTTAGAGTCTTTGACGAGCTTAACGATTTTCTTGGCAATGGGTGTTTCAATGCCTTGCTTAAACAAAACCGTTTGGTTCCAAAGCTTGCCAGATTGCTCTGGAGTTTGAGATTCCATCGCATTCACATCAACACCGCGTTTAGTCAAATTGCCACGCAGAATGTCACGCATTTGCTTAAGCTGGAAGTCACCTTCGCACGATAGCTTCACAGTTTCATCGTTTAGTGTGAAAGTAGCCTCAACATTACGGAAGTCGAAACGTGTTGAGATTTCACGGTTAGCGTTGTCTACTGCATTGCGAAGTTCAACCGTATCGATTTCAGAAACGATATCAAATGATGGCATGTTAGCTTTCCTTTTCGTTGCGTTGTTTAACGGCGTCAGCAAGAATGTCGAGCATGTGAACCGTATCATTCCAGCTCAAACAAGGGTCCGTGATCGATTTACCGTAGGTCAGGTTATGGATATCCTCCATGCTCTGATTACCTTCTTCGATAAAACTCTCTGCCATGATGCCGGACACTTTGTGTGAACCAGCGATAATTTGACGAGCGATCTCTTTTGCTACATCAATCTGCTTACGATGCTGTTTTTGGCAGTTAGCGTGGCTAAAATCGACGACCAATCTTGTTGGTAGGTCGAATGAAGCTAGTTGCTCGCATGCTGCATCAATAGAAACTTCATCGAAGTTAGGCCCAGTATCACCACCTCGAAGGATTACGTGACCATAAGGGTTACCACTAGTGCGATAAACCGTCATACGGCCGTGCTTATCCGGCGAGTAAAAGTAGTGAGAAGCTTGCGACGCGCGAACTGCATCAATAGCAATTTTCACGCTACCGTTGGTACCGTTTTTAAAGCCGACAGGGCATGACAGCGCTGAAGCCATTTCACGGTGAATCTGAGACTCAGTAGTACGCGCACCAATCGCGCCCCAAGTAATCAGGTCAGCAATGTATTGACCAGTGATCATATCGAGAAACTCAGTTGCTGTCGCAAGACCAAGCTTGTTGATATCAAGGAGCAGACCACGTGCTTTGTTTAGTCCAGCCTCTAACGCGTACGAACCGTCTAGGTTAGGGTCGGTAATGAGGCCTTTCCAACCTACGACCGTACGTGGCTTTTCAAAGTAAGTGCGCATTACGATAAACAGCTGATCTTTATACTGCTCTTGAATGTCTGCGAGACGTTTAGCGTAGTCCAGCGCTGCGTCGGTGTCGTGTACCGAGCATGGTCCTACGATACACAGTAGACGGTCATCGTCTCCCGTAAGAATGCTTTCGATTTGTCGGCGAGAATGAGCAATGCGCTCTGCTACGTCATCAGTAATAGGGTGATTAGCACTCAGTTCTGATGGAGTCGGCATTGGACCTAATGCCTGTGTTCTTAGTTCATCGGTCTTTAATGGCATGATGGTGCAGCCTGCAAATAATTTCGAAGCGGTTAAGATAACGGAAATAGCCAGTAGAATAAACCACTAATATAGCCGCAACGCAATCATTTGCCATTTCACTTATTTGAACACCAGATTACTGACTAAAATTGCATCATTTGTCGATGGTAAACTACTGAAGCAAGCGGAATAATCAGAAAATGCTCTGATGCTCTTGTATTCCATGTAGGGAGTCGGTATTTTGCCTGAAGAAGCAATTATTAGAGCACGGAGCAGCAATGAATCATCAACAACAATCAGATCAAACGAAAGCCGTATCGGGCCTGAATGTCGGAAATGTGTTGCCTAGTTTTTCAGAACAAGCATCGTCGTCATCACTTTATGTGTGTATTTCAGAGCTCATCATGGAAAAGGTGTTTTTTCACCCAGGGTTTCCAGCGTCTGAGCAAGAGCTTGACGCTGTTGAAAAAGACGCGATTCAAGCACTGCTAGGTGAGCAATCGAGCGACGAATTCTTTGTCTTTACTTTAGTCAATGAAATCAAAGCAGCGGTTACTCAGGAACACACGGTTATTTCCGTTGAGTTAAATGACGCGACCAGTTACGAAATGAGTGCATTACTTGGTGGCAAGGTTGAGAGTGATGAAATTAATCCTCAACTGGGATTAAGAGGTGTCTCGCGTCTTACTTCCGAAGCTTATCAAGGGAGCTTTGCTTTGGAGTGTGAAGTAATTAAGGCGCTGCGCAGCGAGGGCTACAACGTTGAGATTGTAGTCCCATGTGTTCGAGCACTGAGTGATGCTGCTAAAATCATTGATCGTTTAGCCGAACGCGGACTACCACGTGGTTTGAATGGGCTCAAAGTGATGTTTGCGTGTGATACACCTTCAGCCGTGCTGCTTTCAGAGCGTTTACTTCATTACTTTGATGGACTTATTATCAAGCTTGAGAGCTTAACTCAGCTAACTTTGGGCGTAGATCTCATGCACGAAGAACTGGCGCATTTGTATGACCCACAAAATGAAGCTGTGTTAGCGCTAGTAAAGCAAGCCGTAAACGCATGTAAAGATGTAAACAAGCCAGCTGCAGTGCTGCTGGATAACTTGGCAGAATTGCCTCTACTTGCTGAGCTACTTCAAGATGAGAGTGGCGTGACGGTTTTTCCGGTTAGTTAAACTTAAGCTTTATGTGACGCCGTAACAAAGGCTTGCTTCCAATTCATGGGGCAAGCCTTTCTAGTTGTCTTCACTACTCGAAGGCATGTCTCTGATATGCAAGTCCATCTGAGGAAAGGCGATTTCTATGCCATTTTCTTTAAAGCGTCTATCTATATCTTTGTTAATGATATGAATTGTAGACAGTCGATGGTCTATCGCCGTTATGTATACCCTGAGTTCAAAATCTAAACTACTCGCACCAAAAGCAAGAAAGAACACCGACGGGGACGGTTCCTCTAGGACTAAAGGGTGGCTTGTCGCAATCTCGTACAGGATAGATTCGACTTTCTCAATATCAGAACCGTATGCCACGCCTATAGGTATGACGATACGTGTTATTGGATCGGTTAATGACCAGTTAATCAGTTTCTCTGTGATAAACGCTTTGTTGGGTACGACAATCTCTTTGTTGTCCCAGTCAATAATCGTCGTCGCTCTGGTTTGAATTTTACTCACTGTCCCTGACAGTTGGTTGATAGTGACGATATCGCCAATTCGAATTGGGCGCTCAAAAAGTAATATCAACCCTGATATGAAGTTTGCAAATATCTCTTGTAAGCCAAACCCAAGACCAACCCCAAAGGCCGCGACGAGCCACTGAAGTTTTGACCACTGAAAGCCGAGGATGGTAAAAGCACTCATTGTCCCTGCCATAAGTATTAAATATCGGAGAATGGTTGTGACGGCGTAACCTGTTCCCGGAGATAAGGTAAGGCGTCTGAGTACGAGCAGTTCGAGAATGCCAGGCAAGTTCTTCACCGCGATGACAGTTACGACGATTGTGATGAGGGCGTAGACGATAGACTGCAGCGTAACGCCCACCAAACGTGTTCCAGATTCAGTCGTTTCATTGACCTCCCAAATGACAATGCTTTCGAGAAAGCTAGTGGTCTCTAATGCGTTGGACCAAAGTGCTAAAAAAGCAAGGAGCAATCCAAGGACTGAGAAGCTACGCAGTAGCGTTAAGGATTGTTCGCTCACCTCACTGCTGTCGATGCTTTGTTCTTCAACTTCGGGGAGAGTCTCTCTTAGTTCATCAAACTCTCTGTTTTCATCTGCTTCTTTCTGTTGAGCGATGAGCTCTTCTCGACGCATGAGTAATCTTTGATAGGTGAGTTGGATATGCTCTAGTTTTAGCCAACGTTCTCCAAGCTGAAAGGTAATAAGGGCTAATAAAGCCACAAGAATCGTAGCTTGTTGATAAATCAGCAACATCCATGAGGCAACATACATGCCTAAAATGGCCATGACAGCAATCGCGACAAAAGAGCCGAGAATGAGGACGCGTAACAAGAATAAACCAACACCGGTGTGAAAGGCGCTAGGGAGTACTTTTGGAAGACTGTCGCTTCGAAGCAAAGAGTAGAAAACGGTTGATGTCGCGGCGATGAGCGTTAAAAAGAGTAATCTTGAAAACTCTGCTTCTTCAGTGCCTGAGACCAACTCAGAGCAGAACATAAGCAGTAACAGGAGCGCGAGTGGCCACCTTAACTTTTTACTCTCTGTGTGAAGGAAACCTGCGATATGCTCTGGCCAATTTAAATGCAGTGATAAAACGCCATGCTTAAAACTTAATGCGTAGATGAATTCAAGCGCAAATAGTGCCGCTGAGCTTGCCATGATAATGTCTTTGGGTTCACTCGAAGTTTGGATTGGCCAGAGAAGATAAATACCGTACGTCGTTAATCCGAACCACAATGGCAGACAAGAAGCTCTTAGGACTGCCATTCCAAGCAGTTTTAGGGTAAAGCGAAACTTGTCTCTTAATGGGTGGCCAAAATGCTTTTTATATTCATGCCTCAGACTGCGAGCTTTAACAACCAATCTGCTATTAACAAAAACCAATAACAAGGTATAAATGAGCAATAACGCTGAAAAGGTTATTTTTTGTCTTTCGGACACGTTGTCCAAAATTGAGCTTAGTGGAGTATGTAATCCAAACCACGTCGATTTATTCCAATGTTGTAAGCTCTGCCAGAGAGGCACATTGCTTCTAGTCCAAAGCTGTTGTTCTTGTAGAAAGTTTCGAGCCTCGTTCACCTCAATCTCGTATTGACTGCGCTCAGACTGCAATGTGGTCAATTCAGTTATTAGTTTGTCATATTCTACAGACAACTGTTTGACGAGTTGCTCTTTTACCATTTGCAACGAAGATTTTTCCTCCAAACTGCTTTGTGTCGCGAGCAACGCATTATTTACCGCAATATCCGCTTCATCTTGGCTCAACTCGTATTTCCTAATATGGGCGTTAGCAATTTCATCGGACGTAGCCTCCCCACCAATGTTGATCGGTAGGCGCTGAAGTTGAGCTCGAATGGAGGCACCAAATGCTGTGCTCTCTCGAAGCCAACTCAAATTAGCTTTTATCACGTCTTGGTCATCTGACAAGCTGCGTCTTTCTGCTGATATTCGTTGAGACTCTATTCGTGCACGGTCTATTTCTACCAGTACTTTTTCAAGCTCAATTGCGAGCGTACGAAGTGAGTCGGAGAGCTTTTCTTGAATAGGATCGGAGTTGGTGGCTTCTGAGCTTAAGATTCGAGCTTTATTGATGAGCAATCTGACGCTAGCTTGTTCTTGTTGTGTGAGCTGATTTTGTAGTGTGATCATCAAAGGAGCAGCAATCTGTAGTTTTCTTGTGATGAGTTGCTGTTCTAGTCGGTGCAACTCGGTACGCTCATCCAAGCTTTGCAGTTGAGTATCCAGCAATTGACGCTCTAGTGTTAGCTTTTGCTGTGAGGCGAGAAGCAGCCAACTCTCTATTTCGGAGAGTGCTTCGACGGATTGAAGCGTTGTTTGCTCGAGCTGTTGATCAATCTCTGCTAGCTGTTTGGGCAAATCAGTTTTCTCGGAGGTGAGCTTCTCGGTTAATTCTTTGCCAGTCTGATTAGCGGCTTGCCACTGAGCTACGGAGGCCTGCAGAGCTGACATCTCTTGCGATAGGTCGTTGTAGTCGCTCGATTTTCCAACTTGAAAGACCTTCAGAGTTTCAACATCCACAATGCTCTCTAAGAGTTTCTCTTTGAGCAAGGGGTAGCGTGTAATGGTGTCTTGGTACTTTGTTTTGTCTTCGTTGAGTGTTGAAAACTGATTTGTTATGTCTAAAAGCACCTGATATTTATCTATGAGTGGTTGGTCGACGGGTACCGAGTTTGAAAGTTGGGTAATCTTATTCTCTATTTCAGAAGGCGCAGGCAACTGCCCAGCAGACGAGAAAGGGGAAACCAGTGCCAAAACGCTTCCTAATAGAAATGAATAAAAATAGCTGCGTAGTTGGTGCAGTGATGCTTTTAAGCTTGGGAAGTTTAGTGCTTGTTGCATGCGTTACTCTCACTTTGTTGCTAGTCAAAGTGTAATTAAGAATAGAAAACTCGCCTGTATTCTTTGTGGCTCCGATCAAAGAAAGATACGTTTTTGTAACAATATTTTGACAAAAGGGACGTTCTTTGGCTTACTGGTCAGAGGAGTTTTTAAAGGAATCTGACATGTTTAGCGCATTACAAAAGGCGAATTTTTATCTAGGAACGTTTGGTTTTTTTAAGGTGCCTTTGATTTGGCTCTGCCGTCCAAAACTACTCAAGCTTGATGAAAATGAAGTAGAGCTGAGAATTCCATTGAAACGCAGAACTAAGAACCACCTTAACAGTATGTACTTTGGCGTTTTAGCGGTGGGTGCTGATGTAGCGGGTGGATTTATGGCCATGAGTAAAGCACAGCAACGCGGCAAGCGTGTTTCTCTCGCTTTCAAAGAGGTGGAAGGGAAGTTTCTTAAACGCCCAGAAGCGGACGTCCATTTTATCTGCAAAGATGGCCAATTGATTGATGACATGCTGGATGAAACGCTGCGTTCAGGTGAGCGAGTCAACCAACCTGTCCGCATTATTGCTACGTGTCCAAGTTTACACGGCGATGAACCCATGGCTGAGTTCTCGCTCGTGTTATCGTTAAAAGCTAGGTAGTGCTAGACCGGTATTCTTTCAATATCGACTATCTTGGAGCGATTGAGGACTATCTTCCATCGATAGTAGGTCGGCTCTTCACCCTGATTGTTTTCTTTCACAATTAGGTTCAAAAGGTGTCGTTTTTCGAGTGATTCTTTAACGACTTGTCCCTCTTGAAGCTTATAGATTCGGTTGCTGGATTTATCCATCAATCGAGTCAAAGCACGAAAATTAATGTTCAGTATTTCGCGTGTTTGCTCGTATCCACTGGTAAATCGAGATGTCGCCATCTCAGTATGTGCACGATAGTGCAATACTTCTTCTTCGCGCTGGACAGATCGTTTTTTACGGATGCTCTTAATGCGGTCTGGCAGTTGGTCAAATGAGCTGTAGTCAAGCCACTCAATTTTCTTGCCGACCTCTTTTTTGGTCGTGGCATCGATAAATCGGCGACGCCATTTAGGCTTTCCCCTTTGTATCCAGCGCCACATGATGTCACGTAGGTCGTCTTTAAATACTTCTCTAAGCGCATAAATGACAGATAACACCAGGATAAACGACGCCGTGATTTCGCCAAGATAGTCACGAGCGAGAATAACCGCTGAGGTAACGAATAGCATCACCAAGCCCGTTGCGGATCCTTTGATCATACGCTTGGTGTTGTTACCCATACTGGTAGATTTTGATTGAAGTACAATAGGGTGTTCAATCAAGCGGCGCAAAAGTCGCATCTTGTTCGCTAGTCGCGTCGGGTCACTCTTAACCTTATCGGAGTTGTAATTGTTTAGATTACGATGTGCTTGCTCCTTTTCCACAATGGTAATCAAACGTTCTTTAAGAGGGGTGTATGTTTTGCTATTTGGAATATACACAACTAACTCGAGAAGCTTCTGTCCGGTGTACCAAGAAAGATAGTTATCGATATTTGCATAGTGACGCTTTAGGCTGTCGTCGTAAGGTACCGAGCGGCGCATCTTACGAAGTATGTCTAGAGCAAGTTCAATAACCTCGTCGACCTCATCAGCGGTGATTTCGTCTTGCGCTGTCTCTTTGAATGTTGCTACTGCTTTGTCTAGTGCTATCACATATTGATACGCGAAAAGACTTAAGCTGACTCGGTACTGAGTATTTGAGAGCCTGCCTCGTTTGGCGAGACGAGAGTGGACCAATGGAAGTAGTGTTTCGTTACTATAGTAAGCGCGTTTTTGCGAAATAGACTCGTGATAGAAATCTGACTCGGAAATGAGATGAGACTTCATTCCTAGTTCATTAGGAATAAATAAGAATACGTCCAAGTCGAGTTTTTTAGTATTGGCCATTACATGCGCTATTTTTAAGGTAATGGCATCTTGTTTGTCTACGGTGATCAACCAACTCTCTCCGTGTGCTGAGATTGCTCTAAGCATATCAGAACCAAGGTAAACTAGCATCTTAAAGGGAGTTAGGTATAATCGCGCCAACTACTACATTAGAGATAAAAAACATGATTAACATAGGTCGTACTAACCAATTGGAAGTAATTAAAGAAGCAGACTTTGGCTGGTTCTTGGACGGAGAGGACTATGGCTCTATCTTACTTTCCAAAAAGCATGCGCCTGAAGGTGTGGCGATTGGTGACAAGGTTGATGTGTTTATTTATTTCGATGCTGATAACCAGGTTGTGGCCACGACGGATACTCCTATTGCACAAGTAGGCGAGTGGGGTTTGATGAAGGTGGAAGGCGTCAACAGTGTCGGCGCCTTTGCTAATTGGGGCATTAAAGAAAAAGACCTGCTTATACCGTTTAGTGAGCAGCGAGGTCGTCTATCTGAAGGCAAGACAATCTTAGTGTATGTCTACACAGATAAAGCCTCTGGTCGAATCGTTGGTACCACAAAATTCAACAAGCTGCTTGATAAAACGCCAGCTCGCTATCAAAGAAATGAGCAAGTAGACCTGCTTATCGCAGAGCGTAGTGACCTAGGTTACAAGGCTATTGTGAATGGTCAGCATTGGGGCATGATTTTCCCATCAGATGTGATCGGTAAGCTATTCGTAGGTAAAAAACTCAAAGGCTTCATCAAGCAGATTCGTGAAGATGGCAAGATTGATCTGTCATTGCAAAAAGTAGGCGTTGCTAAGATGGATGATTTGAGTGAAAAGATCTTGAGCTTGCTTGAGAAGAAAGGGGGCTTTTTGCCGTTGAGCGATAAGTCTACGCCTGAAGCGATTTTTGCCGCTTTCAAAACCAGCAAAGGGACGTTCAAGAAGAGTATTGGTGGTCTTTACAAGCAAGGCAAAATCTCCATCGAGAAAGACGGTATTCACCTAAAGTCCGAATAGAAGATTTCTCTTAGTCAAAGCACGTACTCATGTTAGAGGAAAGCTTTGACACAGAAAACTCAGACATAAATGTCAGGTACAAAAAGAGGCCCAAAACTGATCCTGATTTGGGCCTAGGGGAATGGCTCATGGAGAGCCTACGCTAACTGTTTTAAACAAGCTTGTTGGAGAAAATCAAGCTTCACACCTTTTGCGAACAACCATTAATGTTCGCCATTTAAACGGATATTGCTGAATTGCCTATGTCTCGATAACCTTTAAAGTGTAGTACAGAACAGCAAAAAAGCGATGTTGGGTGCAGTTTTTACTAGCCCAATTCGCTATCTATTTGGGTTAAAACAGGTTTTTGTCGCGTACAAGCTCTCTTGGCAGGCCATTTTTAACTCGGTTTCCTACCCATTTACCCAGCCCAATAATAAACCCGTTGTAGCTGACGAGCACTTCTCCCTTGCCAGATAGACCCTCTGGTCTCACATCGCGTCCCATAAACCACTCTCGAGCATCTGCAGTTTCAAGTGCTATGGTGTCCGTATTGTTGTTGGCGAGCGCTGTCGCCACTTGATGTTGCCATTTGTAGCCTTTCTTATGTTGCTCAGCAATTTTGATGCCCATGCGAGAGAAACGAAACTCACCAAGCATTGGCTCTAAGGCCCTAGGGAACAGCCAAATATCATTATCACGCTTCCATAACACGCCGTCTGAGGGGAGTTCGATCGAAAATGATTGCTTAAGATTAGTGACAACGTCACCTGATTCCTTGTTGGTGAGTTTACTAAAAGGAAATTTACCGAGCTTTTTCTTAACAGTAGGTGCGGTCACTGGAGCGAGCTTGGTAAACTTGGCAATGAAAAAGCCTTCGCTATCATAAGTTTGGGGGAAAACGTGTAAATAGCCTTCTGGCGTCGTTGCTTTCTCCGCACCTTCAAAAAGGTTCTGTAAGCTTTGTACTTGTACGGCATCACCAAATGCCTCTAGTAGATACTCAGCGACCTGCTGATTCTCTTCAGGGCTCAACGCGCAGGTTGAATAAACAAGGTGGCCACCGACTTTTAGTGCGTGGAAGGCGCTTTCAATGAGGTCTTTTTGGGTAGCGGCGATTTCAGCGGTCGAGTTGAGACTCCAGTTCTTCATCGCATCAGGATCTTTCCTAACCGTACCTTCACCTGAGCATGGTGCATCAAGCAAAATCGCATCAAACTGTTCAGGTAGCCAGCCGCCAAAAACACGAGCGTCGTAATTACTAAGGGCTGCGTTTCGAACGCCGCAACGTTCAATATTAGCGTGTAACACTTTCACTCGGCTTGCTGCAAATTCGTTTGCAACCAAAACACCTGAGTTCTCCATTAGCGCTGCTAATTGAGTGGTCTTAGAGCCCGGTGCTGCGGCCATATCTAACACAGCTTCATAATCGTTATCTTCACCTGCGTAGAGTGCGCTCGGTGGCAACATAGAACTCGCTTCTTGAATATAAAATAAACCCGCCATGTGTTCTGCGGTGTTACCTAGCGGTACCTCGGATTCATCAGCCTCAATCCAGAATCCTTCTTGGCACCAAGGAATTGGATTAAGTGTCCAGCCTTTCTTTTGCGCATTGATTTTAAAGGCATCAACGGTCGTCTTCAGTGTGTTGACACGAATGCTTTTGCGTAGTGGCTTACGACAAGCTTCGACAAAATCTGTCATTGACAGATTCTCAGGAAGAAAAGTTTCGACGTGGCTAAGGAAATCTTCGGGAAGGTAGACGTTAGAATGCAAAGTGAAGCCTATTTATGCGTTTGTGGATTGCGTTGAATTATATACGCACCTCATTGGTAATGAAACAAAGCTGCTTAGGTGTTGCTATAAAAAAATAGCCCGCAGAGCGGGCTATTGAATCGCGTTTTAGAAATTAGGTTAGGGCGCTGGGATTGCGGTTCGCCATTGCGTCCAACTAGCATCTGCTTCTTTATTAAGGTAGAAGGTTTGTCCCTCCTCTGCCTTAGGTTGCAGCTGTGAGCCTTCTGGTGTAGAGAAGGTAATACCGCCTCGAATTAGGCTATCGACCGTACCTGCTTTGATGTTCGCACCAGAAAGGCCAAACTGTACGTTAACACCAGAAACATTCCAGAACACACTGTTTGCTCTGACAAGGTAGGCATAATCAGGATCGATTTCGATAGTTGAGATAACGCGATCTGCAAAAGGACCCAGTTCGACCATAGTGACACTGCCGACTTCAATATCACGATACAGAATCGGTGTGCCTGGCTTAATGGAGCCACGGTTTTCGCTTTGTAGAATAAACTCAACACCGTTATCTACTTTGGCAAAATCATGCAGCTCAAACGCTTTAGTAGCTTTACCTACACCAGGCTCCACGGCAATATATTGAGAGACCAGAGCATTAAGGTTTTTAACACCATTGAGTCCAATTTTTGGCTTTACAATCCAGAAGTAGGCACCGTTATTCGTCAACTGTTTGACATACTCAGGAAGAATTCGAGCAACAATTTCAACTCGTTGTTTGTCGAAGTCTGGCAGTGTCAGCATAACTTCGCCTACTTTCACACCTTGATACTTGATTGGCATCCCTTTAGAAACTTCTTGGTCTGCTGTCGTTGAATAAAGGGTGATGGATTGTCCGAATTTTCGGGCGGAGCCGAAGTCTTCGTATAGCTTCCAGTTTTTACCTGTTTTGTTTTCAATCCCAGGCAGACTGTCAAAGGCGATACCACCATCAATGAGGGTTTTCAGCGGCGCGGCCTTCACACTGACGCCGGAAAGAGACGCTTCCACTTCTACACCTGAGCGGTTCCAAAATACGGTCTGATTAGTGACGAGATATTTGTATTTGTTGTCGATAGTGACATTGATGTAAACCCCGCCATCAGTGAGTTCGTAGTTAGAAACACTGCCGACTTGCATGTTTCGATAAAGCAGTGGACTACCTTCTTTTACGGGAGGAAGTTCGTTGGCGAACAATCGTAATGTCATTGCGCCAGACTGGTTGTGCTGTGCAAGCTCTGCCAGTGCTTTTGTTTGGAAAAGAGGGAACTCGGCACGTTCCGTCGCCTTACCTTCACTAACAAAACTAATCGAGCCAGTTAAAAGCTGTTTAGCCGGTGGAACAGTGACGTTGAGGCCTGCTTCAGTGAGTTCTGCAGTAGCACTACCGGTCACAAAGAAACGATTTTGGGAACGAATAAGGTTTTTATATTCAACGTCAATAGCGATGTCCATTGCGACTTGATCGTCAACCAGTTCGACACTTAACACGCTACCCACAGGGATCCCTCGATAAAGTACGTTGACGCCGGGTTCTAAGCCAAATGAATTGTTTGCTAATAGACGTAATGAAACCGATTTTGCTTGAACTCGGTCTAGTTCTTCTTGTTGGATAGCGACAAATTCACGAGTTTGTGGGCCATTGCCTGGTACTAAAGTAAGGAAGTTACCTGTAATCAAGTTAGATAGGTTCTCAACACCGGAGAGGGATACCTTTGCTTCTTCCAATAGGAACAACGTACCTTGAGTGAGCATGTCACTGAAAGCCGGTTCAATAGAAGCCGATGCGACGATAGAATCTCGTTCATCGTTAAGCGCGAGGTTGTTGATACGACCAATTTCGAGGCCTCGATACACAATTGGGGAACCGTTGGCCTTTAAGTTACTGTTATCAGGCAAGGTAATCTTAACGGGAATGCCTCGACCCGCTGTTTTGAGATCTTTGTAGAGCGTGAAATCCGAACCATCTTCGACGGGTGCGCCACCATCCGGGGAATCTACAGCAATCGCGCCTGCCAAAATAGCAGCCAGACTTTCAAGCCGTATATCGACACCTTGGAAGCCAACGCTCGCACCAATGCCACTCACATTCCAAAAGCGGCTTTTATTGGTAATGATGTGTCGAAACTCTTCTTGAATCGAAGCTTGAATCACGACGGTCTCTGCATCTTCATCCAATTTGAAGTTATAGACTTCACCAATAGGGATTTTCTTGTAAACAATCTTAGAGCCAACGGAAATACCGCCAAGGTCTTTTGCACGTAAGGTGACAGTTAGGCCATCATTGATAGCAAGTTCAGTGGGGACTGAGGCTAACGCATTGAATTTGGTGCTAGAACTGCTGGACTTGGACGCTGGATGAATGGCGATATAGTTACCCGAGACCAGCGCATCAAGACCAGAAATTCCAGACAGAGAGGCTGAGGGTTTAACTAACCAGAACTTGGTGTCTTCGCCGAGCAGTTTTGCCGCTTCTGGGTAAATATCTGCGTCGACGTAGATATTGGACAGGTCATCAGACAAGTTGATATCTCGAACCATACCAACTTCGAGTCCTTGGTATCTGATTGTCGTTCTGCCAGCGATAAGGCCCTGAGCATCAGAGAAATAAATTTGAACGCGCTGTCCAGCATCATGAACAGCCTTTGCGAGCAACCAACCAGCAAGTGCGATGGTTAATATAGGCAGGATCCAGAGCGGCGAGATTCGCCTGGATTTTTTTATCTCTGGTGCATAAGAGGGTTGTGGCTGATTGTCATTACTCATTAATGCTACTACTCACTGGTTTTGCTGATTCTGCTTGTTGTAGTGATGCGTGCTTATCCCACAACAACCTCGGATCGATTGATTCGGCAGCTAACATGGTTAATACCACGACAATGCCAAATGCTACGGCGCCAAATCCTGGTGTAAAGTTCAAGATCTGGCCACGGTCAACTAAAGTCAACATGATTGAAATAACAAACAAGTCGGTCATTGACCATTTTCCTATCCACTTAATGGCTCGATATATCATTAAAGCATGACGATGGTTTCTTACCATGTTGAATTGAATACAGATTAGTAGATAGGCTAATCCCAGTATCTTTGCCACAGGGACAACGATACTGGCAACAAATATAATAATAGCGATACCGAGCATGTCGTTGTTAATCAGCGACGCAACCCCGGAAAATATGGTGTCTTCTAGCAACTGACCATTGGTTATCAATATCGAAATTGGAATTAAGTTCGCTGGGAAGATAGCGATGGTTGCTGCAATGAGTAGCGCCCAGGTTTTTTGCATCGAGTTGGGCTTCCTATGATGCAGAGGACTTTCGCAGCGAATGCACTGAGCGGCTTCTTGTTGTGATAGATGACAGCTGTGGCAGTGTATGTGTTTGTCAGTAATAGAGAGGCTGTTTTCTGGACGCCAAAGCTCCCAATAGCGTCGAGTACTCACGCGGCTGATAAGCAAAATAGTGATAACTTGCAGAATCACAAGGCTGTACAGCGCGTTACCAACAAAAATATCCGAGTAGTCTTGTAGCTTGAAGCAAGATATTGCAACACTGATAAGGAATACGTCTAACATCACCCAGTGCTTGCTATGCTCCAGTATCCAAAGCGATCCTTTGAGAGGATAGAACCATCTTCGCTTCACCGAGAGGTGAGCGGTGAGAATGGCGACGCACATTGCCAGCGGTGCAATGGTGTGACAAAACAGTGTTAGCAGTGCGAGTCCGGGATACCCCTCTTTTATTAAGGCTCGTACGCCTTCTATTAGGGTACCTTCGATCATGACTCCAACTAAGCGAATGGTAATGAAGTCAAAATAATGGGAAGGAATGAAGAGCAGCAAGCAGGTAATTGCGAGAGCGAGGTTGCCATTAAGAGATGCATTATCGCTGCGGTAAAGAGTAGTGCCGCAGCGAGGGCAATTTGCTGTCTGACCAGGTAGTAACTTAACACGATCGACGGGCAGTTCGCAGTTTTCACAAAGACGAACTAGCGATGATGGCGAAGAATGAGCGCAAGCCTTCATCACTGAGACCTCTCGGTACTCAGTGATATTGTCACAAAACTAACTTGCAGATTGCACCGTACCGTAAAGCGTTTGGTACAGTCCTTCTTTCTCGACCAGTTCAATATGGGTTCCTGATTGTGTTACTTGTCCATCTTCGAGCACGTAGATAAGGTCAGCTTGTTTTACCGCAGAAAGGCGATGCGCGACAATGAGCGTGGTTCTGCCTTTAAGAAACTCACCAAGTGCGGTGTGAAGCGCAGCCTCGGTTGCTGTATCTAATGCCGATGTCGCTTCATCTAGGATCACAAACTGTGGATCGCTTAGAATCATACGAGCGATTGCAAGGCGCTGCCTTTGGCCGCCAGACAATCGAATGCCGTTCTTACCGATTTGCGTTTCTAGACCATCAACGAGCTTGTCAGTCACATCTTGTAACTGAGCGACTTTCAGTGCATTCCAAATAGAGAAGTCATCATACTCTTTTCCAAGGGTCAAATTATGCCTTAAGCTGTCATTAAAGAGTATAGGTTGCTGTAAAACAACGGCAATTTTATCTCTAATAATGTCAAAACCTATGTCATTAGTGTCAACTCCATTGAATTTGATAATGCCATCACGTTGTTTATACACGCCAATAAGTAACTGGATGAGTGTAGACTTGCCGCCACCGCTAGCGCCCACGAGCGCAACTTTCTTACCAGCAGGTATTTCTAGGTTCAGTTTGTTCAATACATCTTTGTCAGAGTCATAGGAGAAAACGACATCTTCAATAGCGACATCAACTTGCTTGTTAATGCTAAACGGGTTGGTTTTGCTCACGACCTGAGGCTCTTCCTCTAAATCGAGTAGGGTGTTGATGCGACCTAGGGCGGCTTTGGCACTGTACCAAGAAAACTGAATGCTCAGCAGTTCTTGAACCGGACCGAGCATGAACCAAAGGTAACCAAACACTGCGAATATCTGTCCAATGGTGAGATCACTGAATAAAACCATCACCATTGCGATGGCACGAAAGAGTTCAAACCCGATTAGAAAAAGTAAGAAGGAGAGACGTCCTGCAGCTTCGGACTGCCAAGCGTACTTGTCAGCATTGGTTCGCACTTCATTGGCTTGCTCTTTAAGTTGTGCCAGAAAATCTCTTTCACGGTTAGCGGCGCGAAGCTGATAAATGCCATCTAGAGTCTCGACCAATCGGTTTTGGAACTTTTCAAAAGCTTGGTTCTCTCTTTTCTTTAGGTGTTTGACCATGCCACCAAGCTTTTTGGAAAAGTAGACGACGATGGGGTTGACCAATAAAATGAATAACCCCAAACGCCAGTCGATCCATAGTAAAACGACGGCAGTCCCCAAAACGGTAAGAAAGCTGATAATAAACTTGCTAAGCGTAGAGCCCACAAACTGATCAATGGTTTCAATGTCGGTAATTAGGTGGGCATTGATTCCTCCACTACCGCGTGTTTCATATTGCTGAATACTGATACGACCAAGCTTGTCGATCATTTTGCATCGAATTTGATAGGTAATTGTTTTAGAAACGAGAGTAAACTGTCGCCCTTGCAGGATATTAAGGCCTTGACTAAAGGTTCTCATCAGGACCACGAGAAGCAGAGTCATCGCGATATAACCAATCGGTGTTTGCCAACTGTCAAACATGATGGTGTTCATTGCTTTGAGACCACCAGCGGGTTGGTTTAGCAACACTTCATCTACCATCACCGGCATTAATAGTGGGATAGGGACGCTGATTAGTGTTGCGATGATTGCGATGATGTTGGCAACGATCAACCGAGACTTGTGATTTTTTACTTGTGTTATCAACCAGGAACGGCTAATAGTGTCTTTACTATACGTCATGCTTGTGAGAATAATTCCTATTACGATTGGCTGGCATTGTACGTGTATTGTTAGAATTTTAAAGTTATTAATGGAAATATCATGAATTTAGAGAACTATGAGCGCTTAACCAAGCAAGCTGTCGCACTCATTGAATCCGAAACTGATTTGATCGCTAACCTATCTAATATTAGTGCACTTCTTTTCATGGAGTTAGAAGACCTCAACTGGGCTGGTTTTTATTTGATGAAACAAGGCGAGTTGGTTCTTGGTCCATTTCAAGGTAAACCAGCTTGTGTGCGTATCCCAGTAGGTCGTGGTGTTTGTGGCACTGCTGCCGCGACGAATACGGTACAACGTGTATACGATGTTCATGCCTTTGAAGGTCATATTGCGTGCGATGCAGCGAGTAATTCTGAGATTGTGATTCCTTTTTCCATTAATGGTGAGATTGCTGGTGTTTTAGACATCGATAGTCCAAGTGTCGGTCGTTTCAGCGAAATTGATGAAACTGGCCTAACAAAGTTCATGGAATCCGTGGAAAAGCTGCTCAATTCCCATACAAACGTGGTCTAAAATCACATTTGCCTGTGGTTTTTCTATTGCAGGTCACTATAATACCAAGAATATTTTTCTTAATGCTTCGCGGATAACCGCATTAACCAGGAACCCACATGGAAAACACTGAGAAGTTGAAGAACAGCAAAGAAATTATCGCGTATATTGCTGAATGTTTCCCTAAATGCTTTACTGTAGAAGGTGAAGCGAAACCACTTAAAATTGGTATCTTTCAAGATCTTGCTGAACGTCTAAAAGATGACGAGAAAGTTAGCAAGACTCAGCTACGTGCAGCGTTAAGACAATACACTTCTTCTTGGCGTTACCTACACGGCGTTAAACCTGGTGCAGTACGTGTTGACCTAGATGGCAACGATTGTGGTGTACTAGAAGAAGAACACGTAGAACACGCAAAAGCGACACTGGCAGAAAGCAAAGCAAAAGTTGCTGAGCGCCGTAAAGAACAAGCTCAAAAAGCTCGTGAAGAGGGCAAAGCGAAACCTAAGGCTAAGAAGCCTCAAGGTGCACGTAAGCCACAGACTACAAAGAAAACAACGAAAGTAAATAAGCCAGTTGAGACGCGCGCTTTGAATGCAGATGAAATGATCATCGGTAAGCAAGTAAACGTAAACATGGGCAAAGGGAACATGGCTGCGACCATTGTTGAAATCAATAAGGAAGATGTGCGCGTTCAGCTAGTAAATGGCCTACAAATGGTTGTTAAAGCGGAGCACCTGCGCGCATAAAGGAGAAATTCCTACGCATGAAGTGCCGTTCAAAAGTATCTGTAATTGCTGCTAGCCTCTGGCTAGCAGCTTCTTCGGCTCACGCCCTCGAAGCAAAGTATGAAAAGTCAGAAATTCCTACTTTGGCTCCTGAAGTCCAGCATGAGACTGCCAGCAAGCGTGTGACCTCTCGATTCACTCGTTCTCACTATAAACATTTCACCTTAGACGATGAGTTTTCAAAAGCGATATTCACGCGCTACTTGGAGATGCTCGACTACAATCGCAATATTTTCACGCAAGCAGACATTGATAAGTTCGATGCTTGGTCAACAAAACTCGATGACCAACTAAAAGCGGGCAACAACCAAATCGCGTTTGATGTTTACAACCTCTCTATGCAAAAGCGTTACGATCGTTTTGCTTATGCGTTGTCGTTGCTAGACAAAGAGATGAAATTCGATGTGGATGAGGCCATAACGCTTGATCGTTCTGATGCCGCATGGCCGAAAGACGAGGCGGAGCTTGACGAGCTTTGGCGCAAACGCGTTAAATACGATGCTTTGAACCTTAAGCTTACGGGCAAAGACTGGGATGAAATTAAAGAGACACTTGGCAAGCGTTACAATAACGCTATCAAACGTCTCACCCAGTCTCACAACGAAGACGCGTTTCAAATTTATATGAACGCTTTCGCTCGAGAAGTGGATCCGCATACCAGCTATTTATCACCTCGATCAGCAGAACAATTCCAATCAGAAATGAACCTCTCGCTAGAGGGAATAGGTGCTGTGCTGCAATTGACTGACGACTACACCGTTATTCGTTCATTAGTTGCTGGCGGACCGGCATCTAAGAGCAAACAGCTTGGCGAAGGCGATAAGATCATCGGTGTTGGTCAAGATGGCGAAGATATTGTCGACGTTATTGGTTGGCGCCTTGATGATGTTGTCCAGCTTATAAAAGGGCCAAAAGGTACCAAAGTTAAGCTTCAAATCTTGCCGGACGGTAAAGATGCGAAAGCCACAGTGGTTGAGATTGTTCGCGATAAGATCAGACTCGAAGATCGTGCTGTGAAATCTGAAGTCTTTGAAAAAGACGGTAAGAAGATTGGTGTACTTGAGGTACCAAGTTTCTATGTCGGTCTTTCTAAGGATACGGATAAACTCATTACTGAGCTAAAACAGAAAGGCGTTGATGGTATTATCGTCGATCTTCGCAACAATGGTGGTGGTGCATTAACAGAAGCAACCGCAATGTCTGGCCTCTTTATTGAAAGCGGACCCGTTGTACAAGTTCGTGACAGCTACGGTCGAGTTAATGTGAACAGTGATACTGACGGTAAGATCAGCTATCAAGGTCCATTGACTGTGTTGGTTAACCGATACAGTGCGTCTGCCTCTGAGATTTTTGCCGCAGCGATGCAAGATTATGGTCGTGCTATTGTTCTTGGTGAAAACTCATTTGGTAAAGGTACCGTTCAGCAGCACCGCTCTTTGAATCATATCTATGACTTGTTTGATAAAGAGTTGGGCTACGTTCAATATACGATTCAGAAGTTTTATCGTATTGACGGTGGCAGTACTCAGAACAAGGGTGTAGTACCTGATATTGCATTCCCAACGGCGGTCGATCCTGCTGAAACAGGTGAGAGTGTTGAAGACAACGCGTTGCCATGGGATAGCATCGATAAAGCGAAGTACTCTGTGTTACAACGTAACGATGAGCTCATTGCCAAGTTGACAGAAGCACATGAAAAACGCATTGCGACGGATATGGAATTCGGCTTCATTGCTGAAGACATCGCCAAGTACAAAGCTGAAAAAGACGATAAGACATTATCACTGAGCGAAGCTGCTCGTAAGCAGGAAAGTGATGATAATGATACTCGTCGACTTGATCGCGTGAATCAGCGTCAAAAGGCGGCGGGCGAAGAACCATTTGAGGCTTTGGATGATATCCCGAAAGACTATGAAGTGCCGGACGCTTACTTAGATGAAGCGGTTGCCATCACAGTGGATATGGTCAACTCGAAAGGTTAATATTTTTCGATGCAACTAAGAAAAAACGAGCGGCAACGCTCGTTTTTTTCATTCTGATGAAACCTGCCTCAATTCTGATACTTAAAATTAAAAACCGTGATTTAGATCAAAATATTTCGCAATCTCGTATTAACCCACCTAAGCTTTAAGTAATTGTGAGGGGGATACATATGAGATGGATAACGCTAATTCTATGTGTTTTTTCGTTTGGAGTGATGTCGGAAACGCGCAAAGACAATAATGATTTAACCCAGTTTGATCAGCCGTTTCTGCTTGGTGATTGGTACTTAGTCAACCCAAGTCCAGGTGAAGCTCCGGACGCTTTTCTCGCGATAAAACTGACGCTGCAATCTAACTATTCTTTTAGTATCGACATACAGAAACAAGACTACAGTATCGAGCATTGGGAGGGTTTGTTCACCGCTAATGACGATACCATCATCCTAGGTTTAAACTCTGATGAACCCCAGGTTTATGCATATAGTGGAAATCACAATATGCTCAATCTCAATGGTGTCGTATTTACAAAAGCGTTGCCCAACGCGCTCGCAGGTATTTGGTCGTCAGTGAGTGTGTCTGGTGATGACAAACACGCTCAAGAAATAGCGCGCATGGATTTAATTCTCCAACCAGACTTCGTGTTTACTTTTCGTGTGAGTTCCAGTGAAGGTGAAGAAGCGATCCATAGCGGTGTTTACTACACCGAAGACGATCATATTGTGTTGCTCTATCAAGATGGCGAACATGATGCGACCTACACGCTTGATAAAGATGAACTGACTCTAGAGGTCGAAGATGGCGACATGTTCGCGGTACTGAACCGAATCCGCTAGGCAAATACTACATCAAAGCTTTGAGCGCCAACCCAAGTTGGCGCTTTTTTTATGTCATTCTCTGCAATCCTTTGTCCCATAAGGTTATAATCATTATCGATTCAGCGTATACCCGACTATAGTTGCAGGTATATTCTGCTAACAATAATAAAGACAAGGACTAAAGGATGACGGAGTCAGCACCTAAAGCCAAATACCGAAGTGATTATCAATCACCTTCGCACACTATTACAGATGTAAACCTAACTTTCGATCTTCATGAGACGAAGACTCGTGTTACGGCCATTTCTCAGGTTAAGCAACAAGGTAGTGAAACCACTATCTCTTTGGATGGTGAAGGCATTGAACTCGTTCAGATCACAATCAATGGAGAAGGTTGGACGGACTATACACAGACCGAAACCGGTCTTGAGATTCACAACCTTCCATCAGAATGCGAACTGAAAATCGAAAACATTATTTCCCCTTCAACGAACACGGCATTGGAAGGTCTGTATATTTCAGATGGCGCGTACTGCACACAATGTGAAGCAGAAGGTTTTCGTCGTATCACGTACTTTCTTGACCGACCTGATGTTCTGGCAAAGTACACAACTAAAGTTATTGCCGACAAAGCGAGCTTTCCATTCTTACTAAGCAACGGTAATAAAGTTGACGAAGGAGAGTTAGAGGACGGTAAGCATTTTGTGTCTTGGGAAGATCCACACCCAAAACCATCCTATCTGTTTGCTCTCGTTGCTGGTGATTTTGATGTGCTTCGCGATAGTTACACTACGCGCTCTGGACGCAATGTCGCATTGGAAATTTTTGTCGATAAAGGCAATCTAGATCGTGCGAACCATGCAATGGTTTCTTTGATTAACTCAATGAAGTGGGATGAAGAGCGCTTTGGTCTGGAGTATGACCTCGATATCTACATGATCGTGGCCGTTGATTTCTTCAACATGGGTGCGATGGAAAACAAAGGGCTGAACGTCTTTAACTCTAAGTTTGTTCTCGCGAATGATCAAACTGCAACCGACACTGATTATCTTGGTATTGAAGCGGTAATTGGCCACGAATATTTTCATAACTGGACCGGTAACCGCGTGACTTGTCGCGACTGGTTCCAGTTAAGTTTGAAAGAAGGCTTGACGGTTTTCCGTGATCAAGAGTTCTCGTCTGATTTAGGTTCACGTTCAGTTAATCGTATTAACAACGTGCGAATTATCCGTGGTCCTCAGTTTGCAGAAGATGCGAGCCCTATGTCTCACCCGATTCGCCCAGAGAAAGTTATCGAAATGAATAACTTCTACACGCTCACAGTGTACGAAAAGGGCAGCGAAGTCATCCGCATGATGCACACGCTACTTGGCGAAGATAAGTTCCAAGCGGGCATGAAGTTATACTTTGAGCGTCACGATGGTACCGCTGCGACGTGTGAAGATTTTGTCGCAGCAATGGAAGATGCTTCTGCTATTGATCTTAAACAGTTCAGACTTTGGTACAGCCAGTCCGGCACACCGAGTCTGACCGTTACCGACAATTATGACGAAGCCAATAAGACATACACGCTGACGGTCAAACAACAAACACCATCGACTCAAGATCAAACTGAAAAGCAGGCGTTACACATTCCATTTGACGTGGAACTGTATGACGAGCAAGGAAAAGTTATCGAGTTACGCCGTAACGGTAAGCCGTCTTCAAATGTATTGAATGTAACGAAATCTGAGCAGAGCTTTGTGTTTGAAAACGTCGAAAGCAAGCCAGTTCCATCTATGCTTCGCGAGTTCTCTGCACCTGTTCGTTTGAACTTCGAATACAGTGATGAGCAGCTGGCATTTTTGATGGTCCACGCGCGCAATGATTTTGCCAAGTGGGATGCTGGACAAATGCTTCTTGCGAAATACATCAAGTCGAATGTTGAAGCGGTACAAAAGGGTTTGAAGGTTGAGCTACCTGATTTGGTTGTTGATGCCTTCCGCGGTGTGCTGTTAAACAAAGAGCTTGAGCCTGCATTCATTGCAGAAGCACTGTCATTGCCAAGCTTTAATGAAGTGGCTGGTTGGTATGAAACCGTAGATGTAGATGCCGTATGTGATGTGCTGAAAGGGATCAAACTTGGACTTGCCGATGCTTTGCAAGATGAACTGTCGGCGCTTTACCATACATTAGCACAAGTAGAATATACGATTGAGCATGATGCTATTGGTAAACGTTCATTAAGAAACTTGTGTCTGCAATACCTAGCCAATGTCGAAGCTCATGCGCATCTTGTAAAAGAGCAGTATGAATCAGCGAACAACATGACCGATACAATGGCAGCAATGAGTGCGGCAAACAGCGCATCTCTTGCTGTTCGTGAAGAGATTATGGCTGATTACAGTGAAAAATGGAGCCATGATGGTTTGGTCATGGACAAATGGTTCGCGCTACAAGGTAGTAACCCGTCAGTGAACGCATTGGAGAATGTGAAAGCGTGTATGTCGCATAAAGCATTTAGCTTGAGTAACCCAAACCGAACAAGAAGTTTGATTGGTTCCTTCCTCAACATGAACCCACGCCAATTCCATGATAAATCAGGCAAAGGCTATGAGTTTGCGGGTGAAATTCTTACTCAGCTTAATGAGTCAAACCCTCAGGTTGCGTCTCGTTTAATCGATCCGTTGTTGAAACTGAAAAAATACGATAGCGAGCGCCAATCGCTTATCAAACATGAGCTTGAAAAGCTAAAAGCACTAGATAACTTAGCCAAAGACTTGTTTGAAAAGGTGACTAAAGCGCTAGAGTCTTAATGTAAAAACCCACCACTGTACAAAACAACAGTAGTGGGTTTCTTCTTATTGCTAGTTACTTGTCTAATCACTGTACATAAACGCACCGATCACTCAATGAAACAGTACTATTTCTCCCTGAATATTAGTTATAACGATTACCTCACGCACTATACTGGTCATACATCCAGTATTTTGGTGTATACCGATCAGGGACTAAGAATCCAGCTACCTGCGACACGATTTCGCCCATTTTTAACACAATTAGGCTTAAAAGGGCGCTTTCGATTAACAACTGACCAAAACAACAAGTTTTTACGGTTAGAATCACTGTAACTTGGCCCATATCTAGTGATATGAATAAGTGCATTAGTCACACAATCAAACATTTCCCTGAAACTTCCTCCATTTTTCATTAACCCTTTTTCAATAAAACTTTTACAATAAAGACAAGCCTACATCCCTCATAAAAACAAAAAAGTGGAGCGTTACTATGACCACGCGCGAACCTGTTGTTCCGGTTCTACTGGAGAAAGTTTATAAATTGATTGAATCCAAAGTAGAAGGAGCCAATCAGCCTCTAGTGACTAAACTTGCCAAACATATTTTAAGCAACGTTTCCCCTGACGATTTGCTGCAAAGAAATGAATCCGACCTGTATGGTGCTGTTGTTAGCTTATGGCATCATTTAAATGAGAAGAGATACGATGAAATTTCGGTCCGAGTCTTCAACCCGACGGTGAGCCGTCATGGTTGGCAGTCGACACATACTATCGTCGAGATTGCTGTCCCTGATTCTCCGTTCTTAGTCGACTCAGTAAAAATGGCGTTGAATCGAATCGATCTTACCTGCCATATTATGCTTCATGGTCCAACTCAGTTTGAAAGAAACGAGCAAGGGCAGATTACTTCTGTTAACGAAGGCAAAGGGCATCTTCAATCTGTTTTCCATATTGAGGTAGACAGACTGAGCGCGAAAGAAGAGATGAACGAGCTTAAAAATGAGCTTGTTAGCATCTTCGAAGACACGGGTTTAGTGGTCAATGAGTGGGAGGCAATGTCCGACAAGCTCAAAAAGATCACAAAAGACTTAGTAAAAAACAAAGCTAAGCTTCCGATGGAAGACGATCGCTTCGATGAGACTATTGCTTATCTAGAGTGGTTGGGTGATCACAACTTTACCTTCATGGGATATAAAGAGTTCGACCTAATCAGTGAAGAGGGGGATTCGGTTCTCAAACCAACCAAAGAGCCTGGACTCGGTCTGTTTTCAAAAGAAGAAAGAGTTCGCTCAGTAAAAATTTCTGAATTCTCAGACTCTGCTCGTCTAGAAGCAAAGAAACCTTTCCTACTGATTCTGACTAAGGGCAACAAGGCGAGTCGGATTCACCGTCCAGCGTATACCGATTATGTTGGAATTAAGAAATTTGACTCTAAGGGCAAGGTGATCGGCGAGCACCGATTTACCGGTCTGTACACATCGGCAGTGTACAACCAAAGCGTATCAACGATTCCTCTGATCCGCGAGAAAGTAGAGCGTATATTGGCATCGAGCGGCTATCGTGACGGTTCATATTCTTACAAAGCGTTAAGAAACATCCTTGAAAACTACCCACGTGATGAACTGCTTCAAGCGAAAGAAGAAGAACTGCTTGAAGTAGGTATGGGTGTGGTTCAAATGCAAGATCGTGATTTGATCCGTTTATTCATTCGAAAAGATCCGTTCGGTCGCTTCTTCAGTTGTATGGTGTACGTAAGTAAAGATCGTTATAACACTCAGCTTAGAAAAGATACTCAACGGATCCTTCAAAATTACTTCGGCATTGACCAAGAGGTTGAATTTACAACCTATTTCTCAGAAAGCCCATTAGCACGAACTCACTACATTGTGAGGGTAGACAATAACAACATGGATGTAGATGTGAAGGCGATTGAACGTAACCTAATGGAAGTATCAGCATCGTGGGATGACCGCCTATCTGAAGCCATTGTGGCTAACTTTGGTGAGAGCAAAGGTCTTCCACTTTCTAAAGTCTACTCGAGAGCATTCCCACGTTCTTATAAAGAAGACATGATGCCGACTTCTGCGGTTGCTGACATTGAGCGTCTTGAAGCATTGGATGAAGACAACAAGCTTGGAATGCTGTTCTATCGTCCTCAAGAAGCGGCTGCAGATTCCAAAGAGGTGAAACTAAAGCTCTATCATCGTGATGAGCCTATTCACTTATCTGACGTAATGCCTATGTTGGAAAACCTAGGCCTTAGAGTTATCGGTGAGTCACCATATGAGATCGTTAAAAGTGATGGCGGCACCTATTGGATCCTTGATTTTGCGATGCTGCATAAGAGTGAAACGGTTGTGGATCTTCGTGAAGCACGCGATCGATTCCAACAAGCGTTCGCTGCGATTTGGTCGGGTGATCTAGAAAGCGACGGCTTTAACAGACTGGTACTTGGTTCAGGTTTGACAGGGCGTGAGGTGTCTATCCTTCGTGCTTATGCACGCTATATGCGCCAAGTTGGCTTTCCGTTCAGCCAGCACTACATTGAAGACACGCTTAATCACTACCCAGACCTTGCAAAAGATTTGGTTGAGTTGTTTACTCAGCGATTTATGCCGTCTCTTAAAGGCAGTAAGAAGGGACAGCAACGTGTCATTGAAAAGATTCACAAGCAGCTGGATAAAGTGGATAGCTTGGATGATGACCGTATCATTCGCCGTTACGTGGAAATGATATCTGCGACGCTTCGCACCAACTATTATCAGAAAGATAAAGCCGGTGACAATAAGCCATGGTTATCATTAAAGCTTGAACCTAAGAATATTCCAGAGATCCCAGCTCCTGTTCCAGCGTTTGAGATTTTTGTCTATGCCCCGGACATTGAGGGTGTCCACCTACGAGGCGGTAAAGTCGCGCGTGGTGGTTTGCGTTGGTCGGATCGACAAGAGGATTTCCGAACCGAGATTTTGGGTTTGGTAAAAGCGCAGCAGGTGAAAAACACCGTTATCGTTCCTGTGGGAGCAAAGGGTGGATTTGTCTGTAAGCGTCAACCTCAGCTATCGAGTCGCGATGAGATCTTTGCAGAGGGTCAACGTTGCTATAAGCAATTTATTCGTGCGCTATTAGATGTCTCTGACAACATTATCGAAGGGGAAGTTATTCCGCCGAAGAGCGTCGTGAGACATGACGAAGATGATCCATACTTGGTGGTTGCCGCAGATAAGGGGACGGCAACGTTCTCTGATTTAGCAAACTCAGTTTCAGACGAATACAATTTCTGGCTTGGCGATGCATTCGCATCGGGTGGCTCAAACGGTTATGACCATAAGGCGATGGGAATTACAGCCAAAGGTGGCTGGGAATCAGTTAAACGTCACTTCCGTGAGATGGGGATAGACTGTCAGAATGAAGACTTCACCGCAATCGGTGTAGGTGACATGGCAGGGGATGTATTTGGTAACGGTATGCTGCTTTCTAAGCATATTAGGCTTCAAGCTGCGTTTAACCATATGCACATCTTCATTGATCCAAATCCAGAGTCATCAGCGAAAAGCTGGGAGGAACGTAAACGTCTATTCGATCTTCCACGTTCAAGTTGGGAAGATTACGATCCTAAGTTGATCTCTAAAGGCGGTGGCGTATTTGCACGCCGAGCAAAATCGATCACATTGACTCCAGAGATCCAAAAGATGCTTGGCACTAAAAAGGCATCAATGGCGCCAAATGATCTTATTAAGATGATTTTGTCGATGGAAGTCGATCTCCTTTGGAACGGTGGTATCGGCACGTATGTGAAATCGAGCTCTGAAACACACACAGATGTTGGAGACCGAGCCAATGATGTGCTGCGAATCAATGGTAGTGAGTTAAAAGCCAAAGTTGTTGGTGAAGGCGGTAACCTGGGTATGACTCAGCTTGGTCGTATTGAATATGCGCTCGCTGGTGGACGGGTAAATACCGACTTTGTTGATAACGTAGGTGGTGTAGATTGCTCTGATAACGAAGTAAACATTAAGATCTTCCTTAATGGTCTAGTCTCTAATGGCGATCTGACGGTAAAACAGCGCAACCAGATCCTAGAGTCCATGGAAGACGAAGTGGGTGAGATTGTATTGGACGACGCTTACTGTCAGTCTGAGTCAATTTCAGTGACCGAATTCCAAGGTGTCTCTTTGGTCAAAGAACAGATTCGCTTTATTCACACCTTAGAGAAAGCAGGTCACTTAGATCGCGCGCTCGAGTACATTCCTTCGGATGAAGATCTACTTGAGCGTGAAAAGCAAGGCATTGGCATGACTCGTCCGGAGCTTTCGGTATTAGTTGCATACGGTAAGATGGTGCTGAAAGAAGAGTTAGTCTCGGATGAGATCGCGAATGACCCTTATCATCAGCAACAACTCACCCAATACTTCCCATCTGAGTTACGCCGTAACTATATGGAAAGTATGCCAAACCATCCACTGCGAGCAGAAATTATCTCTACTATGCTTGCAAATCAGATGGTTAACGAGATGGGTTGTAACTTTGTGACTCGTTTGCAAGAAGAAACCGGCGCAACTGTGGTTGATATTGCTAATGCTTATGCGGCATCTCGTGAGATTTACGGTTTTGCCTACACATTTGAGCAAATCAGAAAGCTTGATAATGTGGCGAGCTCAGAAGCTCAGTATGAGTTGTTGTTCATTGTTCGCCGAACACTTCGTAGACTAGCTCGTTGGATTCTTCGTAATCGTCCTGGCAAACAATCAGTAGAGCAGTTAGTTGCTCGCTACCGTGATGACGTAATCAAGGTAGAGCAAACGCTAGAGAAGTGTTTGGTTGCTGAAGAGGTATCTGAACACAACGCTCAAGCTGATATTTGGGTAGGGCAAGGTGTTGAAAGTGATTTAGCAAATTACGTTGCTCGTCTATCAAGCCTACTTTCTGCAGTCGACATCTCAGAGATTGCAACCGAAGCAAGCTTTGATGTCGAGAGAGCATCCAAACTTTACTTCCACTTAGGTGATCGCTTATCACTTCACTGGTTCTTGAACCAAATTAACGGTCAAGCGGTAGACAACAACTGGCAAGCACTTGCGAGAGCAGCGTTCCGTGAAGATCTTGATTGGCAGCAACGCTTGTTGACGGCACAAGTACTGAAATGTGGTTGTGGGGGAGACAGTGAAAACGTGATCCTGTCACTTGATAACTGGATGGCGACAAATGAAAACAGCCTCCAACGTTGGGAAAATATTCTCAACGAGTTTAAGGTGGGTAATGTCCATGAGTTTGCTAAGTTCTCAGTTGCACTTCGCGAGCTAAGTCTACTTAATCTGAACTGTGCAAATAATCTTTAGATTGTTACCGCACAATGTTAACAATTAAGCGCTCTTCGGAGCGTTTTTTTAATCTTAAAAGACTACTTTAGTGACGGCGTAACACTGAATCGGTGCATTATTCTGCAAAACGTTTGCGTTTTGTTAGATAAACGAAAATCTTCGTTGCATGTTTGGGGGAATCAGTAAATAATACCACCCCGTTTACACGGGTTTTCTATCGGAGGCACAATGCTTTACCGTCTTGCCAGAACTGGCTTTTTCCAACTTGATGCCGAAAAGGCTCACGATCTCGCTATTCAAAACTTTAAACGCTTCACCGGCACACCACTTGATCTCGCTTATCGCCAACAGCTACCTAATCGACCTGTAGAATGTATGGGTTTAACCTTCAAGAACCCTGTTGGCTTGGCTGCTGGCCTTGATAAAAATGGTGAGTGTATTGAAGCATTCGGTGCGATGGGCTTCGGTTTTGTAGAAGTTGGTACGGTAACACCTCGTCCTCAACCAGGGAACGACAAACCACGTCTATTCCGTCTAGTGGAAGCAGAGGGCATCATCAACCGAATGGGCTTTAACAACCTCGGTGTAGATAATCTCGTTGAAAATGTAAAGAAAGCGAATTTTGACGGCATTATCGGTATCAACATAGGTAAGAACAAAGATACGCCGATTGAAAAGGGTGCTGAAGATTATATTATCTGTATGGAGAAGGTGTATGAGCATGCGGGATATATCGCTGTAAATATCTCTTCGCCAAACACTCCAGGGTTACGTTCACTCCAGTACGGAGAAGCACTGGATGAACTCCTTGCTGAACTGAAGGCGAAACAAGCAGAACTTGCTGAAAAACATAGTAAATATGTGCCATTAGCACTGAAGATCGCACCGGATCTGAATGATGATGAGATCGGCCAGATTTGTGACTCATTGATCAAAAATAAGATCGACGGTGTGATCGCGACGAATACGACGCTGGATCGTTCTGTTGTTGAAGGTATGAAGCATGCAAACGAAGCTGGTGGCCTAAGCGGCCGACCTGTACAGTCTCGTAGTACTGAAGTTGTTCGTCTACTTGCTAAAAACCTTGATGGTAAGCTTCCAATCATTGGCGTAGGTGGGATCGACTCTTTTGTTTCTGCAAAAGAGAAACTCATGGCAGGTGCGTCGTTAGTTCAAGTTTACTCTGGCTTCATTTATCACGGCCCTAAGCTTGTAAAAGACATCGTCAAAAATCTTTAAGCAAATTCTGTCAAAGTGACTAGGTTTGAATCATGAAAGGGGGAAATAGTTTTCCCCTTTTTTTTTGTTTATTCGTTTGTAGAATTAGTAACAACTGACCAAAAAGGTAATTAAGCGTTTTACCTAACAGTCTGATTATTCTTCAAATATAGAGACGGAACGATGCTTAAACCCAGCGATACATGGATCTGGTATATGGACGAGAGTGAGAACTCTCTTATGCTGGATTTGGGAGATGATATGGTTTTTAAAACCAATCTTTCCCGAAAACTCCTTGTTGAATGCGCGATGGGTCAGAACAACTTCACAGTCGATGACGCATCCGCGTTTCAAACCTTTAAAGACCAAATAAGCCTATTGGGACTTTCTGAACCAAGACAAGCAGAGCTTACGCTCTATTGTGTAGCCGCAAAACGTTTCCACAAGCCTGTTCAGCCTAAGAGCTGGTTCTTCGACCATCAAAATGGTACGTACCAGCCTCAAGAGGGTGACCTAGTTCGCTTAATCAACCAACACTCTGAGGGTTTCTTCATCGTGTTGGAAGTAGGGGAAAGTGCGAGTTTGTGTGCGTTGGTAGACCTAGAGTCATTCAGTTTGTCTTCAAACAAAGAAGTGGTGTTTGGTCAAAGTATTAAGGTTATGCACGACAGGATGGCCTGCGCACATCAATTTATGGCATTAAACCAGCCTATTGCTCTAGTTGGTTAAGAGCGTGGCATAGAGCGCGATAACGCGCCTTATAAGAAAAAGCAGTGGCAGCTTAGCAATTACAATAAGAAGTTCTTACTTCCATTTCTCGTAGAATTTATCGGTCCTTGTGGCCGATTTTTTTTGTCTCAAATATCTCCAATAGCCAAACCCAATCCTCAATAGTCACCCCATTAACTGACATGTTTGCTACTACATCTCTGTTGCAGTGCAAATAATTTGCTTTTTTTATCACCAGAAAGTGATGTATTTGTTCCCCAAATTAAGGGGGCATTCACTCCAAAATTCCTCCTTTCACTGCATTTTGTAAGTAAATTACAACTAAAAATGCTCACTGGTATATACCAAAAATGTAGCGAATAAGTATTCACTATCGCTATAGTACCCAAGTTTACGTTATTTAAATTAGCTACTGCTTATGTATTGATTGGAAAGATGTAGAAGGTTTATGACGGTTAAACCTTGTTCGAACAAACAAGTAGAGACGAAGATTGTGCAGGTTTATTTAGTGACAACAGGGATTGTCAGGTATAATCAACACCATTTTTCACAGCTAGATGAACACTATGAACCAATATCTTGCCGTCACTTCCAACGGTCTTGAAAACCTTCTTGCTCAAGAGCTTGAGCAAATGGGTTTAACTTCTGTAAAGCCAGTTCAAGCAGGAGTTAAATTTAAAGCGAGCAATGAGCAGATTTATCGCGCTTGTTTATGGAGCCGATACGCTTCTCGCTTTGTGAAAGTACTGTCGGAGTTCACTTGCCAAGATGATATGGATCTCTATCTGGCTGCTTCATCTATCAATTGGGTGAACCAGTTCCACAGTTCGAAGAAGTTCATTGTTGATTTCAATGGTACTAACCGAGAAATCCGCAATAGCCAATATGGCGCAATGAAAGTGAAGGACGCTGTTGTAGACGTCTTTACTAAGAAGAGCTTGCCTCGACCAAATATCAGTAAAGATCGTGCTGATGTGCGAGTTCACGTTAGGCTGCACAGAGATAAAGCGTTAATTGGCCTTGATATGGTTGGCTCAGGTCTTCATCAACGTGGTTATCGTACGGAGTCGGGACGTGCGCCTTTGCGTGAAACATTGGCTGCAGCTATCGTTTCTCGTAGTGGGTGGGAGCAAGGTAAGAATATGCTCGACCCTATGTGTGGCTCAGGCACACTACTGATTGAAGCGGCTATGCTTGCTGCGAATATGGCGCCGGGTGTTAAGCGTAAATCTTGGTGCTTTGAAGCGCTTGAAGACTTTGAACCTGAAGTTTGGGCTGAAGTGAAATCAGAAGCGAACGTACAAGCTCGACGCGGTGTCAAAAAGACTGACAGCAGGTTTTGGGGCTTTGATAATGACCCTAAAGTTCTTCGCACAGCAAGAGAAAATGCGAAACGAGCGGGTGTCGATGACCTGATTACGTTTGAGTTAGGCGATGCGAGTAAAGTAACTAAACCGGTAGAGTTTGCGGAAGGCGTCATCGTGTGTAACCCACCTTACGGTGAACGATTGGGTACTGAACCTGGGCTTATTGCTTTATACACTGAGTTTGGTAATCAGCTAAAAACAGAATTTGGCGGTTGCCAAGCATCTATTTTCTCAAGTTCTGACGATTTACTTAGCTGTCTGCGTATGCGTGCAGACAAACAGTTCAAATTGAATAATGGTGCGTTACAGTGTCACCAGAAAAATTATTCTATTTCTCAACGCAGTGCGGAACAGATTTCTGGTAACAATGATCTGCAAGTTATTGCGCCAGATTTCTCAAATCGCTTGAAAAAGAACATTGCTAAGATAGGTAAATGGGCCAAGAAAGAAGGGCTTGATTGTTACCGTATCTATGATGCCGATCTTCCGGAGTACAACGTTGCAGTAGACGTTTACCAAGACTCATTAGTTATTCAAGAGTACGCTGCACCGAAGAGCATCCCGGAAGAGACAGCCAAACGACGTCTAACGGATATTATTCGTGCGTCGATTAAAGTAACAGGGGTCGATACGAATAATGTCGTCCTTAAAGTGCGCGAGAAGAAGAAAGGGTCATCTCAGTACAATAAGCTTGCTCAAAAGTCATCGACTATGACGGTAAACGAGTATGGTGCACAGTTAATCGTAAACCTTCATGACTACCTAGATACTGGTTTATTCCTGGATCATAAAATTACTCGTCGTAAATTAGGCGAGATGGCACAAGGTAAGGACTTCTTAAACCTATTTGCTTATACAGGTTCTGCGACAGTGCACGCGGCGCTTGGTGGTGCCAAATCTACAACGACTGTAGATATGTCCAACACTTACCTAGAGTGGGCAAAAGATAATATGAAGCTTAACGGCCAAGTGGGTCGTCAGCATCAATATATTCAAGCAGATTGCTTACAATGGTTGGCTAAAGCAACAGGCAGCTATGACCTTATCTTTATTGACCCACCGACGTTCTCTAACTCCAAGAGAATGGAGCAGTCCTTCGATGTTCAACGTGACCACGTCACGTTAATGCGCGATCTCAAACGATTATTGAGTGCCAATGGCACTATCGTATTCTCTAATAACAAACGTCATTTCAAGATGGATATGGCGGCGCTAGAAGAAATCGGATTAACGGCTAAGAACATCTCAGATAAAACGCTACCGCTGGACTTCTCGCGTAATAAGCATATTCACAACTGCTGGGTTATCTCTCACGAAAGCTAAAGATGGACTATGGCAAAGGAACTGATTTTATATAGCACAGAAGGATGCCATCTCTGCGAGATGGCTCTTGAACTCCTGCAACAGGTTGGGCTGGAAGAAAAGGTTAGTATCGTTGATATCGCTTTCGACGATGCTTTGTTTTCTCGTTACGGTGTCACTATTCCCGTCATTAAAGTTGATCAATCAGAAATCAACTGGCCCTTCGATCTCTCTCAACTTCAACAATGGTTAACAGTCAATGGCATTACTTACCATCCATAATGGGCAACTAGCGTTTGGCGATCACCCGCTACTCGATAAAACCGACTTTGCTTTGCAAGAAAATGAACGTGTGTGTCTTGTCGGACGCAACGGTGCAGGCAAATCGACCTTAATGAAGGTGCTCGCTGGCGACATCATCATGGATGACGGCAAGCTGCAAATTACTCAAGATGTGGTTGTTTCGCGTTTGGAGCAAGATCCACCGCGTGATCAAGCAGGTACGGTTGCTGACTATGTTGCCGAAGGTCTTGCTGAAGTCGGAGAGCAACTTAAGCAGTATCACACGTTACTTGAGCTGGTGGCACAAGACCCAAGTGAATCCCATATCAATCGTCTAGCAAAAGTACAAGAGAGCCTTGAGGTGTCGGGTGCATGGCGTTTTGAGGATCGTATAAAGAACATTCTCGGTGCACTCAAGCTTGACGGAAACACATTGTTAACCGACCTCTCTGGCGGCTGGCAACGCAAAGCGGCGTTAGCTCGTGCACTAGTGTGTGACCCTGATGTTTTGTTGCTTGATGAGCCAACTAACCATTTAGATGTGACGACTATCGAATGGTTGGAAACGTTCTTAAAGGATTTCCGCGGTTCTATCATCTTTATTTCACACGACCGTGCTTTCATTCGTTCAATGGCAACACGTATCGTAGATCTTGATCGTGGCCAGTTAGTGTCATTTCCGGGTGACTATGAGAAGTATTTAGTCGAGAAAGAAGAAGTGTTACGTGTTGAAGAAATGCAAAACGCGGAATTCGACAAAAAGCTTGCCCAAGAAGAAGTCTGGATCAGACAGGGCATCAAAGCTCGCCGTACTCGTAACGAAGGTCGAGTTCGCGCACTCAAGAAATTGAGAGAAGAACGTAAAGGGCGCCGTGAAGTGCAAGGTAAAGTCAACCTTAAACTTGATGATACAAGCCGCTCAGGAAAGATCGTGTTTGAAGCTACCGATCTTAGTTATCAGATTGAAGGTAAGACCATCATCAATAACTTCTCGTTCAACATTCAGCGTGGAGATCGCATTGCTCTTATCGGTCCTAATGGTTGCGGTAAGAGTACGCTCATCAAGTTGTTGCTAGACCAACTAACACCAAGCTCAGGTAAGCTAAAGTGTGGTACTAAGCTAGAGGTAGCGTATTTTGACCAATACCGTGAAGCTTTGGACCCAGAGAAAAGTGTCATTGATAACTTGGCTGACGGTAAGCAAGAAGTCATGGTAGGCGGTCGAGAGCGTCACGCACTTAGTTATCTGCAAGATTTCTTATTTGCACCCAAACGTGCTCGTACACCAGTGAAAGCTCTATCCGGTGGTGAAAAGAACCGTTTATTGCTAGCGAGAATCTTCCTTAAGCCGAACAACCTATTGGTTCTCGATGAGCCAACTAACGATCTTGATATTGAAACGCTAGAATTACTAGAAGAACTTTTAGGCAACTACCAAGGAACCTTGCTTCTAGTAAGTCACGACCGTCAATTTGTTGATAATACTGTGACGGCTAGCTGGATTTTTGAAGGAAATGGGGTTATCGAAGAGTTCGTTGGTGGGTATCATGATGCTCAGCAGCAAAGGCAACAGGTGCTCGATGCACGTAAAGCCTATGAACCAGTAAAAGAGAATAAAAAACAGCCAGTTGAACAAGATAAGAAAGCAACTACTGTGAACTCTAAGCCTAAGAAGCTGTCCTATAAGCTACAAAGGGAATTAGAGGCGTTACCAGCGTTGTTGGAACAGCTGGAGCAAGAGATTGAACAACTACAGGAAACGGTCAATGACCCAGCGTTTTTCGCCAAGCCTGTGGATGAGACACAACCCATTTTAGATAGTTTGTCTGCAAAAGAGCAGGAGCTAAACGTTGCTTTTGAGCGATGGGAAGAGCTAGAAGCAATGCAACAGGAAAGTTAGTTTTGATGAGTCGTAATAATTTTAAAATTTCATTGATTGCAGCAAGTGTACTTGCTGCGACTTCAGGGCACGCTGCTTTGTATAAAGTTGTTGAGATAAGCCCAACAGCCGGTTATGAAGCGGGTTTCGCTAATGGTGTTGAAATAACTGAGTTTTATGGCTCAGCTATTGAAAAGTCGATTCAGACTAGCACCAACAAAGGTTGTTTTGGTGAGGATTGTTCCTCTAACACAACTGTAACCTATGGTGATTCAAGAGCAGGATCCGAAGGGCATTCATACCGACAAGAAGTTCCGTTTAACTTTGACTCATCGTTTTTCTACACAGACTGGAACAGAAACAGAGACTACTGCCGCAACGAACTTGGCTATCAGACATGTGATCCTGCTTGGACCGATAAGTTATGGCATAGTTTCAGTGATCATGGTGGTCTACGTAGAGAAAGAGATGCTTGGGGGGCCACCGGTTATAGGTCAAACGCACAAGTCTTTAGGGATGCGCAATTATTCGCCTTAGGGCAGCCTTCTTCCTCTAATTACTCACCAAGTGGATTTTCTTATCTATCAACTTCTAGTAACGCAGTAGTCAATGGAGTCGATGAAGGTAACGTTGCTTTAGGGAATATCAGCAGTGGCTATTACAATAACGGCTCAAACACTGCTCTCATATATCGTCACCGAGGTTTTTGGGGAAATGGTGACACTCCTGCTATCCTGCTGCCTAAGCAAGACGGTAACATTACCGAAAAAATGGGGCGAACAATGGCATTCGATGCGTTTGAGTTTGGTGGAGACGACTACGTAGTCGGAAGCGCTTCTGTCGCACCGTTTGATTATACAGATTCAAATAAAAACTATCGTGGTTCCGTTTCTAATTGTATAAATAATGCCAGTATTAATGCGGACCCTGCGGCTTATCCTGATTGTCAAAATTTTGCGTTTGCATCTCGCGCTACTATTTGGAAGGTTACTGGAGCGAGTTCTGGTGCTGAGATATCACCGGATACCTTTTATGATTGGCAAAATACCACCGACGCCAATATAGATAGAAAGGCAAGTCAAGGTAGCATACGTGGTGTAGCTGTTTCTTCTGCCTCCGCATTTTCAGGGAAACCGGTTTTCGTGGGACTTAATACTACTCGCGATGGAAGTAACTTGTTTATGCAAGCTACTGTATTTACACCGAATACTGATTTTTCTGCTGGCAATATTGATAAAGTGACCTCGCGAGTTATCCCCCGAGCTACGATCAAAGATGGTGACGACTTCGTCTACAGTAACTCAGTTGCTACAGACATCAACCAGAACTTAGTCATAATCGGTGAGGCCAAGCGCCGGGGAGATAAGCGAGAAAATGGAGCAGCTCCAAACCGTATGTTTTTGGCTTCGATTGATTCGAGTGGTAACGTTGGATCGGCGCAGTATTTTGATGAGCTAAATGGGAATAGCGGTATTTTCTTCCGTGGTGTTGGCGGAGAGACAGGCGCAATTAATAACTTCAACGAGATTGTTGGTGCCGTGGACGCGGAGCAAACGACCGAGTATTTTGGTAAGAAGCGTCGTCAACGTGGCTTTATCTACCCATATAGTGTCGCTGACTCAAGCGATCCGGACATGGTTGAGAGACGTGAAATTTTCCAAAATCGACCATGGCTGCTTGATGACCTTACAAATGATGGCAAGCTCGATGGAAATAATCAGTATCGAATCGTAGATGCTGCTGATATAAATGACGATGGTATAATTGTTGCGTCCGCATTGAAATGTGAAGGTGGTTATGACACGACTAGCCATAACTCTTACTGCGGTAATGGTCAAAAACGCGAGCGTGTCGTAGCGGTTAAGTTGATCCCGATCGCAAATGAAGCGGAACGTTCAATCCAGACACGAGCTGTTGAAGCTCCGCCAGTCAAGCGTAGTGGTGGTAGCCTAGGTTGGATGGCATTGATTCTTCTTGGATTCTTCGGGTTACGTCGTAACAAGTAGTCACAAGTGACGAGAATCCCAGGTTCACAGTTCTGAATCTGGGATTTTTTGTATCTTGAGATCAGCGGAAAAATGCGCAATTATTAAAGAGGAGTCACAAAAGCTCCACAAATCTTTAATGATAGAAAGTCGGGAAACCGATTTTGTATAGCGAGGACCGTACTATGAAGAGACAAAAGCGTGATCGTCTAGAACGAGCTCAATCACAGGGTTACAAAGCTGGATTGAATGGGCGATCGATGGAAGCCTGTCCCTATCAACAAATGGATGCAAAGTCATATTGGCTTGGCGGTTGGCGTGACGCGAGAGATGATAAACAATCAGGACTCTTCAAGTAGTCGGGAGCGAAATTGAAGTAACAAAGGGCCTCAAAAGAGACCCTTTAATGAACCCCTAACGCACTATAACTAATAATCTTAACTAAAAATAAACGACTCCGAAGAGTCGCTTATTGAAATTCTATCTTAGAAAGCAGAAGTGTCTTTAAACAGACCGACTTTCAAATCTTTTGCTACGTAGATTTCTTTACCATCAACTAGTACGCGACCGTCAGCAATACCCATGACCAGCTTACGATTTACCACACGCTTCATGTGCAGTTCGTACGTTACTTTCTTAGCCGTGGGTAGTACTTGACCAGTAAACTTAAGCTCACCAACACCTAGTGCACGACCTTTGCCTTCACCGCCAATCCAACCTAGGTAGAAGCCAACAAGTTGCCACATTGCATCAAGGCCAAGACAGCCTGGCATTACTGGATCACCGATGAAGTGACAATCGAAGAACCATAGGTCAGGAGTAATATCGAGTTCCGCAACGATCAGACCTTTGCCAAAGTCACCTTCAGTTTCCGACATTTTTGTCACACGGTCCATCATCAGCATGTTAGGTGCTGGTAGTTGAGGGTAGCCCTCGCCGAATAGTTCTCCGCGGCTAGAGGCTAGAAGGTCTTCACGGCTATAAGAATCACGTCTGTTTTGCATTATATAATTACTCCAAATTTTCGTTAGGCCATCTTAGTGAACAGGTGTACGCTAGACAAGTCCGACCACGACTAGACAAACCAGTTTTTAATCCTTGTCACAATTGATTCTGGCATCTCATGTTTTTCAAAGTTTTCAATACGTTCAGCAATCTTGCCGATCACACTTTCTTCACTTTCACTATTGAAAGGTTTACCAAGTAAAAGTGGGATGACTTCATCAACGTGTGTCGCTGACCAGATGTGAAATTCTCCGTTCTTGATGCTTTCAACAAGCTCTTTGTTCAATGCCAAGTGCTGTACATTTGTCTTGGGCAAAATGACACCTTGTTTGCCAGTGAGGCCTTGGTGCCTACACACGTTGTAAAAGCCTTCGACTTTCTCATTGAGGCCACCTACGGCTTGGACGCGCCCAAACTGATCGACCGCACCGGTTACAGCGATTTGCTGGTCGATCGGATAACCTGACAAGGCACTAACTAAAGAGCAAAGCTCAGCAAGTGAGGCGCTGTCTCCGTCAACTTCACAGTATGATTGCTCAAATACGATTGATGCTGAGTAAGGCAGAGGTGCATCCAAATCGAGCTCAGATGAGACAAATGCTTGCATGATCATCATGCCTTTTGCGTGGATATTGCCACCAAGGTCTACTTTGCGTTCTACGTCTGAAATGTCGCCATCGCCAAAGTGAACGACACAGGAAATACGTGCCGGCTCACCATAAGAAATAGGGTGGCCTGGAATATCAATGACGGTCAATCCATTGACTTGACCCACTTGTTTTCCTTGCGTTTCGATAACGACTTGACCTTCTAAAATGTCATCGATAGCACGCTCAGGTAAGTACGACTCACGATTTCGTTTTGCATCGATTGCTGACTCGATATGCTCGCAAGATATCACGGAAGTATGACTGTAGGATGAAGCTTCGCACAACAACGCTTTGTGCCAATCAAGTGATAGTGGCCAGTACTGCTTATCTTCAGTCTCACGCGCACCAGCTTGCAGGAGTTTGAGATAAGCTGAACGGTCGAGTTGCTTTTCCCCGAGACAAGAACGAACCACATAGTTTACGAACGACAGGTATTGCTCTGCGCTCGTTTGGGTGACTTTTAAATCGCTTTCGACTTCGGTGTACTGCATAAATCCAGAACGGTAATCGCTATCTATCAGGTCTAAGTCTGAAAGTTGATCACGATCACCGATAATCACCAGCTTGAAATCTGAGCAAAATGTTGGTGGTTGTACCGACACATTCTCAGAGTCAACCGCTTGGCACTCAAGCTTAGCACCTTGCAGCAGAGCCTTCAGATTAGTCCATACACCAAGGTTTGCCAGTGCGCTCTGAGCGGAACATACTAAAACACTTTTATTAGCTTGTGAGACAAGGCCCCTAGAAATTTGGTTTTCACCTTGCACATTTTTATAGCGGTCAAAAAGTAGGTCTGGGTTCGCTTCAACGCCAATAATTGTACTGTGACCAAGCTTTTCGATCGAATCGCTAACCAGTTGTCGATAAGCTAAGCTATCTCCATCTTTAATCACTAGCACTTTCGAAGGGCAATTGTCTGAAACGAAGTAAGACAGCGCGGCTTTGAGACGCGGTTGTAACTCAATAGGCTCAATCGAAGGGAGAGTGGAAGCAGTGTCTAGGAGATCGCTAAAATCGTTGTACAGGGGGCAAACTTCTTGCCAAGAGACTTGATTCATTATGTCTTTACTTAATTTAGATTTGCACGAAGTATACAATGAATAGGGCTGTAACGTTAGTTTTTCGAGCCGACGTAAAGCGAGCAAAATCTCATAAAACAACCTTTATTATTGAGAAGTTTAGTAACTTGGGTTACGCTGTCACTGTAAACAGAGTAGGGATGCAAACCAATGAAATACCAACAACTTGAAAACTTAGAATGTGGTTGGAAGTGGCAGTATTTAACAAAAAAGTGGCGTGAAGGTGAGAACATCACTCGTTATGTAGATACAAGCGAAATTGAACACGCCGTATCGAAGCTTAAGCAACTTGAGCATGAACCTACTCTGGTCCTTGATTGGATCAATGAACACATGTCGGTTGAGTTAGATAACAAGCTAAAGCAAGCTATTCGAGCGAAGCGAAAGCGTCACTACAATGCCGAACAAGTACATACCAAAAAGAAATCCATCGATTTGGATTTTCGTGTATGGGAAAAGCTTTCTCATCGTGCTAATGATCTGGGATGTACACTATCAGAAGCGATCGAATACTTGCTGAGCGAAGCATCTAGAAGTGAAAAGGCGACGCAAAAGGTTAGTAGTTTGAAAGAGGACTTGAGTAAGTTACTCGGTGATTAAAATAGGGGTTGAGGATGCTGTATGTCGTTTTAGTTGGTGCCATATTAGTCTTTTGGCTTGTTGCCATAGATAGACCATCTTTAGTCGTAAAGATGGACCAAGGTGAGATCACCCATACGAAAGGGCACTTACCGCCAACGTTTAAGCACAATTTAAAAGAGATCGTAGAAAGAGATAAAACAAGCGGAGAGTTGAAGGTATACCAGACTCGAAGCGGGATGAAACTCAAGTTCAGTAAAACGATTTCGAAGAACATACAGCAAAGAATTAGAAACATATTCCCTCACCAAAGCTTCAAATCTAAAGGTCGAAAAAAGAGCCGTTAGCATAGAAAAAGAAAGGGCATTTATGCCCTTTTCTTAGATTATCTAATACACTATAACTAAAGCAGGCGTGATCAATAAATGACTATGCTTTAGCGGCAATTTCCCGCTCATCCCAAATCTTCATTAGTGTTCTACGGGATTCTGAGTCTAGCATTTGAATACGACGACATGTCCAATTCTCAGCAATATAATCAGCCATTTCTAGAGAAATAGGGTTGTTATCCGTTAAGTAAGTCTCCAGTGCTGATTCTGCTTCAATCAACGAAAGTCCTTCCGCATCCCACTTCTGCACACGTACGTAACTATTTTTGAACCATTCAATTGGTAGAGTCATAGAAATCTCCTTTTCTACAAGCTTAATTAAATACTAATTAAAAGACATCGTGTCTTTGCGTTGTAATAAGGATTGAATATTTTCTTTATCGTGTAAAGTTAAAAATGAAATAAACACAATAAAAATTTATAAAAGTAATTTAGTATTTGCCCTGTGAATTTTTTGGTATGTGCCATATTGCTCGTGGTGGTTTTTTGCCTATTGGTTTTGTGAAAGTTATTTAGTTGAAAGATGATACGCTTATGGGTGACAACTAAGTTCAAGGATATGGATAATTACATGTCATACAGCGCGTCAATGGAATGTGAGGCTTTAGTTGATTTCTCTGAATGCTTTTGGGGTGAGGCTTGAAAAATCATAGGGGTAGTGCTTTCAAGTTTTTTAATTGTTACGGAGCGTATTATTCCAACTGAGAAATTTTGTGAATGTATTGCGTTGCTTTTATTAATCTCTCTGAGCTAAGTCGATTGTAATATTTATCTAAACCCGATAAATGACGTTAATATATTGCGTTGTTGTAGTCTAGCCTTAATAAATCGATGAGCGCACCGAGGTATTTATCAATGGCGGCATCAGCAGAAATCGCGGGAAGTTCAAGAGTGATGCAAAGTAACTCCTTCTCGCTACACCAACTCCCAAATGAACCGGGTGTTTCATACCCGATCTGTTTCACTAGCGGCAGCGAAAATTGTTGTGATAGCCAGTTCCCAAGTTTTGAGTCCTCCGGGTCGTCGACGCAGGCTAGGGGTTCATGCAGTGACACAATAAAGCGAGGCTTTCGGGTTTCGATTAGTTCAATTAGAGCAGCAACTTCTGGTTCCAAAGACTCTGCGTTTCCCGTTTTTACCTTTACATCTCGCTCACGCGCAGAAGAGCTCCATCTATACACAGTCTCTTTATCGGTCCAAGTTTTAGTGGGAAACGCTCGATTAAGATCGACTTGGTTGGCATTGGCACGAGTTCCCAGTTGGTTAGCGTCAGGGTTCATGGAAAGTATGACATCGTGTTTAAGATACTCGAAAGGAAGCGAACGTAATGCACAAGATAAAGCGACAGTCGATGCTGTTTCGTCCCCATGTGTTCCAGCGAGGACAAGGCCACGCTCTTCCTCGGGTGAACAACCTTCAAAGTAAAGTAGAGGTGCCCCCAAGACCGAATCCCCGTAAGTGGAGGGTGTCTGTTGAAACTCTGCTCTTTCGGGTCTTGGACGCAATATAGGCCTGTTTTGATTAGCATTATTCATAGCTCACTCTCAACTTCTTGTTGTTCCTCACGGCATTCTAGATGCATATATGCCATAACTAAAACAGTATTAATATCTGACAGCTCTCGTATTCTTTAAGAGTGTTTGCTTGTTAAGAATACAGTAGGGCATCTATTACTTTATACCAATCAGGCGGTTTAGGATGAAGCATCATATTTCATGGAAAGTCTCGCTACTTACAGCAATGGTCTCAGCGGCGTTCTCTGTATCAGCTGCAGTGGTACCGGAAAATGCACGTTTAGCCGAGATTCAGAAACTGGTACGCGGTAACGACGCAGAAGTAGCAACCTTAGATCCAGCAAATGCAGAAGGACTCCCAGAGATGCACGTGCTCAGGGACTTGTTTGAAGGATTAGTTATCCAAAATAAGGACGGCAATGTGATACCAGGCGTCGCAAAATCTTGGAGTACAGAAGACAACAAAACTTTCACGTTCGAGTTAAGAAAAGATGCGAAATGGTCAAATGGAGACCCGGTTACCGCTCATGACTTCGTCTACAGTATCAAAAGAGCTGCCGACCCCAATTTTGCATCAGCGAATGGTTGGTATTTAAAACTTACTAAAATTAAGAATATTCAATCTATTATAGATGGGAAGGCTTCTCTAGATTCACTTGGGGTTAGGGCACTTGATGATCATACTTTACAGTATGAACTAGAAAGTCAGGTTCCGTACTTTGTTGCGATGACTGCTCATTCATCCATGATGCCTGTTCACAAAGAGGCTCTAGCTGAATATGGAGACAAGTGGACTCGACCTGGCAATATGGTATCAAACGGCGCGTTTACATTAGAAAATTGGGTTATTAATGAGCGGATTGAGCTTATTAGAAACCAGCAATATTGGGATAACGATAATACCGTATTAAACCAAGTCACTTATATTCCATTTGAAAGCCAAACGGCTGCAATGAACCGTTTTGCAACGGGCGAAGTGGATATTACTTCTGATGTGCCGACAGCGATGGCTTCGAAGCTAAAGAAAGAGCAACCAGAGTCTTACACCGTAGTTCCATTGCTGTGCACGTATTACTATGCATTCAATACGACAGAGGCACCATTTGACGATCCGCGTGTTCGCAAAGCGGTGTCTTATACTATCATGCGGGATGTTATTACAAACGGTGTTACTCAGGTAGGTAATCTACCTGCATATACTTTTGCACACAAATACGTTGCCGGATTTGAAGCAAGCCAACCAAATTACAGTGCGATGAGTCAGAAACAACGTGATGAGGAAGCTAAAAAGTTACTGTTTGAGGCAGGCTACAGCGAAGAGAATCCATTAGATATTAAGCTGCTGTATAACACTAGTGAGAGCAATAAGGCTATTGCGGTGGCAATAGCGTCAATGCTTGGTAAGAACTTAGGAGCGAAAGTCGAGTTGGAGAATCAAGAATGGAAATCGTATTTGGTCGCGCGTCGTGAAGGCAACTTTGATGTGTTAAGAACATCATGGTGTGGTGACTATAATGAAGCATCAACGTTCTTGAGCCTAATGACATCAGATAACGCCGGCAACCGAGCGTTCTACAAGAGCGACGCGTACGATAAAATCATCGTGAATGCGCTTGGAGCAACCAGTGACGAGGAGCGCGCCAAGTTCTATGACCAAGCTGAAACTTTGTTGGCAGAAGATATGCCAATCGCACCGATTTATTATTACATGCAAGCGCGTTTAGTGAGGCCAACTGTTGGAGGCTTTCCAATGAATAACGTTGAAGGACGAATCTATTCAAAAGATTTGTTCATGAAAGCCGAATAACAAACAGCTAAAATTGAAGGAATAAGCCAGCCACGATTTTGCTGGCTTTTTTGTCTGGTGGGTTGCGGATTTGGCGGTTTCAAATCTAGTTCTTTGATTGTTAACATTTAATACCTTTAGTGCGTATTATCTATCTTATGTTAAATGGGATATGCGTTAGCTTAAAATCTATGTTCTCCTTGCCACTATTCCCTTATTTTATAATCGTATTTAACGATAATCATGATTTACCATAAAATACCTAATAATCACATTACTTAATCAGAGATTAGTAATTGTGACTATTAGAAAAAGCCCATGATCATTTCAACAATTCACATGGGCTTTATGACTCTAGCTCTTATCAACGACTAACTAGAAGTTGTTATCGTCAAAGTCGTGTTGACTGCCTCCTGATGATTGATCATCGTGACCAAAGCTTCCGGAGTCATCTGTAAAGTCAACACCAGTATCTGTGTTGTCTCCCGATGTCCAATCGCCGCTGCCACCTGCATCTTGTAGACCTGACGTATCTGCTGGAGTTTGGCTACTCGTTTGCATCGCATATTGGTCATCAACTTCAATTGTTGTTGTTGCCGAAGCGCCATCTATTGGAGTATCAAGTTCATCCACACCTTGGAACGAGATCTCTGCTTCACCTTCAAACGAATCACCTAGCGACATTGTGACTGGCTGAGACAAGTCACCAGATACTGTGTAAGTACCATCGCCATTATCTAGCGCTCCACTTACAGATGCACCATCTGGAATACCCGATAGTTCAACCTGTTCAACACCTTCAGCTGAGGCAACCTCATCAGGAATTGATAGACTCACATCATCGCCTGGTGCAGCTGTCATATCAGCGGCTTCGTCATCTTGTGTGGCTGAATCGTCGCTTGCTGATGCTTCTACAGATTCTTGCGTAGTTTCTGTTTCAGCCGTTGCTTGCTCAGGAGTTGCTTCTGTCGATTCAGGTGCAGTCTCAACGTTCATCGTTGTAGTTAGAGTTTGCTCTTCGCCACCAGATTGAACTGTTGCTTCCAGTGGGATATCACCGCTAAACTCAGAGTCTGGCCAGAATGTCCATTGGTCGTCTCCTGCAGGAACTAGTGCGCCTTCATCGCCTGTATAACTAAGATCAGATAAGCTTGCATCGTCCGCTACATCAAGACTTGAGAGCACTTGCTCGCCACTGATGCTAACCGACCCATCATCCGCTTGACTCAACGCTTCAACCGTTGAAGGTTCTTGCTCGTCAACATTGATATTGAAGTGGCTTTCGACACTGTTCTCACCATCACTCGCGACAAAGCCGATTTGAGCACTTCCAGTGTATCCTTCAGCCGGGGTGAATTGATAACCACCCTGCCCGTCAGATTCAATTAGCCCTTCACCTTCAAGCAATGTAACGGATTCAATGCTCATTTCTCCAGTGTCGGAGCTCAAGGTGCTAAGCATATCGCTGTCGGTGAAGTTAAGTGGTTCACTTTCCTCCACACTAGCAGAAGCGATTGATTCAATCTGCGGTCCATCGGTGATTTGTCCTTCATTTTCATGAACACCAATAGTGCTTTGTTCATCATGAAGAATACCATCACGTTCAACGACATACGCAAAGTCTACTTCGCCTGTAAAGCCATCGGCCGGACTAAAGGTCCAGGTACCGTCACCATTGTCAACCATCGAACCTTGGTTAGGATCCACTAAGTGAACCATCTGGATAGCGTCATCATCATTAGCGTCGATGTTTTGTGCCATGCCAATCAAGTCTTCTTCTGTGAGGATAATTGGTTCGCCTAGCGTTGTATCAAAGTCGCCTGCAATTTCACTACCTTCTGGTTCTGGCAACGGTTCATCACCATAGTCAACCGTGGTTGCACTAACCGTTACGAAGAAGTTTCCAGAGAAGTCTTCAGGTGGTGTTAACTGTAGATCATCTATGTTCCAGTTAGTGATACTGATCATTTGTCCAGGTTCTGTGATAATGACAGTATTTTCACCATCGCTTACTCCAAACCCGACAGGGAAACCAGTCATAACCAAGTTGCTGAGCATTTCCGAATCATCAATGAGGTCAACGTTAAGCCCTAAGTGACCGGTTGAATCTTCAGAGAACACCAATGGTCCGTCATGATCGGTTGTAATAACGGCTCCATCCGCTACTGGACGAACAAATACAGGGACATCGAGTGAGGTTTCAAACTCTCCATCTGAAGCGATAACCTGAAGCCCTGACGTTCCTGCGAAATCACCCGTTGGTGTGAATGTCCAGGTACCATCACCGTTGTCATTCAGATCACCGGCATCCTCACCATCTGGCATGATGATGCGTGAAATAACTAGGTTCTCGGTGTCTATATCGCCAAACAGGTCGAGCATATCGGATGAATCGAAGGTAAATGCCCCATCCTCATTGGTCGTTAAGAAGGCGTTTCCATCAGCAAATGGAGCATCATTTACAGGAATGACATCAACATTTAACGAGCCTTCTGCCGTCGCTTCTCCATCTGTGATTTCGTAAGCCAGTTCAACTAATCCGTTGAAATCTTGTGAAGTAACGAGGTGATACATACCATCCGGTTGCTGTTGCAACTGCGCATTTTGTGGTGACTTAACACTGATACTTTCAAGTGTGAGTTCGTCGCCATCTAAGTCACTTGCTTGTGCCAAGATGAATTCAGGATCGATGACCATAACTTGGTCTTCTTCTCCCTGCATTTCGATTGCAGGCGCCTGAGGTTCATCGTTAACAGCAGCAATGTCGATATTGCCTTGAACCGGTGTCAGCTCAGTACCGTCATCAACGTTAAAGTTGAATGGAACGTCGCCGTTGAAGTTTTCCGTTGGTGTGAATGTCCAAGTGCCATCAGTATTATCAACCAGTGAACCAAACGATTCATCGATAGATAGATCTTTCGCGGTTAGGTCGTCGCCATCAATGTCTTGAGCATGCTTCAACAAATCTTCTTGAGAAATGATGATGGCGTTGTCTTCTACACCTTCAAGACTCACAGGATCCGATGTTGCAGCGTCATTTACCGGATTGACCGTAAGATCAGCGTTTGCAACGATCGTTTCTGCTCCATCAGAGATATCAAAGTTAAGGTCGATATCTCCGTTGAAATTGGCATCTGGCGTAATAGTAAAGCTACCATCGCCATTGTCCGTTACTGTTGCGTTGTCTCCCGCACTGAGGTTCGATGCAGTTAGCGCATCTCCATCGACGTCCCCTGCTTGAGCGAGCAATTGCTCTTGAGTCAGCGTAATGGAACCATCTTCATCGACCGAGTATGCTAAATCGCCTGATACCGGAGCATCGTTCACTGCGATGACGTCAATACCTGCCGTAGTTTCTGCCGTTGCACCATCTTCATCAGCAACGGTCACGTCAAGAGAAACGTTGCCGTTGAAATTCTCGTTTGGCGCGAAGCTGTAGGTACCGTCACCGTTTTCAGTGAAGATACCGTCAGTGCCTGAGTAAGACACATCACTGACACTCACCTCGCCTTCGACATCACTTGAGTTAGCAAGTAATTGATCGTCAGAGATGGTGATGATGCCATCTTCATCGACTGAGTACGTGGTTGAGCCCGCCACCGGAATGTCGTTGACCGACTCTACAGTCACATCAATGTTGGCTTCTGTGGTGGTTGTTCCGTCACTTACGGAGAAGCTTAAGTCCACTTCGCCATTGAAGTTTTCATTTGGAGCGAAGGTATACGTGCCATCACCATTGTCGGTAAACACACCTTCTGTACCTGAGTAGCTAACATCCGCTACAGATAGGTCATCGCCATCAATATCTGACGCGCCAGCAAGAAGCTGTTCGTCAGTAAACGTCAATGAACCATCCTCCTGGATGGTGTAACCCACATCTTCGACAACCGCTGCATCATTCACTGGGTTAACAGTGAGGTCAGCATTGGTGACGATGGTATCGGTGCCATCAGAGATATCGAAGCTGAGGTCAATGTCGCCATTGAAGTCAGCATCCGGTGTGATAGTGAATGAACCATCTTCGTTTGCAGTCACCGCAGCATTATCGCCTGCGCTTAGATTAGCTGCAGTGAGATCATCGCCGTCCACATCACTCGCTTGCGATAACAATTGCTCTTGAGTCAGAGTAATCGAGCCATCTTCATCAACTGAGTAAGCTAGGTCACCTGAGACTGGTGCGTCGTTCACTGCGATGACGTCAATACCCGCAGTGGTATCCGCTGTTGCACCGTCTTCATCAACAACAGTCACATCAAGCGATACGTTGCCGTTGAAGTTTTCGTTTGGCGCGAAGCTGTAAGTACCGTCACCGTTGTCCGTGAAGATACCATCCGTGCCTGAGTAAGACACATCATCTACCGCAACTTCACCTTCAACATCAGAGCTGTTCGCTAGAAGTTGATCATCGGAGATAGTGATGATGCCATCTTCGTCTACAGAGTATGTTGTAGACCCCGCTACTGGAATGTCATTAACAGACTCAACGGTCACATCAATGTTGGCTTCTGTGGTGGTTGTTCCGTCACTTACGGAGAAGCTCAAGTCCACTTCACCGTTGAAGTTCTCGTTTGGCGCGAAGGTATAAGTACCGTCACCGTTATCAGTGAATACACCTTCTGTACCAGAATAACCGACATCAGCAACTGACAGGTCATCGCCATCAATGTCTGACGCGCCAGCAAGTAACTGTTCATCAGTAAAGGTCAACGAGCCATCTTCTTGGATGGTGTAACCGACATCTTCCACAACCGCTGCGTCATTCACTGGGTTCACTGTAAGGTCAGCGTTCGCGATGGTGGTGTCGGTGCCATCTGAGATGTCGAAGCTTAGGTCAATGTCGCCATTGAAGTTCGCATCCGGTGTGATGGTGAATGAGCCATCTTCGTTAGCAGTGACGGTAGCGTTGTCCCCCGCACTCAGGTTGGCTGCCGTTAGGTCATCACCTTCCACGTCTGATGCTTGTGATAGAAGTTGCTCTTGTGACAATGTCACACTTCCATCTTCATCAACGCTGTAGGCCAAATCGCCGGATACTGGAACATCGTTGATAGGAAGTACATCAACGTTTATGACTGTTTCAACAGTTGCACCATTTTCATCTTGAATGGTGACGTTCAATTGAACTTCGCCATTGAAGTTTTCATTTGGTGCAAAACTACAAGTACCGTCACCATTGACTGAGAAGATACCATCTGGTCCGTCATAACTGATTCCCACTAGCGATACATCGCCTTCTATGTCTGAGGCATTCGCAAGTACTTGAGACTCGTTGAATGTCAGCACATTGTCTTCATTGACAGTGTATGAAGTCGGTCCAGCAACTGGGATATCATTCACAGATTCAACAGATACATCAATGTTGGCTTCAGTAGTGGTAGTACCGTCACTTACCGAGAAGCTTAGGTCTACTTCGCCATTGAAGTTCTCGTTCGGAGCAAAGGTATAGGTACCGTCACCATTGTCGGTGAACACACCCTCTGTACCAGAATAACTGACATCAGCGACAGACAAGTCGTCACCATCAATATCAGACGCGCCAGCAAGAAGCTGTTCATCAGTGAAGGTTAACGAGCCATCTTCTTGAATGGTGTAACCCACATCTTCCACAACCGCGGCATCATTCTCTGGATTAACAGTGAGATCTGCATTTGCTACGATCGTATCCGTGCCGTCTGAGATATTGAAGGTTAAGTCAATATCGCCGTTGAAATCTGCATTTGGAGTAATGGTAAATGAACCATCTTCATTAGCGGTTACGGTCGCATTATCTCCTGCGCTTAGGTCGGTTGCTGTTAAGTCATCTCCGTCGATATCAGATGCTTGAAATAGGAGCTGCTCTTGCGACAGAGTAATCGCGCCATCTTCACTGACTGAGTAAGACAAATCTCCAGTGACCGGAGCATCATTCACCGCGATCACTTCTATGTCTGCGCTTGTATTGACGACTTCTCCGCTTTCATCAACAACGCTAACATCGAGAGACACATCTCCATTGAAGTTTTCGTTCGGTGCAAAACTGTAGGTGCCATCACCATTGTCGGTGAATATGCCATCTGATCCGGAGTAACTTACGCCACTTACCGCTACCTCGCCTTCGATATCAGAGCTGTTGGCGAGAAGCTGTTCATTGCTGAACGTGAGCACATTATCTTCGTCAACGCTGTAAGACGTCGAGCCAGCAACAGGCGCATCGTTAACTTCAGTCACGGTGACGTCAATGGTTGCAGGGGTAACATCTTCACCGTCCGATACCTCGAACAGCAGTTCAACGTTGCCACTGAAGTTTTCATTTGGTGCGAAGGTATAGGTGCCGTCGCCATTATCGGTAAACACACCATCAGTGCCAGAATACGAAACATCAGCGATAGACAAGTCGTCACCCTCGATGTCCGTCGCCCCTACTAATAGCTGTTCATTGGTAAAGGTTAGCGAACCATCCTCTTCGACAGTGTATGTTTTGTCTTCTGCTTCTGGACCATCGTTGATTGGAGACACATAGATATTGACCTCTTCGGTCGCAGTTGCTGTGTCGCCTGTGTTTAGGTCAGTGGATGTGGCATTTACAGTGAGTGAAACGCTACCGCTAAAGTCACTCGCAGGCGTAAATTCAAGTCCGGCTAGATCTTGTGGTTCCAGCGACCAAGTTCCGTCTCCATTATTGATACCAGCTGATAGCTCGCCATCTTCAGGTACATTTTCAATGAGAATCGACAGAGCTTCAGAGCCATCTGTATCGGTAAGGTTTGCGTTGATTTCGATTGGAATTGTCGAGTCTTCAACACCGATGATCTGGAAGTCAGCGTTAGCGACAGATATCTCGATGTTATCGATGCCAAATGACTCATCGCTAAGTTCTTGATTTAGCGTTGAGCCAAAGCCCAATTGCAACTGGCCATCCTCGATTGGAACAGTGAGGTGTACTTCATGAGATTGCTCGTTCCATTGACTGAACCCTTCACCTTGTGCGCCTCCATGAATGACTTCGCCTACTTGGTTGCCTTCAGAGTCATACAGTGTGGTCGTTCCGTCTTGCGTGTTAAATGCGGAGTTATCGAAAGACGTTAGTGGTTCACCGCCAACAAAGATCTGGAATGATTCACCATCCCAAGAATCTATCTCATAGAAGCTGAACGATATATCGACTTCATCGACATCAGTAGGAATATTGTAGGTTTTACTGACGGCCTCTTCGCCGTCTGTACCACCAATTCGACCCAACATGTCTCCGCTATCAAAGCCCTGAGAACTTTCGGTGCCAGCATTCCACCCTTCAGAGCCAGATTCAAAATTGTCGGTTGCCAAAATTAAATCTGGAGTGATAGACAAGTCTGGTGTTACCGATAGCTCCGGCATATCCACTACGGACTGAACTTCAATACCCACTGTCGTTTCAGCAGTGGCACCATCAGAGTCAACCACGGTCATGTTCAACGTCAAGTCGCCGCTGAAGTTTTCGCTCGGCGCGAAACTATAGCTGCCATCATCGTTTGACGTTAATGTTCCGTTATCACCGCTATAAGACACATCACTGACAGATAGATCCCCTTCTACATCCGAACTATTCGCGAGTAGTTGAGCTTCACTTAAGGTAATGACGCCGTCTTCATCAACTGAATACGTCGTCGACCCAGCGATTGGAAGATCATTCACCGAATCAACAGTAACATCGATGTTTGCATCAGTCGTTGTCGTGCCGTCGCTGACCGAGAAACTTAGGTCGACTTCACCATTGAAGTTCTCGTTTGGTGCAAAGGTGTAAGTACCGTCTCCGTTGTCAGTGAAAATACCGTCAGTAGCGGAATATGACACGTCAGCCACAGTCAGGTCATCACCGTCTACATCTGAGGCTCCAGCAAGCAATTGCTCGTCAGTAAACGTAAGTGAGCCATCCTCTTCGATGGTATAACCGACATCTTCTACCACAGCAGCATCATTAACAGGATTAACTGTGAGGTCAGCGTTAGCAACGATGGTGTCTGTACCGTCTGAGATTTCGAAGCTTAAATCGATATCGCCATTGAAATCCGCATTTGGTGTGATAGTGAATGAGCCATCTTCATTTTGCGTCACTGTAGCGTTGTCGCCAGCGTTTAGATTGGACGCTGTAAGATCATCACCATCGACGTCGGATGCTTGGGACAACAATTGTTCTTGAGATAATGTGATTGAACCGTCTTCATCGACAGAGTAAGCCAAGTCTCCGGAGACCGGTGCATCATTGATAGCAATGACTTCAATCCCAGCCGTTGTATCGGCTGTGGCACCATCTTCATCAACAATTGTTACATCGAGAGAGACATCTCCGTTGAAGTTTTCATTTGGAGCGAAGCTATACGTGCCGTCACCATTGTCGGTAAAGATACCGTCCGTACCTGAGTAAGAGACATCGCTTACATTCACCTCACCTTCGACATCTGAACTATTAGCGAGAAGCTGAGCGTCCGAAATTGTTATGATGCCATCTTCATTGACAGAGTACGTTGTAGACCCAGCGACTGGTATATCGTTCACCGCGTCAACGGTAATATCTATGTTAGCTTGGGTCGTGTCAGTACCATCACTGACAGAGAAGCTGATGTCGACTTCGCCATTAAAGTTCTCGTTTGGAGAGAAGGTATAGGTTCCATCACCATTGTCGGTGAACACACCATCCGTTCCCGAATAAGAAACATCGGCGATCGACAGGTCATCCCCTTCGATATCGGTGGCTCCAACCAGCAATTGCTCATTGGTAAAGGTAAGCGAGCCATCCTCCTCTATGGTGTAAGCCTTATCCTCAGCTTCTGGGCCATCATTGATTGGAGACACATAGATATTTACTTCTTCCGTGGCAGTGGCGGTATCCCCGGTATTAAGATCTGTTGAGGTTGCATTCACTGTCAGAGAAATGCTGCCACTGAAATCGGCGGCTGGCGTGAACTCCAATCCTTCTAGTTCTCCCGGCTCAAGTGACCATGTTCCATCACCGTTATCAGTACCTGCGGAAAGCTCGCCATCCTCTGGAACGTTTTCAATGAGGATTGATAGTGCTTCGGAGCCATCTGTGTCGGTTAGATTCGCGTTAATCTCGATAGGAATACTCGAGTCTTCAACACCAATGATTTGGAAGTCGGCATTAGCGACTGAAATCTCGATATTATCGATACCGAATGATTCATCTCTCAGCTCTTGGTTGAGTGTCGAACCAAACCCGAGTTGAAGTTGTCCGTCTTCAATTGGCACTGTGAGATGAACTTCATGCGCTTGTTCATTCCAATCACTGAAACCTTCGCCTTGTGATGTGCCATGGACAACTTCGCCTACTTCATTTCCATCAGAGTCATAAAGCGTCGTGGTGCCATCTTGTGTTCTAAATGCAGAATTATCGAACGATGTTAGCTCTTCACCACCAACGAAGATCTGGAACGATTCACCGTCCCAAGAATCTATTTCATAGAAACTAAATGAAATATCGACTTCATCGACATCAGTCGGAATATTATAGGTTTTACTGACCGCTTCTTCGCCGTCCGTGCCACCTATTCGACCGAGCATATCGCCACTATCAAAGCCTTGAGAACTCTCAGTGCCCGTGTTCCAACCCTCAGAACCAGACTCAAAGTTGTCGGTTGCAAGGATGAGATCAGGCGTAATAGAAAGATCTGGCGTGATAGACAGTTCAGGCATATCAACAATGGATTGTACTTCAATACCGACGCTGGTTTCTGCTGTTGCTCCGTCTGAATCTACAACGGTCATATCAAGTGTGAGGTCACCACTGAAGTTTTCGCTTGGCGCAAAACTGTAGGTACCGTCATCATTGGCAGTTAGCGTACCGTTGTCACCAGAGTATGATAAGTCGCTGACTGAAAGCTCGCCCTCAACATCAGTGCTGTTCGCTAGTAGCTGATCTTCGCTTAATGTGATTACGCCATCTTCATCAACCGAATATGAAGTCGTGCCTGCGATTGGTAGGTCATTAACCGGCAGTACGTCGACATTGATTACAGTGTCTACTGTTGCGCCATCTTCATCTTGAATGGTGACGTTAAGCTGCACTTCACCATTGAAGTTCTCATTTGGAGCAAAGCTACAAGTGCCGTCACCGTTGACAGAGAAAATACCATCTGGCCCGTCATAGCTAATACCGACGAGCGATACATCTCCCTCGATGTCAGAAGCATTTGCCAGTACTTGAGACTCATTGAAGGTCAACACGCTATCTTCGTTTATGGTGCAAGACGTTGGTCCAGCGATTGGTGGGTCATTCACTTCTATGACATCTAGCCCGGCAGTAGTGGTTGCCGTCGCACCTTCTGAGTCCTCAATAGTGATATCGAAACTGACATCGCCAGAGAAGTTCTCATTTGGTGTGAAGGTATAGGTTCCATCTCCATTGTCGGCAAAAACGCCGTCTGTTCCTGAGTAAGAGACATCTTGAACGGATACTTCGCCTTCGACGTCAGAGCTGTTTGCCAGCAATTGCTCGTCCGAAATAGTGATCGAGTTGTCTTCTTCAACGGAGTAAGTTGTTGAACCGGCAACTGGCACATCATTAATAGGTACTACTTGGACATCAATGTTTGCAGTGACGGTATCTGTACCATCGCTAACGCTAAAGCTTAGGTCAACGTTACCGTTGAAGTTCTCATTAGGCGCGAACGTATAGGTGCCATCTCCGTTGTCGGTAAACACACCTTCCGCGCCATCGTAGTTGACGGATTCTACGGTCAGATCATCACCATCAATATCCGTTGCACCTTGAAGAAGCTGCTCATCGGTAAAGGTGAGCGAACCATCTTCGTTAATGGTGTAGTCATGATCGTAGATTATCGATTCATCATTGGCCGCTGTAACGGTGACGTCTAGTTCTGCTGGCGTAACACCACCATTGCCATCATCCACGTTGTAGCTTATCGAGAACTCACCATTGAAGTTTTCTTCTGGGGTTATGGTATAGGTGCCATCACCGTTGTCGGTGATAAGTGCGTTCTCAATGGCAATATCGCTGATACTCTGTTCGTTGCCGCCTTCTTCGCTTGCAGAACTGTCGTCATCACTTTCTGGCGACATTACTTCAGAAATATCGATGCCGTTTTCGGCATTCGCTGCTTCTTCTGACGTAGGGAGTTCGAAGCTAGACATCGAACCTACATCTTGGCTTGGGACAATCACACCATCGACGATGTCGAATACGTGCCAGTGATCACCGGTAGGATTATCAGGAAGATCTGGGGTAAAGGTTTGGACAAGCGTATCACCTACAAAGATCTGTACCTGTACATCTTCAACGCCATCGACATCCCAACTGCGGTCAGAGTAGTTATGCACCGAATAGTGCATATTGGCATCTTGATAATTAGGTATAGTAATGGTTTCTGGACCATGCCCATTCACGTCATCAACATCTTGTTGAACAACGTTACCCTCACCTAAATCATGGCTCATGTCCGCCCAGAAGATGTGGTCGAGCTCTGCGCCAGTCTCTGTGTCATATAGCCATAGGTGATTATCCATATCCGTTGGCTGCTCACCCCACGTGACCACAACACGCATATCGGTCTCTTCCAACACTTCCGATAGCGCAGTTACACCACCGTTAGTATCTTCACCTGCCGAAACGATAAAGCTGGTGCTGATTGAACCTTCTTGTTCAATAGATACAGTACCTTGGTCGACAACAGAGCCGCTAACTGAGTAGTTACCTGATTCATCTGTGACTGTGGTATAGCTGTTGCCTGCAGAGTCAGTGAGCGTTACTTCTGCTCCAACGACAGGATTACTGGTTTCAGCATCGAGTACTGTACCAGTGACAGTCGTGTCATCACCCTGTTCACCAATAATTGCCGTCATATCGTCGTCTTCGATATCAGTCGCAAACTGCAGTAGCTCTTCTTGGGTGATGGTGTACGAACCATCTTCTTCAATGGTGATGGCCACATCGGCGGAGACTATTGGCGCGTCGTTAACCGGATCGACGGTTAGACCTAAGTTAGCAGCGATTGGCGTATCGCCATCGCTGATGCTGTAGCCTACGTCTATGTGTCCATTGAAGTTTTCAGCCGGTGTAATGGTGAATGTGCCGTCACCGTTATCAGCGATAGTCGCGTTTTCAGCCGTGAGATCAGAAGCCGTTAAATCATCACCATCGATATCAGCTGCGTTCGCCAATAACTGCTCTTGAGTGATAGTGATTGAGTGGTCTTCATCTACCCTCGCCGATGTATCGGAAGTCGTTGGTAGATCATTGACAGGATCGACAGTTAAATCCACGCCCGCACTTATGGTTTCAGTGCCGTCAGAGATATCGAAGCTTAGGTCGATGCTACCATTGAAGTTCGCATCTGGCGTGATGGTAAATGAACCATCTTCATTTTCAGTGACTGTAGCATTTGCTCCTGCGCTTAGGTTTGCAGCCGTCAGTTCATCACCATCGACATCGCTTGCTTGTGACAATAGCTGCTCTTGCGATAGCGTGATAGAACCATCTTCGTCAATGCTATACGCTAAGTCACCAGAGACTGGAGCGTCATTGACAGCAATGACTTCTATACCTGCAGAGGTATTAACTGACGCGCCGTCTTCATCAACTACAACGACATCTAAGCTCACATCACCGTTAAAGTTTTCATTCGGTGCGAAGCTGTATGTACCATCGCCGTTATCGGTGAAGATACCATCAGAACCTGAGTAAGAGACATCATCAACGGCGACCTCTCCTTCGACATCGGAGCTATTTGCAAGAAGCTGGTCGTCTGAGAGAGTGATAACACCATCTTCACTTACAGAGTAAGATGTTGAACCTGCTACAGGAATATCGTTTACTGACTCAACCGTCACATCGATATTAGCTTCAGTCGTAGTCGTGCCATCACTTACTGAAAAGCTTAGGTCCACTTCGCCATTGAAGTTTTCGTTTGGTGAGAAGGTATAGGTGCCGTCGCCATTATCAGTGAAGACACCTTCAGCGCCGGTATAAGACACATCGGCCACAGACAGGTCATCACCATCTATATCCGAAGCGCCAGCCAATAGCTGTTCGTCTGTAAAGGTAAGCGATCCATCCTCTTGAATCGTATAGCCAACATCTTCCACAACAGCCGCATCGTTCATCGGGTTGACGGTGAGATCAGCGTTAGCCACGATGGTGTCTGTGCCATCCGAGATATCAAAAGTCAGGTCGATATCGCCGTTAAAATCGGCATCCGGTGTGATGGTAAATGAGCCATCATCATTCGCCGTAACTGTCGCATTGTCTCCTGCCTCAAGGTTTGCCGCAGTGAGCACATCACCTTCGACATCCGATGCTTGTGCCAATAGCTGTTCTTGACTGATGGTTATCGAACCATCTTCATCAACGCTATAGGCCAAATCACCCGATACTGGAGCATCATTTACCGCGATAACGTCAATGCCTGCGGTCGTCTCTGCCGTTGCACCATCTTCATCGATGATGGTTACATCAAGTGATACATCCCCATTGAAGTTTTCGTTTGGTGCGAAACTATAGGTACCATCGCCGTTGTCCGTGAAGATACCATCCGCTCCAGAGTATGAGACGTCACTAACGCTGACGTCGCCTTCAACATCGGAGCTGTTGGCAAGAAGCTGGTCATCAGACAGCGTGATGATGCCATCTTCGTCTACTGAATATGACGTTGATCCTGCAACCGGAACGTCGTTCACCGATTCTACAGTGACATCAATGTTTGCTTCGGTGGTTGTTGTGCCATCGCTAACGGAGAAGCTTAAGTCTACGTCACCATTGAAGTTTTCGTTTGGTGAGAATGTGTAGGTACCGTCACCATTATCGGTGAACACACCGTCTGTACCTGCGTATGAAACATCGCCTACGGATAAATCATCGCCGTCAATATCCGAGGCGCCAGCGAGGAGTTGCTCATCAGTAAACGTCAATGAACCATCTTCTTGGATGGTGTAGCCGACATCTTCTACCACTGCCGCATCATTAACCGGATTAACAGTCAGATCAGCAGTCGCAACGGTTGTATCAGTGCCGTCAGAAATATCGAAGCTTAGGTCGATATCGCCATTGAAGTCGGCGTCAGGTGTAATAGTAAATGAGCCGTCTTCGTTCACAGTGACGGTTGCATTATCCCCAGCGCTGAGGTTTGAAGCGGTTAAGTCATCACCCTCTACGTCAGATGCTTGTGACAGAAGCTGTTCTTGTGACAATGTCACACTGCCATCTTCATCTACTGAGTAAGCCAAGTTTCCAGAAACTGGTGCATCGTTGATAGGCAGTACATCAACATTAATGACAGTATCGACCGTTGCGCCGTCTTCATCTTGAATCGTAACGTTAAGCTGGACTTCACCGTTGAAGTTCTCGTTCGGTGCAAAGCTACAAGTACCATCATCGTTGACCGAGAAAATACCATCTGGACCGTCATAACTCACGCCAACGAGCGAGACCTCGCCTTCAATATCTGAAGCATTCGCAAGCACCTGTGACTCGTTAAATGTTAAAACACTATCTTCGTTGATGGTGTATGACGTTGGACCAGCGATCGGAGGGTCATTGACCTCTATAACGTTAATACCAGCGCTTGTTTCTACCACTTCACCAGTTTCATCTGCCACTTTGACATCTAGACTGATATCACCAGAGAAGTTTTCGTTTGGCGTGAAGGTATAAGTGCCATCACCGTTATCGGCAAACACGCCATCGGTGCCACTGTATGTCACCTCTGAAACAGACACCCCTCCCTCTACATCGCTTGAGTTCGCAAGGAGCTGACCATCATTAATAGTGATCGAGTTATCTTCAAGAACCGAATAGGATGTCGAACCAGCAACAGGCGCATCATTCACTTCGGTGACGGTGATATCGATATTGGCAGTGACTGTCTCTGTACCATCTGAGACTCGGAATGATAAATCAACATCGCCAGAGAAGTTCTCATTTGGCGCAAAGGTATAGGTGCCGTCACCGTTGTTAGTAAAGACCCCTTCAGCACCGTTGTAGTCAACAGATTCAACAGTAAGTGCGTCGCCATCGACATCACTTGCATTGGCAAGTAGCTGTGCATCGGTAAAGGTGAGAGAGCCATCTTCTTCCACCGTATAGGCGAGGTCCTGTGCCACGGGACCGTCGTTAACTGGTGATACAGTAAGATCCAGATTCGTTGTGACGATTTGGTCACCGTCGGATACATCAAAGGCAAATTGAACATCACCATTGAAGTCCGCATCTGGTGTAAGTGTGTACGAGCCGTCTTCGTTGGCCCTAATCATTATGTTTTCATCGTCAGTCGACAGATTCAACGCCGTTAAGTCGTCACCATCAAGATCGCTCGCGTTTGCCAGTAACTCTTCTTGAGTAATAGTAATTGAGCCGTCCTCGTCAACCGTTGCTTGGACACCGGTTGCTTCAGGGGCATGTTCTACATCGATAGTAATGGTTGTCGAGACTGTTTCAGAATCATCATTGGATAGCTCTGTCGCGGTTGCACTTACCGTGATGTCAAACGGATCAACGACCTCTTCTGGCAGTGTGAACTCGAGCGTCTGATCAATCGCTACAGTCGGTACAACAACATTACCATCCTCGCCTACAACTATTTCACCACTATAAATCTGACTGTTCACCTCACCGACATCAATCGTAAAGTTGAAATCACTGAAGTCGGCATCGCCCCCGCCATATAGATCTTCAAATCCATAGACTAACTCACCATCTTCATTGACGGTTGTGCGGGTGTGCTCCATGCCATCTTGGTTGAGTTGAGCGCTTGAACCACCGTGGAACACGGTATCACCGAACTGACCTTGTATTACTGTAGTGTCACCGTTGGCATCGACAAAGACTAACTGAGGATCGACAGTGTCCATTGTAGCTGGAGAACCGTCAGCTGCTCTAAACTCAAAACTACCGTCTTGCATTGAGTCAAAGTCATTGTAATTAAAGCCGTTAGGTACCAAGAATAGGTTGAAGCTTTCACCTTCATCTACTTGGAAAGTGAAAGAGTCCTGTCCTGGTACAAGGTCACCACCACCTCCTACTTGTGACGCATTCTCGTAAATAACCTCGACTCCAGTGATGTTACCTTCGTCATCAACTTTGTAATAACCCGCTGCATTTTGGAAGCCAGCTGTCTCACCCTCAAAGGTCACGGTAATTTCAGAGTCGTTGTAACTGGTAATACCGTTGTCTTGATCATTAAGAACCGCTTCATTGTCGTAGCGAATGACGGTGCCTTCTGGTACGCCATCGATATCAACAGTGAGCGTTTCGGATAGATCTTGGTCGACGAGGCTTGCACCAATGTTGAGTTCTACAACCTCACCTGGCGCTGTAACAATGGTCGAATCCATAACGCTCTGACCATCGCCATCGGTCACCGTTAAATCTGGTGCATCAGCCACTGCTTCGACATTAAGATCAATAGTTTGTTGCACTTCTGTTGTGCCATCTGACACCGTGAAGTCAAATTGAAGTTCACCGCTAAAGTGTTCATTCGGCGTAAAGGTAAATGAACCGTCATCATTAGCTACCATAGCGCCATCAGAGCCACTGTAAGCAACGTCGGTTACCGTTAAGTCATCACCATCAACATCGGTAGCTCCACTTAACAGGTCCTCTTGAGTGAAGGTGATCGTGCCGTCTTCATCAATTGAATAGTTGGCGGCTTGTACTTCGGGTGCATCGTTAACAGGGGTTACGTCGAGGTTCAACTGAGTTGTTGTACTCAGTTCACCATCGTTGACTTCATAATCGAACTGGATCTGGCCGTTGAAGTCTTCTGAAGGTGTAACGGTATAGGTACCGTCGCCATTATCTACGACAGTCGCATTAGGATCGTTGGTAGTAAGTCCTGTCGCGAACAAGTCATCGCCATCAATATCGCTAGCGTTTTCTAGCAACATTTCTTGGGTGACGACAATACTGCCATCTTCATCGATAGTCGCCGATACGGCGTCCGCCTCAGGCGCATCATTAACGAACTCAACTTTTAGATCGATATTAGCGCTAACAACGTCTGTACCATCGCTGACATCAAAAGTGAGATCTGCATTACCAAAGTAACCTTGGTCGGTAGTTACAGTGAACGTACCGTCTCCATTATCAACCACTTCAACACTGTCATTCTGGCTGGTAACGTTTATAGCGGTAAGCGCATCACCATCAATGTCGGTTGCTTGCTCTAACAACTGCTCTTGCGTCAACGTAATAGATTCGCCGTCTTGAGTAGCGAAGCTTAGGTCAGGAACATCAGGAAGATCGTTGACTGGGTTGACGGTCAAGTTCAGACCTGTCGAGACCGTCTCTATCGCATCCGTGACATCATAGGTGAACTCAATCTCGCCATTGAAATCTTGGCTTGGTGTAATGGTGAAACTGCCATCTGAGTTTTCTACAATTGTCGCGTTAAGGTCGTTGGTTTGAAGATTTGTCGCTTCTAGCGAGTCACCGTCAACATCAGAAGCATTCGCTAGTAATTCCTCTTGTGTGATAGTGATTGAGCCATCTTCATCGACACTCGCATCTAATGGGCCCGACACTTCAGGACCTTCATTAACCATTTCAACATCAATTGAAGCGGTGCTAGGTGCGCTTGCTTGTCCGTCGCTAATATCGAACGTAAGGTTCACTTCACCATGGAAATCCGTTGTTGGTTCGAAGGTAAAGGTGTTATCGCCATTGTCTGTTAACGTACCTTGAGTCTGGTCGGCAAGCAGCAAGTTTTCAATATGGAGAATGTCGCCGTCTACATCACTCGCTCCAGACAACAAGTCTTTTGCTTCAATGACAATAGAGCCATTCTCGAGCATTTGAGTCTGTAGCGGAGCACCCGGTACAGGAACATCGTTGACTGGAACAACAGTAAGATCTAAGTGCGTTTCTGTTGTGTCTTGACCGTCGGAAACGCTGTAGTTGATATCAATGTCACCGTTGAAATTTTCATCCGGCATGAAGGTGTATGTACCATCGCCATTATCAACAAGTTCGCCGTCTTCACCATTGTATGTGATATCAGAGATAGTCAAGTCATCGCCTTCGATATCGCTGGCGTTAGCGAGCAGATCGTCGGCACTGAAAGTAATCCCAACGTCTTCGTCAGTAGAAAGTACAATTGGACCAGAGACAATTGGCGCGTCGTTCACGGCTTCAAAGTTGATGTTGATGATGTTGTCATCAACGAGTTCGCCGTCTGTGACTTGGTAACCTACCTCTATTTCCCCGTTGAAGTTTTCATCTGGTGTCACTGTCCATGTGCCATCACCATTGTCGACGAGTGTTGCGTTTTCGGCATTCTCTCCAATGAGTTCTAGGTTTTGGATGTCTAGGTTTTCACTGTCGATATCGCTCGCTTGTGCTAGCAATTGCTCTTCAGTGATAACGACAGAAGCAAATTGTGTCGCTCCCTCTGAGTCGATAGCTAGGTTTGGTAGCTCTGCGGTTAGGTCTATCTCACTATCACCTTGTCTTAGGTTAAGCGAGACCGTTTCTGTGATTTCAGTGCCATCGACGCCAAGTGATGTGAACACCGCTTCATCATGGACAGTTTGTGACACTGTCATGTTTTGGACAACATAAGTACCGTTACCTTGGATGGTACCTAGCTCAAAGTAAGATACAGGTTGGTCGACGGTTAGCGTGTAATCTGTCTCGTACGAACCACGATCCTCTTTGTGGTAAGTCATCGAGTCAATCAAGTCGCCATTTTCATTGAACGCTTTGATTTCGACTTCGGTGAAGTGCTTCGAGTCCTCCATAAACCAGCCACCTAGTCCATCGAGGTGGAAGCTGATTTCGTTTATGTCCTGGCCTTCAACTGTGACTGTAAGCTTTTCATCTCCACTTAGACCCTGGCGATCCGTGTCACCAATACCGTGACCGATGTGGGTGTTGCCGTTCCAGGCACCTAGTGGATCATCGTTACTTTGGACTGTAACAGTCAAGTCACCATCTACAAACTCACGCGTATATGGGTCAACTTCAGTGCCCCAATCATCGACACTTGCATTATCATCAAATGTACCAATCTGAGAGGTATGAGTACCTGCAGCAATAGTATCGTCGTCGGCCACGAAGCGAACTTCTGTATCTGCAGGGATCTCAACACCGACATCCAATGCGACCCATTCGTCGTTAAGGTTCGCCTCAATAAATCCGTTCTCAGGTGCCTGATCTAGACGTATGGTTGGCTCATCTCTTAGAGTGACACCAACAGTTTGGTCTTCTTCTGCTTGAACATAGATTTCGTCACCAGCGTCTGGTGCGTCATTTATTGGGTTGACCGTAAGGTCTGCAGTGGATTGAATAACGTTGTTGCCATCAGTGATATCAAAGCTGATATCGATATCACCATTCCAATCTGCATCAGGCGTAATGGTAAATGTACCATCGTCATTGGCTGTGACTGTAGCATTACCATCAACGCTAAGGTTGGTCGCTGTGAGCTCATCGCCTTCGATATCACTCGCATGCGAAAGAAGCTGTTCTTGGCTAAGTGTGATCTCACCGTCTTCGTCGACGGTGTAAGCAAGGTTGCCTTCAACCGTTGGTGCATCATCAACAGGCGTGACTTCCACGGCGACATTTGCCGATACCGTTTCAGTACCGTCGCTAACATCGAATGAGAAGTTTACATCACCATTGAAGTTTTCATTCGGAGCAAAGCTGTAGGTACCATCTCCGTTGTCGGTCAATATACCGTCTGTGCCGGTGTAGGTGACATCCTCTACCGTTAAGTCATCACCATCGATATCAACTGCATTCTCAAGCAGATTACTGTCAGTGAATGTGAGATAACCGTCCTCCTGAATAGAGAAGGATTGATCTTGTGGCTGAGGCAAGTCATTCACTGGATTGACAGTAAGGTCGGCTGTTGCTTGGACAGTATCGGTACCATCAGTCACATCAAATGAGATATCAATATCACCATTAAAGTCAGCATCAGGTACGATAGTGAACGAACCATCATCATTCTCTACAACATCCGCATTTCCTGATACTGTTAGGTTACTCGCAGTGAGATCATCACCTTCAATGTCAGTCGCGTTTGCTAGGAGCTGCTCTTGGCTTATTGTGATTTCACCGTCTTCATTAACACTGTAGGACGTACTACCCACTACAGGAGGATCATTGACTTCCTCAACAGTAATGTTTATTCGCGACTCTGAAATAGCTTCACCATCGGTTACAGCATAGTTAATGCTTAGGTCACCATTGAAGTTCTCATTTGGAGCGAAGGTAAATGTACCATCATCATTGTGAGTAAAGATGCCGTCACTACCATAGTAGTTGTCTACCATGAGCGTTAGGTCATCACCGTCGGGATCCGTAGCATGTTGCAGCAAGTCAGCTTCGCTAAATGTTAGGGTGCCATCTTCGTTCATGGTGTAGTTAATGACATCGGCTTCTGGAGCTTGGTTTTCTGGCTCTTCAGGTGGATGTGGTTCAACACCCGGTTCTTCTGGATCGACAGGATCAACCGGGTCGACAGGATCTACCGGACCAGGCCCTGGAGCTGCTGGGAAGACCTCGATACCCGCTTTAGTGTCTGCTGTAGCCCCATCTTCATCGACAACGGTTACATCGAGTAGTAAGTTACCTGCAAAATCCTCTGCAGGTTCAAACGTGTAGGTTCCATTATCATTAGCCGTTAGTTCACCAAAACTACCGGTATAGCTAACACTCTCAAGGGAAACATCTCCCTCTATGTCTGAACTGTTTGCTAGTAGCTGCTCTTCCGTAATCGTGATAGTGCCATTGGCATCCATTGAATATGAGGTGAAGCCAGCGATTGGCGCGTCGTTAACGGCAATCACTTCGATGCCTGCTGTCGTGTCTGCTGTAGCGCCATCTTCATCAACAACGACAACATCTAGTGATACGTCACCGTTGAAGTTTTCATTTGGAGCAAAGCTATAAGTACCATCACCGTTATCAGTGAAGATACCGTCAGTGCCCGAGTAAGAGACATCGCTGACACTCACCTCGCCTTCCACATCAGAGCTATTCGCTAGAAGCTGATCATCTGAGATAGTGATGATGCCGTCTTCGTTCACTGAGTATGTGGTTGAACCGGCCACTGGAAGGTCGTTGACAGACTCAACTGTCACATCAATATTGGCTTCAGTCGTAGTCGTACCGTCGCTTACGGAGAAGCTTAGGTCAACTTCACCATTGAAGTTTTCGTTTGGCGCAAAGGTATAAGTGCCGTCACCGTTGTCAGTGAACACACCTTCTGTACCTGAGTAGCTGACATCAGCAACAGATAGATCATCCCCATCGATATCAGACGCACCCGCAAGAAGCTGTTCATCAGTGAAGGTCAACGAGCCATCTTCTTGGATGGTGTAACCCACATCTTCGACAACCGCTGCATCATTCACTGGGTTCACAGTGAGATCGGCATTGGCCACGATGGTGTCGGTGCCATCGGAGATATCGAAGCTTAAGTCAATGTCACCATTGAAGTCCGCATCCGGTGTGATGGTGAATGAACCGTCTTCGTTAGCCGTAACCGTGGCATTATCACCTGCGCTTAGGTTAGCAGCAGTGAGGTCATCGCCATCAACGTCCGATGCTTGAGACAATAGTTGGTCTTGAGTCAGCGTAATCGAACCGTCTTCATCAACGCTGTAAGCCAAGTCACCAGAGACTGGTGCGTCATTAACTGCGATGACTTCGATGCCTGCCGTAGTTTCAGCTGTCGCGCCATCTTCATCAACGACTGTCACATCTAGAGATACGTCACCATTGAAGTTTTCATTTGGTGCGAAGCTGTACGTACCATCACCGTTGTCAGTGAAGATACCATCCGTGCCTGAGTAAGAGACATCATCAACTGCGACTTCACCTTCAACGTCTGAGCTGTTCGCCAGTAGTTGGTCATCAGAAATGGTGATGATGCCGTCTTCATCGACTGAGTACGTTGTCGAACCTGCAACTGGAACGTCATTGACCGACTCAACAGTAACATCGATGTTGGCTTCTGTGGTCGTCGTACCGTCGCTGACTGAGAAGCTTAGGTCGACGTCGCCATTGAAGTTTTCGTTTGGTGAGAAGGTATAGGTACCGTCACCGTTATCAGTAAAGACACCTTCTGTACCCGAGTAACTCACGTCGGCTACTGATAGATCATCACCGTCGATGTCAGAGGCGCCCGCTAGAAGCTGCTCGTCAGTAAAGGTCAATGAACCATCTTCTTGGATGGTGTAACTCACATCTTCCACAACGGCTGCGTCATTCACTGGGTCAACCGTTAAGTCAACATTGGCTGCGACTGTTTCAGTGCCATCTGAGACGTCAAAGGTTAAGTCAATCGCACCATTGAAGTCGGCATCTGGCGTGATGGTGAATGAACCATCCTCATTAGCAGTAACCGTAACGTTATCACCTGCTGATAAGTTGGCAGCAGTCAGGTCGTCACCTTCGATATCTGAAGCCTGAGCAAGAAGCTGTTCTTGTGACAATGTCACACTTCCATCTTCATCAACACTGTAAGCCAGGTCGCCTGACACAGGGGCGTCGTTGATTGGAAGGATGTCCACATTAATCACTGTATCGACGGTGGCGCCATCTTCATCTTGGATGGTGACGTTCAATTGAACTTCGCCATTGAAGTTTTCATTTGGCGCAAAGCTACAAGTACCATCACCATTGACGGAGAAGATACCGTGCGGACCATCGTAGCTGATACCCACTAACGAAACATCACCTTCAATATCAGAAGCATTGGCAAGTACTTGAGATTCACTGAATGTCAGCACGCTGTCTTCATCAATAGTGTAAGACGTTGGTCCTGCAACTGGTGGGTCGTTTACCTCTATAACGGTTAGGCCAGCCGTTGTTTCGACTGTGGCACCGTCTTCGTCGGCTACAACTACATCAAAGCTGACTTCACCATTGAAGTTATCGTTTGGCGAGAAGGTATACGTACCATCACCGTTGTCAGCAAAGACACCATCAGTACCTGAGTAAGAGACATCCTGAACGGAAACGTCACCTTCAACATCTGAACTGTTAGCTAATAACTGATCGTCAGTAATGGTAATCGAGTTGTCTTCTTGTACTGAATAAGTCGTTGAACCGGCAACAGGAATATCGTTGACCGACTCTACAGTCACATCAATGTTAGCTTCTGTTGTGGTTGTGCCATCGTTTACTGAAAAGCTTAAGTCGACTTCACCATTGAAGTTCTCATTTGGTGCGAAGGTATACGTGCCGTCACCGTTATCCGTGAACACCCCTTCCGTGCCTGAGTAGCTAACATCTGCTACTGACAAGTCATCACCATCAATATCAGACGCACCCGCAAGAAGCTGCTCATCAGTGAAGGTTAATGAACCATCTTCTTGAATGGTGTAACCCACATCTTCCACAACTGCCGCGTCATTAACTGGGTCAACCGTTAAGTCAACATTAGCTGCAACCGTTTCAGTGCCATCTGAGATATCAAAACTGAGGTCAATCGCGCCATTGAAATCCGCGTCCGGTGTAATGGTGAATGAGCCGTCTTGGTTGGCGGTAACTGTAGCATTATCACCTGCGCTTAAGTTAGCGGCAGTCAAGTCATCGCCGTCTACATCGCTTGCTTGTGACAGAAGTTGTTCTTGCGTAAGCGTAATCGAACCGTCTTCGTCAACTGAGTAAGCTAAGTCACCTGAAACTGGTGCATCGTTAACTGCAATAACGTCAATGCCCGCACTGGTCTCTGCCGTTGCTCCATCTTCGTCAACAACAGTCACATCAAGCGAGACATTGCCGTTGAAGTTATCGTTTGGCGCGAAGCTGTACGTACCATCACCGTTGTCAGTGAAGATACCGTCAGTGCCCGAGTAAGACACATCGCTTACGCTCACCTCACCTTCAACATCAGAGCTGTTCGCTAGAAGTTGGTCGTCTGAGATAGTAATAATGCCATCTTCATTGACTGAGTACGTGGTTGAACCTGCAACAGGAATGTCGTTGACCGACTCAACCGTTACATCAATGTTGGCTTCTGTGGTGGTTGTACCGTCACTCACTGAGAAGCTTAAGTCGACTTCACCATTGAAGTTCTCGTTTGGCGCAAAGGTATAAGTGCCATCACCGTTGTCGGTAAACACACCTTCTGTGCCTGAGTAGCTAACATCCGCTACAGATAGGTCATCGCCGTCGATATCAGAAGCGCTAGCAAGAAGCTGCTCATCAGTAAAGGTCAACGAGCCATCTTCTTGAATCGTGTAACCGACATCTTCTACAACCGCTGCGTCGTTCACTGGATTCACAGTGAGGTCAGCGTTGGCCACGATGGTGTCGGTGCCATCAGAGATGTCGAAGCTGAGGTCAATGTCGCCATTGAAGTCAGCATCCGGTGTGATGGTGAATGAACCATCTTCGTTTGCTGTTACTGTGGCGTTATCACCTGCGCTTAGGTTAGCTGCAGTGAGGTTATCGCCATCTACGTCCGATGCTTGAGACAGTAGTTGGTCTTGAGACAGTGTAATCGCCCCATCTTCGTCGACTGAATAAGCCAGGTCACCAGAGACAGGTGCGTCGTTCACTGCGATGACGTCAATACCCGCAGTGGTATCCGCTGTTGCACCGTCTTCATCAACAACAGTCACATCAAGCGATACGTTACCGTTGAAGTTTTCGTTTGGAGCGAAGCTGTAGGTACCATCACCATTATCAGTGAAGATACCATCCGTGCCTGAGTAAGACACATCGCTAACACTCACCTCGCCTTCGACGTCACTTGAGTTAGCAAGCAATTGGTCGTCAGAGATGGTTATGATGCCATCTTCGTTTACTGAGTAAGTGGTTGAACCCGCTACAGGAATGTCGTTAACTTCTTCGACCGTAATATCAATATTTGCTTCTGTTGTCGAAGTACCATCGCTTACGGAAAAACTGATGTCGACTTCGCCATTGAAGTTCTCGTTTGGTGAAAATGTGTAGGTGCCATCGCCATTGTCGGTAAATACACCATCTGTGCCCGAGTAACTAACGTCTGCAACAGAAAGATCATCGCCATCGATATCACTGGCGCCAGCTAACAGTTGTTCATCAGTAAAGGTTAATGAGCCATCTTCTTGAATCGTATAAGCAACATCTTCTACTTCTGCATCATCATTGACGTCTTCTACTTGAATTTCGAAGGTTTGAGAAACTGTTTCTGAGTCGAAATCATCATCTTGACGTTCTTGAGCTAGATTTGCTTGCTCGGCATCATCTAAGACATTGACTTCAAATGTTTCGCTGTCTGTTTGAGTGTCAAATCCATCATCTGCAGCGCCACCAGCAGCAGGAGACGCGGCAGCTGCTTGCGGTGCGGATCCTGCCTGTTGTGTTTGTCCCTCTGCATCAGCGCCACCATCAGATCCCTCAGATTGTTGCCCGCCAACGCTTTGTGCTCCGGCTCCAGAGGCCGCGCCGCCGGCAGCTCCAGAATCAGCACCTACTCCGGAGTCTGCCATTTGGCTATCGACAACACCTGATTGAGCCCCTTCGGAAGAAGCAGCTTCACTATCTACTGGCTGTGCTGACTGAGCTCCCCCGGTGGCATCGGGATCGTCTGATGATCCAGCTCCGCTCGGGTTATTTTCCATGGCCTGATTCGCATCGTCGGCAGCGTCAGCTGCATCTGCCCCTGTCGCGATAGTTGTTGCAATAGTGTTTTGCTGGTTTTGTTGAGCCTGCTGCTGCTCTGTTCCATCATTACCCGTCTCGACCTGTTCGACTGCATCATTGAGAGGGTTGTTTTCGTTATTGTCAGCCATGTTGCCTCCATTGCCACGCGAGCTTATAAATCAGACACTTTCATGTTAGGCAGTAAAGGAAATGAGAAACAAAAGACAAGAATTTCTGAGGTAAAAATTAGAGAAAAGTTTAGACGTTGATCACGAACCTCATATTTAAGCTTCTTTGAGGCTTTTGGGATGGCCCCACAAACTACAGATAAACAAGGAAATTTTTTTGAAAAGTGACGATTTATATACTTAGCTATTGATGAACGATATTTGTACACAAAACTAATCTAACCAACTGATCCAGCGTATATTCTAGTAGGAAAGTTTAGTTTGCTATCAGCGGGGGGCGATCGTGAGTAAAAGTAACATCGAGCATCACATTAAGAACGCGCTGATAAAAAACAGCGAAAAGTCTGAGTCAGATTACGTTGAAGCTGTTGAAATCAAAAGTGCTATGACGACGGTGCATAAGACCTTACTGCTCACATTCGTCATTGTTCTAGTGCTACTTATCATCGCATCTCAGGCGAGGATCGACATCGTCGTTTCTTCGAGAGGGGAACTGCTTCTTGAGTCCGATATTGAGAAGGTGCAGCACCTTGAGGGGGGGATTTTAGACTCTATGCTCGTTAAACCAGGAGATATTGTTTATGAAGGTCAGCCTATTGCTCGACTCCGAGCTATCGAGCGTAACTCTCAATTAACGACTGCCAATACTGAAATAGCCCAACTTGAGATGGACCGTTTACGATATCAGCATCTTATATCGCAAACAGAACCTGACTTTAGTGAGTACAGTAATTTTCCTGATTTGGTGCGTGTAAACCAAACTACGTGGAGACATGAAAATGATAAGAACGTATCTGCTGAAGTATTGATTCAGCATGACATTGAGCACAAAGAGACGTTAATCGCGTCAATGAAAAAGCGGCGCGTAAGCTCTCTAAATCAATTGAAGCTCATCAGAAAGCAGCTGGAAATTAAAGAAACGCTCTACAAAGAAGAAATGGCGTCATATGTTGATGTGCTGAATATGAAGGTTCAGGAATCTAATATGGTTCGTGAGATTGAAAACTTAGACGAGTCTTTAATGAACGAGGATTTTCAACTCACGCGACTAAGTAAGCAGTTGACCGACTTGATCGTCAATCGAAACTCCGAGTATCAATCTCAGATTATTCAGGCGAATAAGGACCTCGATATCAAAAGAATCCAACAACCTCAGCACTCGGACAAAGTTGATCGTTTGATTGTTTATTCTCCAGTGGATGGCGTTGTAGATAAGGTGCATTTTAACTTCCGCTCGGCGGTAGTCCCTCCTGGTGAGAGTATCGCTGATATCGCCCCACTCAATAATCGTCTGCATGGTGAAGCGAAAATACCTAGAAAGGAAATGGGGTTTGTTGAAGTCGGACAAGAGGTGAAGCTTAAGTTTGATACCTACAACTTTGCTAAGTATGGCTTTATGCCAGGTACAATTACTTCGATTAGTCGATCGTCTTATGAGGAGGAGGAAACAGAATACTATCTAGCAAAAATTACCATTGAGCATGATTTCTTGGAGCGTTCAGGGACCAAATATAGCCTATCGCCCTTTATGGAGTTTACTGCCGATATTAAAACCGGCGACCGGCGAGTCATTGAATATGCGGCTAAGCCAGTGATGTCAGCCATTGAGGATGCATTCGATGAGCGGTGATGCATGAAGAAACCATATAAAGTTTATACTTTCCCAATCATTAAACTCGGCATAGTATTCTTACTATGCCTTTCTGCCATTGGGGCTTGGTTCTCTTTTCAATATTTGACTGCCTCGAACAACGAATCCATTTTTTCAACTCCGCTCATTCGTCAGACCGAACAGCTTAATTTGCAGCTAGAGCGTACCATTTTGATATTGGATTCTTGCCTTGATACTCAGCAATGTGAAGAGGTACGCGCAAACCTAAATGATGTCCTGTTGGAACTGAATTCATTCAAAGCAATAGCGGCACTAGATAAAAAACAAGTGAGCCTAGTGGGCGCTGTTGAGTATAGTAACTTGCAGGTGGCGATTAATCGTTTCTTCTCTAAATTGGATGTTGGTGAGCTCGAGTATAGACAACTAAAGCAAGCTCTAAATACGAATTATGTGGAAATCCGTAACCGCTTCGATGATCTATTTTTTGTGGAACATCAACACGTTTTGGACACAATGAAAACGTCAGTCAACGTGATCATCGCTATTTTCCCTCTGCTCTCTATTATCGCGATCTCAGTCGTCCTTGGCGGGTGGAATCGACTCAAGAAGACGGTGCGAGCCCGTAAGTCTGTGAATGACAGTTTTGAGTCGTTAGCCGACAGGCTTGACGAGTTAGACTCGCCTAAAATTGACCAAATACTAAATACCACCGATATCGATCCTGTCGAAAGAAGCATCTATTCGAAACTGCGTGTTTTGCATGAGAAAGTGGACAAACAGCAACAAGATGCCGACCTAAATCAGCAGCTCTACGGTCTCATCGGTTATGAGATTCGCGGCATTACCAATACCATCAAAGGCGGTATTCATTACCTAGTGCAAGATGCAGATGAGAATACAGCAGTGCTTGCGCAAGACATCACTTCTGCTGCCAATACGCTTTCTGAGTTAGCTGAAAACTATAATAGATTGCTGTCTCAGGGGCGTGATAAGAGTAGTAGCGCTTTCTCCTTTCTTGACGTTGTGTCTGAATTAACGATTCATGTTAAATCAAAGCTACAGCGTGAAGACCTCTCTTTGGAATGTGCCTTTATTGGCAGTATCCCAAACTTAGTTCTTGGTCACCAAACGAGTCTGTTTTGGATGTTGTTCCTAAAACTCTCAAATGCGATTCAAGTTCAAAGTGGGCGCAACGTTCTTTTGAAAATCGAGACGGGAAATTCTGAAGATGTTGATAAATCCAGGGTTACGTTGTCACTCTTTTTTCTGACTACCACTAATGTAAAAATGATAAAGGTAGACTCCCTTCATTGGACAGAGCGTGCGGATTCTGTGGGGAGCAATGATGAGTGGACCAAGTCTATTCTTGGAAATGTCGGTCACTTTACTTCCAAATGGTTTGAATCTGGTAAACAGCGTCTGTTTCAAGTTGATATTGATTTAGAAGCGCAGAGCTACTATGCCCCTAATTCAAGTACATTAGAGGGCAAACACTTGGTGATTTGTAGTTCTGGTGCCCTATCGCTGGATATTCTTTCAACGACCTTAACCACTGCTGGCGCGACATTTGAAATCAGTGAAGATCCGAATGATTTATTTAGACTCAATCCAAAAGAAAGCAAAGTCGATGGAATTATTATCACCGATGCAATCGAAGGTATCCAAATAGCGCCATTCAGCAAAACACTGAGCTCTCGCCTCAAAGCAACTGGCACAAAACTATTTTTGCTATCGAGTACCTCTGAGCTCGCCCAGAGCACACATGAGTTTGTCGACAAGGTCTTCTTTAGTCCAATCCTGCCTCATGAATTCATCCCCAACCTCCGTGAAGCCCTTGAAGCAGAGTCCGTAGAAGAGACCTTAGAGAACAGCTCATTCTTGATCGTTGAGGATGACAAGGTTCAACAGTTCTTGCTGAAACGTATCTTGATGAAGCAGGAGTACAACGCAGACACGGTTGGCGATGGCTCAGAAGCGGTGGAATGGGTGAAAAGTCAGCGTGCCGATATTATCTTTATGGACTGTATCATGCCCGGTATGGGAGGCATTCAAGCTACCAAACTTATTCGTGAACATGAAAAAGAAACCGACGTATCAACGCCTTCTACCATTATTGGTGCGACTGCATTAACCAGTGTGGCAGAACACAAGGCGTGTATTGAAGCAGGTATGGATTACGTTATTAGTAAGCCATATAAAAGTGATGAAATATTGAAGGTGATCAAGAAGTATGTGGCCTATCAGAAGATCAGTTAATGTCGCTCTGGTTAGTCTCTTACCCTTTAATGGATATGCGCTAACCCTTTTAGAGGCTGTTCAGATTGGCCTCAATAATAATGTGTCTCTTATCGCTAGTCGAAAAGGTGTTGAAGAGAACGCGTACAACATTGATGTTAGTCGTTCGAAGTTTCTTCCTATAATCTCTGCAAACGCGACAAGCACGTGGAGCGGAAATCGTACTGTATTGAGTGGCGCTGATGACACGACGAACAGCTACAACGATCACGGTTATAGTGTCTCGCTGAGTCAAAGCCTGTTCAACTTAGCCGATATCTACAAATACGGTACAGCGAAGCTCGACTTTAATATCGAAGAGATAAAAAACGAGGCAAAAACGCAAGAAATCATCCAAGAGATCGCCATTCAATACTTTGAGTTTTTAAAGAATGGTGCCCAAACTCGTGCTACCAAAGCAGAACTAGACTCCTCTCTTGCAAGACTCAAACAAATGCAACGAAACGTTGAGTTAGGAAATGTAGCCGCGAGCGAGTTATATGAAGTCGTTGCGCAAAAGGAAGGGATTGCCAACCGACTTCGAACTCTCGGCAAGGATAAAGATGTGATACTGAATACTCTAGAGCTTTTAACTCAATATCCTGTTATTCCTACACAAGATCTGCAGCGCAGTCTATTGTTGGCAGAAATTACGCTCGATAAGCGAAATGACCTGCTCACTCAAGCAATGCAATACAACAACGACATCATTGTGTCAGAAAAAACGCTGGAGCGTAGTTTCAGAACCTTAAAAGAAACAGGTTCTAATTTCGCCCCTAGCGTAGCAGCCAATGCCAGTTACCGACATGATGATACCAATAACTTCGATCCGATCACTACACCAGGTGCAACGGGTATCAGTGATTCTAAATCACTCGGTTTGACACTTACTGTGCCGATTACAACGGGCGGTTCGGATTACTATGCCTATAAAAAGAACGAAAAGACGATAGAGCGGAATGAGTTACTTCTGTTAGATACCAGGAATACCGTTAAGAACGATCTAGAAACGTCTGTTCTTAACATTAACGACTTTTCTCAATCCATCTTCACCTTCGAAAATATTATTCGCGCTAATTATTCTTCCTACAATGGGATCAAGAGAGCATACGAATTAGGGACTCGCACCCTAACCGACCTTCTAGCAGCGGAGAGTAAGCTATTTAATGCCATAAGGGATTATGAGAGTGCAAAGTATGACTATGTTATTGAGTCGATACGGTTGGACAAGACCGTTGGAAATCTATCTCCATTAAGTATTGAGAAAATCATGGATCTTATGGTCAACGCCTCGACAATTCGTGAGAGCGACGTAATACCCGAGCACCTAAAGAACTGATTTAGGAAACGACTAGCATGAGCAATGAACACTTCAAACAGAGAATTACCGCAGCCGATACCTTGTATCTAACGTTTTCGACGATAATGTCGACACTGTTTGCATTAGTGTTGCCTTTCTCAATATTGATTATTTTTGACCGAGTGCTTCCCAATCAAGCCAAGGACACCCTATCCCTGCTATTCGCGATAATACTCGTAGCGATATTTCTTGATTATTTGCTCAAAAAACAAGAGGAAGTGATTACCTCAACGTTAATGAAAGACTTTGAAAGTGATTTAACGAATCGAGTCTTTAAATCTGTCTGTTTAGCCGAAATTAGTAAGTTTAATCGTTTAGAGCCAGGTCAGTATCTTGAGCGTATTTCAACGATTCCTGAGATAAAAAGCTTCTTTGGTGGCGAAACTGTTCGAGCTGCTATCAATGCGGTTGTCAGTATTATCACAATCGTCATCATTGGACTCATTAATTTCGGGGCCGGTTTAACTCTTATAGTGGCATCTCTTGTGCTCTACTACGCTGCACGTCGAATCTCAGACAAAAAGATACAGACTTTGGAAGAAAAGTCAGAAATAGAAGGACTCACCAACTCAAAGATCATTGAGATTGTCTCTAGCCCATTGGACAACAAAAGTCGCACCATGGAATACCGCCTCGAAAGCCTGATGACAGAAATGGTTCGGGTTCGAGAAAAGAAAAACATCGAGTATGAAAACTTAGAGTCTGAGTTCAACCTAGTGCTCGCGCTTATTCAACAGCTTTCTATAGCCTGTGTCGTCGTCCTACTCGCGGTTTCCGTGATAAACCTTGAGGCAAGTCAAGGTGTGATGGCCGCCATCATTATGCTGACTAACCGATATTTCGCTCCCTATCAGCAAGTAATGAGAACCATAGGTCGTTGGAAACTCAACAAACTACACATAGAGAATGTCACTGAGCTGTTAGAGCTAGAGTACAAACAGCAAAGAGATGTGAACACCCCTACTGAGTCGGATTCTAAGCTCATTCCTATCCAAGGCGTTGGAGATAATATTGAGGTCAAGCTTGCTTCTGGGCAGCGGATGCTGTTTGAGTTGGGAAAACCAACGGTCATTAAAGGTAACTCTGGAACAGGTAAGAGTCATATTACTCGTTGCCTGACACGCGATATTGTTTGCGACTCTTCGCAAATATTGGTGAGTGGTAGGCCGCTGGAAAGTCTTCACTATCACTTTTGGAGAGAGGCAGTGCATCGTGTCGATTCGCACAGTACATTTGTTGAAGGAACCATCATAGATAACCTCACTTGCTTTCGACCTATCCTAAATAGCGCAGCGTTTACCTTGTGTAAAAACCTAGGTATCAAGAGTGAAATTGATGCATTGACCGACGGTTTCTACACCCAGTTAACGGGTCATAAGAATGCGCCAGTCTCTCGTCAGGTTCAATACGCTTTACTCATTGTCCGCGCCATGCTGAGCCAAAAGCAAGTCTTGATTCTTGATGATATCGACACCGTGTTCGACTCTGCATTCGGAGAGCGAGTGATATCAAGTCTGGTACCGAAAGCGAATCAGCAATTTCTTCTGATTGTCAGTAATAAACTAGACAGTAAGAAGTACGGTCTCAAATCGATTCGTCTGACCAACGAGATGGTGGCTGCATGAGTATACTTGTCGACTTTAACAACATCTCTGAGCGTTTACATGATTTTGAGTCTGCTCAATTTCAGGAACGATACAGTCATTCCCCTCTATTAAGAGGTTTGGCCTACACCCTGATCGCGATGGAATGGGAAGGAACACCAGAACTATTATCTGATGCGTTTATACCTGGAGAGAAGGACGTAGAGGGGTTTGAATCGACGCTGACTCGATTGGGTTATCAATGTAGAACAACAAAACAAGATAAAGCGACGTTGGAGGATATCGGCTCCCTTCATCTGCCTTGCTTTATAGAGCTAGATAAACTTGAAGCTGTATTGATGTCTGTTGAAAATGGACAAGGCACCCTGTTCGACTATAAAAACAATAATAGTGTGACCATCCCTTTGGAGGGAAAAGCGTTCTCTACAACGGTGATCTCTGAGTACTCAAAACTGTTCCGTGAACCACCGCCGGAGTCTCAAGATAAGTCGAACTGGATAAAGTACGCTTTCTATCGCTACAACGATGAATTTAAGAGTCTTGTCTTTCTATCCTTGGTGATCAATATCTTTGGTGCGTTGCAGCCCTTCTTTATCATGAGCGTATACAATTTCGCTCTAGCGTCTAGCTCTGAGCCAACGCTATATTGGCTAACCTTATTTGCCGTGTTTCTCGGTTTTGCTGAGTATGCGGTTAAAAAGGTACGGATGAATATCCTTGCCACTTCAGGACAAGACTTAGCAGTACACATATCACGTAACGTCATATCTAAACTATTGTGGCTTCCCTACTCTATGACTTCCTCTGCCGGCGTATCGTCCCAGTTAGCGCGTCTAAAGGATATAGACCAGTTCCGAAAATTGGTCACAGCAGAGGCAACATTAAGTTACTTTGATATGCCGTTTATCGTCATATTCATATTGGCCGTGACGATCCTATCAGGTTATGCCGCGCTAACAGTGCTTGCAGGCATATTGTTAATGATCGTGTTCTGTATCTATTCACGTTACATCTACTCTCAAGCAACCGCGAATAGTTCTCGAGCCAATGCGATGGTCTCTTATCAGTGGAATGAGTTACTAAGAGGCATCAATACAATTCAAGGTCTTCCGCTTCTGAGAGTTATCCAGTCGCGCTTTAACGCGTCGCACGAGCAAAGCTCAAATGACGCCGCTCACGTCGCGATGACCAACAGTAAGATTCAAGCTATTGGTGGCGGGCTTATTCAAGCAATCGGTACCGCCTCTATCGTGACTGCCGTTATCACAGTGATGGATGGGAATTCAGATGCTGGTGCTATGCTGGCGACAGTCATACTGGTTTGGAAGGCGCTGGGACCTATCATGGGTATATACAACTCAATCACCAAGTTCCAAACAATTAAATCCTCTGCAGCGCAAATTAATGCGTTGATGTCACTAAACGACGACAAGACTTCTCTTGAAAAAAGCCCACCTATTCGCAAATTTTATGGTGAGGTGGTTGGCAGCGGGATTACCCATCGTTATCAAGGTGCTCAAACAGGTTTGACTAATCTTGGTTTCAAGCTTGCGCCTGGCAGCAAAACCGCCATCTCGGGTCCTGCCGGTAGCGGAAAAACCACCTTACTTATGGTTATCGCTGGATTAGAAGAGCGTTATCAAGGTGCTGTCTACATCGATGGCTACAACATCAAGCAGTTCAACAACTTTCGATATCGAAAAGCCATCAACTTCATACCATTTGATATGCATTTGTTCGAGGGGTCAATTCGCTCTAACTATGTTCTGCATAACGGCGTCGTCTCTACTGACCAGATGCTCTACACCTTTAAGTTATTAGAACTTCATAAATGGTTCCCAGATGGACTAGATAGCAACCTCAATACCGAAGTACTAAAGAATATGCCGAGCGGCGTTATTCAGCGTCTGAGAATTGCGATAGGACTAGGAGATATGTCTCAGAACTTGTTCATTATCGATGAGCCTTTTGTCGGTGTAGAGAATGAACATGCGAGCTATCTGAATAGGCTATTTAGTGGTGCACTCAAGGACAAGACGGTGGTTTATACCACAATGGATCCGGCGTTGATCACAAGCTCTACTCATTGTCTGCTACTTGAACCCGATGGTAACCAAAAATACTTTGGCCTTCCGGACAAAGTTATGGCTACCATGGGCTAAAAATCGCAGTAGATATCCAACTAAGGTTACTGATATTGAACTAGAACGGATTCGCCATTTCTGTCGGTAACTTTGATCTCTGCTGGAAGATTTACCCCATGAATTGTCGATTCTTTAGACGATTCATTTAACACAGTCTCAATATTTTGGACGTCAATTGTTAAATCTTTTGATTTTGTGACGCTTAGCACTTTTGAATCACCTTGATACAAAAATGTGATGGTTTTTTCCCCAACACTTACCGCGCAAGGCTCATTTGCCTCACAGTTGACTACTTTCCCATCAGAGTGGGTCATGGTGCGGTAGCTAAATGCCGTAATTAACACCGTCATCATGACGATTATTTGTACAAGCCTTGCTTTTGTTAGCTTCTGAGCTGCCATTGTTACGAGTTCTCCGTGTAACAAACTTCAAAGTTTTGAAATAAATGGTCAAAAACCCAACCAAGGGTAAGGTTACTACCCTGTTCTTGATTTGTTAATTGAAGTATTATTGTCGCTTGAAAATGCTACTTTTTGTTAAATCCGGCAAGAGAAGTAACGTTTTGATTAAGCGTTAGTTCTTTTGATGGGTTGGGTAGCATTACGACATGTGTCGTGTTGGAAGTAAAGTGTAGTTAATTAGAAAATTGGAAGCATGTTAATGAGCCAAGAAAAGCAGCTTGAACAAGTCTACAACTATACCGTCGTACGCCAGTTCACATTAGTGACGATTCTCTGGGGTATTGTTGGTATGGCAGTAGGTGTTTTGATTGCCGCTCAATTAGTTTGGCCACAGCTCAACTTTGATACGCCGTGGTTGACGTACAGTCGTTTACGTCCTTTGCATACTAATGCGGTAATCTTTGCGTTTGGTACCAGTGCTCTGTTTGCAACGTCTTATTATGTTGTGCAGCGTACCTGTCAAACGAGATTATTTGGAGGCCCTCTTGTCGCATTCACCTTTTGGGGATGGCAAGCAATTATTTTAGCCGCTGCAATTACTCTGCCGTTAGGTTTTACCTCAGGTAAAGAGTATGCAGAATTAGAATGGCCAATCGATATCGCTATTGCAGTGGTATGGGTGTCTTACGCTATTGTGTTCTTCGGAACGCTCATCAAGCGTAAAACGTCACATATCTATGTAGCGAACTGGTTCTTTGGTGCGTTCATCATCACCGTCGCTGTTCTTCACATTGTGAACAGCATGGCGATTCCTGTATCGATGGGTAAGTCGTACTCCGTCTATTCAGGTGCTGTCGATGCGATGGTTCAATGGTGGTACGGCCATAACGCGGTAGGTTTCCTTCTTACAGCCGGTTTCTTGGGTATGATGTACTACTTCGTACCAAAGCAAGCTGAACGTCCTGTTTACTCTTACCGTCTATCGATCGTTCACTTCTGGGCGCTTGTCTCTCTGTATATCTGGGCTGGTCCTCACCACCTACACTATACAGCGCTACCAGACTGGACTCAGTCTCTAGGTATGGTGATGTCTTTGGTTCTATTCGCGCCTTCGTGGGGTGGTATGATCAACGGTATCATGACACTGTCTGGTGCTTGGCATAAGCTGCGTTACGACCCAATTCTTCGTTTCTTGATCGTTTCTCTATCGTTCTACGGTATGTCAACGTTTGAAGGTCCGATGATGTCTATTAAGACAGTCAACGCACTATCTCACTACACAGACTGGACAATCGGTCACGTACACTCGGGTGCTCTAGGTTGGGTTGCGATGGTATCTATCGGTTCTGTCTACCACCTAGTACCTCGTCTATTCGGTCAAGAGCGTATGTACTCTGTAGGCCTTATTAACACCCACTTCTGGCTAGCAACTATCGGTACCGTTCTGTACATCGTTGCAATGTGGATTTCTGGTGTAATGCAAGGTCTGATGTGGCGTGCAGTTAACTCGGACGGTACGCTAACTTACAGCTTCGTTGAATCTGTACAAGCGTCCTACCCGTTCTACTTCGTTCGTTTCGTTGGCGGCTTCATCTTCTTAGCGGGTATGTTCTTAATGGCATACAACACGTATAAGACAGTAACAGCAACCAAAGGTAGCTTGAAAGCTATCCCTCAACCGGCTTAAGGAGATTAAAGATGAGCTCAAACTCTAACAATCGCCATGAAGTCGTTGAACGTAACGTTGGCTTACTGGCTATCTTAATCGTATTTGCAATCAGCTTGGGTGCACTTGTTGAAATCACACCGTTGATTTTCCAAAAGCAAACCACTGAACCTGTGAAAAACCTACGTGCGTACAGTGCACTAGAAATGGAAGGTCGCGATATCTACATTCGTGAAGGTTGTAACGTATGTCACAGCCAAATGATCCGTCCTTTCCGTTCAGAAACTGAGCGTTACGGTCACTACTCTGTGGCTGGTGAAAGCGTTTGGGAACACCCATTCCTATGGGGTTCTAAGCGTACTGGTCCAGACCTCGCCCGTGTAGGCGGACGTTACTCTGATGAGTGGCATCGTGTTCACCTAATCGATCCTCGCGAGTTGGTTCCTGAATCAAACATGCCAGGTTTCCCTTGGCTAGAGGAAAACGTACTGGATGGCAAATTGACACAGAAGAAACTTGAGATCTTCCGTAACCAATTTGGTGTTCCATACACGGATGAGCAAATCGCAAACGCATCTAAAGACGTAGAAGGTAAGACAGAGATGGATGCCATCATTGCTTATCTTCAATCTTTAGGCCATGCGATGAAATAAGGAGGGGCTTATGGATATCGGTACTATTCACAGTATTTGGACCATAGTTTTGTTCGTTAGCTTTTTTGGTGTTGTGTGGTGGGCCTTTGGCAAAAGCCGCAAAGCACGATTTGAAGAAGATGCAAACTTAGTGTTTGCCGACGAGCAAAAGGAACCTACCTCCGAAGAAAAAGGAGTGACTAAGTAATGACTACATTCTGGAGTCTATGGATTATTGTCATCACAGTCGGTACGTTGCTTGGTTGTGCAGCCATCCTGTATTGGTGTGTTCGCGACAAAATGGGTGTCGAAGAAGGTGAAGATATGGGGCACGAGTACGATGGTATTCGTGAACTGAACAACCCACTACCTAAGTGGTGGACTTATTTGTTTGTTGGTACATTTATCTTCGCAGCCATATACCTTGCAATGTACCCAGGTCTGGGCAACTATAAAGGCTTACTAGGTTGGCAAAGTTCTGACCAAACAGTACGCTCAATTGAAGAGTCAAAAGCCTCAATCGCCGCTGCGCAGCAAAACAAAACGCTTGTCCAGTATGCGAAAGAGCTTGATGATGCAGAAGCGTACTTTGGCGAAGCATTTAACCGTCTAGCGAAGACATCGGATGGAGCACTGCGCCCTATCCCTGAAATTGCAGCTGACAGTGAAGCAATTAAAGTAGGTCAACGTCTGTTCCTACAAAACTGCTCACAGTGTCACGGTTCTGATGCTCGTGGTCAAACTGGCTTCCCTAACCTAACGGATGACGCTTGGCTATACGGCGGTGAGCCTGAAGCTATCGTCACTACGGTTATGCAAGGTCGCATTGGTCAGATGCCTGCGTGGAAAGAAGCGCTAGGTGAAGATGGTGTTCGTGAAGTAGTTAGCTACACACTCAGCCTATCTGGTCGTAAAGTGAACGCACGTGAAGCAGAAGCGGGTAAAGCACGCTTTGTAGTTTGTGCTGCGTGTCACGGTACTGATGGTAAGGGTAACCCTGCTGTTGGTGCGCCTGACCTTACTGACCAAGTTTGGTTGTTTGGCGATTCTCGTGCCGCCGTTACAGAGACTGTAATGAACGGTCGTTCTGGTGTAATGCCAGCATGGAAAGACATTTTAGGTGAAGAAAAAGTACAGCTAGTATCAGCGTACGTTTGGAGCCTAAGTAATTCCGACAAATAAGTAACATTTCAATAACAGCCCCTTGTAAGGGGCTGTCTTTTCTAGAAAAATTATAATTTCTTTCTTAGTCAGTTGTTGAGAACTTTTTTATGATAAAGCCTTGGTATAAACAATTTTGGCCGTGGTTCCTGATCGCGTTGCCGCTAGTCGTTGTGATTGCTACCTTCTACAGGATTTCCCTGTTACTGGACAACAAAGTTAACCTTGTTGCTGAGGATTATTATAAAAAAGGTAAGGGAATTAACGTCGACCTAACCAAGATTAATGTCGCTAAAGAAATGGGGTTAAATGCTACCGTTTCATCTTCAGGCGACACGATTCTTATTACCCTTCAAAAAGGTCAGCTGCCCCACTTTCCTGCCCTAACTGCTACCTTTACACACCGCACATTACCAGATAGAGACTTCGAAAAACTGCTTACTGCCGATGCTCGAGGTACGTATCGTCTTGTGCTTGATCATGAAGTGCAAGGGCCATGGTTTGTAGAGCTTCAGCCACATGACCAAGCATGGATGGTGCAAGGACGAGTCACTTTCCCAACTGAAACCGATGTAGTGTTGTTAGATTAGATTATGTGTAAGACGTGTTATCACTGCGGTGAAGATGTACCAGCCAACACGAACTTCAGCGTAGATATCTTAGGAGAGCAGCGGGACATGTGTTGTCCTGGCTGCGAAAGCGTGGCTCAAACCATCGTTGATAGCGGCCTTGTGTCCTACTATCAATATCGAACGGCACCTGCCGAGAAAGCAGATCTCGTTCCAGAACAATTGCGGTCATTAATTCATTACGACAACGAGGACGTACAAGCTGAGTTTGTGAGGAACCACGAGGACACAAAAGAAGTGACGTTGTCACTAGAAGGTGTTTCCTGTGCCGCCTGTGCTTGGTTGATTGAAAAACGAATGACAGTAGAGCCGGGTGTTGTCTCTATACGCGTAAACACCACGACTAATCGGGCTTTGCTTCAGTGGGATAAAACCAAGACGCAACTTAGCCAACTCCTCTCTTCTATTCATGCTCTTGGCTATAAAGCCGCACCGTTCGAGGCAGATAAGCAAGAAGCGGCTTACCACGCGACCATGAAGCAATATCTATATCGATTAGGTATTGCGGGCCTTGCAACCATGCAGGTCATGATGCTTGCCGTTGCCCTGTACCTTGAAGTGTTCGGTGATTTAGAACCCGAGTTCAAAAACTACTTCCGTTGGGTTAGTTTGATCTTTGCTACGCCGGTTCTTTTATATTCTGCGCTACCCTTCTACATCAATGCATGGCGCAGTATTAAAGGCCGTACGCTTGGGATGGATGTCCCCGTCTCCATTGCGTTGATCCTCGCTTACGTCGCTAGCCTTGTTGCGACGGTGGCAGAAAAAGGCGAAGTGTTCTTTGAATCGATTTCTATGTTCACCTTTTTCTTATTGGTTGGACGTTATTTGGAAATGCGTGCTCGCCGTAAAGCTGCGGCGGCAAGTGGGAACTTATTAAAGCTTATTCCCGCTATCGCCAATAAACTTAATGGCGACCAAGTTCCGGTAAAATCTCTACAGATTGGTGATCAGATTAAAGTCCTACCCGGAGAACATATTCCAGCAGACGGCGTTGTGCTTAATGGTCGTATTCATATCGATGAATCCATGCTTACGGGTGAGTCGCTACCTGTCGTAAAAAACAAAGACGACTTTGTTTATGCAGGTACGCTCAATGGAGACGAAGCATTTGATTTAGAGGTGCGTTCAACTAAAGCAGATTCGATGATCTCCAGCATCGTTCGCTTGCAAGATGAAGCTCAGCTTAGTAAGCCTAAAATCGCTGAGATCGCGGACATTGTTGCCCGCTACTTCGTTGCCATTATCCTAATCATAGCGGCCGGCACCTGGTTCTTCTGGCATCAAAGCAAACCAGATGATGCATTCTGGATAATGCTATCTGTATTGGTCGCGACGTGCCCTTGTGCCTTATCTCTTGCGACCCCTACCGCAATTACGTGTTCGAGCTCGAGAATGGGCACCTTAGGGATCTTGTCGCGACGCGGTCATGTCTTCGAAACGCTGTGTAAAGTAAATCATTTGGTGGTCGATAAAACCGGTACATTGACGCATGGTGATATTGAGATTGCTAAAACGACTGTTCTGGGTGGGTTTGAAGAAAGTCAGTTGCTGAAAATTGCCGCCTCCATTGAGAGCCATGCAAACCACCCTATTGCGCGTGCATTCAAACCTTATCTAGACCGAAATGTAGAAGTCAGCGACGTCGAGAATGTTATCGGCTCAGGTCTTAAAGGAATGGTGGATTCTGACTCTGTGAAGATAGGTAATGCGCTTTTTGTATTAGGCAGAGAAGATGACGCTCGAAACAGTGTTTATATGTCAATAAATAACACACACGTTGCAACCTTCGAGTATCGCGATCCCATTCGTAAAGAAGCGGCAGACTTTATCAACAAAATGCGTGCAGCTGGCGTTAAGACAACGCTATTAACTGGTGACACGTTAGCAAATGCCAAGCCTGTAGCTGATAGTGTTGGTATTGATAACGTAGTGGCTAGCGCTTCTCCGAGCGACAAGCTTGATTATTTGAAGTCTTTGGACAGCTCAGACGTAACAATGATGATTGGTGATGGCATTAACGATGCGCCTACTTTAGCAGGGGCTCACCTCTCTATTGCGATGGGTGGTGGTACGGACGTAGCAAAAGCGTCTGCCGATTTGGTACTGCTCGGTGACCGACTCGATAAGATTTTGACAGCCCGCGAACTTGCTTTAAGAACTCGCAAGATTATTCGAGAGAACCTTGCGTGGTCTTTAGGGTATAATCTTCTCATTCTACCGCTCGCGGTTGCCGGCCTGGTTGCACCTTACATAGCAGTAGTCGGCATGTCTGGTAGTTCAATTATCGTGGTGTCAAACTCGCTACGCTTGCTAAAAGAAGAAGGTAAGTAACGTGGAAAGTATCTATATTCTCATCCCCATTGCTATTGTGCTTGTATGCGTGGCGGTCGCGATCTTCTTATGGGCAGTGAAAAGCGAGCAGTTTGAAGATTTAGAACGTCAAGGTCACAACATCTTGTTCGATGAAGAGACCGAGGCTACGCATCAACAGCGTAAACAAGAGAAGACCAAAGAAGGAAACGAGAGTGAATCTTGACCTCATCGGTGCTTTTACTGTCGGTCTTCTGGGCGCTGGTCATTGTATGGGGATGTGTGGAGGAATAGCTTCCCTGCTTTCCATAGGACAATCGAATAAAACCCCTACTGCACTTATTGTTAATTACAACCTCGGGCGTTTGCTAAGTTATTCGTTCATAGGTAGTGTGGTAGGTGGAACGATTGCAGGGATTGCATCGCTTTCTCAGTTTAATCATGCACTTGCATTTGTTCGTATCATCGCCGCATTCTTTATGGTGCTTCTGGCATTTTATGTCGGGCGATGGTGGAACGGTTTGCTCATGGTTGAAAAATTGGGACAGTCGCTATGGAAGCGAGTATCACCTATTGCGAACAAACTACTTCCTCTAAAACATAGTACCTACGCGATACCGTTTGGTTTTCTGTGGGGCTGGCTGCCTTGCGGCCTTGTATACTCGGTTTTAACTTGGGCAGCGGTGTCTGGAAGCGCGTTCGGTGGTGCGGCCACAATGCTGGCGTTTGGCTTGGGTACCCTACCCGCGATGCTGCTTGTTGGAACAAGCGCTACAAAATTAAAATCCCTGCAAAATTCACTCATTTTTCGCAACATCGCTGCTGTTTCGATACTTGTTTATGGCATATATACAGGTTACGAATCAGTGATGATTTTTAGCGCAAACTAATAGATGATTGTTTTATCATTGATTTTTTAGCTACCCTTTGGGGGTAATGAATGATAAAATCTTGATGTACATCAAATAGTGAAAGGTTGTTATGATTTCTGAAAAGCCTGTAGCAAAACGTATTCAGTCTGGTGGTTGTGCCATTCATTGCCAAGATTGTAGTATCAGTCAGCTTTGCATCCCCTTTACTCTCAACGAATCTGAACTTGATCAACTCGATCAGATCATTGAGCGTAAGAAACCAATTCAAAAAGGTCAGGAGCTATTTAAAGCTGGTGATGAACTAAAATCTTTGTACGCCATTCGCTCAGGGACAATTAAGAGTTACACAATCACAGAGCAAGGTGATGAGCAGATTACTGCATTCCACCTGGCAGGTGATTTAGTGGGCTTCGACGCAATTACTGGTGATGAGCACCCTAGCTTCGCTCAAGCGCTTGAAACCTCGATGGTATGTGAAATCCCTTACGAGATTTTAGACGACCTATCTGGAAAAATGCCAAAGCTTCGCCAACAGATCATGCGTCTGATGTCGAATGAGATTAAGGGTGACCAAGAAATGATTCTGCTTCTTTCTAAGAAGAATGCAGAAGAACGTTTAGCGGCATTCCTATACAACCTTTCAACGCGTTTCTCTCAGCGCGGATTCAGCCCAAGAGAGTTCCGCTTAACGATGACACGTGGTGATATCGGTAACTATCTAGGTTTAACGGTTGAAACTATCAGCCGCCTACTCGGTCGCTTCCAAAAGTCAGAAGTGCTGAGTGTAAAAGGTAAATACATCACTATCATTGATCATGATGCTTTGATGGAAATGGCTGGCGTTTCTAAAGAATAGATACGTTATTCATTTCAAACTCATAATCCTTTCCTAAGTGGCTCTATAATGAGCCACTTCAAATTTCTCCCTCCCTGTTTTCGAATTTTTCTAAAAAGATTCAAAGATTCATAGATTTGCGCTAAAGTTATCTATAGGTAATAGCCCATATAGGTAGGGAGTATCTATGAGCATCTACAGTAAAATCCTCGTCGTTGCGAACCTTAATAGCGATGAGCAACCTGCCCTTGCTCGTGCGGTTCAACTTGCTAAGAAGAGTAAATCTAGGAGCCACATTTCTTTCTTCTTATCTATCTACGACTTTTCCTATGACATGACCTCTATGTTGTCTCACGAAGAGCGTGACGCAATGAGACGTGGAGTAATACACCAGCGGGAAGAGTGGATGAGGAACGTGGCAAAGCCATTCCTCGATGACAGTTTTGATCTTGATGTCAAAGTTGTTTGGCATAATCGCCCTTATGTGGCGATTGTTGAAGAAGTGTTTGAGGGTCAAAAAGATATCGTGATCAAAGCAACACGCAAGCACGATATTTTGGAGTCGGTTATCTTCACCCCAACCGATTGGCACTTACTTCGTAAATGTCCGGTGCCTGTTCTTCTCGTTAAAAATGCAGACTGGCCAGAGAAAGCAAATATCGTTGCCTCTGTGCATGTCGGTTCAGAAAACCCCACTCACATTGATCTCAATGACTGCATGGTCAAACAGCTTGATAGTTTAACCGAGCGTTTGGGAGCGACTGGCTATTTGGTCAATGCCTACCCTGTTACCCCTGCAAACATCACTATTGAACTTCCTGAATTTGACCCAGCGACCTATACAGATGCTGTTAGAGGACACCATTTAACGGCGATGAAAGCACTGCGTCAAAAACACGGTTATTCAGAAGAGCAAACCATTGTCGAACAGGGTCTACCTGAAGACATCATCCCAGATGTCGCCCGACAACTCGATGCGGGTATGGTGATCCTTGGGACGACTGGACGAACTGGCTTATCCGCAGTATTCATTGGTAATACAGCAGAGCATGTGATCGATAAAATTAACTGTGATGTAATGGCACTTAAGCCTGACGGTTATATTAGCCCGCTCGACCCAAGTGAAGCCTGATAGGATTCGTTGAGCTCCATAAGTCCGTCACCCCTGCGCAGGCAGGGGTCTTCTCAACGCATGCACCAAGCCTCAAGTAGATTCCTGCCTACACAGGAATGACGGGCGTATCTACCAAACCTTGGTAGAATAAATTGGAACCTATTTTAAAAAACGCCCCTCAATGTGAACTGACCCCCAATAGTTGGACATTCCAATTACTGGGGGTCTTTTTATGTCCAAACACCACAGAGCATTCAAGCTAAAATTGGCTAAGTATGCACAACACGAGGGGTCAAGAGCTCTTGCCCTTAAATTCGGAGTATCGTCAGACCAAATTCGTTATTGGGTGTCGGTTTATCAAATTCATGGGGAAAATAGCTTTCGTCACGAGCAAGCTCCCTATAGTCAAGACTTTAAACTAGAAGTTCTAAAGACTATGCGTATTAATAACTGGTCCTTAAGATATACCAGTGCTTACTTTGATTTATCGTCTCCAGGGATACTATTTCAATGGCAAAAGCTTTATGCTCAGCAGGGTATATCCCGGCTTAAACCACAGAAAAAAGGCAGACCTTGCATGACAAACCACTCTCTTAAACCTAAGCCATCTGAGCAGATGACAGAGAAAGAACTAAGAGAGGAACTTGAGTATTTACGTGCAGAGAATGCTGTCCTAAAAAAGTTAGAGGCCTTGGCTCAAGCCAAAAAGAAAAAAGCAAAGCAAAGACACTCGTAGTCGATGAGCTCAAGGCAAAGTACCGCTTGCACCATTTACTCAAAGCTACTGGGTTAGCCCGAAGTGTGTATTACTATCATCGTAATACAACACAGGAGTCATACTCTGAATCGAGTTTAAAAAGGCAAATACGTGATATCTATCAGCAACACAAAGGGCGCTATGGATATCGCAGAATCACATGCACCTTGAGGAAGGCAGGCATGGTGATTAACCATAAACGAGTTCAACGTCTTATGATTGAGCTTGGTCTTAGGTCCAAGGTCAGGCCCAAGAGATACAAATCATACAAAGGCGAAGTTGGGCGGATCGCTTCGGACTTATTAAAAAGAGAATTCAATGCCAACAAACCGAACCAAAAGTGGGTAACGGATGTGACCGAGTTTAAAGTCGATGGTCAGAAGGTTTATCTGTCACCCGTTATCGACTTATTCAACCAAGAAGTCGTGAGTTATGAGGTGCGTAAGTCAGCAGCATTACCCTTGGTCACTGACATGATAAAAAAGGCGATAAAGACACTTAAAAAGCATGAGAATCCCATCGTGCATTCAGACCAAGGCTGGCAGTATCAAAATAAGGCGTATCAAAACCATCTCAAGAAGAAAGGGCTCGCTCAAAGTATGTCTAGAAAAGGGAATTGCTTAGACAATGCGGTTGCTGAGAACTTCTTCGGAATACTCAAGACAGAGATGTATCATAACGAAGTCTTTAAAAGTGCAGATGAACTGATTGAAAGAATTAGAGAATACATAGACTATTACAATAACGAACGAATTAAGCTGAAGTTAAAAGGCCTGAGTCCGATAGCATATCGAAATCAAGCCTTAGCAGCCGCTTAGAAATGAGTCCAACTTTATGGGGTCAGTTCAATGAGGGGCGTTTTCGTCAATCTAGCTGTGCACTAAACATTAGTCACATCAATAAACATGGACTCATCGATGTTTGTCGACGAAACCGTCGCCTCACTAAACTCATACTCTTCACGTGAGCCTTCACGATCCAATGGAAGGTTCACGAAATCGAACAGTTCACGGTCAGCCAATTGGCTTGGGCTCACGTTTTGAATAGATTTAAAGATAGCTTCAACACGCCCTGGCGTCTTTTTATCCCAATCGATCAGCATCGCTTTAATTGACTGACGTTGCAGGTTCTCTTGAGAACCACACAGGTTACATGGAATGATTGGGAATTCTTTGTGCTCAGCGTATTTAATCAGATCTTTTTCACGGCAGTATGTTAGTGGACGAATAACCACGTTACGACCATCATCTGAACGAAGTTTCGGTGGCATCGCTTTTAGGCGAGAGCCGTGGAACATGTTTAGGAACATGGTTTCCACAATATCGTCTAGGTGATGACCAAGGGCAATTTTTGTAGCGCCAATCTTCTCAGCAAAAGAATAAAGCGTACCACGACGAAGTCGTGAACATAGGCCGCATGTGGTTTTACCTTCAGGAATTTTCTCTTTAACCACTGAGTAAGTGTCCTTGTCTACGATGTAGTAAGGAATGTTCAGAGTTTCGAAATAGTCTGGCAGAATGTGCTCTGGAAAACCTGGTTGTTTTTGGTCAAGGTTTACCGCAACCACATCAAACTTGATCGGTGCTGCTTTTTGAAGGTTCAATAGGATATCGAGCATCGCGAACGAATCTTTACCACCACTGATACACGCCATCACCACATCATTTTCTTCAATCATGTTGTAGTCGATGATTGCGTTGCCAACATTTCTTCTAAGTCGCTTCTGAAGCTTGTTGAACTCTAGGGTTTCTTTTCTTGTATCTGTCTGATTCATCACGTGCTCTCACATTGCCGACAAAGTCGACGATAGGATTTCCTACTGGGAATTATCTGGGGCGTGGATTATACGAGCTTTTTGAGAAAGATTAAATGGTTGTTTGACCCCCTTTAGGTTGGGAGTCAAACAATATGAGATAGGTGTATGATGAGATGAGCGTATGGTTTACTCAGCGCCAGGTAGATAAGGAAGGATTCGAATCGTTTCTCCTGGTAGGGTCATATAGCCACCCTCTCCTATGTCGCTAAGGCGAACTTGAGCTTTACCATTTTGTAATGCTACAGAGCCACCATTTGAAAACGAAACCTTACCCTCTATATTAGGCGCAAACTCTAAAGTAATACCTTCGACATCCGGAGTGAACCAGCTAGCGAACATGCCACCTAAGTCTTCTAGCATAACTTGCATTTGGGGTAACAGTGTTTCAACTTCGCCATACGACACCTCGCCAGACATAGGTTCGGTGGTCATGACAACCATTGAAAAATCACAGCGCTGGTCTTCAGGAGTATGAACAAACACTAATGGATTCGCAGACTTAAGGTTGTTATCTAACGGTACGACAAGTTCGTTGATTGGACTTGGTGGCAATTCTTCATAATGCTCCTCTTTCTCCATCCATGCTTTTTCAATAGGACAAAGGTTTTTTGAGTCGGCATCAACGAAGAAGAAGGCCACTTTGACATCTTCATGGCCTTCTTTGGCGTTGTTCTTCATTTGAGAATACAACTTTGAATAGGTGAACATATACTCTTGAGCTAGAGTCGGAACCGCAAAGGTTGATGCGGCCAGTCCTAAAAGGGCTAATTTTACTACTTTCATATTGTGTTTATGCTTTGATTATTATTGTGTTGTCCAGAATCGCTCATTATGTCGAATCATCGCTTGTAGGTCTTTGACGTATGCCTCACCTCGCTCTGAATATCGAAGTAATCCATTCGTTAACTCTAAAGCAGCTTGCTCCGAGGTCAGATCAGCACCTTGCTCACGAATAGATGCGCGTATGTCTCGAAGTTCTTGATACGCTCTATTACGATTAACATTCATAAAATAGCCGTGAATAGACCCTTGAGGAGAGCTAAATTTGGCGACTTCGTGTGTCATGCCTTCCGTACGTTGAAGTGGTACCAGTCCGCACCCTTTAGAGTAACACCACTGACCAAAGTAGTTATTTGCTTCTTTCGCGAATCGCGATGTTCCCCATGCAGACTCGTTGGCTGCTTGAGTCAACACAAGTGCTTCAGGAAGAACATCAACGCGCGCTAGCATTGTGTCTACCCACTCATAGTCAACGTTTGTAGGTTCTAGATTATACAGCTTACCTAGTCGCTTCGCTGTCGCCTCTTGTTCGCTCGTCAAAGCTTGTTCATCCAACGCGTTTTTAATGGCGAGCAATCGTCTTCTTTCTTTTTCAATCCGAGCATTTTCAATAGCAATGCCAGGACGCAAATAATCAAAGAAGGTCTCTTTTTTCACGGTCACGTCTGTAATGCTTGCGATATCGGGTTTATCTTCGGTGATCGCGGGTAGCGATATCACCTCGTCATCAGCATCGTCAGAGTGTTTTTCGTAGAAGAATAAAAAAGCGCTCCCCGTGAGGAGAGCGGCTAGAGACAGAAACTTATGCGACTTACGCATCAAATACCTCTGGGTTTTTATTTGGCTTGTCGTCATTACTTGGTGGCGTTGGGTCGTTATCATCCCCATCTTGGTCGCTAGAGCCATTGTCTTCGGTAGCAACGATTTTCAACGTAATGCCAAACATTTCACGATAAAGGATCCCTTTGACGTGGAAGAAGAATGGTAAAACGAAAATCAAACCGATTCCGTAAAACATAGCACCGACGATAAACATGAGTACGAGGAGTAGATAAATACCCGAAAGCACGAAAATCTTCTTATTTACTGCACGAAGCGATAGCAACAAAGATTGCAGCGGTGGCACTTTCTTCTCACAGATGAGCAGAATAGACTGACTGAACGCCAAAGAGAGGTACATCGACAAGAATGGTAAAATCATACTCACGATGCCTTGCAGCATAAGGCTAAATAAAGTCGCGATGATCACGGGAACCGTATACTGAAGCCCTTTCGCTATATGTCGTGGTTTGGTCGTAAGGCCAGCGGCATGGCTCATCGCCATTAAAGAGATCCCGGCATAAACCGGAGCGCTGACAACTTCATAGCTGAAGTTCGCGACGAAAATAGCTTGAAAAATCCCCTCGTTAAGCAAGCTTGGGTCTTGGAACCCTTGCAATATTACGGAAGGGTCACCCAGTTGCAGCTTGAGAGCGATATAGAAGATACCAAGCTGCACAACAATCAGAGCTACAATCGCAGGTGAGAAAGATAAAAAATGCTTCATCGTTTGTTGCCATGCTTCATGAAACACAGCACCCGCTTTGAGTTCGTATTTCCCTGAAATGGCGCGCTCTATTGTCCCACCTAAATTGAAGTCTCTTTCAAAGTCTTTATTCATAAGTTTTCCAAGTTACACGTTTTGCTAACGTGTGTTCTTCGTTGAAAAGGCTGCGACATTATAGCGGTAACGAGATTGTTTTATCACTGTTATCACCTTGCTTTCTAGTCTTTTTGGGTGATAATTAACCAATTGATAAGGCAAAACATTCAACTCGTTACACTATAAACCTAGTATGGTAAATAATGTTTAGTTTTACCTGCAAAATTTTTTCTGTTTCGAGATAAGAAAATGCTTTGATTTCACCCAATTGGTGATTATGATGCGCGCCTTAAATGTGTATAGCAACTGGCCGCTATATTTTTGGCCAAGGTGGAGAAAAACAGACGTTGAACGCTAAACATTCAGAAGGAACACCAGTCGTACAGCTAGCTGGTGTGAGGAAAAGTTTCGATGGTAAGGAAATCATCGCAAATCTTAACTTAAACGTTAATCATGGTGAGTTTCTCACTATATTGGGTCCTTCAGGTTGCGGAAAAACCACAGTACTTAGAATGATCGCCGGTTTCGAAACCGTCGACAGTGGAAGACTCAACCTCGACGGTCAAGATGTAACGGAAGTCCCTGCTGAACAGAGACACGTCAACACAGTTTTCCAGAGCTATGCCCTATTCCCTCATATGACCGTTTTCGAAAACGTGGCATTTGGTTTGCGTATGCAAAAAGTACCAAATGCAGAAATAGAACCTCGTGTTCTAGAAGCGTTGAAGATGGTTCGCCTAGAGAAAATGGCTCAACGTAAACCGCACCAACTTTCGGGCGGTCAGCAACAGCGTATCGCTATCGCTCGTGCAGTTGTTAATAAACCAAAGGTTCTGCTTTTGGACGAATCACTGTCTGCGCTGGACTACAAACTCCGCAAGCAGATGCAGATCGAGCTCAAGCAGTTACAAAGACAGCTAGGCATCACCTTTATCTTCGTAACGCACGATCAAGAAGAAGCTTTGTCCATGTCTGACCGTATCATCGTGATGCGTGATGGTGTTATTGAGCAAGATGGTTCTCCTCGTGAGATCTACGAAGAACCTAAAAACTTGTTTGTTGCTCGCTTCATTGGCGAAATTAACGTGTTTAACGCGACTGCGATCGACCGTATCGATGACAAACGTATCAATGCAGAAATCGAAGGTCAGAAGAGTATTGTTTACTACGATAAAGCCTTTGAGTCCGGCGAGAAACTACAAGTTCTACTCCGCCCAGAAGACTTGCGTATCGAAGAGATCAAAGAGTCTGAAAATAAAGGTATCGTTGGTCACGTGGCAGAGCGTACTTATAAAGGTATGACTTTGGATTCTGTTGTGGAACTTGAGTCTGGCATGCGTGTCATGGTCAGCGAATTCTTCAATGAAGATGATCCAGATGTAGACCACTCGCTAGGTCAAAAAGTAGCCGTAACTTGGGTTGAAAGCTGGGAAGTGGTGCTAAAAGATGAGCAAGAAATTTAATCTACAAAACGCCATCATTACGCTGATTGTTGGTTGGTTAGTACTATTTGTGCTAATTCCGAACGTGATGATCATCGGTACTAGCTTCTTAACTCGAGATGAAGCTAACTTAATTGAGATGACGTTTACACTCGAGAACTATGCGCGTTTACTCGACCCTCTTTACGCGAAAGTGTTGTTCCACTCGTTCTATATGGCGATCGTGGCGACGCTTATCTGCTTGGTTGTTGGTTACCCATTTGCGTATATCGTTGCGAAAATGCCTGAAAAGTGGCGACCATTTATGTTGTTCTTGGTTATTGTGCCATTTTGGACCAACTCTCTAATCCGCACCTACGGATTAAAGATTGTACTGGGTACACAAGGCATTTTAAATAAGAGCTTACTGGCACTCGATATTATCGATAAGCCACTGCGTATCATGTACACAGAAACAGCGGTAATGATCGGTTTGGTCTATATTCTGTTGCCATTTATGATCCTTCCGCTTTATTCAGCGATTGAGAAACTCGATGGCACGTATATCGAAGCTGCTAGAGATCTAGGTGCCAACAAATGGCAAACACTGACTCGAGTCATTCTTCCATTGACCATGCCGGGAATCATCGGTGGGTGTTTGTTAGTGCTACTACCAGCACTTGGAATGTTCTATATTGCCGACCTATTGGGCGGGGCGAAGAACCTTCTCATTGGTAACGTGATTAAGAGTCAAATACTCAATGCTCGAGATTGGCCGTTCGGTGCAGCGACGAGTATCGCGCTTACGGCAGCGATGGCTGTCATGCTGTACGCCTACTACCGAGCAGGCAAGCTCTTAAACCGTAAAGTGGAGCTCGAATAATGGGACGCGCTGTAAGATTTAGTTTTATGACGGTAGTGTACGCGTTCTTGTATCTACCAATCATTGTTTTGATTGCTAACTCCTTTAATGCCAACAAATTTGGTATGAAATGGGGCGGGTTTACAACCAAGTGGTACGACGCTCTCGTTAACAACGACAGTTTGATGCAAGCTGCATGGCATTCTCTCAACGTGGCGGTTTTCTCGGCCACCGCGGCGACAATTATTGGTAGTTTGACGGCAGTCGCCCTATTCCGCTATCAGTTTAAAGGCAAAGGAGCGGTCAGTGGTTTGCTGTTCATCGTGATGATGTCACCAGATATCGTGATGGCAATTTCACTGCTTGCGATTTTCTTGGTACTTGGTGCTCAGCTTGGCTTCTTTAGTTTGCTAATTGCCCACATCACTTTCTGTCTACCTTTCGTGGTAGTCACAGTATATAGCCGCTTGAAAGGCTTTGATGTGAAGATGCTTGAGGCTGCGAAAGACTTGGGCGCAGGTGAATGGACGATCTTGAAACAGATTATCCTGCCACTAGCAAAACCCGCTGTAGCAGCAGGTTGGTTGCTTTCGTTTACGCTATCTCTAGACGATGTCATTGTGAGCTCTTTCGTAACCGGGCCTACTTATGAAATCCTTCCATTGAAGATTTATTCGATGGTTAAGGTCGGCATTTCGCCAGAAGTGAATGCATTGGCTACACTTATGTTGATTGTATCTTTGGTACTTGTGGTTGCATCGCAACTACTTGCCAGAGAAAAAGTGAAATAATCCGCTATTTTACCGACTGGAGCAGAATGGCGTTGTCATTCTGCTCTTTTTATATCTATGCCATAACGGCAGCGTTTGTTTTGGAGCTAACGTCAATGAAAAAATGGGCTACTTTTTTAGCTGGTAGTGCATGTGCACTTTCTCTTCTCTCTGGAGCAGTTAGTGCAGAAGAAGATAAAGAACTCGTGTTCATGAACTGGGGACCTTACATCAACAGTAATCTCCTTGAGCAGTTCACCAAAGAGACCGGTATCAAGGTTATCTACTCTACTTATGAGTCGAACGAAACCTTGTATGCAAAGCTAAAGACTCACAATAAAGGTTATGACCTTGTTGTGCCGTCAACTTACTTTGTCGCAAAGATGCGTGATGAAGGCATGCTTCAGAAAATTGATAAATCAAAACTATCAAACTTCAGCAATCTAGACCCAAACTACTTGGATAAGCCTTACGATCCAAACAATGACTACTCTATTCCACACGTTGTTGCTATTACAGGTCTCGCTGTCAATACCGATATGTATGACCCAGACGAGTTCACAAGCTGGGCTGATCTATGGAAGCCTGAGCTAGAAGGTCAATTGATGATGATGGACGATACTCGAGAAGTATTCCATATCGCACTTCGCAAACTTGGCTACTCTGGTAATACGACAGACAAAGCTCAAATTGATGAAGCATACGCCGAGCTTCAAAAACTTATGCCAAACGTATTAGTTTTCAATTCTGACAACCCAGGTGCACCTTATATGTCTGGTGAAGTTGGTCTGGGTATGCTTTGGAACGGCTCAGCTGCAGCAGCGCAAAACGAGGGTTTGCCAATTAAACTTGTCTTCCCTAAAGAAGGTGGCATTGGTTGGGTAGACAACTTTGCTATTAGCTCTGGTGCAAAAAACGTTGATGCGGCGCACAAGATGATTGATTTCTTACTGCGCCCGGAAATTGCTGAACAAATTTCTCGTGACACGGGTTATTTAACTGCGGTTAAAGAATCGAATGAGAAGTTTAAAGACAGCCCAGCTTTGTTCCCGTCACAAGAAGATCTAGACCGCGTGGAGTGGCAAGATGCTGTAGGCGATAGTACAGTTATCTACGAAGATTATTTCTTGAAGCTAAAAGCAGGTCAGTAACTCGTTTTATTGATATTTTTAAAGGTGGCATTTGCCACCTTTTTTTATGGCTGTCACCCTATACCATTCTAAACGTTTAATTTTTGTAAATTCCTACATAGAGTATTTAATCAATGACTGATATAATGTTGTGATGCACATCAAATAATGGTGGCGTGCAAAGTAGTGTGAGAAACCCTACGTTCTCATATTGTCATGTCTCTAAGAGACTCTTTGTTTACCAATACAAACGGAAAAGTAATGAAAAGCAAATTGTATGCAGGCGCACTTTGTGCGGCGACTCTCTTCACTACCCCGGCGTTTGCAGCCAACGAAGAACTTTACTTCTACAACTGGTCTGAATACATTCCTAACGAAGTACTAGAAGACTTTACGAAAGAAACTGGTATTAAAGTCATCTACTCCACTTACGAATCTAACGAGAGCATGTATGCGAAACTTAAGACGCAAGGCTCTGGTTACGACTTAGTGGTACCTTCTACGTACTTTGTCTCTAAAATGCGTAAAGAAGGTATGCTTCAAGAAATCGACAAAGAGAAGCTATCACACTACCAAGATTTGGATCCTAACTATCTAGACAAACCTTTTGATCCAGACAATAAATATTCAATCCCATACATCTGGGGTGCGACGGGCATCGGTATCAATACTGACATGCTCGACCGTTCAGCAGTTAGCTCTTGGGGCGACCTCTGGGACCCGCAATGGGAAGGTCAGTTGATGATGATGGACGACTCTCGTGAAGTATTCCATATCGCATTGACGAAGCTGGGTTACTCTCCAAACACAACTAATCCCGAAGAAATCAAAGCCGCTTATGAAGAGCTGAGAAAACTCGTACCAAACGTTCTAGTATTTAACTCAGATTTCCCTGCTAACCCTTACCTCGCTGGTGAAGTGTCACTTGGTATGCTTTGGAATGGCTCTGCATACATGGCTCGTCAGGAAGGCGCTTCAATAGATATCGTATGGCCTGAGAAAGGTGCGATCTTCTGGATGGACAGCCTAGCGATTCCTTCTGGTGCTAAGAACATTGATGCGGCACACAAGATGATCGACTTTCTACTTCGCCCAGAAAACGCTGCAAAGATTGCTTTAGAGATTGGTTACCCAACTCCTGTTAAATCCGCATATCCATTACTACCGAAAGAGTTTGCTGAAGATCCTAACGTCTTCCCTCCTCAAGAAGTCATGGATTCAGGCACATGGCAAGATGAAGTTGGCGAGGCAGGTACGCTTTATGAAGAGTACTTCCAAAAGCTAAAAGTAGATAACTAATCCAACTACTGTTTCATACACAAATAAGCCCTCCAGTGGAGGGCTTATTTTTTTGTCAATCGATGAAATTTATAGGTTATACCGCGTGGTCTTGTGTTTGCAGAGCGAGTATTTCCTTAACTAGCTTTGGCACTTCAAGACTCGCTTTGCCATATCGTTTTTCTTCAAATTCACTTTCTACTGCACTCGGTTCTAGGTTAATTTCTATGGTATGAGCACCATGCATTTTGGCATCATGAACAAATCCGGCTGCTGGATATACAACACCCGACGTACCGATAGAAATAAACAGATCTGCTTGCTCAATGGCAGCGTAGATATCGCCCATGCGTAAAGGCATTTCACCGAACCAAACAATATGAGGGCGCATTTGCGAAGGGATTTGGCAACAATGGCAAAGATCACCCGTCATAATGTCGTCTTTCATTTCTACAACCTGCCCAGACTCTTCACAGCGTGCTTTAAGCAGTTCACCGTGCATGTGGATGATATTTTCACTACCACCTCTCTCATGCAAGTTATCTATATTTTGAGTGATAACAGTGACACTCCCCTCTAGTTCTTTCTCTAATTGACCTAGGGCGATATGTGCTGCATTGGGCAAGATGTTTTCTTGCTGCAGTTTTCGGCGACGTTGATTGTAAAAGTGTTGCACCAGATCAGGATCACGAACAAAACCCTCTGGCGTAGCGACATCTTCAATCCTGTGGTTTTCCCAAAGACCATCCTGAGCGCGGAATGTTTGAATGCCTGATTCCGCAGAGATACCAGCACCAGTCAAAACAACGACATTTTTGTAGGGAAACTTCATAGACCTTCCTTGTGCTAACTTATTATTGTTATCACAAGAGTAACACGTAACGAATAACATCAATAGTTTTGGGGATTAGACGATAGTCTAATTGGGAGGAAGTTTCGGTTCTTCAATAGGTTAATAGGTATTAAGGAACAAGAGCTAACGAATTCATCGCTAGCTCTTGTAATCAATCAGTCTTCGTTTGTTGAAGAGATTTTATGGATGGCTAAATCGGCACCTTTGAACTCATCTTCTTCTGATAGACGCAATCCTGTTAGCTTATCGAGAATACCGTATACAAGTCCCGCACCAATAACCGCTACTGAGATACCCGCAATTGTGCCCACAATTTGAGACATAAGGCTAACACCACCTAAACCGCCCAATGCCTGTTGACCAAAGATACCTGCGGCAATACCACCCCAAGCACCACACAAACCGTGCAAAGGCCAAACACCTAATACGTCATCAATCTTGGTTTTGTTTTGAAGATAGGTAAATACCCAAACAAACAATGCACCTGCAACACCGCCAGTAATTAGAGCACCAATTGGATGCATAAGATCAGAGCCCGCACATACGGCAACTAGGCCAGCCAATGGTCCATTGTGAATAAACCCTGGGTCATTACGACCAACGACGAGAGAAGCAAGAATACCGCCTACCATCGCCATCAGCGAGTTCATGGCAACTAAACCACTAATACCTTCTAACGTTTGGGCTGACATGACATTAAAACCAAACCAACCTACACTCAGAATCCACGCACCTAGAGCTAAGAATGGAATATTCGAAGGAGCAAAGTTAGTGTGTTTACCGGCACGAATGCGCCCTTTTCTCATACCAAGAAAGACAACCGCCACTAATGCAATCCAGCCACCCACACCGTGAACAACGATTGAGCCGGCAAAGTCGTGGAAGCCCGCACCAAATGTCGATTCTAACCAACCTTGGAACCCAAAGTTGCCGTTCCAAATCATGCCCTCAAATAATGGATAAACTAATCCAACGGTGAAAAACGTTGCAAGAAGAATGGGATAAAATCGAGCGCGTTCTGCAATACCACCAGAGACAATAGCTGGTATAGCCGCTGCAAAGGTAAGCAAGAAGAAGAACTTAACGAGTTCGTAACCATTTCCTTGAGAAAGCGTTTCTGCGTCTGCGAAGAAGGTGCCTCCGTAAGCGACCCAATATCCGATAAAGAAATAAGCGATAGCGGACACGCCGAAATCAGCTAATATTTTAACCAAAGCGTTTACTTGGTTTTTATGCCTGACAGTCCCCACTTCAAGAAATGCAAAACCAGCGTGCATTAAGAACACCATAATGGCGCCCAGCAATAAAAAAAGCGTATCTGAGCTTTGAGTTAGTGTTTGTACGGCACCGTGTACGTGCTCTACCGAGGGGGTCATGTGTCGATCACTCCTTTATCGATGATTGGATGCGCGCACCAAAATCGTGCTACATCATTTTGCAATACACCATTTTGGTGAATGCGTTTTTATCTGAACGACTGATAGAGCAAAGAACGTTCCAATTTATTTATTGAGAGAAGAATTAGTCTATTCCATTGATTAATAATGATTTTATTGTAAGTCGCTATTTGTAAGTAAAGTCAATCCAACCCAGAAATGCACCATATAAGTGAATTCGCACCAAATTGGCGTGCACCACTGTGTTGCAAAAATGTAACTATTTGTAATTAAACCAATAAAAAAGGGTTTGCAGAAACACTGCAAACCCTTTTAGTCGATCTTGAAACGGATTAAGGAAGGTGTTGAATTGGCTTCGCGTCTTTACCAAATGTCATCGGGATGTCTTGCTTAAGCTTACTCATACCGGCAAACATTCGAATGATCCAGACTACAATCGCTACTGATGCGAACAACATCCCCACGTACGGGATGAAGTTAGCAATCTGATCTATCCAAGTCGCCTGATACCAGTAGTGCGTTACGCCTTTTAGCAGTCCGTTAGAGGTCGCTACTGTTACGATTAAAACGACAAAGAAAGTTAGATTCAGGAAGAAGGTCCTAATCAACCCGTAGTAGTGCGAATTGACTACGTCACTATCTTCGCCTTTATCAAGGCGATAGCCCGCATAGACGATAGCAATCACACCTGAAATTAGTAGAGTGAAAGGCGTAAAGAGGCTGAGAATATATGCTATCCAAATACCTTTGTGTTGTTCTTGCATATCCTAATACTCTCCTTAAGTCAGGTCGCTACGTGTTTTGGCGTCAACACTGGGTTGGGCTTTCTCTTCTTTAGGCTTAGGGTTGTCTAACTCGTGTTTGACTTCCTCATACCATAAGTCATGGTGCTCTTTAGCCCAAGTCTCATCAACCTCACCCGTTACCATACCTTCAAGCGCCCCTTCCATACCGAATAGACCGATATAAATGTGGAAGATAAAGCCACAAATAAGGATCAGCGCTGCGAGCATGTGGATTAGGTTTGACCATTCCATATCTCGACGGGTCTGACCAAAGATAGGGAAATCAAGAATCAATCCACTTGCTGCAACAACAGCACCAACAATAATCAACATCCAGAACAGTACTTTTTCCCCTGCATTGGAGAAGCCCGCAGACGGGTGACTGCCTTTGTGTTTCCCAGCCATACCACCAAGCTTCATAAACCACTGTACATCCACTTTGGTGAAAATAGATTTACTCCACCATTTGATTAGCAGTGCAACTAACAGTACAAGGAACATAGGCCCCATGTAGTTGTGGTATTGTTTCGCTAGGTATACGGTCCACCCCCACAAGTCAGTAGGGACGTAAGGTTTCATAAAGTGCTTACCATAAACCAGCATAAGACCACTGAATGCAAGCGTTAGAAATACAAACGCCATACTCCAGTGAAGCGCTCGGTCCATTCGACTCCATCTTTGCAGTTTACGTCCCGTTCTAGCACCTGACAGTTTCATCGGGCCACCGATGAAATACGCCAGCATAACGAGGGTGATGCTACCAAAAATGGCAACTGCTCCCGCAGGCGACATCCACTTCTCTTTTAAGATGTACCACGTCTCACCCGGAGTACTAATCAACACACCGTGTTCAGGAGAAGCGGAGGTCGTTGTACCCTCTACTCCTTCCTTTACCATGCGCCAATAGTCCGCTCCAGCGAGCTGTGTCATCTCACCTTGAACAACTTTATTGCTCTTGCTTTCTTCAGCGTGAACACCAAACGACATCACTAGAACCACTGCTGCCAATAGCGGCAGCAGTAATTGGAAGATAGAGCCAAGCAAACCTTGTTGTTTAGACAAAATAGCCATTGCTCTCTCCATTAGCTTTTCGTTGCGTCATACGCTAGGTCATTACCGTCTGTCCAGCCAGCATCTTTAGCACCACGTTCCACAACACGTTGGCGGAAAATGTCCGATACTTTCGCTGCGTCACCTGCTAGAAGAGCCTTGGTTGAGCAAAGCTCGGCACACATTGGCAATTTACCTTCTGCAATACGGTTCGCACCGTATTTAGCACGCTCTTCTTCTGAATTGTCTTCAGTTTCAGGGCCACCGGCACAGAAAGTACATTTGTCCATTTTGCCACGCTCACCAAATGCTGCCTGTTTCGGGAACTGAGGAGCACCAAACGGACACGCAAATAAGCAGTAGCCACAACCGATACAAAGATCTTTGTTGTGAAGTACAATGCCATCCTCTGTGCGTTCGAAACAGTCTGCTGGACATACTGCCATACAAGGAGCATCAGTACAGTGCATACAAGCCACGGAGATCGAGTTCTCACCCGGAAGACCGTCGTTTAACGTGACGACACGACGGCGTTGGATACCCCATTGCAGCGCGTCGTCATTTTCATTTTTACATGCGGTCACACAGCCGTTACATTCAATACAACGCTTGGTGTCACATAGGAATTTCATATTAGCCATTAGGTGACTCCTTACGCTTTCTTGATGTTACAGAGAGTGACTTTAGTTTCCTGCATCTGGGTCACTGGGTCATAACCATAAGTGGTCGCAGTGTTGGCCGCTTCACCAATAACGTAAGGCACAGTGCCCTCCGGATACTTGTTGGTGAGGTCCTCACCTTGGAACTTTCCGCCAAAGTGGAATGGGATAAACGCTAGACCCGGTTTCACACGAGGTGTCACCATGGCTTTCACCTTAATGCGCCCTTTCTCTGCACCCTCAACCCAGACCATGTCGCCGTCTTTAAAGCCGATGTCATTAGCGTCTTTCGGGTTAACTTCAACGAACATTTCGCGTTGCAGTTCAGCAAGCCAAGGGTTAGAACGGGTCTCTTCACCACCACCCTCGTACTCCACTAATCGGCCAGAAGTAAGAACGATTGGGTACTCGCCAGATACGTCTTTATCCTGGATTGACTTGTACATAGTTGGCAGACGATAAATCGACTCGCTGTCATCCCATGTTGGATAGTCTGCGACTAGATCACGTCTCGGCGTGTAAAGCGGCTCGCGGTGCAGCGGTACTCTGTCTGGGAATGTCCATACGATGGCGCGTGCTTTCGCATTACCAAATGGAATACAGCCGTGCTTGATTGCCACACGCTGGATACCACCCGATAGATCGGTCTTCCAGTTTTTACCTTCGGCAGAGGCTTTTTCTTCTGCAGTGAGGTCATCCCACCATCCAAGCTGTTTCAAAAGCTTGTCGGTGAACTCTGGGTAACCGTCTTCCAGTTCACAGCCCAATGAGTAACTGTCTTCAGCGAGAATGTTGTCACCTTCAAACTCAACACCAAAACGAGCTCGGAAGTTACCTCCACCATCAGCAACAGTTTTTGATGTATCGTAGAGAATGTGTGTGCCTGGATGTTTCATCTCAGGTGTGCCCCAGCATGGCCAAGGTAGACCGTAGGTTTCACCATTGATTGGACCGCCTTCGGCAACCAAAGAGGTCTTGTGGAAGGTATGCCAGTTCTGTTGGTGCGCTTTGATACGTTCTGGGCTTTGACCGGTGTAACCAATCGTCCACATACCCTTGTTGAACTCGCGAGTAATATCTTCGATATTTGGCTCGTTGTTCTCAACTTTGATGTTTTTAAACAACTCTTTCTCAAAACCAAGCTTCTTAGTAAGAAGATACATGATCTCGTGGTCAGGTTTTGAATCGAACAATGGTTCAACGACCTTGTCTCGCCATTGAAGAGAGCGATTCGAAGCTGTTACCGAACCGTAGGTTTCGAATTGCGTGGTTGCTGGCAGTAGATACACGCCATCAGTGCGGTTGTTCATTACCGCAGCGTGAGTTGGATATGGATCGACGATGACCATCATGTCCAGCTTCTGCATCGCTTTTTGCATTTCAACGCCACGCGTTTGCGAGTTAACCGCGTGACCCCAGTAGAACATGGCACGAATGTTATCGTTCTGCTCGATGTTGTCTTTGTTTTCTAGAACACCATCAATCCAACGTGACACAGGAATACCCATGTTGTTCATTGGTTTCTTGCCACGATACTCGTTTTGGTCAAATCGCTCTTTAATCCACTCGTAGTCGACATCCCACACTTTTGCCCAGTGCTTCCACGAACCGTCTGCCAGACCATAGTAGCCAGGTAACGTGTGAGATAGTACGCCAAGGTCAGTTGCACCCTGCACGTTGTCGTGACCACGGAAGATGTTTGCACCACCACCCGATTTACCGATGTTACCCAACGCAAGTTCTAGTACGCAGTATGCACGAGTATTGTTGTTACCAGTGGTATGTTGCGTACCCCCCATACACCAAATGATACTGCCTGGACGATTCTCAGATAGGATTTTCGCCGCTTTGTATACGTCAGCTTCACTAACGCCAGTTACGCGCTCCACTTCCTCTGGATTCCATTTGGCAACTTCAGCACGGATCTCTTCCATACCGTAAACACGCTGACGAATGAACTCTTGATCTTCCCATTTATTTGCGAAGATGTGCCATAGTAGACCCCAGATAAAGGCAACGTCAGTACCAGGGCGCAATGAACAGTAGTGGTTTGCTTTTGCTGCTGTACGAGTACGACGAGGATCCGCCACAACAATTTGGCAGCGGTTCTTTTCTTTGGCAATTAAGATGTGCTGCATAGCAACTGGGTGCGCTTCTGCGGGGTTAGAGCCGATGAACAGCATCGACTTACAGTTGTGCATGTCATTGAAAGAGTTTGTCATCGCACCATAGCCCCAAGTGTTCGCTACACCAGAAACCGTGGTTGAGTGACAAATACGTGCTTGGTGGTCTACGTTGTTAGTGCCCCAAAGCGACGCCATCTTACGGAACATGTACGCCTGTTCGTTACTGTGCTTCGCACTACCCAACCAGTAAACAGAATCTGGACCTGACTCTTTACGGATCTCTAAAACTTTGTTGCCGATCTCTTCAATCGCATCTTCCCAACTTAGTTTTTTCCACTTACCGCCTTCGAGCTTCATTGGATATTTAAGACGACGTTCACCATGACCATGCTCACGTAAAGCGGCACCTTTCGCACAGTGTCCACCAGCATTAAAAGGATGGTCGAACGCAGGCTCTTGCCCCGTCCATACACCGTTTTGTACTTCAGCATAAATACCGCAACCCACTGAACAGTGAGAACAGATGGTACGTTTTACTTCAGTTTTGGCATCAACCGGTACAGATTCTGCCTGTGCCTTTTTGATCATTCCGGGCGCGAACGTATACGCACCTGCTGCCAGACCACCCGCCGCAATAGAGGAGTTGCGCATAAATGCACGGCGGCTGAGTCCTAGCTTGTTTTCGTTTTTGCTCACATTGTCGGAGCGTTTAGTTAGTTTCATGCTTTGCTCCTAGAGTGTGTCGTAATAGTCTTTAACATGCTGGGTTTCGCGATAACCTGTTTTCTTCTCATCATCGGGTTTCACATCAACTAACTCGGTGTTAGTAGCAGCATGCGCGGTACCTGAAATAACCGCTCCGGCAACAGCTGCGGTGGTCAAGCCCTTTAGTAGGTTTCGACGATTCTCGTTAAATTCACTTTTATCGTCACGTTTGGTTTGTTTACTCATAGTTTGCTCCCTGAGTGGATACCTATCCTTTTGGTGGCATCTCTAGTTAGCTGACATTACTTAGTGGTTATGTTTTTTACGTCTATTTTCATTTTCGTCTGCGTAGAGCCTGGGTTTTGCGCATAGCTCACCTGCTCCACATCGAAAAATGCTTGCATTAGTGCCGCGACAGAAGGATAAAACTGCGCACTTGGTGCGGTTTCAATCTGACGACACAAATCTGAGTACCAAGGAGAGAGGTGCTGATTAAAGAAAGCTTTCGCTTCGCTCTCCTTTTGCTGATCTATTAAGTGCGCGAGAACTTCACACATTGCGGAAATATGATCTTCAGGTTCTTTCACAGACTCCTCGCGCTCTAGACCCAAGTGGCCTAGGTCATGTCGAAGTTCAGCGAGCGGTTTATCCATCAGTGATCCTGTTAAGTGCCAAGATGCAAACGGAATCACTTCCCCTTTGCCAATACCTATAAACAAATCTTGGTACTCGTCTTCTAGGGCGCTGACCTCAGCAACGTTTGCAGCTGCAGCAAGATCCTGCCATGCACTTGTCATTTGATTAATGCCGGACTCGATTTCGAGAGAAGATAGAAAATCGAGGAGCTCTCGTTCAGGGGCTCCTCGGCACAGAGTCGAAATAAGCAGGTAGATGTCACTTCGTAGTTCGTTGTTCTCGTTTTCCATTGACATACGTTCCTAATACTTGAGTTGCTGTTCTGGGTTTTCTGCCATGTTTTCAAACATATCGACGACACGGCAGTCTTCACACATCGCAATACGACGCAGTGCCGCTTCGTTGTCAAAATGTGAGTGACCGCGTAACTTATCTTGCAGCATAGTGATCATAGATTGGGGTGCGAAAGGCTTGCCACAGCTTAGACACTCCGCAGCTTTCTCTTCATGAAGTGCAATGACTTGAGTTCGAGATTCTTTGTCCCAGTTGATTTGTTGTGTGAGAGACAGTGCAGACTCGGGGCACGCTTTTTCACACATGCCACATTGCACACAGTCTTGCTCAACAAAATCTAGCGCTGGTCTGTCACCTTTGTTGTAAAGTGCTTTTGTTGGACACACTGCAACACAACCCATACACAATGTGCATTTGTCAGTATCACAAGTAACCGTGCCGTATGGCGCCGTCGTTGGTAGTGGCTGGATAGTGTCAGTGACGCCCTGCTTAGCAGACAACACGTCTAATGAATGGAAAAGGCGCTCGCGCTTGCTTCCCTCTACATCGCCAATACGAAGTTCAAGGTCTTTTTCAACTAACGTTGGTAAGCCTTCACGAAGCGACTCTAGGTACAAAATATCTATCGTTTCACGCGCCAGACCGAGATTCTCTAAAAGCTGTTGTGCCATACCGACTTCACTATTGAGAACCGTTTGGATGGTCTCAGGCATATGACGGCTGGCAGCAAACAAAACTTGGGTCGCACCGTTGACTAAAGCCGTGAACCAAGTATCGATACCCACTGAAGGCAGCTCTTCAACCACGACAGGAATGACGTTTTCTGGGAGGGCATTAAGTGCCATGGCGTTGTAACTCTCGTGACGAGAGCTACAGATTAAAATGATGGCATTTTCGCCACCTTGTTGATGATAATTGGCAAGCGTACGCTCAATAAACTTTTGCGTTTCTTGTGGTGTCGGCAATGCATAGTGAATGGCCTCTGTCGGACATGCAGTTGCACAAGTGCCTACACCCTGACAAAGGTACGGATTTATCTCTATTTTGTGTCCGATTTTGTCATTACCTTGGCTACTCAATGCACCAGCAGGGCATGCATCTACACAGCGTTCGCACCCTTTAACACCGCGCGAACTGTGAGCACACATGTCGGTGTCTAAACGAAAGAACTTAGGTTTATCGAAGGTGCCCATTAGACCGGGTATTTCTTCTAGTGCATCGGCTAGCGTAGGATAGCCACGACCAACAGGATAATAACCAGGGACGGGTACTTCCTCCGACATACAACCATTTAGAGAATGGTCGAGAACAATATCGAAACAGTCCCTGCCCACTGAGACTTCAGCTAAATTGCTGTGAGTATTCTTATTATTAATGTGGACACTGAACGTCCCCAAGAAACCAGTAATCTCAATGCTATCTGCGTAATAAAGGTTGTCATGCTCAGAAGGCTCGCCATCGGTAGACAGCAAAGTGAGGGAATGCATGCAAGTCAATTGCTCGGCTGTACTGGTGATAATCGCAGTAGGGCCGACTATTAGGGTGTCGCCATGACTTTCGTAGCTTACAGTTGGCGGTATTAAATTGGATAACTCAACGGTATTTTCAAACGCGTATGAGCGTGCACGTCCATTTTCAGATGTCGCTTGTTGTAATAGTTGTTTTATCATCGCCTATTTCCAGTGTTGGAGTCTTCGCGCTCCGTTTTGGTTTCGTTTGAACCATTTACACATGTTTTGCAATAATTGTTCCAACTATAAATACTGGAAAAAAAGTTTAACTATTAGATAGTTATTACAAATTACCCTCAGTTAATTGGGGCTATTTGTCTCGTGAGACATTTTGTCTCATTGGTTGAGAAAAGAACTTGGGACAAAATGTACCTACTTTCTATGTGGTAAATTTTGTCCCTATATCAATCTATTACGATAATTTTGAGTCAGACTCTTCATCGCCACTGAGCGTTTCATTTCTTTCTGTTTGCTCTTCTTCAACCTGAGTTTCGTCTGGAATCGAAGCTGCTAGAGCCGAATCGTCAGAACCCTCGGATTCTTCAAGATGTTCTTCGACGTCCTTGACCCAACCTCTGAGTGTTTCCGCTACCTCTGTAGCAAGTGGCTTGACGGCTGAGTAGTCGTGGTCGTAATCATTTAGACCATCGACAACATTAAACTCGGGTTGCATAAAAAGCTTTCGTAGTGCTGCTTTTTTTACCGCCTTATCGACTTCTGTATTTGCAAGCAGCTGAGATATAGAAAGTTCTTCACCCTCTACCTCTGGTTCTGATTCAGAAGCCGTGTCCTCTTGCTCACCTTCTAGTTCAGCAACGCTTTCGTCGAGGGAGTGTTCTTCTTCCTGCACTTTCTCTAGCGAAGCACTTTCCTGCTCCGTTTTTTCTAGAGATTGCTCCTCTAATTTTCGCTGTGACCAGCGAGATAAAAAATTATTTGCCACTCGATCGTCCCGCCCCTTTACGTTTCTTACGCCTTACTTCAAGAAGTTCACCATGTCTACCTATAAAAGCCTCCATCCATGCTTGAATAGGCAGCGGAATAGGCTTTGAGAGCACGAGGTAATCTCCATCCATAAAAGAACCAGCAACAGCCTGTGACGCTGTCACCATTATTGGTTTTAAGCTGAGCTCGTCGTGGTTATCTAACACAACGAACAGCATAGGGTTTTGCGAACTTAGGTTGAATCTATAGTCGGTACGCTCATCTCTATAAAGCTCTAAGATGGCATGGGGTTTGCTCTGATCAGTCACTTCTAATTCAAAGCCTTCAAGCTCGCGCTGAGTGCTCGTCCAGCGCCCTACCTGCTTGTCGACAATAGACAAGTCGATTTGAATTGGCCATTGATGTTCGTTTTTCTCAACTTGGAGGGCATCAAAATTAGAAGTTTGAGTAGGAATGGATTCAGGAGTTTCTGACTGCATTTCATATCCCTAAATTAGCGTAAGTTATTTGCGTGCCAAAACTTTATTGGTAATAATCGTTTAAGCATTAGTGAAAACTAAGCAATTATCAAGCCAATAGCCCAGTGCTACTGCCCGACCAAAAGGATATACGCGTGGTTAAACCCAACATTATTAGAACAAGCGAAAATCCCCTTCAAACTATCGAAGTTGACGTCTATGACGAGTACGGTGAAAAACTAACTAAACAAATTGCTTGCGAGCGACCTTTAACGGTGATGCTCAACTGGAAAGAAATCGTTACTCTGATGACATTAGGCTCCAGACCCGACTCATTAGTCTTGGGCTATCTAAAAAACCAAGGGTTTCTCTCAGACCCTGCTGCCATCGAGTCACTAATTATCGATTGGGAGACCCATTCTGCTGCGGTTATCACTAAAGAAAACACTGACTTCTTAGAGGAAGCTTTAAAAAAGAAAACTGTCACATCTGGCTGCGGCCAAGGCACCATGTATGGCAATGTGATGAAGCAGTTAGAAGGCTATCAGGTCCCACAAACGCCACTTAAACAATCTCAGATTTATGCAACACTTGAGGCATTAACTCACTATAACGATACCTACAAAAAAGCCGGTGCAGTCCATGGTTGCGCTATCTGTAAAGGCGATGAGGTATTATCGTTCGTGGAAGATGTCGGTCGCCACAATGCGGTCGACACGCTCGCAGGTGAAATGTGGATCAACGAGGAAACAGGTGACGACAAGATCTTCTACACCACCGGACGATTAACGTCAGAAATGGTTATCAAAGTTGCCCAGATGGGTATCCCAGTACTTTTATCACGCTCTGGGGTGACTCAAATGGGCTTAGACTTAGCGAAACAGTTTGGTATCACTACTATTGCGCGAGCCAAGGGGCTACGTTTTCAAGTGTTTACTGGCGGTGAGAAAGTCGATTTCGATGTCAAAGGTAACAGCTAGCCTTTGCCACCTCTGAACGAGTTCTTAAGCCTCTCTATTAATGGGAGGCTTTTTTCATTGTTTTTTCACCAAGTAAGAATTCATCGTTATTGATTGCTCGTGTCACTCTGTATTACCAACTACTCTCTCGGTTAATACCTAACCACTGCAGAGTCACCATGAATCTTATCGTTAATGTGCACAAAGGCGTTCGGAAACTCGGGTTTGAATGGGCAACACGTCAAGCCTGGAAATGTGGAATGAAAGCAAACCTTGTTACACGTGTTGTTGGAGTCGCCAAAGGTCAGATTGTTTGCGTAATTGAAGGCGTCCGTGCTGAGCTCTCGACTGAGATCAACAATCCTTATCACGATGATGAAAAACAAGGTCGTTATGTGTTTATCGGTGGTGAGATGTGGGAACCAAACAACCTTTTAGCCCCTGCGTTTCCGAGTTTTATGTTTATGCATGTTCGCAATCTGGGTAGCAAACATAAATATATGACTGACGACGAACTGCTGTTCAACTTGGCGTAGCGGTTGAGATGGTCACTCTTTTTCTGAAGTGTTTGATTGGCGCAGCAGCCGTGATGTTGATTGCGATTCTATCCAAGAGTAAGAACTTTTTTATCGCCGGTCTTGTTCCACTGTTCCCGAGCTTTGCGCTGATTGCACACTATATTGTGGCAACTGATCGAAACATGGAGGCGCTTCGAATGACCGCACTGTTTGGGCTGTATTCGTTAATGCCTTATGCCGCTTATTTGATAGCTGTTTATTATTTTAGTTATCATTTGTCTGTAATGGGTACACTACTGTCGGCAGTGTTGGTGTGGGTGATGTTTGCGTATTTGTTGTTGATGGTTTGGGTGCGGAATGTGGTTGTGGTTTAATTCTAAAGATCAAGAGCTTACCCCCTCTAGCTCCCCCTTAGCAAGGGGGAGAATTACAGGCTAGCTCCTAACGTCGCATCGCTTACATTAATGCTCTTCCCCTTACCAAGGGGAGGCTGGGAGGGGTGAATGCGTTGGACTCAAAGAAAGCTCAAAACAACAAGATTGACTTAGAAAAAACGAGGTATGTTTCGACTCTGCACATATTGCGATTTCACCGCATTTACGCCCTCTAACTCCCCCAGCTGCGTGCCCCGTTATAAATGGGGAGAACTGCAGGCTAGCTCCTAACGTCGCATCGACCACTTTTAAACACTAGTTTTCTCTCACATACAAAAAAGCCCCGCTTTCGCGAGGCTTCATTCAGGTATCTAACCGATTATCCATCAATCCCTTTCGATCTCAAGAACTCAGCGTATGTACCACGGAAGTCATTAATCTTGCCGTCTTTGATCTCTAGAATTCGAGTTGCAAGAGAATCTACAAATACACGGTCATGAGATACGAAGAACAATGTACCTTTGTACTGTTCTAGCGCGCTGTTCAATGACTCGATAGATTCCATGTCCATGTGGTTCGTCGGTTCGTCCATCAATAGCATGTTTGGCTTGTGCATCATGATCTTACCTAGCAGCATACGACCTTGCTCACCACCAGATAGTACTTTTACTGACTTCTTAATATCGTCCTGACCAAATAGCATGCGACCTAGGAAGCTACGGATAACTTGCTCGTCATCGCCTTCTTGGCGCCATTGACCCATCCAGTCCATAAGGTTCATGTCTTCTTCGAAGTCATGAGCATGATCCTGCGCATAGTAGCCAATGTTACTATTTTCAGACCACTTGTATTCACCAGTACGAGGCTCTAGAACGCCTGCAAGCGTATTAAGCAGTGTTGTTTTACCCACACCGTTTTCACCGATGATCGCAACACGCTCACCGACTTCGAAAATTGCGTTAAAGCCTGAGAACAAATCATCTTCGAAACCTTGGCTTAGGTTTTCTACGTTAAGCGCGTTACGGAAGAGTTCTTTTTCTTGGTCAAAACGGATAAATGGGTTTTGACGGCTTGAAGGCTTCACTTCTTCTAGCTGAATCTTATCGATTTGCTTAGCACGAGATGTTGCTTGCTTCGCTTTAGATGCGTTTGCAGAGAATCGCGCTACGAAGGTGTTTAGCTCAGCAATTTGAGCTTTCTTCTTCGCGTTGTCTGCTAGTAGACGTTCGCGTGCCTGAGTTGCCGCAACCATGTACTCATCATAGTTACCAGGGAATAAACGAAGCTCACCGTAATCTAAGTCAGCCATGTGGGTACACACTGAGTTTAGGAAGTGACGGTCGTGCGAGATAATAATCATGGTGCAGTTACGCTGGTTCAACGTTTCTTCTAGCCAACGAATGGTGTCCATGTCCAAGTTGTTGGTTGGTTCGTCGAGTAGCATGATGTGCGGGTCAGCGAAAAGAACCTGAGCCAATAGCACACGCAGCTTCCAACCTGGAGCGACTTCACTCATCAAGCCAAAGTGCTGCTCTTCTGGGATACCTACCGCAAGGAGTAGTTCACCTGCTTTCGCTTCCGCCATGTAACCATCAAGTTCTGCGAACTGAACTTCAAGATCCGCTACTTTCATGCCATCTTCTTCACTCATTTCTGGCAGTGAGTAAATACGGTCACGCTCTTGCTTGATAGCCCATAGCTCTTTGTGGCCCATGATAACAGTGTCTACTACCGTAAACTCTTCATAAGCGAACTGGTCCTGGTTCAGTTTTGCAACGCGCTCGTTCGGATCGTAAGAAACGTTACCGCTCGTAGGTTCTAACTCACCGCTCAAAATCTTCATGAATGTCGATTTACCACAGCCGTTTGCGCCAATAAGGCCATAACGGTTGCCTTCGCCAAACTTAATAGAGATGTTTTCAAACAGTGGTTTAGCACCAAACTGTTGAGTGATATTTGCGGTCGATAGCACGAGCGTTACCTTTGTGAATTAACAAAACTGCGCAACCCTACAGTCTCTTGGTCTGAGATGCAAGCAAGAACCACTTTCTAAAAGCAATTCTCTTTAGTTTCGATTGATTTCTACTTCCGTTGAAATTGACCGTATTTCGCACCCAATTGAATAATCCGCACCGTCAACAAAGGCGGCCTTAACTGCTAACCAACCTTAGGTTGTTGACGAATCATTTATAACTATTGGAGTAGAGTAAACAATGAAAAAGTTAGTAGCATTGGCAATAGTAGCAACGTTTGGAGCACACGCAGGTGTTTATACCGATCTGAGCCAGAAATCAAACGGCGACACTAGTGCGAAAGTTGGCTACGCTTTTGAAAATGGAATTTCGACAAGCCTAGAACACGTGCGTAAAAAAGGCTTAAGCAAGTCTAAAGAGACAACCCTTTCTGGTGCTTGGGCTGTTTCTATCACAGATGGCTGGTATGTAAAACCACAAGCAGAAGTTAAGTTTGATCATGGAGAAACAGTATCCATTCACCAGCCAAAAGATTTCAGTTTTAACACGACGATCAACCCTACTTATAAACTTGGACTGGAAACGGGTTATGAATTCGAGAGTGGACTCTATTTAGCAGGTCGTTATCGCTATGAAACGACAAATGTTAGTGCCAAGTTTGATGACATTGCTGGTAATCGCAAAGAGTCAGGTGATCACAATGTAAAAGTACATCGCACAGATCTTAAGTTTGGGTATGCAATGGACGCGGTTGACTTGAGTGTCAATTGGGTTCATAAATCGACCAACGAAGAAGTCGTTTTAAGTGGTCTGGGCTCTGTAGGCATAATAGACTACACGCCTAATGAATTTGAATTTAAAGCGACACTGACAGACTTTGGTGCTGTCGCGCCTTACGCTCAATACACATATAAGCCAGAGTATAAGATTAACAGCGTTAAACTTAATCCAGAAAACGAAGTTAAAGTTGGTTTTGTTTACAGTTTTTAAGCTACTCCAATAGTTGAAAATAGTTAATGGCTTGCCAAGCCCATTAACGCCCTGTTCATAGCTCCGTATACTATGACGCCCTAGCCCATTTTGGTTTGCCAAAGTGGGCTTTTTTCGTTTGATGGCGGCAGGGTGTCAAGAGTGCAACTACACTAAATAAGAAATCAAATAGACTCAACCAGTTACGGACAGTATGACAACAATGATTAGACACACTTTCTGGTTAGTGGTGGTAACTCTCATTCTTAGTTTCCCGGCATCCGCTCGTTGGGACTATCAGGATGACGACCTGCCAACTCCATCTGAAGATGCGCTATCTCTAGAGTCAGAGATTAGTCGACTTCCATCCAAGCTGTTTATGACACCATCAGATTCCAACAAGGTTCGTCGGTTGCTCGCTTATACCTTGGATCAGCAAGACCGAGAAATCATAGCCTTTAACGAAGCATTGGCGGTCTATCGTGATGAGGCAGATGAACAGCATTGGTTTGATGTTCAAACTCAATACTTGACGTTGAACAGCCTAAGCCTCAGTAAACAGACGCTGTTGGAACTTGCATCTGATAAAACCTTCGAGCAATTGACCGGATTTGGCCCCGACGGCGTTACCCAATTTAAACAAGAATTCGAAATAACACGGCTTAACGCTGAATACTTTGTGTTCTTCCAGCTAAGAAGCTTAAAAACCTTAATCAAGGAGATCTTTATCTCCCCTGTTCCCGTTATCTGGGTTGGTGTTCAAGTCTTCTTTATCTACTCAATTCTAATGTGGTGGTTAGCGAACGAGAAACGACTGTTTGAACAGTTCAAAGCGCACGTCGCCTCTGCAATGACGAAACCACCTATTTGGGTTCGATTAATTTGGTATATAGGTCGCGCGAGCAAGGCTATTGCGTGGTTGGTTGCAATAACCGTCTCCTTACGGGTATTGAGCAGCATAGACGCCCTTTCTCAGCTCTATTACATCGAGCTCTTTACGTGGTGGATACTGGGCGGTTCGATTGCCATCTCTTTCATTCTCGAGTTCGTCCAACGTAACAGTTTAGCGACCAACAAAACGGTAGCGGCCCTAAGACTCTCTACGGTACGTCGTTACGTCTGGAGTTTTATTGTTGTTGGGTTAGTGCTGCAAATCGCCTCTCAAAGCCTAGGAAAAGGCACCATTTACTACTGGATAACCACCTTATTCTCCCTTTGGTTTGTGCTCATTACGCTCAGCGTGATTATTATGTGGAAAAAGGTGGTGTTTGAATCGCTCGATAAGATCTCAGACAAGCCTATGCTCATCCATTGGGCTTCGACCAAAAAAGGTGTGTTTATTGTTGGTCTTGTCGCGACCGCGATCGCAACAATGTGGATCGCATTCCATCATCTTAAGAATCGCCTTATTGGGCTTCTATCCCATTACACCTTCTTTAATCAGGCTCTTACCTACTTGTTTAAAATTGAGGTTGCCAAACAAACTGGTAGTAATGCCGATAGCAACCTCGTGAGAGTAAAAGGCGATTCCGCGTTTGATTATGTTCAGCCAGGTGATGATTCAAGCCCATTGATTCCATACGCAAAAGATGAAATGCAGCAGCTTTCAAAATATCTACTTACCAACAGCCCCGCGATTTGTGTCGTCACTGGCGAGCGTGGCGTTGGTGCAACAAGATTGCTCACTCAGATACTTCACAAAGCGAAAAACGCTGAGCCTATTTATATAAACTGTCCAAATGCGGGTTATCAAGAACTCCTTGTCCACCTCGCTGTCAGCTTAGGTCTCGAGGAAGAAACAAGTGAGGTCAAAATTCTTAACCACCTCAGAAAAAGTGACACCCACTATTTAATTGCCATCGATAACTGTCAGAGGTTGGTGAAACCTAAAGTAGGCGGACTGAATGACCTTATTCGCTTTACCAACCTATTGCGCCGATCGAAACAAAGCCATCGTGCAGTATTCTCTATCGAAAAAGCCAGTTGGCGCTTTGTAGACAGAGCGCGAGGAGAACGTCTGCTATTCGATTGGGTCGCATTTCTCCCTCGATGGAGTGAAGAGCAAATCGCGGGGCTGCTGGATAGCAGAATTAATCAGGATGAAAACTACACTGTCAGCTTTGAAGGGCTCACCGTACCTAAGCAGTGGGATAATGACAGTGAATCGGAAGAAGACCGTGCCAAGCAAGGCTTTTATCGAATCCTTTGGCATTATTCAGATGGTAACCCAACGGTTGCGCTACGATTCTTTCGATTCTCTCTCAAGCGTAACAAAGAGACAGACAATGTCGTTGTAAGGTTGTTCCATGCGCCAGAGTCTGAAGAGCTAGACAAGATGCCTAAACCCATGCTCGCCATACTTCGTTCCATCGTTCAGCTTGAGTCAGCCTCTCCAGAGGATGTGTCTGATTGCACTCAGTTAACCATCTCCGAAGTGATCGGCACACTAAGATACTTCCAAAGTCGCGGCTACATTGATTGGAACGAGGATAAAGCTCGTATTTCGGACCACTGGTTTAGGCACATCACCAACGTTCTAGATCGCCAACATTTACTCGTTAAGTAAGGAGCCGAAATGACAAAGTTTTTCGCTTTCACTCTGCTTTTGTTGTTCCCTCTCTGTTCATTGGCGAGCGAGGAGATTGCCAACGTCGATAGCATCACTCAGTTTGCAACACTGATTCGTTGGTCCGGTGTGCTACTCAGTATATTTATCATTATGGGTACTTGGCTGCTCATAAAATTTATGAACTCGATGGTCGAGAGTATTGGCGGTCAGTTTGTTCAGTATCGAATGCTGCTTCAAAAGCTTCAGTCATTCTTGCAGTTCTTCATCTATATGACGGCTGGTATCGTTGTATTCATGCTCAGCTTTCGAATCAACGACCATATTCTTGCTTTAATTGGCGGTACCCTCGCCGTCTCTGTCGGTTTCGCGATGAAGGATCTCGCTGCTTCGTTTATCGCTGGCCTTACAGTCATGATCGATAGGCCGTTTCAGGTGGGGGACCGAGTCACGTTTGAAGGTAACTATGGTGACATACTGACCATAGGTTTACGCTCAGTTCGTATGCGCACCCTAAACGATGACATTATCACCATTCCTAATAACAAGTTTCTAAACGAGGTAACGGTTAGTGGTAACTATGGGGCTCTCGATATGCAGGTCGTTATCCCTTTCTATGTAGGAATGAACGAAGATATTGTTTTAGCTCGTAATCTTATACAAGAAGCAGCGTCATCGAGCCGTTATATTCACCTACCGAAACCCGTTACCGTTTTGGTTAAGCAAACAATCACCGATAACTACTTGGCGATTCAATTAACGTGTAAAGCATATGTGGTGGACACCGCTTATGAAAAACTGTTTGAGACTGACATTACCCTTCGTGTTATGAGTGAGTTCAAGAAACACGGTATTAATCCACCGCAAATCGCTGTGCACTCAAGTTAAGAGTAATGTCTTTGTCGTAATCAGTTATTTAATAGTTGCGGCCAGTTTTTGTCGGCGCTTGCTATGTTGCCGGGAATGTCCTGCTGCCATGTACTTTGAACAGAACGACTATAATTAAGGTACAGTTTGTCGTTATGTATGTACCATGCATTGGGATCGATTTTCGCGGTATAGCCCTTGCTCACGGCCCATGCACAGTATCCTCCATACTGGGGAGCGTACTTTTCTGGGTTTGCGGTAAACAAAGAGAGATTTTCTTGCGATGAAAAGTACCACTCAGCATCGTTCCAGCTATAGGTATAGTCGCTATCGCCTTTTACTGGTTTTCCCTCTGTAAAATAAGCGACGGGATCGTAGCCTCGAATCGCCTTTCCAAAGAAATCACTGTAGACAGGCTCTACTGCATGTGCAGTTGCCGTCAATGCGAGCCATAAAAATACTGGTAGCGCTAATCTAAATAGTTTCATGGTCTCTCCTTGTTTTGGATACGTAACAGCAATAGTAGACAGGACATCTAAGTAGAATCTTTCAGTCCTTTTAAATACATAGTCTATTTTTGGAGGTTCCTATGAAATTGTTATGTATTTTAGCGCTCGGCGTAAGTAGCCTCGCTTTTGCCGGAGGAAATACGGGGGGAACACCCACCGTTCCTTGTTGGGTGGATGGCAATTACGAGGGCAACATGCTGATTACCAAGTGTACTCAATTAGGCGGCTACCCAAGCCTAGAAAGATCGCAACAGTAATCCACGGCACACTATTATTGGTTTTACTAACCAAAAAAATTTGTCGTTCAAACAAAAACATCAAGTTGAAGGGCGTTCGAGCCCTACCTACTATTCTCGGCACATAACGCCGCTCTCATTCCCCTGAGGCGGCGTGACTATGAAAACTCTGGAGTAGTAAACTTGAATAAGTTCTCTGATATGAATTCCAATAAATTGGGCAAAGAACGTTTGAAACGTGAGCATGATTTGCTAATGCTCAACCGCGTAACTGACCGTGAATTTGAATCAAGAATGGCAATCTGGGATGCGATATCTCTCGCAAGCGCGCCACTTGGAGAAGCTAAGCAGTTCGTAGAAGCGACCTTCAATAAACTGCAAAAAGACATCTCTGCAGCAAGTAAAGAATTTACACTAAGTTTTGCCGACTTTGAGGTGATGGCTAACGAGGAGATGAACTACATCCGCGTGAATGTCGCCGATACTCGCTCCCAAAAGATTTGGTACGGTCTTATTTCTGTCATGGTCCTAGGTACTATCTACATCTGCATGGCGTGATGCCTACCTGTGATGAGTAGCGCGAGTTTAACTTTCGTCAAATTCGCGCTTTTTATTGTTGTACCAAACCTGCATTGCAGCAGGATCTTTCATCAACTCTTGCATCTTCGCCATAGCATCGAGATGAGCAGGCTCTTGCTGTTGGTACATCTCCATACCGTGTTGTTTACTGAGCTCAGCAATCTCTTCGAACGTATCTGCCTGAAATTCAAAGTCACAAGCCCCTCCGAGCTGTTTACATGTCATTGATTTCATCCTGCTTCCCTCATTTAATGACCAAATTAATCTAACTTAATCTTAGTCAACACGAAGCGTTTGTTATGTGAAATGACAGCCTTACTTCATTAGATGTAAGTTTGGGACAAACTCTTCTTAACGTTTTTATGCACTTACGAGTAAATGATGATCAGCTTTATTAGGAAGATACAACGTAAATTGGCTCCCTTTACCTACCGTAGATTGAACCTTAATCTCGCCACCAGTTTGGCTGAGAATACTCTGTGAGACTGATAGACCGAGTCCGGTTCCATCACGCTTTGTCGTAAAAAACGGGTCAAAGATACGTTTCAGATTGAGTTCAGAGATACCACACCCTTCATCGATAACATGCACCAGAGCACCGATGCTCTCTTTGCCCTCAATCCAATCTTCGGTCAGTACGGTTAACCTGCCCTTACCGCCCATTGCATGAATGGCATTCATTTGCAGGTTCACGAGGATCTGTAATAGCTGATGGCGATTAACCTCGACCGGTGTTTTAGCATGTAAGTCGACGATAAATTCAATATCACGTTTCTTAGAACCTGTTCTAACTAAGGTGACGCTCTCGTCCACAATCGGATTAACATGCTGCCACGTTATCTCATCTTGTACTCCACCCTGGCGACTGTATTGCAGTAGGCTTCGTGTGATGTTTCGAATACGATCGATTTGAGCAAGTATGGTATCGACTTCTTCCTCTACACGCGTCATATCTGAGCCGAGCTCAAATTTGATCAGTTCGACGTTTCCGAGTATTACTGCTGTTGGGTTGTTGATCTCATGAGCAATACCGGCTGTTAACTCACCGAGAGCAGCGAGCTTTTCATTGGTGACGAGTTTATCGCGAGTTTGGTTTAAGAGCTGAATATGTAACTCAAGCTGCTCGGTTTTCTCCTTTAGACTTGCCGTTCGAGAATGAACCTTAGCCTCAAGCTCATGCGCAGCCTCTTGAATTTGCTCATTCCTGTATTGAAGTTGGTTTAGCATGTTATCGAACTGAGTGGCCAGCTGACTCAGTTCATGATTGGCATTCAGCCCAAGTCCACCTATACGCTCTTCGTCTTTACCCAGTTGCACCATTTTTACTACGCGGTGAATCTGCTCAACTGGGCGAAACAGATCTCGAGCACCACGGTAAACGATTAGTCCGGAGATAAGTAACAGTGTCAGTATGATAGCTGTTACTTCACCGAGGTTAGTGATATAGGTTTTGATAAGTGGCCAAATTAAGTAACCGGTATAAGTAATACCCACCATCTTGCCATGAAGGTCGACGATAGGATTGTAGCCAGCGATATACCAGGAATCATAGACAAAGGCCTTGTCTATCCAGCTTTCTCCCCTAACGAGAACCGCCTGCTTCACTTCGTCTGAAACTACCGTTCCGATAGCACGTCGACCTTCGTAGGAGTCATCCATAGGTACATTAGTGGCGATACGTAAATCATCCAAAAACAGAGTGACGGTTCCCGACACATTACGTTGGTGGGTGCCGCTAGGGTAAATCGTGCTTTTGATTTCATCGACGAGTTGAAGGTTATTGTTCATCAATACACCACCGTCGAGATAACCAAGTAGATTACTTTCTCGATCGAAAACCGGGATGACTGAACGGCTGACTAATGAGCGAGTCTCTACAATTTGTCTGTCTTGATGCCATACTTCTGAGTGATCAGTAAGCGTAGGTTCGATGTCGGTCGCTTCTGAACTGGTTAAGACATCAAAAAAGCTTCGAGCGCCCGCCATTTCTTGATAACGACTCATATCCGCTATTTGAGATTTTGGGTTCCAACGTAGAAAGTCTAAGCCGTATCTCGCTCTCTGTGAGCTTATCCAAGTGTCAAACTCGTCATGGGTCTGAAGATGATCAAGGCGTGTTCGGAATTCATAAGACGAAGAGAATGCTTCCAGATGTTCGTACTGCCGCTCCTGTAGGCGATGGATCTTATCTTCGACGATATTTAGGCGTTCAGACACATCTACTAGCGCGCTCTGCCACGTGTAATGTATTGACCAATAGGCCGTAATGCCAAACAAGGCAATTAACGTAAGTACAATTGGCGCGGACGTGAGAAACAGCAGACGATAGCGAACCATCGATGACATTCGATATCGCCATTTGCTAATAAAACGATTTTCCTTATTCATCAGACCCGTTCTCGTCCCACTCTTTGTACTTGCGTTCTAGCGTTTTACGGGCGACACCAAGGTCTCGTGATGCAGCAGACTTGTTACCTGAGTGATAGTCAACCACCTGTTGAATATGAGATTTTTCTACATCTTTTAACGACCAGGAATTTGGATAGCCAAACTCTGCTTCAATCGGCGTTGTGGTACTAGGCATGATAGTAAGATCATTGACCGACATAGTTATCGCTGTATTGACTGCACCACCTTTCATCTCAACGAAATGGTGTGCTGGTGGTTTATTGAGCAAGATACAGCGCTCCAGCATGTTCTTAAGCTCACGAACGTTGCCTGGCCAGTCATAGTCTTGCATCATGTGCATATCTTCATGCGCCCATTTAGGCTCTGGTACACCGAGTTCTTTAGCAAGATAACGCGTGAAAAACGGGACTAGGTCAGAAAGATCCGCCAATCGCTCTCGTAGTGCGGGCACATCAATTTTTAGTACGTTCAGCCTATAGAACAAATCCTCTCGAAACTCTCCTTTGTTTACTTGGTCTCGTAAATTTCGATTCGTGGCGGCAACGACTCTTACATCGATACTGATCTCTTTTTCAGTACCTACGGGACGAACTGTACGTTGCTCAAGAACGCGAAGTAGTGACGCTTGCATCGCCAGCGGCATTTCGCCTATCTCATCTAAAAACAGTGTTCCGCCGCTCGCCACTCTGAACAGCCCCTCTCGGTTTTTCTTAGCTCCAGTAAAAGCGCCTGCGGAATGGCCAAACAACTCACTCTCTAACAGTTCTGGAGCTAGTGCTCCGCAGTTCACTGCGACAAAAGGTCCCTGCCTTTTGCTCGCCGCATGAATACCTCTAGCCACCAGCTCCTTACCTGTACCCGACTCGCCTTCGATAAGAACAGACGCTCGTGACGGTGCGAACTGAGCAATGAGTTGTTTTAACTGCTTTGTTTTTTCAGAGTTGCCGATGAGATCTTTACTAACCCTGCGGCTGATATCGTGACTTAGCGCGAGATTCATTCGTTCAGCGAGGCGTTTATCCATACAACGCTTAACTGCTTGTAGCATTTGCTCAAGGTTAAATGGCTTAAGGATAAAGTCTGATGCTCCCAGTTTTAACGCACTGATTGCGACTTCTAGGTCTGCATAGCCAGTCATGAAGATAATGTCGGCTTTTCGCTCTTGATCATTAAACGCCTCCTCCCATTCGATACCTGAGCGACCAGGAAGGTTGATATCGAGAATAATCAGATCGTAATGGTTAGCTAGACGCATCTCTTCCGCCTGCTCGACACTGCTTGCGGTTTCAACATGACCGAAGCCTTTGCTAAGCGCTTTTTTCAGGACGGTTTGCATTCCGACTTCGTCATCGACGACAAGCACAGAAAACGCAAGATAGGGAGAAGACTGTTGATTTGGGATATCTGATGTTTGGAAGAAAGTCATAAATAATTGTTATTGTTCCTATTTGAGACAGAGTGTACCAATCTGTGGCGAAACATCATGGGTAATATTGCGACATTTTGTCCCAGCTCAAATTAATTGTAGTTTACTCTCTGAATTTTTTAGCAAAATGTCGCACTTTGCCTCTTTTTTCCTAAGGAAATTATGGCATTGTCTTTGCTTAAGGATAGAGCTCGCAAAGAGCACATGGTTTTACGATAAAAACAAAAATGGAAATTACTATGACATTCCCTCGATTAATGGTGACGGCGGTATCCCTAGCTACGCTATCTGTTTCGGCTTATGCAGACAGCACGGAGCAACCGCGCGTCAGACTTGCAACGACTACTAGCACGTACCATTCAGGCTTACTCGATTACCTTCTCCCAGAATTTACCCAAGAAACTGGTTATCAAGTTGATATCATCGCAGCGGGTACCGGTAAATCGCTAAAAATGGGCGAAAATGGCGATGTGGACGTAGTAATGACGCACGCGCCTAAAGCCGAAGCTAGCTTCGTTGAAGCAGGCTACGGCATCGAACCACGCAGTGTGATGTACAACGATTTTGTGATTGTTGGCCCAGACAAAGATCCTGCTCACATCCACGATCAAAAAAGCATCGAACAAGTTTTTGATCATATTGCAAAGGCAAACGCTATCTTCATTTCGCGCGGAGATGACTCGGGAACACACAAGAAAGAGCTGCAGATCTGGAAGCAAACCAAGATTGAGCCTGATTTCGGTGGCTACCGCTCAGTAGGTCAAGGTATGGGGCCGACACTGAATATGGCATCAGAGATGCAAGGTTACACGATGACTGACCGTGGTACTTGGCTCGCTTACCAAGCGAAGCTTGACCTCAAAGTGTTATTTGAGGGTGACAAGCAGCTGTTCAACCCATACCAAGTTATCGTGGTGAATCCACAGCGTTACCCTACTCTTAATACTAAAGGCGCCCGTGCCCTGAGTGACTGGCTTGTATCGGAGAAAGGTCAATCGATGATTAACAGCTACCGTAAAATGGGTGAGCAGTTGTTTGTTGCGGATGCAGAGAAAAACAACAGTTAATGAGTATCACCGAAACGACAATGGAGGCCCTAGGCCTCCTATTTAGCTTAGACAAAGATCTGTGGCGCATTGTGGCGGTTTCCTTCAGCGTTTCGATATCTGCTGTCTCACTGGTTGTGCTGCCCGCAATCATCGTCTCATATCTTCTCGCCTACACGAACTTTCCCGGAAAGTGGTTTTTGCTGTCGTTGGTTAACACGATGCAAGCGATTCCGACGGTCGTCATTGGTTTGTTGCTTTACATGCTGCTTTCTCGCTCGGGACCACTTGGTAATTGGGAGATGCTGTTCACGCAACGCGCAATGATTGTAGGTCAAATACTGATCTGCTTTCCTGTGCTCGTTTCAATGATGCATGGCGCACTTCAAAGTACCGATAGACGTGCACTGGAAACGTCTGTCACCCTCGGTGTATCACGTTTTCGAACTCTAATGACATTGATTTGGGAGTCTCGCTTCCCTCTTATGGCCGCTGTCGTCGCTGGCTTCTCTAGAATCGTGACAGAGGTTGGCTGTTCAATGATGGTCGGCGGTAACATTATGGGATTAACTCGAAATATCCCAACCGCTATCGCAATGGAGAGCCATAAAGGCGCATTTGCTCAAGGTGTCGCCCTTGGAATCGTTCTACTTGTGTTAGCACTCGTGCTCAACTTCCTTCTTTCATCGATGCGCGGTAAGGGTGTACTGAGAACCTGATATAGCTCCACTGTTTTTGATACTAACCACTATAATTAATCCAAGACTCTGCTTAAGGGACAACAATGACAATACAGCTACAAGCAAAGCAGGTTTCAATGCGATTCAAGGATCGCGTCCTTTTTCATATCCCCAGCCTTACAATTGGTCCAAATGAAGCCGTTTATCTGAAGGGAGACAATGGCGTTGGTAAGACAACATTACTGAAAATACTTGCCGGACTGCTCAAGCCGACATCAGGCGATGTACTGCCTCGCCATCAATCGCTGTTTACTGGCTTGTTTCGCGGGCCAGGACGCAAAGACGTTATTTATTTGCACCAATCGCCTTATCTGTTCGATGGTTCAGTATTTCAGAATGTTGTGTACGGCATTAAACACAAGAATTTAGATCTTCATGACAAACGTGCTGAGGTGATCTCAGCTTTACGCCTTGTCGGGCTTGAAACGCTCGCTGACGAGCACGTCTCTGTACTGTCTGGTGGTGAAAAGCAGCGCGTTGCGATGGCGCGAGCATGGGTGCTAAAACCTTCGATTTTACTAATGGACGAACCAAGCGCCTCTCTCGACCAAGAGTCTATCGAGCGTCTTGTCTTTATGGCTCAAGATTTACTAAAGCATGGCTCAAGTATCGTCATTACAAGCCACCAAACCAACGCGTTAACTCGGTTGTGTCGAAAACAATGGTGGATTAAAGACTGCACCTTGATAGAATCACCATTGCTACAAATCATCGATAAAGAACATAAAGATAAAGAGAATAACTATGTTGCATCCAACTCAGACTAGTTGGGTCATTCTTGCTGGAGGACAAGCCTCTCGTATGGGTGGCAATGATAAAGGTCTTATCGAGTTTAATGGTAAGCCACTCATTGAACATGTGTTAGAGCGATTGGCTACACAAACTCAATCCATCACCATCAATGCCAACCGCAATCAAGATAAATATGGGCACTATGCCCCTGTGATCAGTGATACTTACCCGGATTTTCCGGGTCCACTTGGTGGTATCCATGCTGGTCTTGCCTCAGCAAAAACAGACTGGGTCGGATTTGTCCCTTGCGATAGCCCTTTCGTAGACGAGTCTGTGGTTGAAAGATTCTGCCAAGCGGCCAAACAAGACAGTGACATACTGGTCGCTCACGATGGAGACTTCCATCAACCAGTATTTACTATGTTCCATAAGCGGGTGTTACCAAAGCTGGAAGCCTTTCTCGAGCGAGGAGATCGTAAGATCATTCTGCTCTATAAAGAATGTCATACAGAGTACGTCGATTTCTCTGATAATCCAGAATGCTTTGTAAACCTGAATACGCCAGAAGAACTCGCTAAATTAGCGATTGCCAACGATCAACAGTAAAGAGCCTATTTATGACTATCAAGTCCATCAACAACGTCCCCCTACTCGGCTTTGCTGCATACAGTGGTACCGGAAAAACGACCTTACTCGAAGCGTTGCTGCCCATGTTAACTGAGACAGGATTACGTATTGGCGTACTCAAACATGCTCATCACAACTTTGACGTGGATAAACCCGGTAAAGACAGTTACCGCCTTCGCAAAGCGGGCGCGAGCCAAATGTTGATCTCTTCACGCTATCGCCATGCGCTTATGACGGAAACACCAGATTCCGAAGCTGGCTTCGAATACTTATTATCTCGATTTGACCATAAGGCGCTCGATTTGATCCTAGTGGAAGGATGCAAAAACATCGCGTTTCCAAAGATTGAATTAAACCGACAAGAAGTGGGTAAACCTTGGCTTCACCCTAGTGACGACAACATTATTGCTATTGCATCAGACAGTGAACTCGATGTTGAACTTCCAACCATGAGTATCAATGATCTCAATGCGATTAAGACCTTCATTCTGGGTTATGTGCAAAAGCAAGAAACACCAAGAGCAAATGCTGCCGCATGTTGCGATACGTTATCTCCAGCGTTTCTTTCCGTTGTTCAAGGGCAAGAGAAAATCCTAAATGCAGTCGAAGCGATTAGTGCGTCAGAAACAGTGACAATCACAGAGGCATACGGACGAGTCTTGCTCGATGACATTAGTTCACCAATCAATGTACCGGCTTATACCAACTCGGCGATGGATGGCTATGCGATTATTGGCGCTGACAACCATCGTACCCAGTTCGATGTTGTAGCAAGTGTGATGGCAGGACACGGATATGACAAAGCGTTAGAGCCAGGTCAAGCAGTGCAGATCATGACCGGGGCACCTATGCCAGTTGGCGCAGACACGGTCGTGATGAGAGAACAAGCACTGGTAGATGGTAATTCAGTCGGCTTTGGCGATGCAGCGATCAAAACAGGTCAGAACGTGAGACAAGCTGGTGAAGACTTAGCCGTTGGACAAGCTGTGTTTACCTCCGGAACCTTACTTCAAGCACCTGAATTAGGCATGATAGCCTCTTTGGGTATGGATTCGGTGACGGTTAAACGAGCGCTTCGTGTCGCTGTTTTTTCTACTGGAGATGAAGTTCAAGCACCAGGTACACCGTTACAGGCAAACTCTATCTACGACTCGAACCGATTCACCATCATGGCTATGCTTAAAAAGCTAGGCTGCGATATCGTTGATCTCGGCATTTTAGAGGATGACGAGAGTGTGATGGAGCGTGCTATTGTCGAAGCCAGTGAGAGCGCTGATTTAGTGATTACTTCTGGTGGCGTGTCGGTTGGTGACGCGGACTTTATAAAAAACGTATTAGAAAAGCGCGGCAGCGTAGATTTTTGGCGAATCAATATGCGCCCAGGTCGTCCTCTTGCGTTTGGCGATATTAATGGGGTTCCGTTCTTCGGCCTTCCAGGTAACCCTGTTGCCGTAATGGTTTCATTTATTAACTTTGTTGAGCCTGCAATTAAGAAGATGCAAGGTGCACAAAAATTCGCTCCACTTAAAGTTCAAGCCATTGCGACAGAATCGTTGCGTTCTCGCCAGGGGCGAACTGAGTTCAGTCGTGGGGTGTACGAAGTGGACCAAGAGAGCGGGCAACTTTCGGTTAAAACGACAGGCAAACAAGGCTCAGGCATCTTGCGTTCGATGAGTGAAGCAAACTGTCTGATAGAGATAGCTCCACACATCGATACAGTAAAACCCGGTGAAAGCGTGACAATTATCCCGCTTCAAGGCAGAATCTAGCGCTTAGATTTGTCAGGCATCAAATACAATAGGTAACACCATGGCGCGTACCATCATCTACGAATACAAAAACGAAGAGAAAACACTAACCTTTTCTTATCAACAGCACCGTAATATCCATGAGGCGGTAGCAGAAGCAGAAGGTATCGACCTGACAGAGTTCCTTAAAATGGAACAACAAATCGAAGCCATTTCTGACACCAAGGCGGTTCGCAACTATCGCGACAATCACTTCAAAAAGCTTGGTTTTGGTAAGATTACGCTTAAACCAAAAGAGAATTTTGGCGTTGGTAAAAAGCCAATGTGATAACGTCTAAAAGAGAAACACCGAGCACTTTGAATGCTCGGTGTTTTTTTATTTAACGATTGATTGCTCGTAGATGTCGTTTTCCTCAATGGCTTGAAAATCACCACTGATGTCTCCTTGTAAACCCGCTTGTGCATGGCGATCGATTCTTGGGATTACCTCGACATTTGTTTCCATTTTCCAATCTATATCTGATAGGTTCACATACACATCTGAAGGCGCCAACAGAGATTTAAATCGATACACTTTGTTAGTAAGGTCGGAAATGGACTGGAAGTACGTCCCTACTCCATACGAATCTTCAGACTGAGTGTGCTTCATGATCTCTTTACCCACTGCTGCATCTTCAGCGGGAAGTGGCGTACCTGGTACAAAGGCAGTCGTGCCCAACGCTGAGTACATAAATCCATAAGCGGCATTGATGTCATCCGTTGACTTAACTTTTGGAAAGTTCTCTAGCCAATATTGTGCTTTCTGATAGCGATCGGAGCCGCTAAAGGTATTAGGAAAAGTCCCATCATTGGCATCGATCTTTCTTTTGCTCGCCTGCTCTACTTGAGTTTGAATGTTGGGTGGATTCGTCATCACACGGTATTGCTCGCCGTGGAACACTTTGACCTCACCATCTTGGATTTCAATAATAGCCGAGTCGCCTGTTGAATCAGCAATTGACATGTGTTTTGGGCTTGCAGAATAACTGTAGCCTCCCTTTACGGATACTAGACGCAGACCTTCTAGTCCTTCTAACGCGTCTGAAACTGTGCTGAAATTATCTAATACATAGCTTACCCAGTGATCACCTTCTAAAACAGGCTTAATGTTGTCTGATTTATGCTCATCGGTTTCGCCTTGATCAAAGTAAAGAGTGCGCGCGGTCAGTCCTTGTTCATTAATGCCGTCCATAGCAAAACGGTTGTTGGCAAAAGATACGATACTACCGTACTTCACTTGCCACTCTGCCACGTTATCTTGTTGGTTCACAGAGCCTTTGCGTTCAACCCCACGTGGCGTTTTAACCAGCGTTGGGGCCGATGCTGAGAAGTAGTCCTCATTGCGCCCTACCATCACAAAATCACTGTCCGTATTCCATAACATTCGTGTACAAGCGCTAGCGCTCATTGGGAGTAAAGCAGCGGATGTCATTGCAGCGGCAAGACAAGAAATAACTAGTTTGCGTTTCATTATAGATTTCCTCTTGTTGGTTGATGCCCGCAATATTAATAATTCTGTGCTAGAGTTCATCCCAACAAGCGGGGGATTTTCCCCCACTCAAACTAGTACTTTTTGAGGGGTTGAATTGAGCCAATTTACCTTATCTCAGCTATCTGCCTTCAATGCCGTTGCGAAATATAAAACCTTCAGCAAGGCTGCCACGTCTTTAAAAAAAGATAGAAAGACGATTAGTGAACAAGTTGAATATCTCGAGATTACTTTAGGTTACGACCTTTTTGAGAGAAATGGGCGTAGCTTAGAGCTAACCAATAAAGGTGAGCAGCTTTATCGCCGCGCGCAATTATTGTCAGCAGACGTGTCTGCTTTTGAAAGGTACGCCTCAAGCTTATTCGAGTCTGATGTTAAACGGCTCTCGGTCTGTTTTGATGAGTCAATACCCTCCCCATGGCTCTCTAGCCTTAATAAGGTCTGTCATCAAAAAGGCATAACGCTGAGTCTATTACGTGTGTCTCGAGACCACGGAGAATATCTAATCAAGCAGGACCAGTGTCAATTTGGACTTTTTCTCGCAAAGGGACAAATAATTAATCCGGACCTCTATTGGAAATCACTGCCACCAATAGCCGTGTCTCCTTTTTCTTCCAACAGCTCTGAACTTGTCAAAAGCCAGAACTGTTCTATCAGAGCTTTATCTGCACTCAAACAGCGGGTATACACAAGCGCGACAGAACCTACAGAGAAGTACCCACTGTTAGTTGCCGACAACCATGTGCTGGTTAATGAACTTGATATACTGATAGAAGGCTTGTTATTGGAGCCAAGCTGGGCTTTTCTGCCGAACCACCTAGAAGCGAAATTGCCAAACGAGATCGTCAAGCTATCTCTAGATATTGCCGAAGACGATAGCACGATACAGTTGCAACCCGTTTTGCTTTGGGCGTTTGAGCAGCCTTACTACAAAAAGCTCATATTGAGCGCCATTGATTAATGGCTACTCCGAAAAATTAGATTGAAATGAATTGTTCACATTAGTAGCAATAAAACTCTCTAAACTTAGCTTAAAACACTGAGTTTATTTATGTTTGTTGCAACGCCTAAAGAACTAGAACACATTGAAACGTACGCTGAGCGCTACGATCAACTGTCGCTGGAAACACTCACGTACATCAAACATGGTCAACATGAGTTTCCAGTGCAAATGCTTTCATTGGGCACAGACAAGCCCTCTGCTCCTTGTCTTGTTTTAACTGGTGCTATTCATGGCGTCGAGCGCATTGGAAGCCAAATCATCCTGTCTTTTCTGAAAAGCTTGTTAAGGCGTGTCGAGTGGGACAAGCAACTACAGGAAACCTTAAACAATATAAAGATCATCTCTATCCCAGTCGTCAACCCATGGGGCGTAGCATTGAAAAATCGCTCAAACCATAGAGGCGTGGATTTGATGCGCAATGCCCCAGTCCACTCTACCAACCCTCGCTATCAGTTGTATGCGGGGCAATCAATAAGCTCTAAGCTTCCTTGGTATCGAGGCAATCCAATTGAGATGGAACGAGAACTCACTGCCGTATCAACATGCATACTCAACCTTGCAAAACAGTCGTCAGCGACCATAGTATTAGATCTACACAGCGGTTTTGGTGCTAGGGATCGCCTGTGGTTCCCCTTTGCGCATCACAAACGGCCACCTAACAACCTCCATGAGTTTTATCTGCTCTATTCAGTGTTCAGAAAGAGCTACCCACATTACAAACTCTATCAATTTGAACCTCAGTGGCATCAATACACCACGCACGGAGATCTTTGGGATTGGATGCATTTAGAGCATTATAAAGAGTCCACCTCCCCCTTTGTACCACTGACGCTAGAGTTAGGGTCGTGGCTTTGGGTTAAGAAGAACCCTATGCAATTACTGAGCTTTAGTCAGTTATTTCACCCCACCAAACCACACAGAATAAAACGTGTCGAGAGGCGACACAGTACCTTGCTTAGCTACTTGATACAGGTGCTCAGCAATGACCTTTTGATCAATATTACAGATATTCAGCAAGAGAAATTGACAAGGAAAGCGACGAATTTATGGTACCCATCGTCTTAGTTAGAGGCTTGCTCAGGGAAGCAGGACACTGGCATTTTTTGGTTGGAGCATTAAAGGAGCTTGAGCCGGATTTGCGCATTTACACACCGAACGTGCCCGGTAATGGAGACCTGTACAAGGAAATAAGCCCACTACAAATAGAGCAAATGTTAGAAGCAGTCATAGAGCAATTGCCATCTGATATAGGCAGTTACCATATCATTGCAATTTCAATGGGCTCAATGCTGGGTTCATGCTGGGCACACCAAGTTCCTCAAAAGGTGGCTAGCTTAACTCTTATCAATCCAAGTTTTGCTCGATTCAGTCCAATTAACGAACGCTTTAATCTAAAAGAGATACCTAGACTCCTAATTTCAAAGCTTCGTGGCTCTCAAGCATTCGAGAGAACCATTCTAAATCTCACCTATCCAGACCACGTCCTCAATCCGAGCATACTTTCGTATCACCTGGCTTTAAATGAAAAGCATCCCGTTAAATTCTCTAACGCACTCAGACAGCTTTTCGCCGCTGCTCGGTTTGCGGGACCGGAAAACTCTCCGTCATGCCCTACTCAAGTTATCACAAGCAATGACGATAAATTAGTGAATAGTTTAGCGGGAAAACGTATCGCTGAAGCTTGGAAAGTCGCCCATATTCCCTTTGATAGTGACGCGCATGATCTTCCAGCGGACTCACCCACAGAATTAGCACAATATTTGCTCCAGTGGCTAAAAAAAGTTGGGGCTTAATGGAACTTGTGTCGTGAAATGGTAACTAAACAATCATTGGATTCTTACAATACAACAAGCGTTTAACTTCTATTGGATTAAAATGTTTCGAATCACTTGTTCACTAGCGATGCTTCTTATCTTGGCAGGGTGCGCGTCTCATAATCAATTTGCATCTGAAAAAGATCTACACCATCACAACACAGAAGCGAGAAACTTCTGTAAGCAAATGGAAGATGGCGACCACTACTATCAATGTTTCGATAGATACCTGTTAAAAGGCTCTTCTGTCACCATGCATCAATTTTTGCGTACCAAACGCTCACTTGAGCAGGCTATCGATACTCGCTCAAGCTAAATTTCGTAGCCGACTATTTAGACGTTAAATAGTCGGCTCTTCCAACAACAATTTTACCCCTAGTCCAACCAAAACCAAGCCCGTCGTTGCTTCCATCCAACGGATGAATTTAGAGCTTTTCAATAACGACTTAGCTGAATTAAGCATTCCTGACAGACCACACTGCCATACCATCGCGATGATAAAATGAATACTCGCCATAACCATTGATTGGACAAGCGGCGAGTACTCCGGATTAATGAACTGCGGCAAGAACGCTAAGTAGAACACGGCTGTTTTCGGGTTCAAAACATTAGAGAGAAAACCCTCTCTCAAAGAACGCTTTCCTTGAACTCGTTGCTCACGCCCTTCGCAGATTGACATTGCAGAGGCATTTTTTAACGATCGAAGACTCGAAATACCCAACCAAATTAAGTATGCAGCCCCTACACTTTTCACCAAGGTGAATAAATCCGCAGACTGAGTCAGAATCACCGAAATTCCGAGCGCCGAAAAGCTTGCGTGGACAAATAGACCGAGACAAATCCCTAAGCTCGTCACCGCACCATCATGAAAACCACCTCTTGTGGTATTTCTGATCACCAAAGCCGTATCAAGACCGGGGGTGAGAGTTAGAATAGTGATCGCGATTAAAAAGGCTTCAAAGTTGAGAATGTGCATATCGATAAGGGCAAAAGTAGAACAATAGACTGATTCTGCTCCAATGCGTATTAAAAAGCCACCAACATTTTACAACTTGGTAGCATTATTCTTTTCGTAACCTATTGTTAATGTTAACGTATAGCCTCAGTTCAAACGACAGGTCACAGACATGGAAAACTACAATAAACTCGTTGAGCACTTTAAAACCATTGCCAATTTTGGTCATCTTTCGGCTATCTGCGGCTGGGACGCTGCCGCGATGATGCCATCAGGTGGCAACCAGGCACGTTCAGAAGCGATGGCGCAACTTTCTCTTCATATCCATCAATTATCGACGGCTCCTCAATTAGGCGAATGGTTTGATAAAGCAGAATCAGACAACTTAGATGCCAAGCAGCAGGCAAGCTTGGCAGAGATGAAACGTCAGTGGCGCTTAAAAACAGTTGTCCCGGAAGATCTAGTGAAAGCTAAGTCTCTCGCCGGCTCGAAATGCGAGCATGCATGGCGGACGCAGCGTGGTGAGAACGACTGGACGGGGTTTTGTAAGAACTTTGAAGAAGTCGTCAATCTATCTCAGCAAGAAGCGCAGATTCGCGCTGAGCAGTCTGGATTAACGCCTTATGATGCCATGCTTGATATTTATGAGCCCGGAGTCAATTCTAAACAGCTCGATGCCTTGTTTGGTGACTTGATATCATGGCTGCCTAGCCTTACCCAAGAAGTCATTGAGAAACAAAAATCTGAGTCTGTCTATTTGCCAAACGAGCGCTACGCAACAGCAGAGCAGAACGCGCTTGGTTTGGATGTAATGAAGTTGCTTAACTTCGATTTCGACCATGGTCGCCTCGATATTAGCTCACACCCATTCTGCGGAGGTGTCCCTCAAGACGTCAGGATTACAACGAGGTACGATGAATCTGATTTCGTTCAATCACTAATGGGAATCGTACACGAAACCGGTCACGCGTGTTATGAGCAAGGGCTACCAGCCGAGCTTTCTGGATTACCTGCAGGTGAAGCACGCTCGATGGGTATTCATGAATCTCAATCGCTATTTTTTGAAATGCAGTTAGGTCGTAGTGACGGCTTCATTGCTCACCTTTCTCCACTCGCACAAAAACACTTTACGTCGAATGATGCGAAGATATTTCAACCAGAAAACCTTCAAAAGGTCTACACACGCGTACAACCGGGCTACATTCGTGTAGATGCGGATGAATTGACCTACCCTGCTCACGTTATACTTCGTTATAAAATCGAGCGTGACCTTATGAACGGCAAGATTTCCTTCAAAGATATTCCAGAGCTATGGGATCAAAAGATGCAGCAATATCTTGGTCTTTCTACTAAAGACAATTACAAAGATGGCTGCATGCAAGATATCCACTGGACAGATGGCGCGTTCGGTTACTTCCCGTCATACACACTGGGTGCGATGTATGCTGCTCAATTTATGGCAGCGATGAAGCAAACTGTGAATGTTGATGACGCAATTCAATCCGGAGATCTCGCACCGATATTTACTTGGTTGTCTGAAAACATCTGGAGTAAAGCGAGCTTGTTATCAACAGACGTATTGGTCAAACAAGCGACCGGAGATGCCTTGGACGCCAAATTCTTCGAGGCGCATCTGCGTTCTCGCTATCTGTAGTGGCGTATTTAGTGCTGCTCATGATTCCAACTAACACAAGCAAATAATTGCTCCAAAACGAAAAAAGCGACCTAAAAGGTCGCTTTCAATAACTCATCTGACAACGATTAGAAGATGTGAAGAGTCGCGTTAATAGTAAAGCTATCTAGATCTTTGTCGCCAGAGAACGTCGTTTTAACGCCGTTGAAACGCTGCCAGCTTGCACCGATTGAAAGCATGTCAGTTACAAAGTACTCAGCACCCACACCGTACATGATGTCTGTACCGCTATCGCTGCCGTTCAAGCTGCCTTTGTAGTCTGCGTTGTAGTAGTGAAGACCACCTTTCGCATAAAGCTGGATTGGACCAATGTCGATACTTGGCTTAAGCGCTGCGTACCAAGAACCCAATTCAGCGTAACCAGTCGCACCGTCGTTAGCTGTCATATCGTAGTTACCGTGCTTCCAGTAACCACCTTCAATACCGATGATTGGTAGGATACCAGTACCAACGTGGAAACCCATTGGTGTATCGCTATTACCATTGTATTCAGCACGACCAGCTGAAACACCACCGTACAACCAAGCATCAGCGAACGCAGATGTTGAGGCACCAACAAGCGCAAGCGCTAAAAGTGTCTTTTTCATTTGTAACCTTCTTGTTTAATAGAATGCGGCGAATCCAATCAAAGCCACCGCGGAGCCTTATATATCACACACTATATCTCGTGAGAAACCGATAAGTTTTAATTTTTGGTAAAACCTTCATGTTTCTCAGAGACATAGATCAAAAAATTTGAGTAAACTCAACAAGACAGCCCTAACATGCGTCTATCGCATTCAATACGCGCTTGTCTGATACCGGATACGGTGTACCGAGTTGTTGAGCGAAATAACTGACACGCAACTCTTCGAGCATCCAGCGAATCTCTTTAACGTTCTCTGGTATTTTCATACCTTTAGGGATCTTGTTCAGCAATTCTTTGTAATCTTGTGTTACCGATTCAACTTTAAGCATGTGCATGCGATCTCGATTCGGGTCGATCGGAAGTTTTTCCATGCGTTTTTCAATCGCTTTCAGGTAACGCAAGATGTCTGGAAGTCGTTTCCAACCACATTCAGTCGCAAAGCCTTTGAAGATCAAGCCTTCTATTTGCGCCTTAATGTCAGACAGTGCAAACGCCATCGAGAAGTCCACACGACCTTTAAGCTTTTTATTTATGTTGAATGCGGTAGTAAGAATGGTTTCAACTTGCTGAGCAATATCGACCACCGTATCACCTAACTCTCCTCTTACATGCTCTTTTAGTGCTTCAAACTTATCTGAATCCCAAACAAGTCCGCCCTGACCTTCTATAAGCTTATCAATACCGCAAGCTATGCAGTCATCAATCAGGTCGAGCACTTTGCCGTAAGGGTTAAAGTACAGACCAAGTTTCGACTTATTCGGTAAGTTGGTGTGCAGGTATTTGATCGGTGATGGCACGTTCAGAAGCAACAGCCTACGTTGCCCTTCTTTCATCACCTGCTCTTGCTCTGCTTCTGTTTCGAACAGCTTGATCTCAACACTGTCTCTATTATCTACAAGCGCGGGATAAGCTTTGACATCAAAACCACCACGCTTTTGAGAATAGACTTTCGGCAGTTCACCAAAGCTCCATGTGTGCAGACCTTGTTGTTCGATATCGTCATCAGCAACTTTAGAAAGCGTCGCTTGAACCTTGTCTTTCAAACTCTCTTTGAGCTCGTAAAGATCGCGATTTTCCTTAAGTTTGCGGTTACGGTGATCGACCGCTCTGAACGTAATGCGCAAGTGTTCAGGTAACTGGTCTAGATTCCAGTCATCGCGTAACACTTCAACACCCGTCATTCGACGAAGCTCTTTCTCTAGAGAGTCAAGCAGTGGCGCTTCCATTGGCTTCGCTCTTGCCAAAAACGCGTCAGCGTAGTTTGGTGCTGGAACGAAGTTCTTACGAAGTGTCTTCGGTAGCGCTTTGATAAGACTGACCACCAACTCATGGCGTAGGCCTGGTATCTGCCAATCAAATCCGTCTTGATCGATCTGATTCAAAATCGGCAATGGTATGTGAACAGTAACACCGTCGTTATCTTCTCCAGGCTCAAACTGATAACTCAGCTTGAGTTTGAAACCAGCTTGATGCCAGAAGTTTGGATAGTCGAGATCGGTAACATGGCTAGCGTCACCTTTAAACAGCATCTCTTTCTCGAAATTAAGCAGCTCTTTATTGGCTTGGCTCGCTTTCTTCCACCAAGTATCAAAGTGTCGCCCTGATACCACTTCGGTTCCAACACGCTGATCGTAAAAATCAAACAGCTCGTCGTCATCGACCAAAATATCGCGACGGCGAGACTTATGCTCTAGCTCTTCAACTTCTTGAAGAAGTTTTCGGTTTTGTTTGAAGAATGCGTGTTTTGTTTCCCAGTCACCTTCTACCAGAGCACTGCGCACAAAAAGCTCACGACTGATGATAGGATCAATCGCGCCATAGCTGACTAAGCGCTTCGGTACAATTGGCACTCCATAGAGCATCACTTTTTCGTGAGCCATTACTGCAGCGCGTTTTTTAGACCAATGAGGTTCGCTGTAGCTTCGCTTAATTAAGTGTTTTGCTAGAGGCTCAATCCACTCAGGTTGGATCTTGGCGATAATTCGACCCCAAAGCTTAGAGGTCTCCACCAACTCTGCAGACATAATCCACTTCGGCTGCTTTTTAAACAAACCAGAAGCAGGGAAGATGTGAAAACGCGCATTACGAGCGCCTTGATACTCATTCTTCTCTTGGTCTTTAACACCAATGTGTGACAACAAACCAACCAGTAATGCGCTATGTACTGCTTGGTAGCTACCCGGTTCTTGGTTTAGCTTGGCATCCATTTCACGCATCGCTTGATGAATTTGGAAATAGACATCCTGCCACTCACGGACACGTAAGTAGTTTAAAAAATCTTGTTTGCATTGCTTACGGAACTGATTGCCTGATAAGGCTTTTTGCTGCTTCTGAATGTAGTCCCATACATTTACAAACGTTAGGAAATCTGACTCTTTATCGAAGAAGCGGCGATGTTTATCATCAGAAGACTGCTGTTTATCACTCGGACGCTCACGTGGGTCCTGAATCGACAGAGCTGACGCGATTACCATCACTTCCTTCAAACAACCCAAACGTGGTGCTTCAATGACCATTCGCGCCAGACGCGGGTCAATAGGTAAACGTGCGAGCTTACGACCAATCTGCGTTAGACGCTTTTTAGGATCTTTGGCTTTATCGTTAATCGCGCCGAGCTCTTCAAGCAAGCGCACACCGTCTTGGATGTTACGCTTGTCTGGTGCTTCCACAAAAGGAAACGCCTCGATGTCGCCTAATCCAAGTGCCGTCATCTGCAAAATAACAGAGGCTAAGTTAGTACGCAGAATTTCTGGGTCGGTAAACTCTGGGCGAGACTCAAAATCTTCTTCTGAGTACAAGCGAATGCAGATACCCTCTTCCACACGACCACAACGACCTTTACGCTGATTTGCGCTCGCTTGCGATACAGTCTCGATTGGAAGACGTTGTACCTTAGTACGGTAGCTATAACGACTTATACGTGCAGTACCAGGGTCAATCACATATTTGATCCCAGGCACCGTTAACGAGGTTTCAGCCACGTTTGTCGCCAGTACAATTCGGCGACCCGCATGAGGCTGGAAGATCTTGTTCTGCTCGCCAGCAGATAATCGCGCGTAGAGCGGCACGATTTCCGTATCTCGAAGGTTGCGCTTACCCAAGGCGTCGGCGGTATCGCGAATCTCTCGTTCACCATTCATAAAGATCAGGATATCGCCTAACCCTTCGTCACACAGCTCGTCGACTGCTTCAAAGATGCCTTCTAACTGATCTCGGTCACTGTCATCATCGCCGCGAAGTGGACGATAGCGCGTCTCAACGGGATAAGTACGACCGGACACTTCAATAATTGGTGCATCGTTGAAGTGTTTTGAAAATCGTTCTGGGTCAATCGTTGCAGAGGTAATGATGACTTTAAGATCGGGACGCTTAGGTAACAGCTCTCGTAAATAACCAAGTATAAAATCGATGTTTAGGCTGCGTTCGTGCGCCTCATCGATAATGATGGTGTCATATTGATTGAGAAAACGGTCGTGCTGAATTTCGGCCAGCAGAATACCGTCCGTCATCAGTTTAATTTGTGTGTTGTCTGAGATCTGGTCGTTAAATCGAACTTTATAGCCAACAAACTCGCCTAGCGAGGTTTCCATCTCTTCCGCGATACGGTTGGCAACTGAACGTGCAGCAAGTCGTCGTGGCTGTGTATGACCGATAAGCCCGAATTTACCACGACCAAGCTCCGAGCAAATTTTCGGTAACTGGGTGGTTTTACCTGAACCCGTCTCACCCGCTACGATAACAACCTGGTTTTCTTCAATCGCTTTTGCGATATCGTCTTTTTTCTGGCTTACAGGCAGTAGCTCTGGGTATTCAATATGTCGAGATTGCGTGGCACGCTGCTCTGCGTCCATCATCGACTTAGCAATGTCCGCCGCGATCTCATCGAATACGGCAGCTTGTGCTTCTGGTTTCTTAATTTTTGATGCGCCAGCGATGCGCTTACTTAAACGAAAACGATCGCGGATCATGCAGTCTTTTAGTGCTCTTTTTAAAGACTGTGCATTGTTGGCTTTCGCTTGTGCTGGCTGATTGGAATCATGAGAGGAAGTCAAAACATTCCCTAGTATTTTTTCTTATTAAAACTGGCGCGATTGTAGCACAGGTAGTGGATGTGGGTTAACTCGGGCGGATACAAAAAGCTCCGCATTTCGCGGAGCTTTTGTTCAATAATTTTAAAAGTGGTACTGCAGGTAGACCGTACTGTAGTTACTGCCACCCTTAATACGACCAAACTGCGAAGACGCTTCAAAGATAGCGCTACGGTGGTGCAAAGAGTAACCAAGCCACAAGTCTTCGAGCTCTGGCTTACGAATCAGAGAACCAATGCTGAGATCGTAGGAGATATCGATATAGTTCATCAGGTGACTTGCACGCTTCTCTTTCTTATCCATCTCTGACTGTTCGATATACGTAATATTATCGATATACGATAAACCATTACCTACACCCAAACGCATCTTCACTGGCCAATTAATGGTGTAGTAGGCTTTGATAAGCGTAACAAATTCGGTACCTGAGTCCTGTACTTCCGAGTTCCAGTGATGGGCAATACCCGGACTCAAGTAGATATCAAGAGGTAAACCAAACAGTTCATCAGTAAGTGGGTGTCCATAGAAGACCGACGTCACTTGGTTGTTATACGGGTCGCGTTTGCCTTTGAAAGTAAGAATGTCACCCATGTCTGACGGTGAAGCCCAACCGTGTGCCACTCTCACATAAGGCTTAGTGCTGATGTCACGGCTTACTTGCTTGGCTTTAGACGTGCTCTTTTTCTTCTCGTTAAAGAAACCGAAACCGACATAGACTTCGCCTTCAAATCGCTCTTTGACCACTGAGGAGTGATACGCCGCGTTATCCAGCATGCGAATATTCGTTGCACCTAATAGGTACAAATTTGATGTGACGTGGTAACGCGCATCAACACCCATCGCGTAATCGACACCACCAGATAGGTTGTCGACCGTATCACGGTAAGTGCCGTAGTACTGAGTATTAAAGTCAGCATCTTTGAAACGCAAAGTGACATTAGGACGAACTTCGAGGTCGCCGTAGTCCAACAAACCTTGTAGGCGGAAGTTAGCATGGAAACGATTGTCACCATCCGTCATCAACTCCGCGTCATAATGCCACACAGGGTCAAAGTTATAACGCATTTGTAGACCGTAATCAGCGGTATCACCACCAACGGCATTTTGTTCATCTTCAGGGATATCGATGAATCGCATACGCGTTATCGCGTTGAACTCTAATTGCTTATCATCCGTTTTATAGAGGTGGGCACCTGCCATGGTACCGTCAAGAAAGACATAGTCGTTCTTAAAGAACATCATGGGAATGAAAGTACTTACAGTAGCATCACCGCCTTTTGTATCAAAAGGGATGTTGGCTGTACGCCAAACTGCTGCAATACCCCACTCCGCTTCTTGCGCAGACTCTTCGGCTTGTGCAACGGACGTTGCCATCATGGTTGCCGTAATCGCTAGCGCGAGATTTTTCTTAATCATGTCTTGCAGTTTCTCCAACTGGAAATGTTATCAATCAGTAAAAAAAGGGTCGAGAGCACGTGTTTGGGATGGTAAATAGCCTAACTTGTAAGGCTAATGCCAATTTCGCTTACAACGCTATCTCTTAAGAGAAGAGTTGTTATATTATGTTGTTATTACAATTATTATGTCACCTAACTGTGATTATCCGATACAGCTCAATAAATAACCAACAGTTATCAATGGCATAGTTTCCACTATTTAGACCAATCGTGAAAGTAGAAAAATTAAAAAATATCCTTAATAGTCTGCCTGTTGACAGTGATATTCATGTCGTTACTGGTGAAAAGTGGCTTCCTGAACGTTTAGTCAATACAGAACTCGATAACGAACTGTTATTTCTAGAGTTTGACAACGCTCCCGATGAAGCGTCTTCTGATGAAGAAGCGCGTGGTTTTGTTGAGCATGAGGTTGAACTACTTCGCCATAGATTGAAAGAAATCGTTGAGCAAAGTAGTAACACGTCTCAACTACTAGACGCATTGACAGGTTTCTTTGTGATTGGGCATGAGGCAAGTAGCTCTGACTTTATAGAATTACTAGAGCAAATGGAAAATGAGGAAGCTGTACTCGAAAAAAGTGCATAGCCGCAAACAGAAAACAAAAGGTAACAAGGATAGTCATGACGACACTACCCCATCTTCTTGCAGGTCCAGTTCTTCGCCGAACAAACAAACGTGAGCTGACACTTTGGTTTGCGACTTCAGTTTCACCTCAGTCTTTGTCCGTTTCTGTATCAGGTGAGTTCGGTAAGCATTCCTACTCGATACCTGAGTCTCAGATATTGCAGCTTAGTCCTAAGCTTTGGATAGTCCAATTCTATTTACAACACTCTTTTGAAGCGCACGAGAAGCTTCACTACGACATCGTCGACTTGGCATCAAATCGTTCCGTTCTCCCCAAGAATATGTTTTACGCCGATAACCAACAGGTCGATGTTCAACTCACGGACACCGCAGACTATATCATTCATGGCTCCTGTAGAAACCCACACCACCCAAGTCCAGATAGTCTTGCAAAGTTAGACGAGCGCATTGAAAGTAAAGTAAAAGACGGTCAATTGACTGATCGTCCAGATATCCTGTTACTCACTGGTGATCAAATATACGCTGACCACATCGCAGGCCCGACTCTTCAGTGTATCCATAGAGTTATTAAACTTCTGGAGTTACCTGACGAGGAGTTTCTCCAAAGCTCACTTGCCGACAGTTCATTGCTTCACAGTGGCGAAGTCGAACTTTATAAGCGAGATAAAATTCTACCTAAGTATCAAGATACCAATAGTCGACTCAAGAACTTATTAAACTTACAACAAACTGCCATTTTCAGTTCACGAGAATGTGAGAACCATTTGGTTACTCTGTCTGAGTTCATCGCAATGTACCTTCTTACTTGGTCCCCAGAGTTATGGCGTCTCGTTGGTTTCGAAAAGTTAAGCGCCAATGACATCAGCCCCTCGCATCGCGAACAGTGGCTATCAGAGCAACAAGCACTAGAGGGATTCGTCGACGATTTATCAAAGGTTCGACGTCTACTTGCTCATATTCCTACTTACATGATTTTCGACGACCATGACGTCACAGATGATTGGAACCTAACGGTTGGCTGGGAAAAAGCCGCGTATGAAAATGCTTTCTCGAAGCGAATCATAGGTAATGCTTTAGTGAGTTATCTGATTTTCCAAGCTTGGGGAAATCATCCAGAACAGATGCATTCCGACTGGAAACAAGAATTAATCACCTTATTCCCTAACAATCCGATTAGCGAGGCAATGCTGGACAAAGATCAGCAGGATGAATTGATTCAGCAGCTTCTAAGATACGAAAAATGGCACTATACCTTAGAAAGCCACCCAAAAGTGATCGTTCTTGATACACGAACTCGGCGCTGGCGCTCCGAGTCTAAGATGAATAAACCGTCAGGGCTTATGGATTGGGAGGCGATGGTTGAGTTTCAACAAGAGTTGATTGGGTTTAACTCTGTTGTTGTCGTTTCTCCAGCCCCAATGTTTGGTGTGAAATTTATTGAGACGCTACAAGCTATGGCGACCAAGCTTGGCAATCCACTGATCATTGATGCTGAGAACTGGATGGCGCACCCAGGAAGTGCCAACACATTGTTGTCGATTTTTACTCATAGTAAAACTCCCGAGAATTTTGTCATTCTGTCTGGCGATGTGCACTATTCGTTTGTCTATGACGTAAAGCTCAGATTCAAACAAACCGACTCTCACATCTATCAGATTACATGCAGTGGTATCAAGAGCGAGTTCCCAGAACCCCTACTGACAATCTGTGACACCCTAGATAAATGGCTATATACGCCACGCTCTCCGCTCAACTGGTTTACTAAACGTAAACGCTTAAAGATATTTAAGCGTAAGCCAGAGCCAAGTGACCACAATCGATTAGTGAATAAGTCTGGTGTTGGCTTGGTGAAGCTTGACCCTTTCGGCAAACCTGCTTACGTCGCCGTACTTCATGGGGATGGCTCAGAAACGGTATTTCCTGAAACTAATTCAGAAGATTAGACTCTAACTACTTGTGATCTCGCGCACGTAGCACTATGTAGTTAAGTAACACCGTTAAAAGTAGGTACGCCAATGTTCAACTCAATTACTTCTTTATTTAAACAGCTTATTGAAGGGGATGATCTGTCCAAAGCTCAGGGTGTCAGCCCCAACCTCGCTATCGCTTCCTTGCTGTGCGAAGTCTCTAAGGCTGACTATCAAGTAGATGCAGAGGAAGAAAAAGCGAAGCGTCAGTTGGTAGTGCGTATGCTCGGCTTGACGGATACCGAAGCCGTCACCCTGCTCGACCAAGCTCAAGAGCAAGCCCAAAGCTCGGCGTCACTTTATGATTTTACCTCTAGCTTAAGAGAGCTTAGCCAAGAACGACGTTTTGAATTAATTAAAGCGATGTGGGAAGTGGCTAATGCAGACGGTGTGATTGATCCGTTGGAGGACTCTGTCATCAGAAAAGTTGCGGAGCTGCTTTATGTTGACCATAGCGAGTTCATACGCGCCAAGATACAGGTTGTCGATAAAGACTAAGATTTTGATGATTAGCCTCTTCTATAAAGCTAGGAGAGGCTAACAAAATTAAAGCATCGTCAGAGCAAGCTTGGCGAGATTATAGGCATCGACGTATCCTGAATGCTGACGCCCTTCCCACTCAATTCCTTTCTGCTCTTGAGCGGCCTTATGACCTATACGCTTGTCTTTTAGTCGGTTTTGAATACGGTACAACGTGGCTAAGTTAACAAACTCCTTAAAAGGCATTTCAATCCCTTTAGCTTCACACTCAAGACGCAAAATATCATCATCGCGTCCCCAAGAAGCATAGATCTTATTGGGACCACCAAAGTTCTTAACCATTGACTGTATCACTGACTCAAGTGGTCGACCTTGTTTCTCAACTTTTCTCGGGGTAATACCTGTCAGCTCTGTGCAGAACAACGATACTTCATCTTTCTCGGGTTTTACATAGTACTGAGCACGCTTTACGACTTCTTGCTTCACTAAATCGATCTCAGCCAAGCCAACTTCGATGATTTCACCTGTTGTACCAACGCCATCGACGTTCCAGCAACACATTTCAAGATCAAAACAAACGACTCGGTTATAATTCATAGCGACTTAGTAAACAGTAATTAACACCGCGAAATTGTAGCGTATTCAAAACAAAAGCTCGACAGGCACATTACTGATCGCTCTTTATTCAAGCAACATTGGCTCGATTTCTACCATTCGCCTTACTAATGTACAGCTGCTCGTCTGCCCTATTGATCAACTGTTCGATAGTTTCACCACGATAGACGGCAGCTCCAATACTTAACGTACAAGTAAAAGATGGATCTATTGAAGGCCAAGTGAGCTGAGAAGCTTCCACACATATATCTGCAATATAGCTTTGTAGGGTCGTATAATCGATGCATCGACTGATAACGGCAAACTCATCGCCGCCCAAACGGAATAACATGTCATCCGGATACAGCTTATCTTTGATATACGCTGCAACCTGCATCAGTATCTCGTCACCCGCTACATGACCATATTTGTCATTGATTCCTTTAAATTGATCGACATCGATAATCACCAGTGAGAACGGCTTGTTACAAGAGACATGGTAGTCAGTCAAGCGATTGAATGCACGTCGGTTATAGACCTCTGTTAACGGGTCTCGCTCTACAAGGTATTGAAGATCTCTCGTACGGCGGTTCACAATCACGGCGAGTCTACGCTGCTCTCTAAGCATCAGATAAACAACGTAAGCGAGCAACAGTGAAATCAACAAACCACCCGTCATCACGAAGAAAAGAATTAACTTGTCGTTCTTTGAGATTCCAGCATCGTGTTTAAACTGAATACGCCACTGACGATCGTAAAGGTCGATGATGACATCTTTTGAAGGTTCATCCAACGCATCCCAAAGGTCGTTTTGATAGAGTATTGGGTCATCCTCTGCGTCAAATCCAAGATCAACAACGCGAATCCCTACCTCTTTACCTATTGCCGTACGACTAACAATCTGCTCGAAGTATACTGTGATTCTGATTACCCCAATCACGACACCACGCAGTGATCGTGTGCCGGCATCAAATACCGGTACATAAACTAGCATCCCCTCTTTAGGCAGAGACCGATCGAATCCATCCTGGAGTAGTCGGATCTTGTCCGAGAGACTTGGCTCTCCGGTCTCCATAGTATTTCTTATAACGCGACGAACACGCTCTCGGGAAGAGTAATAACCTAAAGCTCTGAGATTCGACTCGTTGACGGGATAGACATCACTCGCCACATAGATAGGTTCATCATTTTCTAATATGTATCCTTCAACACGCGGCTGATCTTTGGGAACGGTATACACTTGATAACTAGGAAAGCGCTCTCGCACTCGTTTGATATGACTGTCCAATTGCTCTGGATAGACCTTTTTCATCCATTGCATAGCAACGAGACTTTTTGAACTGTCTACCAAAGGCTCCGCAAAACTCGAGAAATTGTCCCACGCACTAGGTTGGGTCGCATGATAAAAGCTGGCCCCTGCTCCTATAAAGCTTACATCGAGCATGACGAGTTCTTTTATATTTTCTGTTTGATTCTCTGTTAAAAATTCAAAATTTGAATCAGCAAGCTGTTTTTGTCCTCCATAAACAATATGTGTAATAAATGCGGTAAGCACAACGCCAAATACGAATACCAAAACGGCATATCGCTTAACACCACGATCCTTTTGATTTAAGCCTGTAACCATTTTTTGTCCTGACTGACTACTAAAGTGTCAGCTTTCTCATTTGTGAAACTGATATATAACTAACGTATTATTTGCATTGATAATTTTAATTTTTAATGGTAGCAAAATCGATTTTACACACACTCAAATTATCAAGAAGTTACAGTTTCAATTAATGAAACACAGATCACTTTAAATTAGCAAAACACCATCATCTGCTGATTTATCCACCGAAAAACTCACTTTGTAATGACAAAGCTGCGAAAGCATCGCGCTAAGAGCCTTGATTATGCTAGACTTCGCCCCAAAATTAACTACTAATGACTGACACATAGAGAAACCCCTATGAACTTCGACCTAAATGTTATCCCAACGACTTTCGACATGCTGCACGCTGGCCTCGCTGCTTCAAGCGTTCTACTACTCGCTATTGCTGTGTCTCGTAAGAGCAAAGTTGTCGAGAAAGTGGTAGAAAAGCCAGTAGAGAAGATTGTCGAGGTTGAAAAGCCAGTAGAAAAAATCGTAGAAATTGAAAAAGTCGTAGAAGTCGAAAAAGTGGTAGAGAAAGTTGTGGAAGTAGAATCCAAACTTGCAACCGCTTCAACCGATTCTGCGATGCAGTTACTTTCACTGATGCAACAAGAAGCACGTATGGTCGACTTCCTTCAAGAAGACCTAACATCATTCTCTGATGAAGAAGTTGGCGCTGCGGCACGTGTGGTTCACTCTGGTGGTAAAAAGGTTATCACTGAGTACTTCGAGCTATCTCCGATTCGCAATGAAGAAGAAGAGACTCGCATTTCAATCGAAGAAGGCTTCGACCCTCAATCTGTGCGTCTGACTGGCAATGTCACGGGCAATGCACCATTCAATGGTACGCTTGTCCATAAAGGCTGGAAGGCAGATAAAGTCACTCTGCCTAAGCTTTCTGAGAACTACAACGCATCAATCATCGCACCTGCAGAGGTGGAGCTATAATGGAACCTTCAGCGCAAACTCAAGACCAAACTATTGCAAAATACAGTGTAGGTATCGACCTTGGTACGACACACTGTGTTATGTCGTTTATCGACACTCAAAACGAAGACGCTCAAGTTGAAGTCGTCTCCATTCCTCAGCTAACCGCCCCAGGGACAGTTGAGTCATATAAACAGCTTGGCTCGTTCTTGTATCAACCACATGAGCACGAGATGGGTCAAGGCTCTCGCACGCTGCCTTGGACGAGCGAGCCAAAAGCATTGGTTGGCGCAGTAGCACGTAACCTTGGCTCAAAAACACCGATTCGCTTGGTGGCTAGTGCTAAATCTTGGCTATGTCATGGTGGTGTGAACCGTCGTGATAGTTTTCTGCCACAAGGTAGCCCTGAAGAAGTGAGCAAAGTGTCACCTCTTCGTGCGACAGAACTCTATCTAGAGCACCTGAAAGATGCATGGAATCACATGCATCCAGACAATGCTCTGGAACAACAAGACGTGACCATCACGGTACCAGCATCATTTGACCCTGCAGCTCGCGATCTAACAGCAGAAGCGGCACGCAATGTTGGTCTTGCGCACCTTACTCTCTTAGAAGAGCCACAAGCTGCACTTTACAGCTGGATTGATAACAGTAACGATAAATGGCGTGATGAAGTCAACGTCGGTGATGTTGTTTTGGTTGTCGATGTAGGTGGTGGTACTACCGACTTGTCTCTTGTTGCCGTTACCGAAGAAGACGGTAACTTAAACTTAGAACGAGTAGCGGTTGGTGAGCATATTCTTCTTGGTGGCGACAACATGGACCTTGCGCTTGCGTATCGTCTTAAGATGAAGCTCGCGCAAGATGGTAAAGAACTTCAACCATGGCAAGTACAGGCGATGACACACGCTTGTCGTGACGCAAAAGAAGCGCTGCTCAATGATGCTGAACTTCAAGCTGTGCCAATTGTTGTTCCAAGCCGTGGCTCTAAATTACTCGGCGCGACGTTAAAAACTGAATTGACACAGCAAGAAGTGCAACAAACTCTGGTTGACGGTTTCTTCCCTCAGGTTGGCGTTCAAGAGCATCCTGTACAACGTGCTCGCGGTGCACTGACTCAAATGGGTCTACCCTACGCTCAAGATGCCGCGATTACTCGTCACATTGCCGCGTTTTTAAGCCGTCAAAGTAACGCGACTGACAACGCATTTGCAGGTATTCCAGGAATGGAAGCTGCCCCAGAGTTTGTTAAACCAACGGCACTGCTATTTAACGGCGGTGTACTTAAGTCTAAGCTGCTCTCTGATCGCCTGTTCAATACGATTAACAGCTGGTTAGAATCAGCGAATGCAGAAAAAGCGAAAATGCTTTCAGGTCTCGATCTTGACCTTGCGGTTGCGAGCGGTGCAGCCTATTACGGCAGCGTACGTCGCGGCCAAGGCGTTCGTATTCGCGGTGGTATCGCGTCTAGCTACTATATCGGTATCGAGAGCGCTATGCCTGCGATCCCAGGCATGGCTCCTCCAATGGAAGCTCTATGCGTGGCTCCTTTTGGTATGGAAGAAGGCAGCAGCGTGCAGGTACCGAGCCAAGAATTTGGTTTGGTCATCGGTCAACCTGTTCACTTCCAATTCTTTGGTTCGACAACTCGTCGCGAAGACGAAGCAGGTGTCCACCTAGATTACTGGAGACCAGAAGAACTTGAAGAACTGCCAGAGATTCAAGTGACTCTGCCAGTATCCGAAGGGCGCAATATTGGAGACGTTGTTCCAGTGACGCTATCATCACGTGTAACTGAGCTTGGTACTCTCTATCTTGAGGCAATCGCTTCAGACAACGGTCAAAAATGGCACGTTGAGTTCGACGTTCGCGAAGACGCATAATAATAACTATGATGAAACGGCACGCTATGTGCCGTTTTTTATCTCCACTCTCTCCCTTTTCAAAACCCTAACTGGAGCGTGTCATGGCATCCGCACAATATTTGGTCGGCATCGATTTAGGGACAACCAACACGGTTGTTGCATTCTGTGAAATTCAAGACGACCTTTCTAACTCCCCTGTTGAACTCTTTGAAATAGACCAACTTGTTGGTCCGGGCGAAGTAGTAAGGAAACCGCTCTTGCCGTCCTTCCGCTATCATGCTGCGCAGCAACAAGTATCGGATTCCGATCTGACACTCCCGTGGGAAAACGAACCAGTTAAAGGGGACATCCAAAACCTAATCATTGGTGAATGGGCGCGAGAGCTAGGTGCAAAAGTAGAGGGTCGTCAGGTCTCTAGTGCAAAAAGTTGGTTGTCACACACTGCCGTGGATCGTGAAGACGACATCCTTCCTTGGGCAGGTGCTCAAGATGTTGAAAAAGTCTCTCCCGTTATCGCAAGTGCAAGTTATCTCAATCATATCCGTCAGGCGTGGAACCATCGACACCATTACAACAAGCTTGAAGACCAAGACGTCGTAATCACAGTACCCGCTTCGTTTGATGAAACAGCTCGAAAACTCACACTTCAAGCGGCAAAGCTTGCCGGCCTTCCAAAAGTTCACCTACTGGAGGAGCCTCAAGCAGTTTGCTACGACTGGTATGCTCGACACAAAGAAACAGCGTCACAAGAGCTTTCGCAAGTACCATTGATTTTAGTCTGTGACGTAGGTGGTGGTACTACTGACCTCAGTTTAATCGAAGCAAAACACGACAACGAAGAGCTAGTGCTGAACCGTATCGGCGTGGGTGAGCACTTAATGCTAGGTGGCGACAACCTCGATTTGGCGCTCGCCCATATGGCTGAGCAACGATTCAATGAGTCGAAGAAACTGAACGCTGCCAGTCTCACTAAACTTATTCAGCAAACCAGAAAAGCAAAAGAAGCACTGTTGTCTGAAGATGCACCATCAGAAATGAAAATTACTATGCTTGGTAGTGGTTCGCGACTGATTGGCGGCACCAAAAGCATCGCGCTCAGTAAGTCCGAAGTTCACCAAATTGCGCTCGAAGGTTTCTTCCCTCAAACCGAATTTGGAGAGTTGCCAGATAAGAAACGCAGTGCAGTCGTCGAGTTTGGCTTGCCGTATGTCTCCGATCCAGCCGTTAGCAAACATGTCTCAGAGTTCTTGCATTTACATCAAGAGGTTTCTAGAGAAGCGTTAAACGATGGTTCAGATCCCGCAATTCCTGTAGGCCTGTTGCTCAATGGCGGTGTTTTCAATAGTGAACTCGTTACACGACGTATCGTTGATATCGTAGAGAACTGGAAAGGATCTCCTATTTCACGGCTCTCCAACCCACATCCGGATTGGTCAGTTGCTCTTGGAGCCGTGGCCTTTGCCAAAGCACGCCGTGGGGCTCAATTAAAGATTGGTGGTGGTAGTGCGCGCTCTTACTTCCTTCATCTGCAAGAAAAGAACAAGCTTGGACAAGCATTATGTTTGTTATCAAAAGGTACGGAAGAAGGACAAGAGATTCGACTTACAGGCCGTCGCTTCGCACTGACTCTAGGTGAACCTGTTCGATTCAATCTACTGACTTCGACGCATGATTACTTTGGTGAGCATCAAAAGGTTCAGAATGGCTTGATGACCCATATCGACCCGGATCAGTTCAACCCGCTACCACCTTACATCAGTACGTTACAAGGTAACGAAAAACAACTCAACGCTAACCAAAAAGAGCGTGTTGAAGTGCAACTCGCGTGTCAGTTAACGGAAGTCGGGACACTAAAGATCGAATGTGTAAGCGTCGAGGATGAGCAGCAGCGATGGGAGTTAGAGTTTGAGGTTAGGAATCAACAAGCCCAAGAAGAAACCATTCAAGCTCATCCTGGTCTAGAGCCCAGTAAAGCGCTTATCTCACGATTATACAGTGGTAATAAGAATAGTGCCGACAGTAAAGAGATTAAGATTCTCGCGAAGTCGCTAGAAAAGAGCTTAGGCAAAAAAGATGAGTGGGATTTTCACACCCTTCGCTCACTCGTCGACAGCTTTTCATTAGGCCGCAAACGTCGCCGTCGCTCGGAGCAGCATGAAAAGAACTGGCTTCGACTTACTGGTTTCTGTATGCGTCCGGGGTTTGGTGACGCAACTGACTCTTGGAGAATGGAACAAATATGGGGTTTGTATCAGCAAGGCATCCAATTCCAAAATGCTCAAGGCTGGAGTGACTGGTGGACATTTTGGCGTCGCGTGTCTGGAGGACTGAACGAAGAACAGCAAGAGGTTATCCTAGGTGACATTGCTAAGTACCTTCACCCAGGAGCGATGAAGAATGCTAAGACGTTCCAAGGTGCCAAGGATAAGGGTTACGAGGCAATGGTTAGGCTGTCAGCAAGCTTAGAAAACCTCTACGTTGACGACAAAGTTCTGCTAGCGACTTGGTACTTAAGCAAAGCGATTAATCAGTCTCAATTCGAACAAGCGCACTGGTGGGCTCTTGGCCGTCTTGCATCACGAACACCGCTTTATGGTAGCCAGCATAACGTTATAGCTCGAGAGCAGGTCGAGCAATGGCTGCCAAAACTTCTTGAGCAAAACTGGATTAAAGAGCCAATGGCGGCGTTTGCTTGCGTTCTTATGTGCCGCAAGACAGGAGATCGTTCATTAGACGTTTCTGATGATTATCGGACACAAGTTATGGATAAGTTGAAGACTTCAAAGGCACCTACTAACTGGCTCGAACTAGTATCCGAGGTGAAAGAGCTTTCAGAATCTGACTCCAAAAAGCTATTTGGTGATGCCTTGCCAGCCGGGTTACATTTGTTGAAGGATTAATCGATTCTATAGCTTTGCTTCGTTAGTTGGCATTTTAAGGTAAGTAATAACCTTTATTCCGAGCTAATTTCTTAAATAGCAGTTAGATTTCTCACGAAATACTATTTATAAATTGTGCGGAGAAGCCAATGAAGAGCAGAGTTATAGAGTTCCAACCTCTTGGTATTGGCGATTGGGTACGAGTAGAGGTGACCCCAGAAGTTGCCGAAGTCCTGGCTAAAGAATACACAGAATACGGCTGGCCGGTTAGGGTTTACAGTTACATATTTAATGGAAAGAAAAACGAGCTCTGAGCTCGTTTTTTTATGCCTCCACCAATTCCTACTCTTTAATGGATAGTCTATCCTTTAAGTTAACCTGCTGATTCAGTGAACTTTTCGATATCGAAACTTGCTTGAGTAAAGGAATTACGATGAAGGCCAAGTATCTATACCCTATCCTACTATCTAGTGTTATCTGCCCTCCCTTGTCTGCTAACGACAGGGCAAGTAGTGACGATGAATGGGAATTTCTTTTGGTATTCCCAATGATTTGGACTCCCAGCATCTCTGGCACCGCAGGTGACGCTGATGGTCGTGCCGATATCGACATCCCTTTCTCAAATATCGTTAAGAACTTGAATTTTGGAATCATGGGAGATTTTTACGCGCAAAAGAATAAGTGGTTATTCGGTTTCAGAACCAATTATCTTCACATCAAGAGCGATACATCATCTACCTATAGTCCTAATACCCCGTTTATACCCGATATCAAGGCTAATATAGATGTCGACGCGACCATGTCACTAAACGATCTATTTGGTGGATATGAGGTTGCTGGTGGCTTAGTGCTTCTGACTGGCGTTAGACACACTTACAGTCGTTTTAACGTTGGGGTCAATATCAATGGTACACCCATTGATCCCATCAAGTCCTCTGGTCATCAGTTTGATTGGTTAGTCGGTCTCAAATACGCACATTGGTTTAATCAAGACTGGGGCCTAAGCCTGACGGTAGACAGCAGTATTGCTGGTGACAACGATGTGAACCGAGGTATAAACCTTGCTGGCATGTACCGTTTAAGTGAGTTGAATAATATTTGGTTTGGATATCGCTACTTAAACATTCAAAATGATTCGGGCACTACACAAGTGGATGTCACTCAGCAGGGCCCGATGGTAGGTTGGGCGTTTAGTTTCTAAAACCGCACGTACCTAAGTCTAGTTTGTAAATGCGTAGCTAAATCGATATGCAGCCAAAGTGTTTCGATATCTTGAACTCGAAAGTGGACAATCATGTTTATCTCCATCGTTGTGTGGTTTTTGAACATACAGGTTCTGATAGGTCTCTGTTTGCCAAAACGCGCCACAGCGATGGATAAGTAGTGAAATAAACTAAACAGCAACGGAATTAGAACTGATATTTAAGCCCTGTAGATTCTAACAGCTCATAGATTTCTCGTTGACTATCCGATGTTCGCCCTTTTGTCCCACCTACTTCGCGTAGTTTGTTTCGCATTGAAATCCATTCTTCGCTTCCCCATCGAAGAGAGTCTTGTTTAAGAAGCTCAAACTGCTGATTGAGATCATTGATAATCTCATCGCCAGTCAAGAAAAAACCCACTTCGTTGTTGTACAGCAGAGAGCGAAAGTCGAGGTTAGTCGTTCCTACGAATGCACTGTCGTCAATGATAAGAAATTTAGCGTGAAGCTTTCCATAAAATTGGTCACCACCGAGTAATACAGAGTCTGGCTTACCCAGTTGATAGAACTTTATCCTTGGATGATTAATCGCCTTTTGCCAAGCTTCTGAGTTCAAGAAAGACGCGTTCAGTTCGTTATTCGTCAAGTCATCTTCAAGCCATGTTTTTTTAAGCTCATCGTCATACATGACAAGCGTTGGGACTGTATGCATGTCTATCACTGCTTGAGTGAAGAAATTGTCGCTTGTCAGCACTGAGTTGGTAATGACTTCAATACTTCTCTCAGGATCTTGTCCTAACCATCGCAGCGCAGTGTTCAGATCTTGATCGATGACACCCTCATCTTTTAAAAGCTCTGACTGTAAAAAGAGATACGGCGACACCACTTTAATCGTTTTTAAACTGGTATCTGTATAAGCGACTTTTGCCAATATTCCACTAATAGAGTTCGCATTCGCGCTTTTATTCGTGCTGTAGCGCTCAACAACATCATCCGCGTTCAAGTTATCCAGTTCATGAGCAAACTTTGTGTCAGATGTTCGATACCCTTCTTTTACGAAGCTAGAAATCGAGCCGTATGCTTGGTTAAACTCCGAGTTAGATTTCAATTGTGCATAGGCTTGTAGCAACAGCTCACGATCTCGGTTGTAAGACGACCAAGTATCGAGCTTCTTATTGCCTGGTTTAGTAAACAAAACCGTGAAATAGTATTCACTCAAGCGACTTGGACTTTCGTTGACCTTGGCATCCGCTAAAGGTCTGAGCATAATTTCAATATCGCGGAATGCTGAGAGATCTTTCTCGCCATCGCTATTGATCCCATAGTAGTGCAGTGACATATTGCGACCACCGGAAATCACATAAGCATCTTCGTTATAAAACCCATCCACGATAAAAAGCTTGTCATGTGAACGATGGTTCCAACGAGAATCGCCTTCAGTTAATGCGTTAAATATAACCGCTTGTACTCGGGCTTTCTGGTTTGTCTTCATCCCTGCTCTATCTAGGATATAGCCCGCATTCTCTTCACATTGCATTAAGCCTTTTAAGTTTCCATTATTCAGACTATATGAACCTAAACTGTCCACCATGATGCGAACATCTACGCCACGCTCTACCGCTTTACACAATGCACCAAGCGTGGCCTTACCCGCTAAATCGTCAGCAAAAATGTAATACGTCATATCAATAGTGTGTTTAGCATTTTCAATCAGATAGATTTTCGTTGCTAAGCTCTGTATAGCATCCTTTTGCTCAGTACCTAACACTTTAACTTTGGCGGGCTGAACTGGTAATAAACTCTCGGAGGCAAGCTTCAAATAGTCTTGATCCAGCTCATCAGAATCACGCCAACGTCGAGACTCCATAAGCTCTGATGTCCAAGCGTCATTTGAGGTAACGGGCGGGTGAGCATTGGAGGCACACCCTCCAATGATGAATAATGAAATTGCGACTGAAATCCCTTTCCACATATCATTTTCCTGAGTTTGATTTTAGAAGGTCAAATATGACCTGAATTAACTATCTATTACCAAATGACAAAACCTAGGTCTTGGTCATCTGGACTTTAAATTCCAGTACTTTCCACTGCCTAGTCTCGATAAAGAAAGCAGCAACGACCATGTAAACAGCGACGAGTGCGAGCAACCCCAAACGTATCCACATTTTTTCATCGATGACGCCAGAGCTCATCAGCGTCGTACCAATCAACACAAGAGCCGTATTCAGTGCTGTTGCATAAATCGGTGCTTTTGCAGACTCTGTATACATTTTGGTGCCCAAAGTGATCGCCAATAAAGCGATGAACAATGTATAGAAGGCAATATTAGGCACTAAAGCTAAAACCCCAAATACGACAATCGCAATCACGCCACCAATCGCGTTACTGATAAGAAGAAAAGCACTCAGTTTTACCGACTTTTCACCTGTGATCATCAGGGAAAGCAGCGCGATAAAAATCATCGATAACAAGGCTTCGGAGATTTGAAAAATAAAAAACACACTAACCACTGGAAACGCGATAATCAACGCGCGCAGCGCAGAGAACCAACGAAATTCATCCGATAGTGACACCGCTTGATAACTGGCGTGCTGCTCTTCTCGCTCAGGTAAGTAAATGTGGAGTAGAGCAAAAATGCCGACGGAAATAGCCCCAGATAAGCTCAGTCCTATGGCGAGAAAGATGGTTGTCCCAGTACTTTGAATAGCCATAAATGGCAGCATTAAAGTAGACATTAAAAGGATGGTTGCGAACAAGTTCCACTTTGGATCTAAGAACAAGAAGTAACCGATCATCATCAAACCGGCGACACTCGCTAACATAGGCACTGGATACTGCGCAAAACCAAGACTTAGTGCCACGCCAATTGCTACAGTGACGATCATTGCTAGTAGCAACTCATAAACGATATCGACATGAAGTACCCGTTTTTCAAACAAGAACTTCGCCGTGAAAATCGGCGCTACAAAAGCAAGTGGCCAATCTATCCAAGCAGCCAGAAATGTAGCGAGGGCAACACCGAGTGTGAAACGCAATATCCGCGTTTGAACCGCTGCTGGTAATACCTTCGTTGCTAGGTCGCTCAGCGCTTTATCTGACATACGACATCCAACTTACAACTCGAATCCAAAGCTTTCCTAACAAATTGAACACTGTGCTGTCATCTGTATATACGACGACATCTGCTTGCCCGCCAATTCTTAATAGCCCAGTGGTATCCGCTGTATCAAACTCAATACTAACCGGCAGCATCTGTGTTTGTCGTAACCAACCTGTTTGATTATTAGCTTGAGCTAGCTTGCCTGCCTGGTTGCTCTGCCCCCAGTCAACGCCCCAGTCAACACTAGATATCGTCCCCTTCACCACTTTACCGGGAGCAAAATCCAGAGCGATCTCAACTTCATTACCTGGCTGAATGTTACCCAAGCTGTTTTCTCGAAAATATGCCTCAATCCAAATACTGTCAGTCGAGACAAATGTCATGATGGGCTGACCCGCACTCGCGTAAAAGCCTTCTGACAGGCTGAAGTTTGAGACACCACCATTGGTTGGCGCGCGAACAACGGTACGCTCGAGATCCAATTGCGCTTTTTCTAAAGCCAACAGTGCCGCTTTGATCTGGCTATTCTCTTCACCTTCTGCACCAAGCTGCTTGTTCGCGCGATCTAGGTCGGCTTGTGCGTTTGCTACATTTGCACGCGCAGTGGCAAGGCTAGCACGTGCTTTATCTGCCTCAGATACTGACACTACGCCTTTCTCTGCAAGACCTAAAACGCGCCTTGTTTGTAGCTCGACGTTATCTCGTTCAACGGTCGCACTCGTCAACCTCGCTTGAGCGGATGCTATGCTTGCCGTTTGTGCACCTACGTTTTGTCCAGCAACCTCAAGATCTTGCTCTGCTTTTTTTACCGCTATTTGGTAATCAACGGGGTTGAGACTAACAAGTACATCGCCTTCAGAAACAAGTTGGTTTGGTTGAACCTGTATATCAATAACCTGACCCGATACCTGAGGTTTTACCGGAACCACATACCCTTGAACACGAGCATTGTCGGTTGACGGTATGATGCGATCAGAGGCAATACTTAAACCAAGGCTGGCGAGGATTAGCACTATTAATCCATTGGTGACCTTTTTTACCTTGTTTTGTTTTGCATCAGCTTGCTGCCTATCCGTTTCGGCTTGCTCTGTACTCTCGTCTGATTTTTGTTCTAATTCTGTTTTGTCGCTCATTACACAGCCCTTGTTTACAATTCGGAGACTTAGACATTTTTAGGTATAGACTATATCGCTAGTTATTTAATATTAATTGCTCTAAAAATTAGTAGATTAGCGACGTAAACCATAAGTAGATGAACACTCTTCATCAAGTGATAAGGGTATATTAGTCGTTCGCCAAAAGTTGCCATTTCACGCCAAAATACTAATCTAAGATAACAACCACTGATAAAGCTAAACCATGTCAAGCAATCCAGAACCCATGACGAGCCTGATTAAGTCAGGTTATGCTCGAATATTACTCGAGCTATTTCGTGAATATAACGAAGACCCACACAAAGCGATTCGTGACTCAGGCTTACCCCCTGACTTATTTGAGCTCGACCAAGAGTTTTTGCCTCAAGAACCCGTGAAGCGTTTATTGTATCTACTTGGCAATCAGCTGGGGATGAATAACTTTGGTGAACTCATCAGAACAGCCATCAAACAGAAGGCCTTGCCAAGACTTCTTGGTGAATTTGCGGAGTGTGAGACAGTTAGAGAAGCGCTAGAATGTTCGCGTGATGTTTTCGCCTTCGACTCAACAAATGTACGCGTCGGCGTAGAAACTACGCACGGTCGAACATGGTATTGGTGCAAACGAGATTATGATGCCTCGCAGCCTTTCGTTTGGTCGGAGGTATGGGCGGTAGTTTATGCGATAGAAATGATTAGGGCACTAACGAAAACCAACTGGACACCAAAACAACTCAAGGTCCAGCATGATGAAATCGAGCTTTATAAGGCAATAATCGGTAATTCTACTCAATACTTCGTGAGTAACGAGCGAATTGAGTGGCTAATCGAAGATGAGATTCTAGAACAACGACCAATAATATCGTCGAAAGACTCTGCTCCGAAAGCACCACTAGTTACATGGCATGCTAACTTTACCGACCAAGTGTTTACAGCTCTTATGCCCTATGTCAGGGAGCATAACCTCACATTAGACAATGCAGCTAAACTACTAAAGATGTCGCCTAGGACTTTGCAAAGACGTTTAAACGAGGAACGCACTAACTTCCGGCACATAAAAGACAATCTTGTGTTTACTGTCGCTGTAGAGATGATGGGAGAAGACCTATCGCTCACTCATATTGCAAACCAACTTGGCTTTTCTGATATATCTCATTTTTCTAGGTCTTTTAAACGTATCAGCGGTCTAACCCCAAAACTCTATCAACGCACGATCCTCAGCCTTAACAGTAACCACAGGTCTCCATAACCCCTGAGTAGACTAAGGTTATGGAGTTCGAACAAGCCTGCTATTCTGTTGGGCGTTCTTCTATTCGTGATTTTTGACCTAAACGATAGATTTGCTCTGCTCTGGTGCCAAAGAGCCAAAAACTGGCTGCCAAAACTGCAAAGAATAGAGCTTTGTGAGTCCCTTCCCAAAAGTACTCAATAAAACGAGTGTACAAATTGACGAAGATAAAAATGAGACCGAACCCTCGATTCAACTCATCATCAAACTTGATTCCATGATAAAGAGCAGCGATTGAGGCGATTAGTAACAGCAGAGACCAATGTATCAATGAGAACTGGCTTACATCTCCCCAATCTGCGAAATCTGCGTAATTGCCAAAGATGGAAACAACCCAAAGCGACAAGAAAAATAGGATCAAGCCAAACGCTCGAGTGGTTAGAGCAAAATCTTCTTTCGACTTGAATCGGGTCTGTGCGAACATTCCCAAAGCAATAAGGAAAGCGCTAAATACGACAAATCGTAAAGGCATGCTCATCGCAAGAAAATAGCCGTTGTCACTCCATTGATAGGTTTCGAAACCAAACCAGGTTCCCAAACTAAACAGCGAGCAAACCCAAACCAAGAGTGAAGGAATCCAGAGCCCCAACAACCCATAAACAATAGAAGCAAGTAGAATAAGCTTAGAAAGGCTGTCTGTTTCTATGACTTGTCCAATGAAATAGATCGATATAGCCGTGCTGACAATCCCGAGTACAAAAAACGCCTCGTTACTAAAGGTTTTGTCCGGTGATTGTTTTTTTCTTCTCACTCCAAAAAGGTAAAACGCCGCAGACACAATGGCAAAAAAGACACTTTTGGCGATGTCTGGAGCGCTGAAAATGTTTTGGATGAGTTCGATCAGCCATTTATCAAGAAGTACTGACAGCACACTGAGCACAATACACAGTACTGCTACCCAAAAAGAGTATTTCGCAATGAGCGACCAATCTATCGTCGCGACATCATAGCTGCCTTTGAGCTTATTGTGGTCTTCTTGATCGATGACCCCCTCTTCCAGCCACGTATCAATAGCATTATTGACTACGCGACTCTCTCGTTTTGAAAGCTTCATTTAATGACTCTTCTACTCATCTATGCAGGTTCTAACGCGCTGTTATTGTCCTGACTATGTTTTGCTCGCCACACTAAACAAATAGTAGTGACTTAGCAAATAATACGGCATCACCTGATATCAAAACTCTGTCATTTTTTAGTAAACCGTATAAAACACCTGTGCGCTTTGACGCCTGAAAGGCCGTCAAATTGAGTTTACCAAGTCGCTCTGACCAATAAGGCATGAGTCCAGCATGAATTGAACCCGTAACGGGGTCTTCATCTCCACCATTCGCTGGCCAAAAATAACGAGAGACAAAGTCATACTCCGAAACATTACTTGGCGCCGTAGCAACCACATCATAAGGGGAAAGTTCTTTTAGTGCCGCATTGTTTGTGACCAATTCAGTAACGTGTTTCGCATCGTCATAAATGGCAAAATAGGCTTGTTCGCTACGCAAAACCTGTTTCGGTGTGATCGATAATCCATTGAGTAACTGCTGGGGAATATCAGTAACATTAAGTGGTTTACGAATAGGGAAGCTCATTTCTACCCTTCCACTTTCATCTTTGGATACCAGTAAATCCCCTACCGATTGCGTCGAGAATTTGATCTCGCCAGTTAGTCCAAGTTGCTCGAACAAAACATGAGACGAAGCCAAGGTTGCATGACCACAAAAATCAATTTCGGTTATCGGCGAAAACCAACGAATAAAGTAATGATTGTCAGCACACTTTCTTAGGAATGCGGTCTCTGAGAGATTATTTTCAATCGCGACGTTTTGCATCCACTGCACGTCATCGTAGTTGTCTACAATCACGACAGCAGCACTGTTACCTCGAAAAGGTATATCGGTAAAAGCATCGACAATCCATTGTTCAAGCGCCATTCTCTTTCCTTAATTCGCTCTGTTCGTGTAAGCAATCCGCTTACGGTAAATTCGGTACACGATAGCCAGTAGTATACAAGCCGTTGCAGGTACAGCAAGTGAAAGAAAAGCCAGCTTATAGAACAACATAGCCCCTGCGATGCCCCCTAAAACAAAACCAAAAACGATGGTCACAAACAATTTCGCTTTTCGTTTATCGAAGGGTTCACCACGCAGTGAAGAACCAATCATGATGCCCAAGTCAGTCACGATCCCAGTTACATGGGTCGTCCTGACAACTGCGCCGCTGAAAGTTGTCGCAAGTGCATTTTGTAGTCCACATGCAGCCGAAGCGAAATAGGTTCCCATGTGCGAACCTTGGAAGAGAAAATAGGCAGCAATAAATAAAAACAAGCTTTCGATACAAAGTAGCCATTCGTATTGACGGCCAAGCTTTAGCGATACATTAGAAATGAAAAGACCGGAGATAGCGGAACCAGCTAAAAAGCTTAAGACGATCGCAAACAAATACCCTGCCGCTGACCAATCATTAAAAAGCTGCGTACCTAGCAGTGTCGCCGTCCCCGATAGATGAGAGATCGCTTGATGCTGAAATCCCATCAATCCTACCGCGTTTACCGTCCCTGCTAGCAGCGCAAGAATAAAGGCTCCAGATTCAATCCAACGTGGCAATTTAGAAATCAAGTGAGTACCTCACGACAAAAAAGCAGGTTAACGACGACAAAATAGTTCACAGCGTCAAAGACGAAGCGTGCATCATAGTCCTATCTAGCGTGGTTTCTTTGATTTGAAGCACATAATGTGCTGCGGACCAGCCGCACCGCCTAAATACAGTTCTCCTGTGTCCACAAAACCTACCTTTTGGTACAGCTGATAGGCAATCGTGTTCTTGCAATTTACTGTTAAATACAGGTCACACGGGGCTATGCTAAGCCAAGAATCGAACTCCTCAGTAATTAAACTCAGTGACGACTTCGCAAGGCCAAGCCCCTGATAGCGTTGGTCTATAAAGTATGCACGTAAGCCGACCGCACCAGCGGGCGCATCCTTCATCGTGTTGGCATAATCTTGGTCGAGTAAAAAGAAACCTACAGCTATTTCATTGGAATAGATGACCCATTGTGTCTCTGAGGGTTTAGATAAGCTCGCGTAGACAATTTCTGAAGTAATGCCGACAAAAGGGAGTTGGCTTTCGTCAACAGAGAGGTTAACTAACTCCTCGGTAACGGGAATCTCAACTTTTCTGATAACTAAAGTCATAAAATAACCCCGTTCTCATTCCAATCAAACTCCATCTGTTTTGCCGTTTTTAGTGCTATTTCCCTACCTTTTAGTTTTTCCACGAGCCTCAAACTCATATCTATACCGGCTGATATTCCGCCAGATGTTACTAAGCGACCGAGATCAACCCAACGAACGTCGGGTTTAACCGTTAAGTTAGGAAATTTTGCTTTCAAATCACCTTGATCCTCCCAATGGGTGGTGACAGTTTGATCGGTAATAACCCCTGCTTGAGCCAGCAAAAAGGCGCCTGTACACACTGAAGAGACTAGATCGGCCTCTTTGGAAACTTTCGCGATCCAGTCCATAGATTTCACATTGGTCATCTCTGGCTCATGTATACCGCCGGGGATGACTACCACATCCAACTTTGGGTGGCTGAGGATTGAGTAATCCGACTGAACATTAAAACCTCCACGGGCACTTACGTCACCATGACTGCTAGACAGTAAACTCACATTCCACTTATCTTCATCAGGCAAAAATCGATTTGCCGTAGAAAACACCTCGAACGGACCTGCGAAATCCAATACCTCGACGTCTTTGTAGATATAAATTCCAATGTTCATCTCAACCGTCCTTTGTTAATGCCCTGTTATCAACACTATTCAGTTCCCGCGAAAATTTCAACTTATTCGTCTCAAACTATCCTTTGTTGAACAGAGTGTTAGCTAAAACAGAGGGTACGATCCTACATAACCGATTTATTGAAAAGACACTTCCCATTTAACCTTTACTTCATCAACGTATCAGCTCCTTCTCCGTTTCCTTTTCTGATACGAAATTACTATTTGAAAAAGGCGAATCACACTATGAATGAACTGTCGTTCAGCATGCCCCACGAGCTTGAGTTTGCCGGGATTTATTTCCCCCCTCTTCTGCTCACCTGCGCATGCGGTTATTTACTAGCCCTAATAACAAGTAAGTTCATCGTGCGCAGAAAATGGCACCGATACTTCGCAGGCTATGCGTTGGTCGAAATTGCTATTGCAGCCGTTTACGTGGTTCTGCTCAACAAATATATCGTTTGGTCGTAATTCAAAGAAAGGTTTTCCCGTGTTAAAGAAACTCATCACTACTATTGCTGTTTTAGCCATTGCTGGTTATTTCACCTATGACAACTACGCAAGTTACATCGAGAACCCATGGACACGGGATGGTCAGGTTCGCGCTGATATTATTCAGATTACACCACGCGTCACAGGACCTGTTATCGAGCTCAATGTTGAAGACAACAGTCACATCAAAAAAGGTGACTTGCTGTTTAAAATCGACCCAAGCACATTTGAGGCAGCAAAAGATCAAGCATACGCGAACCTACTTCAAGCTAAAGCGCTTCTTGAACGCGCTGTTAACGAAGAAAAGCGTTCTGCAGAACTTGAACGTCGCAAACCTGGCGCAGTACCTGTTTTGACTCTCAACAACCTCGCCAACGACGTGCAGACTTCTCGCGCAAATGTAAAAGCGGCTGAAGCTGGATACGAGTCAGCGTCATTGAATCTTGAGTTCACAACGGTGACTGCTCCCACTGACGGTTACATCACTAACTTAAACCTTCAAGAAGGTTCTCAGGTGGTAGCCAACCAACCGGTTGTCGCGTTAATTGATGACGACAGCTTTTGGGTAGAAGGCTTTTTTGAAGAGACCGATCTTCGCCACATTCGTACTGGTTCACTGGCTCAAGTCACGCTTATGTCTCACCCTAATCGCCCGTTGGCGGGTCATGTAAGAAGCATGGGATATGGTATTTCCAAAGCCGATGGCAGCACTGGCTCGTTTCTTTTGCCAAATGTAAACCCAAACTTCCAATGGATCCGTTTAGCGCAGCGTATCCCGGTGCAAATCAAACTAGATAAGCCACCAGAAGATATCCAACTCATCGTCGGCGCAACGGCATCTGTTTTAGTGAGTAAACATCAACAGGCTGAGTAGAACATGAAGATTGATATACATAATGCTCTAAAACTGGCTATTTCGGTACCGCTAGCTCTCTTGCTAGCGTTATCGTTTGGATGGGAAAAACCCTACTGGGCTGCGACCACCGTTATCATTCTGTCTACCCACGAGTCCTTTGGCCACTCCTTGAAAACGGGTCGAGAACGTATTCTAGGGGCTGGTATTGGTGCCATTCTAGCGTTCATATTGGTGTCTTTGTTTCCTCAAGACCCAGCCCTCTTTGTCACAGCCTTTGTAACAGTCGCCGCGATCCTGATCTATTTAGGTGGTTGTCTTCATCACGGTTACCTATTCAAAATGGCATTCGTCGTATGTACTCTGATTGCTTTTGTCGGCAACTTTGACAATGTTACGACATTCAATATGGCAATTACCCGAGTACAAGAGACGATTCTCGGTGTATTGGTGTTCACCTTTGTCTATAGCTTTCTATGGCCAGAAAAAACGGAAGACTTAATTTTCGAGCAGTTTGCCACTTTGGTAAAACAATACCGAAAAATTATCGTCGACTATCGATTTGACCACAGTAAGAAACTCGAACTCAATTCTCTTAGAGCGGACATTGAACGAGCAAAATCGCTGCTTGCCCTGCCACTCCACGGGAGTTACGACCTGAAAAGCAACATCGATAAATATCGCATCGTATTAGCGTCTTTTATCGAGTCGGCAGATAGATTAGAACAACCAGAGTTGTTTGACTTAGATTGGCACAGCCATCGATGCGCTGAGCTGGGTAATACTGTCAACAAAAACAGTATTGATGAACTAAGTCGCGATGATTTGCACACTTTATTGCTAGACTCTACATGGGATGACGAAACTCTTTATAAAGAGACTAAACGCAGTCTAACGTTATTCACTAACTATCAGCAAAGGTTAGTGGTCGTCGCTCAAAATGTTTGCGTGATCATCTCGGCGTTTCTGCTATGGATATATTTGGCAATTCCCGGGGGAACTATCTTCCCGATGCTTGCCTGCGTCATGGCTAATGCGATGACCTCGATGCCGAAAGCCTATATTAATAATGTCATTTTAGGATTCATTATTTTTGCAACTTTCGTCTTGCTTCAGTTTGTGTTGATTCTACCTTCACTCACGGAAGCATGGCAGATAGCCATTTTCTATTTTGCTAACTTGATGGTTATGTCAATTGGTTGTGACTTCTTTAAACAACCTCTGCAAAAAATGATAGGACCACAGATGCTTGTTGTTCTTACCAACGGACCACTGCATTTGACGCCAAGCTTCGATATACAAACGCCGCTCATCATGGTGATTTTTGTTTTTCTATCTTTAGCACTCGCTAAGTTTTATATAGACCTAATACATATCGATTAATATTGAGAAGCTGCCACATGGCAGCTTTTTTTTGCATTTTCACGTACCCGATGGACTCACCCTACAAAAGCGATTTATTCATTTCTCACTCTTACCTTAACATTTTCTCATCAGGACAAGGTACTCGTTACCCGCATAGGAATGTAACAGAGAATGGTGAGTAAAAAATTACCACCATCATCAAGATTAACTATCTACGTACAGACTGAATTAAAGGTTATTTACTATGTCTACCATCGACTTCTCACAATTCGAAAACCTAAGCCCATTTGAACTTAAAGACAAACTTATCGAAGTGGCAAAAACGACTCCAGACCGCATGCTGATGGATGCTGGCCGTGGTAACCCTAACTTCCTAGCTACGCTACCTCGTCACGCTTTCCTTCGCTTAGGTGACTTCGCAATGCAAGAAGCTGAGCGTAACTACGCTTACCTAGATGCGGGCTTCGGTGGCATCCCAGATGGTAAAGGCATCGTTGAGCGTTTCGATACGTTCGTAGGTAAAGCGGGTGACTCTGAAGGCGTTCGTTTCCTAGAAAAAGCACTCAGCTACGCGAAAGACCGTCTAGGTATCGACAAGCAAGAGTTCCTAAACGAGCTGGTACTAGCGTTCCTAGGTTGTAACTACCCTGTTCCTCCTCGCATGCTTGTGAACATTGAAAAAGTGGTTAAGCAATACATCGCAGAAGAGATGTACGGCCCTATGCCAACAACAACTAACTTTGACCTATTCGCTACTGAAGGCGGCACGGCGTCAATGACCTACACCTTCCAAACCATGTTCCACAATGGTCTGTTGAAAAAAGGTGACAAGGTTGCACTGACTACACCTATCTTCACTCCGTACCTAGAAATCCCAGAGCTTTCTGAGTACGAACTGGAAATCGTAGAAATCCGTCTAGACGAGAAAACATGGCAGCTTCCTCAATCTGAGATTGAAAAACTAGCTGACGAACAAATCAAACTACTTTGTGTGGTAAACCCTGCTAACCCAGCGTCTGTGAAATTCTCTGACGACACGCTAGACCGCCTAACTTCATTTGTTGAAGAAAAGCGTAAAGACCTATTCATCATTACTGATGACGTGTACGGCACATTCGCAGATAACTTTGTATCGCTATTTGCAAAACTGCCATACAACACACTTTGTGTGTACTCATTTTCAAAATACTTCGGTGCAACAGGCTGGCGTCTAGGCACTATCGCAATTCAAGACAACAACGTGTTTGATGATGCGATGCGTGCACTACCAGAAGCACAGCAGCTTGAGCTTGATGACCGTTACAAAACACTGACTCCAACACCGCGCGACATTAAGTTCATCGACCGCATCGTTGCAGACAGCCGTGCCGTAGCACTAAACCACACTGCGGGTCTATCACTACCACAACAAGTTCAAATGGCAATGTTCTCTCTAAACTGCCTAATGGACCTAGAAGACAAGTACAAAGACGCTTGTAAACGCATCATCCGTGAGCGCTTCAACACGCTTTATGAAAACATGGGCATTACTGTCGAAGAAGACAAAGACCGTGTGGATTACTACACCCTACTTGAGCTAGACACCCTAGGTGGCAAGCTGTACGGCGACGAATTCGTGGAGTGGTTCAAAGCAAGCAACATAGGTAAAGACTTCTTGTTCCGCCTTGCTCACGAAACCGGTGTCATCTTGCTTCCTGGTAAAGGCTTCGATGTGGTACACGCATCAGTACGTGTATCACTCGCTAACCTAACTCACCACGAGTATGAGTTGATTGGCCGCGAAACTCGCCGCGTACTTGATGAGTACTATGCAGAGTTTATTGCAAACTAATTTAACCCAACAGAAAACGCCTCGCTATTTAGCGAGGCGATTTTATTTCTAGCGCATTAATAATATATAGCCTACTCACATCCAGCTAGCACACATACACTTGGATTATTCCCTACACAAACAACACGTACTAGCTTTTTAAATAAAATTTATATTTATCAAGAATCAACCCCACTGTCAGGTGGTCAATTTAACAACACAAAATCAACGACTTAGGAAAAATAGATCATTAAAAAACCACTATAACTCTACTGACGATGACTTCATCCTACAAACGTGATTTATTAAATCTGACGAATCAACTTATTATTACCGCATCAAGACAACAATGATGCTTGATTAGCAAAGATTGCAACTCAGCTTTCACGGAAGACTCTTAATTAATTATGTAAACTCAACTGGAGCTATATTATGGACTTTGTTCATACTTTAATTCAAAGCTCACCATTTATTGCATTATTCATTACCCTATCACTAGGTTATTTAGTGGGTAAAATAACAATTGGTCGCTTTGTTCTTGGTGGTGTCGCAGGCACACTATTAATGGGCGTATTAATTGGTCAATTTGGTGTTCATATCGACCCAGGTGTTAAGAGTATTTTCTTTGCACTATTTATTTATGCCGTAGGTTTCCAAGGCGGTCCGCAATTCTTTAGCGCACTGAACTTCAGAACCATCAACATTTTGATGTCGGCTGTTGTAATGACGGTCTCAGGCCTTCTATGTGTTCTGGCGGCAGCGTGGTTCTTCGACCTTGACCGTGGTACAGCAGCAGGTCTTGCAGCGGGTGGTCTAACTCAGTCAGCAATCATCGGTACCGCTGGTGACGCAATCAGCAAGTTAGCTGGTGTGACTGAAGAAGCGAAGCACATCATGCAAACCAACGTTGCAGTAGGTTACGCGGTAACATACATCTTCGGTTCTCTAGGTCCAATCCTAATGGTGACTTGGATTATCCCAACAATGATGAAATGGGACATCCGCGGTGAAGCTATCAAGCTTGCTGAGAAGATGTCTGGCGGTAAACCTGAGCTCAACCCAGGTGAGTTTAACGCGATTTCACAACTAGAGTCTCGTGCATTCCAAGTGACTAACTCTTGCAGCGTATATGGCAAAACCATCGCTCAAGTAAACGAAAAGCTTGTAGACGTTGCGATTGAAGTTATCGAACGTGACGGTAAAGAGATTGAACTAGAGAAATTCACAGCTATCAATGAAGGTGACGTTATTGTTGTCACTGGTCGTCGTAAAGCAGTGAACAAGTTCGCGAAACACCTGGGCCAAGAAGTTGTCGACCTAGACGAAAAATTCACTCTTATTGAAGAAAACCGTCAACTAATTGCAACAGACAAAAAGCTTATTGGTAAAACGCTTAAACAGGTTAAACAAGAGTCAAATGCAGACGCTCTTCGCGGTGTTTACGTTACAGACTACATCCGTGGCGGCAACTCTATTGACGTGACTGAAAACCTTGTTGTTCAGAAAAACGACATCATTCAGTTGACAGGTAAACCAACAGACATCAACAAAGTTGAAAGCAACATTGGTAAACGCCTTGGCTCAAGCGTTGTGACTGACTACGTCATGTTCGGACTTGGTATGGCACTCGGTGTTCTTATCGGCATGATCAGCTTCAAGATTGCAGGCATTCCGGTCACTATCGGCTCAGGTGCTGGCTGTTTGATCTCTGGTCTAATGATGGGCTGGCTACGCAGCAAAAAACCAAGTGTGGCTTCGTTCCCAGTAGGTGCATCTAACTTCCTTCGTGACTTCGGTCTGGCTATCTTCGTCGGCATCGTAGGTCTAGAAGCAGGTCCACAAGCAGTAAGCACAATCCAAGAACACGGCTTGTCACTTCTATTCCTAGGATTTGGTGTGACATTGATTCCTCAGTTCATCGGTTTCTTCGTGTCTTACTACGTATTGAAAATTCGCAACCCAATTGAAGGCCTAGCAGCCGTAAGTGGTGGTCGAAGCGCAAACCCAGCATTTGCTGCGCTACTAGAGAAAGCAGGTAACTCATCTCCAGTATTCGCCTTCACCGTGACTTACGCAGTAGCAAACGTACTGCTCACACTATGGGGACCAATCATCGTTGGCATCATTACAACCAACGTCCCAATGTAACGCAATAATCGAAATGAGCGGGAAAGTTCTCTTCCGCCTTTTCAAACAAATTTCGGTCAAACGAACCTATTCGTTTGCTAATGAATCAAAAAATTTAAGGTAATTTATTATGTCTAACATCGACTTCTCACAATTCGAAAACCTAAGCCCATTTGAACTTAAAGACAAACTTATCGAAGTGGCTAAAACGACTCCAGACCGCATGCTGATGGATGCTGGCCGTGGTAACCCTAACTTCCTAGCCACGCTACCTCGTCACGCTTTCCTTCGCTTAGGTGACTTCGCAATGCAAGAAGCTGAGCGTAACTACGCTTACCTAGATGCGGGCTTCGGTGGCATCCCAGATGGTAAAGGCATCGTTGAGCGTTTCGATACGTTCGTATGTAAAGCGGGTGACTCTGAAGGCGTTCGTTTCCTAGAAAAAGCACTCAGCTACGCGAAAGACCGTCTAGGTATCGACAAGCAAGAGTTCCTAAATGAACTCGTTCTAGCATTCCTTGGCTGTAACTACCCTGTTCCTCCTCGCATGCTTGTGAACATTGAAAAAGTGGTTAAGCAATACATCGCAGAAGAGATGTACGGCCCTATGCCAACCACAACTAACTTTGACCTATTCGCTACTGAAGGCGGCACGGCGTCAATGACCTACACTTTCCAAACCATGTTTCACAATGGTCTGTTGAAAAAAGGTGACAAGGTTGCACTGACTACACCAATCTTCACTCCGTACCTAGAAATCCCAGAGCTCTCTGAGTACGAACTGGAAATCGTAGAAATCCGTCTAGACGAGAAAACATGGCAGCTTCCTCAATCTGAGATTGAAAAGCTAGCAGACGAGCAAATCAAACTACTTTGTGTGGTAAACCCTGCTAACCCAGCGTCTGTGAAATTCTCTGACGACACGCTAGACCGCCTAACTTCATTTGTTGAAGAAAAGCGTAAAGACCTATTCATCATTACAGATGACGTGTACGGCACATTCGCAGATAACTTTGTATCACTGTTTGCAAAACTGCCATACAACACGCTATGTGTGTACTCATTCTCAAAATACTTCGGTGCAACAGGCTGGCGTCTAGGCACTATCGCGATTCAAGACAACAACGTGTTTGATGATGCGATGCGTGCACTACCAGAAGCACAGCAGCTTGAGCTTGATGACCGTTACAAAACACTGACTCCAACACCGCGCGACATTAAGTTCATCGACCGCATCGTTGCAGACAGCCGTGCCGTAGCACTAAACCACACTGCGGGTCTATCACTACCACAACAAGTTCAAATGGCAATGTTCTCTCTAAACTGCCTAATGGACCTAGAAGACAAGTACAAAGACGCTTGTAAACGCATCATCCGTGAGCGCTTCAACACGCTTTATGAAAACATGGGCATTACTGTCGAAGAAGACAAAGACCGTGTGGATTACTACACCCTACTTGAGCTAGACACCCTAGGTGGCAAGCTTTACGGCGACGAGTTCGTAGAGTGGTTCAAAGCGAGCAACAAAGGTAAAGACTTCTTGTTCCGCCTTGCTCACAAAACCGGTGTTATCTTGCTTCCAGGTAAAGGCTTCGATGTGGTACACGCATCAGTACGTGTATCACTTGCTAACCTAACTCACCACGAGTATGAGTTGATTGGCCGCGAAACTCGCCGTGTACTTGATGAGTACTTCCAAGAGTTCATGGCTCAATAAACAGCCTTAAGCCTCGCTCTGCGAGGCTTAATTTTTCCCTTTACATGAAAAGCACTCAGTTGGCTTTTCGATTAAAAGAAGAAGTACGCTATGAAAGGTATTATTTCTATTCAATCACACGTCGTTTATGGACGTGCTGGAAACAGCTCTGCTGTATTCCCACTACAAAGACTTGGCTTTGAAGTATGGCCAATCCACACGGTTCAGTTCTCAAATCATACACAATACCAACAAGGCTGGACTGGATACGCATTTCATCCGAGTATCATCGGGGAACTTACGCTTGGCCTAAATAAAATTGGTGCTCTAAAAGACTGTGAAGCAATTCTATCTGGGTACATGGGTAGCGCAGCACAAGCGCACGAAGTACTAAAGCTCGTGAACAAAGTAAAAACAGAAAACCCAAAGGCACTCTATGTGTGCGATCCAGTCATGGGTGACTCTGAGAAAGGCTGCATCCTAGACCCTGAAATAACGGATGAGCTGATTACTCATCTTATGCCCGCAGCAGATGTGATTATTCCAAATCAATTTGAGCTTACTCAATTCACTGGGATCGAGATAACCTCTCTCGAAGACGCAGTAAAAGCCTGTAAAAAAGCACTGACAATGGGGCCGAAGGTTGTGTTGGTAAAACATTTGCACGGTATATCAAACAACATCTTCACCATGATGCTAGCGACTGAGGGCCATTGCTATATGGTTCAGCGTCCATTCCTAGATTGTGAGCGAGAGCCTGTTGGTGTTGGCGACTTAATTTCAGCGCTATTTACGGCAGGCCTTCTCAGCGAACTTACGCCAGTTAAAGCGTTTGAACATGCAAACAACGCTTGTTATGGCGTGCTACGCGAGACCCACAGACGTGATGAGTGGGAACTTCAAACTGTGGCTGCTCAACAGAGCCTTGTCGATCCGAAAGATCGCTTCTGTGCAACTCAACTAGCGTAAGGAAAAACTCATGAAGAAAACTATTATTGCAGCGACATTGCTTTGCTTGAGCAGTGCCACTAGTGCCAATATCATCATTGATACTAAAAATGTGGACCAAGAGCAGTACCACGCTGATATGTACGAGTGTCAGCAATACAGTCAAAATGTCGAGAGTGGGCAGTCTAGCTCATTAGGCTCAGACATGTTGGGTTCAACGGCAAAAGGTGCGGCATTGGGTGCGGCTGGCGGTGCGATTTCAGGTGGAAGCGGTACTAAGAGTGCTCAAGTAGGTGCCGGAATTGGCTTGATTGGTGGCGCACTAAAACACGGTGCGGAAAAGAGACATCAAGCAGAAGAATATCAGGTGCAGAAAGACCAAGTTGTCCGTCACTGCATGCAAGGCCGTGGATACTACGTACTAAACTGAATCGGTTCTTGTAGGATTGGATCCTTCAAACGCGATTGTGGAGATTCAGCTCAAAAAGATATTATCTCTCCGTCAAGGCGTAATGCTCCTTGGTACTGTAATTGAACTCAAAAGGATTAACATGGCGTATGGGGCAACCCTGCTTTGGGAAGGGATTCCCAATTTTTTTCTACTCTCCCACTAGCCCTTTATACATCACGAAACTATCAACATAACCCAGGCGGCTGTGATTATAGGCTCTAGGAATCGTCCCTACGATCTCAAAGCCAAGGCTTTTCCAAAGCGCCACTGCGATAGTATTTGTCGATACCACACTGTTAAACTGCATCGCTTCAAACCCCAGTTCTATAGCAATCTGTTGCGAGTACTCGCACATTAAACGTGCAATCCCCTTCCCTCTGGCTCTCTCAGGTACCATGTATCCGCAATTGCAAATATGGCGGCTTGGTCCTGCTGCATTTGCTTTGATGTAAAACGAGCCTAGTATCTCTCTGTCTTTTACATAAACGAATGTTTTGAGTGGTAGATTGCACCAAACATCAAACGACTGCTCTAGTGTCATGTTTGGATCAAAAGCATAAGTCTCCTGACCCTCGATGACTTTTGAAAACGTAGGCCAAAATGCGACAAAATCGTCTCGGGTCATTTCACGAAACATAGGGTATACCTCAAGTCAGTGAAAACAAATAATCAAACTCGCACAAGGTGGTTTAGAGGTGACCAACCCATAACACCTTTGTCGCTTGATTTTTCGCACCAAATCCACCCATTAAGCTCAAACTCTGCAACCAATATCTCACCTACCAACAATGAGTGCTCTACAGCGCGGTAGTCACTTTGAACTATTGCTGCGTCACTCTTTATCGTTAGTATCTGCTTAGGCACCCATCCTTTCTTACCGCAACCGCGACAAAGAACCCAGTTTGGCCAATCGCCTTGCGGATCAGATTCTTCAACGACTGTGAGTTGCTCACCTTGTGTAACGATGATCGGATGTTCGGGAATATCGGTGTAATCCTTTACTACTTTGTACTGCATATACAGACTTGCTCTTGCTATAGATATGTTTAACGGAATTAAGAAATAACGTAGGCCAACAAATCAACAACTTGTTCCGGTGTCGTCGCCCATGCTTGTGCAGCGCCATCGACCTCTTTCAGCGCATGCACTAAATTTTCATCATGTAGAGTGATGTAAGGCTTGCCCAGTGCTGCGCAGTACCCAGCATCAAAAGCCGCATTCCACTGCTTGTATTTGTCGCCAAAACGAATGATCGCTACGTCACATGCTTTGATAGCTGTTTGAATTCTAATCGCGTTTACTTTTGCGGATTTGTGGTCTCGCCAAAACTGTTGAGACTCAGCGCCTAAACCATCGCCCGCAGCGTCGCTTGATTCGTGATCAGTATTGGCAGATGTAAAACTGATATCAAGACCCTTGGCTTTGCAGCCCTCGATGATCTGCTCTCGCCAATCGGTATGTATTTCACCTGATAGATATACTTTCAACACGCACTCCATTAACACATTGATTTTTTAGACAGTCTACTCGTACCGCATTGGCTGAGCAATGATTGAATCATCGACAGAAGGTATCGATATAGAGAGCCTCTACCTTGTCTCTCGCCCACTGAGTGCGGCGCAAAAATTTAAGAGAAGATTTGATAGAGGGGTTGTTGTAAAAGCAATTAATCTGAATTTCCGCGTCTAAGCCTTCCCAACCATAGTGCTCTTGAAGGCGTACTAGGATTTTTTCTAATGTCAGGCCGTGTAGTGGATTGTTTGGTTGCTCTTGACTCATGTCTTATACCTAAAGTTTGTTCAACGCGCGCAGTGTATCAGATTAAGCATCCATCGACCTCTGGTTAATTGATCCGTCAGGCGCCTCTGGGTGCAAACATAATTATAGCCATACCGAGCAACGCAACTAAGGTGCCTACAATATCCCACGTTGTTGGTTTAATACCATCAACTAGCCAGAGCCAAAGGATAGCGACAAATATGTATACCCCGCCGTAAGCCGCATAAACTCTACCTGCTGCTGTAGGGTGTAACGAAAGTAGCCACGCGAATAAACCAAGAAAGAACGCTGCTGGTACTAACAACCAGATCGACTTTCCTTCTCTAAGCCACAAATAAGGCAAATAGCAGCCTAAAATCTCTGCCACAGCGGTCGCCATAAACAGACAAACAACTTTTATATCGACCAAAACCGTTTCCCATCTAGTCCTTTTATTGAGCAGAATACAAAGCGTGTATCGCTTCAGCTATCGAGTTGAACTGAATTTTAGTAAGGCATACTTGTGCCAATGAAAATTCATGAGCTTGAACAAGTAAAGTGACATCTTCAAGACTGAGAGTCTCATGTTTATACTCAAGTACCACTATGCCTCTAGAATCTGTCGTTACCCTATACACTTGTCCGTTAGAGTCAACCAAGATGTCTTCATCACTGTAAATAAGTGAATTAAGTTCGTCAGTTAAAGAGGCTTCCGACGCGATGTAAAGCAGTTCATCGTCGCCTTCGAGTTTAAGGAGGCAGGGCCAGTTAATCATAACAATATTTCATGTCTCAATTGAGCCAAAAACGAACGCATATACTCTACTCTCCTCTCAGCTTCTTCTCTTGCAGAAGCGGTTTGCATCATGCCAGGCAGTCGGAAGAGTTTGGTATGGTAATGGTCTATGGAGTATTTCTGATCTTCTGGGTGGCGCTTTTCACAAAATGGGTCTTCAGCACTGTATAGGGTTACACCTAATTGGGTACTTACCTGCAGACACCTTGCTATACCGATCGCACCAAGAGCATCAAGCCTGTCGGCATCTTGTACTACCTTAGCTTCGAGTGTTTTGGGAGTAATATTAGCGCTGTAACTATGCGCTAGGATACTGTGGTGTATTGCATCGAAATATTCAGACGGATAGCACAGTCCCTCAAGAAAGCTCAGTGCTTTGTCCGCAGCGATAGTCGAGCTCTTAGAGCGCTCTGGGTGATTTTTAGGAAATGAGAAACAATCATGAAGATAAGCAGCGGGTAATACAACCTCTAGCATCGCCCCTTCTGTCTTGCACAACTGTTTGGCGGTCTTTACTACACGAAACACATGATTCATGTCGTGGGCTAGATCTTGATTCATTTCTTTAGCAATAAAATTGATCATTGCTTCTTCATAGTCTTCACAGGAAAACATCGGCATTTTCTAATACTCAAAACTCACAGATTACATTGGCATAGAGTGCCATATAATCGCAAATGAACAACCTATAGCAACCGTCCAGGACACAGAACGCAACTTATCGACATCCAGCAAATACAAAACATGGTAGACAACTCGCGCCCCAATGTGAGCTAGGGCGAGATATTGTATCGTCTCAGATGTCGATTCAGTAACCAGAGCAACCAGAACTGCTGGTGCAAATACAATCAGCGATTCAAACGCATTTTGATGTGCAGCTAATGCCCTCGCGCCAAAACCGGTGAGGCCTGCTTGCTGAGTTCTAGGATGACGGTTGTCGTAGCCACCAGCTTTATTCATCGCGATGGCTACGGGTATCTTAGCAATGTAAGGGAGAATCGTGGCGACGAGTAGGCACCAGATTAGAGTGGTCATTAGGACATCCTTTTCCTATAAGATCATGTGGTTAGTATATCGAATTAATCAACTAAGTAGTAACCAATAAGATTCTGTGTTTCAAGACCTTGTAGACGACCATCTTGGAGTAATTCATCTTTGCCAACTTTCGTCATTCGGTCCCAATCATAAGTTGGACCGTCTGTCTCATTGCCATCGATAACCCAAACGCTATCTGAACCTTTCTGGTACTGTTCTTTTTCGAACAACTCATCGCTAAACCAAACGCGAGACATCTTACTCATCATGGCTTCATCTTGACTAGACACACTAAACGTTGTCCCATCTGAACGCACGGCTTTGTTAAAAACGAAAGGAAGCTCTGAGCCAAAACATGGCGTTCCAAAACTGCAGCTCAACGATTTCACTACTTGAATGAGATCGGTTTCTTTCTCACTAAATAAGTTACCTTTTGGTACTGAGTTAAAGCTACCACGATAGTTAAACTCATACATAGTCGCTTGAATTTGAGAATCATCAGCTGACGCGACTTTAGCTCGAATAGGGCCCGCAAACATCATATCGCTGGTCATTTGGTTAAACTGCTTCATGTTATCAAACGCACCGCTAAGCTCTTTTTCCGAGTTAGCCGCATAATCCTCAAAGCCAAGTAAGGTGCTTGTTTGATCAGTATTACCTAGACCATAGAACAGTGTATTTACAGCTTCGTAAGCGGTCTCTGGTAGAAGGTTGATGATGTCACCCAACTCTAGCTGGATGTTTACATCATTGCCATCAATGCTCACTAGCTCAGCTCGCAGCAACTCAACATTGTCATCTTCTGTCAACCAAGTGGCGATGACTTCGGGTGCTTGTGCCCCATTTTCTTCAGTCAAAAGATCTGGGTCATTGTTCATGATCAAATCCACGACCATAGGAATCAAGAAGGTAATGTCCGCCAGTGAACCAAACGCTCTCTCATCCGCAGCGTTATAACCTGCAACCGTTGGTACTGTAAGTTCAGTATCAAAAGGTTGAGATTTTAGGTGATAACCTTTGTCTGACCCAATCAGTTTTTTACGGTACTCAATGTAAGGCGCAAATGGCATCAACGTCGCTATTGGTGTCGCGTTTGAGCTGATTGGGTTTATTGTTGCAGCGCTAGTGACTACCCAGTCCACAATCTTAGACGTTGCCTTAGACATTGATTGTTGCTTGTCCATAATTTCTTTCAGCGACATGTTTTCCATCTCAGAGACAGACGCGAAGGATTCTGCATTGCTGCTGCTTTTGTATTCAAAGCCATATGGATTACTTTGCATGATCGCGCGCTGGAAATATTCACCAGCAATAAACTCGTCGCTGCTATCTTGCTGTAGGATACCGATCGACATAGCGCCCGCGCCCTGCCCCATAACTGTCACGTTACCAGCATCACCACCGAACTTATCAATATTGTTGTTAACCCACTCTAATGCGCGTTTTTGGTCACCAATACCAAAGTTTCCGCCTTTGCTGTCATCTTTGTAAGTCGAGCCAAGTAAACCCAGACGGTAGTTAAATGTGACTGCGATAAAAGGCTGTCCGTCGAGTTGTCCTTGAGCGACAACGTTGTCACCGTGAATGTGAGGATCCGAACCAGAGCCGTTTTCAAAGTTACCACCATGAATGAACACGTATACAGGTACTACTTGATCGGCCTCTAGATTACTCGGACGCCAAATGTTTAGATTTAGGCAGTCCTCTGATTGGCGAATTTCGGTTAACGCCGTTTGCGGACATACGGCGCCAAACTCGGTTGCATAACCATCTTCTAGTGCAACCGTTTCACTGTGATTAAAGCGAGTCGCTTCTGCATAAGGAATACCCTTAAAGCTCTCAATTCGGACCTTTTGTTGTGTACCCGCAGTATCGCGTACAACAACAGACTCACTAGTGGCAACCAAAGTGACATCACCAATTTCAGTTTCAACTGGATAGCTTACACCGGGTTCTACAGGTTTAGGCTCGCTCGGTTTGGTTGTAGAATTATTGCTGCCGCCACAAGCAGCAAGCGCTAAAGGAATCGCTAGAGATAGAACAGTACGAACAGACTTACGCATGGTTGACCTTACTTAATATTATTCTGAGAATCATTCGACGGAGGGACTGTTTGTTCCATCCCTCAGTTAAGTGCGGTCATTTTATAAGCAGGTGGAATTTGTCGTTAATCGCGTTTGAAGGACGCCATCATCACCTAGAGAATGATGGCGCGGCGCCCAGTTTATGCCCGATTCTGCGCTTCTTCATCAGAGGCGGTATCTTGCTTTTCCTTGTGAGGTAACCACTTCGCTAGTACGTCTCCTAATGCTTTTGCACTCACAGGTTTGGACACATAATCATCCATCCCTGCTTGCAAGCATTTCTCTCGATCTCCTTGAATCGCGTTAGCAGTCATAGCGATAACGGGAATATCGTGATTAATATTCGCATTGTTGGTGTTTCGAATTTCCTTTGTTGCTTCATAGCCGTCCATTTCCGGCATTTGGCAATCCATAAACACTAGGTCAAAACCAGAGTGCGTTCGGAGTGATGCTAACGCTTCTAACCCATTTTTAGCTTTATCGACTTTAATCCCATACTTACTAAGAAGAGATTGCAAAACAACTAGATTCGTTGTCACATCATCGACAATTAACGCTCGGGCATCGTATTGCGTTTTCTTGGCTGGAGTATGCCTTGTTACGAAGCTATCTTTAGGGCTTTCTGAGTTAAGGCCAGACACTTTTTCGAGAACACTCAGCAAATCAGACTGTTGCATAGGCTTGGTCAGGTAACCAGTAAAGCCAACTTGCTGCATGAGTTTGGCGTCCCCTCTCTGGACTACAGACGAGAACATAATCAGCTTCGTATTTTTAATCGACTCATTCAGTTGAATTGCTTTTGCGAGTTGGACACCATCCATCTTTGGCATCTGATAATCGATTATGGCTATAGTAAACGGCTTACCCTCATTATTGGCTTGGGTCAACGCTTGCAGAGCCAGTTCACCGCTATCGACAGCTTCATAGTCCAACTTCCAACGCTCAAATATTTGAGTCATCAGATTTCTATTTGTTTTGATGTCATCAACAACAAGTACACGTTGCTGCTTCAAATCACCTGTTGGCAAATAGACAATGGATTGTTGTGTCGAGTTTTCTAGCACAATAGTAAACCAAAAGTTCGAGCCCTCTCCCTCAACACTCGAGACGCCAATGCTACCACCCATAATCTCAGAAAGACGCTTACTGATTGATAAACCAAGACCCGTACCACCGTACTTACGCGTAGTAGAGCTGTCTGCTTGAGCGAACCGAGCAAACAGTCTTTTCTGTTGCTCGTCATTGATTCCGATACCTGTATCTTTTATCTCAAACTTAATAACACTATCCGTGAGTCTCTTTTCTAACACGGACACATAAACCGCAACCTCACCTTTGTCCGTAAATTTAATCGCGTTGTTTACTAAGTTGTTTAAAATTTGTCGAATACGCCCTGGGTCCCCCTTGTAACAGAGGTCCATCACAGGCGTTGCCGGACATATTAATTGAATGCCTTTTTGCTCGGCGGCAAAATAGAGCATTGCGCCGACTTCTTCGACCACCTCACCGAGATCAAAATCAATCACTTCAAGGTCGATCTTACCTGCTTCTATTTTCGAAAAGTCTAAAATGTCATTGATAATGGACAGAAGAGATTCCGCACTATTTTTTGTAGTCTCGGCCATCTTCCTTTGCTGCTCATCCAAACGAGTATCAAGCAACAAGTTAGTCATACCGATCACGCCATTCATTGGCGTTCGAATTTCATGACTCATAGTCGATAAGAACTCACCTTTTGCCTTTGCCGCAGCTTCAGACCTCTCAGTTTCTTCTTTAAGCTTTTGGTTGTAATGACGCATCTTCTCATCGTTTTCAACAAGGCTTGAGGTCATCTCTTTGAAGCTAAGCGTTAACTTTGAAAACTCATCCTTACCGTGTAAGTTCTTACTCGCACTCAGTTTTTCCAAACCTAGGCTCAGCTTGCCCATACCGACATGGTGAGTTGCTTGAAGTAACGTATCGACACGTCGCTTGACACGAGCGGAACTCCAAAATGCGACCAATACTGAAATAATTGCTGATACGACCGTTCCGAGTATCAATACCAAGCTCGTTTGACTAGCTGAATCCGCTGACTTAACGGTTCTGATACTTATCAGAGCTTCTTCGACTTTTATAAAGGTATCAACTTTCTTTCTAATCTCGTCAATGATCGACTTACCCGTTTGCTTCTGGACGAGCTGTATAATGACACTCATGTCTGCTTGTCCATCTCTGACAAGCCTTCTCTGTTCAATCTCTTTCGTTGCGGCTTCTTGTAGCCAAAGCTTGTGTAGCGCGTCAATTTCCCAGAGAAGTTCCACCTGCGGTGGGTTATCACTGACTTGCTGTGCAAGAGTGCTTATTTTTTCGTCCCATATTGGAAGAGACCAATTAAACGGCTCCAAAAACACCTCATCACCGGTGATCAAAAAGCCGCGCTTACCCGTTTCCATATCAACAACCATGGTCAAAAGCTCTTGCGCCCTAGCGATAGCTTTGTGGGTGTGCTCTACCCAACTAGCATCTTCGACCATAGACTGAGTGTTTTTGTACACTGAAACCGATACTAAGAGCATCAAGAGCACGGGTATTGAAAAACTCACCAGCACTTTTCTCTTTATTGATATATCGTCAAACCATCGACTGAATGCTTCCATAATATCCCTATTAGTAATAAAGAAATTAATAGCAGTGTAGGATAAGATTTCTCAGTTTTTAGTGTACTTTGGAGGTAAACTCCTTCTATCTACAGGAGTTTTGACGTTAGTCAGGAAAATATATCATTGGCGATGAACACATTAGAGATTAATGGACTAGCTCTGTGCGCAACTCGTTCGCAATTTCCGTCACCCTGTGCTCCTCTACGCCAAAATCATTCAACAATTCACGTCCTTTGCTGAGGGTACTTTCTATATAGACGGAACTTGCATGATTGACGCCAAGATCTCTCAAAAACACCTCATCTAACCTTGAATTTGTTCTCGCGTAGACTTCCATATTTTTATACTTGCACAACACTTTAGCTATCTTTCTTAACCTAGATGACTCAGTAACTGAAATAAACGCCCCTTTTGCTAAAGCCAGTCCAGCGAGTTGCTGAGTCTTGGTTGATAAAATATCACCGAAATGCGCATTGAGATTCAGTGACTTAGCGCGGCTGACACGGTCATAGTCCAAATCATAACCCACATAACTGATACCCGCTTTTTCAGCCATCATACAAACGAGCCTACCTACCTCATCTAAACCAACGACAACAAGTTCGCAATTCGGTGAACCATCTTCATTCTGTAGCTCTTGCTTGGTTATTAGCGCGTCACAGATTTTCTTGCCAAACTCGTACAACCAAGGTGTCGCTATCATACTTAAACTAATCACAACAAAACCAATTGAGACCGTCTGTGGAGACAGAAGCTCAAACGCTTGCGCGACGCCAAACAATACAAACGCAAACTCACCAACTTGAGCCAGGGCGAAAGCGGTTTTGGTTGCAACTAATTTGCCTTTGCGATCCAAGAGTGCGAGTCAAAAGAACACTGAGAACTTAATTAGGATGGTTGCGACCAGCAGTCCCAAGATCAGAATGGGGTGTCCGGCGATGATATTTGGGTCAATCGACATCCCTACCGCCAAGAAGAACAGAGACATTAAAATGCCTTTTATTGGCGCAACGACCTCTTCCAGTATGTGTTTAAACTCCGAATCAGAGAGCAGCATACCCAGTAAGAAGACGCCTAAGGTTTCAGATAGCCCCGCTTGTTGTGAACACAAAACTGTCAGGAGGATGGCGCTTGCTAGCATGAGTACAAAGGCCTCTTTACTTCGCAGTTTTGCACTCCATACGAGTAACTTGGGCAACACAAATCTTGCCAACAACACTATCAGTGTTATGACGCCTACAAACACTAAGCTTTTTTCGAGAAGCCCCACCTGAGCTTCGACTTTGCTATGGGCAAGTATGGGAATTACCCCCATAACCAGCACAATACTCATATCCTGCCCCATTAAGTTGGCAAAGATATTCTTCCCATGCGAAGTGCCCAATTCCCGTTTGTCGGCAAGCATACTCACCACTACCGCGGTCGATGACTGAGCGAGGATCAAACCTAGTACCAGACCTACTTCCCAAGGTACGTCAAAAAGTACCGCAACAATGGTAAAGCATGCCCCCGTGAGCGCGACTTGGCCCATACCCTGAAGCAACAGCGTTTTACGCATACTCCAGAGTTGTTTTGGGCGCATCTCAAGCCCCAAGGTAAACAGGAATAGCACAACACCAAAATCAGCAATCGATTGCAGTGTTTCGACATTATTCGACGCGACAAGCCCTGGTGTGTTCGGCCCTAGAATCACACCCGCAATGATAAAGCCTACTACCGAACCAATATTAAGCCTTACAGAAACTGCAACGCAGCAGCCAATGATCAGAAACGCTAATGCGGCCGTCATTAAGAAGCTATTCATATCCATGGTTTAGAACCCCGTGCCAACTTGAAAGTAAGCCGTACCTTGATCTTCACTAAATGCCACATCGACGCCCACATGGATACCGTAACGCCTCGCGATCTGGTAGCGAAAACCGACACCATAAGCATCGACCGTATCTTCAAACAGTTCATTATGTTCTTCTGCTGTTGAGCCAACGCCATAAAATGCGTTGATGGTCCAACGATGGTTCAAATGCCACATCGCCTGAGCTTGTAATGTACTTACTTCGTCTCCTTGATATTTATAAGCGGCTACACCACGCATATTGATATAAGGTTTTGCCAAAGGTGGTAGGTAACTTTCATCAGTGTTTAACGAGCTGTATGAACCGGCAAACGCCAAGGTTAAATGCTTATTTACTGGCACATATTGATAGGCATCGACCTCAAATGTCGCGTAATCAAAATCGCTGCCTAAAGCAGAATCGTATACCAGATATTCTGCAACCACGGACGAGCCCTTAGTTGGGAAAAACAGATTGTTTCTTGTGTCGTACTCGGCTACTAACCCTAGAGCGGATAGTGAGCTATCAAATTTTGCTCCGAGATTAGACATCTCAAGGTTACGATCATTGATATCCAACGAGAGAGAATCGATGGTGGTACTGAAGCTCGAATAGGTTTGCGACACCCCCAAAAACAGATCACTGTTTGGAACTCGAAACGATACACGCTGCTTCATCAAAAAGCCTTCACTTTCGGTTCCCATACCTAGGGTGCCAGAATAAGGGTCAATAAAGCCGGGTAAACCATCTCCCTGAAATCTTTTATAGACATCGATGTTGGCATGGCCATAACCTGCTCCACCGATATAACGAATACTGTCTTCATTCCAAGTATGTCGGTGGCCAATGAGTGCCATCCAGGTACCATTGTCGGTATACGCACCACCAGCCACGGTAATCGCTGGAGCCAGTAGTTGTGCACCCCCATCGAGTGATGTCAATGCATGCTGCTTGCGCTTTTCGCGTTCATCGTCTGATTCGTGAAGGAACATACCAAGCATACCGCCCCCCACACCAATGGCAGGTTCGGTAATCACAATGGGAACAGGCAAAAAACCATAAGCATTGTTCGCCAGGTAATCGCCCATATCCAGATATCCGTCTTGCGGATCAATCATCGCACTACTGAAAGGACTAGCAAAAATGGAAAATGCAAATAGTGCAGCTGTCGAAGAAGATGTATTGATTTTAATCATGGGAAAATCGCCAAATAAAAAAGACCCGATTAATACCGCTCAAACTGTTCCCGTTTGGTATTAATCGAGCCAAAGGTGGAGTGTTGTTATTGTTTTGTGTTCGTTAAGGTGCTTCAGTCACCCACAAGGTTTCACCTTGCGCTTTGCGGTAGCCATAGTTGTAAAGGTTGTTCATGTATTCAGCATCAAACATCTTTTTGCCTTTTTTATGAGCTTTAAACGATGTATCCACATAGGTAAACGCGATGTCATAATCATTGCGCTCACTCATATAAAGCATGCGATACATGTCTCCACGCGTTTGTTGAAGCGTCAGGTTGCTAATACTGCGCGACAACAGATCCATGCCTTTGTCTTTTACTTGCTTGTAACCTGGTTCAAGCGTACCGTTTCGAATTACGTGAACTTGAGGTGGCTGTTCTAAACCCATAGCCTCACTCAACTGGCCGTAGTCAAAGTTTGATGGATCAAAGAACATTTGGAACGTTAGACCACCATCAACATGCAACTCCTCGAGCGTTTCGCCTTCGTACTCCACATTAATGAACTGTGGAGGAAACACTCCTGGTATCGAAGCACTAGCTGCCAAGATTTGGTGAATTAACTCCGCTTTGTTCGGTAAATCACTTGCAGCAATTTCACCTAAGTTCCAAGTAATCTGCTTGCCTGAGTCGAAATGAGTCGTGCCAATGAATAGGCGCTTACCCAAGCGATGCTGCTCGGCGATCTTTGCTATCATGTCTCCGCCGTAGGTCGTTTCCATCAGCTCGAACAAGCTTTTGCCGTTAGTAAAGGCATCTTTAAAAATCGTATTCAGAAAGTTCTTTTTGCCCAAAACTTCTCGATCATCAAGGCTTAGCATTACGTCACGAAGTTTATGAATATCTTCACCGCCAGTGAAAACAAACGGCGCAATAAGCGCACCAGCACTAACGCCGGTGACAATCGAATAATCTGGAAGCTTACCCGCATCATAAAGGCCATTAATTACACCAGCACCAAACGCTCCATTAGCACCACCGCCTGATAGCGCGAGAATATTCATTCGCTCTCCGCTAACGGTAATTGATGATGGATGGTATTTGCTCTCCAATAAAAACTCTGGGCCTTCGTTACCCCAAAATCGGTAAGGTTCTTCACCTTTAAATTGCTCTGAGTGCTGAAGGTTAACCTCTGTGTAATTCTCTTTTGTTACTCGGTCTTCTAAAGCATGCTGTGAAGAGCAGGCGCTCAAAACCAGTGCTATAAGCACAATCGAATATTTTTTAGTTGTCATTGCGATATCTCTTAAATAAACGTTGGTCTAAGCTCGATTAGAAACGGTAACCGAGGTTAACTGTGAATGAATCACGGGTCTCACCTTTGTTGTAAAGGAAAGTCATGTTGTAGTGTTTACCGATCTGCTTGTTGAAGCCGACCATGTATGCCCATTTGTTTAGGTTTACACCTACGTCATATTCAATGCTTGTATCCAATCCAAGGGCAGGTCCCAAATCACCAGTCATACTCGGTTTTAAGGCTTGGTATTCCGCACCTACAAAAAATTGAGCACGCCAGTCTGCAAATTGGTAGCCCAGCATTGGCTGTGCTGTAACAATGCCATCACCCCAATCGGCGGTAGAGCCTTTCAGACGAGTCTTCGAGTAAGTTGCTGTAACAGAGGCGAATAATTGCTTGTACCCCATAGACAACGTCGTACCAACACCAATCAAGTCATACTGAAGTTTGACCGGTACGCTAAAGTTGATTGGATCAAATCCAATTGGACCAATGTTAATCGGTTGTGTTTGTGCATCTACAATCGCATCTACATCAATTTGACCGACATAACCAAACACATTCCAGAAAGGTAAGATATTCACATCACCACGGACGGTATATGACTCAGCCGTCACGTGAGCAATCGTATTCTCTGGATCAACAATGCCTTCTAGTTGCAAACCGCCAATGTTGAAATCAGTAAAGTTAAAATCCATATCCTGACGTCGATATGACGCAGAAATACCAAACGGTAGCGGTACATCAATACCTTGACGGCGAACCATGTCAGCCATTAGTGGAAAAGTGCGGTCCAGCTTTACGTATTCCTCACGCATTCGTGGATCAGACACTTCTGAAAGCAAAGGCTGGTCTTGAACGACTGCACCAAGGTCTTCATCGTAATAAACGACGGGTGTTAGCTCGATCTCCAGACTTAAGTCTTTCTTCTTTTTCTTGCCTTCAGCAGTGATGATCTTTTTATTTACCACTACACGACCATTTGGAAGGTTGTCGAAAAATGTAACCTGCTTGTAGGTTTCAATCGCATTGTCACCCTGATTAAAAGGCGAGTTGTTAGTCACAATTAACGATACAGGCTGGCCATCAGAAAGTAGTAGTTTGCCTCGCATGAAACGAAAGTACGCAATATCTTGAGGCAAAGTATATTTTGAGTAATTAAACTCGATCTCAAGATCGCCATTATCTAACTCAGTAACAACCACAGAGTTTTTATCATACATCTCCGCGTACTGACGTAACTTATACTCAGCCTTAGTGATGTTCTCAATATTCTCGATAAGATCCGTATTCTCATCAACCTTAGAAGGGTCATATTTAATACGCAGGTCGATGTTGCCTTTCGTATCTGTTGTCTGTACCAGATACACTTCATTATCAACACGAACACCGTCTAGTGTTTCGGTTTTACGTGCATGCTCAACAACGTGGTCGCCTTGAAGCATTGAACTGATCGCGAGCTTTGGTAGATATTTTGGCACGCCGTACTGCTCTAGAATGTCGACTTCGCTATTATTTACAGTTGAAGCTTGCTCTGCGGCAAAGGCATTTGTTGTAATAGCAAGAGGCAGTAATAACATCGCAGTAGCGCGAGAAAGTGTTTTAAGCTTTAGCATTGTGAATAACCTAGTTCGGCGGGTCCAAGTCTATAAACCGTCGCCAGTATTCAGATTGCGTGTGTAACTCCTTGTTTTCACGGGAACGGTTGAGCGGATTAATACCAGAGGCACAAAAAGATAACTAAACTGCGTGCTAAATTTTCTGGGCTTGCTGTCTCAACGAGGAGAATTATTAACCAGATTTAAAAATCCGATTAATCGCGTTTGAAGGACCCAATCCTCACACCTATACTGAAACAAACTATTACAATGTTGTCGGTAGTTTATACATCTCTTCTCTTGATTGAGATGCTAGGCTTCACCGGCACAACAACTAGATTGAGACGTATATGAACTTCAGCATTGAACAGCTACAGAGTTTTGTTGCGGTCTACGAACAGGGATCGTTCAGTAAAGCAGCGCAAGCGCTCGACAAGCACAGAACGACAATTGGACAAGTAATCAGTAACTTAGAAGATGAGTTGGCGGTTGAACTCTTTGAACGAGTGGGAAGAACTGCGCAACCAACAGAAGATGCGACGCTTCTTTATAGATATGCCAAACAAGTCATTGAGCAAGCCCGTTCTTTTGATATGCTCGCTCTAAGTTTGTCGTACGGGGAGCTGGAATCGATAACAATTGCTTACAACAGTTTTCTTCCACCGCGTGCAATAAGTCATGTTCGCAGAAAATTGCTCGAGTTACACCCAAACATGAAGGTCAATTTTATCATTCGCAACCGGAACGACATATTGGAGGGTATAAAAGAAGACACGATACAGTTCGGGATCATAAATATAGACGATCGCTCTCTCATGAGTAGCATTGACTCTACGTTGGTCAACAACATTACCTTTAGTGTTTTCGTGTCGAAGGACCACGAGGTCCTCAAATTGCCGGAGGAACAGCGCTGGTCGTCGCTTAAATCTCAAAAGCAAATCGTCATTAAAAGTATGATTGAAGATAATATGGAAAATAAAACCATATCTTCATCAGATTATGAAGTGGTCGATCAATTATCACTAGCGCTGGAGTTGATTCGCGACAACGTCGGTTGGGGATTACTTCCTAGATTGGTAACTTATACCGACTATAATGCTGACGATCTTGTAGAAGTTGAACTCTCGGTGATGAAAGAAAAGTTTAGAGTTCCGATGGCAGTTTGCTCACCACACTCTAAACACCTTCGAACTTTACATTCGGAAATCGTTAGTACTCTTGTGTCTTATGTAGAGAAGGTCAACAAAGAAGCACTCGAACAATATGGAAAGTCTAATTAGGATTTCGCAAGACAATTAAGAGCCTTCATTAGAGGGTTCTATCCTTCAAACGCGATTAAACGTTTCAAATCCCTACCGTTAATATCCTCTCCAACGAAACAACACACCCCTTCGAGAGGACAACATGAAAAAACTACTAATCCCTGCAATGATCGCTGCCGTTTCTGCAACTGCATTTGCTCAACCACATCAATCTCACGAAACTAACCTAGATATTATCAACCACCAAATGAGTCAACTTCAACAAATTGACAGCACTGTAGATATGTATGTCGTTACTGATGAAACACCAAATTTTGAATATGTGACATACACAGGCACGCTAGCACAAGACTTCAAAGAAGTTTATATCACCCGTGAAGAAGCAAAAGAAATGGGCCTTGAGCAAACTAAAAAGTTTCACGTTTACAGCGCAATGAACCCTAACCAGCTATCAAAAAACATCGCGAAACACATTGAGCGCGATGCACCAAAATACTTCTCTGTTGATTTTTACCAGAATATGGTTGGTAACTCAGACATGGTTGAGTATGTAGCAAAAGTTATCGAATACAAATAATCGATATATAGCTATAGCCCCGCTAAGGCGGGGTTATCCGACCCAAAATGAATACTCAATTTTATACAAAACTCTTAATTATTTTGGCGATTGGATTTCCTTTGTCGGTCTACGCTGGCAGCGATGCCGCCTGGCGTATCCATGCACCTTTAAAAGATTGGTATATCAAAGACAAGCTTAGGTACTGCACATATCAAACCGGCGACACCCGATTCTACATAGTTCAGCGCAGCGCAGAGCCTTGTGCGAAAGAAGCGGTTGGTGACATCGAGCCACCTAAGCAGGTCAAGAAACCATCACTAAAGGTCCCTAGAAAGTGGGCTGACATCCAATAATTCATCGAACGTTGAATGGATTCAACCTTAATATAGGTATTGAACCATGCCACTTTTTAAATCGAAACTCGCGTTTATTACCCTCACATTACTCGCCCTAGCGGGCTGTGCGGCCCCCCAGCCAGAGGTATCTGAGCAGTTCCAAAATGATTGGGAATTCAAGACCGTCAAAGGCAAAGTTGCTTTGGTTGAAAATGCGCCAGAAGCTATCGCTAGACGTATAGAACTGGTCCGTAACGCGAAAACCAGTATCGACATCGAATACTTCTCTTGGAATAAAGACACGACGGGTCTTCTATTTTTAAACGAACTCGTATTAGCCGCCGATCGTGGCGTAAAAGTTAGAATCATTCTAGACGATTTGCTCGTTTTCAATGAAAAGTGGCTGGCATCTGCGGCAACGCACGAAAACTTGGACATCCAGATCTTTAATCCGTTTAATTCGCGAAAAGCGGGCTGGTTGACGCGTGCCTTCGATTTTCAAAAACATCAAAAAGACCTCGACCATCGCTTACACGAAAAATACATGAACATCGATGGTGAAACACTGGTGCTTGGTGGACGAAATATTGGTGACGATTACTTCAGTTATAAGCCTAAAAACAACTTTTTCGACCTAGACATACTGGTTCAAGGCGAGGTTACTGAGGACTTCGAAAGAAACTTCGAAGAACATTGGATCGCTTACTACACCTCAGATATTGAGTTTCTTATCGAGTTTAAAGATAAAAAGCCATTACAGTCGTTTCAGCGCACCTTTGAAAAGGTAACTAAGAGTAAGCAGGACGTACTCGCAGATATTGAAAGTAGAGTCAAAGCATTGCAAGAGCCAAACTATATTGCAGCCAAACTAACACCGGTTTTTGACTCAGCGGAAAAGCTCCATGACTCGATGCCCTACTTTCGTCATCGTATCGAGCATTTCGTATACCGCTACCCGAGCGCGAAAAAGGAGCTGGTGATTTCGACACCTTACATGCTGCCAAATGAGGACGGTTTTAAAGTTGTCACGGACTTTGCAAACCACGGAGCAGACATAACGCTAGTGACTAACTCGATGGCATCAAATGATTCAGGTTTTGTGCCTGCTTACTATGATAAACACAGAGATGAACTTCTTGAAAAAGGCGTAAGCATCTATGAATACGATACTCACGCCATACACTTGAACAATGTGCACACCCGTAAAGGGCACTACCATAACAAAGCGTTTATTCTAGACAGTAAGTTAAGCTATATCGGTTCATCTAACTTTGACCCACGCTCAGACTTCTTGAATCTCGAGTTTGGCATTATGATCGAAAGTGAAGAGTTTGCTCAGCAGTTGCAACACTATCTGCTTGGAGACAAGAGTCTCTATTGGAAAGTCGATAGAAATGAAGATGGCAAACTAGAATGGCGCCGAGGAAACCAGCTTAAAAACAAAGAACCAAACTATGGTGGGGCAAGCAAAGTGTTTGATAAGTTGTATCGAGCAATCAACATCGAAAATGAACTATAAAAAAACGCGCTAGAGAGTACTCTAGCGCATTTTTTCGATGATAGGATTAACCTTGCGCAGGGCGCAGCATGAACCAGTAAGGGAAATTCTCACTCTTTGAAAGCACTTCAAAGCCACGACGCTCGAACGTCTTCACGACTTTTTCACTGGAAGCGACTACATAAGTCGGCTTACCTGCGGCATCAGCTTGGTCAGTCACCGTCTTAATAAGCGCACTCGCTAGACCTTTCCCGCCTGCTTTTGGCGATACACCTAAGCCCCACAACCAGTAGCAGTCTTGCAATGGGGGAACCGCGAGCATCTGTTCACAGACCTCTTTAGCAATCTCGATTCGATTAGAGCCCATCATCCGAGTCACAATAGATAGGATTTCCATTTTTTGCATCACATCTGGCTGGTGCTGACCAGGTGCGCGCATAATAACGCAACCGTCTCTTTCTGGCGTGGTGTATACTTCACCGCCGCCCAAACCCCACTCGCCCACTGCCCAGCGCCAGTAACTATCGTGGGCAAAATCTGCAACTTCATCTTGTCTTAATGCGGCTTGCATCGCCTCGTTATCGGCATAAGCATCTAGAAACATCGCGCACAGTTCTGGTACTGCTGAGTAATCCGCTTTTATGATTTTCAGTTCTGACATACTACTTCCTCATTGCAAACAAATGGACACAATCCGTTCTTACGTACTGTCACCCAATTTAAGTACATTAAATTGATGTAGATAGTAAGTAACATTAATACTAATCCAAAGCAATCAAACATATGCAGTAGGCTAGAACATCGCCCAACAAAACCTAATCAAAGTTAGGCATCAACGCTCTCTACTGCTGATTGAGTCCCACTCTGCTGCTTAATCATAATGGCTAAAACGGCGGTTATGGCTAATGCAAAGCAGTAGTAGGAGTGACCAACAACCTCAAACGGTGACAACTCAAATACTGAGCCTAACAACAGCACTTGAGCACCATAAGGTAAGATGCCCTGAATTACACAAGAGTAGATATCAAGAATACTGGCGGAACGACGTGGCGCTACCTGATATTCATCTGCGACCTCTTTTGCCACACTACCTGAGACGATAATCGCGACCGTGTTGTTAGCAGTACATAGGTTTACCATTGAAACCAGACCAGCAATACCAAATTGACTTGCTCGACGACTCGATGTTTTATCATGCTTAGAACCAAAAGTGCGAATCATCTTACTCACTAACTTGGTTAAGTAAGCCAAACCACCCTGCTGACGCATGAGCTCGCTCAAACCACCGATGAGCATCGAAAGCAAAAAGATTTCCTGCATGTTTCCGAAACCCGCGTATATATCCTGCACAAAGTTAGTTAGTTCATAATCTGCGACTGATGCAAGGCTAACTAAACCTGCTAGCAAAATTCCGACTGTCAACACGACAAACACGTTCAAACCCGAAACAGCCAAAACCAGAATGGCAAGATAAGGCATGACTTTAAACCATTCGATAGGACCCGTCTCCGGCAACTGTGTCGCTGAGCTGTTAAAAGCAAAAATCACAATAGCAACCAGTGCAGCAGGAATCGCAATTCGTACATTCTCTTTGAACTTGTCTTTCATCTCGCAACCTTGAGAGCGAGTTGCAGCAATCGTTGTATCTGAAATGATCGATAAGTTATCACCAAACATTGCGCCACTAAGCACAACACCTGCGGTGATAGGAATGCTCATTCCTGCTGACTGAGCAATACCCAATGCGACAGGCGCGACAGCAGCAATTGTTCCCATTGATGTGCCCATTGCCGTAGCAATGAACGCCGAAATCAAAAAGATGCCAGGAAGAATCATACTGGTTGGGATTGCTGAAAGCCCTAAGTTGACCGTCGCGTCAACACCACCAGAGGCTTTCGCGACTGCAGCAAATGCACCCGCAAGCAAATAGATCATGCACATGGCAACGATGTCTTGATGACCCACACCACGCAAGAACTGTTCGATGGCTTTATTCAGTTTCTCTTTACTCAATAAAACAGCTAGCACAACAGCAGGCAAAGCTGCGATTGGAGCTGGCAGTTGATAAAACGCAAAATCAACACCTTGATACGTAAGGTAACTACCTACTCCAATAAATAGGAGTAGGAACAGCGCTAAAGGCAACAGTGCGACTATAGATGGCGAAACAGATTGATGGTTTTTATTGTTTTCTAACATTTGAACAGCAGTGTGGATAACAGGAAGGCGTGCAGACTAAAGAGTTCGTCTAGACTTGTCAATGTCTAGACGTCTAAATGTCTATTTTAGAGAAAATTGATGCTATAAGGCTGCCGAATACTGCTGATAATTTTCACGCCATTCGATCGCCTCATCCATTGGCATGGCTTGCGCATAGAAATAGCCTTGAGCAAACTTTATCCCGAACTCTCTTGCCAAAGCTTGCTGTTTGGCTGTCTCAACGCCTTCAATAATCACATCGAAGTTTAGGTCTTTTGATAATCCAGTGATAGCTTTGACAACCGCACGGGTTTCCGGTTTGTTTAGTGCTTCTTGAGTAAAAGACTTGTCTATTTTTACAATGGAGAATGGAAAGTTCTTCAGAAGATCCAACGATGCATTACCGGTTCCAAAATCATCCAGTTGTAAGGAGAAGCCCAGCTCATTAAGTTTATTGAGAGAATTTAATGTAGCGGACTTATTTTGAAATATGGCGGTTTCAGTAAGCTCTAAAGGGAACTTACTCGCTTCTAACCCCTGATTTATGATCAGCGCTCGTAGATAATCAACAAAATCTGACCGTTCCAGTTGAACCACTGAGATGTTCACTGATACGTAGTGATCCATTCCAAGAGCTGCTAGCTTTCTCTGAAACGCAATACTCTTTTCAAACACTAACTCCCCAACTCTCACTATATCGACGGTCCGCTCTAACATAGGAACGAACTCACTAGGACTAACATAGCTGCCGTCAGCTTTTTTCCAACGGAGCAACGCTTCAAAGCCACTTACCGATAATGTTGTCATATCAATCTGAGGCTGAAACCATACTTCAAAGTCTTGCTGTTCCACTGACTTTCTCAATTGGTGGTATAGATTGAAGTTGGTCTTGCTTTCCGTTCCAATTTCACTAGTAAAGCGTTGAATTCCTGACGTTGTTACAGGGTTTCGCTTGGCAAAGTACATTGCTGTGTCAGCGCATGATAGAAGCTGTTTTAACTCAAGGCTATCATCGGGGAAACAGGCTATGCCTATAGAGCAATCGATGCGTAATTGGGTAGATTCGAAATCGATAGGCATTCGAATCTTCTGTTGCAACGAGCGAGCAAACTCATGTGCCCCTTCGTCAGAGTCGGCAAAATGCAAGATAGCAAACTCATCACCGCCAAGCCTGGCAACTTTATCATTAACACTAATTACTTCTAAGACAGCAGCGCTAACCTTATTGAGAATCGCATCACCGGCAATATGACCTAGGTTATCGTTGTAAGATTTAAAGTTGTCGATGTCCAGAAACAACAAGAACGCCCGCTTATTTCGCCGCTCCAACAAGGCTTCAAAGTGCTCAAAAAAGCTTCGTCGATTAGGTAACCCGGTAAGGAAGTCAGTCCTAGCTTGGGAGTTCGCATTATCTTCGGCCTCTTTTCTCATTTCTACTTCGTCTAAGAGAGCCTTTTTACTAACCGTTGTTGTTTTTAGTTGCTGATACATTTCCTCTATATCAAGGGTCAACTCGTGCCATTCGTTAATGCGTGATTTCTTGAATGAGTGATGATCGTGTTGGTCGTAACACTCACCAATTCTTTTAAGCTCAGTCTTCACGGCTTTTAAAGGCAGTATTAACGCGCTGTATAAGATGACCAGTAATACAATCGAGAACACCGCGGTAATGGTCACGACGATATACTGGTAATAAGAAAGCTTAGATAGGTCTTCTGACGCAATCTGCCTCGCCTCATGGCTCAAGTTATGCAACTGCGTTATTAAGTTTTGACTGTACGTATTGAGATTAATCGTTATCCATTGAATATCCGTGTCGATCGTCGCATCTCGCAGTAACTCAAACTGCATTCTTATTCGAGATATATCCGTGTCCAATCGTTTCGCCAACACTTTCTCCTCAAGGTGTGTGATATTGAGAAGATGGACTGAGTGACGTTCGATTTTGTCTAAAGTCGCTGACCATTGAAGAAGTGATGTTGGCGAACGGTATAAGTTGTAATCAGCAACGATTACGTTCAATTGTGATGCCTGTTGTCCAATTTTAAACGCTTTTTCATCGAGTTTAAGCACTGCATCTTTTACATCATCTTGTTTCTCTGACAGGTAAAACATCGCGCCCATGAAACCAGCCACGATAACAACAAAAAGTGTCAGTATTTGTTTAATGCTAATTTTCATAATCGATTATCGTTTGCCTCAAAGGGGCTGCATCTCGTAGAGGTTCTGGGCGCAACATATCACGTGTATTTACAATAGCTTCTTCATACAAACCATGAGATTTGAGCCACACAAGTTCTCTATTAAAAAGCGTCACCAAAGGCTGATATAGAGAAACAGAAAGAACACTCTCCTCGAGAAGTTTCTCAAGTTGTTTAGGATCGGTTTTCAGGTTTTCTATGAGTACGGCCTGCGCATAGTCTGATCGCTCTTCAATAACAGACTCAGCCCTAATCAATGCCCCTAAAAATCGGGTCACGACTTCATCTGGTACACGGTTGTGCACTAGTACAAGTTCATACTGAAGGTAAGTACCTGGGAAGTACTTCACATATGCCGCCCCATCCTGTTTTGCTGCTAGGTCGGTAATGAAAGGTTCACGAGTGGTAATGTAATCACAATCTCCATCGATGAGCCGTTCGTTTAGCTCTGCAACATTTACAAATTCGAAGCTGACATTTTTAGCTCCACTTCGCTCGACAAGGGTCTGTCCAAAAAAATGCAGGGCAGATAAGTATTGAGTACAAAGGACTTTATTTTCGATATTTGAAATATCTAAGAAGGGTTCGAGGCTAGCAATTCCGTTTGCGTTATCAGAGTCAAACACAGTTGCAACAACGCGATAATTAGGTAGCAAATGTTGATGAGCCAGGTAAGCAATATCAGCCGCCAAGATGACATCCGCATCTACGTCATTATTAATTACAGATTTAATAGCCAGCTTGCCACTTGGTTTTGATTCAATAGAAACCTTTAGGTTGTGGTTCTCAAACTCGCTTGTATCGTTTGCTAAGTGTAAAAGCCCCGCGCCAGGTTGTAAGCCTGTCACTACCAACATCTCTTCTGTTAAATTTGACTTAACGTCTTTGTCGCCGCAACCAAAAAGCACGGATATGCAAGCGATGATAAATGGCACTCTAACCATGCGATCTACCTCGGCATTTTCTTTTCAATATAGTAAACAAATCGCCGTATTGTATCTTTATTCGAATTTGATGATGGTTTGGCGATTAAAGCAGCGAGTATAGGGGTATTTTTCTTTGTTCATTGCCTTGTAATAGCAGCAATGGTCTAATAAGAGACTACTGGAAAGCCTTGACTACACGGCTGACTTTACGACTTAAGGAAGCACTTCGAATGTCCCAACACCAACCCACTTTTTTCTTCTTTGATTACGAGACTTGGGGTGTTAGCCCAGCGAAAGACAGACCTTGTCAATTTGCGGGTGTAAGGACAGATTCTGACTTTAATATCATTGGCGACCCTTTAGTCATTTATTGCCAGCCACCTGCTGATTATCTGCCTTCGCCAGAAGCTGCGCTGATTACCGGAATCACGCCTCAACTTTGTCAGGAAAAAGGGCTTCCAGAGCCTGAATTTATCGCGAAGATCCATGAGCAATTAGCGACGCCAAATACCACAAGTCTTGGCTATAACAGTATTCGCTTCGACGATGAAGTCACTCGATATACCTGCTATCGCAACTTCATCGACCCATATGCATGGAGCTGGCAAAATGGCAATTCACGCTGGGATCTGCTCGATGTAATGAGAGCCTGCCATGCTCTCCGTCCTGAGGGTATTGAGTGGCCTGAAAACGAGGAAGGCTTTACCAGTTTCAAGCTAGAGCACCTTTCTGTCGCGAACGGTATTGAGCACGAAAACGCACATGATGCGATGGCTGACGTCATTGCAACTATTGAGCTTGCTAAAAAAGTTAAAGCAGCACAGCCTAAGTTGTTCGACTACTTCTACTCAATGCGAACCAAACGCAAACTCAATGAGCTGGTAGATATCGTCAATATGACGCCACTTATGCACGTGTCTGGAATGCTCGGTAAAGAGTGCCAATACACGAGCTGGGTTGTACCAATTGCATGGCACCCAACAAACCAAAATGCAGTGATTGTTGCCGATCTCGCCAAAGATCCTCAACCGTTACTCGATTTAGATGTCGAAGCACTTCACAAAAGGCTCTACACTAGACACGATGATCTAGCAGAAGGTGAACTGCCCGTTCCACTTAAACTTATTCATCTAAACAAATGCCCTATTCTTGCTCCAGCTAAAACGCTAACCGCAGAAAATGCAGGTGTGATCGGCATCGATAGAGAACAATGTTTGAAGAATCTTGCCCTCATCAAGCAGAACCCAGAAATACGAGAAAAGCTAATTGGGCTATATGGCATTGAAAGAGAGTTTGAAAACGATGATGACGTTGATACTCAGCTCTACAGTGGTTTCTTTACACCTGCAGATCGCAGTGCGATGGATATTATTCGAGATACCGACCCGAACAATCTATCCGCATTAGACATTAGTTTTAGCGACTCTCGAATTGAACCTCTGTTGTTTAGATACCGAGCCCGCCATTTTGCTTGGACCCTTGATGAGACTGAGCAGCAGAAGTGGGCAAATCATTGTCGTGAATTTTTCGAAAGTCGTATTGAAGACTACATGCTAAATATGGAAAACTTAGTTCACGAACATGAGTCTGACGAGAAGAAGCTCGCCATACTAAAATCCGTCTACCGCTACGTGGAGCGTCTCGTTTCCTAACTTCTCCATCCTCGTAGTTAAAAAGCAGCCTCCGACTCTTCACTTGTGTGGCTGCACCATATGTTGCAATACTATTCATCACTAAGAGGAAGCCATGCTCAAAACCGTGCTTCGCTATTTACTGTCTTTTGCTGTCATTTTCATTTCTCTGTGGCTAGGCAATGCGATCCAAAGCTTGTTAGATGTTTCCATCCCTGGCAGCGTTTTCGGAATGCTCATCCTATTCACTGCACTTGCTACTGGTGCCATGCCGGTGTCCATCGTGCAGCCAGGTGCTCACGTGTTTATTCGTTATATGATCCTGCTGTTCGTGCCTATCAGTGTGGGATTAATGAACCATTTTGAAATGTTAGTAGAAAATGCCCTACCTATTTTGGCAAGTGCCGTTGGTGGGTCTTTTATCGTATTGATCGCGCTTTCGGTATTTCTCGATCGCTTCTTAAAAAAGGGAGACAAATAATATGTGGCTTCCTATTACCGTTGCGGTATTTTTCTTCGCACGCTTCGTTGCAATGAAAGTGAAAAACCCGATCTTCAACCCGCTACTCATTAGTATCGCAATATTGATCCCCGTTCTAGTCTGGTTCGACGTATCGTTTGATACCTACTACGCGGACAATGAATGGATCAGTTATTTACTGCAACCTGCCGTAGTCGCGCTGGCTTACCCACTTTATGAACAACTTCCCCAGATTCGTCAAAACTGGCGTATCATCGCGCTTGCTTGTGGTGTAGGTAGTATTGCCTCAATGTTTACAGCATCAATCATCGCAGTCTTGCTAGGTGCAGATATGGACCTAATTGCGAGTTTACTTGGTAAATCTGTAACCACCCCAATTGCTATGGAAGTCTCCAGTCACTTGGGCGGAGAGCCCTCTATTGCGGCTATCTTAGTACTCCTTGTCGGACTATTTGGCGCCATAATGGCATACCCAATTTACAACATCTTTGGTGTCACCCACCCAATCGCCAAAGGTTTAACGATGGGGACGGTATCACACGCACTTGGGACCGCGACAAGTGCGGAGAAAGACCCGCGAGACGCTGCTTTTAGTTCATTGGCATTGGTTATATGTGGTGTCATTACTTCTATTCTAGCGCCATCAATGTTCGCATTTTCAATTTGGCTTACACACCTCATCTCTTAACCTAGACTTACCTAAGCACGATTGTGGATTGGTGGATCCCACCAATCCATAATTTGTGTGACATCACTCTTATTATGATAACGTTACACTCATTGCACTTTAATATGTGACAACGATCACCTTTACTTCTTCAAAACTTGCTTAGAATGTAAGAAAACGTCCAATTACATAGGAAACCGCATGACTGATCGTTTTGATTCTGAGTTGGCCGAAATCCCAGAACATATTGCAAACTTTCTAAAGCCTATTATTACTGCGTCCGACTTCGACGCTACGATTTCTAAGTCGCAATTTGAAGAGTTATTGGCAATCTCAGGACTCGAAGACGATGAACTTCGTGTCGCTCTACTCCCGTTTGCTGCCGCTTACTCCTACGCACCAATTTCAGAGTTTTATGTCGGTGCCATCGTTCGCGGTTTGTCGGGTCGGTTATATTTCGGTGCCAACATGGAAATCATTGGCGCGCAATTGGGTCAAACTGTTCACGCTGAACAGTCTGCGATTAGCCACGCTTGGATGAAGGGTGAAACTGGTCTTAAAGACATCACTATTAACTACAGTCCATGTGGTCACTGTCGTCAGTTTATGAATGAACTTACGACAGCAGATACCTTAGTTGTTCAATTGCCTCAACGTGACGCGATGACACTTCAAGAGTATCTACCTGAGTCTTTTGGTCCTAAAGATCTTGGCATTACTGATGCGCTGATGAGCCCAAAACAGCACGGTTTATCGACTGAAGAGACAGACGCATTGATCTTGTCGGCAGTTGATGCCCTCAATAGAAGCCACTCTCCTTACACACAAAACTTAAGTGGCGTTGCTATTGCGACTGAAAGCGGAAAGGTATACCAGGGTGCTTATGCTGAAAACGCGGCGTTCAACCCGAGCCTTCCTCCACTTCAAGTAGCGTTTATGCAGTTATTACTTGATGGTGAATCATTCGAATCTATTCGTTTAGTCGCACTTGCTGAGATGGCATCTGGGAAAATTAGCCACCTTGCAGACACTCAAGCAACTCTTGAGGCCATTGATCCAGACATTCCACTCGAGTACATCTCGTTGTAATGATATGAATTCGAACCTTTTTATCAGCCCCGCTTAGTAGCGGGGCTGTTTTTTTATGTCTATTGAAAAGGAATGGTAATTTCCCGCGCAAACGATTGCTTTCTTGGTTAATTCCAGTATGATCCACCGCAATTCTTCCTCATGAACGATCAAGGATATTATATGTTTGGTACTGCTACTCGTGAAAATGCTACGCGTGTATTACTGTTGGGCTCAGGTGAACTTGGTAAAGAAGTTGCCATCGAATGTCAGCGTCTCGGTCTCGAAGTCATTGCTTGTGACCGCTATGCAGATGCCCCTGCTATGCAAGTTGCTCACCGCAGCTATGTACTGGATATGCTCGACGGGGAAGCACTCGAAGCTATCATCGAAAAAGAGCAGCCTGCGTACGTCGTTCCAGAAATCGAAGCCATCGCGACTGACAAGCTAGTTGAGCTTGAGAAAAAAGGCCTGAATGTCGTACCAACGGCTAATGCAACCAAGCTGACGATGAACCGTGAAGGTATCCGTCGTCTAGCAGCAGAAGAGCTGGGACTTAATACATCACCTTACCAATTTGCCGACAACTATGACGACTTTAAAGCGGCAGTTGCTCACGTTGGCGTACCATGTGTTGTGAAGCCGGTGATGAGTTCTTCTGGCAAAGGGCAAAGTGTCATCAAGACTGAGGCGGATATTGAGTCTGCATGGACTTATGCTCAAGAAGGCGGCCGTACTGGCGCAGGACGCGTTATCGTTGAAGGCTTTATCGACTTCGACTACGAAATCACCTTGCTTACCGTTCGAGCGGTTGATGGCGTTCATTTCTGTGCACCGGTAGGGCATCGTCAAGAAGACGGTGACTACCGCGAGTCATGGCAGCCACAAGTCATGTCTGAGAACGCGCGAAAAGCGGCAGAATACACCGCTGAGCAAGTTGTAAACGCACTGGGTGGTTACGGTATCTTTGGTGTTGAACTGTTCGTTAAAGGTGACAAGGTTATCTTTAATGAAGTGTCTCCTCGCCCACACGACACGGGATTGGTCACACTGATTTCTCAAGATATGTCTGAGTTCGCGCTTCACGTACGTGCGTTTACTGGTTTACCGGTAAATGGTATCACCCAATATGGTCCAGCAGCATCAGCGGTTATCTTGGGTCAAGGGACTTCAAACAACATTCGCTTTGAGGGCATTGAAGACGCAGTATCACTGCCACAAACACAGATTCGTTTGTTTGGTAAACCAGATATTGATGGTCGCCGTCGCCTAGGTGTCATTTTGACAAAGCGTAAATCTTTAGAGACCGCTATCGACGAAGCGGTAGAGTGTGCAAAGAAGGTAAAAGTCGTTTACTAACCTTATAAACACTCAAAATGGCAAGGCTCTGGTTTATCGCCAGAGCCTTTTTGTTATCGCGACTCCGACCAAACGGCAAATTCATTACCGCTTGGCTCACTAAAGTGGAAGCGGCACCCACCTGGAAAGTCAAAGATCTCTCTCACAATCACACCGCCGCTCTTTACGACCTTATCGTAGGTTGTTTCAATCGAGGGGCTGTAAAAGACCAACAGCGCGCCGCCTTTGCTTGCCACAGAGCACATGTCTGCTTTATAAAAACCGCCATTAAGTCCCTGATTAGAAAACGCGCTGTATTCATCGCCATAATCTTGAAAGTCCCATCCAAACGCATCGGTGAAGAACTGCTTTGTCTTTATTAGGTCTTTGGCTGCAAACTCTACATAGTCTAACTTTACTTCATCGCTCATCACGGCTCCTTATTTCTTCATTCTGTTTATCATAGTAGCGGATATTCATTGTTGGGGTTGTGAGAGGTAATGCAGTTTGCCCAATGCTACAACTGAGTTATTCAACGCCAGGTATGACCATAAATGCTCTATCCTTACGTACAAACCCTTGTAAAAACATACAACTGCTAGAGTTCAATTAGAAACCATTATGAGACCTGAACGCTACTCTCTTTCCGCTAACATTATGACGCGCGCAAGCCTTTTGCTTGCACCGGTTATGCTCGCTGGTTGTTTCAACGATAGCCCATCAGCTAAGTTTATTGACTATCAAGAGAGAATAGCGAATGTTCAAGAGAGTGACTTGCTGCCTTCTCCTGAGTTGACTCTTGTCGAACTCCCATCGAAAAGAGAGCTCACTAAAGAGATACCTAGGACAACGCTGGGACTTGTTGATAGCTACCAACTTCGTAAATGTCAGCTGTTCGGACTTATTGCGGAGCGAAACTCCGTATTAGGTAAGGTGCAGGACCAATTTCGAAATTTTGACTATCAATTAAAGCTCATTGATGGATTAGAACGATGCCTAGCCTCGAACCAAATCGAATTAGAGCTCAAAACGAGCTTACAAGATATTTTGAGCGTTAAGTATCAGTACCTGCCGGACTATTTCTTCAACCTCGTTTATACAAGTGATGCAATGCGCTCACAACTCAACGGGCACGATTGGCTAGTAGCCAATAAAGGGAGTGCGGCGCTCCAAGTGCGCGAATCATTAACTGCATTTAATCAAGTGGCTCAGTTCATTGCGACAAGCGACCGGGCAACGATTGAGCGCCCTCCGCTGCTCGCACCTTACCAAGAACAATTAGAGAAGAATAATGTCATCGGTCGCCTAGCCTTTTCATTAGAAGCGAGCGCACATTGGATGCGCACCATTACCAACCAGCTCAACACATACGATGACCAGATTATTTGTGGTAAGAACAGAGATTCATCTCGATTTAAATACCTTGTTAATGTTTTCAACAATGTGTTTGTCGAAGAAGTACAGCCATATTTATCCTATGTTGACTCTGAGTATCAAGCTATCGCTCAGGAAACGCAGTTCGTTTCCGCCTTGCTCTCTCAAAGCGACGCTAATGTCTACAGCCTTCACCAGCGACACCTTGAATTTAAGGAGACCAGTAGAGAGCACGTTAAATATTGGAAAGGGTTGTTTGAACGCTGCGGGCGCTCTCTGTCATCCATTCGAAATAACTAGCCCCTACTCCTGCTCTCTAATGCGATGAAATCTAGCAAACCTAGGTACGCCATTATCAGTCCATCCATTGTGTTTGATAGTAACGATTTTACCAATTTCTGGAGGCTGCTTTCTCTCTTCATCGGTGAACCCTGTTCCAACATACAGTCGCACGCCACCCTTTATCTCAATAAGCAGTGCGCCCATTACACCATTAAATTTCCCCTTCCCCGGCTTATATCCGACAACAACGCCTTCGGTATCTTGAACCGTTTTGACCTTGATTAACGAGCTATTTCTTCCAGGATGGTAGATCTCATGCCGCGCCTTTAACATCAGACCTTCGGCTTCATACTCAGTGACATCCACAAGGAGCGATGCCAACTCTTTATGTGTGGCGATAAGCTTTTGCTCGACACATTGGATGTGTGTGTATGGTAATGAATTACAGTAAGTTGTGAGATATTCATAACGCTGTTCAAAGGTACCCAAGTGACCCGGCACATCGAACAACATAAACGTAATGCCTTGCCACTGCTTATCGCTTGGTGTTTTATCCAGCACCGTCTTTTGAACTTGACTAAAGGCCCCTCTCCCAGCCCAAAGTTCTCCCTCTACCGATATGTTTGGTAAAGCTTGAATAAACCAGTTGGGCGCGTTCAATACTCGCCCTGAACGCGTTACCAGCTCTTTTCCCGTCCAGATTGCTCGCACTCCGTCTAACTTCTCACTGACGTAGTAGTTCTCTAAATCAACGTTTTGATCGTACTCCAGAGCGTTAGTCACACTTGGCGGCTTCGGTAGATATTGATGACCCTCTGCGTTTGCGGTGGCGGATATTGCCACGAGCGCAATAATGGTCGATACCCGGTTAAGTGTTATAGACACGGTTATCCCCTCTCTCTTTACGGTTATGACCAGTCTAGATCGAGAGATTTAGAGAAGTAGATATTGAGATGAGATCTTCGAGTTAGGAGAGAAGAAGATCCACAGAGTGACGTATCAGTTACATCTAGGTTTGATGTAAATCGAGGTTATGCCAAACGACTCCCCTTTATATCAAGTCCATCAACCTATTGATAAATTGAGTAAAAGAGGAGTGTAAGAGGCAATGCTTATTGAATACCAAGCTCTGTTTTAAGCGTTGCGATATGGTTAAGATCCATATTGTGAACCTTAAGCATTTGTTCGATTTGACTCAATGATGCCGTTGCCGAATCGTATCGTTCGCAAGAGTCAGACTTAGCGTCCCAAGAAGTGCCTTCAAGGTACAAGTCGCAGTCTTTTTTAAGTCTATCAAGGTTAGGGGTAATCTGGGCGCGCTCTTGTTCTAGCTTCGCGACCTCTGCCTTTAATTCAGCTTCACGTTTGAACAGTTCTTGGGACTGCTCAAACATAGAGCTTTGAATATCATTCTTACGAGCCAACTGAGTATTCTTTTTCTCTTCTTTTACCAATTGCTTCTTTTGACTCGAGAGTTGGTTTGCAAGATCTGTTTTGTCCTGCTCTAGCTGAGCAATTTGTGAGTTTAACTCCTCGACTTGCTCTTGATGCTCAGCCACCTTCTCTTCTACAGCTTTACGAAGCTTAAGCTGAGATTCAGACTCCGCCATCGATAGTTGCTCTGAAAGCGTTGCCTCATGGTTTTGAGTCTGTGTTAGGGTTTGCTGATAGCGCGTTTCAAGCTCAGTGTAGCGCTTTTGCCAATCATTCTGCGTAATCGATGCACCAATAAGCCCGCCAGTTGCAATACCAAGTACCGCGGCGATCCCTATGTACAGACGAGCTTTATTATCTTTTTGCTCGATAACGACTACTTCTTCGTTATCAACCTGTTGGTTTTCTGATTGCTTATCCACTTATACTCCTGGGAGCGAAATCTTTTTATCGAATCAATTCGGAAACAACGAGCGTTGCTGTGTATATCAGAAACGCCGACACGACGGTGATGACGACACCTTTCTGTACTTTCTCGTTAGTTCGATAACGAAATAGCATAAACGCTAATACCACAAGAAAAGCGATTGCTAGTAATCGAGTCATAGATACCTCCTTGCACTAAGGGTAATCCAGTAGGTAGGAAGGTACGTGTTCCAAAAATGCACTGTACAAATCACTACTCTACCCCATAACGACAGGTTTAAAGTCAGAAACACTTCAAATATACCAAATGGTTGACTTTGCTACCCTATTTACTCAAATAAAATTGTAAAATTATTCATGACATCGCTAATTAATTACGCTAGGATTGCCGTCACAGATTATCTAGTATCTAGATATTTGTTCCGATGAAGGCTGCAGGAGAGTGGTAATTAACCAAAATTTAACGTTTGGTTAAAACTACCCGCCGAAGAAGTAAATCTTTCAGGCGCTTTATTCTGAGAAATCAGAGCTTATCAATTGATAAGGATAAAGTGAGGACTGTAGTTGGAGGAACCTCTGGAGAGAATCGCACTACTTTTGTAGATAGCGGTCGCCGAAGGAGCAAGCTCATTTCTAATGATGAGTGAAACTCTCAGGCAAAAGGACAGAGGAGAGAATAGCAACATTGAAAACATTAAATTCAGTATCTGGCTTTTTGCTAGGTTTAGCGACACGGATTAGTTACCGTCATTAATGCATTGCGTCTGCGAATGCGTTTGAGACAAACTGCCCTTTCTCTCTTCTCCTTAAGTTTTGTTTTATTAAGGGGAAATCATGAACAATCTTCAATCTTTACTGCAAACCATCGACTCATTTGTTTGGGGTCCACCGCTGCTCATTTTGCTCGTCGGTACGGGTGTCTACTTTACTTTTAAGCTTGGACTTTTGCAGTTCCGCCATCTTCCAACTGCTTTAAAGCTTGTCTTTACCAAAGACAAATCTGGGCATGGTGACGTTTCTAGCTTTGCAGCCTTATGTACGGCACTATCAGCGACCATAGGTACAGGTAATATCGTAGGTGTAGCTACAGCAATCAAACTTGGTGGCCCAGGTGCTTTATTCTGGATGTGGCTCGCCGCTTTGTTTGGAATGGCGACCAAATACGCAGAGTGCTTGTTGGCGGTGAAATACCGTAAAGTTGACGACAAAGGTCAGATGCTTGGCGGTCCAATGTATTACTTGCGTGATGGTGTTGGCTCTAAGTTCCTTGCAACTATGTTTGCAGTCTTCGCTCTAGGTGTCGCTTGCTTTGGTATCGGTACTTTCCCACAGGTCAATGCCATCCTTGATGCGAGTGAAATTTCATTTGGTGTTTCACGCGAACTTTCCGCTGCCGTTCTAACTCTGCTTGTTGCTTTTGTAACACTAGGAGGCATCAAATCCATTGCTAAAGTCGCGGGCAAAGTAGTACCGACTATGGCGGTGTTCTATGTGCTGGCGTGTTTAAGCGTCATTATCATGAACGCGGATAAACTTGCAGACGCGGTTCAGCTTGTTGTCGTGTCTGCCTTTACGAGCACAGCTGCAACGGGTGGTTTTGTCGGCGCAAGCATTATGCTCGCGATTCAATCTGGTATTGCACGCGGCGTATTCTCAAACGAGAGCGGTCTTGGTAGTGCTCCAATGGCAGCAGCTGCAGCGAAAACGGATAGCTGTGTACGTCAAGGCCTGATCTCGATGACAGGTACATTTATCGATACCATCATTATCTGTACTATGACAGGTCTCGCGTTGATCCTTACAGGTGCGTGGCAAAGTGAGTTTGCTGGTGCAGCCATGACCACACATGCATTCGCGACAGGTCTTAACGCAGAGTACTTTGGTCCTATGTTGGTATCGATTGGGCTTATCTTTTTCGCATTCACCACTATCTTGGGCTGGAACTACTATGGCGAGCGCTGTGTAGTATTCCTGATGGGTACCAAAGCAGTACTACCGTACAAGATCATCTTCGTCGGTCTTGTCGCATCAGGCGCTTTCTTACACCTAGATATGATCTGGCTGATTGCCGATATCGTTAATGGTCTCATGGCGGTACCAAACCTGATTGGTCTTGTGCTGTTGCGCGGAGTCGTCATTGAAGAGACTAAGCTTTACTTCGCAGCGAAGTCGAACGCATCTGGTGTCGCCACCACAGCGTAAAGCTTTATATCTATCCATTAAACTAAAAAGGTCTGCAGATGCAGGCCTTTTTAGTATCTCTATGCTGAACTCAGCGCCCTGAATAATCGCTTCATCAATATTCTTGTAGGTATAGACATCTCTACCGCCTACATTATCAACTGGATTATCGAGGTCTTGGTCAATCAGATTAGAAATTTCATTTCTAAATAATCCAGCTTCCATCGACCAATAGGTGTCGACATAACTTGTATAGTGCTCATAGTTAAGACTTGTTTCAGACTGCAGGTCAGGGTTACCGACGAGTAGACGTTACCCTTACAGCTGTTGACGATGTAGGTCAAAGCTTGAATATTACGAACGACTTTAGATTCAGAGTCTGTTAGGCCATCGGTTGACTCAATTACGCCATCGCGCTGGTCATCAGCGTAGCTAAAACCAAACGCGAGACTTATACGAACGTAGCAACTAAATCCTATAAAATTCATCGATATAAGCTATTTTGATTAATATCAATTGCACACTGTTCAGTGAATTTTTCAATCTGTAAAAGTGGTTAATAAAGTTTCAACTCATAATATTGTTTGGTGATAAAAAAATCCTACACTGATCACATAAATATAAAGGTAGGTTATGTAAATGAGTGATAACTCCGATCAAAAAAAATCGTCCCGTTCTAGCTTGACAAAAATTCTCTTTCTACTTGTTTGTGCAGCAGTATTTGGTGCTCTGTATTGGTCATGGATCTATGCAGACAGTCATCCTAGTACCGAAGATGCTTATGTTAGAGCGAAGATCCTCTCTGTTGCTCCTCAGGTTCAAGGACAGGTTGTCTCTGTTGAAGTTGCGGATTTCCAGCGCATCAACAAAGGCGACTTGCTGCTTAGAATTGACCAACGACCATACTTACTTGCAGTAAAGCAAGCAAAAGCAGCATATCAGTTAGCGGTACAGCAGCATGATGTCGCTGACAAGCAGGTGACGGAAGCGGTTGCTGGACTGGATGCTGCGCGAGCAAACTTGAGCGAAGCGCAGATCGAATACAAGCGTACTGATTCATTAGTCACTCGAAAATTGGCGTCTCCACAAGACTTAGATACTGCTAAGAACAAATTAGCTAATGCTCAGGCAAGCCTAGAGCAAGCAAGAGCAAATGTTGAAAAAGCTATTGCGAATCGAGGTGAGCAAGGACTGGAAGCTGCTATCGTCCAACAAGCAGCAGCGCAACTTGCTCAAGCTGAACTCAACCTCAGTTATACCGATATTACCTCGCCAGTGGACGGACTATCAGGTGAAGTTAGTGCGCACGTAGGTACGGTTGTTTCTGTTGGTCAAACGCTGTTTCCAGTGATCATTGACAACAGCTACTGGGTTCGAGCTAACTTCAAGGAGACAGATCTCACTCATCTTAAACCAGGTCAGAAGGCTGAGATCAAGATCGACATGTATCCTGATTTGGTATGGAACGCGACGATAGAAAGTTTATCGCCCGCCAGCGGTACCTCGTTTTCTCTTATGCCCCCTGAAAATGCGACAGGTAATTGGGTAAAAATCAAACAACGCTTCCCTGTACGACTTAAATTGGAGGTACCAGAAAACTCGCCTCAACTTCGTGTAGGTGCAAGTGTCAAGGTGACTGTCGATCTGAAAAGTAACTCGAAATGAGCAATCAAATCACCGCTGATAAACGAGGTATCGCTACCGTAGCGGTCATGTTGTCTGCCATCATGGTTTTAATCGATATGACAGTGGCGAATGTGTCACTGTCACATATGATGGGAGCTTTGGGGGCAACGGCGGACCAAATTACCTGGGTGTTAACGGGATACAGTATGGCGGAAGCTATTTTTATCCCTATGACCAGCTTCTGGGTGTCGCGATTTGGCGAGCGTAAAGTGATGCTCGTTGCAGTTATCGGTTTCGTTATCGCGAGTGCACTGTGTGGTCAAGCTAGCTCCTTGGAAGAGATGGTACTATTCCGGATTATTCAAGGCGCGTTCGGTGCTTCGGTTATTCCTTTGGCTCAATCTACCTTGGTTCAGATTTATCCACCTGAGCAGAAAGGTAAAGCCATGGCCATTTTTTCAATTGGTATCCTGCTTGGGCCTATCCTAGGCCCAGTTGTTGGCGGTGTTATTACGGATAACCTCAACTGGCGTTGGATCTTCTATGTGAATTTGCCTTTTGGTTTAGTTTGTACCGCGCTTATCTATAAATACATTCACCTATCGAATAAATTTAAACCCAACTTTGATTGGTGGATCATTGGATTTATGGCACTGGGTGTAGGTGCGCTGCAGTTTGTCCTCGATAAAGGTAATGACGAAGACTGGTTAGACTCCCGAATCATTCAAACCGCAATTGTTCTGTCTGTGATAGGTTTGATTATGTGGGCGTATCGCAGTTGGAAAACTAAGAGTCCCATTGCACCTCTTTGGCTATTGCGAGATAAGAACTTGATGGTGTCGTCGCTGATGATGGCAGTCGTCTCCATGGCCATGTTTGGATTGACTACTCAGCAGCCAATGTTCTTAGAAAGCTTGCTGGACTATCCGGTTGCAACAACGGGAATGCTCATGGCTCCAAGAGGTCTTGCCTCGGCTTGTATGCTGATTCTAGTGATTCGGCTGAATCCTCAGTTTGATCCGCGACTCAAGATAGTATTTGGATTGACCTGCATTGGTATAGGTTCGTATCTCATGACTCTGTATTCGATGGAGATTGATACTTTCTGGATTGTAACGCCAAGTATTATTCAAGGCTTAGGCTTAGGTTTGACCTTCTCAACGTTATCGTCTTTGGCGTATCTGACATTACCAAGAGAAGAGTCAGTAGCGGGCGCTAGTATCTTTAACTTGTTCCGAACTATCGGTAGCTCATTTGGTATCTCAATTGCCACTACTTACCAGTACCGTGATAGCCAGCAGCAATGGCATGCGCTAAGCGAAGGTTTTAATACCTATAATCCTGCACTGCAAAACTGGGCGGCATCGCAAGGCTTATCAATGACCGACCCGCTGGCGTTGCAACAGTATCAAATGATGTTGCATGAACAATCTCAGATGGTTGCGTACGTTCATACGTTCCAATTAGTTGGAGTGATGTTTGTGATTATGATGCCGATGCTGATTTTCATCCGTTCTAAATAGTGCACCGTTAACAGAATAATGGGTGTCATCTTTGAGTAAGAGGATAAAACATACCCATCAACCACACTTAGGTTGATGGGTTAAGCTGTTTATTACTTAACTCTAAACATGTATCCGGAGAAGAGCTCTTCAACCAGGGCTATATTGGCCTAGATAAACATAATGTCCGCGATGGTCTCCATCGCTGCATCGACAGCGCCATTAAGCTGCATGCCTAAACTAGAAAGAAAAGCAGAACACGCTGCGATCATAGCAATTATCATAGTGAACTCCGTTATTTGGACGCTGCTATGTTAAGCCTCCACTCGCTCTACTAGTTACCTTTTTACGCCAGGTGCGCTTTCTCTTTTTCTAAACAAAATCATCACGACCGCAGGCACAATGATAAGTACCGGAATAACGAGAACGTGCAAAAGCAGAGATCCGATCCCACTGTGTGATACCGCCGCTTCTAACTGAAAATAGACCAATAACACGCCGAGAATAATAAACAATGACGTTAGTAATTCTCGCAAACACATCTTTGAGCGAGGAGAACAGACACTGCTCGCCAAAGCAAACAACAGCATGCCGAGACACAGAGCTAACCAGCTTAAAAATGAAGGGAAAGGCCAAATAAGCACAAGAGCCACTGCTACCACCGTCAAAATGAACCAAACCCTAGTGCGCGTAAATGTATAGTCTTCGCTCACAGCAAGGCTCAGTGCATGACGAATAAAGTGCCAGCCCACAAGTGAGCCAAGGAATGCGCCAGCCAACATGTCGGATAGAAACGCTCCGCCACTGATAAACTGGTAGAACACCAAAATGAAGCTAATTACGACGAATACAGTAATAAAAGCTGCTCGATAACGCGCTTGAATTTGGCTGATCACGATGGCAGAAATCGACACCCAGTTTGCGATAAGTAGATCTGGGAAGCTATAACCACTTCGTTCGGTATAATTGATTGACGGCAAATACGCATGAGGTACTGGGAACCCAAACCCTTGCTTGGCTACCAGTATGAACAGAGAAGTTGCCGTAACAGCGAACATTAACTGAGCGGTAAAATGGCGTCCCCACAACCAAATAAACAGGGGTAAAAATGCAATCAAGAATAGCGGCTGAACAAGTACATACAGTATTCTTCCGCCAAAGATAACCACATCTCGAACACTGTCGGATGCTTGAGCCATCATATCTTGAGCACTTGCTAACCAGCCTAGTTCTATTTGGTGAATCTGTGGTGCGGCATCAATGAGATTATCTACAAACTGCAGCGGTTGATTGGATGCATGGCTATACATCTCTTGCACGAGTGGCCACTGACTAGGATAACGATATTCGCTAATCGGAACCGCTTTAGGCTGCACAAGAGAGGCACTTCTTACTTCCACGCCAAAATGTGGTGCAAAGTATATGGGAAGTTCGAGGCCGTTAGTGTAGCTACTCGCCTCATAGGCAATAATCGCCGACTCGACATGACATTCGAAAAACACCGCTTTGTCTGTTCTGCCAAGCTCTTGCCCTACATCGACGACAAGTCCGGCTTCTTCCCACGTTTCGCGCTGTGCAGTGAGTCTGGGGTCTTCGTTGTTTTCGATTGTGCCGCCAGGAAGTGACCATTTACCCGTAATAATTTCATGAACCAGTAAGATTCGATTATCGCTGCGCACAACACATAGCGATCCTCGAATTGAAGGATCGAGTGGTTTGAGTGCCGTATCACTCTGATTTTGTACAGAGGCTGCGAGATCTTTCGACGTCACCTCCTGTGAGGTATTTGAATTAACCTTAGGTTGTGATGCAAAACTTAGGTTTGCAGTAAAAAGCGCAAGCAAGCACAAATAAAACCAATGGCTCAAAAACTGAGTCACAAACATTCCTAATTTATATTTTTTTTCTAAGACAGTGAATATGAGGGAAAAATCCCTGCTTCTTATACAGATTCAGCGCTGATTGGTTAAAGTCCCAAACTTCTACCATAATCTGGGTTGCTCCGAGCTGCTGTAACCTTGTTTCGGCTTCTCTTAGCAAGGCAGCTGCGACACCATGTTGACGCCACTTGGGCAAGACATATAACTCATCAACATTCCCCACTAGACTGGGCTTGCTAATTGGAGATGTTAATTCACAAAACTGAGCCGTGACAAAGCCGACAATGATTTGATTATTATCGGAGGTAATCGTCGCTACCAGCACCAAGCACTCCGGGGAATCTAAGTAACGAGCAATACTCTTTTCTTCTTGGACTTCATTGGCAGACTTAAAGTCATTAGGGACTGCTTTATGGTGATGGTCGTGTAATTCGAACATCAGATCATTGAGCGTATAAAGGTCTTTTTCCGTCGCAGATCGAAGAGTAATGCTGTTGGAATCCATAGCCACACGCTCGAGTTAACTTGATTAATATGTCAGTCACAAATGTGCGCATAGTGTGAGGGTTTTGTCAGGGATGTGCAAATAAAAAAACCTAAGGATATCGTCTGAAAAAAACCTTGGGGAAAATATCACTATACTTAAAGAAAATTATAGGGGATTGTTATGAAGTTTCTGCGCTTTATGCCTTTGTCTTTATTGATTTTCGTCGCAACATTCGGAAGTGGTAATGCTCACGCTGAGCTCCCGCTAAAATGCCAACTGAATACTACTGCCGACCAGTTTTGGTTCTACCAAGAGCAATTGGTGTTTAAAAGCAGTCAGTTTGTCATTTTTCAAAACTTCAAAGGCAGAGTCGTTACACAAGTCGATCTTAAGACAGGTAAGTTTAGTCGTACCACTTATATCGGTGAACCATTCATTCCGAAATATCAGATGTTGTTTGGTACCTGCGAAGAACCGAACCATGTGCTCAAAATGTGGCACATGAGTTCGGTTGAGATGGACCAGCGCTAATTGGTATGCAGCGCTTTTTCTATTTCAGATAGACTCGCTGGATCATCGATTGTCGACGGTACGGTGTAGCTTTCACCATCGGCAATCTGTCGGATGACGCGGCGCAATATCTTACCTGAACGTGTTTTCGGTAACCTATCCACCACTAGAGCATGTTTAAAGCAAGCAACGGCACCAATTTCAGAACGAACTTTACCAACCAGTTCATTCTCGAGATCATGGCTATCTACTTTCACACCATCTTTAAGCACCACTAAACCAAGTGGAAGTTGTCCTTTGAGGTCATCATGAACACCCACTACGGCACACTCGGCAATTGCGGGGTGCCCACCGACAATTTCTTCCATTTCACCAGTCGATAGGCGATGCCCTGCCACGTTAATGACGTCGTCGACGCGCCCCATAATAAACAGATAACCTTGTTCATCGAGGTAACCACCGTCACCCGAAACGTAGTAGCCTTCAAATTGGCTTAGATATCCGGATTCAAATCGATCGTGGTTGCGCCACACCGTAGTTAAACAACTCGGTGGCAATGGTCGCTTAAGCGAGACAAAGCCCTGCTGGTTAGGTCCGACTGGCTCCCCTAACTCGTTCAAGATCTCCACTTTAAAGCCTGGGCTCGGTTTCGTTGAAGAACCTGCTTTAATTGGCATTGACTCGATACCTACCGGGTTAGAAGAAATGGCCCAACCCGTTTCTGTTTGCCACCAGTGGTCAATAACCGGTTTTTGGGTGTGATGCTGAACCCATTCAAGCGTTGGAGGGTCGAGCCTTTCACCCGCCATAAAGATACTTTCTAGAGAGCTTAGGTCGTACTTATCTAGCTCGGTACCCTCAGGGTCCTCTTTCTTGATGGCTCGAAATGCGGTTGGTGCAGAGAAAAGTACCTTTACCTTGTATTCTTCACACACTCGCCAGAAAGCGCCGGGATCGGGCGTTCGAACCGGCTTACCTTCAAACAGAATTGAAGTACAACCGTGAATCAAGGGGGCGTAAACAATGTATGAGTGCCCTACTACCCAACCGACATCCGACGCTGCCCAAAACACACCATCAGTCGGCATATTGTAAATAGCACTCATGGAGTACTTCATAGCAACAGCGTGGCCACCGTTATCACGCACCACGCCTTTCGGCTTGCCTGTGGTGCCAGAAGTGTAGAGAATGTAGAGTGGATCGGTTGCCAACACGGCTACACAATCGTGTGGAAGTGCCTTTTGATATTTGTCTCCCCAATCTAGGTCGCGCTCCTGATTTAGCTCAGCAACACATTGAGGTCTTTGCAAGACAAACACTTTTTCTGGCTTCCATCGACTGTCCATAATGGCTTGGTCGACAAGAGGCTTGTAGGGCAGCACCTTATTAATTTCGATACCACAAGACGCCGTCATGATGACCTTCGGCTCCGCATCTTCGATTCGCACCGCGAGTTCGTTCGGAGCAAAGCCTCCAAACACAACAGAGTGGATAGCCCCCAGGCGTGCACATGCCAGCATCGCCATCGCCGCTTCTGGAATCATAGGCATGTATATAATAACTCGGTCACCTTTCACGACACCTTGAGCAGCAAGCATACCCGCTATTTTGGCGACCTTATCGCGCATTTCTTGGTAGCTATAGCTCTGTTTCGTCCCTGTTACCGGTGAATCATAAATGAGTGCAGTGTTATCACCTCGCCCCTGCTCACAGTGATAGTCAAGTGCTAGCCAAGACGTATTCATAACGCCATCGGGATACCAACGCTCGATTCCGTTATCATCTTTCGCTAAGATCGTTTTCGGCGCTTCAAACCAATCAATTTTGCTTGCTTGGTGCTCCCAAAATGACTCAGGTTGCTGCTCTGCCCATTGATACTCTTTTTGGTATGCAGACATAATGCGTCCTCCAGTATGTCTCTAAATTAGTAAACGTCTTTTCACTCAAAACGTATCTGACGGTACACGAACCCAACCTTCCATAAGGATCCTTGCACTTCTGCTCATGATTGCTCTGTCCACTGACCAACTGTCATTAGACTTCGATGCCACCGCTCCTACTTTAAGTGTCCCAGAGGGATGCCCAAACGTGACACCATCACGTACACCGCCACCAGCGGCGATATTAACCACCGTACCCTCGACAGAGGCAGCACAGGCAATGGCAACCGCCGCGGTACCCATCATGGCATGGTGTAATTTACCCATCGACATGGCTCTTACTAATAGGTCGACGTCGTCTACTTGGATAGGTTTATTACTTGAGGATGTGTAATTTTTCGGCTTAGACACAAAAGCAATTTTGGGGGTGTGCTGCCTTGTTGCCGCCTCCTCCAGTGAATCGATTAGCCCCATTTTCAACGCTCCGTGAGCACGGATGGTTTCAAACTTTTTAAGCCAATCATCCGAACCATTGATATCTTCTTGTAGCTCTGTGCCTTTAAGACCCAACTCAGATGCATCAATAAAAATGGTTGGGATACCTGCACTTATCATGGTGGCATTAAACGTCCCAATATCTGGCACATCTAGATCGTCGATTAAATTACCCGTCGGGAACATGGAACCTTCACTGCTGCTAGGATCGACAAACTCTACGGCAATTTCTGCTGCAGGAAATGTGACACCATCTAACAAGAAATCACCAAGCTCTTGCACCTCACCATCAACCATAGGGACTTTCGCGACTATGGTCTTCTCGATGTTCGCCTGCCAGATTCTCACTTCGGCTAACCCGTTTTCCGGGAGCTTGTCTTTACTAATAAGGCCGCTTTGTATCGCAAAAGGACCTACTGCGGCGGATAGATTGCCGCAGTTACCGCTCCAATCAACAAAGGCTTTGTCTATTGCAACCTGCCCAAACAGATAATCAATATCGTGCCCCTCTTTATTGCTTTTTGAGACGATCACAGTTTTGCTAGTACTCGAGGTCGCGCCGCCCATGCCATCAATCTGTTTTGCATAAGGATCCGGACTACCAACGACGCGCATGAGTAACTGGTCTCTCGCCGCTCCTGATACTTGCGCCTCTTCAGGTAAGTCCGATAGATTGAAGAAGACCCCTTTGCTGGTGCCACCTCGCATGTAAGTCGCAGGAACTCTGATTTGTTTCGTCATCATTAAGTCCCTCCTATTTCGCGAGAAAGTCTTGCGCGAAACGCTGCAGTACGCCGCCAGATGAATACACCGCTACTTCATCTGCTGTATCAAGGCGACAAGTGACGGCGATGTCTAACTTTTCACCGTTAGATCTTGTAACGACCAGCGCTAAATCACAGCCAGGAGCGATATCACCAACCACATCGTAGGTTTCAGTTCCGTCTAAACCTAGGGTATTGCGATCCGTACCATCTTTAAATTGCAGAGGGAGCACACCCATGCCGACTAGATTGGTGCGATGGATACGTTCAAAGCCTTCGGCGACTATCGCTTCTACGCCAGCCAGCCGTACACCTTTGGCAGCCCAATCTCTTGAGGAGCCCTGACCGTAGTCTGCGCCCGCAACAATGATGAGTGGTTGCTTGCGAGTCATATAGGTTTCTATCGCTTCCCACATCCGCGTCACTTTACCCTCAGGTTCAACACGAGCTAAAGAGCCTTGGACGGTCTCACCATTCTCACGGACCATTTCATTAAACAGTTTCGGGTTAGCGAACGTTGCTCGCTGTGCAGTCAAGTGGTCCCCTCGGTGAGTAGCATAAGAGTTATAGTCTTCTTCAGGCACCCCCATACTCGTGAGATATTCACCCGCTGCACTGGACGCTAAGATAGCGTTAGATGGCGACAAATGGTCAGTGGTAATGTTATCTCCAAGGATGGCCAGCGGTCTCATGCCACTTAACGTTCTAGGCTTGGCAAGTGCCCCTTCCCAGTATGGTGGGCGGCGAATATAGGTGCTCTTTTCACGCCAGTCGTATAGTGGGTTTGAGTTGGTTTGCTCATCATTAACCTTAAACATCTGTAAGTAGACTTGCTTAAACTGCTCAGGCTTAACGTGAGTATTCACAACAGCGTCAATCTCTTCATCGCTTGGCCAAATATCGTTGAGGTATATCGGCTTACCCGAAGAATCGAAACCGAGCGCATCGCGTTCGATGTCAAAGCGTATGGTGCCCGCAATGGCATAGGCCACAACCAAAGGTGGCGACGCTAAAAACGCTTGTTTTGCGTAAGGGTGAATGCGTCCATCAAAGTTACGGTTGCCAGAGAGGACGGCCGTCGTATATAGGTCGTTATCTATGATTTCTTGCTGAATTTTCGGGTCCAATGCACCGCTCATGCCATTACATGTTGTGCAGGCATAAGCGACTATCCCAAAGCCTAGTTTCTCTAACTCAGGCAACAAACCAGACTCTTGTAAGTAAAGTTTTGCCACCTTAGAGCCCGGAGCAAAGGACGATTTAACCCAAGGTTTGCGTAACAAGCCGAGCTGATTTGCCTTCTTCGCAATCAATCCAGCAGCGACGACGTTGCGAGGATTACTGGTATTCGTGCAAGACGTAATGGCTGCGATAATTACCGCGCCGTCTGGCATCTTATCGTCTTGTAGCTGCCACTCTCCCGCTATACCTTGTTGATTGAGCTGAGCAGTTGGCAATCGTCTATGAGGATTAGACGGACCAGCTAACGTGCGCTCTACCTTAGACAAATCAAACTCAAGGACTCGCTCATACTCAGCGTTTTCTAACTCATCCGCCCACAACCCTGTTTGCTTTGCGTATTGCTCGACAAGTTTAACTTGTTCGTCATCTCTACCCGTTAACTTCAGATAGTTAATAGTTTGCTCGTCGATGTAGAACATACCCGCTGACGCGCCATACTCAGGCGTCATGTTAGAAATCGTTGCTCGGTCGCCAATCGTGAGCTGCTTAGTGCCTTCTCCAAAGAACTCTAAGTAACTGGAGACGACTTTCTGGGATCTCAAAAACTCTGTCAGGGCCAAAACGATATCGGTCGCCGTGATACCCGGTTGACGTTCGCCGGTGAGTTTTACCCCGACAATATCAGGCAAGCGCATCATTGAAGGTCTGCCCAACATCACGGTTTCAGCCTCTAGCCCGCCAACCCCAATTGCGATAACGCCAAGCGCGTCTACGTGAGGCGTATGGCTGTCGGTGCCGACACACGTATCTGGGTATGCCACCCCATTTTTAACCTGAACCACTGGAGAGAGCTTTTCTAAATTAATCTGGTGCATAATGCCATTACCCGCAGGAACGACACTCACGTTTTCAAACGCGGTTTTACACCACTCAATAAAGTGGAATCGATCTTTGTTTCGGCGCTCTTCAACCGCTCGGTTTTTCTCAAACGCATCGGGGTCATAACCCGCGTGCTCGACCGCTAGCGAATGGTCTACGATTAGCTGTGTTTCAACCACTGGGTTGACGGCAGCTGGATCGCCTCCTTGACTTGCAATGGCATCGCGCAGGCCAGCTAAATCGACCAGTGCGGTTTGTCCTAAAATATCGTGACAAACGACTCGCGCAGGATACCAAGGAAAATCCTTGTCTCTTTTCCTATATATGAGCTGAGACAAGCATGCCTCAAGCCCAGACGGTTCACAGCGATGAACTAAGTTTTCAGCAAGGACTTTCGCCGTGTAAGGCAGGCGTTCGTAGGCGCCTGCTTCTATATCATTAACGGCAGCCTGGGTATCAAAGTAATCGAGTTGCGTACCAGGTAGCGGTTTTCGATATTGGTAATTTATAGTGTTTTTCGACATGCTCACATCCTCACACCGTGCTAGTCACGCGCCTCGATTGGTGTCCACTCTCTTGCGTCTGGACCATCATAGTCTGCACTCGGACGAATGATTCGATTGTTCGCACGCTGCTCGTAAACATGCGCAGCCCAACCTGTGAGTCGACTCATCACGAAAATCGGCGTAAATAACTTAGTTGGAATATCCATGAAGTGATATGCAGAAGCGTGGAAGAAATCCGCGTTACAAAACAGTCCTTTCTCACGTTTCATCACAGCTTCTACGCGCACAGAAACGTCATACAGATAGGTATCGCCGACTTCTTGGGATAGTTCTTTTGACCAACGCTTAATCAAAGCATTTCTAGGATCGCTTTCGCGGTAGATAGCGTGTCCGAATCCCATGATTTTGTCTTTGTTGGCAAGCATCTGCATGATGTTCGCTTCTGCTTCATCCGCGCTTCGCCAATCTTGAATCATATCCATAGCCGCTTCGTTTGCTCCTCCATGCAAAGGACCACGCAAAGTGCCAATAGCGGCTGTGATACAAGAGTGAATGTCAGACAAGGTTGATGCACAAACGCGCGCCGCGAATGTAGAGGCATTAAACTCATGTTCTGCATACAAGATCAGTGAGCAGTGCATCACCTTCTTGTGCGTTTCTGAAGGCGCTTTGTCTGTCAGCATTTTTAGGAAATAACCGCCGATACAATCTTCACTTTGGTCAGCGGTATCAATACGCACACCGTCATGACTAAAACGGTACCAATAACAGATAATGGCAGGAAACAGCGCCAACATGCGCTCAGTTGCCTTCTCTTGGTCTGAGAAATCAAGCTCCTGCTCGAGATTGCCCAACACGGAACAACCTGTTCGCATGACATCCATCGGATGCGCGTCAGCAGGAATCAACTCCAGTGCTTGTTTAAGCGGCTCAGGTAAGCCACGCAATCCGACTAGAATCGTCTTGTAATCGTCCAGTTCTTTTTGGTTGGGGAGATGTCCGCGCAGTAGCAAGTGCGCAACCTCTTCAAACTGCGCGTTGTTGGCAAGATCAGTAATATCGTAACCACGATAGGTTAACCCCGTTCCAGATTTACCCACAGTACACAGTGATGTCGTACCTGCACTTTGACCTCGTAGACCTGCTCCACCGATGGCTGAATTAGGCATGTTGAACTCCTTTTCCCGCGTTTGCCCTTTTTGGGTCTTTTAATGCGGTGTTTCGTTATTGGATTAAAAAGTAGGTTTAAATTATTTTTCTTGGACTTCCGACTTGTTGCTCATTTTTTGAAATCAGCTAATTAGGACTTGTTATCAGCAAAGAGCTGATCCAATTTATCCTCGTAGCTGTGATAGTTGAGATGTTCATAAAGCTCGGCTCGCGTCTGCATTTGTGGCGTCAATGCTTCTTGATTTCCCTCAGATAAAAGGTGTTGATACACATTTTCTGCTGCTTTATTCATTGCTCTAAACGCTGACAATGGATAGAGCACCATATCAACACCAACACTTGCTAATTCTTCACAGCCAAATAGCGGCGTCTGACCAAACTCAGTGATGTTGGCGAGAATAGGAACGTCTTTTCCCGTCGTTTGTGACAATGCCGATTTGAACTGCTTGTAATGATCGAGCGAGGTCATAGCTTCTGGGAAAATCATGTCTGCCCCCGCTTCAACGCAGGCAATGGCACGCTCAATCGCTTTATCCATTCCTTCGACGGCAAGCGCATCAGTACGCGCCATGATCACAAAACTCTGATCGGTTTTCGCATCGACCGCCGCTTTTACACGGTCGACCATTTCCTGCTGTGACACGATGGCTTTATTTGGTCGATGACCACATCGTTTCTGAGCGACCTGGTCTTCAATATGGACAGCGGCCGCCCCTGCTTTCTCCATCGCTTTGATCGTGCGTGCAATATTAAAAGCACCACCAAATCCGGTGTCGATATCAACGAGTAATGGTAGATCGCAAGCGTTAGTAATTCGCTCTACATCTACTAGTACATCGTTGAGAGTTGTAATACCTAAATCTGGCAAACCGTAGGAAGCATTGGCGATACCACCCCCAGAGAGATAAATGGCTTGATGTCCGACGTTTTTAGCCATCATGGCGCAGTACGGATTGACTGTACCTACGACTTGTAAAGGGCTTCCATTAGTGACGGCGTCACGAAATAATTGACCTGGTGAAGCTGACATGCTTGTCTCCTTGTCCTTTTTGTTGTCGGCATTCATTTCACGTATGTCGACATTCACGTTATCTAGTTAAGGTTTTGTTCTATCAAGGCTTTGCTGCGTGAGATATGTCTTCTCATTAATAACTCAGCCAACTCTTGGTCACGGTTTTTTATCGCATCCAAGATGAATAAGTGCTCTTTTAAAGCAGCCTCTGGTCTCGATTGAGTCCTCGGTGATTGATAGCGATACATTCGAAGCAAGTGATAGAGTTCATTGCACAACAAATGAACCAACTGGCTATTTTGACTGGCTTTAATAATTCGATAATGAAAGTCAAAATCGCCGTGTTGATGAAAATAAGAAGCGCCTGACACTTCATCAATATGTTCAGAGTGTCTGCCAAGAAGCTTTTCTAGCTCGGCGACTTCTTCGTCACTGATATGTGTCGCTGCTAATCTTGCCGCCATTCCCTCAAGGGCCTCGCGCACAGAGTAAAGCTCGACCAACTTTTGCTGCGATAGGGTGATCACTCGAGCTCCGACATGTGGGATTCGCTCTATTAGCCCGAGACCTTCCAGTCTCATGATTGCCTCGCGCAAAGGGCCGCGACTTACCTCAAATCGCTTTGCAAGCTCAGGCTCAGAGATTTTGCTGCCTGACTCAATGCGTCCCTCTACGATCTCTTCAATCAATCGTTCTGTTAAATTTTCTGACTTCGTCCCCTCTTTTAACGGGAGTTCATCATTCATTGCTAGTTCAACGCTCATTTCGACACTTACCTACGCCGCCAACAACATTGTTGACAATAATTACTAACTGATGACTATTTAAGCAGCCAAAAGTTCACAATTCAACTACATTGTCGACAATATAGACTAATGTCTAACGTTAACGTCAACCTGTGAACTTTATGAACAATATTCAGCTAATGCGCATTATCCTCAATATCTGCACTTTATTGAGGTGGCGTTAACATTTGCGTAACCTTTGACTAACCCATAGAGGTCACGCCAGCTCCCTCATACTGGTAGACAGCAAAGTCAACATAAGGAACGTGAACATGTTTAAGGCACTAAAACCTACCCTTGCAGCGTCAATCGTTGCAGCTACCCTTTCATTTGGCAGCTATGCCGCTGATCTTGAGAAGATTCACTTTTTGATTCCGGGTGGTGCTGGTGGTGGTTGGGATATGACTGCACGCGGTACTGGTGACGTTTTGGTGAAAGCAGATATTGTCGACAATGTCTCCTTCCAAAATCTATCTGGTGGCGGCGGCGGTAAAGCTATTGCTCACCTTATTGAAACGGCCGAGCGTCAAGAAGACACGCTAATGGTCAACTCTACTCCTATCGTCGTTCGCTCTCTGACTGGTGTATTTCCACAGTCGTTCCGAGATCTAACTCCAGTAGCCGCTACTATTGCGGACTATGGTGCGATCGTTGCGCCTGCTGATTCCCCGTATAACACATGGGAAGATGTGGTTGCAGATTTCAAAGAGAACCCACGTAAAGTGAAGATTGCTGGTGGCTCAGCACGAGGTAGTATGGACCACCTTGTCGTTGCAGCAGCCTTTAAAGGCGAAGGGTTTGACGCTAAAAAAGTTCGCTATATTGCCTATGATGCGGGCGGCAAAGCGATGGCTGCTTTGCTATCTGGTGAGACGCAACTACTGTCGACAGGTCTGGGTGAAGTTTTAGAGATGTCAAAATCTGGACAAGTTAAAGTTCTTGCGGTTACCGCTCCTAAACGTTTAGAAGCAGCTCCAGATATTCCAACGCTAACGGAATACGGCAATGAAACCGTATTTGCCAACTGGCGTGGTTTCTTCGCAGCGCCTAACGCTAGCGAAGAGAAAGTGAAAGAGTGGACTGCCGCACTGTCGAAAATGTACACCACTGATGAATGGGCTGTTGTTCGTGACCGCAATGGCTGGATCGACAACTACAAGCCTGATCAAGATTTCTATAAGTTCCTCGAAGACCAAGAGAAACAGATGGGTGCATTGATGACTGAGCTTGGCTTCTTAAACAAGTAAACCGCTTAAATACTTAAGCTTAGTGGAGGAGCATCGCTCCTCCTATTACCAATTTTGCCGTATATAAGAGGCAGTTTTGAATCCTTCAGTTCACGATTGTCCACACTTGCAGTACTGCCCCCTTAATCTCCTGGGGATAGGTTTATCTGGGTAGACCCACTTTGTCCTGAGTTTGTTTATCCGCTTGGTCGCCACTCAACGACCCCTTATATACGGTCTTTTCTCTATTCACTATTTGGAGTGAGTTATGTCTGATTTCACCTCAAAGCTGTTCACGAAAGAGAACTTGCTGTCTCGTGATCGTGTAGGTGCGATGATATTTTTGATTCTGTGCTTGTGCTATGGATACCAAACATCGTTAATTCCCATGTTCCCTGGGGATGAGTACGAACCCTTTACTGCTCGAACCCTACCAACCATATTGACCTTTGTTGGTATCGGCCTGTCTGTTTTGTTATTGATTACTGGTCAGCCTGATCAGCAAAGTGCGGTCGAAGCCTCTTTTAACTGGAAACTACTCATTGGTTTCTTGGTTCTAATGGCGGGTTATGGATTAGGTCTCACCTACCTTGGCTTTGTATTGGCAACCAGCTTTTTCCTATTGGCGGGATTCTATTTATTGGGTGAGCGCAGAAAACCCATCTTGTTTGGCGCATCGTTCCCATTTGTCATCGGTTTTTATCTATTACTCACTCAAGGTCTGGATATCTATCTAGAACCTGGGCTCATCTTCACGATTTGGTAGGACACCATTATGTTAGACGGAATTTTACAAGGTCTCTCGACGGCGGTCATGCCGATGAACATCATGATGGTCATCGTTGGTTGCTTTGTGGGTACATTTATCGGCATGCTTCCAGGGCTTGGTCCTATTTCAGCTATTGCTCTCATGATCCCTATTACCTACGGGCTAGATCCTTCATCAGGCCTTATCTTGATGGCAGGTGTGTATTACGGTGCCGTTTTTGGAGGCTCGACCTCATCAATTCTAATTAATGCGCCGGGCTGTTCTTCAACAGTTGTGACCGCTTTTGATGGCTACCCTATGGCTCAGAAAGGTCAAGCGGGTAAAGCCCTAGCCCTCGCTGCTTACTCTTCGTTTACCGGTGGTACGTTATCAGCGATCATGTTGTTGTTTGCTGCTCCAGCACTGGCAAAAGTATCGCTGAGCTTCCAGTCTTCAGACTATTTTGCACTGATGCTTCTTGGTTTATCTGCGGTCGCCGCTTTTGCAGGTAAAGGTCAGGTATTGAAAGCTTGGATGATGGTGGTACTTGGGCTCATGCTCTCAACCGTTGGTATTGATAAAGGGGTTGGCGTTGAGCGATTCACCTTTGGTCTCACTGACTTAATGGACGGATTTAGCTTCCTACTATTAGCGATGGCTACCTTCGCTCTGGGTGAAACCTTAATGGGCATACTCAAGCAGCAACAAGATACTCGCCAAGATGAACAGAAAAAGCTAAGTGACATCGGCAGCATGAAAGTAACCAAAGAAGAAGTCAAAGAAGTGGCGCCTGTTTCTATTCGCTCTTCTATTCTTGGTTTCTTCACTGGCGTACTCCCTGGAGCGGGTGCGACGATTGCCGCTTTCCTCTCTTATGGTATGGAGCGCAACCTCGCACCAAAAGATAAGCGTGAAGAGTTTGGTAAGGGTAGCATTCGAGGTCTTGTTGCCCCTGAATCGGCAAATAATGCCGCATCAAGTGGATCATTCGTACCACTGCTAACACTCGGTATTCCGGGTTCCGGTACTACTGCAATCATGCTGGGTGCGTTGATCGCCTACGGCATCCAGCCTGGTCCACGTCTGTTTGTCGAACACCCTGATGTCTTTTGGTCGGTCATCATTTCGATGTACTTTGGTAACATTGTCCTAGTGATTTTGAATCTACCGCTGATTCCTTATATCTCTAAACTGTTGGCGGTTCCGAGAACTGTTCTGCTACCAATGATTTTGTTCTTCTCGATCACGGGTGTTTACCTAGTTTCATTCAACACTATGGATGTGTTTATCATGTTGTTGATTGCAATGGGCGCGATAGCATTACGACTCGCAAACTTCCCACTTGCCCCGCTTCTGCTCGGCTTTATCCTTGGTGGCTTGATGGAAGAGAACCTTCGACGTGCGCTTATGATTAGTGATGGTGAGCTTAGCTTCTTATGGGAACGTCCTATAACAATGACGTTTACGGTACTCGCGGTATTGGTGCTTGTGGGTCCTGCGCTATTGTCTGTGGTTAAGAAGTGGTTCAATCAGCCAAAGAAGGTTGAGTCATAGAGAAGTGGTTACTCTTTGCTCCTCCCCTAATTAAGGGGAGACTAGGTGGAGAGGAAACACGAAGGCTAAATCGAGCTGCAGGCGCAAATTGCAAGTCCGCTTTACCCCCTCTAGCTCCCCCTTATCAAGGGGGAGAACAATAGGCTAGCTCCTATCGTCGCATCGCCTTTTTAGTTAGCTACGCGACAGCGAGCATTAGCTCCTCCCCTTGCTAAGGGGAGGCTGGGAGGGGTAAAACGCCGGAGTTACGTGTTAACTCCGACTCCAATTTGAACACCGTTTTACACCCTATACAAACCGGAGAACCATAGGCTAGATCCTGACGTCGCATCGCCTATTTTTGTTGAGTGATAAACAGCAAGCTCTTGTTAATGCTGCCTCCGATAACAACGCTCCGGCCTACCTACCGACCCGTAATTTACATCAGCTTCAAGCTCCCCAGTACCAATTAAGAACTCCAGGTAACGCCTTGCGGTAGTACGGCTGGCACCAATACGCTCCCCTGCTTCATCGGCCGTATATAGGCTGTTTTCTTTAAAAAGTGCTCGTATTTTCTCCAGGGTAACGCCGTCGATTCCTTTTGGTAAACGCTGCTCGGAGCTCGACTCAGAACTGTTCGCTTGCATCATCTCATCGACTAAAGACTGGTTAAGACCGTCAGCGTCATGCAGCTTGGCCGTCCTCTTCTGATATTTTTTAAGAGCAGCTTCTAACCGTGGGAACATCACTGGTTTCAGTAGATAATCAATCACACCACCACGCATAGCATGCTGCAGTGTCTCGACATCGCGTGCAGCAGTAATCAGTATCACATCGCACTCTTGGTTCAGCGAACGAATATGGGTCAAAATTTCAATGCCGGTTCCATCTGGTAAATAGACGTCTAACATCACAAGTTCGGGTTCTAGAACCTCTAGTTGCATTTCTGCGTCGGCTTTCGAGGTCGCAATACCAACCACTTCAAAACCACCCATCTGTTCTAGATATCGGCGATGTAGTTCTGCGATCTTAAGATCGTCTTCTATTATCATGACTCGAGTTAAGTCATTCATGCTAATCCATCCTTCGGAATATAAATGGTCACGCGCGTGCCCATGGTGTCGTTTTCTATCATTTCTAGCTGCCCTTGGTATCTTTCTGTGAGTTGTTTGACCAAGAAAAGCCCTACACCACGATTGTGTGCCGATTTGCTCGATACCCCCCGCGTCGTCAGAGCATCAACGTTAAGGTGTTTGGGTAAACCACATCCCTTGTCTGATACTTCTAATATAATCTCGTTGCCAAAATCACTGATCGACACCTCTATTTGGGCGCGCTCAAAACGCTCATTAGGCGCGGCTTTTATTGCCGATTGTGTGGCATCGAACGCATTGTCGATCAAGTTACCCAAAATAGTGACGAGGTCATCAGCATTAATATTTTCAGGTAAAGGCTTTAGCCTAGATTCTTCGTCAACAAGCAATGACAAGCCAATCTCTCGAGCCCTCTCTGTTTTACCAAGCAACATACCTGCAATAAGCGGGTCTTTTACTGTTTCTCTCAAAAACTCAATAAGCTGTTGATAGTGTTCAGTTTCTTGACCTATCAAGCTTTGAACCGCTTCGACTTCACCCATTTGTACCAGCCCACTAATGGTATTGAGCTTGTTGCGATGCTCATGGGTTTGAGATCGCAGCATCTCTGCATAGGCTTTAGTCTGAGAGAGCTGGTCGGTTAGTTCGCTAATCTCATCTCTTAGCCGGAAGCTCGACACGGCACCTATTACTTTACCGTCAACAAGAATCGGACTGCGGTTCGCAACAATTCGCTGCTGATTTAAGTACAACTCAATATCGTGGTCAATTTCTTGACTGTCGATCAAAGACTGAAGGTCTGAGTTTGGTAGAACGCGGGTTAAAGGCTGATTCATCACCTTTTCTTTGGTGAGTCCCAAGATCTCGCAAGCACTGGTATTAATGGAACGAAGCACACCATGGGTATCGATACTGATCACCCCCTCTTTGATGGTGCTCATGGTGACATCAAGCTCACCATAGAGTCGACCAATCTCCTCTGGTTCAAAACCAAGAATAGCTTTTTGGAAACGTCGTGAGATGAAATAAGAGATGATTGCGTTGGCAATCAAAACGAGTATTGCCATGCCTATCAAAAACAATAGATAAGGCTCGATTCGATCTTGCAATCGGTCGAGCAAATAACCCACAGAGACAACACCGATAACATTACCATCTTCGTCGAACACGGCGGCTTTGCCTCGAACCGATTTACCAAGGGAGCCTTCTGCGAACGAGACGTAAGACTTTCCATGGATAAGCGCGAGGTCATTATCCCCCCCTTTCATCGGTAGACCAATTCGCTCATCAATAGGGTGAATTAGACGAATACCATCTTTGTCACCAATCACGATAAAAGCTGCACCAATCATCTCGGTAAGGCCTCTATAGCGTGCTTGCATTAGGGACGATGTGTCGTACTGAATCATATGAATTACGGAAGAGGATTGAGCGAGAAATGTGGCAACACCTTTAGCCTTAAGCCCCATTTCCTCTTCTTGAGATTGTTTAATGTAACTAAATCCCGCTAACGTCAAGACAAGCAACTGCAGCAATCCCGACACTGTCATGATGATCAGCATTCGGTATCGAAAACTTATCTGGTTCCATTTCATGTTCACTCTCCCTAAGGCAAACACTGTAACAGTGCTGTAACATGACGGCATCTCTGTGAATGTGGTTCTGTGAGCTCCTAGGCTATTTTCGAATGATTAACGATTCTCAACGTACGTTAACATTAGGTTACACACTCAAATCGTTGCATTGCTGTTCACTCTTTAACCTGATCAAGATCACATCATTTTTAGATTAATTTTAGAACTCTCACCTACCACTTTCGTATAGTATGAAGTGTCAGTTGACTAGGTTGAATCTCGGCTTCCCCGAATGCAGAGACTCTAGACATGTTAAAAAGATGTAACTAGTCGTAGGCCATCGAGCCAGACAATAAAAATAAAATAGCAATGAAGCAGTAATAACCGTAACCAATAATTATTAGAACTATGACAAGGGAATAGATTATGGAACGTGACTGTTTTGGAATTTGCCTAGATAGGGCTTTGCTGTCGCGCAATCGACGTGCAACCTTTACGCATGTGAGGGCTTACCAAACCACTAACTCGCCTGAGGACGACTTAGATCAAGATGTTCAAGTCTCGTTTGCTTCTCCTCAAATGTCGGGTAGCGAAGTGTTAAAAGCACTTCTTAAATCAAAACACTTATTGTGGCGTGCAGGTTATGTCTGCCCCTCCCACGATTAATTGTTTAATTCGCTAGCAAAAAGCAAAGTCTCTCCCGGCTTTGCTTTTTTTTCGTTTGAATTATTTCCTTCAATAAATTCGAAAAAACAGAGACATACACACGCTAATAGTGAAATACCATCTATATTTAGGTTATTGCACACCATTTTATTAGAGCATATACTCTAGATAATTTTTTAACATCGGTTTGGAGCATTCATGAAGATCAAGTCCCTGCCACTGGCTTTGGGCGCTTTGCTAGGAACGCTTTCACTTAGCAGCTTAGCTGCAGAAGTCTCTTTTGATGAAGCATGGCAACTGCTTCAGCAGAACAACAATTCACTAGCAGCGCAGCGCGCCAATGTAGAGCGATATGGCCACTTAAAAGACGCTTCAAGCAGTCTCAATCTACCTAAAGTAACGGTTGGGGCAAACTATACTCGCCTTGACCAAGACGTCACATTGAACGGTCAACAGTTCGCAGATAGTTTAAGCGGCGTACCCAATATCCCCATCCCAGGCTTGGGGCAAGCGCTTGGTAGCTTGCTTGGCGGCGTAACTTCTACACTTGAGCACAAAGACATTTTCAGCTCCTCTATTCGTGCTGTCTGGCCTATCTTCACCGGTGGTCGTATTACGGCGGCGCAAACCGCGGCTGAAGGTAAAAAAGAAGAAGCCCAAAGCCAGCTAGCGATGGAAGTACAAGCTCGCTATGAAGATCTCAGTAAATACTATTTCAGTGTCATCCTAGCTAAAAACGTCGTCGATACTCGCATGGCGGTGGAGAAAGGATTAACCAAACATCGTGATTTCGCCATCAAGCTGGAAGAGCAAGGTCAAATCGCACGTGTCGAACGTTTGCAAGCCGAGGCATCACTCGATAAGGCAGTAGTAGAGCGCAAGAAAGCTGAACACAGCCTAAACATTGCGCAAGCAGCGCTAACTCAAGTACTGGGTCAAACCGAAACCGTAGAGCCTCGTGACGAGCTATTTATCAATCGAAACCTGCCCCCGCTTGATGCGTTCGTCGATCAAACTCTAGACACCTACCCTGGTCTCGCTATTCTCGATGCAAAAGAGAAACAAGCAAGCAGCCTAATGAAAGCAGAGAAAGGCAAATACTATCCTGAAGTCTATGCCTACGGTGATTACAGTCTATATCACGGAGACTCCCTAACCAGTCAGCTTAAACCAGATTGGCTAGTAGGTATCGGCGTTAGTGTTCCCCTGCTTGAAAACACGGGTCGCAGCGAACAAATGAAAGCGGCAAACAGTGCGGTTTCTCAAGTACAGTTCCTGCGCAATCAGGCTCGCCAAGATCTCAGCGTGCTCGTTGAGAAAACCTACCTTGAAGCGCAGCAAGCTTTGGACGAAGTTCAGGGCTTAAACTCAAGCATCCAACTGGCGCAAGAAAACCTAAAACTGCGTCAGAAAGCCTTTTCACAAGGTCTAGGTCGCTCGCTCGACGTGGTTGATGCCGAGCTATATCTCGCCAGTATAAAAACGCAACAGGATGCCGCAAGCTTCCAGTATCTGTTATCACTAAACAAACTTCTCGCACTTTCTAGTGAGATGAACAACTTCGCTACGTACAAACATAACGCAATTACTCCTGCACAACTTAGAACTGAGGACGCATCATGAACAAGGTAAAACCGGCACTAGTGACATTAGGCGCTGTAGCTGTAATCGGCTGGGTTGGCTATAAGTTCTTTGATGCTTACCAAACACCACCTCTTCGTATTCAAGGTCAAATAGAATCACAGCAGTACAGCATCTCATCTAAGGTACCTGGTCGTATTGATGAGGTGATGGTACGCAAAGGCGATAATGTTTCTGAAGGACAGCTTATCTTTACAATTCACAGTCCTGAGATTGAAGCCAAGCTTGAGCAAGCAGTTGCTGGCCAAAAAGCAGCAGGCGCATTAGCGAAAGAAGCAGAAATTGGCGCAAGACAACAGCAGATTCAAGCGGCAGAAGATCAATGGCGTAAAGCGAAAGCGGCTGCGGCATTGATGGAAAAAACTTATCTTCGTGTCAATAACCTCTATAAAGACGGCGTCGTTGCTGAGCAAAAGCGTGACGAAGCACTAACGCAGTGGCAAGCAGCAAAATATACCGAAAGCGCGGCGTATCAGATGTTCCAGATGACGAAAGAAGGTGCACGTGACGAGACTAAGCTAGCAGCCGCAGAAAAAGCACGTATGGCCGCGGGTGCCGTAGCAGAAGTAGAAGCGTATGCTGCCGATACACAAATCCATTCTTGGTTTGATGGTGAAGTATCTCAAGTGCTACTTCACAGTGGTGAACTAGCACCACAAGGTTTCCCTGTTGTGACCGTCATTGATACGAAAGATACTTGGGCCGTGTTTAATGTTCGTGAAGACGCGTTAAACCGCTTTGAGAAAGGCAGCGAATTTGATGCCTACATTCCAGCGCTCGATGAGTCAGTCACGTTCAAAGTTACACACGTTGCGGTAATGGGTGATTTTGCAACTTGGCGTTCTACTGATGCGACGCAAGGCTTTGATCTGCGCACATTTGAGGTTGAAGCGAGGCCATTAGACGACGTAGAGCTTCGTATGGGTATGAGTTTGGTCGTAGAACTGTAAGGCGCGGTTATGTCTCAAACTTCACCTACTCTCTCTATTGCTTCTCGTAGAAAGCTAGTAAAGAGTCACTTTCGTAGCCAGTGGCACCTACTCAGACATGACAAATGGCTATTGTCATGTCTAACATGGGTGCCCATTTTGCTCTGCTTGTCTATTTACTGGATCTTCTCTCAAGGGATAGCAAGCAACCTTCCGATTGGTGTTGTCGATCAAAGCAAAAGCAACTTGTCACAAAAGCTCATTCGAAATTATGATGCGACATCAATGCTCAGTGTTGACGACCAATATGAAGATATTGGTCAGGCAAGAGAGGCTTTAGTCGAGGGCGACATCTATGCCATTTTGTACGTGCCACCGGGCTTCGATAAGGCGATAGTGAGATCCGTAGCTCCTCAGGTCACTCTGTTCTACAACAGTCAGTACATACTTGTCGGGCGATTGATTAACTCTGCAGCATTGCAAGCCCAAGGGACATTTAATGCCCAAGTAGAAGTTGTGAAAGCACTCTCAAAAGGCAACACAACGGGCGCGGCTGCCGTCGGCAAAGCCGTTACCGTTAGAACGCAGATAACGCCTCTTTTTAATAAGGGTACCAACTACGCTCAGTTTCTGGTGACCGCGATTGTCCCTGCCATTTGGCAGATAGCCATCGTGTCATTTACCGTGCTCGCGTTAAGTGCCAACTATCGAGTAGCAGGCATTGCTCCGTGGTTAGGTAAAGGGAGCATTGTTAGAAACCTCAGCAATACGTTGTTTCCCTACTTTGTTTGGTTTGCATTACTTGGATTGGCGTTTCTAATCTGGTTTTATGACTTGATTGGCTGGCCAATGGAAGGAAGCTGGACAGTATTGATTTTTGCTCAGCTGGTCACGACCGCTGCTTGTATGATCATGGGGGCGCTGTTCTTTTTCCTAACTTGCGATGCTGCTAGGGCAATGAGCTTCGCTGGCGCCTTCACCGCACCAAGTTTTGCGTTTATGGGTATCACCTTCCCTGCCACGGATATGGGGCCGCTCGCTGTTTTTTGGCGCGAGCTGTTGCCTATTAGTCACTACATTGAGGTTCAGGTGAGTCAAGCAAGTTACGGTGTTCATGCGGCACAGTCGCTAGCTCATCTAATGCCTTTGATTGGCTACATTATTCCACTGGCGCTCACCGTTATGCTGATTAAAAAGCATCTAGCTAAGGAGTTATCAGCATGACCTTGTTAGAACACATTAAACTTGAACTCAAAGCAGTTCTCACTAATCCCGTGGTTGTTTTGACGGTATTTGGCGGAGTCATATTCTATTCGTTTCTCTACCCTCTTCCATACAGTCAGCAGACGCCAAGAGAACAACCGATTTCAGTCGTTAATCTCGACCAAAGCCAAACGAGTTTCCAACTCGAGCGAATGGTCGACGCAACGCCGAATGTCCATGTGGTGAAGCGCGATCACACCATAGAGCAAGCAAAGCAAGCTTTCATCAACGGTGACATCACAGGATTTCTGGTCATCCCTGAGCATTTCTATAAAGATCTTATGTTAGGTAAGAGTCCGGTACTAGCATACGCGGGCGATGCATCGTTGTTCTTGGTTTACGGCACTGTGGTCGAAGGGTTAGCGCAGGCGGGCGGAACATTAGCAGCCAAGGCCAAGGTTTCAAAGCTTTTGATTGATGGTGTACCGCTTGAGTTAGCGAGTCAGCAATACTCGGCAACTCGGCTCAATGCAAAACCTACATTTAACCCTCGTATGGGGTATGTAGATTATGTCGTCCCAGCGGTATTTGTTCTGATTTTACAACAGACACTGGCCATGGCATCTGGACTGGTTGGTGGGACGCAACGTCAAGGCAAAGGCTATTGGAGCTCACAGTCAGTGATATCTGTTATCGCAGTTAGAAGCTTTGTACTCACCGCCATCTACTATCTGCTGGGTATGTTCTACTTTGGCGCCAGCTTTAGTATGTATGGGATTAGCACGCTCGCCAATCCATTCGAAATTCTCACTTTAATGCTACCGTTCTTTTTGACGTCTTGCTTTATTGGGATTTTCCTAGGAGCGCTAACGCCTCGCAGAGAATTGGTGACTGTCGTTGTGTTGATTAGCTCTATGCCTTTAATCTTTTCTGCAGGCTTTATCTGGCCCACTGAAATGCTTCCAGCACCAATGCAATGGTTCGCAGCAGCCTTCCCTACTCAAGCGGCTATCAGCGGGTTCTTGAAGCTAAATCAAATGGGAGCAGATTGGACTCAGATTCGAAGTGATTGGACACAGCTTTGGGTGCTTACCGTTGTTTGGGGGGCGATTGCAGCTTGGTGCTTCAAGAAATACCGGTACAGTTCAGTAGATTGATAGCACCGTCTAAGGGCCATCGACAACAATTAAAATAGAATGCAAAAGGGCCAGTGGATAACCACTGGCCCTTTCTTTATCTGCTGATTTGTTATCTGCTAACTAGAAGTCTAAATTAGCTGTGCACTAGCTCAACTTTTTCTTCTTTCTCACCAGCTGCTGGGTCGTTGAACTTCTCTACATCTAGAGAACCCTCAGACTTAGCCACGATACACGTTACCGCGCTGTCACCAGTGATGTTAACCGCAGTACGGATCATATCTAGTAGACGGTCAACACCCATGATAAGAGCGATACCTTCTAGTGGCAGACCTACTTGGTTTAGTACCATCGCCAGCATGATTAGACCAACACCAGGAACGCCCGCTGTACCGATAGACGCCAACGTAGCGGTCAAGATAACCGTCAGGTAATCACCCATAGTGAGGTCGATGTTAAATGCCTGAGCAATAAACGCCGTCGCGACACCCTGCATGATAGCCGTACCATCCATGTTGATGGTCGCACCTAGTGGGATAGTGAACGAAGAAACCTTGTTATCAACACCAAGACGGTTTTGAGCCGTTTCCATCGTCACTGGAATTGTCGCGTTTGAAGAAGCCGTTGAGAAAGCAAACATTACGGCATCTTCCATCTTCTTCAGGAACGTAATTGGGCTTAGACCTGTGAAAGACTTAAGCATCACGCTGTATGTCACCAGACCGTGTAGAAGCAGCGTTGCTGTAAGTACTAAGAAGTACTCTGCTAGGTTAAAGATGGCACTTAGACCAAGACCTGTGAATAGCTTCGCCATTAGGAAGAACACACCGTAAGGCGCGATGTTCATCAGCAAAGCGACCAGTTTCATGATCACTTCATTGAGGTCACGGAAAACTGATGCGATGCGCTCACCAGGCTCACCGGCTGCACTGATAGCGATACCAAACAGAACCGCGAACACGATTACCTGAAGGGTTTTGCCTTCAGCCATCGCACTGATCGGGTTGGTTGGGAACATATCGATAATAACTTGTCCCAGAGATGGGGCTTCAGCAGCAGCGAATGAACTTGCCGCGGTTAGGTCAGCACCGGCACCTGGTTGGAACACAGTACCCATTGTTAGGGCTAGCGTGATAGCGACTGCAGTTGTCGCGACGTAAAACAGAACGGTTTTACCACCTAAACGGCCGAGTGTGGTGACGTCTTTAAGAGAGCTGGTACCGCAAACTAGTGATACAAATACCAGTGGGACAACGAGCATTTTCAAGCTGGCGATAAAGACTTGACCACCAACCTCGAAAAGACCGTTTACAATGTATGCGTCTACAAATCCGTTCTCAGCAAATAGACCTCGAATAGCGAAGCCTGTCAAAATACCTGCAACCATACCGATGATCACTCGAGATGTCAGTGACATTGGTTTCTTGGCGTTAGTCATAATTACTCCTTATTTTTATAACGCTTCTTGATGGAGTCATCAAAAGCCGGAGCAGATTAGCAGCACAAACTAGTTGATTAGAATCACAAATTTGTTTCCCGATCCCGTGACGTGACAGAGATCACTCTAAATGTTATTAAAACACTGTTCATAAAAACAAATAAGCCACAAAAACGACACATAAAAGCATAGATATAAACTTTAGGTGATTATTTGAGCATTATATTCTTTTAAGCTTCAGATAAGTTTTATTAATGGCTGTTCGCAACATCCAAATACGATATCACCCAAACCAAAAAGACCAGCATTAAATGCTGGTCTTTTCGTAACACTAAGTATTTACGACTACTTGGATTCAACGGCCTCAAGCTTGAGGTCAAAGATCACCGCAGTTTCTGCTGGAACGGTAGGGTGAGCGTCTTCTTTGTAAGCAAGATGTGCAGGGACGTATAAACGCCACGTTGCTCCGATTGGCATTTCTTTAAGAGCGACTAACCATGAAACAGGAGCTTGTTGCATAGTTACTCGCATCGGCTCGGGTAAGTGAGCCGAACCGTCCACTTGCTGACCATTCAAAAGCCACGTTTTATGACGCACAACAAACTGGCTATTAGCATCCGATTCATTCTCTTCCACTCCGGCATGAATAATCTCATACTGGATACCAGAGCTGTGAATATTCACTTCCTCTCGAGCGCCATTTCGCTCAAAAAATGTCGCTTCGAACTGTTGCTTCTGCTCGAGATGCTCTGCTTGCGCACGCTTGCGCTGCTCTTCCATCTCTTTCTTAAGTTCTTCAGCTTCACTTGGGTCAAAAGGCCATGGTTTTTGCATAAACGCTTCCATGATCGCCTCTTGAATAATTTTGATGTTCATTTTTGGAAATGACTTTTGTGCCAACTCTTTAGCGATTTCTCGCCCGTAGATGTAGCTAACTTTTTGTTCTAGTGTTTCAATTTCCATAACAACCTCTGGGATTCTAGCTATGGATTCATCATACGTATCATTAGAGAAAAAAAAAGTATGTTACGGATACTCGAAGTGCGTTGATACTTCGGCTAAAAGTGTGGATGGTTGAAAAAAAGGGCCAATGAATGGCCCTTGAGATTATTTACGCTGATTCTTTGGATTCAGACTCTGGTTGAGGTGCAACGTCCATCGACTCTATGACCGGCAAAGTCTGCAACACAAACTCCCCTGGAGCTTGAGACAGTACAGGGTAATCCTCATTTCCAACTGGGAACGGATCTACCTGTTCGTCTGCAATATATTGCTGCAGCCACTCGTTCCAATGCAGCCACCACGAACCTTTGTTGTGGTCTGCATTGTTAATCCACTCTTCAGCAGACTCATCAAGCGTTGAGTTAGTCCAGAAACCATATTTCTCTTTAGCAGGATGATTAACGATACCTGCTATGTGGCCCGACTCACCAAGAACGAAAGTCTTATTACCGCCCATCTTCAATGCGCCGCGGTAAGTGCCTTGCCAGAGTGCAATATGATCTTCTTTAGTAGAGATAAAGTAGCTTGGAATACGAATCTTATCGAGATCAATCCAAACACCACCAATCTTAACGCCCTTATCCTGAACTAGCTTGTTCTCTAGATACAGTTGACGCAGTAAGAAGTTGTGTGTCGCTGCTGCAACGTTCGTACTGTCACTGTTCCAGTAGAGTAAATCGAAGTCTACTGGGCTATTACCTTTGAGGTAGTTATCGATGTAGTAGTTCCAGTACAGGCTGTTCTCACGCAGTAGGCTGAATGTCACACTGAGTGAGCGACCATCCATATAACCTAGCGAGTTGTTCTGAACCTCGATAGCGCGGATAATAGTGTCATTAATATACGCCCCTACCTCACCCGGCTGACTAAAATCGAGCAGTGTAGTAAAGAAGGAAGCAGAAACGATACGCTTCTTCATTCGCTTCGCGGCATAATACGCAACTGTCGAGGCGAGTACCGTACCACCAATACAGTAACCTGCTGCGTTGATCTGATCTTTGCCAGTAATCGACTCGATCGCCGCAACTGCTTTAACAACGCCTTCGGTAACATAGTCGCCAAACTCTACTTTAGCTTGAGATGGCCCTGGGTTGCGCCAAGACATCATGAACACTGAGTGTCCTTGCTCAAGCAGCCACTTAACCATTGAGTTTTTCTCTCTCAGGTCAAGGATGTAATACTTATTGATAAATGGCGGGACGATGAGTAATGGTGTAGCGTTTACTTTTTCTGTCACAGGTCGATATTGAATCAGCTCGAATAACTCATTCTTAAACACGACATCGCCAGGAGTGTTAGCGACATGCTCACCAATTTGGAACGCTTCGGTATTGGTCATACGGATTTTTAATACATCCGCACTTGCTTCCATGTCTTCTTGGAACTGCTGCAATCCGGCGAGCAAGTTTTCACCATTTTGCTCTAATGTCAGCTTTAGAAGCTCAGGGTTGGTTGCAATGAAGTTGGTTGGAGACAGCGCATTAAGCGTCTGGCGAGAAAAGAAGGTCAGTCGTTCTTTGATTTTTTCATCGACACCCTCAACCGAGTTAATCGTGTCTAGATAGGTTTTACTGAACAGTACATAAGACTGCTTAATGAAATTGTAAAACGCCTCTTCTTTCCATGCGTCGTCTTGAAAGCGACGGTCGCCTTTCTCAACGTCGACAACTTGTTCATTGCTCGCTTGCAAAGCAACACGTTGCCAAATTTCTAGTTGTTGCATCCACCACTTAGTTTGCATATCTAACATAGCGGCGGGTTGCTTGGATGCCTTGTCCATAAACTCTGCAGTATCCTCAGCATTGAGCTCCTGCATCGCTTGTGTCAGTGGGCTATTTACGGCTGCCTTGCCTTGCTCGAAGTCTTTCCACCATTGCTGGTTGCTCTCCTGCAGTTTCACAAGGTAGTCCGAAAAGAAGTTTTGGAACATAGCTAAAACCCTTTTCTTGGAAACAAAAAAGGTTGCGGGAACGAGTGCCCCCGCAACCCTCTATATATATAAAGTATTGCTGAAATTAAGCAGGTGTACTTGCTTTTACAGCTTCAGTCGTGATCGCTTCTAGGTCTTCTTTGAATTCTTTCGCTACTTGCTGAAGCTTATTGCTGTCATCCATCATCTGCTGAGATAGACGAGATAGCGTGTTCAGCTGTTGGCTATTGAAAACCGCAAGAGAAGAAACGTCTTTAATCTCTGTTACTGCTTTCATTTGGTTTACGCCTAGCTCACTGTATGCGCGCATCGCGTTAAGTTGAAGATCCGTCAACGTTTCTACGTTCTTTGTCATCAATTTGTTGAACTTAGTGTATGGTTCAAACGTTTTTTCAGACTGCTCGTTGATCACTTTGAAAATATCCGTGTACATAATCATTTCTCCTAAGAAATAAACATTCCAGTTTCTAACTAAAATCTATCCCAGTTACTTGGGCTTCCGACAACTCAATTAACAGCGCTTAACAACGACTGCAGTTCCCATGCCACCACCGACACACAGTGAGGCGACACCTAGGTTTTTCTTCTCTCGAAGCATTTCGTGAATCAGGGTAACGATGATTCGGTTACCTGATGCACCTAGAGGGTGACCCAGAGCAATAGCACCACCATTGGGGTTGGCTTTTTGCAGAATTGACTCTGCAGATACGCCATGCTCAGAGGCTAAATTACGAATTACACCAAGGGCTTGCGCAGCAAACGCTTCGTTTAACTCAAATACATTCACATCAGAAATCGCGACTTCAGCTTTGGATAAAGCATTAGTGACAGCTTGAACAGGACCAAGCCCCATAATTTGAGGATCAAGACCAGTCTGAGCACTTGCCACCAACTCACAAAGTGGCGTTAAGCCAAGTCGAGTAACGACTGATTCAGACGCAACAATCAAAGCACTTGCACCATCATTGATCCCAGACGCATTACCAGCGGTCACACTACCTTCTCGGTCAAATGCTGGGCGCAGCTTCGCTAAACCTTCCATTGTTGCATCCACTTTTGGATACTCATCAGTCGCAAACTCAACAACATTACGACGAACCTTTACTTCAACAGGAACGATCTCTTCGTTGAACTTACCTGCTTCAATCGCGGCAACTGCTTTTTGTTGACTGCTTAGGGCATAGGCGTCCTGGTCATCGCGAGAGATATCGACTTGTTTAGCAATATTCTCTGCGGTCACTCCCATATGGTAAGCATTAAATACATCGGTCAAACCATCAGCGACCAATAAGTCTTTCGCGGTCATGTCACCCATTTTATGTCCACTACGTGCAGTAGCTGGCATTGCGAATGGAATTTGCGACATGACTTCAACACCTGCAGCAACGACTATTTCTGCTTCGCCTGCCTTAATATGTGACGCGGCATCCATTAATGTTTTCATACCACTACCACACACCATATTTAGTGTATAGGCTGGGACTTCTGCAGGGATACCCGCTTTAATTGATGCTTGACGACCGATGCCCATGCCTTGATTTGCGCTGACAACATTACCAACAATAACTTCATCAATATCTTCAACTGAAATAGGTGTTGAATCTAACGCGCCTTTAATTGCTGTAGCAGCTAAGTCACCTGCAGAAATATTTTTAAGGGTACCACCAAAACTACCAATTGCAGTTCGCTTCGCTGCAACAATAAATACTTTTTCCATCGTTATCCCTTTAAGCTGTTAAGCCATGTATAAGCCGCCGTTAATAGCGATCGTTTCGCCTGTAATATATCCCGCCTCTTCACTAGCCAAGAAAGCAACCGACGATGCAATCTCTTCTGGTTTAGCTAAACGTTTCAGTGGAATTGTGCTTTTTATTGAGTCCAATACATCTTCACGCATTGCTTCAACCATTGGCGTACCTGTATAGCCAGGAGCAACTACGTTAGCCGTAACCCCAGCTCGCGCACCTTCTGCTGCCAAAGCTTTAGTGAATCCAATCATGCCTGCTTTCGCTGCTGCGTAGTTAGTTTGACCAAACTGACCTTTCTGGCCATTGACTGATGAGATATTGATGACGCGGCCATTGCCTTTTTCACACATTGCCGCGAAGAGAGGTTGTGTCACGTTGAACACACTATTTAGGTTGGTATTAATAACATCGAACCAGTTGTTCGATGACATTTTCTTAAATTGGCCGTCTCGAGTAATTCCGGCATTGTTTACCACTAGGTCAAACGTGCCTTCCTCTTGCTGTAATAAACCTAGCTTTTCTCTGCACTCTTCAGTATCAGTAACATCAAGTTCAAATAGACGAACCTGATCTTCGGTGAAGCCCTTTTCATCAAACCAACGTTTAGCACACTCGTAATTACCTGTGCTGTACGTAGCAATTAGACGATAGTTTTCCTCAACGAGTTTAGAAGAGATAGCAGATCCAATTCCGCCTTTCGATCCTGTGATTATTGCGAGCTTTTTCATTGGTGACTCCATTCCTAGCAACTAGCTTTATTAGCTATTTTATTAAAATTAAAACTTGACGACCTAGTGCGCTTCTATCCGTAGCTGACTCTTATTATTGAAATTACACAGCTTTTGTTACGCTTTAAGTTTTAAATACAAATTTAAAGGAATCTTAATATTTGACCATCGAATATTTCAGGAAGGCGTTATAATGTTGATCACTATCACAAAGTGGTATGTAATCATGTTTATTGACTTATTTTTGCAAAAAACCTCAATAACAAACTCGTAACTAACTGAATATTTTATATTAATCCGTTAAATAATAGTTTTGTTATTAATTTCACACTTATTTACGTGCACTATTTAGGTGCAACACAATAGGAAATAAGGGGTTACAATTACAAATATGTCCAGAGCTAAATGATATATATATCGTATTAACTTGCTGAATTTACTCAATATTAAAATAGTGCAAGACACCTATTATTTAACACAATAACAACAACAGTTAACACAAGTAAAACAACCTCCCTATAATGAGTCAAGGCACGACTCATCATAGGGATTTGCAGAATAACGTGAGCAGATTCACCTACAAAAGACAAGGTGATGCGAAGGGAAAACTTTTGAGAATAGTCGCAATTTTCAATATCGTACAGTTTTCGGTGAAAACTATACCCCAAGCAACTTTCTCTGAGCTTGATTTAATCTAAGTGCTGTTTCTGGGCGTAACCACTTTTTCTGATCTTGTTGTTGTATACCATCAGCTGAAACATACAAGCCATGCAAAACACGTCGGCGAGAGCCGATGTAATTGATGGTACCTCCATGCCATGTGTGGGCATTGAATATCATAATGCTACCGGCTGGGCATTCTAAATGCACTTCTTGGGGATGTGTCGCCTCGGTGTCTTCCAACACATCCTCAGGCAACTCGGGTCTTAGGTGCGTGCCAGGAATGATTCTAGGTGCTCCATTCTCTTTACACAGATCATCCAGTGCCCAAATCGAGTTTACCAAATGGACTTTTGGAAAATCAGGTCTTGGTTTTTTCCAGTCTCCGTGGAGTGGCTGCATACCACCGCCTGGATGAGCCTCTCTCCCATTTAGGCTAGAGACCTTGAACTCGCCTTTGAAAATATGTTGGCACGCATCGAGTACCAATGGATGAGACCACACTTTCTCCCATACCGTGCCCTTATTAATCAGGTTCGCGATACGTGTAACTGTCTCTTCTTGGTGATGCTCAATCGCGAGCTGGTCACCCTCTTTTTCAACGAGCTGGTCGAATTTATCTCTAAGCTCTTGCAACCACTCTGGGTCAATGACATCTGGGATAATCGTAAAACCGTGGGTATCTAATTCATCGTATTGGCGTGGCGTTAATCCATCGAGGGAGTAGAGCCCTGTCAGTGTTGTTTCGTGACTCATTTTATTATCCTTATTGGCTGACTTTTCACCTCTCAATTTACTGCTCTTTTCGTCTAAATCCTGTAGGGGAAATCTACGATTAACTGGACATTTGTTAGATCGTTATCTAAATGTGAACCACCTCAAACCGCTTGAAATATCAAGTGACGTATAATGCCAACTCGAATCAATACATCACTATTTTCTAGAAGAATGTTATAAAAGCATGTTAGACAGAACATACCTTATTGAAGCGCTTCACCACTATGCTACGCAAACCGCAGAAATACATTCCCTGCAGTTCGCGGGCAACTTGCCAAGTCCACCTCCCCTTGCCTACCAGGTTCATTTCCCACGCATTGAAATGGTACTTATTGGAGAGTTGGAAATGGACGTAGGTAATAACGTAGGAACGGATACTGGTGTCGTATTAAAGCAAGGAGATGTTCTTTACCTACCCGCGGAGAGCTGGAACAAACCTAATTGGGATAAACCGGTTGTCACCATGACCATATTGGTCGGCAAACAAAGCTTTGGCATGAGCTTGCTCAGTTGGGATGGAGAAAAGTTTGATTCTGCCATCAAAGAAAACGTCGCCAGACGTGGACCAAGAACTGGCTCATTTATACTGCAAGCGATCGAGGAGCTGGCATGGCACTCACAAGATCAAAATACGCTGAGATTACTCGCGAGCAGCTTGTTTAGTCATATCCATGACCTGATTCATAACCCACCAGAAACACCATCTAAGAGTAAAGCCCTGTTCGATGCGGTTAGGGATTACTTAGAGCAGAACTACCACGAGCCACTTACTCGCGAATCGGTCGCTAAACACTTTTATGTTTCACCGAATTACTTGTCACAGCTTTTTCATAAAGAAGGCAATGTTAAGTTTAATGAGTATCTGACTAGGATTCGATTGGAGAGAGCAAAGTATCTATTAAAACAATACGATACGAAAGTTAAGGAAGTCGCACATCGCTGTGGATTCAATGATAGTAATTACTTTTGCCGAGTGTTCAAACAACAAACTGACCGTTCCCCTTCACAGTATCGAGCGCACTATCAAAGCGGAACGGTAGAATAGATCTATACGTTGATAACGGTTCCTGCTGGGGCGCGTTTCGCGCGCTCTATTGCACTCATCGCCAATTCTGGGTTACGCAGAAAGTCTGAAATCGACATTTTAATCAGTCGTGATTGCGCGAATCGCTCCACACCCTCAATGTTGATATCCGCAATAATGAAGGCAACGTCCGCTTCGTCTATGGCTGCTTGATCAATAGCGTTCTCTGACCCCAGAGCGCCTTGAGTCTCAACCTGAATCTTATAACCAGCTTTCTTAGCAGACTTCTCTAATAATTCTGCGGCCATATAGGTGTGCGCAACACCGCTAATACACGCCGTAACTCCAACTAACTTCATTCTTATCCTAAGATCTTTCTATAGCAAAAAGCCTAGTGAGTATAATCTCACTAGGCATCCCTGTCTTTGTCTATTCTATGTAAACTTGTTCCTAATCATGATCATAGTAAATCAAGAACCGTTTTGCCCTCTCCATACGCTTGATTCCAATCGCTCATAAAGCCCGCGACACCGGAATCAGTCAGCGGATGAACCAGCAACTGGTCAAATACATCCGGTGCGATTGTTACCGACTGTACGCCTGCTTTGGCAACCTCATGGACTTGTTGTACGTTCTTAAACGACGCGGCGAGTACCTTCGCATCCAGCTGATAGACATCGATAAGATGTGCCATCTCCGCAGCCACTTGAGTACCATCACCACAGATGTTATCCAGTCGGTTTACATAGGGTGCTAAAAATTCAGCTCCAGCCATCGCAGCCATCAAGGCTTGTTGTGGCGTTAAAATCGCAGTCGCCGTAATTCGTATACCTTCGGCACTGATTAGCTTCATAGCTTTAATACCTTGAGGTGTCACGGGTACCTTAACGATGATTTCTGAATCAAGCTTACGCAACGCCTTCGCTTCTTCCAGCATTACTTCCGCGCTATCGCTAACGACTTGCGCATGCAACATGCGATCTGGACCAATAATTTCACGGATATCTAAAATGATATCGCGTAAAGGACGATTCTCTTTAGCTATGATGGTCGGGTTGGTTGTAACACCGACTATTGGGTACAAGTCTACCGCTTTTTTAATTGCATCTAGGTTGGCGGTATCAAGCATATAAATCATGGGTACATCTCCAATGGTAATTTGGGTCGCTACTGTGTGGCCGGTTTATAAAGACTGGTTCTTTAAAGACCATTTTTTTAAAGACAATGTTTAGTAGCCAAATTCTTTCAAACACTTAGTAATCGCTTGTTTGCTCACAGTAAACTCAATGCCCTGAGCAGCAAGCTTGCTGGTATCAAGTCTCACATCACGTGTCTTTGGCGCGTCACTTTGCACCAGAACCTCTTGGATGCGGTCTCCGAGTTTAAGCTCAGTTAAAATATGTAGTGCTATCTCATAGCGGCTTGCGTCGTTGTGCGCGCCAGTGTGGTAAGTTCCATAAGGAATTTCGAATATCTTTGGAAACTGCTCAATAAGCTCATGAACATACGTTAAACCACGGAACTCATTGCCTCGTTCGTGCATGGTCTCACCGTTAAATAACGCTTGAGTCGCATTCCAAACCACATTCGGATTGATCGTTGTATTGCGCTCAGGAAGACCAAACAACCAGGTGAATCTCAGCACCCACATCTCAGGCAAAATCGTCGCTAACTCACGCTCGGCTTCCAGTTTGTTTTGACCGTAGACCGTATCCGGCACTGGTGTTGATTCTTCTGTGTATGGTCCTGCTTCTGGATTGCCATTGAACACTTGCTCAGTGGATATAAACACCAGCTTCGCCCCCACATCTTTACAAGCTTTAGCGACATTAATCGCTCCTTGAACGTTCACTTTATGCGCCACATCTGGATGCTTGTTGCAAAAATCAGTGACGGCGATAGCAGCGGCATGGATGACAAAATCAGGCTTGAACTCACCTAAGATGCGGTTCACTGCATCAGCGTCCGTGATGTCTAATTGGGCAACGTCAGTGCCTCGAACCTCGAACTCACCTTGATAGCGGTTAATAAATCGTGTTCCGAAGAAACCACCCGCACCAGTAATTAAAATTCGCTTCTTGCTCATGTCTAGCCTCCTATGACTACTATGTATCCATGTGCTTCGACATGGCGCTGAATAGCATCAACTTCTTGTTTTATAGGTACCGGGGTATCCTTCATCGAATACGTCATCCCTAGTGTTTCGTATTTGCTGGAACCAAATTGATGGAAAGGCAGCAGGTGTAACTCTTCTAACGAATAGGGTGCTAAAAATTTCAGCACCTTATCGACATTGATGAGGTCGAGAGTGTACCCTGGAATCAGTGGCAACCTTGGGATCAACTTACAAGGTGCCGACTTTAGCGCATCAAAACTCTTGAGCACTTTATCCAAATTAATACCAATGACGTCTTTGGCTTGCTCTCTATTCATCATTTTGAAATCAAACAAAATCTCATCACAGTATTTCGCCATCTCTGCAAGGTGGTTGCTGTTCCCATGCCCAGAGGTCTCGATCGCCGTTTTGTAACCAAGCTTTTTAAGTTGTTTAAGGAGTTCAATACAGAACTTACCGTGAACCAAAACCTCGCCACCGGATAATGTCACCCCGCCTCCAGAGGTTTGATAAAACACATCGTCTTTGGCGATTTCTGCAATTAGCTCTTCAACCGTGACGTCGTAACCGACTTGTTCAAAAGCACCGCTAGGACACTCGTCAACATCCTGCTCACACACATCACATTGAAGACATTTTGACTCTCTACGAATGTTTACTTGTTCAATAGAGCGAGATTCTGGGTTCGCACACCAAGGGCACTTCAATGGACACCCTTTAAAAAACACGACAGTACGTATCCCCTCACCATCATTGAGCGAGTAGCGTTGAACATTGAACACTCGAGCGGTTGGTGAAGGAGAGCCCAGCTCTCCTTTATGTTCTCCGCAGCGTGAACCGCTAGTGTTGCACTCACAGCTCATGGGCAGTTCTTCGAATGATGTCGTCTTGAATCTCTTTAGACAGCTCGACGAAAAACGCACTGTAACCCGCAACTCGAACGACCAACCCAGCATAGTCCTCTGGTTTTTCCTGTGCTTTGCGAAGGGTTTCTGCATTAAGCACGTTAAATTGGATGTGCTGCAGTTTGAGCTTCATAAAAGCACGCAAAAAGTCGCCCAGTTTAGTAATGCCTTGCTCGCCCTCAAGCGTTGAAGGGGTAAACTTCACATTCAGCAAGCTGCCATTCGAGAGCAAGTAATTATCCAGTTTGCTGACTGACTTAAGCACGGCGGTTGGGCCCTGTTGATCTTTACCTAACATCGGCGATAGACCACCATCAGCCAACTGCTCACCTGCCAGACGACCATCAGGCGTTGCACCAACGACCGCTCCGAGTGGCACGTGTGCTGACACTGTGTAAGAGCCTGGTGTAAAATAGCCACCACGAGGGTTTTCGTAAGTCTCGACTTCTTTGCAGAACAAACGAAGTAAGTCTGCCCCCATAGCATCGACCTCATCGATATCGTTGCCATACTTCTCGTATCGGTTCATCAAGCGAGCTCTAACGCGCTCACCTTCTTTGCCTTCAAAGTTAGATTCCAGCACCTCAATAAACTCAGCAAAGCTCATGCGCTTCTCTTCAAACACAAAACGTTTGAGCGCCATAAGAGAGTCAGACAGGTTAGCAATACCAATGCCTTGCACACCAGAGAAGTTATAGCGTCCACCACCGTAAGTGATGTCTTTGCCATTCTCGATGCAATCATTGATGAACGAAGATAGAAGCGGTACCGGTGCCCAATCACGATGACCCACATCGCAAATATTCGAGCCTTCGACCATTAACTTAACGTAGTCACAAATATCACTGCGGATCTCAGACATTAAAGCGTCAAACGAGACTTCTTGATTGTCTTTATTGCGTTTTAGAACCAGCTCCATCACTTTGAGCAGGTTAAACATGGCAATATCGTGCAATCCATAGGTTTTGCCTGGAATAGACAATTCGACGCAGCCGACAACGGAGTAATCACGAGCATCTTCTAACGACACGCCACGGTTTAAAAACGCTGGCACCACGACTTCATCGTTGAAGATCTGTGGAATACCCGTTCCGAGGCGAATCGTCTCTGCGGTTTTATTCAAGAACGCTCTATCGATAAACTCATTCACGCGCACACCAAGGTTAGGCTGCGGTAGTTGAACGCTTTGATAAGCATCCAAACAGAGGGAAGACAAGGTGTTTACAGCGCTGCGTCCATTCTCGGTCAAGCCGCCAAGCAAAATGGTGTATCCCGTTGGGAAGCCCGCAAAAAACTTAGCACTGCTAGATGAGCGCAGCAGAACGATGTCATTGGTCTTAACCCACAAACTCTCGAGTAGTTCTTGTAAAAATGCAGGTGATTCACCTTGTTCAATAGACGCTTGATAGAACGGCATCATGTATTGATCAAAGCGACCCAGTGAAAGCGAGCTCGCATTAGATTCATGTTGCAAAATAATGTTCATATACCAGAACAGCTGGCACGCTTCATAGAAACCTTGCGGCTTTTGGGTCGCGATGTTTGCCGAAATGCTTGCAATACGGGTTAGTTCAGCGGCGCGTACTGGGCACTCACACTCTGCTGCCATTTGATTAGCAAGGGCCTCATATCGGCGAATGTGACGTGTGGACGCCTCTAAGAGGATCAAAACCGATTGATAAAACTCGTTATCAGCATTGACCGTCGCCAGTGTCGACATTTCATCGGTTAACGCACCAAGACCTTTTTCTAGCAATCGATCAAAATCGATGATGATGTGCCCTTGGCCTTTATCAGTCTGGTTAACACTAAAGACTTTCTCAGCAACAGCCTCTTTGACGTTGTCAGGGATCTGCCCATTGATGAAATCTTTCATCGAACGTTCAGACCAATAAGGTAATAACGTCTCCTTGTAGACCGCCTTATCATCCTCAGAGATAAAGAATTTATCCTGCGGACGTGACTCGAAAATATCGAGCTCTTTCTCAATCCAGTACGGGTCCATTTCTGGGGACACAATACCAGCGCGAGATTTCACGGTTCGGTTACCTGCAATGAGCTCATCATCACGAATAGATATCGCGACATTGTCCATAACATGAGCGGTGGCCTTAGCACGGCGGATCAAGGTGTGCTCGCCTTCCGTTTGTTGATGACTCTCGGTGTACAGAAGAGCGCGCTCTAGGGAAATTTCTCGTTGGGCTTCAAACAGGGCAGACTTTAATCGAGTTATTCTTTCGGTGCTCACAATAGGCTCCATTATTTTTATATGTGGGTACTGATTGAGTTCATATCAGAGTCACCTTTGCTAAACCGGCAAAACAAGTGACTGTGGTATGAAGGCTCCTCTGAATGAAGGAGCCATATTTATTTATGCCGTCGCTTTCTCTAGATGCGCGGCAATCTTGTCCATTACTGCTTCAGAGCGCTTAACTGCGTCGCTCACACCGATACGAACAATCGTCTTACCTTTGAATCGATCTTCGTTCTTGATACCAATGTCCTTGGTCAAGATAACGATGTCAGCGCCAGCAATGTCTTCTGCACTTAGCTCATTCTCGATACCGATAGAGCCTTGAGTTTCAACTTTACAGTTCCAGCCTTTTGCTTTTGCTGCTGCTTCAACCGCTTCTGCTGCCATGTAGGTATGTGCTACGCCAGATGGGCATGCTGTTACTGCTACGATACTAGTCATAATTCTCACCTTTTATTTTTAACGTTCTGTTTTTATTGGATATATCTTTCAATTTCTAAGAGTTAACCGTGATATCTCGAACTAACCGTGAAATCTCGAACTAACCGATAGTGATATCTAGGTCTAAATCATCGGATTCTTCTTTCTTTGGCTCTTCTACCTTACGACGTGCTTTTAGGAAGTTAACCATTAGTGCGGTAACAAGAGAGCCCACAGCGAGTGCAATCAGGAAGCCAAATCGTCCCTCAACCACTGGCAGTACAATCAAGCCACCCCATGCAGCGAAACACTCAACACCCAAGACAGCTGCCGTTGCGGCGCCTGTTGCCGTACCGATCATGATTGACGGTAGAACACGCAGTGGGTCTGCAGCTGCGAAAGGAATCGCACCCTCAGTGATACCCATGGTGCCCATTAGGATTGATGCGCGGCCTGCTTCTTGTTCGTCAGAGCCGTATAGTTTTTTGTTTAGGAAAGTCGCAAGACCCATGCCTACTGATGGCGTAGCAACCGCTACTGCACTGATACCAGCAACGTTGTAGATACCTTCACCGACACAAAGAATGACGAATGCATAAGCCACTTTGTTGACCGGACCACCCATATCGAAAGCAATCATTAGACCCATGATGATAGCGAGTACCACAATGCTTGAGTCTTGCATGCCTTTAAGGAAGCTAGTTAGACCTTCAGTTGCCGCACCAATTGGCTCACCGATACCCCATACAATGGCGCCTGCAGTAATAAACGTACCTATGATAGGAATGACAAAGATAGGCATGATAGAGCGAGCAAATGCTGGCACTTTGATCTTTTTGAGGTAGAAGACAACGATACCACCTAGGAGACCCGCGAAAATCGCGCCAAAGAAACCCGTGTTGTACATATTAGCGCCAATGAAAGCTGCAATAGCAGAAGGGGCTAGCGCCGAGCGGTCCGCAATGGAATAACCGATGTAAGCAGCAAGAATGGGAACCATAAGTTGGAAGCCAGCAACACCGATGAAGAACAGATCATGCAGCCAGGTTCCCTCTTCTGGTACTGCACCCTCACCATAAAGCATGACCGAAGCCGCAAGTAAGATACCGCCCGCAACCACGAAAGGAATCATATGAGACACACCCGTCATTAGATGTTGTCTTGTGTTTTTAAGAATTGAGATTAAGTCATTCATTGACCTCTCCTTAGAGTACATAAGTATTAAAATTTTTTATTAAAGGAAGTACTTCTTTTATATTTATTGGCTCACGTTTTTGATTAAGCTTCAGAGAAACTCCATCTCTATCGCACAGGGTTATAATAGTGAGCATTTGTGCTATCCAGTTAGAGGACAAAACTGCTTTTTACTGGATATTTGTTAGGTGTGAGATGAATATTGATCTTGAGCACACTTTGAGTAACAGCAAGATAGAGAAGACGCAATTTATTTGTAAGGCATTGTTTTAGAATGATTTACCGTAATATCAACCACTATTAATACAACGATCAACATGACAGAAGTCACAAGATTAACTGTATTTTTGAGCGCTATCACAGTTAATCCAGCATCTAACAAATATCCAGTTTTTAGCACTTTTATCCAATAGCTCCAATTTTTGGAACTGTTAAAGTTGTAGTCATAAACAACCAATAACAATTTCGAACCTAAGGAATGAGCCCCTATGAGAAGTTTTACGTTTTCTTGTGAATTGCCGAATGGTGTTCACGCGAGACCAGCGGGTCATGTAGAAACCCTTTGTAATCAATATCAATCGAACATTGAATGGCAGAACGAGCGTACCGGGCTTTCTGGAAATGCGAAAAGCGTTTTATCTCTTATCGGTACCGATACTCTGCTTGGCGACAAATGTGTGATCACTATTGAAGGTGAGGACGAAGAAACAGCATTAGAAGCACTCAAAAGCTTTATTGCTAATGAGTTCCCGCACTGCGATGCGCCTCTAGAACAAACGCAGGCCGATGAAGAGCAGCAACCACTGCCTCGTAACCTGGCAAACCTAACCTCAGGTGTGGTTAGAGCGACTTCCGTCAGTTCTGGGGTCGGACGCGGTGAGGTGGTAAAAGTTGGTGCAATCAATTTTGACCAGCTCCCTTATATGCCGGAAGCAAAGCCACTAACTCAAGAGCAATCAGCATTGAAATCAGGCGTCGCCCACTTAGCGAAATCAATCGAGGTGCAAGCGAAAACCTCGGTCGACACCGAAAGTGAAGTACTCGCGGCGCACCTGTCTATTCTTAACGATGAAGAGTTTGCCAAACAGCTAAACACTAACCTAGTTGAAGGTCGCAGCAGCGCTCAGTCTGTTATTGCCACTGCCAAACACTACGCAGAACAATTGCAAAAATCATCAAGCCAGTATCTGCGCGAGCGCGAACTCGACATCCGCGACGTATGTTTCCAGCTGCTGCAAACTATCTATGGTGATGAGCACTACACCAGCCAACTTGCACTGACTGAAGCCTCGATTTGCATGGCTGAAGACCTCACCCCTAGCCAGTTTCTTGAGCTAGACAAAGCGCTTCTAAAAGGTCTTGTTTTGACCCATGGCGGCAGCACCTCTCATACCGTTATTCTCGCTCGCTCGTTCGGCATTCCTACGGTCGTCGGCGTTAAAGACGGATCATTGGATGCCAACATTGGCAGTGAGGTCTACCTAGACGCTAACCTTGGCGCCATTGTGACAGACTTAAGTGAGCCCGTTGTTCGCTATTACGAGCAAGAGCAGCGTGTCATTAACACGGTTCGAGAGCGACAAGCAGCATTTAAAGACACGCAAGGCATGACAGAAGATGGCAAAAAGCTCGAAGTGGCAGCCAACATCGCTCACTCAGTAGAGGCCAAATCCGCCTTTGATTCCGGCGCTGAAGCCATTGGCTTATTCCGTACAGAAATGCTGTATATGGATCGCAAGAGTGCACCTAAAGAAGACGAGCTATACAATATCTTCTGCCAAGCTCTCGATGCTGCGGCGGGTCGAGCTATCATCGTCCGCACTATTGATATCGGTGGTGACAAGCCCGTTGATTACCTCAACATCCCGAAAGAGAACAACCCATTCCTTGGCTACCGCGCGGTTCGTATCTACGAAGAGTTTATTGAACTGTTCAAAACACAGCTTAGAGCGATTCTAAGAGCCTCTGCGCATGGTCCATTAAAAATCATGATCCCGATGATTTCATCAATGGAAGAGATCCTTTGGGTAAAAGACATTCTCGCAGAAGTTCGCCAAGACCTTCGTAAAGAGCAAGTGCCGTTTGATGAGAAGATCCCACTCGGCATCATGATGGAAGTCCCTTCTGTCGCGTTCATCATCGATCAATGCTGTGAAGAAGTCGACTTCTTCTCTATTGGCTCTAATGACCTAACCCAGTATCTGATGGCGGTGGATCGAGACAACGCTAAAGTCACCAAACACTACAACAGCTTAAACCCAGCTTTCCTAAGAACACTGGATCACGTGGTAAGCGAAGTACATCGCCATGGTAAGTGGGTTGGCCTTTGTGGAGAACTAGGTGCGAAAGGCTCAGTGCTACCACTGTTGGTTGGTCTTGGTCTGGATGAAATCAGCATGAGTGCGCCAAGCATTGCTGCGACTAAAGAACGTATCTCGAACCTAGATAGTCGCGAATGCCGTCAGCTACTTAATAAAGCGATGCAATGCCGCACACCTCTTGAAGTAGAGCATCTGCTTGCACAGTTCCGAATGGCCCAAACTGAAGCGCCGCTTATTTCAGAGGATTGCATCAAGCTCGACTTAGACCTTCGCAGCAAAGAAGAAGTGATTAAAACACTGTCAGATAACCTCTTCCTTACAGGTCGTTGCCGTTATCCGAATAAACTGGCGGATGATTTGTGGGCGCGTGAAGATGTGTTCTCTACCGGGCTTGGGTTTGGTTTTGCTATTCCACATACCAAGAGTGAACACATCGAGCAGTCTGCGGTAAGCGTGTGTCGTCTCGCCAAACCGATTCAATGGGGCGATGAAGAAGCACAATTCGTCATCATGCTGACGTTAAATAAGCATGCTGCCGGCGACCAGCATATGAAGATTTTCTCGAAGCTCGCACGCAAAATTATGCATGCCGACTTCCGTGACGCGCTCTTCAATGCCAAATCCAGCAGTGAGATTGAACAAAAACTGATGGCAGAGTTAGAACTCTAGTCTATCACTCCAAATGGAAGTAGGAAGGAATTAAAACCTTCTCACCTCGGGCTTGGACTGATGCTCTAGTTAGGTTCCAAGTTTTGGCGAAGTAACCTTCATTCGTGTCCAGTGTTACTTCGCCCTTTTTCGTTTATAAGGACCGGATAATGACAACCTCTACCTCATCTGAACTTCAAGATCTTTTAGCCTCTTTAATTTCTCAAGAAGAGGAACTGCAATTCCCCCACTTTAACAAAGAGACAGCTTGGCAGATTGGTACTGCACTTCGTGCTCTTGCGGTAGGTAAGCAAGCTAAAGTCGCTATCGACATCACAGTCGGTAACCAATGTCTATTTTACACTGCGTTAGATGGCGCGACATTAGATAATCAAGAGTGGGTTCGACGTAAATCTAACGTGGTTCAGCGATTTCAGCGCAGCTCTTGGTATATGAAACATTACCTAGAGATGAAAGGTAAAACCATTGACCAAGCCTCTTTCGTCGATGCTAAGGATTACAGCCCTTTCGGCGGCTCATTCCCGATTCGTGTCATCAACACCGGTATGATTGGTACGATTACTGTTTCAGGTCTGCCTCAACACGAGGACCACCAGCTAATCGTGGATGTACTTTCTCAGTATTTAAAATAGGAACACTTATTGTGACTACGCTTTCTTTTAAAGGTTTACTCTTCGATCTTGATGGTACCTTAGTCGATTCTATCCCCTGCGTAACTCGTGCATGGTCAAAGTGGGCAGAATCTAAAGGACTCGACCCAGATTACGTAATGTCTCGTATTCATGGCAGGCCTGCCATTGACTCTATTGCTGAGCTTATGAACGCCCCAGCAACCTCTGACGTAGTCAAAGCAGAGTTTGATTATCTCGAACACTATGAAGCAACTAACACTGAGGGCACTGTCGCGCTTGCAGGCGCTGTCGAGCTTCTCAATGGACTGGATGAGCTGAATATCCCGTGGGCGATTGTAACGTCAGGCACTTTGCCGGTTGCCACAGCGCGTATCAAAGCTGCAAATTTACCTAAGCCAAAAGTGCTGATCACACCTGAAGTTCTCTCCCAAGGTAAGCCTCACCCTCAACCATACCTTCGCGGAGCTAAAGAGCTTGGTCTAGAAGCCAAAGATTGTGTCTGTTTTGAAGATGCTGTCGCTGGGTTGAACTCAGGGATAGCAGCTGGCTGTATGACGATTGCGGTGCTGAATCATGCTAAGAGAGAAGAACTGCCGAAGGCGGACGGGTATGTGGATGCGCCGATGGGCGTGGTGGTTCGCGGGGGCGATGGTGGGTTTGAATTGGTGTTGTAAGGGTAAAGTTTACTAATTCCATTCGTGCTCTAGTCCGGCGTGACCCCTCCCAGCCTCCCCTTAGTAAGGGGAGGAGCCTCAGGCTCGCTCTCGCGTAGCCTACACTTCATGGCGACGCAACGATAGGTGCTTGCTTATGTCTCTCCCACTTACTGAGAGGGAAACTGGAGGAGCAAAGGCTCACTGTGCACCGCCTGTATAAATTAGGCGATGCGACGATAGGAGCTAGCCCGTAGTTCTCCCCCTATATAGGGGGAGCTAGAGGGGGTAAAGGCTCGATCTAAAAAAAAACCACCCTAACCTTAAAATACCCCCTACTTTCCCACTGCTACCCCTCTCGCCAAAGGCTCGCATTACAATAATGTTTCATTTTAGTTACAGAGCTTTATGCGTTAAACTTGACACCATTAGCCGTAAAAACAGGATGTTGAGCTATGCCTCCGACCCAATCAAATCCCTCTCGCACCATTCGAAAGATACTCTTAATAGGCGCATGCACGATACTAGGCTTGCTTGCCGTATTCTTCTATACCGAGCGAACCGTAGATAACACCAAAGAACAACTGATTGGGTTACAAAAAGACATATTGGCGTCAGCGAACACTATGCTGATGATGCGACGTCATGAGAAAGACTTTATTGCTCGTGTCGACACCAAATATCTAGAAAGAATGGAAGACGAATACCTGACCATATTGTCTCAAATTGGACAGATTAATATTGGCGTCGCAACATCGGGCATTGAAATAGATTACGACGGTCAAACAGCCCTCTCTCGTGTAGACGACTACACACAGCGCTTTTTTAAACTCTCTGAACTGGTGCTATTAATTCATGGTGATAACCAGCAAGAAGGCTTGATTGAACACTTCAAAAATAAGGCCCTGGCTTTTGAGCGCGCGCTTATCGACGCTGACTCAAGAAGCATGGATTTTGTCGCATTATCGACAAAAGATCTCATGTACCAGTTCTTCTCAACCTTCGACCCAGAAATCCTACCAAGAATCGAACGTAATCTGTCTCAGCTAGAAAAAGAGATTACGGACCAGCAACTCAGCTTTGAGATGTTTAGTCGTTTTCAAGAGTTTCGCTTGGCGTTTTATGGGCTTCAAGGCGCTTATGAAGAGTTTGGTTACTCCCATTACCAAGGGGAGCTTGGTGAGCTTCGAGCAACCATCCATCAGCTTGAAGGAGCACTCAACACTTTATTCAATGAACTGCCGCCCCTCATCACCCAGAAATTACGTGACGTAGAGAGCAACCGTGTTTTGGCGACCATTGCTTTCGTCGCTACCGTGTTGCTCGTACTGCTATACATCATTCGTCAGATATCTGCGCTTGAAAAACAGCTTATCTACGCTAGGGAACACGAAATCCAAGCCAATAGAGCGAAAAGTGCATTTCTTGCGAATATGTCCCACGAAATCCGCACTCCGCTTAACGGTATCTTGGGCATGACAGAGATCCTCGGCGACACGCGTCTCACAGCGAGTCAAAAGGACCACCTTGCAACGATTAATGCCTCTTCCCAGACTTTGTTGATGCTCATTAATGACATTCTCGACCTATCAAAAATAGAATCGGGTCACCTTGAGATCTGCCCACATACTACTGCTATTAAAGAGACTATCTACGATACCGCAGCGTTAATCGCGCCAAAAGCCCAACAAAAGTCATTAGATATTCTGATTGAAATTGACCCCGATGTGCCTGATTACGTGCAAGCCGATGAGCAGAAGGTGCGCCAGACACTTATGAACTTGGCGTCCAACGCTATTAAATTCACTGAGGCTGGTCATATTGCCTTTAAACTGAAAGGCTGTGACACAAACCAAGATACAGTCACTCTCGGTTTTGTGGTAGCTGATACTGGTATCGGCATTGACCAAGAAAAGCAAAAGCGCGTGTTTGAGGAGTTTAAACAAGAGAATTCCGATACCTCCAAGGATTATGGAGGCACTGGCCTGGGACTTGCTATCTGTTCAAAGATGGTAGAAATGATGGGCGGCAAAATAACGCTGACTTCAGCTAAAGGGAAAGGATCGACATTTAGCTTCGAGCTCACTTTTGAGCGCGATAGCCATTCGGTTAAAAATGAAATCAATAAATCTATCTGCTACGTCACTCACTCCCCTAACCTGCTTCTTATGGATGAGTTCAAGCGTTACAAGTTAGAGGTATTCACTCGAAATGATGTCGATGAGAGCTTTAACGAGTTCAACGAAAATACGATTGTGGTTTTCGATGATGCAAGCATACTGCCATCACTAAAACGATGTGCTAACCATTTACCTCACGTGTTACTGCGAGACAACAAAGCAGCACTCGATTGCAGCAATATCGATGTTTCCGCTTTTATTACCAGTCCACTGTTTGGTAATCGACTCATCAATACCCTAAAACAAAGCAACGTTGAGCAGAGCGAGGAAACTGCTGATATCAAAGTGGAAGATAACGCTGATCGTAAGCACTTTAAAATCCTCGTGGTCGAGGACAATAAAGTAAACCAGCAGATTGTGAGCTTAAACTTGAAAAAGCTCTCCATCGACTTTGTCATAGCCAACAATGGACAAGAAGCCGTCGACATCTATCAGCAACAACATAGTTCCATTGGATTGGTGCTTATGGACTGCATGATGCCGGTTCTTGATGGATTTGAGGCAACCAAAGCAATCCGTGAATTTGAAAAGTCGCAGGAAATAAAGCAGACCCACATCATTGCCCTAACAGCGTCCGTACTCGATGACGATATTAAGAAATGTTATGACAGCGGTATGGATGACTACCTACCTAAGCCCTTCAAACGTGATATCTTGATGGAAAAGCTCGATGCTCGCTTTCAAAACGCGTAAATACTCGAGGCTCAGATAGCAAAAGGGAGACCAAGCGGTCTCCCTTTTCAGTTTTGGTAGTTCAGTCGACTAAGCACCAATCACACCGCCATCTTTACGACTGATCATGATAACCGATGAGCGAGGCACCGTATCACCACCTTCAGGGAAGTGAGAAGGCGCCAGGTCTTCACCTGGGTGCTGAACGCCGACAAACATAGTTTTGTGGTCGGGCGAGAATGTCAGGCCAGTGATTTCACATGCAATAGGACCGGTGAGGAATCGACGAATCTCTCCCGTCGCTGGGTCACTACACAGCATTTGGTTATTACCCATGCCGGCAAAATCGCCTTTGTTTGAGTATTTTCCATCAGTTTGAATCCACAAGCGACCTGCGACATCAAAGCCGATGCCATCTGGGCTGTTGAACATATTGTCTTTATTGATGTTCTCAGTACCCGCCATCAAACCAGATTCATGCACTTCAGGGTTGCCTGCGATGACATAGATATCCCATTCGAAGGTGTCCGATGTGTGACTACCACTCGTTGGATTCCAACGAACGATATGCCCATAAGGGTTTTTCTCACGTGGATTGACCGCGTTGATTGGCTGATTCTCTCTGACGCCACGATACTTGTTGTTTGTGAGTGTGCAGAACACCGATTTGTTGTCTGGATGCACTGCAACCCACTCTGGACGGTCCATGGTTGTCGCACCGACTTGAGTTGCCGCCATACGGGCAAAAATCATCACTGACGCCGCATCTGGGAAGCCATTTTCTGGCGTCAGTCCATTTTTACCCCAAGTGAGCTCAAGCCATTCACCTTTGCCTTTTAGCTCACCCTGTACGCCATCGAATTTGGCAACGTAAAGCGTGCCCTCTTCTAGGAGATCTCGGTTAGAGTCTGCACCCTCAACATACTTGTTCTTAGACACAAATTTGTAGAGGTGCTCGCCACGTTCATCATCACCAAGATACACCACGGCATGACCATCACCATTGATAGTGAGTGCAGCATTTTCGTGCTTGAAGCGTCCAAGCGCACTGCGTTTTTTCGGGGTCGAGTTAGGGTTCATCGGATCGATTTCAACAACCCAACCGTGACGATGTGGTTCGTTCGGTTCTTTCGCCATATCAAAACGAGCATCGTGCTTGTACCAGTCGTATCCGCGGTCCTTTTTATTTAGACCATAACGTGCGTAACTTTCTGGCAGTTCTGAATCAGAGGTATCGGCAAAGTAGCCGTTAAAGTTCTCTTCACAAGTAAGATATGTACCCCAAGGTGTCTGACCATTTGCACAGTTGTTAAAGGTACCGAGGATCTTACTACCAGACTTGTCAGCCGTTGTTTTTAGCAAATCATGACCAGCAGCAACACCCGTCATTTCCATCTCAGTAAAAGCCGTAACGCGTCGATTGAGACGCCCATCTAGATTTACCTGCCATTGCCCAAAGTTCTTTTTCAATTCAATAACAGATACGCCATGCGCTGCTTGTGCTTTACGAACGTCATCTGCTGATATGTTTTTGCCTTGGTGCGTGTACAAGTATTCGTTGTTAGTGTATTCGTTGTTCACCACTAAGACAGCGCGATCATCTTCAATCAAGAAGAAGGTCATGCCGTCGTTGTTATCGCCAAACTGCATCTCTTGCGCTTTAGAATCGTTACTTTGACTAAACGCAGGCGCGCCTTTTTTGATTGCGTCGCCCCAAGAAATAAGCACGTTCGCCTGATAGCCATCTGGAACTTGAACAGTATCTGCCGTTGAAATAGGTATCGCATTGAAGCCCATCAAGTCAGATTTCGCCGCCTTTACGTTGGCTACCGCTTGACTGACCGGCGTCGCAGCAAAGAAGCCAACAGTTGCTGCCGCTCCCGTACCTTTCAGGAAACGACGACGTGACATCGCTGCGTCGACAAATTTGTTGAACTCTGGTTCGTGATCAAGTGGACGCTGATCATCGTTATTATTGAAATTGCTCACCTTGACTTCCTTTTATACTAAACTTCGCAATTGACACATTGCTTGTCATATTTCGCTCCTAATAATGAGGATGATATGTTACATATGTGTTGCATTTAGTTGGCAAATAGATGTCCATGTATAGATAATCAGCCTAGCCTCTCATATTAAAAAAGCAGAAAAATAATAAGGAATCCCCATGACAACACCGTTGCTTCGGCTTATCCCACTTGTCTCCCTAATCAGTTCAATACCGGTCTTAGCAAATCAACAAGCCACCGACGCTTTTGCGCCCGAAATTGCCACAGGCTTTACCTCAAAACCGCTAGTCACAGCAGAAAACTGGATGGTTACCGCCGCCAACCCAACCGCCACTCAAGCAGGCGCAGATGTTCTTAAACAAGGTGGTAACGCTGTCGACGCCATGGTTGCAGTGCAATTAATGCTTGGCTTGGTTGAACCACAATCAAGCGGTATTGGAGGAGGCTCCTTTCTAGTTTATTGGGACAATGAAACCAAAAAACTGACCACCTTTGACGGACGTGAAACGGCACCTTCTGCAGCCGATGAAAATCTCTTTATTGGTAAAGACGGAAAGCCAATGAAGTTTTATGACGCTGTCGTCGGCGGTCGTTCTGTTGGAACACCGGGAACAGTCAAGCTGCTTTGGGATGTCCACCAAAAATACGGACAGCTTGATTGGGCTAAGATCGTTGAGCCGATAGCAGCGAAAGCCGAATCTGGATTTGTGATAAGCGCGCGTCTTGCCAAACTGATTGCCAACGACACTAAATTTCTAGCAAAGCACCCAACCACCGCAAGCTATTTGCTGCAAGCAGATGGCTCACCCAAAACACAAGGAACATTGCTGAAAAATCCAGAGTACGCAGCAACACTGAGGCTAATGGCAGAAAAAGGCAGCGATGGCTTCTATAAAGGTGCGGTGGCTCAATCGATTGTCGATGCGGTACGTAATGAATCCAAGACTAACCCAGGTAAGCTGTCACTAGAGGATCTCACTCAGTATCAAGTCGTTGAGCGAGCCGCGGTTTGCGCCCCATACAAGCAGTATGAGGTATGCGGAATGGGTCCACCGAGCAGTGGTGCTCTGACTCTCGGTCAAATCATGATGCTTTCTGAACCCTTTGAACTCGATAAGCTTGGTAAGGACAACCCTGTTAGTTGGCAAGTCTTAGCAGACGCGTCAAGATTAGCCTTTGCCGACCGTGGACTCTACATGGCAGACAGCGATTTCTATGATGTCCCGACGGATGGACTACTCGACTCAAGTTATATGCGTGAGCGCAGTCTACTCATCACACCTAACAAAGCGTTTACTGAAGTGTCAGCAGGTAATCCTCCTTCAAGCAACAGCGCTCGCCTAGCGAAGGATCAAGCCATAGAGCTTCCTTCAACAACGCATTTCAACGTCGTCGATGCTAAAGGCAATGTCATCTCCATGACGTCTTCTATTGAAAACGTGTTTGGTTCGCGCGTCATGGCAAGCGGATTCCTACTCAATAATGAGCTTACTGACTTCTCATTCGTACCGAAGCAGGGAGATAAACTCGTCGCCAACCGTATAGAAGCAAACAAGCGTCCTCGTTCCTCTATGTCACCAACGATAGTGATGAAAGAAGATAAGCCTTATATGGCAATTGGCTCACCAGGTGGCAGTCGTATTATCGGTTACGTCGCACAAACGATCGTCGCTCACCTAGATTGGGGAATGAACATTCAAGAAGCCATCGATCAACCACGCATGATCAACCGTTTTGGGGAGATGGATATTGAGGTGAATACGCCATTAGAAGGCTATGCACAGCAATTTGAGAAGATGGGCTATAAAATTAACGCTCGCGAGTTGAACTCAGGGCTGCATGCTATCCGTTTTACGGAAAATGGCTTAGAAGGTGCCGCTGACCCTCGCCGTGAAGGCGTTGCAATCGGCGAGTAGATAACACAGAGTTTAGAACTTAGGGCACAGAACTGGGCATAGCGTCGAGCTTATAACGATAAACGCTGTGCCCTACTTCATTTTCCTCTTCTTCTGCGATTTTTTCCCAACTCAACCTTTCATACATTACGCCCACGTTGGTATAAGCATACAAAGCAGGCTCATTAATTTTGTACGCTTCTTGTATCGCAGCCAACACCAGACGCCTTGCCAACCCCAACCCTCTGTATTTTGACTTAACATACACCGCGTTTAACCACAGTGCCTGCACATTCGGGTCATCGGGTGCTGGATAACGAGTAAAAGCAACACCTGCTACGACCTCATTATTACGCTCCACAACAATCGCTTCAGGCGCATTCGCCATATTGAGTGACTCATGAGTGAAATCGGACCATTCTTGTTGAAACAAAGCCACCAGCTGCTCTTCACAACGGGCGCTTTTGAGGACAGAGTGAAGAGAGAATAAGCAAGGGGGGTTAGCAGCTGGCATAGTTAATTATCACTTAAGGGAAAGTTCAAAATGAGCCAGTTTTAATACATCCTCATTGAGGCGCATCAATTCAGGTCGCTGCTTAGTGCGGGAAAATCCCGATTTTTCAAGAACACGAATCGATGCTGGATTATTAGTAGCAGCTTTTGCGTAGACTAAACGAAGATCGAGTTTTTGCCGTGCGAGTAATAACGAATCATGAACGGCTTGAGTCGCTATTCCGCCATTTACATAAGTTTGCCCGACTCTATACCCCAACTCACATTCACCTTCTTCGACGTTGGTGAAGTTAACACGAGCGGTAATACAGTCCTCATTGATTAGGACGAGAAAAAGGCTAGTTTCACAACACTGCTCTTCGAGCAAAGCGTATTGAGCGGTGACAAAAGACGTATATTGAGAGTAGCTCGCGGGTCTAGCGGGAACATACTGTTCGAACCAAGCTTTGTTATCGCGCTCAAACTCGAACAGCATGTCGAAATGACAAGGGGCAAGGCATTCTAACTTCATACTTCTCCCCTTGCCTGACAAGATTTATACGTTCGCTTTCTTAACAAACTTTGCGGTAATCATCATTTCACCGGCGCCATCGACCTTGCAGTCTAGTTGATGATCCTTTCCATCGACAATTCTTCTGATCACAGCTTTGGTGCCGATCTTCATAACCATTGAGCTGCCCTTAACTTTGAGGTCTTTTGCCAATGTAATACGATCCCCTTCTTCAAGGCGAGTCCCATTGGCATCCTTGATGTTCAGCGTTCTATTTTCTTCCGCCTCAACAGGATTCCACTCATAGGCACACTCTGGGCAGATTAATTGAGACTGGTCTTGATAAACGTATTCAGATTGACAATTTGGGCAAGGAGGGAGTGACATAACTTCATCAATTTTCTATTAATATTGAGGGCTATTTTGCACCAAAGCGTGAAATCTGTCGACCTTAGTGCCAAGCTTCGATCAGATAGTCTATCTTTGAGTAGGTAAGTCAATTAGCTAATTAATAAGGAAGAAACATGATTCAACAAGGGCAAGCTCTACCTAATGTAACCCTTAGCCAACTCACTGCAGACGGCATGGTAAATCACAATGTGGCTGAACTTTTTGCTGATAAAAAAGTAGTGTTATTTGCGGTTCCTGGCGCATTCACACCGACATGCTCAGAGGCTCACCTACCAGGGTTTGTCGTCAATGCTGATACGATCAAGGCAAAAGGCGTTGACCTCATTTGCTGCGTGTCAGTGAACGATGCATTCGTAATGAAAGCTTGGGGTGAGGTACACAACGCCAGCGAACTGCTCATGTTAGGTGACGGCGATGCGGCGTTTACCAAAGCGATCGGACTGGATATGGATACAGCATCTTTCGGTGGCGTGCGCTCTCAACGCTACGCCATGATTATCGATAATGGCGTGGTTACTAAGCTCAATGTAGAAGCCCCAAGTCAATTTGAGGTCAGTACTGCAGAAGCCATTCTAGCTGCACTATAACCTAAGCTCGTGATACCCAGAATCTGGTGTGGTCTACTTCTAGAAAGAGTCACCACATCAGATTCGTCATCAACACGGCGACCACCACTCCGAAAGAGAAGCTCGGCCAATGAAGCCCTCGCTTTTGTGCTTGTACTACTTCTCTCGCCACTTCTTCTTGAAACGTTTTCTTCCATAGCAAAGGTTCATAATTATTCTGCATAGCTTATCCTCCGTTGACTGCTGAGAGTAAGCTTAAAACCTCATGTTAAGTTGAGGTCAACAGAAAATTCATATCACTTTTAAATGTTTATAGTGGATGAGCATATAGCGACTACTTTTAGTTTGGCTCTACAACAGTCAGTAAAGGCCACTGAGTCAACCACTGCTTTGACTCTACTCGTGTATGGAAAACACTCAATGGTCTTTTCGGATTGGGCGATAGCTTAGCTTGGAACAGCGAATCGAAACCAAATGCAGATATACATTCAAACTGTCCAAGGGCGACTTGTCGGATCCCCACCGCTGTCTCTTTTTCTGGCCAATAACTCATAGCATCTAGGGTGCTTGTATAAGGCGTATCCCCATTTCGGGCATGCATCGTTGCTTGGTTTCGAACTTGCCAATGATATTGAGGCATTACCTCGCTCAGCATGTCTTCATAAACAAGGTATGTGGAGTCATCGGTTTCATTTGGATCAAAATAGACAACATCGATGTCATTCAATGGTGTTGAGTCTTTCTTGCCATGCAGGTGGTCCCAAACCAGATTTCGAACAAAGCCCGCCGCTAAATAACACTGAGGTAGCGCAAGAAGATAGACCTGATGGATGGCTTCTAGTCTGGCACTATCATTTTCAAATAATTGTATCAATCGATTCAATGGTTCACACCCAAACTACTTTGATTCGGTGTCATTCAGCTTCCAAGGTGGATTTAACCGATTCTCACCAGCCCAGTACAGTTTGATCAGATTACCTGAGGGGTCCTGTAACGTTGCTTCTCTCCACAGATACGGCTGCATAGTCGGCTCCTTGATAAACGCTATGCCTTTATCTTTCATATTGCCAACCAAATCGTCTAACTCTTCATGCTCAAAATAAACCACTCCTCGACATTCTAGCCCCTGCTTATCTTTATCAAGGTAGATAGAAAACGTCGCATCACCATCCGGAAAGGAGAAACGCGCGTAATGTGAGTCTGCGACAATCTGCTTTAATCCTAATTTACTATAAAACTCTACAGCAGCATCGATATCGTGTACCGCTAAAGTCACTTGATTTAGATTCATCGACATTCCTTTTTATCATTGGCATTAAAGCCTATTAATAGAGAGCTTTAAGCTGACTAACTAAAGCTCTCACCACTCTCTCTTCATCCGTAGAGAGCTCAGTGACAGCTCGCAAAGACGCCCATATAACTTCCTCCTGTCGCTCCCACGAATATCGTTCTTGCGATTTAAAGCTCTTCTTGCGATTCGCTCTAAACAACATAATATTCAGGTTATCAGGATGAATCGCTTCTATCCCGTGCTCTCGGATACTTTTAGCATGATCTACGTCGAAAAGATTGTGAAAGTCTGCAACGCTCGACAGTGAACTTGAGATCCGCCAAAATTCGTCATAACGAAACTTATCAAAGGTCGACAACCGCTCCTCACCTTCCGCTTCAATCGTGCTTCGGTTGTAGCCGTCACACTCTTCCTCCGACAACTCGCTGCTCAGCACGATCTCTGGAAAGTGTTTAGCTATCCACTTGTTCATAATCCGAACCTCGCGACTATCTCCAACGAGCTTAATATCCGTCAGTTGCTCGTAGTTCTGCTTGTAGCTATTTCGATACATCGCGTAGTTAAGTTCAAGTGCCCCCTGAAACTCACCTTTCTCAATCACATCAACGATATTTAGCACTCATTCACCCACAAAGAATTATAAGGAACATCATTCTATATAATTCTTGCGGTAAGTTCATCAATAAATAGGTGAGTAAAAAGCTTTGAACCTAGGTTCATTAATCTTTGATAGTAGATGAGATGAATGTGTTGCTATCCTCATCGCTTATCTCGCAAAGCAGGCCCACTATGATTCCAATCTCTCAAGTCTTACCGTTAGTCGACAGACAACTTGGACGCCTTCAAATCGGCGATAAGGTTCAGTTCAAGACATTTAAAAAAGACCGTGGCTTTTTGATTTGCAGGGTTGATTTGGACGTTTTTCAACTGATTGAAACAGGTTTTAACGAATGGATTGCGACCGGAGATGCCGCAAGAATCAGAAGGTATGCTAAGAAAGCGCTAAGAAGAGAATTTCCTCGGAGTAAAAAAGCCTGGGTGACCTACCACAGTGAAGCCTTAAATGTTAACGAGGTGGATGAAAGCGGCAGTTGGCAAATGATGCTGTTTTAGCGCGTAAACTACTACGTCTATTCCTCACTGACCGTCTTAAACCCTTTATACTCTGGGGCTGAAATACCTTCTTTAAACCACTTAGTCTTCTCTGCACTAAAGATTTGGCCAGTGGGCGATAATGTGGGTGCGCTATCAAGGCTCCCCACTGGCACAACAAGATCGGTACCATTCTGGGATTCATGGGGTAAACCTGAACCACAACGAGAGCAGAATACCTTGGAAAAACTGCCTTCTGGGTGGTCGAAACGCACAACTAAAGCCTCTCCCTTTAACCAAGTTAAGTTGTGCTTATCCGTAATCGCGTTGGAGGCATGAGACGACCCCGTCACTTTTCGACATTGCTCGCAGTAGCAAAAATAGAAGTTCTCGAATCTATCTTCTAACTCAAACTCCACAGAGCCACATAAGCATCTACCTTTGATAGTCATAGGCATCGTCTTTCCCTTCTCATTACATTTGATAACTAGTCGCTATTTCGCGCCGAGCAACTGCTTCAACGCCAGTAAGTCTGCACTAAGATACTAAATTTCACGAACCATCTGTGCATAGCCACTTTCGGCAACTTCATACGTTCTAAAACCATATTTCTCATACAGCTTGATTGCAGACGTATTTTTTGGGTGAACACCGAGTCTCAGCCCCGACGGAGTAGATTTGATAAGTTGCTCCATTAGCGCAGACGCAATCCCCTGTCCTCGATAGTTCGGATGAATCGCTATCGCGACTTCCGGGTAATCAGAGTAGGCTTTCGTTTGACTGGACTTGTAGCGTGCCTGCACGATGCTCATTGGCGTTGAATCTGGAGACATTGCAAAGAAACCAATATCACCCTCCCTACCCCAGTTTTCATAATATGCTTTGATATGCGGAAGCTCTAATACCTCTGGACTATGGTCTGCTTCGTCGTCTGGTGTCCATAATGCAATAAGAAGCAGTTCTTTTTGAAGCTGTATATTTCCAGCTTTTATCTCGCTAAATGTCATGTCATCCTCTATGACAGGTGAGGTGTCTAAAACCGCACCAAACGCATTGGCACAAATCGAATACCATTAAACTCAGTCTCTTCGCCTATTCGGTTAAACCCATAGTTTTCGTAGAAGCTTGCCGCATTAATCGAAGAGCGCAGATCAATTTCAGACTCTGTTGAAGTCTCTAAAAGACGAGTAAGCAAGGCTTTGCCTATACCTTTACCTTGGCAATGTTTAGATATGAAAAGGTGAGTAAGATAGTTACCGTTACGAAGCGCTCCGTAACCGACAATTTCCTTATCAATGACAACTTTGAGTGTACAGAAAGCTGTCGTATCCAACGTAGTCTCAATATCGCTAAGTACTCTTGTAGTAAACTCAGTTTGTCCTTGTATGCTTAACAATGGCAAAACATCACAGCTTGCCACTTGTTTCACTAAGGAAACAATACTACTTAAATCCTTTTTGGTGGCTGTATCGACTATCATAGTCCTCTTAACCCCTTCCTGGCACGGCGCTACGCGTTAGTGCTACAGAAACGTAACCTCAGTAAAATGTGGATTTTTCACACTAACTGTAAGTTTAGAGATGTCCTCAAGAATAACTAGCAGTTTGGTTTCGTCGACCTTCATCTCGATACATTCTTGCTTTTGGTCGTTGCGCTTTGTATCCAAGGCAACACCGTTAATTCGCTCTCCAGATTTCATCGTTAATTCTATTGGATAGTGATATAAGCAAACTATTTCAATGTAATCATATTGTTCACAGCTAATCATAGATTTCACCAAACTTGTCATCCGAATTACACATAAATGTACTGAACCATGAATACTCTATGCTTCATCGCCATCTTATGAGCACTTAGTCAACATAAACTGCCAGTCACACTCCGTTACCCAGTCCTCGTAAACCTTTACTCTATGGTAGCCATAACGCGTTAAAGACGTAACACGAATATACGGTTTACCAAGAATCGACTTTTGACATCTTAATGCCGCAGAAATACCAAACAAATACACATCGGTCGTATCGACAGTAAGGTTACTTTCACTTTTTCGCATAATGGCTATGTATTGAAATACCGCGCCGACGATCACACCACCATAAGTGAACGCACTTTGCTCCAAAGAAAAAACAAACTGTAATGCTAGTAGTACTGCTATTCCCACAATCACTGAAGACTTACAGGCATCTAGTGCATGGGGATGCTTCAACGCTTCATAGAACCTCCTGTTTCATTGTTCTATAGAAGGCTAAAATTGAAATCCGTAACTCAAACACGATGCGAGTCTGTTCACATTGTCTACTGCACATAATGAATAACTAGGTGCTCGCCCTAAAGAGGAATCATCCATTCATCTATTGATAAACGAAAGACGGCTTTTAGTCACATAGACTACACGAACACTATTTATTGTTTTGCTTGCCCAGTAAATACTCGTTGTATTTTTTAGAGACCCATTGATGAATATGTAATCCTGTTTTACGAACGAGATACCAATCTACTGCCGCTAGAATTACTAATCCAACTATTGTTCCCATCAGAAATCCTCCAAAGCCATAGTTTTAATAGGAAATATTAATCCAACACTTTTACATCATCAGGCGTATAGTTACTTTTAAATGTAAACGCATAAGCGCTATCACCATTCTTACGCAGGTGCTCCAATCGCTCTAGAGCCTCTTCTGTGGTGGGAATATGGTCATCACTGACCCACCAAAGAACATAACTGTCTTCATCAAGACGATGGAACCATTCGCTCTTACGTCGCATAAAGTCTCTATGATGAGTTCTGAACATAAAGTTTTTCAACGTATCTACGGATTCCCAAACGGACATGTTGACAATCATGTTTGGGTCATCAAAGAGCTGGATACTGGTCGCATCACCACTTTCATCTTTTAAGCGCCAAACAAAGCCGTCACTTTCTTCCGCTATGCCATTGACCAAGTCTAAATTATCAACAAAATCTTTGATTTCCGGTGCGTCCAATGGGTATTTGGACAATGCTATGTTTAATTGTGCTAACTTCATCGATTCCCTTCCGTTGGTAAAACTCTGAATGCATATAGTGCTGTGCTAGACGGTGTTCTAAATGTAAGCTGATATCACAGACATACAATGATCGAGTGACGCTTCTTTTTCACCTACCGGTGCAACATAGTGGATGGCTGCCATTGCATCTTCTTTGCTGGCCAACTTACAGATAGTCCACGCAGCTAAGTACGTTGACGATAAACAACCACCCGATGTCGCGATATTCCCGCTGGCATACAATGGTTGGTCAAGAACGTCGATCCCTAACTCCTGCACCCAAGGTTTCGTCGTTAAGTCAGTGCAAGCGGGCACATCGTTTAGCAGTCCTAACGCAGATAAGAGTAGCGTTCCTGAGCACTGCGCCCCTATCACCTGATTTGACGAATCTAAGGAAAATCGCGATAAAATCGCTTCATCCCGAGCTATTTGTCTTGTTAGCATTCCGCTGCCAAAAAGTACTGCGTCAGCTTTGTTAGCGAACTCTAGTGGTTGCTGAGCAACAATCTCAAGACCATTCATTGACGTCACCGACTTTGTCGGGCAGGTTATCTGAACATTCCAGCCTTGGTCTTTCATGCGATTTAAAATTGCCGATGCGATAAACGAATCTAGTTCATTAAATCCATCAAATGTTACAACCGCTATATCCATATTGTCTCCTAGTTACATAAGGCCTTGCCTAAACAGATCGATCTATCCGTATGCACATACTTTCCATATGCCTCGATCTCACTGTAACCATGTCGTTTGTAGAATTTGATTGCTAGCCTATTTACTCTTCGTGTCGATAGCACCGCACGCTCATAACCTTTTTGGAGAGCATAAGATTCAAGCTGTGAAATCAGATAACTACCTGCGCCTTTTACTTTGGAGAACATACGCTTTAGTTCACATGAGCCATTTTGATGTTTTCTGAATAGCCCACAAGCTACCGCTATATCTTGGTCATAAATCACTATACATCCATCCGTACTAGGACAGAACTCGTCACGAACAAATGAACTTTCACCAGTGTCGGTCGTGATCGCTTTTAGAGTGGCATTTAGCTCTTGCACCAGCGCTGAAAACTCTTTACATCCGGGGTCGGTAATTTTGTACTTTAGGTGCATTGGACTCTCCAACCATGTACCGCCGTTTATGTGAGTACTAATTGATAGCGCATTTCGATGAGTTGATGCTCTCCAACTATCTCTACTTCTTGGATAAACTCAAATCCAAGTCTTTCATAATAACCACGCAAATAGCTATGGGCATGAATTTCTATAGAGCTCACTCCTTGCTCTTTGGCATACTCAATTAACTTGTTAACTACAATGGAGGCAATACCGCGACCTCGATAAGCTTCAAGGACAGCAACTCTTGCCATAACTGAAGAACCATCACCATGGATAACTAAACGCGCCGTCGCTACAGCTTGATCCGTCTCTGTAACAAGAACATGTTCCGCAACACTATCTAAGCCATCAAAGTCCAATTCATTCGGAATACTTTGCTCCACCGTGAATACCTGATAACGAATAGCCTGAGCCTTTTCGATGAGTTCAATAGACTTTCCAATTGTTATTTCCATTTCCATTCCCATTTCCATGTCAGCACATAACATCATGCTAGAACACTAGTCCGCTTGACTAAAATCTAACTCTTTTGGTTTTGATACATCAATAACTTTACTCTTCGCTATAAGATCATGCAGACAACGGCGATCTTTACGGAAAATGAACAATATATCAATCAACGGTAGAAAAGGAACTAGCCCCATTAGAAGTGTTGGGCACCATCGTTTTAGTACGATTCCCTTGAATCCCATACGCTGGTTATCTATGCCCACAATAGAAATTTCGAAAACGTTCTTTCCTATCGTTTGCCCATGCTTGTGTAAGAGATAACCATTAAGAATTAGATAACAGGTGGCAAAATACAAAATGTCGAGAAAATAATTATTAGATTGATAAAACACCCTCTCCAGTTGCTCGACAAAAACTATTGGCAAGTAGGCTATCATGATCACCAAAACATCAATAAATGCTGCCCAGAACCGAGACCAACGACTTGCCAAAACTACTTCAATTTCCTTGCTTCCTTGCACTAACTTCTCCTTGTTATCTGTATCCAATAAGTTTTCTAATGTCGCACTTAAGTGTGAACAACGCGTGGCTAAACTTGAGCGATGCGAAAGTGCCAAGCGTTGCAAATCTGCTTCTACTGTGTGCTATGTACGTTTCACCGCGACCACGGAATATGTGTGCCAATGCTTCATTCTTCCCAATGAAGTTTTCGCTTCTTCATCACGTTCAAAGAACATGACTATTTCAAAACCTGAGAGCAAAGCTTTTACCTCTGATTCCGATAAAGGTGTTGTTGGGTTGCGATAGTTGTTAGCCCAACTGTCTTTGAAACCCATAAAATCACCAGCAAACACCCCACCGATTTCAATTGAAGATTTAATCTTGTTCCATGTCGCTTCAAATTGCTTTGGGTCTGCGAAGAACAAGCTTGAGTTTGCGATTACTACTCCAGATTTTGGGTAGTCGAATGTCTCAAACGAAGACTCAGTAATATCCACTAATGACTTTGACCCAAACCTGTCTCTACAAATAGCGACCGAGTCAGGGTTAATATCGAAGCCATGAACGTTAAAGCCTTGCCGCTCTAAATACTCGATATCACTGCCTGTTCCACAACCACAGTCTATGGCGACTTTGAGCTTTGATTCGTTGAGTTGGACGGCAAACTCAGTTCGTTTTGAATGCGGGCGAGCAAGTGCCTTCTCATAGTACTGGCGCCATATTTCAGAATTATCATCCATAAGCTTCTGATTTTCTATAAAAGTAAATAACACCCTGTTATGACCCTAGGGCAAGTGAACGCCAAGCGTTGCGTATCTGTTTAACTTAATTGCTCTGCTCGTATTCAAAGAAATTGAAGAATTAAACAAGCGATAAACGCTGGCAGCCCAGCTATGAAGAAGACTAAACCTGTCTGATAGTTCATTCGATAGTGCTTGCGCTCGTCTTTTTCGAAATCATGCCCTTCTACCATTTTGTAGACTTTATCTGTCCTGGGGTCATCTAACCGAGTCGTCTTACTATGGATACCACCTTCCCACATAAGCTTCGCCAAAACCCATATAACAATGACAACAAAGAAAAGAAAGTCGACCAACTGAGTAGTAGCAAAGAATGGAACAAACTGGGCTAGAACTATAACCACAAGAGCTGCTGAGAGATTAATAAGTACCACTTTTTTGAGTAGATCGAACAAATTTAACTCCTAGAGCACAAAGTCTTGTTAAGAAGCAGCTAGCAACCACGAAACGCAAGCAAAGCCAACTTAATCAACAAACTCAACCTACTCACAAGTGCAAAGCGTTAGCTGTCGACTTTAGCCATTTGTTATGCGAAATTCGACAATGCTGATTTGTACGCCTTCTTAGCCTCGGAACTTAAATAGCTGTCCATAGCTTGGAACAGTTCAAATAGCTCAGCACCATATTTGCGCTTGAACTCTTCACTTCCATAAACAAGCTCTAGCTCATTAGCGACCGTTAACTCACAAAACAATTTCACCGTTGCACTGTCGAGTTTGAATGTTGAACCAGTAAACCTGTCTTTAAATTGGATTTCTAGCTCTTTGCCAAATTGAGGGAATACATAGTCTCGATCACATGAGCAATACAAGTAAACCAATGCTTCTTCATCACTGCCAATAATTCTTGCTATTTCTTGACGCTGGCTCAACGACACCATACTTTCATCGAACCCCGCTGTTCCATAAGCAGCATGGAAAAGACCAGCGATTTGAAGTAACTCGCTACTACCCCAGTCTATTAGAACTTGTTCAGTGCCTTTTAGGTGCTCCTCCAATGAACCGTTTAGGTGCTGAAAGTCTCCTGCACCCATTTTCTGAAGCATTGAAAACTTATCCATAAATCTCAATTTCCTTTAGGTCGCATAACGCTATGTGAGGTGTGGGCAACATAATACCAAAGTCGCCACAAACTACCTTAGACACTAATCGCAACGCATAGTAAAAGTGCCAAACGTAGCGAATCGCTTTTAAACGGTTTGTTAAAGCTCTTTGTTTAGCACCATGATCTGATAATCAGAAAGAGAGAAGCCTGACTTTTCATAAGCTCGCTTAGCAACAGCATAATCCCGATGTACATATAGCCTCAATTCCAAACCGCCTTCGCGATGCATTTCTGACTCAACACATGAGATTAACTCACGCATTAACCCTTTACCTCTATAATCGGGTCTTAGGTACATACTTTGAATCCACCAATAATAGCCAGCATTCCAGTCGCTCCACTCTCTTACCGAGGAAACACTTCCTATTGGGGTATCATCTATATCTGTCATAACCCAGTAACTTGCGACGTTACGGTCACGAAGAGCGACCTCTATACCACGCGATAAAGTTTCAGGTATCTTGACAGCATTCTCTGCTTCACGTGCTTCTTCTGAAGTGAATTCAACTAAAATGGTAAGTCTCGAAGTTCTGCTTTTCGTATATTCAAAGTCTTTACTCTCCTGAACACTAACGTCTAGTTAGGTAGCAGCTAACGAGCACAACACCCAAGCAAAGCCACATAATCACTAAACTTAACCAAACCATAACCGCCAAGCGTTAGCTGTCTGCCTGAGCAATTTGCTAAGTTACTTTTTCGTATACAACCTTTGCTTTTGGCGCATGATAGTTTTTCCAATCGATAAGATGGTTACTCAACAATTTCTTAGCAGAGGCGTTTCTGTAAAAAATAACTAACTGTCCATCAGCGCAAAAATCAGTTACACCTGCGTGAGTTTCACAAAGGTATGAAATAATTGCAAAAAGCTCGAAGTCCCCGTTTGTAACATATACTGATTTTTCATCACAGGAACGATGTCGACAAGCACTGACAATATACGTATTGCCTCCTAGAGCTTTTACTAGATCGGGAGCACCACTAAAACCAGCCCTGACCTGCTCAGAGATTTTAGCGTCTGACCAAAAATACTCCTTACTCTTACTGCCAAAGTACTCATTTATATGCAGTTTGAAATTATCATCCCAAATCAGCTGATTTGCGTTTTTGAACTCTCTGATCTCGAATGTACTTGCACTAATGGGCAAAGAAAACAACACAATCATAAACAACAGAACACGCACAACTCTATCCTTGTAAATTGACACCTGCCATAGGGCGCTCCGCACCGTCAGCACCAAACCAACTGAACTTCAAACCAAAACTTTCGAGTATAACGCGTCACCTTGATGGCATTGTTATGTTGCAGAACCCAGTATTTCATGCAGAACGTCTACTGAGTATTTCCAGTCTAGATTCCGTTGAGGTGTTCTATTAATTTTCATCGTTATTTCGTTCAAATCACATACACCTAACCCACCGTCATAATGGATGAAATACTCGTAAGTTGCTAGCAAGTCATTCATGTTACCTAGGAGCTGTTTACTGTCTGTCTTAGTGTATTCGATTTGCTCTGGAGCATTTTCAAATGCTTGAAGTACTTCAGGAGATATGCCCTCAGATTTAAGTAAATAGTTAACTCCATTTTGAAATACTTTGCCTATGCCCTTATGGTCCTCTTTGCGGAGACCAACCAAGACAAACGACATTAGTGTTTTCTCTTCCATGAAAAGTAGACACTTACGTCTATTAGATGTAAACGTATTTACATACCAGTTTCCAAGAACAAAGCTCTCCTCTTTTACCTCAGACAGATTCGATGACTTTAGTCCTAAAACATCTTGAACTTTCTTTGTGCATCTTAATTGGTACATTTTTGCTAGAACCCTGAATTTTAAATACATTTTAGGACAATAGTTGAGACATTATCAATTGTAACGCTCCGTTAATTTGCACGAACCCGTTGCATACTCTTTGCGAAGCAAAAATGCGACGCGTTGAGTGTCAACTTGAACGGCTTGTTAGTTGCCCACCTTAAAGGCTAGTGCTAACATTTGTACACACACCATCAGAGGAATAGATCGTGGATACTAGAATTCAATTTCGTGTTGATGAAGAAACAAAGCGCTTAGCTCAACAAATGGCTGAGAGCCAAGGTCGCACTTTGAGTGACGCATGCCGAGAACTTACTGAGCAACTCGCTGAACAACAAAGAAAAAAATTATCTCACGATGCATGGCTAACTGAACAAGTAAACCTTGCATTTGAGAAGTTTGACTCAGGAAAATCCGTTTTCGTTGAGCACCAAAATGCTAAATCTCGAATGGAAGAGCGCAAAGCCAGAATCCGTAATCGAGGTAAGCAATGATTTTATGGGAAGAGGAGTCACTTAATGACCGTGAAAAGATCTTCGAGTTTCTCTATGCCTTTAACCCTGACGCGGCAGAGAAAACTGACAACCTCATTGAAGCAAAAGTAGAAAACTTGCTTGAACAACCTTTAATGGGTGTAAAACGAGATGGCATTCGCGGACTATTACTCATTATTCCTGAGATTTCGATGATTGTCTCTTACTGGGTCGAAGACGATATCATCCGAGTTATGCGTGTACTCCACCAGAAACAAAAATTCCCTACGGATTGATTGCTTCCTCTAGGGAACTAACGCCTTGTTTAGTTGCAGCTAACTACCACTACCCCCAAACAAAGCCACCGTAATCACTGAACTCAACCAAACCAAAAGTGCCGAGCGTTAGCTGTCGACTTGAGCAATTTTTTGAGTTAATCTTTCAACTTGGTTTTTAAGAAGTTAGACATATAGTAGAGCTTTTCACTACTTAATCCCCAGCCTAAACTTAACCTCTTATTGCCTTCCAATGATACAAGTGTGTGTTGTCTTGATTCGCTCTCTTTCACTCTATCTATAGTTTTCCAGTCAAACCTTCTATACCAGCCAACAGAACCTATTCCAATAAAAATAAGAGCCTTTCCATTTTCATTAGAAACATATGTTCTACCAAAAAGGCTCATTAGCGCAATACTTATTAAAACGATGCTACCGATAAGGAAAGGTAGCCCCCAGAGAGATAGACTCGGGTCAAATTCTCCATTTTCCAATTGCGTACCATAAATACCAGACAGCGAACCTCCAGCCCAAACAAGCGTAAAAGGAACTAGAAAAAGAGCCATTAAACTTCGATTTGAAGCTTCAATAGACCATTTGTAGCCATTGTCTGAAACTCGAACTCCTTTAATAGATTGAGTGGCATCAAAGTTACTACTCGGTATAGATTCTAATAATGAAGACAGAGATGTAAGACTCTCGCAGCTTACACAGTATGCTATATCTCTTGAAATATTTATATTTTCAGAGTTTATTTTTGTTTTACAGCTTGAACAATTTACTTCCATCTACGAATAGTACTCCTTAATACCTTAACGCCTTACTAAAGTACGGCTAAAACCACGAAACCCAAGCAAAGCCACCGTAATCACTAAACCCAATCGAATTAAAAATGCCAAAGGTTAGCGGTCACTCTTAAGCAATTTGTTATGTTTGGAAGCGCCCACCGTACTACCCGTGATAGTACAAAATACAAAGCATTCCTCTACGGACTCTGAACTCGTAACCAATTTGCCTTCACTATCCCATATAGAGTTATTGCCACAAACTAACCAACCACCCGTTGGTGAAATGTGATTACTTAGCAGAACAGGCATACCATTACTAGCAGCAATATCGGCGAGCAACCTAGCATCGGTAGAATAGCCTGCGTTCGAAATCAATGCACTCGCTAGATAAACGTCAGCACCCGACTGTTTAGCTCTTGTAACATGTTCAGGGCAAGAGAAATCAGCACAAATTGCCAACGCAATTTTATACCCTTTGATGGTGAGAAAATAATCTTCAGAGCCCGATGAACAATACTCATGTTCACCGTCATGTAGATACTGTTTTTCGTAAAATTCGACGTGTCCATCAGGATGGCAAATCACAGCGCCAATAGATGGTTTTAGGGTGTGACCAGAATCAAGCGGACAACCTACGATAACCGAAATGTTATGTTTAATCGCAGCTTGAGATAGTTGTGAGAAATTCGAAGGTTTTTTTCCTTGAGCTAACTTTCCTAGAGATTTTAACTCGTAGCCTGTCAATGACAACTCGGGAAACACTACCAAATCTGCACCAAGCGATGCAGACGCTTCTATAGCGACAAGGTGTTGATGGATATTTGCAGCAATATCCTCATTGAATACTGGAACTTGAGCCAAACTAATATTAACTGAAGATGCCAAGTGTTTTCCTTAAAACATAACGCCTTACTAGCCGGCGCTGACGGCTAAACTACCAAGCTCATATAACTTCAAACCAAAAGCGCCAAGCGTATGGCGTCCGTTTGAGTAACTTGTTATATGCCTGACCACTCATTTGAAAGAACTGACATTTGTACTTTGTCGAAGAACTCTCCATTGCGAAATCCTGATTGACGTTTAACACCTCCATGTTGGTAGCCAGCTTTCTCATATGCTCTGATTGCTGCTGGATTAACCGAAAATGCAGTTAGTTCAATGCGATGAAGCCCTAACGAGTTAAAACCGTAATCTGTTACAACCTTAGTCACCTCAGTACCGATTCCTTTGCCCCAATATGCTTTATCACCGATGAGTATGAAATACTCGCCACTGCGATTGAGGGAGCTGATCGAGCTAATGCCAGCATAACCAATAAGCTTATCTGATTCATTGCAGCAGACACCAAAAGAAACCGTTTTTGAAGAGTCATTAATCGTTGTAAGCCAACTTAAGATATCAGCCTTTGATTTTGGGTAAGCATAAGATGACAAGCTAAACTGTGTGACTTCCCTATCACAGGCCCATAAGTAAAATGCTTCAACATCTTCAATCCCAAGTGGTCTCAATCTAACTGCCCTTGATTCAATCAACTTTATTCCCTCTGAACTAAAATGGCATATAACGCCCAATTAAGGGGTGAACAACGCCACCACCCAACCTAACGCATTGTACCGTAAACACTAAATTTGCAGTAGAAGCAAAAGTGCCAAGCGTTGTGAATCCCTCTTAAATTGCTTGTTATGAAAATTCACCTTGAACCACTATAGTCGCAGTGTTCATCAACTAAGTTTTGTGGATGATTCCCTTTGCGAAGTTCATTACATAGGCGAGTGATTAACTGCACTACTGAATTATTGGTTTCTTCTACATTGTAAAAAAGACTCAAATGTTCTTTCTGTTCAACCCCTGCATAACCAACATATTGTTTGTCACCAACAACGGCATCTATCCCTAATATGATTGAATCAAGAGAGTAGTCGCTGGGGTTCTTATCGTTTTCGTACGTTGGCGGAACATTATAGAACTTGGCAGCCAACGGATTAAACACTGGTAAAAAGGTTTTTAAAATACCTTCAAGTACTTTTTCAACTGGGGCACCTTTGAGTTGTTCTTCCGTAAGGTTCATAGAGCTAGTTAAAAGATACAAATTATAGTCAGGGTAATAGGCTAGCTCACTAAAACAATATTTATCTGATTTGCTGCATTTTTCGATCTCAAATATTTCAAATTGGTTTAACAGGACTTTATTTGGAATGTCTAAGACGGATAGCTTCGTATCAATGAACAACGAATAGTTATTTCCTGATAACGAGGCGGTTTTATTGTACTCCCAAAATGAACGCTTGCTCTCGGATGCAGTTAGGGAGATTGAGTAAGAAATAGTTATTTTTCTATCAACAGGATTGTGAGAAATGAGTTTAGCGCTAAAGGAACTTGTAGCTTTTTCAGAGATTGAGTAAAGCTGTCCGCTTCTAAGCGCTTGCGCGCTGATGTTTTTGTTGTCGTCCATATCTGATTTAACTTCCCGCCCGGCTAATAGGTTGTCTATTGCACGAGAATTGAACGATAAGCTAGTACAATTAGATGAGTCTAGACATGACTTAATCGTTGATGCTGGATGGTAGTTCATAGAAACAGTGGAATTAGTATCATCAACTTGAAATTCAGCAGCATTTGACTGGACAGACGTAAAACCTAATAGCATTGAACTCAATACCGTCATCCATGGTAAATCTTTCATTAATGTATCCCAATTTTCATAACGCCTTGCTAAGTTGCAGCTAACTGCCACAACACTCAAGCAAAGCCACCTTAATCACTGAACTCAACCAAACCAAAATCGCCAACTGTTAGCTGTCTGCTTAAGCAATTTGTTATGCATCGCTCTTTCTTTCTTCGATAACCAATTGTAAGTAGGCTATAAGATCCTCTAGAAGATGGACTCGGTGAGTCATGAATACCCTATCACTTGCAACTACAATGATTCCAACTGCTGCAACTGCGATAGATACGTATGCCATCCCTAGTAACTTAAATAGCGCTATACAGGAAGCAAGCAGTGCAGCATAGATAACCAAGTAGGATTTTCTACTTTCTAGAGAGTGCACATGACTTTGCAAAAATAACACGCCTTGTTTCATTTCTTTTGTAGAAATATTAGATGTTATAGATTCGACAGATTTAAACACTTGCACCGAAAATGTAAAATCTTTATTCGCTAGCTGCAAATATGCTTTTGCTCTTCCTTTTTCTCGCCTTAAAGTTCGAGAGTAGAAATTTTGAGGAGTGTGGAGTAGCTCACTTGCAACAGTTTCTTTGCTACTGGTAAAGCTTGATACTAAAGTTTCTAGCCATTTCATGTCTTGCCCTTTAAGTGTGAATGAAGTGAATAAAAGCAAAATGCATAAATTTACAGGCTTCGAATTCGTATGTGATAGAAGCATAACGCCAAATTAAGTAGTGAGCAACGCTGCCACTGACCTGAAGCATTGTGCCGTAAACACTAAAACTGATTCAAACCAAAAATGCCAAGCGTTGCGAATCTGCTTAAATTTATTGTTATAAAACAATTTACTGTTCTGTGGCATCCATTGACTTAGGAGTCGGAATTACGCCAATGAAGCGAGCTAAACTCAATAACGTCATGAAAAGCCCGATCATAGCCTGACCAATAACTAACGAATAAGCTAGCACGCCTAGAGGAGTCACGTTATAGAACCCGAAACTAGTCATTACTACGAAGCTAGTGTATACCGCTCCCAACACACTTTCATGCGAGCCTTCAACTGCAAAAGAGAACATGTTCTGGAAGAAAATATACTGTGCTGCGAACCAAAATATGATTTCGAAATAGTTTTGCATTAACAAAATTACGATTCGTCTATAACCGTGTAATTTGTATTCCCTACCTGCCTTTAGAGCACGATATTCATCAAACAACAGAACATTGGTTTGATAAATCACTACTTCATAAACTCTTAAAAGCGCGTACAAAGCAATTGCAAAACCAATGTATTTATTATCTATGTATAAGACAGCTGGAACTGAAGCTATTGATAAAAATACGTGGCTCAAAGCCCAAACTTCAGAAAAACGACCTGTTCTTGCTTTCGGAAAAAGCCGACGAACTAGGTTGAAGAATGAGATTTTCCCGAGAATTTTGAACACAAAGGCCCAAAAATCAACAATAAATGAGTCTGACTTTTCCATAATTCTCTCTTGTTTTATAACGCTTTATAGACGGACTTTTTCCGTACTTACTTCCACGCTACCGCCTTCTAAATCTATAGAATCTGACCATGTTAGATGATTACATGATGAAAATCATACATTTAGCAATAATTAAATTTGTTGCATATCACAAAAAGCGGATCTATTCCGCATAAGTTCGATTTCTGTCGCCAGGCTCTATCTACTGTGCATACAAACAGCATTGAGGTTAGGTATGAGATCGCCATTTTTGAGCTATATTCGGGAGTTTATGCAGGCTAGACATTACGCCAAGAAAACTATTGAGGCGTACCTATCTTGGATACTTCAATACATTGTTTATCACAATAAGCGCCACCCCAGTGAGATGGGTACTAGAGAAGTAGAAGAGTTTCTCTCACATTTAGTGACTGATCGAAACCTGGCTATGCGCTCTCAAAACCAAGCGCTTAATGCGCTGGTGTTTCTGTACAAGCACGTGATACACAACCCTATCGATGTGAACATGCGCTTTAAAAAATCCAGTAAGAGTAAGAAGTTGCCAACTGTATTAACCGTCAAGGAAGTGACTGATTTGCTTTCGAATATGCCGCCACATTTTCTGTTACCTGCTCAGTTAATGTATGGATCTGGGTTACGGCTGATGAAATGCTTACGGCTTCGTTATCACGATATCGACTTTGATTATGGTGCGATAAGAATTTGGAGAGCGAAAGGCAATAAAAACCGGGTAGTCACCCTTGCAAGAGAACTTTTACCGTCTTTGAAGCTTCAGCAAGAGCAAGTTGAGAAGATATGGAAGCAAGACGTAAAGCATGACGATTACGCTGGAGTTTGGCTTCCTGACGCTTTAGAGAAGAAATACCCGAACGCCAATAAGGCGCTAAACTGGCAATATCTTTTTCCATCAATTCGGCTGTCAATTGACCCTCAGTCTACACTGACTCGGCGTCATCATATAAACGAGACCAGTGTACAAAAAGCCTTAAAAGTTGCGGTTAAGAAAACGGGAATAACCAAGAGTGTTAGTTGCCACACGCTAAGGCACTCTTTCGCGACTCATTTATTGGAAAGTGGCGCTGATATTCGAACAGTACAAGAGCAGCTAGGTCACACGGACATTAAAACCACTCAGATCTACACTCACGTCATTAATCGAGGAGCGAGTGGCGTAAAAAGCCCTTTATCGAACATTCTTTAGATACAAAAAAGGAGAGCTTACGCTCCCCTTTTACATAGACCTAAACTGCTAATTAAAGAGCAGCTTTCGCTTTTTCAACTAGAACTGCGAATGCAGCTTTGTCGAATACCGCGATATCAGCAAGGATCTTACGATCGATCTCGATAGATGCTTTCTTAAGACCGTTGATGAAACGGCTGTAAGATAGACCATTTTGACGAGATGCCGCGTTGATACGTGCAATCCACAGTTGACGGAATTGACGTTTCTTGTTGCGACGGTCACGGTAAGCGTATTGACCAGCTTTAGTAACTGCTTGGAAAGCTACGCGGTAAACACGTGAACGTGCACCGTAGTAACCTTTAGCTTGTTTTAGAACTTTCTTATGACGTGCACGAGCTTGTACACCACGTTTTACGCGAGGCATTATGTCTCTCCTAAACTAAACGATTGATAAACTAAAAAGAATTAAGCGTATGGCATCATACGAACAACTGCAGCCACTTCACACTTAGGAAGGATTGCATTTGGACGAAGCTGACGCTTGTTCTTAGTAGTACGCTTAGTCAGAATGTGACGTTTTGTAGCGTGCTTAAATTTAATACCACCAGCAGTTTTCTTAAAACGCTTAGCAGCACCTTTGTTGGTTTTCATCTTAGGCATGATGAATAACTCCGCATTGTTGAGTTGTTAAACAATAGTAATTAGGGCGAACAAAACCCAGCCATTCGAGAACGGCTAGGTTTTCTTACTTGTAAAGCCGTTAATTACTTCTTCTTAGGGGCCAATACCATGATCATTTGGCGGCCTTCGATCTTAGTCGGGAAAGATTCTACTACAGCTAAATCTACAGTATCTTCTTTCAAACGGTTAAGAACGTCGACACCAATGTCTTGGTGAGCCATTTCGCGGCCACGGAAGCGAATTGTTACCTTCACTTTGTTGCCGTCTTCTAGGAAACGCGTCAGGTTGCGTAGTTTTACCTGATAGTCTCCAATATCAGTTCCAGGACGGAATTTTACTTCCTTAATCTGGATCTGCTTTTGCTTCTTCTTCTGCTCTTTCGCAGCTTTGCTCTTCTCGAAGAGGAACTTGCCATAGTCCATCACACGACAAACTGGTGGCTCGGCGTTAGGGCTGATCTCTACGAGATCCATACCAGCTTCTGCAGCTGCATCTAGTGCTTCTTGAATAGAAACAACACCAACAGATTCACCATCTGCACCTGTTAGACGAACTTCACGAACGCCACGAATTTCACCGTTTAAACGATGCTGGTTTTGTTTGGCCGGTTGTTGGCCACGTCTTCCGCCTTTAATAGCTTATTCCTCCAGATTGAGCTTACGGCTTGAAACCTCGTCTTGGATGTATGAAATGAGGTCATCCACTTTAAATTTGCCGAGGTCTTTACCTTTGCGTGTACGTACTGCGATTTCGCCAGCTTCCATTTCTTGGTCGCCACAAACAAGCATGTACGGGATACGCTTCAAAGTATGTTCGCGGATTTTAAAGCCAATCTTCTCATTTCTCAAGTCCGCTTTAGCTCTAATTCCACTTTTTTGCAGTTTTTGTGTTACTTCTTGAACATAATCCGACTGTTTATCAGTGATATTCATAATAACAGCCTGTTCTGGCGACAACCACGTTGGGAAGAAGCCAGCGTATTCTTCGATAAGAATACCGATGAAACGCTCAAGAGAACCTAGGATTGCACGGTGAATCATAACAGGAACTTGACGTTCGTTGTTTTCATCCACGTAAGTGGCACCTAGACGACCCGGTAGGTTGAAGTCTAGCTGAACTGTACCACATTGCCATGCACGATCTAGGCAGTCATATAGTGTAAATTCGATCTTAGGACCGTAGAACGCCCCCTCACCTTCTTGAATTTCATAGGCGATGCCCATTGCTTCAAGAGATTGTTTTAGTGCTTCTTCAGAGCGATCCCAGATTTCATCACTACCAACACGCTTTTCTGGGCGAGTTGACAGTTTCACAACGATGTTGTCAAAGCCGAACGTATTGTACGTATCGTAAACCATCTTGATACAAGACGTTACTTCGTCCTGAATTTGGCTCTCAGTACAGAACACGTGAGCGTCATCTTGAGTAAAGCCACGAACACGCATAATACCGTGAAGTGCACCTGAGGGCTCGTTACGGTGACATGAGCCGAACTCTGCCATACGTAGTGGTAGATCACGGTACGACTTAAGACCTTGGTTAAAGATCTGAACGTGACCTGGACAGTTCATTGGTTTGATAGCGTACTCACGGTTCTCTGAAGACGTCGTGAACATCGCATCTGCGTATTTGTCCCAGTGACCAGAACGTTCCCAAAGAACGCGATCCATCATTAGTGGACCTTTTACTTCTTGGTAACCGTATTCTGTCAGTTTTTCACGGATGAATACTTCTAGGTCACGGAATACAGACCAACCGTTGTGGTGCCAGAACACCATACCCGGTGCTTCTTGCTGCATGTGGAATAGATCCAGCTGCTTACCAATTTTACGGTGGTCACGCTTTGCCGCTTCTTCTAGGCGAGTTAGGTGCGCCTTAAGAGCTTTCTTATCGTGGAATGCAGTACCGTAGATACGTTGAAGCATCTTGTTGTCACTGTTACCACGCCAATATGCGCCCGCTACGTTCAGCAGTTTAAAGTGCTGACAGAAGCTCATGTTTGGCACGTGAGGGCCACGACACATATCGATGTATTCTTCGTGATGGTAAAGACCTGGACGATCGTCTTTAGATACGTTCTCGTCTAGGATTTCCATCTTGTACGTTTCGCCGCGACTTTCAAATGTGTCGCGAGCTTCCTGCCAGCTAACCTTTTTCTTGATAACTTGATACTTGGTTTTCGCTAGCTCTTTCATGCGCTTTTCGATTTTTTCCACGTCTTCCATTGTCAAAGAGTGGTCTAAATCAACGTCATAATAGAAACCGCTGTCGATCGTTGGACCGATAGCCATTTTAACGTCTGGGTAAAGCTGCTTAATCGCATGACCAAGCAAGTGAGCGCAAGAGTGGCGAACAATCTCAAGACCGTCCTCGTCTTTCGCCGTGATGATTTCTAGGCTTGCGTCGTTTTCAATCAGATCACACGCATCAACGCGCTCACCATCTACACGACCAGCGATGGTTGCTTTCGCAAGACCAGGGCCGATAGATAGAGCGACATCCATAGTGGATACTGGGTTATCAAATTGACGTTGGCTACCGTCAGGAAGAGTAATTACAGGCATGTATAGTCCTATTTACAGTGGTCTTGCACACCAAGCAAGACATGCATTAATGTCTGGCAACTTTATAGAAAACAAATTGCCGCGATGTCATATCATTAACTGTTCTTTTTGAAGCAAATACGGATGCCTCATCCAGAGCAAGCGGTCATTTTAACCAAAGTGTATAAAATAACAATCGAAAACGAAGAATCGCTTCAACTCTTACCATTTTAAACCACTTCCCTTCTCCTTCACATAAGTCGATGCTGGTTAAAATGAAGGTTTGATTTCGTCTTTATTACGACTAAATTATATTCAAGGGCATGGAAAAGGAGTCACTATGGATAGCTCAAACTACTACGTTAAACTCAACGCGAATGGACACTCAAGTGTCTATAGAAATGGTCACATTGTACTAGGCAGCGAAGTGGTTGAAGTCGAGTATCACGACCAAAAACTACAAGAGCATCCCCAGGATACCGCTATTGTCATGCTCGCAAATGGAAAACTCCTCGAAGGTGTGAAAGTCGTGAACTAGTCGCTCGGACATACCCTATCAGATATTGAATCGGCGATGGTAACGACCATCGCCGATTTTTATTCACTCCAACAACTCAAAATAGATTTAGCTCTGAACCGCATCCAGTCGCGCTTGCTTGATCCAAGCTTTCATCTGATTAGGCGACATAATAGAAGGATCACCCAGCGACTTATCATCGACATTCGCTAACTCGGTAGGCAGTTTATCGATGAGAAGCTCCAAATCTTTGTGCGAGTGAATTTCTTCGTCGAAGACTCTGGCCATATCACGACTGTATGAGGCATGTCTCGCCCTAACCGCTTTGACCAGCCCTTCTAATAACGTGTACCACGTCGTCATTGGGCCTTGTACGATAGAAGCTGACTCTGCAGCTGAGTCAATAAAGGCGAACGGGACCGTAGTGATACTCTTGTTGTACTCCATCGCGGCTAAAATCCAGTCTGTATCAAATGAAAAGTCATAGACAGTCGGATTTCTTAAGATGACCTCTAGGGCATCGCGCGAGTAAAGTTTAAACGCAGCTTGAGTGTCTTTAATGCCCTGAGTAAAGATTTGCTCACCAATCATGCGCTGCATGTGACGCAGGGTCTTAATACCTACACCCCATCTCTCTTCTTGCTTCACGAGAATCGATTCTGGATGTTTGCGATTGCCTAGAGCAACTTGCTTGTTTTCAGTCAGGTAAGGCTTAAGAAGCAATCCAAGTTGACCTAAGTGTACTGAGTTATCTGCGTCGGTATACACCACGACTTCCGCATCGTCTTCAAGGGCTTTTTGGCAACCCAACACTATCGCGCCCCCTTTGCGAGAGTCATCGACACTCGTTAAATTGGCTAAAGGACCTTCAGTCGTATGTACATAGTCTTCTAAACGAACCACAGAAACCCGTTCGGGGTGTTCAAGCGTTTTAACGATACCAGACGCGATGCCCGCACTATCATGAGGACATCCGTCATCAACGGGATAGAGTTGCCAACTCACTTGACTGTCTTTAGTAATCCAAGCTAGCTGGTCAGCTTTAACTCTCAACGAGTCCTCACCATTAGGGTTTTGTGCTTGCTTTGGATTTAGCCGGTTATGCTCACCCCACATCGCAAACACGACACCAACTTTAATCGGTTGCTCTATGGTTCTCACAAACCGTTTTGAATCGACAAGTTTCACAGCCAAACGAAACTCAAGAGGAGCTTGCTCTTCAATCGCCAGCTGTTTTAGATCACCAACCGATAATGCGTCGAGAGCATCTAGCTGCTCGGCGAGCTGTAACAACGTTCTTTGCTGTTCATTATCGGTTAGATCAAAGTGCTCATTTGCTTGCTGAGATAGTTCGTACGCTTTGAGCAAATCCGTTTCTCTTGCCATAAGACATATTCCTTTTTGCTGTGGGTATAAGCAAACTAGGAATTAACAGAAAAACTTCAATTTTATTACAAAATAAAAACATATAGCAGCACAGAAATTGGCGTTTACGGCTCTATTTGATGGGACCTTTGATAAGAACCATTTTGGCTAATCTTCTTGAGCGGGCACGGGAGCAAACGAACGCCTTTGAATTGCTTCGACACCAGAGGTACTTTCGGCATCAATATTAGCCCTCGGGACAGATCTTTCTATCTGAGTTTCACTGGGAGCACTTGTGTCACTACTTTCTAAAAACTCAGTGACTGAGTCTCGCTCCATCGATTCATAGTCAAACTCTTCAATAGGGGTTGCTACGACGCCCCCTGTCGCTGTGGACTCAGACTGAGCCTGAATGAGGTGGCGATTAGTTTTCGGGACATTGGGAGTGGTCTGTGAAGCTGGTTCACTTACCTTTTCATTTGCCTTTGGTGTTGCCGATTCCGGTACTGGAGCAAAAGAAGGAGCCTGTGAAAAGTTAGACTCAATCCCTTTAAGTTTTTTTTGTCCGGGAACGCCAGCTCCTACAGATGGAACTGCGACAGGCACTACCGGTTCAGGGATCGTATTAACACTGGGAGCTGATGCCCTCATTCCTGTTCGTGGTCCGTTGAACGTGAACAAACTCAACTTCTCTTGCCAGACTTGCAACACAGCTGCGTCATTTTCCCAAGATTGGTCATAACCCCCAGCCACATCAAATGTTTGCATCTGCGTAAGTAGTTGAGTATTCGCCTGCTCATTTCGCTGATGCAAGTGTTGCCTCATCTGGCTCCAATCAGTACCGCCCGTGAGTAAATACCGCACACTGTTAGCCCAATACTCATAGGCTTTTGCGTCATTATCTAGATTGGCACAAACTGTCGCGAGCGCTTCTGCTAATCCTGCGTACTGCCACATTTTATCCGTGCCCAGCTTAGACTCTGATGCCAATATCTGAATACTTAACCTATGGTATTGCTCTGCGGCTTGCTTGTAGCGACCATTACCCGCTAACAGGGTTGGTTGGGAGAACAATCTAAGCTCAACATTTTGAACATTGGCTAGTGATGCGGGCACAAATGCTACCAAGAGCATCAGAATCAATAGTCTAATCATAAGCATCAAACGTCTTAATTAGGCATTTACCTGGATGATAAAAACGAGAATCAAACTGAACGTCACGGTACTCTCTTGAACCTGAAGGCTGGTACAGTTTTCCCTTGGTCTTATACAGCAACGCTTCTAGTACACCCGCATTGGTTTTTAGCGTAATACTTTTTTCGTATTTACTGTTTCTTTCATAGCGCCCTTCGTACCAACCGCGTTGGGGATCGTAGAGCTCTTTGACAAGTACCATGAGTCTATCTGTGTAGTCGGTTTTCCACAGTGCCCACATCTGAAACGCAACTCGCGTTGACACTAAGGCTAAATGATCGTGTGAACTGCCATCCTCAGCTAGCGTTATCCAAGGCGTTCCCAACGCATAGACCGCGTCATACACAAAGTATGGCTCTCCTGCCACGACATGATCACCGCGAGCGGTATAAATTCGATCCACATCCCATCTAGCTTGTTGCACTAAATAGAGGGAATCAGCCATAGCTGACATCACGGGATCGGTGTGGTTAGCGTCACTAGAGCTCGAATCACTCACCTTATCCCAGTTGAACTCTAACCCCATCCATAGATAAGGTGTGCTGTAGACTGGTCTAAGTACATCGAAGTCTCGTGGGTCTCTGCCATCAAAGAGTAAATCTATGTTGTAAATAGTCGCTACGTCATAGGGATCGATTCGCATCGCTTTATATGGGACGACCTGCCAATCTAGATAGCCATAAGAGGTGTACTCTTCAACACCTAAACGGCCTTCTTTATAACGCGTAACGTTACCATCGAAGATAGCGCCGCCAAACAGTTCTCCTTCCTCGTTTATGAGCTCACAGAAGTTCCAGCGAAGTACAGCTTTGTCTATGTATTCAGTAAATTCTGGAGAGTACTGTTTGACGATAGCGAGGGCGATGAGTAACCGCCCTGTATCAAGCGACGACCAACCTATGTCTCTAGGCTGAAGACCATAGTCGGTCATTTGCCCAGTTTGTGTGTGATACACCTTATGGGGTATCTGTCCCATACTGAGGTTCATGTCGTTAAGAAATGCGAGTACGAGCGTCAAACGTTCATCGTATTGCTTGTTCGAAATGAACTCGAATTCCTTCGCTGCCAAAAGGGCAAATAGATAATCGGCAATACCAGACATATTAGTCGACGGATAATTATCAATCCCGTTGACAAGACCCGTTTGAAGCTGAGTATTATTCTCCACGTACTTCCACGCCGTACTCGCCCACGCCATTTCCTGCTCAGTCAGCTCACCATATCGGCCCTGCCTAAAGGTCTGTGACGAGTTGATAGCATCTACCCCAGAGCCCACGCCCTGTACGATAGTGCCACAAGAAAATAGAAGCGGCATTGCTAAAAGCAAAACTACTAGCCTTTGCATTCAATCAGCTCCTACGCTTCGTCTTTTTTCTTTTTAAAGTTTTCGCGTGGTAAGCATTGCCCCTCGTAGCCAAACGGTGTTTCCAGAGCTTTCTCCCAAAGACTTGGGGCTACATCATCGTGATATCGAAGTAGCTTGCCTTGTTGTTTATAAAGTAAAATCTCGAGCGTGATACCGTTGTTGTTTGAAGTGAACGTATTAATTTTCCCTGTACCGTTTTCAAAGATCCCTTCATAGAATCCTTTGTCACGGTCATAAAGGTGTGAGATATGATCAAACAACAGATCGGTGTACTCGGTATCCCACAACACCCACATCCCCATCGCACCTTTCACGGCAACAGCAGAAAATTGTGGCAGATACTCACCATTTTCTGAGATTGTATTCCAAGCAAAGCCGTCGGTATAAATGGTGTCATAAACGAAATAAGGAGGGCCGGCTAACTGGTGCTCAGTTCTCGCCGTAATGATACCAGTTTGCTTATAGCGCTCTTCTTGTACTCGATAGATTTGCAAAGCGAACTCTGCCATCCACTCATTGGAATACTTATAATCGTGCCCTGTTCTATCCTCAGTAAGATCCCAACCCAGCTCAATGCCATCAAGAACGTAGCTCTCGGTAACAACATAACTGTGAGCCTTCAATTTACGAGGGTCACGGGTATCGTAAGGAATGTCGTATCCATAGAGATTGATAGTGGCGTAAGGTTCAGGATCTGAAGCCTGACTGGTATCAAAGCCCCACAGTTGGAAACCCTTCGCAGCATACTCTTCATAACCTAGGCGCCCTTCTTGTAGGTATTGAACCGGCTTATCTTTCTCAAGCAAGGCACCAAACATGGTTCCATTCTCGTCCACAACATTACAGAAATTCCAACGTAAAACCGCTTGGTCAATTCCCGTCGCGTATTCTGGATAGCGATGTTTCACGATATAAAGCCAAATCAGCAAACGCCCTAGATCGAGTGCTGAATAACCAATCTCTCCGGGTTGGTTACCGTAATCCACTTTTGCCGCTGACTGCGTATTGTAAGCTTTATTGGGTAGCTCACCGCGGAAAAGATCAAGACGGTTTAACGTTCCGATAAAAGCAATCAGTCTTTTATCCATCTCTTCTTTTTCGATAATACCCAGCTCGTAGGCACTGGTCATACCGGCAAGATAAGAAGCTGCATCCCACCAGGTCACTGATGGATAGTTATTTACCGCATTAACTAACCCTGTCGATTCTTGGTAGTTGTTTTCAAAATACTTCCAAGCAATACGAGCCATATCCATTTCTTTCTCGGTCAACTCGCCTTGCCGTGCTTGAGGTATACTCCAATGATTTTTTCGCTCAACGATATCATCTGAAAACTGGTTGTATTTGTTTCCACAGCCAGCCACTGCTAAAGCGACGCATAAAGTTGTCAATAAGCGCATGTTCTTCTCCCTAAAACAGCTCGGTCTATTACTCTGCACCTACTCGAAGCAGTGGTCCGTTTTCTATATATGCCAGTGATTCCAACACAATTCCGTTAGTGTTGGCCGTGATAGCGCGGTTTGGTCGGCCATCGTCTTCGTATCTACCCGAATACCAGCCTTTAGTTTCCGAAAATAGCGGAGAAACTTCGTTAATTAGCAGGTCAGTATAGTCATTTTCATACAAGGCATACCAACCAAACGCAGCCTTGGTTGAGAGGGTCTTCAGATGTGATTGATCTGTGCCATCATCTGAGATGGCATTCCACTCTTTTCCGTCTGAGAAAACAGTGTTATAGACAAAGTAAGGCGCTTCATCGACGTTATCCTCACTCACCGCCGTCACAGTACCCGTATCTTCATAGCGTCTTTCTTGTGCACTAAAGACTCGGTGAGCAAAAATACGCGACACACTGTCTGAACCAAACTCAATGCCATCCAGGATGTAAGATTCACTCACCACATAGTTATGCGCATGGAATTTTGCAGGGTCACGCTTATCGGTTGGGATCTCGATACCGTAAATATCAATTAGCTCAAGATAATCGATGTACTTCATGGAGTTAAAGACGTCTCGCCCCATCAAGAACAAAGACTTAGACGCATACTCTTCGTAACCAATACGACCCTCTTGTACAAGTTCAAACCCACCCTCAGTGTTAGGGCGAGAGCCATAAAGGTAGCCGTCAATCAGCATTTCATTAATCTTCCAATGATTAAGAATGTTGTTTACGTCAGCGTTGAACTCAGGGTACTGCCAAATCAGAATGTTCAACGGCACCAAGATTCTTCCGATATCAATAGCAGACCAACCGATGCCTTCTGGCACCGGATTATTTTGATAATCCACCATAGCAAGCGTTTGGGTGTTATATGCCTTATTTGGAAGCTTGCCTTCTACTAGAGGCAATCTTGCCAATGAACGAAGCGCTTTTTGCATACGAATCTTGAAGGTGTCATCTGGAATAACATTGATTTTTTCTGCAGCGATCAGGCCCATTAAGTAAGAAGCGGTATCCCACATGGTCGTAGAAGGATAACCATCTACCGAGTTAACTAAACCGGTGTTCTCTTGATAGTTATTTTCAAAATAGCGCCACGCCGTGTTCGCCCACGTAAACTCTTCTTGAGACAAAACACGTTTCTCTTTTAGAGGAATCTCCTCATGCGCTTCAAAGGTGATATTGCCGAGCACGCGCCCGTAGTCTCGCGTTTCAATATTGAAAGCAATCACAAGTGCGGTCAGAAGACCCAAAATGAATACGACATGGTGTCTGGCTGCTAGCAGCGCATCTTTAAACTTCATATTTCAAATCCTCCGTACCGGTCACTTCTTCTTTCAATTGCTCTTCTTTTGGAGGTTCCCAGAATGCTGCAGCAATCATTCCCCACATAGCTAACATATTGTTTAGAATCCAAAATGTGTTAAACACTAACCCCCCACCTGAGTACTCACCCCAGTTACCTGTGTAATAACCCGTCCACGCGTAGAAAATGGAGAAAAGGCTCAGAACAAACACTGCAATTTGAGGCCAAACCAACTTGGCAAAGTTGCCCGTCTGCCGCTCTTTCGGTGTTGTTGGGAAACTGATTCTCTGACCTCTTAACACCGTCCATAACGCCTTGAGGTTGACGGGGAAGAAAGACAAAAAGTTGGTTTTTCCTTTGTAGCCGGCCACGCCCCATGTACCCACCATCATGGCCAACTCTGCGGTTAGAATGTAAGGAAGAAAGTGCAGATAGAAGGTCACATCGTAGGCACTAACAGGCGCAATAGCGGTGAGGAAGTAAATGATTGGACACGCCAAGAAGATAATGTTCCAAACAGCAGAAAGGTTAGACCAAAAGCTTGCACCATACATGAGCTTCTGCTTTAACTTCAGCCCTTTACGAAAGATAGGATTATCGTTCATGAAGATATCAATTGAACCGCCAGAGTACTTGAACCTTTGAACAGTCCATGTCTGCAAGTCTTGCGGTGACAGCATTTTGCTTTCGACTTTCGGGTGCATTACCGAACGCCAATTACGCTCTGAGTCGGAATGCAGCACGATGGATGTGTAGAGGTCTTCCGATACGTGGAATTTGTAAGGCGTAAACTCGGTGTCAAACAGGATTTCATTTCTAAGGTTGTCAGAAATAGATTGATCAACCGTTTTCTCTTTTGTCAGCTTGCGAATCTGTTTCTCAACGTCTTGCTGCTCTTTGGTAATTTGCTCCGCATACGCTCGAAGCGCCGCTTCCATTACCGCTTCACGTCTATGAATAGAGCCAGCTCCACAGCAGAAGGACGCATTTACCCAATTTCTTCTACGCTGAATCACGTCATAGAACATCTGTGGATCGTTTACAAACGGGTCTTGACCGAAGGTAACGGGTCCGTAGAATTTTTCAATACCCTTCCCTAGTCTCGCAGCTGTATTACCAAACTTTCGCTTCAACCATTCCGGTAGCCTTACTCCTTCTGGAAGATCAAAGAACCACTGCGGCGTTTGAACCCATGCCACATTCGGGTCACGGAAGTAGCCTAATGTATTTTCCAGAATCGATGGGAATGGACGAGTATCAGCATCACAAATAACGACGAAATCACCGTATGTCTGCTCCATTGCATTTCGAAGGTTACCTGCCTTGAAGCCAACATTACCCTCACGAGTGATATAGCCAACCCCCATTTCTTCGGCTAACGCTTTCATTGAATCACGCTTACCATCATCGAGTATGAATATCTTCATGTCGATTTCGTGTGGATAGGTTATCTTCTGCGCGTCTTCAATACTTAGTCGCACCAATTCAGGTTCTTCATCGTAGCTGGGGAAAAACACATCAACCGACAAAGGTCTGTCTTCATCGGTTTGATTAACACATTGGTTAATGTTGGAAGGCGGCTCGCGGCGAGGTTCATCTTTGGTTTTCCACAGGTTGATGGTAAATAGAATCGAACCAATGAACGCGCATGACTCCGCGAAAGCCAGCGGTAATGAAAACCACAGCGCATCCATATTGAGCGCATAAGTCCATCGCCACCACAAATACCAGATACCAAGGGTGAGATTACATGTTGCTAGATACTGATATAGCAACTCACGAGGTATGCTATGTGGCACTGGCTCGGGTGGCACTCTGTGCTCATACTTTTGAAAATAATTGTCCATTTACCCAACTTCCCTATTGAAAAGCTTTTATTCGCTCGTAAATGGCTAGTAAAAATAAAGCCTAACTCACTAGCCCTCTAGTAATCTCCTGGTTGATAGTGATTACTAGAAATGATTTTTCCCGACTCATCGATTAACTCAATCGTGAATTTTTCGCCTAAAAGGTTTTGTTCGATATTGGCAACGAACGACACATTGTTTGCTGCCAGATTTATTCCTTCTCGACGCCAACACGTAGATATTTCCTCAGCCCTATCCGCACATTTGACAGCAAGGGTCACGTTTGACAAATCATCTCTTGAGTCATTGATTACACTGACATTTATAAGCTTAGACGAAGAATCTGGATTTACACTCGCAATGCCCAAAATTGGCTGAAAAGACTCCTTTAGTGCGAAGTACGCTGGTTTTGGGTTTCGCGAATCATCCAAAACCGACCAAGTAATCGAAGGCCAGCTATCAACAAACATAAATTGGTAAATAACAGCGATACCATTATTTTTCTTAAGTCTTAACTGCTCTGCCGCGTATTTATTTACTCTTCTCTGATATTGCTGAGTATTGTCAATATACTCAGTAAGAGATGCACCTAAATTCACTTTAGCGAGGTTTTGAGCCTCATGATGTTGATAGTTTCTGTAAGCGAGTGCCGATAGTTGCTCTTCATTGGGTGGCCACTGGGTATCACCACCCAATATTTCCTTACTAAGAGCTAAATCAGGGAAGGCCTGTGCACCAAATTCGCTGATGATCGGCGGACCCTGAATGTTTCGATAGTCTTTATAGTGCCCCGAGTACCAGCCAAACCAAGGATGTTCATACGTGTAAGATGCCTCTCTCACAACTCGTCCATCTTCAGCTTCATTCAGCGCTTCAAAAACTGTTTGTGTGAGCAATTGATTGTGATTTTTGTCGTAAGACGGATACTTGTATTGCATCCAAGTGGCATCCCATGGCGGTTCATTATGCCCACTCCAAAATGCGATAGATGGATGATTAAATAATTGATTCGTCATCTCTTTGGCCTGCTTACCTGCTTCTGCGGCCGTCGATACCGAATTATCGTATCCCCACTGCAAAGGGAAATCTTGCCAAACGATCAGACCAAGCTGGTCTGCCATCTGATAGAAAGACTTACCTGCGACATGAGCGTGAACACGCACACTGTTAATATTGGCCGCTTTCATCAGTTCGAGGTCTTGGCGATAGTCTTGCTCTGACACCTCGCCAAGCCACTGACTTGCAATATAGTTGGTGCCTCGTACAAAATATTTTTGATGATTGACGTAGAACTGTTTTTCACTTTCAGAGTACTTAAAGCTGCGAAATCCAACTTGTTGGCTAGTTTGATGTGACAACTCTCCATCTGGCGTCCTCACCTCGATAGAGAGATCGTAGAGCGTAGGTGTTCCCCAATCGTAGGGCCACCACAGAGCTCTTTTCATTGTTGGAAGCGACCACTGAATGGTGTTAGCACCGGCAGTTAAATCCGTGCTGATCGTATAAGACTCTCTAACATCACTGACATCATTTGTCGCGGGAGCCAATGAAATATTGATCGTTGCACTTTCGTTAACTGTACTGTCTAGTTGGAGCTCCAAACGCGCACTCGTTTGATTGTCCTCCCTTAACTCTGGTAAAAAGTGCGCTTGCTTTATCGCTATCGAACCCGTGGATTCAATAAAAACATCGCCCCAAATACCGCCTGAGTTAGCGTCTTGTCCACGATCAGACCAGGCGCCACCAGGGCGAGTGTCGTGATGGTTAAGCACTCCCTTGAGCTCTTTTTTGTTCAGGGACCAGTCTTTTACTTTTGGATCATCTTCGCTGGTCACTATTACGGCTAACTGATTAGCACCTGACAGCAAGTGAGAGGTTACCTCGAACTTAAACGCGCCGAAGTACCCTGTGTGACTTCCTAAAGGCACGTTATTTAAAGCAACATCCGCTTGATAGTCCACCGCATCGAAATTGAGCCAGTATCGTTTTTCTGGAGCGGCATCTAGAGAGAAGGATTTCTGATATAGCGCTCTGCCTGAATATTCAACACCCTGCGAATACCAGTTAGATGGAACCTTGATTGAAGCCTCCATCGGTTTTTCAGAATCTAAAAACTCAACGTTCCATTGACCGTTGAGTGAATACCTTTCTAGGAGATAGGCAGGATTGAGCTCACTGACACAGGCAGTGAGAATCAGAACGAAACTGAGCGACGCAAAAGCTCTCATAACTCATCGCCTACGCACTAGACTTACAAGATTTGATGAGTCGAAAGGTATTCTTTTCCCCCTCATGCTCTAGCTCAACGCTATCAACCAGTGCTGCTAAAATAATGAACCCTCTTCCAGACGTCGTCCATGTATCGGGGTCATCTGCATCAGGCTCAATAAAGTCAGCTTCAAGCGCCGAAGCGAATTCATCTTGCGACATACCTTCACCAAAATTGGCAATATCAACAATGATTTTTGAATTCTGGCAGCGACTTACTATTTCAATCGGCTTTCCCTCAGCCTCGTTATAGGCATGTTCATAGGCGTTGTTTACCAGTTCAACCACACACAGTTCTAACTCATCAATCGTATTTCCTTGAATATCCCAACCTGACCAAAATTGTTTCAGGTCGTTAGCCACATCTCGAGATGTGGCTATTGAGCTCATGTAGGTGTTTGAAAATGTGTGGTTATCCGTGTTCATAAATCACATTCCTCACATTTTATTGATCGCATCGGATAAACGATTGAGTGCAGGATGCGGTTTTAGGTTTATCCACGTATCTGAAGATTCGGTATTACCATCGTGACCGATACTAAAGTCACCGAAAATGGTTTGCTCGGAGACTTCAACATCTTTGAGGATCTTGGTGTAATCAAAGATAAGCGAATGCTTAACCGTTGCACCCGATTCAACATGGCAGTTGGCACCGACAAGAGCGGGACCAACTATGGTTGCGCCATCCTCTATGTGACAGCCACTACCGATAACAACAGGTGGAACAATCGTGCAATTTTTCAAATCGATACTGGTATTGATCCCAAGCCAAACGCCTGCTTTGATCTGTGTCCCAGGGACTCGATAACCTGGTACCTTGCCATTTAGGACATCTTCCGTTACCCCCCATATATCCTTAATGTTACCGACATCGAGCCATTGAAAGTTCATGTCCACGGCGTAAAAAGGAACATGTTGCTCCACCAACTTAGGGAATAACTCGCTACCGATATCAAACTCTTGGTCAACTGGAATATAGTCGAAGATTGCAGGCTCAAAGATATAAATACCTGTATTTGCCTGATTAGACAGGGCTTCTTCTTTGGACGGCTTTTCTTGGAAACTACGAACGATGCCTTTGTCGCCAGTGACCACAACGCCATATTTCTCGACCTCATCATCCAACACCTGCTTGGTTATAATGGTCGCAATACCACCATTTTTTTTGTGCTTGCGTACCGCCTCTTTGAGGTCAAGATCGATCCAGGCATCGCCGCAGACAACAACAAAGGTCTCATCAAAAAAGCCCGAGAACTCTTGGATCTTTTTCATCCCACCAGCAGAGCCAAGCGCTTGACTTTCAAACTTGCCATCCTTCAGTTCACCTTCACAGGAATACGACAACTGAACATCAAAGTGATGACCATCTCCAAAATAGCCTTCAATCACCTCAGACAAGTGACTGGTATTAATGACAATTTTGGTAATGTTATGCTGGGCGAACAGCTCAATCATGGACTCCATTACCGGCTTACCTAGTATTGGAATCATAGGTTTGGGTATTTGCTGTGTAATTGGACGAACTCGTGTCCCTTTACCTGCTGCTAATATCATTCCCTTCATCGCTGTCCTCCCTAGCCTTTCTTGTTTGTTAAGCTGACGCTGTCATCGCATCTTCAACCGTATCGAAGGTTTTAACCAAGCGATCCATTCGAGTCAGTTTGAGCAACTCTCTTACTGGTTGGCGTGCACCGACAATCGCTATTTGACGATCTCGTAGCAGTTTATAAACCGCCATTACGGCTCCCAGACCGCTACTATCCATAAACGTTACCGACGATAAGTCGAGAAGCAGATTGGGTTTAATATCAACTTGGATATCTTCAATCGACTGACGGAACATCGGAGCCAGCTTCGCATCGAATCTCGCTTCTTGAACTTCAACAACGGTAAATAAGTCGTTGTTCTTTACTTCATACTTCATATCGCCTTCCTATTGGTTCGGTGTCCATTTGCAGACCAACATACTGATATCATCGTCAAACTCATCATTATGCTGCCACTTCCTGACCGCTGAAACGACAGCGTCTGGTTTATCTTCTAATTCAAGATCGCGACTGTTATCAATTAACAGTTTCAACCTTTCTTCGGTATAAAAATCGTCTTCATATCTGGCTTCGGTAATGCCGTCGGTATAAAGCCATATCTCATCATTAGGTCCGAGAGTAATCGAGTCTTGTTTGTAATCGGCGAAATCAAACATACCCACAACAAAATTCTCGTCCCCCAAAAACTGTGTTGACTCGCTTTCATGCTGATACCAAATAATGGGTGGATGACCTGCCACGCAATAATTCATTTCTCCCGTCTTTCGATTTAGAACGGCGTAGACCATGGTGAAATAGAGCGTATTCGAGTCATCTTGGCTATAAATCTCATTGAGCTTGGTAACAACTTCATCTGCAGAACGAATCTCTCGACCATTTGGAGTATCTTTAAAGACAACCGAATTGGCTCCATTCACCACAGACAAGGTTTGCTGGACTGAAAACGACAATAAGGCAGACGAAACTCCATGCCCTGACACATCGAGTAAATAGAAACCAAGGTGGTTTTCATCAAGTTCAAAATACCCAAGTATGTCCCCCCCAATTTGAGCACTCGGAATGGAGGTATAGTCCATTGCCACTTTCTCAAACACTTTTTTCGTGGGCAGCAACTGCCTTATAAATTCTCCCGCATAATCGAGGTCTTGACGCATTGTTGCGTATGCACTGTCAAGCGCCTGATTCTTCATGAGCAGTTCGTTATGAAGCTGGAGATTTCTAAATCCTGCCCTGATACGCGCATCTAACTCATCAATGGGAGTGTTTTTAGCAACGAAATCATCAGCACCCGCATCGATTCCACAGACAATAGAATCTTTGTCGTCTTGAGAAGATAGGAGCACAAAAAAGATATAGCGGTTGTAGTCATTGGACTTGAGCGCTTTACATAGCTCTACACCATCCATTTCTGGCATCACCCAGTCACTCAAAACAAACTGAATATTTTCACTTTCGTTTAAAACGTCTAAAGCCTCTTGGCCATGTTCAGCGACCGTTACCTTGTAACCGCGCTTTTTCAATAGCGAACTCATGAGAATACGCGTCGTTTTGTTATCCTCAACGAGTAAGATCTCTTGCGTTTCATTTTGCGAGTTAGGTGTCGGCTGTATCATTTTTGAGAAATCGTCTCATCTTTGGAGCAACTATTTACTAGAATAGAATCTATGAACGAAAAAACAAAAAAATTATTGGTTTTCTTCACCTTAGCGACGTTCTATAGTTAATAAGATTCCCAAGGGGTGAATGCAAGGATGCTCAACTCTATGAAAGTAAGTCTTAATATTCCGCTGTTGTTAGTACTACTTTCATCATCAACTCATGCAGATGAGTACCTGTCGAATACAAGGCAACATGCACCTCAACCTAGCTCTCCCAACATTACCACTGGTAATAGCCACGATATAAAAGAGGAAGAAGAAACAGAGCTTGATTTAATTTGGAGGGGTGTTGAAAGTTCATTTGACCTACCCTTTGGCGAATTAAAAGAGAGAGAGGGCCTTTCAGGTCTGAGTGGCAACTTTTCTTTGAATCTACCACTAATCCAAACACCGGCTGCTAACTTACCGTCAGGCGCGGTTAATGGTCCTTCTAATGTGAATTACACCGCTAACCTCTCTCTCAAGTATGTGCTTTTAGGTAACTGGTTCGCTTCAGGCACACTCTACTATTACTTCGACAAAGACCAACAGCAGCCTTGGAACCCCGATTTTACCTACGTTTTCGGTTACAGTGATTGGCGTCCATATACTTTTAGTCTCATCTATTCGAACTATGGGGGTAACCGATTTAACCCAGAGCCGGGGGGCTCGAGAACCCAATTTGATGAGGGCACGGTTTCTCTTGGGTGGAAGTTCCCTATTACAGGAAAGCTTCTCGAATGGACCCGACTGACCGAAGATGGAAGTATTGGCTGTCAAGTGGACTACAACTGGACACCTTCTTATTTTGATTTGGAATCTAGTAGTTATAAAGCGCACCATAGAACTGCATCGCTAGGTTGCAAATACGCAATTTGGGGTAATTGGTACGTAAACGCGACCGCATTCTACTATTTTGACAAGTCCCAGCAACAACCTTGGAACCCTGATTATACCTATGGTTTTGGTTATTTTGATTGGCGTCCCGGTACCATTACTTTGCAATATAATAATTATTCCGGAAATCGCTGGAACCCAAGCAATGCAGGTGAAAATACGGGACGTTTTCTCGATGGCTCTATTATGATCGCATACTCATTCGCATTTTAATCAAAATGATATTCGCGACTAATTCAAATTTATTCTCAAAATAAGAAAGTTATTTATAGAAATAACAATTAACCATCCTCCAAATCAATAAATTCATTAAATTCAATCCCTTAAAATCAGCACTCCTAATTGGCACACATCCTGCTCTTGTCTATGCAACTTGGTTTTGTTGAAAAGTTGTCAAAACCTCCTAAATCACTAACTAACGCTGCTAGTAAAACATGGCTTAAGAGAGGACACCATGGAAGGAACTAAACACGACGACCTAATAACAGGCACAGAGCAAGCTGATAACGTAAACGCAAAGGCTGGTAACGACGAGATACATGCGAAACAAGGCGATGACTTCGTTGCGGGTGGTGAAGGTTCTGACCACATTCAAGCAGGTGACGGCGCAGACGTTGTTCTTGGCGACGTCGAATATGACAACGACAACAATGCAAACCAATCTAACGGTGATAGCAACAACGACAACTGGGGTACAAGTACGTCAGTCTACACATATTCAAGCGGTGAAGCGGGTTCAGACACTAATGTCGATGCTCACGGTGTTCGATTAGGCAATTACATCATCGATCAAACCTGCAATCTTACTGCTAACTTCAACGTTGATGGCAGCTACGACAAAGTCATTGTCACCATCAAAGACGAGTCAGGCGCTGTCGTTCATACCCAAGAGGCTATCGTAGATGAGAATGGCGACATCTCTGTCGATTTTGAGTTCACAGACGAGCAAGTATCAGGCGATGCTCCTCTCTTCTTCTCTCTAGAAGACACCAGTGGCGCTCCGGTATCCGACATCAACACTGTCGACATTCAGGTTCACAACATCTTCAATGACCAAATCTACGGCGGTGCGGGTGACGATATCCTCAAAGGCCAACAGGGTGATGACACCATCTTTGGTGGTACAGGTAACGACTTCCTGGATGGTGACATCAACGACGACCGCCTTTTCGGTGAAGAAGGTGACGACGTTCTAGTTGGCGGTAACGGAAACGACTTCCTTTCTGGTGGCGAAGGTAACGACACGCTGCTAGGTAGCGACGGTAACGACACGCTCAAAGGCGACGCAGGCAACGACACCCTTCTAGGTGAACTCGGTGATGATGTTATCTATGGCGGCGAAGGTAACGATATCGTTATCGGTGATGACGGTACAGATACTCTATATGGCGACGCTGGCGACGACAAAGTATTCGGCGGTAAAGGAGATGATTACCTGGAAGGTGGTGAAGGCGCGGATGAACTCCAAGGTGAAGAAGGTGCCGATACCATCGTGGGTGGTGCGGGTGCAGACTTCGCGATGGGTGGTTCTGGTAACGATACAATCCATGGTGGCGATGATAATGACCTTCTCCTAGGTGGTGACGGCGACGACGTCATGCAGGGTGATGCTGGGGATGACGTGCTTGTCGGTGAGTACGGTAACGACCAACTCGTTGGTGGTGAAGGCAACGATGTACTGATTGGTGACGCTGGTAACGATGTCCTTGTCGGTGGTGCTGGTAATGACGAACTGTACGGTGGCGAAGGTGTCGACACTATGACTGGTGGCGAAGGTGACGACATTATTCACTCAAACCAAGGTGCCGACATTATCGATACAGGCGCAGGTAACGACCAAGTGTACGCTGGTGAAGGCGACGATGTAATCACTACTGGTCAAGGTGATGACCTAGTATTTGGTCAAAGCGGTAACAATGTTATTGATTCTGGTGACGGTGTTGACACTATCTACACCGAAGCGGGCGACGACGTTATTAACTCTGGCGCTGACAACGACACTATCTTTGCTGGAGGCGGTCAAAACCAAATCGACACTGGAACAGGTGACGATACTGTCTACGCAGACAGTGGAGATGATGTAGTAAACGCTGGTCAGGGCAGCGATACCATTTACGCTGGTGATGGTAACAACCAAATTGACGGTGGCGAAGGAAACGACAAGCTATACGCAGGTGCTGGCAATGACAATATTATCGCGGGTACTGGAGATGACGAAGTGTTCGCAGGCGGCGGTGACGACACCATCGAGGCAGGTTTAGGCAATGATGCGATTTTCGCTGGTGGCGGAAACGATACAGTTCTAGGGCAAGAAGGCAATAACAAACTGTTCGGTGAAGGTGGTGACGACACGCTAGTCGCTGGCCTGAATGGAAGCGAGCTATTTGGCGGCTCAGGTAATGATACGCTAACTGGCTCAGATGAAAATGACGTACTTGCAGGTGGCGCGGATAACGACACTCTCATCTCAGGCAAAGGCGATGACACCATATTTGCGGGCTCTGGCACAGATACGGTAGAGACCGGCGAAGGTAATGACACCGTATTTGGTGAAGCTGGCGATAACACCATCAATACGGGTTTAGGTAATGATGCTGTCTATGGTGGTATCGGTACCGACACGGTTAATACTGGTGACGGTAATGATGCAGTATTCGCAGATAAAGGGGATGATGTTGTCAAAGCAGGTATCGGCGATGACCATATCGATGGTGGTGACGGTAATGACGAACTGTATGGTGAAGATGGTAACGACGCTATCTTTGGTGGTGCAGGTAACGACGTACTGGTCGGTGGTGAAGGTTACGACTTCCTAGCAGGCGGTGCCGGCGATGACACCATGACCGATGATGGTCAAGATACCCTACTTGGTGAAGCGGGTAACGACACACTAACTGCAGCCTCAACTGGCTCGCACAACATCTTCGGTGGCTCTGGTAATGACACACTCATCGGTAGTGATGCCTCTGACACTCTATACGGCGGCGATGATGATGACACAATCACTGGTGGTGCAGGTGACGATACACTTTTCGCGGGTGATGGCAAAGATACTGTCAATGCGGGAACGGGTAACGACACTGTCTATGGTGAAGCAGGCAACAATACCATCGACCTTGGCGAAGGTGATGATACCCTATTCGGTGGTTCGGGTAGCGACAATGCCATCGGTGGTCTTGGTAACGATAACCTATCCGGTGGTGGCGGTGCCGATGTTCTATCTGGAGGCGCAGGTGAAGACACGCTAGATGGTGGCGATGGTAACGACCAGTTGTTCGGCGGAGAAGATACCGATGTACTACTTGGTGGTGCAGGCAAAGATACCCTTGATGGCGGTGCTGGTGACGACTTTGTTTACGCTGGCGCTGGTGACGACACCTTAATTGGTGGTGAGGGCGTTGACCAACTCTTTGGCGAATCCGGTAACAATGCGATTGACGGTGGTGCCGGTGATGACATTCTGTTTGGTGGCACAGGCAACGACTCAATTGTGGGTGGTGAAGGCGCTGACTACATCAAGACTGGTGAAGGCAACGATACTGTATCAGGCGGTCTGGGTAATGATGAGATCATAGCTGAAGCAGGCAACAGTACCCTGTCTGGCGATGAAGGCGACGACAGCATCACAGCACTTTCTGGCAACAACACGATAGATGGTGGCGAAGGCGAAGATACCATCGAGTCTGGTGCAGGTCACGATACCATTCGCGGCGGTCTCGGCAACGATACTATCACTTCTTCTGGTGGTAATAACGCGCTTTACGGTGATGAAGGCAACGATGCTATTGCGTCGGGTGCTGGCGACGACCAACTATTCGGTGGTGAAGGTAACGACGCCCTAACCTCTGGTGATGGACACGATAAATTATACGGTGGCGATGGTAACGATACTCTAAACGCCGGAGCTGGTCATGATGTCCTTGAGGGCAACGATGGCGATGACAAACTGTATGGCTATGGCGATAACGACACCCTTGACGGTGGTACGGGCAATGACCAACTGTTTGGCGGCGACGGTGACGACCAACTAACAGGTGGCGAAGGTAATGATAAGCTGAAAGGTGATGCCGGTGTTGACCAGCTGTTTGGCGGCGAGGGTAACGACCGACTTGAAGGTGGTTCTGGTAATGACACCTTATTTGGTCAAGACGGCAACGACACCATGTACGGTCAGTCAGGCGATGACCAAATGTACGGTGAGCTGGGTAACGATAAAATGTATGGTGGCTCAGGTGCTGATAACCTATCTGGTAAAGAAGGTGACGATACTCTAGACGGCGGTAGCAGCAACGACTTCGTCGACGGCGGTGTAGGTAACGACACGCTTCGTGGCGGTTCTGGTGATGACTTGGTCTTTGGTCAAGAAGGTAATGACTCTCTTGATGGTGGTTCTGGTCTCGACCAACTATTTGCGGGTAGCGGTGATGACACCTTAATCTTTGACAGCGAAGAGTTGACTTCTGGTGACGCTAACTCTGTCTACTTCAGCGGTGGTGAAGGCTTCGACGTACTGGTAGTCGGCAATGATGGTGATGGACAAACCATCGACATGTCAAAGACTGCTTTCCAAGAGATTGAGGGGGTCAAAGTGAACTCTACTGACACTGATATCTCAATTTCTCTAGACAAGATTGTTGTTAACGACACAGCAGGCGAAGCAAACGGTCAGTTTGTGTGTACAGGCGCTAACTCTATCGACCTTACTGGTTGGGGATGGGAGCTTAAGAGCACAGTCGCCGAAATGGACCAAGGTCTTAAAGATGCCTACGAAGCTCAAAACCTTGATACCTCAAATCTATATGGTTACAAACTTGAAAGTGCAGATGGCAAAGAAGTCACTATCTGGAGTGACCTAGACCAAGACAGCATTAACTTCCCATCTGATATTGCTTAATTCCTTTCCTTGTTTTCTTGACTGTTTGCCCTCCTATTGGAGGGCTTTTTTTCACTTTCACTAAGGATTACTATCCAAAAAAATGCCCTCGTTTACGAGGGCATTCTCAAGAGAGGGTAGTATTTCGCTGAGTCTAGTTCAAACAACCATATACCTTCTCGTGGCAGACTTGGCAGTGGTACGAATGGCGGTGAGTCTTCTGTCCACAATGAGGACACGGTAGCATCCGTTTGTCCTTACTAAATAGCATGACAACTAACCCAATAGGACCTAATACATAACCCAATAGCACACCCGCTATAAAGCGCCCTTTTAATGCTCCGACTATGCTGGTCGCCACTAAAAATGACGCGTAGAACATAAGCCAAAAAAACGTCTCTGATTCCATCTATACTTCCCTCATCGCGCGATAATAACTGACGCTTAGCGGCGCGGTCAGGTAATCCCATAATGTACGCTCTTCGAGCACAATGAAGACCTCTGTTTGCATACCAGGGTACAGTTCAATGTGCTTTAGGTTCTTAAGGCTGTCACCATTTAGCTTGATTTGAACGGTATATCCTGCCGTTTTACCATCACTCTCATCACCTAGCCTATCTGCGGCGATGTAAGTCACCTCGCCTTCAACAGGTGGCGTCTTACGAATGTTGTAAGCCGTCAACCTAACCTTAGCATTCTGCCCAATCCTCACTACGTCAATGTCTTGCGGTGGAACTAGAGCTTCTACAATAAGTTCATCGCTATCCGGAACAATTTGCATGATGACGTCGCCAGGATTCACCACCATACCAACACCCGCAATACCCAACCCAACTACGGTTCCAGCATGCTCAGCTCGGATTGTGACACGAGAGCGTACGTCAGAGGCTGCGCGCAGAGCCTCACTAACATCTCGTGCCTCTTTTTGAGTATCAGTAAGTGAAGCGGAATAGGTTTGCTTAAGCGCTAACTGCTCCGCTTTATGAGTTTGCTCAAGCGTTTTTAGTTGTCGCATTCCCACCTCGGTTTCTGCCGTGACCTCTGCCAGTTCGGCATCGATGCGAGCTAACGCCCTTTGAAGCTCTAACATCCTAGTTTTAGAAACATATCCTTTGTCCACTAATCCCTTGGTCATATCAATTTCTTGTTTAACCAAAGACAACTGACGTTTTACTGCTCGCTGTTGAAAAGTGCCGCCTCGTATTTGTTCATCAAGTAGTGCTTTTTTCTGTAAATACTGACCTTCCGCAAGCTCATTCTTAAGCAGCGCTTGCTGAAACTGAACTTGTTCATTACTAATGATGTTGGCAACCACTTGGGTTTTATCAACGGTATCGACCGTTGAATTCGGATCATCATAAGTCCAATCTACTGTCTGCTGTTCATCCAGTAGTGCGCGTAGACGTCTAATTTGATAATCCAATGAAATCGATTTTAAGGTCAGGCGTTGAAAGTCTGCTTCCGCTCTCGAGTTGGATAGCTCCACCAGCACATCCCCTTGCTCGACATGCTGTCCTTCCCTCACATAGATTTGCTTAACATACCCACCCTCTAGGTGCTGTACTTGTTTACGCTTTGACTCAACAACAACTACCCCACGAGCGATAGACGCCGAACTGAGCTCTACCGACGTACTCCACCATATAAAACCCACGGTTGTCACAAGAGTAAGAATGATGCCGTTGCGAATGACTTTTGACGTATCGAATACCATCACTACCCCCTAGCCTGCACTGCGTGTTTGCGGCTTGCTTGCCTTGTTATCGGTATCGACATCTGAACTTAAGCCCAAGAACTGCTCGCTCTTGCCTGCTCTTTCCACCTTGCCGTCTTTCAGCAAAATGACCCAGTCCATCTGACGCATAAAGCCCGGACGGTGACTTATCATCACCACAGTAATGTCATTTTCTTTGCAATGCTGGAGCACAATAGCTAGCGCCACCTCACCTTCAGGATCGAGGTTTGAGTTTGGCTCGTCTAACACCAACACCTTAGGGTTCGAAAAAATAGCGCGAGCCAGTCCTATACGCTGCATTTGTCCGCCCGAGAGTTGAACGCCCCCTTCTCCGCAATACGTCTGATAACCATCAGGGAGAGAGATTATCAACTCATGGATACACGCGAGTTTCGCGGCCGCGACTACATCTTCATCTTTGGCATCGCTAAAGCGGGCTATGTTATCCCTTACCGTTCCAGCCAAGAGACCTACATGCTGAGGTAGGTAGCCCACATGCTCGCCAAATTGAACCTCAGACCATTGGCTCACTGCTGCTCCGTCGACTTCTATCATGCCAACACTTGGTTGATAGATGCCCATGATGAGTTTCGCGAGTGTTGATTTTCCTGAGCCAGAGTTACCTAATATAGCGAGAGATTGTCCGCCACCCAGTTTGAAGCTGATGTTTTGTAATATCGGCTCGTTGGCATTGGGAAGCTTAAGGCCCACGTTTTTGAAATGAATATGCCCTTTCGGTCGAGGAAGCCTGGTTTTTTCCACTGGCGCTTTCAAACTCTGAGCTGAGTTCAATCGCTGCCATGCCTTGAATGCAACATACCATGATTTCCATCCACCGACGGCTTGTTCAAAAGGTGAAAGTACTCGACCCATAATGATTGAAGCAGCGATAATAGCGCCAGTACCTAGCTGTTGGTTCAATACCAGATACACCCCAACAGATAGAACCGCAACTTGAAGAATGGTTCGAAAGTAGCGGCTAACGGCCAACACCTTACCCGCGCGAGAGTTGACCTCCCATTGATAGGCTAAGAGCTTCTCGCTTTTCTTTTCCCAAACTTTACCGATGTTGTCTGACATGCCCATTGCATTCAGTGTTGGAGCATTCCTCAGATAATCATTGAGCTCCATGTTGGTTCTGTTGGAGTACAAGCTAGATTCTTCATTGGGCTTTCGAGATTGAAGCAACATGACAAATGCCAACATCACGAAGATGACACTGCCTATCAGAGCGACAGTGCCGATATAGGGATGGAGCATAAATAGTATGAGGAGAAAGAATGGCGTCCAGGGTATGTCGAAGATGGCAGAAGTCGAAGGTGTCACTAAGAAGTTTCTGATCTCAGATAGATCATGCAGACCTTGCTTCTCAATTCTGTTGGTTTGTGAGGATTGAGCAATACTTCGAGCTAAAAGAATACCACTCAGTTTTGAGTCTAACTTCAACCCAGACTTCTGAAGCAACTCAGTGCGGATATACTCAAGAGCGAACTGTGCAGTCACCAAGAACAGTACAATCGCGAGCAAAGCGAACATAGTCTCGAGACTGTAGCTTGATAAAACACGGTCAAAGAGTTGAAGACCATAGATTGGCAGAGAAAGAACCAGAAAATTGATTGCTAAACTAAACCAACCCGCAACCCATATTTCTCTTTTGGTCTCGTTAAAAGCCTCAGTGATGCGTTCCATGCAATACCTATAAACCCAGTCATAACGTTATAAAAGGAAGTATAGTAATCAAGTCGCACAATTCGAGTTTAATTTCGGCATTAAAACAAGATGTTAGAGCTCCATAGCTTATGCGAGCTGAAGCTCTTTACTGATCTCGTAGCCAGTAGCAAAACAGCGGTTACTTTCTTTTAGTACCCAGTTGATTGGATTACGCACCCAAGGCTGTGGATCATTTTTTGGAAAGCTCTGTACCGTCCTTAATCCAACCACGTTTAAACCAGCTTGTTCGCAGGTCTCGATACAACGCTTCGCATGCCAAGATTGTGCGACGACAATGACATTGCGACCAACGGAATGCTCCAAAGCGACTCTCGCGACGTCCGCTGTTGTTTGGTAGTCATCATTTCGAATCACATTGATGTTTGTCACTTTATCTAATGCGTGTACCGCAACTTCTTGTTGTAAGTGTGCGTCTAGAAACGCATTGTTTTTCATGAGTGACACACTAACATCGGCAAGTTCTTTGTTCACATCTTCACTATCGCCAAACGAAAAAGCGATAATCCCGTGAGCTTTTAACGGGTCGCCAAAATCGGTATGGGTGAGTTCATTTGAATGTAGGTAGTCTTCAAGGCGTGCTTTTTGGGTATCGTCGAGGCGATAATCAGCAACGCTTTTATCTAAGAAGTGATGAAGTTTAAATGCAGAATCTCTGACAAGAATATTCTCTGAACGGGTGAGCGATTGAATGAAATTTCGCATAGGAGCACCTTATTGACTTCGAAGCCCTGCCTATCCGTTGACCCATTACAGTCCGTTGACGCCAACATCTTAGCAAAACTTAACGCAGAATGACATTTATTTGTACGTTTTTTATACACACCTAATATTGCGATTTTTCGAAGATTTGATGTAAGCCAGATTAATTATTCTCGAAATACATAAACCATGTATTATCATTAGTTTAGGATTGCCAATGACCAAGGATGAAGCGAACTGTGAGTATACACAAAGTGATGTTGCCCCTACTGGGTTGTATACTTAGCGTTCAAGTGATTGCTTCTGAAGAGGCGTCGCCAAGTTTTTATGGCGGACGAGGTATGACTCAAGGAGAGGCAACTGGCCCAAAAAGTGAGATAGAGTTTCAGCGCCGAGCGATAGCTCCATCGATCATCGTCGAAGCGAATGGCGAACCTCTCAACGAATTTGAGTCGTCGTCTGTCCTCCCGATAAATGAAGTTACCCCAAAAAAAATAACCCTCGACCTCTCGCGGTTAGATCGCAATGACTGGCTATTAGCAAAAAAGTCGAAGCACTACTTTGATCGTAACTATCACCCAGAGACCGGACTTTGGGATTCGGTACAAGGCTATCATCACGCCACGATGTGGGATGTAGCCAGTGGCATCGCAGCAACCATTGCGGCCTATGACTTAGAACTCGCATCGCGTGAAGTTACAAAGGACACCCTAACGCTGACGCTAAATACACTCGCCGAACTTCCTCTCTACAAAAACACCCTACCCAATAGAGAGTACAGCACCGAGTCTGGCCTACCTTCAGGCAGTTATTCTGAATCCGATAGCAATGGCAATGGCTGGTCGGCACTCGACATTGGCCGTTTACTTATCTGGCTCAAAGTGACACAAGAAAGATTTCCGGACCTAAGCCGAGACATTGAAAAAATACTACAGCGATGGTCGATCGAAAAAGCCGTAAAAGATGGCAACTTGTTTGGAACCAAGCTTTACCAAGGTAAAGAGTATTATCGTCAAGAAGGGCGTTTAGGATACCTACAATACGCCGCTCAAGGCTTTGTGTTGTTTGGTTATGATTTGGATGAGAGTTTCAGTTGGAACCACATTGAAGCGGTAGAAGTCGACAATCAAAAGCTACTTATCGATCAGCGAAACCTCCCCTATTTCACCACTGATCCTTATGTTCTTCTTGCGATTGAAATCGGTAATCTGAATGCTTGGTGGAATCAGCTAGACACTCTTTATGAACTTCATAAAAGTGAGTCTGCCTTATCTGGGAAGCTCAAGGTCTATGCAGAAGATGCGATGAATAAAAGCCCTTGGTTTGCTTACAACAACGTCTATTACTATGGAAAGCCATGGATAAGCGTTAGCCCAGGAGGAAAACCCATTGAAAACCCTCAGATTTTCAGTAACAAAGTGGGGTTTGGACTTAGCGTAATCTTTGAAGATGAATTCGCCGCTACGCTAACCGAGACTGTGCTTAATTCCAGTTTAAGCTCACGCAGTATACCTACAGGTATCTACGAAAATGGCGGTACCAATACGGCTTACAACATCAATACTAACTCGCTTGTACTTACCGCACTCTGGTATAAGGCTTTAGGGAAGAACTCGATTTATGACTTTGTCACCAATGATTCACTGGTGACCCAATAAACGGGTCACCAACCTAGTCATTGTTATACGAAGGTGCTAGCAATCCTCGCAAATAACTGACAATCACAGCGCCCTAACGTTGAATACGTGCTCCACCCCACTGATTGCAGATAGAAGCTCCGCGTTGGGCTCTTGCTCGATATCCAGTATTGTATACGCCACTTCATCCCGACTCTTGTTGAGCATATCAAGTACGTTGATATTGAGATCCGCAAGTAAAGAAAGAACCGTACCAAGCACTTTAGGAACGTTGTCGTTGGCAAACGTGATTCGGTAGCCCTCGGCGCGTTCTAATGTGATCTGAGGAAAGTTAACCGAGTTGGTAATATTGCCGTTTTCGAGGAAATCTATAAGCTGCATGGCTCCCATCACCGCGCAGTTTTCTTCTGCTTCTGCCGTAGACGCGCCGATGTGTGGCATGAGAATAACGCCTTCTCTGCCGATTAAAGACGGGGTTGGAAAATCCGTCACATACTGGCCTACTTGACCATTTTCTAGTGCCGTTACCACGGCGTCAGTATCGACAATCTCTTTGCGAGCAAAGTTAAGTAGTACCAGACCCGGCTTAGCGGATGCGAGCAGTTCACTGCTGATAAGTCCGATGGTCGCCGGAAGTGCTGGAACATGAACCGTAACAAAATCACACTTACTGATTAGCGACTGCAAGTTCTCCGCTCGCTGGATACGACTTGAAAGGCGCCATGCTGCCTCAACACTGAGCGCCGAGTCAAAACCGATGACCTCCATACCCAAGTCAATAGCGGTATTCGCGACAGACGCACCAATCGCTCCAAGACCAATAACGCCCAGCGTTTTACCTTTGATTTCCGATCCTGAGAAGCGTTTCTTCTCTTTCTCCAGTAGTTTGTCCATCGCAGCAGCATCAGAAAGTTCGGTAAGCGACTGGGAGTACTGCATCCCACCAAAAACATCGCGCGCCGAGAGTAACAACCCTGTTAATACTAACTCCTTTACAGCATTCGCATTAGCGCCAGGTGTGTTGAATACCACAATGCCATTTTCTGTGCAGGCTTGAATCGGAATATTATTCACCCCAGCTCCACAGCGAGCGATGGCTTTTACGCTCGGAGCTATGGGTTCTTCATGCAGTTTTTGACTTCTCAGAAGAATTGCATCCGGCGCACTAAACTCGCTTGAGACTTCGTATTGATCACGTGAAAACTTATCGAGTCCTTTATTAGCAATCGCGTTGTAGGTTTTTATTTGTTTCATTATTGGTTCCACTTTAAGTTGAAAATCCTTTTCTACCCATCAGTGCACTTTATTCGTCCCAATGCTGGCTTTTTTATGTTGCGCCAGAGACAACAAAGCACCTGATAAGCAGGTGCTTTGTTCTTTATTTAGTGACTTCTGCGTAAGCCCAATCCAGCCACGGCAACAATGCTTCTAAGTCTGTTGCCTCGACGGTCGCTCCCGCCCATATCCTCAAACCAGCGGGGGCATCACGATAAGCACCGATATCAAACGCAACTTGCTCTTCATCAAGAAGCTTAATCATGGCTTTAACCTGCTCTTCCGTCGCATCTAAGGTTAAGCACACACTGGTATTTGAGCGCTGCTCCGGCTTCTTCGCTAAGAAGTGAATCCAGTCGCGAGAATCAACAAAGTTCGTTAACACGGCTAAGTTCGCTTGAGATTTCTCTATTGCCACGTCGACCCCGCCTAAACCATCCACCCAATCTAGAGCGTCTATGTAATCCACTACACACAGCATTGAAGGAGTATTAATGGTCGCCCCTTTGAAAATGCCTTCGATCAGCTTACCGCCTTTCGTCATTCGGAAGATCTTCGGCAGTGGCCAAGATGGTGTGTAACTTTCTAGACGCTCAACCGCTTTTGGACTTAAAACAATCACGCCATGACCACCCTCTCCACCAAGTACTTTCTGCCAGCTGTAAGTCACAACATCCAGCTTCTCCCAAGGCATATCCATTGCAAATACTGCCGAAGTCGCGTCACAAATAGTCAGTCCTTCACGCTCATCACTGATCCAATCACCGTTAGGGACTTTCACACCAGAGGTAGTACCGTTCCACGTAAACACCGCATCATGACTTGGATTAGCCTGAGAGAGATCCGGCAACTCGCCGTATTCCGCTAGATAGCTATTTACCTCATCCAACTTTAGCTGCTTAGTGATATCGGTTAACCAACCAGAACCGAACGACTCCCAATGAAATACATCAACAGGTCGCACGCCTAGCATTGACCACATCACCATCTCCATTGCACCGGTATCTGAACCTGCCACAATACCGACGCGATAGTCGTCCGGGATGCCTAAAATCGCCTTAGTCTTGTCGATAGACTCAGCTAAAACGGCTTTGCCAAGTGAGGAACGGTGGCTACGCCCCAAAGATGCCGTATCGAGATTCGATAGTTGATAGCCTGGGCGCTTGCTACAAGGTCCTGAAGAGAAGTTAGGATTGCTTGGTTTAATTATGGGTTTCATGGGCTTCCTGCCTAAAAATGAATAACTATTCAAAAGATTGTCACAAACACACCAGTTAAGGCAAGCCCCCTGATCATCGACTTGCAGGTTTTGAGAGCTAGTGACGAATATCAGTCTAATAAACAGTTCAGAACATGGAATATTTTGGCGGTAATTTCGTCATATTTTTGTAATTTATTAGTACAAATATATTTTAATAACTAACAGTTTATTTGAATTGTAAAAACCTATTCAAAATCACACTTAAATTGCTATTTTAATTAATTAAATTGATCTTAGTGGCAAATAAAATCTATCCAACGTGACCTCTCTATCATTTTGTTCGACGACAAGTGGCGAGCAATTATTGTCTTACAATATAGTAAATTCATTGCCATTGGAGGTGCTATGAAAAGCAATAAAGAGATCGCATTAGATGCTATCGAATTAGTGAAACCCGCAATTGAAAAATTGTTTGAGCGTACGAATCGCAAAGAGCTACACATCGTCGTTATGGACCCATCCATCAAGCCTTGGGAAGGCAGCTTTGAAGAGTCTATTTTGATCGAGTCTTCATTAGGAAATCCATCTCAATGGACGATTGAATTCGATAAGTTGGCAAGAAAGAAAGCTCAGCAGGCATGGAGGAACAACACTCCAAATATTCATCAGCAGTCTGTTCACCCTTCCTCACTGCGTGAAGGCGACGTCTTATTTTATGGCTCCTTTGTTTATGGCGATATCGTCGTCGCATGTAGTGGCGTTGAACAATGGTACGACATGCTAATTAGCAGTTGGATCGCGTTAGCAATAGAGCAACTCACTATTAGTGAATATCAATCAATAAAAAGCACTACCCCTACACAACAATTTAGATAATTAAGGTCAAAACTATGAGCAACTTACTTAAAAAACTATTTGTTACCGCTGGTATTCTCCTCTCGACGTCGGTAATCGCTGCCGACTACCCAGCTAAGAATATTCGCCTTGTTGTTCCATTTGGTGCAGGTGGTGGTACCGATGCAGTCGGTCGTACACTAGCAAACTCAGCGAAAGACGTTCTTGGGCAGAACATTGCGGTAATGAACCGTACAGGTGGTGCTGGTGCGGTTGGCATGAGCTTTGGTGCTCAGCAGCGTGCAGATGGCTATACACTAACGGTAGTCACTCGCGAGATTGCCTCTCTTCCACAAATGGGATTGATGCAGCATACGGCTGATGATTTCAAACTAATCCGAATGGTTAACCTTGACCCAGCGGTTGTGCTCGTTTCAGCAGACAGCCCATATAACACCATTAATGACCTGATCGCAGAGGCGAAGAAAGAAGATGGCGCGGTTAAGTTTGCATCAACAGCAGCGCCTAATTTCTATCTGATGGCGTTAGAAAAAGACCAAGGCATTAAGCTCAATGCCATTCCTTACAACGGCGCTTCTGAAGCGATCCCTGCGGTTCTTGGTAAACATACTGATGTGACTATGGTTACGCCGGGAGAAGCCATTGCTCAACTACGCTCAGGTCAACTAAAAGCGCTAGGTGTTATGTCTGAAGAGCGCATTGCTTACATTCCTGACGTTCCAACGCTTAAAGAGCAAGGTGTAGACGTGCAAACAGGTACATGGCGTGGTATTGGCGCTCCTAAAAACACGCCAGATGAGGTTATCGAAACACTTGGCAAAGCATTCGACCAAGCAATGGCATCGCCTGAGTTTATCGAGTTCATGGAAAAAGGTGCCATGACAATTCATAACCTAAATGCCGAAGAGTTTACCTCGTTCGTCGAGCAAGACACGAAAGCACTGGGTCAACTTATTAACTAATTCAATTATCTAGTATGTATTACCTGCGGGGGCGTTTCTCTCCCCCGCATCTCTCACGCAGTTGAGGTGAGTTTATGAAAAGTCGTCATGTTATTTTCCCTTCGCTTATGATCATCTTTGGCGCTCTAAGCCTTTATTTCATAAGCCAGTTTGCAGAGCCTCGCTTTCAAGATGCGAGTGTAGATGCCAAATTTTTTCCTAGCGTTGTCGCCATCGCCATTATTCTTCTATCCGGTTTATTGATCATCCAACATGTCATGCAAAAGAAGTTCACTAAAGAAGAGCTGCCAATTTTCACTAAATTATCGGTGTTTGGTCTCGCATTTTTGGGTGGCTACGCTTTATTAATCAATGTAGTGGGATATCTCATTGCGTCATTTATCGCATTCACCATCTATCTCGTCATATTCAAAGTCAAAAAGCCGCTCTACTATGCCGTCGCGTGGGCATTCGTCTATGGAATTTACTATCTGTTTGGTGAGGTGTTTATCATCGCTTTACCAGAAGGTTTACTATATTAAGGAACCGCTATGTTTGAACATTTAGTTAATGGCCTAGCGGTCGCATTTAGTTTCTCCGTTCTTCCTGTTCTTGTGTTTGGTGTCCTTGGGGGCATAATCCTTGGTGCCCTACCCGGCTTAACAGCCACCATGGGTGTGGCCATCTTGCTACCTTTTACCTTTGGAATGGAGCCAACGGCTGCACTCGTAATGCTCATCGGTGTTTATATCGGCGGAATATACGGCGGCTCTATTGCAGCTATTTTGCTAAAAACTCCAGGTACGCCAGCATCTGCAGCAACCGTTCTAGATGGGCATACTCTCGCTGCTAAGGGGCAAGCTGCGCGTGCGTTAAGTATCTCTGCTGTGGCTTCATTTACTGGTGGCTTAATCAGTACCATAGTTCTCATCGGTATCTCACCGCTCTTAGCAGACTTTGCTCTAAGATTTAACGCTCCTGAATATTTTGCATTGGCTGTGTTCGGCCTAACCATCATTGCTAGCGTCTCAGCTCAAAATATTCTCAAGGGCCTGCTCGCGGGTGCGATTGGACTTCTTATTTCAACGGTCGGTTTAGACCCTATTAGTAGCGTCCCTAGGTTTACCTTTGGCGTAATGGATCTATACAGCGGTATCAACGTCATTCCTGTATTGATTGGTTTATTTGCTCTGTCCGAAGCGCTCAATCAAATCGAAAAAATTACGTCAGAAAAGAAAATGGCGAAGCCGAAGTTCGATCGAAGCCTAATGAGCAAGCAAGATCTCAAAGAGATGATGCCAACGGCAGTCAAAAGCGGCTTATTAGGAACTTCTATTGGTTCAGTGCCCGGTGCTGGCGCGGATATTTCAGCGTTTGTTTGCTACAACGAAGCGAAGCGCTCGTCGAAGAATCCAGAAGATTTCGGTAAAGGGTCTGTACGCGGGCTTGCTGCCGCAGAAGCTGGCAATAACGGTGTGACAGGCGGTTCACTTGTCCCTCTGCTTACTCTTGGCGTTCCGGGAGACGCGGTGGCCGCGGTCTTGCTTGGCGCTCTGATTGTTCAAGGATTAACGCCTGGTCCTCTGCTGTTCGCGCAAAGCCCAGAAGTCGTTTATGGCGTGTTCAGTTCAATGTTAGTGGCTAATCTGGTCATGCTCATCGTCGGGTTGATCGGTATTCGCTTCTTCTGTCGCATCATTGAGGTGCCGAAGATACTCATGATTCCAATCATCATCTTCTTGTCCGTCGTTGGTGCTTATGCCATTAACAACTCAATGTTTGATGTAGGCATTGCGATTGGCTTTGGTTTCCTTGGTTTCGTTCTGGGCAAGCTAGAGATACCTTCGTCACCAATTCTACTCGCGATAATCTTGGGGCCGATGGCAGAGACCAACCTTAGAAAAGCGTTGCTGATGTACGATAACAGCTGGTCATTTTTGTATGAAAGACCGATCGCTCTCGCGTTCATCGTATTAGCTGTTTTCTCTGTGTACTCAACTTTGCGCATGAAAAAACGGCAAAAGCTTCAACAAGCAACAGAATAACTGAAGCAGATGTTCAAAGCGTAAAAAAGGCATGGTGTAAAAACCATGCCTTTCTTTTGAGTGTATTCAGCTAGTTTTAGAAGCCAACAACACTTTGCATCAATATGCCGCAAATATACGCGCCATAAGTACCCAATGCATAGCCGAGAACCGCCATCAAAATACCAACGGGTGCCAGTGATGGGTGGAATGCTGCCGCTACAACTGGAGCCGATGCTGCGCCACCCACGTTTGCTTGGCTACCTACCGCCATAAAGAATAGTGGCGCTCTAATAAGCTTCGCGACACCAATCATCAGCAGTGCATGAATCGTTAACCATGTAATACCGATAAAGAAGTAACCTGGGTTATCTAGAATCGCAGTCACATCCATTTGCATACCAATCGTCGCAACTAGGATATAGATGAATGCCGAACCGATTTTTGATGCGCCAGCGTGCTCTAGGGTGCGCGCAGGTTTAAACATTGAAGCGATAAGAGCGAATGTCGTAACTAATACGATTAGCCAGAAGAATCCTGAAGTCAGGCTGTACTTTTCAAGCTCAGGTGCGTTGGTTGCAATCCATGGTGCAATTAAATCTGCGCCAAAGTGTGCCAAGCCTGTCAAACCAAAAGCAATCGCGACGACTTTCATCATATCTGTTGTCGTGATCGGGCGAGAGTTTTCCTCTTCGTATTTCGCCACCGTCTCTTTAAGTTCGTCGATAGACGTTGTATCGGCTTTGAGCCAAGCATCCATTTTCTTTTGACGACCCGCCATGATAAGTAGCACGGCCATCCAAATGTTGGCGCAGATAACATCAACAGTGATCATTGCGGAGAACAGCTGGTCACCAACACCAAATACTTCCTTCATCGCCGCTTGGTTTGCACCACCACCGATCCAAGAACCCGCTACCGTGGTTAGCCCTCGCCATACGTCACCAGAGACAAGGTCAGGATTGACGAAATTTAGAATAATAATCGCCGCTGGGCCGCCAATGATAATACCAAGGGTACCTGTTAAAAACATGATGACGGCTTTAGAGCCTAGACCGAAGATCTTCTTCAGATCAGCAGATACGATAAGTAGTACTAACGCACCTGGAAGCAGATAACGACTTGCAACGAAATACAAGTTAGAGGCTGAGCCATCAATCAAACCAGTCGTATTGAGTAGCGACGGCAGAAAGTAACACAGCAAAAGACCAGGAACGACGGAATAGAATTTTTTCCAGAATGGGTTTTTACTGCTTTCTGTGATAAACACAGCGCCGAGGATTGCGGCTAGCAAACCCATGATGACAGCATCATTAGTGATCATGTCGATAAATCTCCTTAACTGATGTCTTCTTGAAACAATTAGACACATTTTGTTAGTTGGCCGAGACTATACCCACAACCCTCGCCTGTCACAAATTTTAACAATCTTTACGCACAGCGCATGAATAATTAAACATTCATCATCATTAGCAATACTAGAACCATAACGATAAACCATGAAAAACAATGTTCAAAAAACAAGCTAATCTCTATGTTTTTGTTAATTTACATCAAGTTAGCACGTAGACTTGTGATTTTAACATCTTGCTAACCCTAGAAATCTTTACCTCCCTTTCAATAACCAAACAAATGCAACCAAGCGCACCGCTTATGTTAAAGCGCGCAAATTTTGTACCCCAAGACAATCACAATTGTTTGATCTAAATCACATACTTAAGTCAAGATTGGTAACTTCTACGTCAATTTGCACCAAGTATTCCCTCATCAACTCATCAACAATTGACTAAAAAACAGAAAATCTAACGATTGCACATCAATACTGGATCTTTATACAGTTACTACATATACTGTTTGTACATACAGTAATTCATGAGGTGTAGTTATGTTGCAAGAAAGACTAGAACGCATCAACGAGCTGCGTAAAAAAGCGATGGCCAATCCTGAATTCATGAAATCTGCGCAAGCTCATGCTGAAGCGCTACAGAGTCAACAACACACTGCGCAGTCAAAACGCAGTAAAAAGCCGAAAACACTCTCTGATATCTACAAAGACTATGACTTCGGGATCTAACTCGAACTTACTTCTCATCGATCGAAGGAGGAAATGTTCCTCCTTCTCACCAACGCAAGTCGACTCTTAACCTTTATTGTTCTTATTATTGCAAGTTGTTTCACAAAATCTGGTCGTAGTGGCTATTTGTATACAAAGTGAAGTATTATTGTCTTAACAAGGAATGAAAACTGTAGAGTGCTGTATCCAAATGGGAAACCTGAAAAACTCAGTAAACAAAGGCGTGAAGACCAAAGTCGCAGGACAGACCCAAGACGACGTGGTTTATTGCCATATTTTCGACGCTATTCTCGAACAAAGACTGCCACCCGCGACAAAACTTAGCGAAGAAGCATTAGCTGAGATCTTTGGCGTGAGCAGAACCATAATACGTCGTGCGCTACTGAGACTATCCATTGAAAAAGTCATCGATATCAAACCCAACCGAGGCGCGACCGTTTCAGCCCCATCTGTTGAAGAGGCGAAGCAAATATTCAAAGCGCGAGAAATACTTGAAATCGCTATCATAGAGCTTGCAGTGGAACATGCGACGAAACTGCAAATTGCCGAGTGCCGCAAGCTAGTAGAACAAGAAAACCAAGCCTTCGCCCAAGATGACTACGGTAAGGGGCTACGGCTCTCTGGTGAGTTTCATATCAAACTTGCCGAGATGGCAGATAATGCTCCCCTCTTGGCCTTCCAAAGAAGCATCGTATCTCAATCATCTCTTCTCATCGCAATGTATGAGACGGGCAATCACTCCAACTGCTCCCAAGATGAACATAGCGAGTTACTAGACGCCATAGAAGCGGGTAATAGAGAGAAAGCACTCGCATTGATGAGCGAGCACCTTGACCATATTCGCTCTAAGCTCAACCTCGATGACAGTATGGCCTCCAACGACTTGCATGTCGTGTTCTCAGATGTTTTGAAGAACAAAGCGAGTTAACTTAAAACCTCTCTAAAACTAAGTTGTATGCCCAAAGAAAGCTCGTCATCCTCACGCAAGTGAGGATCTCCTGACCCGAGTGACTCATCTCAAACACATGCATACCTTGCCAAATCGATTTGTCAACGCGCTGCAAAAGATCCCCTTTTACAAGGGGATGACGACATAGATGCCAAAAACCCCTACTTTTTCAACGATGATTTTTTGTATCGCACACAGCGGTATTCTCCACCATACAACACTTTCCAAACCAACAACCTAGCCACAACTCCCAATTTGACCTTGATCTCAACCCATTAGAAATGTTGCCAACTTGTAAATTAATAGTTGACCTTATGGTCAATTTAGCCAATTATTGACCCGAAGGTCAGAAAAAATAATTTCATGAATACACTGTACAAGGAGGTCTCTTGATTACTTTTTTACTCAATCAAGAAATCAGACAGGAAGTAAATGTCTCCCCAAACATGACGGTGCTGAACTATCTGCGCACTCATGTTAAAAAAACAGGCACCAAGGAAGGATGTGGTTCTGGTGATTGCGGTGCATGTACCGTAGTGCTTGGTGAGCTCGTCGATGGCAAGCTCGAGTATCGCAGCGTTAACTCCTGCCTCACTTTTATTTCTGCTCTTCACGGCAAGCAACTTATCACGGTAGAAGATCTGCAAGCCCGCGATAAGTCACTTCACCCAGTTCAACAAGCCATTGTCGAGTTTCATGGCTCTCAGTGCGGCTACTGTACGCCTGGATTTATCATGTCAATGTTCGCACTGACTAAGAACAAGCCGAATGCTAACAAAGCCGATGTGATGGAGTCTCTGGCTGGCAACCTTTGCCGCTGCACGGGTTACCGACCCATCGTCGATTCTGCGTTGTCACTGTGTTCGGAAGAACAAATCGTTGACCAATTTTCAGAGCTTGAGCGAGCAACCATCGCTAAGCTTGAAAAAATCCAAAATGAAGAAGCAAGTCTTCGTCTTGGACACCTTACCGCATTTTCTCCAAAGAACACTGAAGAGCTTGCCAAACTATACAAAGCTCATCCACAGGCCAAACTGGTTGCCGGTGGTACAGATTTGGCGCTCGAAGTTACTCAATTCCATCGCGAGATTGAAACCCTTATCAGCGTGAATCTCGTCGAAGAGATGAAAGTCTGCCAAGAGACCGAAGACAGCTTAGAGATCGGGGCAAACCTTCCAATCAGCGATGCCTATACACTGCTAAACAAGCACTACCCCGATTTTGGTGAACTGTTGCACCGCTTCGCCTCTTTGCAAGTTAGAAATCAAGGCACCATAGGTGGCAATATTGCTAACGCTTCGCCTATCGGAGACACCCCACCGCTGCTCATCGCTCTTGACGCAAAAATCCAACTACGCTGCGGTGATGAAACACGCGTCATGCCTATTGAAGACTACTTCATCAGCTACAAAGTCACCGCGCAGCAGCCTAGCGAGTTCATTGAAAAAATCTTTATACCTAAACCATCATCAAGCACATTCCGCGCTTACAAGCTCTCTAAACGTTTAGATGACGATATTTCAGCAGTTTGTGGTGCTTTCAGCATTGAGGTGGAAGATAACCATGTAGTGAGTGCTCGTATTGCCTTTGGCGGCATGGCAGCAACACCGAAACGAGCAATCTCTTGTGAGAAGACGCTAGTCGGACAGCCTTGGAATGAAGAGACTATTAGTAACGCAATGGAAGCACTGAGTAACGACTTTGAGCCCCTATCAGATTTTCGCGCTAGCCAAACTTACCGAAGCCTCACCGCCGCCAATATGCTCAAACGCTATTACATTGAAACCAATAACACCAACAACCTGATTGAAACGAGGGTAACATCTTATGTCTAATGTGAATCACCAGCAGCTGACTCACGAAGAGATGGTTGCTATCGTCAAACAAGATCTTAAAACAGGTGTTGGTAAGAGTGTTAAGCACGATAGCGCACCAAAACAAGTGACGGGCGAGGCTGTCTACATCGATGACAGACTTGAGTTCCCAAACCAGCTTCATGTCTACGCACTACTGAGCACACAAGCACACGCAAAAATCACTAAGATAGATGTCTCTCCTTGTTATGACTTCGCCGGCGTTGCTATTGCGATTACCTCCAAAGACGTGCCAGGACAGCTTGATATTGGCGCTATCCTTCCAGGTGATCCTCTGCTTGCCGATGGCATCGTCGAGTACTACGGTCAACCCGTCATCGCGGTTGCGGCGAGCGATCTTGAAACAGCAAGAAAAGCAGCGCACGCAGCCATCGTTGAATACGAGTCGCTACCTGCCATTCTGGATGTCAAAGAAGCACTAGCGAAAAAACATTTCGTGACGGAAAGCCACCAGCAAAAGCGCGGTGACTCAGCCAAAGCGCTTGCCAACGCCAAACACGTCATCGAGGGTGAAATCGAAATTGGCGGTCAAGAACACTTCTATCTCGAAACACAAGTTAGCAGCGTGATGCCAACCGAAGACGGCGGCATGATTGTTTATACCTCTACACAAAACCCAACAGAAGTGCAAAAACTGGTCTCTGAGGTACTTGGAGTTGCAATGCACAAGGTAGTTATCGACATGCGCCGCATGGGCGGTGGTTTTGGTGGTAAAGAGACACAAGCGGCTGCGCCTGCTTGTATGGCAGCGGTCATCGCTCATTTGACAGGTCGACCAACCAAGATGCGCCTGCTTCGCAATGAAGATATGACCATGACGGGTAAACGTCACCCATTCTACAACCAATATAAGATTGGCTTTGATGATAACGGTGTGATTCAAGGTGCCGATATTGTTGTCGCGGGTAACTGTGGCTACTCGCCAGATCTGTCGAGCTCGATTGTCGACCGTGCCATGTTCCACTCTGACAATGCTTACTACTTAGGTGATGCGACTGTTACCGGACACCGCTGCAAAACCAATACCGCTTCGAACACCGCTTACCGTGGTTTTGGTGGTCCTCAGGGGATGATGACCATTGAACACATCATGGATGAAATCGCCCGCTACCTAAATAAAGACCCGTTAGAAGTTCGCAAAGCCAACTACTACGGCGAAGAGGGTCGAAACGTTACCCACTACTATCAAACAGTGGAAGATAACTTCCTTCCTGAAATCACTGAGCAGTTAGAACAAAGCAGTGATTACCACGCAAGGCGTAAAGAGATTGCTGAGTTCAACAAAAACAATCCGATTTTGAAAAAGGGTTTGTCTATCACACCCGTCAAATTTGGTATCTCGTTTACCGCCACGTTCCTAAACCAAGCAGGCGCACTTATTCATATCTATACCGACGGCAGTATCCACTTAAACCACGGTGGTACCGAGATGGGTCAAGGTCTGAATATCAAAGTGGCGCAAATCGTTGCAGAGGAGTTTCAAGTAGATGTTGACCGTATCCAAATCACCGCTACCAACACCGACAAGGTGCCGAACACCTCGCCCACGGCGGCCTCATCGGGCGCCGATCTCAACGGTAAAGCTGCACAAAACGCCGCAATAACCATCAAACAGCGTCTAATTGAGTTTGCTTCTTCTCACTTTAAAGTCACCCCTGAAGAAGTGTTGTTTAAAAATGGCATGGTCCAAATACGTGAGCAGATCATGACGTTTGCCGACTTTGCGCAGTTGGCGTGGATGAACCAAATCTCGCTATCGAGCACAGGTTTTTATCGCACGCCTAAAATCTACTACGACCATGAAAAAGCACGTGGCCGCCCGTTCTATTACTATGCTTATGGCGCGTCGTGTTCCGAAGTCATCATCGATACTCTCACTGGTGAGTACAAAATCTTGCGCGTGGATATCTTGCATGATGTGGGCGCGTCGCTTAACCCGGCTATCGACATTGGTCAGGTGGAAGGTGGCTTTGTTCAAGGTGTGGGTTGGTTGACAACCGAAGAGCTCGTCTGGAATGAGCAAGGACGTTTGATGACGAATGGCCCTGCAAGCTACAAGATCCCAGCCATTGCAGACATGCCGATCGATTTTAGAACACATCTTCTTGAAAACCGAAGTAACCCCGAAGACACCGTGTTCAACTCCAAAGCTGTGGGTGAGCCACCTTTCATGCTCGGCATGTCCGTTTGGAGTGCGCTAAAAGACGCCATCTCTTATGTCGCCGTTGATGGTGCGATTCCCAAACTGGATACCCCTGCAACACCAGAACGTGTGTTAATGGCGGTACAAGCCGTGACACAAGATCAGAGTGTTAACACGGCATCCTTCACGGAAACCAATTAACAGGAGGTCACTATGTTTAAGGATAACTGGATTCATGAGCTTGCTAAGCTCGAAGAACAGCATGAACCTTGCGTCATGGTGACCGTACTTGAAGATCGCGGCTCCGTGCCGCGAGATGCAGGTACAAAAATGCTGGTAACACGGGATAACATCATCGCGACCATTGGAGGCGGTCACTTAGAGCATGTAGCCTCTAAAATGGCACGAGAAATGCTGCTTTCTGGAGAGCAAAGTCTCAAAGTAGAAAGGTTTAATTTGGGTGCTCGATTAGGTCAATGTTGCGGTGGTATGGCAACACTTAGCTTTGAGCCCATTGGCACTGCACAAAAGCACTTGATACTTTTTGGTGCAGGTCATGTGGCAAAAGCACTGGTTCATATTGTTGCTACCCTGCCCTTTAGGGTAACGTGGATTGATGAACGTGAGGCAGAGTTTCCAGAAACCTTGCCGCAAGGTGTCAATAAGCTTGTGAGTGACGACCCAGTTGGTGAAATCGCTCAAATGCCACCAAACAGTTACTACCTCGTGATGACTCACAATCATCAACTCGATTTCGATCTGGCAAAAGCGATTATCAAGCGCGGTGACAGCACCTACTTTGGGATGATTGGATCTCTGACCAAGCGTAAGAAGTTTGACTTCCGTTTGGCACAACGTGGCTTTAATCAAGATGAAATCAACACCATGACCTGCCCGATAGGTATCGGAGCGGTCACTGGCAAGCACCCGGCAGAGATTGCTGTCTCGGTTGCGGGTGAGCTGATTTCGCATTACCAAGGCAACCCGATAGAGCAAAAGCGCCCCGCGAACACGCGCCAAGAGCTCGACCAAGCAGGCTAAAAGGCCGCTAAAGGATTAAAATAATAATACTGACTGAAGAATTCGGGCAGAGAAAGGAAGTGTCATGACAACACAACGCAAGGCCTACCGTGCCAGCATTTTACATAGCATTGCTGACCCCAAAGATGTGGGTCTAGAGAACTCATATCAATTTTTTGAAGACGGCATGATCGTGGTGGAAAACGGTCACATCGTCGACATCGGCAGCGCAACCGATATATTGGCTAGACACACCAAGCCAATGAAAATCAAAACCTATAAAGACAAGCTCATCACCTCCGGCTTTATCGATACTCATATCCACTACCCTCAGACAGGTATGATTGCCTCTTATGGGGAGCAGCTTCTTGATTGGCTGGAAAACTATACCTTCCCAGAAGAGCGACGCTTTCAAAACCCTATCTATGCACTCAAAGTGGCGAAGCTGTTCTTGGATGAACTTGCCAGCAACGGCACAACGACCGCGTTAGTGTTTGGTACAGTGCACAAAGAATCGGTGGATGTCTTCTTTGGAGAAGCTGAACGTCGAAACCTGCGAATGATTTGCGGTAAGGTGTTAATGGACCGCAACGCTCCAGACTACCTTACTGATACACCAGAATCTGGCTACCAAGCATCAAAAGAGCTCATCGAGAAGTGGCACCATCGCGGACGTCTGCATTACGCTGTCACACCGCGGTTTGCTCCTACTAGCACACCTGAGCAACTCGCTATGGTTGGAAAGCTGCTTGAGGAATACCCTGACGTCTATATGCACACTCACCTTTCAGAAAACAAAAAAGAGATCGAGTGGGTGCTGGATCTATTTCCAGAGCGAAAAAGCTATTTAGATGTTTACGACCACTACGGCTTGCTTCACAAGCGCTCGGTATTCGCCCATGGTATTCATCTTTCAGATTGCGAATGTCAACGTCTCGCCGACACGGAGTCCGCTATTGCATTCTGTCCGACCTCAAACCTATTCCTAGGTTCTGGCTTATTTAAGCTCAACAAGATGGAAGATAAAGGCATACGCGTTGGCATGGGTACGGACGTGGGAGCAGGCACCAGCTTCTCCATACTACAGACCATGAGTGAGGCGTATAAGATCATGCAGCTACAGCAAGAAAAGCTGCACCCAATCAAATCACTGTTTCTTGCCACACTGGGCGGTGCGAAGGCTCTGCACTTAGAAGATAAAATCGGCAACTTAGAAATAGGCAAAGAAGCTGACTTTGTGGTTTTGGATCTGCACGCGACGCAACTGATGCGCTTTAGGATGAATCAAGCAACAACGCTTGAAGAAAAGCTGTTCGTGTTGATGAGCCTCGGTGATGACCGAACGGTTTGTGAAACTTATATCTATGGTGACTTAGCGTATGACGCGAAAGGTGAACGTGATAAGAGAATGGTGAGTTGAAGGTAGTCAACTGCATTACATCAAACAATCATCAACCCACTAGCCGTGCGCGTGCGCAGGCAGAGGTCTTCTCAAAGCGTCCACCTAGCCGCAAGAAGATTCCTGCCTGCGCAGGAATGACGCGAGTTGTAACTTCCTCACATTCCAAATAGTAGTCATCTCTGCGCAGGCGCACTGCCAGTGGAATGACGGGGTTATAGTTTATCCGAACCCAAATTGTCGTCACCCCTGCGCAGGCAGGGGTCTTATACAAGCACACGCCCATCCTCAACTCCTCCCTCAAACAACAAACTTTTTTCACCTTTTTTCAAACATGAACGAATTCTGAATATTCATTTCAAGGTTAGTTAATCTAGACGGATGCATACTGACATCGTCAACTAAACAAAGATGTCTAAATCGAGGTTATTATGAAAAAAGTTATCATCGCTACAGCACTAATCCTAACGTCTGGTTTCGCAGCAGCTAAATCAATGCCTGCTCAAGGCGGTTTTAACGGTCCTACCCTTGGCGCGCAAACGACTGTTGCACAAGCGTTGGAAGCAAAAGACGACACTGCGGTTCAAATCACTGGCAACATTACCCACTCGCTAGGTGATGAAAAGTACCAATTCACCGACGGTCAAAACACCATTGTTATCGAGGTCGAGAACGAAGACTGGCGTGGTGTTGAAGTAACACCAACCGACAAAGTGATCATCTCTGGTAAGGTCGATAAAGACACATTCGAAGACACCAAACTGGACATTAAACGCGTAGCAATCGCAGGCTAATCTGACTTAAGAATCAACTGCCTTTGCTAGGGTGATTAGCGACAAGAACCACGCCGATCACTATCAAGATCGCCCCTCCAATCCGGTGGGGCGATAGTTCGATCTTAGGGTAGCCCAAAAGCCCGTACTGATCGTAAAAAAGAGACGCGATGACCTGCCCACAAACAATCGAGATCGCAAGCGCTAAAGCCCCTAACTTAGGTGCTAGATAGATCGACATTGCAATATTAAAGGCCCCTAAAAAACCACCCAACCACGCCCACCAAGGAAGATTCTTTAAACTTCCTGTAGGAAACCAAGGCTTTCCTTCCAGCACGACTAATGTACCGAGTACTATGGTCCCAATCACAAACGAAATAAACGCTGCCTGAAGTGGAGAACTTAGCCCTGTTCGAAGCTGTGCATTAACGCCTGCCTGTGAAGCTAAAGTAGTGCCGACTATGACACTGAGCAACACCAAAATCACGCCCGTAAAATTCGCCACTGTTTATTTCCTTATTGCTGCACTCATTCAAGCGTAGCACTTCATTCCCAACTATTTTCCTGTACAGTAATACGAGTACATATTAGAAATAGGGACAGGACATGAGCAAAAAGGTATTCGCAGTAATTGGAACAGGCGCGATTGGAGGTTACTACGGTGCAAGACTCCATCATGGAGGTCATGACGTCCACTTCCTATTAAACAGTGACTACCAACATGTTGTTAATAACGGTTTACGTGTCGACTCGCACTATGGCGATTTTTCTATTCCTTCATGTGACCTCAACGCATACAGCACACCGACTGACATGCCAAGAGCAGACGTCGTACTCGTCGCGCTCAAAACTACCCAGAATCATCTACTCGAAAGCCTCATTCAACCATTGCTAAAACCAAACACATTAGTCATGCTGCTCCAAAACGGAATCGGTGCAGAACAAGAGGTAGCAGAGGCGTTCGACCTGCCTTTCGTTGGTGGTGGTTTGTGTTTTATTTGCTCGAACAAGGTGGGCCCTGGACATATTGACCACATTGATTACGGACGCATTACTATTGGCGTATACGGCCAAAGTGGAATCGACGCATTACACGCATTCGCAAATGATTTAACCCAAAGTGGCGTCGAAGTCGATGTAGACCCCAAAATCATCGATGCGCGTTGGAAAAAGTTACTTTGGAATGTGCCATTCAACGGCTTGTCTGCAGTTCTGGATTCAGATACTGCAACAATGATGGATTGCGCTGAGTTAGTAGGTTTATCAAAGGCAATTATGATCGAAGTTCAGCATGCCGCCCAAACTACTAACACAGAGATCCCGATGTCACTCATTGACACCATGCTTAGCAACACCGCTAAAATGAAGCCCTACTTGACCAGTATGCTGCTAGATAGGCGCAATAATCGAGAGCTTGAGATTCAATATATGTACAAAAACGCCATTGATTTAGCCGCTAGTCATGGCGTCACGATGCCAAAAACAACTGCGCTATACGAACAGTTGAGCTTCATCAATAAACAAATTCTGGGTCGATAACGGCTAAGTCGGTACTTTCATTAAACCCAAAAACAAAGCCGCCCTTTCTAGGCGGCTTTGCACTGACAATTTGACCTCATTGAATCTGAGCACCCTGCTCTACCCACTCTCCAATTAGAGTACGCTCTTCATCGGTCATTTGAGTGAGGTTGCCAAGTGGCATCACTTTTGTTGTTACTGTCTGAGCGACAATACGCGGCACATTCACTTTGATCTCTTCTGGCGTATCCAACACGACTCCACCAGGCGCAGTCTGAAATGCAGCGTGTGTTGGCGTTGCGGAATGACACACAGAACATCGCTCTTGAATGACCTGATTAATCTGTGAAAACGGAATCGAACCATCATGACCTTGAGACTGAGCGATATGCTCATTGCCCGTTTGTACTTCTTCAGAACTTGCCTGAGTTTGTGTCACCGGTGCTTTAGCGACTGGCGTCGATGGTCTGTTCGCATACGGAGATGAGACGAAAGCAAGTGTCACCATGCCCAAAGCAGCTGCAGGAATCGTCCAAGCAAATTTTTGGCTACCGTGACGTGTATTGAAATAGTGTCTCACTAAGATGCTGAACACTGATAAGCCCGCTAAGATCGCCCAGTTATATTCATGACCATAGGTACTTGGAAAGTGGTTACTGATCATAATGAACAGCACAGGCAACGTCAGATAGTTGTTGTGCCTTGAGCGCAGCAACCCTTTCGCAGGTAACGCAGGATCAGGCTCTTGATTGTTTTCAATCGCTTTCACTAGGTTACGCTGAGCTGGCATGATAACGAAGAACACATTACCCACCATAATGGTCCCGATAATGGCACCAACATGGATGTAGGCACCGCGGCCACTGAACACCTGAGTCAGCCCATAGGCTGCAGCCACTAAGCCGACAAACAACACGACACCTAAAACTATTGGGGTTTTACCTAGGGCCGAGTTACAAAGCACGTTATAGATAACCCAGCCAGCTACTAGAGACGCCACACCTATCATTATCGCGGTAGTGGAATCGATACCCGAGCCCGGAGCAACCAAATAGATCTCAGCGTTGAGGTAGTACACTACGCCCAAAAGCAGCACACCGGTTATCCAAGTGAAATACGCTTCCCACTTAAACCAATGCAAATTCTCTGGCATCTTAGGTGGCGCAAGCTTGTATTTCTCTAGATGGTAAATCCCACCACCATGAATCGCCCACAAATCGCCGGAAAGACCATCGCGGGGATTTGTGCGATTAAGGTTATTCTCTAACCATACAAAGTAGAATGACGCACCAATCCATGCGATACCTACTATCATGTGAACCCAACGAATAATCAGGTTCAGCCATTCTGTTACGTGTGGATCCATAGCACACTCCTCGTCAGCAGCTTAGCCAGAGACTCGCTGCTTATCCTTATCTTTTTGTATCTCATCTAGGCCAACAGGCAGATCTTCTAGGCATAACTGAATCAGTCCCTCACTAAAGAACACCTCATCACAGTTATTCCCATCGCCAGCTCTATCTACAACTAGAAACTGGTCTTGGTCGGTTAACGCTAAAACTGGATGATGCCAAACGCCCTTGTGATAATTCACACCTTGCTGCCCATTGCTCAAAAATGCTCTGCAGTGCTCCAAAGAAGGGTTGTCTCCTTTGGGAGCAACGACGATAAGATACGGTTTCCCGAGTAATGGTATAAACGCTTGTGAGCCAAGTGGGTGCCTTTCTAACATTTTGATAGTCAGCGGATATTGCAAAGGCGTCGCCTGAAAGATACTCATGATGGCTCTGCCACCCTGCTCTTCCACGTCAGCCTCTGCTAGCTTGTGATAACGACGCGTTGATCCGTTATTGATCATAAAATAGTCGCTATTTTCCACCTCGATGACATCACCAAACTCAGCAAACGCATGCTTGTTGAGAGGCTCTATTTCAATTCGGCGTATACCAGTACTCATATCAATTCCCTCTACTAAGTTTAGTTCGCCTTGGTGCCAAATAGGCGCAAGCGACTAACACCGCCGTCAGGGAAGATGTTCAATCGTACATGGGTGATCGGTCCAATCTCATTAACCTCTGATACGAACTCATGAATCGAGTGTGCATTGAGTTTTTGAGACGGTAACAACTCTTTCCAGAACAAGCTCTGAGTTGCGACCTGATCATCCGTGCCACCTTTCACATAAGCGGCTTGAATCGAGCAACTGTCAGGGTAGTTACCCTTAAAGTGTGCGGTATCAACAACGACTCGACCTACGTTGCCAGCATGACCTAACGCAACGATAACCCAATCATTACCTGGCGTTCTGCGGCGCGCGGTTTCCCAGCCATCACCCATGTTTTCACCACGACCTGGTCCTAATATGTTGGACTTGTTTCCGTAGTGCTCATCGCTACATGCTAACGCTCTTCCACCATGTTCTACGGCGGCGAGGTCAATTTGCTGCAGCTCGTCGATGGCATCCCAATCAACGCTTGGTGTGCCGTAGACGCGTAAGCGAGCGACGCCACCGTCGGGATAGATGTTAAGTCTTACGTGGGTGTAAACTTTGTCACTGTCGATCTCACTGATGTGGTGCTGATCCCCAGATAGACTCTGAGAGGGTAGAATTTCTTCCCATTCTTCTGAGTTCGTTGGGTCAGCTTCTGGACTATAAATAGCATCAATAGAAGCTGATGGTGGGTAGTTGCCAGTAAAGAAGGACGTATCGATATCAACGCCAGCGATTGTGCCCGCCAAGCCTAGTTTAACGATGCAGTAGTCGTAACCTTCTCCACGCTTTCGACGACTTTCCCAGCCGTCCATCCACTTACCGTTGTCGTCATAGAAGTCATCTTTCCATACCGGGTCTAATCGGCTGAGCAAGCGGCTCTTATCCGCGAAAAAATCATCCGTGGCGTAGAGCGCTTCAGCGCCCAGTTTGTCATCTGCTAGATTAATGTATTGTTCAATTTTCAAGGACATTTCTTGTCATCCAGTTCAATTATTCAATTAATAATAAAATGAGAGAGATAGCTGCCGTTTCCCTGACTTACATATCTCTTAAGCGAAATAACGCTATCTTGTTGATCTCGTTAAGTGCTGTAACAAACTCAGTTTCACTATCATTGCCTAATCGCATCTCGAACGATTCAAGAATTTGGTAACGATTGGCCCCCTTTACTGCCATGATAAAAGGGAAGTTGAAGCGACTTTTGTATTCGTTGTTGTAGGTGGTAAATTTGGCAAACTCTTCCTCAGAACACTGATCTATACCAGCACCAGCTTGTTCAGCTGTCGAGGCTGCAGTGAGTTCGCCATTAATAGCGGCTCGCCCTGCCAAATCAGGGTGAGCATTAATCAAGTCGAGTTGCTTGGTTTCCGTTGCATTTAAAAGTGTCATCGACATTTTCAAATGCAGGCTCTCAATGTGGTCATCATCAGGTTCAATTCCTGAATCAAACACCGATTCAGCGACCCAAGGGCTGTGTTCATAGATATCAGCAAAGCAAGAGACAAACTCGTCTCGAACCATTTCCGTTGGCTTACAGTGTCTAAATTGCGTCATCACTTTGCTCCTTGTGATTGTTATAATTGATTCGGGTCGTATGGATGATGCTCGTGCCAGTGCTTCGCAATATCCACTCTTCGACAAAGCCATACATCGTCATGTTGTTTGACGTAGTCTAAGAAACGTCGAAGAGAAGCGATTCTTCCAGGGCGACCAATCAAACGACAGTGAAGCCCTACTGACATCATCTTAGGTGCGTGTTCGCCCTCTTCGTATAAGGTGTCAAAAGTGTCTTTTAGGTACTGATAGAACTGCTCACCGGAGTTGAAGCCTTGGGCGGTAGCGAATCGCATATCGTTAACGTCTAATGTGTACGGAATCACCAACTGTGGTCGACCTGTTTCAGTGTGCCAATAAGGTAGGTCATCGTCGTAGGCGTCAGAGTCATACAAGAAGCCGCCTTCTTCAGCAACTAAGCGACGAGTGTTAGGACCCGTTCGCCCCGTATACCAGCCAAGAGGTCGCTCACCTGTGATCTCTTTTATGATAGAGATGGCCTTCGCCATGTGGTCACGCTCTTGTGATTCATCCATATACTGATAGTCAATCCAGCGATAGCCATGACTGCATATCTCATGACCTGCTTCCTTCATGGCTTTCGCCACCTCTGGATAACGCTCAACCGCCATCGCAACAGCAAATATCGTTAGAGGAATATCGTATTGCTCAAACAAACGAAGAACACGCCATACACCTGCACGGCTACCATACTCATAGATGGATTCCATGCTGATGTGACGCTCACCTTTGATCGGTGCTGCCGATGGAATTTCTGAGAGAAACGCTTCCGACTCATCGTCTCCGTGCAAAATACAACGCTCTCCCCCTTCTTCGTAATTCAATACAAAAGAGACCGCAACTCGTGCGTTGTTCGGCCATTTAGGGTTTGGAGGGTTGGCTCCATAGCCGACGAGGTTACGTGAATAATCCTTATTCATCCACAGACTCCTTAACCATCTGAATGAACCTGCCACCGCAAGTTCATGACTCATTTCGTTAACTTAATTGTATACAATAATTTATCTTAATGTAAAGATTTTGTTTGTTGAATTATCTTCTAGATTCAATACAAATAAAATCAACAATTTAAAATCAAAACCCTCTAGCCTGGCTACATTTTAGTGCGCATTGCACCATCACAAAGCAGAGAATTAATTCAACATATTTGTAACGTAAAACTTTACTAATCGATTTAATTGTGTACATATTAATATCAATAAAGTTCTTGATACGACCTCGTTGTATACAAGATTGAATCAGCCAATTAAGGAGCGTACTTAGGTACGAGAGCAATATGGGAAGACTGACTACACATGTTTTAGATACGACCAACGGTGTTCCAGGTGCAGAGATTCAAGTAGAGCTATTTAGAGTGGAAGGAAACGACATCCAGTTCATCAAGAAAGTAGTGACCAACTCAGACGGACGTACCGACACCCCCATCCTAGAGGGTGATCAGTTTCTGCCGGGCAAATATCAACTCGTGTTTCATGTCGCCTCCTACTATCAAGCTAAAGGGGTTGAACTCGACGAGGTTCCATTCTTAGACGACGTTGTGATTCGATTTGGGCTTAATGATAAAGACGCTCACTATCACGTCCCTCTGTTGGTATCACCATACAGTTTCTCGACATACCGAGGCAGTTAGCTCGGTGTTCACCATCTCTTAGAAGTTGTCGCACGCAGCTTTAAATGAGCCGCGCGTTATCGCGCATCACCAACAAATTGAAATGAACCACCTCATGTGAGGAATGGCTCTTAACTCGTTCTTTAGAGGACGCGTCGAGTCATGGGGACTGCTGTTTTCAATTTAAGGATAAGCAATAGAAATTTTACCCACTCAACGAAACAGGGTAATGCGAAAAGGACTTACTCAAAATGAATGAAACCAAAGCAGAAGTGCTCAATGAAGCATCCCAAAACAGCCTCTTAGAGCGCTTTTTTAAGATAAAACAACATGGTTCTAGCGTTAAAAATGAATTAATAGGTGGCGTCACTACCTTCGCTACTATGGCGTATATCATCTTTGTTAACCCGAGCATCATGGCTGCTTCCGGAATGGATCAAGGCGCCGTCTTTGTTGCGACATGTATCGGTGCAGCCATCGGCTGTTTACTCATGGGACTGTTCGCGAACTGGCCAGTAGGCTTAGCACCTGGTATGGGGCTTAATGCTTTTTTCTCTTTTACTGTTGTCAGTGAGATGGGCTATAGCTGGGAAGTTGCACTCGGGGCAGTGTTTATTTCAGGTGTACTCTTCGTGGGTATGAGCTTCTATAAGATACGACAGTGGATCATTGAGAGTATTCCTGAAAGCTTACGCTACTCTATGACGGCAGGTGTCGGTCTCTTCTTGGGTCTTATCGGCCTAAAAACCGCAGGTATTGTTGTTGAAAACCCAGCAACCTTGGTCTCTCTGGGTGACTTCACGAAACCCGATGCGCTGCTAGCAGCTATTGCCTTCTTGATCATCGCTGTGCTCAGTGAGCGTCGCGTGTTCGGAGCGGTATTAATCGGCATTCTGAGCGTCACTATTGTTGGCATGATGTTGGGTCTTGTTCAATACAATGGCTTCTTCTCTGCGCCACCAAGTATTGCTCCAACCTTCATGGCGATGGACATTTCAGGTGCTCTTAACGTTTCTATGGTCAGTGTGATTCTTGCTTTCCTTTTTGTGAACATGTTTGACACAGCAGGTACTCTGATGGGTGTCGCTGAGCGAGCTCACCTAATCAACAAAGAAACAGGCAAAATTGAAGGATTGAGTAAGGCACTTAAAGCCGACAGTATTTCTAGTGTTGCTGGCGCATGTGTGGGTTGTCCACCAGTGACCAGTTATGTAGAAAGCGCGGCGGGTGTAGCAGCAGGTGCTAGAACCGGACTATCCGCGATTGTCGTTGCTGCCTTATTCCTAGCGGCAATCTTCCTTTCTCCATTGGCCGGTATGATCCCATCTTACGCTACCGCTGGCGCTCTTATCTATGTCGCGTTCGTCATGATGAGCAGTATGCAGCACGTCGATTGGAAAGACTTTACCAATGGTGCTCCAGCAGCCATTACGGCGCTAATGATGCCGCTTACTTTCTCTATCGCTAATGGTATCGCCCTTGGTTTTATCACTTACACCGTTCTTAAAGTTGCAACAGGTAAAACCAAAGACGTATCTATTTCAATGTACCTTCTAAGCGCCATTTTCGTCGCCAAACTGGTATTCATTGGCTAAACCAATCTCAAGCGGTAATCGTGCTTAACGGTTAGCGCTTGTTTTCATCCCTGTCGTTTAGGTCAGCGCAAAAGACGAGCAGGATAACTATCACTACGCAGTTTGTAGAAGTCACCATCTCACCACCAAGGAAGAGTCGATTCATCGCTCTCTAAAGGAATAAGTATGAAACTTCTGTACACCCTGAACCAAAAACCGCCTCACGGCATGACCTTTTTACTGGCCGTCCAACATATGCTGGCCTCTATCGGTGGTATCGTTGCTGTACCATTAATTGTTGGCGCCTCAATTGGCTTACCAAATGACGAAATCGTCTCGCTCATTAACGCCGCCCTCCTTGCATCTGGTATCGTCACCATCGCACAATGCGTCGGTTTCGGTCCAATCGGAATTAAGCTACCTGTTGTTATGGGATCAAGCTTTGCCTTTCTTGGCGTTGCTATCTCCATCGGAAAAGACTCCGGCGTATCCGGCATTATGGGAGCAGCCTTGGTGGGCTCGTTTGTCGTCATATTGGCGAGCTTCTATATGGACAAAGTACGCAAACTCTTTCCAACAGTTGTGAGTGGTGTTGTGGTTACCTTGATCGGACTGACCATACTCCCCGTTGCCATGAACTGGGTTGGTGATGCCCCCGCCGTTAGCAGTGAGTTTGCCACCTTGCCTAAACTGTTTCTTGCCGCTGTATCACTTGGCATTGTGATTGCGGTGTCTGTTTATTGTAAAGGTGCAGTTGCGGCTTCTGCTATTGTCATAGGGCTTGCAGGTGGATACATCGTCGCTCTTTCCATGGGTATGGTCGACCTCAACCAAATAAGCACGGCGGCATGGGTAGGCGGTCCAGAGCCATTTAAGTATGGACTCACGTTTTCAGCCAGCGCCATTGTCAGTATGAGTTTGGTTTATATTGTTGTCATCGCCGAAGCAACGGGTGATTTCATGGCACTCGCAAACAACTGTCACACTAAAATCGATGGTAAAGACCTTAAGCGCGGATTACTGGGTGATGGCCTGGGCAGCACGCTAGCATCCTGTTTAACGGCAATGCCGTTGGCATCATTCAGTCAAAACGTGGGCATAGTGGGTATCACTGGTGTCGCTAGCCGTTACGTTGTTGCAGCAACAGGTGGATTGCTTATCTTGGGCGGATTGTTCCCGAAATTGGCGGCGATTGCAGTCACAATCCCAAAACCAGTATTAGGTGGTGTAGGTTTTGTCATGTTTGGCATGATAGCTTACGCGGGTATTCGTATGCTCATTAAAGCGGCTGATACTAAACGTAACGCCCTCGTCATCTGCGTTGGTTTGGCATCAGGTCTGGCGGTCACGTTTGAACCTCGCTTGCTTCAACACTTCCCTCATGAGCTCTCAAATTTCCTTCATTCAGGGATTACTACCGGAACGATCGTTACCGTGCTTTTGCATCAGTTCTTACCAAAATCAAGCAAGCTTGAAGAGCAAGAAGCGCACGAAGAGAGCCGCGCTATGGTTAAGCAAGAAATTCATGAGCTTCAGCAACAAGAAGAAAACCAAGAAGTATCACAGACAGAGCTGTCTGCAAAAGGCAATAATTAACACTTACTAACAACAAAGTGGCTATAACCGTCGTGCTCTAATACATTGCTTAATCAATGATATAGAGCACTTTTCATCAACTAAAAACTCAAAAAAGACCCTCTTCCCTGAAAAGGCTGAGATGGCTAAGGATTATTATGAATGGAAACCGTATGGATTAAGAATCCACTTGCTATTTACACTGGCACGACAGAAGACGCTGGCGGCGGTATCGTCGTAATTGGCAGTCGAATTGTCGAGCTAGTAGCAAGCAACCAAGAACCCACCACAACCATTACTTCAGTTATCGACGCGTCACAACATGTCGTCACGCCAGGGCTCGTTAATGCCCATCATCACTTCTATCAAACGCTAACCAGAGCTTACCCCGATGCACTTAACAAAGAGCTGTTTCATTGGTTGAAAAGCTTGTATCCAGTATGGGCAAATCTCGACGAAGAGATGATGAGTGTCGCCACCGAACTGGCACTTGTTGAGCTATTACTCTCGGGTTGTACGACAGCCTCGGATCATCACTATTTAATCCCAACTGGCCTTGAACATGCGATAGATTTGCAAGTTGAGGCGTCGCAAAAGCTAGGAATACGAGCCATATTTACTCGCGGTTCGATGAGTCTAGGAGAAGATGATGGCGGACTGCCACCGCGTCACACAATACAAATGGAACAAACCATCGTTGACGATAGCTTGCGCTTAATCAATAGCTATCATCAACGTGAGAATAGCGCGATGACTCAAATCGCGCTCGCACCCTGCTCCCCATTTTCTGTGACCACGGATTTAATGAAAGAGACGGCGCGAATTGCCAAAAATGAATCGGTGATGACGCATACGCATCTTTGTGAAACGTTAGACGAAGAAGATTTCTGTCTTGAGAAATTTGGTATGCGTCCGGTAGATTACCTAGAGGACGTAGGTTGGCTTAATGAGCGCACCTGGTTAGCTCATGGTATCCATTTTAACAGTGAAGAGATTCGCAGACTTGGTAAAGCAGAGGTAGGAATAAGTCACTGCCCTACTTCTAATATGATGCTAGCTTCTGGTATCTGTAAAAATAACGAGCTTGAGAGAGCCGGTGTGAAAGTAGGCTTAGGGGTAGACGGCTCGGCTTCTAACGACGGTTCCAACCTAATAGCGGAAGTTCGTATGGCGATGTATTTGCAACGCCTTCGCTACGGCTCTAACAACGTAACGCACTTTGACGCGCTTCGCTGGGCTACGTCAGGTTCTGCTCGCGCTATGGGCCGCACAGATATAGGCGAACTCGCTGTCGGTAAACAAGCAGATATTGCCATGTTTAAGCTCGATGACATTCGTTTCTCTGGCAGTCACGATCCACTCGCTGCTCTTCTATTGTGTGGAGCTCAACAGGCAGACCGCGTAATGGTTGCAGGCCAATGGCGAGTTCACGATGGTGCCGTCATGGGCGTGGATATGCCACAGCTCATTGAGCGACATAAAGCAGCCGCACTTCGCCTAAGACAGAAAGCATTGAGTATGTAGCTTACTCATAGAGTTAAAACGATAAATATAAGGACACCGCTGCTCCTATTCTATTCACCCCAATAGAGCAGCTGTGTATCACTATCTCCTTTCAAACATGAGCTTATACCCGACTCTTTACACCACACCCTTGAATCACCATCTTGGTCAGAAACGCTGCAGCCTCATCAAAATCGCTGTCTGTTAACTCTGGCTTATCCATTACACTGCAGATCTGCCAACTAAAATCGGCGTAGGTTTGAGTTGCAGACCATATGGCAAACATCAAATGATGTGGTGGCACATCGTCCATTAACCCCTGCTCTGCCCAGTTTGCAAACTTTTCCAATATGAGCTGTGACTGTTGAAATAGTTTGGTTCGAATCCTCTCGGGCAGTACTTTGGCTCCAGACATCACTTCACTGGCGAATACGCGAGATGCGTGAGGGTGATCTCTGGAAATCATGAGTTTTGTTCGAATGTATTGTGTAAGTGCTTCAACAGGATCATCAAGCTCTTCAATAGGCAATGATGCTTCTAGCAGCGGCTGGGTTACAGTTTCAAGGACCGCGTAGTACAACTTATCTTTTGAACTGAAGTAATAGAATACATTAGGTTTAGGAATCTCTGCCGCCTTAGCGATGTCTACCATCTTGGTAGCGGCGTAACCATGTGTGGCAAACTGCTCACTGGCCACTTCAATGATAAGATCTTGATTCTTCCGTCTAATGCGCGACATGCTTGTCCTTACTGTCGTTACTCATGCTTGGTTCATCTTAATGAATTTAAACACTAAGTACAAAGCGTGAGGTGTTGAATTCTGAGCAAGCGCAAGAGATAAAAAATCCCGAAGCCAATACGTTCTGCGCCTGGTTATTGAAGTTTGAAGCCGAAAACTTCTGCGCAGTTTGTATAACTTCGGGAACGCGTATAAAAGGAGACAAAACTACGCGATTTATGCGGAAACTAAAGGTAAAAGTGGCCTCTAACTCAATGAGATTCAATCATTGCGAATCGAGTGACTAGAACGCATTTCAAGCGCTTTAATTAGCGCAGAATGGTCCCAATTCTCTCCACCTTGATCAGCACACTCGTCAAACAAGTTCTGTGCATTTTCTGTATTTGGCAGCGCGACACCCAGCTCTTTTGCGCCCGTTAAGGCGAGGTTGAGATCCTTCTGGTGAAGCGCAATCTTAAAGCCAGGATTGAAACTGCCTTCGATCATTCTCTCTCCGTGTACTTCGAGTATCTTTGAGCTCGCAAAGCCTCCGAGCAGTGCCTGACGCACCCGTGCAGGATCAGCACCAGCCTTCGATGCAAACACCAATGCCTCTGATACCGCTTCAATATTAAGTGCTACGATAATCTGGTTGGCGACTTTACAAGTTTGTCCTGCCCCGCTATCACCCACCAGCGTGATGTTTTTGCCTAACACTTCAAACAATGGTCTGGCTGTATCAAACGCTTTCTGTTCCCCCCCCACCATAATGCTGAGTGTCGCGTTCACCGCTCCAACTTCACCACCCGACACTGGAGCATCGAGGTACTGAGCACCACTCTCTTTGATACGCTTAGCAAATGACTGAGTAGCCATCGGTGAGATAGAGCTCATGTCAATAACCAGCTTGCTGTTACCGTTGGCTAAACCTTGTTCAACACCGTCAGCGTCAAACAGCACTTCTTCAACTTGCGGGGTATTAGGCAACATTAGAATCGTAACATCTGCGATTTCCGTGGCCTCTTTTGGCGAATGACAAACGGTCGCACCATGGGTCACTAGCTCTGCAGGAGGCGGTGTAAAGTGATCAGATAACACCAACTCATAGCCCGCACTTTGTAGGTTTTTAGCCATAGGCAGACCCATGATTCCCGTACCGATAAATGCAACTTTCATAGAATATTCTCCTTAATGTTCCTCGTTCCTGAAAACCTAATAATTTTAAAATCCAGCTACTGAAATTTGTGCAGCCATGAGAGGCCTTGATGTGTGCTCGCCTTTGGTTTGTACTCACATCCAACCCAACCTTGATAACCAAGTTCATCAATATGCGGTAGTAAGAAGTCATAGTTGATTTCCCCTGTACCCGGCTCATGACGTCCTGGGTTATCCGCAAGTTGAATGTGTGCAATACTCGCAAGATTCTTTGATATCGTGGGCGCCAAGTCACCTTCCATAATCTGCATATGGTAGATATCGTACTGAAGAAACAAATTGTCGCTTCCCACTTCATCAATCACAGACTGGGCTTGTTCGGTGGTGTTCAAAAAGAATCCGGGAATATCTCTGGTATTGATGGCTTCAATTACCAACTTAATGCCGGAGGCACGAAGCTGCTGCGCCGCATAGCGAAGATTGATGACTAACGTTGTGTGTGCATCCTGCGTGGTCACTCCTTCGGGTACAATCCCAGCAAGGCAGTTCACTTGAGTGTTTCCCAACACCTTTGCGTACTCGATTGCAGTAGCGACACCGCGTTGAAACTCCTCAATGCGATTTGGGTCAACAGCGATACCTCGATCTCCGCGCTCCCAATCGCCAGCAGGCAAGTTAAAAAGGACTTGCTCTATCCGATTCTCCTGTAACTTTTCCTTGATCGCTTGCGCGCTAAATTCATAGGGGAATAGGTACTCGACCCCCTGAAATCCAGCCTGCGCGGCTTGTTCAAAACGTTCTAAAAAGTCGAATTCGGTAAACAGCATCGACAAATTGGCGGCGAATTTTGGCATTTGACTCTCCTTGATAACCTTAAGTTGAAAACACTATTGCTGTCGTAAGTGCTATTGCTGTTGTGAGTTAAGGTGTGCCATCGCCGTCGGTGCATCACCATCAGTGTCTGCGAGCGGCTCAAATTCATTAATGGCATTGATCTCAGTACCCATGGATATATTGGTCACGCGCTCCAGAATCACTTCAACCACGACGGGCACTCTGTGCGCCGCCATCAATGCTCGCGCCTCAGAAAACGCACTTTGAATATTGGAAGGATCGGTAACGCGAATCGCCTTACAACCCAAACCTTCAACGACCTTCACATGGTCGACGCCATAGCCTTCAACCTCCGGCGAATTCTGGTTTTCAAATGCCAATTGCACGCAGTAATCAATGTCAAATTGGCGCTGGGCTTGGCGAATGAGACCAAGGTAAGAGTTATTCACGACCACGTGTATGTAAGGAAGGTTGAACTGAGCCCCAACCGCCAACTCTTCAATCATGAATTGGAAGTCGTAGTCACCAGAGATGGCCACAACATCACGTTGTGGGTCGGCGACTTTCACACCCAGTGCTGCAGGTATCGTCCAACCTAATGGACCTGCCTGTCCGCAGTTAATCCAATGTCTTGGTTTATAGACATGGAGGAACTGAGCCGCCGCGATTTGCGATAGCCCAATCGTGCTGACATAGCATGTCTCCGGACCAAATGCCTTGTTCATTTCTTCATAGACGCGCATTGGTTTAATCGGGGTGTCGGTGAAGTGGGTTTTGCGAAGCATGGTTGCTTTGCGTTGCTGACATGTGCCTACCCAATGAGCACGATCTGGTAGCAAATCTTTCGCCACTCGCTCTTTCGCGACTTCTACCATTAGCTCTAATGCCGCTTTAGCATCTGAAACAATGCCAAGATCAGGGCAGAACACTCGGCCAATCTGTGTGGGTTCAATATCAATATGAACGAACTTTCGACCTTGGGTATAGACGTCGAGCGAACCAGTGTGTCGATTAGCGAATCGATTTCCGACACCAAATACAAAGTCGGAATCAAGTAAGGTTTCGTTACCATAGCGGTGCGCCGTTTGCAGACCTACCATGCCAGCCATTAGCTCGTGGTCGTCAGGAATAGAACCCCACCCCATCAAAGTCGGGATAACGGGTACCCCAGTGATTTCCGCAAACTGCTGAAGCAAGTCAGAAGCCCCTGCGTTAATGACACCACCACCAGAAACAATGACCGGCTTTTCTGAAGCACTCATCATATCGAGCGCTTTCTCTATTTGCTCACGACTTGCTGACGGCTTATAAGCATCCAAGGGTTCGTAAGTATCAATATCAAACTCAATTTCTGCCAACTGCACATCGAGTGGCAAATCAATCAATACTGGACCCGGACGTCCCGAGCGCATGATATGAAACGCCTTTTGAAACGCACGCGGTACTTGAGCGGGTTCTAATACGGTCGTAGCCCATTTAGTGACAGGCTTGGCAATTGACTCTATATCAACCGCTTGAAAATCTTCTTTATGAAGACGAGCTCGCGGCGCTTGGCCTGTAATACATAAAATAGGGATCGAGTCCGCCGATGCGGAATAAAGGCCAGTGATCATATCCGTACCAGCAGGACCCGATGTTCCTATACATACTCCAATGCTATCTTGTTCTGTGCGTGTAAACCCTTCTGCCATATGAGAAGCACCCTCGACGTGACGAGCAAGTACATGCTCAATGCCACCTAATGCTTTCATTGCCGCATACATAGGATTGATTGCCGCTCCTGGGACACCAAACGCAATGTGCACCCCTTCTTTTTTTAGTACCGCTACTGCTGCTTCTATTGCTTTCATTCTTGCCATTCCAACCCCTCCACTGGATTGTGTACAATTTTCGATCACTTTGTGTACTATGAACCAAAATGGAGCATTGGCAAGCAATAATTTCACATTTTATTCACATAGAGTAGATACACTAAGCAACCACTAACCCCATAAACACTGAAAATAAATACTTTACATAAACTATCTTTACGTAAAAATAATTTCCATATTTCTCTTCGTTAAAATAATGATAAATAGTCTTTGATCATTTGTGTTTTTTCTCATATAAGTAGATATGCAATACAGTTTTGTATACAAAAAATAAAAATATTGTGTAAAGGAGACAGGTAATGACCGTAATCGAAGGAACGAAAATCGCATCGGCGAATCAATTGAACATCATCGGCTCGATATGCAACAGTGACTACGAATCAATATTAAGCAAAGAGGCGTTGACTTTCCTCAATGCGCTAGTCAATCAATTCAGCAGCCGAAGAGACGCGTTGTTAAAGCAGAGAGAAATCAAACAAGCCGCTTTTGATGCTGGAGAATTACCTGACTTTCGCACAGATACGCAATCAATTCGGGACGACAAAAACTGGCGAGTACGCCCGATTCCAGAGCCGTTGCTCGATCGCCGTGTTGAGATTACCGGTCCCGTAGACCGTAAAATGGTGATAAACGCACTAAACTCTGGCGCTAAAGTATTCATGTGTTGTTTCGAAGACGCATCTGCGCCGACCTGGAGCAATATGGTTGATGGTCAAATAAACCTAAGAGATGCCAATCAAGGTACTATCAGCCATTACGATGAAAACAAAGACAAGCACTATACGCTGAATGCAAACCCAGCACTGCTTATCGCTCGTCCAAGGGGTCTTCACCTACCTGAAAAATCGATTCTTTTTAATGGCCAGCCTATCGCTGGGTGTTTGATGGACTTCGCGCTGTATTTCTTCCATAACTACCAATCACGTGCAGAAAGTGGACTCGGTGTTTATTACTACATTCCAAAGCTAGAGAGTATGGAAGAGGCTAAGTGGTGGGATGATGTATTCTCCTTCACCGAAAACTACTTTAGTGTACCAACAGGGACGATTCGAGCGACTGTACTCATCGAGACATTACCCGCTGTATTTCAAATGGATGAAATCCTGTATGCAATGAAAGACCATATTGTTGCCATGAACTGCGGTCGTTGGGATTACATCTTTAGCTACATCAAAACCCTAAGGAATCATAAAGATCGTATCCTGCCCGACCGCCACGGTATTGGCATGGATAAAGCTTTCCTCAATGCGTACAGCCAACTTCTGGTTAAAACGTGCCACGCTCGAGGTGCACTGGCGATGGGTGGCATGTCTGCGTTCATCCCAGCAAAAGATCCGCAAGAAATGGCACGCGTTACAGCAAAAGTTATTGAAGACAAGCAACGTGAGTCCCAAAACGGTCATGACGGCACTTGGGTCGCGCACCCTGCACTTGTCGACTTGGCAATGTCTACCTTTGATAAGCATCTTGGTGGCAAAACGAATCAGCTCGACTTTGTTAGTCCGGACACTGAGATTACTGCTGAAACCCTGCTAAAACCATGTAATGGAACTCGCGATGAAGCCGGCGTTCGCAAGAACATACGTATCGCGCTTTACTACATTGAAGCATGGATCCAAGGTTACGGCTGCGTGCCTATTTACGGATTGATGGAAGATGCCGCAACGGCAGAGATCTCTCGAGCCAATATCTGGCAGTGGATACATCATGGTGTCACGCTCGATGACGGTCAGGTATTTACTGCCGAACTCTTTCACACTTGGCTCTACGAAGAGCTTAGTACTATTCAACAGGAAGTGGGTGATACTCGTTACTTTGCTGGACGCTTTGACGAAACCGCTGACCTTTTCTACGAGCTGTCTACATCGAAACAGTTTGCTAGCTTCCTGACCCTTCCAAGCTATTCCCTTCTTTAGGTTTTGCCGTTTAGCCAACGTAAACAACGTTGGCTAATCCTCCTAGAAGATTTAGCGCAAGCGACTAGACGACGAGGAAACAACATGGGAAGTTTAACTCTTAACCAAGCACTTACTATTATTAACGCCACCTTCCAGGCAGGAAAAACCGACGAATGCGCGCCGTTAACTGCAGCGGTTCTCGATAGCGGTGGCAAGCTCATCTCTCTTCAGCGCCAAGATGGTTCGAGTATGATGAGACCCGATATTGCCATCGCAAAGGCATGGGGAGCGCTAGCGCTTGGTTGCTCGTCTAGGAAATTAGCACAAGATGCCGATGCAAGACCTGCGTTTATTTCAGCAGTTAATGTATTGGCACATGGAAATATGGTACCAGTACCAGGAGGTTTGCTCATTCGGGACAAAGAGCAACAGGTGATCGGTGCAATTGGCGTGAGTGGGGATCTCTCCGATGCTGACGAACGCTGCGCATTAATAGGTATTGCCGCTGCCGATCTATTTAGTGATGAGCTAGCCGCATAACGGATGTACTTCTTCGTTTCCTAGACAGGTGCGAGCGCTATTCTAGGAAACGAGGCACAACCATTAATTCTATTGACCTAAACTACTCGTATTGACTTAACCACACCTTCAGCAACTGATTTGCCTGCTTTTTTTGTGCAGACGTCATAGATTTAACGAGACTTTTTTGCACATCCGCATGCTCTTCAATCAACTTATCAATCAGTATGAGTCCATCTTTTGTGAGTTGCACGGTAACGCTACGACGGTCCTCTTTGCTGTGCTCGCGCAAAATAAGCCCCTTAGTTTCAAGCTTATCAAGACGGTTTGTCATTGCACCCGAGGTCAACATCATAGTGTCAATAAGTTCAGATGGTGTTAATCGATAAGGTTTACCGCTACGACGCAGTGTCGCAAGTACGTCAAACTCTCCGAGTTTTAGGTCATACTTCTTATGCAAATCAGCAACTTTCGTTTCCATGTACTTAGCGATCCGCATGAGTCGTCCCATCATCGCCATTGGGTCTGTATCCAGCTCTGGCTTCTGTTTTGCCCACTGCTCGACCACTCGATCAATCGCATCCATTTCGATGTTTTCCCACTGTCTTATGTCTGTTCAAACTAGCTTAACATAAAGATACTTTACAGGCAGCCCAAAGATCGTTAAAGTGGCGGCAGATATCTTAACGTAAAGATAAATGACATGAATATACTTCTAGCAATGATCCCTGCATTTTTCTGGGGCACAACCTACGCCGTCACGAAGTTCACGCTTCCAGACTGGCCACCAATCCTACTGGGAGCGCTCCGAGCACTTCCGGCGGGCTTGCTATTGCTATTAGTTAAACCGTCGTTGCCTAAAAAAGGTGAATGGCAAGTCTTGTTCATCTTAGGAACGGTCAACATTGCGACCTTCTTCGGTCTCATCTTCGTTATGGCGCAGACTCTACCTTCTACCATATCCGGCGTCGGTATGGTGTCTGTTCCTGTATTCGCTATGTTGTACCAATGGTTAGTCAATAAAAAGCGTCCAAGTTGGGTGCAAACGCTAAGTGGATTGGCGCTAGTATTGTTTGCGTTCTTCTTGTTTTCACCGGGTACTATTTCGCTCAATCCTATTGGCTTAGGGGCTATGCTCGCCGCCATAATGTGTATCGTAGCGGGCAGCGGAATTACTAAGGCATTAGGCAGTCGTATTCACTGGTGGACCATTCTCACTTGGCAGCTGATTTTAGGCGGTGCCGTACTGGGCTTGGTATCAGGCGTTCATGCATCGTTTGAGCCACAGGTTTATCAATCGGTGGTAGCTAACTTCTCAACACAAAACCTCATTGGTCTGCTTTGGGTTGTCGGTCTGAACACAGCACTGAGCTATGGGATGTACGTTTGGTTGCTGCAACGCATGAGTGTGGTTGATTTCACCTTTGGTGGTATCGCTAATCCTATTGCAGGTATCCTTTGCGGTATTGTTCTGCTTGGTGAGTCGTTTACACAAACCCAATACGCGCTAATGATGGGTATGATCGTGATGTCACTCGTACCTCAGACCATTCAAGCCGCCAAACACCATAGACTGCAAAACTTAGCGAAAAATGGTTCTTGATTAAAACCATTGAGATCGAAAGTGGCTTGAGGTTCTAGAGTTAACTACGTACCATACGGCCACTTATTCATTACAGTGCGATCAACATGAAACGACTTGTTCTCTATGTAAAAGACAAATGCCCGCATTGCAAAGATGCACAGCGCTATCTTGATAGCAAAGGCTATAAATATCGCCTCACTAACGCCAAGATGCAGCGTGGCAGAAAAGAGCTTGACGCTATCGGCGCTCGCTCATTGCCTGTTCTTAAAATTGGTGACCGCTATATGATCGGCTGGAACCCAAAAAACTTTGAGCGTATGTATAACAGCAATTAACGCTTTATTTCCTATACTGCCCCTATCACGTGATAGTTATCCTTAACTGAGATGGGGGCGCACTATGCCAAACTGCTTTTACGGACGCTTAGTCGTCACCTTCACTGCCCTCATATCGGCGCTACTAATAAGCAAGACAGCAAACGCAACCCTCCCTCTCGACGAAGCAAGAATTACCAATCAGCGGCTCTACAACCTACAGCTCACAGAGGCCGAGTACCCAGCATTAAACTGCTTGGCGACACAGGTAGGCAATCAAACCTTACTCGTGCCCGCTCATTGTGTGTTTTCAAGCTCAGACTCAACATTCTACCCATTGCGACACCTAAGGCTTACGCCGCTGTTTTCTCAGGATGACAGGTACACCTACGCATCTGTTGTATCCGTAACCACGGATCATCAGAAGCTATCTAACGTCAGCGCAGAAGAAGACTGGGCTATTATAGAAGTAGACGCTGAGTTAGGCTGCCACCAGAACCTGCCAACCTTAATCAATATGGCAAGCAAGAAATGGGACGCTGAGCCCGTTCAAATCGCTGTTCTAGATACAGCACGCGATGTACTGTCTGTTGAGACGTGCTTATTAGATTCCGAAAGCAATGGGAAGCTTTGGCTAACCGAATGCGATGAGCTGAGTGAGATTGTCTCTGGAACCCCAGTTCTTAGCTTAATAGGAGCGAAAACGACGTTAGTTGGATTAGTTACAGACCAAGGTCACGCCAATGAACTCAATCGCTATCAGGTGACATCAATCGAACCCGCTTTACGACGACTAACACCCCAACAGCTCTGCGCTACATCTGCTTTTTAATAAAGTCGATAAAGCTTCGGTCGGCGCGAGACAAATAACCGTCTTTTCGCCACGCTAGCGCCAAGTCGACAAAAACTGGCGGCTCAAATGAAATACCGCGAGTTTCGGGTTCATGCTCGGTGACCAGTTCCAGCAAAGCGGTAATCGCGTACTCATGTTTTACAATCGAGAGAATCATGGGTAGTAAATTGGTTTCAAAAGAGAACTTTGCTTCTATTTGTCTTCTTTTACACTCTTCATCAATAAAGTCTCGATGGAAATAACCTGGCTTAAACATCACCAGTTCTTCGTCAAAAAACTCATCAAAATCCAACGAATCTCTTTGAGCAAAGGCATGATGTTGGCTGACGACAGCCACCATTTCGGAACGAAATATCTGATCAACTTCTAAATCATCAGGCACCTCTTTGTTTCTAATCACCCCGAGGTCAATCTCACCACTGAGTAGCATTCTGCGTATATCTTGCGTGCCCGCTTCGACAACCGTCATTTTAAGATGAGGATAAGCCGTCTTAAATGCCATCACTATCTCTGGGAAAAAGTACGACCCCATCATACTGGGTGTGCCTAGGCGTACTTCACCTTTCAAGAGTCCCTTCATCTCATCCACTGCAAGCTTCGCATCTTCGACCTGCTGCAAGATCTTTCTTGCATGTGGTTCAAGCGCTCTACCTTCTTGGGTCAGGCGAACTTGTTTGTCGAGTCGGGTAAATAATTGAATACCGAGTTGCTGCTCGAACTTGCGAATTGAAATACTCAGTGCAGGTTGCGCAATCATCACGGCTTGCGCAGCGCGGGTAAAGTTCTGATGATCGACAACGGCGAGGAAATGCGTGAGCTGCTTAACGTCCATTATTGATAAAATATATTCAAACCATATTTTTAATATATTTCATTAATCCAAACTGCAATGCTAATTTGATCACATAGTTCACCATTTAGCAGTAAGGCTTCACCGTGATTGAATTGCACTCCCCTCAATATCGACGAATTACTCTCGCACTCGCTTTAGGTTCGTTTCTGGTGTTTTGCAATCTGTATATTTTCCAGCCAATTTTACCTCAATTGAGTGTTCATTTCGGTGTGTCTGAAACCGAGATCAACTGGGTATTCGCAGCCTCTACGCTCGCACTATCATTGTGTCTTGTGCCTTGGGCAATCACCTCTGAAAGTATCGGGCGTCGCTCAGTAATGCTAGGGGGATTGCTGGCTCTGCCTATCATCGGTTATGCGATGATGCTGACTGAAAGCCTGACTGCGATTGTCTTTTTGAGAGCGGCAATGGGGGTCGCTCTAGCGGCATTTGCGTCAGTCGCCGTTGCCTACATGGTAGAAGAACTCTCACCCGACGCCTTCACCAAAGCAATTGGCGGTTACATCGCAGCAAACTCCCTTGGTGGTATTGCCGGACGAGTCGCTGGCGGTATGTTAACCGGCTACTTTGACTGGAAAACCGCGGTGTTTGTTATCGCTACGTTTACCTTAGCGTCGGCGTTAATTGTCGTCGCGATACTACCAAAACAGCAGCACTTTAAGCCGACCAGAGGGCTTTTCTATCATCACAATCGAAGTCTAGTCGCTCATATCTCTAATCCTACGGTATGGATAGCCATGCTGATTGGAGGCATCAACTTCGCTTTGTTCGTTAACCTATATTCAGTTATGGGATTTCGCTTAGTTGAAGCGCCACACAACCTTCCTATCGCCCTAAGTTCACTGATTTTTCTGTGCTATTTGGCCGGAACGCTATCATCAAAACTTAGCGCAAACTGGCGCAAGCGATATCCACCTATTCCTGGGATGGTATTGGGTACATTATTAAGCATGCTGGGTATGCTGGTCGCTTTATTTGAATCCATTCCTGCCATGTTGTTAGGGTTACTCCTCATTAGTGGTGGTGCATTCTTTACTCACACCCTCGCTTATGCATGGGTAAGCCAAAAGGCGACACATGCGAAAGCGACAGCAACAGCGCTTTACTTGGTCCACTACTATATCGGCGGAAGCTTAGGCGGATTTTTCCTACTCTATTGCTGGCAAGTCGGTCGCTGGCCAAGCGTCGTTGAGGGAGGTGCTTTACTCTACGCCGCATTGTTCGGGCTCTGCTACAAGTTATATCAAGTCGATCAACGTAATACGCTCTCAGAGAAGCCCATCAAGCACGCTTGATCATGGCGCCAGCCGCGAGAAACGTTCGCTATCGACCGCTTAGCAGCATATAATTGCCATAGTGTTAAGAGTGGTAAGTGTTATGTCGTTACGTGAAGAAGTAGTAAAGATCGAGCAACAAGTTCAGCAATGGTTAAAAGAGGTCGTGATCGGGTTAAACCTATGCCCTTTCGCCGCCAAACCTGAACGCAATAAGCAAATTAAGACCTTTGTTAGCCTTGCAGACAAAGAGGAAGGGTTACTAGAAGACATTCTTAGTGAACTGATGCTGCTAGAGCAAACAGATGCGCGAGATCTAGAAACCACATTAGTTGTCGTGCCTAAGATGCTGCATGATTTTGTCGATTACAACTTCTTCATCGACTGGGTTGAGGCGTTGATAAAACAAAATGGCTGGGAAGGCATTTATCAAGTCGCGACCTTCCATCCTAACTACTGTTTTGGTGGTGCTGAACCTGAGGATCCAGAAAACCTCACCAACCGTTCACCATACCCCATTTTCCACCTTATTCGCGAAGAAAGTATGGAGCGAGTACTTAAACACTATCCCGATCCAGAGGCGATCCCTGACAACAACATTGCACGTGTCAGTGAACTCGACGAACACGAGCGAAAACGATTGTTCCCTTACTTATTCTCCTAGGCACGATCCGTCATAGTTGCGTTTATCTTCTACTTGCAATAGATAGCGTCAATATTAGGTTGCGATAATGTAGATACTCAATAGGCAAAGCCACTGCTAAGGTAGTAGCATCTATCCGACTATGAGCATCATTATGAAACCTTGGATCAAGTTTATTCCGCTTTGCCTTTTGGTTAGCTACGTGATTATTTATGACGTCGTCGACCAGTACAATCACAGTCAACCCGCTTCACAGCAAACTGTCATCGAGCAAACAAAGTAATTTCGATTAATTGTGGGAATTATCTATCTGGCTTCAGGGTGCAGACGGAACTCTTACATTCCTTTCCTTCCCTAACGCCAGTTCAATTGATAATCTTCACAAATCATTAATAGCCATTAATAAGAACAACCAATGAGTCTAGCGCTCACTATTTTTACTAATATCGGTGACAACGGTGTTGAGTTGGCGAGTTACCAAGCCCCATCTTCATCACATGTACTTGAAGTATGGGACAAGATCCCTCGAGCAAAAGAAGTCACACTGCACTACCTTGTTCTTTTGGAAGATAACGATCATATAGATAGTAAGTTTATCGATGCTAAATACGTTGGGCAGCTACTGGAGATGTGGGGAAATTTTGATAGCTTTTATCAAGAGTTCCAAGAAGGTTAAAAGGCCACCTCGAAAGGTGGCCTTTAAATACGACGACTCGGGACCCTAATCCGAAACGTCGTTTTCCAAAAAGTACGTGTACCTTTTGAAACTGGGAATAAGATGGTTAGCCCTAAAACCGCTCATCTCATCAATATTCGTATCAATAGTGAGCTAATAACCACTCAACCACTTGAATTGTTTAGAAATGTTAACCGTATTCCGACTTTAAAACAATATCTGACATCGCTAATCAGTGTAGTTCAATATCCTAACGCCAAGAAAATGCTCATCGGTGTAGCGAATGGCTTCCCGCTCTGATAGGATCTTGTCACCAATTATCAAACAGCAAAATCGATGAAACTAACCAAACTTACCCAACCGATCTTCGATCACCTATACCGCGACATTACTGAGTTCCGTACTACATTTGATTTGCCTGTGAATGATGCAGAGTCGCTAGATGATGCCGCTGACACTCTACACAGCTCACTGGCTATCGAAGAAATGACCGAACTGGCAGAAGCGGACAGTAAAGTAGAACAAGCGGACGCTATCATCGATTCAGTCTATGTTTTGATGGGTCGTTTGGTTCACCTAGGCGATAGCAAAGTCGAAGATAACGTTGCAATTAGCTATCTAATTGAACTGCTTTTGCACGTAGCTGCCAACCGCGATATCGACTTCATCAAATGCTGGGATGAGATTCACTCTAGCAACATGAGTAAAGTATGCCGTAACGAAAGCGAATACCAAGAAACAGAAGCGCACTACGCTGAGCAAGGTATCAAACTAATGGCGGTGACAAAGGGTGAGTACATCATCGCGAAGTGTGCAGAAGACTTTGTGTCTGAAGCGAAGACTATTCGCAAAGGTAAGGTTTTGAAGTCGGTCTACTACCGCCCTGCTGATCTTTCTCCACTGGTTTAATTGCTAGAGTGAGTTAAGCTGCATTCAGCGAGTCAGCTAAACAAAAAATAGCAAAACGGTCTCTATATTAGAGACCGTTTTTCATTTCTACTCATTGAAGATAAGCAAGGGTTTTCCTTCAAACTCAATCTTTTTAACTGTGGTCTTGTAAACCGAGCTTATGTTCTCTTCCGTCAGCACTTCTTCGCTCGTCCCTACAGCCTCCATTACCCCATTTGCGAGTAGGACTACGTAATCGGCACGTCTTAGTGTGGTATTAAGGTCATGATTCGCCACAATGACCGATGTCCCTTGGCAAGTTACGATATCTATCAGCTCATTTAAGTATTTCTCTTGACCAATATCCAATGGTGCTGCTGGTTCATCTAGAATCAGAACTCGAGCCAGAGGGTTGATCGGACGCCAAATCTGTAAACAACATGCGGCTAGCCGAACACGTTGCCACTCACCACCCGACAAGTGATGGACCGTTCTAGACAACATAGTATTTATATTAAGTAGCTCAGTGATCTCCGCTATCGCTTGATTGAGAATCTCATCTGAACACTGCTTATTGCTGGGGATCGACAACGACAGAAACTGGTAAACGGGCATGTTAAACGCAGGTCGAGCGGACTGAGCAAGATAAGCACGCAGTAAAGCGATATCGGGGAGTGACATTTGAGCCAAATCCAGGTCGCCCACTTTAATGGAGCCTTGATAGCTCATCACACCGGATAACGCAGCGAGCAAGGTACTTTTTCCGCTGCCATTCGGACCAATGATGTGAGTAAGCTTCCCTTCGGGTAATGAGAGGCTAACGGGTAATAAGCGAGTTCCAACCGATAAGTTATGAGCTTGTATCATGGCTTCTTAATAGCATCCATATAAACACTGGCGCACCGATAGTCGTCGTCATAACGCCAACAGGGAGTTCAGCTGAATCAAGAACAGTGCGCGCCAAGATATCTGAAACAACTAGAAGTGCTGCGCCCGTCAATGCAGACAGCGGCAGCAAATAACGATTCTCTGTTCCAAAAGACAAACGAAGCAAGTGTGGCACAACAAGACCAACAAAACTAATCACACCGCCAAGAGCAACGGAGCCGCCTACGAGCAATGAAACCGCTAAAATCAGTTGCCACCGTATGCGCATAACATCGACGCCAAGCTGTTTAGCATGGATCTCGCCAACCATGAGTTTATCGAGTATCGTCCCCTTCAGACACAGCCAAATTCCAACGGGTATCATCACCAGAGTGAGAATATGTTGATACCAACTGACGCCCCCGACGCTTCCCATTAGCCAGTACATGAGCTGGCGAATACTCAAATCATCACTAAAGTAAAACGCCCAAGTAACTACTGCTCCCGATAGTATTCCAAGCGCCACGCCCACCAGCAGCAAACGTGTCGTTGTCAACCTGAGGGTTCTCGCCATCGACACCAAAATTAAAGTAAAGCCTAACGCACCTGCCACGCCAGCCAGCATAAACCCTAGCGGAGTTGCGGCGGCGGGAAAGGCGAATAGGATCAATACCATACCTAGACTTGCCCCTCCCGAAATACCAAGTACACCAGGCTCGGCAAGGACGTTACCTAACAGCACTTGCAAAGATGCCCCCGAAAGAGCGAGCGCCGCGCCAATTGCAGCCGCTGCGAGTAACCTTGGTAAACGCAAGTCGTAAAGAAGCCGAGACTCGAGTGCAGTTTGCGGTGAGAAAGGATTGATGAATATCTCACCCACGGAGAGATGAAGAAAAGCGCAACCTATTAAGACGCCAAACATCACGAGCATAAGCGTGTGCCAGCGTCTCTGGTTTTGATTCAGTAACTGATTGAATTCCATTAGAGAAGCATAACAGCAGCGCGAGAGAACGCCACTGCTTTTCGATTAATCGTAGACCAGCTGGTCATCCTCATAGCGAGTTGCGACATTAACCACCATAAGTGCAGCCCGTTGACCAATCGTAACTTTACGATTTGGGAATACGATCGCCTCGTGATCATTCTTCGCCATTAGAGGTTTATCACCATCGTGACCAAAAACTTCACCATGTTTAAACTCGGTGAAGTTCTCAACGTTATCATCAAATAGGAAGTCGAAGTCATCGTGATGACGCACAATCGTGCGAGAGACGCGATACATGATTGGTGCTTTTGCTAGGTGCTCTGGCTGTTCCGCTGCAAGCAAATCGCGCGTTGCTAAGTCAAAGGCAAGCAGTTTCTCTAGTTCGTTCTCACCAATTCTTGCCACACGACCAAGTTCCATAGTTAATGCTTGAGCGCCGTAGTTTTCTGCAGAGAACCAACTAAACGTGCTTGAAGGAGCGTTAGAGAGCAAAACAGCATCCATATGAGCGCTTGCTACATAGTCAAATAATGCTTTGCTACGAACTGCGTGGCGCGTTTTAGGGCTCACAACAAATGAGTAGTGCTTAGACTCACGAATCGCACAGTGAAGGTCAAGGTGCCAGCGACGCGCTACTGCCGTATCTTGATAGAAAGCCTCTACAAGTTGCTTGAGATGTTTTGCTATCGCCACCTCTCGATTAACCGCACGCTCTTTGTTACCAAATAGTCGATTAAGGTTTTCATCGATAAAACGAGTATGGCGGTTGGTCGCCTCAGGATGAGCAATAATAAAAAGACAGCGCGCCTTAAGCTTCAAAAAGCCCGATGCGATGTCATCGACCATTTTATCAACCAGTTCCATGGGCGCGGTTTCATCGCCGTGGATGCCACAAGAAATGATGATGTGCTCGCTGTCCTCGTCCATGTGACTCGGCGTGACTTCAAGAACGCCACGGTAGCGATGATCTAACTTCACACCGTCTGGTGTGGTTATTGATGTTGCGGTGAATTCAGTTTCGGTTTCTAAAGTATCTTTCAGAAATGATTGGCGAAAAAACGATTTCGTCATGCGCTGCTCCCTATCTAACAGCGGTATGGTAATGAAACAAGACAGAAAATTATACGGATATGATCGCGTTTATCGAAGTAAGTCGCGCTTCTTTGAGATAAAAACTCCAATCTGGTTGAAAAACCCCCAACTTTGGCGCTCTGACACCCTTCTCTGGGTCATGATTTCTCACGACCCAGAGAGGCGAAAATCCTAACTACTCAATTGATTGAATAGGTTCTCAAACTCATCGAGTTTGTCTGACAGTCTCTCCATACTCTCTTGCCAAAACGTCGCTTCGGTCAGGTCTTTATTCATATGCTTGACCACGACATCCTCAGCTAAATACGAGCCAGTATCACGCAACAGAGCAACGTAATCAGCATAGAACTGCTCACCTTTTTGCTCACGTTGAGCATAAACGCCTTGGCTAAACAAGTAGCCGAACAGGTACGGATAGTTATAGAAGCTTAACTCAGAGATACTAAAGTGAAGTTTACTAGCCCAAAAATACGGGTCGGTTCCCTTCATGGAATCCCCATACCAGTCAGCCCATGTGGTCGACATCAAGTCACACAACTGGCTCGCATCCAACTCGCTTTCTTTGCGCGCCTCATAGAAGGCTTTTTCAAACTCGAATCGGACTGGAATGTTGATCGTTAACGCATACGCTGAAGACAGTTCTTCCCACAGCATCTCTAACTTTTCTTCCGGTGTTTGAGCTTGCTCTAACAGGAAGTCTCGGACAATGTTTTCTGCAAAGATAGATGCAGTCTCCGCTAACGTCATTGGGTATTCAGTTCGGCACAGCGGCAAGTCGCGCATTACCCAGTTGTGGAAAGCATGCCCCAACTCATGAGCCAAAGTCAGCAGATCCGAACGACTCCCGCCCCACGTCATAAACACAAGTGGCGTTCGCGTCGCAGCGAGTTTGGTACAATAAGCGCCTAAACGGCGGTTCTCAGAAGGCGCTGCATCTATCCAGCCATTATCAACCATGGTTTGTACAAACTCTGCCATTTCTGGGTTCACCTGCTCGAAAGCCTGTTTGATGGCGTCAATACCTTCAGCAAACTCGTAAACTTTGGCCTCACTGTTGTTCATTGGCGGCATCGCAGCGAGGTGATTCCACGGAGTCATGCTCTCCAAACCGTGAACCTTAGCCATTAAGCGTCCCGCTTTTTGCCCTATATGCTTGTTAGTCTTTGCCACATTCATCATGGCATCTAAGGTATCGCGCTGGATTCGGTTTGCACGCAGGCTTGAGTCCAAAAAGTGCTCTTCTTGCTGTAGTGAGCGCTTTTTGCCTTCATTGTGTCGCCAACCCGCTAAAGCATTCACAATCGCCGCAAACGAAGTCTCATTCGCTCTCATTGCTGCTTGAATGCCCTTCCAAGCGGCTTCTTGTTTGGTGAACTCTCCACCATAAAGAAGACTCGCGGCGGTTGAAAAGCCCACTTGCTCGATGCCATCTTCGCTTTCAATGTCGATCAATAATGAACCCGTGATGTTGTCATATAAACGACCCCACGCGTCTCGACCATCAACTTGCATGGCTGACAAAAGCTGCTCTTCACCAATTGAAAGCTGTGTTTGCGCCTTACGCTGCAACAACTCAATTTGAAACCCCTGCCCTGCAACTGACGGATTGTCATGGTCTAGCACTTGCTCTATGAACGAAACATCCGCAAAAGACAGCGTGTCCTCATAAGGACTGAATGCCTGTTCAAGCTCAGAACTAAGCTGGGCAATACGACCAATCAGTTGCTTTGCTTGTGAGTTTTGAGCATTGGTCGAAGCGTAGCAGTTGGCGAGTGTGTGCACCGTCGCTAACAAGGTACCAGCCGCTTCCATAGTCTGTATCGCATTTTGCATCGCGACAACATGTTGGCGCTCGTCTTTGTGAAGGTTAAGAAGAGAGATAGAGCGTTGGATAAGCTCGATGTCTTGCTCGACTTTTGGGTCATTCAATCCTTTGTAGGCAATAGATAAATCCCAAACCGCGTTTTTCATATGCTTTCCCTAATTCTGTAGTCGCCACTCAAGCGTAATAGATTGGCGAAAAGACTGATGGACAAACCATCTATACCGATAACATGGGGCTAGACCAGATAAAAATCAATGACTTCTAATTCAACAACTTCTCAAGAACAACCTCCAAATACCACTTTAGAGGTACATTGGAGCGCACCTGAGTTGTGCACCTTGCATCATAATCAATGACTTACTAACTGACAGGATGTATCAAAATATTTCAAGGCACTGATTATTAACAACTTTATCGACATGGCACGAAACTCGCTAAAACGATAATGACTTTTATTCTAAGGAGAGAAAGTATGTCATATGTAGAACCTAAAGAGTTCGTAACAAAAATGGTCGATGCTGGAGAGCAAAAAGTCTTTATGTCGACAAAAGATACTCTAGTACGAGCCTTCATGGCGGGTGCAATTTTGGCACTTGCTGCCTTTTTTGCTATCACGGTCATCGTGAAGACAGGTAGCCCTTTAATTGGATCCATTCTTTTCCCTGTCGGCTTTATCATGCTCTATTTAATGAAGTTTGACCTTCTTACTGGCGTGTTCACGCTCGTTCCTCTTGCAGTAATAGATAAACGACGCGGTTGTACCATGGACCAGCTTTTCCGAAACTGGGGACTCGTCTTCGTTGGCAACTTTGCTGGCGCGCTGACCGTCGCTTTCTTCGCTTCGTTTATTCTGACCTACGGATATAACACTGATGGCGGCTCGCTCGCTGCGAAAGTAAGCACCATAGGTGAGTCACGTACCTTAGGCTATCAAGAGCATGGCACCGCGGGTTGGTTTACTATTTTCATTCGCGGCATGCTATGTAACTGGATGGTCTCTATGGGTGTCGTTGGCGCGATGATCTCGACGTCTGCAAGTGGCAAAATGATGGCAATGTGGATGCCAATTATGCTGTTCTTCTTTATGGGCTTTGAGCACTCGATCGTTAATATGTTCCTATTCCCATTCTCAATGATCATGGGTGGTGAGTTCACGATTATGGATTACATGATCTGGAACGAAATCCCAACAGCATTAGGTAACTTAGTTGGTGGTTTCTTGATGGTTGGTCTTCCGCTTTACCTAACACACGTCCGTACCAACCCAGAGCGTAAAATGTCGCTTTCTAAAAGCACAGCCAACTAATTAGCTCGGATTAATTACTGTGCAACGCAAACTCAAAGTGAGCGTTAGTCAGGCTTCCGTCGCGGGACGGAAGCCTGTTAATCAAGACGCTATCGGATGCTTTATTCCATCTAATCTAGAGCTGGAAAGTAAAGGGCTTGCTGCCATTATCTGCGACGGCATCAGCTCAAGTTCAGTGAGCCAAGTTGCCAGTGAGGCAACGGTCACTGGATTCATCAAAGACTATTACGCCACCTCAGATGCTTGGTCGGTAAAGAACTCGGCAACGCGTGTATTAAAATCGATAAACCATTGGCTGTTCGCACAAACCAAAAATAGCGAATATCGGTTTGATTTCAACGAGGGCTATGTATGCACCGCCAGCGCTGTCATTATCAAATCCCACACTGCCTATGTGTTTCATTGCGGTGATTCGCGGGTTTATTGCCAAAGCAATAATGACTTCGAACAACTCACCCACGACCATCAACATTTCATCGACCCAACGACGAGTTACCTCACTCGCGCTCTTGGTATGGATACGTCTGTTGATATAGAGCATGTTGCGATAGAGCTGTCAGTTGGAGACAAATTACTTCTGGCCACCGACGGGCTATATGATTACGTCACCGAACACGAAATATCAGAGATCCTCAACCAAGAGTCGATTTGTGAACAGACAAAAGCAGATGTCCTGGTTAAGCGAGCATTGGAAAACGGTAGTCACGATAATGTCTCTGCTATCGTTTTAGGTATCGAGGCTCTGCCAGATAATCCACTCCAAGATTGGAAAGAGTCACTGTTTACACTCCCGCTGCCACCAGAGCTTGAAGAAGGGCGTTGCATCGACAATTTTGAAATCCTTCGCCCTCTTCAAATCACCAGCCGAAGCCACGTATTCTTGGCAAAGGACCTCAGCAATAATGAGCAAGTTGCATTAAAGACGCCTTCCGCGGAGAGTCGTCATGATCCCCAACACGTTGAATCTATTTTGATGGAAAGCTGGATAGCGAGCCGACTAAACAGCCCTCACCTGCTCAAAGCCTACAAACCGAGTTTACGTCACTCTTATACCTACAGTGTGGCTTCTTTTGTCGAAGGGATAACACTGGCGCAATGGGTGAAAGACAACCCAAACCCACCACTTAGCAAGATTCGGCATATAATTGGTCAGCTATGTAAGGGGCTGCAGACCATGCATCGACATGAAATGATTCATCAAGATCTGCGCCCAGAAAACGTCATGATAGACGCGAATGAACACGTCACCATCATTGACTTTGGGGCAACACAGGTAAAAGGGTTAGAGGAAATGGCGCCTATGGATCAAATGGTCCCCGGCACTGCGCTGTTTACCGCGCCCGAGTATCTTCTTGGCTACTTCGGAACCACTCGGTCTGATATTTATTCTCTGGGCATCATGACCTACTTCATGCTAACTGGGCGCTTTCCGTATGGTACAGATGTTGCGAAATCACTCACTGTAAAAGCACAAGGCAAACTTCGTTATATCCCCGCTCCGAGCATCAATCAAAAGGTACCGCACTGGATCGACTATGCTCTTAAAAATGCGGTCAGAATTGAACCTGAAAAACGTTATCAAGAAGTCTCAGAGTTTCTCTTCGACCTAAAAGTACCCAATCCAAAAAGTCAAAAGCGTGGTAAATTACCTATTGCCGAGAGAAACCCTGTGCTGTTTTGGCAACGAATTTCCCTCGTGTTGTCGGTACTTTTGCTTATCGCGTTATGGTATTAGGTTAAAATCTTGCGCAGGCTGCCCGATAACTTTAATCACAAGATTTTCTGGGTAGTCGGTATCAAATTGGATCTGTGTAATGGTCGAGTTGCCGATCGCTAATGACGAATAGAGCTTCGGGTTTCTCCAATCAAGGCCTAGGACATCTGCCAATATTTGACGGATCACACCTCCATGGCAAACCACTAGGGTATTTTGTTCGGTTTTTAGTACTTTTCTCCATCCTGAAACGACTCGTTGGTGAAAATCAACCAATCGCTCACCGCCTTGCAGCGCACACTCTGCGGGTCTATCCCAAAAAGGTGTCAGCTGCTGCCAATCCTCCGATGACATAGAATCGAATGCCACACCATCAAATCTGCCAAAATTCATTTCGGCTAGGTCAGGGTTGATATTTAGTGTTATCCCAAGCTCACAACTCAGTTGCTTGGCGAGATTAGAGCATCGCGATAAAGGTGAGCTCACAATCTTGCTAAGACGCAGCGTCTTGGAAACCAGGGCTGTGATTGTTTGGTTATCCAACTTCGGCTCAACAAGCACATTGGTATGACCATATAGCGCGGCAGGTCCGTTAACTTTACCGTGACGAAGAAGCAAGATGTTCACTTTCATCGCTCGCTCCCCTTGAGCACCAGAGGTAATCCCGCTGCAACTAAGGTGACGCTATCAGAAACTTTTGCGATTTCTTGGTTCATGCGACCCGCGTTGTCAACAAACATACGAGAGACTTCACCTAAGGGGACGACACCAAGCCCCACCTCGTTAGACACCAACACGATGTGCGCGTCGCTGTGACTTAACGCATCAGCTAGCTTCGACACTGCCTGCTCAATTTCATCGTTGTTAACTGACTCACCCAAATAATAAATCACGTTATTCAGCCAAAGAGTTAAGCAATCGACTAATACGACATCCGACTTATCAAACTTGGACAAAGTATCGACAAGCTCAACAGGTACTTCCCACTCGATCCAGCCGTCACCCCTTTGTTGACGATGATGAGAAATACGCGCTCTCATTTCATCATCAAGAGGCTCCGATGTGGCGATATAGTGCTTAGTCACATTTGGGAGCATATCGCAACGCTGCTTGATGCGCTGCTCAGCAAACCGGGACTTACCCGAACGTGCTCCCCCCAATACCAATTCAATCGACATTCCACCACCCCATTAATTTACTAAGAAAACGAGCATAAGGAGGTAAGTTAACAGCTCAACAATTTGCTGAGCTGCGCCCAAACAATCCCCGGTGAACCCACCAAGACGAGCTGTAAGCCACTTCGTAAAAAACACGCGAAATATCAAACCTGTCACTATCAAGGCGATGGTGAAATCAAGCCCCAACAGCAAAGCAGGTGCAAGGCCACACACTGCCAAAATCACAAGCTCCGTTTGGGTTTGGGTGTTGGCTAGTGGCTTACTTTTGCTACCTTCTGGGTCGGAGACATAGGGCATTGCAGATATCAACGATGCGGCAACCGCTCGGCTAAATGAATAGGCGATGATGAAAATTAGAAACAGGGGTTTGCCAACAGCAAGCTCGGTAAGCGCTGCATACTTTAGTAATAAGGCGGATACAATCGTGACGACACCATAGGTACCAAGTCGACTATCTTTCATGATCAACAGGCGTTTTTCTTGAGTCATTCCACCGCCGATCCCATCAGCCATATCTGCTAGCCCATCCTCATGGAATGCGCCAGTTAACAGTAAGCTAAAGATCATTGTTAGAATGACAGCAACGCTGGTTGGTAGCATCCAGTCAGCAACAGTGAAGACGGCGCCACACAGTGCGCCAAGCAATAGACCGACCAGAGCAAAATACCGCCCAGCACGGTTCATTCGTTCTGATGAATATGGCGTATTACTTGGAATCGGTAGACGAGAGAAAAAACTCACGGCAAGGCAGAATAGCTGCCACTGATATCGCCAGCCTGATGTTGATTCCGAATTAATCACACGGTGACTCCAGCGCTTTCAAAACTCGCCATTGAGTTATAGAACTCAGCAGCACATTTCAGAAGTGGATACGCCAACGCTGCACCCGTTCCTTCACCAAGACGCAGCGACAAATCGAGCAACGGGGTCGCATTGAGTGTCTCTAGAACAAAGCGATGGGCACACTCGTTGGAGACGTGGGCAAATATCAAATAATCTCTGACGTTTGGCTCGATTTGGCAGGCAGCAAGGGCGGCGATAGATACGATGAAACCATCCACCAGTACGGGTACTTTCTGCTCATAAGCGGCTAGAAACGCGCCAATCATATGAACGATTTCGAAGCCACCTAACTGCTGCAAAACCGTTTTCACATCGCGTTGGTCAAATCGATTTAGTGCCGTTGCAATTAGATCTTGTTTCTTAGCCAATTGCTGCGCATCTATACCTGTGCCGCGACCAACACTTTGTTCGATAGCTAACGGTGTCAAAGCTGACAGTATGGCAGAGGCTGAACTGGTATTACCGATCCCCATCTCACCAAACATCAAAACGTTCGTTCCGTTTTTAATCGCTTGAGTTGCAATCTTTGAGCCAGCGTTCAGTCCTTGTTCCAATTGAGCCGCAGTCATCGCTGGGTAGGCTGAAAAATCCTTGGTGCCTTCTCCAAGCCTACTCAATACTAACTGGTCAGAATCAGATTCAACCGCAGCAACCATGCCACAATCCACTACTTGAAAGTCAATATCATTGGCACGGCAAAAACAGTTGATAGCCGCCCCACCCGCTAAGAAGTTCATTACCATCTGCTGGGTAACTGCGCTCGGAGCGATACTCACACCCTGCTCACTGATGCCATGGTCACCAGCAAAAACGATAACTTTTGGAGAAGAGATATCTATCGACGTGGGAAAAGAGCCTGATGCTTGGCTCTGGATACGAGCAAGCTGAGCAGCAATCGTCTCGAGTTGCCCAAGTGCGCCCAGAGGTTTCGTTTTTTGGTCGATATGGTTTTGAATTTGAACATCGAATTGTGTGTCTAACATGGTTTCCGTTCTTAAAGAGTGCCAGGTGGCAATACTTACAAAAATACATGCACTTCTGTATGTATTTAATCCTTAAGACGTAGTGTACGCATGTCAGTGCGACAAACCAACACTAGATATGCCGCAATAAATTATAGGAAAGGGTTTGAACACGATTAAGCGGGTTCGTTTGCATTCAACTCAGTGAACAGGAGTGCCAGTCCATCATCAGAGATTCCTGACTTTGATAGATGACAAGATTGACAGTTTTTTTGCCCTTGTGTGCAATGTTGACTCATCAACACGCTGTCTAAGTTTCGTGTTCCTGCCTTGCAGTCAGCTTCTATGTTCTTAAATATATGGCATTCTTCTGCGCCTGGAATATCTACGACCCCTACGATAGAAACACCTTGTGATTTAGCGAGCAGTAGTAGCTCTTCGAGTTTTTGTTGTAATTGTTCATTCATTGTAACTGTATCCAAACTAGAAACTAAGCATTCTATCGTTAGCTTAGACTAAAGTTTAAGTCGTTGTGCCGTTTCGACATATAACTTAACTAAAAGTGATAGGTTTATCATATTCTACATATTTATATAAATTATATAAAGTCACTCACTTATGTAATATTCTTGTAAAACAACCACCTACACTTCTCTCTCTTACAAAGTATTTTGGGCACAATGTCACATTTTTTTTGCCCTTACAAAAATACGACAAAACCCTCCAAACCCTTACAAACAAAAAGTAGATAATACAAAATTAGGGTAGGTTTTTAGAACTTTTCGTTACCCAAAGCGAACGAACAAGCATTAGTGACCAGTTAGTCAATTAACGAATTATTGTAAACCTTGCATTTTCATTATGGTTTACAAGCGATCGTTATATTCCCTCCTTATTATTGCCCTCAATATTAATTATCATTATCAATAATATTAACCCTTATTTATCAACAAGATAAATATGCATCCAATTTTATAAATTTTCCTGACTGCTATAACAGCCACCTGACTCAGTTTCTATTGAGTCTTTAATCTAAATAGCTGCTTAAAAAAATGTTAACGCCGTGTTTGATTTTCATTAACGCGGGCTGTCATTCGATAAAAAAATATAGTAATTTGATATTTCGACAGGAAACGAAATTCATGTCGTTTATAAATCTAATAATAACCAATTAAGCAGTTGGTAAGGGGGTATTTTGAAAGTAGTAGAGAAGCATACTCACCACAGTTCAACGAACAGGGAAGACGCTGCCAATATTGGTACTAGCTATTTTAAACAGGTTTCTAACCACAACCTGTTAACAGCTGAAGAAGAGAAATTACTAGCACGCAAGGCTCGTGCGGGTGATACACAAGCGAGACAAGGCTTAATTAACGCGAATTTACGTTTAGTTATTAGAACTGCCAAACGCTATTCTAATCGCGGTCTCGATTTCTACGACCTTATTAATGAAGGTAACATCGGATTAATACAAGCCGTGGACAAATTTGATCCAGAGCTTGGATATCGCTTTTCCACCTATGCAGTGTGGTGGATTCAGCAATCTATTGATCGTGCCATCATGAATCAAGGTCGTACGATTCGTGTTCCAGTACACGTGACTAAGCAAATTCGTGAGTGCAGTAAAGCGGCGCACCAACTTCGTAAAGAGGGCAAACACGAACCGACGTCAGCCGAAATCGCCGAAAAAACTGGACGCTCACCAGAGGAAGTAAGCAGACTACTTAAACTCTCTGAACAATCATTATCTCTAGACAATGGTTGGGATGACGACGGGGACAAGAAAGACCACCTTCAAACGATCGATGACGATGATGTGTTCGAACCTCCCGAACGTGACATTGTCACGCAAAATATGAACAAGGCATTGGTCAACCTTGTAGATGGCTTACCGGATAAGCATAAAACTATCCTCTACCACCGTTTTGGTCTTCTCGATGATGAGCCAAAAACGCTTGAGGAAGTCGGATTAATCGTTGGTGTGACAAGAGAGCGAGTAAGGCAGATTCAAAAAGTGGCGATGGAAGCATTGCGTGATCAGCTCAGAAAGCAGGATCTTACCGCCGCAGAAATTGATTAATTTTGCCTCTATCACAACACGTTAGCGAATAATTGACTATAGTCCCACTACATCTCGATGAGTGGGACTTTTTAATGCACAATGACTTTAGAGTAATGATCGCTGGCGCTTCTGGTCTGGTAGGCAGCAAACTGCTGACTTTACTAGAGCAAACTGACCACATCGAGTCTATCTACGCCCTCTGCCGCTCTCCTCTAAACCATCAACATAGCAAAACCACTCAGATCATGGATGGCGCGCTTAGAGTCACTCAATGGGATGACAGTCGCCCTACTCCAACGCTTGGCTTTATCTGTTTGGGTACCACGCTTAAAAAAGCGGGCAGCAAGCAAGCACTTGAAAAAGTGGATGTTGATCTTGTCTGCGACGTGGCACAAACCATGAAAATGGTAGGTGTAAAACGTATCGCTGTGGTTTCAAGTCTTGGCGCATCAGCGCGTTCTCTTTCACATTACCTCAAATGTAAAGGCCGAGTTGAAAGCCGAGTCAATCAAATGGGCTTCGAGAAAGTGGTATTTATGCGTCCCGGTCCTTTGGCAGGGCGTGAAGAAGAGATCCGATCAGATGAGGTATTTGTACAGAAGCTATTTACCGTACTTTCACCTTTAATGCGTGGTCCTTTGCGTGCTATCGCTCCTATCCCCGCAGACTATGTCGCAAAAGCAATGCTCTACAGTGTGTTAGAGACGAGTGATGCTAAGTCAGTCGCATATAACTCTGCAAACATGCGCGACCTTCTTAACCAATATACAAAGTAACTCGCAAAAACCAACGAACCACGTCCATTAATATAACTTTCAGTTCTAGTTCATAACATTTACTTATTGTGAACGTTTCTCATCAAACGGTATTTTAGCCGTCTACACATCCAATCCCCATATTCTTTATAGGGATTACGTCAGTTGAAATAAAAAAGGATATTTACATGTCAATTGCAGTTATCGCATCGCTAGCGGTATTTTTGGGCATTCTCTATTTCTTGTATGGGCAGCAACAAAAAAACCATACTCTATCCCGTCTCGTGCTATTTGGTCTTGTATTAGGTAGTGCCTTTGGTTTATCGCTTCAGCTAATTTTTGGTGAAGGACACGCAGCAATTGGTGGTACATTAGAGTGGGTCAACGTAGTCGGTCGTGGTTATGTTGGTCTTCTGAAGATGATCATCATGCCGCTCGTATTGGTATCTATGATTGCAGCGGTAGTGAAGCTTGAAAAAGGTGGTTCACTAGGCAAAATCAGCGGATTAACAATATCTGTCCTACTCGCTACTACGGCGATTTCTGCACTCATTGGTATTGTCGTTACTCAAGCGTTTGGCTTAAGCGCCGAAGGTCTGACAGAAGGCGCTCGTGAAACGGCTCGCATTGCAGTACTTGAAAACCGAGTTGACCGTGTTAGCGACCTAACGATTCCGCAAATGCTAGTAAGCTTTATCCCTACTAACCCATTTGCTGACCTAACTGGCGCTCGTTCTACTTCTATTATCGCCGTGGTTATCTTTGGCGTACTAACGGGTATTGCTGCCCGTAAAGTCATGGCAGAAAAAGAAGAACTCGAATCCCCAATCCGCACATTTGTGGAAGCGACTCAATCTGTTGTGATGCGTCTTGTTAAGATGATTATGGCGCTTACTCCATACGGCATTGCCGCACTGATGGCAAAAGTCGTCGCGACATCCAGCGCTGGTGATATTTTAAACCTACTTGGATTTATCGTTGCATCTTATCTAGCCATCTTCCTGATGTTTGTTGTACACGGTGTGCTTGTGTCACTAGTTGGCGTTAGCCCAAAAGAGTACTTCCAGAAGATCTGGCCTGTGCTGACGTTCGCATTCTCATCTCGTAGCTCAGCAGCGACTATTCCGCTTAACGTAGAAGCTCAGGTAACGAAACTTAACGTACCACCAGCGATTGCCAACCTATCAGCTTCTTTTGGCGCGACAATCGGTCAAAACGGCTGTGCGGGGATCTACCCAGCAATGCTAGCGGTAATGGTTGCTCCTTCGGTTGGTATCGACCCTATGGACATCAACTTCATCCTGTCTCTGATTGCTATCATTACCATCAGTTCATTTGGTATTGCTGGTGTTGGTGGTGGTGCAACGTTTGCAGCCCTAATCGTATTACCGGCAATGGGACTGCCTGTTACGATCGCTGCATTGTTGATTTCTATCGAGCCTCTTATTGATATGGCGCGTACTGCACTAAATGTTTCTGGTGCAATGACAGCGGGTACTATTACAAGTCGATTGCTCAAAAAGAAAGAAGCATCACTCGAAGAGGCGAAAGCCTAACCTGCTTAACAAACCTTTCGAGTAAAACAGCGCCTGATGGCGCTGTTTTTGTTTATATTCAATGAGTTAATATTTATTTCGAATTTTATCGAAACAAAAGCTTGATCTATGCCTGGTTATTTCTATAATTCGACACATATCGAATTATTAGGAGAAACTAATATGAGCCCTGAATTCCTTTCCATGGCGACCGAGACAGCGAACATGTTCGCTTTTCTCGCAACTGAGTTAATCATTCTGTTTTTGGCAATTAGCTACATCGTCGGTGTACTACAAGAGTTTCTGACTCCGGAAAAGATCCAATCTATCCTGAGCTCAAAAAATGGCAGAGGCTATTTTGTCGCAGCCTTGCTTGGTTCTATTACCCCGTTCTGCTCATGCTCGACCATTCCTTTCTTAAAAGGACTGCTTCGCGCTCGTGCAGGGTTTGGACCTATGATGGTGTTCTTGTTTGCAAGCCCACTACTTAACCCTGTAATCATTGGACTATTTGTGGTGACATTTGGTATCAAGGTAGCGGTCTTCTATTTTGCGATTGCTATGTTTGTTTCTGTGTCTGCAGGCTATGTACTAGAGAAACTCGGCTTTGAACGTTATGTAAAACCCGAGGCGTATGAGGCACAAGCTGCGAGTTCATGCGGCACATCATGTGGTGACAGCAAACCTGCCAAAGATGAACAATCATCTTGTACAACATCAACAAGCTGTGGTTCACCGAAGATTGAGTCATTAAAGCCTGTGGCAGTTAGTTGTACGACAGACAGCTCTTGCTCAGCGCCAGCTCCTGCGACATCTTGCTGCTCGGAGAAAACGCCAGAGCCGGCTATTACTAAAATCAATGCTGACGGGACGGCTTGTTGTGACACAATGGCTGCAACACCAAAAGAAGATAACCGCTGGGTTCGCATTTGGAAATCAACGTGGAAAGACTTTAAACAGGTTTTCCCTTACCTAATGGTTGGTATCCTTCTAGGGTCATTTATTTATGGATTTATTCCAACTGACCTTATCGCGCAATACGCTGGCGAAGGGGTTTGGTATGCGATTCCTATTGCAGCGGTAATTGGTATTCCACTTTATATTCGTGCGGAAGCGGTAATCCCATTAAGCGCAGCACTTGTGCAGAAAGGCATGGCGCTAGGCTCAGTAATGGCTTTAATCATTGGTAGTGCAGGTGCAAGTCTAACGGAAGTCATCTTGCTAAAATCTATCTTTAAAAATCAGATGATTGCAGCATTCTTGGTGGTTATTCTGGGCATGGCTATCAGTGCAGGTTATCTATATAGCTTTATGTTTGGTTAATCGTGCCAATTCAGCGGGACAACAGCGCAAGTTGTCTCGCTGCTTTTCAGATCTCACTTCTCTTTACCAGATCTATCAGTCCCATTATGAAAACTAATGTCCATCTTCCTATCACTTACTCGCTGAAATAACATAATTCCATTGCGTTACTTCATTCAGTAAAAGGATAAACAGATGACACCTACGCACCATCTCATTACGGGTAGAGCAATGCCCAGTATAGGTTTAGGCACGTGGAAAAGTGACCAACCTAATGAAACCTACAATGCGATAAGAAACGCTCTAAAACTGGGTTATCGACATTTTGACTGTGCTTCTGGCTACGGCAATGAAAAGGAAGTCGGTCTCGCTGTTAAAGACGCGATTTCGGAGGGAGAAATAACTCGCGAAGAGCTGTTTATTACCTCTAAACTATGGAACGCTTTTCATCACCCAAATGATGTGCAGCCAGCTCTTGAACGCACCCTTGACGATCTTCAACTGGACTACATCGATCTCTATCTTATGCATTGGCCAGTGGCTATTAAATCGCATGTTGGTTTTCCTGAGAAAGGCAGTGACTTCATTTCTCTAGATGAGCTACCTCTAGGCGTCACGTGGCTAGCGATGGAAAATCTAGTAAAACAAGGGCTCGCAAAAGACATTGGCGTTTCTAACTTTAGCGTTAAAAAGTTAAAGGAAATCATCGGTGCAGGTTCGACTATACCTGCAGTGAATCAAGTTGAGTCGCATCCTTATCTACAACAGAGCTCTCTCGTAGAGTTTTGCCTCGATAACAAAATTTGTGTTACCGCCTACGCGCCGCTTGGCTCAGGTGATCGTCCAGATTCATTGACAAAACTCGATGAACCATCACTTCTTGATCATCCAACAATCAAGCGTATAGCGACAAAGCATCAAATGACCGAAGCGCAAGTGCTTATCGGCTGGCAACTCAATCGCGGGCTGACCGTCATTCCAAAGTCGAGTAATCCTGAGAGGCAGGCACTCAACTTAGCCTCTTCGGCGCTGCATTTGAGTGAGAGTGACATGGCTGACATCGCGGCGATGGACAGACATTATCGCTATCTACACGGTGAGTTCTGGGTGATGGAGGGGAGCCCATATACGCTAGAAAATGTTTGGGACGAATAAGTGAGTTTACGGTAGTTCAGCTAGTGCTGACTCTACCGTAACAACATAGATCAACTACTTCGACAGCAGTAGGTCTATCTCAGACAATTGTGACTGAGTCAGTGCTCCTTTCTCCAACGCACCAATATGTCCACGCACCTGCTCTACCGTTCTAAATCCCGGGATGGGAACATTATTTGGGCTTGCAGCCCAAAGCCATGCCAATGCACCTTGAGTTAATGTTCTCTCATCACTAGTCAAAATTGCCTTGAGTTGTTCAAGTTTCGTCAGAAGCTCTGGCGCTGGTTTGCCATCTTTAAAATAGGTCATCCACTCCGGAGAGATCTTTCGAATGTCTGACGACGACAAGCTTGAGCCATCGGTGTATTTACCAGTCAAGAGTCCCATTGCAAGAGGGCTTCGGTTCAGACCCGCTAAGTTATGTTTTTCGCAGACAGCCATCATGGCATGATTTCGATTGAACACATTACTTTCAAACTGAACAGAGGTATAAGCGTTGCGGTCAGTGAGTGACTCAGCTCGCTCTATGTCATCCGTGCTCCAACCATAACTGCGAATTTTTCCTTCTGCTACTAAGACATCTAGCGTGTTAGCCACGCAATCAACATGCTCTACTGGGTGGTCACCGATGTGGAAATAGAATATGTCTAGGTAGTCCGTTTTTAGGCGACGAAGGCTGTTTTCTAGCATGGCTCTAATCTCACCGGGTTGATGAAATGCGCCCAGCACTTGCTTGGTCTCTTCGTTGGCATCGAAGCCAAATTTGCTGCTAAGCACAACCTTGTCTCGGCGACCTGCGATTGCCTTACCAATGACATACTCACTGTGCCCTGCCCCGTAAATATTCGCAGTGTCAATCAAGTTGATGCCGTTATCGAGCCCCTCGTGTATAGCTCGAATAGATTCTCTGTCATCAACTTCTCCCCAGCCAAGAGGCGTATCCCCTTCCCAGAATGGGCCGCCAATAGCCCAGCAGCCCATACCGAGCGCGCTTACTTCAATGTCGCCTAATTTGCGAGATTCAATCATCGTTATCTTCCTTGAAAAATGCCACCCGAGTGGGTGGCAATGGTTTGACTTAGACTGTTTTAAAACAGACCTTTTAGTTGTTTGTACAGTGTTTGATAAGTTGCTCGTTTACTTTGATAGTAAGCTTGCTTGTCTGGATTTGGCGTGTGGCTTTGTACGAGTTCAGGTACTGGGCACACGTCAGATAAAGTGGCGCCCTCTTTTGTACCAAGAACAGCAAGTCTTGCAGCACCAAGCGCAGGACCAACTTCACCACCTTTTCTGTAAACCAGCGGCATTTCAACAATATCGGCAAGCATTTGACGCCAATACTCACTTCTAGCACCGCCACCAATCAGCGACACTTCGTCTGGAGTATTCTTGGTTACGTGCAAGGCATCGAATCCATCTGCAAATGCAAAACCAACGCCTTCAAGGACTGCTTGCGCCAGTTCAAGCTTGGTTGTTGAGTGAGTCATTCCGAAGAATACGCCCTTTGCATTGGGGTTGTTATGGGGGGTTCTTTCACCCGATAGATAAGGTAAGAACACCACCTGTGACGACTCATCTGCGTTCTCGGCAACGTCTGCGATCATCTCACCAACGTCTTCAAACCCAGTCAGCTCAGCGACCCAACTTAAGCAGGAAGCCGCACTAAGAATCACGGACATGGTGTGCCAGGTATTCGGCAGCGCATGACAGAAACTGTGCAGCGCTGATTCAGGATTCGAGACAAAGCCGTCACTTACCGCAAAATAGACACCAGATGTTCCCAACGATAGCATAGCTTGTCCTGGTTGAGTAATCCCTACGCCAACCGCACCCGCAGCATTGTCTCCGCCACCAGCAATCACAGCTACCTGAGGCATTTCCCATGCATTCGCGATCTCAGGACTCAAAATACCAGTTACTGCGCTGCCTTCAAAAAGCTCTGGCATTTGAGAGACAGATAACCCCGTTGCAACAAGAAGCTCCTCACTCCACGCACGCTTCTCTACATCCAACCAACAAGTACCCGCAGAATCAGACATGTCCGACGCGAAGTCTCCGGTCATTTTGAAACGCAAATAGTCTTTAGGCAGCAGTACCTTATCGACTTTTGCAAACACTTCAGGCTCGTGGTTTGCCACCCATTTTAGCTTCGGTGCCGTAAAGCCAGGCATCATAATATTGCCGGTAATATCACGAGAGTTTGGCACTGCCGCTTCAAGCTCTTTACATTCCGCCTCACAACGTCCATCGTTCCATAAGATCGCAGGCCTCAATACATCACCATTTGCATCAATTAGCGTCGCACCGTGCATTTGTCCAGATAGACCAATCGCAATAACATCACTCAGATTGACTGAGGCTTTGAGACCATTAATAGATTCACATGTCGCTTCCCACCAAGCGCTAGGATCTTGCTCTGACCATAATGGCTTAGGGCGAGATACCTCCAAAGAGACGGTACAAGAAGCAATGATTTCACCTTGCTCCGTCATCGCGATAGACTTAACTCCCGAAGTGCCTAAGTCGATACCTATATACATATTTGTTTCCTTTAATTTCTCATATTTCGTTACGCGATCAGACATGCATTTTTCCGCATAGCCTACTGCGTCTAATCTGTATTCAGTATCTGCCTAGCAGGCGTGTCAAACAATTATGTTTTTTTACAGGTGAATTCACGGATTTCACGAGTGAGTCTGAGATCACACCACGCGCAGCGAGTCGCTGATAAACTCAATTTCGAAACTGATAACACCATTAATAAAAATCAGGGCACCATGGATAAACGTTTTCGAATTACGCTGCTATTTAATGCCAATAAGGTCTATGACCGAGAGGTCATCGAAGGTATTGGTGAATACCTACAAGCATCTCAATGCGATTGGGATATTTTTCTTGAGGAGGAATTCACAACTCACCTAGATAACTTTCATAACTGGAAAGGCGATGGCGTCATCGCTGACTTCGACAACCCCAAAATTGCGGAACTGCTAAAAGATTCAGATATACCGGTTGTTGGCGTAGGCGGATCTTATGAGAAAGATGAAGACTACCCAGATATTCCTTATGTTGCTACCGATAATCAAGCACTCGTCGAGCTGGCATACCAACATTTAAGGGAAAAAGGGTTAGAAAACTTCGCCTTTTACGGTAAGCCACACGACAAGTGCAACCGCTGGGCGCACGAGCGCGAAAAAGCTTTCTCAAATATTGTCAAAAAAGAGGGTTACACAGGTTCAATTTATCGAGGCAGTGAGACCAACTCTAGAACCTGGACCTACGATATGAATCGGTTGGCGGATTGGCTACAACGCTTACCCACCCCAACAGGAATCATTGCCGTTACTGACTCACGAGCGCGTCACCTGTTACAGGTATGTCAGCACCTCAACATTATGGTGCCAGATAAGGTTTCCGTTATTGGCATCGACAACGAGGAACTTGCACGATACCTCACGCGAGTATCATTGAGCTCTGTAGGGCAAGGCACTAAACAGATGGGTTATCGTGCGGCTAAGATGCTTCATCGTCTGCTTGATGCCAAAGACAAAGACGAGACAGCTAACCCAAACCAAGTATTGAAACATGCCCGAGTTATGGTTCCACCAACTCAGGTATTCGAACGTCAAAGTACTGACTATCAAGCGCTAAAAGATACCTATGTTATTCAAGCCATGCACTTTATTCGCCACAATGCCTGCAAAGGGATTAAAGTTGATCAAGTGCTAAGCTATGTGGGTATCTCTCGCTCTAATATGGAGGCGAGATTTAAAGCGGAGCGTGGACACTCAATCCATCAAGAAATCCACAACTCCAAGCTCAAGCGTGCATGCAACCTGCTTGGCAACACTGAACTACCGATAGTCGAGATTGCCGAGTTGTGTGGTTACCCTTCACTGCAGTATATGTACACAGTCTTCAAAAAGAACTTGGACCAAACTCCAAAAGAATACCGAGAGGCGTCTATCAGTACGGCCGACTAAACCCGCCTATGCCTCCCATTAGCCAATAGCCCCGTATCATAGCGGGGCTTTGTTTTTGCTTGACGATGAGCTAACCAGTATCCATAGCCTAATCTTCCTAATAATCCCTAACCCGCAACTATTTTCGTTAACTCGCTCTCTTTTTACTCTCTTTACATAACATTGAGGTCTATCGCCTTCACACATCACTCTGTCGTCCTATCTTCAAACCTCTAGATACTGCCTATGATGCGACTTGGAGTAGAAACAAAACAAAACCAACACAAGTGGCACCCTCGTCCACTCAGTGTTCACCTACGTTTGTCTATGTAGTACATCAAACCTCACTGCCTTTGGTTACCACGTAGTGTTGATACCCCTAACTCAACGTGAACTCATTTTATCTATAAGGAAAAAGATATGAACAAGCCTTCTCTTGGTCTCTGCCTAGCATTAGGGCTAGCGACAGGCAGCGCGAGCGCCGTAACAGAGATACGTTACGATTGTTGGCCAAACCATGATAAAACCATCGGTAATGAAGACATCATGGCGGAGTTCCATAAACAAAATCCAGATATCAAAATTAAAGTGCTTTCAAATAACTGGGTAGATCATCACAACAAACTCACAACTGCATTAGCAACAGGAAGCGGGGCTGGTGACTTGGTTTGTGTCGATACCGAGCAAATTGGTCCCATCGTGAACAGCGGTGGTTTCGCCAACCTCACCAAAGAATTTAATGCATCCAAAGACAAGCCTCTATTTGCACAATTTGCTTGGACTCAAGGTCAAGGCATGGATGGCAATCAATACGCCTACCCGCTCAACATTGGTCCGGGTGTTATGTTCTATCGTCGTGAACATATGCAAGACCTCGGCATTGACCCTAATGAGGTCATTAAGGATTGGGACTCGTTGCTCGACTACGGTGTCAAACTTAAAGAAAAAGGCATCCCTCTTGTGGGACATGCTGGCAGCTTAGCGCAAGCCATTATTAACACTGAAGTTGAAGCCGGTAACAGTATCTACTTCACTCCAGAGGGTGAACCTATTGTCACCAATGAGCGTTTCGTCAAAGCCTTCACTATTGCCCAGAAAGCACGTGAACTAGGTTTGGATGGTCGTATCGGAGACTGGAGCGGCGAATGGATCGACGGTTTGAACAAAGGTACGTTCGCTGTTCAGTTCTCTGGCGCGTGGTTGGCAGGCTTCTTGGAGTCATGGATTGCTCCAACCACAGGGGGTAAATGGGGTAGCGCTGACTTACCCGCTGGTAACTACGGTTCTTGGGGCGGTACGCTGCTCGCAATCCCATCACAAAGTAAAAACAAAGAGGCAGCATACAAGCTAATGGAGTTCCTCGCGAAAAATGAAACACCAGTTATCTATGAGTTCAAAGAAAACGCCGCTTTCCCTGGACTTCTAAAAACCTACGACGAACCTATGTTTGATGAACCAATGCCTTTCTTAGGTGGAGAAAAGGCACGCCGCCAATGGGCAACGATTGCTCAGAACATCAAACCCATCACGCCATACAAGGCCGACAACATCGCTCGCGCAGTCATACTTGAACAAGCCCTACCAGCCGTAGTTGAAGATGGCAAAGATGTTGAAGAAGCGCTTCGCGACGCAGAAAAACTAATTAAGCGCCGAATGCGCAACCTGTAAGATTTTTTAGGGGCTCCGGCCCCTTTTAAGGATTCATTATTATGAGTTTAGCCAGAGGAAGGCGTGACATGGTCGCATCACGTAAGGATTATGTATCTCGCATAGGGAGAGTGCTAGCCCCCTACACTTTTCTCGCCCCATTTTTAATTCTATTCATCGTTTTCCAAGTTTTCGGATTCTTGTTTTCATTTTACCTATCTTTTCAAAGCTGGAACCCTGTTGCTGGTCTCGGCTCAATGAAGTTTGTTGGTTTGGAAAACTATGTTTATTCACTTGAAGATGAGGTTTTCTATCAATCTTTGTACAACACAGTTTGGCTAGGTCTTGCGTCAGGGATAAGCCAACACCTGTTTGCCATTCCAATGGCTTTTATTTTGGTACAGCTCGGCAACAAGTATCGCCACATACTTACATCAGCTTTCTTCTTGCCATTCATTACCTCGACGGTCGCAGTATCCATTATCTTCTCGTTCATGTATTCAGGAAACGTGGGCATCATCAATAAAGCGATAGAAGTCGTTATTAATCTGCCTGGTATCAGTTGGTTTACTGGTTGGATACAAGAAGCAATGCCACTGCGTTGGCTTGAGGATAAGGTGCTAATCAAACCTGCTATTGCCATTCTTCAATTTTGGAAATTCACCGGCTTCCACCTTGTTATCTACATTTCAGGGATCTTAACACTATCTAAAGATATCGAAGAAGCAGCGATACTCGATGGAGCAAACAGCAGACAACGCTTCTTCTACATAGCACTGCCACACCTACGTCCATTTATTTTCTTCGGTATGACACTCACCATTATCGGCAGTCTGCAAATGTTCGAAGAACCCTTCATCTTAACCAATGGTACCGGTGGTATTGGTAACTCAGCTTTGACCATCTCGATGTTCCTCTACAAAGTAGGCTGGGAATGGCTCGATATGGGTTGGGCTTCGGCAATGTCTTGGATCCTTTTCGTTATCATACTCGGCATTACTGCCCTTCATTTTATGGCCTTTGGACGTAAAGGATTAGGAGAGCAATCATGAACACTACGACAGAAAGACTGCCTTGTACTCAGCCTAAAGAATGGCTGTCGGTGACATTCAACTGGATTGGAAAGGTCCTATTTCACACGGTCCTCATCGGATGTGCGTTTCTAAGTATCTTTCCTTTTCTCTGGTCAGCGATTCTATCGACGCGCTTGAGGGAGCATATATTTACGTCAGATATCAGCCTTAAACTGGGAGGGGCTTTATTCGAAAACTATGAACTGCTCACTGAGGCGTTGCCATTTTGGACATCAATGATGAACAGCATCCAAGTCACGGTGTTGGGTACGGTGACATCCATTTTATTCTAACTTTAGGGTATAAAAAATAGGCAATACTTGTAAGTTTACATTTATGAACTAATCTCTCTTTAGCAACTAGTGACAGTTGGGAATAGGAGAGATACATGCAAAGGCTGTATGACAAAGACATAAATGGACATTGGATTTATCTCACCGATGAAAATATTCCCCTAATCATCCCTTCACTCTACAGCAGGTACACACACCAACGAGGTGTTTCGATACAACTTCGTGTTAAAAGAGATCGAGTACTAAACGGAATAGAACACTCTTTTGAAGAAGAAGAAATCGGTTCAGAAGGGCAGTATGTCCGAGGGAATCAGTTAGGCCTCTTTCTTGAATGGGTAGAAAGCCGTAATAAACTAGGTTCACAAATTTCTTTAGTAAATCATACTGCTCTACCGAGTGATGTTATTAACGCGTATATAAATGACTACTTAATAAAGGAAAAAGGTAAAGGGGAAACTACCGTTGAAAGAGCGGTTTATTCGTTAAAGAGCTATTATAACTGGCTTCACTACTATCTTAATAATAACTATAAGGAAATATACGTTTTCTCTGAAAATAGAGAAATTTGTCGTAATAACAACAAGAAGAGACTGGTTGTAAAATATTTGCTTCCTGAAACGCGTGAACTTATTTATAGGTATACAGAGACACTACTTGAGGAAATAGTGCTTCGCAATGGTGGTGATTTAGGATGTAGGACAGCGGAAAATCAGGGCTTTCTTCTTAACGATTTTTACGAGGGTAGAAGAAAGTACAAAGGTATACTAACTTTAATGAAGGAATTGAAGCGCGACAGCTATAGTGAAGAGTTTGAATATCATTTGCCCTCATTGTTCGCCAAGAGAGGTAGTTCTCGGACGTTGTATATACCTAGAGCAATGTTAATTAAAATTAAGACCTACTATGAACTAGAAAGGCCTCATTCTGATTCTGAGCATCTGCTAATTTCAAACTCAAGTAATAATTCAAAAGGTAAGTGTATATCACGTAGTTTTGGAACGGCAGTTTTTAAAAAGACATTGAAGAAATTAATCCCGGAAATAAAAGAAAACGAAGAGATATACGGAAACTTCCAGAATATTACCTTGGATAGTGTTTACCATCACCTGAGACATTCTTTCGGAACAGATGTTTTCTATGGAGAGTGTGAGGCAAGAGGAAAGGACTACGAATCGATAAGTACTGAATCTGTAGTTTTTCTGGAAACGGCCAGGCGTATGGGGCATAAAGTTGATGGTAGATACGTCAACCAAGTCACGAAGACCTATATTCACTCGTGTGGTCACCGAGATCGTTTGATGTGTGAGTCAATGAGTGTTGAAGCTGCGAATACTCAGTCACGTGGGGGATGATATGACGGTTGAGAACTCGGAAGACTACCAGAAAAAGCTACAGAATGAGTTTGACGATAGTCGCTCAATTGTGGAAATGCAATTTCCTATGAATGCTAAGAGCATACTCTTACCGCCAATAAATGGCTCTAGTAGCTTTCCAGAACGTAAAATTGTATTAAATAATGCAGATTCTCCTTTTAAAATAACTCTGTTTAAAGTCGTAATAGCTGCTTGCAATTACGCATTTTTTGATAAAGGTGCATCTATAACTGCAAAAGAAAAATGCTCAGCACATGCCCATACGTTTATTGAATGGCTTGATTCGAAAGAAATAGATAATGAATATGAGTTACTTAAAGAATATGAATCATATCGTTTCGACATGCTGAATAACCATGGGGGGAGAAGTGTACTAAGTGATCTAAAATTACTATTTACATATGCCTTAGATTACTCAGTCCAATTGCAAATTGAGCTTGATAAAAAAGAGATTTTATATCTTCAACAATTAAGGGCTACACCGATAAGCCCAAACCTTAATAAGAAGCAAATTTCATTATTTAGCTATTTTGGAAAGTTAGATTGGTTGCGGCGCGATGATGTGGGGATTGGCAATGAGTTGTATGTAGCGCTGGCGTCACCAAGAATAACAGTCAACTCACTTAAGGTAACGGCTTCTGTCTTAATTAATGAAATAAATAAGTCTAAACAAGAAATAGTGGATTTTTTCAATGGTTCCGGTATGGATAAACACATACTAGAATTGCCAGTTGAGGACTCTTGTCACAAAAAGAAGCAGTTTGTTGGTGAGACAATATACAAGATTATAAACCACTATCACGACATTGAAAATAAAAGTGACGCTTTGTTAACTGCGCTAAAATTAATAATAATTTCAAATGTTAGCAACGATAATTGTATTGATTTGATTTTTAAAGCGTTTGATTCAAAAGAGAAATGTCAGAGGATTTTTTTAAACCCTAAGAGAGACCGTACGCAGATCAACACGCGTTTCCTACAGCTTAACTTCACAGCTGGAAGCAACTCGGCTCTGTTTGACTTTAGCGTGTTGAGGCTTTTGTCTGATGGAGGCCCAAATTGTGCTGTAACTAAGATTGAGGAATTAATGTTTTCCTGGTTAATGGCATCATTAGCAGTTCAACCTAGTGATATAAGTAAGCTTACAAACAGATCTTTTCGATTCTTGAAAAAAGGCGACAGGATAAAACATATTGAGACGGAATATTTTAAAGGACGCTCAAAGTTATTTCACACAACGAACTCTGTGTCTGGTGACTCTCCTGAAGGTAAAGCGATATTACTTATGCTTTCAACGCGAGATCCACATGAAAAATTAGTTAGTGGCTTTGTAGATGTGGAAATTCTTAAAGGAGTTAGATCTAAAAGTGGCGCAATTAATGCCTTGCTAAATATGACATCAATTCGCGATGAACTGTTGTTGGTTCATAAAAAACGAGGAGATTTACCCTATGTTATACCAAGTGCACTTGTTGCGTTGTTTAAAAACGGTCTGAATGCCCACAATCTTGCAGGTAGAAATTGTTCTCACTTATCTATCAGTCAGAGAAGAGCTCTCGTAATTGAATCTGGAACCGCATGTCAAAAGTGTCTATTTGGTTTGCAAGCTATTAAAAATAGCTCAGTTCACGCATTTAGTGACCCATTTACCTACACTTATCTCGTCAATAGAAACTCTCATTCAAATAAAACAGAGAGGAAGCACTATTTAAACAGCGACAACGAAGAGTGGCTGAACTCTTCAGGTCGTATCACAAGAGAGGTTATGATTGACCTTATTAACAATGTGTTTTCCTTATGTTTTGAAAACTTAGCTTCAACGGAGGAAACTGATTCTGTAAAACGCTTTAACAGTGAATTCCTAGCTGTTTCTGATGAAATATCCTACAGGACGGGCGAGTTTGTTTCGAGAATTAAATTGGCTACAGGTAAAGATAAGGGGAAGTTACAACAAGTAGGAGTAAATATCCGAACTCAGTTGAATCAATCTTCTTTCTTTGAACCGATATATATCAAAGATAGCCCAATAACAGCTTGGAAGTTCTATAATTATTTATACGAATTCAAGAAAAACTATAGGAAGTTACTGTCACTAAATCCTAAGAATTTCTATAGAACGGTAATTCCTACAGTTGAATGGACAGAGTATGCATTAAATATGCTTGGTAAAGAAAATGTGAAGGAGGGCCGAAGAATGTTTTTAAAATCGCAAAAAGAAGGTGTAACAGTGAGTGTTTTCAACTTATTATAACAAGGTTTATTAATGAAAAATAAAGCATCAAACACTCTATATGATCTTTTTTGGGAGGATCAGAATAAAATCTTGATGTCTCATCCGGGTTTTGTCAAAAGTCGCGGCTTAATTCAAGATGATAAAATATACTTTTATCATTTCAATTGTGGACTCACTGAAATCGATTTCTCATTGTTCGATAAACCTTCTTTATTATGTAGGGATATCGCGACCTTAACGATAGATGGATTTGAATACACATTATCATCTAAATCTTATGCCAAGTTATTTTTCTCGGTAGCAATATCCGCTACTACAGCCCATAATGTATATCAAGCCTATACTATCATTGCGCATGTCATCGCGTTTATCAAAGAAATAGGGGATAGCGAGGTAAGTCTGAATAACTTAGAAGACTTCTGGTGTTCATTTATTTTGAGAACTCTGGATAAGGAAGGGTCTTTTCGCAATCGCATATCTCCACCTAGTTACTGCGGTTCGATACATCCTTTTAGACTCCCAGCGATCCGAAATAAGCTACAGGCAATTGGTGTAGAGGGTGTGTTTAGCAAGTATATCAATAAGAATAATTGTGACAATGCACTTTCTGCCGTGTGCAAGTCTCAAATTGGCATGTCACTACAAGAGTATAAGAAGGGAGGTAGTTTTAACGCACTAGGACTTGAGTTAGGTCAGTTTTATGTCGATTACTTAAGAAATCTATATCAACAGAATTATCTCAATTTGGTTGTATGTAAAAAAACAATCGATGATATTAGGGACAGATATAGCATCGGTTCATTTGATAGCATGGTAAATAATAGACTACTCAAGGTAGTGATGTGTGGGTTGAGAGGAGAGAATTTAGATGTGGAAGGAAATAATAGTAGTGGAGTAAATCACCTTGAACTCTTTCAAAGCGTAAAGCAAACGGTTTATTATCAATATGAAAGTAACTACAATCATGCAATGTCGTTAAACGAGTTTTACATAGAAAAAGTAGTGTTAATTTTGGGGCTAGGGATGAGGTTTGATGCCGTTGAAGTAGTTCGAATTTTGATGCTACAAAAGTTCTATTCTTTTGATTGTAATAAGACGCCAGAACAAGTTTGGGAAGGTTATCTAGCATCTCTAGATAGAACTTTTATTTTTAACAACAAGTTAGAAACTATCACTGCATCAGATGTTTACGATATAATGGAAAAGGTTATTCTGGCTAAAAAGTTAGATCAGAAAGAACAATTGTTAGAGCTAAGAAGTTTTGTAGGGCAGTTAATAGACAATGCTTCGGATTCAACCTACCAATCTTTTATGGTTGAATTAAATGCTCAAGCGCATGCAATGAGTACACTAATTGTCGCGTGGTTAGGATACAGGAAAACAGAGTTTGGTTTTCCACTTAATGCTATAATAATCGAGAACAATAATGATATACTGGATAGCTCGCATGTCCCTTTTCGTTTTAAATTAAAGTGGTATGTTCCGAAAACAAACGGTCGCACAAAAATAGATAGAGAGATAACATCTCAGTGTTTTCAAATTTCTCTTCAACTCAACGACTTATTCAATGCAAACGAAGGCGAGCCCTGTTTATACCAAGATACTAGTGGTCGTATTAAGAACCTCGAGCAGTCAGCTACATTTATTGAAAAGCGCGTTAAAGCAAACTGGCATAGGTTTGTCTATGACTATCAACCATTCAATGAATGTCTAAAACTTGAGTCGTTTTTATTGAAAGACATAAACTTACTCTCTGATGTTGAACGTATCGAGTTGAAGAGACTTTCGGCAAAATATGATGTCACCAGTCGAAAGTATAAAATCATTGTAGAAACAGCCAATGAAATAAAAGGTGATTGGTTAAGACTGAATTGTACATCTTTTAATGGTGCTCTCGCTCAAAGGAGTTTTAAGTCATCCCTTAAGGAATTTATGGCGAAAGGGGAGGTCAGTGATCCTATACACATGAAGGTGATAGAGACTCATTTGTCGGAAAAGTCGAAGGCTCTGCTTCGTGCTAGGACTATAGTTTTAGATCGAAAAACGATGAATGATATATCAAACGAAATCTTACAAGGTGTTCGCTACCCTACCCCTCATGCGTTCCGCCATATATGGGCTGAAGCTGTTTTGACGCGTTATCAAGGCGATATTGGGACTGTGATCAGACATCAGTTTTGTCATCTTGACGCTTCTTTTTTCATGTCATATCTCCGTGACAAGGAAGCTAGCAGCCTAATTAGAGGAGCGAAGCAACGATATTTGAACGCTATCGTAGATACGTTGTTAGTGGAATCTGACAAGATCGGCGAAGACTATGTTGGTGGCTTTACTCGTTATGTTCAAAAGGCTAAAGAATTGACGAAACCATTAACTGAAAATGAAGCGCTAGCGCTTAGAGAGAGCATTAATGGACGAATAATCGATTTGCAGACTAACATTTTTGCCACCTGTATACCAAGAGAAGGTGCAGAAAATAAGGCAAAGTGCGCAACGTTTGAAAGAATAAACCCTCATGACGCTAAGCCTGAGTTTTGTTTAAACTGCACGCACGCTATTGTTACGAAGGGCAATATTCGAGGAATATGGGTCACAATTTTACCCATGGTAAAAGAAGCCTTAGATGATAAGACATTGGGTTTTATGGTTCAGGATCACCTTCCGACGTTACGTTCAGCATATAAGAGGATCAAGGATTTGCGGTCCTCGTCCCCAACCCCCGAATCCGTAGATCAGATATTGAGTAAGATTTTTTGTTCTATAAATGCTATCGAGCAAAAGTTAGAAGAGGAGATGTATCGATATGATTAATGATAATAGTAGCTTAGATGAACTAATGAGTGATGACTTTTTGAATAGTCTAGAGTGTGATAGTCCTATTAGTGATGTTTCTTCTCCTCCGAACTGGGTGGTTCCGGATATCACACACACGACATATCGGGTGTGGCAATCGATTTTGGCGTTAACGGAAACTAAGAAGAAGAACATCCAAAATTATGGGAAGGTAGCGAGCCGTAAAACCCCCAAAGCATTGTTTGAGATGACAAAAGCTGAAGTGGCGAGAGACGTAAATATCAGCGCTCAAAGCATCTTTAGAGCTTCTAAGTTCAGTGCGAGTATTCTTGATTTTTTTGACGAAACCAACGCAATGTTGTCAGACTTGCATCAGAAAGAACAGACAAGGCAAGTACGAAGACAGATAAACACTGGTATCAGGACTAAGAAGAAAGATGCAATCGTAAAGATTCAACAAGATATGAAAGTTGAATTAAGGGATCTCAAAGCAAAAACGACCAAACAGGTACTGGATTTGGCTATCGATAAGATGCCTCTGGATCTGAGGCTAAAATTAGGTTTGTAATTATTATAAGTGTCGCCTTAATTGTAGAAATAAGCTTGTTGTTCATATTGAGGTGTTTCTCGTGCATTTGAACAGTACTAGCTGCGCTCGGTTCCTGTCAGCGTATTGATAAGTTTTTGCCGTTCTTCCTCACTCAAGCTTGCGATTATGCAAGCTAACTGAGCAGTGCTTTCCTCTTCGCAAAAAAAGTAGTTCAACGGGACTCCTAGCTCATTTGCAATCAATTTAAGAGTCTGAATGTCCGGACTATGCTTACCCTTTTCATACTGATTCATTCTCGCGCTTGCTGAACCTTCATCCATACCGATTCTCACTCCCAAGGCTTTTTGGGAGAGTTTGGCTTTTTTGCGTGCTTCTTTGAGCCGCAACGGGATTGGGCTGATAAATGACATTTTCGTTTCATTGTTCGAAACCTTCATTAACTAAGATTTTCTTAGTTTTGTTGATTTTTGTATACTAAGCAATCCTTAGTTTTCTGTTCGGAACGAGTTTACAATGAAACAATCGACAAAAATCAATGCGATTATGCATAACTTATTGATTGAAAAAGGTATGGATGATTTTTCGGTTATTGAACTACGCGACGCTTATCTCTCGACAAGTGAATGCAAAGTGGATCCCGATGAGGCAAGAAGAAAGGTCTATCGACAGATTCTCCGGTTCATGAAGAACAACTGGCTTGGGTGCAAAGGTGAAGGGCGACAGAGACGATACTTTCAAACAGATTTGTTTCATTCTCTCTATGTGACACCGAGATCTGAAAGTGCAGAGCTAGCCACAAAGATTGTAAGTGACTACTCAGTTTTAGTTCATGAACGAAATCAATACAAAGGTGAGCTAGAGATTGTTTTGGGTGAGATTGATGAGTATCAATCACTCTTAGGTCGTTTTCCTGAGCTGGAAAAGAAGTTGAGGCCTCTATTGGAACAAGCTAGGGAGCATTCTGCGCAGTTGCTTGGAAAAGTTAACGTACTTACAAAAGTACTCAAAACTCTTATGCCGGATAATAGAAAATGTTGAGGCGCTGGCAACAAGAGTGCGCTGATAAAGCGTTACAAAAGTACAAAGGCAGACAAGGCCATTTTTTTTGCCAGGCAACACCTGGGGCAGGTAAAACGTTTTTAGCTGCAAGTGTTGCTTTAAGGCTAATAGAGGATGACATGGTGGATCTTATTTTGTGTTTCTCTCCATCTTTAACAGTCTCAAATGGTATAAAAAGAACCTTTTCAAAAGTTCTCGGTTGCTCCTTTAATGGTGGTTTAGGTTCTATTGGTCAGTCGCTAACATACCAATCTATTCAATTTCTCAATGAAGAGTTTTGGCAAACCTTACGGAACCATCGAGTGTTTGTAGTATTCGATGAGATACATCACTGCTCTGGTTCCGAGCTGGGCAACGGGAACGTTTGGGGACAGCAAATCCTGACTAAGATTCAAGGCTTAGCTACCTATACTTTGGCGCTGTCTGGAACGCCTTGGCGGTCAGATGCACTTCCTATTGCAATGGCTCATTACAGTGACCCAGACGGAAAGCTGTTAGTCGATTATCAATACACTTTAAAGCAAGCTATTGTCGAAAGCGTGTGTCGAGCACCAAAGATTGTGCTAGTTGATAATGAGAAGCTGTCGGTAACAAACGATCAGAGAATTGAATCGTTTCCTTCAATTTTCGAGATGCTTAAGGAAACCAAAATTTCTTATCAGAGTGTGATAAATAATCAAAAGGCAATGGAATACTTGCTTGGACTCGGTTGTAAAAAACTAGCAGAGATTCGAGTTCAAAACCCTTTTGCCGGTGGGTTAGTAGTCGCGTCTTCTGTTAAGCACGCACAACTGATCAAAGAAGTTCTTTTCCAAAAGTACCAACAAAGTGTATCTATTGTGACCTACCGCCATGACGAGCCTTTGGCCACTATTGAACGTTACCGCAAGAATGATACTCAATGGATAGTTAGTGTCGGTATGATCAGTGAAGGTACTGATATTCCGAGACTTCAAGTTTGTTGTCATATGAGCTCGGTTAAGACGGAGTTATATTTTAGACAAGTGCTAGGACGCATACTCCGAGTAAACAATGGCATAAGTCAGCAAGCGTGGTTGTTTACGTTCGCTGAACACAGTTTAATCGAGTTTGCTGAACGTATTGAGCAAGATATTCCCGAGACATGTTTGTTTGTAAAGGAGATTGTTGCTCCAGACTCAGAAGTCCTTGGGGGGCAAAGTCCTATAGTTCGGGTGAGCTCTATATGTGATCCAGAACACACTCAACAAAACGTGAGTTGGGGTGTCAATTCGACAAGCGAGCTTACAATGCGAGACTCAGTAAAACTTGCGGATGAACTTCATTTAGGAGCATTCAATAAGCGAGTTATTTCAGCCTTTTTAGTAAATTAGCCTTAACTTGCCGTGATCAAGTTAATAGCACTGCCTTCTTGAAATCGGTAGTTATTATGCTAGGTTGGATATTCCTACTTAGGGGTGAGTCAGTGGCTTTCGCATTCGGCGGGAGCTTTGGGGCGTGCCCCACCATGTTCTCCCTATTAAGCATGAGGACAGAGTGTACCCAAGAGCTATAAAACCTAAAGCAAAGAAATACCCTAATAAAAAGAAAGCCAGTCAGCTTAACTGACTGGCATTAGGCTTTATGCCTCTTTTTTTAGTTAACGTTCAGTTCACGCAGCATGGGGAAGGCGAGTTTTGCTTGTTCCCCTGTGCAGACAAATCCAATCAACTTGTCTTTTTCGTCATACCCCCGAGCCATGATTCCGGTGCCTTTGATATCCGCCTGCCAGCGATAGACCATATGAGCTGCAACGCCTGCCAGTTGTATTGGGTACTCTGGCGTTTTGACTTTTACTAGCATGTTTGGGAGGTTTAGCGAGCCATCATAACCCAAAAGTTGTTTTGCCAGAACTGTGGCTGACATTACCGCAGGCTGCAAGAAGGCCATTACGCGACCGTTAATTTCCGCGCAATCCCCAATAGCAAAAACATCAGGCGCGCTTGTTTCTAGCTTGTCGCTTACTACGATGCCGCGATTCACTTCGATGCCTGCTTGTTTTGCGAGTTCGGTGTTTGGTTTGATACCAGCCGCAGAAAGGATTATATCTGTTGCAATCATCTTTCCGTGGCTAGTGATTGCGGCTAGACCTGTAGGGTTAGCATTTACAGAGACTAAAGCGCTGTCTGTGTAAATGTCGATGTCGCGCTCTTCGAGGTGATGAACCAGCTCGTTCTCCACAAATTCAGGGATTAAGTTGCTAAGTAAAGTGGCTGCAGGCTCGATGATAGAGACCTCTTTGCCGAGTTTTGCTAGGTCAACGGCAAGCTCCACACCGATAAGTCCACCGCCCACTATTGTGATTCTATTGGCTGCTTCGATCTTGTCTTTGTTTGCAGAGTACTCTTCCAAGCTGTTTAGCGTAGCAATGTGTTTTGAATCGATGCCTTTGATTGTTGGCACGAAGGTATTAGCACCAGTAGCCAGAACAAGCTTTGAGTAGCTATAGAAACCTTCGTCAGTCTCAACAACGTGGAGGTCTGGATTAATAGTCTTAACACGTGTGTTCGTGGTGAACTTAACACCGTACTCGCTTGAAAGCTCGCTGGCTGTTTTCAGCACTAGCTCTTCAGGTTTTTGCTGTTTGCTGAATACGTGGCTAAGGTCTGGCTTATTGTACTCACTGCCGTCACTAGATGTAATGACTTTGATTGGAGTTGTACAGCCAGAACGGTGCAGCATTTTGACGACTTGGAGAGCGGCAAAGCCGCTTCCAATAATTACTATTGGTCTACTCATTATTTGATCTCCACGAAAACTTCTTTACCGATTTGGCATTCAGGGCATAGGAACCAATCTGGCAAGTCATCGAATGCTACGCCGGGTTCGATACCTTGATTTGGCTCGCCTTCTTTTGGATCGTAAATCCAGTTACAAACTGTGCATTTGTAGCAAGTGCAGTCGGCAGAATGCTCGACTTCAGGTTCTTCATCTTGAGCTGGCGCAATCACGCCTTCGTGCTTCTGGTTCCATTCTTTTGCCAGTGCTTTGCCGTACTCGATACATTCAGCAATACCGTCTGTGTCTGGCTTCCAATGAAGGTGCATTGGTGCTGATGTATCTAAGCCAGCTTCCCTCAAGCGTTGGTCAATGCGAGTTACTGCTCCGCCTGTCCAGCCAGAAGAGCCGAATGCCGCCGCTGTTTTCTCTGCTAGTCGCAAACCATGGACTTCTTCTATCATTCCTGCAACTTTTGGCATCATGACGTTGTTCATAGTTGATGAGCCGAACAGAACACCTTTAGAACGGAACATATTTGCTAGCACTACGTTCTTGTCGCTATGTGAAATGTTGTAGACGTTGATTGTTGTGCTTGGGCTTTCCTGCTTGATGCCTTCAGCAATGGCCTGTGCCATCATCTGAGTGTTGCCACTCATTGTGTCGTAGGCGATAGTTATGCGGTCTTCTTTGTATGATTGTGACCACTCATAGTACTTCTCAACAATCTGAGTTGCGTTGGTGCGCCAGATGCACCCGTGTGATGTGGCGATCATATCGATAGGCACACCAAGAGAAAGAACCTCTTCAATTTTCGTTTTAACCAATGGCGCGAATGGTGTCAGGATGTTTGAGAAGTAGCGCTGACATTCTTCGTAGAGTTCGTCTTGGTTCATCTCATCGTTGAAGAGATTGCCGTCACAATAGTGCTGACCAAATGCGTCATTAGAGAACAGGATATTATCGCCTGTCATGTATGTTGCCATTGAGTCAGGCCAGTGAAGCATTCGCATTTCGACAAACACCAACGCTTTGCCGTTACCAATATCTAGGGTGTCGCCTGTCTTGATAGTGCGGAAGTTCCAGTTCGGGATGTGGTGATGACCAATGATGCTCTTAACACCTGCTTCTGTGCAGTAGATTGGCGTGTCTGGAATCTTAGCCATTAGTGCAGATAGTGCGCCAGCGTGGTCGTGCTCTGCGTGTTGAGTGATAATGTAGTCGATTTGATTTAGGTCAATCTCTTGCTCAAGGTTTGCAAGGAACTGCTCATCGAATTTGTGATCCACTGTATCGATAAGGACCGTTTTCTCTTCTTGGATTAAGTAGCTGTTGTAAGTTGTACCGCGCCCCATCTTGTATTCAGTGCCGTGGAAGTGGCTAGTTACAGTGTCCTTCACACCAACCCATTTAACATTGTTTTTAACTTGGATACTCATACCGTTTTAGCTTTTTCAAATTTTTATGATGAACGCCATCTACTTTGCATGGCGTATGCCAAGTTTGTAACTTGCTGTTATTGATGAATTAACTTGCTCTACGTTGTTTGTTTTTGTGTCTAAATGACATGTTTTCTTTTGGATCAAAATGACTCTTTAATAAATATTCGAGTCAAATTGACATTAATTTTATTGATTGGTGTCAGATCAACATCCTCCCTTCTACCTGCTGCTAGAATCCTCCTCCCAAATAAGAGGCGAACAATAATGAAACTAAGAACAACAGCGTTAGCAGTGGCGCTATTTTCTCTTCCTGCAGTGGCGAACGATGACTTGAGGGTAGCGAACACAGAATGCGCGATGAATGCGTTTATGATGTTGGAGATTACTAATGAGTCTCAGTTTGAGAAGGCTGGCGATTACTTTATCAGTCATGCGTTTGGTTGGTCGAACAGAGCCAAGATGAAGTCACGGATCAAGGAGCAAATTGCGATGTCCCGGGATGCGATCAACGCTCAGTCTAGTATTCCCAATGCAGCTTTCCACTTGGAGCCAAGACGCGCATTTAATGGAAGAACGTGTGCAGAAAGGTATGCCCTGCGCTGATTTGCCCACGCATGGCATAAAAGCGATACTTGTCTCGCCTTGAAGATGCAGCAAGGTATTAGACCGCCTAGTCTTCAGGGCGTTTTTTTTACGTCTATAGGATGCAACTATGTCTACTCTTTCCCGGCCACTGAACGCAAAGATTAAGCGACAAATGAAGGCGCTAGGTTTTAGCACGAACTATTTGAACGCCGGGTCTTCAATCTGCAAATCAAGTGCGAGCGAGATACTAAGAGGCGTAGAACCTACTGATTATGAGTACAGTTGGCTTGAGATGGTTTTGCGAATCAGCTTACGAGAATTAAATCACGCACAGCTGCTATGCTATACATTTTGCCGATATCCTTGATATGTTTGTCTTATTGTTTGGCGGCAAGATGAGAGTGGGAAAGGCGGCTTGTTACTGTACATAAAGCGTTAGTTTTCAAGGAGAATACAATGAAAAAAGATGATCTAATAGATTTCTTTTTTAATGATTCATCAAGAGAAATCCTCTTTAATCTTGTTGATAAAAAACAACAGAAAGGGTTGGCAACCGGCTCTGATGATGTGTTTGAGCCAACGATTTCAGCAGTATTCATCTTATTTGATGAACTTATGAAGAAAAATACACCTGATTTATATGAGTCTGAATGGTTGTTAATAGCGGAAGCGTTTGTTTCCAAAAGTACACCATATAGGCTTACTAGTTCATTGGCTTATATGAGACGAGAATTAGTAATTTCGTTAGAGGACTTAGGTGATGGAGAGTTGTTTCAAATAAATAGTTTTGAGTTATCTAAAAAAATAGCAGGTTTTAGTGATATCGAAATCAGTGCGGTTTACTATCAAGTGCATCAGTATTTGGTTGCAAAGAAACACAATCGAGCTTATGAACTGCCAACTATTACATACAAAAGCTAACAAGCATTTAAGAGTAATTATCAACGCTTGGCATTTTTCATTCCATCGTTGGGTATAGTGTTTACTGTGGTCCGGATAATTTTAGTGGTTCTTGATACAAAAATTAATTCATTATTTACTAATTTAGCAAAATCTGTAATATGCATTTACCCCTATCGGCGTCTCAAACCATACCAAATTCACCGTCATCCCCTTGAAAAAGGGGATCTCATTCAGCGCGTTGAAAAGTTAAACTACGTGACTTAATCGAATATTTTTATATACCTACACGTGGTATGAGATCCTCATTTTCGCGAGGATGACGGCTATATGGGGCATGTGAGAGATAAAGGAATGTAGTGCGTTTCTGTCCATCTTCTAGTTGCTTGAGTGGCTAGCTCATGGTCAAACTGTAACTTGCCTTTGCAAGAGAGCCATGAAAGCTAAAGCTAGTTCTATACGTTTCACAATTATCTATTCGCCAAAACCTAAAATAACCTCGTCAGAATCCGGATCTCTTGAACCTGCTGATATTGGTGTACCATTCTTTAACGTAAACCATACATTTACTGGTGCTTTTGTATCTTTGATTACCATATTAATCAATGTTACACGACAAGCACCACCTGAAGGTGTAATGAATCCACTACGTTCTCCACTAAGGGAGTCAACAAGCTGATCTTTGCAAGTTACCTCTGGATCGAAAAAGTGTTCAAACGAAGGGGTATTCTCAAACTCTTGTATATTGTCATTGAATGGATAAGTACGCAGTCGATATTCACCAGTGAAATATAAATCTATATCCACTCTAATCTGACTAGATTGATCAACACCATAGTAATCGTGAGTTTTAGGAAGTATTACGCTCTCTGCATGGGTAAATACGGGGGTGTTATTAATAAGGTACTCTTGAGTTGACATATCGACCTTTACTGAAGATGGTGCATCAGTGCCACCATCTCCACCACAACCCGATAGAATAGATGCGGCTAACACTGAAAATGCAATTAACTTTTTCACAACTTAACCTCTATTAACTTGAAGCGTATTGAGTGATACACGTATTGAGCTTATTCTTCATATCATTAACAGCACTATACATATTATCTACGTACTCTTGATTGTGTAGCATATGAGGATCTTGCCAACCACCTGTTACATATTGAGATGGAGTTTGAAACCACTGGATGCCTTGAGATTTGATCTCACCTTTCTTCCCATTGATGCGGATTGTTGCTTTAAACTCGTTTGATTGAGGATTACCCAGAAGCATATAGGCAGCACGATCATGGTAAACAAAAGCTAGCTGACTATTCTTCTCACTCTGATAAGTGAATAGTTGACCTGATGATGGTGGATTAACATTATCCAAAACGCATTGAACAGCAGCTTCATAGATCGCTTCGGGAGCGGTATTAGTTTGAATCATAACTGTAGTATCAGTAGGAATTGTTGCTAGTGGACGTTGAGCACAACCTGTTAGTGAACCTGCAACAATCATTACGGTCACAGCAGATAGTTTTAGGGTGTTCATAGTTTGATACCTTGTTAAATGTGATGAAGCGCACATTACATTAGAGCGCTTACTCTAATGTAGGTGCAAACTTAGTTTGATTTGTTGAATTTATGAACTGACAGGAGAATCAGAAAGTTAGATAGAGAGCAGGAAATGGAACATTTCCAATATTTCAGATTTGCTTACGGACAACACACTTACAGCTACCCTTTTTAGATATTTTAAGCTTTTAACAAGTTCAACCTAGTAGCAGCACGAAGTGATGCGCACCCGCAAATTTGGACGCTTCACTAAGCGACTTTCCCCATTCTTAAAGTTATCAGCATCTTTCTAATTTAAGTAATTGTTCTAAAAGGTTTTTCCAGATGCGAGTTACGTCATTTAGGCAGAGAACTACTTTGATTTCAGGATGAACGACTCCCTATTGCATCAACAGTTCTGAGGCGACCAATTATGTCATCAACCTCATCATGCAAAGCTCTGACAAATTTACTGCTCATTTGAGTCTTCTTCGCAGCATCGCGTTCTTTCTTTGCCCTCTGGCTACTCCAATCCACTACATATTGTGCACAGGTGGCGTGTGACCATCCAACTCTTTCTGAGACCTTTCTGGAGGTGATCTTATCTGATTTGACTACCTCACATGCAGCGAAAATCGCCATTTGATTGTCGTTCTGAACTTTAACATCCATATCTCATCGCTCACTTTACACTTTTACAATTCAGTATGACGTAAAGCGTAAAGTTTAAGGTGATGTTGTGATTTGACGCGGAAAGGACGTTAAAAAGGTGCTTACGTAACAAACAAGCATGTCCGCAAATAAGGTGAAAACCATGCCACTATGGTTATTGCATATTAGCGGCATGGTTAAGGAGCAAAGCAGCCCAAGCTTGTGCATTAACTTGGTAATGCGCGGCCAAACTTCATAACATATTGCACCGACTCTATTAGTACAAATTCGTTAAAGTTGATCGATAAGTTTGTGTCGGTCAGTGCAATGATTAGAAGTATGTCACCCTCGAACATGTCGTTCATTAAATGCCTATCGATTTCTACTGAACTGTTTCGCATCACGGCTAGGCTCATCATATCAAGAAGTTCGATTAAGCATTTGTCACAGTCTAGTCTTGCTCGATGTATTTGGGCTAGAAGAAAGGTCTTTGTGTTCATACAACTAGAGTAGCGACTTTCGTATATCGACAAGTATGGGATTTGATTGATGAACTGTGACCTCCAATAAATTTCGGGCTAGCAAAAGCAGATCACTGAGCTACATGTGAAGTATGAATGTTTGGGACATAACTGCTTGAGATAAGAGTTTCATTCTTTATCTAATTTCTGTAACTGAATCAGTAATCGCACCTAACGTTTAATTGAGTATTCATTCATGAGAAGGGTTAGGTGAAGACATCAGATTGAACGGATAACACAACTAAGTGCTCGACTAAGTTGGAAGGTTAATGACTTACCGTTCCGCTAGTATCTGAAGCGATGCGCTTCACTAACCTCGAACAACACTCACAAGATTTAAAGCTTCTAATTGACAATATTTATTACTCACAATCGATATTGGGAAAATAATGAGATACCCAAAGCTTGCTGAGGATTCATCAGAAAGCAGAAGCTAACCAGCGTTCACCAACTGGACTTGGCAATTAATCGATATAGGAAAAGCATGCAGAAAGGTCACGACTGCGTGGATATCAAGTAAAACAATGGCTGCACATTGGCAGCCATCTTTGCATCAGTGGTTCTTGAACATCTTCCAAGTAATGCCAAGCGACATAGAAACCCAAATCCACAGCACAAGCAATTGGCCTGATTCGCTTTTCCAAATCGTTGCACAATAACCAGCAAAGAACGCCACGCCGATCATTGATGCTACCCACTTAAGGATGAAAACTAGAACTCTACGCATGCTTACTCCACTGGCATTGGAATTGGTGGAACCTCAACACTGTCAAAGTACATATCAACTATCGCCTTCGCGTAATCTGGATCAATCTTAAACTTCTTGGCAAAGTATACTTGGGGCTGGGATGCATCAAACGTTCGATGGAAATAGCCAGCCCAACATTCAGAACCAACGTTTGCGCAGTCGCCAATAAGACCTTCAAGTTGGGATCTGGTCGAGAACTCCATAGCATTCTCATCCAGCTGGAACCGAGCGTATTTTAAAGTAGCAAATACAAAATCATCGCCATAATCCGCTGTGTAGCTGTGGGTGTCTTCAATTCGATAGTGTTCTTCTTGGGTGTCGCTATTCCACTCAAACACCTTTTGAACGCCAACAACTCGTATCACCTTAACGGCTATATCGCTATCAACAACCAAGTGCTGATGCGGAGCCATCAATGCCATTTCTAGATTCGCCTGAGCAGCGCTGACATCCGTTTGTCTTTCAAAAGCAAAGTAATCGCTGTCAGAATTCTTTGAGATGTAAATCGCCGTATCTACGTCAAAGTCACTGCAGTACGATTCATCGTACTCGACTGTTAGGTTAACTTTCCCATCGTACTCTGAGTCCCAGTTATAAGGAAGAGCAGGATTTTCTCGCTTGGAGATTGCACCTACAAGGTGATAGCTCATGCCGTCTGGTTGAACGTAAGCAGTATATTTACCCACACACGCGCCAAGTGTGTCGGTTGGTGAATCTGGTGTTGCTTCTATTTCTTCGTCGCTGCTATTGCAACCCGCCAAAGCAGCTACTGCGATTGCCACTGTTAATTTTTTCATTCTGATTTTTCTATTTATTCCAAGCTGCAGAGAACCCCATAGCATTGAAGTCCACAGAACCGTTGGTTGTGTCAATTGGGAATAGAACAAGAACGTTCTTACCCTTTGTGAATGCATTAACTACGAGTTCTAGATCTTCTTCGTTCTTGGGTGTTGCTGTCATGTACACCAAATCACGGCGTCCAGACTTAGTTTTATCTCTGCAAACTGCAGCCATCTGGATTCGAATGCCGTTAATCGTAAATAACTCATCGTATGGTTCATCAACAACAAACTCTCGATCAGAGCAAATGTCAAAGATGCTCGACATATGCGTAAACTGAATTGTCCTGCCTCCGTTTGGTAAGTGCTTGATTTGAGCCATGTAGTGCTCAATTGTGCCTGAATCTGCATTGATTCGAGTCGCTGTTCCGTTAGGTAGTCTGGTGTCCCAGTCAAGATACAGAAGGCTGGCAGAGGCTACGAAAGGAAGCGAAACCAGCCCAGCCAGCACGGTCAGTCTATTCAACATTGCTGATTCGCTCCATTATCACGGAGTCATGATCATACATTCGAACATTGTTAAGCTTGGCTCTGTACGTGATTGTTGACCTACCATCAATCACGGCAATCTCGAACCTGTTACCCCCAATGTGAGTAACCTCATGCTCGCGCCATCGTGCTTCTTGATTTGCATCTGAGCAGCTTCTTGAAAATTCACTAGGTCTAGTGATAAAGATTTGCTTGATAAAAGCGTCGCCCGACATTGTTCCAGCTAATGGTTCGTAGCAGAACTTGCTTATCGGCTTGCCATCAACCAGTATCTCATTGTCCGAATAGCTAACGTCAAAGAATCTAGTGTTGTTGCAGAACGCTCTAGCTCGCTCTATTGCTTTGTCCGAGCTTGTCATATCTATAGCAACTCGCGTTATTCCACGGTCGATTGAACCATTTTCGCTACGCTCGTATCCTTTGAACTCTAGTCGAGCCAACATCGAATCACGCATGGATTTGATGAAGCTTAGGTTACTTACCTCTGACCAATTCCATGAATCAGTTCCTTGATTTGGCATGTAGAAGCTTCCAGAGCCAACATCGGTATTAAAATTCACGCCATAAGATAAGTCTCTGTTTGGAACCTTTACCTTGAACGCTTCTCGCGCAAAACCATCGTTCCTTACTGAACACTCCCACGACAAAGCTTGGTTGTGGTTATTATCGAAACCTATCACCGTTGCCGCTCTGTGGTCATCGGTCACTTGGTTAAGTAGCGCTGTCCAATTATTAAAGTCTTCCCTTACGGTGTCTGATACTGCTGGGCACGATGCCAACGCTATAAGAGGTGCTATTTTTTTCATGCTTATGCCACTGCTGTTTTATTTCTGGTCAAACCTAACTTACTGGTGGTGTTGTGATTCTTTGCCATGATCCTGCAAGCGGCAATACCGTTAGTAATACCGATTGGTCTGCAGAGATCGGAATGCTTTAGGATTGAGTCACTACTATAAATATGATCATTTGTTTTCTGGTGAGCGATAAAACCATGGCTGCACATTGACAGCCATCTATGTATTACATTGTGGTGCTTTGTCTACAGACCAGTCGCATTGATGTTAATTGTGCGCTCATTGCTACCGCGAACTGCTTCGTTTCTAGCATCGATTGTGTCACCAACTTTGTCTGCAATGGTTTCTTGAGTTGAAGTATTTGCTTCGATTCTGCGGCGAGCATGTTCACGCGCGAACTGGCGATCTTCTTCTTTTTCAGCTGCGATTCGAGCTGCTTCAGCATCGGCCTTGGCCTGCTTCTCGGCATCACCTGCATAGTTAGTCTTCTGTGCGCGCTGGAACTGAACGCCAGCTGTCGTGTCTAGACTGATGTTGAGTTTGCCAGAACGGAACTGGCGCACGAACACTGGAGAGCCAACCATGATCGGGTTGTCATCGATTTGGAATGCTTCGATCATACCGCCGTTTTGGTACTCAACGGTGTAGCGAATAGCGTCAATTTTCTTGCTGTCTGACATTGACTGTGCAGCCATTCCAACTAGACCAACCAGAGCTACAGCACCACCAATTGCCGCAGCGTTACGATTACCACTAAGACCACCATAAGCGGCTGTAGCAGCGCCAGCACCCATAACACCACCCGCTAGGCTCTTTTGTTGGTCTTCAAGTTGCTTGTTCGTAACCTGAACATGGTCAGCCATCAGAAGAACGCCGCGCTTCATAGAAACAACACGGTCGCTAACATCAACAACAGAGCTATCTAAGCTATTGCGTGATGATTGGGTAGTTTGACAGCCAGTCATTGAAACAGTCGCCAGAATGACAACTGCAAGTGAGGTCTTTTTAAACTTAGTCATTACTTCCCCCTAGAACTTAAGGCCAACTAGTAGTTGGTGAGTGTATAAATCAACATCTGAGAACTCTTGCGCCTTTGCTTCGTAGCCAAACGTCATGATCTCATTGAACGTCATGCGAACGCCAAATGCACCAGTTGCGCTTGTCTCGCTGTTCTTTGCTGTATATTCACTTCTGTAGCAGTTCCAGTTGACGCAGTAGACATCAGTAAACGTACCTTCAGCTTTGGTGTTCGCAAGTCCAAAGCCAATATATGGCTTGATTGCAAACCCGGCGTTCTGGAAGTCATAACCAACTTCAACCTGCGCACCAAAACGACTAACCTCAATCTCTGAAGTAGACGAACCATAGTTCTCACTCCAAGGGCCAACTTTCTCATAGCTCAACGATACGCCGACGATCTTGTTAAAATCGTACCCACCACGAAGAACAAAACCAGATTCACTATCCGATTCATAACCAAATTCGTCATACCAGTTTGAGCTGAAACCAATCTCTGCTCGAAAACCTTTACCATCCTGCGCCAAAGTTGGTGCTGAAATACCTGCAGCTAATATTGCTGCCACTGCTAATTTCTTCATTCTAATACCACTGCTTTTTCTTGTTTATAAGACGTATGTCACTGTTATTGTTGTGATTCTTGGTTCACTTTTCTGTGCGGGATATTAGCGTTGGCAATACGGTTTAGTCTGTAAGGAAGGGGAAGTTTTGGGGCTGGATCACGGCGTTAAGATGTTTCAAAACGTAACACCGTATAAATCAATTGGATATAGATTATTGCTTAAGTTGCTCATCAACAAAGTTATGAGCTTCACGTAGTTGGTGCGGTTCATACACATAGCACGAACGCGAGCAAGGAACGCTTTGCGCCATTCTTCTGACATCTCTTGCTTCTTGATGTTGTGCTCATCTGAAAGAAAGTGCTCGAATGATTGGATGTAGATATATGGATCGACGCGTGCTGGAATCTCTTTCTCTTTGAAGCTGTAGGCCAAGTACTGCTTTGCTCGTCTAGTTCTGCGAGATTTGTTTGCGCGTTCTGTTCCTGTCATTGCCATTTGGGTAGCCTCTTGGGGTTTTGTCGCAAAGTTTAATTTTATAGGTTAGGATTTGGCCAATTTCGACTCAATACCTGAATTATAATGTTTAAAGGCTGCCACTTTCCCTCTGAAGTTATTCTCGAAACCGTTCGCTATTACCTCGCTTACAAACTCAGTTATCGCGAGATTGAAGAAATCCAGAGGGAACGTGGTGTGTGTGGAACATGCAACTATTAATCGTTGGGTTATCAAATTTACACCTGTTTTAGAACATAAAGCGAGATCAAAGAAAAAGCCTGTCTCTACTTCGTGGCGCATGGATGAGACCTACATCAAAGTGAAAGGAGAAGGGCTTTACTACTATCGAGCGGTCGATAAGTTTGGAAACGTCATTGATTATTATCTTCGCTCCAATCGCGATGAAGCTGCTGCCAAGGCCTTTCTGAATAAGGCGATAGCTCAACATAGCCTCCCCGAGAAAGTGGTCATTGATGGGAGTAAAAGCAACTACGCGGCTATCGATGCAATGAATATTCAACTCTGGTTAACGGGTTTCTTTATGTTGTCACTGATTGAGATATTGGATATCAAATATCTCAATCATATCGTGGAGCAAAGTCACCGTTGGGTAAAACAGAAGACGTGCCAAGCCCTTGGGTGGAAGTCATTAAGGGGAGCAACAGCGAGCCTTCACGGCCGAGAGTTGTGGACGATGTTGAAGCGTGGTCAGATAGAGATAGTTGGAGAAACCGCCTACGAACAATTTTATGCACTTGCAGGATGATTGCGTCTAGAGAGTGGCTCTGCCACGTCTTTATCAGAATTTGCGACAGAACCGTAAATCTTCTTCATGATGATCACTGGGTTGTGATTTTCTGCCTTCTCCAGAACCTTCTGTAGTTTGAGAAACTTGTACAGAGTAGCTTTATTCACCTTGTGATTGCTGAAGCGCTCAATGTTCTTATCAATTTGCTCTTGAGTTGGTGCTAAGTCACCTTTAGTTTTGCGCATTTTTCACCTTCATTAATCGGTTGGCTATTCGAATGTGCTGAGCTGAGAGCTTGCGAACCGTGCCAGATTCCAGCTTGCAGTGCAGGCACTTGGGGCGGCTTCCACGCCACTCCCAAAACTCAAACTCAGACTTATGACGCAGCTTGGCGCACTTGGTGCATTCTCTATATTCGATCATTAGGCTGCCATCTCCTTAAGCTCTTCACCCACAGGCCAAGCGTCAGCTACGAACGCATCAATGATGCTGGATGCTAAGCTAGAATCTGCCTCAAGTTCTATTTGCGCCATCATTGCTTCAAGCAGCACACCAAAGAGATTCGCCAAGTACTCATCTTCAGTTATGACGAACATGATCATGGTTCCCTTGGCTGCGATAGCTACCGAGCGAAGGCTGTTATTCATCGGGAAAGGCAAATCAACCATATCGTCGATAGCGCTACTTGCTCTTGCGGCTTCCATGATCTGCTTACGTTCTGAAGCGTCTATCCCAAGTTGAAGAAGGGCATTTGTAGCGCCGTTGATTAGGCGAAACTTTCTGAAGAATCTGAACATACCAATCACCAGTTAAACCCAACAGAACCAAACACAGCGCCAAGTGCTGAGTCATACTTAGTACCAACACTTAAATACTTGTACATGTATGTGGTGCCAATATATACGCCATACTCGCTCGTTCTTTCTGGCTCCTTCCAGTAATCACCTTCATGCCCCCAGATGCCAGTGGGCGTGTGCATTCCGCGATAGAGTCTCTTTTGAAATAGAGTTCCGCCAAAGTCCAGAGCAACACGGATGTTCTGGTCTACTTCCCACGTGTAGTTACTACCAACCGAATAGTATGATCCTTGCGTGATGTCGTTCTCTGGCTTTGCGTAGTGCCAGAAGTATGAAGAAGGATACGTGTCCCACACATCAGGCGCAGCTTCCGTGTTATTACCAAGAGCTAAACCGAGTCCAAAGTTATCTGGACGGTAATAGCTGTAGTTCAATCCCCAGAAGTCGCTAGGGGAAAGCTCAACGCCAAAAGAAGCGCGGTTATCGGCTTGAGCCGCGCCAGCTGCCAGTAGTGAAATTAAAATTGCTGCTCGTTTCATTGCTTAGTACTCGGTTAGAAGATCGTTCGACTTGATGACTCCGTTCAGGAAATTGCTGTGCTTACCGTTAATAGCTTCGATAGCAAACCACTCGGTGTACCCACCAAAGCGGATCGTGCATCCAGAGCGATCAAGGTAGTTACCAATAAGGTGCTTCGATTTTAAGATGCGTTCGTGAGCTGCCAGTACTTCTCTGCTGAAGCTTGTCTTGTTGTCACTGACCGTAAAGAACACGCGGTACTTCTTCAGTTCGTTGTGAATGATGTTCTCAATAATCTCGGTATTAACACGGTTGTTCAGTGGCACACTCCATACCATGTTCAACGGGAACGGCGTTGTCTGACAAAGTTGATCAAGGCGAAGGTCAGGACGATTGCTGATTCCAACCTTCGCTAGCCCAAGCTCTTTGTTGATGATCAAATAAATCTGGCGCTTGTTGAATGCTGCGTTCTGGCGGTTCGGTCGCTGCAAAGTTGCTGCGAACGTATCGGTGATTTGACTGTCGCTCATTTCTTGGATGTTCACTTTATTCTCCGACTTTTCTGAGTACTTCTGTTTTTGTGGTGGAGTAGTTATCGGCTTCCGCTTTCTCTTCGGTCGCTTAGCCAGCTGTTCCAGAGTTTTGCTTGGTTTAAAGTTGGCTCGCCTTACTAAATCAACCGTTCTGCAATTGGCGCATACCTTTGCAAGGCTTGGCGGTTCGTTCTCTGCGGCTTCTGGTAAGTGGCTGTATCTGCCACACATCGAGCAACGGATAAGTTCTCTGCTCATGGTTTTCTCTTTGATTAACAAAAAAGGTGTTAGAAAGGGGTGTTAATCGTTGGGTTAGTCCAGACCGCTGCTACAATCTGGACTAGGTTTGTAGAACGAGAGTGCTAATCAGAGTTAGTTAGATAAACATTGAATTTCCTTATTAGTTATGCGCCAGCATCGCAAGTTGCCATTACTGTAAGATCAACACCGTGGTCGCCTGCATGCGTTGGCTGTGTCAGCGTGGTAAACAGAGCCATTTGGTAAACTTTATCTGGGTTTGTTATGTTGATATCGGCCGGGCTGATGATGAAACAATAGCACCATGCACCGTCACCTCCGACTTTGCCAAAGTAAGCTTTTGTGTTGTTATCATCGGTAACTTGGTCTGAAAGACCGCCATTCGTGGTCATGCTGCTGCTCTGAATTGTTGGGTGGTTAGTTGCGCTTGACGAGATTTTGAACTTAACATAGTTGTCTTTTGTGGCGTTACGCTGCAGTGCTAGTACGCTACTGTCATTAATAGCGTTGGTGAAGAACACTGCACCTAAAACCTTTTCATCAATATCGATTGTGAATAAGCCGTCAAACTGGCGACCGTTGTGTATCTTGATTCGACCGCTAGCCACTTCATTGAACGTGGTTACCTGCGGGTTCGGAGGTGACTGCGTATGCGCCAAAGCTGAACCACTTAGATTAATTGCACTAATTGATAGGAAAAATTTTTTCATCGGTGTAACTTGCATTGTGATGAGCCAAAGACAGGTCTATCCACTCCTTCGATATAAGCAGTAACAACAGACTCAACTTGATGAACGTTCGTGAACTGGCGCGCGAACTCGCGTGTCAGGTTCTCGCACTGACTAGCTGCTGTGTCATCTGCCCACTCTTGCCAGCCATTGATAGCCTTCTTGTTCTTACCAATGAGAAAGTAAGCTTGCTCTTGGTACTTCCAGCCATCAAATTCAGTATCAAAGCGGATCATGGTGATAGCTGCTACCTCATTACCCAACTCGCGGTCACGAACGTTCTGAGCGTGTCGAGCTGCGATAGTTGATGTCATCTCCTGCGGTTGATACTGGTCATTAGCTGGCAAGGTTGAGCACCCAACCAGCGCGCTAGTAGCTAGCGCAAGTGCAATTACTTTTTTCATTCGGGTGTTACTCCTAATAAGTGCTCTTCATAAACATTCAAGGCAAAGTTAGCATCACAGTGGAAACCACTCACCACAGGTGCGCATTCCGCCCAGTAGATAGTGCATATCTTGTTCCACCTGACGCGCAGTAGAACCAACATGGGGAAAGCGAAACACTTTCCCTGAAGCATTGGTTAACTGTCTGACGCGCTTTTCTGGATGCACCGAAACACCAATCTTTACCATCCCAAATTCGTTCGCCATTAGATAAACAACTTCACCACGCATAACGGTTTCTTAGTTCTAGCCAACGGGCAGCAACAAACCCAATTGCTACTCCAGTAAATAAACGTCCAAGCAGCAAATAAATGATGCTGCGACCAATTGACCAAAGCAGATCAATCATCTTCCTTCACCTTGTCGAAGCGCTCTTTGGTCCAGTAAAGTTCTGGGACGTCATCTTTAGAATTGAATCCCAATGCACGAACAGCTTTTGGTAATGCGCCTTGGTTCTTTACTTCGTGACCATCAACAACGGCGAACACATAAGAAGCTGAACGTTTGGCGTAAGTGCGCTTGCGTGGCTTGGTCATGAAACTAAACAACTCATCTTCAGTGATGTTGTAGTCACGCATCTGCTCAAGAATTGCATTCATCTTGTCATTGCGCTTTTGCTGCTGGTAGCCGTCAACTGAGTTGGTTATTACGGTTTTCACGCGACCTAGGTGCTCTGGTGTTACTTCGGCACTATCAAACAACTTCATCATGAAGTCAGCGTTCTGCAATTGAGTTTGTAGTTCGTCATTGTTGTCCATGGTTCTATGCTGTCTTTAGTTCCTTGTAGGTACAGCCAAAAACAATTGTTAGCGCCTTTGGATTTGCACCTTCCTTAAGAAGCTTCTTTGCTGTCACTAACTGACTGTCAATAAGAACATTTCCCCGTCCGTGCCTGGCATTTAACAGGAGCATTTTAAAATCCCGCCCCTCTTCCATAGCGCTCATGAATACCTAATTGAAATCAAAGTGTGCAGAATTATGCACTTCCAAAGTAAGCGCCATTGCTTACAATGAGGACGAACTTAACTGAGTAATTACTCTATTTTACAAGTATTTTTCGTCATTATAAATGACGTAAAAACTATCAAATATGTCACCAATAGTGACATAACCTGTTTATTTGGTTAGTTCCCGGTAGTAAATTTGAGGCTCACCAAGAAAACTCGCAATCACTGCTAAGTCGGGCTATAAAGGTCACTTAAATGAAACTGCACAACAGACTTAAAGAAACAACTGAGAACGCTGACATCTATTTCAATCTTGTAGATAAGGTATTCACCCAAGAACTGATGGAAAGTAAGTGTTTGAAGTTGGAAATCACCGGAAAGGATAAACTGGCGCTAGCTTCCTTTTTGGATTACGCCACGTGGCGGGGGGATTTTGATGCGGTTTCTTCAATTGAGGAACTACTGGAAATAGACATATGAAAAAGACATCTGGCGAGATGGTTTCGCTTGAAGAGTTCGAAGAGCGCATGTCAGAAACAACGGCTAGGCTAATTGATTTAAACACGCGGTTTCGTGTTCATCGTGGTCATATTGCTTATGTTCGGCACGGTTTCAATTTAAACCTGCCTTGCTTCTTGCCTCCTTCGCACGTTGATTTTGAACTACCAGATAAAGAAATGGTGCGCCGGGTTGTTGCTTCGATAACCGATCGCGGTTTTAGCAAGTCAGATATTTGTTACGCGCTTGGCCTACAAACAAAGAACAATAGAACGCTGAATATCTGGATGAACGACAGCAACCCGGAGAAGCAGATCAAATAAAAGCAATTGGGTTCTGCTCACGCAGTTGGCTGGTTTAACACTTACCACGATGCTAACTGATGAAGAGTTGTTGTATCGCGTGAAAATGTGCCAAGAGAAGCACCCAAACAAAGACATTGATTAATCAGTCCAGCTTACGGCGCATCTCCCCATTCACCACCGTGGGCTGATAAAGGAAGGGAACGAGCTAACAGAGTTAAGCTTATGGAAGCCAACTTACCAGAAAACCTAAAGCGCACTTATAGGATCGGACAATGAAGACAGCAACACTAGCCAAGACACTTGGTTGCGCCTCGCTAAATGAGGTTGCAGGTTTTTACCAAGTAACAACCCAGAACCTGCGCGACAAACACGCGAACAACCCAAAAGCTTTTATCGCTATGGTGCTCGGTTACAAGCAGGTTCAAAACCTTGATGTGATCAACACTCTTAATATTCAAGCTGACTAGCTGATTGAGCCCAGGAAAGGCCGCAAGCTAGCGGTCTTTTTTTATTGCTACAAACCAAGTAAATGACAAAATATTTGTCTTTTTACTGAAGAAAAGAAAAACTACAACGAAATCAATCAACTTATAGTTCAGCTCATCCGCTGCACAGGGGGACAACGATAGAGGTTAGGACTGAAGTTATGAACGCTTTTGAAATCGTAACAAAGTTCGCTCAGAAAGAATGAAACATCACAACAACGGAAGAGGCGCTTTGCTGGAGGTTTTACGGAAGCGACATGCACGAGTTCCTAGAAGACTACGTTGACCTGGACGAGGAAGAGATTGATTTTATTCTCGCTCACGATTGGGAATTGGTGGATACCAGCGGCGAAAAAGCAGACTTCTGTTCAACAATCTTCAGCTTTGATTGGTCGAAGTAGGAAGCTGTTTAAAACGCCAACGTTGATTTTGATGTAGTTCAGGCGGCTGTTCTTGCGGAATCAGTATCGAGAGCGCCAGCGATGCTTACCGAGGTCAGTACGAAAACGAAGAAGCTTTCGCAATGCAGTATGTTGAAGACTCTGGTTTGCTTGACGATGTACCAAGCGAAGTGGTGCGTTACTTTGATTATGAGCAATATGCCAGTGACCTGTTCTGCGGCGATTTCACAGAGCATGACGGACACGTGTTTAGCAACTGTTGAGGTACTTATGACAGGTTTAAGAATTGTATTACTGATTGTCGCGCTAGTTTACCTAGAGTGGGGATTGGCTCCCCAAGATAGTCACTGGAAAGCACCATACACAGATGGCATTTGGCAAAAGGTAGAGGTATCACAATGAGCATGAGTAACGAAGCAGCAGATGGCGTACTACAGTCGTTGGTACGCATGACTCACGGCGTCAAGGTGGACGTTCAGCCAGAAAAAAGATATTGGCGCGCTATCCCTGAATGGTCAGAAGGTGGAACCAAATGCCGTGACAGCGTTTGGATTGGTCATCGCCAAGATGGAACGGTTCATCTGTTCTTGAGTGGAAAGTTTATGCGCTTCCAGCAGGAAATTGAAAAGCTCGCCGTACGAGCTGAGCTAGATAGTCAGTCAACATTTCGCAAGCGCCTTTACGTACCGCTTGAAGATTTTACGCAGGTTTTGGGAATTATTAGTCAGGTTACCAAATGAAACAGATTATTTTCGGCCTAGTGGCATTAGTACTAATCGCGTTCAGTGGTTACCAAACAGCACAGCTACACAGAGAAGTTAGCGCTTTGAAAGAATCCACATTGATTCTGGTGCACAAGTTGGACCAACTTCAGGGGGAGCACGGTTAGCTAAAATCAGACACAGACGCGACAATTGAACAACTAATGGATTGGGTAGCCCAAGTGGACACCAAAGCAGAAGACAACTATTGCGACCTTCACGTTTCAGAGTGTGAAGGCTAACAACAAACATCGGCAGTGGAAGCTGGCGCAACAATTTAAATTTAACCAAACGAGACTAACCAAATGAAAAAAGTAATTCTAGCAACCGCAATCGCTTCAACTTTTGCAGCTTCAGCAATGGCGTCAGACATCTCTAGCCACTTCGGTCAAATTCGTCCACTTGGCGAGCCAGCGCCACAAGAGTCTAAAGCGGTTGTTCTTGACCGTCACGTTCAGAAAGAAATCCGCGATATTCGTGAGCACCAAACTTCAGGTCCAGTTTACAACATCGTAGCGAACCAGAATGCCGGTCAAATGAATACCCACGGTCACCGTACAGCTTCTCTTCCAGATGATGTTATCCAAGAGATGGTATTGAACCACGAAGCAGTGAACGAGCGCTTCCAGCGTCAAACGCTTCCATCAATCAATGAAGCTTTGTCAGATGTTCGTGGTAGCGCACAGGCAAACAAAGAAGCCATCGCACAGCAAGGCAGTGACCTTACAGCTGTTGGCGCTCGCGTTACTACCACTGAGCAGGTTCTATCGCAGCACACTGCAGTTCTAAACAACATGCAACAAGCGAACGGTCGTACCCAGAGCCGCATCACAGAGGCGCAAAACAAAGCTGATGGCAACAGCCAAGAAATTGGTCGCGTTCGCACCGAGATTCAAACAGTTCGTGGTGATGTTGATGCAGTAGCTAGTACCACTCGAATGATCGAGAAGCAGCAAGCTAAAGCAGCTAAGAAAGTTGATCACCAAGCGGGTGTAACCGCTAGCCAAGACCAAGCGATTATCGCCAATGCTGAAGCTATTGCAGACACTCAGCAAACGGCGGCTAGTCAGCTTCAGTTAATCAACGATGTGCAAGCACAGAGTGAAGGTAACGCAGATGTGATCGCCAAGGTAGCAAACCAGAACGCAAAGCAAGCCAAGCGCATTGCAGGCATGCAAGAACGCGCAGGCGAGCAAAGCCAACTGGTAGAAGAGGCGCACATGACCGCCAACACAGCTCTGTCTGAAGCGGGTATCGCACATGCAGCAGCTGAAGACGCTAAGTTCTTGGCGCAAACTAATCAGCAGGCTATCGAAGACAATGCCCATGCCCAAGACGCGACTGCAGAAGCTACGTACCGCAACATCAAGCGAGTAGAACGCCAAAGCAAGAAAGTGACACACCAAGGCACTGCTATTCGCCAAGCGCAGCAGGCAGCTCAAGCGACACAGCAAGGCGGTTTGGTACGTGACATGGCATTGGCTAGCGGTGTTGATCAAAATGCTCAAGGAATAGAGCTAGTAAATGAACAGGTGGAGTTCCAAGGTGAAGTAATGCGCCAGATGGTTGTTGGTGGTCGTGAAGCTATCAAGACTCAAAAAGCGCAAGGTAAGAAGTCTACTCACCAAGCGACTGTTACACGCCAGAACGCTCAGCGAATCGCTAACCTTGAGAACCGTGCATCAGTGCAAGCTGCTAGAAGTGCATCTGAAGTTAAGAAGCTAGCTAGCCGTGTTAAGGACAACAACAAGATGGCTAGAGAGAACTGGGATGCAGTTGAAGAGAACATCGCGGTAATCGATAAGAACTGGAATGCCATCGAAGACAACATCACATCTATTCGTAGCAACAGCCAACACGTGTCTAGCAACCGTACTGCTATCAACCACAACTCGCAGGCAATCGCTAAGAACTCACAGGACATCGCAAGCTTGCGCCAAGACTTCGAGAAGATGGCCGACGAGATGAACGGCGTTAAAGCACAAGCAGGCGCGTTCGCTGGTTTGGTACAACCTTATGGTGTTGGTCACATCAACACTACAGTGGCGCTTGGTCATTCTGGTTCTGAGTCTGCAATCGCTGCAGGTATTGGCTATCGAGTAACAGAGCAGTTAACCATCAAAGCAGGCCTAGGTTACGAGACTGTGGCTAGCTCAACAACTGAATATGTTGGTGTTGGTTACGAGTGGTAATAATAAAATGCAAAAATATTTTGCAAAAAGTGTTTAAAACGCAAATAAATGCGTATAGTCTAACTCATCCGCTGCACTACGGTGCAGCGTTTTTGATTTAACTATGCGAGGCAATGCAATGAACTTTCTAAACAACTACATCTTTGGCGATTCACTCGATCTATTTAATGGCCTAACTAGCGTTGATGGCTTCCTTTCCATGATCCAAAACTTTGGAGCCAATCTGCCACTAATCGTTGCAGTTATTGCAGGCTCTTACATCTGGTCACTAATTAAAGGGGAGAAGAAATAATAAAAGTACTAAACACAAACCGTCACGCACAGCTAGAGAAGATTTACGAAGCGCGCAACGAAATGGCAGAGAAGCATCAAAAGGAAGGTCAAGACCTCCGTGCTAACTATAGCCAAGGCTATGCTCGCGCATTGCTAAATGTGATAGAGATGCTTGAGAAGCCAGAGCTTTGGATTGTTGAAGTGAAGAGCGTTCTTGATGATGAGGTTCGGGATGTTAACAAGTACCACTTCGCTGAGAAAAGTGATGCGATGAACTTCATTACAGAGAAAATGACAACAGCAATTGCATGTGAACACCTTTACTACGTTTCCCCAGAGCTTGATGAGCTGCAGATTACATTAACAGGTGGTAGAGAGCGCTACTACTCTCTAAAAGAAGGAACTCTTCTGTGAAAATTGAGGCAATTAACCCAAGTAAGTGGCAAGCGGTTGTTAACCGCTTTGTCTCCCAGAACGAACGTTATAAATGGTTCATTAGCATGGGGAAAGACGAGACGTTAACGTGCCATCTGGCACACGAAAGAGCGCTGATAGCTTGGAACAAGCTTACCAAGCGCGAACAAAAGAACATCGGCAAACACATAGACACAACAGGATACTGAGATGGAAAGCAAGGGTGAAAAGATAGTAAACGTGGTTCGTTGGGTGATGTTGTTAGCAGTGGCTTACGCTGCTGGCAGCATTGCAGACTTAATCAACCCCGTGGCGTTCATTAACCAACACCAGTTCTTTAGTGACTGGTCTGGATTGGCTAAAGCGGGTTACTACCTTTTCAACTTAGCTTTGATCGCGCCTTTCGTGCTTTTTGCACTAACCAAAACAACCAAATTTTTCGACCGCGCTGAACGCCACATCGATAACGAAGAGTAACAACCATGAAAAAATTAGTAGCAGCAACAGCAATCACCCTAGTAGCAACAACTGCAGTCGTGAACCAAGACATGATCAGAGAGACTTACTACCAACAAACAGTTAACCCAAGCATTGAAGTGAACAGCGGTGTTACATCTTTTTGTGGTGTTGATGGTGCAAGTACAGAGACGCCAGGGCAACTAATTGAACAAGTTCGCACAACGTTCGATAGCTCGGCGTTCATCAAGCGAGTTATTGAAGCCAAAGACGTACTGATTGGCACTAGCGATAAGTACGAAGAGTTGAGCAACCAACTTGATCAGTTTGGCTATGACACTGACGAACAGCTTCAAAAGAATTATGACTATTACAGCAAGTATTCAAGCAAGTCTTCTGCTTATGCAAAGTTTGCCAAAGAAGCCAAACAACAAATCGAGTTCCGCAAGGCAAACCCTGACCTGACTCGCGACTCAATTAGGCAACAACGTGCATATGAGTACGAAGCGCTCGCAATGGCAGCTCAAGACAAAGTTGATTCTATGGTTGAGAAAGAAGTCAGTGCATTGGCTTGCAAGTTCGACCTAGACATTGCGGAGCAGCAGGCCATTAAAAACCAATTAGCCGTGACTTACTTCGATAAGCTCGACGAAGGCACACAACAAATGATGAATGACTACTCAGCTAAAAAGCGGCAAAGCAACAAAACCATTGCTAATGTGGCCTTCCCAAAAGCAGCTGATGCGATAGTAGCGTTCGTTGGTGATTCTATCTTGAACATCAAGCCAATCGGCAGCACTACCGAGATCGAAGACAAAGATGGATTCACACCAATTAAGACTCACATGGATATCTCATTGACGAATGCGTTTGGTCGTAAGCGCCTTGGAGAAGTAACGATTTCAGGTTACATCAACGGCTACAACCCAGTGCTTGGTTCTGCAATCGTAAGCAACATCAACATCAAGGTTGAAGACATCGACCGCACTGTGTTCTTGAAGCATGCAGAACGACTCACAGCAGAGTCAATCATCAACAACCAGATGGCAATGACAGAACTGAAGCAAGCACTTGTTAAGGAGTTCAAATAACCAAAATCTTTCCCAGTTCGCGCCTTGGTTCTGTTACCTGCAACGAATAAAATCATGGCGTACTGATTTATCATTATCCATCTCGTATATTGTCAATACATACTTGATTTGTCCCACGAAGACATACCTTAGTTAGTTGTCTGCTAGACAGCATGGCATTAAGCCAAAAGGCGTTGTTTTGATCATCTAATTTGGGTGGTCTTATTTTTGTCTTGTAATCCGTAAATGTTGTCACTCTTCAGCTTACCTAGCTAGAATGGCAGTCCAAACCAACGGAGATTGGTAGCTGCTATACCGTGCGGAAAAGACAACTAGAACAAGGTAGCAACATGATATACACCGAAGAGCTAGAGGCGAATCTAGTATCCCAAGTCGCAGAGCACTAAGCTCAAACGAACGTGGTTCCACTACACGAACAATACGGGTTCTGTCGCAAATTCTGATAAAGACGTGGCAGAGCCACTCTCTAGACGCAATCATCCTGCAAGTGCATAAAATTGTTCGTAGGCGGTTTCTCCAACTATCTCTATCTGACCACGCTTCAACATCGTCCACAACTCTCGGCCGTGAAGGCTCGCTGTTGCTCCCCTTAATGACTTCCACCCAAGGGCTTGGCACGTCTTCTGTTTTACCCAACGGTGACTTTGCTCCACGATATGATTGAGATATTTGATATCCAATATCTCAATCAGTGACAACATAAAGAAACCCGTTAACCAGAGTTGAATATTCATTGCATCGATAGCCGCGTAGTTGCTTTTACTCCCATCAATGACCACTTTCTCGGGGAGGCTATGTTGAGCTATCGCCTTATTCAGAAAGGCCTTGGCAGCAGCTTCATCGCGATTGGAGCGAAGATAATAATCAATGACGTTTCCAAACTTATCGACCGCTCGATAGTAGTAAAGCCCTTCTCCTTTCACTTTGATGTAGGTCTCATCCATGCGCCACGAAGTAGAGACAGGCTTTTTCTTTGATCTCGCTTTATGTTCTAAAACAGGTGTAAATTTGATAACCCAACGATTAATAGTTGCATGTTCCACACACACCACGTTCCCTCTGGATTTCTTCAATCTCGCGATAACTGAGTTTGTAAGCGAGGTAATAGCGAACGGTTTCGAGAATAACTTCAGAGGGAAAGTGGCAGCCTTTAAACATTATAATTAAGGGATTGAGTCGAAATTGGCCAAACCCGAACCTATAAAATTAAACTTTGCGACAAAACCGCCCGAAATGATACGCCAAGAGTTATGGGGACTGCTGCTGAGTTACAATATCATCCGGTATCAGATGATTAATATGGCGAAACAAATTCCGGGGCTACATCCCAATCAGCTGAGCTTCACGACAAGTGCAAATGCAATTATCCACTTAATTCATAGCTTCTGGCTTGAATCTGCTGGGACGATACCGAAACGAATAACCCACTTGCTTGAAGAAGCTCCCCACCATGTTCTCCCTATTAAGCATGAAGACAGAGTGTACCCAAGAGCTATAAAACCTAAAGCAAAGAAATACCCTAATAAAAAGAAAGCCAGTCAGCTTAACTGACTGGCATTAGCCTCAACAGGCCGTTTTTTCTATTTTCGGACAGATAGACGGGAATCGGGTTTTAGATAAATATTACTGTTTGTTTGTACAGTGCTTCAGGTTGGGTTATAATTTTCAGACATGTCCCTGACACGGATAAACATACGTATCTTCTCTTCTTAGGTTTTCAGTTTCACCGCACCGCATACTATGACCCGAAAAATTATCCACATAGATCTCGATTGTTATTATGCCGCAGTTGAAATGCGAGATAACCCAGAGCTAAGAGACATACCTCTAGCGATTGGTGGTTCTCAAAATCGGCGCGGTGTTATTTCTACCTGTAATTACATTGCTCGAAAATTTGGTGTTCGTTCAGCAATGGCGACCGCTCATGCACTGAAGTTATGCCCAAGCTTGACGGTCATAGGCGGAAACATGGAAAAGTACAAAGCTGTATCCAAGCAAATTCATAAGATTTTTGCTCGTTACACTGACATGATTGAACCACTATCACTTGACGAAGCCTATCTTGATGTAACTGAATCAAAGCTATTCAAAGGGTCAGCTACATTGATAGCCGAGGATATTCGCAGAGCCATCGAAATAGAACTTGGGCTTACGGCTAGTGCTGGTGTTGCTCCCATAAAGTTTGTTGCAAAGGTAGCCTCTGATATTAATAAGCCAAATGGCATTTGTGTTGTCCCGCCGAATGAAGTTGAAGAATTTGTAGATAATTTAGACTTAGGTAAGATTCCTGGTGTAGGAAAGGTGACACTAGAGAAACTTAACAAGCTTGGTTTGTACAAAGGAATTGATGTAAAAAACTATGATCAGCATATGCTGATTAAGCAGTTTGGAAAGTTCGGTACTTCTCTCTGGGAGCGTAGTCATGCGATTGATCGGCGAGAAGTAACACCAACACGCGTTAGAAAGTCCCTAGGTGTAGAGCGGACGTTTGCCAAAGATATTAAAACCGAACAAGAGTGTGCCGATGCGGTTGAAACGCTTTATGATGAACTAGTAAGACGTTTTGCTAAAATTGGTGATGATAAAAGGATAGTCAGGCAGGGAGTTAAGTTGAAGTTCGATGATTTTCAGCAAACTACTGTGGAACATAAGCAAATTAGTCTAGATAAAGCATTTTTTCTAGCGTTATTACAAGAAGCGCTATCACGAGCGAAGGGTCGTGGCATTCGCTTAATTGGTTTAACTGTTGGGCTAGAGCCCAAAGAGGGGCAAGCTAGTACGCAGATGACGCTTGAGTTGTAAAAGCACAAACTGGAAATCAGATTTCACTCTTCGTTCTTCAAAATATCTATGTAAGTGGGAATTGTAAGTGGAAACTATGATTTAACTCTCTGCTTTTATTGTGTTTATTGTGAACCTTATCCATATACTTACAAGTTGTACCAGCTAGTTCTTTTAAGAGTCTGGGCATGTTTGCTATACAGACCATTATCGGAATTTCAATTTCTCCCTGGGACCGGGAGTGGACGAAGCACCGAGGGGGACAGGTGTATGGCACAAAACCACCTTGTCTAATGATTGGGTCAAGTCCCATACGCCGAGAACGAATGTCCCGTTGACGATTAACTGGGTGAGACTCTTCGCCGAGACACGAAATTATCGTCAAAGTATGACAGTAAGCGGCGGCGGTGAGTGTTTTATTGAAGTGGGTGACACGTATTGCGATATCAACACGAACTATGTTCGGGAGTCTGGGAAAGGCTATTCACCATATTCGACGCATGCTCGAAAAGAAGACGGTTCCATGTCCGTGCACTATGGATATCTTTATACCTATTGGGATTTTAATGCACCGACATTCAATGGGTTCAGCTACAACGAAAGTTCTCAGGACATAACAGTAAGAACTTACGATGCTGATACCACTTCAAACTGGACATCTGGGATGTGGGTAATTAAGTCCGTGACCGCCAAGGCGCTTCTTCCAAGTGGCACTGTCACGCTACCACAAAAGGACTATCAATGGATTGACCACAACAATAGGGTCTATACGTTTGATGTCAGTGGTCTTGATGTAGAAGCTGACGTCCCATTCGAGTTTACGGTGACGGACAGTTATGACAACAGCACAACGACAACAGAACTGTATACGATAGATACCGTCTCTCCATATTTGAACGTTGTCTATGAAGGACAGCCATTCCCAGATGTGATCGCTGATATTGAGTACATCTCTTTAGAGGTAACCGACTTTTCACCTGCGGAGCCGATCAGTGCTCAACTAAAAGGCTCGGACGCTAATGAGGACGTTTACCTTGCTATATTCGACAATGGCGATGGCACATGGTCAGTGTCGAAACCGAGAATATTTCCGACCCTCAACTATGAGGCAGGGGAAAGGTACCAATTAATTGTTAAAGCACAAGATAGTCAAGGAAATGAGACGACCAAGACCGTCACGTTTGGGTACACACCAAGTAACCTGATCGTGGTCGATTTGCAGCAATATTTACCGGCTGACGGACAAAAGCTGTATGACGTCAATGGGAATGCTCTAGCGAAAATCTACAGTGATGAGCCGCTGGCTCTAGATAACGGGCAGTTAGCAACGGGACCACAACAAGTAGAGCTTACTAATCGATTGGACTCTGATTTTAGTATCTCAGTCGATTCTGCATCGGGTACCGTTGTCATAGAACCGGGGCAAACAGTCGTTACAACGATTGACTTGGGTACGAGTGGAGAACCACTGGCTGTCGATATCTACCCGACAGATAGCGCAGAGGGTAAAGCCGAATTTCTATTTAACATACCGACGCTGACCACGATTTTTTGATGAGACCTAATCGTTATCGCGAGCATGAATCGAAACAAATGGCGTTTTAAGGAATTACTACGATGAAACATCAAAGTTATATATCAATGCAGGGACTTTGCCACTTTCTAAGGATACTCTATTTTTCTCGCTTTCTTATCTTGCTTGGACTTCCAGCAATGACAAACAATCTTGTCGTTGGCGCAAGCCTCATCGTGCTTGGTCTTATTGCAACAATGGCATCTTATCCATACATCGCTTGGAATCTGACATACAGACCTATCGAGTCTCCAAATGATTTCAAACCCTATAAGTCATGGATGGTGACCAATGCGAATTATGAGCTTACAGCGCTTGAACTTGATCAGTTGGTGAATAAGGACAAAAACCTGCTTCCACCGTCTAAAGAACACATAAAGTACATCTTTGAAAATGTGGGAATAGTCACCGTCCTCGATATCGCTAATATTCATCTATTTCAAGAGCAATATTTGAGACCGAGATATGAGCAGGAGCAGAACATCGAGATGATGAACCGCTTCAAAGAAGGGGATTGGTGAGTAGTTAATAAGTTTACAACCTCAGTAACGAGAGAGCAGTTAATCAGCGATGATCAGATGTCCTGTTATATTACATTGCTTCATTTTTAGGAGGGGTAGGTCTCTTAGTTACGATGCACATCAAGCCAAACAAAAGGCTAAAAATAGCGACTATTCTGAAAATTGCTAACTCAGTTATCAAATACCAAGAACATTGTCCTTCTGGAAAGCCAACTTCTGAAATCAGCTGAAGGCAAATTGAGTAGACTTCATTTTGAACCCCTGATAAGTAGTCTCCAAAAGGGGTGATCGCCAATGCTGCATCAAGTGATATTAGGCCATAGACTATGCAGATGACGCCAAATGCTTTTGAGTTTAAAAACTTTCTAAACATGAGCAAATTTCCTTAGTAATTTCATGGGCAAGCAATACTCCTACTGCTGCCTGCTAACGTGCTTTAGATTGGTTTATACAATCATACATCTCAGACTTAGCACTAAATCCGTTCCATCCGGTATCAACCTCATTCGTTCTTGTAACGTTATCAGTTTCTATCAACGCGAACTGCAAATAACGGACGATATTAGGCCCTCTAATCGCTAAAGGTCGTGATGATTCTGTGTATAACAGTCAATGAAAGACATCTAATACATAACTAAGTCTTGCTAGATGCTGGCGATACAGAGTCAGAAACAACGGGAGAGTTTGGGGTGCATCTGGATATTCTAATGAATTGTATAAAGGTACTTCTGACGGTTGTTGCCGTTATAAAGGTTGTGCAAATTAGTGCTGGTGGGAAAGGTGGAGCCATGTGTTTCTTCGCCTTTACTGTGGCTCTTTTTATGACTGGTGCTGAGATGAGTACTGACACAGATACCCCATGGCAGTTTCTTATATTAGAAGCCACGCTTGACGACTTGTTAATAGCCGGGGTGGGAGGCTTTGGAATGTTGGCTCTATTTGCAATCTTTGTCTTAGTTGTCGGTAAAGACATTCAAGATCTTTTCGAAATCAGTGACAACAAATCGAGGAAAACACATGTGTAATGCCGCAGTAGCCGCGATTGAGTTTGCTCTAGAAACCGAAGATGGCATGAATTTCCTTCGGTTGTGGAATGAGGGTGAGTTTGATGTGCTAAGAGACGAATGGCCAGAAGCACCAGAGGCAATCTACATTGGTGCAGATCCGCTTTATGAGGGTCATTTAAACTCGGAAGACGATGCTAGTCTCGAAGCGAATACAATAGTAAGTGACGCTGATAGACAGGCTTTTAAGTCAAGTGACGGTGATGAGACGGTTAAAGGTATTGCGGCGCAATATTACTCAATCGATGCCCTAAAAAGAGCTAATGAAGAGGAGTAAGTGATGCGCTTAATCATATTTGCATTGTTTGTGGTGTTAACTCTTGCTGGTTGTGACAAAGGGACAGGCAAAATTACTGTTCATGATGCCTACAGTGAACTTCTGGAAACTGACGTTTTTCCTATACCTGTCAAGGGTAAATTAAGAGAAATACTGGATGATACGAACCATTTTGGGCTGACTGAATATCAAGAGTTGGACTTAGCCATTAATGCTTATTGTACAGGGGCTAAAGTAACCTGGCGTGATCACCTACATCTCTTGCCGATGAAAGCAGTGTCAATAATTGTTCCAAGTTGGAATAGTTTTTCAGTGCTGATGGCACCAGAACTCCTCATTATCAGGCAAGTTGATGCAGCACAAACATGCGAGTTCAATCCGTTAATTAAATACATGGAAAGCTAAGGCCATGGCATGATTAAAACCCGAGTATCAGATTTACAGCGAGGATTGTTCGAAACGTCCGTTAAGCCAGTTGGTAACTATCGAACGTCATGGATTATGCGGCTCCAACGCAGGCGAGAGAGGTGCAAATTACCTCGGGGCTTCGGGGATCTATCCGGTAAAAGTGTTTAATAACAGAGAAGACCTAATGGCGAGTAAAACTGTTAATGAAGAGCCTCTGAAGGTCGTTAAAGCAACGGTTTTTAGTGTGTGTGTTGACTGTCCTTTTTGTACAGAGAACGTCCTAGTGGAAGCGAGTGACTACGAAACCGATAGGTTGGTGTCATTCACGGAATACGAAACTCAGTGCGATTGTTGTCAATCGGACTTTGCTTTCACATTGGACGTGCATTAATTGAGGGGCAGTTCGCAGGACAACAAGGATAAGTACATGCGCAGTACAGAGGCAATCAGTCATATTGCAAGTCTGATGAATAGCAAATACGAGATAAATCTAGCTTTTTGTGTGTGCGACAACCACAAGTTTAACGCAGTGGTTAAGGCATACCGGAATGGAGAGGTATCTCTTGATACAGCTACAGCTCTAGCATTAGAAACAATCGTCGAACAACCATCAATCTCTTTGGATTTGTAAATAAGGAAATACGTGAATATGGCTGACGTAAGTAACTCGACCACTACTTGGCAACCACACAACCTATTTGGTTGGATTGTTTTGGTCATGAGCGCCTGTATGCTTGCATTGGCTATGCTTGGGTTCATGAACACGAGCAAAATGCCATTATGGATGCCATTAGCTATGTTGGGCTGTCCTTTAATGGCCCTCAGTGTGTATTTCTTAGAACATAAAAAAATCGTCAACTATCCCATTCTAGCAACTTGTTTGATTGGTCTAGCACTCTTCTTGATTCCTCGTTTAATTAACTAGGGCTGAAAATAGGAGACTTCTTGCATGAGCATTAAACAAGACATACACAAAGAACTGGACTCTACATCAGATACCATAGTGCAGGCCTCAAAATCTGGAGCGAGAAGGTCATATAGGATCGTGATGATGGCCGTGGGGGTATTCCCATCAACTACATTTTTCTGTTTGCTAGCGTTGGCTTTTCTCGCGCATGAGAGTTTTGGTGGACACTTATTCCCCTACTTAAGCGTTGCTATCATAGTGGCAATGGTGCACGGCTTAATAATCAAGAACAACAAAGACTACCAAAAGTTAATGTTCGATTTTGGCGGGGGCATGCCTCCTTACTTATACGTCAAAGGCGCACCTGATAATTTGGATAAAAAGGTGATGTCATTGATAGGCTCGAATCAACTAGTTTGTATTCGATGCCCTAAACACGTCGCATTAGAGAACGCTTTATTCAACATGGTGACAAAACACGGAGGCGTTTGTGAGTTCATACGTTCAGACAGAATTGAAATTTTCGGTAAACCATTAGGTAAGCGAACGGTCCTCTTAAGCTACCGTTCCAAAAAGACACTAGAAAACTCTATTTCAATAATGCAGCAGAGGGGGTGGGATCTATACGGCGAACAAGGAGTTGAAACTAGTCTGTTGGATAGGGTTTACACCCAAACTATGGTTTACGAACCAACCGAGTAGATGCGTAGGATAGTCGGATTGGTCTTCAATATAAGGGTGATTGCAAGTGCTAATGAACGACCGTTAACACAAACGGCACTATTCGTACTTGGAGTCTATTGCTGTTTCTATGCGATGGGCTATATAGTAAGCGTATTTACAACTAGGTAGGAAATAGCATGGCACTAGCCGATTTATATGAAGGCATTGCAAGGGAACTTGGCTATAAGCCACTTGTGGTGTATCCACAGAGCTATAACCATAACTCAATATCAATAGAGGTAGGCGGGGAGTCATCTGAAAGCTACTGGCTTGTAGTGGAAGATAACCATAGCGCAGAGCGCCGAATAATCTGGCTCGTCGGGGGTATAAAGCCTATTGGCGAGGCTGAAGGGCCTGGTGCTTATGATTGCCCAATGTTTTTGCTAGAACTTGTACCACAGGTAAAGAACCAAAACTGGCGAGACGAAGTGGAACGTTATTGGAAGCTACAGGACGTTGATGAGCCATCTACGATAAGATGACCCCGAGTATTTCTAATGGTAGATGTTAGGCCAAGCAGTTTTGAAACAAGGAAATCGAGATGAACCACTTCTTTATCAACAGTGTAAGTCAGTTTGATAAAAGCATCGAAATCGTACACTCCGTGATACACGATAAGCTAAGCCTAGAAGAGTATCGAGAGCTGCACGCTTATAACACGTCTTATGATTCCTATTCTGCAACCGTAGATAATTGGGGGGACTATAACATATGCATCAAGCTGCCTTTGCTGGTGGAAGTGATCAACTCTTCTATCACAGATGGTCAGTTATCCGATGACCAAATAGATACGCTTAAGCAACAATATATGGATGCGTTCCCCTATGTCGAGGACACCGCTTATGTCCATCGTCTAGAGCTACAAGTTGTCAAGATCGCCACGCCGATTTTTTCGTCTCAGGTCAACTGCTTAGATTTTAAAAAACAACCATCGAATCATGAACGAGAAGAAATTGAAGGATTAATTGATGCAGCCCCAGATATCGATGTGTGGTTGGCTCAAGCTGGAATATTGACTGATGGTGGCAGTGAAATACCTTTGGTCTCTCGATCCGAATTCGACATTGATGATATAGAAGGCATCCGAGAGGTTTTTAACGCTGGCCCTATCGTAAGCACATTCGCTACCTTGGAAGGCTACGAAGGTGGTCAACACCTTGGTTTAGGCTTCGCTACTCTGTATGCTCGGTCCAATTCAGACACAACAATAGACATAAGCTCGGAATCTAAATTTGTTCAATACTCGCATAATGATCACACGATTACAGCTAGAGTTATTAATCATAATTGTGAGTGGTTTCCGATCTTAAAAGGTGACAACAACAGTAAAGATTCTGTTGACGTATTCAACGAACATTATGAAGGTATGGAGCCTATAACCGCGCCAATAGATCAGGATGACGCGATCCGAATGATTGCATCTCATCAATACAATTGCCTATCCACAATTACAGACGAATCGTCGTTTCTAGATATATGCGGTCTATATTTTTCTATCCATTTTGACAATGAAGACCGCACGCTAACACTGACGGTATCCGAACCATGTAAAGGGTTAGGGACTTTTGATTTTGCTTACGTCGAGAGACTTGGAACCTTTCCTTATGAAGTGCTCTATACACTCAAAGAAATGGATGAGTACGATGACTACACGTTCAAAATTGATTATGAAATTGAAGCCTATACCGTTGATTTGAATGACAGCAATCACACAGTGATATTCCACTATGTTGATGACTCTATTGAAAAAAAAGTAAATCGTACGTTATCAGAGGCCATTAATTGGTCGTATCAAGACTTAGCAACGTTTCTTATATCCAATGGGGTATTTGCCTGTAGTACTGCTGAGCAGATATCTGGTTATGACGGTGATATGTGGACTAATAGCCATACTTTGTACAGTGAATCTGGCGATCGGTTGTTCGTAATTGAGACGGTCTCTGCACAAGGTTATTGCTCACAATACGCTGCGCTGATGGAAGTTTTTAATACCACTTTTAGTGGAGGTCGCCATCTTGGACGCGTCAGCGAATTTGAAATTTCATGGGAGTATGCCGACGATACATTTACCACGCATATTGAGTCCGAAAGTTTCATTACACAAACAGTAGCCGAACATCTTGTTATGTTGGTTATCATGGAAGATCCATCACCGGCGAGCTTGTTTTCAATCAACGATGTAGATCAAAGTGTGCTCACTTATCTGTCACAGTTCAGTAGATTGGAATCCCCCCGTTTGCGACTAGCCGGTCCAACTCCCATGCCAATAAATATGTATAGTCTCATTCAGGATTGTATTGAGAAACTAGATATTAAAAGTACTGAGGAGATCAGTAAAATATCGGACCTAGCTTCGCTAGTGCGCCATATGGTTTGGAAAGAACATGCACCGAGTACCGATGAAATACTCATATTACTGCCTGTATTGACGGATATACCAAAGGTAGACTTGGTTGATTTTTTAGTCGACATCAATATGGCTCGCGGAGGTGTTATTTCTGCAAGAAAGAAACTCTCTGATTTTGTGCCACCAAACGTATTGAAGGATTTTGCTAACTCGCTTGGGGGAGGCTCGATCAGGGATGTCTTGTTGTTGCACCCTGAACATATAGAAGATTCAGATTTCTACTGTTAGGAGTAGGGTCAATGCGAGTGCAAATGTAACCTAGTCGTTGACTATTCGAGATAGGCTATACCAGTGTTTCGACACTATTTAGTACATAAGGAAGAGCTCCCAAAGCAATAGGAGCTCTTTTTTCACCCTACTTGATGAGGCTGTGAACTAATTCTGATTTAGTAATCTCTCTGTCAGAGCCGATTCCCATCATTGCTTTGTTACCCTTGTTGGAGAGAATAATCCAATCTCGATTGAGGCTATGTTCATTAGAGGTGAGGTTAGATGGTAAAGAGAGGTCATGACATCTCTTTATACCCTGTCGGTTGATACACAAAAAGCCTATATGTTCCTTTGTGATATGGTTGGTTAACCGAGAGGCATCGAACTGATGCTGCTCTAAAACGAGTACTTGTCCACCAGCGTTGGCCTCATTGCAAATCACCTGTACGAAGTCGTCAGATAGTAACGCTGTACCATCCTCGATCACGAGTAATCGCGTTTCTATAGGGTTAGATTGGTGAGAGGTTAATGTCGGTTCGACGTCCTCGATGATTTGAAGATTGCCTGGGTATTGATTTTGTAGTCGAGCCCAAATGCCATAACTCATATCCCGACAGTCGGAATACGATTGCAAACGCTCAATGTAGCTTTGTTGTCTCTGTTTAGAGTTTATATACCCGCCATCAGGCGAAAGGACAGTAACGTCGTAGCCAGATTCTAATGCCTTTTCGACCATGTTTGCTGCCAGTACGCTCTTTCCTGAACCCGATGGGCCAATGAGTGAACCAACATTCCTCAGATGAGGTGATAACGATACTTGAGCGAGTGAATATTCGTTGGTCTCGTCTGACGGTACCAAAGGAACTTGGTCGAAGTGATAGATAAAGGAATGTCTGTTTGCAAGCAATGACTCCCATGAAGAATAGCCATATTTCTTAGCGAGTAGTTGCTGCTCATAGGACAGCGTATTGCCAGACTTTTTCTTGTTACGCTTGGCGGTTTTTTTTAGATTTTGGATGGTAGGTATACGCATAGTTGTTCTCCACGAACGTTGGTTAGGATAGCCGCGCCCGAAGCCATTCAATCAATTAAATGGGCAGGTTGATTTAAGTTGAGCTATCAGATCCAACTGTTCGCAAACGGGCGCTGCATACCAAAGCCGTGGCATGTTCTAAGTACAGGTTCGATGAACCTGCTAATAATGAGTACTACAAGTCAAATAGGCGACAGAGTTCAGCATACTTTTCATCTCTTTCTGATGCTTTAAAATCCCTAGCAGCATAATAAGGTTCTTCACAAAAGAACTCGTTTTGGCCAACTACAGTGTCAAAACTGGACATTTCGGCTGTCCGGGTAACAGTTCCGCCAAATGCAGCAATGAGTTTTTGTATCGGTGATAAAGGCTTAAACTCGTCGATGGTTGGCTTCCATTTGAGGGGGATTTTCGAAATGTCGGGTAACTTGTTCTTAGGGTAGCTATCAAAGTCTGGGTGCAGATAATAGACATCGATAAAATCAAACCGAACCCCATAGCAGCAGTTCTCAAGTACGGCTTTGACCGCGCTGTAGGTACTGAAATCATTGTTGTTGATGAAAGTGCTCTTAGATTGTTCGTTCTCACTAAGTAGGACTTTCATTGACTGAATTGTCTTAGAATCATCCAGTTTGATGATGTAATCAGCCAAACAGGGCTGTCTAGCGTTACCTGAAAAAACGACGGTACCTTGTATCATGTTAGTAAATCCTTTTGTTGATCAGCAGTTCTTGTCGTCCTGCCGTAGTTACATTTAATATCGTTAACGGAGACATCGATTGTCAGCGCAATACATTCAAATCGCCGGTTGTGCTGCTTCTGTCGGTCTCTATTGTTGTGTATGGCCGTTTATGAATGTGAATCTTCAACTTGAACCAAAAATATATCAAAACACCTCACGAGTCAGGTTGATTTATTTAACCTGCTCTAAAAGGCTGAGATAAAGTTGACATACGGCGTCTATGTTTGCCTCTAACTCTGTTGGAAGGATCTCAATGTCTTGGTCCTCGTTGATATACAAATCCCCCCCAGAGTGCATTCTCAATCGACATTCAGCGAAGTAGACAGGGGTATCGCTGTAGTAATCCGAATCGAACCTAATACTCAGGTAATGTTTGCCGAACAACTCGTCATCTGGGTCAGTAATTTTGACAAATAAGTTATCACTATCGTCATCGATTTCTAACACGGGCACTTCAATTCCTTGAAGGTGAATTTCAGCTAAAACCGAGGTCGTAAAATCCATGGCTTGTATTCGGCTTACGCTTGCATCTGCGAGTTTCACATGCATCTTTAAATTCCTTTCTCGTTGTATCGGCAGAAATCACCATTTCGTTAGCGATGGGTTGCCGTCTCTCAATGCAACTTTGTTATTCACCACAACTCGTGTCAGAAGAACTATCATAACAGTCCGTAGAAGCATCATCGGAGTATGAAACGGCAGTGGCGACCGCAGCACCAATGATCATGCCTTCAACCAAATTGTCATTGGATGAGGAGTGAGAGGTAGTATGACTGCGGCTTACCTCATTTTTAGGAATATCAGACACAGATGGTCTAGGTGTGTTACGAGCATTGCTGTTCTGATTTGACATCCAATTCTTCTCTGTCGAGCTGACCTTGGCTGACACCTTTGGATGCTTGCCGAGCTGCACTTTTAGTTCATAGTTTTCACGTTCAAGAAGTTTGATATCAGACTCTTGTGACGCGACTTTTTGGTTGGCGAGCTCCAATTGTTTCTTTAATTGACTTACCTTCTCACGATTGAATAAATCCCATCCCATAGATTTGTCCTCTAGTCTCTTAGTTTTATTGCGCGGTATCTGTGTTTCTAAATACATGATGTCTCGCTGTAGCTAACTCACATCGCTAGGCGAGGGTGATAACGTCACACATGCCATGACCCTTGCTTCAAAATCACTCTGACATAGTGCAATAGCTTGCTCTTTTGACACGCCTATGGATCGAGACAATATGATGCATTGCTGACCAAAGGTGAGCTGAGCTCCCCAAGAACTTCGTCCCAAGAAAATTTCATATTTACCAAAACTCATTGTTGCAAAGGCTGTTTGCCCACAATCACTGGTTATAAAATCAAGCACGTTGACCTTCATGATTGAACACCTTTGTGGCAAATGCTCATTGAGACAATTGTGCTGCAGACGAAGCCAACGAAGAATACTGAAAAGTTAAAACCGACGACTGTCCTTCGAAATGGATGTGACCACGTTGAGAAGTCGAATAGCCCGAATGGATCTAATGACGTCGTTAGGTAGTGATAACCGCAAGCTAATAGAAAATGAAGTAGGCAAATGAGCGAAGTAACAATTACACCCATAGTGAAAACCTTGATGTCAATTCTCATACTTCTAATCCCTTATTTGACCGATCATTGATGCTGTGTTTCGTTTATACACGAAATAACGCTTTCTTAAGCAGATTAGTTAATCGTTATAAATAGATCTGAGTTGTGGAATGGAAAAGAGAAACTGAGCCTCTGCCTCTGCATTAGCGACGGCAGGGTAGATATGTATATCCAATCGTTCCCCCTCGGTACCAAGGTCGATCTGAATAGTTTTTGTTTCTCCCGGACGGACAACGACATCGCCACTATCAGCGCCAACCACCAGCGAGTATGTTGCGTTATTAGCAACACTGAATTCCGCCGTTTGAACGCCAGTTGCCAGCTGTCCGGTTTCAAGAACGAGTGGGTTTTGGCTGTAAATCCTCGCCAAAGAGTCCCCGTTAACGGTTTCTAGGTTTCGGTCAATATCCAAGAATGGCTGAACATCCAACGTTATCAGATTGCTAGGCTCATATTCCGTTAGCAATTCTGATTTTGTGCTGTTTCCGTATTCATCCGTGACAACCAGCGTGATCACATAATCTTGACCTTCCTCAAGCGACGGAAAGAGCCGAGGCAACTCGATGGCGTAAGCCGTTGTTTGCCCATCAACACTTTGCACAGTATGACCCAGTATCAAGTCAAGGTTGTAGGCGGGAGATTCGATTCTAAGTTCCGTAACGCTGACTGCACTATCGTCAGTGACGGTAAATGACAGTGACCGCAAATCGTTGATACGATTTGGTACCGTTTCAGAGTCTTCGTAGTACCATTTTAACTCTGGTGCTTTCTTGTCACTAATGTAGTCTATTCCTTCACTGCGCTGATTCATCCCCATTCTGGCTTCAGCATAAACATTTAGGTCATACACACCATGACCTAACGCGCTTAGATCAAATACGCATTCCCAGTCTTGAGATTGCCTAACGCAAGACGGCGATACATTAAGATTTCCTGTGGTGTCATGAAGCTCAATTTTGCCTAAGCGAACTCTGTCAAAGTAACTACCAGCCGGTTCAAGATGAATAGACGCGGCCAAGGTCTTATTAACCTCATCCAATGTCACTGAGCGAAATTCTGGAGCGTATTTGGCATTGGTATGTACATCAGCCCAACTAGGTCCACTAACGAGGGTACCTTCTTGATTGGTGAGACTTGACCCGGAATGGTAGTACACCATTTCCCCCATGGTTAACTCCCATGCGTCAGTTCTAGGGAACTCTGCCGTACATTCTGTCTCACCGATGGGTATTTGGCATTCAACCCCAGCATGTTTGAAGACCTGGACGTAACTTCGCGGTTCTGCAAATCTTTTAACTGCTTCAATTCGAACCGGCAATTCACTTATTTTCACTTCTCTAAACCAACTTCCCCACCCACGGTCGGAATAGCGATATTGAGAGCCATTGTTAACGGGAGAGAGTGGGGCGGTGTCAGCTAACACTAGGTTGTAGGATAAATAGCCTACAGACCAAGTGGCACGTTGATTGAAACGAACATAGTTACCGTTCAGATAATTGTACGAACGGTCGTATAAGCAATAGGTATATCCTTCACTGTTGTAATCTAGAATTACCTGTTTTGCACCAACGCAGCCTAACCCTCCGAGTGCAAAGCTGGAATAGTTGTTGTTGTCGATTTTATACAGCCATTGGATAGGATTGGTTTTGACCGTCATCCCACTTTGATAGGGTACGAACCCTGAAAGTCCGGCAATGACATTGGAACTATCGGGGTCGTAGACCGCGTGAACAACGTTCTCTCCAGGGTTGAAAGCGAATGTATCGTAGTAAATGGTTTGGATAGGTGAGTAGCTGACGTTACCTGCAACGTCAGTGACTTTGTAGCGAAATCCAAACGGGGTTTCCGCGTTATCACCTTGAGGCAGAAATCCTCTATCTTGAGATAAAGTAAATCGGGCGGTCTGTGTTGATTCGGAGTAAGCAAGTACGCGAGTTTTATACAAGGTTTGCGTAGGCTCCATCACAAAGGTTTCCAGTTCTACCTTGCTGATCCCACTATCAGCGTCGGTAATTCCTTGATACTCGAGATAGTTGTCATTCCAAGCTGACCAAAGCCAAGAATTAGCGGGTTGAAAGGTGTGTCCTTCATAGCCGCCATACCCATAACCGTTGAGTTCTCCGATCACTGGTCCTTGTGTATCTCGCTTTAAAACGACGGTTTCAGTGGCTACGACCGTTCCAGTAAGGTCGAGTGTTTCAATGAATAACTCGTAGGTACCATCATTGGGAGTTGATATATCAAACGTCACGCCGTAAAAGGTATCGTTTTGATACGTTAGCCGGTCATCGATACCAATAATATGAGATGTCATCTGGCCAGTTTGGGCTTGGTTGTAATTGACGGACACGCGGATACGTCGGTCAAGCCCTGAACTGATGTAAAGTTTGAGTGCACTTTGGTTATTGAAAAAAGTTTCGCCCACGGGAGAGACTTTTCTCTCGATGTGTGAGCCATTTGTATCAGTAAACGACGTTCCTTCTATTCCCGCAAGAGACACGCTTGAAAGTACAGAAAGCGTCATAGCAACAGACAATCGGATAGGTCGGTATCTCATCATAGTGCAACTCATTGATTACAAAATAACTCGATTGTAAAGGAGTTTGTTTTAGAAAATGTCGAATAGAGGCTGAAATTTAGCTGCTTAAGGCGCAATTGCCCTTTGCTGCGTAAACGTTCATGCCTCTATGGCTGCGAATGTAAATGCTCTGACGTCAATTGGTTGATGTTGAAGATGAAATCCGCTGTACCTTCATTGCCGTTGGTAATGGGATAGATCTCTACATAAAGAGGCTCGCCATTTCCAAGGTCGATACCAAACTCCTTCGTCTGTCCGGGCAATATCTCTACCCAGCCAGAGTCACTTTCAATACCAATTGGAAAGCTCGATGCCGCGTTATTGGTCATCTCTGCAGTTTGAACACCTGTGGCTAACATACTGTTCTCAAGGGTTAGAGCTGAGTTGGTATAGATCAAGCCAAGAGGAGAACCATCTGCGATATAAATTGGCGTACTAGGCGTGAAAGGGACGTAATAGAAGGGCTCCATAATGATCAGGTTGTCTGGCTTGTACGAGATGTTGACTGTTTTTGAAGACCGGTTTCCATATTCATCAGCAGCACTAACTTGTATTTGGTAGGTTTCTCCTTCCTCCAATGTAGGGAACAGCTTCGGTAATTCGAGAGTGTAGCTAGTCGAATTGCCTTGTTGGTCAAGTAGTGAGTAACCTAGTTGATATTCGATTTGGTAACGTGAACCAGTAAGAAGGATCTCAATTTCTGAAATTGACGACGGATCCGTTAAGGTGAAAGAAACATTACGTAAATCTGAAACTTCAGACGGGATAGCCCCTCCTTCGTAACCAAACGAGATGACTGGTGCTGTCTTATCACTGTTGTAGTCGAGAGCAAATGTTGTATCTGAAGGACCGTGACGTTCCTCGGCGTAAGCGTATATGCTATATGCCCCTTCAGGTAATTGGGTAAGGTCGTATACGACTTCAAAAGTTCCCGCGTTTTGTGATACTTGTTTCGGTGATAACCCGAGGCTATTGCCATTGATGTCTTGCAATTGGTACTTGGATAGGCCAATTCGTTTTTGATAGCAGTCTTGACAGTCTTGAACGATTCGGACAAACAACTCTTTGGTTTCAGAGTCGAAGGCCGTGTTCTCTATTGATGGATAGTAAAGGTCGTTGTATGAGCCAACAGGGTATGTGGGGTTTGAGACAAGTGATTCTTCGGTGTTTCTTACATTAAAGTAGTCATGGAAATATCGTGCGCTACCTTCCGTCATTTCCCATGGAGTTGCCAATACTGCATCACAATAGGTTTCTCCTACTGGAATAATGCAGCTGACTGACCCACCATGACGTGCAATTTGTTCAAAGTTTCTTGGTTCAACATGCAGTCGAATTTTCTCAATGCTTAATGGCAATTCATGTTTGTATACACGTCGACTCCAGTTACCGAAAGTACCCCAATCGGAATAAAAGTATTGGCCATAGAGAGCTCTAGGAGTGATAGGAGCTTTATCGGAAGGTACTACGGTGTAAAGGCTCGGTCCTGTGACGTTTCGGTAGTGAGCTTGGTTTCGCCAGTGGATTGTAATTGAACCGATAGGACCCGTATCTGTGAAATAGACGTATCCATCATCGCGGTCGGTATAGATGGCCGTTGCTCCTGAAACCATCAAGCCACCTGGATTGTTAAAATTTCCTGAGCTATCCCGATAGTTCCATGCAGCGACTCGGTACAAAATCGTTACAGGATTCTCGTCGACCTCCATAGAGTTTACGTATGGGTCGAAACCGGTTAATCCTGCCATGATGTTCGTACTGCCGGGAACTTTCACACCGTATGCCTCCAAAGTATCTGTACGGACAGAATCCCAATAGACACTTTGGTACGCGGTGTAACTAATGTTTCCTGCATTATCGGTAATTTTCGCTCGAGCTGCGTATGGAACATCACCATTAGACGAAGGAAATATGGAACCGTGGCTGCTCAAGTTCACTTCAGCAGTTTGAAGTGAAACTGAATAGGTCATACCTACACTTTTGTAGAATACAGGATTCCCGCTTGAATCTAAGGTGAAGGACTCAAAGTCTACTGAGCGGATACCCGATGTATCTTCAATATTAGACACTTGGATTAGAGTAGAGGTATATGACCCCATCTGAGCGCTCAAATACCAACTTCCTTGGGGTAATAATGAATTGATATGGCCCCCATACATATACTTGACGCTCAAGTCGTCACCGGACGGTTGTTTGGTATCACGAATAATAGAAGTTGAAGTCGTATCAACGACATCCCCTGACAAGGACAGGGTAGTCGCCTCTATGACATAGGTTCCATCCAGTGGCAAAGGTATTTCTAGATAAGTTCCAAAATATTCATTTCCAAATGGTGAATATGAGTCATTGATGGTAATGACACCACTAGAAGCTGAACCAATGAGAGCACCTTCTTCGAGTACCTTTACTTCGATTTTTCTATCGAGGCCTGCACTGATATGAACGCCTATGGAACTACTGTTGTTTATCAATGTTGCAGTATTGGTACTCGTTGGAATGAGGCGATCGGTATTATTGGTATCAACGAACTCAAACCCTTCAATAGCTGCAAAACTGGTGTTAGTGACTAGTAGAAGGAGTATGGCCAGAAGGGTTTGTAATTTCATAGATATTTCCATCATGTTGATCGTATTGATAAGAAGATATCGGAAGAAAGGTTTGTTTTTGTCGATTAGTGGCGAAAAAAAGACAGGTTAATAAGTAAAGTTGGGAAATGCTGAAGCATAATAGGAAAGTAGTAGTGCTAGGGTGGAAAAGGAAACAGCCCCCCGAAGGGAGCCGTCTACTTGCTCACAGGACCTCTCCCGAGAGACTTCAACCGTAAGGTTGACCGTCACGAAGACCCCTCTCCGCTTGGATTTATTTGGAGGAACTAGAACAAACATAATGTCATCCCGTTCAGTTTCAAATTATACATCAATTGCCTGTTTAATTGAGACAAATTTTTAAAGTTACTCGTTAGTGAGCAAAAATAAGCCCACTAATCGCGATTTACGAAGTGTGGTTTCTTTAGACTTAGGTTTATCAAAAGAGGGAGCAGACAATGAAAATCAAGATCCTTACAGTGGCCGTGGCGAGTGCTTTGATGACAATCGCTGCTCATGCAGCCGATCAAGACGAATACTGTGTCACGACATATAGCATGCCCGGTGAACAGCAACATTACGCCAGTGAAGTACGACAATATGAGCCGATGGTTGTCAATGACTTTAATCGAAAGACATACGAGCTGCCAACCGTTGATGGTGAAGTACATATAAAGCGCGATTCAGATAGATATAAGCTGATGGCGGAGGATTTTGGCAAAGAGTCTTTGTACGTCGTAAGGCACGCAGACATTAACAACAACCGTTTTGCTCACCCCGATATTGCATTTCTTGCACAGACAGCGGATAACCCCTCAGTGGTTGTCGACAAAAACTATGCGATGGTGTTGACCAAAAGTAAAAAACGAAACACGGTCAATATCAAACAAATACCGCTAAACGATCGCGGATACAAAGGTCGCGTGCAGTGGGATGAAATAGAAGCACGGACAGCAATTCTTGGAGAGTTCGTCGAATTCGAATTTGAAACAGCAATTACGGTGAACAATAAACCTTATGCTTTGGTATTTACTAAGGCGAAATCGAAGTATTTCAGTAGCTACGATTATGGTGCGGTTCTCATTGACCTTCAAAATCCTAACCGATATCGATACACAGTCCTTTATAGCGGCCAAAACACTAAACCTCTCAATGGTAACGCAATGTATGTTAACCACTATGACGATACGGTCATGATTAATGTATTCGACCGTATGTTCAAGATAAAAGGATAGACCCTACTCGCAGGATGTGGGGAGTCACCGACTGAGGACTCGTATCATCCAAGGTATCGCATAAGCACGAAATAGGAGATGAGCATGAACAAAGTACTCTCATTGGGTGGGCTTAAGCTACTTGGGATAATCAATATCATCATTGGTAGCATTGGATTGTACTTAGGAAGTGCTAATGGTGATTGGCGCAGTGCATCTGCAGCCATGATTTGTATTGTTATGGGAAGTGCATTCGCTCAAATAAGCAAGACTGCCAATATAAATGGTACCGTCACGATGTCGGTGCATGGCAAGCTTAAAAAGAGCGAATATCGAGCATGAGACTTCTAGAATCGGTGAAGGGCAAGAACCAAACAGGAAACTATAGTGTTTCAGGTGCTTTCTTTTTTACCAGTATGATTTATTTTGTTACCAGTGCTTGTTATCTTGGCTTGGGAACGCTCGCTGTAGTAGATTTCAGTGCGTATAAGCTTGTAAGTTTCACGCTGGTGGGATTGCTGTTTTATGGTTTGACGCGGTTTGTAGAGCACAGGCAATCTTACAATCATCCCCAACGTCAACTGCTTATTTCCGAGTCCGACGTTCACACTGCAATTGCTCATCTTAATACCCTCCCACAGTCATGTATGAATGACATGCCACGAGTTTGGGCTAAGCAGGAGTTTCTTTCGTGGCTTAGGGAGTCTTTGCCAGACTCTCTGCGATTAGGCGATTGTTTCGAAGTCGCGACTGGGGTTTACGCTCATGTGGTAAGAAATGGATACAACTACGCATCGAGTAAAGATCGATATAGTGAAAATGAATACTATTTGATTGTCCTGTCAACTCGGTTTCCAAAGACTGACGGTGGGAAGCTGACGGAAGTGAACTAGAAGTATCTCAACTAATGAAGTCGCTAGCAATTCACTAACTCGTTCAATACTCCTTGATTCAGCGTCTAAATTAGGGCTCGATGAGCCCCAATGAGTGTCGTTTATGAACCTTCCTTTACTTTATCCCGAGAATTATGCTCGGTCTTTAATACTTCTATCCCCTTTTTCCAAGTACATTGAACAGAGATTGATGATTGAGTTGAGCACCGTTTGACTATCCAACCCTGAAAAATTTCGGGTATACACTTCCAAAGCAATTAAGCCAATGTGATTCGCCTGAACAAAATTAATTGGGACAGCACAGAGCGATTTATCCTTTTGTGATAAGGAAACGAACAAATTATTTTTCTGAAATTCCACAGTAAATGATTTAGACGACTTTTCTCCACCCACCCCATGATTGCCAAACTCTATCCTTGGGAAGTACCCCATACAAACACCGATAAAGAGTGGGAGTTCTATATCGGTAAGTTGCAGTGCAATCTTATTACCCCAGTTATAGGTTCGGTCACCCGAGTTGTTACTCTGTGCCGCTTCAAGCCTTATAGTATGGAAAATATTTTCCTCACCATTCTCGTCAACGAGCCCCGCGTCACGAGCTTTCTGCTTTGTGTCGGGTTTAATCTCGAGTGCAGCTCGTCCACCATGAACTTTATACCCATGGGAGTGTATCTTTCTAAAGTCGGTGTTTTGATTATTCTGACTTCCAGTAGGATTAGCGCCTTGCTTCTTGAATGGGTTTTGTTTGGCATTACTCTCCGGTGACGGCTGACTCGAAGTCCCTGAATGACTCTGAACTGAAGGAAAAGGTTTAGAATGCGACGGGCTCGGTGTCATGGAATGATTCTGAGGTGGTTGTTGATGCAATGCATGTCCAGAATTTTGCGATACCGCAGGTTGATTAGGCGCAGGTGTAGGCATGTTATGAACAGTGCTAGATGACTCGTTTGCTGCGTGAGAAGGATGGTTTTGAGGCTTCTGTACAGGTCGCGGTCCCGGTTTAAATGCTTGAGTATTCATGGTAATCACCTGTCGATTTGTGGGGTTAGGTACCCATGTGATACACCAAAAAAATAGGAATTAAGGAACAAAATTACGCTCTTTATTCGCTAAAAAACAAGCACAAAACATGTATATCTAAAGCACGGAGGCTAGAGGTAGATTTAGCCTTGTTGGAGAACGTCAGTTAACTAGGTTAGTGAGGCATGCATGAAACACAACAAAATTGTCATAGCGATGGGTACTCGAAAAAGGCATTCGATACCATTTCTCTGTGCGATTCAGGCTAGTTGGTGGAACCCGCTAAAGAAGTTTAATCAATCGTACTTTGGGGCAGCACGTAGCGGTATGAGCTTTATCATCGATGTAGGTCTTGGTTCATTAAAATTACGTTCAGGTGTTCAAGAAAACCCAAACACGACTGCTAGCTATTTTCCGCGAAGAGGAAATTCCCTGGGGGCGAGACCATGAGAAAATGGATCCTATCGTTCTATCATTCGCTCATCGTCGGTTCAATCCCACTTGCACTAGGTCTTGTGCTAATCCCAGTAAGCCATCTAACTCAACATACCTCGATTGGAATATGTGGTATTGCGTGTATTGCGCTGGGTTTAGCTCAAATGAAAGATCTTCGTAAATATGGGGATGAAGCACCTAAAGCACACGACAATGCTACTCAGGAGAAAAATGATGGGTACTAGAATCGCGAAATCTGATCACTGGAAGATATTTGGCAAGGCGCTTTGCAGAGAGTGGAAGGTGCTCGTTATAGGGACAGCCTCGATACTGGCTTCATGGTTACTGATTGAGGTAGGTGAGAACCCGTTCGGGGAAATCGCATTGTCCGTTACCACCATCGTCATTGGATTGCACCTTATAGTCCTTTTCTTTAATCCCAACGCCGAAGACCTATCTCCAGATACGATGAGGAAGATAGAATTATTTATCGATCACCATTTGTGGAAGGTATGGCTGGTGGTTGGATTTGGATCTGCGCTTGGTGCATTCATTCTCGCGGTGCTCGCTATTGCTAAGCTACTAAGTGAGCCTATAACTCCAACATCACCGATTACATCAGCCCCCTACATTTGCGCGAGCGTTTTCTTTTTTGGAATTTTCTCTACGTTGAAAAATGTTCAGTACGGCAAGCAGATGATGTTGGTTGGATTCTGTGCATTTGTGCTCACGGTTGCGCTTAACCTTTATTAGATAGTTGGGGGGGTACAGACATGAGGAAGGCTTTTATAGGGCTAGGGTTGGTTATCTTTGTTGGTTTTGTGAGCGTTACGCAGGTAGTGGCTCGTGCAGCAACATGGTTAGATAAATTGGCGTGGAAGCAACAGATTTTGGTACTCCTGACTTGTACGCTAATGCTGGCCGTCTTCTCTTTTATTCTATTGATAATCACGAAGCACAGGGAAAGCATGCGTAGGCTTGACGATGAGCGAACTGCAATGAGATCACTAGCAGAGAATATCGTTAGAAGACCAATAGACTGGGATAGTTGAGTAGAACTCTCTTGGCCGTAGAAAACAGGGGGCTAATATGTTCGGATATAAGTACTACTACACCTTTGAAAAGGGTGAGGGAATCGAACTAGAAAAAAATTGGTTCAAATTGACTGTTCCTGCCAGTAGAGGTGACATCGTTACGTTGCTACCCAAATATCAAAAACAACTTCCCGTCTCGCAACAGGTCTTCCATAGGTATGTGGTTACGCGAGTTACACATAATGTCGACTTCGGGGCGTATTTAACGTTACGCAAAGCCACTGATTCAGACTTTGATTGAGAGTCAGGCTTATCAACAGGGAGTGTGGGTATGAGTAATTCCACAGAAGAACAGGCACGTAAAGAAAAGGGTTTTGGATCGCAGGTGTTCGGTGGTGACAGTGATGGCGCCACTGATGTTCTTTCTAATTTCAATAGCAATAATACAAAATGAGATCAGCCTCTGGGCTTTAGGAATTTTACTGTCTACTTCGATATTGATTATGTCGTTGGTTATGCATCTCTCGCAATTTGAAGTAGTTAAAGAATTTCTGTGGCAATACAAGAGAGGTCTTAGCTACATACATGGTCTTTCTAATCGTCGATAGCTAGGGGCATCAGAGCACATCAGACCATAAACAGTAATATAGGAGAACGAAATGGAAACTAATGAGTTGGCAGTTTACGAATCAGAGCTTAAAGCACAAATGGCGGTAGTACGGGAAGCTGTCCGATATGCAAAAGAAGTGGGCTACGAGAAGGCTAGTATTGATGTCTCCTTGCTTGAGTTGCTAATTGAAAATACAACTCTAAAGCTTGATTAGGGGCAGCTAAGTAAAGCGTTTGGATACTATTTTAAGTAGGCGCAGTCACAGTCATGTCCTACGCATAGTTAAGTACTTCAAAACAGATGCGTGATCATTCCATAACGAGAAATTCCCCTCGTTAATCGTAAAAAATTGTAACTAGAGGTGCAAAAATATCTGGGTGTCTCCATTATAAGGGCTATCCAGATGCACCATTTCAATAATCGTCAATATTATCGGTTAAGTGAACACACTGCTCAGTCAGCGCTGGAGTGTTATCTCGAATACCTTGATCATCTCTCCTTATCGGCCGAGAAATCTCAATCGATACCGGCAAGTTTTGTTGTTAAACGAGAGAAACAAGATACTGATCTCTATAAAAGTAAGTCTTTGGTTGAAGACCAAACAGGGAGGTTAGCGACTGAAATACTCGACACTCAGCTAATTCCAGACAGTCAAGATAAACAGAAAGACCTCCAACTCTTTTCAAGACGCTTTATCGTCAATCCCAGTTTGCTCCGCAGCATCGAGAATCTACGTTGTCTCATTCACTCTCTTGACTGTGAGTATTATGAAGTAACTATTTCATTTGACCATTCGTCCAAGGATGAGAACGAACTCAGAAATCTACAAGAATGTCGCAAACTCACGTTGTACGATATTTTCGAACTCCATATCACAATCCAAATTGGTTGCCATAACTGGGGCGCATTGATTGAAAACGAACGAACGGTGCAATTGTCATTGGAGGACAATACCGAAACTTACAATGGACTACGACTGAATTATGAAAAACGTAAGTTTGATCACAATGAGTTAGCCAAGGTATTACCGGACATTGATGCTTTTACCATGACTAACTGTACCAGTGAACGAGAGCCGTATTTGTTCAAAAGCGATTTGAACGAGATGGTGGCTTATGATCCATTTGGTTTTGAGAATGTAATCAGCCATGCATTGGGAACTCAAGAACCCGAATCTTATCAGGTCATTGACTCAATGCTCACTCACTATGCACATCCCAAACACCTTAAACCGATACAACCCTGGGTGATAGGCAGGGTTGAAGATTATCCTAGTCTGGCTGCAATGGATGACGTGGATATCGTTACTTTCACAGACAAAGGTAATGGTTATAGTTTTGATGTCGTATCCCTTTGGCATCAATTAACCCAAAAGCGAACAAGCAATCAGTTTGGAACACAGCCAGACCTACTAGTGGCCATGATGCTAGCAGGCCTTGAGCTCAAAGAAGATTTTCTAGTTAGGTGTAAGTTACCGGCCGTGTTTAGAGACCACCATAATGACAGCCAATTTACCATAAGAACGCTCTTACAAGCCTGTGACAAAATTCAAGATAGACGGATGAGTCACTTTGTGGAGTTGTACCGCGCCAACTATTCAGATCTTGAAATAATCAATAATCCTGCAAAGCCTTTATGGTCAAAGCAGCATTTCGGTAGGGCGGTAATATTCGACACCTCATGCTTGAGCCCCAAAGCAGCGCTGCAAATCACCCTATTTGCAATGATGAGTGCAATAGCCTCTTCTTCGACGGATACCAACTCGCAGCCGAAAATAGTGAGCTTTAACGTGACAGATATTGAACTTGAGCACTCGGGAGAAGTGATAGAGAGTTGTCTTCATCGTTTAAGCGAAGCGTTTATATCTAGTTTTGCTTGTTATGTTCCTAGTGAAAAGCACCAGTTTAGGATGCCGGACTGGATTTATAACAATGCCCATCAATCGTTCGAATGTCATTCAAAGACAATCAAGGCAAACAGTCAACACAATTGGAGACCGGGCAACCTGATGCACTTGGAATCTGTCGGCTTTCAATGAAAAAAACCAGATTACAGATTAGTCGACGAAATTAAGCTCTTTAATCGGCTAAAACCGCTTAATTTTGGGTCACCATTGCATATAACCCTAACTAATCACGGAACGAAGATGTTGAACATGACGAAACGTTACCTGACTGTTGCTATCACAATGCTCATTATGGTGATGCTTTTGCTTGGCTTTAGTCAGCGTTACCAGATCTCAATTACTCAGTCTGCTACCGCTTGTTTGCCAATCACAGCTGCAATGATTGATACACGAAATCACTCACCCAAAAGAGGACACCTAATGTCCTTTTTGATTCGCAAAGCTGAGCCATATTTTGCGGAGGGAACCAATTTCGTCAAGATTGCGGCGGGTATTGCGGGAGATACGGTGACCATTGATGAAGATGGCGTCACGGTAACCAGTCCCGAAGGAGAAGTGATCCGCTACGACACTTCAGCAACTCGCATGTTGGCTTATACAAAGTTGTCCGAAAGCGATATCAAAAGAGAGTTTGTCGTGCCTGAAGGGCAGTATTTCGCACTGGGTACTTTACCTGCATCATTCGATTCACGTTACTGGGGATTAGTGAAGCAAAGTGATGTCATTGGAGTTGGATATGCAATTTTGTAAATCAGTATTGGCTATCAGCCTTTTTTCCATCGCAGCAAGTGTGGCTGCCAATAACGGGCAACTGACACAGGCCGATCTGGATACCGTAGATGATAGCTACGAAATCATTAATCAAGCGCACGATAATGAAGAACTGAAAGCACTGTTAGAACCGCCCCAAGTATCTGAAAAGTTGAACAAAGAGCTTAGCTTGATGAGAGACCATGCGCGGAAACTGAATGGTTCATTGTCTCGCAGTGACATTATCACCTATCCAACCTCATCAGATTCGAACCAAGTCCCGCAAATTAATTTCGAAGCCATGGCTGAAGTATTAAATGCAAATCCGACCGGCTTTGATGCAGATGGTTCATTTGCACTATTGCCAGTGGATGAGTCAGCAGGGGTGGCCAGTAATGGAAACCAACTGCAAAACAAAGACTATGACAATGCTGGTGACCCAATGGTCATGTGGATATTTGTCTCTAGCTCAATGCCTGACCATCAAATGCGAGCTGTTTTGGACGTGGCGTCATTGTGGGGAGCTCGCGTTGTATACCGAGGGCTGCGTCCACAAGACCACTCATTGAATGACATGATACGTGGTGTTTGGAAACTCAAAACCAAACTCGCTGAGACGCAAGATGACATGAAGATGCATGTTGATAATCCAGAGATTATGGAAGAAATCAACAAGGCATCTATCTATATCGATCCAATGGCATTTGACCGATTTGGGATTGATAGAGCGCCGATGATGGTTTACGAGCGCATGCGACCCGATGGTACAAAGCAGATAGGTAAAGTACGCGGGTTGATCAGTGGAGACTTTCTGCAAAGTGAAGTGGAGAAACTTGCTTCAATGCCCAATCACGATGGTGGAGATATCTACTTGGGAGAAATGGGTAATACCTTCGATATCGTAGAAAGAAGCTTGATAGAAGAAGTAAAGGCGAGACTAGAACGTTTAGACATGGAGAGGATGAAGGAGGAAGCCCTAAAACGCTACTGGGTTAAGCGTAGGTTCCATACTTTGCCGCCTACTACGAAAGACCGCGAGTACATCTTCGACCCGTCTGTCGTGGTAACTGATGATGTGGTCGCAACTAATGGTGTCGTATTAGCGAGTAAAGGAGACGTCGTAAACCCTTTGAAACCATTCAAAGGTCACGACATTGTACCGGCTCATATGACGATGTATGTCTTTGACGCTACCGATGAAAATGAAGTCGCATTTGTGAAAAGCATGTCGGTGAATAATTCGAGAGGACTACTGCATCTTCTAGCAACGAAAATTGACCGAAATAGAGGCTTCGACCATCTCAGTGAACTCAACAAACAGTTCACGATTCCTGTCACGTTGTTGACAGAGGACATTATCAATCGATTTGACATCGAGGTGACCCCAACGCGTTTGGTCAGTACGGATGAAGGGATGTTCAAAATTAACGAATACTCGCGTCAATCCGTCGTGCAATACAACATGATAGAAGCTGACAAAGCCCTTGTGACCACGACATCCAAGATTACTGAATCAAAGTTAAATAAGGATTCGAGCAATCAATCACTACCCATGATCAACTTAAACAACTAAGGACGAAACTATGCTCAGTAACCTAATCAAAGTATTTATCGGAGTCGCTATAGGCGTTTGGTTAGCAGACTCGTATCCGCAAATAGCTGAATCTGTTCGTGGCATTACCAATAGCACGCTGGATGCTGCTCAAAACGTTATGAATGAGAATCCCCAACTAGCAGAGTCGGTCCAAACCATTTCAAGGCAGGGGATGGATGCTGCAGAAGTGGTAATGGATAGAGTCAACGAAAGCAGAGAGTAAGGTTATGTGGAAGCGTATCAAAGTATGCTTGGTAGCCGGCCTGATAGCGCTTTCTAGTGTTCAGCCAGTACAAGCGAATGAGATGGCTGGGGATCTATGTCCTAATGCCAATATTCTCTCATCCATCATTGACGGGATTTGTTGGAGTTGTCTGTTGCCAATTCGGCTTGCTGGCGTTGGCGGTACCGATGTACCGAACGGAGCTTCTTCGCCTTCTCCATTTTGTGCCTGCATGGATGATTGGGGTATACCTGAAATTGGCATGCCTTTGGGTTTTTACCAGCCTAATCGCATCGTGTCTTTTAGTCCTACACCGTACTGCATGCCTTCCTTTGGAACACGACTTTCTGACGACAACACTCGTGCAGGTCAGGGACGAACAGAAACAGCACTAGATGACACTGAGACTTCGTTCTTTCATTATAAGTATTGGGTCTTCCCAGTCATGCAGATGATAGAAATGTTTGCCAATGCAGATTGTACCTATGATCCAATGACTACCCTTGATTTGGCATACTTTTCGGAAGCAGACCCGCTGTACCAATCGGATATGCTTGCTTTTGTATTAGCGCCGGAAACCGCCATATTTGCTAACCCTATTGCGACCTCTATCTGTACTGCTGATTGTGCGACCATCATGGCCGGAGGGTCGGTAGAAGCGAACTATTTCTGCGCTGGTTGTGCAGGGAACATGTACCCGCTAACAGGTAACAATCAATACTCAGATGACCCAATTCGCGGTACTGACCTCTTAACGACTCGATTGCTTGCAGGTCTTCATAGGAAAGGGCAAGCGTTAAAAACCATGGGCAATCATATGACATCGGGGTCGTGTGAACCTGAGTATTCCCCAATGATTCCGAAACCACAGTACCGTGCGTCGATGCTCTATCCTGTGCGTGAGTCGAGTTCAACACCGCCATTTCATGGTAACAACGTACCTGCTGCTGGTGGATGTTGCCATAAATTGGGTGATAGCACCCTGAAATGGGGTAATGCTAGGTTGATCCCCGGAAGGGAAGCGTTTGTTTACTTGATGTATTCGTGGAACGATTGCTGTTTAAGGTAGCTTTGCGCTCATTACCACCTAAGTCAGCCCCAGAGTCCTGTACCTGGGGCTGATTCGATCTGAAAGCTTGCCCCCTTAATGGCTGAAAAAAAGCCCTCTAATCGCCTAAAACATCTGACAATTTTTATACGCTGTCTAAGTAATCCATATTAGGTGGCGGTCATGTTCAAAAAAATACTCACTCACTTTTCATTACTCGCGTTTTTTACGCAGTTGTTTCACATCTCATACATAGGGGTGTTGTATGCGGCAACGGCTCCCGTGGTTTATGCGCAGAACATGACACTGGATGAGATGTTTAACGGTTACAATACGCCTTCAATGGGGGGAGACAATTCGAATGTTGGTGGCGTAACGTTTGCCGATGGTGAGCTGTTTGGACGCGGTTACACTGATGCCAAAAACGAAGGTCATTTTGATGCCGACCAAGCGTATCAGAACGAAAGTCGTTTGAGACAATCTGCTGACGGTCTATCGACAAGAATAGGAAACAATGTTGTAGGTAACGAGACGGACTATGATGCTGCTGCCTATAATACCTTGAAAGAGAACTATCAAAATAACTTCACCAAACTTGAGTCAGACGACACCATCATGACCGATGCTGACCAAATTCTCTCGGATTTGGCTGACGACCTCACGGACCCTGATTCCGATTTTTTCTCAGAATGCACCACGGTGACCAACACCTACACAGAGTCGCGAGAATACATCGGGAAAGTCCAATACGAATGCCAAGAACCTGACCGAACAAACTTAAGCAGCTGTGAAATCAATCGTTTTGTGGATTACCCAATCTTAAAAACAGGTGGAACAGGCAGTATTGAATTTGTCGATGATTATACGTTCAGACTGACAATTGGTAATCCCGGAGAGGCACTGACGGGATATTGTAGAGAATATAATCGCTCCGTGCAGATCAAACTGCGAGATGATCTAGAAATTGAGTCGGCAAGATTACTTAAGGCGCAATTTGACGACCATATTCAGGTGTACCTCAATGACACTGAGATTATGGAATTTGCGTGGGGAAGATGGAATGGAGGTTTCCCATACACGGATCTGAACCCAAGGCCAGATGGAACTTGGAGTGGATGTGAAAAGAGCACCATATGGCAAATTTGTGATGGTTGTCGACATGGTTCTTTCCCAAATGGTGGGGATGTAACTGCATTATTTAACGAAGCTCGATCAACAGGTAATGGCTTCATTAACTTCAGAAACCGTGTTGCTGCTCATGATATTGGTTACTCATATTCCCAAATTGAAATCAAAACGCGTACCCGTGCAGCACCTAAAGAGTACATAGAGCAAAAACCGGCAGGGTGTGCGACTCACCTTGGTTATGAACAACCTAGAAGTACCTGTGACACTTACGGAACCCCAGGCACTCCAAATTTCATTGATCCTCAGTGTGATGCCGACTACACCTTTGGCGGCAACGGGACGCAATCTGCTATGTGTACGTTTGATGGATGGCGCTGCGTGGAGTACCAAGACTCTCCACCGACCTATCAACATGCGGTTAGTAGTCTTCCAATTACATTGGGTGGCGTTACTTCTAATGGTAAAGAGTGCTCCAAGGTCAACGCGGAGAATTACGAATGTAACCCACTACCCGGACAAGAAATTTGTGGGATGTTGAACTGGCCAGAGAGCCAAGAAAGGACATGTGGCACATTCGCTGAAATGAACGACCGAATACCGGATAGGTGCGCACCATATCGCGAGAGCGGTGATTGTTCGCTGATATCATCTTCGCCGTCATTCCAAGACCCTGTAACGGGACGTTCCTACGTAACCAACTCAGTCTATGAATGTAACACGTATACTGATGCCAGTTATGAATATACCGTTGAGGAAGAGACGTGTTCGGGAGAGATGAAATGTGTTGCGGGAGACTGTGATTATTCAACATTAGAGAGCAACGGGGACTTTGGTGAAGCCATGGCCGTGTTCAAAATGCTTGAAGACTTTAAGCAAAACATGGAGTGTGATAACCCCGACGATATTAGCACTTGTAAAGTATTTAATGGTGAAGCGTCATACTGCGGCGTGGAGAAGACCGGCCTTGGCTTTAACTGTTGTTCATTGACGGCGGGTCAAGTGAATAAGTTCGACTACATCAAAGGCATCATGGATCAGTATTCTATGGAGAATGCGATACAGCAAATTGCGATGGCGGCAGAAGGCGGGTTCACCTATGGCTCTTGGGCGACTCACTTCCCAACGCCTGTTAACGACACGGTATCATACGTCACCGATGCGGTAAGTTCTGGATGGGATGCCATTGTACGTAACGTTACAGGTGAAACGGTAGAAGGGGTAGCGACAGAGGCCACGAGCGAAGCTGTTTTTTCTGGAATACAACAGCAAATCATGCAACAAATCCAAAACATACTGCCCGATGCTTTGAACAAGATTTTGTTCACAGAGACCACCACAAGTACTGGTGCAACGGTGATCACGATGAACCCTGCTATTACAGGTGCCATGTCCACGATCATGGCGTTGTATGCTGCCTACCAGTTAGTAAAACTTGCAGCAATGATGGTGTCAGAGTGTGATGACAAAGAGTCTGGAATGGGTATAAAACTCGATATGGGTCAGTGTATCTATTCGAATACGTCTTGCCATGTTGATACCTTATTCGGCTGTTGGATTGAAAGAAGACATTATTGTTGTTATCCAAGCCCACTTGGACGCATTATTATGGAGCAAGCCGCACCGATTCTGGGTATTAGCTTGGATCCAAGAAATGGTAATTGTTCAGGCATGACGTTTGACCAAATCAGCACGTTAGATTGGGAGAATGACATTGACCTTTCAGAGTGGGAAGCTCTCATCATGGCCTCGGGGTTACCTGTTACTCATAATGAACTCGATATCGACACACTGTCTAGTCAGCCATGGATGCCTAACAATGACCATGCTCTCAATCCAGTTGACCTAAACAAAGAACGATTTGATTCAACAAATGCGAGTGACACATTCAAAGAAAATCACGATTCTGCGTTGCCAGATAACGTCGATTGTTCGGTGTATCCACGACCGCCAGTCTGTGACTCACCACTATCGATTCTAAGTCCAGAGTAACCGAGGAGACAATTAAAAAGCCCCGCAAAATAGCGGGGCTTTTAGTAAGTGAAAGGCAATGTTATTGCTTGGCTAAAATGCTTTCATAACTCTTAACCAATTGTTCGTGATAATCAGCGAGAGGCATAGATTGTGGAACCTCGTTATCCGGTTTCACAAACAGATAGGCAGTATCGTTATCACGTACCATTGAAATCATGTTCAAGTGCATACCTTCGGCTATGAACTGCTTACGCGGCATACTCAAGAACGTAGCTGGTGGTAAGGTAATGCTTGGGCTTGTATACAAGCCATCTGGATTGACGAACTTACCTTTTACTTTCTTCGAGAACAGGCGGTCAGCAATATGACTTGAGTCATAGAAGTAACGCACCGCGACTACATTACCACTTGGCATTTTACTACGAAGATCGTCATCAAACTTCATCGTATCGATTGGTTCAGACACGCTTCTTACAATCACATTCGTACCAACTAAGAACTCATCGCGATTGAAAAAGACTTCACTCAACGAGTCTTCACGGTCTGAAAGCTTGTAACCATCGACGCATTGATAAGCTCCACCGTTGTACTGTGATTCAGTAAATTTATCGGCTTCGGTCAATGGTGCTTTAGAAAATGCTTGTAGCGTTTGTAAGTCATTGGGCATAGTTTTAGCCATATTTTCAATGACTAACTCACAGACTTGATACTTATCTTTGCCTTTAACTTCATTGGCATCAAGGTACATGACGTAGTTTTCATACTCCCATCCAAACGTAGAGTCAGCCATCAAAGCGATAGCAAAACCAGTTTGAGCAGAACCGAGCGATAAGCCCATTAAAGTTGAGCCCACGTAACCGGTTAAACCTACGTCACCAACTTCGTCTTTCGGCACCGTTTTGTCACGGAAAATGCCATAAGCGCCAGCGGAGGTAACGATTTGTAGTGCCTCACTGGAGTCTTCTTTCTCCGCGATGTTGGGTCCTGATGCGCAAGCAGTCAATAAAGATGCTGCGGTAAGTAATGCAATTGTTTTAAAGTTTTTCATAATCTACGTCCTAGCTGTTTATATGAGCGTTGTTACAGTTAGTTATACATTAGCTGGAGCAGAATTGAAAAATTGCACGGTCAAAAACGGGGGGAAAAGGGGGGGAACATCAAAGAATTAGAATTGGTGAGAGATATTGTGAAAAGAGAGGAGGGGCATTTGGCCCCATAAGGCAACATATCGAGATAGTTTTGAAAATGTATCTATTCCAGTCAATCAATGACTTTAATGACTTCTACACGTTCAACCTCAGCCCGAGCTAGCGAGAGAATATTGACCTCATGCCTTGTCCCGTCTTGAAGATATACAATGATGTTCGAGAGCACTCCGCTATCTCTAGGGGTTACGAAAAAGCTATTTGCAGTAAGGCCCTTTGACGTAATGAGTGACGGTGTGTATGTCCATTTTTCAATATCAGAGTCGAAGCAATACTCGGCCGTTATATCCATTGGGAGATAGTTAATTGAACCAGATGGTTCAGTACATTTAGCGCTTACCTGGGCGGCAAGCAATGCAGATGCAACTATGAGTGCCTTTTTCATGTTTTATTCCTAATACATTCAATTCAGTTGGAATCAACTTTCATTTACTTAGCTATTTAGCTGTTTATATGAGCGTTGTTACAGGCGGAACATTATTCATCACTCCTCAAACCTGCGGTTTATTCGGTCGATCAGTTCATCACCTGCTTCGAGATCTGGGTTCAAAGATGCGAAGAGATCGATTGTCCAATACATAGACAAGATTATAGGTACAACTAAGATCAAAACCCCTACAGGAAACGATTCTGATTCATTGACCCAAATTAGGTAGATGGCAGTAGCCAATAGCGCCAACGTGATGAAAAGTGCTATTGGAAACCATTTCTTAGCTTTCGCCTCGCTCTTAAGTCTTACTTCTCTCAACTTCGCTTTATCTAACGCCATGTGGACTCCATTTCAAAGAGAATGTCATTGTTGTTTAGGCCATTTATACACCCAATAAGATTGGGATTTAGGGATTAGCGGCATAAATTTCGCTCTCTAATAACCACTATTTACTTAATTAACCGTTACATTGGTGTAAATAACTGAAATCGAAATCAATCAGGTACACCATTAATGCTCAATTCAGACCAGAAACTTGCCGTCAATGCGGATGGCCACACCATGGTAGTAGCCATTCCGGGCTCTGGAAAAACAGAGGTGTCCGTCCGTTACGCTGAACGTATTTTGACCATTAGTCCAACCGACGCTATCGCAATGCTCACATTTACTGATGCAGCGGCGAAAAACATGAAACGAAGACTGGAGGGGTCGTTAAACAAGTCGCAATCTGTACGTGCATTTCCAAGTACATTTCATTCGGCTGCGGTTCAAATGTGGCGTCAGCTGAATAGCTACAAGCGAATTGTGATGGGTGGACATCTGAACATTTATGTTGAGCGCTCGATGCGTTCATGCAGCAGCGCCATGGATTTCGACCAAGCATTTGCCACCATCGATAAGATGGGGCAGGAGCTTAAACTCGATCGGTCCAAATACAACACAATGGAACTGAAGCTTTTCCACACCTATCAAAGCATCATGAAAAAGGAAAAGCGAATAGATCTAAATCAAATATCTCGCGACGTTATTTTAGGTATACGTGATGGTTCGATACGTCCACTAAGTGAAACCATGGGTGTAACACACATTGTCGCCGATGAGTTTCAAGATAGTGATGATCTTCAATATCTGTTTTTGTTGGAACATGCAAAACGTGGGGTCAATATCTTCGTTGTTGGTGATGATGATCAGAGTATCTATGGTTTTCGAAATGCCAACGGCGTGAACAACTTTCGCAACCTACAGGCAGAGTTAGCTGCTAAGGCTTATAGCTTGAAAACCTGCTATCGATGTCCACCAGCCATTCTTGAAGTGGCCAATAATCTTATTGAACACAATGAGGAACGCATCCCCAAACAGTTGAAATCCCATTTGGAGACTGGAGGTAAGGTTGACTGCAAAGGCTATCTAGACGAAGACGATCAGGTAGAGAAGGTCGTTGAGAAGATACTGGTGGACCCCAAAGGATGGGCAGTTCTAGCTCGAACGAACAAAGAAATAGACACCGTTGAAATTGAGCTAACAAAGCACAAACTTAAGATAAAACGTCTCGGTGGCAAAAGCTTTTTTGATGCGCCAGATGTGATAGCGTACATCAAATTGATGTGGATGTTTTGTCACCGAAACAGTAGATATCTTGCTGACTTTATGGGCTACATGCATGAGTCAGAATTATCCATCGACGTAGCAAAAGACATGATTGAAAGTGGGATAAGTTTTGACAACATTATTACGTCCCTAAAGCAATCAGGAGGCCTTGGTATCCACTCCCATTCTGCGCTGCAACACTACTTCCATGAAGACTTGCCCAATGGACAGGATAAAAAGCAAACTGCTCACTATCAACGTCAAATTATATCGATGATTATGGCGCAGAGGCTCATGAGCAGTCCTGGTGCAATAGGGGCTATGGCAGACATCATCACTCGAACTGCCGAAGGCCTTAACAGTTTCAAAGCAGCGATAGATCAGTTTCATGACCGGATAGCAGGTTTTACCTCCAAAAAAGACCAGAAGATTTCCGATGATGAAGTGGTAATAGCAACACTGCATGGTTCGAAAGGGTTGGAGTTCAAAAACGTTGCAATACTCAGCTGTCAAGATGAGCGGATACCGCAACCAGATAAAGATGGTTTAGGGTTGCCTCACTGGGAAGAAGAACGTCGCTTGTTTTATGTTGGCATTACGCGAGCGGAAGAGTACCTGCATCTTGCCTTTTTCAAAAAGAAGATAGGGTTCTTACAGGAAGCAATGCGAGATCGTGCGGATGCAGCCTTAGCCGATTTAGAAAGTGCAAGTGCTCACAAAGAAGTCGACCATGAAGCTGAACTAGCGGCATTACGTGAAGCGAGAAAGTAAAAAATGTCGTTGCACGCTGAAATGAGAAAAAAACGCCCACTAATCGAGAATATGGTCAGAAAAACGTGTTTAACTGAAGTTGATTACCCCGAGAAACTTTTTTCACTTTTTTAAAGTGATGTTGTTTCTCTCCTAAGTTGGAGAGCTTACAGAAATTCTCCCATATCTTTTGATATGCCCCTATTGTCAATAATCGTTGACAACAACCTACCCACCTGTGGGCTACTTTAGATACCCCACACTGTGGGATTAATCTATCTGTAGTTCCGCATTTATATCTTTAATTGAGGAACATACTATGAAACATTTCCGTTCAAACACTGGTCTTATGGCTGTAATCGTAACTGGCTCACAAGTAAATAATGGTAATACCACTATTTGGGCTGACCAAATTACATCTTGGCTAGACAACAGCAATAACGAACAAACACGAACTAATCAGATCATGTTATTCGTTAATAGCGACTATCAACCGAACGTAGGTCAAGGCCTACTAGTAAAAGTCGCTTATAAAACCATGAAACAGCAAGGCCAAAATAACTCTCAGTACACCGTGTCGTATTACGACCTTATCGATGTTCTAGGTGTTATTGACCCTAATTCTATCCAAGCGGCTGGCGCTCCAAGCTTAGCTCTATTTACTCTTGGTGGTAACATCGGCTCAATCGAGCAGAAAAATGCCAATGGCAATACTTGGTACAACGCCACCGTCGCTCTGACTCGTAGCTTCAAAGATGAAAATCAGAATTGGCAGGATGAGACCCATTGGGCTCGTATTTCTATCAGTCAAAAGACTTTCGAAATGAACTGCAAACAGGGTTTAGACAAGGGTGATAGCGTAATGCTTGAATGTGAACTTTCTACCAATACTTACAACGACAATCACGGAAACAGTGTCCAAGGGCATGAGTTCCGTGTTAATCGCGTGTTAGGCATTGTGAAAAAGTACGAATTTGAAATGCTTAAACAAGCAAATCAATCCGCACCTCAAGCTGCTAACAATGGTCAACCAAATGCACCTCAAAATGGTTTCCGACCAACCCCAGCTCAGAACTCTGGCCATAACAACAATGGCAATCAGAATGCTTCGAGTAATCAAAATCCAAATCCGCAGGGATTCCGACCACAACAAGGTCCGGCATTCCGTCAGCGTGGATTCAACCAACAATAACTTAACTCCTCTGGAGGCTGTTATGCATTATCCAAAATCGGTGACAGCCGCCCGTAAAAGACGCGCCCAGCGTCTTTTACGTAAGGCAGAAATCACCAACGATACAAAACTAATGGTCAAAGCCAAGCAGTTAATGGACGATGCCAATAAGGCATTTTTCGCTAAATGTGCTTGATCTCAATACCTAACCCCCGAGCAATTCTGCTCACAATTTACTTAATTGAATTTCCTTGGAGGAATTACTATGTCTAACCAAGCAACTGCGCCTGTTGAAACGATTAATACTCAAACGTCTGAAACTAATGTCGAACAAATCGACTACTCGGAAATGGTGAGTGTTAAAATGTGTGACGTATTTAAACCTTTCGTACCACCTTCGGTACAAGCGGTTATTCAAATACCTAAACACCGTCACCCAGATGTACCAAAAGAAGTCCACGGTTACATTCCTGATCAAGCTTTGCTTAAACAGGCCGTGTCTTGGTTTTGCTCGCCTCGCCGTCCTAACTTCTTTCATGGAGTTGGTCCAACAGGTTCAGGCAAAACAGATTTCTACCTTTGGTTATGCTCTCGCCTTCGCTGGCCTTTGAACTTAGTGTCTGTTAACCCGACGCTTCGTCCAGAGAAAATGCAAGGCCGCTGGGTCTTAAAAAATGGTGAAACTACCTATGTGTATGGTCCCATTGCTGACGCGATGAAACACGGGAAATGCGTTCTGTTGGATGAGTGTGATAAAGGATCGCTCGATTTTATAGCGAAACTTCACCTACCTTCAGAAATGACTAAACCGTGGCTTATTGAAGATACTGGAGAAACCATTTACCCACACCCTAACTTCCGATTCGTCACACTCGGAAATACTTCGGGTGAAGGTGATATTTCAGGGCTTTACCCTTCATCTCGTCGATGGGATACGGCATTTCGTAACCGCTCATTCGTGGTTGATTTTCCGTACTTACCGGAAGCAATTGAAGAAAAAGTTGTCCTTGGTAAATTCCCATATCTGAAAAACCATAAACGATTAGTGAAAAAGTTGCTTCAGTTTGCTAATAGCATGCGTGATGCAATGCTTGGACCTGACCGTAAACGTACTACAAAAGCTGGGATCGCAACTGCGTTCTCTACTCGTGTACTACTCAACTGGTGCTACTACATCGAAATTAACGGTGAACAAGCGCCATTGCGTGCATCTTTTGATAATGTTTTCTGGAATGGGTGTGACACTCGTGACAAAGAAGATATTGAGAAGATTATCGACCAAGTGTTCAAAGACAAGGATGGCCACATTCTTGACAAAGGTTACACATGGCTTCGAGATAAAAACGCAAAAAAGTAACCAGCAGTGATAACTCTGAAGACGTTCCGTTTGAAGATAGAGATTGGCCCAAGTCTGAACTTGGTACCATTATGCTTTCAACATTGGACTTCGACATGTATCACTGTAAACAAGGTTCTTCAGATAAAGTCTGGGGCATTTATGCTAGTGGGGATGACACATATGCCGTGTACGGACCACGTTCAGCGAAAAAGCTAAACTTTTATCGTAAGAACCATGCCAACCCTCAACAGGCGTTTAAATACGTCGTTGATACCACACGCAAAAAAGAAGCTAAAGGCTATACGTTTACATGTAAGCGAGTCTTTAAAGAGTCAGAATTAAGCTTTAGTCAGCCTTAACTTCTTAACCCACCTAACCCTATAGGGACGTTGTTACTTCCCTACAGGGAAGTAGTCCCTCCAATATACCTAACCCGTTCCCGGAGGAACTATGAAAGATCTACATGATTCTCAAACCATTGATATCGATTCTGTTGGACATGATCAATACGACCAAGTTAAAAACCAAGACGGTGATTTCTCTAAGAGGTTACAAGAAGGTTTGGTCATTATCGATGTTCAAACGTCAGGACGTGATGGAGAGAAAACCCTAGCGAACAGCAAAACATTGGTAGATGGCCGTCAGGTTGACTCCAAGATTTGCAGGAATAATCGCTTCGAATGGTTTCCAAAAGGTGAACTTCAGTTCAAGAATACTTTTGAGACCAAAGCACGCCGCGCCATTGCTGCTCGTGGTGTCCGATATGGACGCGTAACCGCAGTACCCGTGGACGAAGTAGATATTCTAATCGCAGAACTTGAGGGCATTAAAGCAGGCTTCTACAAAGAAGTGGCTGAGCGTTCTTCACGTTATGACACTATCATCGAAGAGCATAAGAAAGCGTTCCCAGACGATGCAGATATTATCGATTCACTGAAGACACCAAAGGAAGATTTCTTCCGTCGTTTTCAGTTTACGATACTGCCTCCAATGGTCTTCAAACCTTACTTTTCTGAAGATGAAGCAATTGCGGTGAATACCATCATTGAGGGCATTCTCGATACCGTAGTCGATCAGGCTAACGTCGTATATGAGAAGATCATAGGCAAGCCTTCCATGATCCAAAGAACATTCAAACCTATTCGAGCACTGAGAGACTATGTTTTCTCAATGTCCTTCAAGCACACCCAACTGGATGGACTTGTAGAGCAGCTTGATGAAAGCTTCGACAACTTACCCCGTACAGGAACTATCGCTGATGGTGACATGGTGTATGCAGTCAAGCTGGTGAAAAATCTAACAGAACGAAGCAAATTGTTAAGTGACATTTTGCCCGTTATGGAAGATGCAGAAAGTTCTACTCAAGAACCAGAAGTACTCGACTCTATTAAGAACACCGTCGTGGTGTCTGAGAGCGATGAACCTGATTCTTACACTGAAATCGAAGGCGAAACTTCCGCTACTGGTTTCTACTGGTAATACCTACCCCAATCAAGGCTCCTACGGGAGCCTTTAACCTATCCTTTGGAGGAAATCCCTATGGCAAATATTGCTGAAATTGAAAAAACGATGCGTGTGATTACTGATATACATGCTCGTTATGATGTTGACATTCACTTTGCTCGCGGAGCTTGTTGTACAAACGGCAAATCCATCTACATCAATGCTGGCAATCCAGAAGATGAAGTATGGCGTCGTCTTGTTGAAGCAAAAATAACACACGAAGCTGGTGGCCATCTGCGCCATACAGATTTCAAAGTTTTTAGGCGAGAAATGAAGAATGTTTCAAGCACCTTTGCATCAATCAATAATATTATTGAAGATTGCCGAGTTGAAACCGCGTGTATGAAGGAATTCTCCGGTGCGTACTGGGTCTTTCGTTCAATGACATACGATCTACTTGAAGAAGGCTATTTCCAAACTCCTGATGAGAATACACCGCCAGACGGCTTGCTGTTTTTGTGGCTGTTGTATTCAGGTCGTGGAATTTCAACCGATGGACAAGAGCACCTGAAGAAACTCGGTGATTTTTGTCGTGAACAATTAGAGAATCTAGGACTACCAAGTGACCTCTTTGATGAGGTTGAAGAGCGCATGCCAACTTGGGCCCACCTCAAGGACACAATGGCTTCAATCGAAGAAACGAAAGAAGTTATGACTATCTTGAAACGCCTTCATCAATATCAACCACAACAACCACCTCAACTGCAACAGCAGCAAGGTGATTCAAGTGATGATCAAGATGAACAGCAACAATCAGGGCAATCGCAATCAGGCAATGATTCAGACTCCGGCAATGACGCTGAAGACCAAAACACCAGTTCTGGTTCTCAAGCTGATTCACAGGATGACTCTGACGACGATGCTGATGGTAACGGTGATTCTGGTGCTGATGGTGACTCTGACGACGAAGCTGATGGTAACGGTAATTCTGGTGCTGATGGTGACTCTGACGACGAAGCTGATGGTAACGGTGATTCTGGTGCTGATGGTGACTCTGACGACGATGCTGATGGTAACGGTGATTCTGGTGCTGATGGTGACTCTGACGACGATGCTGATGGTAACGGTAATTCTGGTGCTGATGGTGACTCTGACGACGAAGCTGATGGTAACGGTAATTCTGGTGCTGATGGTGACTCTGACGACGAAGCTGATGGTAACGGTGATTCTGGTGCTGATGGTGACTCTGACGACGATGCTGATGGTAACGGTAATTCTGGTGCTGATGGTGACTCTGACGACGAAGCTGATGGTAACGGTAATTCTGGTGCTGATGGTGACTCTGATGACGATGCTGATGGTAACGGTGATTCGGGTGCTGATGGTGACTCTGACGACGAAGCTGATGGTAACGTTAGTGCGAATGCTACGGGGTCCGGTTCTGGTGGTAAGAATCCATTATCAGAAATGAATTTCCAAGATATGGGTGATAGCTATCAGGATATGCATGATGCAATTGATCAAGCTATTAATGATAGAGCTAAGGCCGATCCAGCAACGTTGGAGCAGGTCAGAAGTTACAACCCAGTCATGGAAGTCGATGAAGGTCCGTGTTCAAGTCTCTTACGTCAACGTATTAGTGAAGATAGTCGTTCGATACGTCGGATCATTGAATCACAAATGTGGGCGAAAGAAGCACAACCTGTTCTTTATGATGATTCAGGTAGTGAGTTTGATAATGATCTGCTAGCAGGTGTGACGGCGGGTAATAATCGTATCTTCTACACGGAAGATATTGTTGAAACCTATAAGTCCTCCTTCATTATTGCAGTCGATTTCTCAGGCTCCATGTGTAAAGACGCTGAGTGGATATCGAAGACTAAGTATCTTGATAGGTTGTTTATTGCTCAACAAGCCGCATTGTCAATTGCGACTTCGTTAGAGGAATTAGATGTTCCGGTTGCGATTATCTATTTTGATAATGAAGCGTACATGGGTAAGTCATTCATGCAGCAGATGAATGAAGTGCTCAATCGTGTGCAATTGGCTCCATCGGGTACAACTAGGACCGATATGGCAATTAGGGTGGCTAGAACTGAGTTTATGAAACTTGAAGGCATAGATCGCAAACAGCTGTTGGTAATAACAGATGGACAGCCTGATCAAATGCCTCTAGTCAAAGACCAAGTGGCTATATGTTCACAAGAAGGTATTGATGTTGCGTCAATTCAAATCCAAGAGAGTAAATACGGTGGAATTGATGACTACAAAGTACTGAAAGATGCGAAAGAATTACCGCAAGTACTCGAAGATATTGTTCGAGAAAACATGCTTGATTCAATCTGCATTAACTAACCAATTGTGCGCTCTTCGGAGCGCTTATAGGAGGAATTATGGGTGCTTATACCAGATCCAAAATTCAAGAAGTACACGCCTTGGTTCAACGCCATGGTGGTTGGTACTCTGTTTTTAGCCGATATTCGCAGTTGAAAGATGCTATGGATAACGCTCAAAACGGAACATCCAAGGCTGTGCCCTGTCCGGTTCGAAATGAAGGTAAAACGGTATTTCGACTCTATAAAGATTGGGAACAGTGTGGTGGTGGTTATCATAACAGTGAAGGTCGTATTGGCGATGGCATTGATATGGTTGCTTGGCTTGAAGACACGTCAAAATCAAAGGCAATGGACATCATCCTAGAGATTTTGGGCGAAGACGTGAATAACGTGTCGCAGCGTGAAGTTAAAGCCGTCGTGCAGCACAGAGAGAAATCAACTCAAATTAGTGAAACAGAGCTTAAAAAGCGAATGTGGATACTGACCAAAGTTGAGAGAGAAGCTGTGCATGTTACGCAATCACCCATTGGTATGAACTATCTCAGGTCAAGAGGATTAGGTGACATAGATATCCCCTGCTGTGTTGGGTTTCACCCCAAGATGAAGGCATGGAGAAATGATGGCACCGAAATCTGGATACCTGCATTGGTATTCTATATCCAAAAACTTGATGGTACCGCTATTGCTTTCCACCGCATTTATTTGACGGAGGATGGTTCTAGTAAGTCCAAAGAGATGGACACACCGAAAATGCAGATGAAAGCAACGGAAGATATGCGTGGCGGTTCAATTCAACTTGGCATGCCTTTGGTTTGTCATGATGAATACGGCAACACTCGTATTGTTCTTGGAGCTGGTGAAGGTCCTGAAACATGTATGGCTTGCCAACACGTCGAGGGAATACCGGTATGGTCTGGCTTATCATCAACCATTATGGATGGTATGCATATACCAATGGAAGTGACCGATCTCGTTATTTTTAAAGACAAGGACACGCTTCATGATGGACAAGAAATGCCGGAAGGAGACCGCGCAGCGTTGGAACTTAAACGCTTGGTGCAAGAAACTAATCAAAACTGCAAAGTGACGATTGCTACACCTCCCAGTGCGATCAAGCCTGGTGCTAAATCTCAAGACTGGTTAGATGAATGGAATGAGACTAGATCTCAAAACTTCATTCACTACCTTCAAAAAAATAAGCTTACGCCTGTCGGGTACCTCGAAAGAGTCGATGATAGTCAAGCAGCTTAACCCCAAACTAGCCTCTCTCTCTGAGAGGCTTTTTTTTGCCCGGAGCACAGTCACTAGGTCAATAAGCACGCTAAATAGACCGTCTATCTGCTAAAAAACCATCGCTTTATGTGTATATCTAAGAGGTTCCCACCAAAGTGATAGCGCAACCCTAGATGGAGAAGATATGGATACGTTACAGATACTAAGTTCCTATTTATTACCACTCTGTGTGATCATTCTGTTAAGTATGTTCATAGAGTTTCAGTACGTCTTGTCACTATTCATAATGGGCATCGGGGTCTACGTTCTTACACTCACTGGGTTTAACGTTGGTGCAGAATGTATCGTTGGCATCGCATGTCTTTTTTCTGGGTCTTATCTAGGGTGGTGCAATTATCGATACGTCAAAGAGAGACGTGAGTATATGTCTGGGATTAACGTTATTTGCGAACTGTCAGGTAGAGAAGAATCTGAGGTAGCTGCAAGATATCGAACTATTTATAAGGAAGAATCAAAGGAAGGGAATGCGAGTCGGCTGTTGGCTACGGCGAAGTTCTATGATGTTGCCGACGATTTTAAAAAACAATGTGACATTAAGTATACGTAGGACAGTTAGTTATGGCGAAGAAAATCGAAGAATACATGTTTGGGCGTAGTACTCAAATGCTTATGCTGGTGGTAGTTGTATATGTTGGCGCATATGTATTATCGCTTAGCCCAAGAACAATGAACCACTACAAAAGTGTGGAGAGGATGCAAATTGATCCAATCAAAAGAAAATCAACGACTCACAGGGAATTTGCAGAGGTCTATCTAGCTTGTAACGGATATTTTTTACCGAAAGTGAACAAGAATTGTTTTAATGCAGCTAGCATTGCAATACAGCATTACCCAAACGCAAAAGAGGTAATGCTGGAGTATCTTGGAGTAAAAGTGACAAGTTTTGACAAGGCATATTCGGTGTGGGAATTAATGAACCCAATTGAGGTGTATGATGCACTTAAAGAAAGAGCTCGGCGATAAGTGCTGTCTCCAAGCTAGTAATCCCGTTTAATGGCCGAAAATTGAGCCTTTATTGCCAATCACGAGATTCATTGTTGTGTATAAAAGTAGCATTGATTTGATGTCAGTATCGCCACCAATGAAGGACAGAGATATGAGCAGTGATTATAGAAACACCGAATTGACTATGGCTGTACTCCAAACAGGGGAGTTTATCCATTCGATCGCAAATGAACTTAACGATGGAACCATTTCGTTACCCAATGTGAATCGAGAACGAGCGGAAATTATCATGGAAGTGAGTGAGATACTACGTTCTAGCTCTCTCTATGTTAATACAATCCCATCGCGCCATCAGTTTCTAGAAAAATATGGATTTAAACAAGAGCAATACCCACCTTCAATGTATGTTGCTATCGCTTGTGGTCTCATCGACTCACTGGAGTCAACACCCATTGTAGAGATTATTGAGCATGCGATGGAGTATTCGAAGTCCTCGGAGTTTTACCTTTACTCTCGAAAAGCCGGTCATGAACCAGGGTCAGGTATGAAGTTTAAAAACACGGAGGCTTATGCTCGCGGGATCCAGGCTTCGAAAGACGGCCTCGGCTACATAGATAATCAAGAGAAATCCGCCATTGAACAAGACGCATACAAAGCTGGATATTTCCATCAACGGAGAATTGATGAGGCCAACCCATACTCTTTGTTTAACCAAAACATACAAAGACGCATGATAATTTCAAGGCGTTGGAAAATGGCAGCGTTGTCGTTTGCTGCTATTGCAGTACCATCTTTTCTTTATCTGTTCGCATAAACCTAAAAGTGCACCCATATTAAAGGTAGCTGCTTTAACTGGCGGCTATCGCAACATTAACCTTGGTAATCATCTCTCTGGTACAGTGTAATCATCCCTTCCCGAATTTTTCGTCCTTGAGCGTAAACTCGCGATTAAGCAGCGATTTTAGCGCCTCTATTCGTCATTTCACGCTCTCAAGCATTGTATAACTGTCATATCAGCTACCACTGGAATTTTGTTAGGTCATTCAAAGAAATCATTGACCTTTGGCCGGTATAACAGGGAATGGACATCATGACACAATATCGCAAGCACAATTGCTACGGGAAACGAGCGCAAATCATTCAATTTCTTCATCAAGCCTGTGAGCTAACTAAAATCGACTCGGCAGAAGTCACTATTCTAGTCGATAAAAACGGAGAACATGTAGGTGAAAACGTTCATCTTAGTTTGCCATTTACTTTGGAGTTCTATGCAAAAAGCGGGTGCGATATTCCAGATAGTCACCAGATAGATGAGAAGCGAGAGTATGCTCATGAGAAATTGAAGTTTAGTGCTAGCTATCAGTTCACGTCTCGATTTAAGCCAACGGAATATTGGGTCGAAGCGGTCGTCAAAAATATGAAGAGCAAGAAGGTTAATGTCAGCTTTCAGCTGGGAAAATCAAAAAATCGGTTTAATGGCCATGGCTTAGTGGTGAAAGGATTGTTGATTCAATGCGAAGACCCAAGGGATATCGAACTCTGCTCAAGCCTTCTAGCAGAACAAGGCGTAGAAAAGAAATCCTTGTTCACGCTGTGTTCTAACTTTTTTGCTCACCAGAATATTAAAACACGGTCATTAATCTTACGCGGATTATATCCCGAGCTCACTTTGGAGGGGCTTGAACTTTTAATTACTCAATACCCAACGTCAGAATGCGATTACAGGCTTCAAGACAAAATTGAGAGACCTTACGTGTTGAACCGTTACGGTAAGCTTACGGTATTACAGACGCTCCCAAGCTTTGACGGGTCACCGGTAAGTGTCTGGCTAGGACAACCTGCTATGCAGTTTTGCAATGAGTACGTTGAGCATCTGATTAATTCGAATCGGATGAAATACATTGCTGTTTCATCGCCTAATCTGGCGGTGCCTGAAGGCGGTAACAAGTTCAGTCTAAGGTTTCCCTTTGACCCGTTAGCGTTTTATTCTCAATTAATCGATACCTTACCGATCTTGGAAGAGGATGACTATTCCTATGCTGACTTAAAGGGTATCGTTTTGGCCTTTGCATCAGAGAGCATTGATAAAACAATTAATGAGATTGATAAAGAACACTTCGAGTACGAAAAGTTCAGACGTCTAATTTTTGGAACGTTGTACAACGGAACCTTTTCGAATCTATCGGATAGCATTAATGCCTGGGTCGAATCGTCTCACTCTGATGAGAAGAAATTGTATGAGAAGTTCACCTCTCAACTTGCGCGTCACTACTCTCAAGCTCAAGTGGACGACTACGGCCCACTAATCGACGTAATCAAAGCTGGTGGAGACCGTATAGTATTTGAGGCGTCTGATAAGAAGAATCATGCAGACCATTGCAGTTTGGCGATGTTGACTGCCAGAGTAGTAGCCTTGCTAAACAGAAGCAGGGGTACTCAGTGGATATTTAGAGTACCATCGCCATGTATCATATTACACGTTGATTTTGTAACGAGTCCAATGACAGAAGAGTTTAGTCATTCTCTTCGCTGCGCACGAAGACAAATGATCGCACCTTTCTTAGTAACTGATGAACACGAAAAAAATCAAGATCTCCTAGCCAATGCATCACATCGAATAAAATCAACATCCGACAGTAAAGAGTTTGACGTTGAGTATTATTTTCGAAATATCACCATACGCACTTCGAATGCCGCTTAAGCTTGGCATTTCGTACAGGTAAAGACAGCTCCGAGTCATTCACATACTCGGAGCTCATCAAGTTAGGAGGTAATGATGACTTCAAGGATAGTGGAGGTGGTATCGTGTGATGACTGTGGACAGGGGTGGCAAGACGACATTGATGAGCATGGCCATTCAGTATTTGATACGACACCCGATCACAGAGTTTACCGAGTTGTGGGGGTTAACTGCACAACAGATGAGTTTGCGCAGTGGTTTTGCATAGTTGATACAGATAACGAGTATGTGATCGGCGGTAGGGCTTGTGAAGAGTATATTGACCTCGGTGGGGCAGTGATGCCGATGCGTATCGGTATGCGACTAGAAATCACCTTTGAGCAGTATTTTAATGCATGGCTAGAACGTCGTATCATGCATGCGAATTACCAACTAAATGCCCTCATTGATGACACAATAGAACGACTAGATCTTTCCGCTGACACCCGTTAGTAACACTCCCCATAAGGTCCATTGATGACACTGATTATCACAACTCATATGTTTTGCACGCCGAAAGGCAAAAAAAACGCTCACTAATCGACATTATTCTTCCTAAAAAGTGATTAACTGAAGGTGTTTACCCCGAGAAACTTTTTCACTTTTTTAAAGTGATTGTTTCTCTCCAAAGTTGGAGAGCTTTAAGAAATTCTCCCATATCTTTTTGATATGCCACGATTGACTTTATACAAAGTCATTAACCACTTGCCCTTTAGGGATACTATCCCTACACAGGGTCAATGTATCTTCCAGAGAGTAAGTTTAAGTATTTTTTGGAGGAACTATCCATGCGTGATCTAGTTATCAATGCTGCAATAAAGACATATAGAGAGTCTATGACTCGCTATATCAATACCCACCATGCCCACGACTTAGACGTTGCTGTCTGCTCAGCTCGTTGGGTGAATTCGACATTAGAACTTATGGGCCGTAAGCCGTTTCGAACTGACCATACTGGTCTACTAGATGTTCCATTTCTCATGGATCAACTATCGGATGCCGGTGAGCCTGTTTGGTTTTTAGGTCAAAATGTTTTTGAACTTACCGTACCAAATATCCGTGAACACCTACACCAAGGTGACCAAATACACCTTCTACACATGTCAGATGACCGCCCAATTGAACCTGGTTCAATCGGAGTAATCGATCATATCGATGACTTAGGAACTCTACATACATGTTGGAAAGATGGTCGCCGTTTAGGTGTAGTTATGAGCCATGATTTTTTCGAGGTGTTTCATGCGTGTTAACGATATTGAGGTCCGAGGCGAGGGCACTGCACTGCAAGTGCTTGAGTCTTCGGGCTATGACGTAAGGTCAGAATGCCGATCGGGCTTTTGTGGCGCTTGTCGTCTTAAAGCCAAAGGCAAACCTATCTACCAGCAAGAGCCAATTGGCTATTGCTCCGATGATGAAGTGTTAGTGTGTTGTTTAGACTCTCAGTCTGACATCAACATTGAACTTTAGTTACCAAAGGTCTCTTTGAGACATCAAAAACCACTGGAGGGTACCACTATGTCAGATATGGCTTTTGTCCTAGACAATGTGCTCGATTATCAAGGTGATGTATCTACCACTGAATGCCCACAATGCGGTTCATCTGCTAAAGAGCGTCATTCAGATTCAAATATTGGTGGAGCTATTAACTCTATCTTTTCGATCAATTGCCCACATTGTGGATATCACGATTGTGACAAAGAAGAGTGTGATGTTTGTGAACAAACCCCTTGTGGTGCGGTTCACGATAATCATCGTGGTTACAATGAAGCGTCGTTGGCAGAATCAAAACTCGAACGCCTGATAACTCGTTTGGCTGATACCTCTTTGGTAAATGCCGTAGATGTTACGGAACTAAAGTTAATGCTGACGTATGAGCCCTGTGCCGACTGGTTTGACACTTTCTTGTGCTTAAACCTTCGTTCACCATTTACCCACATTAAATCACAACTCCTCGATGCCAAGTTTAGCTACAACCTTGAGCGAAAAATACTCGCTGCTAAGACCGCTTAACTCTATCTGCATCACAACTCTGTGACCTCCCGTCACACCTAACCTAAGTAACCCCATTGTCTTTTAAAGACAAGAATCCTTATTCCTTGGAGGAAAAACTATGTCATACGAAATTATCTATGAAAAATTTGCGACGAAAATTACGAGAGAAGACCTTTACTCACAAATACATGAGTTTATCCAGACGCATTTTCGTCAAAAGTACCTTTCAGATGAAGACGCAATTCAGTTTATTCAAAGCGAATACAAAGTATTTGTCGAAGAAGAATTGATTTCGCTCTACATGGTCGTTGGCTCAAGCAACTGTTATTACGATGACGGAAGACGCGCTCGAGACTGGCAGTTCCATGGTATTAAATCTGAATACGAGCTTTTCAAACAATTTGGATGTGAATGGACCAGACATATTGAAGATGGCTCAATCAAACCAAATGGTCGCTGGGTGACAGCTGAAGGTTGGTTGAAATCACTACGCGGCACACTCAAATCCGCCTTTGGTTTTCAACGAATGCCAACCTGTGGCTATATGGAAGCAAGACTCTCAATACCTACATCATGGGAAGATCAACACAAACTTCTCAAGCTTCAAAAAGCACTTGCCTCTTTTGGCGGTACTGTAAGAAGAAAAAAATGGTGTGGTACCGATTATTGTTTCGTCGAACTAACCCCAAAAAGTATGTTTGAGATGTGGCTGTTCCAGCAACTTCTTGAACGTGATCATGGCTTTCGCTGGATCAATGCTGCTTCACCAAGCATGTGTTGGAACCGAAACGCCGTCTAACCGCAAATACTTTAATACCTAACTAATCCTGCATGGGACGTCATTCTTCCCATTCAGGGAAGTCGTCCCTCTAAAACCTTGTTCTTGGAGGAACTACATATGTTAAACACTCAAACTCTTAAAGCAAAAGCTGAACCTTATGGTCTACCAATCGCATCTGTCGATGAAATCGAAATTGATGCCAAGAGCATAAATCGTTTGCGAAAAGAGAATCACTCCTTGCAATTTATCTGGGTAATCAAGTCGTGCGGCAGTGTCTTATTTCCAATTGGGAAAGGCATTAACCCTCACTTCGTTACTTTTGCTTTCGATAGTGCTCATCAATGTTTCCATATCAAGGGAACAGAAGTTAACCCTATTGATGATGCACAAGCAGCAGATTTAGCAAGCCAATTCCCATTTCCTGTTCAGAGCATTCTTACTCAAGAATCTTTGATCACTAAAGTCACCACTCTACTAGAGCAGGCTTCTATACATTCTCATGTACTAGCAGACTGCCCACTTAGTAGCGATGCACCTTGGACTCAATGGCAACGTTGGTTCGAAGACACAAACCATCCTGTGATGGCTGCGTTTATGGAGCACTGTATTGGTCACTCAAAGTGGTTAAGAGAATACTGGAATCGCTAAAAGGAAAGAGTAATGGAAAAAAACATGCAAGCGGTAAAACGCCCACCACGTCGATATTACGATGATGGAATGAGCCTATTTTTCGCCCAAATGGTAGTGCGTTTACCGGATGAAGACTCTGGACTTTCGCACAACATCGTACGATTAGAAAACAGTCGTATGGGCAAAGGCAAAATCAAACGCAGAACTGCGTTACGCATCACTAATCGATCTAATGATTCATGGATCATTCGATACAGTATGGGTAATGGCGGCACTGTGAAAGGACTTAACAAAGACTGTATTGCACTCGATTACGATGGCATTAAAGAGTTGGATGTTGAGTATAAGCAAGAATGTTGTTTGTCGGTTCGAGAGGCGAGCTGGTGGGATGTCACTAAATGGTTTTGGAACTATAAAGACCTCAATGTGAAGTACTCCTACCGCTTGGGCTTGATTGGTTTTGTCTTAGGCATAATCAGTTTGGTTGATCTTATCTCGTCAATCCTACATTCACTCTTTTAACTATAAGGGCGTAATTATGCTTAATAAAAATCTAGCGTCAGTCGATGACACTGTAAAAAAACTGGTAGCTTCGGGTCGAATTCATGAATACGTGTCTGGCGAGTTTCTAACGAAACCTGTTCCTGCAGAGTTATTCATGAATGATGATAAACAAGGAGCTTTGCAACATATTGGTTTGTATTTGTCGGAAGACTTTGAAGATACACCACCAGTAGAAATCTTTGGCAGGATTAATGATTCAGCATTTGCAGCGAAATCATTTGCCAAGCTGGCGATTGAATCGTTCATAGCGAACTTTCCAAACGACATTGTTCAAAACCTAACCATCGGCGTTACTGCTGATATTTACTATGACGCAGAAGACTTTAACGATTTGGATGCTTTAGCAAACATCAACGCAGCACAGTCTGCGATGGGAAGCGTAATAAGCATACTCGATGACGAAGTAGAAAACTAACACGCACTATTGCGTTATTAACCCTTACCCATATGGGCACCGTCCCATAATGGGATCGTTGTGCCTATATGGGTTCACCCATACTTGAGAGGAACTAACGATGGGATTTTTTTCTTGGAAAACTGCTGATACCCGTGGAAGTATTTGGAACAAATTTACCAATAAATGTAGACCTGTTTACCTACTTCAACCAGACGGGAAAGAGCCAATTTTCGAACCGGCGTATGAAGGCTATGGAAGATTTGGTGGAGTGGATGCTCACGCATGGCTCGCTCTAAATAACCTACCTAGCATTGTTACCCATTCATTGGCTAGTGATGAAGAACTTCGACTGTTGGGAATTAAACTGGCTTGCGGTTTTTCTAGTGTAATCATCAACTCTGTACCCTTTGTATTACGAAGTGAAGAGTCCACTCTTATCGCCCTGGGTCTAATTGATGGTTCCAGCCGATACGTCATCTGTGAGACGCATCAAGATGTGTTCAACTTCAATGGCGAACAAATGAGTGTAAATGAAGCGAAGACTAAGTTTGGAAACCTGAAGATCCCGGTTCCCGAGCTTAAACGTCCACTGAAGTTTAGCTTCAAAGACACAGCACACTATGAATCCCTTCCAGCATCGAAAGATTGCCCAAAACAAGGGTACTTCTAGTTACTTACCGTCGCTCCCCGCGACCAACCTCTGAGACGATTTACATTGTCTCTAAAGCTACTTGTCAATACCGCTTAACGCACCACCTGTGTGGCTGTAGTTATGCGTGTGTATTGGCAGACGGCTAACCCTACCTAACCCACTCAACCAGAACCGTGAGGGCTCTCTATTTACCCTCATGGGGAATAGATCCCTCTTTGGAGGAACTATGGTTAACAATCAATCTCTAGACCAATCGGATCATGAGCTTATTAAAGCTTTAGCTGAAGATGGAATGCCTATTAACGAAATAGCCAAGAAGTTTGAATGTGCAATCACAGCCGTTGGACAAAGCCTCAAGATCACTGATTTTGGGTTCACAGACAACGTATTGAGAAAGAACATTCAACTTGGGGTGATGAAAATTACTGTGGCCGGTATCGAAAAGCGATGCGCCATTTGTAATCAATTCTTCCCACTGACTCGAGAGCATTGGCACGTTAAAAGGACAACCAAAAATGGTCTGAGAGAAATGTCTACCTGCAAAGGTTGTGAAACTGAAAAGAAAGCTCGCCAAGAAATGGATAAAGCACTGAACTCCATTCATGGAAAGATGATCTTTTCGAATAAGTATCTTAAACAAGTCGACCAAAACCACGCGAATAGTGATTAACGACTTAACCCCATTGCTGTACTCAACTGCCTTCTGGCAGTTGAGCTTTGGGGCTTCACAACAACTTAAGGAGAATACGTATGTCTAATTTCGAGTTTATAAAAGTTATCAAAGGGATAGCCAAGCTTGATAAAGATGTTACTGAGAACGAGATGCATGCTAGCGTAGCGGCACACCTTGGGATCAGAAACTACGGGTTATTGGCCTCGGTGATTGAATGTGACCGACAAGGTAATCCTGAATATTTGATTTCCTATTGGAGATTGAATGAACGTGATACGGGCGAGAATCTACCTAAAGGTATGCGCTTGGTATTGATGCCAAGTTCAACCTTTGATTCTCTCGTCAAGTCATAAACAAGCACGCTCAAAGTTTAGAGCTTGCTTACTACAAAAGGCGATTCGTTATGAAGAGCAATTTGAAACCCGGAGTGACATAGATACCAGAAGGCTATCTACGGATCTCCAAAGAAAAGTCATAAAAAAACAAACCTATGAGGAGGTCCAAATTATGAATAATCTTAAAATGAAATATTACGAAATTATGTTGAAAGCGGAAATTTATCTGTTTTATCAATTGATGAAAAGCAGAAATGCAAAATGGTTCAATATCGTGAATCTTATGCACGGTGCTTCTATGGTGTGTTTCGGGAACGCAGTCAATGAGGTAACGAAAGGTGAATTTTTGAAGTCGTTCAGCTTCTTTGTAATGTTCGTGGTACTACTGTTAATCACGCAATTTTTAGATAATTATACTATCTATAAAAAATAAGTAAGAAAGTAAAACTACCCAATGGCCTTTATTGGTCGGGTAGTTTTACTACTTTTAGACAGAAAGTTAACAGAGTTGGCTATCGTGCATTTTGGATTTTGGGTAACAAAAAGCTAACTATTAAGGTAGTTAAAGCTACTGGAAACATTAAGCAGACTATAACCATTATAAACTGGGCGAACCTACTATCAGTTGTTACAGCTTCAGCCAAAAAAAATAGCGGATAAAGAAGCTGAAATAGACCTAATGTAGCAAGTATCTTTGCGAGCACGTTAAGCTTGCCATGTACAAACCTAAACCCAATAATTAAACCAACAATTAACATTGAAAATCCAACCTTCAGAAGCAAAAAGTCACTGGTCTCCAACACATTCAACACTTTTGGAACTATCGAATGAACATCGAAGGCAAAGTGATGGCCAGATGCGAGCGCCCATACTCCTGCTACTGACGCCCAAACAATAAGCATTGCTAAAAATCCCAACTCAATCTGAGTTCCTTTCCATCGTTCTATAAATGTTGTTTTCATATTGCTTCCCACAAATCACAGTCACTCATTTGGAGCAAATACCCTCAAACCAATTAAGCAGGTTTTTCAATCCAAAAATAAAATGAAACAGGCATAATGCCCCATTCCCTACGACTACCTTCGGATAAGTATTGCTAGGAATACCCAACATGAAGACTAGAAGAAGGGCAAAGCTCACTGACAGATAGAACATTGCTTTGAACTTGAACTTGTCGAGTTTAGTTTGAGTCACGGTAACTTGTTCAATCGGTTCCATATTCATCTCCTAAATTGACCTATTATTCAGCAGACGTTGCAGTTTAGCCTTCTCTTCGTCTTCGGCCTTTTTGCTAGTAAAGACTGCAAATGCTTCCACTTCAAAGCGATAGAACTTACGGTCCATAGTGATCACGCGTAAAACGTAGTTTCGAAGTTCTGGAGCATGTTCAAGCAGTTTATTGAAGTAACTATACTTGGTACTAACCGGCTTTAGGTCACCGGTATGATGAAATTCAACGTCAAGAAATGACACTGATGGCAACAAAGTAGTGTGCTTTTCCAGATAGTCGAATGCGATGTGATTCAATGCAAATCCCCAGACAATGGCACCAAAAACGAATACCACTTTTATCGCAATTATATCAATGAGGATGGCAGGAAATGCGATGATAACCATACCAATCACTAAGATTAGTAAGTGAACAAAGGAGTTAACACGTAGTTTTCTTCGTTGCATTTTTATCGATTGTTCAGTTGGAGGAGTATCTATGTCTATGAACATGTTGTACTTCTTGCCTTCCTTTGAGACATACTCTGACTGAGTATCTACTTGGTGCTGCTTTTCTGATCTCGGTTTCATTCGTCACCCTCATTAGCTATCTGCAAACCTGTTCCAACCCTTTGGTCTATCGACTGTCAGTTATACACAGAAATGAATAAGGATTTAGCGAATAAGGAGCGATATTTGCTGCTCTAATTGGGGGGTTCGATCATCAAGTCAAATAGAATAGGAACAAAGGTTCTGCAGAAAGAAATTGTTCAATTTCATCTAAAGAAATCCAAATTTCGTGCATAACTACAGTTACTTGCCAATACAACCCATGCTTTACCAGGCGAAAGGACATTTCATGACCAAGAATCAAATTATCGTAGAAACATCCAGCATCATTGAAAGATGGCGAACAGAACTCGACTTGATCGATGCCATGCGAACCTTTGTCTTCTACTGGGCCAATATGAACACGGGGATCCATAATGTGAGCTCAGCGTTGCTCGATGACAATCAGTATTTAGAAGACTGCGCTAATCTGACAGTCATTCTTTCATCACAAATGTTACGTGGCCAAAGCTGTGCTCTAGAAAATCTAATGAAAGAAACTGGGGTAGTAGATGTCGCGAAGCCACTAGCCACAGTAAACCAAGAAAATGGGGAGATGTTGTCGATGATGATGGGTTATACCGGCACCGATCAGTACTTTCCCTATTCACAGTGTGGGGGGCAAGCAATGGATAAAATGGAGCAGATATGTGCCGCTACAGAATTTTCAGATCTCGATAATCCGCTTCAAGATTTTAACTTTATCCTAGAGGAGCCAAACCCTCTAATGTGTGCGGCGAGCATAATCCAGATCTTCAATAAACTAGAGTACCTGTCACGTCAGTACGAGAAAGGTATCATTCCAAAGACCTTGAACGTAATAAATATTGAGGTATTGACTCGATTGAAAGGAAGTCACGATTACATCACCAAGAGTATGGTGCACAGCTCCGAAGTGGCAACCGGACTACAACGTATGCCAACTCAACTCATTAACACGATTCACTAACCTCTAAGACATCACATGAGGTCGCCTGCATTCTCATAGGCGACTCATCTCCTCATCGCTTTTTTACTGGTTGCGCGGTTAAAGGTGAAAAATCGTCTCTCTAATCGATATTTCTTCCGCTATTTTCAGTCATTATTGTCATGTACTTCTAGAGTGAAAAACTACCAGCGTTGGTAGAGTGGTTAAACCCACAGCTCAGTATGGTTAATGTGCCATTTAAATACATTCAGTCATTGACTGCCAAGATTGTTTCTGTACGAAACACCAACCTAATACCTAACCCACACGGGATTCAATTATGCCCGTTTGGGCTATTGATCCCTCCGATTTTCCTTGGAGGAAATATGAACAAACCCAAAATTCAAACTTCAGCGTTTGCTGATTTCATTTTGTTTTACAAAGGCAAAGATGGAAGCGTAAAGCAACGAAAGTTTGAGGACACTCTACAAGAGAATGTATACCGAGTAGCACGCACCTTGCCGCAAGGCATTACTTGGCGAATCCGCCGAATGACCACGAGAGTATGATTATGAATATCAATGTGAACGAAAAAGCACTACAACCCGCGATCGATATGTACCTACCCGGTGCAGATGTGGAGGTGGTCGTTGATTACTTTCAGTCTCGTCATGTTTCAGAACTACCTGAAGAAGCTCTTGAGACTGTTTTGCAGTCTTGTCGACAGGAATTTGAAATTCAAGCCATGTAATTAGGGGTGTTCTATGAAAAATACATTTGTCATCTTAACCAGCTGTGCCATCACATTCAGTGTATCCGCTGATTGCACCTTTGGTGATGAAGTCATACCTGTAAATAGCTCAATCTCAGTGATAGAACCTATTTACGAACGTAATGCACGGGTGCACTTACAAAACGAAGGACTCTCTGAGACCGAAATTGAGCGTCGGCTTAAATATATGGATGGAATTGTATTTAATTTAGAATGCAAACGAACATATAAAGCTAATCCTCATTTTAAACCAGACAATGCAATCAACATTGGCGAAGCCTTTATCTATGTTGGAGATGTGCTCGTCGCCTCAGACGTCTATAGCGAACCTCTTGCTAAAGCGAAAGGACTATCATCAAAATAATGCCATTCCGTTGGTGCTAAATCTAAGTCACTGTCATGTAGCGAAACTCATCATCTCCATTTGGAGGTCGAACTGATGTTTCGCTCATGACGGTACTCAATACAAAACTACTCTCTGCCTTCATCAACTATGCGCCCGGTGTTATACTAGGGTTCCCAAATTAAATCAGCTTTGATCGATTCCCATTGAAAGATTACCAGTATCACTTAACGTTAAACGAACTCGTCACTCATACACGCCTTCATGTCGCTATGCTAAATGCAGCCAGCAAACAATATGTACCCATGGCGACGTCTAACGCTCAATACATCAAATACCTTAAACCAAAACTGAAATTGGCGAAGTGGAAGCCGGTTAAAAATGAAATCAAGTTCTTGATCAACATTGGCCGAAAGAACGGTGATTTGGGGCAAAAGCTTGAGGAGCTAAATAGAAACACACTGGATTACCTCTACAACACAGTTGACCGGCTATTTGATCTGCTGCATGAGATTGAAGCAGAGCACACATGGGACTCAACGATGCTGCACTCACCAAAAACATGCAAGCCGAACACGTTTTACTTTGATACCGAAGAGATTGAGCGAATTAAAGATGAAGACGTGTTTCTACGTGAACTGACCGTTTATGTTTGTGAAGAAAGCTTGCCGTTAGCTAAAGAAATTATGGCGACAAAAGCGCAGTATGAGCTTGTTGAAAGGGATGTTGTTGCAGATACCGAACCAGTGCTTTTGAAATGCGCACTGGTGGTATTAGGTCTCTAGTAGCAAATCAATTAGTGAGGTATCTCGTGATTAGAGCAGAGCCGGTCCATATCCAAGCAAGCCAACGGGTACGAATCCGAAAACGGTGAGTAATTGGCCTAGCACAAAGAAAAGTGCAAAACTACATACGGCGAAGATGGCCTTTCCCCAAATGCCTGCACTTACAAGTATCGAAATAAGCTCACCTTCCGTCCATTTAAACGCGAAGGCCAGTGGAAGAAAATGTAGAACTAACCCAATAATTACGGCAAACCATCCCATTAACTCTATCGATGTAGGTATCATCATTAGGGATGCATAGAGTGAAATTACCAGTGCGAAGACAATGCTGAGATGAACACCAAGCATCGCTTCTAATTCTTTACCTAATTCAATGAACATAGTTTTCATAAGTTATTCCTATCTCGTCGTTCCCTTACAGCGAAGGGGGCGAGTGATATCCTATTCAAAACACACTGTGGATGAATTTATAAAGAGGACTCACTCGCCATTGTTTCGGCTATTTTGCAGTAAAAATAGGTTTGGCGTCAGATGCGTTCGAGAATAGACTGCTCATAACGTTTCCCTTTGATTGAATGAATGGGTTAATCGTGTCACAGCAATGGGTATACATCTTCAATTGAGAAATTAATCGCTTATTTGGTCACTGACTGTGACTGATTCGTCAGGCGTGACTTCAATTCGCGTTGGTTTTATAGGCATTCCATTTTCGTCTAGGCTAATGCGGTACCGCATCTCATGACCTATCTGTTCGTCGGCGACATCTAAAGACGCTAACATTGCGCGGTCGTTATTGTACTCTGCTATCGTTCGCAAATTGGCTAAGAGTAGTGCTCTGATTGAATGGGGCATTTCAGAGTTAATCTTTAGCAATGTGTAAATTGCGCTAAGCTTTACGTCTTCTTCTGTAAACTGCAAATAGTCAGGTAAGACGTATACCTGGGGCTCGTTGGATTCTTTCTCTAATTGGTCAGTCATATCAATATCCCGTAGCTGGTTTGACGCTGGTGGAGCCATCAGCGATGCGGCCGTACTCATAGGTAACGGTGCGAATACTATCTTGTTCATAAACCTCAATACGTGCGCCTGAAAGCTTTCCAAACTGGTCGGCCAAGCCCGCAAATAGCGGTAGCATGTCGTGTTCTACCACTTTCTCGAATACCTGCTTTTTATTAGGGTCAACGGGCACGTAATGTCTCCATAACTACTATAAGTCCACTATATGGAGGATTTGGCGTAGATATCGGGAATAGAGGAGCGAATATTGACGCTTATTTTGGAAATACTGGATTAGTGAGCAAAAAACGTCCCGCTAATTGCTAAAAAGTGTCGAGATAGGCTGTATAAATAGAAAACCAACTCAATAAGGAAGCCGCTCATGACAAATCAATCCATAGACCCAAAACAAATCACGATCTTTGGCTTTGGCCTAATGATCATTTTCTTAGCATTGCTGCACTTTCAAGCCGTGGATCTAGGTTACTCGCTATTCGGTTTGGTCATTGACTCAATGATGCCATCCGCACTCGAACAGGCGGATAAGTCATCAGTAATTTTGAAACTGCTACCTTGCTTTGCCGGTTTACTGATGGTTGTATTTGGTACACGCAAAACCATTGAAGCGAAAAAAGCGTCGCAAGAATCTACTGAACAAGAATCATAACTCGAAATCCTTACTTCCAGTCCTTTTGCCCAGCATCGCAGCTGGGCTTTTTTCTTCTAACGATTAAGCGCCGATATTTGACCCTTTAATCGAGAAAATGTCTTTGAAAGTTGTGTAAAAAGTAAACATATGCCACACACAACGGAAAAGGGCAAAACATGAAACGTAGTAAACTAACCTTAGCATTGCTCATGGCGATGACCGCTATAGGTTGCTCATCAGAGGATGGCGATGATTCATCACAATCAAGTAACAGCAATCCCTCGGTAAAGACTGTCACCTATAAAATGGATGATGAAACCTCTGTCAAAGAACCGGAAAGCGGCGTTGTTACATTTACCACACCAATCAGGTTCTCTGGGAGTATTTCTCAAGACGTAACTATGGATTATGTGATCGAACCTGTTGACGCAACACCCGGACTAGATTTTGTAACTGAGTCAGGAACGATCACCATTCCATCCGGTTCAAGAAGCTATGATTTGCCGTTCAAAGTAATGGGCGATGAGTTAGATGAACCAGACGAACAGTTTAAGATTACAATCAGTAACGCCTCATCAGGTGAAATCCTCAAAGACACGACGCTCGTTACGATTAAAGATAGTGATGATGACGCCACGGTATCTTTCGAAACAGATCTCGTTACCGTTGCTGAAGGTTCAGGCCTCTATTTGCTCAACGTAAAAGTGACGCCTGCTAGCGAAAAAGCGGTAGAAGTACCATTTACACTTGGTGGCTTGGCGACTGAAGGGCAAGACTATCGCCTAATCACTGCAAGTCCTCTCGTTTTAGAGTCGGGGAGTGACACCATTCAGCTGAAACTCTTCATAGAATCAGATGATATTAAAGAGGGCGGGGAATCAATAGAGATCCAGTTAGGCACTCCAGACAATGCGTCGTTAGGTGCTATTCCAAAGATAACGTTGCTTATCCCTGGTGAAGTAGGGTTGAACGATACAGGGGTCGTGTCTTACTACAATGGCAGTACTTTTACTGATCCTGCACCTAACAGTAGTTATCCCGGTCAGGATGCGGAGTTTGGTTATGATGCTGAATTTGGCACCACGGTCTATGATGGAGCTGCTGGATTTTCATGGACGAAGCTAGATATCAGCGGTAACGCATTGGCGAGTAGTGCAACTAACTATGAGTGCATCAGAGACAATCGAACTGGACTTGTATGGGAGCGAAAACACGCATCTGCCGCTCTACCAGCTGTATCTACGGATGATGCTTTGCGCTCCCTTTTCACAAATGACCCTGTTGATGCTCATCCATACTCATCAGCAAACATTAGCTATCGTGCCAACAACTACACCTACTACTGGTATAACATGGATGACAATACCAACGGGGGAGGCGATGGAGTTCGTGGGTCAGACAACGCGAACAAGCCACATTCGAAATACAACGTCTCCAATATTTGCGCTTACCCAATTACAAGCAATGCGAAATACTGTAATACCGACGATTACATTAAGCATCTAAATTCCGAAGCGTTTTGCGGTTTCCAAGATTGGAAGGTGCCGGCTATTAATGAGCTTCGATCAATTATCAATTACCGAACGACAACTGCGGATGTAGGAGAAGTTGAGTACTTTGACCATATGGCTGCGGGTACTTACATTTCGGCGACGCCATCTGCTAACGGTACCGGTCAAGCTTGGTGTATGAATTCAGTTAATGGGCAAGCGATGTATTGTAACAAACATCTAGCCACCTACCTGCGTGCAGTCAGAGGAGATAAGCAATGATGAAACTGTTAACTCATGTCGCCGTTGTGGGCGCAGCAATCGCATCGTCTGCAGCATTCGCGCAAACGTGCTCAGAGAACATAACACCGAGCCATCCGGAGGGGCAGTACATAGCTGATAATGGGACGGTTACTGATGTCGTCAACGGCTTAGAATGGCGATTGTGCACACTAGGTCAGACCGCCAATGGTACCAGTTGTTCGGGCACTCCCACGAGCTACCAGACATGGCAGCAGGCTTTACAGGCAGCATCACTGAATACCTCATTTGGTGGTTTTGATGACTGGCGTTTGCCGAATATAAAAGAACTCGCGTCGCTCGTTGAGCACAGTTGTATAGCACCTGCTATCGATCTTACGTATTTTCCAGATACTCCATCCTCACCCTATTGGACGAATACCCCAGACGGGTTTGATGTTAATACTGCTGTTGGTTTAGAAGGGCTGCTCATAGATTTTAACGACGGTACCGAGTTCGTTACGGACACAGTGACTAGACGTTATATTCGAATGGTACGAAAGCTTAACTAACAAAGTACAAGCAGTTAAAAGGCACTCCAAACGTTTGGGGTGTCTTTTTTATTTAATACCGCAATCAGGTATGTATAACACTCCTAATAGCAACTGAAAGGGTAACAACATGAGAGTACTACTAATTTTGGGGCTTCTTATTACAACGACTAGCGCAGCCGAAGAGATTCCCACCAGCAAAGATCTTTTGGAGAGGCGTATAGCCAATCTAGAAGTAAATGTGATTGACGCAATGCCTGATCTTTATGAAGAAGAGGCAGTGAATAAAGCACTTCGACAACACCAAGAGTATTTGATGTTATGTTCCAACAAACTCGCTACGAGCCTGTGTGAACAAGCGATGAAACAGGTTCACATACTCCGTCAAACCGCGAATTCTCACCTTCAGCTCAACAAAGACATGAACGAGATGTGGGCTCTGGAGTATGAAATGAGAATGCTGGAAAGGGGTTCGAAACAAAAAGAGGTCAAAGGCTGGGGAGACTTCTATAAGTCATTGGGCATACTTCCTTTAGGTCCAGTCAGTAAATAAGTGCTTCAAGTTAACTGCATAACTATACATAAGGAAAGAGTATGGAAGTGAGCGTGAATAGCTATTTTTCTGGCGCAGGATTGTTTGATGCAGGCCTTGTTGAGTCAGGTATAAAAATAAATCAGGCATTTGAGCTCGATGGGGATGCTTGTAAAACCTACAGGGCAAATTTTGGTAATCACATAAAACACTGCGATTTAACAGAGGAATTAGTTCTGGAGCAAGATAGTTCTCACGGTATGGTATTCACTTATCCATGCACTAAATATTCAACGATAGCCGACATTCATGGGGTGCGCACCGGTGATGATCTCTTCCTTCATGCGCTGCGTCATTTGGCGATAGCCACGCCAGATTTTTATGTCATCGAGAACGTACCGGGACTCAAAGCTTTTCCTATTGTCATGGAGGCCATGACGAAACTATCTGGGTACTATGTTCAGGTATTTTGTCCCGTAAAATCAGAACTTTGGCTTCCCCAAAAGCGAAGTAGGCTGATTATTATAGGTACACGGCGTGAGTTCTCGATAAGACCGCCTGAGAATCACAGGCCAGTCTCGCTCAAGGATATATTGGAAGACGATCCAAGAGTGACCTTCCCCAAAGCGATCTACAATAGGATGAGTGGTCAATATAGAGACCTACCCATAATATCAGATCCAAATAAAGGAGATCTCGCCCCCACATGCGTTGCTCACTACGCTAAAGACAAGTCGACTCGTCTTGTAGTCGACAACCGATTTCCATTAGGGGTTCGTCCGTACTCTGTAAGGGAGTACGCTCGTCTGCAGGGTCTCGATGATAGCTTTGTCTTTCCGGTTTGTGATACTAGTGCGTACAAACAGATCGGCAATGGCGTCTCAAAACCGATCGGAGAGTGGGTTGGCAAAGAAATGCGGCGCTATATTCAAAAATTTAATCGTCTTGCGGCGTAATGCGAGTGTGTTGTGCCACCCAAAATACACCGTCGCACGGAGCACCAAATTCAAGCTTTATACCACTATTTTCGTACGAATCTTTGCGGGACAACCTTGGCGCGGAGACTTCATGGTAATCAATGGGATCGCGTGAAATGAAAAACCCTAGTTTGGATGGTTTGACTTCACGCTCCCAAAACACGCGGCATCGGTAGTGGTAACCCGTTGGTCTCCGAAAAACGACGTCCTCACGACCAAAATATGCCACCAGCTCTAATGAATCAACGTGAATAGCCATAGTAGTGACGGCCACATTAACCTGTGCTGACTCTAAACCGAGTTGTTTTAGCGTTTGAACTTGGGACTGAAGCAAGTCCAATTGCTTGTCAGCGTCCTCGAACTTGCGCTCGCGAACAATCGCAACGGTAGGTTTATGTGTGATTAACTGGCTCGAATGAGCTTTATCGACATGAACAGCGATACGAGTAGCATCTTCAAGGAAAATTGGTTGCCTAGAGCATCGTTTGTCATTCAGTGACAATAAATCGTAGAGATCATAACATTCCGCAGCTTTCGATTTGATCTTATCAAAGAGTGCTTGATTGCCATTAACATGGCATATGTAGCGAACGTGTTGTGGCTTGCTTACAACGACTTTGCCAGCCATGTTGAAGCCAGGGGTGTACTTGGGGTAGGCATTCAGTCCAAAACAACCCAACTCTGTACAGTTCGAAGTGACAAAATCGAAAAAACTCTCCTCTCGGCTAAAAAAGGTAGCCCAATCAGATCGGTTCATGTCGTCATCTCCAAATATGATGCAATAGCATAAAATGCGATTGTACATCAACTGGTCGTGACTCACAATTTTGGGCTAGTTCATGCTAGGCGAGAGGGCAAACATCACTTCGCTTTTGATCGATACCGTCTTAGTGTAAGAGTTTCGTGAATCTGCGGGAACGAATTGCCTGAATAGTAGCGATGAGCCTCATCGATAGCTAATACAGGGGGACCCGGTCGCTTGTTGCGAAAGAATCGGCCTCTGGGGAGGGTGTCATTGCGGTTTAGTTTGTGTTGCCATTCAAGAAACGCTGCAGTCTTTAGGCGATACTTCTCCTTACGCTTAGACATTGCATTCAGCTGCTCGATGTTAAGGCCTTGAGGCAATGATTGCTCTACTATCATGAATTGGCTCCTTTCGATATTTTACTTAGAAGACGATTGACTGCTACTCGGTGTAGTCAAACGATATTAGTCCAAGGGAGACGCCATTAGTGACGATCAAGCTAAACTGTTTATCTTCGTCGAGTAAATCTGAATTCTGTGGGTCAACTCTAAGACCCAATGAAGTGTCTAGGCCCATCCCGTATCCTTCTAATGGGATAGAATATTCAGAACAGACAAGGGCTGATGCTTCTATATTGAGTCGACTCGTTGTGTAATTCATGCGTTTCCGTACCTTCACAGAACAGTCCAATGGTTTGAGACCGCCAAAGGTTAAGACAGGGAAAGTGTCAGTTTCGTTGTACTCTAAAATGACTATTCCTCCGATTGGGAGAATGAAGTCACTTCCTAACGGCATAGTTTTGTTAGATGGGGGAGAGAACATAGACATTGTAACTGCTACGACTGTAGCGAGCCCCACGAGATATATCAAAACAAATCGAGTCATTACATTTCTCCCTTCTTGCCTGGGTTGAGATACTTTTCTAAGTTTGCCGTTAAGACCGATACGAGGATTTCAGCGTCGTTCAAAGCATCTAGAGGATCGCGATTTTTGCTCTCTTGCAATTGTTGCTTTAGCCAGTTTGAAGTAGAAGGGTCGTTCAAGAGTGTCAACTCCTGAGCGTTTCCTATCAAAGATTGCTTACTTTCAAGATATCCTATTGCTTTATCAGCATAGTCGTCTCCATAATCCACTTGAACCAAGCCATGCATCTCTAGTTGTCGACCGATAGCTGAAAGTCGATCTTCAAGGGCAAATAGACGTGGTAGATTTCCCATATTGGTTACGGAGCGACTAATATCACGGGCGAAGTCATCAAGCACCTTGGCTTTGTCCATTCGATGATGGCTAGGTCTCTCGATACCATCTTTCTCTGACTGTAACTCTTGGCAAAGCCACAATAATTCTATCCCTCTTCTTATCTCACTATTTATCGCAGACATTAGATTACCTTGTGGATGTATTGAGTATGCTTTTAACCTTTATACATAAGATTCATTGTTGATTTAGCGAATAGAGAGTGAATATTCGTCACCTAATCAATGGAAAAGGCAAAGATACCTATGTGGTTGTGGTGTCACTGCACTTTGTTGCGCTCATTTGATAAACTCAAGTAGGAAGTTAAGGAAGACAAGGTGAGTTACATGCAAAAAATCGGACTAGGACTGTCGCTGTTGATAGCGACGCTGACAAGCAGTCATGCAGCAGAACAACACGTTGCAGAACTTAGCAAAAGCATCCTACAAGATACGATTCTTCATGGGACCAGAGAAGAGACTGCGGTTAACCCTTCGTTTGAATCGAGGCTGGAGAACGCATTTGCAACTCACCGTTATGTAGGTGTAATTGCTGAACTTGAGCGCCGCGCTCAAGGTGATAAACCAAACCTTGATGATTTGGTAACGCTAACGCGCATTTACGCAGATTCAAAAGGGGACGTATACGATATTGATAAACTAGGCTACTACCTATATCGAACAGCAGAGCGTGGTCATACGGAATTCCAAAATGTAATCGGCTTTGGGTATTTGAACGGAAGTTCAGCTCCAAAAATTACCAAAGATGAAAGCAAAGCACTTTATTGGTTTAAAAGATCAGCAAATGCAGATGATGCAGAGGGACAGTTTTGGTTAGCGGAGATGCACAAAAATGGATGGGGTACGGCAGTAGATGTAGAAAAAGCCTTGTACTGGTATACCAAGTCGGCCACAAATGGATACCTATACTCTAACGTTGAAATAGGTCTTTTGTATCAGTACGGAGAGGGTATACCTCAAGACTTAACTAGAGCTTTTGAGTTCCTATATATCGCAGCTACCGGTGGGATACCAGCGGCATATGAGCTGGTGGGGCATTACTTGTATTATGGCCATGGAACAAAGCAAGACCGGAAGCATGCCAAACTGTGGCTAGAAAAATCATTGCCCTATGGAGGGAATAGTGCTCGATGGCTCCTGGGGGTGATACATTTGACAGGAAGCGCAGGAACAACAGATTTTCGTTTAGGCCAAACCTATATCAATCAAGCCGCCGCAGCCGGTGTAACAGAGGCTCAACAGTATTTGAGATCAGGTTGTTTACCGGAAAGCTTAGAGGTATTTGCCATTCCGCTCGCCTGTTCCGATCGTCAAACTATTAACGAAAAGATAGTTGCGGCAGGAGGGATAAGAAAAAACCATAGCGACCAATCCCGCGATATCGATGTCTATGACGCGAGTCGACTACTCAATGGTGCGACGACGCTGACGGTGACGTACTTAAACGACGTCTTTGCATCTGCAGAATACACGGTTAATAACGATTCACTTAAAAAACTAGCTCCTGCACTAAGCGCTAAGTACAACCGTCCCTTTAGTACTGCAAACAATAGCCCACAAAATGTCGCTGGAATCGATGTGTATTTGCGCGAAACACCATTGGGAATGGGTCGATTAAAATACACAAATCCGGTAGTGTTCAATAAGTTGAATCAACAAAGCGCCGTAAATGACGCGCAAGCTTTAGAAGACTATAGCAATAACTTTTGAGATCTAAAGCAATAGTCAACTATGTTTGGTCGTTACAATAAAGGCAGTTGAACAGGGTTAGTAGTGTTCTTTGCGAATATTGTTTTAAGGGCATCGAAGCGTTTATCAAAGTAACTCATCTCGCTAATTGTGATTGCCTTACGCACCATAGGCTCAAACAAATGCCAATTAATTCGTTTGTATTGCTCAAAAAGCAATCGAGGGACAGTTGCGTAGCCTAGAACCTGCCAAGCTAGTTCCACCAGCTCAAGCTTGCAGTCACTTTCATTCACAGACATTGAAAGTGCGGGAGCTTCATCTGATACCAATGCGTTAAACAACGTCCAAAATGTCACGATATCGTCTTCGGTTACCAGTTCATAGAAGTCGTCCATTAGTGAAAACTGATCATATCCAAAGCTATCACGCTCATAGGTGAACTCTGTATAAGGTTTGCTACTAACTATCTGCTTACGCTTGTACTCGTCTTCAAGTCTGTTGACCACGATCGACCCTTTTCGGAGGTTGCCGGAACTGTATCGGCCGAAAATCGCGGTAAAACGAGAAGCGTCACAACTACAATCAATCCCGTATAGGCGCATAAGCAGAAGTCTCGGGTTCAATTTGCTTGAAGATGTAGAATCGCTTATCCCCAACATGTGAACTTTGGTAAAAGCTGGTTTCCTCGTGCGAGGGTTCTTCAGCATCAAAAGCTTTTCAATATCACTGCAGCTCAGTTCAAAATCTAACCCTTTATTCTTCAAACACGGAACCCCAAGCGTGATGTTGCTCGGGTAGCCAAGTATTTCGAGCATAGTCAAAGCATGCTGTTCAATATTGTTGGTTCTATGAATTGGTAATACGATGTTTGTTCGCTCTGCTAGCCACAGAATGTCGACTCGATGTCGCTGGATAATGTCAGCGGCTTCTGCCGCGCAGTAAGGGGCATCAGGGATAACAAATGTCAGATTCTTTGAATGACATCGACGTTGTGGAGTGATTGCCCGGTATTCATCCATTACCCAATTGGAGTTTATTGATTTGCCTTGGTTTACCATGGTGATCAAACCGTTATCAATGAAAACGGGTAGATGCTTGGCCGTATTGAGAACGGAAGATAGCAACTTTGTGTTTAGTGACCGATTCGTTCTCGCTAACGTGGTACCAATTGCGCACCCTGCAGCGGCAAAGCCAAGCCCGTATAAGTCGGCAATACCAGAACGGAAATATATGGGTTCACTTCGTTTCTCACGTCGAAGGTATCGAGTGATTCTATGTAGGCTTGAAAGAAATTCTGAACTGGTACAGATGGACGATTTAAAATAACTTGCAGCGAATGCATTAAGGCACTTTTGTTTTTTTGCTCCAAGGAGGAGGCCTAGCAAGGCAGTCTCACTGGAAGTTAGAAGACAAAAAACTTCTCGTTCACTATGCAAGCGTTGTAGTTGGGTGATACTGTTTTTGTGATGAAGTCGCTTGTACTCTCTCGGTGTCATTGCATGACCGCAAGGCGTGACAGTGTAGCTTGAGTATGGGACGAGACCTTCGGAACTTGATAGTATCAGTATCTCTTCAAAGTGAGCATGTTGAGAGGGTGAAACATTCTTAACGAAAGCTTCGCCGATTATCAGAACAGCTTTTGGCCCATTCATATAGAAGTCCCCATGTCATAAACACATGTGATACACAATTCGGCGTGTTATTAATACAATCTCAAAATATGCTATCGCATATACGGGGGAGGGACGTTTGCCACCACTCCACCTTCATCGCGTGAAACTGTCTATTATGTCAACAGTCAGCAACGGAGGGCTTGAGTTATCCTAGAATTAGATACACAATCGATACTGTATGTATAAACAGTGTTAGTCCAATGAATGTTTTAACTATCCCAGTTTCTTGTGGATTTAATGGCTTTGAATCACCAGCAAGTGATTACAAGTGTCTGGAATTGAGCCTTGATGAACTTCTGATCGACAATCCATCAGCGACCTTTCTCGCTCGTGCGTCTGGCATCAGTATGGTAGGCGCAGGGATACTTGATAATGCAGTGCTGGTGGTTGACCGCAGCGTTACCGCAGAACACTTGGATACAATCATCTGCAATTACAATGGTGAAATGTTGTGTAAGCTTCTTGACTACGAGAATCGTCAATTGGTCTCTGCGTCGCCACATTATCCGTCAATCAAGATCAGGGAAGATGATACATTCACGATCGAGGGTGTCGTGACTCGGGTTATCAATCTCAACCGCCCATGCCGACTGTTTCAGGGTAACGAATGAGTGCCATTGCCTTAGTTGATGCCAATGCTTTTTACTGTGCAGCTCATCAGGTATTTGATTTCCGGTTGCGCAATAAGCCTATTGTCGTGTTAAGCAACAATGATGGCATGCTGATAGCCGTCAACAAGCAAGCGAAAAACCTAGGAATAAAGCGCTTCAGACCTTATTTTGAGATGAAGCCGCTTCTTGATCTACACAAAGTGACAGTGTTCTCTTCAACATATGAACTCTACGGTTCACTTTCAAAGAAAATGCATGATGTGATCGCTTCTTTTGGAGAAGAGCACATAAACTATTCAATCGATGAAGCGTTTCTGTTGTGGAAAAATACAGAATTGCTGTTTGACTACGCATCGCAAGGGAAAAGAGTTCGAGAAACGGTGTGGAAACATACGCGTCTACCTGTGTGTGTGGGCATTTCGAAGACTGCTACCTTAGCCAAAGTGGCTAATCATATCGCAAAGAAGGTCCCTGGCTACGATGGTGTCTGTACCTTAATGTCTGAGAATGATATCGAAAACGGACTTAGGGTAATTGAAATTGGTTCTGTGTGGGGTATTGGTCACCGGCGCGAGAAAACGCTCAAACATATGGGGGTAACTACTGCGTTAGATCTCGCACGTTCGAACATCAGCAAAATGCGTAAAGAGTTCGGCGTAGATATGGAACGCACTGTTCGCGAGCTCAATGGTGAACAATGCTTTGCTTTTGAAAACGGGAGGGCCGATAAACAGCAAATTTACAGTACAAGAAGTGTCGGTGAGCGAATTACTACCCTAGAAAAACTCCAACAAGCACTTAGTGCGCATGCCGACATAGCTTCAGCAAAAGCGAGACAACAAAAGAGCCTCTGTAAAACGATGATTGTCTTTGCCGGCAATTCCCCTTTTGATGCAGAGTCACGTTACAACAAACAGATCACCCATCATTTTGATTACCCTACTGCTGATGTTGGAAAAATTACACGCCAAGTGTCCCGTATGGCTGAGCAAATATTTACGAGTGGCGTTCGCTTCTACAAGATCGGGGTAGGGTTGATCGAACTCGTTGAAGGTAAGCATGAACAATATGATCTCTTTGCATCGCAGCCAAATAATGAGCTGATGAAGGTATACGATGACCTCAACTCTCGGTTTGGCAAAAACACCATCTTTCTCGGTGCACAAGGAATAGCGGGAAAGCAAGATTGGAAAATGAGGCGCGACCGAATGAGCCCCCTTTACACAACATCGTGGAATGACATTCCTGTTGTAAAGTGCTGACACGTTTAACTGATAACCGGCAACATATCTCACCTTAATAATCCAACGTTATGTGTATCACTGTCCTTACTCCAAATAAGATAATAGGAAGGACACCATGTTGAAGTTGATGATTGCCATAGTAGTCGTAGTGGCTGTAGCTCCTGCTGTGTCAATGATGCATACGGCTCACACCATCGACGTTGCTCTCAAAGAGTCTAAACAAGCAATTCAAGACGCAGAGCTCAATGCACACTCACTGCCGTTAATAGGCACAGTCGAAGACACTCAATATTTACTGGGAAATAGCAGCGGCCTGTTTAGTCCAAGGAAAGTCAGTGTACGGGGAACTCTCTTAACACTCCAAGATAATCAGCTGGTTGGAATTTCAGTCCCCTTTGAGCATGTGAAGAAAGGAACTGAAGTTCGTCGTAGAGAAAGCCTTCACTCGCAAGACATTATCTGTTTGGTCTCACCAGTTTCAACAAGTTGCAGCTATGAACTGCCGGTTAACACATTCCGTTAGCACTGGAACTTCACTCCATGACTACGAAAAAGATTAGTGGGCGATTTTAACGCCTCTATTTCATAACTTACAGCAAGCGCCGTTGTATAACTTATTCATACTCATAACAAGGTAAACAAGGTATGCATGATTCTGGCAAAAACGCGGCGTATAAAGAATGGCTGAAAAGACTATCAGATAGTGACTGTCGACCAAGGGGTAAATATTTTCGCCGTCAGAACTCTGGTGAAGAGCCCAAACTTAGAGCCATTCAAAGACCCTTTAAATGCTAGAAGGTTGATGACATGAACAAAATTGAACAACTACTCACTGAACAACTAATGGGCCCATGGCCGCAAGCAGTTGTGAATGCCATTGCTTGGTACGTGGCGACATTTTTAGCCAATGCCATAGCACATGCGAGAACACTGGAAGAAGCGTTAACATCACCCAGTTATTATATAGCGACCGCACTTACAACAGCTTGTTTAATCATCTGGGCCTATAAAGCAAAAACCGCAGACAAAAGGAAGTGGGAAAGTTTTAAATAGGGAAGGGCGCATGTCATGAAATATCAACAAAGTACGAAGCAATTTCTAATGTCTCCACAGACACTAGAGCAGACGGCAAATAATCTCGTTTATGCTCTAATACGTGTCAGAGAGGCCGGTGGAAAACCACTTAGCCCATATCAACTTGAAGGCGGCATGGATGCTTGTGACCATGCTCAAGCGAGCATCGTTGACACAGCAAAGGTTCTATCAATCGACCTAGGTCACCATCGTTTCAATCTGATTGACCTTCGAGGTGTGGAACGATGAGTAACAATCAAGTTGAAATATCAATGGACGGACTGAGAGAAAGTCTAAGCAAAGAGCTCTCAGAATTATCAACGCTTATAAAGCAGTCAATCAATGAAGGAGAGGTCGATGTAGATGTTCTTGAGCATTTGAATGAGGTGATTGCCCATACTAACTGCCTAAACACCGTTTCATTGGAAGGTTCAAAGACATTTACCAACCTTGGCCATATAGAGCTCCCTCATTTAGAAGTGACAAAATCTGGCGAGTGCCGCTTAATAGAATAAAGGAATTAACGATGATCATTGACTTCAACAAAGACCCGTTTACCCAAGATGAACTCGAAGATATTAAGAAAGAGTCTAAGCGAATAGAACACATTAAGTTTGGTGTCCAAGTAATAGCCTTCATCTTTATGGTTATCTTTGGGGTTCAGCATGCAGTGAATTCTGAAACTGAACAAGGTATAACTCAAGCATTGGCTATTATTTTGGTTTCATTTTTTGGAATTTGGCTTCTTGGAGATCTATTTGCGTTATCCAATACTAAGTTACGTTCAAGACATCAGCTTGAAGATACAAATTGCTCACCGAAGGATGTATGGCAATATGTGAGGCATCGACCGGACCTTTTGCTATATGTGGATAAAGTTATAGCAATGAAACGCTCCTTAATTGTTCTAGAAGTTAATGAAATCAAGGAAGCTTTTGAGCAAACCAAAAAAAAAGACGCCTTGAACAATTGGATAAGTGATTATTCTGCATTGAAAGACAACAAATAGATCTTGCAGGCCCAAAACCCTGCATCAGCCCAATGTAACTCGAAGACATTTACTTATTTGTAGCTACACTTGCCGTCTATAAATAAGGCATACGTTCCATTGGAATAAAGGAATAGTAATTATGATTATTGACTTCAATAAAGACCCATTTACTAAAGACGATCTTGATATCATAAAGAGGGACAATGAGTTCAAGGACAACATTTGTAGCGTAGTTCAATTCTTCGTGTTTTTTTTCATACTACTATTTGCACTTCGCTTAGGAATAAACCCTGAGAGTGAAGATGATTCAGCACTGGCGATAATACTGGCATACCTAGCCTTTGGAAGCTTGCTGTTCTCTAAGTTGATAATTGATAGTCTGATTCCTAGAAAACTGGTTCAAGTGTTAGAAGTAACCAAGTTCCCATCCAAACGAGAACTTGAACAGAGTAACTATTCACCAAACGATATATGGAACTTAGTAAAAAACGACTCAGAACTCTCTTCGTATGTGGACAAAACCATCGCAATGAAGCGCCCATTGATCAACCTAGAAGTTGAAACCATCATTCAGACAACACAAGGAATCAGTCAGCAACGCAAGTATGATGTGTGGGTACGCAACTATCAATTGTTAAGGGGAATGACTAACGCCTCCCTGAACAAGCCAAATGGTAGCTGATTAGATAGTGGACCAACTACTACTATCGTCTAGTTGGCCTAGTTTGGATAACCATAACCTGGTATCAGTAACGACGGTTCGCACGTTTTCTGGCCATTGCCGATTCTCTAGCCAAGATGTTCCTACCATAACGCAGAACCATCTGGGGGCTGGACCACCTACCGGCTTGTTGAACCTGCAGAACCGTATAACCTTCCTCCAACAAATCCTGACAAGCCCCGACACGAGCAGAGTGGCCTGAGAATCGGGAAATCCCAACAGACTCTAACCCCAGAATTTCCCAGCATTCATAAAAGGTCTCTTCCATCTGCCTCGTGGTTAGTTTCCTATAATCTTGCTCACCGGTCTTCTTATTGACTGTTACAACTTGCTTAATGGCTCGGTTATGTTTTGTGAGGGAGGTGAACACGAAAGATTCGGATATCGTTGCGTCTAGCTTAGACATTTCAATATATTCAGCGAGAACTGATACCGCAATTTCGCTTAATAGAACAGTGTCAGGATCACCAGAATGATTGGTTTTAGTAATGGGGATCGTTAATATTGCTGTACCATCACCAATATATTCAATGTCCTGAAATCGGATGTTAGCAATCTCAGATATACGAAGCATAGATTCGTAACCCAAGGTCAAAACTGCTAAGTTTCTGCGATCTTTAAGGGAAGGGGATTTTCTCCAATATTCGGTAATCTGGTCTAAATGACGCTCCCTGAAAGCGGTGGCCTGTCTTATTCTTTCACCTTTTTTGGCTTTAGTTCGAATAATACCAACGTATTTATCGCGTAGTATTTCATCCATCATGGGATCGGGGCATCCCGTAATTCTATGCATCTTAGAAATAGCCCAAATATAGGACTTGATGGAGTTTCGATGTATTTGCTTACTTTTATACGACAGAAACTCTTCCAACACCTCAGCAGTCGCAGGTAACGAATTGTGAGAGTTAGCCGCGCACCATTCAACAAAAATACCCCAGTTCGTTTTGAGCTGGTCTATGGTATTGTCAGAGTAACGATCTTTGCGCTGACTGAACTCAACAAGTAGGTAATCGATACAAACACGGATTTGCTGCATCATCTCTTTGGATGCGCCATACTCTCTAGTGTATTCGATAGCCTTAGTCACATGTTCTGGACGAAGTTCTTTAAGGTTACGCGGTAACGTAGGGGCAGGCGGATAGTTTCGCTCAGCCTCACTGTCGTGTCGAGTGATCAGCGTAGGTGTCGTTGTCATAATTAACTCAAAGTCGTTGTGGGCAAACTCTATTGGTAAAAACCGGCCATCTGGGCAGACTTTATTGTCCATACGCCCCATGAAACTGTAAGTATACACAGTAGCCTTAATTTTCTCAACTTCCTATAATTGTAATTATGAGAAGTTGAGAAGTAACAACGTAACGTTTGAAAAGTATCGTATTTATCCAACCATTTGACACGATTATTAGAAGCTTGAGGAGTTCGTTGCGATGAGAATTTTCAAGGTGACTTACGTGGATTCTATAACAAGTCATCGTCAGACGTTGTTAGTAAGCCCGTTGGTAGAACCTGAGTCTTTAGTGAAGCTTCTTTGAATCAGCAGAAGGACAACGTATATACCAAGTATGGATACGGATAATGATGTTAAGATCCCAAAGAGTAAAGCAAACTGTTCGATAGGTTGTATCTGTTGTAGTAGTTGAAAAGTTTCCACTAGTTCTTTCATCTTCTAATCCTATCTATATAAGTGGCTGTATCTATGGCTATCTCGCCGTTTGCATCTAAGACTGATTTGAGCAATCTCTGTGACTGCTTTACTCAAGCCAAGGCTGTTAGTATGTATTAGCTATGGTATAGGTCTTTCGGACTAAAAAACCGATTAGTGGCCTAAATCTCGTCTACTACGCATAAATCGAACACCGAACACCTGTTTGTTCGATTTGACTGTTCGATTTGGTGTTTTGTTCGCCATCTGCTATGATAAAATCTCGATTTCTTTGAGTGACATTGACATGAACAACACCTCTTCTAGCAGTGATAACGCCCCACAAAACTCTCACCAACTCAGTGATGAGGTAGAGAACACGAGTGAAAAAGCCGGTACCAAGAAGGCTCAGTTAGAACGTCGCGAGAGGATATATCACATTTGTGAGGAGCTTTTTAGAACTGGACAGACTACTTCCGTTCGGAACGTTTTGGCCAGAATGCCTGATGTAAACTCCACATCTACCATCAACGTCGATGTCAGAAGATGGAATGATGAGCAGAAGGCAAAAAGACTCAGCTCATTTCAACAAAATGGCTTCAGCGATGAGTTTGTTCAGTTATGGTGCCAAGAAATCGACCGATTAAGTTCGAGAAAGGATCACGAACATAATGAAGAAGTTTCTCTGTTGAAAGATGAAGCAGATGTAACGAACGAGTGTCTTGTTAAAGCTGAACTAGAACTCGAACTGCGAACTGCTGAGCTAGCAGATGCTACGACTCTTATGGCAGAAATGAAGACCGAACTTCGTTTGGCACAAGATAAATTAGAGACAGCCCAAAAAGAAACTACTCAGCGTCAGACAGACCATAATGCTCAGTTAGCGACCCTCAATGAAGAGCACCAAACTGCCCTTTCTAATCTCAAATCTGATCATGAAGCTACCGTGTCGAAACTACAGGAAGATAATCAACAGCTGCAAGCCAACTACACTGAAGCAATGACGAAAGTTGGTGCAGCATCAGCCGAGACGGAGCACGCCAAATCACAACTCGCAGAGATGAGAAGTGTTGTCGATGAACTGCGTAATTCCCTTGAAACAACGAAAGGCAAACTTGTCGAAAGTGGTAATGAAGTGTTGAAGCTTCAGGGTGATAAACAAACAAACGAAGTGTTGATTAGCCAACTCACAGCATCAAGGGATCAGCTTAAAATAGACTTGGAGCAGGTTAATACACAATTCTCTGATACTTATAAGCAGAATATACAGTTACAGACAGATCTGAACTTAGCTCAAACTCAAAAAGAGACACTGAATGGCCAACTAGCCATGGCCACTCAGCAAAATACTGACATGCGTATCACGATTAGTGAGCAAAGTGGTACCATCGAGAGAATGGAAGGAATGACTAAACGACTCGAACTCGAGCGTCAAGACCTAAGTGATAAACTTAGCAAGCTGCTGCCCAAACCCGAGTCGGATTCATAGAACATGTCATGTTTGGCCGTTGTAGTTGACGGCCCAATTCACCATAGGCTTTTTTGTGAAGAACATAGGCGCTCACCTCTTGAATTAAGTATTAATATTAGATTGTTTAGATGACGCAGCTTCACTAATAGTTCGATAATACTTCTTCGGATACTTTCTCGTAAGAACGAGCTAAGTCTTCAAGAGACATCCCTGCCCTTCTATATGCGAATCTATCTAGAAGGGCTTTACGGTCTGATTCAGATAAGGCCTTGTCCTGATTATCAACACTCCATTTTGCAAAGTCTTTTGAGACATCGATCATACTGCGAGATAGCCTCTGCATTTCAGCAATTTTATTGATGGCTGACTCTGGCATATCCACTTTTAAGATATCTGCCTGACTACGCTGGTCTGATGTATCGTCTACTGAATCAGCATACACATGCCCAGAACTGACTCCTGCAATAAGAAGAGTCGCTGTAAGGTAAGAAAGTGCCTGTATTGTTTTAACGTTCATGATACGTACCTAGTTAATGAGTCACTAACCTAGTTATACAAGACAACTCTATAGAATGTGCTGATTAAGGAGCCTATTTTCGCTCCCTAATTGCTGCACAAATCATATTGAATAACAATTTCCCGTTGAGTAAACCTTAGAGGTCCTGGGGTTTGTGCGGATAGACGAACGATCATCTCATAAGAATTAAGCTCCCGTGGTAAGTAACTCAATGTCTGATAATCAGATTCTCACTTAAATACGTCAAATGGATTGTATAACAAGTCTGAGATCCCATTATTCGGAGCGAATCATGAAACAACGCAGCACTACTCTTACCGAAGCAATGTCGCGTTCAAAGCTAGCGCACATAAACAGCCATATCTCGACAATGGAAGAAATGAACAAGAGTTTCCACGAACAGTTCGGGCTGGTTGGGATTGCAAGTAAGGTGGCACATCTTTCCAATGGTGTACTAAGCATTCAAGTAGGAAACAGTATTCTGCTTACAAGGCTTAGGTTTCAAGAATCATCGATACTAAAGTGGGCTAAAGAACTAGATTCTAGCGTGACGCAAATCAAACTTTCGGTAAACCCATCTCTCTGTGCAACTGGAACACGTTAAACGGAGAAAAACGAAGCACTAATCGATACTTTTCTTAAAGTAACTTAGTAGTATGAACATGTAAGGTATCAAACCACCTTATATATCTAAGTGTAATCGTGCTCATCACGACGTAGCCAAGGCCGCACTCCCAAAGGTGTGGCTTTTGCATTTTTGGTCAAAAGATATACAAGTTTTCAACAATTTCTGTGGATAATTTCTTCTACCAGTACTGAAGACCCGTAGTTCGTCAATGGTTGAGTGGGCGATGATTTAAAAGACCCCCTTTATATGCGATAGCATAATATGCAATCGTATTAATTGTTGTTCACGATCTTAATGTTAAATAGCTAAATTAGTGGCTCTATTTACTTAAAACCACACACAAAAGTTATATAAATCAGTTAGCAATTATTCTCTCGACCAAAGGAAACCAAGTCATGGCGCTCTGCTACCGTTCTAAGTACAAACAAGAAATAGTGACGCTAATAGGGTCCATAGTTACTCCACTTGCCTGCGCGACCGGCTTACTACTCGTTCTGTATTATAAAAACATCGTTCGTTTGAATCACATAGATACGGGTTTAGTAGCAGCCATTGTAGGTGTGATCGTAGGTATTATCCTGTGCAACAAACTTATCATTGCCCAGGCAAGGCAAGTTTTTGAAACCAAATCCATGCTCAATTATGGAAACCGGCTTCGAACGGCAATCGAGAACCAAGATATCAAGCCATACTTCCAATCTAGAGTTTCAGAGACCACCAATAAAATCTCAGGTTGTGAAGCGCTTGCAAGATGGGAAGACGGAGATAATCTAGTGAGCCCTGCAGAGTTCATACCCACCGCCAAACTTACTGGACAAATAAAAGATATAGACTGCGAAATAGCCATTCGATCGATCTATCACCTTGAGCGCTGGCTCAGTCGAGGGTTAATAACCGAACCATTCACCCTTTCTTTCAACATCAGCGCCGAAACACTTAATGACCAAAAGTGTGTTAATCGTATAAAGGATGCGGTTTCTAGTGTTGCTTGCCCTATCGTCACAATAGAAATTGAGATCACAGAAGAATCTGTACTGCATCTTAATGATACCGTAAACGATCATATTCAAGCACTTCGAGCAGCTGGAGCAAACTTCGCGATCGATGACTTCACTGCAGGTCATTGTTCAATGCACATGCTCAACAAAATAGATTTCGACACGATAAAATTAGATAAGTCCTTACTGACCAATGAAGTTGCAGCTCCCAAGAGGAGGGATATTAGCTTCAACATGATTAAGTCTTTTGTTGAACTTTCAAAACGATTAGGAATGGAGACGACATTAGAAGGGATTGAATCGGTAGAAGCTCTCGACTTCTACCGACCGTCTGGGATAGAGAACATACAAGGCTTTTTGTTTTCAAAACCGTCCTGCGCTTATGAGTTCGAAAAGCACTATCGCCAATTCAATTATGAGAAATAGTGCTGCTATTTTTTTGCTTCTGCGGCGCTTGATGCGATTTCTGATCGATATTTAGCGTCCAAAACCTCCAATTCGCCTCCCTTGACGATCAGCAGAAACACACTATCCACTTGCTGTTCTAATTCGCTATCTGCATAGTGCTCATATCCACTGACAATTTTGTCGCCATACCTCTCTGCCAATTCACCGAACCTCTCATCGCTTACGTAGGTTTTATCAACTACATGCTGAGACGCGGTGACGTGGGCAGACAGCAAGACCGTCAATGACAGCGACACTGTTGAAAAAAAATGTTTCATAATCCATCTCCGACCGTGAGTCATAAATCATTCATACAACGTCTTTGACTGAAATTAAGTAGTTATTTACTAACCTAGCGCAAATAAGTCCGATTTTCCTGAACTCATCACAGTTTTGGGCCATCCATTGGTCTGTAGTTGCCAATCATAATATCCAAAGTCGGCCTTAATGACATTCAAAGAAGACGAAGAAGGATAGTGAATATCAGGCAATGAAATACATAGGATTGGAAGTAGTTGGTGCACGAAGCTACGGCGAATACATCCATCGTTCACGGTTATCTTTTCCTTCCAAGACAATAAGCAAATTGCGCCTAACAAGACGGCGGTTTCTCCCAGCGGTAATTGATATCCTAATGTTGAATTAAACAGGCACATGTACCCTAGGATAGCCAACACAACAATCAAGCATCCTCTAAGGAAATTTAGAGCCGGTATAGTTGTGTAGTACGTGGTGTGGATAATGCTCATTGGCAGACCTCCAAGATTCGACGATAACAGCTGGGTACTTTCTTAGCGAACCAGTCGTAGTGGTGAGATTGTTTAATAAAAGTTAACTGAGTTTTTGATGGCACTTCCCTTCCCCAAACTGCAACGGTATTTCTTGAACCTAGTGTTTTTTCCAAATAGGAATCAGCTTTAGGGGTAAGTGCTTTTAGATCGATCAAGTAGGCAACCAAGCCCATAGACCAACATAATTCGATGAATAAAGGGTCATTCGATAGGTAAACGTTCGGTGAGGTGTTACTACCTTTAATGTAATTCCGCACGAACGGAACAGGTTCGCTAGAAGTACCATCTAACTCGATAAAAGTGATGCGAGATTGCGCCATGACAAGAACCGCGTAACAGTTACAAAGCTTCATCAAATTTTTTGAAACTGCACGAGGTAGAGGGCCATACACCTTCTGCAATACATCAGCCAACTGCTTGCTATCTGGAATATAGACTAAATTCGAGCAAGCCTTTAGTTGATCATTTGTTAGTCCAAATCTCTCTAACTTACTGGACAAAACACTAACTCGCGTTAAATCACGTATTACCTCAAACAATTTTGGCTTTTCAGGCAGCAATTTGGTGTATACATTCAGTGGGAGCTGTACGGACGCAGCTGTCGCCATTTCCCTGACATTATTCTTGATGCTGTCTTCATTAAATAGGGTTAATGCATCTAAGAGATCAATAGACTTGCAGTCTTCACAGTATATAGACCCAGTACCCATATAGTACTCTGCGTTGCCACCACACTTTGGACACATCAAAGTCACTCTGTCTCCTTGTAGATTGCTTGGAGCCAGGTGCGAAAACAATTCTCTGAACAATTGTTCATTAAAGCTTGGGTATACCTGAGTAGAAAGAAATGATTGAACTTGCGTGTCGAGCTCTGACATACAACCTCCTGCCTGTGTTAACTCTCAAGATAATGGCGGGAAATCGAGATCTTTTTAGCGAATTGAGGACGTTTTTTTTCAGATTGGAGCTGCAAAGTAAAAAATGTTGGCCCTTTAAACTCTTGACGGAAGCCAATAAAGTTTGGCTAATTACAATAAAGTCTGATCACTTCCATTAAAGTTTGTTCATTTTCTTTACGCAAAAACTACTGTCGAGCCGAGATTTCATGTTGCGACAAGGTTTAAAGTGAGAAAAACGATCAAACTATATTGGCAAACTTAAGCATTTATTTGCGAACTGACTACACAAAAATGATCAAACCTTACGCACTCATTCCCGTTAGATTGGCTTTAAAGGAGCGAATACCGATCAGACTTTATTGTTAGCCCATAGTCGGAAGGTGATTCGATAGATGGCTTTACTAGTGTGCGAGTCGAAATGAGCGGAGCTAGGTGTTAGGTGTTAAGAAGTAAAGGAAGGATATTGTTAGGTCGGGCAGTGCTTGACCGTATACCCGACCTTTGTTTGTCTAATACCAACTGTTGGAAGTGCGACAGCTGAATGTGGCTTCATCACAACCAACCACTACGTAATGCTGATATCGATTACTGTCGATTTCAAGCAATGGTAATTTCACGCCAAGCCCAAGTTCACCTTCTGGCTGGGGGATTAACACTGTTTGTTTGGCAACCTCTCTACCGTCAAGAGCATCGCCCATCTCAAATATTAGTCTTAATGGTAGACCTTCCATTCTATCCTGTGCATAGAACGCGAGCAGCGTCTCGTCGACCTCGATATCATACTGATATTCAAATTTATCCCATACACAAAGGGTATTTGATGATTGCTTTGGCCAAACCATCTCGTCCTTCACTCTAATATCTCCTACACGAACATGGTGATAGGTACCAAGTAACGGAATTGTAAGGGTTGATTGCCCACTGAGAACCGGTTTTAAAGATTCTGCTTGAGCATCGTTATCAAAAGTAACGCAAAACTGCCCAAGTTTCAGAACTGGCCCTTCACCAAATCCCAACCCGACAGTTAAACCTTCTTTTACCGTGCCTTGTTGTACCGCACGATAAAATGCAGTGACACTGTAACCCATATCAACTAGTAGTTGTTCCATTTTGTCTGAAAACCGCCCATCACCGAAACCTCTAACATCCAATGTGACGTTCAATGCCTTTGCAGAAACACGCTCCATTAACAATGGTTCACCAAAAATTCCCATGTTGGTGTAGTGCTTGTTAATTTCATAGGCAAGACGTAGTTGTTTGGACTGGTTTACTAGATCCCGTAGATAGGTTTTCTTTACTCGTAGCCGGTTAAGAGTTTGAGGGCTCTCACCTAATTGCTCCAACTGTGCAATGCGCAAGTCCAAAACTTTTAGTTGTGATACAAAAACATGGCTAGGGTGCTTATGGAACCGGTCGACATTAACTTCTATCTGGTTAGACATCCATAGCTCTTGCATCTGTTCGACAAACGTAGCTTCATCGAGCATGACCACGACTGAAACCTTTGTACAAATAAGCCCTTCTTTACATGGCTGCGAGTCAACATTCTTATCGATGATGTCTACCATTAGTGGCCAATAGACTTTACTCATCACGATATCTTCTTCATGCAGACTTGCTTTACCAATAGCAGAGCGAAGCTGAGCTTTCTTTATCGCATTTCTTGTCGCCTCATCAGAGAGCTGGGCAATCAAAAGAGGGCTTGTTCGCTCCTTACTAGTAACCGTGCTTGCCTCACCGGAGTATTCACTGGCGTAGCCATGAACGCATAAAAAAAAGAGAACACCGATCATCCATCTATTCATCACTCAACACCTTTCTCAAAACCACAATCATCACTAGTGCAATCTTCTATGAACCAAGGTCGCGATGAGGATACCTCTCTTGCCTTTGAGGGGGAAAAGGTTTCAATTCTCATTGGGAAAAGACCACGACGACCATCTACGGGAAGTTTTATTCTCGGTGATACGTTAAATATCTTGTTTAACACATCATCATTAAAGTAAAGACTTGAACAGTTTCTTCCAGCGCAACGTTCTGAGTAATCGACAGCTTCTCTAGTAAATTTGGGTTGGTAATATTCCTGGTTATAAGCAGCACGAACTGGCACCCAATGAGCCAATGCCTCGCTCTCAGCACGGAACGTTGATGGTAAATCAAACATTTTCACACGATAGTTCAGTTTGGCTTCTAGATTGACTGTCGAGCGTTCACCGTTAGCACTTCTCAGAATTAGCTCACCATGTACAAACTGGCAGAAGGCATTTGGGTATTGGTTTCCATGTACACCCAAAGTATTGTTGAACTGGTTACTATGCATGCTATCGTCATAATACCCTCTCCCGATTGATATCCGCTGTCCGTTCACTACAAGATCCACTTCGGGTTGAGTGTGGAGCATGGTAACGTTTGACGCGGATTGATGAGCCATTAGTTGGGCTACATTTTTATAGCTCAAGCAATCATATCGACCACGCCAGATGATCGTCTCTTGCTTTGTGTACGGGTTTGAAAATGTTGTTTGCGAGTAATGATGGTTAAAGCGAAGCTCATCTTTGAATTGTCGATATCGCTGTTCCATCATTAAGTTAACAAACGTTGGTTCGAACCTTGGATTAGTAACCCGATAAACAGCGTATTGGTCCTTACCCGTTTCTACTTCAATCAAATCATCATCAATTCGATACACATCAAGCCTTTGCGGATCAACATTAAAACCGTCAAAGTGTTCCTTGTTTTCAATGCGCTCTAATAAATCCAACTCTTCGTCTGCAGAAAAGCTTATCCAACGATTTAATAGAGCTTGGTTAATGTTTTTAGATATCGAGTTAATACGATATTTCTGCTTCATCGCTGAGAGAGCTGCAGTCTGTTGACCAACGATGTCCGTCAATGAATCTGTATCTAGGTCACGCATCCGAGAACGAATATCTTCCGAAACGTCATCACTAACGTCGACACGCACCTTCGTAACCAGACACACATGCTCACCACATTCTTCGAGCCTTTGCTGAAGGATCTTTGTCTGTTCAACAATAGGTCGATGTGCGTATGTAACATCAATATTATCTGACATCGTGTATTTTCTCGTCACCGGCTTTAGAGCATCTTCTTTTGCCAACTCCACTCCTAGAACTTCGGAGAAAGAACTGGGTTCTCCGAACACTGGGATCAAGCTGTCTCCATACAACTCGCCGCTATACGCATTGGTACCAACCATCATTAGCAGTAATCCCTTGAAGTACTTCATGTGCATTCCCATAAAATTGAAGAGCCCGAATGTTATTTATACACATTCGGGCTCTTTGTTTAGGGTTTTAAGGTCTAATTTACATCACTTAACTCAGTTTCTTATCGTCAGAGTCATAGTGAAGTTTACTATCCGCATCTGTAAAAGACCCGCCGAAACCCACATCATTGCTGTGATGCCTGCCTAACAGCGCTTCATCGCCAGACATTTCCATATTGGTCTTTGTTCCTGAGACAAGAGCATCTGCAAGTGATACATTCCTTTCTCCAGAAAGACCAGCCAACAAGGTACCGTCACTACCAGCTTCATTGGATTGTTCGTTACCCAATAGTTCATTGCTAACTTGTCCTGACGCGGTATCGGAACTTTCTAGCCCATGAGACTCTGTAGCTTGGTTACTCGCGTACAGCTGTGATGAATCACCCTGTTCGGCTACGGGTTCACTGTGTGGCTCTGATGGTTGAGATTGAGCACTAGCATACGACTGCTCACCTTGACCATCGCGTGACTCGAACTGTTGCGTCTCTGTAGCTTGGTTGCTCGCGTACAGCTGTGATGAATCACCCTGTTTGGCTACGGGTTCACTTTGTGGCTCTGATGCTTGAGATTGAGCACTAGCATACGACTGTTCACCTTGACCATCGCGTGATTCGAACTGTTGAGACTCTGTAGCTTGGTTACTCGCATACAACTGTGATGAATCACCCTGTTCGGTTACTGGTTCACTCTGTGGCTCTGAGGTTTGTGGTTGAGCACTAGCATACGACTGTTCACCTTGACCATCGCGTGATTCGAACTGTTGAGACTCTGTAGCTTGGTTACTCGCATACAACTGTGATGAATCACCCTGTTCGGTTACTGGTTCACTCTGTGGCTCTGAGGTTTGTGGTTGAGCACTAGCATACGACTGTTCACCTTGACCATCGCGTGATTCGAACTGTTGCGTCTCTGTAGCTTGGTTGCTCGCGTACAATTGAGTGGACTCACCCTGCTCGACTACTGGTTGACTCTGTGGCTCTGAGGTTTGTGGTTGAGCACTAGCATACGACTGTTCACCTTGACCATCGCGTGATTCGAACTGTTGCGTCTCTGTAGCTTGGTTGCTCGCGTACAATTGAGTGGACTCACCCTGCTCGACTACTGGTTCACTCTGTGGCTCTGATGCTTGAGATTGAGCACTAGCATACGACTGCTCACCTTGACCATCGCGTGATTCGAACTGGTGCTCCTGCGTGTCTGTGTTGTTCACATGCGACTGCTCTATGTTGCTCTCACCGCGTGTCACGTCAACCTGCGCTCCCTGAGAAGGAGTCACACTCGCAAGTGTATGTCCTTCCGTTGGGTTGACAACTAACGACTCATCACGGTTCGACTGTACCTGACCGCTCGTCTGTGCTGTTTGAGTCTCAAAGCCATTTGTTTCCGAATTTTCATGATCCGTTTCATATCCCACCTCACTTTGCGAACGACCATCTAACTGACTATTGGCATGAGGACTATTGTCAGCTGAACTCTCACTCACATTCGTTACCGAAAGAGCACCTTGGTTTGATACTGCTGCACTAGCTTCTGGAGCACTCGCGTTAGTCACTTCACTTAGGCTAGAAACTTCTAGTTCTTGGGTTTCATTAACAGACGTTGTAGAACCTTGAGTAGCGATTGCACCATCTTCTACTCTGCCGGTACTACCTCCATCAGTACTTGATGCGCCGCGAATTTGCTGTTCCGACACAGGATAGAACGTTGACTGCGGTTCAATATTTGAATTAGGGAACTCAATTGTCACCTTATATCCCGGACCTCGCGGCTCCTGCTCCTTCACATTGCCTTCGTTAATGGGAGCTACATTGTCAGTTACCAATTCGCGTTCTTCACTGGTCGATTTGGGATTTTGACTTGGGCTATCGCTAACATCTGACGAATCGGCGTTTCCTTGTTTAGAAGAAGGATCCGCTACCCCTGCGACTTTCGGAGCAGGCTTTGATTCTAATGGTTTCCCAGTATTAACGACATTTGTTGCTGATCCGTTAGACACATCAGATACAGTCGCCTTGTTGTCGACCTTAACCTCTGAATCACCGTTAACTGCTGCGGGATTATTGGTTTGACTTGCGATTTCACTAGAAGGACTCTCGTTCGAAGTCGGTTCACTACTGGTTTCAGTCGATGAGCTCGAAGCCGGTGAAACAGGCTGCGAAACATTCGACGTTGGGGCGACCTTAACTTCCGAACCAGAATTGGAAGCAGTCACATCATTAGAACTGTTGCTAGTCTCACCCGTAGTTTTCTCGTTCGCTCCCGGCTCGTTTGCGGTTTCAGGTTGTAGACTCGCAACTACAGATGCATTCCTATCACTTACCTGAAAGGTATTGATTGGTTGTGATGAACCTGGAGCGCCAGAGTTACTTGCGACATTAACCTGTTGGGGCGAATTCACTTGATTTGACTCTGTAGAAACAGGGGCACTTTGCGTAGGCTGACCATCTGGCTGTGCATTAGGGTTAGCTATCTCACTTGTGCTCACACCTGTTGTTGCTGGTTGATAAGGTGTCTCGAGGGTTTTCGTGCCATTCGTTCTACCCACTTCCATTTGCTTTTGGTCTTCCTCTTTACCAGTAGTCGCTAACTGTGCAATTGCCTCTGGCTTGGGAGTATTCTCTTTAGTCTCTCGGGTCTTTTGTAGCGTGGATAAACGGTTTTCCTCACCTCTTTCCATCTTTTGAGCATCAGGTAAGAAGTTAGTGTATCTATAACCTTGAGGTGTAACTGCTGAAACTGCCTCACGATATTCTTGCGCAACTTCTGTGCTAGCAAAAAGTTTACTGGCCTCTTTAGGGTCTGTGAACATATCACCAAGCGTGCCACCAACGTTTGCCACATTCGCCATATCAACGTTATGTAAGGAGCCATTGTTAAATGTGCCCTTAAATTGCTTGTAGTCTTGTAAGGCATCAAGTGAGTAAGCACCGTTAACAAGACCTCGAACCTCTCGTTCGAAGTCTGGGTTCTCTTGCATATACCCACGTAACTCTTGGATATTTTCAACAGCTCGGTTATGACGTTGAATTTCTTCATTCGTTGTCAAACTGCTGCCGTCTAGATCTTCAGGCTTAACTGTCATTGCAATCATGGCCGCAGAATAGAGATCGCGGTTTTCTTTGACATCATTCCAACCAAAGTTACGGTCTAGATCGTTATCGCCAAGATTCATTCGGTCAGTCAAGAATTGTGAACCACGCTTCAGGTCACTTTCCATGTATTTGGTGGTATCCGTCGTGCCGGATTTTTGGAGGTCCGATTCGGTTACTGAAGCAAACTTAGCTGCGATTGGTGCAACAGTCTCAGCCATTACAGCGCGAGCTTTATCACCAACGGCGCTGATTTCTGGAGGCATTGACATAACATCAACATTTTTGTCGATATGCTTCTCAATTGCAGACCAATCTTCAGTTTTAAGACTATGATGTTGCTTGTTCTCTTCGACTCTTTGTTTGTTGCCTTGGTGCGCGGCATAGATGTCGGTGGTCTCAACTTCATTGACGACTGCGGTTTCATCTTTTGCCTGCTTGACTTTGAGATTGGACGAATTCGTTGTAATTGCGCTAGACGTATCTTTGTCACCTTGGCCTGCAAGATTCGCATCACGGGCAGTTTCCATGACCTCTTCATTGGAAGTTTTGTCTTTGACCACATCCAATTTCGATGCCATGGCATCAAAGTTCTGTCCCATGCTCTTAATGTTGGTGTCATTAAGTATTTGGCCAGCTTCTTTAAAGGTCTCAGACAATTCACCAAGACTGGTAGACATGGTGTCTATGTTCTCTGATTTCGCAACGTTATCGTATTGAGATTTCATGTCACGAACAAAGTATTCAGCTGCGGAACGCCCAACATCACCATTGAAATGCGCCGCCCCTTGTCGAATTTCTTGAGCACGGTGTGCATTTTGAGCTTGGATCTCTTGTCGTTGCTCGGGAGACATAGCGGCCAACTCATCTTTAGTGTTGTAACCATTCATAACCCATTGAGCAAACTCGTTATTACGTGCTGCATTGGTGAGGTTAGTGCTCGCTTGAGTGTTAATACCAGTCGTAGCATTGAAACCTTGCTGTACTGTATGTTGATATTGGACCGCACTATTAAATGATTTCAAATCAGTAAGTGCGTTTTGACCTCGTTCTCCCCAACCGTTCACATCGGACAATTGGTTCAATCGATTAATAGATTCGGCGCGGGTATATGACGCCCCAAGTCCATTCGAATCTTTCTCCATAAAACCTAGCGCTTTGTTGAGCGATTCTTTCTCCTCTTTACTCAAACCAGCATCAACAGCACCCGACGCCACGATATTGCCATCAGCACCAAACTTGAAATTCAACTTCCCGCCAGAACCTCCATTAGATTTTGAGGAGTTACTATTTTGATTTCTAACATCGGTCTGCTCTTTTGAACTACGAGCATCAACAACTTGACCATTAGATTGAACAACGCTACCTCTTCTACGGCCCTGTTGAGCTGGGCTGGTTGTATGCCTTGTATCTGAACTTGTGCCGGTTGAGCTGCTATTCGTTGTGGTGTTCTGTGTTCCTGACGAAGTTTGGTCAGAACCACTCATCTCTCCACCAGCGCCAAAACCTGCACCAATTTTGCCGTCCATCATGAGCTTAGCAATCAACGCTTCACGTTGCCCTTGACTCAAATTACTCGTTTTCTGAAGCGCTGTGTCTAGTTGAGAGGCAAATTGCATGTTTTCCGAATACTGAGCATTATCGTTTGTACCATGACCCGCGCTTCGGTTAATGTTGCGCATGGTTTGTGAGAAATCACCCCATGACCTATTAACACTTTGCTGCGTGTTTTGAACTCGCGATTCAGCACTAGAACGCATATTTGACAACGAGCCTTGTAAGCCTGCGACCCCTGAAATAGTTGGCATGTTCATATCTTGAACGGCGCTCTGAGATTGAACCATACCGTTATCAGTCATAGTCCATGCAGTATTACCAATCTTCAAGTTACCATTTTTCATCTCAGGGGAAATTTGCGGTGCAATAGACCCAGCATTGACACTAGCTGACCCTCCCATTTTACTGGCAACTGAAACGAATCCGTACTCTCCACCTTTTAAGAGCATATAGGCGAACAACGGTACCATCGTGGTAAGGTAAGATGCTTGTGCGATATAAGAACGAGACTCTGTGTAGAAGTTGCTTAATCCACCTATCGTCCATGCTGTTTGATTGTCTAGAGAGGCTTGGAGACTGTTATCAATTGACCAATCAAGATAGAGGTTAATCAGTATCATTACGACCGGATATAAACCCACCAGCAATAAAAATCTCATGTAACTCATTGCTAGCTTGAGACCACTTTGCCCAAACAGAACTAAGAACGACATTAGAGGGGCGCAGAACCAAACGAATGCTTCAAAGAAACTTATTGTTGCCGGAGCCATTTCAAGCCAAAGGTTTCTATCACCTGCCATTGTATAAAGGCGTTTTTGCTTCGCATCAAATTCCATCGCGTCAACAAGCATGCCTCTAGGAGTTTCTGATGCTGGCAAATTATAAGCGTTCTTCTTTAAGTGATAGTCAAGAAAACTCTTAATCTGCAATCCGTATGCGTCTGCAGCAGGTTGACCAAGTTGTTGCGCAGCCGAAGCAACATCCAGATCAGAAATGCCTTGCTGCTCTAGACTGGCATAAAAACCTTGCGCTAGAGCTGAATTATCGTTGTTGATATAGGTGGAAATGAGATCGTATGCATCCTTACATGAGAACAGACCGGTTCCAGATGCGCCTAAGAATGCTTCCGTATACCAAACGGTCGATGTGACCTTCATTGCTTGCCAAGTATCATAAGAAGACATCATCTTACTAACTTTTGCTTCTTGAAGGACACCGCCGATCGTTACATCTTTAAACACACAATCGTTGTAGTAGTTGTCCATCGTACGGATGAAGTCTGTGTCAGTGGTTCCCCAGTTTCTAATTGGGGTATTATCAACATTGCCTTCCAAAGCGACTAGGGTGCGTAATGCATCTAGGTGGCCAGAACTATTTGGCATGATGAAAATATCTTGAAGAATATCCGTAAACGCGATGGGTAATGTCGTTGAAACGGTGCCACCTATGGCAAGGCCTACAGGTATATCAGTAAAATATTCCGTATCGCCGGTTCCTGCATGTTCGAGCGCTACATCGACCCTTGGATAGAAAAGTAGCATCCAAATCAGCCACCCTTGAACAACAGGTGCTAACGCAGAACCACCGATTTGACCTTTTTCGATGATGTTTTTCAACATTGCAGCGAAGAAGCTCAGCAACAATCCAAGACCGAACACGTAATTGGTGATACCAAACTCACCACTGCCTGTATCGAACGCCATCGAAAGTCCAGTGAAAACCTGAACGATCCATTCAAAGTTACCTATGGTGTAAATAACAAAAGGATCCATATTAGTGCCCCCGACTTTCTTTGACTAATTCGGTGAGTAAGCCTTGATGCTCACGGCTAGAGTAGAATGTCTTAACATCATTGAATTGTTGGATGATTTCCCTTTCTGCTTTTTCACAGAAATCCAATGCTTCAGCGTTACTTTCTGAACGAGCTATCGCTTCAATATCCTTCAAGTAGCCTCTGACCGCTTCATAATATAAATTTGCAAAATCATAAGCATAGGCATCTGAGATGGCTTTATAATATTCAGTGACGCTCTCACTATGCTTATAACGCTTAGCCAGTTGTTCAACATAACCGTAGATATCTACAACCCCATTTTTCATAAGAGCGTCTTGGTCTGTAGTGAAAGACGACGTTCTACCACCGGCTCGATAAATTTCAAGAACACCAGTATATGCCCCGCTTTGAGCATTGAGCGTTTCAAACACCTCTTCTGCCATGGGCTTCCAAGAAGATTCCAAGGTCTTAGTAGGTTCAAGACAGTGGTCGGTTGAACTAGGGTTGGTATCTGGATTGACAGCACATTTCAGACGATAGATGCCAGCAGGGTCTTTCTTCTTAAATGAGAGTTCCAATAGACTCGTTGATGGTGGAATGGCCGTGCGTTCTAAATCCGAAAGCGCTAACCCTTCATCATTGGTGCCCGAAGTACCAGGTATTGAGACAATGCGAGTTCCCACTAATGACATGACTATTTCTGTAAGGTCTGGCACACGCGAAATATTCACGTTAATTGCACCTTGGCGCTTCAAGGATACAACAATGTTCCCTTCCATCTTGGCTGCGTCTAATCCAACTTCATTGGCCAGCTCCAACAAAGATTTGCCCGGTGACAGTTGTGCCCACGAAGAGGCATCTTCTGTCACACCAGTACCTTGAGCAACGGCTTGCATTCTTGTCATGAAGGCATTGTCACCTTCATATGCTCCTACCGCTCGAGCGGCGAGAGCTTCACCAGCGGCGCAGCTATCTTTGAAAAACTTGTTCCAGTCATCCATGCTCTTTTTGAGAGCTTTTATGTTGGCAGCACACGTTGGACAGAGTGCATCGAGGGCGAGGTTAAACGCATACGACGCGGCCCCTGCGGCAATCTGGCGCATACTATTTTGAAGGGTGCCAGCAAGGTCTTTAATCATTGAAAACGACCCTAGCTGCATATCAATACCATTACAGCCTGCTTTAATGGAAGGCGGTCTAAATGAGAAAATATTGGTATCGTGAGACTTGAACCTATACGAAAACGAACCCATCGCTATGGCGCGTCGTTTGTCAGTCTCATAAGTAACTGTCCCATGTGATGTTGTATAGCCATCAAATGCGCGTTGCATTGGGTTCGCTACAGAGCCGAAAGAGGCGGCGAGCAACATACCAGCGAATACTGTAGATATCTTAGTCATATCTGCCTCCAGCCGTCGCTGTCTTCATTAAGGAGGTGTTGTTGACTACGACTTGATCACCGGTAAACGCATCAACCGTCTCTGGTATCTGAGGGAGTAGGTCTAAAACCAGTTTTTGAGCAGCACTGTAAGAGTTGTTAAGAACAACACGTTCGAAAAAGTTATATTCCTCGGCCGTCATAGAATCAACATCGACTAAATGGAGCTTCACAAGGTCGTAACCAGATGGTTCCGCTAGTGTATATGCCACTTCCGCCTCATAAATGCGATGCGAGAATGCGTTTTTTCTTAGTACTGGTAAGAGGGTTGAATAGAACGTGAGTAATTCACGCTTTAACTCTTCTTTGTTGTCTTTCACATCTTGGATGTTTTCAAACATCGCACGATAATCTGGCAACTCGACTCGGATCACCCGTAGCACTGGATTATCTAAAGTGTCGACATCCGTGTTAGGTATTGCTGAATCGGCTGACGACTTCCACGCAATGAGTGACAACAATAGCAGGGGGAATATCGACATTTTCATAGTGATCAGTCCGTGATGGGTTCAAACTTTCACTATTGTCGGTAAAAAAACATCCAAAAATGGCGATTAAGGGGCGTTTTTTCGAGCACTAAGGTGCACAGACTAAAAAGCCAGTGATAGCACTGGCTGTTAGCTTCATGGTAAGAGTTGATGAATCACCAAGCTGCCCTTACTTGATGGTCATGATCTCCACAGAGAAATGACTCACAGTATCGGTTTGGTTATCACCTTTGGGAAACAGCGGGATATTCAGTTTTCCCTCAATATTGTCTATCACGTAAGGGATCGTTTTTGTTTCTCCCGGTTGAACAACTTCCCCTGCTATTTTTAGAGCAGCGTCAGAGTCACTTCTTACCGTAGCAACCAAATCTTGTTTGCCCGAGGCAATATTGCCGTTCTCTGTTCTCAATGTATTAGAATGAATAATAGCAAAGGGCTTACCTTGAGTTGTATAAAGCTCCACTTCAGTTGGAAGATATGTAATGGCATCGAGCCGCACAAGGTTGTTTGGCTCATACAAGAACGTAAATGTTTTCGTTGCCGCTTGATTATAGGTATCTTTTGCTGAAACCATTAATGTGTACGATTCCCCCTGCTCTAAAGCCGGGAATAGCTTCGGGTACTCAATGGTGACACTATCGTCATCGTTGTGAACATAGGCCAATTCAACTTTATCATCACTAGGGCCACCTGACAGCACCATACTAGATACATGAGCACTTGACTCATCTTGCAAATAGACCGCGATAGACTCAAGTCCTTTCACTAACATACCTTCCAAATATGGGTTCCCATCAACAAGCATACTTATCGTTGGCGGTGTCGTGTCTAACTCATAATCAGTGACGAAAGACCTTGTGCTTTCATTGTTCGCATTATCAATTGCGTACGCATAGATGTCATACGTACCTTCAATCAAAAAAGTAGAATAGTCGACGTCAATAAAATTAAGATCTCCACTGCCAGACATCTCGCCTGCGACTCTTATTACTTCTTGCTTAGACTGGGTATCAAGAAAAATTATACCAGCCTCTTTCAATCGAACTGCTCCCCAAGAATTACCCGTGTGCAACTCCGTTACGTTAAATTTGAGTCGGCGGTTAATTACATCATGAGAGTCAATATCATGAATAATTGGATCAGAACCGTCGTATTTAAAAACGTAACTTGTGGGTGTTCTCAATGTGGTGCCTTGTTTATACAAACTAGGACGTCGGTGATAGTGAGATGACTGGCCTTCAGTGTTGTACGGCCAGTTAGGCGTGTAGATACATGAGGTTGCACCGACAGGAACGGTACACAATACTTGCGATGCATCAATCAACACCTGGGTGTAACTTCTTGCTTCAACATTAGCTTTTAGATGTACTAAGGTCGTGTTTCGAGGTGAATAGTAGCCAGTGGTAACATAGGGATCATATGAATTGGGTACCCAACCAACTCCATTGATATAGGCTTCATACCCGAGAAACTTTGGAGGGGCCGAACTTGCTGTAAATGTTGGGTTAGGAACCTCATATGGATGACAACGCCATGTATACCAATCTGTGTGACCAATATCTGGCCAAAAAACTTTGTGGTCGGTACCAAGAGAGACATTTTGGATTAATACATAGGTATATGTATCGTCATTACCTAACCATTGATGACTCACATTTGTAGGACCTCCCCCATAAATGGGATTATTATTCCTACCCTCATTTTTGGGCATTCTAAAGATCAAATTAAGTGGATTTTGAACGATATGATTTGTGGTACCTGCAAGTCGCATGTTCGGTTGACCCCAAATCACTGCCGAGGACGTAGGGTCTTGATACGCATGGATAACAGGCTTGCTTACACAGATACCATTATTGTGAAAATGCTGGTCTACACGTCTTGTATTCCCTGCTTTATCTTGTACGAACGCTCGTATGGTGGCATCTACTTTCTCTCGAGTAAAATAGGACGAATCAATAGAGTACATGCCTCCCGTCCCAAGCACTATCGCTTGTTCATCAGCAATATAGTCCATTGTCCCTGTGGAGAACGCTTGACCATCTTTGCTGCCGCCTCGGTATACCATCTCAAACCAAGCTTTTTCAATTCCACTGCCGGAATCTGAAACATTCGATATTTTGATAATCTTGGCTTCTATTGGTGACCAAATGGGAAACCCTGTAGAGTCAGCCGTTCCGCGCCCATAGTTAAATCCCCAACTGTATGCCCCTGCAGAGGGTGGGACTGTATCGAGATAGATACTGTGGGTTTCAACATCAACAGCGTTGCCGTGCAGATCAAGCATGGTGAATGTGAGTTCGTACGCACCGTCACCATGTGAAAGATCCAAAGGAATAATCTTACCGTAAGCTTCACCAGTCGACGTTGTTATCCTGTCAGTAATCCCGATTTTATCAGTCGTTAATTGAGAGACTAATTGATGATATGAATCCTTAACTTCAACTTTTAGAATGCGATCTAAACCAGCCGTAATAACCACATCAGGTGTCGTTGAGCGTAGATAAGAGTTAGAACCGCTGCTGATTGATTTGACCTCATTGTCATCGATAAACTCAACAAGCCCAGCTTGTAGGCCGCAGGTCACAAATAACAATAAAGGCGCAAGATTTTTTACCGCTGGATACATACACAACCCCCTACGAATGCTCGAAACATCCTCTAGTGTCATGGATTGCGGCTTGAAATGTGGTGATTAGAGGGACAAATATTCGTTTTTGAAGGGACAAGGTAAGAAAAACCAGCGTAGAACGCTGGCTCGTTTTATTGAGATTGTTGCCTCAATCTTGATTCGAGGAGTTCGACCAAGTAATTCGCATCAGACAACGCCCGTTCCTCATCTATGCCCTCAAAGCTAGCAAGGCGTTCCATGGATTCAACAGGGGATGCGGCATCCATGTCTTGTTGAGTAATTATGTTGGCCGTTTTGGCTTGAATCATCATAATTCTTTTTATCTCGTCAGCTGTCATTATTCCCTGGCTAATAGGAGCAATAAAGGAACTATCATTTGCTACGAGATAGAGAGCAGGGACTCGTTGAACGCCTAACTCACGATGAATTCCCTTGAAATCGGGCGAGTAGTCAGGAAAACGTCCATCAGGGAAGGGAGCTAGGTCAATACTTATGGCATTGGCATTCAACCCGTATTGCTGCATTAACATCTCAACAATTGGAGCCTGCCTTTTACAGTAGTCGCAAGTTGACTGGAAAAAAAACCAGAGGCCAGCTTTTTCTCCAATCTTGCTCATTACTGTTTTCTCTGCTGCCAGTAAAGACTCTGATTTTGCATCCAACGCAAATCGAGACGTCGCACGCGCCTGAGTCTCATCCAAATAAGGGTTATTTATAACATCCTGCATCCACGCTTCTGAAAACTGTGACGATTTATCCATAATCACACGTTGGAGATAACGAGCACGCTGAATATTAGCCGGTGATGGATTATCAATGGCTTCATACACAAAGTTGATAAAGTGCTCCTTCAACCATTTCGATGATAACGGCTTATGTTGGGATTGAACTGGTGAAGACTGGCTCGGTGGTGGTGGTCTGAATTGTGGCTGTTCCGGTTTATCTTTGACCTCTTCAGCGTAGAAATGCCAACCACGAGGCTCGTCGGTATCACTCAAATACCCTGTTTTGGCGACAGCTGTAGCACAGGCTGTCGCGGTCAACATAGCGAGTAGTGTCTTATTCATAGTGCACTACTCCAGTATCAAGGTCGGCTGGTGGCAGTCTAGATACTCGATGACATTCGCCAGCTTTTGCTGTTTGAGCTAATCGACGTTTAGCTTCATGACGAATCTTGCATGTTGGACATCGGTCACCACGCCGATCAGCTAAAACAATGAATTTGGCTCCACAATCACAGGTGTAGGGTACAACGTTATTATCACTGATACGATTCAATAAGGTGTAGAACTGCGTAAAATTTATTTCGTATCGGATATCACCCATTTTCCGAGCCAATGACTGTTCGGTGTTATCGATGGACTCTATGTCATGATGACCAAAAGACGGATCATGCCTGTAATCATCCATAACTGCAGAGTATGTCGCCAACATCTCATCAACGTAACTAGCTAAAGGTCGGGATACTAATGGTTCGCCAGTTAATTGCGCAAAATACACCCACAGATGATTACAAACCATGAACTTTGAAGGTGTTTGGTGTAGAAATGTCGCCCTACATCCATTGCGGGATTTTTTACTGATATGCCGATATGTTTCCAGAGGACTTTCGGCTGCTTTGGGTATCGTTCCGAGCAAAGCCTTTATTGTCGCTTTGTTTGCCCCATAGAAGGCCATCCGCTCAGCACGGTAGTTATTTTGAGTCACAGAATTCGACTCAAAGTCATTTAGACTATCCATATTGTCGCACCACTTTGTCGATTAGAATTGGGGACTCAAAATACGAAATCTCTCGCAATTCACATGGCGAGCATACGTTTCTGGATTATGAGTAACACACGCATTAATAAGTGGGCCTACTGCATTGGCATAAAATGTAAACGGGAAGACCCCCGAAATTGAGAAGAGTGCAATTTCGTTAGCCGATAATTTGGCAAAGCGACGCGCTTCTTCTTGAGTACACATCACCTGTAAACGTAAACGTTTTGGGGAGTGCCTAGCCATTTGCAGCAGACGGTGCAAATACGTCTGCGTGAGAATCATAATTTTGTGATGGAATTCGACAGGTAGATCTAAATCTTTGATGTTAAGAGCATTCGTGCGTTCTTGATACAAACCAACATGATTGGTTTCTAACGCATCCAGTAAAAGAGAAAAATTAGTGGTTCGTTTACATCCATTCGTTGTAGGTAGGAGATGCAGAAGGTGGGGACCACAATAGTGCTCTGTAAACTCGTTTAGAAGACTGGGATCGATCTGGGATAAAGAATGTATATCGAGATCTTTTTGATTGCTGAATATAGATGATTCGGTTAACTCGTCGAGTTTACCTAGTTGAATCGCCTCTAGGACCATTTCGTGGATAGTAGTGAGCGCCAACCCGTTAGTTCTGTACAAATCAGATAGATTTGCACGATTGCTAGTGTCAGATGTAGTAATCATGTTTCAAACCCTGTTGTTCGTATCTAAGTATCGTTCACCATGAAGTCACAACGTCACTCATGCTCAAGACGGTACTAAGCCAAAAACAACCATCCCTCGTCGCACTCATTTTATTGAAACATCATCGAGACAGATCCGCTCCCTAGCTGAATCATATGTGAAGCCGTCACCACAACGACCTTACAAACTCTTAATGAACTATGAAATTATTCACATAATTGTTCAATAATTCAACATTTATTATGATTTAATTGAGGTAGATAACAAATTAACATAGTAGTAAAGCCTAATATATCGCTTTCTATATCTATGCTTATTGGTATAAACCCTCAACTCCCAGCTGGGTAATAAGGTCCCCAGATTCAACTGCTACTAACTTACTGTTAGATTTATTATCAACCTGCTCATCAGGCTCCTTATTGGATGAACTTGCAGTAGTAGTTTCATTTTTATTATCAATCAATATCGGCTGCGATTTAATTGGTTGTTCTCCTAACAGGGATTTATCAAACCAGTCTTCGCCATGAATATGGTTCATCACACCCAAATGAAATAGGATTATCGCCAATCCTCTATCTTGTTTGTTTGATAAAAGGTCAAATAGATATGGAGTTGCACGTTTGGATATACGGAGACGGATAGCCACGTTAGCCCTTTCTATTGGCAACCCCAGTTCCGCCTTAGCCCTTAACAACCCCCAGTTACCAGAATGAATGCGGTGCAATGCTGCACCTGCATTCATTAAGACTCTTACTGCTTGCGGGTTAGTTGAGATTTTCTTTACTGCTGCCTCCTTGTACAAAGGCAGTCTTGGGTATAGTTCTACGAATCCCTTACTCATACGGTTACCGCCTCTTTTTGCATCGATGCTGCAATTTGAAGTGCGAGTTGAGCGAATCCTAAGCAAACGCTAACACGGTGATCCGGTACCAGCGTTACACGGTGCCTTGGGAAAGCACGCTTGATAGCTCGAACGTAATCGGGAGCTGGGCCACCACAGACCAAAAATTCCTTGATGTCGATCGCGTCACCTACTAGGTTTGATAAGACTTTGATTGACTTGTCGCAATAGCTATCTATTGTTTTGAGGCAATCATATTTTTCCATAGACTGAGAGCCATCTTCCGTCACGGTTTTGTCGTTAACCGGAAAATCGTACTCAACACCAAACATCTCTAGGTTGCCAGTGACAAATCCTCGATCCACCAGCTCAACCCCGATAGTAGCATTAAATACTTGGCTTAATTGGTCAGTGATTTCATTTAGCAATTTCCCTTGTCCTAAACCAATAGCCTTAGTGCGATCATCGTCAACAGACAGACCACTTGCAGTAAGAATGTCTAAAGTCCCATAACCTGGGTCAACAACGGTACGAGTGCTTTTACCCAATGCGCTCATCAAATCTACACCGTTATCTAGACTTTGTTGCGTCGCATAGTGGATGAGAGCACCAAATGGTTGGGCAAAAACAATGGCTTTTTTGATCGTTATTGTACGGCCACCGACTTGATGTTCCCCTTCCATAAACTCCACTAATGACTGCTTCATATTAAGCATGTTTAATGGAAGGCCTCCGACCATAAGATCTATAGAGTCTGATTTGAGTTGGTGTAAGGCTGCTAAAAAATAAGCTTTGTACTCTGGACTATGTATATAGCGCTTACTAAGCAAACGTTCTTCTTCATTGCTTGCTAGCTCGACTACGCCGGGTCCTACTTCGTAATATGTATCGTCTACTTTGACCACCGTTGTTTCTCTCTCAATCCCTTCTAGTGACCCGATTTGATCTTTTTTTGTTGGGTCAACTTTACGCACACGGCTCGGAAAGACCACAAACTCTTGGTCGTTCTTAGAGACGTTTGAAGCAATGCAGGTTGTTCCAAAACCGACATCGATAGCTGCAATTTCCATCATTCGTTTCATTGTGATTTCTCTCTAATGGGTGAAGATAGAAGTAGTAATACACTATGAACCTGCAAAATTTAGCGATTAGTGGGGCTATTTTCGCTCGTTAATCGGAAAACCTGAAAAATCGGTTAAATCAGGAGGTAAAAGAGGGTTAAATGTGGGCTAACTTAGCCGCAATAGCGTTGTGTTACGGGGTTAAATAGGGTGTCTACGGGAAAGCGGTTGTAAATGAGGGACAGACATGGGTTGGAGGCGTGATAAAGAAGTTGTACGATTCAATTGAAAGCTCATTACGCATAAAAACGGGGTATATCGGGGGTTAATATGGTAAGAAAGAGGGGGATATAAGTAAATGTGGGATAAGTGAGTTACCAAACTGGTATAAGTATGGGGTGAGCAGGTGTAAAAGCATATTCTTTAAGAAAGACTGCCCTAATCGGTAAAAAAATACGTTTTCAGAGGGATATATTTCTAAAGAAAACCTGTATATCTTTCTCAGACATAATTAGGACATATATATTAGGTTGGAGCGTATATCGTTCTACATGATCAAAAAACTCGTATTATATAAGGCAACGCATTTTTAGAAAGTTAACAAAAACGCTTTACTGTTGATATGTTAGCAGTCAAAAACCATCAAAATAATGGGTCGGAGTATATAGGTGACAACTCTACATGCAAAACACGTATTATAATCTCCAACCCATTTTGTCCTACGTACAAAGAGTTGTGAGAATAGCGAAATGGGCAAGATCCACACATAATAACGGGGATAGCCCCCATATTGGGTAACCCATTACGGGTTGTTAATATATAGAATATATTTGTAATATATGATTTTCGGTGGTTTGCGCGCACCTTCCGCATTTTAAGCCTTTACCCCCCTGCCATAAGAGCCTGCCCGAGCATCACGCATTGCCCATGACTCATTCCGAGACATCGACATCATCACAAGAGCCTGCCCGAGCATCATGCATTGCCCGTATCTCATTCCTAGACATTGGCTACATCTAAAGAGCCTGCCCGAGCATCATGCATTGCCCATGGCTCATTCCTAGACATTGGCTACATCTAAAGAGCCTGCCCGAGCATCACGCATTGCCCATGACTCATTCCTAGACATCGACATCATCACAAGAGCCTGCCCGAGCATCATGCATTGCCCGTATCTCATTCCTAGACATTAACCTCATCTCAATAGCCTGCCCGAGCATCATGCATTGCCCATGACTCATTCCGAGACATTAACCTCATCTCAATAGCCTGCCCGAGCATCATGCATTGCCCATGACTCATTCCGAGACATTGACCTCATCTCAAGTGCCTGCCCGAGCATTATCCACTGCCTATGTTAGAACTTATGAACATAGATTTATGGCCAACCCGGACTATCAGAGCTGTTCCTAAGCTAATACCAACTCATTCCGAGACATGGATGACGATACACTGCCCTGCCTTATTCGATGTCTTTGTCGGATTTTCAATCTGTCTATATGGAGCCATGAGCCAACATTCCTTGCCTGGAGATGACCCCGCCCGAGGCAAAATGCCGAGCCCGAGAGGTGGGATGGCTTAACCGCATTGACCAACTTGGGCTGGTGGCCTAAAGCGTAAACACTCACGACCCAAACGATGTCTTGGAAAGAAATCGTTCATTTTAGGTACACATATCCCGGCATCTCTGAGCAAACTAAACAAACAGTTGCAGCTTTAGAACCGCCCCATTTTCATCAAAATCTCAATTAAGCATCGAAATTAAGGCCGTTAATCGGCAAAACGAATTGTTTTAACGGCCACAATAAGACTTCAGATTTACGACTAACGAGGACGTCATGGATTTAAATGAGCCCGTTGAGAGCGTTGAAAGCGCTGACTCATCGAACTTTGAACCGCCCTACGTGATGACGAAAGAAGAAGCGCTCATGGCACAAGTAGATGTAAGCAAGCTTGTGAGCGTGGACTTAGACGCTATTGAGATGTTCAACAAGATGATTGAGCACCTTGGTATTGAATTGGCGTCATTGCAGGACGAAGCGAAAGAGCTTTGGAAAATCGTAGAGCGAATTTGCCAGCAGTACTACAACGAGCCCCATCTGGCCTTTAACAAGAAGATTCAGGAAAAGAACGTACGTGAAGAGAGGTACCGTTATGCCGATACTGGCCACTTAGTGGTTAAGGTGAAAGTCGATACAAAAATCGGACCAAATAGGCCTGATGATATGTGCTTGGGTCTTTTCATTAAAGACTACGGTCGGACATTTAAAGGCACATTTAAACGCATGAATTGGGTCGCTGATGCTGATAAGGCACAAATGAAAACGCAACACTCAGTCTTACCGAAGTATCCCGCAAGCTTAAGTTCGAATAACCCGCCTGTCCGAGTAGCTTGTCAGCCATTTTGTTGGGAAGCCATCAAAAAACATGGTGAAGACTGGGAAGGCGACATGTTTAAGGAACTTGCTCGTCGCGTGCATCCTGTTCTTCGGCGTTACTTTTATTTGATTGACACCTACCAGCGGTTACTCGATGAGCGCACTTCACTGTATCGGGACTTAGCCGTGGATTTAGGCATCATGCCGAGGAAAGGAAACGGGAAAACGACCTATAAGCAACTTATACCGATATTTGAAAAGTACTACCCAGAAATCAACATTCATAACGTCGATTTGAGTGGCAAGTTAATGCACCAAAAGTCGAAGAAAGAAAACAAAGAGAGCGAAGGAGACATCTATGGCTGATTTCAAGCAAATGCGTCGTCACATTCCGGAGAGTGTGTTGTGTCGCAGTGAAGCAATGTACCGTTACCTAGGTACCAAAGGTGGCCAATTGATTGGTTCTACACAACGCGTTGCAACAATGTACGAAAGTACAGAAAACAACGATGGCAATCGAGAAGTTGTCGTTTCTATTTTCGAAGGTCTGTTTGAGACATTAGAGCAAGGCCAATCTGAATTTAGCAAACAGACTGATGCGGTGAAGCGCGAGTGGAATCGAAAAAATCGAAAATCGGGTCGTAAGCTTCCTAACGTTGAAGCACCCGACTCTCACTCATTTACATTTGAGATCACCCACCCAATCTTCCAGAGAGTCATTAGCGTTGTTCGTAAAATGGACAATTCAATGGCCGTCATGGAAACACTTTGGATGCTCGGCGAACTTGAAGAGCAGCGATACAAAAACGCAAAAATGAAGTTGGCCTCTACCCTATCTCGTTTTTCGAATGATGTGTTTGGTATCACCAATAAACTCCGTTCACTGGATCCGGGTCGTGGTAATACGCAGCAACGCATCAATAGTCAAATCAATGCTCAACTCGCGGCAGTTTCTGATGAGCCTGAATCAGTGGTTTCCGATGAGTCCTTGGCCGATGCTCCAATCAATCAAGTTTCTGAGCAATCAGACAATACCTCTGTTCTTGTGTCATCTGATGAAAATCCTTTGATGGCAGAAGATATCGACAGTGTATTGGCGAGCCAAGAGTCGCTGAAGGAGGGTGCTTAAATGAAGTTACTTGACGGCGTAGGTAAAGGCGTTTCAATACTCGGCTACAAAGTCATGGATTTACTCGGTAAAAAGTCGGGTGAATTACATGAGCATTTTGCTAGCGACAAGTATCTACTTCAGCAAGAGGAAATTACTCGCTTGCAAAAAGAAGTGGCGTCGATGATTAAATACCCCCCTACGCCGTTAGGTGTACCGGTTCTAACAGAGCACGATATCTTGTTTGCCTACCGTGGCATCATCAAAGAAACGTTCCTTGCAGCAGGGATGATTGAAGGCCATGAAGATTTTAGCACGCCATGTTTCATGAATACGTACATGCCTGCCATACGACACGTTGTCCAATACTATCACTTATTGCCGGCTTCTGAGTTTCATCACCACAACGAAGTTGGAGGCTTGCTCCGTCATTCATTAGAAGTGGCATTAATGACCCTTAGAATGTGTAAGGCTAAGACACCCGACCCGATAGGGTTTCAAGATGTCGAAAAGCTGCGTTTACCACGCTGGCGTTTTGCCGCTTGGTTATCTGGTCTGCTACATGATGCAGGAAAGATTATCAGTGACATGCGAGTACACGGTAAAGAAGTCCCATCTCAATGGAACCCACAGATAGAGTCCATTTACGATTTCGCTGACCGACATCGGATAGAGAGATACACGGTGAGTTGGAATCCGCATCGTGCAAATCACTATCATGAAAAGCTATCAGCACTCCTTATGGACAAAATATTAAGTCCTATGGCGAAGCGATGGTTGTATGAGAGCAGTGACAACCTCTCAGGTCCTATTATTGACGCCTTGCAATCTTACACACGAAAGAATGGGTTTATTGAGGAGGCGATGCGCAAGGCGGATGCTAAATCATCAGAGCGAGACCGACGAACTCAGTACCACCACCTTATGGGTGATCGCAAAAGTGGCCTTGGCCATGCATTCATTTCTAGCCTACGAGAATTGAAAAAGAACAAGTGGAATAAAGTGAATGAATACGGTGCTCGAATATTCGTCATTGATGAGGAGGTCTATCTCGACTATCGCGATGGAATCATGGAAGTGATCCAACACATCAACAAAGATGCGACAAACGCAGGAGAGAATGCTCGCATTATCAACAGTTACGGTAAAGTCGCGTCGATAATGGAAGAGCTAGGCATCATAGAGCCAATGCACGAAGAATCCGATTTTGCACGTTTGACATACAAAGACGCCAAAGGTAATCCGAGACAAACCGACATTGTGCGCGTGTCATACCCAAACCTTGTGTTTGAAGACACTATCGTGCCGCCTAACCTAACGGACTGTGAAATCGTCTTATCCAATATTGGTGAAACACTGACCGTTGCACCGAATGGTCGCGTTGTGTATGACGAACCGAAGAAAAACCCTTACCAAACGATTTACAACCTTGACCCTGAAGAGGGCTCTCAAGTAAACCGAAATGCTGCACGTTCATTGAATGTCACTGGTAAACCGAAAACCAAAGATGAGCTTCTCGCGGCTAATCAGTCCGTCGCGAATAATGCAGGTTCAGTTGCAGCCGGAAGTACGATGGGCAGTGGCGCTCAGCCGTCTCCTCATCAGCCATCAACTGTGGCGCAAACACCAAATGCGCCCAAAGGTAACACCAATAAAACTGGTGCTAAGCCTAAAGCAGCAGCGTCCACAAAGAAACCGGCAGGCAGTAAACCTAAATCAGCTACTCCAGCGAACAAGCCTGCGGCAAAGCCAAGCAACAATACGAAGAAAACGTCACAGTCTAAGCCAAAGACTTCCCGACCTTCGATTAAGTTTGAGAACGAGGATAACGGTGGATGGGATGGTATGAATATCTCCCCTGACAACCAGCGAAGTTCAGAGCCAACGATGCCGGTGGATGAGAATTGTTGGGCTGGCATCAATATCAACGCCAATCCAGACAAGCCACAATCAAAGACTGACACGTCACCTAAAGGTCAAATCGCCTTTAATAATATGGATGACGGGCAAGTGTCCCCTGGTTCCGTTGGAGATGAAACGCATTCAGCTTCAGATAATTCGCTGTCCGAGAATGACAACGGGAGTGTGGCACTGGGTAAATCATCGGCTGGTGGCGTGGATACGTCATCACCGGTGCCAAAATTCAAACCAAAGAAACCAGTCAACCAAGCAAAATCGAACACTCATGTGAATGCAGAGCACCGAGCCACGGACCGACTGCGCAGCGTGAAGACTGATGAGCTCATTACGCTTTGTTATGTCATTGCCTATGGCCTATCTGAAATCCATGCTGATAACGATTCACTGATTGAGGTGCAACAACGTCCTTCACTGTACGTGAACAAGCATTGGCTTGGCATGGTACTCACGGCGATTGAATCTAACTTTGATGACACGACATACCTCGACAAATTGTCAGAGTCCTACAAGCCAAAAACCACCTTGGGCCTAGACACTGACGACTACATCACGATTTCCAAAGAGATGTATCTTGCCGTCGCCGAGCTTCTTGATATTGACGGGAAGTTACTCATTGAACAAGCGCGATACATCTACAACCTGGGTCGCAAAGGTCGTATGGCCAATCCTGATTTTTTCCATGGAAAACTCAAAGTCACGGCACAACACGAAATGCTGATATTGAAATCGAAGCTAGCTAAAGAGCTATCCCTTGATAACGATGGGGTGATCAATGTTTAAAAGTAAAAAAAATGCCATCTCTGAGCAAATTGAAAACTATTTCCGAGAGATATTTGAAATCAAGCAAGCCCAGTCTTGGTTTGCTTCAGCAGGTTTTTTCGCTGTCACGGGTGGATATCAAACACTCAATCATCTACTGACTAATACAAACGTCCCCGACTCCATGTTGCTGACAGGTTTGGGTACCACTATTTCTCTAGGGATGGGCATCAAGCGCTCAGCCGAAGCTTGGCCGATTATGAAGACCCAGGCGAAGCTGTGTTCTAACTCGCTGGTCATTGAGTCGCTGGAACAAACTCGGCGTCGGGCAATGAAATACACAAAAAAAGGGAAAATGTATCTAGGTACCGGGTATGACTGGGGACCGGAGCATGCAGTCAACATGTATGCGGTTAACGCCTTACCGAGTGCCCGTCGTCAGCATCAAGTCCCGGTGTTCTTGCGGAAGTTCATACCCTATAACCCGAAGCTCAATGAAGAGCTTGGTGGGGAACCATACTTAATGGCACTGGGAGATGAACAGCCGGTCGCGCCGAGTAAGAACATTGGTCGCGCTCATACATTGATTGTGGGTCTGCCGGGGGCTGGGAAGACCACGTTGTTGAAATTGATGGCATTGAACAAACTTTGGTCTGGTGAAAAGGTTCTATTGTTGATCATTGACCCTAAGAATACGCCGGAACTTAAAAATGGCCTTAAGGAAGAAATGGAGCGCCAAGGTAAAGGTGACCAGTTCTACTACTTCGCCCCAGCTCGTCCTAGCGAATCGGTCACCATTGACCCAATGAGTAACTATAACCGCATCACCGAACTGTCTACCCGTGTCGTGGAATGTATCCCAACGGGCGGTAGTGAAGGTGAAACATTTAAGAACTTCTGTTTTGAACGTTCGAACCAAATTTTCCAAGCTGCGAATTACATTGGCCAGCGACTCACGCTATCAACGCTTTACTACTACCTACGTGAAGGTATTGACCGTCTTTGCGAGCAAACGTGTGAGAAATACTTTGCAAATCATGCTGGAGAAGACTGGAAGCACTCCTTACAAGCACGAATTAATTCACAAGCAGGCACGAGCTGGCTTGAGAAAATGGTCGGTTACTATGTCGACGTCATGGCAGTAGACCATCCGTGTTCGCAGCTATCTGGTGTCATTGATGCCTATCGAACCTCGCCAGCTGAGGTGCGTAAGATGACCGGTTCATTGAACTCTATCTTAGAACAGCTTTGCTCGTCTCCGCTGGACACCCTATTGTCCCCGGACTTAAACGACCTAGCGGATGATAAACAGCGCGTCGTAAATATCGATGAAATCGCCAATACCGGTGGGGTGCTTTACTGTGCAACGGATGGTCTAACCGACCCACTGATTGCGGGTACCATTTCCCGTTTGATTGCAGCTTCTACATCAGCCGCGTCAGCTGAGCGTTATAACTACGGCACCGGAGATGAGCCTCAAGTTTGCTTCATGATTGATGAGGCGCACAACGCGTTGAATGACATGATATTGAACTTATTAGCAATCGGTAGACAGTCAAAATACGAGCTGACGCTGGCCACACAAAGCTTGCCAGATATTGTTGAGAAAACTTCACAAGCAACAGCTGACCGAGTAACAGAACTGTGTGCCAACACCATTGCTCTTCGATGTGAAGGCAAAATCACACGAGAATATGTCTCCGAAAAAATAGGTGCTGCCGACCTTGCTCAATATCAGAAAATGATTAGCAACTCAGCATCTACCCAAGACAACATAGGGTCATACAACGCCGGCTCTGGTATGCGTGAATCTACACTAGAGCGCCCCCTATTCCCTCCATTCATGGTATCTGCATTACCGAACTTGCAGGCCATTTGTAGTTTTTCTAACGGGTCGAAGACATTGCTTCGATTGCCTGTCGAGCCAAGATAAGGACATTGATATGAAACAAGACGATTTATCGTACTTTTACAAACCAACGGCCATCAAGCAAATCTCCCCGAGCAGTTACTTGCTAAGTAAGTTGGAAAAAGAAACCTCTGTCGCCCTGTCTGCCCAGTCTGAGATTTGGCCGTCATTGGGAGAAATCCAATTGCGCTTGGTTAAGTTCTTTGGTGACGCCATCCCGGCAGACTTTAGTAACCCGGATTACTCACTGCTGGACAAGACCCTCAATGACATGGTTGAAGCGTGGGACGCTTACTACCCAGAGCACGGGAAAGAAGTGGCGTTTAAGCAAGTGTGCTTGGTCGTCATTAAGCGATGCACTGACCTGTATCGATATATGGTGACGGCTGATGAGAACAAAGTGGGTTATGAGATCATTTGGGATCCACTACAACAAACCTTTCATGAGTTTGTGTCTTCATCTCGCGTGCGTAAGGTCAAAATCATTGACCAACAGTTGGATAACGAGCAGCTAGAGGGATGCCGACAATCGGTGATTCTCATCTTGCCGAAGCTGTTCGCTAGAGCCGATTTCCATTCACTGGGGATCTTGCCATACACCAGTGAAGACCAAAGCAAGCACAGAATTATCGAGCTAATTCAAACGCCAGAACTGGTGTTGGGAGCGTAGGCATGGCACATGATACACAGTCATTCATTGATCAGGGCAATGATGCCCTGCTCGGTGATAAACACCAATTTCGAAATCCATGGATACAAGCAGGCTTTCTAGTTTGGTTTCTATCTCTACTGTACTGCTGGTTTGGGCTACCTGCCAGCGAGTTCCGGCAAGCGGTTGTTGAGGAAGTCACCATCGTGCAGGGACAACTGACTCAAGCCCAATCAGATGAACTGTTCGAACGTATCAACCGCTGGTACAAAGTCAGCATGGTCGATACGGGTATGTCTAACAGCATCGATAAGCTGTACATCAATAATGACCCTGAGAATAAAACCGCCACTTTCATTGGCGGAATGACAGAGCGTCTGGTGGATAACACCAAGATGTGGTGGTACCGGAGCATCGTCAGAATAAACGTTCTGTTCGAATGGATATTCTTAGGGAGTGTCCTCATCTTCGCGTTTATAAGCGATGCCTATTACAACTATCGCAAACGTGCCCACAATTTTAAACAGCACAACATAAAGCTAGCGTCTATCGCATGGCGATTAGTGGCCATCATTGTGTTCTCTCTCTGGGTTTTTCTTGTAGTGCCATTGATTGACGGCGGCTGGTGGAGATACCTACCGCTTGGATTTATTGCCATGAGCATCATTTTGACCACTACCATCATTCGTGAATACCAGCGCTTTTAACCAGCGCCGGGAATGGAGTATTAACATGAATTTTTTTAAGCGTCGTCGAGAGACAACGAAAGAGACCACTACGTCGTTAAAAGGTCAGCTCGGGAACATGGCCCGTTTGTACAAGAAGAATCACACACTGAACTTTATTAAGGTGTCAGCCATTGTGTTTGGTGTGTTGTTTGCCATCGGTCATACCATGTATCGAGCTCATTTTTTCAACATGCCATTACCGCACATTGCCTTGATCCAATTTGAGGGTGAAGTCACTCGCGGAAGTTCAACAGCAGATGGCACTCGATTATCTGAGGCCATCCAAAAAGCCATGGAAGATCCACTAGCCCATGCAGTATTGATTGAAGCGAACTCCCCTGGTGGAAGCCCGGTACAAGCAGAAATCCTTCACCGTACATTAATGACAATGAGGGAAACCACAAATAAGCCGGTCTTCTTTAGCATTGGAGAGATGTGTGCATCGGCGTGCCTGTACGTGAGTTCATCGGCAGATAAAGTTTTTGCTCACCGTAATTCCCTGATTGGGAGTGTCGGCGTGAGAATGGACACTTGGGGATTCGATAAACTTATCAAGAACTTACAAATCGAGCGTCGTACACTTTCTGCGGGTAAAAACAAAGCCTTGCTCGATCCATTTATGCCTGAGAACCCGGAGGCGGTGAAGCACCTTAAGAATGAAGTGCTAGCCCCATTGTACGTGGAGTTTAAAAACGCGCTCATTGAAGGACGTGGAAACAAACTCGCGACAGAGAACCCGGACTTGTTTACCGGTTACATTTGGACCGGGCAAGATGCAGTGGAGCTCGGGTTTGCTGACGAAATCAAAACCCATTACGAAATCCGTGAAATGCTACGAGATACCTATCAGGTTTCCGACATCCAGAACTACACCAAACCGAGCTTTTCTATGATGAAACTCTTGTCTTCAGACTTCTGGGCCGAGGTAGTATCAAAAGCCGTCACGGACATTCATGGACAACAAAAATTGGAACTGAACTAATACACTGCCGCGTGCCCGGAGATGATGTGGGCCCAGGTTTGGAATCGATGTGAAATACATACACAATGTCGGTGAATGACAAGCAACTTAGAGCACATCACCAATTTCCAGCCTGGTACCGGGTCTCACCGCTGGGTACAACCCATTAACCACGTAACTTTCATTCCATGACAACGAAAGAAAACCAGCCGACCGGGCTGGGGAAAAGACCCAGGGTCAGGTAAATCGTCGGTCTATAAGCTTCACAGTAAACATCAAGGAATGACATCTAACCGAATTGCGCAAACACGAGGAGCTGTTATGAGACACGCGCTATCTTTGACCATCATGAGCCTTTCTCTTTTTGGCTGCGGTCTTGGTGAACCTAGTCAAACTGTCATCAGTGACGCGCATCAGTCGTACCTACAACAAAACGACGGTCTGAATGCATTCGCTATTACCGACCTTACTAAAGTTGATGGTTACCTTGCTTCAGATACCAAATTTGTAAGCACCGTTCTCTACAAAGCGGAGGCACAAAAAGACCTCTCTGCCATGAAACGAGCAAAGGATAGGCTCGGAAGACGACTGCATACGCCGCATCAACTCACGACGATTCAATCTATCTATGGAGATTTTAAGAAGGGAGACGCTTATGAAGTTTCCAGCAAACTCGTACTTAAGCGTCTGCCCTCCCCATCTTCTGAATGGCAGGTGGAAAGTATTGAACCAGAATCCGTCAGCCTCATTGAACTTGGGCTCTAGGGGTAGGATAAAATGAAGCTAATCATCTCAGCGTATTTCTTTGTTGCTGCGGCATATTTTTTTGAGCCGGTTAGGAACATTCTTCAGATGGTAGTAGGCGGGGCAATGTTCATTGTCTCTGATTTGTATATCTTAATGCTGTTTGTTGTTTTTTCTATCTTTGCTTTGTATCGACTGGGGGAGCCGAATCGTCAGAAGAAGAAGGGAATGCTGGGCGAGCAAAAGGTGGTCACGGCACTCTCAAATCTGACAGAAGGAGATTATAAGCTTATAAACGATGTGACCTTACCTTTATCACCCCGAGGGACAACACAAATTGACCACATCTTGCTGTCTAAGTATGGCATCTTTGTTATCGAGACCAAGAACTACACGGGCGTCTTGCATGGAAAGCCAAACGATAAGAAATGGACCCAAGTTGTTAAAGGCCGTCGTCATAAAATGCAAAATCCACTCTACCAGAACGTAAAGCACGTCAATGAGGTGATCAAACTATTGAAGTGTGAGCCGCTGGATGTTCATTCATTGGTGGTCTTTGTAGGCAACGCTCGACTCAACAGTCCTATGCCCGAAAAAGTGGTGCAACTGACCGATTTGCTTCACTACATCCGTCACTTTAAGCATGATGTCTTTACCCAAGAGCAGGTCAGCGAATTTGTAGACCGCATTGAAGAAACAAGACTCAAACCGGGACTTGCGACCGATCGTCTTCATCTCAAATTCCTACAATCAAAACGAACATCAAAGAGTAAGGATAAGTCTGGGTTGACCCTATAGAGAAGCGTGTAGGGGTATCACACAAGGCGTTAATGAGTGCGACTGGTGACAAAGATATGAACCTACACGGCATTATGAGTAGAGCTGGTGACATTAGGCCCAAAGTGCCGTCTGTGGAAACGCTATGGGTTCAGACTCTTTGACTGATTTTGTATCAGCGTGACGACATCCAAAATTGGGTTAGCCGGTATAAATCGAGAAGACGCGGCGTAGTCCATTACTTGTACCATGAGTTGGGCTTTCTTTATCGCCGACTCAATGTCAGTATCACTTGCTGAAGGGGGTGGTAAAAGCGCACTGGCCAACATTGCACTCGTTAGTTGCGACACTGGTGTTTCGCCAAGCAAAGGAAAGACATCGCGCTCAAAAAAATGCTGCATTTGATCGAGTAGAGGGCAGTTCTCAGTCTCCCTTAAACGCCCAATACACAATAATAAACAATGTCTAACACAGAGCGTCTGCATAGCTAAGGCATCCAACTCGGTGACGTGTTTGTGAATTTGGGGATCTTTTCCTTGTTTGACCAACGCACGGTATCGTTTTGCTTGATATCGCGCCTCTGTAAGATCACACCGAGTCAGAGAGCCTAACCCCATAAACGTCGGTTTGCCCGTAACCGGCTTGACATAGCGAAACTCCCAGCTTTTTGCTCCTGACGGTCTGACGTGCAAGTACAGTCCCTTACCATCACAGAGCCGGTATGCGCCCTCCCTTGCTGTGGCGCATTCAATGTCTTTCCTTGTCAGCATCCATTCCTCCCGTCATCTCTACCCTTGATAGTACAACAACCTTTCATGCCATGTTGGTTCAAAAAAACCAGTGACACGAACTGAGACGATAGACACTCAATGGGACTCTAGCGAACCCAGAAACGCAAAGAAGGACATCGAATCATAAATACGATGTCCTTCACCACGATGGCCGTCAACCGACCAGAGTACACTACGTGTTACGCGAGGTTGAGTTCTGTCATAAATGCGTCGAGAGAGACGAATCGAGACTTCTGCATTTGCACGATATTATCTGGTACGTTGTGAACGTTCTGATAATTACCTTGTGCTTGCAGTACTTGTACATCGGCTCCAAATCGCTGAGCAACCTCCAAGTAATCACGCATTTCGAAGGGCTTGGTGAACGTATTACAAATAACCACATTAAAGCCGTCGCGTAACGCTTTCGCCATTTTCATGCGTGCCCAATTGTGCGCGTCTTTGATTTCATCTCGGTTGTAGCTGTACTGACCTGTTGTCGCGTTCGTGAAATACTGATCCGCTTCTATCAGCAGGGTATTGTCCTTATCTTGCTCGACTATCTCAGTTCCCATAGTTGTTTTACCGCTACCACTCCAACCGCGAATAAACACTGCCTTCATTTAGTGACTCCTTACATCATGACATTGACAAGCCAACGCTACTCGTTGACGTTTTGAATGAGGTGCATGGACACCGAATTACCAATCGAAGCTAGGCGCACCATCCACTTCTGACGCATCACCATCGAACTCAACACAACGATAACCCTGTTTTGCAGCCGATAAAAGAATGGCGTTGAGGGCGGGTGACAGATTGGGGTACGGCTTATTATCTTCTTCGTATAACTTCACGAAAAAGCCGGTTGGTCTTTCCGCTATCATTGACGCATCTTCTTTGACCATGCGAGACAACTCCAAGCTGTCTTCATAGGTCATGTGATTTGTGCAGACCCCAACGGTTTTATATTCTTCATTGAAGGTGACCTGTTCTGTCTCGTTTTCACTGTCATTGAGTGACTTAAAGGTAATGAGATGACTGTAGCTGTCTCCAGCTCCACCAGCGTGCACTTCAAAGGTTTCACCAGATGGCAACGTCACTTCGGCGTAGGTGCCTTCGACATTATCGAACCTAAAGCCATCTGCTTCATCAACATGGCTACCCAAAAACTGTTCTAGAACTTCGTCATTCGACCACTGCGGTAAAATGGTTTGAAATCGAAATTCGCCTGCTAATACATCGTCTACCGTCAATATCTGACTCATAACCCTACCCTCACTGATTGTTGGTTGGTGGTGTTGAAAGGACTAATACAACTGCTCAAGTAAGGTCAACTCACCTCTAGCAAGGGAGTATTCCACATCGTACAGACCGCGAAATTCACCCGTAGTGATGCGTGCGATGATTGACTCATCTCCATCAAAGGGAATCGACTCTAATGTGTATTTGTCGGCCTCAAGCATTGCCATCAACTGATGCACAGCTTGAGCAGGACTCGTTGCGTACACGCCTTGCATGAACATTCGAAATCCACTTACCTTTGAGACCTCTAAAGCTTGATGAAAGAATGCCATGATGAACCCCACACAATGTAAGCTGCTATTGACTTGAGTAAGGTCAGTATTGCAATTCAATCTGGGGGGAGGAAATCACCCCCGATATCAAACGGGGGGAGGCTTATTAGTCGTGAGATGGCAGGTCAAACAGTAAGGCTTCCACTTCAGTTTCAATGCCGGACTTGATACATGTTTCCCGGTACTTGTTAATGCTTACCAACTCGTTTGGCAAAGCCATGAAATGCGTAAAGTACGAAGAGTCCCAATCACTGGAGATTGGGGATGTCACTTGTGGTGGTTCCCCGGCGTCGAGTCGAAAAAAGAGCGCTTGGCCGTCGTCTTCCGTCCATTCTGACACTGGCTTGAAAACCGATTCAGTATTCCAAATTTGCTGCTCATTTGCCGTTAACGTATCGTGATATCGCATTGTCGTACCCCTCTAGTGGATGTTCGTTGAATGACCTACTCGTCATCGTCGCCAAGGCATTCGTGACAGGCATTGCAAGAGAAGCAGTAGCGACAGCCACAGTTCTCGCCACCACAGTCGCAACAGTTGTAGTGGTCAGAACAACCACGGCCACGACTGTCCATTTCCTCGCACATGTCCGACAGTATCTCCAAGATGCCGGATTCAACGCGGTCATACGCTTCTTGTGATTTGAATGCTGGAGAGACCGTTAACTGGTTGTCAGTGACGGAAAACGAATACGTGACGTTTTTGCTGCTGCATCGCTGTAAGTAACGTTCTATCAGTACCCGCTTACCTGTGTGGGATAGCTCTGGATGAGTTATAGATAAAATACCGCTCATAGTCGCTCCTGCTCGATAAAGTGCCCCGCAATTAAGCAGGGCCAAATGGTTACTGCGCCGCCTCAACGCTGGCTATCACTGCAAGGATCTCGTTTTCAGAATAGCCTTGCTGCTCTAAATATCGGAGCTGCGCTTCCATACCTTCATTGTTGATGCGAGACACTTGAATTTGCGCCGCATGGTCTACCACGGCATCAAGATGCTCAGAATCCATCCCAAGTTCCGTTAGTTTCGATTGGATACTGTGTGACATAGTGAACCTCGTTTAATCAAAGTGTGAGTGGCCAAACTGACCCGTTTTCATGATCCACATACCTTCACGAATTGAATCGTGCTCGCTATACGGACCATAGGTTTGAGCGATGTTCTTCTCTTGGGCTTCAGCCTTTTCAAATCGCTTAATTTCAGCTTCCGTTAGTGGTCGGACAATGACAGTATTCATCATGACCTCCTTGTTTGATTAGCGCTCGACCACCAGCCAAGCGCGGGGTTAATTCAGAGGCTACAGGGTCTCACTCGACTCATAGGCACCATTAATCTTGATAGCGATTTTTTCAATGTGTTCAAACTGGTCGATTGTTGGGATTGGCCCCAGTCCGTCATCTACGCGCTGACGTGCGATTTCAAAGGGATAATCAACGCGAGAATCGATGATATCGGCGCTTTCATTGACATGGATATGAGTGTAATAACTGCCATCTGAACAACGGCTGACTTCCACTTTCCCACCCGGAAACTGAATCACATGCAACGTCGGCTCGGGATTACGCTTATCGCCTTTGATCAGGATGTGACAGGCATCGTCAGAGTGATGAACTTTGGTTCGTGCCATGATGTGGCTCCTTTTATCAGATGTTATAAAGGTTGAAAGGGTGTTCGATCATCCATCGTTTTAAATGGCGTCTTTGGTTTTGACATAGCGGTTTTGTACTCTGGGTGATCTGCATCAAGCACATACGAATAGGTAGAAAGGTGATAAAGACTGCACCCCAGAAGCTTCGCAGCTTCAGTCTTCGACGTTGCAGCAATTAGATAGCGCCCTCTTGGGTCTTTCCAACAACGAGTCAATTCAAATACTTTCAGTGCTGCCATGGTGTCACCCCGTCTAAAGATTGTTTTGTTTCGATAGGGTTAGATTACTAAGACAAACTGGGGGGAGAAAATCGTGGTTAATGAAAACGGGGGGATGGGTTTTGATTGATTGGGGTTATTGATTGAACTGGATAACTTGAGGAACATACACCTCAGTAACACTTTCACACCTTACCCACTGAATTTCCCATGGATCAAATTCATCATCATCAGCGGGGCGCTCTGGCAGCAGGCCGAACAGTCTCTCTGGGAAATTCACACTCACAATGAACTTTCGCTCTCCTTCATAGACAGCATACATATTGCCGCCAAAAGCCGTATTGTCGAACTCAAAACGGGTCATCGCGCCTGCGAACCCAGAACAAGCGACAAATCCTCGGGCATAGGCTCACCTTTGATGTGCAGCAATGTTCGCTTTAATCGCCCTTTGAGTTGCAATATCCCTACGTGATCCGTGGATACCCGCATTGATTTAAGGCGCTGCGAGACTGGACTTCCTTCAATGATTTGTGAAAAGGCGTTAAGGTAGTTTTTGGTCAGCAATACAAAGACATCTCGTCCATCTAGGGTCTCATTCAGAACAGCAAGAGACCTACGTTTGTGTTGCCCTACCCACTCTTCGATGGAAGCATCATCACTCGGCATCTTTGATTCATAGGGAGCTAACTCATCACGCGCTGAAATCAAACCATAGTGGGCAGACAAAATAAGTACGTCAGCACAATCGCCACCCGCCCGACCTAGGTGCTTGTTAACCATATGATTGAGTGAATTGGGGTCGCAATACAGGTCTGCGGCCATCGCAGGAACTGCAAGCTTTTTTGCTGAACAGTTAATAATAACGACAGGCTTTTTCATGGTCATTCCTTGAATTTAAAGGGTGCAGACGATGACAGCCTGCACCTCACTGGTTAATGGACGGACTTATCCCAGTTCGTCAAGCCATTCCCTCGGTTATGCTTAAGATCGTCATTGAGCGCAGCAATCAAACCATCAGGGATCTCGATAGCATGTTGCTCCAAGACATTCGCAAAATGATCGAATGATTTTGGATGAACCAGAGTCGGATCGGTTTCATCCAAGTTGCTATACAGGGGAATATCTTCTCCGCCTAATTTCTCGATAACGAGAAAGAAGCCTTGCAATGGCCGATCATAGCCACAAAAAACCGAGTGCGTTTCGGTGGTGAACACATGTTGTGTCATGGGGTATCTCCTTACGGTACAGAGGCTAAATCATCAATGCGAAGGCCGTCATAAGCTGTACTGGAACTATCGGTACCATCATTGATTCCGATTTTCAGCCCATCATCATCATAAGAGAGCGACGTGACATAAAATTCACCCCCTATTAGATCGCTAAATTTAGACTTGTTGGTGACCTTGACTTTATCTCCTACCGTTAGTGGTCTGCCGTAGTCATATGTCCAATTTTCGTGCTCCCATACATACATGTTTCTCTCTCCTTTAATGTCTTTCTGAGACAACTCTGCCATTCTCGATCACGACAGAATCTTCGTTAACCACGGTATCGGTATAGCCATCAATGCGCACAGGGCGTTCATACCCTGCCTTTTCAAGCTCAACTTCGAGTTTGATGCGAGACTGCATAACACCATCCAATTTCGCGGCAAAATACTCTTTGTAATGGGGTTTCTCTTTCTGAAGTGCCTTGAGCTCTTGCTCATTCTCATATAACTCAGCGATGTGCAAACGGATTACGTTATATAGTGACATCATGTCCTTCTCCTTCAATTTCATTGAACTGGCTGACATCTTGGGTATTCAAAGCCGCGAGCGTTGTACCGCTCGGGAACGTCAACAGTCGATAGGCTTTATCCGAAAAGTAACGTTTGTAACGGTGAAAGTACTCTATCGCTTCTTGATCGCTGTCTTTCTCAAACAATGCCGGACCACGATCCCAACTCCAACTCCACAAGCCCTTTTTGGCTTCGTTGAATTCCGCTTTCACTTCCGCTGAGTCACATCGTTCAATCACATAAGCAGCCATGTCTTTCTCCTTACCACCTACATCAGCGTATCAATGTCAGGCAATGAATATGTGGATTAGAGGGGCTATTTTCGCCATCTAATCTGTTCAACCCCTTCAGCATCTCTTTAAAGAGACTGTCGCGTACTTAACGCAATGACCTTGCAATGTCTCCAATGAAACATGAACTACGCGCCTATTGAGGTAAGACTGATAGGGCAATCTCTTGTTGCCAATCAGGGTTTGACCACCCCCTAACCAGTTATAGAGTTGGTGTAGATTTCGAAATTGGAATGAGCAGTTAAAGCCCATTTCAGGTGACAAGCGAATGCCTTGATACTCACGCCACAATGACGTTGGAATGCTCTCAATCAGCTGTCGCAAGGGTGTCATAGGAGCAGGCTTTTCTGATGGCACCGCGCCACGAAGAACAAAGTCCATATGTGCTTTAGGATTCGTGCAGATGTGACGCGCTTGTTTACTCGTTAACTTCATACCTAGCCCTCTTAAATTCCAAGGGTCAAGAAGGCGATGGTCGACAATATGATGGCCATCAAGCAGATGCCCTCCAAATGCGCACAGATGCGATGCGCAATGTAGAGGTGAGGATAATGTGGTTTTAAAGTGTGCTTTATAAAATGTTGCCCGTTGATGACCCAATCGATGTCACGTCCTGTGATGTACTCAGTTCTCCACATAAGCAGACAGCTAAGCACAATCTTCACAGCAAAAACAGCAAGCATATCTAACACTAAGTAATCAAAGTACATAATGGTAACCCTCTCAATTTCGATAGGGTTAGATTACAAAACTGAAATGGGGGGAGCGACAAAGCCCCAGCCGAAACGGGGGGAGCAGCTTACTCCCCTATGCTTCTTTGTCATCGTCAATGACTGACAGTCAAACCACACGACTGGGCGAGTTAACTTGCTTCTGCCATTGGCCACGCCTGCTGTTCCAAAAAGGCGCTCAAATGAGATTTTATGGCTTGTAGAATGCGCTGATAATGCGGGTAGTCCACGGATTGCCCAATGATTTCTGAGGCGATGGTAGTACTGGAGATGTCATGGCTGAATGAATCTGGTATACCCATTAGATCGTTCATCAACTTCTCATCAGGCCACAAATATCGTCCATCTGGCGTTGAGATGACCACACTATCTTTACACATTCTAAGCTGACTTTTTAATATCGAAGGGCTGTGGGCCTTTTCTGGAGTGATCGTTCGTAACCTGCCACTCGCTGCACCTTTCTGAATACTGATTGAATGTGAAACATCCCTAAAGTCTTCTAACCTCGGTTCAATCAGACTCTCCCATACCCCGAGTTTTGCCTTACCTGTAGGGTCAGGAAACGCAAATTTTACCGGAAGTGACGTTGCAAAGTGATAAAAGCGCTTTCTCGATGTCCTGCCTTCATGTTCAAGCGGGTCGAGTGTTGCTTGGTAGGTCGTATAACCTAATCGACGTAATTGGAGATCCCAAACCTGCCCCAAAGCTGAACTTCCAAAACCGGGGACATTTTCGGTCAGAATCATAGGGAACTGAAGTCGTCGAATGAAATTCAGACAAGGGACAAGCATATCGAGCGTAGAGCTCAAATCTTCAAAGCTTTTGTCTTTGAGGGACTTTGATTTAGCGACCGAAAAATCATCACATTGAGGTGAAAGCGTCAATAGGGAACTGGGAGAGTGCCGAGTGAAGTGCGCTACCATCTCAGGAGATACTTCATAAATATCTTCATTAAAAAAGTGTTTTACACCAGTGACATTGTGAAGGAATGACAGCATGCCTGTTTCGGTAAAATCCTGTTTGTCTCGGCTTTCCTGTGGTCGGTAGTCAAGGGCTGACACTATCTCAAACCCCACCGATTGGGCTGCGTGAGCATCGACTCCCGAGGATAATGCACTAAAGACGGTAAACGGATTTTTGCTATTCAATAACTTTGTTATGCGTTCGGCGACAATATCCTTCACCTCTTTGACGATGATCTTCCCAAATGTCATTGTCAGGTGGACATAATCGCATGACTTATCAATGGTATTGAGTACAGCTTGTGAAGTGGATTCGATATAGCTTTCAAACGGGTTATTACGACGTCGTTTATACTCTCGCTCGTAAACCTTCTTGGTCGCCATCATTAACGGATTGCCAGTGGAAGTTGCAACTTCAATTGAATACCCGCCAGACTCCAATGGTTTCTCAATCAGCCGCGTACCGGGTTCAAAACCGATTGCGCGTAGGATATTGCTACTGTATTGAATCTTTCTTTTGCCATCAGCATACTTAGTGACCTTTCGTCGTTTCGTACAGATGGTTGGGACAGAGATAGAGAGAGTGCTCATCATCATTCACCTTCTTACATCGTTCTTATCAGTAAGGATTAAGATAGAGCCGTGAATTGGGGGGAGCGAGTCGACGGATCGCAAAACGGGGGGCATTAAACATCGAGGTGCTACTGCTCATTGCTGTACGCTGAATGTCTTAGCCTGAATCGCAACACCACTTCAAGCAAAGAAATTGACCTAACATCCCCTGGCGACAACTATAGCCCAAGTCAGTGTCCTTGAATGACAATAAAAGGACACATCGAACATGCCACCAGCGACGTGGCCTGGAGAAAAAAAAAGAGCCTTCTTATTCTGGCTGCGCTTCTAACTAAGTAGCAACGCCGTGTAATGGCCTACTTGCTCGACCGCACTCAAAGCAGCTTCGCGCCTAATGCTTCTTGAGTGTGATTCTCTTTGGCAACTTCCAGTGGCGTTCTGGCCGCTGCATGAAGACGGGCAAGCTCCTCGTTGTAAGCGTCAAACATGATTTCGTATCGTTTGATGTGGGCGCATTGCTCAGCATCGGTTGGGTGTAACGCATTGAAAACCTCAGAAACCGCTTGATGGCTTAGTGACTTATTGCCGAAGTCCTTATGATGGTCAAAATCAAATTTCGCTAGACCAACTGCGATAGCTCTATATTCTTTATTCAGCATAATGCCTCACTGTCAAAAAAGTACGTGGGGAAAATCATCAGCTCAAGCGCTGTGCAATTTTGGATAGATCAGAAAAAAGTCCTGACTCTTCAGTACAAATAGTGATAGTTAAGTCAGCCGTTCGGATTTTTCGTTGATCGCTGCGCGTAAGTTCACTAAACCGTTTCCCTTGAAATGATTCAAGGTGGCCATTAATTGGATAAACGTGCAGATCACTCACATACTCAATAACAGCTCTAATGAATCGATTTCCGTTTAAGATAACGGAACTACCATCTCGCTTGTCCATCATTGTTATGTTTGGGTTTATCCCGTAACTAAGAAGCAACAGCGACTCTTCTATATCTTCAGAAGTAGCAGTTTGCGAATCAGGAAAGCTCAGTTCGCCAAACTTGTGCCGTTCAACCATTAAGTTCACGACAGGTTTTATTTCTCTCGTCGGAAGGTATTTAATTGTCGCCATCGTCCTTGCCTCGTTAGTTAGCTTTTCAGCGCCGCTTCTTGAAGCTTCTCGTCATTGATAATTTCAAGCAGCAGTTCAGTAGTTAGTAAGCCACCAGCGGTTCTTAACCCCCGAGGTAGCGATGACTCCAATTTCTTTGCAAGATTATGAAACTTGCCGTTCTTTACAGGCTGGTGGCAAGCCTCAAATTGATGCTTTAGTCGAAGGTATTCAGCCATCGAGTGATAGTGCCCTTTTCTCTGTGCGATACGTGGGTCACGTTCTTTTAATTTCATGATTCGAACCTACCTTTGGTTAGTTGGTCGGCAGTCACAGAGACACAACCGAGATACACAGCTCTAAAAAACCAGCCAGTTTTCAGGTGCACCCAATATCCGAACTCACCATCCTTGTAGGTGAATTGGTACTTTGCAGGAAGACAGCCATTGCGACGATATATTTCAACACTACAAATCATCTGCTTAACTTTGCTGTTTCTCATAATGCTTTCGTTCTTGTTGTTAGAAATTGCTAAAGCGACATCGGGGATTTTCGCAAAAAGCGTAATCTTTCATATGAGGCTTTGGTGGAAACGAAGGGTACATTGCTTTTAATTTGTTCTCGCGACAACGTGGACAAAGATCACCTCGCTTAGAATGCGACACTTTTTGGCCGCGACGTCTCTTCGCTCCTTTGCCATCTCGATTAGACATGGTTGAGTCTCCTTGTATTTGTATCTCGGAAGTTATAAAAGCTTATGGTTCACGCTATCTACTCACTAACCCAAGCAGTGCCGAAGTTTCCAACCTTGCCGTGACCTTTGTGTGGTAGTGCCTTACCGCAATGGCAGTTCACCTTTTCAGATTCTTGCCACGGCAAATCATCAGCCTGTTGCTCGGTCAATTTCTCATCGCGACCACAAGTACATTTGACGTGAAGCTTTTCCATTAAGGTTTCTCCTGCGTCTCTCAATTCAATGTCTTTAAATGAAATGCCGCTTCTCTCGTAATCACGCTTTAGGTCTTCACCCTCGCTCAAAGTCATTGAGTTAACATTCACTTGTTGCCAGTTGTCATTTTTTAGAACCCACAGGTTAACTTTGCGTTCAGACATTGCCGATTTCCTTTTATCTCGTGACATACGTTCATAGTAGCGATCGTATTTGGGGGGAGCACGTCGTGCTATATACGAAACGGGGGGATCAAAAAGATGAGCGCTTTGCTTAGCGCTCATTCTTGTATATCGTTCATTGACATCGATAACCTGTCAGAAATGCAATAGGTTATAATCGCCTGCCAACATCTCATCCAGTACATTCTTAAGTACCATGAGGACTTCTAACTTTGGGTCGTCCTTGTCCACAAGGTGGAACTTTTCAATAAACACTGAAGCATGACTTCCACTGTTAAAGTCGATGTGCATGACGTACTCACGAGCATTGCCTGACGGTATGTGCTGCGACCAAACCTCTATAAGCTGGGGAAGGTGCACAACGGGAACGTCGACAAAGTTTAGCCATACACTAAAGCCTTCACTTCCATTAGGAGTCTTGTGCTCATTGAACACCAACAACTTTGCTTTGATAACCGCAAGATGTTTTTCTGTCCCCTTTTTAAAGCTTGATACCCCTTCAGCCATCACCTCTCGTGAATCGAAATCAGAGATGGACTCATCAGGTAGCGATTCAATCAATTGATTCAAGCGAAACGCGTCCTTAAACCAAGCCCAAAGCTCGTTGTACTCTTTTGATGGATGGCTCATAGGTCATTCTCCTACGCTCAGTAAAATGGACGCCAATTGGTCTTGAATCAGTGGCTCACACTCAGGATCTATCGATGACAATTGAACACCCTCACATGCGGCCAATACCTCGTTCGCAAGGACAGGTGTTTCTCCCGTCTGGGTACCTTTTACCATGGCAAAGAGATCATCGAGCGAAGTCTCTTGAACAAAATGTTGAACTTGATTAAAGGTAAGGTCGGAACCTTCTCTCTCATTGATCCAGAGTTGCAAATTTTCAATATGAATTAAACGCAATGACATTCTAGGTCTCTCCGTGTGGGGTATGGGGGTAGGTATTAATGATGCGCCCTATCGTTAAGACGCATGGTTAATACTTAGGCAGAGGCTTTTTCGATATAAGCTGACGCTTCTTCAAATGCGATGAGTAAGCGGCTGTTATCGTCATCTTTCTGACCATCACGGCGTACAAGATATTTAGCTGGTTGATGTTCGTAAATGCCTGTTATCTCACCACAACCTTTACCCATGCGGTTGTAGCCTATAGATATGACCGTACCCACCTCAAACGGAGGAACTGGATTGTACTGAGCAAACCACTCCTTGACCGCATTACGAAGGCGATAACTGACTTCACCGTTGATCAAAGACATATCTTCTACAAAATTTTTATCGACCGCCCAGCCCTCGTTATCCATTTCCTTAGACAATTCATACTCATCACAATCAAGTGACGCATGTTTCGCAATGTCATCCGCAAAAGACTCATGCTGACCGACTGGTATGTCAAAGGTGAACTTTCCCTCACTGAGTAGACTCATCACTGATTGTTTAATGAGCGAATCGTCGCACGTAGGTCGTGGTGGAATTTCGTTTCCTTGGGCGTCGTATAATGAATGTTTCATCGGGTTTTCTCCTATGGCACTGTGTCTGTTGAGCATATCGAACAGTAGAGGTTCGTTTTTGAATTAAGAGACGTTATTTCTTTCACTAACTCGAATTCGAATGCTCTGACATCAGAGTAAGGCTTCTGTTTGGGGGGAGAAAATGTGTGTTCAGCGATTCGGGGGGAGAAAAAAGGCGATGCGTCGTTGCAGTTAAACGCACCGCCAAAATAAACTACGACATCAATCTATGACTTTGAATTTCGGGGTTTAAAATCGGTCACTTGCACTTCAACCAGCGTTATTTTGTCTAAGTCGATCTCAACTATCTTTCCATCGATATAGGCTTTAACATTACTATCCGCTGCTTCTTCGTAGAACTCCAACATCAAGCCATAAATTGTGGTTCGGTTAAACTTCTTGCCATTACTATGAACCCACTCCAAGAACGCCCAAAAGACAGTGGCCTGCTCAATCGTCATGCTCTCTTCAATACGTGGCATAACTTCCTCTGCTTTGTACGTTCCACCAGCCTTCAAGGCTTGCATCACTCGATAATTGAGGTCATCAGTGATAAATCTTGTAATGTTTTTCAGGGTCATACATTTACCTCTTTTAATGTTATTTGATGAACACGACTAGCAAGGACAAGGCATGACGATAAGTTCATTACTTGAGAATGATTGGTGTAATGTCCATCAATGAGTTCTGCAAAATGCCAACCTCCACGCACCTGCCAAACCACGATGCGACCAATTTCAAAGCTCAATGGATTGTGTGGAATAGGGTCGCCTATATGATATTCACTGCGTTCAATGCGGCTTCGGTTGCTTGTGCGCACCACCTTAAACCCGAGTTCCTTCGCTGTTTCTACAGCGGCAATATCATCTCTCATCATCGTTTCTCCATGCGGCGCAGGGCGCGACGCTGTTTGATTCTTGCTCTAGCCAAAGCACGGTGGTCGAAGAACTGCTGAGCCAGTCGAAGTCGGTGTAGGACTTTAACTTCTAAAGGAGTCAACCAGAACTGCATCGGATTGCCGAAAAAAATTGCTGGGTTGCATTGCGTCTCTAGAAAATCTTTCCGACGACGCTCCCCTCTTGAACAGATACGGTCAATCAAGAGGTCAATCTTGATAAGTCCAAGACGCTCTGCGGTAACTTGAGCTTTGTGCTCTGAGAGTATCTGCAACATAGCTATCTCCTACCTTTTCAAAAGTCGCGCCGCCAACTGACAGCGCAGCCAGAATCAATAACGGACAATAAGCGCGTTAGGGTCTTGGTAACTGTGTCGTGATGGCGGGGCGTGCTCAAAACGTGTACCGCTATCAGACACCAGCACTAATCCATCGCCTGTAGCATGAAGGTGGAGCAAACTGTCACCACCCAAGTCGATGTGTAGCGCGGGGACGCCATGATTGATTTCACAGATAAACCCAAACGTGGGTTGCTCTTCCGTTTCTGGGTACATCTCTATGGAAGGCTGATTACCCAGTCGGGTCGTGACAACGTAAGGGACATCATCACCGTTCTTTTCAACTGGCGTGTCCTCAATAACTCGCCAATCCACCATTTTGTGTTCGTACTCGTAGCGAACGTTGTCCGATGGAGCAATAAGCGATCTCATTTTCACGCGAAGATTTTGAATTTGGTCGGGGGTCAGTTCTTCACCCATTTCGATATTCAATCCACCATCGCACTCTTGAGCCACATCCATGAACTCCCAACCTACAACGTCAAAGGGTGACCAAACGTTTTGATAGAAACTCGGTAGACAATCATTGGGAGCCACTGCGAGTCGGTTCGCTTGGTTGTCTTTTCCGTGCGTAACCGTCGCCACCTCACCCCCGCAATGGTTCGAAACGACTTCACCAATATCTTTCATGAATGCGGCATGTTGACCGCTTTCATCAAAGCATCCCAGTAACTCGGGTTTGATGAGTAGAGTAGCGACCAAGGTCGCCACATCTTCTGGAGTCAAATACTTCATGTTCCACTCCCCATTTACTCGACGATGAACGTCAGTTCGGTTTCAGTGATTTTTACTTTAAACGTCTTCCAAGAGTCGTCAGTTAGTGGCTCCTCTAGCATTTCTAAAGGAAGGTGTTCACCGAAATCGTCGCCACCTGCGATGTCTCTTGAGTTATCCCACCACAGCTCATCATCTAGCTTAGGGTCACACCCTTTTGCGTATTGAACGTTGTTCTGAAAGTCATTCGTTTTGTGGCTACCAACGGTTTGACCGAGATATAACCCCTGATCTTTAGCAAGGAAAAACTGAGGCTTATTGTGCTTCTTACAGAATTGGACAAGTTCTTCCACTTGCTTGCGACTAAAGATTGCGATTCCCATGATGATGCCCTTGTTTTGTGGATGTACTATCAGACTACGCAAGCAATTTGGGGGGAGAAAATCACGCTCAAGGAAAACGGGGGGAGAAGGAGGATGACCCTTTAGCGCTCAGTTCAAGGTCATTCAGGCTCAGTCAAAACAACCTTATTCGCTGTCAGTCTTGACTGTCGGGCAACGAAAATCGCCGACGATAGCACAGCAAACTCGCACCATCATCGACGCCTTGTCACTCAATGACATGTTATGCAGCGAAGCGTTCCCAATACTCAGCCTCACTGATGATCTCAACCCCTTTCGCGGTCGCAGCATCGAGCTTTTTCTGTCCAACTTTTTCACCACAGCACAAGATTTGGGTTTTCCCGTTCACGCTAGATTGGACATTTGCCCCTTTGGATTTCGCATCGGCTTTCATTTCATCGCGTGACCCGCTCATACTGCCTGTAAACACGATATGAATACCAGAAAGCGATCCTGTTCCATCGGCTGCGCTGTCTTGCTGGTGGGTTAAGTTGAAGTTGAGCGACAACAAGTGGGTTAATTGTGCCGCTCGCTCTTTCAGAGCTTTGGCAATACTCACTGACGTTATTGAGCCAAATCCATCAATGGCCTCAATCTGTTCTGCGCTAATGCCGTCTAAATCCGTGATCTTGTAATGTGCCAAGATTTTTGCACTGGCACTACGTCCCAATTTGGAGATACCTAACGCACCAAGCAGTAGATTATCAGCCAACGGCTCACGTCGTACTCGCGCTATCTCATCGACAAAATTCTTGCTTTGGCCTGCGCCAAACCCCGCGTTAATGAAATCTTGCTTATCCATTGTGAGAATGTGTTCAGCATGGGTATAACCCGCTTCCACGAGTTTTGAGACAGATTTTTCCCCAAACAAATCACACTGGATGGTACGGAAAAAGTGGCGTATCGCAGATTCACTTTGGGCTTCGCAGTGCAGATTCTCACACACCAAGAATGTCTGTGATTGATTTTGAGACGTTTGCTTCCAACTTAGCGGCTCATGGCAACACGGACAGTGGCTAGGAAGCTGGGCTTCTACAGGTGATGTGGTGTTTCGGTGAGTGGGGATCACTTCCCCAGAACGCACAATTTGAATCGTAGCACCTATGCCAATACCATGGTCACGGACATACGCGGCATGATGCCCTGACACCTTAGAAATCACCGCGCCACTGAGTTCGGTCGGCTCGATGAGAATGACCGGTGTAACGCGTCCTGAACGGCCTACTTGCCAATCAATACCTGTCACTAGAACGTCTTTGGTCTCACCGACTTCTTTTTTTGCCACTTGCCATAGGTGATGATGACTTGTATGCCCCATGGAAGCTCGAAGTTCGTCTCCCATGACCTCAATGACCGTGCCATCAATTGGATACACTGTCGTCGATTTTATCTCTGCCACCAGCTCTTGAAGAGAACCGACAAGTTGTGGTCCATCAACCACCACATGTGGCATATCTCTGTATAACACGAAGTGAATTGCACCATCGGTTAATGCTTGGCGTGCAAACTCACTGTAATTGTCGGAACTTGCGACGCCACTAACGAAGTTTCGAGGGTGTGCGAAATGCTCTGACAAATGTCGCTCGAAGTATTCGGTCGGCATGACAACCTCACCCACACCGTTTTCACTGTCATTTCCTTGAATGACCAAGCCATCTTGCAGTAGATGACTGATGCAATTGCCAAATGCGCCATCACCACGCGTGACTAATTGTTGCTCGGCAGCATTATAACGTCCTGCAATGCCATCAAGCTTTGCCATGACGCGATATTGCAGAGTTGTGGGATCTACTGACAGCTCTCTAGCCGCTTTTTCACAGCGAGCGACAAATGCCTTCACCTCATCTTCTGTGTACGCTTTTTCTGTCGATAACATCGGGCTTGGATGAGCAACACGACCTTTACTACCTTGCAAGGTACTCTGAGGGGACACAATGAGCGGATGGTCTGGTAGGCGCTGAGCAAGGGCTGGCATATACACTTGGTCAAAGCATTCATCGCTCACCATCGGCTCACCTTGGCGATATTGAACATTGAGGTGCGTACAAAGTGCTCCCAGCTCCGCGTTGCTTAATGTCGCTACCTCTTTCAACAATAACTCTTTCATTTATATCTTCCTTTTTGCCGTTGATAGACCTTTAGAGTACTGATTGAAAAAGGGGGGAGACACTGAGTGGAAAGGAAATCGGGGGGAGTTATTTCAGCAAATTAACTTGCGTTGAAGGTGTGAATAAAACTCAGAGCTTTTAAAGACAATTCTGTGTAGGAGGCCGTCTGCTCCATCGCCTTGAGTTCTGGAAATGCGTTGCTAAGAAACTCAAGAATATGCGTTTGCTCTAGATGTACGTCATTAATTTCATAAACGAAAAACTGAATATCACGGCAAGACAATGGGATCTCTTCTATCGCCTCCTCTGGAGAGTGAATCGCAGAAATAAGACCTTCGCGGAACGCTGTTTCGTCGTTATCCCATGTGATGGTACGGAAATATTCCAGCACGTCTTCATCATCGGTATCGTGCTCTATCACGCCATGATAGCCAATCTCTACTTCATAGAAGGGCGTTACACAAGAGTCATCGTGGTCACAATCTTCGCAAGTACATACCTCGTCCAACCCGAGCGACAGAATCAACACATTGAATGTATGTAATGGTCTGTGAGCAATCCCAATCACTTTCTGCCCATTGGCGGTAAGTTGTTTGTGGTTCGAAATCGCGTACTCAAATGCGTCTTTTATGTTCATACTTTCCGTCCATGATAATGAACTGTGCAACGAAGAACGTCTTATGCAGTCTCCTCAACCCAATTCATTGCAATGGCAAGATGGTCTTCTCTGGCGAGGTTATAGACTTTTACACCGTAGTTTGCAGCGATTCTCAGTGCTTGGCCTGTACCGCCACTGCTCCTCTGGCGACCATCTAAACTGCCATCTGGCGTCCAACACAATATGAAATCCACTGGCGTTCTGGTGTCTTGGCCAAGTACCTGAAATGTATTTCTGCTCATCATGAGTTTGGCGGTCGGTTTAAGGTGTCGCCATGCCTTGTGGTATCGAGAGGCAATGTTACTACCTAGTTTTTGGTCGCCCACAATGAGACCAGATTCGGTGGTATGCCGCCCGTTAAAGCCGTCAAAGGGCAAAAAGATCTGTTTGCTTCCACCGAAGCGATCACAACCTTTTTCGAATGCGGCATCTGCCCCCACCGCCGCGCCACTTCGCAAGCAAAAACCACGGGAAGCCAATTTATAGCCCAAGATGTCCATCAAATTTTGGATGTCATCGGGTGTTTTTCGCGCTCCAATTCCTGCGTAACACTTGGTCATATCATGCTCCATCATAAAAAAGATAAACACAGCGTAATCAATCCAGATGGGGGGAGAAAGCCGGTTATCACCAAATCAGCGGCAACCAGTCACCTCCTCTCATTCAGCTCACTCTCATGCTTTGACTCTGAAGAAATACTTCCAGCCCTGGCATAGTCCCTGGTGAATAAACTGAGATTGGGATCATAACTGATGGTCTTGGAATGACACTGAGAGATTGCAGTCTGGCTGTCTTTGCATCACTAATGTCTTCAATGCCCAACCAAGACAACCAGATACACATAGACCCTAGACTTCATTGAAGCCAAGGGTCGACAATCGCAGCAAGTATCGTAGAACTAACTGTTAAGCCATTGTTCGAACGTTTTGAGAGGCAGTCCCGTCGTACAGTCGTTGCCCTTGCCATCATTAGCACATCGCAAATAGATCTGATACTCGGTATGGTTATCTCCTCGCGTCTGAGTCTTCCAACTCTCGCTTGGTTGTTGAGGTTGCTTGTTCATGCCTGAGTCCTTAGTTGATGATGTAACCATAGGTATTGCACCCTAATTACTGTTAAAACGCCTTTGGGCTTGCTTGGCTTTCTTCAGGCAGCTTTCCCAAGATAGTCTCTTATCTTTTTGGCGGTACTGTTTTGCCAGCGTTTCAATTTGCTTCTCTTTGTCTGATTTAAACATATTTCAATCCTTGATGGTTTTGTTAGAAAACGAGCCCAGATACGACTCTAGCTGATGGCGCATCGAGTGAATCAGCTATTTCTCTACTTGGATACTTATCTCACTAAAGGCTTTCTCAAGCTGATTCCTTAGATGTTCCTTATCCAAGTTACTCAGTTCAATGGACTCATCCCAGAGCTTGTTTTCGATTGAAGATAAAATCTCAGTAAAAGTGCCATTTGGAATTACTGGTGCTGTATCCATCGTGGTTCTCCTTTCTTTCCGTTCTAGTTGATGCTTAGTGGTTAGGGCATTGCCATTCAATGGTTAGTTTTGGCTTGATGATGCGCCCTATTTTCTCTCCCAAATACATGTCATTGCAGTTTTTAAAGAACCACAGTTCACAGTCAATTCGGTATGTAGCGGGTATATCCCAATCGAGATCAAACAAATCAATGGCAGTACCAACCAACTCAAACCGCATTGGAGATCCACACAAGGTAGGAAATTCATCATGAATAACACTGCAAGTAGAGTTTCCAGTGGAAAGATAGATGTAACCTTTATGCTTTGAGCCGCCCTCTGGATACATATGACCCCAAGTGTCTTGCATGACGTTGTTTTTCTTAGTTGCTGCGTTGCAGTCTACAATTCCGCCCATGTTAGTCTCCGCCTTTCCGTTACTTTGTTACATATTCGATAATGGTTCGCGTGACAAAGCAGAATTTAAACGCCTTGCCGAGTATTTCACTTTTAATCCAATGTGCTTTCCGCACCCTAGACAGTGAAGCTCCAAATGGCTCCGAGAAATTGGTGATTGATACATCTTTTTGAGCTAACACCTTTTTCTCGAAATCACCCAATTGGGAAAGTAAGTCATTTGGAACGAAGCTTAGGTTGATCTCACTCATAAGTCTTTCCGTGATTGTTGTGGGTTAGAAACCTACCAGATACGCCTCACGAGGTGGCGCATCGAATAAATCAGCTAAAGCCGTTGGCACTTCTAAAACGAGCTACTCCTTTGTCAGTCCAGCTCACTAGGTATTTTGCTCGAACATTAACTAAACCCTCTTTACGTGCCTGCTCGATCAGAGACTTTTGCTCATCGCTTGGCGATGTTACATAAGAAGAAAACGCCGCCATTGCTGGCTGAATTTGTTTTACTTGATTATCTGAAAGCATTCTCATTTACTCCTGTATTCCCGTTGCAATGACCGTTCAACAAGCATAATGAGACTTTTTGGGGGGAGGAAATTGAGCCTGAAATTATTGGGGGGAACAGGAGAGAGCGCGTTTAAGAGTCAATGGCACTGTAAGACAGTGGATCAAACCGTCAGCGAGGGAAAACGTGATAAAACTCTCACTTTTAAACGCAAGTTGAGAACCGGGTTTTGGGCCGGGATTTCAAAAAACGCTACGGTGTACTCGTTGGCCAACACCACGATTCATTTTTGACATTCAAGGAATACGCCATGAAAAATTCAAGCACGGACACTCAACTAGACGACCGCGTTGCTCAAGCGCTCGACGATAAGGAATGGGGAGATGCACGCAGTTGGCTCGACGAAATCGACCCCCAAGGTCGCAACAATGTCGAACAATTAAACGCAAGAAGTGACGTTCGCTGGTCGTTCGATGAAGATGGCTGGGGCTACGTCGAATAACCCGGCAATACCTGGACCTGGGCGAGTTCATTACGCTCGCCCTTTTCACTGTCCGTCAAAGACACCGACACCTGCCAACTCTGAACGGCGAACGCTCATTCGCAACAAGCCTTCTCTTTCTGGATGCGTTCTTACGCGAGGAACTGCTGCCTAACCTCTTCAATCACTGACACTTTCTTGTTGTACTGACTGACTAAACGGCTCAAATGCTGAATGGAAGTTCCTGTTAACTCAGCAACACGACTGGCGGGGACTTGGTGAACAATCCGCAGCTCCAGTTGTTTTCTTGCTTCTTCATTCGGTTGATACTGGTATAACGCCAGTATGAGCTCCAAATGCGCGAGCGTCCCAACGGTGCCATCGACAAGATAGTCATTCAAAGACAATAGTGTGTTAAGCGACGCGGCCATCGTTTCACAACCCACACGAACATAACGTTTGAACTCAGCCGGTTTATCGAGCGCATCGATTAGCCGGTCATGCTCAGACATCTCATGTTGGGTAAACAGTTCCCTAATCAGTTGAGCCACCTCGATGTTTCGTGATTTGCGGGATAACTGTTGTAAGTGGTCAAATTGGGTGTCCGTTAGCATTGTTTGCTGAATTCCTGCTGCGTTATTCATTAAAGCGCTCTCAAAGCCGCTAGGCGATCTTTCTTCGCTTGAGATAGCCCTGTGATTGCACTAGCGCGACACTCAAGCGTCACCGCCTTTCTGATAGCCATATCATAATCGACTGACTGAAGGTCGGAAACTGTAGATTGGCTAGACGTGTGAAGATTCGCGATAGCAGAAGCATAGTGCGACGCCGCTCTATTCTTCTCTGTGCCTATAACACCTTTCGCCGTTCCTAGGACATTACACAATCCCGTTTCAGTGAGGAATCGGTTACGTGTGGCACCGACCGCTAGGTACGCGTCAACCACGGGCGCGACCACTTCGGGATTTCTGAACTCGACATTACCCATACCATCATCAATAAGGTCACTTGTCTGTGTATGAGCCTGAACATCAACTAAGCAGTCAATGACGTGATGCGTTCGTCGTTGCAGTGATTCAATGACCATCGATACTTTGTTTTGATAGACCTTAAAGACAGACTGCATACCTTGAAAATCAGCGTTGAGCGATGCCATCTCATTAGCAGAAGTCAACAATTTTAGCAGCTTCTCAAAGTTCACCACCAGCACGCCGAACTCGTCCATCCACATCTGGTTTACGCTGGCTTTCAATGACGGACGCTGCTTGTTAGCCAGTCCTCGGTGCGAAGCAAATATCGCGTTGGCGAACGCTTGCTCCTCATAATGAGAAAGAAATTCGACTAAACGATGGCTGACTGTTTTCGCAGTAAAGCTCTGACGGTCAGAACGTAGTACCGATTGCAGCTCCTTGCGCTTGATATTTCGCGCTCTTCGGATGGCAAGCAACTGATTGGCTTTTTGACGGCGATGCTCAGTCATCGAAATAACATGCCCAGCGTTTAGCACCTGCTGATAGTCTCTGTCTGACAGGTTAAACAGGTGTGAGGCATGAAACATCTCTGTGCGAACGAGAGAGCGATTCACATAGTCTTGAAAACGAGGAGCCATGTTAAGGCCGGAGTGCTTCATCAAAGAGTGAAAAGTGCCAGTTCCCGCATACTTTCTAGCCCCTAATCGGGTCTTGAACCCAGAACGGACATAATCGTCATGGCGAGCGATCGCGATTGCCCAGTGTTTGTTGATAAATGACTCAAACTTGCTGTCCAAGAAATCCATAGAAACAGAGAGATGGTGAACAAAGTCTTCATCCATATCGTAGTCATGCAAGGACAACTTAAGAGTGCGGCTTTCATGACTGTCGGGTAGCCAATAGCTCACCGAGGACTGGTACTGCGCAGCCAGCAAAGGATCAGCTGATGGGTTGTAGTCTTGCAGGCTTGTGCGAGAGGCTTTAAAGCTGCCACCCTTTTGCTTGATGCGCTTACGTTTGGTAAAGCGAACGCCCGTTGCTTTGCGAGTACGCGCCTCTTCCGTCACCCCGTAGAAGGCCGACGTGAACTCTTTGCTGTAGGGCAACTCTGCGTGAAACTCAATCTCGAAGGAGCCATGTTCCTTGATCAAGGTGTCCAATATGACATCGTTCGTCGTGCTGTGCTTCAAGCTCACTTTAGATAACTCTGATTGCAGTTTTTCTTTGGCCATCTGGAGTAACTCGACATAGGCTTCCCCGCCTTCTTTGAGGTTCAGTTTCACTGATGAAGAGGCTTTGTGAACCGACAGTTTATCGGTCATTCCATCCGTTGAGTATTTCACTTTCAACGTCATGGCATTGCTCGGAAGCAAACGGTCTCTGTGAATCAGCCCACCTTCAAGGTCACGTAGCATTTGCGAAGTGCGCTGAGATGACTGGCCAGTGAAGCTCATTGGCATCCAATGGCTCAACTCTTCTACCGTATCAATGCTTGGATCAAAGGGTTTGCATGGCGAGAACAGCTGATAAACGAGCGCGTCAGGGAGTTCTTTATCTAACACGGACGCGTCGTCCCACTTAGGCAGTCCCAAGGCGGCACGCTGAGCATTGAGCTCACTATTGAGTGGCGGTAGTGGTTTTCGATGTCCTTTAATGACGTTATCAAGAATGGCCATTGGACGGTACGGCGCAGATTTGACTCCGTGTAGTGACCAAAGTGCCGAGAGCATCACCGCGTGTTTCTCCGTGAACAGTTCCAGCATTGGCTTCTCGCTCAAGCGCTGTGTATACGCCTCGATATACTCTTTTTTGACATCCTCTCTGAGCGTCAGATCTTGCTGAATGTCCATGACGCCCACATCATTGTCATAGCCATGCTCAGCGCCATGTTGAACAAACTCTTGATGGATACGACGGTGTTTCACTGTTATTTGAGCCGCTTGATACAAAATGTATTCAAGGACCGTGGCCTTCAACACATTCGGTTGTAGATAAACGTTAGATGTGACGCCACAAGTGGCACGCGGGTGGAATGCTCGGTTACTGACATTGATGGAACAACGGACAAGATAATCGCGTAGGCGCAGCACATCATCCCCAAAGCGAGCCCAGCGAGGGTATTCTAACATTTCGCGGCCTGAGACGTCTTCACTGACCATCCCGCATGTTTGGCAACCATAACGCGCCACGCCGCCACATGAACTTGTTTCACCAACCTGGCAAACATCGTTCGAACCTTCTCCATAGATCGCGAGAAGTAGACCGAAATTATTACCATACGAAGGAATAAACTTGCCAACGGGCATTTTCTTCATCGGCATGGAACCCGCGTGATTGAGACAGTTGATGACATCTCGTGTCGTCCAATCGGCGATCGGGGCAAAGCGATACTCTCCAAAGCCCTCTCCATCTTTCTTAACTTGTTCAATCAGCATGTCAGCACTCAGACCAGACTCCCCGCGTTTTGACATATTGTTCTTACGACGGGCAGATTCATCTTCTCTGACTCCGCTGAGATTCGCCCATTTCGCTGTGCGGTAACGCTCTGGCATAGATTTAATGATCTTCGCGACAGCACGTTTTCCAACTTCTATTTTCCAAATTGGGCTACAGTCGGCAGCGCGGCCACTTGCCGAGGTGGCAAAGAGTTTTTGAGCACCGGCATACAGGACCATAAGCTGCTGGTGGAGAGGAGGTGACACCAACTCTAAATGCAGGTTGATATCGTGTCGCTCACAATAAGCTTTGATTTGTTGATGAGCAAAAGGGACATACATTTGGATGTTGTTGGGCTCTAATAACGTATCCACCGTAATAGCCACCAGCGGTCTTTCCTGTTCAATGTCGCCATTTTCCAAGCAGCGACGCATGGCTTCAATTGCGGCATTCATGACGGTACTGCTGTCTTTACCTGTGCTCAGCCCCACACGAAATACCATGCCTTCGCGGAGTAACTTCATAAGCTCAGTCACCAACGCTTCAAACTGTTCAAAAGTTTCTTCTGCTACTTGGTAGTTCAGTGAGGTCACATCAAAGTAATTCATAATCCGTCTCGCCCTTGCATATCATAGTTAACATTTTAACATCAGATATTGATTGAGCAATTATTTCATCCCCCCGTTTTTAGTGTGTAAACCCTTAAATATTTGTCGCTTAGGTTGATTAACGATTTAACATCACTTAGCATTGAGTTAACGATTTAACATCACTTAGCATTGAGTTAACGATTTAACATCACTATCCGATAAGGAACTCCTCATGACTGACACGATAAACATCCAAGATGATTGCAAACTAGAAAATAGAAAAATCACTGCTGAGACATCGGTACAGTTAGTTTGCATCACGGGTAATGAAGGCATCGGTCAAACACACCTGACCAAAGTCACCTATGCGCAGTACTGTGCTATCACCTCTATCGAGGATGCCGACCTTGATGAAAAGAGTCGTATGCAGCGTTTGGTGCAAACCAGTCGTGCTAAAGGAGTGACGGATTACCTTGTCGAACGTGACAACACGGTCTTTCCTGAAGCTGTGTTGATTTTGGGTAATGAAGCCGCCATTTCACCCATTCATGGGGACATTGGCAATACTGAAAACAACGGAACGAGTTTATCGATCCTGAATATCGATAAGTCGGTTGACCGTTTCATCGTTGACGGGCAAGGACGTCGACTTGGTATTCAAGATGCTATGAAGGTAAAGCAAGCCATTGCTGATAACCATCTTGACTTGAAAGTCGTTATCGCTCCCACAGACGTGATTTATGACTCAGCAGAGTTTGTTCGCCAAATTTTCGCTGACTTCCATTTACATCTGAAGAAGCCGACAAAAAGCCAATCTATCTATTTTAACGGCGAATGCCCTCTGCATGTGTTCTCGAAAGAACTCATGACGATTGTGGATCGCATGGGTACCCCTTTATCGAAAGCCGTGGCAATCGAAGGTCGATTGAATCAAGGTCAGTTTATGAATATGGCGACATTGGCTGACATCGTATGTGCCTTCATCGGAGACAGTCCTGCGAAAGTAAAAGCGTTGCTCGCTGATACCGAGAAATATGACTACTACCTCATGGAGATTGCTCGTTTCATTCAATGTCTGTATGAGCACTTACCCTATGAAGCCCTACTTTCAGCAAGCAAGGCGGAATGGAAAACGGAGATCGATGGAAATCTTTCAATGTGCGTGATCGGCTTAAAGGCATTGGCAATGGTTGGGAACAGTCTGCATGTTGACGCCGTTCATAACCAATTAGACGATTTCGATGCGAATCCGTTGGCCAAGCTTGCTGAACTGCCGTTCTCAGACCGAGAGGACCCGCTCTGGATAAACGCTCAAATTTATCAGCGAGTTGACGGGAAAGTGAAAATCGTCAAGGGGAGCGAACGTAGGCTTGCCCGTCTGCTTTGTACTCAACTTCGCATTATTGCCAGTGAATACTGTAATCGATAGGAGGTCTCATGGCTCAATTACTCGACCTACAGGCAGAACGATGTCCCCACGTCATGTCCATTGTTCGAACCGCGTTCTTGCGAGCGGTAGACGGTGGATTTGATGGAGAAGTGGAGATCAGAACCATTGAGCAATCTGTGCCGGATAAACTCAAGGTCTTTCTTGCACAGTTGGATACCGTGACGATTGAATCGACCACCAGCCGACCTATTGACGATACGCGCCGCGCTGAACTCTTGGCCACTGAGGACATTACTGAAGATCAGTTGTCCGTCATTGATAGCGAACAGTGGATAACCGTCAAGGTGAATGGATAAACAATTCGTAACCAAGCACAAGGAAAATCGATATGGATAATGGCAATAGAAAGCTCGAAGCGGTATTGGCTAAACTAGAAGACAACGTAACACGTACCGAACGTTCGTTAGAAACCGACCGTTCATTGTTGGCTGATAGTACAAATATGCCCTCACGCGCACGAACAATGGGAGTGACTAAGACGTCTATCAAACAGAAAGAACACTACCTTAAAGGGCTTCGTCATCAACTCGCTGATGTTCGGCTTATAATGGAGTCAACCATCATCTAACTCATGTAGCGTTGGTAGTCGGAATCAGGGAACAAGACTAAGCAACAACAACGTAGCGAGGAGAAGCGGTAGAGCTATCTCTTTCGGCTGCATCTCCTCACTGACGTAACGACTCACTGTTGCGTTTGGGTATATAAGTGCCACGCTTGCTCATCAATCGTGTCTTGGAACAAGTGCTCCTCAAAAGCCGGCGAGTTAGCGGGAGTCTTGAAGAAATCATTCCAACTCGTCCAACCACCATTTACTCGGTAATAGAACTCAGGATGCATAGGCAATTTCGGATCTTCCGGATGGGCATGATCTCCATACTCAAGCCATTGCTGCAATCTTGATTGTGCCAATTCGTTCGTCATGGTTAATTCTCCTGTAAGCCATACACTTACATACCTTAGCGTGACTTCTTGCATTGTTCAAAGTCTGAGCATGACATCCAACACGTTCCACCTCTGAGATAAGTAACGAAAACTCCCCCCCCAACGCCCCCCGATAAACTTGCAATTTACTAAGATCAATTTGACGATCGTTTTCACATTGTTAGTCTATTTATTGAGCATTCAAGCAAAAGGGAAAACTATGTACACCACGGAACTAGATAAAGTCACTGACCAAAAGCTTTGTGCTTATGGGGACGCATGGTACGAGGGATTTTGCGCATATAAACTCCTTGCGTGTTCTGGCTATCACTTAACCTTCCCTGAAGAGCAAATCAAAGTAAAAGCCGGACAAGCGCTCTCTCAAGCGACATTCAAAGAAGGCAAAAGAGATGGCTTCTCACTGCCTTACCTAGAAGGTTATGAGAACGGATTTGCTACAGCTCAAACCATTCATCAACGTGATCGTGATATAGACGATTATGACACCTCTGTCGTGTTGGCCATGTCGGAAGATGCTGAAGACGTTGCATTAGACGACGGTCGACCATCACATTGGACAACATTAAGTGCCGCGTAGAACGGTTGCTTCAATCATCGACAGGGGGCATAATTGCTGTGTTTATATACATACCTTTACGCCCATGCCACACATTCGGATTCGCTTTCACTACAATACCGTCACCATGAACGAACATGGTGTCATTGATGGACACAAGTCAATTTGCGGAAGCACAGTAGAAGTCCTGGGGACAGACGGGTCAACAGAGCGCTTCAACTTCAAGGGCTTTCGAGAATATGCCGATTATCGAGACTCACTCTTACCGATTCAGTTCGTCAAGGTATGGAATGTCTCTGCTTTCTACAAAGACGACTTCTCAAAAGCTGAATTTATCGACTCAAACCATTACTGTATCGGTGTCTTTGAAGCGAATGACAACGGTGTTTACCTACTGCTCGATGGCGAGACTTTAATGACTCGAAACGCTAACCGTGCAGCACAGGCCCCCAAGAACGTAGACAACGTGGTTTCATTTCCAAGTCGAGTGAATAAACACTGATCTCCCAAGTTCAATCCTCCATTAATGAAAGAAATTCGTCTCTCTAATTAAGATAATGCGCCTTGGTGCTTGTTATAACTAGATGGGGAATAAACTGGAGATAGCACAATGATCGCGAAATACATTAGAACCACAGCTTTAATAGCGCTGGCAAGCTTTGTTTTCCTTGTGGCCGTAGCTCTCGGCCAAGCCTCACAGCTAAAGGTCAGCATGGATAGTATTCAGGAATCAATATTACTCTCTTGGGAGGCAGCCAACCCTTCTGACAGCAAGCTAGTGGCACAATATCGAGCGCAGTGCCTTGGAGAGTCAATATCGAAAAATGACAAAATAGATTTAGAATCGCAACTCAAAGACCCGGTTGATATTACCGTGTTGATGAATGACTGTGCAGATGCCGTTGGCGTAAGGGATATGCATAACCAAATCAGCTCAGCATTAGATCCGCTTTATCAATTTTCTTGGCCATTGTCCTTACTGGACGACGCATTAACCAGTGATGGTTAATTTATGCACGATTTATGCAATTCGTATTGACAAACAGCTCAATGGTTAAAAAATATACGGGGGTAATACCTGAAATTGAGTCTATGTCGACGCTGGAAAGTGAATAGACATGAATAATGATGCAAGATATAGAGTTAAGGCCGCGAAATCACCTAGGTGACGCGGCCTTTCTTAATTGAAGGCTTAGCCAAGAAAACAGTGTCGATAGTGCTCTGATTTACGAAACCAGCGCATCTCCAAACCTGCCAAACTCGACTTACCAAGAGATTCCTGAACGTCTCTCAATGACGGTAATGTGATTTCAAATAGTTTGAAATACAGGATTTCTCGTTTCGTCTTACGCTCGTTCTGTAGTACCTGATATGTCGGATCGACTTCGGTGCCATCCTGTAACTTCACCCAGCAATGCTCCGCTGGAAGCCATGTCCCTTCAAAGCAGGTTAAAGCAACACCAAAGACCAAGGCCTCACCATTGAGGAGTCGTGAGGCGACTAGGCTGTTGTTATAGCAAAGCCGAGTAATGGTAGTGGGTTCAACAACAGCCAGTTTTTCGTCTGGTAGATTGCGGATCTCAACATGCTGCATGTGCTGGGGGTCAACACAAAGAATCCGCCCCATTTCGGCATAGCTATTAATATCCATATCAAGCCCATCCCGGTTGAATGCAGTCCCAAACGATATGTGCATCAGCTTCTATCTGGCATTGCTCTGCGAACTCATGAGCATCGACAGCTGTCTCAAAGCTTTCGTCTCTATCGATACCAAACTCATCCGCACAATGTCCTTTTAGCTCCACACCATACCCAATACACTCTTCTGTCTTCGAATCAATTACTTCGTAAATTGTTGCTGTGTTTGCTGGCATAACATTTACCTGTTGTTTGTAGTACATAGGGTTAGTATGAGGCAAAGAAAAAGCTCTCCCCCCTTTCATGGAGGAAGAGCCGGAGGCGTGGGGACTGAACGAATTTTGGGGGGATTATCCTAATGGAACATCTCGTTTGCTAGTTCAGTAATGTGCTCATGGTCAGCCCAGTCCTGATCGCGACTAGCTTGATATGCAACATCAAATACAGGAGATGCTTGATATCGAGACGCACGACGACTCGCACGTTGTAGCGCTTTAATTTCCGAATCTCGACTACGAGTAGTTGGTTGTGCCGCTTGAGTAGTCACCTGAAGTGCTGCTAGGTATGGGTCGTCAGGTAATTGATCGATGTTTTGAGTAGTTTGATTAGTACGCATAATTTCAGTCTCCGTCATGGACAGCGTAGAACCAAACTATTGGTTGTCCCACACCATCGCTAATAATTGGTATTCATTTGTTTATGTACTCGACTATTTGAGAATATCTCTGCCCGTCGGTGTGGCAAACTGTTGCAAGCTATACTGCGCTTCGCGCTCTTGCCGTCAATAAAACACATCATTTCCTCTCTTTGCTTTGTTGACAGTTTAATTATGGCACAACCGACCCCGCCTCCCCCCAAAACACGACGAAAGCCCCGCCAATGGCGAGGTTCAAAGCATTTCGGGGGGAGAATTTAGGCCATTTTTTCTGCAAGAATGACAGATTCGTTGCAGATGCTACCCGCGTTATCCCTATCCCGTGTAAGTTGCTATCTTATAGTGACTCATATTTCCGTGTAAAAACTCTTTAGAAACCCTCCTAATGTGTTGGATGTTTGAGGTAGCGAGCTCTGGGTAGTAGACAACGACCAAGGCTCGAACAGCGTCATCCCTGGACTCGTGAAACCCAAACTCTCTTTGTAAGACATTCAGAAACTTTGGCTGACCATCACCTTGGGATGCCAGATCGCGATTTCGACGTTGTGCGTACACAGCCCATACCTTCGTCTTGCTCATATGTAACTACCCTTCTTATTCTGGCTGCGCTCTTTTGTGGCCACTTCTCTACCGGTTAAGTGAGGGGATTAAGTGTCATGCTGAAATCAGGAGAAACCCACTGCTTGTGGTCACCAGAATGCACAGCTAGTTGAAGTTTGAATCCTGTGCAATTCAACTTCTTTTTAGCCAATCTAACCAGCGCCACGCCTGTTTTCTCTGTTTCAAACTCAACGGTTTTTGATGAGAAAGCTGAATGCAATTCGGCTTTGTATTTAGTCATGGGTTCACCTCATAAAATTACTCAACAACTTGGTGTAATCAGTATGAATGACAAAACCACCTCTCCCCCCTTTTCCATTTTCAAAGCCCACTATACGTTGCTCACAGTACATTCGGGGGGGACGGTCTACATGCAGCCATATGATTTAGGTTCCAGACCACACTGGTGATGAACAGTGTTCACAGATGACGGCTAAACATTGCATGCAATTTTGTGGACTCAACGCTTAAACTTTATGAAGAAGGAAGCACTAATGGGTAAGATAGTTACGTTATACACCTCTAACTTTCATGACTGCGATAAATCTAACGGTATATCAAGTGACGACCTTGAGCCTTATGTCACGAGCTCATATAGCGATGCTCTAGGTCATGTTTTCGATTATGTAGAGCAACGCCTGCTGCACGCTTGCCCGGATCTATTTCGTGAGGAGGTTTTGGAGTGTCCTTCCATGAATGTCGATGAGCTTATTGCAGTTCTGAAAGAAGCAAATCAGGATGACCAGCTGCGTTATTGCGAATGGTACTTCTCGACTCAGAATGACACTGAAACAACCGCTGCCTTCTCAATCCAAGAGCACACGGTTGATGTTGATATAGCCTAGCGTTGAAACAGGTAACGTCCACCAGCGACTATACTTAGTCAATGTCAGCCAGAGACCGTAAGTGTCTACGTAAATTAAACAAGAGGGATTGCAGTACAAGAAGTGTACAAAATTAATTAGTCGATATATCATAAACATATAGACTTATTCATGCTAATACAGCAACTTAGAACCGAATATGTTGACTTTTGTTCCTATTGGAGCAACACTATAGAGGCAAAAATCAAGAGTGCCCTTGTGAAGTTTGACCCACAAACGAACAAGTACAAACCCTTGTAAATCTTGTACCCGCGAGGTTTGCAAATGAATAGAAACCGTCCATATGGGCGGTTTTTTTTCATATAAAGACTGTGCAACTTCCTGATTTCCTTTATACTATTCCCACAGACGCAATATAGATGCACTTGTGACGTTGTAAACATTCGATACTAACCCGCACCCTTCAGACTCATTTCTGATGGGTCTGAAACATTGCGGGTTAAGTGGTTAGACCAGTTTTATTTGACTAGCGATACATGAAATATGTATCTCTTTAAAATAGAAACGCGGGATAACCGCACTTCGTTTGGACTCTTAGGGCTGGGGAGCCCCGTTGGCTGTAGAGATCATTAACGGCACATGCAAGGGCACTCTTGATTTTTGCTATCTGAGAGCCCCCTCCACGTCGCCGCCAACTTGGCTGGAGAGAGCATCTGCCACCTTTCATCTGGAAATGTGGCTGTGAAGAAACTGATCCAGTGGATTGTTGTAGCAATTCTATCTTCGCTCTTAAAAGGCGATAAACCAAAGGTAGATGAACATCACGAGGCGACTCCGGTCGTCGTTGTTATCGTGAGCACTTGCGACCGCAATACACTTTAAAACAGGGTTTGTACTATGATAAAGGGGAGCTTCGGCTCCCCTTCGTAGTTCTACGTGTAGATGCATTGCACTATGCCTTAGTCAGCAATTTCATTCTCAGAAAATAGCCAATTAACACTTACTCTAGGTCTATCGATTTAAAAGAATACGGCCTTTATGATCATGGCTGGCAAAACGGCGTGAGCAAATACCAATAAAGATAGTTGAAAATCTGTTGCAACATAAGCACCGAGATTTCTACTTCTCTCGGTCGTTTGGGGATGTTTTGAGTTTAATAAAATGTGCTTGTCAATAAAGGAGCCAAAACGCTTTATAGCGTTCATATTTCGATTGCAGTCATAGAGGATATTTACATAGGTTTCGAAGCTTTTACGGTTCTCAATATACTCAATGATACATGGTCGTACCTTCATATAAAGTATGGTTAGAGCCATGAAATTGACCAATGAAACCCAGTAACTATTCATAGGGTTGACCAAGAAGACTACGATACCAAGTTGTAGAACAATGTATCCTAAAATATTCATAAATATTCCCTGTAGCATTACCCTTAGAATCAAACCGCTTCGACTTTCTTTAATGTGATAGTATCATCAACGTCACGGTATAATGTAAGCGTGTCACTATTAATATCGAAAGGTGAGCGCCGTGTCTTATGATCTATAAACCCAAATAGTTCACTACCTTCCATAATCTTGATGGTTTGCCCTTCTATAACATAGCTTGCGACTAGATGGCATTTCTCAGTGTCGCTAAAAGCCTCTATAGTACCCATCTCAGTAAATTTTAAATGGTGATCGCTGGTAGGTGACTTCCATGTTCCAATCAAGCGAGAACCTGGAACTGACATATTTACTCTCTGCATGATGAATAATTGCCAACGCTTATAGCTTCTATACGTTTGGACTCCAACGCTGACAAGTATAATAACCACCATCGATACAATCAGATAGAAAATTAAAGGACTAGTCGGCTCATAGGAAGCCATGCCACATATGGCCAAGATAATTGCCCCTGCGAGCACCTTTTTGTGTTTATCAACTAAAGCCATCCTATTCCTCAGTCTTGTTGTTTATCTAAGAAAAATCTTGATTATCAAATGAACCACAGCGAAACGATGAGACCTTCCATCGTCATTGCGTTACTGTCGAAACGTCCAACCACGTTGCCGTGACCGGTGAATAATTTTGACTCGGCTTTATTGGAGCATTCTAACTTTTCTACTCTGCCACTGAGACTTTTGACCGCTAATGTATCTAGCGCTGGGTTCGGAACAAATGTGATTTCTGCAGTACAACTGGTTCCTGACACATTTACCCCAGCAACCCGATAGAAGTCTTCATGTTGCCCGGAATCAATCACTGACACTGAATGTTTACCCGAGACCATGTACACGAACCCGTCGATTGGCGAGCTTGCTTGAGCAAAACCTGCCGTTAGAGTGAGCACTGATGCCGCGAGAATCGTTTTTAATTTCATATCCCAAGTTCCTTTAGTGTATGTGTCGCTTATTTATACACAAAACAAAACGTGGTTTTAGGGAATAGAGGAGCGAATTTGGCTCGTTAATGGCGTAAATCAAACTGTTTAAGATGTATAATGGCAGGTAACCATACACTACAGATTTCGAGATGATTGACCTAAGCGATTACATGGGGGTCTGGTATAAGGCTGTACTCCACATTGCTCTATTAATATTTGGAAGCGCGTTCGCAAGCCATTTGATATTCGGCGGAGACATCACGAACTATTTAACAGGATGCTTCCTCACAACATGTTTTGTTGCTTCGTGGCCTAGCGTCAAAAACAGTCGAAGAGGAAGTAGGTACATGCAAAATTTCTTTGCTAACAAAGCAATCACCCTAAACCTATACATACCTACTGTACTAGCAGCAATCGTCGCATTTACTTTTATTAGTACGCTCTGATGGATAGGGCGAGGAATATCTGGGACGCACAGCGCAGCGTCATTGCGGCGCAGCGAGTTAATGGGTAACACTTTAACGACGCGGTAACCGCGTCTACGAAACTTTACCCATTAAATTTGCTCTTCACTTTCTTTTACCGGAAATCGGCGTCAATCTTTGACAAGCAAAAACCGACACTTTAAATAATTATTGGGCAACCAAGGCTCACTCGGAGCCGTTTGGCCGAGGGATAGGACATGAAAGGATCAATCGGTCAATGTAACAGGGTGACTTCTGAGTTTAGCCATTATTGACTCAGCACAAATCGTGTGACCTGCTTTCTGAAGTCGCTCGACATGAATCATGAATACTTCTTCTGAAGGCATTTGAGTTAATAGGTGATCGCGTTCGACTTCGGTCATCTCTCGCGTTTTTACAAAAAAATCCACCGCTTTGCGGTATGCCGCAGCGTAACTGCATTGATTTGAGATGCGGAAGGCTTTCTGCGTGCACATACCTTTTCGAGCACCAACGACTATCGCCGGTATGTTGTGGTTAGAATCAAAAGACGTCCATGTAGTAGCAATAGATTCAACAACTTAGAACAAAGTAAAAACCATAAAGCGTCCCAATATGAAACCATAAGGCGTCCCAATTTTTTTCCAACTCAAAATTGTCTCTCAAGCTGAAAGAAAGTTACACCAAGTAAGGTCATAAGTTTGAACTTTGCAGGTTTCGGAGGCTCATTACTTAACGGATAAATCTCTTGAAGATCTCACTGCAACCAACAATAACTATTTTTTATGATGTGTACGATACGGTGGCGCAGATTAAGCGGTTGATTAAGTCTGGGTGGTAGGTAGCTACTTTTGGAAATAGCAAAGCAACCCTGGACAGAACTACTCCATCCCCAATAAGCAAAAACCGCCAAAAGGCGGTTCTCTAAAGGGTGGGATCTCAGCCACATCTCGGCACACAAATCACACGCTGCGGCTGCTGTCTTCCGACCCTGACCGAGTTCACATGCTATTGTTGCGAGAGGACCAAAATCCCATAGATTCTGACGCTTTTCGCGAATGGACATTATTATCAGTATTAATCGCCAAATTGCAAGAACTTATCCGCAGTAAAGCAAACCTCGACAGCTTCTAACTACTGTCTACTAATCAGCAGTTAATTTTGAAACTCCTCTTTATTCTGTCATTCAGAAGTTGAGCTATCTCTGAGTTGAAATCACATCTGAATAGAAAGCACTGAAACAAACTTTTGGACATAAATGAGTTACCGAGGTTGATCATTTATTAATACACGAATAACTATAGGCATTAGAAAATCGCTAGGTGGGGGTATCCTACGTTCTAGTGTGACTTTATATATCACTGTCAAACAGCTTTGTTAGCAGTCAGCCTAATGCTTAACATGGGAAGGTAGCTACCTACCTTTTACTTGAATTAACAAACAAATTAGGATTAAACCGATGCCACTCAATCCAAGTATTGGTATCGACTCGCCAACCACCACCACTGCCAAAGCAGCTGCTACAACAGGTTCAAAAAGTGTAATCAAACTTGCACTACTGGCTGTTACAAACCTTAGGCCAAATCCATAAGCAATATAACCCAACCCCATTGGAATCAACGCCATATAGCCAACTACCAGAATATTGGTTGTTGATGCAAAAAGATTATCTCCAGTAACCAAAAGTGTTGGGAGCAATATTAACGAACCAACCCCAAAAACACTGCCTAAAGCCGATTGGGATTGGACACCCTGCTCAATCAGTATCTTAGCAATCCATGAATAGACGGCATAACACAAACCCGCAATAAAACCCAACAAGATGCCAATCAGTCTCAAGTTATTACTTGTATGGGTTGCAGGTGACTCAGAGAAAATCAACAACATGATGCCTGAAATTCCGACAGAGAAGCTTAGCAACCATTTTTTCGTGATTCTTTTATCTTTGCTAAATAGACACTCAAGTATGGCCGAAAAAAACGGTGCTGTGGCAATAGAAATTACGGTACCAATTGCGACACCAGCCAGCCTCATCGAGGAATAAAATGCTAATGGATAGGCAGCCAAAGCGATTGCGCCAATCGCTAATTTTCTCTTGTGATTCAGAATCTTTTTGAAATCATTTAGCAACTGTTTGCGAGATAGTGCGGCTTGAAAAAGCCCACCAACACCCATTGAAAAAGCGCCTATTGCTAGAGAGCTAATATCTGGAGCTAAACTAGCGACTGTACCTGTAGTACCCCATAAGACTGAAGCAAACAGTATAGAGAAAATGCCAAGCTGATAGGAAGTATAGCGACTGTACAACATAATTATATCTACCGAAAAACTCATAACAAGGCAGAGATTTTAGGCGATTAATCACATCATATTTTTGCTAAAAGGACGCAATAGTTGCTTAAGTAGACGAACTCAAGAACGTGCGAACTCCCTTGGAGACATTCCGTAGTGGGCGGAAAAGCGTCGGCTAAAAGCTGAAAGGTCGCTGTATCCTACTCGCTCAGCTACCCACTGCACAGGTAAGTCAGTATGGGTTAGCAGTGCCTTAGCCTTCTCCATACGTTGCTCAGTGATGTATTTGAGTACACTCATCCCTATGTTTTCTTTGAAGAGCTTCTTGAACTGAGTTGGACTAAGATACGCAACCTTAGCAAGCGACTGAATGGTAAGAGGCTCTGATAACTGTTCATTGATCATCACCTGCACTGCTCGAATCCGTGGATCGTTAGTTCGAGACAACTCTTGTTGTCCCAGCAATAAGATGAAGATATTTACCATCGATGCTTCAATTGCGCTATCCACCTGATATTCAAGTTGCTTTTCAACAAAGTGAATAAAGCTCAACAGAGGGGGAGAGGTCGAAAAAACAGCAAGTTTCTCACTGATCAAATGAGAAGGTAGTTCATCAAGATCAGCTACAATGAATCGCGCTGCTTCATCAGCATTAAACCCATGTGCTACACCTTTTGGGATCACCACGCATTCACCGACACTCACCTTACCCAAAAAACCATCCATATCGATATGAATATTACCTTGAATAGGCAGTACCAGTTGATGATAGCTATCGTGAACATGGCGACTAAGGCTCTTTGTGTAAGTGCGAATACTTAAACTAGTTTTCATATCAACAACAAGTTAGCAAAAAAAAGGGGATCTTCAGCCACTTTCACTCATAACAAAAAGTAGGTCAAGCAGACGCTTCACGTAACTTACAATGGGGCAGAACTGAGCTAGCCAGACGTAACTAGCTCGAATCTAGACAGAAGTGATTTCTTTACGAAAAAATCCTTCAAAGGCGGGTCAACTTTCTAACTGAAGTCGCCGTATTTAAGGCTATTTAGTAACTGCGTTAACTGGTCATGACCTAAGTCGCTTGGTTTGCGTCCTGACAGAACTGGAATGGGTTTTTGCAACCATTCTTCAGCCAATGAGTGACTACCAAAAATTTCAAGTGCTAGTGTTCGAATGTTGCTATTTGCAGTCGAAAGAGGTTTTGTCATGCTGGCTTCTGGCTTACCTCTGTAAATAACGATGATTCAAAGTATACCTGATAAACAAAACTCTCTCACACTTTGAGCAAAAAGCGATAACATATTAACCAAAGAACATCCACATTCACTCTTTTGTTAGCAACACTCAATACGCCTCACTCTTCATGGAATTGCGCCACTACCTAACAAAAAACCATCGAGCCGAAACTCAATGGTTTTGATTATCTACTGCTTGTTCAGCAGGCAGGTTGCTTTCCTCCTGACCTATTCTTAGCTGCCTATGCGGCAGGTCACACCCTAAAATTGCGTGTAATGGGTCATTCTCATTTCTTAGCTGCCTATGCGGCAGGTCACTTTGAGTAAACAGACCTTTACAAACTGTCGTCTTTCTTAGCTGCCTATGCGGCAGATCACCAGCAAGTGTACCGAAACCTAGATCTCCTTGATTTCTTAGCTGCCTATGCGGCAGATCACTATAAAATAAACTTTAGACCATAACCGCCTGATAGTCCTATATTTACGTCACAGAAACCCCAAATATCCTTTTCTACGCCATCTTTTTAACTCACTGTTTTTATTAGAACTAAAATATTAGTCTTAAAAAAGGGTCAAAAGTGAATATCAGGTACGGTTCCTCGTTTATCTTGGTTGGTGGCGAAGCCATAACTATTAAAACTAGCACGGACGCGCTCGCTAACACGTTCTTTTTGAACATGTAAAATGAAGTCCTGCCTAGATGAGCCACTAGAAATTGGAATTCGATGGAAATGTTCAATCTCGCGATCTTCATCTACAACGGGTAATGATTCTACACCTGCTAGTTCTGCTCTAGCCATACTGCGCTTCATTCTTCGCTTTTTAGAACCAATGAAGCTTTTACCTATCCTCTGATTTCGGACGAATCTCACTTCAGGAGCCCCTTCTAGAGCCTCGCTCACTGCTGATAATTCAAATAGTTCCTCTTCTTTCATAACAGAAAAGTAAGGCTGAAAAGACAATCCAATCAAAAGCTCTTTATCTTCTGAAACAAAAGCGATGGTATTACCAATGGAATCTACTCTCCAATTCGGAAAGCTTACCCCTATCTGGTTCATGGACTGTTTATTATTGACCATGAACTTGTGCATTTGGCTAATACACCGCCCTGCAAGTAGGCCACTGTCTACCTGTGCTGGAAGGTAGCGTATACAGAAGTAGTATCTTTGTTTCATGTCGGCTCTCATTTTTTTTTGCTCTTTTTACTACCTGAACCATTAAAAAGGCCACCCTTGACCAATACGGCCATAATGAAGTGAACCTCATTGGGAATAACTTGGGTTTCGTTCATTGTTTTAGTCCAAGCCTCTGTGTCTTTGATCAAATGATAGAAGTCATTTTTTAGCGCAACATGCCTTCTCGCAATCACATATTCTCGGTCAGCACCATACTCATTCACCCGTAGAGGTTTGTCTGCATCTTCATGCCACCAATCATCGATGGATTGCAATGCAGCGCCAACTTTCTGTCCGTGAAACGCAACGGTTTCTTTACCATTTTGCAGTTCTACCGTTGCTAATTTTTTAGTCGGCACCCCATCTTCACTGCTGTCTAGAAATTCTTGGCTCGGGTATATTTCATCTCCCCATCCAACAGACAATTTGGCTCGAATATCCATGTAGAAATACTCAGAACGCTCTGACAACGCGCGAGTAAGATAAGCCGTCAACAGCTCAAGGCTTTGCGTAGATGCTTCATCCCATTGACTATACCAAGAGAGCCTAGTGGCATCCTCCACCACTATTTCTTCTTTGTCGCTCGTCGTCACCTCAATCGACAAACCTCTACACTCTTCATTTCGCCACAGCCATTTACCTGACAAAATATTTTTGGCGTAACGGTGCGCCAACTCTTGGTAGCCATTGAGCTCTTTATAGGTAGCGGCCAGCGACAGCAACGCATCGCGAACACCATCATCATTGCAAAGCTCAGGGCTTAGGGAATTGGCTCGAATACGAAGAGAAAAAGCGCAATAAATATCATCTACCCCAGGGGTAACGTAACACTCTTCAATATACTGAATGTTGGCGTAAGCTAAATCTTGAGGGGCCACGTTTTTAGGAGAGAAATTACTGCCTTTATACGCTTCGGCATATCCGCCTTTTGGTGCTCGTAATCGTGTTCTATCAACACCAATCGGGCACATCTCATCATTCTTTGATAAGTAGTAAAAATACGCCTTCCCTGAGGACAGAGAACGAACATAATTAAGCTGGCTACACAAATCCATAAGCATCTAATTCCTATAGTTTTTTATAAGAATAGTTTCGCCACTGGATTCTAGCGACCAAAACGCTCGCTCAAAATAGTGACCTCGCCCACTAAATCGAACTTCGATCGGATTTACTCGCTTTGCAATCCCTATCGCATTCTCAGCATAGGCATGATGTTCCATTATCGAGTTCGCACGGACTGCCGGTTTTTCTAACAAATGATAACCAAGGGAAACAGGGATGCTATCGCTATCATCGACAATCATTTCTTCAAGTTCATCAAAGTTAATCGGTTGCTGCTCAATAGGGTACAGCCAACGCCCATAAGCCGGAGTACCCTTGATAATATGAAACAGTTCAGATTGGCTGCTAAACGTTGTCAACCAATTAACTTCAGCTGAAATCTGCGGCTGAAATAAATATCCTCCCGCAAAGGCCGTTGGTAACGTTGCTTTTAATTCAGATAAGTAGTCCGACAATCGCTCGCTACCATTGACTCGAATCACCATATCTATCTCTAAATCGGCTAACCTCTCACTGCGAATCGTTGAGCGTTTGGCGTTTGAAACCGTTCGTTTGGTTGCAACCGAGTTCGGCTCGGTCAGTTTTGCAGTAGACCGTATACCTTCACTTCGAACGAAAAATGAGAAGCTTGAAAATTCAAACGGAGAGTCGCTTCCTATCAACAGATTAAACTCTCTTTGATAGTGGTGCATGAAGCCCCAAATGGCCGTAAGTGATGGTGCGCCACACAAATATGGGCAGCTCATCGCTACGACATCTTGAACTCGCATGGAAGAAAGATAAATGTATTGCTCGCTTTGGACCGTCTCATTACTAGTGCTTGGTTTGCTCAGTTGGCTAAGTACCCATACTATCTGAGCTTTAACAACTTGTAGCAGCCTTGGGTGGTAGGCGAACTTATGAGTAAATTTATTCTCCTGAAACGCATAGTGAAGCCGATGGTTAAATTGCGTTGCGAGTGATTTCAGTTCTACTTCTGGCAGCGTCAAAAAATCATGAGCTAAAGGATCGTCATGTTCTAAAAGCTGCTCGCTTGGGATTAAATCGGCTCGGTCTCGCAGTTCAATCAATGGCAGCATCCATAACGCTATCTGCTTTCTTAGGATCTTGCTTTGAACGTTACGTGCTTTGTCTCTTTGCTTTTTGGTTTTAAGGGGTTCGGCGCCAATCATCCTATTGAGCACCTGACAAATCTGATAATTCGTCACCTGATAGTCGTCAAGGTAATGCCCTGTTTTGTTACGACTTGCCGCTAGCGTCCCTTGTGGTGCTGATTTTATCTCAAGCGGATAGTTCATCACCTTCATAAAGCCCCCAAGACTTCCACACAAGCTACCAATACTGGCAGAGTTGGGCAGTGATGACGTCACAAAACTAAACTTACTATCTTTATTACGAGCCCGAACTTCTAACTCTCGCTGTATTGAATTATTCACGACTGGCGTGATACCAACATAATCATCACCGTACGGAAATCGTAATTGCTTGCTATACGAGCTAACTGATGTTGGAAAGGTTGAATCTGGCACTTGTGTGTTAATCGCCTTTTGCAAAGCGACGAGCGATTTGACCTCTAATCCAAACTCTTTCAATAACGCCAACCAAATCGGCTGCCCTTCTCGCACTAGCGTGAGAACATTGGTTGATTTGGATTGCCAACGAAAAGGATTCAATAACCACAATACATGTCGGTAGTATGCTGAGTTGTGCGACCAGCCTAAACTTGGTTCAAGACTTCTTCCGGAGATAAACACTTCATCCGTTGGAAGCGGTTTTGCGATGAGCCTTTGCTCTCTTACGCGACAGTCCGGAAACTTCAAATTGTGCGAGTGAAACCATTTCAACTCTGCCAATGATGACTCTATGTTTTCTGAATCGCTCAAATGGTGCTTCGCACGAACTTTATCTAACCAATCCTTGCATTGATCGCCTTTATGATGAGAGCTGAGGTTAGCTAGTACCGTTAACGCCTCTTCCTCAAGCCCATCAACATCTACGTCGGCAGTGTAAGGCATGAACCATTTTTTCATTGCCGCTTGTTTTACCGCAACATCTTCGATTACCAGCAAATCTGCTAATTTAGTCATGCTTACCACTCCGGTAAATAAACACTAAGCCCATCGGTTTCCGAGCACATACGAGTTAACTTTGTTTCTACAATGCTTCTTAGAGTGAAGGCGGACTCATGGCTGGCTATTTTGGTGTGCATACGCGGCCTGATAGCCGCCTTGATCTCACCGAACTCATACAACCGATACACTTCATCCGTTGTGCAAGAAAGCAATGTAGATGCCTCTAAAGGGCTTAATAGCACATCTGCGATGTTTCCCTTCGATGACGCTGGATTGTCCGCCACAAGCTTAGAAAGCTTATTGAGCATTTCCGTCAAAACTACATTTTTACTTAACTCTCGGCTCGGTAGATGACGACAATCCTTCAGTACACTACCGAAGGCTTCTGAGAAGAACACCTTTCTCCAGTCTTTAATTCGAATAACGTCCGCTTTTTCAACCAACGAATCGAGCTCTTGCTCAAGACTACTAGGCCAGGCTGAGCAGTAATCAACAAATGAGTCAAAGCTAATATCATCGGTGTCACCGTACCGATTTAAATACCAAAGAAGAACACCGAATCGCTCTGATATGGTCATTGCTTTGCTCATCAAACCTGCTTCTAAGCTATTCTCTCCACTTAGCCACTTTGCCGTCATTAATTCCGCGTTCGGTGCTGCTTTAACCTCGCTTTCTCGCAGATCGAAACCACATTCACAATGTGTGATGCTCTCGGTGTTTTGATATTCAAGTAACGATTTGCACTCAGGACAGCGATCAATCAATTCACATTTATGCTTTTCACAAGCTTGGATAGGAACAAAGTGCCAGCTTTGTCGAATATAAGGTTCTTCAGCCAAGCAAAGTGGACAAACCGGCGTAAAACGTTTTCGAAGAAAAGCGAAGGGGTAATCGATTCCAAAACGGTGAACAGCTTTATAATCAGGAGAGAACCCAGATTTAGAGTGGTTTAACGCAAGCCTAAGTACGCCATAATTATTAACCTTAAGTCGCTTTTCAAGTTGGATAAGCACTCTAACCCGCATTTGAGTTGTGGTTTGAGCGTGATAGATATTTACACGATTGAGCTCTAGTGGGAAAGCACCGGGAATGGCTTCATTTGAGTTTAGCGTCTCATACCAAATATCTTCTGCGAAGTGAGAGTAACGCTCATAACCTTGATGCTGGCTCAAGCGCAACAAATAGCTTTCAAGCGATTCATCAGAGTAAAGCTCTATGTTCGTATCCATACAGCACCACTAAAACTTAGAATATCTAAGTTTTAGTGTTAGATTCTTTGGTACAAAAAGCAAATTAAAGTCTGCAAATCTGTTAACCTGATCTGGTGCATCACACTAAGCTGTAACAATCTTCATGACTATCCCAACCTGGTTGGCTGAATGCTATTGACACACAAGCCTAGCTTGCTTTTATCTAAAAGAGTACAGCGCTGGCTGGAACGTTTAACACGAAATTGCCCCATTGCTTGTTAGCTTTTCGTTCAGCAAATTTTTGGATAAAGCGAAATGATGGGGCTCGTTTCGAGTTAGTGTAAGTGATTATTTAAATAAAAGGGCTCCTCTCTTACCTCAAGAGCCCCAAATGCTTAATCGACTTTTAGTACTTGTTGTAAAGTTTCATGTTGCCTGTCTTGTCAAAAGACACCACGTTAAAGTCTTTGTACTCTTGCCCAGGTCGTGCCATTCCCGGCGAATGCTGCGGCATACCAGGAGCGGCAATTCCTGAAATATTTTCAGGTCTCTCCTCAAGCAAACGTTTGATGTCAGATTCAGGAACATGCCCCTCAATCATATAACCATCAATGACAGCTGTGTGGCAGGACATCAATTGATTAGGCATACCAAACTCTTGTTTGACATTACTCCAATCACGAGCATGGTTAACATTTACTTCATAACCTTTCTTCTCCATAATTGCTGCCCATTCCTTACAGCAACCACACGTAGGCGATTTATAAAGCTCTATAACAGGCTTGGCAAAGACGTTAAAACTTAAAATCAAAGATGAAAATGCAATAAGTCTCAATTTTTTACTCATAAAGTTACCTAACTAAAATTTATTTTACGTTAATACTGATGGCTTCATCACCATAACTCAACTCATACACTCCTTTTTCAGGAAGCCACTCAAAGTGCTGAGTTTCATACGGCTCTACACGCAGTGTTAAATGTTTACCAGCCAAAGGGGAGAGATCAATTGACATTGCCTCAAACGTTTTGTTTAGTACCACCAACTGACTCTTCTTGCCGCTATCTATAGAAACTGAGAGTAGCGCCCCCTTGGTACCTTCATACATCCAATCCACTAATTGAAACGTTCCAAGATACTCCATGTAGTCTGCTAGATTTATCTTATCTTGTTCACTTAGTGCGTTACCTAAAAGCTTCATTGTTTGTTCATGCTCTAGGCTATATTTCAGCTCACTTAAGGAGCTACCTCTGATGTTCCCACCAACGTTACCTCCCCCTTGACCATAAAGCCCATGACACGCAATACATCCATATCCCCCAATAGTACGAAAAGTGGACTCACCAGCTGAAATTGTGTATTCCGAAGCATAGGTGTACAAACTCAAACTAAACATACCTGCTACTAGCATGAATGAACGCTTTAACATCATCAGATTCCTATATAGCGCCTATAAACTCACTTTTTTAATCATGCCTGCTTCTGCGCGCCCTGGAATATTGCATTCAACTGCTACGTCGAAGCAGCGATAGTTTGTGGAGTCACGTTCGACCTCATATGAGACAGGGCAGGCTTTTCAAAAGTGCAACTGCACCCCCAAGACTCAGGGGGGTGACTGCTCTGAAGCCGTTTAATTCAAAACCCATTGTTGTTTATCTACGATAAAACGATATGGACATACCTCACCCTCTGCCTTCTAGCAAAAAGAATTGAGGGTTAAATAGTTATGATAGTTGAATTAAACAGAGGGTGGACGCAGTAAGCTTTGAATACGAGTTACTGTAACGCCTATTTTGATTGGGTGACGCAGAGCTAAATCAGGTTCAGATATATTGATTAAGCGAGAAGATGAGAGTGGAAAGAATACGCTAGAACACACGCTTTTACAGCAATCGCCACCAAATACAGACGAGCTATCACAATGAGTAGAGCTTTCACTCTCTGCCATTTCCATCGGTTGGCAGTCTATCATCGCATGATGACTTGCTGTTTTCTCAGTCATTCCCATCGATTCATGATGAGAAAGTTTAGGTTGAAGTGAAGAGGTCGATATTGGACTCATGTCCATCATTGGCATACTCGAGACATAGCTAGACATCAACATTGCTAAGATGCTGATAATCAAAATGCTTGTCTGTCTCAGAGTGTTTGTCATGTCGTACCTTTTACTATGCGTTCATAATACAGTATAGAAACTGTCGGGCAATAGTGTTCTTTAAAACTTGTTGGAATTAAGAGTTGTTAAAAATAAAGACGAACTCAGTTCGCTCATCCTTCGCATTCACCAAGATATCCCCGCTATGCGCTTTCATGATCGCTTTCGCTATCGGTAACCCTAATCCAGCACCAACACTTCCGTTATGAACACGCGATTTATCGGAACGATAGAACCGTTCAAATATATAGGGCAAAGAGCTTACAGGAATAGGCTCACCAACATTGCTGATTGTCACCTTGTTGCTCGTTTCTGATTCGGAGATTACTATCGATATATCCGTATTATGAAAACAGTGCCTCAACGCATTAGACAATACATTGCCAAATGCGCGTTGAAGCATATCTTTGTCACCGAACAGAGTTGACGAACCATCGAGCGTAAGTCGAACGTTTTTCTCTTCCGCCAACACCTCATAGTATTCAAGTAAAGGGTTAATTACTTCTCCCAACTCTAACTCTGCCTCGTTCTTATGCAGAAGCCTATTCTCAGATTTAGCTAGGTACAGTGTATCCGAAATGGTCTTATTGAATCGTTCTAGCTCTTCGATGTTCGATACTAAAATGTCTTGGTACTCTTCAATGGAGCGCTCCATACCAAGTGCCACTTGAGTCTGGGTCATGATATTATTCAACGGTGTTCTTAACTCATGAGCAATATCGGATGAAAATTCACTCAACCTGAGGTGACCTTCTTGCAACCTCTCTAACATTTCATTTTGAGAAATAATTAAGTTGCTTAACTCCTTCGGAAGTGCGTCACTTGGTATACGCATGCTGAGGTTGCTTGTGTTCACTTGCGCGATATACTCTTTTAATTGTTTCAGTGGCTGTAGTCCATTTCTAACAATAATTAATGCGTAAGCACCCGACAAACTCAGTGTCAAAACTAATGTCCAAAATAGAATAGTATTTAGCTTGTCGAAAAACACCTTATGGTGAGTCACATCCATTGCAAGAACAACCGCGCCACCTTCTATCTCTGGATAATCAAACTTAAAAGCATGAAAACGGTTATTGCCTACACTCCATTCATATGAGGAGCTGCCTATCAGCTCAATAGGAAAGTCAATAGTTTCATTATTTGTTTGCACCACCTGTTTGTTGTTTAATATCCAGGCGGAAATATCCCAAGAATGGAACAAGTCTAGATCACGCTCAACAGTATCTATCAAAGGGCGGAGTTTTGTCTCTAGGTGCCTATAGTCCTGTTCATTAAAGTGGTTCTTGATAGCGTGTTGGATCGTTAAAGCAAACACGACTAAAACCACAAAAGAGGCTGTGACAAACATAAACACCAGTTTGCGTGCGATTGATTGATTTAGTAATTTTTTCATTCTTCGGCGTCATCAAGCTTGTACCCCATACCTCGCACGGTCTGGATAAGTTTGATCTGATAAGGTTTGTCGATTTTCGACCTCAATCTTTTCACTGCTGCATCAATGACATTCGTATCACTATCAAAGTTCATATCCCAAACAGCGGACGCTATCTGAGTGCGAGTGACGACTTGACCTCTTTTCGCAAATAGATATTCCAACAAAGAAAACTCTTTTGCTGTCAGAGGGATCGTGTCATTGTTACGAGTTGCCTTTCGTTTAAGCAAGTCGAGGCTCAAATCAGCAATACATAGAACAGACTCAGTTTTGATTGTGGTAGTTTGATGACGTAAGGCATTTTTGACCCTAGCAAGTAATTCGATAAAGGCAAAAGGCTTAATAAGGTAATCATTCGCTCCAAGTTCAAGTCCTTTTACTCGATCTTCAACCTGATCTTTAGCAGACAGTATAATAACAGGTGTAGGAATGTCACTGCTGCGAAGCGTCTGCAATAACTGCCACCCATTCAGTTTTGGTAGCATAATGTCTAAGACTATCAGGTCATAATCATTGGTGGTAGCTAAGTATAGAGCATCAACACCGTCGGTAGACAGATCTACAGTGTAGCCTGATTCAATTAAGCCCTTTTTAAGGTAAGCTCCTGCTTTCTCTTCATCTTCTACAACAAGTAACTTCATATTAGAAAAATGCCTTGATTTCCTAGGATGTTATACATCGAGCTTGTGATTATATGATGGGCTAGAAATTTGATTTTTTCTATTATTATCAAATAATAAAACATTTCTTATGACAGAGGTAACCCCATTTCCTTCTTTTGACACACATAGAGTATCTAGTAATGCACCAACTAAAGTCTGAGTATGGTTATGACCAATGAAAATATCTAGTTGATAATGTGTGTTTAAAGCATGGGTATCAATTAGGTTCGCATGACTTCCACGCCCTTGTACTTGATAAATCGTGAAGTCTCGAACACCTTCCTCTGAAAGGATACGTTCTATATCTTCAAGCTTTTGTTCCTGTAATATTACCGAAATTTTATCAATCATAGTTGCTCCTTAGCTCCTAGAGCAAATTGATGCTCTAGGAGCTCTACTGAGATTAGTTGTTGCTATCTCGTCCTTGATAATGAACATTAAGATGTACTTTGGCTACATACTCTATCTGACCTTGATTATTCAACCTTTCCTGAACAGTGACATACCCTTCATCTTCTAGGTGAGTTTTATTTCGTGCACCACCATAAGATATGAAAGGAACCAGAGCACTGAAATCTGGCCCGCTCATACCCTTAAACTCTGACAGTTTTTCAGCTCCTAATGTGTATGCTTGTTGTTTAGAGCTCACGGCATCAATAGAAACTGTTCTATGAACAACTCGGCTCACATAATTACCACCGGAAGACAATGGCTGTGCAAATGTTGCGGCACTGGTAAGTATAATAAAACTAGTTAATAGAGTTTTGACTAATGGGTTCATTATTATTTCCTTCTCTGTTTTGGTGCCTTCAGTTTAACCAAACCAGTGTGACTGTTTTCGGCACTCAAACATGACACTTTTGTCATTTTGAGATTTAGGTGGGAGATAAACAATAGACTTTTCACCGCACCGCAACAAAACCAAGCAACTCAATAAGCAGCCTTGCAGTAACTGAGATGAATCTTGTAGCTCTAAACAATAAAGAGCCGCCCAGCTAGCGCTGGCGGCTCCTATTTACTAAAAAAAGTAACGGGCATCACTTTTTCTGATTCCAAGTATTTCATTGGTTCAGCTACTCATCGTTTTTTTGCACTCTTCTGGCATGTCTTCCATGTTCATGCTTTGCATCATTTGCATGTGTTCCATCATCCCTTCGTGATCCTTCACTTGATCCGTATGAGGTCGATTAACATGTACTTTCTCATTCTGCACGGCATGGTGGTCTCGATGCTGATCATCGATGGAACTTGTCGCTAGCACTGGCATCGCAACTAAGCCACTTAATAACACTGATATATATAACTTTTTCATAAAATCACCTACCCCTTACTTATGCTTTGAACTGTGGATCGTTTTCAATCTTTGCCACCGATTGCTCGTTGGTTTCGGCGTCTTTCTTTTCACTTGGCATCATCATCTTCATCATTAAACCGTGCATCGCTAAACAGATGATTAACGGAACAATCGCACTACTCAGGTATGCCCAACTAAACACCTCTTGACTAGAAGAGAGAATAAACACTGGAATACCTACCATTAATAACGCACATAGAATCATCATCCATCCATGACCTTTATGATGACCATTCTTGTGACAATCAGACTTTTTGCTTTTCATTCTCATGCTCTCCAAAGTTACTCTAACTCGTTTAACTGAGACACAGTTTATCGCAGCACTTAGATCAGTAATGGGGAGGGGTTCATGACAATTTTGTCATCTTAGCGGTTCTTCTTACCCCAAAACCACCAGACTATAAATATGATTGCTGTAAGACCTAAAAAATTGACTAACATGATACTACTCCTCATTGGTTGTAGGGGCTGGAGGTGGTGTATACAAGCGCAAGCGATTCGCATTGGTTACGACGGTAACAGAGGACAGTGACATCGCTGCCCCAGCGATGATCGGACTTAATAACCAACCCGTGAACGGAAACAGAAGCCCTGCTGCCACAGGAATACCTAAGCTGTTATAGATAAATGCCCCCCACAAGTTCTGCTTGATGTTCTTCATTGTGGCAGTACTGATCCCAATCACATCTGAGATGCCGTGGAGCGAGCTGCGCATCAAGGTAATATCGGCACTTTCAATTGCGACATCCGTACCACTGCCAATAGCAAAGCCAACGTCTGATTGAGCAAGTGCTGGCGCATCATTGATACCATCACCGACCATGCCAACAACATGCCCTTGCGCTTGCAACTGCTTAATCCAGTGAAGCTTATCTTCAGGCATCAATTCCGCGTGATATTCATCAACATTCGCGAGTGATGCCACCGCTTTCGCTGTATTGTGGTTATCCCCCGTTAGCATCACGACATGGATGCCTTGCTGATGAAAACGATTTATCGCACTTCGAGCATCATCTCGAATCGGGTCACTGATACCGAACAGCGCTTGTACTTGATCGCCTATCGCAAAATACACCACTGTGTTGGCTTCTTGCTCCCACTGCAATGCATGCTCTGTTACCGATTCAACATTGACGTTAAACTGGTTCATCAGCTTGCGATTGCCAAGCAACACGCGTTGACTCTCATACTGAGCCTGAACACCAAGTCCGGTTAATGACTCGAAATCTGATACTTCTGGTAGGCTCGCTTCATCAAGAACCTCATTTTGAGTAAATGCGATTAACGCTTTAGCTAGTGGATGGTTAGACCCTTTCTCCAAAGCATTAACCAGAGGCAGAAGCTCTGAATCCTCTGACAACGAGACAAAATTTGTTACTTCAGGTTTACCTTGAGTAATCGTGCCGGTTTTATCCAATACGACGACATCCAATTCACTGGCTCTTTGCAGCGCTTCTCCATTTCGGATTAGCCCACCAAACTCGGCAGCCTTACCGACACCGATCATAGTAGAAATCGGCGTTGCTAGACCAAGTGCACATGGGCATGCGATGATCAACACCGAGGTAGCTGCCACTATCATATAAACTAAAGAAGGTTGGGGGCCAAAGTTATACCAAGTCAGCGCTGTCAGAATCGATAGAATCATCACGGTTGGTACAAACACCGAAGACACTTTATCGGCTAGATGGCTGATTGGTGGCTTTGAGTTTTGCGCGTTCGACACCATACTGATGATCTGAGCAAGAACGGTATCACTGCCCACTTTCTGCGCCTCAAAAACGAAACTTCCGTGGTCATTAATCGTCCCTGCAGACACTGAGTTGCCCACTTGTTTAACAACAGGAATTGGCTCTCCAGTGAGCATAGACTCATCAACCGTTGTCTCACCTTCTACAATCACACCATCAACAGGAACTTTTTCACCGGCTCTAACGCGGATCAAGTCGCCTGCGATAACTCGTTCAATCGGTATAGATATCTCTTTGCCGTCACGAATCACCATGGCAGTTTTGACTCTCAAATCAAGCAAACGCTTGATAGCCTGCGAAGTTCTGCCCCGCGCCTTTAACTCAAGCGCCTGTCCTAAATTGATTAAACCAATGATCATGGCAGTAGCTTCAAAGTAAAGATGCCTTGCACTTTCTGGAAGCCACTGCGGCCCGACTACGACCACCATTGAATAGAGCCAGGCGGTACCCGTTCCCAGCGCTATCAACGTATCCATGTTCGCATTACGGTTCAGAAAGGCCTTCCAAGCTCCAGTAAAAAAGTGCTTGCCCGCACGGACTAAAATGAAAAATGTCACTAAACCTACGGCCAACCACAGCAACTGCTCAGATTGCGTATTGACATTCATTGGTCCGCCGAACAGGCCGTATACCATCAACGGCACGCCGAGACCAAGACCAATAACGCTTTGTTTTACTTTAAAGCGATACTCCTCAGCTTCACGCTCTTCTTTGAGGTCGCTTGCTAACGCCTGATCGACAATTTCTTCTGCGTCATATCCTGCGCCTTGTATCGCCTCAATTAGTACGCTGGCAGGCTGACTTGAAACCACAGTCGCCGTGCGATTCGCAAAGTTCACGTCAACAGAGCCGACTCCTGACACCGATATAAGCGCACCTTCAATCGTATTAACACAACTTGCGCAAGTGACACCGATTAATGATAGCTCAATACTGACATCCACCGCCTGTGTTGTTTTCACTTTATTCGATTTAATGACATCCGTAGCTTGTGAATGTGTGTCATCAGTGCTGCCGCTATAACCCTGTTCGACTAATACGCTTTCAATTTCATCGCCGTTCAAACTACTATTCACCACCAATGTTTGCTTGTTTAAATCAACAACGACTTGAGCAGTAGCGTCCAGTTCAGCTATTGCATTAGTGATTTTACCTACACAGTGTTGGCAAGTAACATTAGATACTGATGTACGATACTCTTGTTGCATAGGTATTGAAGCCACATACCCTAGCTTTGCAATGACTTCTATCGCGCTTTCCGGCATTAACGTGGTAATAAGCTCTGCTCTGTGTTTTGTATCATTAATAGTGAAAGATACATCCGGGTCTCTTTCACGTAACCCATCTACAATTTTAGCGACACATCGGCCACAATTAACGCCGGAAAGTGCTAGAGAATACTGTGTGGTGTTCATGTTAGTTTTCCTCGGGTAAAACTTGATGGTGCTTCTCAGACCAGTCCTCGATTAGGCAACACAATGCGTTGCCGTTGGGCTCCATATCCGGTTTTTCATCCCACTCTGTGTAAGTCGCTTCCATCATGGCTAAATGGCGTTGGTATTCTTGGATCTTTTGCTTGGTTTCTACGATTTTATCAGTCAGCATTTGCCTAACAGCAGGGCAAGGAGCCTGCCCTTGCTCAGAGTAATCAATGATTTCTTGAATCTGACTAAGGCTAAAACCAATAGTTCTTGCATGAGAAATGAACTTCAGGCGACTAACCGCACTTTGCTGGTATATCTTGTAGCCATTGTTAGGATCTCTCTCTGCATAAAGAAGACCTTTTCGAGTGTAAAACCTGACTGTTTCAGCGGTCACACCTGCTGCTCTCGCAATTTCAGTTGTCAACATAACAAACTCCTCTGAAGGTTTAATGCGCATGAGACTTTATTCGTTTATGTTGCTAGCCAAAAATCAATGCGACTAAAAATATAATCATAAATAACCCGATGAACAGTTTTAACAACAATTTAGGGTCACTGCTCCCACCATTTGGGGCTTTGTTACAACAACTCATAATTCTCTCCAATTCGTTGCTAATGTGTATTAGTTGTAGCTTAAAACCTATGTGTTAGACATAGGTCAAGCATATTGAGAAAAAATTTAAGAGGAATTTTATTGATGAGGGATGAATTGGAAGCTAATTACAATAATGTAATGAACATTAACTCTAAATGGCTTGGGGTTTTTTCGGATTCAGATAGTGCCACGAATCGCCTAACAACATAGCTAAAAACACTAGAGTTTCTCTGCAACGCTCCCGGCCCAGTCTAAAGTAGATTCAGTTGGAATACCTGTCGGGTGCACCTCTACTGACTTAGGGGGAGATATGCCATATGCTTTTTGAAGCCAAACATGGCATCCATTTCTAGTGCTGGCCATCCAAGAGACTTTGTAACCACGCCTTGTTTGATTCGATAAAACGGTTCGTGAGCTGGGTTATCGATTCGGTAATAGTTAAAATGTCACAGAGCAGCTTACCGTATCAATTAAGCCGTCACTTGGTTTGGCTATGCGTTGTTTTACTTATATCTCTCTCGATATTGCTTTACTTTGCGTTGGATAAGCATTTTACGGAAATGTATGACAGTGCGTTGGCCGAAACAGCGCAGCATATCTTGCCGATTGCTGTCATCGAACTGTTCAATAACTCCGAGGAAGCCCTAACGCAGCACACGGTTCCACTAAAGGAACATAGCGAACATCCCACCTATGCAGTTAAGGCAAGTAACAATGATCTCTTATTGTAGTCTCATCAAGCTGAACCTCAACGTTTTCCAGCTCTGGGGCAAGAAGGCTTTTGCTTGTGCATTATTGAAATAGTCCTTATTCCTAGGTACCTCGGTCGTAAAATCAGAAAGAGCACTATATGTTGCAACTCTCAATCCACTGCTAGGATATCTTTTTAATTCTTCTCTCAACTAAATAATTCCTCAGAGCGACCTCAAGGTCTCTTTTTATCAGTGGTTTGGCTATCACAGTGTCTACACCGCTAGCCACGAATTCTTCTCTATTCTCACTAATCACGTCAGCGGTCCAACCAAATATAAGTATCTGTTCTCCATAACGTTTCCTTAACTCTGATGCTGCCGTTGGTCCATTCATTACTGGCATGTGGTTATCTAGAATAACCAAATTGAATCGTGCAGGATTAAACATCTCTAGACACTCTGCGCCATTTGAGCAACTCTCTACTTCGATACCCAACGATTGACAAAATTTCGCTGCAACTATCCTGTTTATAGCGTTGTCATCAACGAGTAGAACACGATAAGAAGAAAAGTCGACGTGTGCGACCTCATGGGTTTCCTCGTTTTTCTTTTCGTTAACAATGGAGGGGAGTGGGAGCAAAACTGTGAATGTCGAACCTTGTCCTACTTTACTGTCAACCAGAATTTCGCCTCCCATAAGTTCGACGAGGCTTCTGACAATCGATAGCCCCAAGCCTGTCCCTCCGAATTGGCGCGTAGTAGACGCTTCAGCTTGTTCGAACTTCTCAAAAACACTATCTAATCGTTCTGGTGTAATACCAATGCCTGTATCTTTTACTTCAAACCGACACATCCCACCGCCAGTGACCTCAACGTTGATAACGATACTTCCTTTTTGTGTGAACTTTAAAGCGTTACCTACCAAGTTGAGCAGAATTTGTCTTAACCTTACTTGGTCACCGATGAACTGAGTACTTGGAGGTGTATTGTCGATGACTTCGAATAGTAATCCTTTTTCAGAGCAGAGACTCTGATACGTATTTTTAACGGGCGATAGAATCTCTGTCATCTTGAACGGAGAGTGCTCTAGTGTGAGAGCTTCATTCTCGATTTTAGAAATATCGAGTATATCGTTTAAAATGGAAACAAGGTGATTGCCTGAGCTCAAGATTAACTGTAGAACCTCTCGATGGTTAGGGTCTGTAATTTCTTTCTCTAGAATTTGAGTAAGTCCCAGAACGCCGTTCATTGGCGTCCTTATTTCATGGCTCATGGTTGCTAAGAAAGCGGACTTAGCCTCGTTAGCTGCATTGGCAACTCTGGCCGTATTTGTAAGCGTATTCTCAAGCTTTTTATACTCTGTTACATCTCGTTCAATAGCAATAAAGCGGTCAAGGTTACCATTCTCATCAGAAATAGGAGTGATATCTATGTCAACCCAATACTCTCGACCTTGCGAATCATAATTTAAAATCTCAGCTTTAATTGGTAGGCCTTTAGCTAATGATTTAGCAATCCTTTGTTTAGTCGACTCTTCGGTTTTTTCTCCTTGGAGAAAGTGCCCCGGCTTTTTACCTTGAACACTTTCTAGTGCGTAGCCTGTCATTTCCTCAAATGCACGGTTTACCCACTCTATTGTTCCCTTTTTGTCTGTTATTACAACGGCATCTCGTGCAGCTTTAACAACTGTAGCGAGTAACTTGCTCTCTCGTTCTCTTTCAATTAGTTCAGCGTTTTTTTGTGCAAGTTCCTTTTGAGATGCTTCTAACTCTCGGTGTGGATTTACAAGAACTTTATTACCGGCAAACAGCACTAACACGAAGCTTACTCCAATCACGATCGCTATTGCCGTATAGATGTGAGTCATAAAGTGATCGACTTGTGATTTGATGAAAGCGGGATTGAGACCTTGCATTAGAGTTAAACCAGCGGTAGCAATTTTTACATCGTTCACAAGCCAAGACTCAAGAGCATTTTGGCGCACGTAGTCTGAAACGGAGCCTTGTGTCAGCGCGTACCAGCGCTCCTTGGGATCAATGAGTTCCCCGAAAAGCTCGTCATAATCAACAGGAGTCTCACCAAATACCATTCCGATAAATTTGTCGCCTACCATTATGGGCATGAATATTTTAATGCAAATATGCTCAGTGTCATTGTGTAATAAGTAGACCGGTGGGGGCTTCAATAAATCAGATGCTTGAGCTTTCATGGTATTAAAAATGTCAATTTCGTTGGCTCGAGAGGGGTGTCGAAATTTGTCTTCATAAAGCACTTTTCGGTCTTTGTTAAAGACTGCGAACAGAACTGATCTGTTGTCACCCTCATAGCGATGTAGCGTTGCATCTAAGTTTATCTCTTTGTCATCGCTGAGAAGAGAGATAATGTCTTTGTTGCTAGATGCTAATTGAACACGAGCTTTGGCGTTATCAAGGTACTCTTCTACAAACAGTTTAGCTGCGTGCAATTCTAGTTTGGTTCCACTGTTCTGGAGAGAGCTAATAGCGCTCTGGGCTTCACGACCTAAAATGCCTATGGATGCAATGGTAAAGACGCATATCACAAAGATTGTGTAGATTAGTACAAGAGTCTTTCCACTTAGTCCTTTAAGCATCATCACGTTACTCCCTTTTTTAAGCTTATTGACTTTAATTTAGGTTATTTGAAGTGATAAGCAATAACTTGTCATTGGTATAGGCTGCAGGTAGTAACGATATTAACGAAGAATACTAATTTAGAGTGATTTAGTTGACAAACCTAGTAGGAGTACGTTTATACTTCTATCTAATTAAAGAAAGGTCTCTTATGCGCATCTACGTTAACCATAAAACATGGATTACATTAGTGAGTATTGTTGCAATCGTAGCATCTACGTTTGTGTCTGCAATGCCGTCTATGGCCATGGGTCTAAACAACGAAGCGCAAGAAATGGCCGCTCACTGTGAAATGGCACATACCCATGAGCTTCTTGGTGAGCATGCACTAGACGCCAGTCACGCAGACATCTCCGACGAGAACAATTGTTCCCAGGGACAAGAAGGGGTTCACGCATGTTGTACTACACTTTGCGGTACTGCGTTTGGTCTTTCTCCCTCCCCCATCATTCTGGTCCATCATAACGCTCGACTTTTAAAACACAGCGAAGCCGCTGCTGGACAACCAAATCAGATAGCAAGTCAGTTCGAACGCCCCCCCAGGGTCTAATTATTCCCAATTCATATCCCTCTGACCGTCAGGTCTAGAGGAGTTTTTTTTCGCGCCTGCTACGCAGGCTCGTAGATTTGGAAATAATTGTGAATATATCTTTTAGACCGGTTGTACTAGCTGTGAGTGCAATCCTATCCATAGCGCCAGTTGCTCATGCTACGAGTACATCTGGAGTGAAGCAGCAAACCTTGATCCAGTCGGTTAACGTATCGCTTGAGCAGCTTATTGCTGTAGGGCTTTCTAACGATTCTAGTCGTACGCAATATTACGCTCAATCGGAAGCAATGCGAGAATCAGGGATAGCCAGTTCTACACTTAATGACCCTGTACTCAAACTGGGAGTTGGAGGTTTACCTACCGATAGTTTTCGATTTGACGAAGACCCAATGACCAATATTTCAGTGGGCTTAATGCAACAATTTGGACGAGGTTCTACTTTGGAGCTTCAGAGTAAAAAAGCTCAGCAGCAAGCTGACGGGGTTGAGTTTCAGGTCGGTGTCCGAGAACTAGAAATCGTAAACAACATTACTCAACTTTGGCTTGAATTAGGTTTTGCGCAACACTCAGAACGTGTTTTGCTTGAAAACCGTCAGCTGATGCAGGAGATGGAGCGTTTCATTCAAACCAACTACGCTATCGGCAACAGTGAATCTCAAGACCTAATCCGTGCACAACTGCAAGTAGGAAAATTGGATGAAAAGTTACATGCTAACCGACAAATGCAAGCTCGTATCCTATCCCAACTATCGGAATGGCTAGGGGCTGGTTGGTTATCAAGTCAGCCTGAGCTGTCTGCTAATGTATCGCTTGATTGGTCGCGCCTTGAAGAGCAACTAGGTAGTCAAAGTCATTCCAGCTTCTTTCCGATTCTGAATCAGCACCCAATGGTTCGCATTGCTGACATGCAAATTGCAGCTAGTGAGACACAAGTCTCGATCGCGGAGGAGGCTTACAAACCTCAATTCGGGATTGAGGCTATGTATGCCCACCGACAAGCCCCGAATATGCGAGGGACAACCGCACCGGACTTATTAAGTGCCTATGTCACAATGGATATCCCGCTGTTCACTGGTAACCGCCAGGACAAAAACCATGCGGCAGCGGAATATCAAGTTGTCGCCTCCAAATCCAACAAAGATGCTCTTCTGGCTCAAATGAACGCCAAGGTAAGTGCATTGATTATGGATCGACAGAATCTCCAAGAGCGCTTTGAACGCTATCAACGAAGCTTATTACCTCAGGCGAAAGCTCGAACTGGAGCCGTAGAAAGGGGGTATGAGAACAATACCGCTCAATTCAGTGATGTCATCACCGCGGCTAGTGAAGAGCTAGATATCGAGATAGAAGCGCTACGATTGGAAGCTGATTTAAATGTCGTGAATAGCAACCTGTCTTACTTCTTGAATGGATTCGATTTTCAGGCAGATACCCCTGAGCTATCAAAACCGACGAAAAACCAATAATTACATAGGTAAGTAAAATGAAAACGCTAAATATAGCGCTACTGGCTCTCGCGGTAGGCGCGGGTCTTGGGTATGTGAGCACACAATTTTTAACTGGACATGATATGTCTGTTGCGTCAAACACTACCTCTAAGAAGGATGTGAATGAACCACTATATTGGGTCGCCCCCATGGATCCCAATTACAAGCGAGATGAACCTGGGAAATCACCTATGGGTATGGACCTCATACCTGTTTATGCAGATGACTTGAACGGTGACAATGATAAGCCAGGAACAGTAAAAATTGACCCTTCTGTGGAGAATAATCTTGGTGTAAAGACAGAAAAAGTCGAAATAGCGAAGCTATCGCCCCGTATCGAGACCGTCGGGTATATCGCTTTTGATGAAAGTCGGCTTTGGCAAACTAATGTTCGCGTTTCAGGTTGGGTGGAAAAGCTCTACATAAATGCAGTAGGCGAAAGAGTAAGCAAAGGGGATGTGTTGTTTAAGCTCTACTCTCCGGAATTAGTTAAAGCTCAGGAAGAGTTACTCAATGCTTACCGCACTAAACGTAGCTCTTTGATCAAGGGGGCAACAGAGCGGCTAATAACATTGGGTGTAGATAAAACGCAAATTAGAGAGATTGTAAAACAAGGTAGAGCTTCGCAAACTGTTGATGTTAAAGCACTTGGAACAGGAGTTGTGGCTACTTTGAATGTTCGAGAAGGTGGTTACCTGTCTCCAGCTCAATCTGTTATTAGTGCTGGACCTATTAATGAAGTTTGGGTCGATGCTGAAGTCTTTGAGCGTCAAGCTGAATGGATTAAATCTGGTAGTGCAGCAGTTATGACTCTGGATGCAATTCCAGGGAAAGAGTGGAGTGGTGAAGTTGACTATGTTTATCCTATCCTTGACCCTGCAACACGCACACTTCGAGTTAGACTTAAATTCTCTAACCCTGATTTTCAATTGAAGCCCAATATGTTTGCCAATATTGCACTTCAACCCAAGACAGAAGAGGCGGTGCTTACCATACCACGTTCGAGCGTCATACGCTCAGGTGGAATGACGAGAGTAGTGCTCTCTGAAGGGGATGGAAAATACCGTTCGGCTAGAATAAATATTGGTCGAGAAGCTCGAGATAGAGTGGAAGTGCTCAAAGGGCTTACACCTGAAGATGTTGTAGTAACGTCAGCTCAGTTCATGCTCGATTCAGAGTCTAGTCAAAGTGCGGACCTTTCACGTATCAATGGCGTGGAATCATCACTAGATTCAGTGTGGGCTAAAGGCGAAATCACCAATGTAATGGTTGAACACTCAATGCTTACAATTAACCACCAACCAGTCCCAGAATGGAATTGGCCGGGTATGACGATGGATTTTAGTGTCGAGTCAGATGTTGATTTAAATAATCTCGCTTCTGGTCAGAGCATTGAATTTGAGATGGTTAAATCACCGGATGGTCAATATATAGTCGCCGACGTAAAAAACAGCGAGAGCAACATGCCACGTGAGATTTGGGTCGATGGTGAAATTACAATGCTCATGGCTGACTTTGGAATGATCACCGTTCGTCATGGTGAGGTGCCTGAATGGGGCTGGGGTGAAGGAGAAATTAATTTCTCAACAGACGGGTCATTGGATCTAACACGATTTTCAGAGGGGGAAGTAGCTCAGTTCTTGATATTAAAAAGTGGTAGCGATTTTGTCCTTTCTGATCTCAAGCAAGGAGGAGAGTAGCTATGATAGGAGCAATAATTCGCTGGTCTATCAATAATCGATTTCTTGTTTTAGTTGCGACGTGTTTCTTAACTCTCGCTGGTCTTTATAGCGTCAAAAACACGCCAGTTGATGCCATACCGGACCTTTCAGATGTTCAAGTCATTATAAAAACTAGCTATCCTGGTCAAGCACCTCAAGTTGTTGAAGATCAAGTCACCTACCCATTGACGACAGCGATGCTCGCAGTTCCGGGAGCAGAGACCGTTAGAGGTTACTCATTCTTCGGAGACTCATATGTTTATATCATTTTTAATGATGATACAGATATGTATTGGGCGCGCTCGCGAGTTTTGGAGTATCTGAGTCAGGTCGCACCTAACTTACCTTCACAAGCAAAACCGACGCTGGGGCCAGACGCAACAGGTGTTGGTTGGATCTATAGCTACGTTCTACAAGACAAAACGGGGAACCATGATCTAGCCGAGCTTCGCAGTATTCAAGACTGGTTTCTTAAATATGAATTACAAACCGTAGCAGGTGTTTCTGAGGTAGCGACTGTTGGCGGTATGGTCAAGCAATACCAGGTGCAAATTGATCCTGCAAAACTGCGTGCATACGACCTAACTTTACAGCAAGTCAACAGCGCAATTAAGAATGGTAACCAAGAGTCTGGTGCATCTGTTATAGAAGTGGCTGAAGCCGAACACATGGTCCGCACGACCGGCTACTTAACCAGTATCGATGATATTAAGGCTCTTCCGCTTAAAGTGACGAGTAAGGGTACGCCTCTGCTACTTGGTGATATTGCAGATATCGACCTAGGACCACAAATGCGTCGAGGCATCTCTGAGTTTAACGGTGAGGGAGAGGCTGTAGGCGGTGTGATTGTCATGCGTTTTGGCGAAAACGCAAGTGAGGTCATCGATAATGTCAAGGCTAAGCTGGAGGAACTTCAACGTGGCTTGCCTGTAGGCGTTGAAATAGTTCCAACGTATGACCGCTCAACATTGATCAATGCAGCAGTCGAAAACTTATGGAAAAAACTGGCTGAGGAATTCATCGTTGTTGCTATCGTTTGTGCATTATTCTTGTTCCATATTCGCTCTTCGATAGTTATTGCAATAAGTCTACCTGTCGGGATTTTATCGGCATTTATTGTCATGCATTGGCAGGGCATTAACGCCAATATAATGTCTTTGGGGGGAATTGCGATTGCGATAGGGGCAATGGTGGATGGTGCTATTGTTATGATAGAGAACGTCCATAAGCACATTGAAAAGACGCCTTTGACAGATAAAAACCGTTGGCAGATCATTGGCAAAGCAGCAGAGGAAGTAGGTGCACCACTCTTTTTCTCACTATTGATAATAACGTTAAGTTTCGTGCCTGTATTTGCACTGCAAGGACAGGAAGGTAAGATGTTTTCGCCTCTTGCATACACGAAAACTTATGCTATGGCCGCAGCTGCCGGTCTTGCAATAACCCTAGTTCCCGTTCTGATGGGGTACTTTATTCGCGGTAAGGTTTTGCCAGAACATAAAAATCCGGTAAACAAAGGACTTATCGCACTTTACAGACCAATGTTAAACCTTAGCCTTCGTTTTCCTAAAACGATGATTGTTCTTGCGTTGGGTCTGATGGCTTCTGCCTATTATCCTGCCTCAAAGCTAGGCAGTGAATTCATTCCACCTCTGGATGAAGGTGATCTGATGTATATGCCTACTACTTACCCTGGCATATCCATAGGTAAAGCCAGAGAGCTACTGCAACAGACTAATAAGCTCATCAAGACCGTGCCCGAGGTCAAAAGTGTGTGGGGCAAAATAGGTCGCGCTGAAACGGCTACAGATCCTGCGCCTCTGACCATGATTGAAACCACAATTCAATTGAAACCTCGAGAGCAATGGCGAGAAGGCGTCACTACAGAATCACTTCGTAAAGAGTTTGACGACTTAGTCCAGTTTCCTGGCTTAACTAACGCCTGGGTCATGCCAATTAAAACACGTATCGATATGCTAGCAACGGGGATCAAAACCCCAATAGGTATCAAAATTGCCGGACCTGATTTATCCGTTATTGAAAAAATAGGAGCAGATATCGAGCCTATTTTGAATAGTGTACAAGGTACAGTCTCAGTGTACGCGGAGCGCGTAGCTGGAGGACGATACGTTACGATTGATATCAAGCGTGTGGCAGCAGCTCGTTACGGATTAAATGTCAATGATGTTCAGCAAGTCATTTCCACCGCCGTTGGTGGGATGAATGTGGGAGAGAGTGTCGAAGGATTGGAGCGTTATCCCATAAACGTTCGATATCCACAAGACTACCGAGACTCTGTAGTTAAGCTGCAGAATTTACCTCTCGTTACTCCTAACGGAGCTCGAATCGCACTGGCTGACGTCGCTGATATTCGATATGAAGATGGCCCGCCAATGATTAAAACTGAGAATGCTCGACCTAATGGTTGGGTCTTTGTTGATATCGCCGAGAGGGACTTAGGCTCATATGTTACAGAAGCTCAGAGAGTTGTCGCTGACCAGTTGGAGTTGCCTGCAGGTTATTCATTGGCGTGGTCAGGTCAGTACGAGTATATGGAGCGCGCAAAACAGCGATTGAGTGTCGTTGTGCCAGTGACGCTAGCCATCATTATGCTATTGCTCTACTTGAGTTTCCGTCGCTTTGGTGAAGTCTTTGTCATCATGGGTACTCTACCACTTGCAATGGTTGGTGGCCTTTGGTTGATGCACTACCTCAATTACAACTTTTCGATTGCTGTTGGCGTAGGCTTCATTGCCTTGGCTGGTGTGGCTGTGGAAATTGGCGTGATAATGCTGGTTTATCTCAATCAAGCTTGGCATGCAGCAAAACTGTCTGCACAAGAAAGTAATAAGAAAGTCACTCCAGAGATGCTTACGGATGCTATTCGAGAAGGGGCCGGCTTACGTGTTCGTCCCGTTATGATGACAGTATTGACAGTTATCATAGGCCTTATCCCGATAATGTACGGCTCAGGTACTGGCTCGGAGGTGATGCAACGCATTGCTGCGCCAATGATTGGAGGGATGGCGTCAGCACTGCTTCTTACGTTGTTGGTTCTTCCTGCGATCTTCAAACTCTGGAAATCTAAAGAAACGCAATAGTTCAACACAGGATCTCTTGAACCATGATTGAAACAAGAGATCCACTACCCACACAAAAGGATATTATTATGAAGACAGCACTACTAACCACAGCTTTGGCTTTGATTTCAATGAACCTGTATGCCGATGAGATGGACCACTCTAAAATGGATCACAGTGCAATGAACCATGGGTCGATGAAAGAAAGCAAGATGGATCACAGTAATATGATGAATATGGAGGGGATGTCAGCGGTTGGCATGCCTGCAAGCGGTGCTAAGCCAGACAAAGTGGTTCATGTTATCTTGAGTGATGATATGAAAATTACGTTTAAACGTGATGTCACAATCGAACCGAATGATGTTGTTCAGTTTGTCGTTCTCAATACCGGTAAGATTGACCATGAGTTTTCAATAGGCAGCAAAGAAGAGCAGCTTAAACATCGTGAGATGATGAAAAACATGGGAAGCCACGCCCATGATAGTGGTAGTACAGTGACGGTTAAACCTGGAAAAGCAAAGCAGTTGCTGTGGCACTTCCACGGAGACACTAACGTTGAGTTGGCATGTAATATACCCGGTCATGCAGAAGCAGGTATGGTGAAATCACTGAGCCTTAAGTAGCTTCAGTTAAGTCTACAGAGGTGTCGTCAGAACGCTCACCTCTGTATTCGCGTGACCTCGATTAAATATTTGGATAGTAGATGTCAGGTTATTTAGTTGCTCTATCAAATAAAGGGGCGTCTTTTTCTTTCCAGGTAGCCTCACCTCAATCCGTTACTTGGAGTAATTTGGGATACTTTTTTTAATCTTACATAAACTCTTTAGAGTAATTGCTCCTAACGTATTTATGTCCACAAACACGTTATAAAGGCTATCTGTTGCATCTTACATAACTAAAGCGGTACCTAAGCGTCAACAAGTCCGAGATAATATTTCTAGGGCTACAGCGGGAGCGTTTTTATACCTGCCAATAAGCAATATATTGCTCATACCAGCGACAGCTAGCATTCGGTGAAGCGCTTGGTGAAGGCTGCACATGTTGTTTTATCAATCACATTTCCGCTATATACAGAAGCACGACTGCTTTAACTTAACTATCAAAAAACGCCGAAATAACACGTTGCTTGAATCGGCCAAGTTTCAGATCTTCTTGCGATAGAGTTGAAGTCGATACCCCTGCCGACTGTGCTTCTAAGTCTTGCCAATTGAGATAGGAACTAGATGTTTGAAATGGAGTCTCACCTGCACGTACACTAACGCCCACTTCTACCTTACCGGTAAAGCCTCTTAATTCCTTAACGTGTTGTTTTAGATACAAACATGTCTCTGGGATGTCTTGCTCAATTCGCTCAGCGAAACCTATTAGCTTTTCTTCGGCAAAGGTATACAGCCAAGCTTCTTGGTTTGAAGCCTTATTGACCCTCAAAACTCGCCCTAACACTTGCCTAAAATACAACTCGGTTTTTACTGCGCTTAGATGACAGCAAACTTGCAACCTTGGAATATCTGTACCTTCGCTTATCATTCCGACACTGACAATCCACTGAGTACTTGAGTGTCGAAAAACCTCTATCTCCTCCAACGGGTTCTCATGCTGGTACGTTACGATACTCGCTGATTGACCAAAATGTTGAATCAATAGTGATTGAATAGTCTTAGCATGTTGTACAGATGCAGCGACGATAAGCCCACCGGCCTCCGGAGAGCTCTGTCGAATCTCATTCAGCTTGTTAACGGCTAGTTCGAGTAAGTGGGTCATCGCTGAATCGTTTTGAATCACACTACGGTAGGAAGCGTTTGATTGCTTGAGCATTTCCAAAATAGATGCGTACTTTATAACTTCGGTACCTTCCGTTAGTGAAAGCCGCTCGCTGTCTACCAAGACAATCTTGGGAGCACGGCATACTCTCTCTTGTACTGCACGCCTTAACTCGTATTGATAATCGCAAAGCAAACAACCGTCGGGGTCGGTATACTCCGCCATCGCTATAGGTACGCTATCTGAACGCCATGGGGTCCCCGATAATGCCAATGTATAGCGAGCAAGGCCTTGTATCTTTGTGATAACTTGCTCACCCCAAGCATTTGAACGACCTTCGTCATCAAATGAACAGTGATGGATCTCGTCAAAAACAACCAAGACGCGATACTTTCTTATGGTGTTCCAAAAAGCATCATCTAAAAAACGGATAGACTGGTACGTATAGGAAGCGCCCATAGCTCCCATACCACCATCAAAAGAACAATTTAAATGCCTAGCAAACGTCTCTTTAATTCCAAGTGCGACGATGGAAGACGGAGAGAAACAGAGAACAAGGTCAATTTTGTCCTCTCGAATTAAGCACTTCGTCAGTTCAGCTGCCATCACCGTTTTACCGGCACCGGGCGTCGCTTGGCAAAAAAAGTGTCTTGTTGAAGTCATATACTTTTCGAGTGCAGCGGCAACACACTCTTCCTGCCACAACCTCAACATGAGAATGAGCCTTCTGTTTTGGACACCAATAGAACCTTAGATAAAGCATTAATCTTGCCCAACAACTTAGCTGAATACTCCTTACTTTCAGTAAACATGGTCAGAAACATATCTTTTTTCTTCGGAAATCGTTCCATCAAAGATTGATACTCTTCGACTTCACTGAGCACAATAGCAAGCTCACCTTCATACTTGCTTTTCTCTTTTTGTAAAACCCTCAGATCAACGTGTTCTAGTGTACTTGGTGCGGCTACAGCTTCACTTAAATCACTTTTTAGCTTACGCGGAGTCAAAAAGAGAGATTTCATCAACTCAGTTTTTCGATACTTTTTAGATCTATTGTGCCCCTTGGATACTAGCCAACCTTTGCGCTCAAACGCCAAAATTTGCCGATAGACATACTTCCTAGCTTCCTGATGGTTTTTAAATTCTTCGCTTAGGTCCATCAAAGCATCTCTTGCCTCTGTTACCGAAAAGTTATCCATCTCTTTTTTTATCAGTAGGTTAAACATGTAGGCATTGATTTTTTGGGGCTGTGTCATTTGATCATTCATACGCATAAAAACTTAGGATTGCTAAGTATACAAAAATCAGTAAAACTTAGACAATCTAAGTTATCGAAAGGTTGATAAGAAATGTCTAAGTGCAAAAAGACAACCCAATCCCAGCGAGGCTTAAAGCTGCGCGTAAAAAAGCCAAGATCACCCAAAAAGATTTAGGGGTGAAAATTGGTATGGAACCAAGCTCTGCTAGTGGGCGAATGAATCATTATGAGAAAGGTAGGCACGTACCAGATATTGGTACGCTTGAACGCATGGCTGAAGAGTTAGATGTGCCGCTGAATTACTTTTTCTGTAGGAATGAATTGAGTGCTGAGTTGGCGTGTGCGATTGATAAGCTGAGTGATGAAGAGAAGGCGACCCTATTAGAAAAACTGACACAACCTAGTTAACTCTAAGCAAGATGGTTCACTAACCAACAAGTTGCTGTATAGATAATTTGCTAAACACCTGCTTTACAAAGCAAAGTTCACCAGTCTCGGCATCGGTGACATAATTTTCATAAGAAGCTATTTGCTCTATAGTTAGAGCATCTATCTGCACAGTGAAAGGATTTGTATCATTGGGATCGTTAATTTTCTCGTAAACAGCAGCAAAGTCGTCCTCGTCAATACAGTCCTTCTTTTTCTCCAAAGCGACCTCTAGTGCGGCAGCAATTAACTCTTTAATCTCACCAAGTACACCTTTACTTGCCGATAACAATCTCATTGCGAAATCAACGTCTGTCAACGGCACCTTGAATCTTAAAGGCACTGCCTTTTCGAGAGCATCTAAAACATCTAAATAATTGTCAATTGCAGACTCATCTGTGATCTTAATGTAAGGGAGTGTGCGTCGAACCATAATTCGCCTATTCCACTGAGAGTCTTCTAAAATTAGCCCAGCACTATGAAGTCCTACAAACACAATCGGCAAATGACACTCATCACTAATCATTTTGAGACGGTCTCTAATATCCTGCCTCTGGTTATGACTGGTTCGTTCAAATAACTCTTGGCACTCCTCAATCACTAAAAATTTAAGCCCAACTCTTTTCGATGTTTCAATCACACAATCCGTTAATCCGATCTCTGAAGGCTTAGCTCTGCTATTTCTATAAGCTCCAAGTTCTTTGGCCATCCATAGTAAAGTCTCAAGTAACGTGGGTCTTACACGAGTAGTAAGAACTTCATTCCTTGATAAGTTTTTCTCGATAAAATGATTAATTGTGGCTGTCTTTCCTGCACCGGTGCCAGCTGTCAGAAGCATTGAAGGCGCAAAAGTGCCAAACTTCCTGCGTCTCATTATCCACTCGAGTCCAGAGAGGACTTTTTCAACCTCCGGGTAAATTGAAAAAGAGTCATGATAGTTTGCTAAAACTTCATCCCGCTCCAAATTCCTACTCACTGTTGTCACAACTATTGCCTCCGGTTTTTGCGCTCGTTCCATTTAGACCTAAAGCTCTCTAGCGGAGTTGTATCAGAATTGCTTTCCGAATCTGAGATACTAAAGCTTGATTTTGGCGCTCTATCACTCAGTTTGGAGTGAGGGGTATCGCTGTTAACACTAGATATTTCTGCAACTTTCTTGGTAGATTTCGCTTTCCGTTTACGTTCAGAATGTGTTAGCTGCATTAGGTCTGATTGTTCTGACTCGATTCGGTCATGCAGAGCTAGTCGAGCTTTTGCTAATGACAATACATCTATTTCTCCTTTTATGTAGGTTCTATGAGCCGCCAAAATCTTTTCATGCTCGCAAACGCTCAATCTAACGGTGTAACCAATTGGATCCTTACTTGGAACCTTCACATATCCTTTAAGCTCCTCGAGGTATACGTAGATAGCGGATAAATCATCTGGGTCTACTTTTATTTTCTTTTTCAACGACTCTTTTGTTTGGGGGTACGTCTTCCTATAATCAGACAACGCTACACAGTCATAGTCTATATGCATGAACTTAATGCCTTTGTCAGTCAGCTTTCTATGCTGAAGAATTCCCATAACTACGCTAAATGCTTGCTCCTGATCGGGTAAGAGTTTTAATGGTGGTAAAACGTCATAGCTTTGCTTCCAGTAAAGGTTTGGTATTCTTTTATGACGACTATCAGCATTAACATTGTGCACGTCTACTATCCAACGGTGGAACTCTTCTACAAAGGTACTAAAACGCATGACTGCATCTTTTTCTGGTTTGTAGTCTTCTTTTTCCAGCACGTTAGAGAATGTTTTACCCGGCACCCAGCCAACAATCCCTTGAACAATTTCACCAAATTTACGTTCAACAAATGGCTTTAACCATGGTTTGCGAACCTTGTTATAAACTACATTTATCCCAACCTCCAAGCATGCATCCTCCCAGCTTTTTGACCAAAACTCCGCACCGTTGTCGACCACCAAGTTCTCTATTTTCCCCTCGCAAAGCCATTCATTGTTGAATGAAATAGGCATTTCAGAAATGTAGCTCTTACTTTTTGTCGCATGAATAACGGCTCTGGATGCCGACACATAACTAGGAGCTTTAAAGCCTAGATGAAAGCCGATTATGCACCCACTAAAAACATCTACGAGCAGTGTCAAATGTGCTCTACCCAACGGCACCATGAGGTCATCATGCAATAGAATCAAATCCAAGGGGGTATGATCCATTTCGACTCGTTCCAAAATTCGAGTCGGCATATCCACAGATTGATAATAGTTATAGAGCTTATCTGCGTAGTATTTCCCATGCCGAGCGAGCGCGACGCTGTATGGTTCCTCTTTGCGAATACGATTCTTAAACGCTTCATATGAGACTTTGGGTATTTTTCCGGCGACTATCTTATCGTTAGCTACTGTTATCCTGTCGCTGTAAAAGATGAATGCCGCTCTAATCGACTGTCGCCTTGCGTCTAGGAACATCTTCAGGGCTTCATCATAATATTTTTCATCGCCAATAACCCTGGCTTCTCGATTACCTTTAAGGTGGTTTTTATCGACCAAGCTAGTAAAACTTCCATTCGAGTCAACAAATGAATTGTGCCAACGTTGCAGTGATTTATAGCTAGGTTTCTTGGTAAGACGTGTTTTGGAGAAGTGTTTTTCAATTAGTGGGTTGAGGTTTTTAGGAGTCCAACCTCCGCTCAGTTCATTCGCAACTAAGGATAGCAATTTATACCTTTCGAGCGCTTTGCTCTTCTGCTCCTCAGGATATGAAGAGAGGTCTCGCTCAATAATCTGTGTCGACTGTAATCTCGAGTACTTAAGACGTTCGCTCTGAGTTTCAGGCAAAAGCTCATGTTCTATTTCAGAATCTTCGTTGTACTCGGGCTCGAACTCGTCATGGAATCGACCAACCACTTCATCTCACCGAAACAGTTGTACTTCCATTCAACACAGCGATATCTAAATCAACACCGGCTTTTCCTACTGCAATCAGTTTTAAAACAGAAGCGAACACCCGACCGACGGACTCTCCAATTGAGACGGCTAGATCACTGATTTTCATTGTTTCCTGTGAAATCAGATACGAATGCACTTTGAATGTAAGCTCATCGCCTTCGATACATCCACTATACCGATGTACCAACTCTGAGTTTTTAAGAAAGTACCCATCTCTAATTTGCTTATCAGTCACCAAAACAAGACCAAATCCTTTTCGATTGGCAGCCTCTTTACGAGCAGCAAATTCTTGTTTAAACGTCTTAGATAACGTTTTCGAGTGTGGTTTGACTTCCACATACTTGAATGTACCGTCAACATAGGTAGCTAGGAAATCAGGAGTGTAAGGGCGCTTTTTCCCATGGAAGTCATAGTAGAAACCCTCTGGCTGAGATTCGTAGTGAACTACATCTGGATCATATTCGAAATGATAGCAGCAGTCTCTCTCCAGACTACCCTCACACATGACAGCATCTCGGTTTTTGAGACTCGAGAATTTGTAGATGTTCTTATTAGGCGATGGCTTGCGAAGATTACGAATATACATATGCGTCCCTTTTGTTGTAACAAAACAACCAAAATAAGCTTAGGACACTTTAAGGGTTTTAAAAGGACAAGTTATGGTTTTATTGGGACAGGTTATGCTTTTAACAACATATGTAGTAACATTTTACGGCCCCTCCTCGTCGCTTTCTTTCAATGACAATTTGAGTAAACAGACCTTTACAAACTGTCGTCGGTTGTTGCGGGGACGTACCGAGCACCAGTTTCTTTTTCAGCTCCTTTGCCTCTTGCTTCCACTTCTCATCAAGCTGGGTGGCCAATTCTTCAGCCCTGGTGTGGGAGTAGTCATTTAGACTAAAGTAACGCTGACGAATATCACTGTTTGTCCCTACCGAGGTTATGGCTCGATAACCCACAAATCCAGCCAAGTGATCACCAACATCATAGAAATAAACCGCCATTCACTCTCCTGTTCTCGCTAACTCCATTCCCATATTAACTCAGTAGCTTAATATAGCTGTCACCTTCATTTCAACGAACCAATAGAAGCCCCAAAGCACACATAATCGCAAACCAAAAGACACTTGAAAGACTATTGTCTATGTGAGACCGGCTTTCAGAGCGATGTTGTTTCTCAGACCTAAGTCGCGCCTTGGCTCTTCCTTTGTTACGAGCCAACTCCAAAAGACGTGTTTCCTGCTCCCTTCCCATATATAGTCAGCGCCCTAATTGATGACAGATGTCAAAATAGCAATGCTGGTGGATGCATACTCACTGTCATTGTGAGACCGGCTTTCAGAGTGATGTTTTTTCTCAGACTTAAGTCGAGCCTTGGCTCTTCCTTTGTTACGAGCCGATTCCAAACGGCGTGTTTCCTGCTCTCTTTCCATGTTTTGTTATCTCCCTTTTTTGACGACATATGTCGAAATAGCATTGCCGGAGCTTGCATACTCACTGTCATTCCACCACGCCGTCGCCCTGGCAATGACATCTTCGATGGCTTGCTCGAATGTATGCGTCGTGCCAAACCGGCGCGAAAAAGTCTTGTAGAGTTTTAGTTTCGGCCTATCAATGATGATAATCACTTTTCTATACTCACTCACACTACCATCATTGAGTGTTTTTCTAACCACTTTTATGTGCATAGTTTGCGGCAGTGTTTGATCGGCATCCTTCCGTTTGACGGTGTTAACGCCCCACGGAAAAGTGAGCTCACTGACTCTCATCGATAACTCTTTCTTAAGACGGTCGATTTCGTCTTTATCACGGCTATAGTACTGTTCAGGGACGCCTTTGATACAGCGATGAACACGAACCAACTTCGACATGTTTTTCCTTGTCTTAGAGTAGATTGGTTAGCCAGTATACCAAACCCGCAAACAAATAAATCTGCTAGCCCCACTATCCTTATTGGTTTCATAAATAGACTCAATATTGACAATCGATACGGATTTCTCTTTGAACCATTTATTCAACCTCTCGTGTGCAATATCCACCAGCAATTCGTTCGCTGACGTTCTGGTGTTTAGGCCACATCCAAGGACATTAAATTCGATACGTTCTATCATTGTTTTCTCGCTGGTTGTTTGAACTGCCTTCTATCGCTTCACTCTAAAATACAGGGATAACGTTGATACTAAGATCAAGCTGAGCACCGGACCGAGCATCAGAATAAATGGAGAGATCGAACGCTCTGGGGGTAAAGGTTTTAGTACAGTTGCAAAAAAGTACATGGCAAAATTCACACAGGCCATTAATACACCGACTTCAAGCAATATACGTTCGTTCAACGTTACTGCTTTTGCTATGAGCCTACATCGAAATATGTGGATGATGATTATTGCTGCAGCACAACATACACTGGTAACCCAACTGATAATGTCCATAAACTCTCCCTGTTAGTTTGGCATCCAGTGCGTGACTTCTTGCGCACCAAATGAGGTTAGCGCCCCTGTTAGGCAAAAAATTCCAAGGTCTGACAAGTAAGTCGCCTCTGACTCTGTTTCATCTTCAAAGAGCACACGGCAAGCTTGGCCACCCTCTGGAGTTTCATCAGCAATAGCAATCCATTTTTGTGGCATGTCTGGTTCCCCTTTAAACAATAAAAATGCCAAAAATTGATGCTGAAAAACCAACGATTCCAGCAATACCGACTTTTTTCCTTTTGGGCATATCTTTACTTGCATAACCACAAGCGTAACAACTCACTACACATAAGCTGAGTAAAAACCAAAATGATATAGGCATCTATACTTCCCCATTGTCCTTAAAATTCTCGGCGTAGCGGCGAAACTAGTAACTCTCGTTAGTTCGCCCACAATCAGCGCATATCCAACCATACAGCGTTTCTGTTATGAATTTGCCCTCGCAGGATGGACACTGTGAGGGAACGTTAGTTTGAAAATCATTCCATCTCGATTGAAGCAATTGAAAATAATCTGCATTGCTCAGTCCTTTGTAAAAGCCTAACGAAAACCCATCCGTGAACTCCACCAGCTTTGTTCGACCGTTTACATCATTGCCAACGTCAATCGCGAAAGCTGTTGGGCCATCATTCTCTGACATCAGAGAAACGGCTTGGACAACCATCGTCATGTCTGGCGTGTCGTCAACCTCTCCCATGTACTGACAACAAGCTAATATCTCCCCTTCTAGAACATAGACTCTGAACTCTGAGCGGAAATCAACCACTTCGCTTATCCAAACAGGAGTATCCTCATGGAAATGGTCTAGTTCTCCAATATTCTGCGTTGTGAACACATCGCCATTGAATAACTTGTATTTCATGGCAGGTTTAGCAAAAACGGGCGCGTTAACTACGTCTTGTCTAAGCTGAGCCATCAACTCTAATTTCACGTCACGACCTAGAAATGGGGCAAGTTCTGACGGATAGTAATTTGGGCGACCGGCATCCACACCCAACAGACTAAGAGCCTGGGTGTACGATTCCACACTACCAACAACCAAGCTAGCTTCTCGAAGCATGTCTTTATTGAGCTCACCGGCTTCAAAATATCGAACTGGCAGTCGCTCCTTGACACAGTGAGCATAAACCGCTTGTTCTTCTCTCCCCAGCCTAGCTGGAGTTCCATAACGCTGCAGATAGATCATCATATGCCTCTTTACTTACTGAATGGCTACAACAAAGTTTGCCAAACAATTCACTCGCTGTGCCTTATTAATGGCCGTTTTTTCAGCCGCTAATCGAAAATTTGGTGAGCTTAGAAAGTAAAAGGAAGGTTCTGTAGATTGATAAGGGCAATACCCTACGTAACGAGCATTAACCAGCGGCTCAAAGTCAATGAGCGTGCCTCGGATGACTGCGTGCACGAGCTTGGACTTTTCTTTTCGTACTCGCGCCTGCCCTTTCGCACTCACAACGAACTGACAGTCCCTCAATGAAATTTTTGAGCTGTAAGCAATCACTTTCCCATATGTGGCCTTCTCCCGCGATCGGATCGAATACACGCGTTCCGCATCAGTTGATCGATGAAGATTCAGATATACGTCAACTTTCATGACACCTCCGAAAAATAAGGGGAATACCACTTCCCCCCGAGCAAATGTCGTCGTGAGAGAACGCCTCTCCAAAGCAACACAGTTAGGTGAAACGACCTTCTTTAGCTTGCCTTGGCACTCACTCAGTGACCGTGAATGAATGGCCAGTATGTGGAGCACCAATTGCAGTCTTTTGCATTTCACTCACTGACTTCACATGATCGAGATACTGATCGCGTGTTTCATGTAGCAATTTCTGCTCTGAGAGCCAATTCAGAACCAACTCCCAAGCATTCTCTTCATCTTCTGCGTAGACAAGATAAGAATCTGGCTCGTACCCCTCAGCATGGGTAACTACTATGTAAGGCTGTTTCATTGCTCGTACTCCGTTCTAAAGCCTATTTCTACTGGTTGCGTTAGAGTGACAACCAGTTTCTGCGTAACGTGGTCCTTACTGCGTCATTTTCTCCGCGATTGCGACAAGTTGACTCTCAAGAAACTCAGTAGGTTTGGCCTTTCTTAGTCGTCGTAACTCTTTGACTTTTGCCTTGAAATCAAGAATGGTTTGCTTGAGATTGTTGATTTTAATTTCTAACCATTGCTTATCATCAAGATCCATCTTGAGTTGAAGGCGGTAGTCGTCCAAGTCGCATTGGGCATCATCGATAACATAGAGGGAGGACATTAAGTCCATTCTTGTTCGTTCAAGGACATGACGTTTAGAGGCTAGAGTCGCCGTTCGCTCATCTTTATGAGCTATCAAGGTAAACCCTGACCCCTCCAGTGAAGGCATAATCACTTCGGTTAGTTCATTGCCGTTACTATCTACACCACCATGCGCACTCGGATATTTAGAAAGCATTAAAGTCCCACAGTACTCTAATTCCTCATGCACAACTTGGTACCAACAGTTCCCCCAAAACATACCCATCTTGTATCTCCTTTTTGATAATGTTTCTGATAGCTTTAGAGTACATGTCCATACTCCTCCTCCCCCCCAATACGAACATGAGATCAGCGATAACAACGCTCCACTAGCAATTAGGGGGGAAATGAAAAAGGCCAAAGTGAACTTTGACCTTTGACTGGGTTCAGAGTGAAAAGGTTAGTTAACGACCACTTGGTCTAGGTCAATAAAAAGGGACTGCATGACTCGACATTCGTTATCGCATTCTTTGTCCCACGGAAATCGACCTTTGTTGTCTGATAAGACCAATTGGTAATGTGGAACACACGCATCCGCAGAATGGATGGCACTACTCAATGGAAAGGCTTCTTCCGTAATTGATTCAGGAGCCTTAACTAGCGCAACAGGGATTGGTAGCGCGTCTTTTAGGATATGAGCCTGATTCGATGTGCTGATAACGACTTCGTTGTTTCGAAGATACTCAAGAATGTCTGCATGAGCAGCAAATATGAAAGGTGGTATCAGTCCTACTGTAAACAACTCGAAACGGTTCTTCGTGTTGATCGCATTGCCTACCGTGTATGCATAGGGCCACCCATCCTTGTTAAACAAGATAGAGGCAGTGTCGCCTTCACTAATCTTATCTTTCAGTTGTTGTACACATAACTGCATCATTCCCTGCTTCAACGGTTCCATATTGATTACTCATTTAATGACTTGGTATGGGTAGTATCTGTGCACAAACACTCCCTCCCCCCAATTGTGAGAAATGAATGCTCGTCCTCTAGGGTCGACAATAAAAAGGGGGGAACTTGACTAACATAACGCTAGATTAAGGGGTGTTTAACGGCGGAACTGAACCTGTCGTTTTAAAACCTAATGTGATTAAGATTTCTTTTTCAAGGAAAGACCAGAGAGATAACAGAGCACCTGATAGGCTTTGTGCCACCAGCTCGAGGTGAAGCATTGAATCGCCTGTCATTACTTTGAATTTTGTAGATAGTAATTGTGCCACAAAGTGTAGAACTGATAGACCTAACAGGGTTATGCCCCAATCTTTGTTTAAATAATGGATATATTAATCAACAGTTCAGGTATCCAAAGTAAACTTATTATCAATGTCATCCAATAAAGAAAAAGTAGATCACACAACGTATGGATAGTCCTTCAGTGTCAAACACCTAAATTGAAGAAAAAAAACTAGAGTAAACCGACAAATTTCTTTTTTTTTGTAAAAAAATACAAGCACGTTTGTAAAGAGTTGAAAAATGTCAACGGAAAGTTAATGTAATCGGTTACCTTGAGACTTGTTACATTCGAAATTGCAAAAAAACGCCGCTTAATCATGAAATTGTTTTAAAAAACACGCAATCATAACTGGGTGGACGTCACTAGTTACTTAACAAGGCGTTACCATCTAGTTAACAGAAACGGAAAAAGATAAAAGTTTCTATATAACAGAGGCTTATAAGATATACAGATTCTTACGTGTGAGTTAAGTATCTGATATTAAATGGATTTAACGCTACGATGACAAGGATCGGTTTTTTGTTAAAACTACGCAAAAAATCTCTAAATTACCACTAAGATCATAGCTAAAACCCATTTGGGCTGGTGGCAAAACCTTTAAATATCAGTAGATTGAATTTATACTGGAAAAACTGAAGAAGAGGTGCAAGTAGTTGCATTACAACGTGTAGAAAAACTGACCTTACTTCAAAAAAAAAGCTTTTGGTTTGCACCGACAATCTATTCGAACTAAAACAGTACGTGTGATTGTGTGTAAAAAAGAAAAGTCTCGGACAATGTGTTGTGCTGACAGTCTCACTTATGAGACATCTATTCGTTGTTCGCGGTGATAGAATGGGCTAATGTAATAACCATAAGATGTAACATTCATGTTACACATAAATTACGTCAGATGGTTAAAAGCGCCGTACTAGAACTTGAAGAAGTATCTAAGGTAAAAAACTTTTTTCTTAAATGATCATCCAAAAGAAGATTACGAAAAATTTGCATTAGCAATGAAAAATGGAAAAAAAATGCTTTTACACCAAACTACAGCTCAACATCTTCAAACGCAGCGTCTTATCGACAAGCCGTTTGATGCATTTGATCAAGATGTGATTAATCATCTTGACGCACAGAATATCTCTGACTTCAGCTTTGAAGCGATGATGGCCTACCTAAATGCTGAGTATGCCGAAGCGTGTAAAGCTGCGTCTAGCGATCTCACATTCCGTCAATGGTCACAAGCCAACGAACTGTATGTGAACACCATTCACGTTTACTTCGTGTATAACAACATCGTGGCAACAGATCACATGAATGCACAAGAAGAAGTACGTGTCTTACACTAAGAAAAATTACTACAACAACATTTGTCTGTAATATTAAGATAACGAAATCCATACCACCGCATTGTTCGCAATGTGGGATTTCGTTTATCTTGAATTTGGCTTGAAGTTAAGGTTACGTTTGTTTGTTACCACAGAGCCCAAGGTCATTCCTTTACCACGTCTGGGTCACTTCATTACCACATAGAACGGTAATGTATCTATATTACTACAACGATGCTAACAAGTAGCTAACTGGTCCTTCTTGTCTCGAAATGACATCCATTTGTTTTATCTGTACTTTGCTCGGAGCTACCCGACGACCAAGAATAAGTTCTAGGTGGCTAAGCTTCATCATGAGCTGGATAAAGTACACCTTACAAAGCAATGGGTTCAATTCTTCAACGAATATGGATACGTGCTCTAGCGGGTTATCAACCTCTGGATGTGCATTCACAATCTCTTCTAAAATCTCCAAAGAGATAGCACCACTGCCGGCGCAAGGTTCAGATAACGTAATGGGCTCGGATATATTGGTCACATCACCAAGGGTCAACGCGTACATCAGTCTCCCCAATTCTTTCGGAGTAGGAAAGTAACTCGAGTCCTTTGCCAAACTAGAAAACTCGCACAACAAGTTTCCAATGGGATCTGTAATCCCTTTCTGTACGCCGAGCTCATGAATGATTTTCGACATCGCAGCAAAGGTTGGAGCTAGATCATCGCGTTCAATGAGCGACAATCGAGATTCATCCAGTGGATACACGCCACTAATTAAATAAGCATGCTGGTGGATGTACAGATCGAGAGCCTGGTGAGTTCCGGTTTTGTATCGCAGAGATTCCACCAGCGATTTCAATTGATTCTCTAGTGCTTTACTCATATTTCCCTCAGATATGTCCCGAATGGTACCTACCATTCTTAACTCCCTATGCTCTTCTCCCCCCTTTTACTCTTGCAAACCACGATTTATCCGCCTCTCTCACATAGGTGGGGGGAAGGCTAGCCGATGACGACATACTGAAACTGTTAACGAGGGAAAAAAGGACCTCTATTTGGAATTAATTGGCAACTTAAGTGAAACACTTACTGTAAGCCGGATTTTAGGTGGGGATGGGTTTTCCCAAACTAAGAGGACTAGACGTCGACAAAACACCATTAATGCTTTGGTTGGCGCACAAGGAGAATTTTATATGTACAGTCGCTACTACTTTACGATTTCTGCTATTCAAGCTTATGACTCTGAGGTACCGAATAAACGTTGCCCGGTAACTGGTAAAATGAAAACCATTGAGCATGCTTTTGAAGAGTGCTTTCCTGTGGCTATTGAGGACATGACTGGGATCCAATCCATGGCTCAGCATGCTTATGGGGACCAGAAACTCGATTGTTTTGTTAGTCGGGACTTCCTGTTCATCGCAATTGGTGACAAAATTGTGCGTGTTATGCCATTCAACCCAGCCTATGAATATGGCTTTCACCCATACGCGATTCAGAATTTTGAGCAGCACGTCAATCCAAGGCTCGTTCGTGATGGTATCGAGCTAAACCTACTTACCGACTACTTAAAGGCCAAACCGTTCAACATCGCGGAAAGAAATCAAAAAATCGTACGAAGTGTTAAGCGCCATCACAATATTGATGATTGTCACTTCGTGGCCACCAAGCATTGTATATACGTACTCAAAGGTACCGAGGTCATTCGCTGTTTTTTATACTATGCCGCTGACTACAATGAAGACGAATTCTTTACGTTCAGGAAGCATGCAAAAGATCGCGCTCTTGAGCACTTCGGTCACCTAATCAAAACTAATGTCAACTATTGGCTATGCCAACGAATTCACCAAGCCAAAGAAGACAAAAGGATATACAACAATTCTGCATTCATCGCCGATGTTGCACAAGCTTATCCAGACGTTGATGCCAAGTTCTTAATCGATGAACAGTTTGATATCGTTTTTGTGGTTAACCGCGATAACAACCATGTCCTAACTGTCCAGCCAAGAGAGCGAGACTGGTTCAGACCTAATAATCACAGAGTTAAGAAAGCCAAAAAACAGCATCGTCGTCCAGGGTTGAAAAGTCGACCTCATTCAGCGACACCGTATGACCGCAACAAAGAACGATCGATGGATTTTCGTAAACAGTACTAATCACCAATCCACCATACTCCCTCCATTCATCGAGGGAGTATCACTTAGGGTATGTCCATGAAACTTAACTTAAACCCACCAGTGTTATCTGAGATAACTGCTAATCCAGAAAACTTTACGTTCCTAAGAAAGATAGGAGTTGAGAACTACCAGTTTATAGAGCCGGTAGGGGATGAGCGTTACGTCGGTATCATTGATCTGGAAACAACCGGTTTTGATGCGTCTAGTGAAGAGATCATCGAAATCGGGATCACTATCGCTTCATACTCTCCCTCTCTTAAGCAACTCGTCGCGATTGTCGATAACTACCAGTGTTTCGAAGAACCGAGCAAACCCATACCTGCTGACGCGGTTAAGGTGAATGGAATCACTGATGGAATGGTTCAGGGCCATCATATTGATGACCAACGCGTAAAGCGTATGCTCCAAGCGTGTGACTTTGTATTGGCGCACAACGCCAAGTTTGACCGCCGTTTCTTTGACAAGCGATTTCCAGACATGACCAACTTGGGATGGTGCTGTTCGATCGCAGACATTGATTGGTATGACAAAGGCTACAGCTCTCGTTCACTAGAATATCTTTGCATGAAATCAGGCTTTACCTACGAGGCTCATCGAGCATGTTCTGATACCGTTGCAACAACAGTGCTGCTTGCGACAGACCCCTCTTATTTCGCTGCCCTTATTACAGCGTCACTGATGGAGTGGCAATTAATCATTGCTAACAACAGCCCATACGCGGTCAAGGATCAACTGAGTAAAGCCGACTATGATTGGGAAACCGATGAACGGGTCTGGTACAAATTGGTGACCAAATCAGAAAGAAATCAAGAGCTGGAGTTCTTGGAAGCGACCTACGCCAACGGTGCTACTGAAGCAATAGTACGCGTTATCGATGCCTCTACCCGCTTTAAACCACTATTTTAAAAAGAGAAAGGCTGCGAACTGGTGTCGCAGCCTATTCAAGATTGTATGCTTCGTAGGGTGTTTACACGAAACTCGCGTTATCTAAATGCCAACCTTCACTATTCATCCCTTCTCTCTCGACAAAATATCCGCCATCTAAGTCTTTTGAATAGAGATAAAGAGCTCTGTTTACGGCTTCTTGATTCTGCACATCACCTTCCTCTAGGTAATCCATTTCAATCAGGTCTTGAAGTGTCACTGACCCTTTATACTCAAGCTCTGTGGTCATAACAGCCTTAGCTACGAATGACATTGGTTTATTAAGATCACACATATTACTCTCCTTGGTCTTGTTGTTCTGCAGTGGCTTATCGTTTGAAATTTGCAAGAAATTGACTGATGCTGTCTTTGATTTTCATCCAAGGGCTACGAGCCCATATCACATGGTCCCACTCACCATTCTTGTTTAAAAATTGAACGCGTATATCCTTCTGCTCTGCCTTGCATGTCAGTACTATCGGGTAAAAGATCTGACACTGAAAACAAATCGCATGACCGGAGATCCGAAGATATGACTCCCCTTTCGACACATTACCTCTGAAATGATCATGGTGAGAAGCGGAGCCACAGACAGGACAACTCGCTAGTACCTCGTCTATTACACAGTCCTCATGGCCTTCGAACCGCACGGGTAACTGGCTTTGGATTGTGGGTAATTTACGGTATGCGTTGAGCGTTGATTTTGACACTAGTTCCATATGACCTCTCTTATCCGTCCAAAGCACCGGTCTCTTGCTGATAAAACATGGCTTCTAACGCTAGTTGATACATCATCTTTTCCATTGGATGAGTGGACGCCGCGTAGTCAAAATCCTCGATATGCCGGTTTCCATGAAGAGCATAAAAACGACCAGCAAGTATGTTTAGAGCTCGATGGTCAGCTTCATCGACTGTAATGGTGTCACCTTGAACTTCGTAACATTTGGGGAAAGTCATAATAAATCCTTAAGTGAAATGTTATGACTAGTCTAATTGCCATAGACACGCATCCCCCCATCAGGACAGACAGTCCTGTAATGACGCATGTTGAACAAGAAAAAGGGGGGATGTAAAAGAAGGAGCTAGAGTGAAGCTTTGATATCAGGCCATTTTCGACCCAGTTTAGAGAGTAGGTTTTCCATTGCCTTTTCCTCTTCTTCAACTTCTTCCCAGAGCGCCCAATCTATATACCGCTCCACTTCGTTCGTAATTAGCTCATTAAGAACCTGCGGTTCAAGTGCATCTAACTCCCAAGACGTCTTACCGAACTTCTTGATGTACTCTTTATATCTACTGTCCGTGATTTTTGCTGGGTTTGGAGGCGGGTTGAATTGAGATACTTGGTCAAGGTTCAATGCGACTCGTCGAACATCAACGTAACTTGGGAAGTGACTGAATAGGTCCACACGTTCTCTATTGTCTCTTGTCATATCAATACCACTTGGGTCATGATCTCCCAAATGAATCAATACACACTCCTTACCATATTCAATTTGCTGCTCAAAACGTTTACCGGCTCGCCAAGCCTCCGAGCTAGACAAATACCCTTTACAAGACATATGCGGTACAAGTAATGGTGAACAGGCTCGTGACACTACATTTCCAAGTGCTTCTTTTTCGACCCAGACCTCGACATAACAAGGTTGTCGTGCCCAGCGATCGAAGCGAATATAGTTAGCTAAACGATCGACTACCGCTTGGTCATCTTCCTGAAACCAGAATTCGTTGTGCTCTCTATTTCGGTCTTCAATTGACTCCCATGAAAGCATGCCTGACATTCTCGCTTTGGTGATCGTTGTGCCGAGATTTTTGTAGCTACGCTCGCTGTTCTCTATCAAGTCTCTAGCTACAAACTGATAGTAAAGCTGACGCAAAGTGAGCGTGTATCCATCCGATTCATAATCTTCAATAATACAGTTGGCTATTTCAACTATTGCTGATGAACGCTTACTCGGACGCCAATCAATAAATTTCTCTAACATAGTGGTACCCCGTTGACATCTAAGTGGTTAGCGTTTCAGCAATACGCAGGCAGGCATTCTTTGCCTTCACGCATTGCTCGATATCGAACCAGCCAAAGTGGCAGGATTCTTTGTCTATTCCCATTTCAGAAGCAAGACGATGGTACGCGTCATTGCGCGACAAACCGTGGTAAGTATGCAGCCGAGTAAAGAAACGCTTGCACTGATTTCGTGTGTCTCTCAGTGTTTTGTCTGCCAAGGTACCAAGAGGAATGTCGGTGAAAGGATGAAGCCCAACATAGGAATCACAACAGCTACAGGCGTATACCCACGGCCAATCGCCATACTCACGTCCATAAATGTCATTGTGATGCAAGATCCCAACGCTCGACCCACAGTAACAACAGGTCTTTGGAACCGGCAGTGGGTTCTTGACCCTTTTAATAGCTCGCTTGGATGGATTCCATGGAGTTTTCATGTCACCTCACCTCCCTTCTGGTTTCATTCTCTGACATCAGTAAACACCTCAAAACCTAATACCAGGTCATGGGGTTACCATTAGATGAGCTATCAGTCTAAGACCACTTACACTCTCTCCCCCCAAAGACTCAATCTAATTAGTAAATATCGAAGGTTCAGGGAATATAGGGGGGAAGCTGATCATAGATTGCTAACGTTGTTACACCGATTATCTTGAAGGTGGGCATCAGACATGTTCGAAAGAAATTCTCTAGTGTCATTGAATGACGATGAAATTACAGCTGACTTTTTCGCTGGTGGAGGTGGGGCATCGACAGGTATGGAAGAAGCGTTTGGTGTGCCCGTGACCATCGCGGTAAACCACTGTGCCGTCGCCATTTCCATGCACAGAGCTAACCATCCCCACACCAAACATTACAACTCCAACATATGGGATGTAGACCCAACAAAAGCCGTCAGGGATGCAGGCGGTAAGCGCATCGGGCTCGCATGGTGGTCTCCCTCTTGCACACACTTCTCTATTGCGAGAGCTGGAGTGCCGGTAGAAAGGAATATTCGAGGACAGGCATGGGTCGCGCTTAAATGGTCCCTACAGGTCCCAATCCGTGTACACGCCATAGAGAATGTCAGAGAATTCAGCTCATGGTCACCATTGAAGGAAAATGAACACGGTCAGATGTTCCCAGACCCAGAGCGACGGGGCGAGACCTTTCGAGATTACATCAAAGCCTTTACCACTGGATTGAAGCCAACGGATCCTTCGTGGCAAGAAGCCATTCGCTTTTGTGGTATTGAGTTTGATGTAAAACAGAAGCTTAGGTTATATCGAGGGTTGGGATACAAAGCAGAGGTACGCGAACTTGAAGCTCACAGGTACGGAGCTGCGACCACTCGCAGGCGTTTGTTTGTTGTCATGAGAAACGATGGTGAGCCCATACGTTGGCCAGCACCAACGCACGGGAACTCAGAGTCTCTGCCTGAATACCAACCAATTAAAGTTGCCAATGATGTTACTGATTGGAGCCTAGCAACCACGTCAATATTTGCACGTCCAAGAGAGCTCGCACCTAAAACCATGCTGCGACTCGCAAGAGGTTTCGATCGTTTTGTCATTCATAATGAACTGCCAGATGTCGTTCCTCCACAACGAGCACCGCAGATGATACAGAACAAAACAGCACAACGCCCCGATCGTCCTATTAGTGGTTCTCAAGCGTTTCTGAAGACCTTCTTTTCTGGTTGCGATTCAGTGATAGATACTACCATCAGCCCTACCCCGCTTAACTCTCTCGATGTCAAACCGGTTGAAAGCGAACTTCACTGTTTCTCGTTCTACACCAAGATGAGAGGTTCAAACATTGGCTTTGCTACCAGAAGCCCTATCCATACCATATCTGCCAACGGAAACCATATGGGTTTAGTGACTGTATGGCTCCGAAAAATTGGAAGTTTAGTCGCGCCAGAAAAACACAATGAAATCGAATTTAAATTGTACCTCGGGAACTTAGTATTGAGCCGTTCTGGTAACCTTTATGAACTTGTTGATGTCGGTCTTCGAATGATGAAGCCTGCTGAAATGTATGCAGCACATGGTTTCCCCTCAACATATCAATTCAAATCTGACGACTCTGGTAAACCGCTCACTCAGTCTCAACAAGTCCATAAGCTGGGTAACAGCGTGTGTCCTCCTTTGGTCAGAGCACTAATAACAGCGAACTTTTCCGATTACCCAGAAAGCGATGCATTGGTAGCCTAGGCAGAAAAACGACAAGAGCCCTAGCTCAATTGAACTAGGGTATCTTCGTGTCTGTTGAGAACATCTTTTTTCGGCTAAGCTGACGCTAATTTAGAACTGGATAACTCTGGAAGGATTAGCTCAAACAAGAGCGGTTCATAATGGTTCGACGCGGTGAGGATAAGCGGGACTGGAAATCCCTCTCGGAACAGTTTGCGTTGAAATACCTTTAATTCTTTTTTACTCAAGTGAATGGTTTGCTGCTGCATGAGCTTCGCTTCTTTCAAATCACCATTTTTGAGGGTCGGTTTCACTGATTTATAGAGTTTGAGTATTGGTTCCGTTCGGTTACCTAATCTCGAAAGAATAAACTCATCAGAAAAACCATAGGATTTTAGTTTATAGACTTTGCGCTTCAACAATTTATGTCTCTTGATGACATACTTTTGCTGTGTCTTTACCAACTTCTTGGCTGGTGGTAACAGGCCGTTGGTCCGTTTGAACATACCATGTCTTGCAAGTCCTAGTATTTCATTTTGATTTACTACCCCTGACGTTGGGAACCCATGAACATCATATCGAGTAGGGTCGGCATTATGAGTGTTGATCAGAGCCAGTTTGTACTCCCGTCTCGAGAAGAAATATTGAATAAACTCATCAATCTCTGCCTGTTTATAGTGATTCACCAAGCAAGCCGCTATCACCGTCCCTGAACCAAGAGCTAGCGGTTTCAGTGGAATGGCGGCTAGAAATGGATAATGGTTGTATACGTGCGCAAGCATCTCATCAAATAGGATCTCCACGACTATCACTCCGATTGCATATCTGTTCTCTGATTCTAAGCAAAAAGATCATTCAGTTTCCTGATTAATGCTTAAAAAAACGCCCATTAATCGCGCAATCGATAATATTTTTGGGTCAGACTTAATCTGCACGACCAAGTTGTATAACAAGTTCAAGGTTATATTTTGGAGGCACACTATGCAGTTGAGCGAACGAATAGCACAAGTTAACGAAGCGCGTAAGCTTGCGATGAGGGACCGAGAGTTCCAAGCTTCTGCGGAAGAGCATCAACACGCTATTGAATCCGAGACCCAAACTCAAGAAGTGAAAAAGAGGCGTCGAAATAAACGATCTGAGCAACGGAAATATTCAGAGATTTACGGGGACAGTGAAATGATGAGTAATCGTAACAACCTATACTGACAATATTACCAATAGATGAATATATCATTTTCGTTATATTTAGCTATCGAAATTTCAGTTAGAACACGCCCTGTTGTATAGAAATTGTGAACTTTGGCGCAATTTCATAATCCAGAATTTTACTTTATAAAATCAGCAATGATTAGGTAAATAACCCAATAACAATATAAATTTCCGAGATAATCAGCGTAAATGTTGGTTAATGCGTAACTGACAAAAACATTATTGCAAACTAGTATCAACAAAAGTGGGTTGCGTAAAATTCCCAGTAATTTATATTCGTTAGGACGATAGATCTAATATCCTTTGTGGTGAAGGGTTTCTATCGCTAGTCGGTTGGTGAACCGACGCATGAATTGTTTGGTTAATATGGAAATTCCAGACAATGTTGTTGTAGCAAATGCTAGTGGCCAGTCCGGCTTGGGCTGGCCTTTTTTTGTGCCTGAGATGCAGACATTTTTCATTGTTTGTACCCCCCAAAAACGTGAACCTGATTACGAAACCCCCTCTTCTATTACGTTCAAGATCGCTTGCCTTAATTTCACATTTCTCCAATTGCAGCGTTAAAAGCGAAAAATACGGCCACTAATCGATATTTTTCTCCTTTTTTTCCGCAATGATTATTCCACCTGAACGGAACAGGTTAAAAAACCACATTTTGGAGAACCACTATGCTAAACATCAAAAATTCACTGCAAAACCACAAAGCGACCATCAACATGGTGTTCGCTTCCCTAATCACTCTATTTGCGTTTCAGGCCATTGCTGGCTCGGGCGGTGACATGTTCCAAGGTGTGTTCGATGAACTCATCTCATTCGCGGAAGGTCTACCAGGCCAAATCATTGCGTTCTGCTCGTTCGCAGGCGTAATCATATTTTCGATGGTACGTCCGAACCTGATCGGTCTAGGTGTCTCTATCGTGATCATGATTGTTCTAAGTCAACTTCAAACAATCATCACTGGTATGTTGCAGGCTGGTCTTCCAGTGTAGCAATTCACCATTTCATGACCCGCCTTCGGGTGGGTCAGATTTGGAGGTTTCCACATGAGCAAGTTAGACATCAACGAGGACAATCGACCTGTCCTACCAAAAAACCAAACTTACCTGCCGTTGAGAATCAATGATATCCAAAGCATCGTTGGCATGGAGGCAGATACAGCAGGTGTGCTGTTTATGTGTGCGGGTCTTGGGTATTTTTTCAAGGCATTCCTACTGGGAATCGCTATAGGAATTGGATTCGGAATGCTCAATTCCTATGTCAAAGACCACTATCCACGAGGCGTACTTCGACACATGTTGTGGTGGAATGGACTGTATAACCCAGCCAGAACACGGTCATTCCCTGACACCTATCAACGTAAATTTTACCGCTAAATTTTTAAGCGGATTTTTTTTGAAATACAACGTGTTGCAAACAGCAATGAGGAAATATTGCTATGGGATTATTCAACTTTTCCAAAAAGAAGGATCAGGAAGCCGCAACAACTGGCGACCTTGTAGATCCGAACTCAAACACCCAAATGTCTTGGCAAGCAGCGATTGACCAATCAAAAAGAATGACGCAGTTACTTGGATTAGCGATTGTTGTCATTCTATTGCTCGCTTTTAAGATCTTAACAACCAAACCCATTACGACCACTACACCCCCCAATTTTAGTGAATCGGTAACCCTTATCGGAAATCAGGCAAGTTCTAGTTACAAAAAGCAATGGGGAGTATTCATTGCTGAGACGCTGGGGAATGTGTCTGTTCGAAATCTCCCTTTGGTATTGGATATTTTGAAACCAATGTTGTCGGTGCGTGATTACGACGTTTTAGCCGGTCAGGTAGAAGCTTATGTGAAGGCTCTTGATATTCGTGACCAGGTACAGGAGTTCAGTACTCTCGATGTATTCTACGACAAGAAATATGACAAGGTAATTGTCTATGGGGAAATGAAACTCACTGAGCGTAAAAAACGAAACTCTGACGATGCCAATCGTCCAGTTCGTTACACCTATGAGTTAAATATAAAAAATCAAAATGGCCAACCAAAGCTGGCTAACATCGTTCAATACGAAGGCGCTCCAAATATGGAACGCAATCGACTAGAGCGATAAGGAGTACCCCATGAAAAAATTACTCGCCACTACCCTCCTCGCTGCCTTTGGGGCAACCTCCACTGCGTATGCGGATATAGAGGTGTTACCTATCCAACCTATTGGGAAAAAGGTCGAGGTGCAAAAAGTCGAATCAAGTGCTGAGCCAGCTGCTTCTGACTCGACAACTACAACGGCACCAAGTAAAGACACGGTGAATCAAATGATCAGCCAAGTTGTTGATTCATTACCGGCATCCAAACAGAAATCGTTAAACGAGTATATACCGAAGCCAGCTACGCCAAGTCAAACGGCTGCAGTCAATTCTGCCGTTGACGAATTTGGTCGTGCTGTAAACAAAACAGCCAATGGTACTGGAACCATCCAAGGTACCCCCCAACAGGCCCAACCTGCAGCTTCACGAGTTAAACCCGAGCTATCTGCGTTTGAAAAAATGCAGCGTCAAATGGCGAAGAAATTCAAACCTGTACAGAAATACAAGTTGCGTCCTTCAGATAACATCACTATCCCTGCAGCGAAGTATATTCTGAACAGTATCAGAACGTCGTTTGAAGAAATCAAAGTTCGAAGTTCCGATCCAAATGTTGTCATGAAGGTTGAAGGTTCGTTCATCTATTTTACGTCAAATTCAGAGGCCCCATTTAACCTCATTTTGTTCGAAAAAGGTGTACCCGAAACACAAGTAAACCTGACTATTTGGCCACTTGATGTTATGCCTGCCATGGTACATGTTGATGTCGCCTACAACCGTTCACTAAAAGCAAAGGTTGCGAGAGTCATTAAAGAACGTGAACAAGAAGAGCATGCACAAGAAGAACGCATCCGTGATATGGAATCTGAATTAGCGTTAGCGAGTCAGCCAGAGATGACAAACGCGCCTTATGAAGAACGTATCAACACGATTTTCGCCACCATTGCTGGTCGCAATAACCCGTCCGGATTTGATTTGCAAACCAATATTCCTGATAGCGCACGTTACCCATGTCGATTTGGGGCCTTCGCGGAGACTCAACAAAGACTTATCTCATCTCGTCAAATCGTCGATATCGTTCTTGTCACGAATAAACGCAATCACAACGTCATTCTAAGAGAAGATGAATGCTGGGTTGATGATGACGTCATTGCAACTGGAATTTTGAATAAGTCCACTCTTAAGCCAAATGAGAAAACGGAGGTATATGTCATGCGTGATCGTCTGCATTACCAACGTATACAAACTCGCAACGAACGTCCGTCACTGTTGGACTAAGGGGGGAACCATGAACTTTAAAGACATTAAAGAAAAATGGGAATCTAACCAAAATTTCCGCATCGGCGTCGCTATTGTGGCTATCATTCCACTTGCGTTTGTGGTCGTTCCAATGATCCACAAAAGCGACTATTCCGTGCCAGACCGCAACGCTACTCGAATCGAGAGAGTGTATACCCCAACCGCGATTGAAACTCAATTAGAGGCAAGGGATATTGCGGCCGTTCGAAGAGAGCTATCGAATATTTCCAAAATCGAGAAACAAGCAAACGCGACTAACGATAACTATGAGTTAGATTTGTTACGACAAGACGTCGAGCAAATGCGTAAAGATATTGCCACTCAACATGCGGAAATTAATGACTGGCGTTCTGGGAAAAAGAGACTGGAGCGAGTGAACTACGACCCTAATCAAATTGCTGATGGTCGCAAGACACAAACAACATCCATGGATCCACCGCAAACACAACCCCCAGTGACCAATGGTACCCCAGTACCATCAAGTGCTAGACCTCAACAAAAGGCTGCTCCCGCTATTGCAGGCATCCGAACTGTTGATGAAGCCAACGATGCCATTCTTCTACAGAATGGACAGGTTAAAACGCTGGTGGAAGCCAACCAAATCATGGATGAGTCAACTGAACTGAATGCCTCTCAGCGTCGCGCAATGATGGATGAAAGAGAAAAGAAACTGGCGGCATCATTAGCGAACGCCAGAGCGAAGCCGCAAAGTAAGGGCTATTCCATTTCTCTGCCAACCACATCGCTCGTAACAGGTACATTGCTATCAGGTATGCAAGCCCCGACCGCGATCGGTGCTTCTCGAGAGCCATTACCTGCCGTTATGCGAATCAAGTTGGACGCTCTATTACCAAATAACTACCGTGCAGACCTACGAGACTGCCAAGCTCTCCTTTCAGGCATCGGTCAACTGTCTGACCGAAGAGCATACATGCGTTTAGAGAAAGTCGTATGCATTGATGAAGAAGGACTAACTGCGGAAGCAGCAGCCCAAGGTTTCGCAACGGGTAAAGATGGTTCAGCTGGCATTCCCGGTACGCTCATCGCACGAAATGGTGAAGTGCTTAAAGGGTCAATGTGGGCAGGATTTTTCAGTGGTTTAGCCAAAGGTATCGCTCCAAATCGTGTTGTTGGGGTGGATATCGGTGCCAGTGATGGATTCCAGACACCTGACCTTTCTGCAATGGGGGCATCTGCAGCGCTAAATGGCGGGGCAACTGCGCTGGATAAAATTGCGGATTACTACGTTCAGCTTTTAGATGAAATCTGGCCGACTATCCAAGTAGATGCAATGACAGAAGTGACATTCATCCTACAAGCGCCGTTGAAGCTCCAGTTCAAGGAAATATAACTATGACTGTCGACGAAACTAAAGGGCAGGAGTCCACATCAGAGCTTAATAAAATGCTCAACGGTGGTAAGTCCAACACAGAACCATCAAGTGACACAGCCTCCCCGAACGTAGAAGCAACGAATAAGGAGCGCGGAAACGCGTCTCCTTCATCCAATGAACCATCCATTGAGGAAGCGACTGTGATTGAAGGCGAAGTGAAAGAAACTGACCAGCCCCAAAAAAGGCGTTCAAAAGCAAGATTCAATGTAACGTGGTTGCTTTTAGGAATACTGACAGGGGGTCTTGTAGTGCTTGGGTCCATTGTCATGCAACTACAAAACAAGACAATTGCGTTAGAGTCTGAATTGATTAACCTTCGCAATGATACCGTCGTATTGAGATTCTATCCGTACGACGATGTGGTCTCAATGTTAAAGGCTCAAGGCTACAACATGAATGCCATTAATCAATATAACAAAAACATGATTAGGATATTGAACGCACAAGGCATTACTGTCATCCCTAAAGCAATGGTAGATGGAGAAGTACCAATCAATATGATTGCTGAGTTAATGACCGTCGAAGAGATGAATAGATTGGCCAACGAATAATAATAAACCCAGTGCAACACACGTATTTGGCCGCTAACTCTATAGCGGCCCTTTTTCGTTAATGCATGCCACCCACTGTTGGCATGGTAACAAGCTCCATAGCATCGAGTTTATCGTTCGCTATTTGAAGTTGAACCTCGGCACGTTGACTTCGAGTTGTTAACTCAAGTACCTCTTGGCTCGCCTTGGTAATCAAAGACATCACGACCCGTTGCTGCTCTTCATTGAGCCCTGACTCGATCAGTTTATCTACTTCTTTATCGATCGTTTCTAAGTACTGTTTCATCTTTACTCTCCTAAAAATCCGACAAGACTGGACATCAATAATCGACACGCGCAATTTCGATAGCTTTGGTACTGCCCTATCCCACCAAGATCATCTCTAATACGTTTAAGTACATCTTGCATCACTTTCATGTCGTCAGTTCCACCAGCAGTGAACTGTTCCCAAGTAAACACATGAACCCCAAAAAATTCATCATCAATTTTGTATCTCGACTTGATCGGGTCGAGTGAATCAAACAAGCCATATGCGTCAAGGTAGTATGTCTTTCCATGTAATTGAAAAGTATTGAAGTAATGCAACGCTACTCCATTCTCTTTCACTATTACGCCCTTGATCTCCATATTGATTTGACGCCCCCACTGCAGAAACCCATCACACAAGACAAAGCAGTTTTTGTGTGCGAACTCATCAATGAACTCATCGCTATGCATCGAGCACTGCGTAATATACGCGAGAGCGCTTTCTGTGCTAGAAACCAGCTGGTTTATCAAACGATATTGATGAATGTGTGGGTGATAATTCAAAATCATTCCTTGTGTCTTATCTGGTGATTTCATCATATACCCGGTACCTGGGAACACCTAGCAATCTCCCCCCGAACGCGAAAATAGACATTCTTAAGATCATTGACGGACGAAAATGGAAAAAACGTCCCTCTATTCCGCATTTAGTTTCAGTTTCTGTGATTTACTACGAGTGTTTACCCCGAGAAACTTTGTCACTTTTTTAAAGTGATTGTTTCTCTCCAAAGTTGGAGAGCTTCCGAAATTCTCCCATATCTTTGATATGCCCAAATCGTCACTATCCAGTTGACATTAACCTCATAGGCCTCGCGCTCTATCAAATGACTCCCTGAGTCAATCAACACCCGTGCTTCGCACAAAAAATACCTATTTTAACCCCAGTCTCTCGATGCTACCCCCCTGCCCTGCAGTGCGTCTTGTGACAAACTTTTTGGAGGAAATCCTAGTGAACCTTATCAAGTTAATATCCGCTTCTACCTTCGTTCTTTCGATTTTGTTTCTACTGATAACTCTTTACTCAGCAGAACTCCCAGCAATCGAAACTGGCCTACTAAATAGAGTCCATTATGTGATGCAGCTGCTCGAGCTTGTGCTCATTGTCAGTGCAATTTCATTCATCAGTGGCTTTGTTTTCCACCAGTTATCACGATTCGAACGCTAATACCTAACCCAAGCCTGCAACTGCAGTGCTTTCAACCCCACACGAGGAATCTAACAATGAACTCTCAAATCCAAATGTCTATCAATGAAAACGGCTTTTTGAACAACCTTGGTTCTATTTTTACTTCTTCCAAGAAGGTACTGAATGAGCTTTGTCAAAACGCTGCCCGTGCCAATGCTACCCGCATTACCTTTGAATTGGAGACAGAAAATGACCAGCATTGTCTGTACATCTCAGATAATGGATGTGGCATCCAAGACTGGCAGAAATTGCTAACGATTGCTGACACTGGTTGGACTGGAGATACACTCAAAGCAAACCCCTATGGTATGGGATTTTTGAGCGCTATTTTCGGTTGCGACACGATTGAAGTTATTTCGAAAGGTAAGATGTTTAAAGCAACTCGTGAAGAGATCATTGGTCGAATGCCAATTGATATCGTCGATACTGACTCCTATGACGGGACGATTATTGTGATGCGTGGTATTAATGCTGAATTACATGATTACGTGAGGATAACTCGTCAATCTTACTTCGGGGAAACGTCAATTCGTTTACTTGGATTAGGCTATGACATTGAGATTGAACTGTCCCTCAACGGAGAGTCTTCTCTATTATCCCAGAGTCATTCCATTACCCTACTCGAACAGCAACCCAATCTAATCAAGCATCAGTTTGAACATGGTGTCATCTACTTCAATCCAAAGAAGAAAGACACTCAATTCAAAGCATATTTGCAAGGGGCGCTTATTCTGGAACAATTTGGTAGTCACCATATAGTTCATTTGAATGAAAGCACACCAGCTCGTATGCCTGATCGTGAAAACTTACTTGAAGAACAATCCATCAAGGACGCTATCAATAATGAACTCGTGTCTCTCATCAGAAATGAACTGTTAGAGGATATAGAGGAATTCGATAGCCTGGATAGTATGGTGCAAACTTGTATCTTTGAAATAGCAAAGAAGTACTGCCCTAGTCTATTAAATGACCTTGATTATGTTGACACATCCATCGTGACCAGTTCTAGCGAATATACACTTGGTCGTCGTGAGATAGATAGTGGCAATCATTTCAGTAACGTAGTAAGTCGTGAGACTTTAGAAGAAGCTACCGCGCTATTTGAAATACCAGCAATCGATGATTTAGATCCCAATGACAAAATTGTCTATCTAATGAATCAATCAAATGTCTATTTTGTTAACACCTCCGGGTTAGAGAGTAACCACTGGATACACAGCATGAATGTGCAACCTTTGGCGTCCCTTGAGGTAAGTCACACCATTAATGCTTCATCAACCTCGGCTGATTTCAGCGGTCATTATGATTTTGAAGTATTGGTATGTGATGACTTTAAACTCGCAGGTCCACTTGGTACGGTCACTGTCAATAATTGTGCAATTGTTATTGAGTCAGAAACGCCATTTACGCCGTTAATCGTTATCCCAAAACATGAGAGTGCTGAATCTGCACTGGCCATGTTGGGTGATTTTAAGTGTGAACACGGTGTTTATCAAGAAACTGAATTTGAACACGATGAGGACAAACTCATATTTTTGCTTTGCCAACTGACCACATCATCGACAACTGAATTATTAGAGCAAGCCATAAAGCAAGCCTTCAATTCTGAGTCAATGAGAACATTACTGGATGCAGGTACATATTCCATTGCTATCGATGGCAGCGGCGTCATATCTGTTAGTCAATAACCCACCTAACCCACCCGAATGTAGGGCGCAACACCAGTCCTACAGGGACAAGTGCGCCTTATTGTTCATTGTCATTCCTTTGGAGGAAACATGAGTAAAACACAATTAACGCCTGAACAAGAGACCTTTGTTGATAATGTTGTTGGAGCCGTCTGGATGAGCCTGTGGAAACGTGTAGTTTTCACTCTTATCTGCATTGCCATTATTGGTTATGTTGCCAACTCTTTCGGTCTTGGTTTTGACGAAACTGACAACATCGAAGAAGGAACGCGTTCACAACTAACGGTAAGGACAGACTATAAGTCAGGATGTCAGTACCTTTCATATCGTGATGGCGGTTTAACACCACGTTTAGATGTCAACGGTCAGCATATGGGCTGTAAAGCCTCATCATCATTGAATGACGATGACTAAAGATATAGGGAGAACGAAAGTATGGAAACCGTTATTAACTCGGAAGAAGACTATCAAAGAGTGTCACGCGATTTAATTCAGCAATGTGAACACCCTCTGTTTGGTGAGAACCTCACTGATGTGTTCGAGTATGAAAGGACAATTGCACTGCTAGATAACTGGCGCAGCAAGCATCCTGAACCAACCTGTGAATCCATAGCCTGCAACAAAGCTTTGCTAGCTGAAAAAGGATTCTGGGAACTCTCCGACACACTGTGATTAACAAACAAACCTAACGTCATGCTATGACACTAACCCTAACCTGGGCGTACTGATTGCCCATTAGGGTATAAGTGCGCTCCAAATTCCTTGGAGGAACTATGACTCAATTAACATGCGGCTCTTGCGGTAATGGCTTTACTGGCGAGCAAACACCATCTCACGATACCGGCTTCGGCACCTGCCCTGAATGTATGAAAGACGAAGCCTCTCGGTATCAAAAACTCATCGAACAAGCAAAAGTGCAACTTGCTTCATCACTGTCTGCAGAGAATTGGATTCAATTCAAAAACTGCTCCGTAGCAAAGCAAGAAAGCATTATTTTGAATTTGATTGAAAAAGGGGTCTTAAAATGGTCAATCTAGCACAGGAACTTAGACAGTCCCTTTTAAGAGAACAACATCTATTGTCAACGCGTGAAGTCGTCATTCAGACGGCTCTATCGCATTCGATTGACGGCCTGCACGATGCATATCGTCGATTGCAATCTCAAGCTCTTAATGACTTAAAGAAAGTGATCACATTGATTGAGACTGGGAAGCCTCTTTATATTAAAAATAAAGAAGATTTCCGATATAGCTATGCTCATGGAGATTGTGCACTACTCGCGAGAGGATTTAGGAACTTAGGGCTCGACCTTATGATAATGCAAGAAGATAAGGAAGCAATTCACTTTGTTGGCATTATAGACACGGATTCTGGTCGAAAGTTCATAGATAGCTATGGCGTATTTTCGTCACTCATGCCCATTTCAGCACGGTACATCAACAACAAAGTTGACCACTGTGTTGTCTATGATGAAGACATTCATTGTGAGGCATTGAATGACCAATCCATGGACTTTTGGGACGAACTTGAAGCTTCTATGGTTGAGACATTAGGTCTTGATGAGGAAGAGGTACCTCAAGATTTGGTTTCTGACTATGAAGATTATGCGGTGGTATTAATCGCACGAACCTGCCTTACATTATTGATAGACGATAATAGTTAGACAGAACATTGCCTCGATAAACTGGTTGAATTGGCACAACCAACACACAAAACCCACGGTGGAACGACAGTCTTGGACTGAAGCTCCCTGTGGGTTTTCTTTTAGGCCAACCTTGCTTCTTGCTCTGCAATCTCTAATTCTTTCCTTTCTAGGTCTAGCTTCTCTTGAGTGATATCAGTGGATGATATCGAGGTAATAGTAGCTGTGGCTTCATCTAAATCGTCGCTCTCGGAAATGCAAAATTCCGCACTTAGATTCCCTTGTTCTGCTGCTTCCTCAACCTCAGATTGAACGCCTTGACATTCATAAGTTCGTACTCGTTGTACGCTAACTGTTTCAGTAACGACGACTCTAATTGTATTCATTGCTATAAGTCCTGTTGAATTGTCGCGTGCTCGCTAACACGCCTTTGTCTTTGCCAAAAATGCGATATATGAGAAAGCGAAATAAGCTACAACCAGTATCCAGTAAGAAGACACAAATCTAAAAAGCTCTGAACAAACTCTGGTTCTAACGTATTCCACTTGCTATTCCTGTCAGTGACAGAAATTGATAGATCAAGTGCCTATAACGACACTTGCTCCATCAGATACTCAAAAATACGAGTCGATTGTTCAGCGTTTAGAGAATCAACATCCACCGATTGGATGGATTCCACTTGCTTCGTAGTATGTTCTGACGGTCGACTAGTGTCGTCATTTGTTATGTTTTTTTGCACTTCAATCATATCCATCTCAGTCACCTCAATTGGGTCAGGGGAGGGGCATCAGAACCATTTCTCCACCGTGATGTAGTGAAATCTGCATGCGTTTAGCTTGCAGACGACTATTTGTCATTGAGTAGATATTAAGGCTAAAAATTACCGCTCCCCCCGTTTTGAACGACAGGCTAGACGATTACTGGTGGTATGGCTTTTTTGGGGGGAGAGTCAGCCTTGCGTAAATCAGAAGTATTTCACCGTGAAATTTCACGATTTAACTCAATTATATCAATAACTTACACCAGAAAAGTTTGTGGCAAAATCATCACCAAACCAAAGATTATGGAAATTGCCGTTATTGGTTAAATATAGCAATATCGGTATCATGAATTGAAAATGACACCATAGTCACACATTTTGAGCGAGTATGGTTGTATTTATCAGGTTCGTTGTATATCATTGACATTCAATCTCATAGTGAGGATATATGCAATGATCAGTAAAGACGACGCTATAGCGATATTCGAATCCCAATTCGAGCTCTACAATAAGCTAGAGAACGGGCCAATTGAGGAGGACTTCTTTGAAGTAGAGATACGAGAAATCAAATTCTCAAAGAAAGATATCGCCGACAAATTGGGCATTAAGCCAAAGCAAGTTGAAGACCTGATCGAGCAAATGGAAGAGAATGGCGAATACTTTGTTCGTAATAATTCCAATCAATACACTATGAGCCAGGAACAAGCTACGCAGCTTACTAAGCTCGCCGGTAAAAAAACGATACCGGAGATCAGACGAAGCAAGAGTGGCAAGAACTTCATTGTTCCTGTAGTGATCGTCAATACCGCGAAAGGGGGCATAGCTAAGACGACCACAGCTATTCATCTGGCTGTAGCCGCAGCTCTCGATTTTGTTAGAGACCAGCGTGTTATTGTGATTGATGGTGACCCACAGGGCAGCGTTGTAAAGCAGCTTGCACCAATTGAGCTGGCAACAAAATTCAATACATTACTTTCAATGATTGAAGCGAATGCTGAACTCTCTCGTGAAGAACGTTTAGCACCTGAGAAACAAGAAGAAATTCGCAACATTCTCGTTAATGAAGTTCTCCTAGATACCTACTTGGATAACTTGAGAATTGTTCCTAGCGACTTCTGTGATACTGCTATCGAACTAATCATTCAGAATCAGCTGACCAAAGATGCTGAAGCGGCGAAGAATATTTATAACGATTTGGTTGTTACACCGTTAACACAAGAGGCAGAGCTCATCATTATCGATACGTCTCCGTCGCCAAACGCAACAACCAATAATCAGTATTACGCAGCAAATCATGTCACGCTATGTACAACTGGCCGCAAGCAGGACTATCGCTCTTTCATTGCTCACCACCAATATATGGTAGGCGTGATGAAACAAGCTCCCGAAACCTTTGGCGGTTACCTAAGCATTAAAACGGTAGTTACTAAACACATCGACAACAACACTAAGCTATCTCAGGCCATGAAAAAGAACATTGCTCGTGTCAACAGTGTTTCTGATGTGCACATGGCTATCATTCACGAGAACGTGAAGTATGAAGAAGCGTCGGATGAAAAACTGCCTCTACAGCTATTTAATTCAGCGAACGATAAACCATATAAGTCAGCGATTCAGGAAATTGATGACCTTTACACCTCGTTTATCCAGAACATCAACGTACATCTTTTTGAAGAGTAATCACAATGACTGCAAATAACGGAACCGAACAAAACAATCAAAATGCGGCAATTGGTGCATTCATCAGAAAAACCAAAGGTGCATTGAATGATGTCACCAACAAACTGAGTAAAGCCCCTGAAGGTTTCAATTTCTCTCAATTTAAAGAAGGGGAGGCGTTGGTAAACCTACTGGCAACCAACTTTAAAGACCAGTTCGCCGAGAGATTCGAATCAGGGAAGGCTGCTAATGACCCTGATTTCAAAACATTTACACTCCATTCTGGCATTCGAGAAAACTTCATTAGAATGAAGATAGACCATGACAAGATTGAAGAAGTGACTCACGTTCCTTCCGACATCAACGGTCGAACTCAAGAGCAACTGGATGAAAATAGCTTATCGGACATCATGGAGACCATCAAAGATGGTCAATACTATGAAGCCATAGGTTATATTGATGAGGATGGAAACATTATTGTATTAGACGGTTCACGCCGTCGAGCTGCTTGTATATTGGCAGGATGCGATTTCCTCATCTACGTGTGCAACAACCTTATTAACAAAGCGGATGCTAAAATTCTCGCTGCTCGTTTGCAAACAGCAAAGGAACACAACATCCAAGAAAAAGGTCGTACATGGCAAAGCCTCAAGGACGAAGGATATAAGCAAAAAGAACTGGCTGAAATGTTCCAAACGAGTGAGGCAACAATATCTAGAGGGCTTAAGTACAACCAAATCGACCGCGATCTTATGGTGTTCTTCCCAGACCCGGATGTACTTACAAACGCACACTGGACAAAATTGCATGACTTTTCAACCAAGCAGCTATCTAAGCTAAAACTAACCGCTAAGGATGCCGTCACGAACTTAATGAGCTCAGAGGCATGGGATAACGCTAACAAGGAAGGGAAGCTAACCACGAGCTTTATTATTGACAATCTAGGTAAGCATACGCCTGTTCTACCCAAAGCGACGAAAACGACTCAATTTAAAACAGTAGCGACATATGGCCCACGTTCCTTTATTAAGAGTAACGGTCATGCTCAGAGCTTTCAAATGAAGTTTGGTCGACTTACAAAGGAGCAGATTGAAGGGCTTGAACGTGTAGCAGAAGAGTACTTGAATCAATGCTTCAATAAAGACTAATCTCGCCACAAACTTTTTTTTCGTAACTCACTGATGTAAAAATAAAAAAGCCGGAAATTTCACGGTGAAATACTTCAAAAGCCTCCACACGGAGGCTTTCTTTTTGAAAAAAGACTATGGATAAATCACAGCTGGGCCGTCGTTGAGTCATCGTCTTCAGTGCAGCTGGCGTGAAACTGATAAGATATGAGTTCACCCACAACACCATTCGTTACAGTCGTAACCACTGCCAGTTGGTAGCCTTTTGAATAAAAGTCACTGTAATTGTACGGCACCGAAAACAAAGCTTCTCGCTCATCTGAAAATCCTAGCAACCAAGAATTATTGCTGCTATCAAAATCCAATATCTCCATTAATAACGACTGTCTTGGATCTACGGTGATGACCTGGAACAATTGTGGACAATACGCAAACCCAAAACTGCCTTCGCTATAAGCTACCGGCTCCGAAGCTGCTTCAAATACCGATAGGCTCAAGAGAAACTGGCGTTCTGAATGAGAGTCATATGATTCTACATTGCCATTATAAAAACCCGTCGTGATACCCAACGGAGTGATCACACTACGATTCGAGTCTTGTGTGCAATGACGGTTATACGGTAACCCTTCAGAATCGATAAGCACGGCAATTTCAGTCACCTCGGTCGTTTTCTCCCAAAGAGGAACAAGCGACATCCAGTGTGTCATTGGCAATCCTAAATAACCAGTTTTGGATTTAAGTGTCGCAAAGTAGCCAGAGCCCCGAGGATATATTGTTAAGATAGCCGGTTTGACCGTTCCAGCTTTATCCACATTGTAGAAGTCCCAGGTCTCAAGCCCATTCAAAGACAACGACACATCGGAAGCTGGGTACTCGAACTTACCGGGGACTGCGAAACGGACTAAAATATCTCTTTCTTTAAGATGTTTTACTTGTGGGGCTAAACCAACCATTGAAGTATACGGTCTCAAAGTAGGGCAGGGATGTTCAACCAGACTTTTAGCCACTTGCTGGTGGATATGAACATCTGCCTGCATCTGGTTCATATGGATTTCTTTCACTGACCCGGATTTCATATTGGTTCGGCACATGATGACAGAACCATCGTTTTGTTTCTTGGTCGAGTGAGAGTAGAGACCCCCTTTAGATTTACCGCGAGTAACAATGGATAACCCATTGTCCTCGCCTGATTTGTTTGAGATTAATTGGATCATACGTCTATCCTATTACCAGCCGTCCATAAAGCCACGAGAAGTCACTTCTAAATCAGCGTCAGTAGATTGATTGACTGGCGTGAACGCTAACTCTGGTTTGTCATCATCTGATTTACCAATGAGATCCGCTGCCGATTTACCTGTAGCAACGACCACATATGGCTTCTTGCTTTTCTCTGGGTTCACAGCAGGTTGAGCTCTAACTGCCACAGGAAGCGCTTCAGACGCGCTCTCACCATTAAGCGCTTTATCACGCTTGGCTCTCTCAATCTCATGACCAATAGAGCTTTTAACATTGGCGTACATGTTGTCTTCGACGGACATGAGAGTTTTCAAACGCTGACGGTATTCAGGTTTTTCGAATCCCAACTGATTAAACAGGAGACGAAGGAGTCGTCGGATAGCCGATTTCTTTCGCATCTGACCAACGAACGCTGTATTCCAGACATTGGTATTTGAGCTAAATTGAATAGAAGCATTGAACTCTATCTCCAGTAACTCCTCTTTTGTGAGAGTTTCACAGTAGACTAGACCACTCTTGGTTTCAGCAATTGCATATGAGCAGAGAACATCCCCATCAGCAAAGTTACCATTACTATGATGTTCAGGAAGCTGTCTAGAACCGTTGTATCGGAAGGTATCTCCAGCAAATACTTGATCCGCAGTAACTTGAAGCATTTCACCAGATTCAAACGCTAAGTGAATCAATCCATGGTAAGTAGGCATGAATTCCAACACATAGTAGTTACTCTCATAGTCATGACGAAATACGTAAGTTGCGTGACGTAGACCCTCTTCAACAGAAAGGCCAATCTCAGCTTGGTTAAGGATTGCCCAGTACACTGAGTTTCCATCCAATTGCGAGTAAATACTCTCACCAAAGCTTTCAACAATAAACTGCACATATTGAAGTTCCATCTCAGCATCAAGACCAGAATGATTGCTCTTCACTATATTGCTAAATTGTTCTTTCGCAGCTTCGATTGCTTGGAAAGCAACTGGTTTCATCTTAGTCATAGCAATGTCCTCCTAGCGACAGTACTTTGGAATTTCGATACTTGTAATACCTGACAGCTTCAAACGACTTCCCCAAACCTTGGTGTCTAAGCATTCTTTTAGCTCGTCTAGGCCATCAATCATTTTCTGCATGGATTGTGCTTTATGTTCTAGGTCGAAAATCTCACACAAATCCGCTTCAACATATTCAATGCATGCAAAGACAAACGCCTTCAAATCAACCGACAGGAGTGCTGCAACATACGTATAGAATGCTTCTTGAATATGATACCCAAGGTTACCTGCTTGGCGTGCAAACGCCTCTGGGTCAGTCGACATCGTGGTTTTGACGTCAACTGCTATACAATCAAAACGTAGCCAGTCAAATCGACACTTAAGCCAAAGGCCGGTTCTCGGGCATTTAGCGATGAAAGAGATTTCGGGTAGTCCATCTTGAATCAACATATCTGCGTCTTCGTTATCTCGGCAGGTCTCTTCCACGCGATGAGCATCATCCCAAACAATCGCATCAATCGGTTTTTTGTTGAGATGGTTAGGATGATTTTGGTGATCTGCGACAATCTCGTCCCAAATCTGGACCGTTGAATCGACCGCTCTAATCTCTTGGATTAGTCGTGGCTTAGCAGCTGACTTGGGAACCCCTGCGATACCTAGTTCCTCAATTTTGCCCTGTAAATCAGCAATTGTGCGCAGCGCATTTGGGTAGTCGGATGGAACAATATCTCTAAAGTAGCGGTCATGAAATCCATGGGGCTCTAGAATAAGCTCGTGGCCATACGTACCAGCATCAAATGTGTTTTGAAGCGCTCGCGAAGTCGTACGCTTTCTATCGATATCCGAAATGTATTTACGATAGAAGTGCGCAGGTGATTTCTTGATAAACGTTTTGATTTGAGACGATGAGTAAGCCGGTAGGGCATGGTACACCTCATTCTCCATGCCAATGTAGATCCCTTCAATGAGCTCATCATTTTCATCTAGCCAAGTTGGCTTCTGATTTTGGTCATAAGCATTCAATACAGGTGTTTCTGCCCCTTCGAATACGAATGGGGTCATGACGCCATCTTGATATAAGTTCTCTGCAACTGACATAGTGTGAGCTCCAAATGTGTGTTTGTTTCTGTATATTAAATATACACCACACCCCCTTAAATTTAGGCATTTTCTCCCCCCGATATGAAAATTAATCAGTACACACAAACCTATATATATCAATGTCTTTGCGTGATTTTGAAGTGTCATATTTAGCTTACTTTTGATGTCTTCCCATGACGCTGTACTGTCCTTTTCTTTGTCTAAAAATTCATCGTTTTACATTAATTATTTCGTTGTTGATGTATGACCTTGTTGAGAATTTCTAGCTTGGACATCTACCAATGTTAAACATCAACTTTATTTTGCCGTTCAGTAGACAACGTGCCAAAAAGGGCAGTGGAGCCGGCGTCCCAATGATCTTACGTTCTCATGGGCTTGGTGTATGTGAAGGACATTCTGGGAGTTGTTACAACGTCCCAATTAAAACCGGGTCGAACTGGAACAGTACTGAGCAAATCACAACAGCCCTGGAGAAATGCTTCTCTGAAGTGTCAAACACAGATAAGAATTTTGTACTGACCAGATTGAACCTTGGTCCATTGTCAATGCATGACGAAGAAATGCTGGAAATTATCTCTGCCTTGTCACTTCCCACGAACGTCAAACTCAATGGGGTCTGGAGTAGACAACTTGATACTCGCGCTCCATTTGTACTTGCCGTCATGGATCTCAGAAGAGACAAAGGACCTGTAAACCTCACAGATAAGTTTGGAAGGCTATTAGCCAAACAAGCTTCAGACTCACCAATCATATTAGACAGCAACTCAATCTCGGCTAACCTTCAAAACCCAATTAAGTACTTACAAGCCGATTATGATAATGACGGTAGAGTAGCGGGGCGCTTACTGAATTACATACAAATACAACTTGCTTCTGCGGCTGCGATTCTTTGTGATGAATCGACACATGCCGATAGAAAGCACCAATTAGAACACTGGTGTCAGCTGTACCACCTACCATATCGAACAATTAGAAACCCAGCAGAAATGTGAACTAGATCGGTCAGAATGCCTAAATCTCGATTAGTGGAAGAAATTAGCGCCACTAATCGGGAAATTCACGAGCTCATATCGTTACTATTTGAACCAACTGACTTAGGGATTGAAAAAATGTCTTATTTTATGGTCATCTCGTTATTCATAGCGATATCTCGTTATGTGATTGAGAGTAATCGATACTCACGCTTTTTTTTGTATAGCGTAGGGATGGTAGGTACACCAGTCCATGAACTTGGCCACTACATCGTATGTAAGTTGGTCGGCTTTCGTGTAGAAAAAGTTGTCCTATTCCGAATGCCATCATTAAACGATAGTTCGCTTGGTAGCGTTGGCTTTGTAGCACCTGAAGGTATCTCGGGGGACATCAGAAAAACCTTAGTCAGTATTGGTCCTCTCTTTTCTGGAGCTGCAGTTCTCTATCTGCTATCACCCTATGTTGTTCCTTACCTGTTTAATGCTTTTGGTAGCATCGATTTTTTTCAGTTCTATGAATACGCAGGTATTACACAGTGGGTTTGTCTTTGGGTAATGAGTTCTGTCGCCCTCCATATGCTCCCTTCAGGACAAGACATTAAGACAGGCGTTAAAGGTTTGTTTTGGGTAATTTGCGTACTCTACGTTTTAGCGATGACGGGAATAAATGCATTTCCTGAAGTCATGAATACTGTCAATCACTACCTATATCAACTCGGACAGCTCATGAGGATAGGGTTAACACTTTCGATACCAATTACCTCGGTAGCAGCAATTCTAGTTTTTTTCTCAATTGCCAAAATGATTGTGTATAAAGTGGTACATCTAACCAAAAAAGGTGAAGAACAATGAAATTGATTAAACCACTACTAATTGCTTCAAGCGTTGCCGTCCTTCTTTCAGGGTGTGCGTCTCCGACTGAAGCTGAGAAAAAAGCTGCAATCGAACAAAAAATCACAGAACAGAAAATGGATAACGTCGAGGAAGTGATCTCGAACGTACCTGACTGGTACTTAAATCCACCAGCCTCAGATGAAGCGGGTTTCTACGCAGCCGGAACGGGTGTGAGTTCTACTTTAGATATGGCTATGACGAAGGCTCGCATCAAATCAGAGTTCGAAGTGGCTAAAAAATACCGTCAGATTGTTTCGGGTAACGAACGCAGTTACACATCAGAAGCAAGTAATACGGCAACGGATACGAGTAATGTTGTTTCTTTAACAGAGCAGACAATCGATAAACTTGTCGCTGAAGTGAAGCTTGGTGACTACACCATCAAAGACACAAAGGTGTTGAGAGAAGGCACCAAATATCGCGTCTATCTGCTGACTCACATGCCGTATGACATCAATAACGATGGTCAAGACGACCTAATGCGTGACGTCCGTACTCAAGCTACTGAAGCATTTGATAATTTGGAGCGTCGCGTAGACAAAGTTAAATCCGCAACGCTGACCGAGGTTCCAACAACAGAGGTAGTTGGTCAGTAATGCAAGCGATCAATCATCAGCTAACCACGGCCAGTGCATATTACATTGCAATGATGACACTCCCGAGTGTCACAAGTTGGATGTCATTCACTGGCCTCGGGTTTGCGATGTTAGGTGCACTATTGCCTGATATTGATACAAGGCATAGCAGAGTGGGGCGGGTAGTTCCATTTTTGAGCATCCCCATCCAAGCACTGTTTGGGCATCGAGGAGCGCTACATAGCCTTTTAGCTTGTGCGCTTGTTCTATGGGGAGCTATGACTCTTGAGTTTCCTTGGGCGCTATCTCTGACATTTGGTTACGTTAGCCATCTAATTGGCGATGCTTGCACGAAAGCAGGGGTGAACTTTTTCTGGCCCCTAACCAAAAGGTACCGTGTGCCTTTGACACCCGCAAGTAACGGAGTATTTGAGGCCATAACAACGTTTGGGTGCGTCGCAGCGGCTATTCTAGTCGCCACAAGGTAAATTTATCCCAAAAAACTAGATCAGATAGCTATCCAATGTCACATATATCCCAAAAAATGGGGTTAGAAACGTATTGGGTATTGTATCTATCCCAAAAACCGCAATGAGATGAGAATTTATAAGAGATCTATCACAAAAATCCAGACAAACATGATGGGAGAGCTGTGTATATCCCAAAAAACCACATCAGATTACAGTGCTGACCTAACATAAGGGTTAGCCCAGTAAACCTATCCCAAAAACCACAATGAGTTTTCCTCTGTACAACCTATCCCAAAAAACTGGGTGAGATACGCGATCTTGGCTGAAAACTGGATTTTTGACATCCTAACGTTACCCATTACATCTCTACAAAAAGACCATCAGTCCCTGATAGATCAAATAAAACAAAGGTATATTGATTTCCTTAATCGAGAGATAGGCAACTCTCATTGTCACGCCCTTACGATAAGAACTTTCAAAACAAGAGCATGGCCATACAACGACATGGATCTACTGGGAACTCGTGTGCATCAATACCTGGAGCAAAGAACAGGCGTTAAACAAGGCGTGTGAATCTAGATAACATGCTATAAAAGCAGGGGATTTGATAACAAGAACGATGCATTATCTCATGGTATTAGCGGATAAATCGGTCTTGGTTATTTTAAAGATACGCTTAAAAATCCAGATTTAAAGTCATCGGGATAAGGTTCGGCACCTTCTAACGTCCTGATTTAGCTGCAATGGGGTAGGCTCCAGCACCTCAAAAATCCAGTTTTGACATTATCGGGATACCTTCAGCCTGCATCAAAATCCAATTTTTGATGCCATCGGGATAGGTTTAGCTTGCCCAAAAATCCAGTTCTGACGCTATCGGGATAGGTTTTGATTCCCCCAAAAATCCAGTTTTGACGCTATCGGGATAGGTTTTGACTCCCCCAAAAATCCAGTTTTACCGCTATCGGGATAGGTTTAGCCTGCCCAAAAATCCAGTTTTACCGCTATCGGGATAGGTTTAGCCTGTCCAAAAATCCAGTTTTACCGCTATCGGGATAGGTTTAGCCTGCCTAAAAATCCAATTTTGACGCTATCGGGATAGGTTTTGGTACCTCAAAAATCCAGTTTTGACGCTATCGGGATAGGTTTTGGTACCTCAAAAATCCAGTTTTACCGCTATCGGGATAGGTTTTGGTACCTCAAAAATCCAGTTTTACCGCTATCGGGATAGGTTTTGGTACCTCAAAAATCCAATTTTACGTTATCGGGATACGTATAGCTGCCTAACAAAGCCTTGTTTGAAGGCGGTTGTGATAGGAGCTGCCTCATTACAAAGTCCCGTTTTTACTACTGAGATTAGTTCAGAGGTCTAAAATCCAGTTTACGGCCTTTCGGGATAGAATCGAACAGAGATACCCAGCATGCGGGAAAACCAATTAAACCACTGATAATTAACAATATTAAATCAAATCTGGAGTCTACACTACTTTGAAACCATAGCCCTATCTACCTAAAATCCACTTTTAAATGGGCACCAGTAACTAAATGATAGGGGAGTGGTTCTAGAATTACTTGGGAAATCTCAATTGGAAATTACTTGCAACTGAGATACACACAATAAAGTGGATAACTTTCATTAAATTCAATAAAAATAGCAGGTTAATCAATAATAACTATGTGCACAAGCTGTTAATGAACCATGATCATCTTTCCGGCATTCCATGATCATGCTTTCGTAAATGTCGGGATATGGATTTTAGAATTACGGGATGTGGATCTTCTCCTGTCGGGATATGGATCTTTATTCTATCGGGAACTGGATCTTAACTTGACGGGATGTGGATCTGAAAAAGGAGCGTTGCTTGGTGTAATAAAAACAAACACTTAGGAAGTTACCCACAGAAATCGATAGGTCATATACCTATATAGCTTTATATACATATCACTAGATTAAGATCATATAGATCAGTTATTTTAAAAATCCAAAATAGAAAAACTAAAAAAAAGTGGATTTTGTGGTTTAGGCTGCTTATGATTGTTCATGAAGATCATTTATGGACGTACATCACTAATATGGAACAAGAAATCATCATTGTCGATCATCAACCTTCTGATGGAAGCCTAGTTGTTTTGGATTTATCCAAGATCCCTACCTTCTACAAAGAACTCGATCTTCAAAGACTTGGTTTTAACGTATCCAATCGAGAAATGCTAACTTGCTTATTCTCGTTCATCAAAGACAGTAATGTAACCATAGTTAGTATACAGGAAATGGTGGCTCAAACCGGCTGGCCTTTACAAACGGTTCGAAACAGAGTTAGGTCACTGCGTTCTAAAAGTCTGCTAACTAAATTCCCATTTAAATATCGTGATGGAAGTAAAACACCCCCGAAAGCCGTTTGTGAAGTATTAGATCTTAATGCATATCTCGACAATCATGCAGTTCCTCTGATCGCTGAAAACACTGACAAAGCTAATAATGCATTGTTAGCTGCTAGAAATCGTAACACACGCTTATTAGCTGTTCATGAACTAGATTCGTTGCCAAAGGTATCAAAAGACAACCTACCGACCGTTGTAAGGCACTTAGGTAATCATCCTGTAGAGCAATTGGTTAAGCCTGTAGCCAGACGAAAAGGCAAAAGTGCTCCAACCAACAAAAGCCCTGATAGAGAGCAGGCAAGGCATTTTTACGTTTCCAACGCTGAAGGAAACACTGTAAAAGTACCATGTAAGATACGTAGTTACATGAATATCATGGACCATGAAGATCTTCAGGTACTCTATGCCTGCTATACGTTGATTTTTCAGTACCACAAAAAGGCATTACCAAAACATAGGCAGAACGGTACGCTTCCCAAGAATTTAACGCCAGTTCACATTCATTCAATTTCTGCGATGATTGGTCGAGCTCGTAGTGGTCCAAATAATGCGGTTATCCGAGATTGTCTGTACGCGATCGATGACACACAGTTCGATTTTCATGGGTTAGCTGAAGTTGAACTGGCGGATTCGACGCTGCACGGTTATGCAAAAATGGAATACAAGAATTTCAAGTATTTCACCCCATTAACTGACAAACAGGCAGAGATAGACGATAAACAACAACTTCGCTTCGGTGATGATGCAACCATTTACCTTATTTCTTTACCTGACACAGTATTTGAAGCTTTGATGGAAGAGGATCAGGTATTTGCGTTTCCTGAGAGTGCATTGACTGTTCCACCTATCGTATTTTCCCTTTACCTCCGCTTTAGAGCTCGCTGCAAAGGCCCGAAACAGAAATACGACACTCCTTTGTCTTCGCTCCACAGTAGTATGACTGGAGCTAGTCATAAATCTAAATTCACTCACTTTAAGCACCTATTGAAGTCCTCATTTGAGCTTCTTATGGTCAAGGACACCTTCCGCAATAAAGAAGGGTTGGAGTTTAAGTACAGTGAAGATTCGCAGGAATATACATTCAACCTATGGGGCTACCATGGACGACTGTCATTCAAAGAAGACTACTTGACAGTGACTTGCGATCTCGAAGAAATGCTTAAATATTGTAAAGCAGGAACAGGGGACAACTCCGGTTCTCCAGTCATCGACAATGAGATTTCAGAACTTTACGCTGACACACTCAATAAGAAGATAAGCAGACAATTCGGCAAATTTGTCGATCGTAAGTTCAAGAAATACTCTGTTGTATACCCTTTATCAAATTCTACCAGTAAGAATTTTGAGCTCTCAAAGTACACCTCTGACGATGATATTGAAATGATCGCGAACTACTTTGGTAAGCTTACGAATAAACTTTATGCGAGCGTAGAAGTTCAAATACGCGCTGAACTTGAAATGATCAAGGGCTTGGAGTTATGCGGGGAAGAGCTCACATCGCAACAGTTCTCTGATTTGATGGATGCTCTTGATATCGATCTATTTTCAATCAATGAAGTCGACATTATTCATCGCTTCAGCCGCAACACACGTTATCACGAGGAGTTATTGTCGGTAGCTAAAGGGGCAACACCGTCTTTGCAAATAATGACTCGGATTAACGCATTGATTGAATCGATAGCCAAATCAAACAATAGGTCTCTGACACCAATGGAGCTTTTAGATAGTAACTTACGTCTCGAATTAAAATCGATGGGTTCTCAGCAGGCCGATACATTTGGTATTGAAGATGCCAATTTCACTACGCTTGAGTGATATTTAATAGTTTGCCGGCTTCATCCACAAGCGTATTAATCTTCGGCTGCCAAAATGGACATAAATGGTTTATTTGTTGGTAATGCGCCCGTGATTTTTGATCTGCACGTAGTGTTTTTGACAGTAGCCTCGAGCGTACGGCCCTTTTCCGGCACATCCTTCCACTTTGCATGTAAGGTGTCGATATAGTTCACGCTCGGGGACTAAACGACCGTGATTATGTACTTGCAGGTAGTGTTTGTTGCACAATCCCTTCGTCACTGCCTTATTGGTGCAACCTTCCACAGAACAGACCTTAGAGCCATGCCTCGTTCGTTCTAATTCTGGCGTTAGCCGACCATGGACACGTATTTGGTCATAATGCTTTGAACAATATCCTTTGCTCCTGGCTTTTCTATCACAACCTGGGGCCATACATGTCGAATCAACCTTTTGCTCACGCTCAGGTGTGATGCGCCCGTGTGTTTTAAACTGCGCATGATGTTTGCGACAGTAGCCCAATGAGTAATGCTTATTCTCACATCCTTCCACTTTACAAATACGGCTCAAGTTTTTTCCCTACTTTGTGTTTTTGAGATAATGGCTTTGGCTAATTTGGACTATTCTGAAATGTATACCTTCCACCCTTCGTCACTCGCAATCAACTGGCTATATCCACGGCCCAAACCTTGGCGCAACTCATTGGTAATGTACTTAACTGCATAGTCTTTTGCATTGTGAGGCTTTGTCACCATGATTGATTCGTTACTTACTTGAACAACTAAATTTTCACACTTTTCTTGCTTTAAAAATACGCATGATTGGATATCTGACAGGTTCAATTCAGACACTTCATCACTGATACGCTCAGCTATACCAATGGCCTTGTCAGCATTAATAATGTTTATGTTATTAAGGCTGAACATAACACTTCCATTCTCTCTATAATCAGGAAATTCACTGAGCACGATAGTGACTACCGATTGGTCATATTGACTTAACTTATCTCTGGCGAAATCATTGAGCTTATTGACAGCAATAGCACCACCAATAGCAAAACAAAGTAAACAGAACATGCACAAAGCTAATATTTCAGATGTCCTGGGTACTAATCCTGTTTTTGATTGCCAAGAGCGACAATGGTTGCAACGTGAAGCATCTATATGTATTTGACTAAAGCAATGTTTGCATTGTTTTTCAGTTGCGAGTTCCATATCTCCTCCTTCTAACGCTTGAGTAACTTGTTTATGTCATAAATCAGATACAGTGAAAGAATGACATTCGCAACTAAAGCAGCTAACGGATAAAGTACTTCTCCATCCACTTTTCCAAACACATGCATGGCAACGGAGTGGGTACAGAAACCAACTAAAATGAGTGGCAGGATCAACATTGAAACACGAGACTGAATCATAAACTTAGTTTGGCATTGATGCTATTAAAGGAAGTTTCAAGAAAGGTTCCCATCCAACCTGTAGCAGTAAGAAAAAACCAGACTATCGATGGTGGGTAAATTAACCAGCCGTTGACCTCTGTTGACAAGAGAAACCCCGTAGTAACCATTCCAAGCATTATTAATATGAAATGCAGCATCAACTGTTTCCCTTCTTAGTTAGTTTACCCCAATTCGAATCGTAATTGGCAAGCACTATGAGACCATATGCTAAGATAAGAACACCCATAAGACCTAAAGGACTGCTTACTGACAGCGGAAGCGTATCTAAGAAGAGTCCTTGTGCTAATTGGCTAACTGCGATTAGACAGACTCCTACGATGAGTGACACTATGGCCGCATGACAGCTCAAGAACACACGCACGACTAAGTGCTCTTCGGAAGAGATATTTCCCTCAACACCTGAGATTGAACAGTTTCGATTTGATGACATTCCAATTTCCTCCATCCATGGTTGCTGTACTGCAATTCGGGGCTAATTCCCCTCTAGCTACCAACTTTGTAGCCGTTGGCTTTCGCGGATTCTTGAAGTTCCTTGTAAAACTGGTCGGTATCAACATTATCACTGTAGCTAGGCCAACTTTTACTTAGTAACTTTTCACAAAGTAAGTCAGCTAATTTTTCACGAACCTCTGTGTCAATTTCTTCCCATTTTACGATAAGCTCTTCCGCCGAAGTTCCCGCGATAAGCTCATTCATCTGAGCAGTGGAGAGATGAACGTTACTCACCATTTGTAAAGACTCAATTGCTTCATTCATTAGTTGTTCAGATATAACCACGATAACTTCCCTCTCTGGTTATTTATTAACGTTAATTTTCACTGCCAGAAGCTTCTGGCTCAGGTACATTTGATTTTAGGTATTTAGAATCAACATGGTTGTCCTCTTTGCTTAGAACTTTACCAACGCAATGGAAGAAACCTGCAACTTCGGTGTCACCATCACATCGTTCAAGTAAGCTTTCACTTAAAGGTTCAAACTCGTTCGGCCTTACTTCAACGATTTTTGTATCTTCGTTCGACATGGATAATTACCCCTTTGCTCGGTGTGATGAATGAATTTCGGCCATTTTTTTATCGCAAGCCGTCTCAAGCTCCGTGTCGTCATTCATAACTGCTAACGCTGACACCTGCATAAGTAAGTTGTGGATTAGGTGCAAGGGAGTGTTGTCAGTAACTCCAAGTAGCTTTAGTGCCTCAAGTAAGCGTTCCAACGAACTTCCCCCTTAAACCTTACTTTTAAACTGGTACACCGCTTCCCACATATCATCAAATAACGCTTTTAGTGGCTCACTGTCATTAACCAAGTCATTAAACATCTGCAACGTATCAATTGCTGAGCGGTAGACTGAGGACGCAGGATCTACGCCCTTAAACCCACTGCCATTCGTCATCGAATCAAGACGCTCTATGTCAGAGTCCACTTTTACGGCAGCTCGATATACAAGCTCTAGGAACTTTTTATCAAGAGGTTCTTTAGCTGCAATAATTTCAACCGCGTTATTACTGAATTTGTTTTCCACTTTCTTATCCTTTAGTTCGAGTTTTCAGAGTCTTCATCGTTAAGCAAATTTCAAACTGGTAATATTTTTTAAAGGGGTAGTTCCCCTTAATCCTTTACTTTGATAGTGAATTGACTGACAAACTCAACTATTTGCTCTAGAACCACCTTAGAGAAAATCTGTTCGGGATACATTGTAATCAAGATGGGAATAGCAACAATACTAAGCACCGCCATGACGTTTATCGCACGTTCAAACATATGCTAGTTCTCCCTTAATCTGTTCTAGGCGTATTTTTAGTTACTCTGAATGATAGAAGCTTGCCACACTATCCATCGCTTCCAGGATGGCGCTACACCATTCTTTGCGTTCATCGAGGTCAATCGGCTGATCCATTTCTGTACTTTGAGGATAGCGAGAAAAAGTAACAGCTCGAACCGCCTCACTGACATCGCCAAACTCGACAGACTTACCGAACTTACCCGAAAAATCAGGCATATCACCAATCTGAAAATCAGCTATAATGGACTTTCTAAGAGCAAGGAACTGTGATTTATCGATCACGGTGATAAGTGCCATGAGATCCGTTGTGCTATTCAGAGTTTTTTCCAAATTCTCTACTATCGGAAAAAATGGCATCGTTTCGTCATTTACTATGTTGCTCATATTTACCCCGCAAGTGCAGTAGCAATAGCGCTAACAATCACGCCGCTAAGGAAGTATGCACCAACACCCGAAGTGGCAATAATCCCAAGTATGAGCATTCTGGCCTTGTTAAGTTCGCTGTTACTGGCTGATTTGACCATATCGGCCTCAGATTCCGTCAGAACGTTTCTAAAAACTTCTCTGAATTTCATAATGAATACCTGTTGGTTAGCAGCTCAATATGCAAACAATAACACACTACTGTTTGCATATACAGTTTAATGGTTATTGCGGGATAATAATCTACAGGGTAGATTTTCCAGACCCCGATCTACATGGTAAGGTCTAACTTCCCCTATTGTGTATTCTTTCGGGGAAAAACGTACTCTTTCCCGATTAAAATCCATTGAACTAAACCGTAAGCCCCAAGAAGATTGACAAGCAAAGCAGGGATACCAATCACTTTTTCTGGCAAGCCTAGTTCGCTCTCTATGAACGCTGATAAGAAACCAGCAACCAACCCGCCGACAAGCAATATTAATGAGAGAACGAGTTTAAATATCTCTTGGCTTTTTCGCTGTTGCGCGTATGAATTTGTATCTGTGTTCATCAGATAAATCCCTATATGTTGTGTACAGGCAACTGACTGACAACGCTAGACGTGGTGTTTAGCGCTAGGGGCAATTTTCCCTACTTATCTGAGATTACTTTTGCATCACGGATTATTTCAACGTCAACACCTGATACAAACTCTTTAAATTTGTAGTGAGCAAATAAAGCTTCTCTCGCCAATTGTTGGATCTCACCCTTCGATTCAGAATTAGCGACCTCCAACCAATCATCAAAAAGATGTTCCCTATGCTCTAGTCGCCACTTCTGATTCTTCATAATCACTCGATAGGGAACATGACGGAGCCAAGCAATAGTCACTAAAATTGCGACAACACTGAACCCCAGAACCAAGTAAACAATTAGGGTTAATGCTAAGTCGGGTAACTGCGATATTTCAAACATTTAACTTCCCCCTTGGTTATGCATTGCCTAGCGTTTTGGGACTCACTTCACGTTCAAGGCAAGCAATGTCAAAGTTAATTCGCTCACAAATTTCTCGTACTTTGCTCACTTGCTCAGCTTGTACAGCCAGCTTAAAAAGTAATGGAATAACAACATGCTTGTTATCCTCATTGACGTCTAAGATTAAGGTGTCAAAATCAACGGCTATAGAACCGACCTCATTATCAAACAGATGTCCGTATGTTGAGCTAGGGCCTGAAACGCCACCTCCAATTTCATGAGTGTGCGATTCTGTTCCAAATGGGTTAAATTCAACTTCCTTCCCGTTGCAATCGATGTATTTGCTCATCTAATTCCCCCTCACTTATAGTTGTCATAAAGTTGGTCAAAAGACTCACCCGTTTGTTGAGAGAGACTTGCACATCGTTGCGCTTTCTCGCTGATAACGAATCGCTTATCAAGCCAAACAAAAAATCTCGATAACATACGAACTTTACCCCTATTAAATCAAAAGAGTGGGAAAGACGAAAAATAAGCTAAGCGAAAGTAATAATCCAAAGGCCGCTGTTACGTATTTTTGCTTGTTATCTTTTGTAGGAATAGCTGTAGTGAATAAGACTAGGTACACCATTGCTAAACTTGAAAGACCCATTATGTAAAATATTTTTTCCATGAGAATATTTCCCCTGCGTTAAGCAATTAAGGATGTGGTCATCGATTTAATAGCTACCTCGGCAGCTCTCTCACAAGCGGCCTTTAAATCTTCTGGCTCGCCAATGTCCAGTCTCGAGCGAACGTCACGTTCATTGTGAGTTAGTGACGCTTCATAATAGCCAAATGAATACCAAACACGTAACGTATAAAAGCCGATAACTGTCCATTTTTCGATCCAATCGCTAGGAACATCGCCTACGGGATCATTCCATTTGATCGAACTGACCACAGTATCCGATAGTTGAGCAATAGGGTAATGAATGGCCTCGTAGGCTTGAATAGCATCGACAAGCTGCTTTAACTCTGTTTCTTCGTCACTGCTAAGGCTGTGTTTATCAATCAGCGTTTCAACTCGAACTAGCTTGTTTTGGTGTTCTTTAGCTGTTTGAATGACCATTTATTTACCCCTTGTAGGTCTTATTTACGTCGTTTCTTGAAGGACTCCCACTTGTGGCCGAAAACCTGAACGTGACCCGTACGAAACCCATTAGCCAGCATACAAATGGCACCATATCCCCAAAGATAGCTACACCGCATTCCTTCCACAGAACCTCATCGAAACCGACTTTGATAAGAGGTATGCAATGCTCAAGTAATTTTCTGTATACGATACCGTTATACAACGAAATTTCCGGTCTTTAAGCATCATTTTGCGGGGTTCACTGTCACAGCCATCGCTCAAAGCTAGAGCCCATACTCCTAGTGAATTGATGCCAAAAGTGATAGATCACAACCGTTATCTAATTCTGGACATTCAGGGTCTAAAATTTTTGCAAGGCTATTGTTAACGCACATCAATACACCCAATGGTTCGCTTTCAGTTAAGTTAATGCCTATCAACTCACCTAAGCTTTGACCGTCTTCAAATACACCGGTTTCTGACCTTACAATCGCATTGTGTGAACTCTTCCAGTTAATATCTGAACCAGAAACAGGGCCATGACTCAGTTCACCGGTTAAGCCAATACTGCTTAGACCTAGCTTAAATATTTCGCTGGCGGCTAACATTTTTGCTTCTCGCGTAGAAACTTCACAATCTGCCTCGCCAGCCAAGTAAACAGGTTTACCATCAACTAGCACTGCCATGTGTTTGCAAGTTTTAACGAAAGCTGAAGGGGAGTAAGAACCGGTTGTGATTGTTGACTTAACGAGCAATTGTTTTAGCTGTGTTTGATATGCGTTTAGTGCCGACATTTCAGTTCCCTCAGATTATCAACCTATGCACTTATTGTAATATCGTGCGAACGATACCGCAAGTGGTCAGTTTACTTTTTGCTCAACTTTTCATACAACTCATTGACTGCAGCAAGTACCATTTCCTTCTCGCTGTCAAAGTCACCAAGATTAACGGTATCAGTGAATTTTTTCTTCTCTTTTTCAGTAATATAGCCACCAAAGCGCGGTTTCCCCTTTCGCTTTTTTTCGTATTTTTCGTGGGCTTTCTGTTGAGGTGTTTTGTCCGTCATGAATCATCCGTTGTGTAACTTTTAATCACACAAATAGGCTACACTCGTGCGCACGATGTTGCAATACTCCTTGTTAAAGTACCTTTTTGAACCGGCCTATGCTGAGATAACAGGATGGAGTAGTAGACACTAGAATCATAACGAGTAAGGAAAGAAGTTGATTTCTCGTCGCGGGTAAAGTATCGCTCAATGATGAACCTGAGAAGTCGAATAAAAGAAAGCCCCGACAGTAGTCAGGGCTTCTTGGTTCCAGGTTGGTCCTCCCAGGATACAACCTTTATTAGTCGAGACAGGGCCAGTCCTCGGCTTGCTGTCTCTATCACCACATGCTACCACCACATAGCACACCTAAATAGACTCGGTGCTAATCCACTTAGGAGTGCTATGTGAAGCAGTCTGCAGTGATGCGTTTAGTGAAAGATTTACATCTTCAATATGTGACAGAACTAGGTTCTGGTTTTAATTCATTGGGAAAAACACCCCAACTTTAATAGCTGCATTAAGATGCAGGTAACTTTAAAGATTTGGAAAAAGCATCTTCAGTATAATAAGTGACCGTCGATTTGTATAGATTCAAGTTGAGCCTTAGATGAAATGTCTGCCAAGAATGTACTTATAGGAGTTTAAGCTAGTTGAGTTGAGATATCGGGCGTCATTTGTTTAATTGAACACTAAGTTGTGTATAAACGGTTAGGGTGAACACGATAAAAGGATTAATAGATGTTTGATAGCTACGAATCAGCAAATCACGAAGCGAACAAATTCAATGAATTACATCCAGTAGGCACTAAGGTCACTTACTTGAAAAGCCAAATTGAAGGAAAGACCTTCACTGTCGTTACGAGTGCGGCAAAAGTTTACGACTCATATCCAAATGGGAAACCAGAGTTTTTTGTAATGGTTGGTCTTGAGCATATTGGTCTAGCATTGACTTCGAAAACTGAAAAAATCTTGGGATAGCGTATGATTTATATAAGCATTAAGGTTTGGCTTTGGAAACGATTCAGATGCCGTAAAGGCTGGCACTGGGATGATGAGGGGACAGCGAATTTCTGTGCCGCCTGCGGAAAATTACTTAAGCCAGAAGCGTACTCTGATTACCTTGTAACCCTCCTTGATGGCACAGAAAAGACAGTCAGAGCGATCAATCATAAGCACGCCTCATCACTTGTTATATATGGAGATGATTTATCGTTTAATGGTCGAACAGGTCAGCCAATAGGCGAGCAGATTGTCCATCCTGACAACGTAAAATCAGTGATAAAAGTCTAGTAGGATTGCACAAAGGATTCTTATGATTCGATATTTAATATTTGCAGGTAAAAAGTATTATCCAATTGGCGGTGGGCGAGACTACGCTGGTGGTGAAATTCATCTAGAAAATGCACTTACAGTTGCCTCCAATATGATCGGGAAAACAATACAAACAATAGACACTGATATTGAGTTGTTGCCTGAAGAAGCAAAGGGAAGTATCACCATCGAATGGTCACATGTTCTTGACTTACAAAGTGGTCAAATTGTAGCTGTCTTTGGAGACCAACCTCTGGGCTCTACACTACAACTGGAACTTCAGTAAAAGAAAGTATTCACCGCCTGAATGTAAATGTGTTTGGTTGGGGTTTTAGTTAGGTCAATGTGCATTTCCCTTTGGGAAAATGAATAATCATGAAGTTTATAAAATCCTTGATATATCATTCACCTTTTGCAGCTTTTCCTTTTTGATAGATTTGTGATTGAGATCAAGTTGAAAGATTTATTTAATCAATAATACCAAGTGAAATGGAAAGACATTCGACAGAATGTAGATGACAATTCATTACTGACAAAATGATATATATTTAAGCATCGTTCAAAGAAATGGAACGGAGGTGGTGTTGATAACAGATAAAAAAATGCCCCTTGGGTTTGATTAGGGGCAATAGCATGTGGTGATAGTAGTTATGCCTTACTACATTAGTTATTAAGCTCCACTCCCTCCCTGGAGTGACTTTGCTAGGACCAAACGTGTAAGACAGAACCACAACAAATCGAAGCTTACTTCTTACAAACTGCCTGCTAATTTTTCTTAGCCATAAGAGCTTGATGCTGCGTTGCGACCTCTGATTGCAGCGCAGAACGACTGATTGCGCCTCCCACTTTCTTCGTTCCAATGTAGAAAGTAGGGGTACCAGTCAACCCCAAGTCTCTAAAGAGCTGGTTGTTTTTAGCCAAGATAGAATCTACCTTGCCAGACTCCATCAAAGACTTTATTTTTTCTTCGGAGACACCGACCATTTCCGCCAAACCGATCGCTTTTTCAGGCGTCGCTCTATCCATTGACATAAGTTCTTTATGAAAAGCGGGATAACTGTTTGGTGAAATTTGTCCAACCGCTATTGCTATCTTAGCCAATTCGGTAGAATTTGCCCCCAAAATAGCTACATCTTTATACACGAATCGTATCCTTTTGTCTTTACCGATAAGTGGTGAAAGTTCCTCAGAACTACGCTTACAGTAGCCACAATTATAATCGAAGAACTCAACAACCGTGATCTCACCCGCATTATTTAGGACCGGGCTATCAGCGTCGTGATATAAGGCATCTGAGAAACGTTTCATCTTCATTTCTTGACTGTATGTCCTGACATTTTCGATCCCTTTAATCAAAAACTCAGGGTTGTCTTCAAACGCCTTAATCAACATTTGGTTGAACTCTTGTTGTGTTAAAGCTGATTCTTCAGCCATGACGTTTGAGGTGAATGCTGATAGTGACCCTATCGCTAGAGCCATCGTTAATTTTAAAGCACTGTATTTCATGTTGAGCCTGCTGCTGGTGGTGTTAGTGAAACTCTAGTCTTGCAGAGAAACAGCATTCAAATCGGAAATAAGGACTCTTTTTTCGCTCCTTATTGGGCTTCAGACCAAAACGGGGGGAGATCTATTGCTATTTGGGTGGGGGAGGGAAATACTTAACTTACCTAACCTATATCGCTGGAGCGAACTATGAACCAAATATCAAATTGTCACGGGCTCATCACGAGAGCCTTTGAATCAGTCTCACAATCACAAACAGACTTGATCCAATCATTAGGCAGTGCATGTAACATCGCTATGCATGAAATCGCCACATCAGATGAACAGTGGATCAGCAAAGTACGAAGCCTTATTGAATCAGATGGTTCAGAGACCTACATCGGATACTCAAAGTCACATAATACGATTGCAGAGCTCTTTGAAACAGATTGTGAAGTTACTATCCTTAGTGATTTTCAACCAACCGCCGAGACTGTCATTCGATTAGTTGAATCTGGTTGTCATTCCGTGGATGGGTACCAACAAATTCTTAATACAATCAATCTGCTGGTGTTAAAGTCATTGAATAGCTACAGAAAGTTATTGTACAAGAATAACTTTGATCCTGACTTTCTTGAAGATCGCGTTCAAGAGGCGGCGTTAGAAATTATCCGTGCTGCACGTTGCTATCGTAATGATGGCGTCGCTGCGTTTGATACCTACGCTAGTGCACGAGTAAAGACGGCCATCAATCGCAAAGAGATGAAACATCACCTGATGCTTAAAGTCTCAGATAGAGACATCAGCAACGCGTATGCACAAGCTGTCGAAATCAATGCTGGAAAGGTGAGTGGTGAAATGGCGAAAGCTTCAGATTTTCTGCCAAGGCGCTTGCACGGAAATCAGTACAACGAAGAACATTGCCAAAAAAATGGTATAAAGCCTCAAAATAATTCCGAATTGGGTTCAGTGATGTCCACGCGTACACAAAACAAGCTGAATAGTTTCCTGGCGCTCAAGTTAAAGTCATTGAGTGATAATGAACGTCTTGTGTTATTCAATGAAGTTGGACTCGTCGGTGAACCGGTAGCTCGGGAGCAGATTGTGGCTCATCTTGGTGTATCGAGTGCTCGATATACACAACTCAAAACCAGTGCTCTACAAAAGCTGGGGATGTTCAAGCAAGTATCTCCGACTTGGCAGCGTGCACTTGCCTAGCCATTGATTGAAAAGGTGAGTATACAAAAGGGTAACCTTAACTGAGGTTACCCTTTTTCTATTAGAGGGCTTAATCCTTCTGGCTGCACAAGCATCGGCAAACTATTTTCGAACTAGGCTGTTTTGAAAGTCTACGACGTCTTGGGGTATGTTGCCGTCAGGGTAAAACTCTACACGCCATACACGGTCAGATACTTGTTCAACTCCCATCTTTTGAAAGAAACTTGCGTAATGGGCTATTTTAGAGCTGTGATCTTCATGAAACTCCACCCGTATGGCATTTTGGGCCTTGAACAACTCAAGGATTGCATTAAAGAGAATCTTGCCATTACCTTGTCTTGACTGTGAGGGATCTAATGCAAAATGCTTAATACGTACTGTACCACCTTTGTACATCGCAATCCGTTCAACCCACCCAAGGATAAGGGCCGTGTCTCCAATTTGAGGTGCGACGGTTAAGTCAGGAAACATGCTGTAACCATGACTATCTGAAATCCCTTCCATCGGTGCGAGGCCATAAACAGTATGCCACTTCATTTCTTTGCCATGTTGTCCATGAAAGCAAGACACAGGATTGTCTAACCACAACTGAAACAGCTCATCCTTGGTGACTTTTCGGGGTTTAAATTTTTCTAAGATTGTACTAAATACCATGCTTTTCCTTATTGATTATTCTCTACCGTACGTTGTGACTGAATAGCGCTTGTTGAGTCAGAGAGAATGCCTCGAACTGCTGCGCAAGGTGTTTTTCGGGGGAGCCACTAAATACCCAAGGCCAAACATCAGCAATGCAAGTATTGGTTGCAAGTAGGCTCTGATTAAATTCAAGTGCCACTCATCATGGGTTGTATTCAATGTCATGGGCAGTAGTTCTGGATTCACTGCAATATCAATGATGGCTAAGAAGCCAAAAGCGTAGCCGGCCGCAAGAAACGTTATGTGCAAGAATTTTCTCATGGTCTCGATTCCTTTGAGTCAGTAGTAACATCAAGATATTGATATACACCATTTAATTCATCGTTTAGGCCGTCAAACTACGATCTCTTCTACAAAATAATGGTTATTGATAGAAAGATATATTATTCATCACTCGCCAATGTCACTCATAGACATCGAACGAGAGTTATCGACTTACATATGTTTTGATTAATTCTTAATAAGCCAGATGTGTAATAGAAAACGGTTATTAACGTGATCGTTCCTTGTATAATACTTGTGGCCAAAATGTGCCTGTTCGAGCAACAAAGTACTCATTGTTAAAACTACCAAGAACACCAAACAAGGACGATATGAGAAGTACTGCAAAACAGAATCGATTTAGAAATCTCAGTGAACTTCCAAGTGGCTCATGGCAACTGAAGCTGAAAATCGATAAGAAAGATGTGCAGCCCGTTTGTGATACCTTGAATACTGCCATCGCGATGAGAAATGACATCTATTTGAAAACGCACTATCGACCTGCCTTCTTGTTTGTAGCATTGGCAGATATGAGTATCATTTCCGAGCGAGACAGCGAAGGTGTTTACGACACAGTTTCCAGTTACTTCATCATCAACTCGTACCGATTAAGAGATCGCAAGAAGCGGGTGAGACAAACAAAGTCATACCATGACGCCAAGGAATACGCGTCTGGGTATGTCAGATATCACAATCAAGTTGCAAAGCTATATAACCAATGGCGAGAAGAAAAGTTTCAGGTCCAATTGAAGAATGAGCAGCAGTTTCTAGTGCCTCTAATTCAAACCGGCTTTGACCGCTCATTGTGGGAGAAAGCGGCCACGCAGTGTAAGCCGCATATTGGTCACGAATATTGGTAGGTAGGGAAAACCTTCAAATCAAGGGGAGTGCAGCCATACAAGGGCTCTCATATGGTCTAACAACTAAGCGTTAGATGAGCGTGTTTGATGATAGCTATCAACAGAGAGAAAACGATCCAAACTAGAAAGTACTTAGGAATGGGGATAGTCCATGAGCCCACTTTTTCGGTGATTGATGGCTTTTTCATTACTGATGGCCCCCATTAACATACTTTTTGCAAAGTGAAAGCACCGAAAGTGGATGAATTCCTTTAAAGCTTATGAGGAGGGAAACGATTAATATCAACCAACTCATACAATCCAGAAAAGCAACATGGCTCCTTGTACTGTTGATTAGCATAGGCGAAAGAGCAGCTAGAACAGAAGTACATAAGGGAAGAGCCACTGCCACCCAATGCGACTTGTACACACCCAACCCGAAGAGCACGACCGCGAAAATCAACACCCAATAGAAATCAAATGGAAATACACCTTTATTCAACAATGTAATCACTCTAGTCATCCTCTTAAAAGTTGAATTAGTACTACAGCTGCATACCACAGTTGGAATCTATTTGCTTGGTACGACAGATGAAAACCTTCTCAAATAGACCATCGCTAGTGCGAGCTTGGATAATGTAAGGACTACGTATCTTAGTAGCTTGGCGATTGACTTTTACCAGTTCGGGCAGGTGGAGGTAATAGGTGTCTGTAAACAATCCACCAGCGACACTTGTCTGAACATTTTCATGCTGAGTCAAGGTGACGGGCTCAAAAAAAGTGTGAACGAGACTGTCAAATCCAAAGTTGAGAATGAGCGTTAATGCAAGAGCTGAGCAAGTATTCCGCGTTATTTGGTTCGCGAGTAAACCTAGCAATGTCCACCAGTAAGCAATAATGAGAACCGAATAGGCGGCGACATACGCTACTCCTGTTGAAATCTTGTATAGAGCTATAGACAGGAGTGCTCCTACCACGATGAAGGAGAGAGTTGATAGAAATGTATTGTTCGCAAAATTCCACGCTTTATCTTTGAACCTTGTTTCTACGAGTGAGCTGGCCATAACATGTTCCTTTCATATTGTGTTGTTACGATTAAACAAACTTTTTGCCGATAAGTTATCGATTAACGGCTCTTTTTAAGCGCTCTAATTCCAATAAGTGGTCTGCTCCATGGTCATGACCGCTTTGGTTTACCTAGTTGACGAACTCTATTGCCGATTGAGAACCTGAATCTCCGGATTTGTTGTTGTCATTGCTGGACACTGAGTTTGGAGTGCTGGAGTTGTCTGATGGGGCGGTCATTGAGGCATAACTCTTGCCATAAGGGAGATGTAATGTGTCCTCGACTCGAGCGTAGGCACCTTTAAAGCTCACCTTATAGTCGCCTATCTTTGCCTTCCTAGCTTTCGATATTATGATATGAGCGACCCCCGGCTCGTCATTGGGGTTATACATCTCAGGTCGATAGGCAAACGCAATAATATCAGCGTCTTGCTCTAGTGAGCCGCTGTCGCGCAAATCAGAGTTCATTGGACGCTTATCGGCACGTTTTTCAACGTCTCTACTTAGCTGTGATAAAGCGATTACTGGTACACCGAGTTCTTTACCCAGTGCTTTTATTACTCGTGAAATTTCGCTTATTTCTAAGTTCCGATTATCCCCACCGACGCGATCAGAAGTAAGCAATTGGAGATAGTCGATACCAATGCCTGATATTTTACCGTCATTTTGCCTGTAGAACCGTCGAGCACGTCGTGCCAGCTCCTCCACAGACATCGAATCATCATCAATGGAGAAAGCATAGTCTTCGGACTCTCGCAGCGCGTCGCTGACTGCCGACCACTCATCTCCGCTCATCGCGCCGTTCCGAATACTTGAAATAGGCACTCCAGAGAGATTGGCCAGCATGTTTTCAGCTATCGAATCTGCCGACATTTCCAAAGAGAAAAACAGGAATGGCTTGTCATTCCCCTTCGATGAGTTTTTGATGAGATTAAGCAACAAGGTCGTTTTCCCGTGCGACGGCCGAGCGGCTATAATGATGTAATCCGCTGGGCGGAAACCGCCCATATCTTCAAAAAACTGAAAGCCAGTCTGGAAAATCGCCACTTCACCTTTATGTCTGGCTTCCATGTTGTCTAACGTAATTTCTAGAGCGTCTTTGAAGGACATTGGACCAGACTCATTCGTGAAACCCGCTTCATCATAGGTCTCTACAATGGCGTGCATTTCAGTCACGACTTCATCACTGGATTTAGATGCACACAGCTGTTGAACTCTGACCAACTCTTTTTCAAGCCTCTTAAGGTGCTGGGCATCGAGCACTTGAAATACATAATCAGGAAGAGCATCTATGTTTGCTGGCTGCGATAGCGCCTCCATCGCCAGCTGGTGGATTGCATTGACGCCATCTTCCTCATACTCCTTAAAGACCAATGCTTTGATGGTATTAAGGTCAACGGATTGTTTGTTGTGATGAAGAGCAAAACAAGTCTCGAACATAACGCGAGTGGCGTCATCTGCGATAGAAGACGGATCTATTTGCCCGTAGGCCAATTCGTTAAGGCTGTCTGAATTGGTCAACATCAGGTTGATAATCGGACTAAATGGATTGTAATGAGCGACATTCAAAGTATGCATAGCATTAGTACTCGTGGTTCTTTTGCTATGTGATACGCCATTTTTTCGTTCGTTAATCGCTAAAAGAAAGATTTATTAGCTGTATAAAGGAGTTAGACCACAAGAAGGAGCTTAAGATGAAAAAATATTTACTTTTCGCGGCGTTGGTATTGTTCTATGTACACGGGGCCAAGCTGTTTGAGTCCAACCCACCTTCGCTAGTCGATAGTGCGCATGCCGGCTCTTCGAACTCGGTGACATTCATAGGGTATAACATCGAGGCGGGTTATAAACCCGATGCAGAACTAGATACCGTCCTATCTTTACTCGACCAACTGCCTGCAACACATGTCTATGCACTAACCGAATTAACGGCTAGTTGGTCTACGGCCATAGCAGCCCACTTGGGTGATAACTATCATTACGTCATTAACCAAAATGTCTCAGACAATGCTGACGCAATGGCGATTTTCTATGATGCGAAACGGTTAAAAGTTGAGGAAGCATATGAGCGTCCGTTTGGTGTGCATAAGCACGAACGAAAGATGGTGTACGCTAGGTTTACCGATGCCGTAACGAATAAAAGCTTTGCTGTCGTCAATAATCATTTCATGCGCGGGAGAGGACCAACTAATGGCGATCGACAAGAGCAAGCCAAACAGCTACAAAAGTGGGTTAAAGGGCAAACTGTGCCTGTCATCGCTTTAGGTGATTACAATTTTGATTTAGATGTAAAGACTGGTCAAGCGAACCCGTCATACTACCTATTTACAGCTGACAATGACTGGCGATGGGTTAAGCCGAGTACTTTGATAAAAACAGGATGTCATAAGGGTTACAACTCCATTTTAGACTTTGCATTTCTTTCTGGAGAGGTCAGGAGTGCAACCTCAGAAATTATGTTCCCTGAAGCCTCATATTGTAACGACAATAAACGAAAGCCAGACCATAGACCGATCTACGCCGTCGTTGATTTCTAAAACTGCAAATAAATAAAAGCGCCACTAATGGGCGCTTTTAATCTCAAGAACCAACCACTGGGTCAAAACAAGGTTTGAACGATAACAGGCTCGTCTGATGACGTTGATGTGGTGGTGTCTGATTTGATAAAGGCATCAATGATGCTATTACGTCGAGTGCTGTGATATTTGCCGCTAGGCAACTGTTGTAGGAAGCCATTCGTCGCCTGATCAATATCAAAGATATGACCTTGGTTTTGGATGCTTCTGTGCAGTTCAAACATTACATCATCACTAATGTAACTGTACGTCGCGCTACGGGTGATGTTGGCGTAATGCTGAAATAGTTCAGCGCAGGCTAGTTCATCGTAAGTGTTATTAAGAACACTTGAGCTGCAGCGCGAGAACAGGGAATTAATCGTCGTGTCCATTTTCTCCGAAAATGTTGGCGTCATTTGGTAAATCCAGAATGCACTGATACCAAGGATGACTGCTGCCATCACGCGAAGGTTGAGCAGACTAGTGTTGATTTTTAAAGCCATGGCAGGTTCTCCATCTTCTAGCCAAGTGGTACACCTTAACTAAAACATCATTTAAAGGGTTTTTGCGCGATTAAAGGAAGAAAAAACCGCCTTTATTGGCGCAATTCGGCATTTTGCTTATTTAGACTGGAAAGAACTGTAGAAAGCCTGATGTGTGACAGACCTATTGAGTGATCGAATGTTGGACGTCATTCGATGACAGTGAACCTAATAATCGTTGCACTATCTGAGCTACTTAACCTATCGCGTGAGAAAGTCTATGACCATTCATTTCCCAAATCCTGTTCCAGCTTTAACTGCCGTTGCCCTGGCATTTGGAGTGTCAGCCAATGCTGCTGACTTAATTAGTTTGAACTCATGGAAGCAATACGGTGATCCAGCTTCCGGTACATGGGCTGTCAGCTCCGATGGTTACTCAGTGTTTCAATCAATCAATGGCCATCCAACCGCATTCATGAGCACGACGAAATATTCTTACCGGACATTTAGAGGTGGCATTCAAGTAAAGGATGGGGCGGGAGATGACGACTACATTGGGTTTGTTTTTGGCGATCCCGATTCTAGTTTCTACCTATTTGACTGGAAGAAGGGAGCGACAGGTGGTGGGGACGGATTCACACTGCTCTACTACGATGGTTCACTCGATGCAATGAAAGCGGATGGTTGGGCTGTCCATGATAGGGACGTTCCCAACAATACTATTCTAGGGCGAAAAGAAGGTGTTGGTTGGGTACATGGAAGGACGTATAACTTTGAACTTCAGATATACCCGAATAGGATTGTGGCGAAAATAGATGGCGATACCATATTTGATATTACCGACTTGGAAATCGAACCTTCTCAATTTGGATTTTTTAACTGGTCGCAGGGCCAGGTGACGTACAAAAGTATCGAACAGCTTTACCCTCCAATTGCTGAAATCAAATCTGCCACAATCTCGCAGGGCAACACCGTAGAAGTTTCAGGGTCATGGACGGACGCCAATACGGGAGATGCCCATACTTGTTCAATATCGACACAGCCACCCAATGGAACAGTGACGATGACTCCCCCTTGCTCGTTCACATATATCCCATCTCCAGATCATGATGGTGACCAATCCTTTTTCTACCGTGTAACTGATAATTCTGGACTTCACACCGATGCAAAAATTGGGATGAACGTTCATGCTCTTGGAGCGCCATTCACATTGCCTCAAGTGGTAGAAGCTGACGTAGAAACGAAAGTTGATTTAGCATTACTTTCTAGCGGCAATGGGTTCCAAGTACCATCGATCAACGCGACTAACTTACCTAGCTTCATGGTATTGGATCGCAATAGAAATGAACTTAGGATTAATGCCACAACAAGTGACTATGGCGTTCATTCAGATATCGAGTTTTTTACAACGAATGGTCGTGCCTCTAACAAGGTCGGTCATTTTGATCTGTTGGTGATTCCTAAGAATAGTCCTGACGCCCTAGAGCAAGATAGAGAAACACTGACAACAAAAAATGCTATTCGATTGCCTGACGATACGCTGGTAACGGCATTCGCAATTCCCCCGGTGCAAACAAGTGATGGTAACTCTGCGACCGGTCCTCACAGAATATTGGTGTCTTCAAACTATAGTAATGTCGCTGATCTGCGAATACTGGATACTGTAATTAAACCCGGCGAGACACAAGAGGTGAGTATCAATTTGCTAGAAGCTGGCACCATCGTCCCAATAGAGTATGTATCCGAGCATGAGTCGACAGCATTGTTAAGCATTGAAGTACCATGGCTAAATTCACCAAAGGATATGCGTTATGTGCTACAAAGAGCTTGTGCCCCAAATGACTCTCAACGATGCGAACCCACGTTGGTGATGGACAGAGAGACGGCACCTGAAGGTGAAATCCAACTAATCGTTCGAAGCTTTGCTGATGCCAACTATGTCAAACTTGGTTTTAATATCGCGAACTGGGCCACCAGCGGTGCAATAGAAGCTTTATCATCGCTGTCACAGAATGACCTTGTAGCTATTAACATCAACAATGACGCACCAGAACTGGCAGCAATGTATGACGCGATGGGAGCAGAACTTGGTGATAACACTCTATCTGCAACACTAAAATCAATCCAAGACCAAGGAGTAATGGTCTATCGTGTTGGACATGGGATTATCGCGTTCGAGACGGATACTAATTATCGCTGGGGATCATCCAACATATCTTGGATTGATCTAAACCAATAGCAAACAGCCTTGCTAAAGATGGTTCTCCAAGTTGTATAAAACAGTATCAAGAGTAATAGTTGAAAAGCAATTAGTCAGAAGAGCATTTTAAGGAGTCAGTATTGGACATCGTTCAACAGTTAGGCAGTAAACACAAAGTGGCAATCAGCCCTATGATTGGTCGCGTTTCGAAGATTCAATGTAAGTAGGATAGATACCCGTGGTAGTTGAAGAAACAATAGGAAAGAATGGTATTGTGATGGTTATCTTGGCTGCATTGTTAGTGCTGTCTGCAATCTGGTTAGTTCAAGAAGCAAATAACAGCCTAGTACTCAAATATGACTATGAAGCAATGGAAGAAATGCCTCCACTCCCTAAAGTGTTCATCGCACATGCAGTTAACGCAGAAGGTGAGGTGGTTCTCGAACATAGAACCATCTCATTAAAGGAATAATGGATTTATGCTTAGAAACTATGACCCGTTTACAAAATGGTATGAGGAATCATGGACGTTAAGGAGTGACTGCCTTTTTGATAAGTGGGGGTTCTCTGGGGGAGATCTTTTTGATGACTTGTGTTTAGACTCTGAGCTTTATCAACTGCTCCCTGACTCAAAACAGTTACTAAAAATCGCCGTAAAGCAATTTTTATTGCCCCAAATACCGTTACCCGTTTCGCTATATGATGCAAATACAACGCATAACAGAGTCAGGGCTGAAGACGAACTGAAAAATCAATTTGAATCAGTGGAAGTCACCATAACGGGTAAGCAAATCTTTGAAATGCTCAATAGGTGCGGCTAGAGGTAGATATAAGTCTCACTGCCCATTGCTTGAGTCTCATGCCATTGGTATCAATCACGACAGCCACAATGGTCCTTGTAGCGCCCATTTCGTAAAGTCCCACCATTTTTAACTACCGTGTTGCCACAGTCACAGCGCAATTGCCAGTAAGCAGACTGATTCTTGAGATGAGCCGGTCTCTCTGCTCTTGATTCAACGGTTAAGTAACCGAATCGCTGTCCAGTCATGTCCTTGAAGTTCAGTGAACTTAAATGCTGATCACGCAAGCAGCCACAGCTAGTGGTATTGCGCGACATTAACATATCCGTTCGTACAACAATGCGATTGCCACAAAAACACAGGCAATCCCAGTAACCCCGGTCTTGATGAGTAACACCATTGGGTGTCTTTGCCCGACTAAGAACGCGAAGTCGTGTAAACTGTTTCCCTATTAGATCGATGTGATTCCCTGTCATATAGCCCCGCTTTTTCGACATCTCATTAAACATACCGCAACTGCGTGAATAATATCAAACATAACCCTATGAATACTTGACTAATTAAGGGGGCAGGACTGTGCCTGTGACTTTGGGAGTAGGGTTGCCATAAGGGAACCGCTAGCGCTATCGATGTCACATCCCTCATCACCAACGATTGCAGAAACAATGACACCGTTAGGGCGTTTCAAAGAATACGAATTAGCGTCGTTCAATACTGTAGTCCAAAGCTCATAGGTACCATTACCCAAAAGGACCGCCTGTTTATCGCCTTCAGTGAGGGAGAACTGCCAGCAAGCGAAGACTTCACCCAAACCGTTATCACAGAAATCAGTGCCAACGATTTGCGTAACTTCTCCTCCAATATCGACTTCTTGACCGTGATTCATGTAGAAAACAGTTGGTGCAGGGGGGGTATGTTCGGTAACTATGTTCTCAATCAAATTGTCATTACACCCAAACAATACAGCGGAGACAGTAACGATGAGCGTTGATCGGCTGACTAACGGAATCTTCATATCTTGAGTCCTTGCTTTCTATGATAAATCGACCAGGGCCATAACTTTATACATTAGATCGCGGTTTGATTTAGAGATTAGAGCGCTAAAAATCGACCGTTAAGAGCAGTGAATTTTCTTCAGCGTCATGCCCAGACCTTAATTAAGGGACGAAATTCGAGCCTCTAATCCGTCAAAGCGATCAAAAATCCCATTAAAATTTCCACTCAGAGTGTGTATACCAACCAAACAAACACTGTTTAAGCGGGTGAACTCATGTTCCTAGAGCCTGATATAAATATCGAGAAACTGAACGAAGTAGCACTGTCACATCAGCACCGATGCGAGATAGTGCACGAGGTTTCTCAAGACAAGAAAGTTCCTCGAATCTTTCTAAACCTGCTGGTGGTTGGTGAAGGTGGCAAAATGGGTACCAAGAAGCAAAACACCAACAAGAGCTGGGATCTAGGCCCCGCGCAGATAAACACCATTCATGCTGAGTACATAGAGAAAAACTACCCAGAAAAAAATTGGGTCGATGTTGCTACTGACCCCGAACTAAATATCAGTATCAGTGCTGATATCTTTAAAGACTGTTTGCGATATGCCAAGGGCAATATTTGGGAAGCAGTCGGCTGCTATAACTCAAAGACAATCAATATCAAAACCAATTATCTCTATCACATCATGAAGACTTGGGATTACATCAAAGACAAGCCGAAGCACAGTTGCACAGCATTTTGGGACTAAGAGAACTAAGGAATAATATGGACGATTTATCGGAAGGACGTAGACAAACAAAGGCAATAAGTGTGTTGTGCATGGCCATTGCCATTGTCATTGGCATTGCCATTGCCATTGCTATCTTCTACGGCGAAGTTAACGATATTGTGAACCACACTCGACTGGACAGGTATTACGAAGCCGACGTAGCGGGAGACACAATCAACTGCAACGAGTTGGTTCAGGCAAGGCAACACGAAGAAGGGGTTAGGTTTTTATCTGAACCCATCCATTCGGTTGGACTGCTATCATATATTTATCTGAAAGGTGTAGAGTTTTCTCAGTGTCGCAATGAAATAGATGAACTCAAACAGGCGTATTGTAACTCGATAGATATTAGTGACAGACAATCAGCACTCAAAATGGCCACGTCACGATATCGCGATGAGCACAAATATCGAACGTTCTGCTCACTTGAACTTGAGCGCCGACTATCACTCATTAACGATGACATAGAAATCTCTGATTCAAAGGTCGTACATCTGCCTCAAGAACAAGTCTCAATAGCCGCAAATTCTATCTATAAGCTCTCTTATAAAGAGGTCGCTGACTCTCTATGGCGATTAACAATATATGTTGCGCCGTATGAAAACAGCCAACACCAAACACACAACATGTATTTCACGTCTAAAGCGTCTCTTAATGACGCCAGACAACAACTGTCATTACTAATGCGATAAACGAACGTACATCAGTCTATGTGCCAAATGGCGCAGCCAAAATATGCGAAGAATGGGAGACATGCATGAAACAGAACCTATTGATTGCGGTAGCAATTGCCATGACGGGGTGTAGCTCAGTGAACTCAGAAAAGGCGCAGGTCAACGATACATTGTCGGCCATGGAGACGTTGTGTCCAAACTGTCAGGTAGTCGGCCAGTACGTATTACAGACCATGCATGACCAATGTGACCTTCCTTATAACCAAGAATCTCTTGAATACGTATTGCAAGAATCACAAGCATATGGATTTTTGCTGGCTTTGAACAGTGTAGCACCACAGGGCTTGCCAGTATTTCAAGAAGCAATGACTCAGAGCGTGTCATGCGTTAGCGATGACATTTGGATAGACAACACCCAAGCATTACTTAAGTCAGAACGATACGCGAGTAAGCTTCGAGAGCAGCAAGGATAGTGCGATGAAATATGACAAAAAGCGTATAGCGATGGGCGTCGTCGGTGCCGTTGCCGCGATTGGCTATGTAGTGTTCACGATGCTACCAAACTCCGGTCATGAATACGCTGGTTCATGGTCAGGCAATGACGGCGAGTTAGAAATGAACTTGAATATCACGGATACGACGATTGAGTTGGATGGTAAATCTCTACCGATTTCCATTGTAGAAACGGAATCCGGTGTGCTGGCGCGTTCGAAAGCTCAAGAATTTCGTATTGAGACGCTAGACGATGGGAAGGTTCAATTAACGATTCGCCGTTTGTTTGTTGACGATGAACACCCGGCGAGAGTGATCACCCTGACGCCTGCCACGAGAAAAGAGGGGTCCGAATCATGAGCATATTAACGCCAGAACGACCCAAGCCATTAAATTCGTTGTTCTACGATGACTTAATCAATCTGCTGCTTATGCTAGGTATAGCCCTTGTGATGCCATTGGTTGCTTATACGTTAAATCCTCTATTTGCCGAAGTTGGACTCACAAAAAGCCAACGAATATCATTTTACTTTGCGTTGTCAGTTATTGCCTTCGTCAGTTGTTTGATTGCGTACGTGCGCTATTCAAACTTAGTCCGAATAAAGGAAATGCAAAAAACAGGGAAGACGCATTTGCCTCTCAATGAAGCGTCCAATGAGCAATTAATTGCGATGCAGGCATGGAGTGATTACTTTCCAGAGATACGGGAGTTTGAGCAAAAATGCGTTGCTCAAAATGAGATGGTGACGGTTGGTGATTATCAGCAAGCCAAAAAAGTTGTCTTAGCGAAATTGCACTTGGATGGAACCACGGTAGTTCAGAGTTAGTATTCTCGTTGATGGATCTCATACGAATAGGCCACCGATATTTACCACTGTTAAAAGGAAAGCGAAACGATGACTGAGTTGAAGCCAGAAACCCCCGAGTTTGTGAACACAGCGTGGTGGCGAGAACTGTTCTATACCCTCATGATGGGGTTCATGGCGGTGATCCCTTTAATCGCAGCGTACTACCTATCCACGATTGCGCAAATATTAGAGGTGGAACCATCCATTTTTAGATTCTATAGAGCGCTCTCTATCCTGCTATCCATTATTTTTCTGATGTTCGGTTATTTCCGATACGAAGCTTGGAGCCGGATTCATGAGCTGAAACGGTTAGGGAAAACTCATCTCCCACTTAATGAAGTGACTGAACAACAGCTGAATTCGCTAAAGGCGTGGTGTCAATACCTTCCAGAAATTAGGGAGTTTGAAGAGCGATGTATTGCACAAAATCAGATGGTGACGGTTAAGGATTATCAACACGCGAAAAGAGAAGTTCTGGCTATGTTGCATTTAGATGAGCCGGCACTAAGCAAGCGCTAAAGCCCACGCCGGATGGTGTATAACAGATGCATCAAAATCTGGAGAGAAACCCGCGATTCAATGCTAGATATCAAGTACATCAAAGACACGTTCAAACTGCCTGTGTGGCAGGTGCTTTTACGTTTGCCTATGGATTACGTAGACACTCGATGTGTCGTTGATGACTTCAGAAACCTAACGACCAGCGATAAGACAGTACTCTTTGGCGCTGCGAACAATATCAACGAGACGTACAACCGAACAACGATGCTCAGAGGCACGATGGTTGACCGATATAACCATACTTGTTCCTTTTCCATCTTTGCGAAGAAAGACTCTGCAAAAGGGCAGGAGGTTGTTAGTCGAATTGGTGAGCCAACCTACTGGTACTGCAAGACCAAACAAGTTGGCCATGACCTATACATTAATGACCCGCAAGCGCTTCCATCAAAGTTGATTGGACGCTTGGTACCTACATACAATGTGAAAACAAAGAAGCTGAAAGGGTTCGCCTACATTGATCTTCTAGAGAAATATGTAGATGAACTCATCCCTATCACAGCGAAAAGAATTCGTGATGAACTTGCTAAGCTTCAATTAGATAACGCAAAACTGCGTCGTCTTATTGATGCTCGTCGACTGACACTTGAGCAAGTTCTCTTCAAAGTTCACTTCCCCGAGTCGTTTGAAGAGGCTCGTGAATGCAATGGTATATTGCAACGCATTGCAGCTACCTTGTTGTTCTCTGACATTGAAGCAGCCCCTTCGATTGATAAAGCACTTAGCCTTAAGAAAAAGGGTGATTACTTCAACGCACCTATTCCTTTTACTCCTAGCGATGAACAAGATGCAGCTGTCTGTGGCGTGCTCGATGCAATCAATAACAAAATGCCCAAATCAGTATTATTTGGGGATGTGGGTACGGGGAAAACCATATGTGGGGCGATTGTCGTTCGTCACGTTTATGATGCTGGTGGAGTGTCAGTCATTCTAGTGCCAAACCTAATCCTCGGGGCACAAATCTACAAAGAAATTGATAGTTATTGGCCGGAGATAGGCATAGAGTTTTTATTGTCAGACAGTGAGCAAGAAAATTTTGGAGAAAAAGGCTATCGCTGTATTAAAGAACTGACTCCTGAGAATAGAGTTGTTATAGGTACAACGGCATTAGTCCATCATCATAATGATGTTGAGATAGACCTGTTGTGGGTGGATGAAGAGCAAAAACTTGGGCTAGAAACCAAGGAAAAAACGCTCATTACAGAAGGGAAGACGCACCTCTTGCTCTCCAGTGCGACTTGTATACCGCGAACGCAAGCGATGATGTCCTTTGGTTTAATACCTTACTTTAAGTTAACCAAATACCACAAACAGCGAGAAATTATCACTCGACTGTACGACCCAAGTCAGATGGTTAAGATTATCGATAAAGTGCAAACTCTGATCGAACAAGGTCAAAAAGTGCTGATCATCTCAACAATGAAAGGTGTTAATAAGTCAGAGAATATGGCGCATAGAGCCAGTGCAGAAGAACTCTACAACGATTGGCACGGACTTTATGGCGATCTCGTACGCTTAAGCCATGGTGGTTTGTCAAAGCAAGACAATGAGAATGCCATCAATGCGATGAAATCGGGCGAGGCACAAATTCTTATCGCAACGACATTGGTAGAAGTAGGTATCACGGTCCCAAAGCTGTCCTATGCTGTGGTTCTTAATCCAGAAAACTTGGGGGTGGTTACCTTACACCAAATTCGTGGAAGGCTATCTCGTGAGGGAGGTATAGGTTATTTTGATATGCTCCCAACCAAGGCATTGAAACAACCCTCATTAGACCGTCTTGAACTACTCGTTAAGCATGCAGATGGTTTTACTCTTGCGGAAGCTGACTTAGCTTTGCGCGGAATGGGCGATCTGAAAGACGGAAATAATCAAAGCGGTACGTCGAAATGCATTTTAGCGGATCAACAATTGAGCCTACCCTTGTTGAACTCCACTCTTGAGCGTCTTTCAATGACAGCAGCGTGAACGAAGGTTAGAGGAACATTACAATGACGATTAAACAAGTATGGATTTTTACCGCCATAGCCTGGACTGTGATAGCTTTGGGCGGAGTGTTCGCATATTGGTGCGTAGAGTTAGAGGGACCAAGGTGGACATATCATGCAGCTACTATTTGTGCAATCTTAGGGCTCATTCTAGTCAAAATTAATATCGATCTTATCGCTATAAATATTCAAAAGAGGTAAATGGCGCAGTTCGTCACTTCCATTAGCAAAATTCTTTGCATTTACGTATCTGGATGCGCAACCCACCAAAACACCCTCGATAAATACAAATTGCAAATTAGTGGACGAAAAAAGCACCGCTAATTCCGATTTCCCTGCTTCTTATCATTCAAAATATTGGAACTTACAGGGGGTTCCATGAAAAAACAGACCTTAATTGCACTATCTATCGGCTTGCTCGCTGCATCATTTGGCAGTGTGGCAGCGGGTGATGCCAAATCAACGGATTTGCCTAGTTATCTCAATGGCGATCTCAAAGTCAAAGCTTCACATCGTATCAAGTCGAAGGATTTGATTATGTTGGAGCTAGAAACGGGTGAACTCCTGTTAACAACTGGCGACGGAAAGTACTTGGTAAAGGGCGGTTCAATCTTTAGCACGGTGCACACCAAATACATCAACAGTGTCGAAGATTTCTATCAATCTACCAAAGTTGACTTGAGTACGTTCAATCTCGACGCAGAGAAAGAATTTGTCGGCTTCAATATTAATCCAAATGCCGAAGTTTATGGCGGTACGTTGTTCGTATCTCAATCCAATTGTGATTATTGCCAAGCCTTTATTGAGCAGCTTGAGAGGGAGCATCCCGATAAGCGATTCCGTGCAGCGTTGATCCCGATTTTTACAGAAGATGATTATCGCAACACTATTCGCGCTCAATGCTCAGAGAAGCCTGATGAGGCTGTTCGAGCTCTCTACTATGGTCAGTTTGATGAAGCTCAATACCCCAAGCGAATTAACGATAATTGCGGGGAAGCCGTTGCACAGATCAACGCGACTTATACCTCTTTGACAATGATTGCTCCGCAGCAATTGGGATTCCCTTATTTCTTTAACAACGGAACCGAGTCGATTCTTGGTATGCCGAAATCAAAAGCATATTTGACCGAAGTAATTATGCGAGGAATAAACCTATGATTAGACAATTACTGCTTGCTGGCTCTTTCGTCGGCATATTGGGAGGCTGCACGGTCATCGGAGAGGAAGAAGTCGAATGTCCGGGCTCTAAATCGGGGCTAAGTTGTGCATCTGTCAAGGAGGTCTACGAATTGACTAATGTGTACAACAACGCGGAAGACTACGGTAAAGCCACTGGCGATCCTCGTGTGATGGTTACCGATAAAGATGGTGAGTTGATTACCGCCAAAGAGTACAAAGAAAAGTACGGTGAAGCTGAACTAGAAGCTAATTCCGATTATCAACGCTCCAAATCACAAGCAAAAGCGGCGCAAATGGGGCCCCAAGAACACGCTGATGCGGCTTATCAACATCTCCTCTTACCCGCCCCCGAACCTGTTGCTATGCGTAAACCGGCTGACATCGTTCGTATCTTGATTAGACCTTACACGGATGAGAAAGACACGTTGAAGATCCCAGGCTACTCGTTTGTTGAAGCGGCAAATCGTACTTGGGTAGTAGATCGTAGTGCAAAGATGCAAAACGCACAGTACGTGAACTATCACATGCGTCGGGATAGCCAGACTCAGAGTTACGATGTGACGGATCAAGGTGAAATTGGTGTTGAGTCTCGAAACGGCCAGCCAAATCCAACGAACATCGAAATCAAACAGCAAGGTCATAACAATGCCGTTGACCTAATTCAAAGTTTGAAATAACAACGGAGTAGGGTTATGGGTGCTATCTCAAATTTCTTCAAACGATTCCAAGATAAGCAGTTCAGTCAACTGTTACCTGTTATCGACTACAACAAAAAGTACAAGTATTTTGAGCTCGAAGACAACTGCATCGGCTTAATGTACAAAATTCAAACGGTGCCTGCGGTCAATGAACAATTACAAGAATTGTTGGAGCAGATTTATAAGGCAGAGTGGCCTCAAGATACGTTTATTCAGGTCTTGTTTTGGGCGAACGATGACTTATCGCCATTTAAGAGCAACTTCACACAGTATCATGGCGGCCGACAAGATAACCATGAAACCGATGAAAGGTTAAACACCATTTCTAAAGGTTTGCTCTCGCATTTCACGAAAGCTTCTCAAGACGGCTTTGCACGAAGTGACTGCAAACCTCGGATGTTCGACTGTTACTTTATCGTCAAGGTGCCACTATCAGGGCGAAATGGTAGGCCGACCAAAAAAGAATATAAGCATTTTAATAACCTACGCAGTGATACGGAAGAGTCACTAAACAAAGTTGGGTTATTCTGCCAACCAATGGATGAGTGGGACTGGCTCCACTTCATGCAAAGATTGTTGAATCGCAAGTCTGATTCAACATGGCGATCTGGCAGAGTTAATAAGAACGAAGGCATGATGCCACGTTCACAAGTTCAGGAAATCGGGGGGTCGATAGAGTTCACCGATAGCCGAGTCCTCATCGACGACAAACCCATAGCGTTATTGACTCCCAAAGAGTACCCGGCGACTTTGGGATTTGGGGACATGCTGAACATCTTTTCCGACTGGAAATATGGACATTCAACGGCGTGGTCGAACTTCATGATCGTGCTTAATGTGCATTATCCAGATAGCAAAAAGATTGAGTCGCGAATTAAAAAGAAGCGAACATGGATGACGATGCAAGCCAACAATAAGTTGGTAAGTTGGTCGGATACGACTCGCTATCAACGGCGTGATTATGATGAGGCGGTTCGAATACTGGATCATAAAAAGTCACGCATGGTGAACGCGTATTTACAGTTCATGGTTTTTGGTGACGATGAAGAGCAGCTTGAGACCGATATTGCTCGATTTAAGAAAGTGGCCTCATCACCAGCAGGCTTTGAGCTGGAAGAAGACCGCTTCTTAGTGTCTCCACTCTTCTTACACTGCTTACCGTTTAACCCAGATCCATATTCAGCCAAGCGATTAGACCGATACTTACAGGTACCTTCTGACGTTTGTGCGTTCCTTTCGCCTATTATCTCAGCAAGTCGGGGTAATGCTCCGCACGCACCAGTCATTCCTTTTGTTACCCGCGATATGAGTATGTTTGGATTCAATCCATTTGAAACAGATGGGTCGATGAATGGCATCGTCGTGGCGGAATCCGGTTCAGGTAAGTCCGTACTGGTTCAGTATTTAGTCACTTGTATTCTTGGTAGTGGTAAGGTGCCATCTGATTTCCTTCGATACCAAATGGACTTTACCGACCAAGAGTTCAGAGAGGCGCTGAAGGTTGCCAGAAGTATCGTAGAAGCCAAGCAAGATGGCGGAATGGCATTTGTAGTAGACGTGGGTCGCAGTTATCTTCGTTTGTGTGAAGCGCTTAATGGGCAATTCATCAGCTTTGGCGAGAATATGGACTTCTCGTTAAACCCATTCCCAGCAGTTGTCGACTTTAAGGGCTCAGAGGGTCAAGGCGGTATGATCTTGGAGATGTTGAAGGTCATGGCCGAACCAAATGGTACGCTGAGCACCCTTCAAAGTCGTTCAATGATGACCATCCTAAATAAGATGTGGGATGAACACGGGCATGACTCGAGCGTCACGCTTTTCTCTGAGCTATGTAAAGAACACGAACTACCAGAAGTACAAAACATCGGTAAGCAGTTAGAGCCATTCTGTGAAGGCGAAATGTATGGCGAGATGTTTACGACGAAAAAGCCGCCACCGTCTCTAAACAACGCATTTATCGTGTGTGAACTTGAAGAGTTGAAGTCTCAGCCTGAACTGCAACGTATCGTGCTGATGCAAATCATCAACTTGTGTTACCAACATTTCTTCCTCGGTGATGCCAATAGTGACCCATCAAAACGTCGTCGTAAGTGTATGATTGTAGACGAATGTTGGGAATTTTTGAAAGAATCCCCAGGTCAATTAGTCAACCCAGTATCGTCGTTCCTAGAGAGTGCCTTCAGGCGTTTTCGTAAAGTGGATGCGAGTGCATGGATCATCACACAGATGTTGTCCGACCTATATGGATCCGAAACAGGTAAAGCGATTGCTCAGAACAGTATGTTCCGATGTTACCTCTATCAGAAATCGGACACTATTGAGCAGGTGAAGCGGGATGGTTTGCTTGACTTGAGTGAACAACAGTTTGATATGTTGAAGACCATTCGTACGCGTAAGAACCAATACTCGGAAATTTATTTTATGGCCGGGGATGACATCAAGGAAGTCGTGAGGTTCTATGCACCGCCTTCGATGCTCTTAATGTACTCAACGGACCCTGCTGATAAAGCGGAAATGCAACGGTACTTGAATGAAGGGTATACCCTCGACCAGACCATCAGCAAAATTCTAGAAGATCGGCAGGTCTCATCGTTTAAGACTGACATGGACAACAAGGATAACGATGATGAAGATGAAGACGTAGAAGACATGGTTGCCTAACTTTAATACACCTCTCTAGGTTGACTGTTTATCAACATGATACTTCGGGAGGTGTTTTGGATTAGAGAGCCAGAAAACGTCCACTAATCGATAAAATTCAAAAACAAATCCTTAAAATTGGCAGTAGAACACATTAAAAGGAACGAGTATGAAAACCCGCATTGTTTTAGCCCTAGCATGTTTTATGACACTACCGGCTCTTGCCAGCAATGACCTTATTAAAAGGTATGAAGAAGCGTGTGGTGTTGCCTGTGCCAAAACCATAGAAGAGCTCTCCTCATATGCAGCCAGACAGTGTGGCTTAAATTATGACAGAGTTGTTGAGCAATCTGTTGAGCTTACAGGAATGCAATTTGTGGCCATGGCAACCGCTGTGGGTCATCCGCTCGCGACCTCATTGCAAAACTATGCTGTGCAAAGCTTAAATTGCGAAGATATTAATGGTTGGTCTAAAGGTATTGAAGATTACGCTCTAGTTCTTGAAGCAAATAATGGCATGGCAGGTACCAATGTCCAATAGCGCAAAATCAAAACAACAGGCTCCCCAGTCAAGCAAACCCGTGATTTACGTCATGGGTTGTCTTACTGTGCTATTAGCAAGTTATGTTGGGTTTCAAACCTACCAATCGTTTCAAGAGCAATCTGAAGTCAGAAGCTATGTGGATTTCACCAAACAATATTTCTCAGCGCTTTATGGAGAAGAGAACGCTCTAAGCAGCGAGGTAGACATGGAGCTAAAAACAATATGGACTGACTTTGCTAGTGAGCACCTGGGCGTAAAACACTTAACCCTAGTAACAAAAGTATGTGAACGTCCCGCAAAGACACCGAGTTTGCATCACTGCCATCTTAGCTTTCAAACTCACTTCAATGATGGGTCATCAACAATGACTTTTGGTATGGATATGATGGGTGACACAGGGGAACCTGTAACACTTGAACCACTGAATGTTGAGGGTGGAACCATGCTGCTGACCAACCCACAATCCTTCACGACAAAATTCTAAAAAAAGTATCGTTGACACCTTAATGGGGAAAAATAAGCCCATTGTTTGCGATATTGCTACCTAATTTTACATACGCTATCCAAAACAGGTCTACCGAGTGCCGAGGATGCGATGAAAAAACTAACCAAGATTGCGCTAAGTGCTGGACTCGCTATGTTGAGTACAAGCATTTACGCAAAGAGTATCTATATATCAGGCTCCATCAAGAGTGTGTCACCAAAAGTTGAGGTGGTATACCCTGATGAAATGTATCGAGGTGTGGAAGAGTACACCGCGATAGCCAAAGAGCTTGCTAATTCTGGCTGTACGCTTCATGCCAATCAACCAGATTCCTACACCACTGATAGCGGCGATTTAAAGTGTTTCTTTGAGTGGACAGGCGATACTGATGACTCTTGGCTCCCCAATGGTTTTAATGCAGAGGGCAGACCGCTCGGCGCTGCAGGAGAACATACTCGCTCCTATCGAATTTCTTATTTTTCGGGCACATCCAAAGAGAAAGTCACCATTGTAGAAGACTCGGTAACCTATACGTTGTTAGAGCCACCAGCACCCGTTTTGGTAGATGTGAATACCACGTCTACAACCAGTTCAGGAAGTGGCCTTGTTTACGTTTCGCACAACTCGGTAGAGCGCTTAAAAACAGCAACAGTTGAAGTCGAGGAGAGACCTTATGATCAAGTGGTTCATCTGACTCAATTCAATCAATCCTGCTCGGTACCGAAAGGAGAAACCCAATGTGAACTCAATATCGGGGACATTGGTTTTTCTGAAGATAAGTCGATTACAGGAGAGGTGTTTACTTCAATTAAAGTTACAGACAAGTATGACTTCATTTCCACACCAGTTGAGCAACTTCGCTACGCTTGGGACTACCGCCCACCCGTTATTGAACAATTCGCATACAAAGCAACAGGCAATGATGAAAACAGTCCGGTTGTAATCACCGTCGAGAATCAAACGCTAGAACTTGCAAATAATGAAGCGGTTATCGTGATCACTTCGCCTCACAGTGCTGATTATGAAGAGCGCTGGTGGCTACCAACATCAGTCACTATTGATTTCACAGCAGATGAAGAGATTAAGCAAGTCTCAGACTTCATTACACTGGATGGCGTAGATATTAGGCGTCTATTCCAAGATACGAAAATATCGAGCATGAGCGGTGAAATCCGAAGCCTTGGCCAGCCACAACAAATAGGGGATAGCTTCGTTTATCGCGTCCCTTTAGGGTCTGTGAATGATGGTCAATATCTAACAAAGGTGGAAGCGTCAGATATCTTTTCTAACACAGGTGAATTGATAGATGCGGAGATGGAACTTGACCGCTTGCCGCCTCAAATACGCCTGTACAACAAGTGGGCTAAGTTCGATAGTGGTGACGAAATCAACTTTATTGAGCACATGGTCATCACGGTTCAAGACGATACCAGTACTGAAAACGAAATCCTAGGTATTATGCTCGATGGAGAGCCGGTTGAGTTTGCGGGTGAATTTCCGCAGGCCAAATACATAACGACGAAAGTCGACTGGCAATCCAATACGGCGCACAGTATTACTGTGCAAGCTAGAGACAAAAATAACAACTATGTAGAGACCACGCATTCGATCTCATTCTTGCCTCTAGACTACATCTTTAAGAACATCGACGACTTAAAAGTTGCACATGTTCAAAACCAAGACATTACCTACGACCAGAACAAAGGCAAGTCGTGTAAATTGTACAATTCCGATCGCTTAGCCATTCAGAGTATCAACAATGATTCACGCATGGCTTGTTCTGTGAAATGGACGCTTATTCCAGATGGATTGGAAGAAGCGTGGGATACTTCTACACCGAAACTTATTGGTGCCTTCAGCGCGACGGGTGCTGCGACAATTGCTGCAGAAATCTATGTCCATGATTACTACGGACGTACAAACCTCATTAAGACTGATAGCACTACATTGATCGTTAAGGAACCGATCACGCCAGAGATCTTATTCGAAGAGAAAGACATGTTCTCCTTTGGGTATAACGCCGTAGAACTTGGCAATTATTCAATCGGCCGTTATAGAATTCGGGCCTCGTCATCACCACTTGATATCACTATTTTTAAGAATGGTCAGACGCTCGAAGACTACAACATCGCGCAATCTAGACGTTATGCTGAGCATACCATCTCGAAAACCATCAATGACAAAAATAGCGCTAACAACCGCCGTCTATGGCAAGAGGATGTCTACGAAGTTCAAGTGAAGTATGCAAGACAGCCTGAGAATGTTGTGAGCAATTCCATCATCGCTTATACGGTGCCATCACGAAAAGCGCGACTCCTTGCAGAGCAAAGCGAAGTAGAGATGTCGACCAGTGATGAACTGAGTATTAAGACCAAGTTCGGGATATACAGCTCGTTCTACCGCGATGTGGTATACGAAGACAGTAAATTAGGTGAATGGCAAGTCCGAATTGCAGTTCAGGATGAGAACAAGGAATTAGCCGGTCTGACTGAGTGGCAGACAGTGAGTGACAGTGGACAAAATAACTTTGATATTAATTTTGACCACGATGAAATCGGTGATCTCCGCTACTACGCTCAATCGCGAGTTGTATCTCCGAATCCGGCATATGAAGCGTCAGTCATTTCATCGCGCTCAACAGTGAAGGTGCTCAAAGGTACTGCGATTGAGGGTAATATGAAGACCATTCGTATTACCGGTTCGCTGCCTCTGTCTGCGTCAGTGCGATATGACTACTTATCAGCAGATGACAAGCGAGCATCAGCGGGTGTGGTTTGGTATATGTCAGATAACAATGGCGCGAGTTGGCAAAAATACAGTGATGGTACGCGCTTTAGTTACGTTGCTCGTTCGGAAGGAACATGGCTAGTTCGCGCAGAAATTACCAACCGCTTCACCGGAGAGGTATCTCATACAGACCAAGTTCAGGTCATGGCCTATCGTGTGCCTCAATTAACGTTGGAAGGAGCATCAAACCTAATCAGTGGAATGACAGGCACATACACAGTGTATGACCAAGGTGAGCTTGCTGATGCTGGTAATCTACTCATCGAGTGGTCTACCGATGGTGGTATGAATTTCGAGTCTGGGTCTGAAACGTTTGAGTATGAAGCAGACCGTCTTGGTTCAAATCAGATTGTCGTGAGAGCCGCTTATATCGGTTACGAATCAGATGAGAAGTCGTGGGGCATTAAGAAGAAGTCGGTGAGAACGCAAATCCCTAAACCGGTGCGTATCCGTGTCAATTCAGACAAGGACATCGAAACGACGATGACGTTGCCGCTGGTGGCTACGGTAACTGCTCCATATACCAAGATGGAAACAGACATCGTGACCGAGTGGGTCTTGCCAGATGGTACTGTGATTCCTGGTGACACGTTTGATTTCACCCCTACGGAAGAAGACCTAGCCATCGCTGACGTTCATCGATTTACAATGAGAGCATGGTTAGATGGATATAAGGCGATGACCTACAACGAGTACGACCATCAGGTTCAAGTCTGGAAATATCAATTCCCGCAATACACAATGGCCTACACCCAAGATGTTAAGGTGGCTCCATCGTTGATTACCATTTGGTTACGACGCCCAGCAGGTGCTAACCTCCGTGAAAACTTGAACTTCGATTGGGATGGAAGAGGTCGACTTGAGCTAACAAAAGATTGGGGTATCCGGGCTCGATTTAAGGCTAAGAATCCGGGCATCTATCCAATCAGTGTTGTGGCTTCAGATGACCGTGGTAACTGGGATGAGTTTACGGAATATGTAGAGGTTATTGAGGCTGAGCCAATCAGTGTGGATTTGACCGAGTACTTCTCGAATACATACCGCCGCTATCCTCTTGATGTCATGCTGAGACCGACAATCCGTGGAGGACACCCAGACGATCGAGTAGCGGATTACCGTTGGTACTTAAATGGTGAGTTGCAACCTGAACTCGAGCGCTCTTATGCCAAGTTTGAAAAACTGGATGAAGGTGAGCATATATTGACCCTGAAAGTCACAACAAAATTTGGTCAAGAAAGTGAAGCTTCGGTACCAATTGAGGTGTTACCTAACATCCCACCAGTCTGTTCGCTTAGCTACCGTCTGATTAACAAGACGGCACAGGTATCAGCTGATTGTAAGGATGTCGACGGTAAGATTGTTCGTTACGACTGGAAACTAGGGGACTATGAACGTAATAACGTAGGTTCGCGCATTTCAGCACTTCGTCAACCGGGTGAAACAGAGCTAGCAGTTGTAACTGGCTACGATGATTCGGGTGATTCACATACAGCACAACTCCTCATTCAGTGGTAAACAAAAAACAAGGAGAAAAGGCTCGCTTCGGCGAGCCTTTTTGGTTCTAAACGCCACCAATTTTTACTTAATGCACGCCAGAGACGTTGTATAAAGGAGCTGATAACGGCTTTTCAAAGTGTGTTTAATCCAAATCACACGATGGCCGCTCTCTCGAAATGGCTATTTGGAATAACAGGAAATCGTCGATGCTGTCTGTATTTGAGAGCAGTCGAATAAGCAGAGGGTATTACCTCGATCATTTCTTGCTATGGCTGCATTGCGAAACTTTGAATATAAGACCTGCACTATAGATATTGATAAAGATGTTATTAGATTTACACTCATACAGTGATAGCAAAGCAAAGGCTACTTTCTCAATATGTAACGAACTGTATCGGTCAGTTTTGAAAGGTCTCATTCGTTAAGTTAACGTACCGCATGTTGTCTGTTGTGCGGTTAACAAGTGCACTGGTAGCGGTGGGTTATTGTTCGTGGTGGTACGATATACATGCGTTTGGTTCAAAAAATGATGTAAGCACCTAGGCGTAATATCCTTGTATGTCAGTCTGTGTGATAGCGTAGTCACACAAGATAAAAGGGTAAACGTACGTCACTGTTTTATGAAACGCCTTGTAATACAATTCCGTTGTTGTGAGAAGACTCAAGAACGGAGGAGCATTAATATACATATTTTGAACAGTGATTGATATTCCTAGAAAGTATGTCAGAATATACTGTACAAAAATACAGTAGGGACGCATTAAAATAGCCAGACATCTCGAATGATTTATTCGCAAGAGTGGAGTGGTCAATTAATTTAGCCAATAACCATTGATGGCCATTGAAATACTCTGGTCTGAAGCAAACTTGGAGTCTCGACTATGACTAAATCGTATCAACTGAAGCACGACCCAAGCGCTATTGCGGATGTGTGTGCTATTGGTCTAAACACGTTAAAGCGCTGGCAGGAGAAAGCCCCCGCGAAGGCGGAACTGTTTGATACGGCATACGAGTTATGGTCCACGCAGCCTCATACCTACGATGAAATCATGGCCTGTGCTTCTGAACTCTCGATTGAAACTCACAGTAAATTCCATAACGAACTCGGTCTTGCGTCGAATGTTGAGCAATGTCCGTTCAAGATCATTCCTTTGACTACGATTCGACGTTGGATGAATGACCGACAAAGAACATACTTGATGACGCTGATTGGGTACCAAGCATTATCGATTAAAAAAGCCATGTCACTCGATGACGCTAAGTTGTTTTGCCAAATCACCAACATCTCCTTTTCTGAACTCACTCGGATATGCGTCGCAGACCCAATTGCAATAAAAAAGATAGCCCAGAGCGCATTGACGGGTTAACTGACAAAAAATCGCTCACTAATCGAGATAAAGGCTTACAGCATTGTCTAGTCTGATTAGTGAGGTTTGACCTCAAATACCGAAGTGTTTAATTCAACGAAATAGCTCCACAAACTGTAAGGGTTGGGTGAATCCATTTATTGTGAAGATGCCTGTTTGACGACAGGCATTTTTATCGCTTTTAGAAAGAGGTGTGATATGAGGTTTAGAATGTCAACATTGCTAGGTATCGCAATGGTATCTAGTGTTACGTATGGCGCAGAGATGACGTCATCATGCAAAGTGTCTTACTCTGAAGCAGACATGGTATACACAGTAAGTAAGGACAATGGCGCGACACTTGCGAGAGTTGAACTAACACCAGAAAGCACATGGCAAGTGGGGATGGAGGGGTTTGAGCCTTTACCGTTCTTGTACGCGGAACCGACAAGCGCTATAGAGGCAGCATGTGCGCACCGACGACAAATAGAAGATCCGTCTCAAGATATTAAATAACAACCGACACCAACCTCTACTCACCTTGTTTCGATGTGGAATTCTTTTTCTATTATCGCTTTTACCAAAGGGAGAGGGGGAGCGATTCGCACCGCGAGTGACCGCTCTTCCTTCAAAAAAGCTTTTGAGAACTCTCACTCTTCGAGCGGTACGCCAATCCAAAGACGTCACTCTTGTTAGAGTGACCTTATCGAAATGTGAAGGCGGATTCAGCGCCGTTTGGCTGAAATTGATTAAGTGCGCTGACGTAAGTTTTTGCTCAAAGGCTCTAAATGTCATTTCGATTGGTAAAAACCATGTTTTGACTGATTGATATGGTTAAACAACGAAATACGTCCCTCTAATACCGATATTGGTTACTCAAGTGCGCTAGGTTAGAGATATTTGCAGCTTTGATTCGGCTGCTTCACTCTTGATTTGGACATGCGCACATGAAAATTAAAACGCTCGCGATTTTGTGTTCTTTGACGTTACCTTGCCTGTCACACGCAGCCATTGAAAAACTCACCTATGTCGATACCACTGGTGATACCAAGTCGCATTCCGGTCGAGACTTTTCTTTGGTCAATCCAAGTAGCCCTATCACTCTGTCGATCTCATCAAGTATCGACCGAAAAATCAGGGTTCAAGTGTTCTCTCAGGACGTTTTGATAGAAAACACAACATCAGGAGTCGTGGGCTTAAGTGATCGAATGGAAATCGATGGCAGGGATTTTTACGGCAAACAGATAGCGATTAATGCGTCGGCGCAAGGAGATACCGAATACATCGTAAAGATAGAATACATCAACTTATCGAATGAAGTCATGACCACTGAGTCCTACCAGTTTACGCGGGATACCACACCACCAGCGATAGGAGGTGATTTTGTACTGATTCGTAATGCATATCATGCAACGATCGATAACTTTGGACATACGGGCACCACAAAGCAACTCGAAGTAAGGGAACTCTCTGACAATGTGGGAATTTCTCATGCGCGATATTGGACAAGACAGGCTAATGGAAGCAAGGTCTACGGTGATGCGCAGTTTAATCAAGATGATGCAAAAGTGATCATTAGTGGGTCCGTTGCCGCAAATAAAGCAATGGCACCTGAAGCTGGGTATTATGAGATCGGCATCGACCTCTATGATTTGGCTGGCAACGTCAGTACAAAAAGTCGCTTCTCTCACATTGATTTAGGATGCCCAGCTACAAACACCATAATCAAGCAAGTATTTAATGAGCAGACGCAGCAGTGGCAAGATTATCAACCCGGTATAGAAATCTATGCCAATCCAGTAAGAACCCGATACGGCCGCGTTGAAGGCGATGTAGCAACCGAAGCGAGCCCTTATGGTTGGAAGATAAACCACATGATCTCGGATAGAGAGGATGGATATGTCTTTTCCTACCACACATTCAACTACCCGCAACAATACAGTTATTTTCACTATTACTCAACTTTAGGGTATAAAAAATAGGCAATACTTGTAAGTTTACATTTATGAACTAATCTCTCTTTAGCAACTAGTGACAGTTGGGAATAGGAGAGATACATGCAAAGGCTGTATGACAAAGACATAAATGGACATTGGATTTATCTCACCGATGAAAATATTCCCCTAATCATCCCTTCACTCTACAGCAGGTACACACACCAACGAGGTGTTTCGATACAACTTCGTGTTAAAAGAGATCGAGTACTAAACGGAATAGAACACTCTTTTGAAGAAGAAGAAATCGGTTCAGAAGGGCAGTATGTCCGAGGGAATCAGTTAGGCCTCTTTCTTGAATGGGTAGAAAGCCGTAATAAACTAGGTTCACAAATTTCTTTAGTAAATCATACTGCTCTACCGAGTGATGTTATTAACGCGTATATAAATGACTACTTAATAAAGGAAAAAGGTAAAGGGGAAACTACCGTTGAAAGAGCGGTTTATTCGTTAAAGAGCTATTATAACTGGCTTCACTACTATCTTAATAATAACTATAAGGAAATATACGTTTTCTCTGAAAATAGAGAAATTTGTCGTAATAACAACAAGAAGAGACTGGTTGTAAAATATTTGCTTCCTGAAACGCGTGAACTTATTTATAGGTATACAGAGACACTACTTGAGGAAATAGTGCTTCGCAATGGTGGTGATTTAGGATGTAGGACAGCGGAAAATCAGGGCTTTCTTCTTAACGATTTTTACGAGGGTAGAAGAAAGTACAAAGGTATACTAACTTTAATGAAGGAATTGAAGCGCGACAGCTATAGTGAAGAGTTTGAATATCATTTGCCCTCATTGTTCGCCAAGAGAGGTAGTTCTCGGACGTTGTATATACCTAGAGCAATGTTAATTAAAATTAAGACCTACTATGAACTAGAAAGGCCTCATTCTGATTCTGAGCATCTGCTAATTTCAAACTCAAGTAATAATTCAAAAGGTAAGTGTATATCACGTAGTTTTGGAACGGCAGTTTTTAAAAAGACATTGAAGAAATTAATCCCGGAAATAAAAGAAAACGAAGAGATATACGGAAACTTCCAGAATATTACCTTGGATAGTGTTTACCATCACCTGAGACATTCTTTCGGAACAGATGTTTTCTATGGAGAGTGTGAGGCAAGAGGAAAGGACTACGAATCGATAAGTACTGAATCTGTAGTTTTTCTGGAAACGGCCAGGCGTATGGGGCATAAAGTTGATGGTAGATACGTCAACCAAGTCACGAAGACCTATATTCACTCGTGTGGTCACCGAGATCGTTTGATGTGTGAGTCAATGAGTGTTGAAGCTGCGAATACTCAGTCACGTGGGGGATGATATGACGGTTGAGAACTCGGAAGACTACCAGAAAAAGCTACAGAATGAGTTTGACGATAGTCGCTCAATTGTGGAAATGCAATTTCCTATGAATGCTAAGAGCATACTCTTACCGCCAATAAATGGCTCTAGTAGCTTTCCAGAACGTAAAATTGTATTAAATAATGCAGATTCTCCTTTTAAAATAACTCTGTTTAAAGTCGTAATAGCTGCTTGCAATTACGCATTTTTTGATAAAGGTGCATCTATAACTGCAAAAGAAAAATGCTCAGCACATGCCCATACGTTTATTGAATGGCTTGATTCGAAAGAAATAGATAATGAATATGAGTTACTTAAAGAATATGAATCATATCGTTTCGACATGCTGAATAACCATGGGGGGAGAAGTGTACTAAGTGATCTAAAATTACTATTTACATATGCCTTAGATTACTCAGTCCAATTGCAAATTGAGCTTGATAAAAAAGAGATTTTATATCTTCAACAATTAAGGGCTACACCGATAAGCCCAAACCTTAATAAGAAGCAAATTTCATTATTTAGCTATTTTGGAAAGTTAGATTGGTTGCGGCGCGATGATGTGGGGATTGGCAATGAGTTGTATGTAGCGCTGGCGTCACCAAGAATAACAGTCAACTCACTTAAGGTAACGGCTTCTGTCTTAATTAATGAAATAAATAAGTCTAAACAAGAAATAGTGGATTTTTTCAATGGTTCCGGTATGGATAAACACATACTAGAATTGCCAGTTGAGGACTCTTGTCACAAAAAGAAGCAGTTTGTTGGTGAGACAATATACAAGATTATAAACCACTATCACGACATTGAAAATAAAAGTGACGCTTTGTTAACTGCGCTAAAATTAATAATAATTTCAAATGTTAGCAACGATAATTGTATTGATTTGATTTTTAAAGCGTTTGATTCAAAAGAGAAATGTCAGAGGATTTTTTTAAACCCTAAGAGAGACCGTACGCAGATCAACACGCGTTTCCTACAGCTTAACTTCACAGCTGGAAGCAACTCGGCTCTGTTTGACTTTAGCGTGTTGAGGCTTTTGTCTGATGGAGGCCCAAATTGTGCTGTAACTAAGATTGAGGAATTAATGTTTTCCTGGTTAATGGCATCATTAGCAGTTCAACCTAGTGATATAAGTAAGCTTACAAACAGATCTTTTCGATTCTTGAAAAAAGGCGACAGGATAAAACATATTGAGACGGAATATTTTAAAGGACGCTCAAAGTTATTTCACACAACGAACTCTGTGTCTGGTGACTCTCCTGAAGGTAAAGCGATATTACTTATGCTTTCAACGCGAGATCCACATGAAAAATTAGTTAGTGGCTTTGTAGATGTGGAAATTCTTAAAGGAGTTAGATCTAAAAGTGGCGCAATTAATGCCTTGCTAAATATGACATCAATTCGCGATGAACTGTTGTTGGTTCATAAAAAACGAGGAGATTTACCCTATGTTATACCAAGTGCACTTGTTGCGTTGTTTAAAAACGGTCTGAATGCCCACAATCTTGCAGGTAGAAATTGTTCTCACTTATCTATCAGTCAGAGAAGAGCTCTCGTAATTGAATCTGGAACCGCATGTCAAAAGTGTCTATTTGGTTTGCAAGCTATTAAAAATAGCTCAGTTCACGCATTTAGTGACCCATTTACCTACACTTATCTCGTCAATAGAAACTCTCATTCAAATAAAACAGAGAGGAAGCACTATTTAAACAGCGACAACGAAGAGTGGCTGAACTCTTCAGGTCGTATCACAAGAGAGGTTATGATTGACCTTATTAACAATGTGTTTTCCTTATGTTTTGAAAACTTAGCTTCAACGGAGGAAACTGATTCTGTAAAACGCTTTAACAGTGAATTCCTAGCTGTTTCTGATGAAATATCCTACAGGACGGGCGAGTTTGTTTCGAGAATTAAATTGGCTACAGGTAAAGATAAGGGGAAGTTACAACAAGTAGGAGTAAATATCCGAACTCAGTTGAATCAATCTTCTTTCTTTGAACCGATATATATCAAAGATAGCCCAATAACAGCTTGGAAGTTCTATAATTATTTATACGAATTCAAGAAAAACTATAGGAAGTTACTGTCACTAAATCCTAAGAATTTCTATAGAACGGTAATTCCTACAGTTGAATGGACAGAGTATGCATTAAATATGCTTGGTAAAGAAAATGTGAAGGAGGGCCGAAGAATGTTTTTAAAATCGCAAAAAGAAGGTGTAACAGTGAGTGTTTTCAACTTATTATAACAAGGTTTATTAATGAAAAATAAAGCATCAAACACTCTATATGATCTTTTTTGGGAGGATCAGAATAAAATCTTGATGTCTCATCCGGGTTTTGTCAAAAGTCGCGGCTTAATTCAAGATGATAAAATATACTTTTATCATTTCAATTGTGGACTCACTGAAATCGATTTCTCATTGTTCGATAAACCTTCTTTATTATGTAGGGATATCGCGACCTTAACGATAGATGGATTTGAATACACATTATCATCTAAATCTTATGCCAAGTTATTTTTCTCGGTAGCAATATCCGCTACTACAGCCCATAATGTATATCAAGCCTATACTATCATTGCGCATGTCATCGCGTTTATCAAAGAAATAGGGGATAGCGAGGTAAGTCTGAATAACTTAGAAGACTTCTGGTGTTCATTTATTTTGAGAACTCTGGATAAGGAAGGGTCTTTTCGCAATCGCATATCTCCACCTAGTTACTGCGGTTCGATACATCCTTTTAGACTCCCAGCGATCCGAAATAAGCTACAGGCAATTGGTGTAGAGGGTGTGTTTAGCAAGTATATCAATAAGAATAATTGTGACAATGCACTTTCTGCCGTGTGCAAGTCTCAAATTGGCATGTCACTACAAGAGTATAAGAAGGGAGGTAGTTTTAACGCACTAGGACTTGAGTTAGGTCAGTTTTATGTCGATTACTTAAGAAATCTATATCAACAGAATTATCTCAATTTGGTTGTATGTAAAAAAACAATCGATGATATTAGGGACAGATATAGCATCGGTTCATTTGATAGCATGGTAAATAATAGACTACTCAAGGTAGTGATGTGTGGGTTGAGAGGAGAGAATTTAGATGTGGAAGGAAATAATAGTAGTGGAGTAAATCACCTTGAACTCTTTCAAAGCGTAAAGCAAACGGTTTATTATCAATATGAAAGTAACTACAATCATGCAATGTCGTTAAACGAGTTTTACATAGAAAAAGTAGTGTTAATTTTGGGGCTAGGGATGAGGTTTGATGCCGTTGAAGTAGTTCGAATTTTGATGCTACAAAAGTTCTATTCTTTTGATTGTAATAAGACGCCAGAACAAGTTTGGGAAGGTTATCTAGCATCTCTAGATAGAACTTTTATTTTTAACAACAAGTTAGAAACTATCACTGCATCAGATGTTTACGATATAATGGAAAAGGTTATTCTGGCTAAAAAGTTAGATCAGAAAGAACAATTGTTAGAGCTAAGAAGTTTTGTAGGGCAGTTAATAGACAATGCTTCGGATTCAACCTACCAATCTTTTATGGTTGAATTAAATGCTCAAGCGCATGCAATGAGTACACTAATTGTCGCGTGGTTAGGATACAGGAAAACAGAGTTTGGTTTTCCACTTAATGCTATAATAATCGAGAACAATAATGATATACTGGATAGCTCGCATGTCCCTTTTCGTTTTAAATTAAAGTGGTATGTTCCGAAAACAAACGGTCGCACAAAAATAGATAGAGAGATAACATCTCAGTGTTTTCAAATTTCTCTTCAACTCAACGACTTATTCAATGCAAACGAAGGCGAGCCCTGTTTATACCAAGATACTAGTGGTCGTATTAAGAACCTCGAGCAGTCAGCTACATTTATTGAAAAGCGCGTTAAAGCAAACTGGCATAGGTTTGTCTATGACTATCAACCATTCAATGAATGTCTAAAACTTGAGTCGTTTTTATTGAAAGACATAAACTTACTCTCTGATGTTGAACGTATCGAGTTGAAGAGACTTTCGGCAAAATATGATGTCACCAGTCGAAAGTATAAAATCATTGTAGAAACAGCCAATGAAATAAAAGGTGATTGGTTAAGACTGAATTGTACATCTTTTAATGGTGCTCTCGCTCAAAGGAGTTTTAAGTCATCCCTTAAGGAATTTATGGCGAAAGGGGAGGTCAGTGATCCTATACACATGAAGGTGATAGAGACTCATTTGTCGGAAAAGTCGAAGGCTCTGCTTCGTGCTAGGACTATAGTTTTAGATCGAAAAACGATGAATGATATATCAAACGAAATCTTACAAGGTGTTCGCTACCCTACCCCTCATGCGTTCCGCCATATATGGGCTGAAGCTGTTTTGACGCGTTATCAAGGCGATATTGGGACTGTGATCAGACATCAGTTTTGTCATCTTGACGCTTCTTTTTTCATGTCATATCTCCGTGACAAGGAAGCTAGCAGCCTAATTAGAGGAGCGAAGCAACGATATTTGAACGCTATCGTAGATACGTTGTTAGTGGAATCTGACAAGATCGGCGAAGACTATGTTGGTGGCTTTACTCGTTATGTTCAAAAGGCTAAAGAATTGACGAAACCATTAACTGAAAATGAAGCGCTAGCGCTTAGAGAGAGCATTAATGGACGAATAATCGATTTGCAGACTAACATTTTTGCCACCTGTATACCAAGAGAAGGTGCAGAAAATAAGGCAAAGTGCGCAACGTTTGAAAGAATAAACCCTCATGACGCTAAGCCTGAGTTTTGTTTAAACTGCACGCACGCTATTGTTACGAAGGGCAATATTCGAGGAATATGGGTCACAATTTTACCCATGGTAAAAGAAGCCTTAGATGATAAGACATTGGGTTTTATGGTTCAGGATCACCTTCCGACGTTACGTTCAGCATATAAGAGGATCAAGGATTTGCGGTCCTCGTCCCCAACCCCCGAATCCGTAGATCAGATATTGAGTAAGATTTTTTGTTCTATAAATGCTATCGAGCAAAAGTTAGAAGAGGAGATGTATCGATATGATTAATGATAATAGTAGCTTAGATGAACTAATGAGTGATGACTTTTTGAATAGTCTAGAGTGTGATAGTCCTATTAGTGATGTTTCTTCTCCTCCGAACTGGGTGGTTCCGGATATCACACACACGACATATCGGGTGTGGCAATCGATTTTGGCGTTAACGGAAACTAAGAAGAAGAACATCCAAAATTATGGGAAGGTAGCGAGCCGTAAAACCCCCAAAGCATTGTTTGAGATGACAAAAGCTGAAGTGGCGAGAGACGTAAATATCAGCGCTCAAAGCATCTTTAGAGCTTCTAAGTTCAGTGCGAGTATTCTTGATTTTTTTGACGAAACCAACGCAATGTTGTCAGACTTGCATCAGAAAGAACAGACAAGGCAAGTACGAAGACAGATAAACACTGGTATCAGGACTAAGAAGAAAGATGCAATCGTAAAGATTCAACAAGATATGAAAGTTGAATTAAGGGATCTCAAAGCAAAAACGACCAAACAGGTACTGGATTTGGCTATCGATAAGATGCCTCTGGATCTGAGGCTAAAATTAGGTTTGTAATTATTATAAGTGTCGCCTTAATTGTAGAAATAAGCTTGTTGTTCATATTGAGGTGTTTCTCGTGCATTTGAACAGTACTAGCTGCGCTCGGTTCCTGTCAGCGTATTGATAAGTTTTTGCCGTTCTTCCTCACTCAAGCTTGCGATTATGCAAGCTAACTGAGCAGTGCTTTCCTCTTCGCAAAAAAAGTAGTTCAACGGGACTCCTAGCTCATTTGCAATCAATTTAAGAGTCTGAATGTCCGGACTATGCTTACCCTTTTCATACTGATTCATTCTCGCGCTTGCTGAACCTTCATCCATACCGATTCTCACTCCCAAGGCTTTTTGGGAGAGTTTGGCTTTTTTGCGTGCTTCTTTGAGCCGCAACGGGATTGGGCTGATAAATGACATTTTCGTTTCATTGTTCGAAACCTTCATTAACTAAGATTTTCTTAGTTTTGTTGATTTTTGTATACTAAGCAATCCTTAGTTTTCTGTTCGGAACGAGTTTACAATGAAACAATCGACAAAAATCAATGCGATTATGCATAACTTATTGATTGAAAAAGGTATGGATGATTTTTCGGTTATTGAACTACGCGACGCTTATCTCTCGACAAGTGAATGCAAAGTGGATCCCGATGAGGCAAGAAGAAAGGTCTATCGACAGATTCTCCGGTTCATGAAGAACAACTGGCTTGGGTGCAAAGGTGAAGGGCGACAGAGACGATACTTTCAAACAGATTTGTTTCATTCTCTCTATGTGACACCGAGATCTGAAAGTGCAGAGCTAGCCACAAAGATTGTAAGTGACTACTCAGTTTTAGTTCATGAACGAAATCAATACAAAGGTGAGCTAGAGATTGTTTTGGGTGAGATTGATGAGTATCAATCACTCTTAGGTCGTTTTCCTGAGCTGGAAAAGAAGTTGAGGCCTCTATTGGAACAAGCTAGGGAGCATTCTGCGCAGTTGCTTGGAAAAGTTAACGTACTTACAAAAGTACTCAAAACTCTTATGCCGGATAATAGAAAATGTTGAGGCGCTGGCAACAAGAGTGCGCTGATAAAGCGTTACAAAAGTACAAAGGCAGACAAGGCCATTTTTTTTGCCAGGCAACACCTGGGGCAGGTAAAACGTTTTTAGCTGCAAGTGTTGCTTTAAGGCTAATAGAGGATGACATGGTGGATCTTATTTTGTGTTTCTCTCCATCTTTAACAGTCTCAAATGGTATAAAAAGAACCTTTTCAAAAGTTCTCGGTTGCTCCTTTAATGGTGGTTTAGGTTCTATTGGTCAGTCGCTAACATACCAATCTATTCAATTTCTCAATGAAGAGTTTTGGCAAACCTTACGGAACCATCGAGTGTTTGTAGTATTCGATGAGATACATCACTGCTCTGGTTCCGAGCTGGGCAACGGGAACGTTTGGGGACAGCAAATCCTGACTAAGATTCAAGGCTTAGCTACCTATACTTTGGCGCTGTCTGGAACGCCTTGGCGGTCAGATGCACTTCCTATTGCAATGGCTCATTACAGTGACCCAGACGGAAAGCTGTTAGTCGATTATCAATACACTTTAAAGCAAGCTATTGTCGAAAGCGTGTGTCGAGCACCAAAGATTGTGCTAGTTGATAATGAGAAGCTGTCGGTAACAAACGATCAGAGAATTGAATCGTTTCCTTCAATTTTCGAGATGCTTAAGGAAACCAAAATTTCTTATCAGAGTGTGATAAATAATCAAAAGGCAATGGAATACTTGCTTGGACTCGGTTGTAAAAAACTAGCAGAGATTCGAGTTCAAAACCCTTTTGCCGGTGGGTTAGTAGTCGCGTCTTCTGTTAAGCACGCACAACTGATCAAAGAAGTTCTTTTCCAAAAGTACCAACAAAGTGTATCTATTGTGACCTACCGCCATGACGAGCCTTTGGCCACTATTGAACGTTACCGCAAGAATGATACTCAATGGATAGTTAGTGTCGGTATGATCAGTGAAGGTACTGATATTCCGAGACTTCAAGTTTGTTGTCATATGAGCTCGGTTAAGACGGAGTTATATTTTAGACAAGTGCTAGGACGCATACTCCGAGTAAACAATGGCATAAGTCAGCAAGCGTGGTTGTTTACGTTCGCTGAACACAGTTTAATCGAGTTTGCTGAACGTATTGAGCAAGATATTCCCGAGACATGTTTGTTTGTAAAGGAGATTGTTGCTCCAGACTCAGAAGTCCTTGGGGGGCAAAGTCCTATAGTTCGGGTGAGCTCTATATGTGATCCAGAACACACTCAACAAAACGTGAGTTGGGGTGTCAATTCGACAAGCGAGCTTACAATGCGAGACTCAGTAAAACTTGCGGATGAACTTCATTTAGGAGCATTCAATAAGCGAGTTATTTCAGCCTTTTTAGTAAATTAGCCTTAACTTGCCGTGATCAAGTTAATAGCACTGCCTTCTTGAAATCGGTAGTTATTATGCTAGGTTGGATATTCCTACTTAGGGGTGAGTCAGTGGCTTTCGCATTCGGCGGGAGCTTTGGGGCGTGCCCCACCATGTTCTCCCTATTAAGCATGAGGACAGAGTGTACCCAAGAGCTATAAAACCTAAAGCAAAGAAATACCCTAATAAAAAGAAAGCCAGTCAGCTTAACTGACTGGCATTAGGCTTTATGCCTCTTTTTTTAGTTAACGTTCAGTTCACGCAGCATGGGGAAGGCGAGTTTTGCTTGTTCCCCTGTGCAGACAAATCCAATCAACTTGTCTTTTTCGTCATACCCCCGAGCCATGATTCCGGTGCCTTTGATATCCGCCTGCCAGCGATAGACCATATGAGCTGCAACGCCTGCCAGTTGTATTGGGTACTCTGGCGTTTTGACTTTTACTAGCATGTTTGGGAGGTTTAGCGAGCCATCATAACCCAAAAGTTGTTTTGCCAGAACTGTGGCTGACATTACCGCAGGCTGCAAGAAGGCCATTACGCGACCGTTAATTTCCGCGCAATCCCCAATAGCAAAAACATCAGGCGCGCTTGTTTCTAGCTTGTCGCTTACTACGATGCCGCGATTCACTTCGATGCCTGCTTGTTTTGCGAGTTCGGTGTTTGGTTTGATACCAGCCGCAGAAAGGATTATATCTGTTGCAATCATCTTTCCGTGGCTAGTGATTGCGGCTAGACCTGTAGGGTTAGCATTTACAGAGACTAAAGCGCTGTCTGTGTAAATGTCGATGTCGCGCTCTTCGAGGTGATGAACCAGCTCGTTCTCCACAAATTCAGGGATTAAGTTGCTAAGTAAAGTGGCTGCAGGCTCGATGATAGAGACCTCTTTGCCGAGTTTTGCTAGGTCAACGGCAAGCTCCACACCGATAAGTCCACCGCCCACTATTGTGATTCTATTGGCTGCTTCGATCTTGTCTTTGTTTGCAGAGTACTCTTCCAAGCTGTTTAGCGTAGCAATGTGTTTTGAATCGATGCCTTTGATTGTTGGCACGAAGGTATTAGCACCAGTAGCCAGAACAAGCTTTGAGTAGCTATAGAAACCTTCGTCAGTCTCAACAACGTGGAGGTCTGGATTAATAGTCTTAACACGTGTGTTCGTGGTGAACTTAACACCGTACTCGCTTGAAAGCTCGCTGGCTGTTTTCAGCACTAGCTCTTCAGGTTTTTGCTGTTTGCTGAATACGTGGCTAAGGTCTGGCTTATTGTACTCACTGCCGTCACTAGATGTAATGACTTTGATTGGAGTTGTACAGCCAGAACGGTGCAGCATTTTGACGACTTGGAGAGCGGCAAAGCCGCTTCCAATAATTACTATTGGTCTACTCATTATTTGATCTCCACGAAAACTTCTTTACCGATTTGGCATTCAGGGCATAGGAACCAATCTGGCAAGTCATCGAATGCTACGCCGGGTTCGATACCTTGATTTGGCTCGCCTTCTTTTGGATCGTAAATCCAGTTACAAACTGTGCATTTGTAGCAAGTGCAGTCGGCAGAATGCTCGACTTCAGGTTCTTCATCTTGAGCTGGCGCAATCACGCCTTCGTGCTTCTGGTTCCATTCTTTTGCCAGTGCTTTGCCGTACTCGATACATTCAGCAATACCGTCTGTGTCTGGCTTCCAATGAAGGTGCATTGGTGCTGATGTATCTAAGCCAGCTTCCCTCAAGCGTTGGTCAATGCGAGTTACTGCTCCGCCTGTCCAGCCAGAAGAGCCGAATGCCGCCGCTGTTTTCTCTGCTAGTCGCAAACCATGGACTTCTTCTATCATTCCTGCAACTTTTGGCATCATGACGTTGTTCATAGTTGATGAGCCGAACAGAACACCTTTAGAACGGAACATATTTGCTAGCACTACGTTCTTGTCGCTATGTGAAATGTTGTAGACGTTGATTGTTGTGCTTGGGCTTTCCTGCTTGATGCCTTCAGCAATGGCCTGTGCCATCATCTGAGTGTTGCCACTCATTGTGTCGTAGGCGATAGTTATGCGGTCTTCTTTGTATGATTGTGACCACTCATAGTACTTCTCAACAATCTGAGTTGCGTTGGTGCGCCAGATGCACCCGTGTGATGTGGCGATCATATCGATAGGCACACCAAGAGAAAGAACCTCTTCAATTTTCGTTTTAACCAATGGCGCGAATGGTGTCAGGATGTTTGAGAAGTAGCGCTGACATTCTTCGTAGAGTTCGTCTTGGTTCATCTCATCGTTGAAGAGATTGCCGTCACAATAGTGCTGACCAAATGCGTCATTAGAGAACAGGATATTATCGCCTGTCATGTATGTTGCCATTGAGTCAGGCCAGTGAAGCATTCGCATTTCGACAAACACCAACGCTTTGCCGTTACCAATATCTAGGGTGTCGCCTGTCTTGATAGTGCGGAAGTTCCAGTTCGGGATGTGGTGATGACCAATGATGCTCTTAACACCTGCTTCTGTGCAGTAGATTGGCGTGTCTGGAATCTTAGCCATTAGTGCAGATAGTGCGCCAGCGTGGTCGTGCTCTGCGTGTTGAGTGATAATGTAGTCGATTTGATTTAGGTCAATCTCTTGCTCAAGGTTTGCAAGGAACTGCTCATCGAATTTGTGATCCACTGTATCGATAAGGACCGTTTTCTCTTCTTGGATTAAGTAGCTGTTGTAAGTTGTACCGCGCCCCATCTTGTATTCAGTGCCGTGGAAGTGGCTAGTTACAGTGTCCTTCACACCAACCCATTTAACATTGTTTTTAACTTGGATACTCATACCGTTTTAGCTTTTTCAAATTTTTATGATGAACGCCATCTACTTTGCATGGCGTATGCCAAGTTTGTAACTTGCTGTTATTGATGAATTAACTTGCTCTACGTTGTTTGTTTTTGTGTCTAAATGACATGTTTTCTTTTGGATCAAAATGACTCTTTAATAAATATTCGAGTCAAATTGACATTAATTTTATTGATTGGTGTCAGATCAACATCCTCCCTTCTACCTGCTGCTAGAATCCTCCTCCCAAATAAGAGGCGAACAATAATGAAACTAAGAACAACAGCGTTAGCAGTGGCGCTATTTTCTCTTCCTGCAGTGGCGAACGATGACTTGAGGGTAGCGAACACAGAATGCGCGATGAATGCGTTTATGATGTTGGAGATTACTAATGAGTCTCAGTTTGAGAAGGCTGGCGATTACTTTATCAGTCATGCGTTTGGTTGGTCGAACAGAGCCAAGATGAAGTCACGGATCAAGGAGCAAATTGCGATGTCCCGGGATGCGATCAACGCTCAGTCTAGTATTCCCAATGCAGCTTTCCACTTGGAGCCAAGACGCGCATTTAATGGAAGAACGTGTGCAGAAAGGTATGCCCTGCGCTGATTTGCCCACGCATGGCATAAAAGCGATACTTGTCTCGCCTTGAAGATGCAGCAAGGTATTAGACCGCCTAGTCTTCAGGGCGTTTTTTTTACGTCTATAGGATGCAACTATGTCTACTCTTTCCCGGCCACTGAACGCAAAGATTAAGCGACAAATGAAGGCGCTAGGTTTTAGCACGAACTATTTGAACGCCGGGTCTTCAATCTGCAAATCAAGTGCGAGCGAGATACTAAGAGGCGTAGAACCTACTGATTATGAGTACAGTTGGCTTGAGATGGTTTTGCGAATCAGCTTACGAGAATTAAATCACGCACAGCTGCTATGCTATACATTTTGCCGATATCCTTGATATGTTTGTCTTATTGTTTGGCGGCAAGATGAGAGTGGGAAAGGCGGCTTGTTACTGTACATAAAGCGTTAGTTTTCAAGGAGAATACAATGAAAAAAGATGATCTAATAGATTTCTTTTTTAATGATTCATCAAGAGAAATCCTCTTTAATCTTGTTGATAAAAAACAACAGAAAGGGTTGGCAACCGGCTCTGATGATGTGTTTGAGCCAACGATTTCAGCAGTATTCATCTTATTTGATGAACTTATGAAGAAAAATACACCTGATTTATATGAGTCTGAATGGTTGTTAATAGCGGAAGCGTTTGTTTCCAAAAGTACACCATATAGGCTTACTAGTTCATTGGCTTATATGAGACGAGAATTAGTAATTTCGTTAGAGGACTTAGGTGATGGAGAGTTGTTTCAAATAAATAGTTTTGAGTTATCTAAAAAAATAGCAGGTTTTAGTGATATCGAAATCAGTGCGGTTTACTATCAAGTGCATCAGTATTTGGTTGCAAAGAAACACAATCGAGCTTATGAACTGCCAACTATTACATACAAAAGCTAACAAGCATTTAAGAGTAATTATCAACGCTTGGCATTTTTCATTCCATCGTTGGGTATAGTGTTTACTGTGGTCCGGATAATTTTAGTGGTTCTTGATACAAAAATTAATTCATTATTTACTAATTTAGCAAAATCTGTAATATGCATTTACCCCTATCGGCGTCTCAAACCATACCAAATTCACCGTCATCCCCTTGAAAAAGGGGATCTCATTCAGCGCGTTGAAAAGTTAAACTACGTGACTTAATCGAATATTTTTATATACCTACACGTGGTATGAGATCCTCATTTTCGCGAGGATGACGGCTATATGGGGCATGTGAGAGATAAAGGAATGTAGTGCGTTTCTGTCCATCTTCTAGTTGCTTGAGTGGCTAGCTCATGGTCAAACTGTAACTTGCCTTTGCAAGAGAGCCATGAAAGCTAAAGCTAGTTCTATACGTTTCACAATTATCTATTCGCCAAAACCTAAAATAACCTCGTCAGAATCCGGATCTCTTGAACCTGCTGATATTGGTGTACCATTCTTTAACGTAAACCATACATTTACTGGTGCTTTTGTATCTTTGATTACCATATTAATCAATGTTACACGACAAGCACCACCTGAAGGTGTAATGAATCCACTACGTTCTCCACTAAGGGAGTCAACAAGCTGATCTTTGCAAGTTACCTCTGGATCGAAAAAGTGTTCAAACGAAGGGGTATTCTCAAACTCTTGTATATTGTCATTGAATGGATAAGTACGCAGTCGATATTCACCAGTGAAATATAAATCTATATCCACTCTAATCTGACTAGATTGATCAACACCATAGTAATCGTGAGTTTTAGGAAGTATTACGCTCTCTGCATGGGTAAATACGGGGGTGTTATTAATAAGGTACTCTTGAGTTGACATATCGACCTTTACTGAAGATGGTGCATCAGTGCCACCATCTCCACCACAACCCGATAGAATAGATGCGGCTAACACTGAAAATGCAATTAACTTTTTCACAACTTAACCTCTATTAACTTGAAGCGTATTGAGTGATACACGTATTGAGCTTATTCTTCATATCATTAACAGCACTATACATATTATCTACGTACTCTTGATTGTGTAGCATATGAGGATCTTGCCAACCACCTGTTACATATTGAGATGGAGTTTGAAACCACTGGATGCCTTGAGATTTGATCTCACCTTTCTTCCCATTGATGCGGATTGTTGCTTTAAACTCGTTTGATTGAGGATTACCCAGAAGCATATAGGCAGCACGATCATGGTAAACAAAAGCTAGCTGACTATTCTTCTCACTCTGATAAGTGAATAGTTGACCTGATGATGGTGGATTAACATTATCCAAAACGCATTGAACAGCAGCTTCATAGATCGCTTCGGGAGCGGTATTAGTTTGAATCATAACTGTAGTATCAGTAGGAATTGTTGCTAGTGGACGTTGAGCACAACCTGTTAGTGAACCTGCAACAATCATTACGGTCACAGCAGATAGTTTTAGGGTGTTCATAGTTTGATACCTTGTTAAATGTGATGAAGCGCACATTACATTAGAGCGCTTACTCTAATGTAGGTGCAAACTTAGTTTGATTTGTTGAATTTATGAACTGACAGGAGAATCAGAAAGTTAGATAGAGAGCAGGAAATGGAACATTTCCAATATTTCAGATTTGCTTACGGACAACACACTTACAGCTACCCTTTTTAGATATTTTAAGCTTTTAACAAGTTCAACCTAGTAGCAGCACGAAGTGATGCGCACCCGCAAATTTGGACGCTTCACTAAGCGACTTTCCCCATTCTTAAAGTTATCAGCATCTTTCTAATTTAAGTAATTGTTCTAAAAGGTTTTTCCAGATGCGAGTTACGTCATTTAGGCAGAGAACTACTTTGATTTCAGGATGAACGACTCCCTATTGCATCAACAGTTCTGAGGCGACCAATTATGTCATCAACCTCATCATGCAAAGCTCTGACAAATTTACTGCTCATTTGAGTCTTCTTCGCAGCATCGCGTTCTTTCTTTGCCCTCTGGCTACTCCAATCCACTACATATTGTGCACAGGTGGCGTGTGACCATCCAACTCTTTCTGAGACCTTTCTGGAGGTGATCTTATCTGATTTGACTACCTCACATGCAGCGAAAATCGCCATTTGATTGTCGTTCTGAACTTTAACATCCATATCTCATCGCTCACTTTACACTTTTACAATTCAGTATGACGTAAAGCGTAAAGTTTAAGGTGATGTTGTGATTTGACGCGGAAAGGACGTTAAAAAGGTGCTTACGTAACAAACAAGCATGTCCGCAAATAAGGTGAAAACCATGCCACTATGGTTATTGCATATTAGCGGCATGGTTAAGGAGCAAAGCAGCCCAAGCTTGTGCATTAACTTGGTAATGCGCGGCCAAACTTCATAACATATTGCACCGACTCTATTAGTACAAATTCGTTAAAGTTGATCGATAAGTTTGTGTCGGTCAGTGCAATGATTAGAAGTATGTCACCCTCGAACATGTCGTTCATTAAATGCCTATCGATTTCTACTGAACTGTTTCGCATCACGGCTAGGCTCATCATATCAAGAAGTTCGATTAAGCATTTGTCACAGTCTAGTCTTGCTCGATGTATTTGGGCTAGAAGAAAGGTCTTTGTGTTCATACAACTAGAGTAGCGACTTTCGTATATCGACAAGTATGGGATTTGATTGATGAACTGTGACCTCCAATAAATTTCGGGCTAGCAAAAGCAGATCACTGAGCTACATGTGAAGTATGAATGTTTGGGACATAACTGCTTGAGATAAGAGTTTCATTCTTTATCTAATTTCTGTAACTGAATCAGTAATCGCACCTAACGTTTAATTGAGTATTCATTCATGAGAAGGGTTAGGTGAAGACATCAGATTGAACGGATAACACAACTAAGTGCTCGACTAAGTTGGAAGGTTAATGACTTACCGTTCCGCTAGTATCTGAAGCGATGCGCTTCACTAACCTCGAACAACACTCACAAGATTTAAAGCTTCTAATTGACAATATTTATTACTCACAATCGATATTGGGAAAATAATGAGATACCCAAAGCTTGCTGAGGATTCATCAGAAAGCAGAAGCTAACCAGCGTTCACCAACTGGACTTGGCAATTAATCGATATAGGAAAAGCATGCAGAAAGGTCACGACTGCGTGGATATCAAGTAAAACAATGGCTGCACATTGGCAGCCATCTTTGCATCAGTGGTTCTTGAACATCTTCCAAGTAATGCCAAGCGACATAGAAACCCAAATCCACAGCACAAGCAATTGGCCTGATTCGCTTTTCCAAATCGTTGCACAATAACCAGCAAAGAACGCCACGCCGATCATTGATGCTACCCACTTAAGGATGAAAACTAGAACTCTACGCATGCTTACTCCACTGGCATTGGAATTGGTGGAACCTCAACACTGTCAAAGTACATATCAACTATCGCCTTCGCGTAATCTGGATCAATCTTAAACTTCTTGGCAAAGTATACTTGGGGCTGGGATGCATCAAACGTTCGATGGAAATAGCCAGCCCAACATTCAGAACCAACGTTTGCGCAGTCGCCAATAAGACCTTCAAGTTGGGATCTGGTCGAGAACTCCATAGCATTCTCATCCAGCTGGAACCGAGCGTATTTTAAAGTAGCAAATACAAAATCATCGCCATAATCCGCTGTGTAGCTGTGGGTGTCTTCAATTCGATAGTGTTCTTCTTGGGTGTCGCTATTCCACTCAAACACCTTTTGAACGCCAACAACTCGTATCACCTTAACGGCTATATCGCTATCAACAACCAAGTGCTGATGCGGAGCCATCAATGCCATTTCTAGATTCGCCTGAGCAGCGCTGACATCCGTTTGTCTTTCAAAAGCAAAGTAATCGCTGTCAGAATTCTTTGAGATGTAAATCGCCGTATCTACGTCAAAGTCACTGCAGTACGATTCATCGTACTCGACTGTTAGGTTAACTTTCCCATCGTACTCTGAGTCCCAGTTATAAGGAAGAGCAGGATTTTCTCGCTTGGAGATTGCACCTACAAGGTGATAGCTCATGCCGTCTGGTTGAACGTAAGCAGTATATTTACCCACACACGCGCCAAGTGTGTCGGTTGGTGAATCTGGTGTTGCTTCTATTTCTTCGTCGCTGCTATTGCAACCCGCCAAAGCAGCTACTGCGATTGCCACTGTTAATTTTTTCATTCTGATTTTTCTATTTATTCCAAGCTGCAGAGAACCCCATAGCATTGAAGTCCACAGAACCGTTGGTTGTGTCAATTGGGAATAGAACAAGAACGTTCTTACCCTTTGTGAATGCATTAACTACGAGTTCTAGATCTTCTTCGTTCTTGGGTGTTGCTGTCATGTACACCAAATCACGGCGTCCAGACTTAGTTTTATCTCTGCAAACTGCAGCCATCTGGATTCGAATGCCGTTAATCGTAAATAACTCATCGTATGGTTCATCAACAACAAACTCTCGATCAGAGCAAATGTCAAAGATGCTCGACATATGCGTAAACTGAATTGTCCTGCCTCCGTTTGGTAAGTGCTTGATTTGAGCCATGTAGTGCTCAATTGTGCCTGAATCTGCATTGATTCGAGTCGCTGTTCCGTTAGGTAGTCTGGTGTCCCAGTCAAGATACAGAAGGCTGGCAGAGGCTACGAAAGGAAGCGAAACCAGCCCAGCCAGCACGGTCAGTCTATTCAACATTGCTGATTCGCTCCATTATCACGGAGTCATGATCATACATTCGAACATTGTTAAGCTTGGCTCTGTACGTGATTGTTGACCTACCATCAATCACGGCAATCTCGAACCTGTTACCCCCAATGTGAGTAACCTCATGCTCGCGCCATCGTGCTTCTTGATTTGCATCTGAGCAGCTTCTTGAAAATTCACTAGGTCTAGTGATAAAGATTTGCTTGATAAAAGCGTCGCCCGACATTGTTCCAGCTAATGGTTCGTAGCAGAACTTGCTTATCGGCTTGCCATCAACCAGTATCTCATTGTCCGAATAGCTAACGTCAAAGAATCTAGTGTTGTTGCAGAACGCTCTAGCTCGCTCTATTGCTTTGTCCGAGCTTGTCATATCTATAGCAACTCGCGTTATTCCACGGTCGATTGAACCATTTTCGCTACGCTCGTATCCTTTGAACTCTAGTCGAGCCAACATCGAATCACGCATGGATTTGATGAAGCTTAGGTTACTTACCTCTGACCAATTCCATGAATCAGTTCCTTGATTTGGCATGTAGAAGCTTCCAGAGCCAACATCGGTATTAAAATTCACGCCATAAGATAAGTCTCTGTTTGGAACCTTTACCTTGAACGCTTCTCGCGCAAAACCATCGTTCCTTACTGAACACTCCCACGACAAAGCTTGGTTGTGGTTATTATCGAAACCTATCACCGTTGCCGCTCTGTGGTCATCGGTCACTTGGTTAAGTAGCGCTGTCCAATTATTAAAGTCTTCCCTTACGGTGTCTGATACTGCTGGGCACGATGCCAACGCTATAAGAGGTGCTATTTTTTTCATGCTTATGCCACTGCTGTTTTATTTCTGGTCAAACCTAACTTACTGGTGGTGTTGTGATTCTTTGCCATGATCCTGCAAGCGGCAATACCGTTAGTAATACCGATTGGTCTGCAGAGATCGGAATGCTTTAGGATTGAGTCACTACTATAAATATGATCATTTGTTTTCTGGTGAGCGATAAAACCATGGCTGCACATTGACAGCCATCTATGTATTACATTGTGGTGCTTTGTCTACAGACCAGTCGCATTGATGTTAATTGTGCGCTCATTGCTACCGCGAACTGCTTCGTTTCTAGCATCGATTGTGTCACCAACTTTGTCTGCAATGGTTTCTTGAGTTGAAGTATTTGCTTCGATTCTGCGGCGAGCATGTTCACGCGCGAACTGGCGATCTTCTTCTTTTTCAGCTGCGATTCGAGCTGCTTCAGCATCGGCCTTGGCCTGCTTCTCGGCATCACCTGCATAGTTAGTCTTCTGTGCGCGCTGGAACTGAACGCCAGCTGTCGTGTCTAGACTGATGTTGAGTTTGCCAGAACGGAACTGGCGCACGAACACTGGAGAGCCAACCATGATCGGGTTGTCATCGATTTGGAATGCTTCGATCATACCGCCGTTTTGGTACTCAACGGTGTAGCGAATAGCGTCAATTTTCTTGCTGTCTGACATTGACTGTGCAGCCATTCCAACTAGACCAACCAGAGCTACAGCACCACCAATTGCCGCAGCGTTACGATTACCACTAAGACCACCATAAGCGGCTGTAGCAGCGCCAGCACCCATAACACCACCCGCTAGGCTCTTTTGTTGGTCTTCAAGTTGCTTGTTCGTAACCTGAACATGGTCAGCCATCAGAAGAACGCCGCGCTTCATAGAAACAACACGGTCGCTAACATCAACAACAGAGCTATCTAAGCTATTGCGTGATGATTGGGTAGTTTGACAGCCAGTCATTGAAACAGTCGCCAGAATGACAACTGCAAGTGAGGTCTTTTTAAACTTAGTCATTACTTCCCCCTAGAACTTAAGGCCAACTAGTAGTTGGTGAGTGTATAAATCAACATCTGAGAACTCTTGCGCCTTTGCTTCGTAGCCAAACGTCATGATCTCATTGAACGTCATGCGAACGCCAAATGCACCAGTTGCGCTTGTCTCGCTGTTCTTTGCTGTATATTCACTTCTGTAGCAGTTCCAGTTGACGCAGTAGACATCAGTAAACGTACCTTCAGCTTTGGTGTTCGCAAGTCCAAAGCCAATATATGGCTTGATTGCAAACCCGGCGTTCTGGAAGTCATAACCAACTTCAACCTGCGCACCAAAACGACTAACCTCAATCTCTGAAGTAGACGAACCATAGTTCTCACTCCAAGGGCCAACTTTCTCATAGCTCAACGATACGCCGACGATCTTGTTAAAATCGTACCCACCACGAAGAACAAAACCAGATTCACTATCCGATTCATAACCAAATTCGTCATACCAGTTTGAGCTGAAACCAATCTCTGCTCGAAAACCTTTACCATCCTGCGCCAAAGTTGGTGCTGAAATACCTGCAGCTAATATTGCTGCCACTGCTAATTTCTTCATTCTAATACCACTGCTTTTTCTTGTTTATAAGACGTATGTCACTGTTATTGTTGTGATTCTTGGTTCACTTTTCTGTGCGGGATATTAGCGTTGGCAATACGGTTTAGTCTGTAAGGAAGGGGAAGTTTTGGGGCTGGATCACGGCGTTAAGATGTTTCAAAACGTAACACCGTATAAATCAATTGGATATAGATTATTGCTTAAGTTGCTCATCAACAAAGTTATGAGCTTCACGTAGTTGGTGCGGTTCATACACATAGCACGAACGCGAGCAAGGAACGCTTTGCGCCATTCTTCTGACATCTCTTGCTTCTTGATGTTGTGCTCATCTGAAAGAAAGTGCTCGAATGATTGGATGTAGATATATGGATCGACGCGTGCTGGAATCTCTTTCTCTTTGAAGCTGTAGGCCAAGTACTGCTTTGCTCGTCTAGTTCTGCGAGATTTGTTTGCGCGTTCTGTTCCTGTCATTGCCATTTGGGTAGCCTCTTGGGGTTTTGTCGCAAAGTTTAATTTTATAGGTTAGGATTTGGCCAATTTCGACTCAATACCTGAATTATAATGTTTAAAGGCTGCCACTTTCCCTCTGAAGTTATTCTCGAAACCGTTCGCTATTACCTCGCTTACAAACTCAGTTATCGCGAGATTGAAGAAATCCAGAGGGAACGTGGTGTGTGTGGAACATGCAACTATTAATCGTTGGGTTATCAAATTTACACCTGTTTTAGAACATAAAGCGAGATCAAAGAAAAAGCCTGTCTCTACTTCGTGGCGCATGGATGAGACCTACATCAAAGTGAAAGGAGAAGGGCTTTACTACTATCGAGCGGTCGATAAGTTTGGAAACGTCATTGATTATTATCTTCGCTCCAATCGCGATGAAGCTGCTGCCAAGGCCTTTCTGAATAAGGCGATAGCTCAACATAGCCTCCCCGAGAAAGTGGTCATTGATGGGAGTAAAAGCAACTACGCGGCTATCGATGCAATGAATATTCAACTCTGGTTAACGGGTTTCTTTATGTTGTCACTGATTGAGATATTGGATATCAAATATCTCAATCATATCGTGGAGCAAAGTCACCGTTGGGTAAAACAGAAGACGTGCCAAGCCCTTGGGTGGAAGTCATTAAGGGGAGCAACAGCGAGCCTTCACGGCCGAGAGTTGTGGACGATGTTGAAGCGTGGTCAGATAGAGATAGTTGGAGAAACCGCCTACGAACAATTTTATGCACTTGCAGGATGATTGCGTCTAGAGAGTGGCTCTGCCACGTCTTTATCAGAATTTGCGACAGAACCGTAAATCTTCTTCATGATGATCACTGGGTTGTGATTTTCTGCCTTCTCCAGAACCTTCTGTAGTTTGAGAAACTTGTACAGAGTAGCTTTATTCACCTTGTGATTGCTGAAGCGCTCAATGTTCTTATCAATTTGCTCTTGAGTTGGTGCTAAGTCACCTTTAGTTTTGCGCATTTTTCACCTTCATTAATCGGTTGGCTATTCGAATGTGCTGAGCTGAGAGCTTGCGAACCGTGCCAGATTCCAGCTTGCAGTGCAGGCACTTGGGGCGGCTTCCACGCCACTCCCAAAACTCAAACTCAGACTTATGACGCAGCTTGGCGCACTTGGTGCATTCTCTATATTCGATCATTAGGCTGCCATCTCCTTAAGCTCTTCACCCACAGGCCAAGCGTCAGCTACGAACGCATCAATGATGCTGGATGCTAAGCTAGAATCTGCCTCAAGTTCTATTTGCGCCATCATTGCTTCAAGCAGCACACCAAAGAGATTCGCCAAGTACTCATCTTCAGTTATGACGAACATGATCATGGTTCCCTTGGCTGCGATAGCTACCGAGCGAAGGCTGTTATTCATCGGGAAAGGCAAATCAACCATATCGTCGATAGCGCTACTTGCTCTTGCGGCTTCCATGATCTGCTTACGTTCTGAAGCGTCTATCCCAAGTTGAAGAAGGGCATTTGTAGCGCCGTTGATTAGGCGAAACTTTCTGAAGAATCTGAACATACCAATCACCAGTTAAACCCAACAGAACCAAACACAGCGCCAAGTGCTGAGTCATACTTAGTACCAACACTTAAATACTTGTACATGTATGTGGTGCCAATATATACGCCATACTCGCTCGTTCTTTCTGGCTCCTTCCAGTAATCACCTTCATGCCCCCAGATGCCAGTGGGCGTGTGCATTCCGCGATAGAGTCTCTTTTGAAATAGAGTTCCGCCAAAGTCCAGAGCAACACGGATGTTCTGGTCTACTTCCCACGTGTAGTTACTACCAACCGAATAGTATGATCCTTGCGTGATGTCGTTCTCTGGCTTTGCGTAGTGCCAGAAGTATGAAGAAGGATACGTGTCCCACACATCAGGCGCAGCTTCCGTGTTATTACCAAGAGCTAAACCGAGTCCAAAGTTATCTGGACGGTAATAGCTGTAGTTCAATCCCCAGAAGTCGCTAGGGGAAAGCTCAACGCCAAAAGAAGCGCGGTTATCGGCTTGAGCCGCGCCAGCTGCCAGTAGTGAAATTAAAATTGCTGCTCGTTTCATTGCTTAGTACTCGGTTAGAAGATCGTTCGACTTGATGACTCCGTTCAGGAAATTGCTGTGCTTACCGTTAATAGCTTCGATAGCAAACCACTCGGTGTACCCACCAAAGCGGATCGTGCATCCAGAGCGATCAAGGTAGTTACCAATAAGGTGCTTCGATTTTAAGATGCGTTCGTGAGCTGCCAGTACTTCTCTGCTGAAGCTTGTCTTGTTGTCACTGACCGTAAAGAACACGCGGTACTTCTTCAGTTCGTTGTGAATGATGTTCTCAATAATCTCGGTATTAACACGGTTGTTCAGTGGCACACTCCATACCATGTTCAACGGGAACGGCGTTGTCTGACAAAGTTGATCAAGGCGAAGGTCAGGACGATTGCTGATTCCAACCTTCGCTAGCCCAAGCTCTTTGTTGATGATCAAATAAATCTGGCGCTTGTTGAATGCTGCGTTCTGGCGGTTCGGTCGCTGCAAAGTTGCTGCGAACGTATCGGTGATTTGACTGTCGCTCATTTCTTGGATGTTCACTTTATTCTCCGACTTTTCTGAGTACTTCTGTTTTTGTGGTGGAGTAGTTATCGGCTTCCGCTTTCTCTTCGGTCGCTTAGCCAGCTGTTCCAGAGTTTTGCTTGGTTTAAAGTTGGCTCGCCTTACTAAATCAACCGTTCTGCAATTGGCGCATACCTTTGCAAGGCTTGGCGGTTCGTTCTCTGCGGCTTCTGGTAAGTGGCTGTATCTGCCACACATCGAGCAACGGATAAGTTCTCTGCTCATGGTTTTCTCTTTGATTAACAAAAAAGGTGTTAGAAAGGGGTGTTAATCGTTGGGTTAGTCCAGACCGCTGCTACAATCTGGACTAGGTTTGTAGAACGAGAGTGCTAATCAGAGTTAGCATAAACATTGAATTTCCTTATTAGTTATGCGCCAGCATCGCAAGTTGCCATTACTGTAAGATCAACACCGTGGTCGCCTGCATGCGTTGGCTGTGTCAGCGTGGTAAACAGAGCCATTTGGTAAACTTTATCTGGGTTTGTTATGTTGATATCGGCCGGGCTGATGATGAAACAATAGCACCAGCGTCACCTCCGACTTTGCCAAAGTAAGCTTTTGTGTTGTTATCATCGGTAACTTGGTCTGAAAGACCGCCATTCGTGGTCATGCTGCTGCTCTGAATTGTTGGGTGGTTAGTTGCGCTTGACGAGATTTTGAACTTAACATAGTTGTCTTTTGTGGCGTTACGCTGCAGTGCTAGTACGCTACTGTCATTAATAGCGTTGGTGAAGAACACTGCACCTAAAACCTTTTCATCAATATCGATTGTGAATAAGCCGTCAAACTGGCGACCGTTGTGTATCTTGATTCGACCGCTAGCCACTTCATTGAACGTGGTTACCTGCGGGTTCGGAGGTGACTGCGTATGCGCCAAAGCTGAACCACTTAGATTAATTGCACTAATTGATAGGAAAAATTTTTTCATCGGTGTAACTTGCATTGTGATGAGCCAAAGACAGGTCTATCCACTCCTTCGATATAAGCAGTAACAACAGACTCAACTTGATGAACGTTCGTGAACTGGCGCGCGAACTCGCGTGTCAGGTTCTCGCACTGACTAGCTGCTGTGTCATCTGCCCACTCTTGCCAGCCATTGATAGCCTTCTTGTTCTTACCAATGAGAAAGTAAGCTTGCTCTTGGTACTTCCAGCCATCAAATTCAGTATCAAAGCGGATCATGGTGATAGCTGCTACCTCATTACCCAACTCGCGGTCACGAACGTTCTGAGCGTGTCGAGCTGCGATAGTTGATGTCATCTCCTGCGGTTGATACTGGTCATTAGCTGGCAAGGTTGAGCACCCAACCAGCGCGCTAGTAGCTAGCGCAAGTGCAATTACTTTTTTCATTCGGGTGTTACTCCTAATAAGTGCTCTTCATAAACATTCAAGGCAAAGTTAGCATCACAGTGGAACCACTCACCACAGGTGCGCATTCCGCCCAGTAGATAGTGCATATCTTGTTCCACCTGACGCGCAGTAGAACCAACATGGGGAAAGCGAAACACTTTCCCTGAAGCATTGGTTAACTGTCTGACGCGCTTTTCTGGATGCACCGAAACACCAATCTTTACCATCCCAAATTCGTTCGCCATTAGATAAACAACTTCACCACGCATAACGGTTTCTTAGTTCTAGCCAACGGCAGCAACAAACCCAATTGCTACTCCAGTAAATAAACGTCCAAGCAGCAAATAAATGATGCTGCGACCAATTGACCAAAGCAGATCAATCATCTTCCTTCACCTTGTCGAAGCGCTCTTTGGTCCAGTAAAGTTCTGGGACGTCATCTTTAGAATTGAATCCCAATGCACGAACAGCTTTTGGTAATGCGCCTTGGTTCTTTACTTCGTGACCATCAACAACGGCGAACACATAAGAAGCTGAACGTTTGGCGTAAGTGCGCTTGCGTGGCTTGGTCATGAAACTAAACAACTCATCTTCAGTGATGTTGTAGTCACGCATCTGCTCAAGAATTGCATTCATCTTGTCATTGCGCTTTTGCTGCTGGTAGCCGTCAACTGAGTTGGTTATTACGGTTTTCACGCGACCTAGGTGCTCTGGTGTTACTTCGGCACTATCAAACAACTTCATCATGAAGTCAGCGTTCTGCAATTGAGTTTGTAGTTCGTCATTGTTGTCCATGGTTCTATGCTGTCTTTAGTTCCTTGTAGGTACAGCCAAAAACAATTGTTAGCGCCTTTGGATTTGCACCTTCCTTAAGAAGCTTCTTTGCTGTCACTAACTGACTGTCAATAAGAACATTTCCCCGTCCGTGCCTGGCATTTAACAGGAGCATTTTAAAATCCCGCCCCTCTTCCATAGCGCTCATGAATACCTAATTGAAATCAAAGTGTGCAGAATTATGCACTTCCAAAGTAAGCGCCATTGCTTACAATGAGGACGAACTTAACTGAGTAATTACTCTATTACAAGTATTTTTCGTCATTATAAATGACGTAAAACTATCAAATATGTCACCAATAGTGACATAACCTGTTTATTTGGTTAGTTCCCGGTAGTAAATTTGAGGCTCACCAAGAAAACTCGCAATCACTGCTAAGTCGGGCTATAAAGGTCACTTAAATGAAACTGCACAACAGACTTAAAGAAACAACTGAGAACGCTGACATCTATTTCAATCTTGTAGATAAGGTATTCACCCAAGAACTGATGGAAAGTAAGTGTTTGAAGTTGGAAATCACCGGAAAGGATAAACTGGCGCTAGCTTCCTTTTTGGATTACGCCACGTGGCGGGGGGATTTTGATGCGGTTTCTTCAATTGAGGAACTACTGGAAATAGACATATGAAAAAGACATCTGGCGAGATGGTTTCGCTTGAAGAGTTCGAAGAGCGCATGTCAGAAACAACGGCTAGGCTAATTGATTTAAACACGCGGTTTCGTGTTCATCGTGGTCATATTGCTTATGTTCGGCACGGTTTCAATTTAAACCTGCCTTGCTTCTTGCCTCCTTCGCACGTTGATTTTGAACTACCAGATAAAGAAATGGTGCGCCGGGTTGTTGCTTCGATAACCGATCGCGGTTTTAGCAAGTCAGATATTTGTTACGCGCTTGGCCTACAAACAAAGAACAATAGAACGCTGAATATCTGGATGAACGACAGCAACCCGGAGAAGCAGATCAATAAAAGCAATTGGGTTCTGCTCACGCAGTTGGCTGGTTTAACACTTACCACGATGCTAACTGATGAAGAGTTGTTGTATCGCGTGAAAATGTGCCAAGAGAAGCACCCAAACAAAGACATTGATTAATCAGTCCAGCTTACGGCGCATCTCCCCATTCACCACCGTGGGCTGATAAAGGAAGGGAACGAGCTAACAGAGTTAAGCTTATGGAAGCCAACTTACCAGAAAACCTAAAGCGCACTTATAGGATCGGACAATGAAGACAGCAACACTAGCCAAGACACTTGGTTGCGCCTCGCTAAATGAGGTTGCAGGTTTTTACCAAGTAACAACCCAGAACCTGCGCGACAAACACGCGAACAACCCAAAAGCTTTTATCGCTATGGTGCTCGGTTACAAGCAGGTTCAAAACCTTGATGTGATCAACACTCTTAATATTCAAGCTGACTAGCTGATTGAGCCCAGGAAAGGCCGCAAGCTAGCGGTCTTTTTTTATTGCTACAAACCAAGTAAATGACAAAATATTTGTCTTTTTACTGAAGAAAAGAAAAACTACAACGAAATCAATCAACTTATAGTTCAGCTCATCCGCTGCACAGGGGGACAACGATAGAGGTTAGGACTGAAGTTATGAACGCTTTTGAAATCGTAACAAAGTTCGCTCAGAAAGAATGAAACATCACAACAACGGAAGAGGCGCTTTGCTGGAGGTTTTACGGAAGCGACATGCACGAGTTCCTAGAAGACTACGTTGACCTGGACGAGGAAGAGATTGATTTTATTCTCGCTCACGATTGGGAATTGGTGGATACCAGCGGCGAAAAAGCAGACTTCTGTTCAACAATCTTCAGCTTTGATTGGTCGAAGTAGGAAGCTGTTTAAAACGCCAACGTTGATTTTGATGTAGTTCAGGCGGCTGTTCTTGCGGAATCAGTATCGAGAGCGCCAGCGATGCTTACCGAGGTCAGTACGAAAACGAAGAAGCTTTCGCAATGCAGTATGTTGAAGACTCTGGTTTGCTTGACGATGTACCAAGCGAAGTGGTGCGTTACTTTGATTATGAGCAATATGCCAGTGACCTGTTCTGCGGCGATTTCACAGAGCATGACGGACACGTGTTTAGCAACTGTTGAGGTACTTATGACAGGTTTAAGAATTGTATTACTGATTGTCGCGCTAGTTTACCTAGAGTGGGGATTGGCTCCCCAAGATAGTCACTGGAAAGCACCATACACAGATGGCATTTGGCAAAAGGTAGAGGTATCACAATGAGCATGAGTAACGAAGCAGCAGATGGCGTACTACAGTCGTTGGTACGCATGACTCACGGCGTCAAGGTGGACGTTCAGCCAGAAAAAAGATATTGGCGCGCTATCCCTGAATGGTCAGAAGGTGGAACCAAATGCCGTGACAGCGTTTGGATTGGTCATCGCCAAGATGGAACGGTTCATCTGTTCTTGAGTGGAAAGTTTATGCGCTTCCAGCAGGAAATTGAAAAGCTCGCCGTACGAGCTGAGCTAGATAGTCAGTCAACATTTCGCAAGCGCCTTTACGTACCGCTTGAAGATTTTACGCAGGTTTTGGGAATTATTAGTCAGGTTACCAAATGAAACAGATTATTTTCGGCCTAGTGGCATTAGTACTAATCGCGTTCAGTGGTTACCAAACAGCACAGCTACACAGAGAAGTTAGCGCTTTGAAAGAATCCACATTGATTCTGGTGCACAAGTTGGACCAACTTCAGGGGGAGCACGGTTAGCTAAAATCAGACACAGACGCGACAATTGAACAACTAATGGATTGGGTAGCCCAAGTGGACACCAAAGCAGAAGACAACTATTGCGACCTTCACGTTTCAGAGTGTGAAGGCTAACAACAAACATCGGCAGTGGAAGCTGGCGCAACAATTTAAATTTAACCAAACGAGACTAACCAAATGAAAAAAGTAATTCTAGCAACCGCAATCGCTTCAACTTTTGCAGCTTCAGCAATGGCGTCAGACATCTCTAGCCACTTCGGTCAAATTCGTCCACTTGGCGAGCCAGCGCCACAAGAGTCTAAAGCGGTTGTTCTTGACCGTCACGTTCAGAAAGAAATCCGCGATATTCGTGAGCACCAAACTTCAGGTCCAGTTTACAACATCGTAGCGAACCAGAATGCCGGTCAAATGAATACCCACGGTCACCGTACAGCTTCTCTTCCAGATGATGTTATCCAAGAGATGGTATTGAACCACGAAGCAGTGAACGAGCGCTTCCAGCGTCAAACGCTTCCATCAATCAATGAAGCTTTGTCAGATGTTCGTGGTAGCGCACAGGCAAACAAAGAAGCCATCGCACAGCAAGGCAGTGACCTTACAGCTGTTGGCGCTCGCGTTACTACCACTGAGCAGGTTCTATCGCAGCACACTGCAGTTCTAAACAACATGCAACAAGCGAACGGTCGTACCCAGAGCCGCATCACAGAGGCGCAAAACAAAGCTGATGGCAACAGCCAAGAAATTGGTCGCGTTCGCACCGAGATTCAAACAGTTCGTGGTGATGTTGATGCAGTAGCTAGTACCACTCGAATGATCGAGAAGCAGCAAGCTAAAGCAGCTAAGAAAGTTGATCACCAAGCGGGTGTAACCGCTAGCCAAGACCAAGCGATTATCGCCAATGCTGAAGCTATTGCAGACACTCAGCAAACGGCGGCTAGTCAGCTTCAGTTAATCAACGATGTGCAAGCACAGAGTGAAGGTAACGCAGATGTGATCGCCAAGGTAGCAAACCAGAACGCAAAGCAAGCCAAGCGCATTGCAGGCATGCAAGAACGCGCAGGCGAGCAAAGCCAACTGGTAGAAGAGGCGCACATGACCGCCAACACAGCTCTGTCTGAAGCGGGTATCGCACATGCAGCAGCTGAAGACGCTAAGTTCTTGGCGCAAACTAATCAGCAGGCTATCGAAGACAATGCCCATGCCCAAGACGCGACTGCAGAAGCTACGTACCGCAACATCAAGCGAGTAGAACGCCAAAGCAAGAAAGTGACACACCAAGGCACTGCTATTCGCCAAGCGCAGCAGGCAGCTCAAGCGACACAGCAAGGCGGTTTGGTACGTGACATGGCATTGGCTAGCGGTGTTGATCAAAATGCTCAAGGAATAGAGCTAGTAAATGAACAGGTGGAGTTCCAAGGTGAAGTAATGCGCCAGATGGTTGTTGGTGGTCGTGAAGCTATCAAGACTCAAAAAGCGCAAGGTAAGAAGTCTACTCACCAAGCGACTGTTACACGCCAGAACGCTCAGCGAATCGCTAACCTTGAGAACCGTGCATCAGTGCAAGCTGCTAGAAGTGCATCTGAAGTTAAGAAGCTAGCTAGCCGTGTTAAGGACAACAACAAGATGGCTAGAGAGAACTGGGATGCAGTTGAAGAGAACATCGCGGTAATCGATAAGAACTGGAATGCCATCGAAGACAACATCACATCTATTCGTAGCAACAGCCAACACGTGTCTAGCAACCGTACTGCTATCAACCACAACTCGCAGGCAATCGCTAAGAACTCACAGGACATCGCAAGCTTGCGCCAAGACTTCGAGAAGATGGCCGACGAGATGAACGGCGTTAAAGCACAAGCAGGCGCGTTCGCTGGTTTGGTACAACCTTATGGTGTTGGTCACATCAACACTACAGTGGCGCTTGGTCATTCTGGTTCTGAGTCTGCAATCGCTGCAGGTATTGGCTATCGAGTAACAGAGCAGTTAACCATCAAAGCAGGCCTAGGTTACGAGACTGTGGCTAGCTCAACAACTGAATATGTTGGTGTTGGTTACGAGTGGTAATAATAAAATGCAAAAATATTTTGCAAAAAGTGTTTAAAACGCAAATAAATGCGTATAGTCTAACTCATCCGCTGCACTACGGTGCAGCGTTTTTGATTTAACTATGCGAGGCAATGCAATGAACTTTCTAAACAACTACATCTTTGGCGATTCACTCGATCTATTTAATGGCCTAACTAGCGTTGATGGCTTCCTTTCCATGATCCAAAACTTTGGAGCCAATCTGCCACTAATCGTTGCAGTTATTGCAGGCTCTTACATCTGGTCACTAATTAAAGGGGAGAAGAAATAATAAAAGTACTAAACACAAACCGTCACGCACAGCTAGAGAAGATTTACGAAGCGCGCAACGAAATGGCAGAGAAGCATCAAAAGGAAGGTCAAGACCTCCGTGCTAACTATAGCCAAGGCTATGCTCGCGCATTGCTAAATGTGATAGAGATGCTTGAGAAGCCAGAGCTTTGGATTGTTGAAGTGAAGAGCGTTCTTGATGATGAGGTTCGGGATGTTAACAAGTACCACTTCGCTGAGAAAAGTGATGCGATGAACTTCATTACAGAGAAAATGACAACAGCAATTGCATGTGAACACCTTTACTACGTTTCCCCAGAGCTTGATGAGCTGCAGATTACATTAACAGGTGGTAGAGAGCGCTACTACTCTCTAAAAGAAGGAACTCTTCTGTGAAAATTGAGGCAATTAACCCAAGTAAGTGGCAAGCGGTTGTTAACCGCTTTGTCTCCCAGAACGAACGTTATAAATGGTTCATTAGCATGGGGAAAGACGAGACGTTAACGTGCCATCTGGCACACGAAAGAGCGCTGATAGCTTGGAACAAGCTTACCAAGCGCGAACAAAAGAACATCGGCAAACACATAGACACAACAGGATACTGAGATGGAAAGCAAGGGTGAAAAGATAGTAAACGTGGTTCGTTGGGTGATGTTGTTAGCAGTGGCTTACGCTGCTGGCAGCATTGCAGACTTAATCAACCCCGTGGCGTTCATTAACCAACACCAGTTCTTTAGTGACTGGTCTGGATTGGCTAAAGCGGGTTACTACCTTTTCAACTTAGCTTTGATCGCGCCTTTCGTGCTTTTTGCACTAACCAAAACAACCAAATTTTTCGACCGCGCTGAACGCCACATCGATAACGAAGAGTAACAACCATGAAAAAATTAGTAGCAGCAACAGCAATCACCCTAGTAGCAACAACTGCAGTCGTGAACCAAGACATGATCAGAGAGACTTACTACCAACAAACAGTTAACCCAAGCATTGAAGTGAACAGCGGTGTTACATCTTTTTGTGGTGTTGATGGTGCAAGTACAGAGACGCCAGGGCAACTAATTGAACAAGTTCGCACAACGTTCGATAGCTCGGCGTTCATCAAGCGAGTTATTGAAGCCAAAGACGTACTGATTGGCACTAGCGATAAGTACGAAGAGTTGAGCAACCAACTTGATCAGTTTGGCTATGACACTGACGAACAGCTTCAAAAGAATTATGACTATTACAGCAAGTATTCAAGCAAGTCTTCTGCTTATGCAAAGTTTGCCAAAGAAGCCAAACAACAAATCGAGTTCCGCAAGGCAAACCCTGACCTGACTCGCGACTCAATTAGGCAACAACGTGCATATGAGTACGAAGCGCTCGCAATGGCAGCTCAAGACAAAGTTGATTCTATGGTTGAGAAAGAAGTCAGTGCATTGGCTTGCAAGTTCGACCTAGACATTGCGGAGCAGCAGGCCATTAAAAACCAATTAGCCGTGACTTACTTCGATAAGCTCGACGAAGGCACACAACAAATGATGAATGACTACTCAGCTAAAAAGCGGCAAAGCAACAAAACCATTGCTAATGTGGCCTTCCCAAAAGCAGCTGATGCGATAGTAGCGTTCGTTGGTGATTCTATCTTGAACATCAAGCCAATCGGCAGCACTACCGAGATCGAAGACAAAGATGGATTCACACCAATTAAGACTCACATGGATATCTCATTGACGAATGCGTTTGGTCGTAAGCGCCTTGGAGAAGTAACGATTTCAGGTTACATCAACGGCTACAACCCAGTGCTTGGTTCTGCAATCGTAAGCAACATCAACATCAAGGTTGAAGACATCGACCGCACTGTGTTCTTGAAGCATGCAGAACGACTCACAGCAGAGTCAATCATCAACAACCAGATGGCAATGACAGAACTGAAGCAAGCACTTGTTAAGGAGTTCAAATAACCAAAATCTTTCCCAGTTCGCGCCTTGGTTCTGTTACCTGCAACGAATAAAATCATGGCGTACTGATTTATCATTATCCATCTCGTATATTGTCAATACATACTTGATTTGTCCCACGAAGACATACCTTAGTTAGTTGTCTGCTAGACAGCATGGCATTAAGCCAAAAGGCGTTGTTTTGATCATCTAATTTGGGTGGTCTTATTTTTGTCTTGTAATCCGTAAATGTTGTCACTCTTCAGCTTACCTAGCTAGAATGGCAGTCCAAACCAACGGAGATTGGTAGCTGCTATACCGTGCGGAAAAGACAACTAGAACAAGGTAGCAACATGATATACACCGAAGAGCTAGAGGCGAATCTAGTATCCCAAGTCGCAGAGCACTAAGCTCAAACGAACGTGGTTCCACTACACGAACAATACGGGTTCTGTCGCAAATTCTGATAAAGACGTGGCAGAGCCACTCTCTAGACGCAATCATCCTGCAAGTGCATAAAATTGTTCGTAGGCGGTTTCTCCAACTATCTCTATCTGACCACGCTTCAACATCGTCCACAACTCTCGGCCGTGAAGGCTCGCTGTTGCTCCCCTTAATGACTTCCACCCAAGGGCTTGGCACGTCTTCTGTTTTACCCAACGGTGACTTTGCTCCACGATATGATTGAGATATTTGATATCCAATATCTCAATCAGTGACAACATAAAGAAACCCGTTAACCAGAGTTGAATATTCATTGCATCGATAGCCGCGTAGTTGCTTTTACTCCCATCAATGACCACTTTCTCGGGGAGGCTATGTTGAGCTATCGCCTTATTCAGAAAGGCCTTGGCAGCAGCTTCATCGCGATTGGAGCGAAGATAATAATCAATGACGTTTCCAAACTTATCGACCGCTCGATAGTAGTAAAGCCCTTCTCCTTTCACTTTGATGTAGGTCTCATCCATGCGCCACGAAGTAGAGACAGGCTTTTTCTTTGATCTCGCTTTATGTTCTAAAACAGGTGTAAATTTGATAACCCAACGATTAATAGTTGCATGTTCCACACACACCACGTTCCCTCTGGATTTCTTCAATCTCGCGATAACTGAGTTTGTAAGCGAGGTAATAGCGAACGGTTTCGAGAATAACTTCAGAGGGAAAGTGGCAGCCTTTAAACATTATAATTAAGGGATTGAGTCGAAATTGGCCAAACCCGAACCTATAAAATTAAACTTTGCGACAAAACCGCCCGAAATGATACGCCAAGAGTTATGGGGACTGCTGCTGAGTTACAATATCATCCGGTATCAGATGATTAATATGGCGAAACAAATTCCGGGGCTACATCCCAATCAGCTGAGCTTCACGACAAGTGCAAATGCAATTATCCACTTAATTCATAGCTTCTGGCTTGAATCTGCTGGGACGATACCGAAACGAATAACCCACTTGCTTGAAGAAGCTCCCCACCATGTTCTCCCTATTAAGCATGAAGACAGAGTGTACCCAAGAGCTATAAAACCTAAAGCAAAGAAATACCCTAATAAAAAGAAAGCCAGTCAGCTTAACTGACTGGCATTAGCCTCAACAGGCCGTTTTTTCTATTTTCGGACAGATAGACGGGAATCGGGTTTTAGATAAATATTACTGTTTGTTTGTACAGTGCTTCAGGTTGGGTTATAATTTTCAGACATGTCCCTGACACGGATAAACATACGTATCTTCTCTTCTTAGGTTTTCAGTTTCACCGCACCGCATACTATGACCCGAAAAATTATCCACATAGATCTCGATTGTTATTATGCCGCAGTTGAAATGCGAGATAACCCAGAGCTAAGAGACATACCTCTAGCGATTGGTGGTTCTCAAAATCGGCGCGGTGTTATTTCTACCTGTAATTACATTGCTCGAAAATTTGGTGTTCGTTCAGCAATGGCGACCGCTCATGCACTGAAGTTATGCCCAAGCTTGACGGTCATAGGCGGAAACATGGAAAAGTACAAAGCTGTATCCAAGCAAATTCATAAGATTTTTGCTCGTTACACTGACATGATTGAACCACTATCACTTGACGAAGCCTATCTTGATGTAACTGAATCAAAGCTATTCAAAGGGTCAGCTACATTGATAGCCGAGGATATTCGCAGAGCCATCGAAATAGAACTTGGGCTTACGGCTAGTGCTGGTGTTGCTCCCATAAAGTTTGTTGCAAAGGTAGCCTCTGATATTAATAAGCCAAATGGCATTTGTGTTGTCCCGCCGAATGAAGTTGAAGAATTTGTAGATAATTTAGACTTAGGTAAGATTCCTGGTGTAGGAAAGGTGACACTAGAGAAACTTAACAAGCTTGGTTTGTACAAAGGAATTGATGTAAAAAACTATGATCAGCATATGCTGATTAAGCAGTTTGGAAAGTTCGGTACTTCTCTCTGGGAGCGTAGTCATGCGATTGATCGGCGAGAAGTAACACCAACACGCGTTAGAAAGTCCCTAGGTGTAGAGCGGACGTTTGCCAAAGATATTAAAACCGAACAAGAGTGTGCCGATGCGGTTGAAACGCTTTATGATGAACTAGTAAGACGTTTTGCTAAAATTGGTGATGATAAAAGGATAGTCAGGCAGGGAGTTAAGTTGAAGTTCGATGATTTTCAGCAAACTACTGTGGAACATAAGCAAATTAGTCTAGATAAAGCATTTTTTCTAGCGTTATTACAAGAAGCGCTATCACGAGCGAAGGGTCGTGGCATTCGCTTAATTGGTTTAACTGTTGGGCTAGAGCCCAAAGAGGGGCAAGCTAGTACGCAGATGACGCTTGAGTTGTAAAAGCACAAACTGGAAATCAGATTTCACTCTTCGTTCTTCAAAATATCTATGTAAGTGGGAATTGTAAGTGGAAACTATGATTTAACTCTCTGCTTTTATTGTGTTTATTGTGAACCTTATCCATATACTTACAAGTTGTACCAGCTAGTTTTACTCCGCAGCCGTAGAGATGCGTGACAATCCACATTATCGTGGCAAACCACTGGCTGTAGGCGGCAGTGAACGTCAGCGAGGCGTGATCAGCACCTGCAATTACGAAGCGCGCAAATTTGGCGTTCGCTCTGCGATGCCGACAGCGCAAGCACTCAAACTGTGTCCGAACTTGCTGTTGGTTCCAGGAAGAATGGAGGTTTACAAAGAGACCTCCAAACACATTCGAGAGATCTTCTCTCGTTATACTTCGCTTATTGAACCGCTTTCCCTTGATGAAGCCTACTTGGATGTCACCGAGTCTCCACACTGCCAAAATTCAGCAACACGTATCGCACAGAGTATTCGCAATGATATTTGGAATGAACTCCAGCTAACAGCTTCCGCGGGTGTAGCACCGCTTAAGTTTCTCGCCAAAATCGCATCGGATTTGAATAAGCCAAATGGTCAGTGCGTTATTCCTCCTGACAAGGTACAAGAGGTTGTCGATGGTCTTGATCTCGGCAAGATACCTGGTGTGGGAAAAGTGAGCCTAGAGAAGCTTAATAACGCTGGGCTTTTTACCTGCTACGATGTACGTACCAGTGATTATCGAGAGTTAATCATGAAGTTTGGTCGTATGGGGGCCTCGCTGTGGAAAAAAAGCCACGGAATAGACGAGCGCGAGGTTGTAGTAGAGCGAGAGCGTAAATCGATAGGTGTCGAAAGAACCTTTTCTCAAAACATCAGCCACTACGATGAATGCTGGCAAGTGATTGAAAACAAGCTTTTCCCAGAGCTGAAACAGCGTCTAGAGAGAGCACAGCCGAAACGTAACGTAATTAAACAAGGCATCAAAGTGAAGTTCGCTGACTTCAAACTGACCACCATTGAGCATGTCCATAATCAGCTCGATCTCGAATACTTTAAAGATCTATTGCGTGAAGTTCTTGAACGGCAAAATGGGCGTGAAATTCGCCTTTTGGGGTTAAGCGTCATGTTAGAGCCTCTCGAAAATGCACGCCAATTGACGATGTTTGAGTAAATTCCAGTGACTAACCATCGATTGTTTGCGTGGCAACCCACGGCTCGATATAGTGAGCGAGTTTAATTTGTCTCGATATGCCGAGTAGGAGAAACATGGATAAGCAGGTACTCATTGACGAACTCATTGAACAGCTCGAACAGCAAATCACCACCTTAAATTCTGCGATGGAGCAGACAGTAGATGCGGCGACGAACGAAGAAACGGTGCCTGAGCATAAATACGACACGCTAGCATTAGAGGCGTCTTATCTTGCCCACGGACAAGCGATGCGATTAGAAGAAATCAGGCGCGACATCACAATGTTGAAGTCGTTTACGTTGAATGATTTAGCCAGTGATAGTGCAATATCCTTGGGGGCATTGGTCGAGTTAGAAGACGTCAATGAAGAACACAGCTACTATTTTCTGTTGCCTACGGCAGGTGGTGCTAAGCTAGCTAACGAAAGCGTGGTGGTAGTGACACCGCACTCACCTTTGGGGAAAGCGCTTAAAGGTGGTGTTGTAGACGATGAGGTTAGTGTCCCCATCGGAGATCAGCGCCGCGTCTATGATATTATCTCAGTTTGCTAGTAGGGAAGGGACATCAAATGAACATTAAAACCCGTTTTGGTATTGTTGCTACGAGTTTATTTTTCACCGTTCCCAATGCCTATGCGTTAGGGCAGTGTGGAGTCGATATAAAGAATGAAGTTCATTTAAATGGTGAACAAGTCGAAGTGGTTAACGATGCTGCCTCGTCTCGCGTGCTGATTGATGAAAACAACAACCTGTTTATCAATGGTGAGCAAGTTACCCTAGATTCAGCTCAGCAAAAAGCGCTCGATAGCTATCGAGAGAACATGAATACCTATGTACCTAAAGCAAAAGAGCTAGCGGCAAGTGGTTTAGCTATTACCAACGATCTTATCGATGATGTTGCCGCAAGTTTTGATGACTCCGAAGCGTTCAATAATGTTAAGACCGCACTCGCTGAGTTTTTTGCCGATGTTCAATCTCGTTACCAGCAAGGTGATGAGTTTGTTTTACAGTCAGATGCGTTTAGCTCATTTATGGATAACTGGGAGCAGGACTTAGCGAAAGCAAAAGAAGTGTTCAACAAAGAATTTATGAGTAGCGCATTCACTGCACTTCAAGAAAAGATGCAGCAAGAAGGTAGCCTAAATCTGACAGAACTGTCTAAGCAGTATAATGAACTCAAAGAGCGTATGTCGGGCACGCTAGAGCAACAATCAGAGTCACTTCAAAAACAAGCTAAGGACTATTGCGACTCGCTTAATGATGTTGCTGAGGAAGAGCAACAGCTTCACAAAAAGATTCCTGAGTTGAAGGATTATCAGGTGTTTACTATCTAGCCTTTAAGTCTGCATCAAGCCTTGAGTAGATTCCTGCCTGCGCAGGAATGACGAATCTCTAGAATGAATGCACTCAAAATGGCCGTCACTCCAAAAACTGCCGTCACCCCACTAGCCGTGCGCCTGCGCACGCAGGGGTCTTCTCAAAGCGATCTCCTAGTCTCAAATAGATTCCTGTAAGCACAGGAATTACAGGAGCTGTGCACTGTAGTCACATAGGTAACACTTTAAACCGGCCACATAGGTAACAGTGTGACCCCAAAAAAGATAGCAACAACCAACGAATCGGACTTGTCCTGACTAATGCTCGTAAATTAATACTTACGGTCGCAAAACTCATCAACATTGGCCGATCTAACCAAATAAATTGCCAAATCCCGACTTTTATCTTAACGTACCAGCAAACTAGTACGTAAGAATAAATTGCAGTGGATATTTCAAACTCAACGACAGCTCCAAGAGAGCATTTTGGATCTCGATTAGGCTTTATTCTGGCTGCTGCGGGTGCAGCGGTTGGTTTAGGCAATATTTGGGGATTTCCAACCCAGGCAGCGAGCAATGGCGGCGGGGCATTCCTGCTTGTCTACTTAGTCATGATATTGGTGGTTGCATTTCCAATGCTGGTGGTCGAAATGGCGATTGGTCGTCATGGTCAAGCGAACCCAGTAGACAGTATGAAATCACTGACCAATCACCCGCTAGGCAAGCGACTGGGTGGTTTAGTCGGTTGGATTGGCTTGATGGTGCCTTGCGCGGTACTAGCATTCTACTCAATCGTTGGCGGTTGGTTAATTTGCTTTCTCTTCGGTGCGCTGGCTGAAATCGTTGGTGCGAATGGACTTGCGGATTGGTTCAAAGGCTTTAGCGTCGAGCGTAATGTATTTGGTACTGTCCTTTTCTATCTTCTGACGGTATTGATTGTCCAAGGTGGTGTGAAACAGGGCATTGAAAAGTGGTCGACTCGCTTAATGCCATCGCTATTCATTCTTTTCGCTTTGCTGTTCGTCTACATCATGATGCAGCAAGGTGCGATGGAAGGTTTAAAACACTATCTTATCCCTGATTTTGAGAAGGTATGGGATAGAAAGCTAATCCTAGCAGCGATGGGGCAGGGCTTCTTTTCACTGACAATCGGTGGCTGCTCGATGCTTATCTACGGGTCTTACTTATCTAAGAAAGAGAATCTTCCGAAGATGGCGATGAATGTGACCCTGGTAGATACTTCTGTCGCCTTTATTGCCGGACTTGTTGTTATGCCTGCGATGTTTGTGGCGATGCAAAAAGGCGTTCAGATTTATGCTGAAGATGGTGCTTTACTGAGCTCAGATACGCTCGTGTTTACGGTATTACCTTTAATGTTTGAGTCCTTGGGCCTACTTGGTCTTGTATTCTCGGTGGTGTTTTTTCTTCTTCTAACGATCGCGGCGCTTACGTCTTCTATTTCTATGCTTGAGTGCCCAGTGGCACTGGTAGATGAGCGCTTTAACACAGGACGTAAGAAGACCAGTTGGGTGTTAGGCGCTGCTATTGCGCTGTTTAGTATTTATATCGTGTTTAATTTCGGCGACCTATTTGGTTTGGTTGCAATGATTGCGACACAGTACCTGCAGCCAATAGCGGCATTGTTGTTCTGCTTATTTGGCGGTTGGGTTTGGAGCCGAGCTGGCAAAGTCAAAGAGCTAGAGCAAGGTTGTCCAGACTTTCAGTTAGGTTGGTTTGGAAAGGTTTGGCCCTTCTACGTAAAATTTATCTGTCCGGTATTAGTGGTAACCGTTATTTGGGCATCGTTTGGCTAGACGCTAATGAACCCTTAAACCAAAAGAAAAACCGCCAAGTATAACTTGGCGGTTTTTGTATTCTATGAATTAGGAGCTCTAGCGGAACTGACCCGCTTCTGGTAAGAAATCAAAACCAGCGCTCGCCAGCTTCTCTACCAACGCTGACTTACTGATATCGAAGTAATTCACCAGCTTATCCAAATCGCCACCAAAGTCATCTCTCAACTTCATGTTGACGATGCTCATCAGCATAACCGGATCCATCGTTTCAAAATTGGCTAGATTCATGGTGAGGTCTCTATTTGTCTTCGAAATCTGAAATCAGAAGGTTAGCGGCAGCAAAAGCGGCTTTTTCACGAACGTCTTTCGGTAGATTTTCATCTGCTGCGACATCATTAAGCGCACGAACCGCGCAAGAGATCGCCTGAGGGATGTAAGCCTGATCGCCACTGCCAATCTGAGCATAAATTTCACGAACCAATTCGCAACAACCGTAAACTTGCATAGTGTCTTTCTCTATAAATGATAACTGGTCTCAATATACACAGGCTGTATTCGAAACACAAAACTGGCGTTTGATATGAAACAAAAAAGCCGATGTTTTGGTTAAACATCGGCTTTTTATTGGCTTAACTGGTTGGATTACGCTTTAGCTGGAATCGCTTCAAGCAGTGCAACCATTTGGTTCCAGAATAGCTCAACCGTATCAATCTTCACCTTCTCGTCAGGAGAGTGTGGGAACTTGATAGTTGGACCGAAAGATACCATGTCCATGTTTGGATAAGGTTCTTTAAACAGACCACATTCTAGACCAGCGTGGATCACCATGATGTTTGGTTTATGACCGTAGATACCTTCGTACATATCGCGGAAGATAGCCATGATCTCTGACTCAGGATCAGGTTTCCAGCCTGGGTAAGCACCAGAGCACTCAATCGTCGCACCTGCAAGCTCAGCGACAGACGCCAGCATGCCTTCAACTTGAGAGCGACCAGAGTCGATAAGTGAACGGATCAAGCAAAGTACTTCAACTTTGTCTGTTTGGGTCGTGATGACGCCAACATTAAGAGACGTTTCTACAACACCTTCGATGTCATCGCTCATGCGGATAACACCATTTGGACATGCGTTAAGTGCTGCGATGAAGCGCGTTTGAGATTCAGAGGCAAACACATCAGCGAGATCCGCAGCTTCGTTGAATGACACGATGTCAGTCTCAATAGCACCAAGCTCAGATTTTAATAGCTCAGTGTAGAAGCTGTATAGTTCATCTAGCTTAGCTAGGTTCTCTTCTGGTAGCGCCAGAGTAACGAAACCTTCGCGCGGGATTGCGTTGCGAAGGCTGCCGCCGCGGAACTCGATAAGACGAGCGTCAAGCTCTTTCGCATGACCCGCTAGGAAGCGACCTAGTAGTTTGTTTGCGTTACCGCGACCGGTGTGGATATCACAGCCAGAGTGACCGCCTTTTAGACCTTTTAGTGTTAGTTGGCGAGCAACATAACCCTGTGGTGCAGATTCACGTGCGATGTCAAAGGTAAGCGCTGCGTCGATACCGCCAGCACAGCCCATGTAGACTTCGCCTTCTTGCTCTGAGTCAGTGTTTAAAAGGATATCGCCTTCAAGCCAACCCGCCTCAAGACCGAACGCACCCGTCATGCCAGCTTCTTCGTCGATGGTTAGCAGCACTTCCAGAGGGCCGTGTTTGATATCGTTAGACGCAAGAACGGCTAGGCACGTAGCCATGCCGATACCGTTATCGGCACCCAAAGTCGTGCCTTTCGCGGTTACCCACTCGCCATCAATGTATGGTTGGATAGCATCAACAGTGAAGTCGTGATCGGTATCTTCGTTTTTCTGAGGAACCATATCAATGTGTGCCTGTAGAACCACACCTTTCTTGTTTTCCATACCAACTGTTGCCGGCTTTTTGATGAATACGTTACCCGTTGTGTCACGTTTAACATCAAGACCTTGCTCTTTTGCCCAGCCAATAATGTACTGTGCTAGTGCTTCTTCATGTTTTGATGGATGAGGGATTGAGCAGATTTTGTCAAAAAATTGCCATACTGGGGCTGGTGACAACTTACTGATTTCAGAGTGGAATTCAGACACAGAACTCTCCTTTATTCGGGCTTTGCTAGGTTGTTCTTCGTCAGATGTTTAAATTCACGGTGTGAACATCTGGATTTCTAGCTTATTAAAGACAAAGCAAAGGATACCACTAGTTGTAAACATCTAGTAGTGAAACCGAAGAGATAATGTAATGGGTCATGTCAACTTTCGTGACTGGCATAGTGTGCGCCAATGCATACTAATGACATTAATATCCGTAATAAAATTACAGAATTTGTGGTTTTTGATAGGTTAAATGAAATATTTGTGACTTTGATCATCTTTGTGGTTGTAATTTTAATCCGATATGGTATTCTTTTCACCAGTTGAGAGAATCAACACAATGCTCACGGACAGAGCCCGATTTATCGCCTCCAAGGAACCGAGACTCAAAGCAACGTTTTTCCACTATTTGTTTTGTTAGAAGGTGATGTTATGAAAGGTTTAGCAAGCGCGATGTTTTGGACGAATCAAAACGTATACACAAAAGACTTCGCGTACAACGTCTACTACGGTAGATAAGCGATACGTTTTCCCCCTATTTTGAAGAATTTATAGTTGGTTACATACCCCAATTGATGACCAAATTATTCTACCGCCACTCATATGAGTGGCGTTTTTTTTGCCTTTTTTCCGTGAAATGCCGCCTTTATCTCAAAAAGTGTGGCTACTTTTTGCGCAGTTGTCTTGGTTAGTCGCTATGATGGAAAAGGGCGCTTTCTCGGTAACTATTTCAAATTGTTAGTGATCGTTACCATATGAGTTTCATATCAAGAGGATAATTCGCTGTTTAGAGTGAAAATTCTAGCTGGAATTTGCGTTTTGATAACCTTATAATTCGCGCCAATCGTTTACGCAACCGTTTACTTTTTACACTTTTAGGGATTCGATTATGCTCGAAAGGCTGTTCAAGCTCAGTGAAAACGGCACAACAGTGCGCACTGAGATTATCGCAGGTATCACTACGTTCCTGACGATGGCTTACATTATTTTTGTTAACCCAGCAATTCTTGCTGACGCAGGCATGGATCGCGGCGCAGTATTTGTTGCAACCTGTTTGGCAGCTGCTATCGGCTGTTTCATTATGGGTTTTGTAGCAAACTACCCAATCGCACAAGCACCAGGCATGGGCCTGAATGCTTTCTTTACCTACGCAGTCGTACTGGGTATGGGTTACACATGGCAAGTGGCACTGGCAGCAGTATTCTGCTCTGGTATCTTGTTCATTCTTTTGAGCGTGTTTAAGATCCGTGAGTGGATCATTAACTCGATTCCAATGTCGCTTCGAACAGGTATCTCTGCAGGTATTGGTTTGTTCCTGGCGCTTATCGCGCTGAAAAACGCAGGTATTGTGGTTGATAACCCAGCGACACTTGTGTCTCTAGGTCACATCACTTCTCTTCCAGCAACGCTAGCGGCTGTTGGCTTCTTCATTACTATTGCTCTTGTTCACCGTGGCGTGAAAGGTGCGGTAATGATTGCGATTCTAGCCGTAACAGGTCTTGGTCTGATTTTTGGTGACGTTCAGTGGGGCGGCATCATGTCTACACCACCAAGCATCGCGCCAACCTTCATGCAGCTTGATTTCTCGGCTGTGTTCGAGATAGGTATGATTTCTGTTGTGTTTGCTTTCCTATTTGTTGACTTGTTCGACACGGCGGGCACGCTAGTTGGTGTAGCGCAAAAAGCTGACCTTATCGGTAAAGACGGCAAAATCCCACGTCTAAATAAAGCACTACTGGCTGACTCAACAGCAACATCAGTAGGTGCGCTACTAGGTACATCAAACACCACTTCTTATGTAGAAAGTACTGCTGGTGTTGCAGCAGGTGGTCGTACTGGTCTGACTGCAGTAGTTGTTGGCATTTTGTTTGTACTTGCATTATTCTTCTCGCCTTTGGCGGGTATGATCCCAGCTTACGCAACTGCGGGTGCGCTATTCTATGTAGCAATTCTAATGATGTCAGGTCTAGTCGGTATTGACTGGAGAGACATTACTGAAGCGGCGCCGGTTGTTGTGACTTGTTTGCTGATGCCTTTCACATTCTCAATTGCAGAAGGTATCTCACTTGGCTTCATCGCTTATGCTGCTATTAAAGCACTGAGTGGTAAAGGTCGCGACGTATCCATGAGTGTTTGGGTAATGTCTGCAATCTTTGTCATCAAGTACATTGTGGCTGCTTAAGTCTCGAATACGGTTTAATTAGGTTATTATTATGGCTAACAAATTCATCATCACTTGGGACAATATGCACGCATATTGCCGTCAACTCGCTGAGCGTCAAATGCCAGCGGAACAGTGGAAAGGCATTATCGGTGTAAGTCGTGGCGGTCTAGTGCCAGCAGCGATTCTAGCTCGTGAGCTAGGTATTCGTTATGTAGATACAGTATGTATCTCAAGTTACGACCACGATCACCAACGTGATATGACTGTACTTAAAGCTCCAGAGCACGACGGTGAAGGTTACCTAATCGTTGATGATCTTGTGGACAGCGGCGACACAGCACGCAAAATCCGTGAGATGTACCCGAAAGCTAAGCTAGTAACCGTGTGCGCTAAGCCAGCTGGTGTAGAGCTAGTTGACGAGTACATTGTTGATATCGACCAAGATTGTTGGATCGAGCAGCCATGGGATATGGCACTGTCTTACGTTGAGCCAATTAACCGTAAGCAAAAGTAAACAGTGATGTTTAAAAAAACCGCAACTTTTCCAAGTTGCGGTTTTTTTTTGCTCGAAATCCAGCATATTTGCAATCAACCGTCGTCAACCCTGAAACATGGATTTCAGATATTTAACAAACCAAGTCACTAACAGCGATAGAACCACGTTAAAATGTCGATAAAACCCCTGAATAATGATGATTATTCGATTATATTGATGCTGTAATCGTAATAGTTGGTGCGCGTATGTCTGAAGAAGTCAGTAAAAATATCTCCGAAACCTTGTTTGAAAAGAACAAACAAGCAAAGGAAACCTCCCATCTCATTCGATATATGCCAAGTAGCATGGAAATTCTTGAGCGCCGCCGCGCTGAGAACCCGAGTTCTTGGTACCGGAACCTGTTGCGTCTGCAATGGGCATGGCAAGGTATTGACCCTATCGAGTTGGAAGAGACACTTGCCAAAATTGCGTCTTCTGATCACTCAAGAACAATAGATGAGTGGCTCGATACGGTTATGGGCTACCACGGCGGTAACTGGAACTATGAGTGGACCAAGCTTGGGATGCTTCACCAAAAGCGAGCCAACGACCTTACAGGTGATGCTGCAGCAGAAGAGCTGTTTAAGGCCTCATTGAGCTTTAGTATCGCTGGCTACCCACACCTGAAAAATGACAACCTAGCCTTGCAGGCTCAAGTGTTGGCGAATAACGCTTACAACGAAGCGGCCAAACACACCAGTCATATTATCAAGCAGGTAGAGGTCCCATATAAAAATAAGCGGATTACCGCCAACCTCCACTTGGTGAGCACTGAAAAACCCCAACCTGTTGTGATCGTGAGTGCAGGCCTTGATTCTCTGCAAACAGATATGTGGCGTTTGTTCCGAGATTATCTAGCGCCGGCGGGTATCGCTATGCTGACTGTCGATATGCCATCAATAGGGCACAGCTCTCATTGGCCGCTGACCGAGGATACGTCATGTCTGCACCAGGCTGTGTTAAATGAGCTTCCTAATATTCCTTGGGTCGACCATTTCAAAGTAGGGGTGCTGGGTTTCCGATTCGGTGGTAATGCTATGGCTCGCCTCTCATTTCTAGAGCCAGAAAAAATCAAAGCCTGCGTAACACTTGGAGCGCCAATCCATCACTGCTTGGCTTCTCCGCAAATCATCCAATCTATGCCAAAGATGTACCTAGATATGTTGGCATCTCGCATTGGTAAAGATGCAGTGGATATTAATAGTCTGGCAGGGCAACTCACGGCCTGGTCACTTAAAGTGCAAGGGTTCTTGTCGTCACGTCGCACTAAAGTGCCTATCTTGGCGATGAGTATGGAAGGCGATATTGTCTCGCCGATATCAGACAACCGCCTGCTTGCTATGTTTAGCCAGTATGGAAAGTCGAAACAGATTCCGTCGAAGGGCATTGCAAAAGGGTATGCGCAATCCCTCGAAATGGCGATTAAGTGGTTGGAGGACGAACTTTTAAGGTGACATTTGTGTGGAATTAGTTAAATATGAAATCAGTATGTAATCAAGCATATGATAAAACTATAATTATCCTATAAGAATTATCGCTATTTCATCTTTACAACTATTTTCATATAGAAACGGAGTTTCACTATGTCAGAAGCGGCTAAAAACCCTACTCATTATCGCTTAGTTGCAGCCTTAAAAGCTATCGGACCATATTTGAGAGAAACCTTATGTAAAGACGGTGCATATCATTTTGATTGCCTGTCTGTGTGCGTTGATGACACCAAGTCTCCAGAAGATCGAGAGTTTTGGGGCTGGTGGTTAGACTTAACCTTAGTTGAAGACCAGTTTGAAGCGACGTACCAGATCGGCCGTTACAATCAGACGGGTGAATGGATTTTAGAATCTGCACCAAAATCGGCAGTTAGTGAGATAAATCGAACGCAAGAAGTGTTTCATGAAAAATTGGTGAAGACACTCAGTGAGAAGTTCGAGCTGAGCGTGTCAATTCACGATGATTCAGTAGAGTTCGTTTAGTACTAGAAATCCGGTCTCAATGCCTATCAAATCAGCATTGAGACCTTTTTTGCGCCTCTTTTCCCTTCCTACCGCTTTTTTACTTGTACAAATGATGTTTGATTGCTAAAACATCACTCCCTATTAAACTTTTCACGTCAAACAAGCAGAGATGACAACGGATAATACTCGTCAATCTACCGACAAAAAAACGGTAGTGGTGAAGTTAGGTACCAGTGTCCTAACAGGTGGTTCCCTAGCGCTTAACAAAGCGCATATGGTTGAACTCGTCAGACAATGTGCTGAGCTTAAAAAGCTTGGCCACTCAGTAGTGATGGTATCGTCAGGTGCTATTGCGGCTGGTCGCGAGCACCTAGGTTACCCCGAACTTCCCAAAACGATGGCGAGCAAACAGCTATTAGCAGCCGTTGGTCAAAGCCAACTTATTCAGGTTTGGGAGTCTTTGTTTGCTATCTACGGGCTTAAAATCGGGCAAATGCTGCTAACGCGCGCCGATCTAGAGGACCGTGAGCGATTTCTTAATGCACGCGATACGATCAACGCTTTGGTTGAAAATGACATCATCCCTGTCGTCAACGAAAACGATGCGGTAGCGACGAGTGAGATCAAGGTTGGCGATAACGATAATCTATCGGCATTGGTCGGCATCTTGTGTGGTGCAGATAAGCTGTTGTTGCTTACTGACCAGCGTGGTTTGTTTACTGCCGATCCGCGTAAAGACCCGAATGCTGAACTGATTCGCGAAGTGACGACTATTGATGAGACGCTTCGTAAAATAGCAGGTGGTAGCGGTACGACACTTGGTACAGGTGGAATGGCGACGAAGCTGCAAGCGGCAGATATTGCGCGCCGCGCAGGTATCGAAGTTATCATTGCAGCGGGTAGCGCAGAAAACGTGGTATTTGATTCGCTATCCGATGAGCCTCAAGGTACTCGTTTCTTACCCTTGCCAGAGGCATTGGAAAATCGTAAACGTTGGATACTCGCAGGTCCTGCCGCAACCGGTAACATTGTTATCGACTCAGGTGCGGTGAATGCAGTGATTGGCAAAGGCAGTAGCCTACTTGCCAAAGGGGTAATAAAAGTTTCAGGCCGCTTCGCTCGTGGTGAAGTGGTACGTGTGACGACCAATGACGGAGCTTTAGTGGCAAAAGGAATTTGTGGCTACTCCGACGCAGACTTGTCCAAAATAGCGGGCAAGCACAGTAAAGAAATCGCGGATACGCTCGGCTATGATTATGGTGCAGAAGTGATTCATCGCGACGATATGGTCGTCATTCAAGATTAAGAATAAAGGGAACCGTTATGGATATGATTAAACTAGGCCAAAACGCGAAGCAAGCTAGCTTTGCTTTGGCGACTGCGTCAACGGCGCAAAAGAATCGCGCACTGCAAATCATCGCCGATGAACTTGAAGCGAATGCAGACGTCATTTTGGCAGCTAACGCGAAAGATATCGACCTAGGCCGTGAAGCCGGTCTGACAGAGGCACTACTTGACCGCCTACTGCTGAACGAACAGCGATTAAAAGGTATCGCTGATGACGTTCGTAACGTTATCACCCTGTCTGATCCTGTAGGCAGTGAGATTGATAGTAAAGTGCTTGAGAATGGCATGAGCCTTTCACGTCGCCGTGTACCACTTGGTGTGGTTGGCGTGATTTATGAAGCGCGTCCAAACGTGACTATCGACATTGCAGCGCTATGTTTAAAAACAGGTAATGCTAGCATCCTACGTGGTGGTAAAGAGACCTTCTTCTCCAACATGGAACTGGTTAAAGTGATTCAGTCGGCGCTTGATAAAGCGGGTCTGCCTGCAGCATCGGTACAGTACATCGAAAAACCGGACCGTGAACTTGTCTCGCAGCTGCTTAAACTGGATGACTACGTGGATATGATCATCCCGCGTGGTGGTGCTGGTCTACACAAAATGTGTAAAGAGAACAGCAACATCCCAGTTATCATCGGTGGCTTTGGTATCAGTCATATCTTCGTGGATGACAGCGCTGACCTCGCTCGCTCTTTGGATGTGGTTGAGAACTCAAAAGTACAGCGTCCATCGGCATGTAACTCTTTAGACACTCTATTGGTGCACGAGAAAGTTGCGGGTGAATTCTTACCTATGATCGCTGAGCGTCTTAAAGGCAAGGTATCATTAGTTGCAGAGCCAAAGGCGAAAGCTATCTTGGCAGGCGCTGAGGATCTGCGCGATGCGGGCGAAGGTGACTTCGATACCGAATGGCTAAGTTTCACCTTAGGTGTGAAAGTCGTGGCAGATGTTGAAGAAGCCATTGATCACATGCGCGTTCATAACGCTAGCCACTCAGACGCTATCATGACCAATAGCCTGGTTAACTCAGAGAAGTTCATTAACTCTGTTGGCTCAGCCGCTGTGTACGTGAATGCCTCCACACGCTTTACTGATGGTGCTCAATTTGGCCTTGGTGCCGAGGTTGCGGTATCGACGCAGAAACTGCACGCTCGCGGCCCTATGGGCTTAGAAGAGCTGACTAGCTACAAGTGGGTGGGTAAAGCGGATTACTTACCGCGTCCTTAAGCTTAAATTAGGTTGAATACTAAAAGAGTCAGTCGAATATCGACTGACTCTTTTTTTGTCTGGAGATAGCAAACTCAACCTAGCGAGTAGCTCTTGCCAGGAACCTATCCAAATGATTAGCAAACTCGCGGCGCTCTGTTTGCCCAAGTGGCGCAGGACCGCCAGTTTGAACGCCACTCGAGCGCATGGTATCCATAAAGTCACGAATATTGAGGCGTGCCTTAATCGTATCTTTGGTGTAAAGCTCACCGCGTGGGCTGAGCGCCACAGCGTTTTTTGTGATGACTTCATCTGCCAAAGGAATATCAGAGGTAATAACCAAGTCACCGGCGTTGACTCTTTTCACGATTTCATTGTCCGCAATGTCAAACCCAGCAGGTACGGTCAGTGAGTGGATATTGTCTCGTTTCGGTACGGGCACACTGTGGTTAGCCACAAAGGTGCAGGTTAAGCCAGTACGCTCGGCTGCGCGGCACAGTGTTTCTCGAATCACTTTTGGGCACGCATCGGCATCGACCCAAATCTTAACAGCTTGTTTTAACGGCTCAGTCACGAGATTGCTCCAATGCAGCTAATCGCTGAGTTAGCGCGGCAACTTGCTGTTCTAATTCTTTCACTCTTAGCTCGAGAGGTTGCTCGGCCTTTTCAGCTGCGATTTCTACTTTAGGTACGTGCTGACTGCTCTTCCAAGATTTGATCACAGTGATCAGCGCAGGCATAGGTACTTTTGTCTTCAAACGCGCTTTTACTAGGGCGACGGTCGGCTCTTTTCCCTCGGCGTGCAATGAGCTGATTGCAGCTTCAATCTCAGCAGAGACATCTTTGGTAATCATGGTGGTTATTCCGTTAAATAGGCTTTCCGTTAATAGTACCTTCGAATCTAAGGGAGGTACAGGCGGAGCTTATGTGACGAGCATCACCAGTCACTTTAAGCGAGTAAATCTAAGACATTAGCCAATTTGGAAACGCACTGTGCGAGATCTCTCACACGAGCTGTGAGATAAAGAGAAAAGATCGCCAGAAATTTGGAAGAAAAAATACTTAAGCATATGTTTAATAAGATAATTAACCTTATTTTAACAGTGTCGATGCAAAAAAAATTGTATTGGGTAGATTGTCCAGAATCGCCATTAGGGTAAATTAGAACCTGTCGGAAGGATGCTGACACGGAACAGGAATGACATTGGAAGGTCATCTTCAGGAAGAAGATTTGGTTACCAAGGGAAACGTAACCAGCAAGGAAGTTAGGATAGCGCGGGAAGCGAACAATCATCAGGACGGTGATTTTTAAGGAAATGGACACGCTCAGGAAGAGTGTAGGAACCCCATCAGGATGATGGTCAAGGACACCGCTCAAGGAACAAGTGAAGCGAGCTGACTGGGATGGTTAGCGTCATTGGATGAGATGGACACCGCTAGGACGGCGACGAATGGATATAGCTGAAGGATTCAGCCACTATTACGGATGATGCATGGAGCATTTTTAGTAGCCGGACTGCTGCGAGTAAGACTATAGCCCCAATACGCAAGTGTTGGGGCTTTTCTTATTTATAAACCCTAACTTTCATACTTCTCATGCAAGTGTCGCACTTAATCTAAAGAACACAGAGTCTAAAGCCTATATCAGGTTACTTGGGTATTTAGTTACGAAAAGGAAGTCAATGACAATAGTTACTCGCAGAACCATTCTCGTCCCCTATACCGACTATTTAGAGTCGGATTTTCTGATGCTTAACGTGTGCGCGAAAAATCGTAAACACATGAATGGTCCTCATACCCTAGCCACTGCGCGCCGATTGTTTCAATCCATACTGAGCGATTCAAAGTTCTATGCGATGGCGGCACTGGATCTGCGTACGCGCGATTATATGGGGCATATTTTCATTGAGCGTGGAGCAGAAGGTGAAGGAGAGATAGGCTATATCTTTGATAAGCAATACTGGAACAAAGGGATTGCAACAGAGGTATTAAGAGCGTTTATTCCCGATGCTGTTCATACATTAGGACTTAAGAGGCTTGAAGCGAACGTCGATACTGACCACGCTTCTTCGATTCGATTGCTGAGTAAACTCGGGTTTGAGCAGTACGGACAAGCGGAAGATGAGCATGGTCCGTACTATCAGTTCCAATCTACATTCGGTGTGCCGGAAAGTGAAAATTCAGCACATGGAAGCCTTTCATCACCAGCTTACCTTGATAATAGTCGTCACCAAGCGCTGAAAACTCAAACTCATAAATAGTATGCCAACCGAATCGGCCGTTGGCATCTCTTAGCCTGTGCGCGCCAAACGAAACGCTCAGCATTTGTAGATCTAACTCTTTACAGCGACGTGTCACCGCCGCTTTAGCAATCTCAGATTGACGCCGCTGCTGCCAAAATACAAAGCAGAACATGCTCAGCGCCAATATCATCAAAAGATTATCTATCATTTCACCTTCCTAGTGAGTTTTTCCTTGTGTTGCCGCCTGTTGCAGTGCGACCAATGCTGTTGCCAGCTCTGGTGATGGGCTAGAGTGCAGCAATGGCAAAAGCACCAAACGCAGGCTCGGCATCATCACCAGATCGGCAAATAACTGATTAAACAAGCCTTGGTTACCCGTTTGAGCTAAACGTACCAAGAACTTCTCGGCTAAGGCTGGAGTAGTCAGAGGCTGCCATGCACGGCCTGCAATGGCTATCAGCACTTCTTGATGACTCAAACGCGCACTGGCCAAAATTTCTGACACTAAAGACTCTAGCTGTTCAGGCTTGCCACCCGATAGCGCGCGGGCATAGGCCGCTAATAAGAACAGATCCGGTTCATCGGACTCACATTCAAATTGAGCAAGTTCGCGCAGCGTTGTAGAGAGCTTTTCTGGCAACGCCACATGTTCAAGTGCGCCAAGTAGAGCATAGCGGGGCTCGCTGGCAAGGTGACGTAAACTAGTGCGGATCAAGCGGCCATTTTCTTCTTGCCCAAGCCTCGCTGCCATATCCGTGATGCCTTGCAGTCCAACCGTTTGCCAGTTATCCCAGCCAAGGTCGCCACGGAAGTAGTCACGTGCATGCTGATAGTATTGGCTGGTGGTCAGATCCAATTCTGCTCTCAATAGGCTATGGAAGACAGCTAACTTGTCGTCTGTTGGCTTAAACGTAAATGGGTTGTTTGAGAGCTTTTGTTGTTGCTCTTCGCTCATCTCTTTACCAAGACGTGTCCCCATTGCTTCCAGAACGTACTTTAGAAACTGGCCGACATCGCCTTGGCTTAGCAAACCACGCTCATCAAGCTGGAATTTAAGGAACCAAATCCAAGGCTGTTTCTCTTCATTCCAGTAAGCAATAGCAAACTGAGCTTGCCTTTGAATCGGATACGGGTAGGGCTGATTGGCTCGCTCAACGGCGGCGAACTGTTCATTATCAATCAGTTGTACGCGTCGAGAGATATCGTAAATATGATATTGGCAGCCACTGTTGAGCAACAGATCCGTCAAAGTATGAATGGTTTCCATGGAGGGGTTCCTAGTACGGTTTGGGTATAGAACAATAAATGGTATTCTATCGCCAATTTTCAAGTCATTAACGAGCATTTTCAATATCGATGAGTGAAAGTCGTGAATCTGTTCGTCTCGATCCCCATAGAATTATGAAGTTATTACTTATTGAGCTGAAACAGCTGCTTAAAAAGCACTCACTGTGGCAACAGCAATCTCCAGATGTGACAGCACTTGGCAGTCAACAACCGTTTGCCGTAGACACATTGGAGCCTCACGAGTGGTTGCAATGGATTTTTATTGAACGAATGGAAGTGCTACTCCAATCGGGAAGTGACTTGCCCAAAGGTTTTGAGATCACCCCTTACTTCGAAGAAGTTTGGAAGCAGCGCAGTGAACTGAATGAGATCTTATTAGTGTTAAAGCAGATAGATGAGGCAGCGAAATGAGTGAATCTATTGAATCGGTTCAAGAAGAAACTCAAATCGAGCCTCTTGAAATCGTGTATCGCGATGACTATCTGATTGCCGTCAATAAGCCTGCTGGTATGTTAGTGCATCGCTCATGGCTCGATAAGAATGAAACTCGATTTGTGATGCAAACCTTGCGCGATCAGATAGGGCAGCACGTTTTTCCTTTGCACCGTTTAGATAGGCCAACTTCAGGCGTGTTGCTATTCGCTTTATCAAGTGAAATCGCCTCAAAAGCGATGCCAATGTTTGCTGAGCACAATATCCAGAAGACCTATCATGCGATTGTCCGCGGCTGGATTGAAGAAGGGGATGTGTTGGATTACGCGCTTAAGGTTGAGCTGGATAAGATCGCCGATAAATTTGCTGATAAAGACAAAGAAGCGCAGCCAGCCGTCACCGCTTATGCGCCGCTTGCCAAGGTTGAGGTTCCTCACTCAACAGGGCGCTTCCCAACCAGTCGCTACTGTCTAATGGAGATGAAGCCAAAAACAGGTCGAAAGCACCAGCTACGTCGCCATATGCACCACTTGAGTCATCCGATTATCGGTGACACTACTCATGGTGATGGCAGACACAATCGTTTGTTCCGTGACCACTATGATGCGCGTCGATTACTCTTGCACGCGTCTTGTCTTGAGTTCGAACACCCAATTACGCAGGAACCAGTAGTCATCAAAGCGAGTTTCGATTCCGTGTGGCGCAGCTTGGTTCGCGAATTTGATTGGCAAGAGTGTGACGCCATCCAAGATTACACCTAATTGCGTTACTTGACTGGTCAAATAGTAGATTTCTTAATAGGTTAAATTTCGCTAAACTGTGGTCTAAACCATAGGAGGTGTTATGCATTGTCCATTTTGTTCTGAAAATGACACAAAGGTCATCGATTCCAGACTGGTCGCTGATGGCCATCAGGTGCGTCGTCGCCGCCAATGCTTGGCGTGTAATGAACGTTTCACCACCTTTGAGAGTGCTGAACTCGTGATGCCAAAAGTGATCAAATCCAATGGTAACCGAGAGCCTTTTAACAAAGATAAAATGGTAGGTGGCATTCAGCGTGCTCTAGAGAAGCGCCCCGTGAGCGCCGACTCTATTGAACTAGCCATCAGTCACATTGAATCTCAGCTTCGTGCCACCGGTGAGCGCGAAGTGCCGAGTGAGATGATTGGTAACTTGGTGATGACTCAACTGAAAGAGTTAGACAAGGTAGCCTATATTCGCTTTGCATCCGTATACCGTAGTTTTGAAGACATTCGCGAGTTCGGTGAAGAGATCGCTCGCTTAGAAGATTAACGGTTTACCCCACTCAACGATAGGTATGGATCACTATGAGTCAGTTTAGCGCTATCGACCATCAAATGATGAGTTTAGCGATAGACCTTGCGAAAAAAGGACGCTTTACCACAGCGCCAAACCCTAACGTGGGCTGCGTGATTACGCTCGGCGATGAGATTGTCGGTCACGGCTACCATAAAAAAGCCGGTGAGCCACATGCCGAAGTGCATGCGATGCGTATGGCTGGTGACAAAGCCAAAGGTGCAACGGCTTATGTAACGTTAGAGCCTTGCTCACACTATGGTCGCACTCCACCTTGTGCCGAAGGTTTGATTAAAGCGGGCGTTGCGAAAGTGGTGTGCGCTATGTCTGATCCTAACCCGCAAGTTGCGGGGCGCGGTTTTGCCATGCTTAAAGAAGCAGGTATAGAGGTGCATGTTGGCTTGCTTGAGCAAGATGCACGAGCGCTTAATCCGGGTTTTCTCAAGAAGATGGAAATCCAGCGTCCCTTCGTTCAGCTAAAAATGGCAGCCAGCCTAGATGGTCAGACTGCACTTGCGAATGGCAAAAGTCAGTGGATTACTGGACCAGAAGCAAGAAAAGATGTGCAAGCATATCGAGCGCAAGCTGGCGCAATCCTATCAACGAGCAAAACCGTCATCGACGATAATGCGTCGTTAAACGTGCGCTGGGACGAGCTACCAAGTCAGGTAAAAGAGACGATAGAGCGAGAGGAGCTTCGCCAACCAACGCGTGTGATTTTGGACCGACATCATCAGCTAACCGAAGAACTGAAACTGTTTCAATCGACAGGTCCTATCATCCGAGTCGCTAATCAGGGGGGTGATCTTGATATCTCACTGACTAGCGATGAGCAGCTTGATCTCGCTAAAACGCTAGACGCCTTGGCAGCGGAGCACCAGATTAATCATGTTTGGGTCGAAGCGGGCGCAACGCTGGCGAGCTCAATGATGCAAGCGCAACTTGTCGACGAGCTTATTGTTTATTTAGCGCCTAAGCTTATGGGTGCAGATAGTCGAGGACTGATCGGTGCGCTCGGTCTTGAAGAGATGCAAGACGTTATCGACCTCAATATTAAAGATATTCGTATGGTGGGCAAAGATATCCGAATCGTTGCCACGCCACAGCTAACAAAGAATTAGAAGATGTTTACAGGAATTATAGAAGCCGTTGGCACGTTAAAAGCCATTACACCGAAGGGTGAAGATATCAGCGTGACAGTCGAAGTCGGCAAGCTGGACATGGGCGATGTAAAGCTCGGCGATAGTATTGCCACTAATGGCGTTTGCCTGACGGTTACTGACTACTCAGAGACGAGTTATCAAGCTGATTTGTCGGTAGAAACACTCAATAAAACCGGTTTTGCTGACTATCGCGTGGGCGATAAAGTAAACCTTGAGAAGGCGATGCTGCCAACAACTCGATTTGGTGGTCATATTGTATCGGGACACGTCGATGGTGTCGGCGAGATTGTCGATAGACAACACGTAGGCCGCGCTATTGAGTTTTGGGTTCAAATGCCTTCTGAGCTGAGTAAATATGTTGCGGAAAAAGGCTCCATTACTGTCGATGGTATTAGCCTGACCGTGAACGATTTGCGCAAAGATGCTTTTAAGCTAACCATAGTGCCGCACACCACTGAAGAGACGACGATCGACCACTTCCAGGTAGGAAGAAAAGTCAATCTAGAGGTCGACGTTCTAGCGCGCTATATGGAGCGTTTACTCAATGCTCAGGCGCAAAATGAGCCTGAGTCTCGACTCACTATGGAATTCTTACAACAAAACGGTTTTGCGTAATATTGCCAAACCAATATAACAACGAGCGCAACAACAGGAACGTGAAATGCCAATTAGTACGCCGCAAGAAATCATCGAAGATATTCGTTTAGGAAAAATGGTCATCCTTATGGATGATGAAGACCGTGAAAACGAAGGCGACCTTATTATGGCCGCTGAGCAGATTACCCCTGAAGCCATTAACTTTATGGCGACACACGGTCGTGGTCTCATCTGTTTAACTATGACCAAAGCGCGTTGTGAATCACTGGGTCTGTCACCTATGGTGCAAGACAACAACGCTCAATACACTACTAACTTCACTGTGTCTATTGAGGCAGCCGAGGGCGTGACGACAGGTATCTCTGCCGCAGACCGTGCTCGCACCGTGCAAGCTGCTGTTGCCAAAGATGCAAAGGCTGCAGACCTTGTTCAGCCAGGCCATATCTTCCCACTTGCTGCGCAAGATGGTGGCGTTCTGACCCGTGCAGGTCACACTGAAGCGGGTTGTGACCTTGCTAAGCTTGCGGGCTTTGAGCCAGCGTCGGTAATCGTTGAGATCCTAAACGACGATGGCACCATGGCACGTCGCCCAGACCTTGAAGTATTTGCTGAAAAACATGACATCAAGCTTGGCACGATTGCTGATCTAATCGAATACCGTAACAACAACGAGACCACCATTGAGCGCGTTGCAGCATGTCATTTGCCAACTGAATTTGGCGAGTTCGAGCTTGTTACTTATCGCGATACGATCGACAACCAAATCCACTATGCGATGTGTGCAGGAGATTTGACAGCGAAAACGCCGTTAGTACGTGTTCACTTGCAAGACACATTCACTGATATTCTGCGTTCAAATCGTAACTCCGACCGCAGTTGGACGCTAGATAAAGCGATGAAGCGTATTGGTGATGAAGGTGGTGTGTTGGTCATTCTTGGTAACGAAGAGAGTACCGAGCTCCTGGTTCATAAAATCAAGATGTTTGAGCAACAAGACAGTGGCACTGCGCCAACAATGGCGAAAAAGCAGGGCACATCACGTCGCGTAGGGGTTGGTTCGCAAATTCTGGCTGATCTTGGCGTCCACGAAATGAAGCTATTGTCGTCGGCTGATAAAAAATACCACGCATTGGGTGGCTTCGGTCTGACAGTAACGGAATACGTAACCGAGTAATTTATTAAGCCTTTGCTTCTGATAAGCAAAGGCTTTTTCTCATTGAGTCCGCACCTCGTTTTTAAACGCTTTGCTAAAGCCTTGTTTGAGCAAAGTTAGCGGTAGATATTAATAAATGACTTGTGCTAGAATCCGTCGATTCTCGCGCGATGAACATAGTTTATAAGGAAAGCATATGAAAGTTATCGAGGGTGGCTTCCCAGCACCGAACGCAAAGATTGCTATTGTTATTTCTCGTTTCAATAGTTTTATCAATGAAAGCCTATTATCGGGTGCTATCGATACTTTGAAACGTCACGGTCAAGTGAGCGAAGACAACATCACGGTTGTACGCTGCCCAGGTGCAGTTGAGCTACCTCTTGTTGCTCAACGTGTTGCAAAAACTGGCAAGTTTGATGCAATCGTATCGCTAGGTACAGTCATTCGTGGCGGTACACCACATTTCGACTATGTTTGTAGTGAGTGTAATAAAGGTCTTGCACAAGTGTCTCTGGAATATAGCCTACCAGTAGCCTTTGGTGTATTGACTGTTGATACCATCGATCAAGCTATCGAGCGTGCAGGAACCAAGGCTGGTAATAAAGGTGCAGAGGCTGCACTAAGCGCGCTTGAAATGATCAACGTTCTTTCTGAAATCGATTCCTAATGGGGGCCAGTGTGAAACCAGCCGCACGTCGTAATGCACGTCAATTTGCTCTGCAAGCAATTTATTCTTGGCAAATTACTAAAGAAAATGTTGCCACTGTTGAAGAACAGTTCTTATCAGGTGGTAAGTATGATGAAGAAGAGCATCATGCTGCTGAGCCTGCGTTGACTGCGCCAGAGACTGACGTTGTATATTTCCGTGACCTACTCACGGGTGTCGCGTTGAATCACACGGAACTAGACAGCAAGCTACGTCCATTTGTTTCTCGTCCAATGCAAGATCTAGATATGATGGAACTTGCGTTACTTCGCCTAGCGATGTACGAGATGACAAGCCGTGAAGACGTACCTTACAAAGTGGTTATTAACGAAGCTATCGAACTTGCAAAAGTATTCGCAGCTGAAGACAGCCACAAATTCGTTAACGGTGTGCTAGATAAAGCCGCACCGCACGTTCGTAAGAAGTAACGAAACAAAGTTTGTCTATTCGTAAAAAGGTCAGCAATTTGCTGGCCTTTTTTATATACTCTTTCCACCTTTTCAGTACGAAATCGACACGATGTCTGGTGAATTTAGCTTAATCGACAAGTACTTTGCTCATAAACAGCAAAGCCGAAAGGACGTAGTCCTGGCTCAAGGCGACGATTGCGCCATCGTTGCACCCTCAAACGGCTCTCACATTGCCATTAGCACTGATACTCTAGTTTCGGGTACTCACTTCCTAGCCGACGCGGATCCTGCACATATCGCCCATAAAGCGCTTGCTTCTAATATTAGCGACCTTGTCGCAATGGGCGCTTCTCCGGCTTGGGTATCCATGGGCATCTCGCTTCCTGAGATGAACGCGTCTTGGCTAGAGCGTTTCTCTTCTGCCTTCTTCAAGCTTGCGGATTACTACGGAATTCAATTAATCGGCGGGGATACCACGAGAGGACCATTGACGATTACACTGACAGTCCAAGGGCTAGTGCCAGAAGGTAAAGCACTAACGAGGCACGGTGCCGAGTCTGGTGATTGGATATACGTAACCGGAAAGCTTGGCGATGCGAAAGCGGGTCTGGATGTGATTCTAGAGAAGAACATCAGCGGTGACCGAGAGCTTAATAGCGAACTGCAAAGACGCCATTTTGAAGCGACACCTCGTGTGCTCGCGGGTCTCGCGCTGCGCGATATTGCCTCATCCGCTATCGACATTTCAGATGGCCTTGTTTCTGACTTGGGGCATATCCTTAAGCGTTCAAATGTCGGCGCAAGATTGAATGTTGCTGAACTGCCGTTTTCTGATGAATTGGTGCGATTCGTCGGCGGAACGGAAGAAGCGCAGCAGTACGCATTAACCAGCGGTGAAGAGTACGAGCTATGCTTTACAGTGCCTGAAGCAAACCGTGGGCAGTTAGAAGTCGCGCTGAGTACCACGCCATTCACCTGTATTGGGCAGATCACTGGGACTGGTCAGTTAGAACTGCATAACAATGACGCGCCAGTGAGCTGGCAACTTGATGGCTTCGATCATTTTAAGGGAAATCAATGAGTAATCCTCTCGACCTAATCTCACTTAAAAATCCATGGCACTTGCTGGCAACTGGCTTTGGCAGTGGTTTGTCACCAATTATTCCAGGCACCATGGGAACCCTTGCCGCGATTCCGCTGTATTTGCTGCTAGTTCAACTGCCTCTTAGTGTTTATCTCATTGCGGTCGTACTGGCATGCATCATAGGTATCAAGATCTGCGATGTGACATCTCAAGATATGGGCGTGCATGATCACGGCTCCATCGTGTGGGATGAGTTTGCTGGCTTTTGGATTACCATGGCAATCGTCCCTGCACTAAAGCTGCCTGTCGATGATTGGAAATGGCTGGTTACTGGCTTCGTATTATTCCGCTTTTTTGACATGGTAAAACCGTGGCCGATAGGGTGGTTAGATAAGCGCGTTCATGGTGGTCTCGGTATTATGATCGATGACATTGTAGCGGGTGTGATGGCTGCAATTGCGCTCTACCTGGTCGGACATCTCGCGGGCTGGATTTAGTAACTTACTGTTATAAAATGAATTATTCGTGGAGCTTGTCCAAGCTCCACGCAAGTGACAAAGCATTACTATACGTTTGACAAAAAGTTGCTATTATTGCCCTCCCTTTTTCAGATGTAACTAAATGTATGCTTGGTAATCTACGACTGGTCATTTCCTCTCTTTTGGTAATCCTCAACACAGCGGTGACTGCGGTTGTTGTGTGTACATTTTCCATTATCAAACTTGTCTTACCTTTGAAGCGAATCCAAACTTTGATGACGAGTTTGTCTAACAAACAGATGTGGTTATGGGCGACGCTCAACCTTTGGCTTCTCAACATCAACAATAATATTGATTGGCAAGTTGAGGGTGGGGAAGAGTTATCTCCAGAGCAGTGGTATATGCTGCTGTCTAATCACCTGAGTTGGACGGACATCGTGATCATTACCTCGGTGATGAAAAACAAAATCCCGATGTGTAAGTTTCTTTTGAAGCAAAGCCTGCTTTACGTACCGTTTGTAGGGTTAGCGTGCTGGGGGTTAGATATGCCGTTTATGAAGCGTCATTCTCAAGCCTATTTGGTCAAACACCCTGAGCGTCGTAATGATGACTTCAATGCAATACGTAAAGCGTGCCGTAAGTTTGAACACGTCCCGACCACAATGATCAGCTTTGTTGAGGGTACTCGAGCTAGCTCAGACAAGCTAGCGACGGTAAAGACACCTTATCGCCATCTCCTTAAGCCGAAAACAGGCGGCGTAGCCTTTACGTTGAATGCGATGAATCACTTGCTCGATGGTGTCGTTGACGTCACCTTGGCGTACCCAGAGAATCGTGAAAAGCCGTTTGAAGATATGCTAAAAGGAAAACTCACCAAAGTAGTGGTGAAGATAGACGTGTATGAAATGGATGAGAACCTGACCGGCGACTATTTCAACGACAAAGTATTTAAGCGCCGTTTCCATCACTGGCTAAACGATGTATGGAAGCGCAAAGACGAAACACTCGAAGGTATCTATTCACAAGGCTAGTTATTTGTGAGATTAGGTCTCGTAAAGTGACACAAAAAAGGTCTACCCGAGGGTAGACCTTTTTAATGAGACTAAGACAGTTTTGATACAAACTGAAAACTATTAGCAAACTGAAAGCTATTAGGCTAACTGTCTTGGTATGACTCTGCAGCACTTTTCTGCTTCGTTAATAAGCACGGATACTGCATGAGTATGGTAATCATCGCCGCTCTTCCAAACGGTTTCTCCGAATATCTGACACAACTCAAAATCAGAAATAGTTCCCTTCATTTCCTTGTAGGCGACGGCTGAGATGATCTTTTGCTCTAAAGCTTCAGGACAAGATTCAACACGCCAACGACTCACTTGAATATTCGGCAAAGCACACTCCTTGTGGTCACATTTTCGTCATCCAAACCACGATAACACTATGAAAATGTACGATCAAGGTGATCTCACTCACATTTTTAGTGGGGCAGAAGTGTGCTAGAGCTAACTGTCTGTAAATCAATAAAGTTCTGAAGTGAAGCTAGAAAAATAAAGTTTTACCGACAAGCATCTTGCTGATGCCCATAAATGATCACTCAACGGCTACGCTGGTGTCACTTTAGTTTGACGAAACTGTTTTAGCTTGTTGAGTATTGTAGGCGTAAACCATATCAACGAGATGGGTATAGCTAATCGGCTAATCGAGTCGATTAGCGCTAATGTATCACGGTCAGCACCAGCTAACTGAGTCGGTAAAACGAAGACCAGCAACAGGTAGGTAAACGTGGCCATAATCGCATTAAACCACCAAGGATCCTGAGGTTTATATTCGATGACATGTATTGAATCGGTACTCTGATGGGCATCAGGTGTGGGTTGAGTGTCATTGTTTGACACTTGCGAGTTTTGATTTTCCGTAATCATGGATTGTACTTCCTATTCATCCAATGGAGCTCCTCCATTCAAACACTCAAATGATATAAAACAAGCACTATAACTTTAGAACGTAACCGACCTCTTAAAATTAGTAGTGAAGTCGCTACTTGATCAGCAGCATCTCACACAATGCGTAACCCTACTGTAAATAGGTGAGACCTCTCATTATTGAGTAAATATTCTAACGTTGACGTGAACTCTCACTAAACTGATTAAAAAGTCAGCATATAACTTCAAAAAATAACTACAGTCAGAAAACAACTATAGGGAAATCATAAAGATGACGTATCAAAGGATTGAAGTAAGTCGTTCAGACGATATTGTGACCGTAACACTCAATCGACCAGACAAGTTTAATGGCGTCGATATGGCCATGTTTGATGAGTTAATTGATGTCAGTCGTTTGCTCAGAAGAGATCGTCAACTACGAGCAGTGATTTTGACAGGATCTGGAGGCAACTTTAGTTCGGGTTTAGATTTCAAATCTATGATGACGCAAAAGAGCAATGCCGTGAGGCTGCTTTTCAAATGGCTTCCCGGCCAATCTAATCGTGCTCAACAAGTCAGTAGTAATTGGCGCAAACTCTCTGTTCCTGTGATTGCAGCGATTGATGGTTATTGCTGGGGAGCGGGCATGCAGATCGCGCTAGGTGCCGACTTTCGTATTTGCTCACCAGAAGCCAACTTGTCGATCATGGAATCTAAGATGGGGTTAACTTCGGATATGGCAGGCTCGATAGCACTTAGAGAAGTGATGCCAAAAGACAAAGCCTTGTTAGTCTCTATTTGTGGGACTGAGCTTACTGCGCAACAAGCGCTCGAGTATGGACTAGTGACAAAGGTCAGTGATCAGCCAATAGAGGAAGCGTTATCACTTGCTTCCGAAATCACGAAAATGTCGCCTGATGTGAATGCTGCCATGAAGCATATGTACACCAGATACTGGACTGCACCAGCGTGGAAGCTACTCGCCTATGAAACCTACAGTCAAATACGCATTATGCTGGGTCGAAACTTCGGTCGAATGCAAAGCGCACTAAGAAAAAAAACGCCACCTAAGTTTCAACCTAGGCAGCGTTATTGGTAAGTCAGTATCGTTAGCGAACGATGGTTTTCTCTCCACACTCTCGGCATCGATAAACCTCTTTGATGCCAGAGAGTTTCTGCCAGACGCTGCGTCGGACTCTAACTAGTGATACTGCATGTTTACACTTGCACATGAATGATTCCCAAACGTTGTTATTTTGTGATATTGGTTCAATTTTTATAAGCCGGTACATATCATTACACTTATATACATAGAAGTGAATAGTCTTATGTACTTTTATTGATATCAATTCGGTGTATATAACTAATTGATTTTACGAATCAATATCGCATTTATATATCATGCGTCTAATTGATGGATTTTGAGGCTTTTATCAAAATGGTGACCCATATATTCCACGCTATGTTCAAAAAATCGATGCTTTTTGCGATGGTTCTGTCAGGCTTCTTTACCCCCTTATTAGCTGTTGCTGCACCAGACATCGTTTTAGTCAATGGCTCGATCTATAACAGTGAAGATGCACGTGCGTTGGCCATTCAAAACGGTGTAATAACTGCGATTGGCGGGTCAGAGGAGCTGCTTGCATCGATTGATGATAAGACACAAGTGATAGACCTGAATGGACAGCTGTTGATGCCGGGCTTTATCGACAATCATAACCATGTGCTCGAAGCTGCGTCTGAGGCAGGAGGTAACTGTGAGTTGAGCGCTTCGGTGACGCTATTAGAACTGAAGCCTTATCTTGGGTATTGCCAACAGCAATCACAATCGAAAGGCTGGTTAATGGGCTATGGCTTTTCACTTGAGATGCTTTTAGCGCATGACACTGGCCAGTCACCGCTCGATATGTTGGACAGCATATTCCCTGATCGTCCTGTGATCTTAATGGAGCAAACTTCTCATTCCATGTGGGTGAACTCAACTGCCCTAGAGTTAGCTCAGATTTCTGAAGACACACCTAACCCTCAAGGCGGTGTCATTCTGCGTGATGAAACCTCTGGCAAGCTTAATGGCATATTGCTTGATAGCGCTGGGGATGCTGTTATGGAGGTTGCTTGGAACAGTCTAAATAATCAATTTGAACAGAGTTATCAGGGCTTGCTTGTAGGGCTTGAAACAGCAGCAGAGTACGGTATTACAACCATTGGTGATGGACGGCTGTATTGGAAGCGAGGCTGGTATGAGGTATGGCGTCATGCTGAGGACCAGCAGACATTAACCGCGCGCGTTGCGCTTCGACCTTGGGTATACCCAAACGAAGAAATGACGGCGCAGCTAAAGTATCTTGAATCTATCTATTCGAGCGATCCGACAATGCATGATCGCCTTATTATCAACCAAGTGAAGATGTATAGCGACGGCATCATCATTAATGGTACGGCTAAGCTGTTGGCACCCTATCTCGATACTTACTTAACGAATAAGCCCTATGGCATCAACTATATTCCGCCCAAAGAGGTGAGCAACTGGCTCAAGGCATTGAATAATATCGGCTATAGTGCCCACATACACGCAATTGGTGATGGCGCTGTTCGAGAATCTTTGGATGCTATTGAGCAGGTTCGCCAGCAAGGAAGTAACAAGCCGTACACTCTGACCCATGTTGAGCTCGTCGATAAAAACGATGAGTCTCGGTTCAACAAACTCGGAGTTACCGCAGACTTCCAAGTGGGTTCAGACTACGTTGCCTATAACGATCATGCATGGGCAGAAGCTTTTATAGGAGCAATGCGAGCTCACCGATTGATGAACCTTAAGGCGATATTTGATACAGGCGCTAATATCACGTTAAGCAGCGATTGGAATGTGCATGACATCAATCCGTTAGTGGGTATCGCCAACAGCTTGATAATGGAAAGCAGCGGATTGCCAACATTGGAAGCTGCGATTGATGCCTACACCATCAATGCTGCTAAAAGCTTAGGTATCGACCACATAACAGGCACCATCGCGATAGGGAGATCAGCGGACTTGGTCTTGCTAGATGAAGATATTCGTAAACTTGCTCCGGAAGGCATTGCGAAAGCTCGTGTGGTCATGACCATGCTTCAAGGAGAGATCGTGTTTAGTTACGCGGAAAATTGAAGTCTAAGCGACGCTAAACGATTAAAATTTATTCAGCTTTATCAATATTCTGAATGTGGCTTGGTGACCTATTCGCTATGATAGAAGGTATTCTAATTACGCGCACGGTTACAGGGAGCCCGCAGTGAGCGAATTCCAAGATCTGTCAGTTCAAATTGAGCAAATCTCACAGGCAGAAGAGGCACAGCAGCCGCACATTCTCAATCGCTTTATAGAGCAAGGTCTCGACGCATCGTCGATTGCTCTGATCCTTGAAGCCTTCCCAATTGAACAAAGGGTACGGCTATGGCGTGAACTGCCTCTTGAGAGTCATATCGAGGTATTGACCGAGTCGCGCGGCGAAGTGAGGGTGTCGATTCTTGATGCTTTGTCAGAGACAGAGCTGAGACTCACGCTCGCTAAGCTGGACAACCTATCACTTATCGAATGGGCAGACTCTCTGCCTGACGACATCATTGAAGAAGCGATATCGCTGCTTGAACCAGGTGAACTCGAGCTCTATGACCAAGCCAACGAATACGAAGAAGAAGAGCTAGGTCGCTGGGCGGAGCGTAAGGTTATCGCTATCCCATTCAACATATCCGTAGAGCGTGCTCGAGTTTTAGTTGCTAAATACAATGTCGAATCGGCAAGCCACATCTACCTTATCGACAAGCAGCAACGCTTTCGAGGCATGGTGGACTACATCGATTTACTAAGCGCTGACCCACAGGCGCGTATCAAACAGTTAGTGCTTGAACATGTGAACACTTTAAGTGCCAATATGGCGTTAACCGAAGCGGTAGACGCAATGGAACGCTCAGCATTTGCCGCGTTGCCAGTACTCGATGAACGTAAACGTCTGGTCGGAGAAATCGATTGGAAGTTTGCATTAAGTACCCAGCGTGAAATCTATGAAACGCGCCTTATGGCTGGTACGGGTATGGATGAAGGCGATGATCTATTCGCTCCCATTCTTAAAAGCTCACAGAAGCGTGGTGTGTGGCTGGGTATCAACCTATTAACTGCCATTCTTGCTTCAGTGACGATTGGTTTGTTTGAGGATGTTATCGCCCAAGTTGTCGCACTCGCGGTTCTCATGCCGATCGTGGCTTCTATGGGAGGGATTGCCGGTAGCCAAACCCTAACGTTGATGGTTCGCTCTATGGCTTTAAATCAGATCACGTCAGGTAACCGATTCGCCTTGATCAAAAATGAGTTAGGGATCGGTGCTATCAATGGTTTGTTGTGGGCGGCAATCATTGGCGCAGTTGCCGGGCTGTGGTTCCAGTCTCCTTTACTTGGCGGCACTATTGCATTGGCTATCATCGTTAATATCATTACTGCGGCGCTGTTTGGGGTACTTATCCCACTAATACTCGATAAGCTAAAACTCGATCCTGCACTCGCTGGCTCGGTTATCTTGACCACAGTGACAGACGTGGTGGGTTTCTTCGCCTTCTTAGGAACGGCAAGTTTGGTGCTGTTGTAGGATATGGCTGTCACAGGTTGAAATTTTGTGATTTTTTCGTGGCGATGTGAACAGTTGAACGATAAAGAAACCAAGTATAACGTTCTGAATTAAAACATTTTAATTGCTTTGTTGTGAGTGGTTATTGAAAAAGTGGATCTTGGATGTTAATGCGCAGGTAGCGCAGCAAAAATGCGCCTAGAGCCGATTTTGATTGGAGTTATAATCCCGCGCCCTTTATTGGTGGCGGGAATGAAAAACCAGCACTGATTGCTGGTTTTTTCTAATAATTTCAATCAACTTGCTTGCGCTGTGTTGGCAGTGTGAGTGAGAGGTTTTTAAGCAATGAAACTGATCAAAACAACGATTACTGCAGCACTAATGTCGACAATGTTGACAGGCTGTATCGGTCAAATGGCAACAACGGGTGCACTTATGTATGAAGTAAACCTAAAAGGGGTCGACAACCGTTACGCCCGTGCTGGTCTTTACACTCTGATGTCACCGGTATACGCGATCACGGCTGCGGCTGATTTGTTTGTGGTTAACTCTATCGAGTTTTGGACGGGCACTAACCCGATCACCAAGAAAAAGGCCGTCGCAGATACGCCAGCTGAGGCGTACATCAAAGTAAACCACAAAGTTGGTAAGCAGTTCTCTACCGCACCAGTGAAGCTTTCAAAGCTTGATAACAACACCATGCAAATGGAGTTTATCGACGAGGAAGGTAAAGCTCGTACCTTGGTAGGCGTAAGTGGTGAGGAATCAGTTGATTTCTATCTAGATGGTCAGTACATCACGACCGCAACGCATCAAGAACTGGAGCAGTACGCCGCTGCATCGTAATGGCTTTTCTGCCTTAGCAACAAACAAGGCCTACTGGGTGCTGATACCGGTAGGCCTTATTACCAATAAATAGGATGTAAAAAAGGAGATTATTGGATTGAGATGATCCTACCATGCATCAACAGAAGCGCTATGACTAGAGCGTGGCAAAATGTAAAAATCGGTATGCAATCTTCTCGATTGAAATACACTGAGACGATTAAGAAGTACGAATCCGCTTTGCTGTTACAATAAGGCCTTGTGTATAGCTAAAACCATAGCCATAACCGTATCCACCATAGCCATTCTCACCACGACCACCTGCCTCTAATAACGCCTTGTAATCATAGTCACCACTAGTAATTGGTGTGATGGCCACGACTTCATAGCCATCGTGGTTGAGTGTTTCCACGGCTTTTTGCAGATCTTCTGCCAAACGGACACTATCAACTACGGATTTCGAATACCCTGCTTTTCGCCAAACGGGCGAATCACTATAGTCGACAGTCTCATGCTTGCCCACCTCGCAAAACTGAGCGGGTACATGAACAATTCGATTCATCTGATTACCTTACTGCTATTGTTACTCTGATATGCCACATGTGGGTTAGTCTTGGCGCTAACACTCTTAATAGTGGATTGGCGATTCTACCGCACTCTTTTATAAATTCGTAACAAAATGTCTAATCATTCATAGAGTTAAAAGCAGTAAGTGAGTGATAACGCACAGTTAACGGTTGGAGTAACTCGGCATAGCACTAGCGATGCTCGCATGGAAGGTGGTGTAAGCGGGAATCTGACTCATACTTACTGATGTCTTTTTACAACAAGGAGACGTCGTTATGAAATTGATTATCTTATCTTGCGTAAGCGCATTGATCTTGATGTCAGGTACAACCTTCGCCAGTCAAAGTGGTGGCAGACTAGGTTACGTGGTTGATTGCAACATCAATGGGACAGTGACACGAATGCCAATGACGGCTTGCCGTCAGAAAGGAGGAGAGGCGAAATAGAGGCTATTAGTCTGTTCGCCTCAGTTCAAACGCTGAGGCGAACAAAAGAGATACTCAATTAGAGCGTGGACTTAGAAACAATACGACTAACTCGTGAGTAGTGCAGACCAAAATGTGCACCAATTTGCTTTTGCGTGTAACCGCCACTTCGAAATGCCAAACAAATCGCTTCGTCGCGGCTTTGTGCTTGCTGTTCGTATGCCTCTAGAGTCAAAGGGGCTGAGCGTCGTTGTGGCGTGGGGATATCACTGAGATCAATATCGCTACCATCTAGGTTAGAAAGATGGCGCCGGATAAACGTTTCATCACCTAAGAAAATCTGTCGTTTCACGTTTTGCCATGGATTCTCATCTTTGCCATCCAAAACATACTTTTTGTACTTCGTTAGCGCGGCAGATGGACTGCTATCGAATGACTTTAACGTAGTTTTACTATCAAACCAGGTTGGTGATGGTTTGCTACCGTTTAGATAGCACCAACTGCTCCATGGGTAGCTTTCGGGATCGACGACCATTTTTGCATGTACTGGGTTTAACAAAATATCTCGGCTAACAGATAAGAAGTAAGCCTCTCGGTCTATCAAGATCGATTTGAAACGACCTTGGAAAAGGTGTCCGCTGCGACCTCGTTTGTGATTTATCCTTTGCGTGTACACACCATTGAGCTGGCGCATACCAATACTCAGATTGCCATCCGGTGTTTCTAACATCACATGATATTGATTCGACATTAAACAGTAGCTATGGACCTGCCAATTGTATCGCAGGGCAGTATGCTCGAGTACCTGTAAGAACAGTTCAAAATCGCCCCTATCTTGGAAAATAGGTTGTCCGTCGTTGCCTTTGCAAGTGACATAATACAAGGCGCCAGGGTATTCGATTCGTAGTGGTCTGCTCATTGCGGTATCGGTCATCGTCATGGTTGGAGGTAGGTCTTACTATAGAGGAATCAGATAGAAAGGCAAAACGCAAGACTTGGCCCCTATTAGGTTTTTGATGTGATTCATTGACTAATATGTCAGCACTATTCATAGGAGGTTGTTAACTATTACTATTTCGGAGTTTGAATTTACTGCCTTCCTAATGGATCGATGTAAAAAGGGGCATGTCGATGACATGCCCCTGGGTTTTCGAATAGATTATTCTGAATGTATTGCGCTGATGGCCGTTATGCGGCAACCGGTTTGTTGAAGTTAACATCGATGCTCTCGTGAGATTTACGCTGCCATACTTTCTCATGGAAGAAGTAGGCGACTGAGTTAATGGCTGGTTCGATTGTTGCCATCAAGCCACCGATAAATGCATCCCCAGTTAACAAGTAAGTCACCGTGAAGGCAACGCTGAAGTGAATAACGGCAAAGCTAGCGGTCTTCACTTGAGTCATAGACTGTCGACGTTTTAAAAGGGCGACTTTTTGCCACGCTTTTTCATGTAGGTAGAAAGCACCTGTGTTGATGGTTGGTTCAATCATGGCGACAAGACTACCTAGCAAAAAGTCACCAGTAAGAGCAAAAGCTACCATGGTGGCAATTGTGAAGTGGATGCCTGCAAAAGTTATAGTCTTGATCATGACGTTACCCTCATTGAACGCTAATCTGTGTTGATGTGAATATTATTGATAATTATTATCAGTAACAGAAGTAATTTACCCCTATTATTTTGATAGTTAATTCCTATTGATATTGAGTTATGAATAGCTTTGAGGATCAAGAGTAGAGTGAGTGGCAAATGCTGCCCCCATAGCGTTGCGCGGATTGGGGGCAGTCGTCGTAATGTCGTGAGTAGGCGAGTGCTTGTTTAGTAGTGGTCGGCTATTAGAACACGCCGTTCTCGTTGGCAATATCGCCACCACTGATTAGGGAGTAGACTCTCATCGAAAAGTCGAGTGCTTGAATGGAGTCCCAATGCTCGACAATGCGACCATCTTCGATGCGCCAAGTATCGATGATGTTCATCCCTTTTTCATCATTCCCTCGGTCTTCTTTATTTAATGTCGCGTGGGAATGAAAAATCACATAGTCGCCGTCGACATAGATGTGCTTAACATCATAGCTGTAGTCTGGATATTCCTCGACAAACTCAGTTAGAAACCCAACGAGACCTGTCACTTTATCTGGTAGGTTTCGATTGTGCTGCACATACGCGCTGTCGTTGTAATGCTTTATCACATAATCAAAGTCATGGTCGTTCATCAGGTGCTGTACAAAGTCAGTGATCAGAGCAGCATTGTTGGCTTCTTGCTCAGTCCAGTTTTCCTTCTTCAATGACGCAAGATCTATCGTAACAGAGTCATTTGACTGTGCAAAAACGGTGGTTGTTGCGACGAGAAGCATAAGTGAAGTAAGTCGTTTAATCATGGTGATCTCCCTTTCTAATGTTGCTTGTTTGGTATAGATTGATAACCATAGTAATTAATAGTAACCTACACTACAAGAAGGCACCTAAAGCTGCGCTGGTTACCTTTTGGTAACTGTTGGAGCAAAACAGGCAAACGAATGGATAGAGGTTGAAAGTCGAAATGGCGAATACAGAGAGACGAGTGTTTTACAACAACAGCGACTGCCCAGTGAGAAATGTTGTTGCACAGATAGGCGATAAATGGTCATTGCTGATCTTATTTGCGCTGGTGGATGGGTCTGATCGATTTAATGCATTGAAGTCGAGAATCGAAGGGATCTCACAACGCATGTTGACTCAGACATTGCGTGATTTAGAGCGAGAAGGGTATGTGAATCGAACGGTATACCCAGAGGTGCCGGTGCGCGTTGAGTACGCTTTGACAGATTTAGGCAGAGATCTCGTCAAGCCACTCTACAACCTGGTTCAGTGGGCAGAAAGTCATCAAGATGAGATTAATCGCTCTCGCGAGGCGTACGACAACCAATAAATCTTATTGGGTGTTAGGTACTTACGGTTGACTTTGTTTGATAGTCAAACTAAATTGATAATCAAGTATTTTGATTATCAAACAAAGTGTGCCCCATGTCTTTTGAATCTGCGCCTCACTCACACAATTTTTCTAGCCATAATCATCAAGGTGAGAAACGAACTTTTTATGTGCTACTACTCACTGTCACCACTATGGTGGTCGAGATCGTGGCGGGAACGATCTACGGCTCCATGGCACTGTTGGCTGATGGTTGGCACATGGGCACACACGCTGCCGCTTTTTGTATCACCTTGTTTGCTTATCGCTATGCGAAGAAGCATGAGAAAAATGATAGATTCTCCTTTGGCACGGGCAAGGTTAGCGTACTTGGGGGCTATACCAGTGCGATTGCGCTGGGTATTGTGGCGCTTATGATGATCGTCGAATCGGTGCACCGATTGTTCAATCCACAGCCGATTCATTTCAATGAAGCTATTATCGTCGCCTTTATTGGTTTGGCCGTGAATGTCGCGAGTATGTTTTTGCTGGGGGATCATCACGACCACCATCATCATGACCATGGGCATTCACATGATCACGGACATGCACACCAACATCACGACCACAATCTAAGAGCTGCTTACCTGCACGTTTTAGCGGACGCGTTGACCTCTGTGCTCGCTATTGGCGCCTTGATTCTGGGTAAGCTCTATGGATGGAATTGGCTAGATGCCTTTATGGGGATCGTTGGCGCCCTGGTTATTGGTAAATGGACGCTAAATCTCCTAAAACAAACCAGCCCTATTTTGCTCGACGAGAGCATTGAAGAAACATATCGAGAAGAAATTCGTGAAGAGCTTGAGCCCTTTGCTGAAGTAGCTGATTTGCATATCTGGAGAGTGAGTGGTCATCACTATGCGGCGGCAATTACCTTGGTGTCTAAGGACTCGCTTTCTTTGCTGGCGTACAAACAAAAGCTGAGTAAGTTTGATAAGATAAGTCATCTCACATTAGAAGTACGTTCGACTTAATGCAGAATCTAGAAACGTTAAACCAGTTACTGACCGAGTTTTACGACAAGATGTCGTCTTGGGAGCAGTCTGTCGTCAAAGAGACCGGCTATTCATTGGCTCAAGTGCACACTATAGAGGTTTTGGGTGTCCATGGAGCCATGCGAATGAAAGAGCTCGCCGATAAACTGGGGATCACCACCGGTACCCTGACGGTGCAGGTCGATAAGCTAGTGGCTGCAAAATTGATGGAACGTTTCCCTCATCCGAACGATCGCCGTGCAATTGTGGTTGGGTTGACAGAGGCGGGGCAAGCAATTCACCGTCACCACAACCAATTACACCTCGACTTAGTTAAAGACATCACTCGCCATTTTGATGAGGGGCAAGAAGCTTTACTTATCTCATGTCTGTCGAAGATGAATCGTGAGTTCTAATCGGATTTAGAGCCGTTAAATTCTCATTGCTTTTTTAGGCGCTTGGCAGTACATATAGGCAGATCCCACTACTAGGCTTTGTGTGTGAAGCGACCGATAAAGCTCGTCCCATTCCTGCTGACTTTGCTAACGATGCTGCTATTGAGCGGCGTCGCAGAGTCTATTGGTGAGACTACACACTTTTACCAACCTTCGGTGGTGAATCCAGAGCGGGTTCCTGACCTTGCCAATGACAATCAACTACTGCGTCTGTCAACCTGGCGATTGCCACCACAAAAACTTCAATCTCGACCTCAAGATCCTCTGCCTTGGCTGATATTGGTGCTCTCCTTGAGCTCATGGTTTGTGTTTGCGCTTTCAAGAAGGGCGATCCCAAGAAGTTACCTGGCTTTCGCTCACCCTCGACTCGGTGGCTGGCACGAGTCCAACCTTCAGTTTCGCTTTATTCACTCTCGATAGTTCTCAACCTAAACGTTTCATCGATTCATCTCGTTTCGTTTTTTAGTAACTATGTTGGGAGTAACTATGCTTGATGCGACCCAAGACGTCTTGATTGCCATTTGGAATCAAGACTTTGACGCGTTGCTGTCGCCTGGTAGCGCGGTGCTGATTTATATCTTAGTGACCATATTTATTGGTCTTGAAAGCAGTTTTTTACCAGCTGCGCCATTGCCTTGTGACAGTGTCGTTGTGTTGGTGGGAACCTTATCTGCCGTAGGGGTTCTTAACCCATTTCTCGCATTCGCGCTGCTCATCATCGCTGCCTCCGTCGGCAGTTGGCTTGCCTATTTGCAGGGACGTTGGCTTAACAAACTTCCCGTTGTTCAAGGCTGGCTGACGAAAGTGCCTGAGAGCAATGTGCGCCTGGTCGATAACCTTTTGGGTCGCCATGGGCTAATTGCGCTATTCGTTGCCAGGTTTGTCCCGGGAGTCCGCTCACTTGTGCCTATGGTAATGGGGATTCGTCAGCACCAAGTTCAGCGTTTTCACTACTTCGCTTGGTGTAGTGCAACGCTATGGATTGCATTGTTAGCGGGCGTAGGATTCGTCTTACCTTCATTGCCAGATACCGTGAGTAGAGTCGCGACGATGGTACTGATGGCAGCACCTATTGTGACCCTGTGCGCCGCGATCATCACCTTTGTTACTTGGCGTCTGCGCCGCGTTCTTTCAGGCTATCGAAATAGCCTGAAAAAATCCTAATCAGATGCGCCTTTCGGCGCTATTTACCCATGATATTTGTAGAGATGAGCAACGTCTTAATGGCGTTGCTCGCTAGATTCGTATGCTGAAAGCTCTTAATACTCCAAAAATCGACGTCCTCATCTTGTTGGCGATCGTCTCAATCATGTTGCTTGGTTCACTTACTATCTGGAGTGCCAGCGGTTATAGCGAAGCCACCATGACCAACCATCTCAGGCGCTGTGGGATATCCATCTTGTGTGTTGTGATCATGGCGTCGATTCCGGCAAGGCAGTATCGCCGCGTGTCTCCTTATCTTTATCTGCTTACCATTCTACTTTTGATTGGTGTTGTCCTTGTTGGAGATAGTAGTAACGGCTCTCAGCGCTGGCTGAGTATTGCAGGTTTTCGCTTTCAACCATCAGAGTTGGTGAAACTGGCCATTCCCATGATGGTGGCGTGGTTTATACAGCATGAAGGGACGCGACCAACCGGGATTAGGCTACTCGTCGCTATTTTGATGACCGCCATACCAGCGGGCTTGATATTTGTTCAGCCTGATCTCGATGGAGCAATCTTCGGCATCATATACATGCTATTTGTGCTCTATTTCGCAGGCATGAGTTGGAAGATCATTGGTGGCTTTGTTGCCCTTGTTGCCACCTCGATACCGCTGCTGTGGTTTTTTGTGATTGAGGCTTACCAGAAGAAGCGTATTGTGCAGTTTCTTAACCCGCAAAGTGACCCGCTGGGCTCTGGTTATCAGATCATTCAATCGCATATCGCGATTGGCTCTGGGGGCGTGACAGGGAAAGGTTGGATGAATGCCACGCAAAGTTCGCTCGGCTTTATTCCAGAGAGCCATACTGATTTTATCTTTTCTGCTTATGCGGAAGAGTGGGGGTTTCTTGGTTGTGTATTGCTGCTGTCGCTCTATCTATTTATCACCTTAAGAGCACTTTGGCTCGCCTGTCATTGTCATCATGCCTATAGCCGACTGGTGTGTGGTTCATTGGCACTGAGTTTCTTTCTATATGCCTTTATCAACACAGGGATGGTTAGCGGGTTGCTGCCAGTCATGGGAAGTCCATTGCCATTTTTCAGCTATGGTGGCACCGCGATGATCACGCAAGGCGTGTGCTTTGGCATTATTATGTCATTGTGCCGAGCGTCTTCGCGTTATGAGTAGGTGGGGCTTAGTTGTACGCGCCTTTTTTGTATTGCTCAAGGAAAAACTGATAGTCCAGATAGGCTTTGCGAACTTTTTCTGGTATCGGCTTTTCATACACGCGAGCATCATCAATCGTTGCCATAGACCAGCCTTGAAAGATGGGTTCTTCATAACAATTGATGCTGCCTTCTCTTCCTTTAGAGAGTAAGGTTCGGCGTATGTTCTGAACGTGGTACCAAGGCGAGCTTTTGCCCCTAAAATAATTGAGGATAGGGTCTTGAATAAGGAACACTTCACAACACAATAGCTGAGCCAGTAAGCAATCGATACTCGCCCTTTGGTCCTCTGGGAAATGCCGAATTACCTTGTTGAGTTCTCGGTTACATTGTTCGATCAAGTTGCTCAAAAATTACCTCTAACATCATGACGTAAAGATCCAATTCGAAGGGAACCTTTGAAAGGGTCATACATTACACATTAAGACAAGGTCGCAGCGATTGCCAGTGGTGTACTCCTATAGTGCTAACTAAACCATTGGATTGGAGGACTCAATCCATCGCTGTGCATTGGTTAGTTTTGCACAAGATTCATACAATCTGCCTCGACTTCACAATACTGTTCTATCGAGGTAACTAACGATGACAACTTCAACACTGACACTGCTTAATCAATTTGAAGACGGCAAAATTTTTGAAACCAACGAAGAGATGCTTTACGTCCTTCAACTGCAAGGCAGTTGGTTTGAGATGGGCCGTCAATATGGCGCACTGGCGAAAGATCACATGGAGGCGATGTACCAAAAAATCGTTCAACCAGAAATCAATCATGGCTTGATCACGCAAGCTGACGCATTTGAGCTGTTTGGTACTCGCATCTTTAACGCACTGTCACTGCGTCGTAAGCAATATTTCCAAGGTGTAGCCGACGGTGCTGGCTGGCCAGTTGAGAAAGTGGTCGTGCTAGACCAAAGCGGTCCAATGGCGATCTACTTGGGTAAACTGCACTCTTTCTCAGGTTGTTCATCGTTGGCGACTTGGGGTGAAAACACCAAAGATGGCCATGCTCTTGTCGGACGCAATATGGACTGGGCTGAGCTATTCTTGGATTTCCCAATCTACACGACAGTTTATAACCCAACAGATGGCTCTAACGGCATTGTGAACGTGAGCTGGCCTGGTTGGCAGTGGCTAGTAACAGGTTTCAATGACAAAGGCGTTTACACTGACCTGCATGATGGTACGTCAATGGGCGGTAACATTGTCTCTATCGAAAAACCTTCATTCTTGAACTCTGTGTTCGACTATATGGCTGAGTCTGATTCAATTGAAGCCTTAAGCGCTCGTTTCCAAGCCGCGCGTACCGATGTAGCCGCTATCTGGATGCTTGCTGATCAGCAAGGCAAAGCGTGTGCTTATGAGAATTCCATTCAAGAGAACCGCCTGCGCTCTGCAGACAAAGATGCAAGCTCGTTCGTGACAGTGAACACTTTCTTGAATCCGGATTGGGGTCTAGGTCAACGTGAAACACAAAGCTTCTCGCTAAAGCGTTTTGATAACCTCAATGCGCGTCACGATGAAAAGGCAGGTCAACTGGATACACAACAAATGCGCGATATCTTCGACCTAACGTTATACAACGAAGACGGAAGCTTTAAAGAAAACGGTGGTGTAACCAAACCAACTAACCAAGATGTGGACCTTACCAACTACCAAATCGTAGCAGACCTAAATGAGCTTCAACTGTGGGTCAAACTACCAGCTTTAGGTGTTGAGAGTGATTGGGCACATGTTGATGTTAAATCACTGTTTATCAAAAAGTAACTAGCATAGATAGCTGTCTAATCTCTATCTATCGGTAGTAATTGTAGATCTGCCTTGGTCGGTTTCGGCCAAGGCGGTTTCGTATATTCGTAGTACCTGCTGCTTTTCATTTTCCATACTTAAATGCGATTTCGAAGCATTGATCACTGCGTTACGCTTCTCAGATGCTTAATATCACCTTTTCAGGACGAAGATTTTTTAAACAATTTTCATAGTTCATATTGGTGGACTCTTCTAATTATGTTTAGTTTGGTAGGGTTTAGTGCGGATATAAGGATGTATTGTGGACGTTATCGTAATTGGTAGTGGTGTCATTGGTTTAACCAGCGCATGGTATTTAGCAAAAGAGGGGCACTCTGTCACTGTGATAGAGCGCCAAAGCTCGAGCGGCAAAGAGACCAGCTTTGCGAATGCAGGGCAGATTTCTTATGGTTACTCCTCACCCTGGGCTGCACCAGGGATCCCTCTCAAGGCGATGAAATGGCTGACACAAGAGCATGCTCCTCTAAAGGTGAAGCCGTCACTATCCCCTGAGCTGGTTTCATGGGCGACAAAAATGCTCGCCAACTGCAACGAAGAGAGGTACGCCCAGAACAAGTCCCGCATGTTGCGAATAGCGAACTTTAGCCGCGACTGTTTGACTCATTTGAGAGAAAGCGAAAACCTCGCTTATGAAGGACGACAAAAAGGCACGCTGCAGATATTCAGAGATGAAAAGCAGTTAGACGCTGTTCAAAAAGACATGATGCTTCTGAAAGAGAGTGGCATTGCGCATAGCTTGCTAAACGTAGAGCAATGTCTAGAAGTCGAAGCGGGACTTGCGGATGTTAGAGACAAGCTGGTGGGGGGGCTTTATCTGCCAGGTGACGAAACTGGAGATTGCTATCAGTTCTGCGTCGCACTCACTGAAAAAGCACGACAATTGGGTGTGAACTTTGTCTTTGATACCGAGGTGCATAGCCTTAATCAAAACAACGGCGCACTAACCAGTATTAGTACCAGCAAGGGTGATTTCAAAGCTGACGCTTACGTGGTTGCCTGCGGCAGTTACTCAAGGGCGTTGCTCAAACAAGTTGAGCTGTCGCTACCTGTTTATCCCGTTAAAGGATACTCGCTGACAGTACCGATTATTAATACAGATAAAGCGCCTACGTCAACGGTAATGGACGAGACCTACAAGGTTGCCATGACCCGTTTTGATGATCGCATCCGCGTTGCTGGTACAGCGGAACTTGCTGGCTTCAACACCCTAATTCCAGAAAAACGAAAAGCCACCATAGACATGGTCATAAAAGATTTGTTTCCGTTTGGAGGCGATTTCTCTAAAGCGGAGTATTGGACTGGGCTAAGGCCCATGACGCCAGATGGGACGCCAATTATTGGTAAGACACCGATTACAAACCTGTTTACCAACACGGGGCATGGTACGCTCGGCTGGACGATGGCGTGTGGCTCGGGGAAGATCTTATCTGAAGTGGTCAGCAAGGGTGACACGACGATTGAATCCAGTGATCTCAATGTTTATCGCTATTTGTCGTAGCAACTGTGGATACATTGCCAGTTGCTTGGTAATGTTTGCCCTAGCTACTGACTTTCTAGCCTTTATAGGAGCGGTCCTTCTAAAGGCTAGAAAAGCGTAACCACTCTATTAGCCATTGGATTTAGAATGCAATTACAATCTATCGACAAGCAGTTATATCGCTCACATCTAAACATCGTCATCGTTGCATGTATTGTCAGCTTAAGTGTCTCTAGCTTAGCGATATCTCAAAGTTTGATATTCGTTTTCCCATCAGAAACGGGCTCACATTTTCATTGGAATCTTCTTGGTGTCGTGGTGAGTGCATTAGGTCTAGGTATTACCCTGCTAAAACTTAAGAATCACCCGAAAATGAAAGAAGTCGTCTATGTGTGGCAGCTAAAGAAAGAACTTAACCTCATTTACCGAAAGAATAGAAAGTTGCTGGCTGCGGCAGAACAAGGTAACGCCGATGCCATGTTAGCGCTTCAGTTTAGCTACGAAGGATCGCGTCAGCTGTGGCAACTTGATGATAATACAATTGTAATGACGAGCCTAAATGCAGCGCAGTCAAAGCTGGATGGATTGACCGAAGAGTACAATTTGCAGCTTGATATATCGAACTATCAGTCAGGGCTACTTCGCCAGTTTTGACAATCACAGCTGCAGCCTAGAGAAGGGACACGTACTCAACGCCTCATGGGGTAACATGTCCTTGCTGTCTCTTCGCCACTATTTCTTCACCACTACTTCTTCACTACCCAATTGAGCATAAGCAATAGCGCAATCGGGAAAAGCGAAGCAACTAACATCCAGGTCCAGCCTTGGGTAAACAATACGATTCCAGCACCCAGTGACCCCGACGCCTGGAAAGCCGTAATTGAAAAATCATTGACCGCTTGAACCTTAAAGCGCTCGCTTGGTCTATACGTCTGAGGCAGCAGCGATGTCCCACCAACGAATAGGAAGTTCCATCCTACTCCAAGTGCGACTAACGCCCACCAGTAGTGATGTACAGAATGCCCAAGCAATGCGACAGCAATACAAATGAGGAATATCACGCAGCCAAGAGTGATGAGCTTGTAAATACCAATACGCTTTATGATCATAGGCGTAATGAGAGAGGGCAGGTACATCGCCATCACATGGCTTTGAATGACCCATTTAGCGCTTTGAATATCGTGTCCGTGCCCAGACATTGCCAGCGGCGTTGCTGTCATGAGAAAAGCCATCACTGCATACGCCGTTAAGCCTGAACCAATGGCGAGCCACAGCATAGGCTGCTTAAACAAAATGGATAGATCTCTCGCTTCACCATCGTCAGTGTCGTTTTCTTGCACCGTCAGAGGCTTCATCGCAACCGCCAACACAGCCGCGCCTATGAGCTCAAGAAAGCCAAGCGCCGCATACGCTCTAGCATACTCAGAATCAAACCATGAAATCGCCTGGCCCATATTGAGTAGCTCTGGACCAACCCAAGCCGCGGCAATTCCGCCCACCAACACTAAGCTAATAACCTGTGGGTGTTGAGCGGCACTCTTGCAGCTTTCAATGGCGGCAAAACGGTACTGCCCAACATAAGCAAGCTGACTGCCAAGTAGAAAAGCACAAAAACAGAATCCCCAAAAGCTGCCACTATCAATCGCCCAAGCCGCACCAAAAGCACTCACGCTGCTGACCAGTGCCGCTAAAACAAACGCCTGCTTTCTACCTAGCGCTTTTTGAATTTTCGCCGCAGGGAAGATGTTCAACGATACACCGACAATGAGTGCGGTAACGGGCAGGGTAGCCAGTGTCGGATCCGAATGAAGCTGAGCTCCGACAATACCGCCCAGAAACACATTCAGCGCTCCGACAGACAAAACAAAAGGTTGCACTGCAGCCAGCAACCAGGCATTCCATGGCAATGATTTCATTGATTCTTTTTTCGTGGGGAGAGATTGGTGTTAATGGTGAAGGAATTGAGGAGAAAAGCAATCACGGATTAGTGTAGCGGTTTCTTGTGTCATTACACTAACCGTGATTTTTATTTAACCAGCCAACAACCTAACTAGTTGGGCATTAGTGGTTGAGTTGTATGTTTTGTTCCCTCGCCATTTGATTGGCGATTTTTGGAGCGAACCAAAGACTCGGAGCAATAATGAGGGATGCTGGTACCGCGGTAATAACAATAAATGACTGTAGTGCTGAGACACCGCCGCTTCCCATTGATATCAACACAATCGCCACTGCTCCCATGATTAGTCCCCAAAAGGCGCGAATGAGTGCGTTGGGCTCATTGTCTCCTGTGATCACCATGGTGATGGTGTAAGTCATGGAGTCTCCTGTTGTCACAATGAAAGTTGTGGTTAGTATTAAGAATAATATCGAAATTAGAACAGGGAAAGGCAGCTGCATGGTAATGGCCAAAAGCGCGCCCGGCATGTTAAATCCTTCAAACCCAGCTTGAATTATTCCAGGTGTTTCAAGTTCAAAGGCCAGCCCAGAACCACCAACAATCGTGAACCAAAAACAAGTGACGAGCGGTGCCGCAATACTAACAGACAGAATCAACTGACGAATCGAGCGTCCGCGAGAGATACGTGCAATAAAGATCGCCATCATCGGAGCATAGCCGATAAACCACCCCCAGAAGAATACAGTCCACCAACCTAACCATTGAGGGTCGCCACGGTACATAGCCATAGGAATGAACTGATCAACCATAGTGCCTAACCCTTGTACATAGCTGTCGATAATGAACTCGGTTGGTCCGGCAATTAGAATGAACAAAATAAGTGCTGCAGCAAGCAGTACATTGTAGCGACTGACTAATTGAATGCCTCGGTTTACACCTGTAAGTGCAGATAGGGTATAAAACAGCACTGCCAACACCACTACGGTTGCTTGTGTTGCAAAGGTATCGGGAATAGAAAACAGCTCTTGCATTGCATAGCTTATCTGTAAACCTAAAAATCCAATTGGACCAATGGTTCCTGCTGCTACTGCGATAATGCTAAGGGCGTCGGTTATATTGCCTATCCAACCTTCTACTGCGCGCTTTCCAAGTAATGGGTAAAGCAAAGTCCGAGGCTTCAAAGGAAGGCTCTTATCATAATGTAAATGCATTAGAACGATAGAAGATAGACCACCGAGTACCGCCCAAGCAAGGAATCCCCAATGCACAAAAGATTGGGAAAGCGCGTTGATAGCATTGTTCTGAGGAGAAGAAGAACCAAATAGCGGAGGTGGTGACAGATAATGTGCAATAGGTTCAGCCGCGGCCCAAAAAACCCCTCCGCCGGCAAGGAGCGTGCATAAGATGATGGATATCCACTTGAAGTTCTCAATTTCAGGCTGAGACTTTCCTCCTAATCTGACATCCCCAGTTCTTCCGAAACACAGCGCTAGCCCAATCAAAAAGTTGGCCACTAGCATCAATTGCCAAAAGGCACCAAAGAAACGCGTAGCAAGGTTAAATCCAGAATTAACGGCGGAAGAAAGTGCGACAGGATGAGACAGGGCAAGCAGAACAAACAAAGTTAAGAAAGAGGCACTTAGCCAAAAAACGGGGTTATTAAGCTCTAGTTTATTTGCGAAGTGTTTAAGTCGCTCGGGCGGGTGAATGGCGTCATAAGATGAAGCAGAAGCTGCTGAGCAAACCTCAACAGAATTGGAATTTGGCATTAATTAATCACTGTTCACGTGGCGCTGCTCTTTAGCAAACGCTGTGGATTGAAACGCAGTTATATAGGTCAAAATGTGACTTGCGTCATAAAATAGCGGGGCATGCTATCACAAAGAGAGGATGGGGTCAGAAGTATTTGGAGTTGTGTGGAGTTGCAGTGAGTGTTGTTTGCTTGTTAGGGGAATGGATTACGGTTTATGAGCAAGAGCATATTACGTTTAGCCTTAAGCTATGTATTAATAAGGTTCCATCAACTTGATCTTAGCTGGTTACCCAAGTATCGATATTCTTGTTCGGTTCTATTTCGTCATCATTGAGTTCTTAATCGATTAAATGTAAAAGTTAGCGACGCTCAAGTACTAGTACCTAGCCACTAAGGTAAACTATGCCTCTTTACGAGGCATATCACACTTTAGGCGGTGGCGTACGATGACGCAGTGGACACTTACCACAAACTCTTTCGGTCGAGTTTTCAACAATCGGCTTGTCGTTGAGATCAGCGAAGCAGGTATACGAGCTGATTCAGATGGAGAGGTGAGTTTCTTCAAATGGGAAGATTTGGATAGTGCCCCAAGTCTAAAAACTTCAATCACTGGTGGTTGCTTGAGTTTTAGCGTAAAAGGTAAGCCATATCGCTTTTCCACGCTGAGCTATTTCCTCCCCTTCAAGTATCCGCACCGTTTCTTTCCTCAATGGGCTAACCAGAATGCACAGCATTTAGCTGAGTTCTTAGGTTCGGTTGAAAATAAATGCCAATCCAGATTTTTTCGTGATTCATCCATACGGGACATCCAGAGCTATGCCAAAACAGAATACAAGCGTTGGCGAGGGTGGAACAAGGCTTTGGGACTATCCGACTTGGCAAAAAACACAGCATCGCAGCTAAGTCGAATTGCTAGTTGGAAACAAGCCGATATTGAGAATATCAGACGTGAGTATGTAGAGCGTGAGCTTAACGCCTTTGATTCATTCTTTAGCAACGTGGAATCTAACCCGCTGACTGCTAAACAAAGAGTTGCGTGCATCACTGACAACGACAATAACCTTCTTTTAGCGGGAGCTGGTACGGGAAAAACCAGCGTTATGGTTGGCAAAACTGGCTATTTAGTGAAAAGTGGGCAGGCGCGACCAAACGATATATTGATGCTAGCGTATGGCAGAATCGCTGCGGAAGAGATGGACGAGCGCATTAAGGAAAAACTTGGATTTGAAGATGTTAAAGCGAGCACATTTCATAGCCTTGGCGTGAAGATAATTTCACAAGTTGAAGGTAAAGCTCCAAGCTTATCCCCCCTAGAAGGTGACGTACGGGCAAAAGTTAAGTGGATGAATGAGGCTATTGCCTCTTTGATGCAAAATACCGGCTACAAGAAAGCGTTACTCGACTATTTTAGTGCGTACTATTTCGTAGACAAAGATCCGTTTGAATTCAAAACCCAAGGCGAGTACTTAAAATATCTCAACGATAACGATATCCGCACGCTGAAAGGTGAGCAGGTAAAGAGCTTTGGTGAGATGGTGATTGCTAACTGGCTTTATAGAAAAGGCATCAACTACCAGTATGAAGCTAAATATCGAATCGATGTTGCAACAGAGCAGTACCGACAATACGAACCTGACTTCTATCTGCCAGATTATGATATCTACATTGAGTATTACGGCACAGATGAGGACGGAAATCCTCCTCCATATATTGATAAAGAAAGATACCAACAGGGCATAGAGTGGAAGAGAAAGACGCATGCCAAGCATGGTACAGGGTATGTCGAGCTGTATTACCATCAACACCGCAATCGCTCGATGTTGGGAGTGTTGGAGCGTGAGTTGGTAGCTCGCGAAGTAAATACGAATCCGCTGCCTGATAATGAGTTATTAGATAACTTAGAGCAAACTGGACAAGTCACGGAGCTAGCGCGTCTTTTAGGGTCGCTAGTTGATCTTTATAAAGCAGCTTGTCTTGATGATGCAGGTATTCAAAAAATCATAAAAAACTCTCTTGATCCAAAGCAGACTGCCAAGGCTTTGGAACTGTTGATGCCGCTGTATCAGCGCTACCAAGATTATCTGATGGAAGAGAGAGTGATTGATTTCAATGATATGATTTCAAAAGCTTTATCGTATGTTGAAACAGGCCAGTTCCAATCCCCTTGGAGTTACATACTTGTCGATGAGTTCCAAGATATCTCAGAGCCTCGGGCGAGGCTTGTTAAGGCTCTTCGAGACAATAAAGAAAATTCTTCGCTGTTCTGTGTGGGTGATGATTGGCAGGCAATCTATCGTTTTAGTGGCGCAGATGTTCGTCTAACGACAGACTTTGAAAAATACTTCGGTGCAACGTCTAAAACGACGCTTGATATGACGTTCAGGTTTAATAGTTCTATTGGAGACGTGGCAACGCGCTTTGTTACGCAGAACCCGGTTCAGCTCAAAAAAGAGATAAAGTCTCTGGTACAGGTTAGCAAGCCAGCTGTAAGCATCATTAGACAAGGAGCTGAAGAGCAAGGGATGACACCACTGGATAAAGCGTTAACGTCCATTGCTAACAGCGTTGTTGAATCTAGTTCGCCAAACAAAAACAAAGTCTATTTGCTGGCAAGGTTTTGGTATCAAATGCCAGACGCCAATTATCTGCAGTGGCTAAGACAGCGTTATCACATGTTAGACATTGAGAACCAGTCGTTCCACGCATCCAAAGGTAAAGAAGCGGACTACGTTGTGGTTATGGGGTTGACGACAGGCAAACATGGTTTCCCCTCTGAGAAGCAAACTCCTACGCTTATTAATGCGTTGTTACCTCAAGGCGACACGTTTGAACATGCAGAGGAACGTCGATTATTCTATGTAGCTCTGACCCGCGCTAAACACAGAGCATATCTTCTCGCGGACATGACTGATGCAAGCGACTTTATTACTGAGCTAATCAAAGGCGACTATCCAGTTGAGACGAATGAGTTTGATGTTTCCCTAACGCAACTTAAGGCTGACAAAACTGTTTGCCACTCTTGTAAAGTGGGAGTCCTTAAGCCTCGCGTCGGTCAATACGGTAAGTTCATGTCTTGTACGCTGTTCCCACGTTGTAAGCACAAGGAAACTCCGTGCGATAAGTGCGGTAGTCCTATGACTCACGACATCAAAGAAGGCTATCAAGTTTGCATTAACTCTAGTTGTGAACATGAGCGTCCAGTGTGTTTAAACTGCGGTAGTGAGATGAAATTGAGGCGCGGTAAGTATGGCGCGTTTTGGGGGTGTTCGACTTATCGTAGGAACATTGAAAATAATTGTTCCTACAAGATCAACGCTGCTTAGGTAGCAAAATCTAATCTGCTACATATTTGCTATACATAAAGCCAAAAACAACAAAGGGCTAGCATTCACTAACTTGCTAGCCCTTTTAATATGGCGCTCCCGACAGGATTCGAACCTGTGACCTGCCCCTTAGGAGGGGGCCGCGCTATCCAGCTGTGCCACGGGAGCTTAAGACTTATATTACTCAATTATATGAATAAGTTAAGCCCGTGGCGGCAGATTTAGTTCTGTTTGTGCATTACGTCGCCAATCTGGATGCTGTTGGCGAGAGCGGGTTGATCGACGGTGGCTTCTGCATCACGTTCGTAGACACGAGAAACAGTTAGGGTAATGTCGCTGCGGCTGACTTTGTTACGTGGTAAACCGTTTTGGTCGATGAACGAGCCAGTGTGCCATAGTCGCAGTTTGTCGCCAGCTTGAACGCCGTGGACGCGACCGAGGTCGATGGTCACCTTGTTGCCGTATGAGGCCACAACCTCGGGCAGTGTCATCTTGCAGGAAATCTCAGACTCAAGGTCGAGCATAATGTTACGGCTAACGCGCTGCATCATCTCTCCATAAGGCGAGGTCCAGAAACGCGCACTCTTGGTATCCACTTTACTGGTTTTCGCAAACGGCCACTCGGCGATTTCACGATACGTATGCTGGAAGATTTCATGACCTGTCTTGCCGTCGAAGATTGCCATGTCCATAGCAAACTGGCGGTTAATCTTGTCGTCTCTTAGCAGACCACCTTGCTCAATGGTGGCAGTAAGATCTTTAATCTCGCCGGTGACTAGGTACTGGGCCCCGAGATCGTCGGCGATCATTTTAATGCGCTCTGGCTGACGTTTGTTAATTTCATAGCGAGTAGTGCCGACGGAAACGAAGCTGTATGAACGCACACCGAGCTGTTTGTCGATTACCGAGCTGTAGTCTTCACCTAGCTTGTAGATCTGACCCATTACTGCTTGCTGGGGATCAACAATGTCAAACATGGCGACGCCAATGGTCTTTTTATACTGCTCTTTATGGCAAGCCTTTGCCGTTGGGTAGATGTCGATGCGAGCTTTTACCACCATCTGGTTGCCGCTTACGTACTTGTCGTCAATGACGATGTGGCGCACTTCGGAATCGATGAATTGGTATTGATCTCTGTCGTCTTCTAGCATTGGTGCTAGTGTTGCGAGCCCACCGATGTCGGCGCCAGAGAAGTCTACCGCCTTATAAACAGCGTCTTCTAGCGCGTAGATCCTTGCCGCCTTCTCAGAGGAGACAATGGTTGAGGTGCCCGTCACTTCGTACCATTCTGCATAGGCACTGCTGGCAGTCATTGTCATTAATGCCGTTGAAATTAAAGAAGAAACAATTTTTTTCATACTACCTTTCCAAATGCGGAACAATATTTGCTTAGTAATTCTCAGCGAATATTGGAGCGGGCTTTCTTATTTAGGACAGAATGAGAATAGCAAAGATTGTTCCAACCTTTGTAAGAGGGTGTTGCAATCGACCCAATTAATAACTTTTGGAGAGTGTGTAATGAAAAAGTGGCTACTGATGGCATCAGTGTTAACGCTGACCGCTTGTGCCTACTCACCAATCTATAACGGTAAAGAGTCGTACTCTGGCAGCAAATTTATGCTGATGGAGAGTCCGCGTCATACCATGGATTACTTTGTAGAAAGTCTTACCGAAGAGCTAGTGAACTCGAACACAAGCGTGTCTTCGCGCACCCCTATTGCTGTGGCATCTTTTGTGGATCTGCAGAACATGGACGCAACGAACTGGCTCGGTAACTCGGTTTCGGAAGGCTTTATCCACCAATTGCAGCGTCGTGGTTTTAAGGTCGTGGACTTTAAAACGACCGGTTCGATTCAGGTGACCCGTCAAGGCGATTTCGCACTCAGCCGTGATTGGAAAGATCTCGCTCAAGAGCAACAGATTCAATTTGTTCTCACTGGCACTATGTTACGCCAAGAAGGTGGTGTGCTAGTGAATGCACGTGTGGTTGGTATGCAGTCACGTATTGTTGTCGCATCGGCGCAAGGCTTCTTGCCGGCTGACCGTATTGGTCGCGACCTAGATACGTTAAACCATATTCGTACCGAAGATGGTGTGCTGATTCGTTCAGACCCAACAATGACAACACCAACGACCGTGATTTTACGCCCATAGGAAATGAAGATGAGAGTAATATTTGCCGCCTTGCTTGCCATGGTAATGATTGGTTGTACACCAATTGGCGCTATGGATCAGAACACACTTACCGCTGTAGGCTATGCCAGCATTAGTGAGCAGACTGGTCGAAACGATGAAGAGAAGCAAGTTCGTGCTATGCGTGCGTCGAAGATTGATGCCTACCGTGAACTCGCTGAACAGGTTTATGGCCTGCGTGTGTCTGCAAGAGCGGATCTACAAGACCAGCGACTAGGCGTGGAGTCGACCACAGGGGCGGTAGACGGTGTTATTCGCGGTGCAGAGGTGGTTCGAAGCTATAAAGTGGGCGACAGCTACGTTACTGAGCTGGTACTAGACATTGAAAAGATGGACAGACTTCGCGACTACGGTGAGATTCGCCGCGTGCCAGAGAAGAAGCGTGAGACTCTGTTCTAGAAACGAACGTCATTAAAAAAGCGGCAATGTGGTGACACATTGCCGCTTTTTTGTATTGGGTGTGTAAAGACAGTTTAAGCTTTTAGGTTGGTGCCTAGAGTCGATAGCGTGTGCGTTTGTCCGCCCGCGTTATAGGTCATGCCAATTTTTCCGTGGCTTTGCTGCATCAGGTTATTCAGCTTGTTAAAGCTCAATTGTGCACGCTGTAAGCTCTGTCCGTTAATCTCGTTCAGCTGCTGGCAATCAAGAATAATGGATTTAACGTCGGCGACCTTTTGTGCCAAAGGTGCCTCATCGGTCAGACGATGGACATCTTGGTGTTCGCTTAAGCGCTTGTCTGTTTGCTGCAGCTGTCCGATGAGCGTCATCTTTTCTTTGGCGATGCGCTCGATATCGGACGATTCTCGCCCAGCAATGGCTTTCGTCTCCTCCGTTAGCAGAAGAGACAGTGCTTTTGCGTTTTTGAGTTGATAGTCAATCAAATCGACAAGTGCTGCCATTACCTTTACCTAAATCTTAAATGAACGCGGTTATCGTAGTCCGCCAAGTTCGTCTTCAAACTTCATCATGTTGTCCGCCAGCTTCTCTGCGTCTACGGTGTACGAACCGTTAGCAATAGCGTCTTTAATTGCCGCTACTTTAGCAGAGTCAAAGCTTGGCTGACTTGCCATCTGCTGGTGCATTTGACCAATGGCTTTACCGCCTTGGCTCAGCGTCACCGCATCTTGCTTTGTTGAAGATTGACCAACTGGAGTTGATGCGCTCTCTTTGCTGGCGTCCGAACGAGCAGGAGCGCGACTCGTGGTCGTTAGCGTCTGTCCAGATCGAATGTTATCAATGCCTGCCATAGTTTCGCCTTATAGTTGCTCAATATTGCGTTTTCATGCACCGGAATTCGGTCATGAGTGTCACACATAATATGCATGTATACCGTCCATATCGACGGGCAACTGAAAACCTTTAGAAAAAAATCAAAAATTAACAGTGATTTCTGCAACGCCGGTGACTATTCCCTCAATTATACGCTGAGACTTGTCATTTTTCACTCTTACTTGATCGCCGTTGGAACCATCAGAGAGTGCCGTACCTCGCGTGGAGATAACCATTTCGTTTTTCACCGCGCGAATCACGACTTTTTCATTTCTACAGACCACACAAACATCGTTACGTTCAACGACATCGCCAAGTTTGACGTTACGCTTGAGCTTGGCACCAACAACGTGTGTCATGTCGCTAAACCCCTGTCGTCTTGCTCGATTTCTATCGACCATGGTCATGGTGACATCTTGTGCTTCGATGAGGCTGCCACGTGCAAGCGGTCTGGTCGCCGTCACCATAGGCAATGAGATAGACATTCTTACCGGTACATAGACTCGCCAGTTGTCTTCTGGACACTCGACTAACACCGTGACATTACTGCTGGTATTACGTGTCGTCGAGGAAGACGTCTGCAGCGGTGCAGGGCAATCTGTTGCATGGATGCGAGAGTCGATATTACCTGGGTTTGCAATAATTTCTCCACCCGGAGGTTGCTCAATCGTATCTAAAACATGAGCTTGGGCAGCCTTTTGAATGTTTTCTATTTGCTCAGGCGTTGCTGCGTGCGTTAATACGCTAAAGAATATCGCGTGCCAGACGATATAGAGGCAAAGCCAGTTACACCCTTGCCTCATTTTGTGACTGGATGTATGCAAAAAAGATGTCTTAAAATACAGCATTCTGTTTCTCGGGTTCTAAGAAGCCCAGATAGACTATCACTTTTTTAGCTTTAAAGTTTGAGATGGAGATGAACTTATGACCGGTATCTTGGATTCGGTGAATCAACGAACGCAGCTAGTAGGTCAAAACCGACTAGAATTGTTGACTTTTCGTTTGATGGGCCGCCAGCGCTACGGCATTAACGTGTTCAAAGTTAAAGAAGTGCTTCAATGCCCAAAACTAACGCGCATGCCTAACCTTCACCACTTAGTGAAGGGCGTGGCGCACATTCGTGGACAGACTATTTCTGTCATCGACCTGAGCCTAGCGGTGGGTGGACGCCCAACGACCGATATTGAAAACTGCTTTGTGGTCATTTCAGAATTCAACCGCAGTGTTCAAGGTTTCTTGGTTAGCTCTGTAGAGCGCATTATCAACATGCACTGGGAATCCATCTTGCCGCCACCAGAAGGTGCAGGTAAAGCCAACTACCTGACAGCGGTAACTAATATCGACAACGAATTGGTTGAGATCCTCGACGTTGAGAAGATCTTGGCCGAAATCTCGCCAGTGGTTGAGACCATGGACAGCAACATTGCGACAGAGATTGCCGAAGCTGAGCAGAAAAAACAAAAGCAAGTTGTTAAGCGCATTATGATTGCTGACGACTCAGCGGTAGCAAGAAAACAGGTCCAACGAGCTATTGAATCTATTGGCTTTGAGTCGATTTTGGTGAAAGATGGCAAAGATGCTTACAACAAGCTTGTAGAAATGGCTGGTGAGGGTAATATTCACGACCAGATTTCACTGCTCATCTCGGATATCGAGATGCCAGAGATGGATGGATATACGCTAACGGCAGAGGTTCGCCGCCATCCAGATCTAAAAGATCTTCATATTATTCTGCACACCTCTCTAAGTGGTGTCTTTAACCAAGCGATGGTTGAGCGAGTTGGTGCTAACGAGTTTATTGCTAAGTTCAACCCTGAAGAATTAGGGGGCGCTGTTAAAGCCGCAGTCATCGCTGACTAAATAAATGAATAAGAATGAGAGCTTGTCACCGCTTCGTCGGTAGAAAGCAAGCCTTAGTAAAGTAGTATAGAGAATTGAATGACAGCGATAACCATTAGCGATCAAGAGTATCGCGATTTTAGCCGCTTTTTGGAATCCCAATGCGGCATTGTGCTTGGCGATAGCAAGCAGTATTTGGTAAGAAGCCGATTAAGCCCACTTGTGTCTAAGTTTGGCCTTGGCTCGTTGTCCCAGTTGCTTAAAGATGTCGTGACCGGACGTAATCGTGAGCTGCGTATTGCTGCTGTTGATGCGATGACGACCAATGAGACCCTTTGGTTTCGTGATGGCTACCCGTTTACGGTTTTAGCGGACAAACTGTTGCCAGAGATGGCGGCGAATAAGCGTCCGATCAAGATCTGGTCAGCGGCGAGCTCTTCTGGTCAAGAGCCTTACTCGATGGCAATGACGGTTCTTGAGACACAAACCAAGAAACCGGGTATGTTGCCGAGCGTATCGATCACTGCGACGGACATCTCTAGCACTATGTTGGATATGTGCCGAGTAGGGGAGTATGACAACCTTGCTCTAGGTCGTGGTTTGTCGCCGGAGCGTCGTCGTGTCTTCTTCGAAGATTCCGGCAATGGCAAGATGAAGGTGAAAGACAACGTTAAGCGTTTAGTGAACTTTAGACCACAAAACCTAATGGACTCTTACGCGCTCCTCGGAAAGTTTGACATTATTTTTTGTCGCAACGTGTTGATTTACTTCTCGCCTGACATGAAAGCTAAGGTACTCAACCAGATGGCACGAAGTCTAAACCCTGGTGGTTATCTATTGCTTGGTGCATCCGAATCGTTGACAGGTTTGACTGACCAATTTGAGATGGTGCGCTGCAATCCGGGTATCATCTACAAGCTGAAATCATAGTACGGCACATCTCAAACATTTATCTCTAAAAGCCTTGGTCTTCGCCAAGGCTTTTTTGTTTGCTATTCTGATGGTAGGCAAAAGCTTGGATGACTTTTGTCACGACATTCCTAATGACATCCACCATCTTGTTTGGTCTGCTTTTTGCAAAACTGTTCTCCGCCAGGGTTGCGATAGCGTAAATCAGATGAGAATCGAGTGCGCCTGAGTCGACAAATTTACTTTTTTTGTCGTCTTGTAACTTTTGGCGCGGATATTGCTTTGTATATTACACAGGCACGTATTTTTGAACGATGAGGTTTCAATGGCCATTTCTTTTAACAATGCACTAGGCATTCATCAGCATACCGTTGGGGTACGCGAGAAGAATGCTGAAGTCATCTCTACCAATATCGCACAGGCAAATACGCCTGGATATAAGGCTAAGGGTATGGACTTCGATCGTGCGTTAAGAGCGGCAACCTCAGGGGCAAGTATTGGTCTTAGCCGCACAGATGGACGGCATATTTCTGCCTCTACGAATGTTTCTGGCGAGGTGCTTTACCGCACTCCAACTCAGCCAGATACAGGAGACGGCAATACCGTCGATGTGGATCTAGAACGTAACTTGTTCATGCAAAACCAACTAAGACATCAGGCATCTGTCGATTTCTTAGGTAGCAAATTCAAAAATATGACCAAAGCGATCAAAGGGGAGTAATCTAGATGAGCTTATTTAATGTCTTCAATGTAACAGGCAGCGCCATGAGTGCAGAATCGGTTCGTCTTAATACGACCTCAAGTAACCTCGCTAATGCCGACAGTATTAGTAGCTCAGCCAAAGACACCTATAAGGCGCGCCATGCCGTATTTGGTGCTGAGCTTAGCAAAGCGAAATACAACCGTGATCATACTGTGCCAGTCAAAGTGATGGGCATTGTAGAGAGCGACAAGCCCCTAAACGCAGAGTACAACCCAGATCATCCACTCGCGAACGACGAAGGTTTTATCTATAAGCCGAACGTTAACGTGATGGAAGAGATGGCAAACATGATCTCAGCGTCGCGTTCTTACCAGACAAATGTTCAGGTAGCGGACTCGAGCAAGCAGATGCTGTTAAGCACTTTGCGCATGGGTCAATAGAGATAGGAGATAGCAAATGGCTGGAATCAACAATGTTGGTCAAGGCAGTTTATCCTACCTTGACCAACTAAAAAATCTGCAAGAACAGAACAAAACGGCAGAGACCACAGGTAAGCAGGATCTTAAGCAAGAAGATTTCCTATCACTTCTTACTAAACAGTTGTCTCAGCAGGACCCGTTCAAGCCTGTCAGCAATGACCAAATGATCGCTCAAATGGCGTCGTTTGCCACAGTTGATGGTATCGGCAAGATGAATACTCAGTTTGAAAACCTGAATTCATCTATGACGTCTAACCAAGCGCTTCAAGCGTCCTCGTTAGTAGGTCGCGATGTGTTGGTACCAGGCGCTGCTGGTATTAAGCAAGCGGATGCGGGCATGGCGGCGATGGTGAAATTACCACAGTCCATGGATAACCTGTTTGTTCGTGTAGAAAATGAAATGGGTCAATTAGTCCGTACCTTTGATGTGGGAGCTCAGCCAGGTGGCGACGCTCGCGTTGAATGGGACGGTAAAGATGATCAAGGTAATCCAATGCCTGCTGGTAAATACAATGTGAAAGCATCTGGCTTACTAGAAGGGGAAAGCCGAGAGTTTGAAGTGTCGACGTACGCTAACGTCAACAGCGTTCTTCTTGGCAAAGGCGATGGAAATGTACTGCTCAATCTAGCTGGTTTTGAGAATCCAGTTCGACTCGCAGAAGTACTGGAAGTCGGCAAAGCATAACCGCTGGTTAGATTAGGAGATTAGGAATGTCATATGTATCTTTAAGCGGTCTATCTGCGGCACAGCTAGATCTGAACACCACCAGTAACAACATTGCCAACGCCAACACGTATGGCTTTAAAGAGTCTCGTGCCGAGTTTGGCGATGTGTACTCTACCTCATTGTTTACGAATGCAAAGACCACTCCGGGTGGCGGTGCTCAAGCGAGCAAAATTGCTCAGCAATTCCACGAAGGCTCGAGCATCTCAACCAATAACCCAATGGACTTGCGCATCAGTGGTACAGGCTTCTTTGCTGTATCTAAAGATCGCCTAATTCCACAGCAAAATGAGCTGACTCGTAACGGTGCTTTCCACCTAAACAAAGACAGCTACATGGTAACGTCTAACGATGAGTTCTTGCTTGGTTACGAGGTGAACAAAGATACCAATGAAGTGGTTTCTTATGAACCTAAGCCTATCAACATCCCGCCAGAGTTTGGTAAGCCAAAGCAAACTGCAAACATCGAGATTGGTGTGAACCTTCCAGCGAATGGTGACCTAAAAGACCCTGCGCTGTTTGATCACACCGATCCAGAAACGTACAACCGTTCGACTTCTTCGACTATGTATGACTCAATGGGTCAGTCTTACAAGATGACGACTTACTATGTCAAAGATCAAACTCAGCCAAACACGTGGCAGAGTTACTATACGGTGACTGATGGTGGCGGTGAGCGTCCGGTGAATATCGCGGGTGGTGACGCAACGAGCCCGACGGGCCACGTTGGTCATACTATGCGTTTTAACAATGACGGTACTCTAGCTAGCTTGAACAGTGGTCAGCCGATTGTGACGACACCACTGGGTGAAAACGGCGTTGAAATGAACGGTGCTGATCCAGCACAGACGCTTTCTTTCTCTCTAGACAGCGCGACTCAGTTCGCTGCTCCATTTGAGCTAACTAAGTTCCAAGAAGACGGTGCAACAACAGGCTTCTTGACCAAAGTTGACTTCGATGAGCAAGGTAACGTACTTGGTACTTACTCAAACGGTGAAAACGTCACTCTAGGTCGCGTTGCTATGGTTCGTGTTGCGAACGAGCAGGGTCTAGATAAGAAAGGTGGTACTCAGTGGGATTCAACCACAGCTTCAGGTGCGAAAATCTGGGGTGAATCGAACAAAGGTTCGTTTGGTACCATCAACAACGGTACTCTGGAGCAGTCGAACATCGACATGACTCAAGAGCTGGTGGACCTTATTTCGGCGCAGCGTAACTTCCAAGCGAACTCTCGAGCGCTGGACGTTCATAACCAACTGCAACAAAACATCCTACAGATCCGCTAACCTTAGCGCTGTCATCAAGACGACTCTATCCCGTGTGCTAGATGTGAATCTACCGCACGGGTTGTTTCTTTTTTCATTCGACCTTGCCGCTTACCTTGCCTCCTTGCCGTTTTTCATTGCCATTGCCGCACCTGCCACGTTTGCCATGATCGCTAGAAATAGTCCATTTAACTCATATGCTACTGATAAATAAAGAATAAATTATTTGGCACAGAGATTGCTTTATAGCTCTCGTACTTTGAATATTGGAGCTATCAATGGATCGTGCCCTGTATCTCGCGATGAGCGGTGCAAAGCAAAATATGCACGCTTTGCAGTTAAGAGCTAACAACCTTGCTAACGCAAGCACACCAGGCTTTCGTGCCGACCTTGCCCAAGCGCGCTCAATGCAAGCGTATGGGGAAGGTATGCCAAGTCGTGTTTTCAGCATGACAGAGCGTCCTGGGCACAACTTTGAGCAAGGCAGTGTCGTGACGACTGGTCGTGATTTAGATGTCACTATCGAGGGGCAAGGCTGGATCTCTGTACTGGATAAAACGGGTAAAGAAGGTCTAACTCGAAACGGTGCACTACGCGTTGACCAAAACGGTCTGCTGTCGAACAGCAACGGTCACCTAGTCTTAGGTGAGCAAGGCACGCCGATCACTGTGCCTATTCCATTGAGAAAAATTGAAATTGGCCGCGATGGTACTGTGTCGGTCATTCCTCAAGATGCTCCAGCGGATGAAATGGAAATCGTCGATCGTATCAAGCTTACGAACACCGACAACCGCTCACTATTCAAAGACACCAACGGTTTATTTCGCAGCAAAGACCCTGAGCTGGGTTTTGAGGCTTCCGCGAACGTTCAGCTTATGACAGGTGCTGTCGAAGGAAGTAACGTGAATGCCGTTGGTGAAATGACAAGTTTAATTGATCTGCAGCGTCAGTTTGAGATGCAGGTGAAACTCATGAGCACAGCAGAAGACATGGACAAAGCGTCTAATTCACTGCTTCGCATGGGTTAATAAGGACATAGGGGAAGAATATGCATCCGGCACTTTGGGTAAGTAAGACTGGCTTAGACGCTCAGCAAACCAATATTTCAACAATCTCAAACAACTTGGCGAACGCATCGACGGTCGGCTACAAAAAGAGCCGCGCTGTCTTTGAAGATCTGTTTTATCAGAACATTAACCAGCCTGGTGGTCAGTCATCTCAGAACACGGAGCTTCCGAGTGGCTTGATGCTAGGTGCAGGTTCAAAGGTGGTGGCTACACAAAAAATCCACACACCGGGCAACGCTCAAACCACCACCAACAGCCTAGATATGATGATTGAAGGCGATGGTTTCTTCCAAGTGCTAATGCCAGATGGCAACATCGGTTATAGCCGCAATGGTCAGTTTACCCTTAACGATGAAGGCATCATCGTGACGTCTGGTGCGGGCTATGCGTTAGAGCCAGAGATTGCCATCCCAGAAGATGCAATTTCAATCACCATAGGTACCGACGGTGAAGTCTCAGTACGTGTTCGTGGTCAGCAAGATAACCAGGTAGTGGGTAACATTACGACGGTTGATTTTATTAACCCAGGTGGTCTAGAGCCAATTGGTCAAAACCTCTATCTACCAACAGGTGCGAGCGGCGATCCAAACGAGGGTGTACCTGGATTGGATGGCTTTGGTCAGATTCGTCAGTCGACGCTTGAAAGCTCCAACGTTAACGTGACAGAAGAGTTGGTCAACATGATTGAAGCACAGCGTGTGTATGAAATGAACTCGAAAGTGATCTCATCTGTCGACAAGATGATGAGCTTCGCGAACCAGCAGCTATAACGGGAGAGATGACAGATGAGAAAACTACTTTGCGTTTCATTGTTGGCTGTTTTATCTGGCTGTGCACAGTTTGGGCAAGAAGAATCAGTAAATGAAGTGGCAGATAGCACCACAGCCGTTGATGCGGTTGAGGGGGATCTAAACCAATCTTCGGGTATTGTTGATACGTTGCGTGGTCGCACGGACCCAATTGCGGACGACCCTGCATGGGCACCAATTCACCCAAAAAACAAGCCTGAGCATTACGCAGCGGCAACGGGTTCGTTGTTTAACACCCACTATGCTCGTGATTGGTACGACGATTCTAAACCGCGCGGCCTCGGTGACATTATTACCGTTGAATTGAATGAAGCGACTAAAGCGGCAAAAAGTGCCGATGCAGATTTGTCTAAAGCTAACGATTCATCCATGGACCCATTGTTTGTTGGCGGACGACCAGTCACGGTTAATAACTATGACTTTTCGTATGAGCTAAAAAATGACAACAGCTTTAAAGGGAATGCATCTGCGAACCAGAGCAACAGCCTTTCTGGCTCGATTACCGTCGAGGTCATTGAAGTATTGGCAAATGGTAACCTAGTGATCCGTGGTGAGAAGTGGCTAACGCTCAACACGGGTGATGAGTATATTCGCTTGAGTGGTACTATCCGCCCAGATGATATTGAGTTTGATAACACGATTGCCTCAAACCGTATCTCTAACGCGCGAATTCAATATTCTGGCACTGGAAACCAACAAGATATGCAAGAACCTGGATTCTTGGCACGATTTTTTAATGTATCCCTATAGGATAGGATTAATCGAATCGTAAGCGGCAAACCCTCTCCTAAGAGGGTTTGTTTGTTTTTAAGGTAACATCATGAAAAAGTTTACGTTTTTACTGTTAGGTTTGTGTTTTGCCGCGGCAAGTGTGCAAGCGGCACGCATCAAGGATGTGTCAGAGGTTGCCGGTGTTCGTAGCAACCAATTGGTGGGCTATGGCTTGGTAACAGGTCTACCTGGTACAGGTGAGAAGACGCCATTTACTGAGCAGAGCTTCCGCTCAATGCTGGAGAAGTTTGGTATTCAAATGCCAATTGGCTTCAAGCCAAAATTTAAAAACGTTGCGGCAGTTATCGTGACGGCTGACCTGCCTGCCTTCTCTAAACCGGGTCAAAAAATTGATGTTACCGTGTCTTCCATCGGTGCGGCAAAAAGCCTCCGTGGCGGCACACTGATGCAAACCTTCTTACAAGGTCTTGATGGTGAGGTGTATGCCGTTGCTCAAGGTAACCTAGTGGTCAGTGGCTTCAGTGCCGAAGGTCTAGATGGCTCTAAGATCGTGGGCAATAACCCGGTTGTGGGCATGATTTCTAGTGGCGCGACAGTAGAGCGTGAAGTACCAAGTCCGTTCTCTCGCGGAGACTACATCACGTTTAACCTGCTAGAGTCTGATTTTACCACTGCACAAAACATGGCGAATGCCATCAACGACTTCCTAGGTCCACAAATGGCGAATGCATTGGATGCGACCTCGGTTCGCGTGCGTGCGCCTCGTGACTTAAGCCAACGTGTTGCTTTCCTTTCTGCAGTTGAAAACGTTGAGTTTGATACCGCGGATAGCGGCGCAAAAATCATTGTTAACTCGCGCACCGGTACCATTGTTGTCGGCAAACACGTGAAGCTGAAGCCCGCTGCTGTTACGCACGGTGGCATGACAGTCGCAATCAAAGAAAACTTGCGTGTGAGCCAACCGAATGCCTTTAGTGAAGGTGATACGGTGGTGGTTCCTAACTCTGACATTCAAGTATCTGAAGGCTCAGGCAAGATGTTTAACTTCCAGCCAGGTCTGACACTCGATGATTTGGTTCGAGCAGTCAACGAAGTGGGTGCGGCACCTTCTGACCTTATGGCCATACTTCAGGCACTCAAGCATGCTGGTGCCATCGAAGGTCAGCTGATCGTTATCTAAGGTGCCAGCAACATGATGAAAAACCCGAACGACATTGGTTTCATTCACGATATCGCTAGCCTTGACTCACTTCGTCAGAAAGCGGTTAGCGGTAAAGAGGGTGACGACGAAGCGGCATTGAATGCGGCGGCTCGTCAGTTTGAATCGATTTTTACCTCGATGATGCTGAAATCCATGCGTGATGCCAATACGCATTTTGAGTCGGACTTAACCAATACCGGCAACGGTCAATTCTATCGTCAAATGCTCGATGACCAGATGGCGAGCGAACTGAGCTCCTCAGGTTCGCTTGGTCTTGCTGACATGATCGTAGCGCAGCTTGGTAGCGCTCGTGCTCCTGAAGCGCAGGCAGCGGCAAACACTGAGCTAAGAGTTCGCAGTCAAGCCTTCGATTTGCCGGAGCGCCAGCCATACGATGAAGCGAAAGCACGCCAAACGGCTGCAGCACTGGGACTTGATGGACCAAGAACGAAAGCCAAGGCAGTGGATTTTGATACACCAGAGAACTTTGTGTCTTCGCTTAAACCTTATGCGGATCGCGCAGCGCGCTCCCTTGGCGTTGATTCTTCTTTGCTATTGGCGCAAGTCGCTCTCGAAACAGGGTGGGGGCAGAAAGTGGTCAACAATAGCCAGGGTAGTAGTAACAACCTATTTAATATCAAGGCTGATCGCAGTTGGCATGGCGATAAAGTGGCAACGCAAACCCTTGAGTATCATCAAAACGTACCTGTTCAAGAGCGCGCAGCATTCCGCTCTTATCGTAGCTATGAAGACAGCTTCAATGACTATGTGAAGTTCTTGAATGAAAACCCGAGATACCAAACCGCACTGACTCGTAACCAAGGCTCTGAGTCGTTTATTCGTGACATTCACAAGGCGGGCTATGCAACAGACCCAAGTTACGCTGATAAGGTATTAAGAGTGAAGAAGCAGATTGATGACATGTCGATGTAGCTTCCGTTCTATTTATACTTCTTCTCGCTCGGCTCCTATGTCGAGCGAGTTTGTTTTTAACGTCACCTAATCCATCTAACAGCGCTAGATTCTGTCGCTTTTCTTCTTAAAAACCGCGTATTTATAATTACTTACATCATGTGGCATGTACTTTGCATTTACTAAAATAAGCACGGGCAAATCATACTGATTTTTGCCCGATTTTGAGGTTTTTGGGGGCGATATGGCGTCAGATCTTCTGAATGTAGGTACACAAAGTGTGCTCACAGCTCAGAGACAGTTAACTACGACTGGTCATAACATTTCTAATGCAAATACAGAGGGTTACAGCCGTCAATCTGTCATCCAGGGTACCAACGACCCTAGGCAGTTTGGGGGGCAAACCTACGGTATGGGCGTGCATGTGGAAAATGTTCGCCGCTCGTGGGATCAGTTTGCCGTTAAAGAGCTAAACATGGCAACCACACAGATGAACTATCGCAACGAGAATCTGGCAAACCTAGATTTGCTCTCGGGTATGTTGTCTTCTGTGGCATCCAAGAAAATCCCAGAAAACCTCAACGACTGGTTCGATTCTGTTAAGACACTCGCCGACACCCCAAATGATGTGGGTGCTCGTAAAGTGGTGCTTGAGAAAGCAGATCTGATTCGCCAAACCATGAACAACTTTCACGAGTCTGTTCGCCAACAAGCGGACACAGCGAACAAAAAGCTCGACATGGGCATTGAGCGTGTTAACCAGCTTGCGGTTGAAATTCGAGATATTCACCGTTTGATGATGCGAACGCCAGGGCCTCATAACGATCTCATGGATAAGCATGAGCTGTTAGTCAAAGAGTTATCAGAATACACCAAAGTGACCGTGACTCCTCGTGCAAATGCTGAAGGTTTTAACGTTCATATCGGTAATGGTCATACCCTAGTTTCTGGTACTGAAGCCAGCCAGTTGAAGATGATCGACGGCGTGCCCGACGTTCACCAACGACGCTTGGCAATGGTCGAGGGCAAAGGAATAAAAGCCATTAAATCCGATGATATTGGCGGCAAAATTGAAGGCATGCTCGACCTACGCGACAAAGAAATTCCATACATCATGGATGAACTTGGGCGTTTATCTACCGCCTTTGCCTTTGAAGTGAACAAGCTGCAGGGGCAGGGTCTAGACCTTAATGGTCAAGTCGGTGCGGACATCTTTGTGGACGTAAATACCGAGGTAATAGCCAAGTCGCGAGTGGTGGCGTCTCCGAATTCGAAATCGGATGTAGCGGTATATATCGCTGACACCAGTGAGCTACAAGGCGGCGAATACGCGCTTAAATACGATGGTGCTAACTATGTGGTGACTAAACCTAATGGTGAGAATCAAATCGTTGAGCTTAATGCGGGCGCGAGTGCTTTCTATCTAGATGGCATGGTGGTTAACATCAAAAATGCACCAGAGTCTGGTGAGAAGCTATTGCTTCGCCCAACCCGAAATGGCGCTGCTACGTTGCAAATGGCAACCACAGATCCGAAAACCATTGCCGCTCACAGCTTCGAGGCTTCAACGACTCATGCACAAGGTAGCGCGAAGTTTACGATTACTGGCGCAGGGCAACTTCGTGAGTTCGAGGTTCATGTATCGCCGACAGGCAAAGAGTTTGCTGTTACCGATACCAAAGGCAACGTGCTATTAACGCCGCAGCTTTATCCGCCAACAGAACCTGTCACTGTTTTGGGGACGACGTTTGAACTTACCGACGGCGCACTGCCAGGCGACAAGTTCACCGCGAACCTAAACCCTGCTGAAGGTGACAACGGCAACCTGCGTAAAATGCTGAACATTCAAACCAATAAGACCATGAATGGTGGTGAATCGACGCTAATCGATGTTTACCACAACCTGAACACAGACGTTGGTCTTAAAGCCTCGACGGCGACACGCTTACAAGAAGTGGCAAATCTAGAGCATGAATCAGCAAAAAGCCGTATTGCATCGATATCTGGGGTCAACCTGGATGAAGAAGCGGCAAACATGATGAAGTTTCAGCAAGCTTACATGGCCTCTTCGCGAGTGATGCAAGCCGCGAATGAAACCTTCGATACCATTTTGGCACTGCGATAGGAGGTGATGGAACATGATGAATCGTATTTCTAGCTTTCACAGCTATCAGACAGTTCAAAATGATTTGCGCAGGCAAGAGAACAAGATTCACCACAACCAGGCGCAGCTAGCGTCTGGCAAACAGTTGCAAAAGCCGGCAGACGATCCGCTGGCGATTCACTATCTGCAGAAAGTCGGTCAGCAAACCGAGCAGCTTAAGCAGCACACAGATTCTATTGTTTTGTCTCGTAACCGTCTAGAGCATCAAGAGGTGATGCTACGTGAGACAGAGCAGTTCACCGATCACGCCAAGCGTTTGACGATGGAGTCAATCAACGGCGCGTTATCACCACAAGATAGAGAAGCGAAAGCGCGTCAAATTGAAGAGCTTGCTGCCAACTTTTTAGCGCTGGCCAACAATCAAGACGAGTCAGGCAATTATACCTTTGCGGGTACTAAGCCAAAGACACAGCCGTTCTTTGTCGATAGCAACGGCAAAATGTCGTACGCAGGTGATGATTATCAACGCAAGATGCGCATCTCAAACAGTATGGAAATCCCGACAAGTGATCCTGGCAGTAAGTTGTTCATGGAAGTCGACAATCCGTTTGGTGACTATGCGGCGAAATACCAGCTACAAAACGCTTCTGAGCTGCTGCTCGATAAAGCGACGAACACCAACTCGAATGACAACAATCGCTATAAAGTGACGTTTGTCGATATGGGTAACGATCGTTTTGGTTACCAGCTTGAGCAGAATGGCTCAGTGGTCAAAGCTGGCGACTTCGACCCTAAAACGGGGGTCGAATACGAAGGCTTGAACATTCGCATTAAAGGTCAAATTACGCCTGGTGATGCGATAGAGCTAGAGCCTCGCCAAACCTTTAGCGTATTTGATAGCTTTAGAGATGCTATCTATTGGATGGACTACGACGTATCGGATGCGAGCTCTAATGCGCAGCTTCACCAGGTGACAGAAGAGTTTAACGCTGCGTTTCTGCATCTAACAAAGTCCAGAACGGACGTAGGTGCGAGGCTAAACACCCTAGATATTCAAGAGCAGCAGCATGAAGACTTTAAGATCTCGCTGGCTCGCTCAAAAAGTAATTTTGAAGATCTTGATTATTCAAAAGCGGTTATCGAATTTGAAGAGAACTCAAGAGCTTTGCAGGCGTCACAGCTTGCCTTTGGTAAAACCAAGGACTTAACACTGTTTAACTATCTATAAGATTGATCACCTCTCTGGTTATCGGTTGCCCTATGAGCTCAGCCTTAGGTGCAGATAACGAAAGCGGTAGTGTTGAAACGACAGCGGTAAAGCTGAAACGACGAAGCGGCAAGCTAGTAGACTATAGCCTTGCCACTTGTATCAATAGATAGTACTTAATTCATTTGCTGATCAAATGTTATTTAGTTAAGTTATTGAAATAAAACATTATAAATATAATTTACGATTAACTTTAAAACTTGGCACGTGATTTGTATTAATAAGATTTGAACAACCAAGACTTTGCCGTTTTAGCAAAGCTTGGTTACGTGAAAATGATTAGATACTCCATCTGATACGGGGTATCAGGTGGATGTAGACGGCCGGTTTTAGCCAAAGACTGGTGGTTTAATCGCAATCCAACTTGAAACGCTTGCGAACTCATTTAGGAGAGCAACATGGCAATTACAGTAAGTACTAACGTTTCGGCGATGACCGCACAGCGTTATCTCAACAAGTCCTCGAACGACCTTAATACGTCGATGGAACGTTTGTCTTCGGGTCACAAGATCAACAGCGCAAAAGATGACGCGGCGGGTTTGCAAATCTCCAACCGTCTTACGGCGCAGTCTCGTGGTCTTGATGTTGCGATGAGAAACGCAAACGACGGTATTTCGATTGCCCAAACCGCTGAAGGTGCGATGAACGAGTCGACCAACATTCTACAGCGCATGCGTGACCTTGCGATTCAGTCATCGAACGGCACAAACTCCCCGTCAGAGCGCCAAGCAATCAACGAAGAATCAATGGCACTGCAAGCGGAGCTTAACCGTATTGCAGAGACGACATCATTTGGTGGTCGCCGTCTGTTGAATGGATCATTTGGCGATGCGTCATTCCAAATTGGCGCAAACTCAGGTGAAGCGATGATTATGGGTTTGACGAGTGTTCGTGCTGACGACTTCCGTATGGGTGGTACTACCTTTACGGCGGAGAACGCTAAAGACGCGAACTGGTCAGTAGCCCCGGATGCCAACAACCTTAAGTTCGAGTTTACCACCAAAGCGGGTGAAGAAGTGTCTATCGACCTGTTTGCAAAAGCGGGCGACGATATTGAGCAGCTAGCGACTTACATTAACGGTCAGTCAGACCTTGTGAGCGCATCCGTTGGTGATAACGGTGAGTTACAGATTTTTGTAGCAGAGCCTGCGCTTGAAGGTGACATGACCATCTCTGGAAACCTAGCATCAGAGCTTGGTTTATCGAGTGAAGGCACGCTGACGACGGTTCAAGACATCGATATGACCACCGTTGCGGGCTCTCAGAATGCCATCTCGGTTATCGACTCTGCGCTTAAGTATGTGGACTCACAGCGCGCTGATTTGGGTGCCAAACAAAACCGTTTGAGCCATAGTATTAATAACCTAGCGAACGTCCAAGAAAACGTTGATGCGTCGAACAGCCGTATTAAGGATACCGATTTCGCCAAGGAAACAACCGCAATGACCAAGAACCAGATCCTGCAGCAAGCGGGTACCTCGATTCTTGCTCAAGCGAAACAGTTGCCGAACTCTGCGATGTCTCTACTACAATAGTAAGGACATCCAGACAAAGCAGAGGGTACCTAGCCAGACGTGGCGTATCTACCCAACTGCTTGGCAAGCATACTTAGTGAAAGTGTTGGGGCTCTCTCTCTCAACCTGCCCTGATACGGCCATTAGGTATGTCGGATAGCCAGATTGTGTTCATTTCTCTTGATCTCCACACAGGCCATGGCTTCCATCCAGCCCCAGTTCTCTCAAAGGAATAGGGGCTTTTTCTTTTTTAGCCCCCAACTTTTACCTTCAGCTGCTCGCTTTTCAACGGCAAATACAAACGAAAATCTGATTGTTTCGGCACTGCTAAACGGATCTTTAGCGCTTTTTTGTTATTTTGTTGTCGTTTGCTCAATTCCTAACCAAACGGATGTTTTATCGAATTTTTTCTAGTTTTTTCCTAAAGGTTTTATTTGCCGTGTCGTTAAAAGATTAACTTTGAGAGAACTACTTGGTTTTCCGAGACGTCGGAAACCGCTACACCGGAAAATCAATTGGAGAAACAACATGGCAGTGAATGTAAACACAAACGTATCAGCGATGACTGCGCAGCGTTACCTAAACAACGCAAACCAGGCTCAACAAACGTCAATGGAGCGTTTGTCTTCTGGTCACAAAATTAACAGCGCAAAAGACGACGCAGCGGGTCTTCAAATCTCTAACCGTTTGAACGTACAAAGCCGTGGTCTAGACGTCGCAGTACGTAACGCCAACGACGGTATCTCAATCGCACAAACAGCAGAAGGTGCGATGAACGAGACAACGAACATCCTACAACGTATGCGTGACCTATCGCTTCAATCCTCAAACGGCTCAAACTCAAAAGCAGAGCGTGTAGCGATTCAAGAAGAAGTGACGGCACTGAACAACGAGCTAAACCGTATTGCAGAAACCACATCATTTGGTGGTAACCGTCTTCTAAACGGCACGTACGGCACTCAGTCATTCCAAATTGGTGCTGACAATGGTGAAGCTGTAATGCTAAGCCTACGCGACATGCGTTCAGACAACGAAATGATGGGTGGTTCAAGCTACCAAGCAGCAAACGCGAAAGACAAAGACTGGAGCGTAGCGGCGGATGCAAACGAGCTAACCATCACGCTAAAAGACAGCTTTGGTCAAGACCAAGCACTGACCATCAATGCGAAAGCAGGCGATGACATCGAGCAGCTAGCGACATACATCAACGGTCAAACAGACCTAGTGAAAGCGTCCGTAAACGAAGATGGTCAGCTACAGGTATTTGCAGGTAACAACAAAGTAGACGGTGACGTGAGCTTTGGTGGCAGCCTAGCGGGTGAGCTTGGTATGCAAGATGCGCAAGCAGTTACGGTTGATACTATCGATGTAACTACAGTAGGCGGCGCTCAAGAGTCAGTCGCGATTCTAGATTCAGCGTTGAAGTATGTAGATAGCCACCGTGCGGAGCTGGGTGCATTCCAAAACCGTTTCAACCACGCAATCAACAACTTGGATAACATCAACGAAAACGTGAATGCGTCGAAGAGCCGTATCAAAGATACCGACTTTGCGAAAGAGACGACAGCGATGACGAAGAACCAGATCCTATCGCAAGCATCAAGCTCAATCTTGGCACAAGCGAAACAAGCGCCAAACGCGGCACTAAGCCTACTAGGCTAATCACTCGCGCTAATTTAAGCGTTCAAGAACGACAAAACCAGAGCCTCGGCTCTGGTTTTTTGCATTAAATGATTGCTCCTTTCCAATCAGGAATTTCTTACCTTCATCCAGCCTATTTATTTAGATCAAGCTCACATTTATTCAATCAATTGAATTTACTCCAAAAAAAATCACTTTTTTTTCTAAAGCTTCTAAATGAATCGCCGTTACAGGGATTGAGAGAAATGAAATCAGATGTGCCAACGTGAGGTGAGAGACACAGAGGCCATCTACCCCTAAATGCCTAAGGAGATCAATATGGCAATTAATGTAAACACTAACGTGTCTGCAATGACCGCCCAGCGTTACCTGAACAACGCTGCGGAAGGTACACAAAAATCAATGGAGCGTTTGTCTTCGGGCTATAAAATCAACAGCGCGAAAGATGACGCTGCGGGTCTACAGATTTCTAACCGCTTGAACGCGCAAAGCCGCGGTCTTGATATGGCGGTGAAAAACGCAAACGACGGTATCTCTATTGCACAAACCGCTGAAGGTGCAATGAACGAGACCACTAACATTCTGCAACGTATGCGTGACCTATCACTACAATCTGCAAACGGTTCTAACTCAAGAGACGAGCGTGTTGCGATTCAAGAAGAAGTGACGGCGCTTAACGACGAACTTAACCGTATCGCAGAAACAACGTCATTCGGTGGTAACCGTCTTCTAAACGGTACTTACGGTACTCAGTCTTTCCAAATCGGTGCTGACTCTGGTGAAGCAGTAATGCTTACTATGGGTAACCTACGTTCTGATACAGCAGACATGGGTGGTAAGAGCTACGCAGCGAACACAGGTAAAGACGCTAACTGGACTGTTGGTACTGATACTGAAATCACTATGAGCTACACCAACAAGCAAGGTGATGACGTTAATCTTACTATCAACGCTAAACAAGGCGATGATATCGAACAGCTAGCGACTTACATCAACGGTCAGAGCGATGACGTTAAAGCATCGGTTGGTGAAGACGGCAAAATTCAGCTGTTCGCTTCTACTCAAAAAGTAGACGGCGAAGTAACGTTTGGTGGCGCTCTAGCTTCTGAACTCGACCTAGGTGACGCGAAAGACGTAACTGTTAAAGACGTAGATGTAACGTCAGTAGCGGGTGCTCAAGAAGCGGTTGCTATTCTTGATGGCGCATTGAAGAGCGTTGACTCTCAACGTGCAGAGCTGGGTGCATTCCAAAACCGTTTCAACCACGCTATCAACAACCTAAGCAATATTAACGAAAACGTTAATGCATCAAATAGCCGTATCAAAGATACAGACTATGCTAAAGAGACAACTGAGATGACTAAGAATCAGATCTTGCAACAAGCAAGTACTTCGATTCTTGCTCAAGCGAAACAGTCTCCATCGGCGGCGCTTAGCCTACTAGGCTAATTTCGTCGTAGACCTTAGGCAAGGTTGGTTGGCGGTAACGTCCCTTTACCGCCAACTCCCAATTTCAATGTTATTGCTCAACGAGAAGTACCTCAGTTGGAGTTGGACAATACAAGGTTAGAACAGGGAGAGCGAGAATGGACATTTCATCCTACGCATCGAACATTCAGCCTTTTGCCTCATCGAATGGCACAGAACTTGCTTCAAAGAATACTAACAATGCCGCCTCTCAACAGGTAACGACAGAGAAAAAAGAGAAATCTCAGTCGGTTGAAGGGGTCAAAAAAACTGAGACGCCGGAGCTTTCTAATAAGAAGGCGACGGAGATGATTCAACGCATCGCCAATGAACGACAGCAACTGAATGATGCTGAGCGCGAAAAGATGGTAGAGCGACTGGATAAGTTCTTAAGTGACATGAATACGGGTTTGTCGTTTCGTGTTGATGAAGATACAGGTCGCAATATTGTCACAGTGTATGCGAAAGAAAGTGGTGACGTCATTCGCCAGTTTCCTGATGAAGAACTACTCGAAGTTTTAAAGCGCATTGAGCAGCATGGCTCGTTAACCATAGACATGCTGGTTTAATGTCTGACCTGATTGGGTCAGGTTGGTATAGATTTGCAGTAGTTTGGTGAGTAATGGGTCCGATAGGGATGTCATCTGGCATGGATATCAATTCCATGGTGAGCAAGATAGTCGATGCTGAGCGTATTCCAAAGCAGCAACGTATCGACTTCGAGCGCACAAAAATTGATACCAGTATCAGTGCCTATGGACGACTCAGAGAGTCACTCGATACGATGAAAAATCTGATGGCAAACTTTCGCCAGGAAAAGGCGTTTGCACTTCGCAGTGTGAACACCACTGAAGAAAGTGTTGTCACAGCAACAGCGACGACTGATGCGATCGCTGGCAAATATGCTGTCGATGTATTGCAGCTTGCACAGAGCCATAAAATCGCTTCTGATGTTATTCCAGAAGACACACGATTTGGCCCAGGTAAGCTGCAAATTTCTCTTGGCGACGAGCAGTTCGACTTTTCCCTCCGCAAGAATTCCAAACTCACCGATGTCGTGAGAGCGATTAACGGTGCCAGCGACAACCCCGGTGTTCGAGCCTCCATTATTAAAGATCGTAATGGACCGAGACTTATCGTTGCCTCCAACCAATCTGGCGCTGAAAAAGCCATCAGCATCAATGTCGATGCAGAAGTTGGTAACGATCTCTATCGATTTGAATATAAAACGATTGAGCAGCGAGTTCGCGATCTAGAAAAAGCTCAAGCTGAAGCCTTAAGCGTGCTAGGTATGCCAACGCGCGAAGACGCGGTAGACGGTGAGCTTAGCCCAGAAGAAGCGGCGAAAGTCGGCGAATCAGAAAAAACGGATGAAGAATTAAATTCTGCTGAGCAAACCAAGGTAGAAGAGGCTGTCATAGAAGGCGAAGAAAACGCCGCACAGACTCAAGAGGCAAAGTCTGGCCGCCCTGAAGACACAATTCCTGGCTGGACGGAAACCGCGTCGGGAACCCTTATGGATTCTTACCAAGCGCCGAAGCCTGAGCTTGATGAGAAAGCCATCGAAAAATCAAAAGATGTGCCGGGTTGGTCTAACACCGCATCAGGCACGCTGACGGATTCTTATGTCACGCCAGCAGAAGCCCAAGCCAAGCTAGAAGAAGAACTCGCGGCTGAGAAAGCGGCCATCGCCAAAGCCGTTGCCGATGGTGATATGACGGAAGAGGAAGCGAAAAAGCTTGAGCGTGAAAAGCTCTCTCCAGAAGAGCGAGAGCGTTTAGAGAAAGTGGAAGCAATTCAAGCTGAACTAGCTGAAGCGCAGCGCTCAATGCAGGTTTATATGGGGATGTCTGAAGTTCAATCTGCCCAAGATTCTGTCGTGTTACTTGATGGAGTCGCTGAGCTTTCCAGTCACAACAATGTGATTGAGGACGCGATTGAAGGTGTCGATCTGACGCTCAAAGGCACCACCAAACCGGGCGAGCGCGCTGCAGAAATTGGTGTCGAGTACGATAGAGAAAGTGTGCGTGCCGACATCGAGCAGTTTGTTGCCGCCTATAACCAATTTTTCCAAGTGTCACAGGATCTAGCCAAAGTTGATCCCGCTACAGGAATGGCAGGGCCACTTGCCGGTGATAGCATCGTTCGCAGCGCAGACTCTCGTTTAAAAAGTGTGTTTTCGGCCAGCATTGAGAATGCACCTGAGGATCTGAAGACACTGACAGAGTTCGGTATCACCACCACTCGTGCGGGTAATCTCGAAATCAATTATCAGCTTTTGGATAAGCAGCTCAACAACAACTTCAATAAGCTAGAAGACTTCTTTGGTGGCAATAACGGCTTTGCTAAAAAGGTCGAAGATGCGATCCACAGTATGACGGGCATGACAGGTTCAATTCGTACCCGTGAAAAGAGTCTCACAGAACAGAACTATCGACTTAACGATGACCAGGTCGCGCTCGATCGGCGCATGCAAGGTATTGAGAAGCGAACTCAAGACAAGTTCGCGGCGATGCAAGACGCCACGGGTAAGATGCAAGCTCAATTAGCAGGCATGATGAATGCACTGTCGTAATCGTGCTGGGGAAGGGCATTTAAATGCATATTTTCAATGAGTTAAGTGATTTGGATCACCGTTTATTATCATTGATAGAAAATATTGACCCAGAGACTGAAGAAATTCATCAACTGGTCGATAAAAGAGAACAAATAGTCAAAACCATCATTGATGTCTGCAAAAGGAATCCGAACCTGCAGCAAAGTGCCCAATGGAAACAAGTCGTCGAGTCGACGCGCCATATCACGGTACTTATGGAATCGAAAACGGAACAGCTGGGACAGTCGTTAAGAAAATACCGACATGGTAAACGTTCCTTACAGCAGTACAAAAATTATATTTGAGAGGATAGTGATGCGTGGTTCATTGCAAGCATATAAGAAAGTTTCAGTAGACAGCCAATTGACGGCTGCCTCGCCGCACAAAGTTATCCAAATGCTGATGGGTGGAGCGATAGAGCGTTTGATCCAAGCAAAAGCGGCGATGGAACAAGGCAATATTCCAGTGAAGGGTGAGCGTATCGGTAAAGCGCTGGACATCATTATCGCTCTGCGTAGCTGCCTATCGATGGACGATGGCGGTGATATTGCGAAGAATCTAGACCAACTTTATGAGTTCATGATCACGCAAATTTCAGCGGCTAACCATGAAAACAATCCGCAACCAATTGATGATGTAATAGAAATTATCCGCGAGATAAAATCTGCTTGGGATCAAATTCCAACTGACTATCACAACCTAACTGCTCAAGAAGTAGGTATTTAAGCGGAATAAACCTCTTAAAGTGACTGTGAGTCAGTTGCCTTATGAAAATAATGCCAATAGAATAGACGCCATCCTTAGCCAATGGCGCTTTTTTTGTACCTAACCAATTGTTTTATAAAATACATGGTGATTTTATAAAGACTAGTTGTTGTGTGAGCTTCATCACCTAAAGAGAAGCCACATATGGTTGACTTATCAAGGCATTATTCCTGACACATGCAAGACTTAGCTAAACTTCTTGTTATCGCTGATGACTCGCAGGTGCGAAATAACCTACAAACCATTCTTGAGTTTGTAGGTGAGCACTGCGTCGCAATCTCATCAAACGACATCAATCAGATTGATTGGACTCGGACTTGGTCTGGGTGCATCGTTGGTGCATTGCAAAGCGCGACGCTTTCCAAAGCGTTGCTGTCGCAGCTTTCTGTGTCAAATCATATCCCTTTACTCGTTACAAGCGAGTTTACTGGTGCGGTAGAGTCGCTGACAAACTTTGTCGGTGAACTCGAATTCCCTCTAAACTACCGCCAGCTTAGCGATGCATTACGTCACTGTGGCGAGTTCCTTGGCCGCAAAGGCGTCCAAGTGCCTTCTGCGGCACGCAAAAACACTTTATTTCGCAGCCTAGTTGGGCAAAGTCCTGGTATTCAAGAGGTTCGACATTTAATAGAGCAGGTATCAGGCTCTGAGGCCAATGTACTGATCTTAGGTGAGTCGGGCACGGGCAAAGAAGTGGTAGCGCGAAATATCCACTACCATTCAACTCGTCGTAAAGGCCCTTTTGTACCGGTTAACTGCGGCGCGATCCCTCCAGATTTGCTAGAAAGTGAACTGTTCGGTCACGAGAAAGGGGCATTTACTGGCGCTATTACGGCGCGTAAAGGTCGTTTCGAACTAGCAGAAGGCGGCACTCTGTTTTTGGATGAAATTGGTGATATGCCAATGCCAATGCAGGTGAAACTGCTTCGCGTGCTGCAAGAGCGAGTATTTGAGCGCGTGGGTGGTACGGCCGTCATTAAGGCTAATGTTCGTATTGTCGCTGCGACGCACCGCAACCTTGAGTCGATGATCTCTCAAGGGCAGTTCCGTGAAGACCTATTCTATCGTCTGAACGTGTTCCCTATCGAGATGCCTTCGCTTCGAGAGCGCAAAGAAGATATACCTCTGCTATTGCAAGAACTCTTGGCTCGTATGGAAGCAGAGGGTGGCCAACCGATCTGTTTCGCACCACGTTCTATTAATTCTTTGATGGAGCATGACTGGCCAGGGAATGTGCGTGAACTCGCGAACCTGGTTGAGCGTATGGTTATCCTGTACCCAAATAGCTTGGTGGATGTGAATCACCTACCGGTTAAATACCGCTACAGTGATATTCCAGAGTTCCAACCCGAAATGAATGCGTTCAAAACCATTGAAGAGCAAGAGCGTGATGCGCTAGACAGCATCTTCTCTGATGACTTCTCGTTTAGCGATGAGCCAGAGTTTGACGAGCAACTCTCTCCTCAGTCACTACCACCGGAAGGGGTGAACCTTAAAGAGATGTTGGCGGATCTTGAGGTGAACATGATCAACCAAGCGCTTGATGCTCAAGACGGTATTGTAGCACGTGCAGCCGATATGCTTGGGATGCGTCGAACCACTTTGGTGGAAAAGATGCGTAAGTACAGCATCAATCGCTAGACTACTCCTTCGACTAAAATTTGACTCTGGTCACGATAAAAAATTGACGACAAAAAATTGACACTACCAAGTGTCTGATTTTAAACAAGTATAGCTCGGCATGCCTTTTGCATTGTCGGGCTATAGTCTTTTTTGGGCTTACGTATTTCTACGAGCGGTAATGAGAGAAAGGAAAGCCTCGTAAATGAATCAGATGGTCAATGAAACATCGCAACCTGAACCAGAGTCGAGCTCACATCTTGACTCTCTAGAGGCGCAAGTTGAACGCTACCAACAGGTTATCGAAGCCATGCCTGCGGGCGTTATCCTATTGGATTCCCAAGGCGTTGTAAGAGAAGCTAACCCTGAAGCGCATCGAATCTTAGAGATCCCACTTGTTGGTCAAAAATGGTTCCACCTTATCCAAGTCGTGTTTGACCCAAGAGAAGATGACGGCCATGAGGTATCGCTGCGTAATGGGCGTAAGGTACGTCTTGCTATTTCAGCGTCAAAAACCGGTCAGCTGATTCTAATTACCGACCTTACCGAAACACGTTTGCTCCAGTCTCGCGTCAGCGACCTGCAACGATTGTCATCATTAGGACGTATGGTGGCGTCATTGGCACACCAAGTGAGAACGCCATTGTCGAGTGCAATGCTCTACGCGTCGAACCTTGGAGCGCCAAATTTGCCGCAAGCGACACGTGAGCGTTTTCAAGTCAAGCTTGTCGATCGACTGCATGACCTAGAAAAGCAGGTGAATGATATGCTGCTGTTTGCCAAAGGCGGTGATAACAAGGTGATTAAGCCGTTTACCATCGCTGATTTAGTCGCAGAATATCAACCTATGGTAGAGACCACGCTGAAGAGCAATCAAATTGATTACTGCTTAGAAGTGGAGCAAGATGAAACTCAGCTCCTTGGCAACGCCAATGCGTTGGCGTCAGCGCTAAGTAACCTCGTGCTCAATGCAGTCCAAATTGCGGGTAAGGGCTCACAGGTCGATGTGTTCTTTAGACCCGTAAATAATGAACTCAAGATCTCGGTTCAAGACAGCGGACCGGGTGTTCCAAAAGAGTTACAACAAAAAATCATGGAGCCATTTTTCACTACACGTTCACAAGGCACGGGCCTTGGTCTTGCGGTAGTGCAAATGGTATGTCGTGCCCACGAGGGACGATTGGAATTAATATCAGAAGACGATGATGGCGCATGCTTTACCATGTGTCTGCCACTAGCAGAAACCACATCGAATCAAGAAGTAACAGATGAAGGATTAAACTGATGGCTCAGAGCAAAGTACTGATCGTAGAGGATGATGAAGGTCTACGCGAAGCATTAGTCGATACTCTTGCGCTTGCAGGTTACGAGTGGGTCGAAGCGGACTGTGCAGAAGACGCGCTGGTGAAGCTGAAAACTCAACCCGTAGATATTGTGGTCTCTGATGTTCAGATGGCAGGCATGGGCGGTCTAGCCCTGCTACGTAACATCAAGCAGCACTGGCCGAACTTACCTGTTCTGCTAATGACGGCTTACGCCAATATTGAAGACGCTGTGGCGGCGATGAAAGAGGGCGCCATTGATTATATGGCGAAGCCTTTTGCGCCTGAAGTCTTGCTCAATATGGTAAGTCGCTATGCGCCAGTGAAGTCGGACGATAATGGTGATGCGGTTGTTGCTGATCCGAAGAGTATTCAGCTCCTTGCGCTTGCAGAGAAGGTCGCTAAGACCGATGCGAGTGTTATGGTTCTTGGTCCAAGTGGCTCTGGTAAAGAAGTCATGTCGCGCTACATTCATAACAAATCACTGCGTGCTGACGGCCCTTTTGTAGCCATTAACTGTGCGGCGATTCCAGATAACATGCTCGAAGCGACGTTGTTTGGCTACGAGAAAGGCGCATTTACCGGCGCGATTCAGGCATGTCCTGGTAAGTTTGAACAAGCTCAAGGCGGGACCATTTTGCTGGATGAAATCAGCGAGATGGATCTAAACCTTCAAGCAAAATTGCTGCGTGTATTGCAAGAACGTGAGGTTGAGCGTCTTGGTAGCCGTAAGAGTATCTCATTGGATGTTCGTGTACTTGCGACCAGTAACCGCGACCTTAAGCAATATGTGCAAGAGGGTAACTTCCGAGAAGACTTGTATTACCGACTCAATGTGTTTCCAATCGCTTGGCCAGCGCTTCGTGAGCGTACCGGCGATATTGCGCCGCTAGCACGTCACCTGACTGAGCGTCACTGTAAGAAATTGGGTATGCCTATGCCGGAGTTTACTGAGCAAGCACTAGCCAAACTTCAATCCTATCCGTGGCCAGGTAACGTTCGTGAACTTGATAACGTGGTTCAGCGAGCCCTGATCCTGTGCGAGAAAAACCGAGTCTCAGCCGAACATATTTTGTTGGAAGGCGTGGATTGGCAAGACGCATCCAGCCTGCAAATGGCGGTAGCAGAACCACAATCGGTGGCAGTACCAACGGTTGCGCCTGTTGCTGAAGCTGTGTCTGAACTGGCTCGTCCAGTAGCAACCAGTGAAGGTCTTGGTGGTGAGCTGCGTGACCAAGAGTTTGCCATCATTTTGGAGACGCTTAAAGAGTGCGAGGGTCGCCGAAAAGAAATGGCAGAGAAGTTAGGTATCAGCCCAAGAACGCTGCGCTATAAGCTTGCCAAAATGCGCGATGCTGGAATTGAGATCCCTAGCTAATCGTCACAAATTAATTTGCCCCGATGCTAGTCAGTATCGGGGTAGGCGTGGCATAATTTTTGCTGAATATTATCAATTAACGCCCAATATCAGAATTGTGAAAGGAAACTGTCAATTTATTGGCAGTGGATGGTAAAGCATGAAAGTTGACGGATTACACAGTGAAATGCAAGCGATGATGTTTGAAGCGTCAAACACTAAGCCTGCAGCCAATGCCCATCAAGTAGGGGCGAATTTTGGAGACATGCTTTCCCAAGCAGTAAATAACGTAAATGGCCTACAAAAAACATCGGGCGATTTGCAGATGCGTTTTGACCGTGGCGATGCCGATGTGTCGTTATCTGACGTGATGATTGCTCGTAACAAATCAAGCGTCGCGTTTGAAGCAACCATACAAGTGAGAAATAAGCTCGTCGAAGCCTATAAAGAACTCATGAACATGCCCGTGTAATCTAGGTAGTATAAAGTGGCTCAAGAAAATCAGTCGACGGATGTCGCGCTAATGGACAGTGGTACCGATACTGCAATGGTAGCGAGCTCAGACATAGCGTCCGACAGTCAAAACCCTGACATCAATGAAAAAAGCAGTTCTAAGTTTGATCTGGCAGTCGGTGATCTCGATCTGCTAAGACAGATTGTACTGGTGCTGTCGATCTCTATCTGTGTCGCTTTGATTGTGATGCTGTTCTTCTGGGTGAAAGAACCTGAAATGCGCCCGCTTGGCGTTTATGAAACCGAAGAGCTTATTCCCGTTCTGGATTACCTAGACCAGAAAAAAGTTGCCTACAAGCTCGAAGGTAACGCTTTAAGCGTTCCTGCTAGTGAATACAACAATCTGAAGCTTGATATGGTTCGTGCGGGCCTGAACCGTCAGTCGAACGCGGGCGATGATATCTTAATGCAAGATATGGGCTTTGGCGTGTCTCAACGCCTTGAGCAAGAACGTCTCAAGCTAAGCCGTGAAAGACAGCTTGCCAAAGCTATAGAACAAATGAAGCAGGTACGTTCTGCTCGTATCTTATTAGCACTGCCAAAGCAAAGTGTGTTTGTTCGCCACAATCAAGAAGCATCCGCATCGGTATTTTTAACATTGGCGACGGGCTCGCTGCTTAGACAGCAAGAGATCGATTCCGTGGTCGATATGGTGGCAAGTGCTGTTCCAGGTATGAAACCGTCGCGCATTACTGTTACCGACCAACACGGTCGTCTGCTCAACTCTGGCTCACAAGACGCGACGTCTATGGCGAGACGCAAAGAGCAGGAGTTAGAGCGTAACCAAGAGCAAGCACTTCGCGAGAAAATTGACTCGGTACTGATTCCAATCTTAGGTCTTGGCAACTATACCGCTCAGGTTGATATCGAGTTGGACTTTAGCGCTGTTGAGCAAACGCGCAAGCGCTTCGACCCAAATACCCCGGCGACACGAAGTGAATACACACTTGAGGATTACAATAACGGCAGCGTAGTTGCTGGCGTTCCTGGTGCGCTGAGTAACCAACCTCCGGCGGATGCCTCTATCCCGACAGATGTAGCGCAGATGAAAGATGGCTCGGTGATGGGACAAGGGTCAGTGCACAAAGAGGCGACTCGCAACTTTGAGCTTGATACCACCATTAGTCATGAGCGTAAGCAGACGGGCGTAGTGAATCGTCAAACCGTTGCCGTGGCTATCAAAAACCGCGCGAAAGTGAATCCAGATACGGGCGAAGTGACCTATGAGCCACGCTCAGAGAGTGAACTCGCGGCTTTGCGTCAGATATTAGTCGGTGCTGTTGGCTTTAATGAAAACCGCGGTGACCTTCTGAATGTTCTTAGCATGACGTTCGAAGAGCCGGCCGCTGAGCTATTACCAGATGTGCCTATTTGGGAGCATCCAAACTTTAACGATTGGATTCGTTGGTTTGCAAGTGCACTCGTTATCATCGTAGTCATACTTGTATTGATTCGCCCTGCGATGAAGAAACTGCTTAATCCTGCCGCTCAGGATGAAGATGAGCAACTATACGGACCAGACGGCTTGCCGTTGGGTGCGGATGGCGAAACCAGCCTAATTGGTACTGATATAGATGGTAGTGAGCTATTCGAATTTAGCTCTGGTATTGATTTGCCGAACCTACATAAAGATGAAGATGTGCTGAAAGCAGTACGAGCTCTTGTTGCGAATGAACCTGAACTTGCGGCGCAAGTTGTGAAGAATTGGATGGCTGAAAACTAATGGCGAATGAAATTGTAGCGGCCAACGGCGGTCAACTAGCGGAAACTAGCGTAGACATTGCAACAATTAGCGGCGAAGACAAAGCGGCGATCTTGTTGTTAAGTCTTAATGAATCGGATGCGGCGAGTATTATTCGTCATTTAGAGCCTAAGCAAGTGCAACGCGTCGGTAGTGCGATGGCAAAGGCCAGTGACCTTAGCCAGGACAAAGTCGGAGCGGTACACCGTGCCTTCTTAGAAGATATTCAGAAGTACACCAATATTGGTATGGGCAGCGAAGATTTCATGCGTAATGCGCTTGTGGCTGCACTTGGTGAAGATAAGGCGAATAACCTTGTTGACCAGATCCTGTTGGGTACTGGCTCGAAAGGTCTCGATTCATTGAAATGGATGGACCCTCGTCAAGTAGCGAGCATCATCATCAACGAGCACCCTCAGATCCAAACTATCGTATTGTCATACCTCGAGGCCGATCAGTCGGCAGAAATCTTGTCGCAGTTCCCAGAACGTGTTCGTCTTGATTTGATGATGCGTATTGCCAACCTAGAAGAGGTTCAGCCTTCTGCGCTCGCAGAGCTTAACGAAATCATGGAGAAGCAGTTCGCTGGTCAAGCGGGTGCACAAGCGGCCAAGATTGGCGGCCTGAAGGCAGCAGCGGAGATCATGAACTACCTAGACAACAATGTCGAAGGTCTACTCATGGATCAAATTCGCGACCAAGACGAAGATATGGCGACGCAAATTCAAGACCTTATGTTTGTATTCGAGAACCTTATCGAGGTCGACGACCAAGGTATTCAGAAGCTGCTTAGAGACGTACCGCAGGATGTACTTCAACGTGCGCTTAAAGGTGCTGACGAAGGACTTAAAGAGAAGATCTTCAACAACATGTCTAAACGTGCTGCCGATATGATGCGCGAAGATATTGAAGCAATGCCACCTGTGCGCGTTGCTGATGTAGAAGCAGCTCAGAAAGAAGTTCTGACGATTGCTCGTCGCATGGCGGATAACGGAGAGCTAATGCTCTCTGGTGGCGCGGACGAATTCTTGTAAGCGAAGCTTGAAGGAAGATTAACTTAATGTCTAATGATAGAAAACGCGGCTTTTTACGCCCTTCAGAAGACAATACCGTTGAAGAAGCCCACTCGTGGGGACTGCCTGACTACACCTCGCAAGTAAGCCAAGAAGCGCGCGAGACGGCATTCAATTACGACCCGAGTTGGACGCCACGCGAAGAAACGCCAGCGGAAGAAGAGCCGCTGATGCTGACCGAAGAGCAGATTGAACAGATCAAACAAGGCGCTTATCAAGAGGGCTTGTTTCAAGGTCAAGAAGCAGGCTTCAAGCAAGGCTATGATAAAGGCAAAGAAGAGGGCTTAGCTGCAGGTCATCAAGAAGGGTTAGACCTAGGTAAAACCGAGGGTGTGGCTGCTGGTGAAGAGTACATCAAGCAGCAAGTAGACACCTTCATGAACCTTGCCAATCAATTTTCTAATCCGCTTGAGCTAATGACTAGCCAAGTGGAGAAACAGCTGGTGGACATGGTCTTAGCTTTGACGAAAGAAGTGGTTCATGTCGAAGTGCAAACCAATCCACAAATTATTCTCGATACAGTAAAACAATCGGTAGAGGCGCTGCCGATTGTAGGTCATGCCATTACCCTCAAGCTCAACCCGATTGATATCGACATCATTCGAGCAGCCTATGGCGACGAAGAGCTGAACATCCGAAACTGGACCTTAGCGGTAGAGCCGTCACTCAACCGAGGTGATGTGTATATTGAAGCGGGTGACTCCAGCGTGAGTTACAAGCTAGAAGACAGAGTCAAAAACGTATTACAGAGCTTTTGCGGCACGAACCGCCATCAAGGGGGCGAGTAATGCAATCGCTGGCGCAGCGACTGGCAAACTACAAAGTAGAAGGCCATAAATCCAGAGCAACGGCATCCGGCAAGCTAGTGCGTGTGGTAGGGCTAACGCTAGAAGCGATTGGCTGTAAAGCACCTATCGGTAGCTTGTGTAAAGTTGAAACTATGCACGGCGATATGGACGCTGAAGTTGTCGGATTCTCTGGCGAACATCTTTATCTTATGCCCAGTGAGCAAATCACGGGTGTACTTCCCGGTGCGAAAGTCACCCCTATGGCCTCAGAGACCGGTTTACCTGTTGGTATGGAGTTACTTGGCCGTGTTATTGACGGTGTAGGTAATCCTCTAGACGGGCTAGGCGATATCTATACAGACAAGCGTGCCTCCTTTAACGCCGAGCCTATTAACCCACTGGCGAGAAAACCTATTACTGAGCCTCTCGATGTTGGCCTTAAAGCCATCAATGGCTTATTAACGGTCGGCAAGGGACAGCGTATTGGTCTCTTTGCTGGTTCGGGTGTGGGTAAGTCGGTGACACTTGGGATGATGACTAGAGGTACCACCGCGCAAGTCGTTGTGGTTGGCCTTATTGGTGAGCGTGGTCGCGAAGTTAAGGAATTTATTGAAGAAATTCTCGGCACTGCGGGGCGCGAGCGCTCTGTGGTGGTCGCAGCTCCAGCCGATGCTTCACCCTTAATGAGACTTAAAGGTTGTCAAACGGCATTAACCATCGCTGAATACTTCCGCGATCAAGGGTTAGATGTCTTGCTATTGATGGACTCATTGACGCGCTTTGCACAAGCTCAGCGTGAAATCGCGCTATCCGTTGGTGAACCGCCGGCAACGAAAGGCTATCCACCATCCGTGTTTGCTAAGCTGCCCGCTTTGGTGGAGCGTGCTGGTAACGGCGACGTAAACCAAGGGTCGATAACGGCGTTCTTCACGGTGCTTACCGAAGGTGATGACTTGCAAGACCCTATCGCAGATGCTGCCCGTGCAATCTTGGATGGCCACATCGTACTCTCGCGTGAGATGGCTGATGCTGGTCACTATCCAGCGATAGACGTGGAGAAATCGGTCAGCCGTGTCATGCCACAAATAACCGATGATCAGCATGTTCTGATGTCCAAAGCAGTTCGACAAATTCTATCAGTATGTCGTAAAAACCAAGATTTGGTATCGATCGGCGCTTATAAGCCAGGAACGGATCCTGCAATTGATAGTGCGTTTACCCTTAAGCCAAAACTGGATCAATACCTGCAGCAGAGCATGAAAGAAACGGTGCCATACGACATGTGTCTTGGCATGTTAAAACAGCTGTTGCAAGTAGAATCGTAGCGCCATGGATAACGCGTTAGAGTTCTTGCTGGAACAAGCTAAGGATAACGAGCAGCAGGCGGTGCTCGCCCTAAACAAGGCTCGTGCCGAACTCGAGGATTACTACCATCAGGTTAGGCAGATCGAACAGTACCGCTTAGATTACTGCAATCAACTGGTATCGCGAGGGCAGGCAGGTCTTACGGCAAGCCAATACGGTCACTTAAATCGATTTTTGACACAGTTAGATGAGACGCTAACCAAACAAAAATCTGCTGAAAGCCACTTCCAACAACAAGTCGGTGACTGCGAAGAGTTCTGGCACAATACGAGAAAACAGCGTCAGTCGTATGAGTGGCTCATCGAGAAAAAAGCGAAAGAGAAAGCGCAACTTGAAGCTAAGCGAGACCAGAAGCAGATGGATGAATTCTCTAACTTGTTGTTTTCCCGCCGTCGTCAAACTCGCTAGTTTCCTACCTTAGAGCTAAATCGTTATCGGTACAAAAATTGCATCGAACATGCCTAGATAATATAGGCGGCAAGATCCCGCCGAATACGTAACCTTCTATCAAACGGGCCTAAATGGAATGAGTCTGTCGATTTCAAATAACAATGTATCGAATACAGTACTGCCTAAAGGCGACGGAAAATCTTCTGTCACTGAGGGCGAGACTGGCGAAAATTCAGGCTTTTGGGATAAGTTCAAAGACGCGTTGTCTTCTGAAAAGTCTGAATCTGATCAAAAGGTTGATGGTGCATCTACCTCGGCAGGCAGTAAGTCTAAATCGACAGATGCCATGCTTGATGATGTGAAATCATCGGTTTCTGAGGCCGACTCGGAGACAGAGGAAACTAACGCTGTAGCTAAAAAAGACGCTGAAGCTGCATCTAAGTCTGCTCAAGTGGAAGGCGAAGATGGCACTGCTGTAGCTGATTCGAAAGTAACAGGCAAGGATAAATCAGCGGCAGTCGGTTCTGCTGATTCAGACGAGTCAGAGCAGGCTGTCAAAAAAATGACAGCGAGCAGTGTGGCTGCAGAAGCTGGTGCTAGCAAAGCTCAAAGTATAGAAGATACAGCGAAATCTAGCGTCAATGCTCAGCCTGATGCGAAGCAAACGGTCTCAGAAAATGCTGAGTTGCTGTCTCGATTAGATAACTCAAATAAAGCGCTGCAAACTCAAGCGGGAGCTGGCGTAGCGGCTGTCGCGGCTCAAGACGCTGAAGCGTCATCAGAGATCAAATCCCAAGGTGCGGATGTCGCTAGCGGTGAGCAGAAAGTGTCGAAGGGCAATCTTAGCCAAGATGAGGCGATGGCTGCATCGACGATGATGGCTGCTGGCTCAACTCAAGTCGCTACCAAGCCTAATGGTGAACCCGTAGCCATGAGTACTAACTCCGCGGTATCCGGTGACTCCGCTGCTGCGTCAAATAAAGGCCAGTTGCCAGCAGCAACCGGTGGTGCTGCTGTCATTCAAGGCAGTGACGGTAAATTGACACCTGCAAACGAATCAGATGCAAAGGCGGCGACAAATAATATCGCGTGGAGCAAATCTGATGCAGATCCCTCAGTAAAGCCAGACGCGAAAGCAGCGCTTGCGGGTATGGCTGTGACGACAGATAAGACTGCACTGACTCAATCGCAGATCATGCAGGGGCAAACTCCACAAGCTCTGGCGGCACAGAATAGCGCTAACCCAAGTGCAGCGGTTGCAGGGGCTAGCCAAGGTCAGCCGATCGGAGATATGGCCGCCGCTGCGTCTATGAGTGCAATGATGGCGAGTGGTCAAGCAAAAAGTAGCGCGCCACTCAGTACTCAGGCTTCTGGACTTCAAGTTGGCGCAGCCAAAGGCACAAACAAAGCCCTGAACCAGCCTGGTGTGGGTTCTGAAAGTGCGTTGCAAGCCGCTGGTGCTGGAGCGCTGACGGCTACCCAAGTACGCGGTGAGCAATCAGCTCAAGCAACTGGGGCGGTGCAATCACCACTTATGCTGACGAAAGAAAACGCTGGTGAGCAAGTGGCCGAACGGGTTCAAATGATGATGTCGAAGAACCTTAAGCACGTGGATATACGCCTTGATCCGCCTGACTTGGGTCGTATGCAGATTCGAATGAGCCTAAATAACGATTCCGCGACGGTGCACTTTACCGTGCAAAACCAACAAACCCGAGACATGGTGGATCAAGCCATGCCTAGGCTGAGAGAGATGTTGTCGCAACAAGGCATTCAGTTAGCGGATACCTCTGTTCAGCAGCAAGGTCAGCAGCAACGTCATGCGTCTCATGGCTCCGGCAACGGTGGTCCATCTTCCGGTGGCACCAATGGTTCAGCAGATTCTGACGCGAATGTTGAGGGTGGCGTCACAGTCGATGTTGCCGTGAATAAAAATAAAGATGGCATCAGTTACTATGCCTAAATCTAGATAACTCAGTAGTTGAAAAAATATGGCAGAAGAAAGCTTAGAACCCGCTAAAACCAACAGCAAAAAGCTGCTAATTATCATCGTTGCTGCAATTGTCGTATTGCTAGCTGCTGGTGGCGGTGCGTATTGGTTTTTAAGTTCGGATGACAGTGTCGACACGCAACCTATGACCACGAGCGGTAGTGCAGCTCCGGCGGTGCCAGTCGATCCTATTTCATACGTTAATTTAGCGCAGCCGTTTGTGTTCAATGCGGCGGGCAATCAACGCGATCGTATGGTCCAGATCAAAGTACAGCTGATGGTGAGAGGTCTTGATAGTGAGAGCCAAGCTCGCTATCACTCGCCGCTGATTGAAAGTACTCTGCTGTCGACGTTCGCTTCAGCAACGGTAGAGCAGCTTCGTAGTACCAATGGTCGCGTAGAGTTACGTGATCAAGCCACCCAAGATGTGCAAGCGAGCCTAAGCCAAGTGGTGGGTAAGCCTGTGATTGAGCGTGTGCTGTTTACCGATTTTGTAATCCAGTAGGTGCATTGTGACTGATTTATTAAGCCAAGACGAGATTGATGCGCTACTGCATGGGGTCGATGACGTCGATGAGGTAGAGGACGAACTGGATCAAGATCCCGCAGATGTGGTCCATTTTGACTTTTCGTCACAAGACCGCATCGTCCGTGGTCGTATGCCAACGCTCGAACTTATCAACGAGCGTTTTGCCCGTCACATGCGTATCAGCCTGTTCAACATGCTGAGAAAAACCGCCGAAGTATCGATCAACGGCGTTCAGATGATGAAGTTTGGTGAATACCAAAACACTTTGTACGTGCCAACAAGTCTCAACATGGTGAGGTTTCGTCCATTGAAAGGGACGGCGCTCATCACTATGGAAGCGCGCTTGGTGTTTATCTTAGTGGAAAACTTCTTCGGTGGTGACGGACGTTTTCATGCCAAGATTGAGGGCCGCGAGTTTACGCCAACAGAGCGACGTATCATTCAGCTACTGATGAAGACGGTGTTTGAAGACTACAAAGAAGCCTGGTCTCCAGTGATGGGGGTTGAATTCGAGTATCTAGATTCAGAAGTTAACCCAAGCATGGCAAACATTGTTAGCCCAACAGAAGTGATCGTAGTGAGCTCATTCCATATCGAAGTGGATGGCGGTGGTGGTGACTTCCACGTTGTGATGCCGTACTCCATGGTCGAACCTATTCGTGAGCTTCTTGATGCGGGTGTTCAATCGGACAAGATGGAAACTGACGTTCGTTGGAGTAGTGCGCTTCGCGAAGAGATCATGGACGTGCCGGTTAACTTTCGCGTCAACTTACTTGAAAAAGACGTGTCACTGCGTGATTTGATGGAGCTGCAAGCGGGCGACATCATTCCTATCGAAATGCCAGAGAATGCCACTATGTTCGTTGAAGACCTTCCTACCTTCCGAGTGAAGATGGGACGTTCAGGCGAGAAGATGGCAGTACAAGTATCAGAAAAAATTAGACGTCCAGATGTAGTGAAAACCGACCTGGCCTTCTTAGGGAAGGACATTATGGCGGAGCTAGAGCATGTGGAAGAAGTCGACGAAGAATAACAGAAGTAGAGATAAGCAATGACTATCAGTGATGACCAAAAACTAGCGGACGAATGGGCAGCAGCACTGGGTGAAGACCCAATGGCTCCAGAGATTGATGTCGACGAAGTGCTTGCGGCACCTCTTGATGAGCTAGAAGATTCGCCAGCACCAATCACCGACGATGAGCGACGTAAACTGGATACCATCATGGATATCCCAGTGACCATTTCTATGGAAGTAGGTCGCTCGCAGATTAGTATTCGTAACCTGCTACAGCTTAACCAAGGCTCTGTTGTTGAGCTTGATCGTATCGCAGGTGAATCTCTTGATGTGATGGTCAACGGTACCTTGATTGCGCACGGCGAAGTGGTTGTGGTCAACGATAAGTTTGGTATTCGTCTCACCGACGTGATTAGCCAGACTGAACGTATTAAAAAACTTCGTTAATAGAATACAAGCATGAAACTGAATCGATGTTTGCCGCTCGTGATGGCGGCTGCTCTCTACGCAATACCAAGCGCGGTCTACGCTGCGGCAGAAGTTACGCCGCAGGGTGGGTCTCCTTTCGATCTTGCCGCGACACTAGGTTCTTTGGTGTTGGTGATTGTTATTATCCTTGGCTTAGCCTGGGTATTGAAACGCATGAAGGTGCCATCTTTGGTTAACCAGCAAGGGCTTAAGATTGTTCGCCAAATTCCAGTGGGCACCAAAGAGCGTATTGCGATTGTTCAAGCCGGTGAAGAGCAGTTTTTAGTCGGCATTACAGCGCAGTCGATTCAACTGATTTCGAAACTAGAACAGCCTCTTGACGAAAATGAGGTTTCGCAGCCAGCGTTCGCGAGCCAACTATCTAAAATCATGAAGAAGCAACAAAATGACTAACTGGATTCGACTGTTACTGGTCTGCCTATTCATGGTGGTTGCGCCGCTGAGCAGCGCTGCAGAAGAAGAACTCTCTAGTTCAGTTCCGACCAATGCTGCGCCAAGCAGTAGCGTTACTGTGTCTGAAATGCGCAATGACCAGGGTACCGCTGGCGTCAGTACATCAAGTGCTTTTGGCACTGGTCCGGGTATTCCTGCGTTTACTATGACGACCAACCCTGATGGTAGTGAAGATTATTCGGTCAACCTGCAGATTCTTGCGTTAATGACTATGCTGGGCTTTTTGCCCGCAATGGTTATTTTAATGACGTCGTTCACTCGTATCGTGGTGGTGATGTCGATTTTGCGTCAGGCAATGGGTCTGCAGCAGACACCTTCTAATCAGGTGATCATTGGTATTGCTATCTTCTTGACCTTTTTTATTATGTCTCCAGTTCTCAATCAGGTGAATGAGCAAGCGATTCAGCCCTATCTGAATGAGCAGATCAGTGCGAAGCAAGCGTTTGATCAAGCCCAAGGGCCGATGAAAGACTTCATGCTGAAACAAACTCGCGTCAAAGATCTCGAAACCTTTGTCGAGATGTCGGGTTCGACGGCTCAGAATCCTGAAGATGTATCGATGGCGGTGTTGATCCCTGCGTTTATCACGTCAGAGTTGAAAACCGCATTCCAGATCGGCTTTATGCTGTTCTTGCCGTTTTTGATTATCGACTTGGTCGTCGCGTCGATATTGATGGCCATGGGTATGATGATGCTTTCACCGATGATCGTATCGCTGCCGTTTAAACTTATGCTGTTCGTGTTAGTTGATGGATGGAACTTGATTTTGTCCACGCTGGCCGGCAGTTTCGCCTTGTAGCTGGAGAAGCGTTATGACTCCAGAGATGTTCGTCGAGCTGTTTAGGGACGCGTTATGGATGGTACTGCTTTTGGTTTGTGCCATCGTAGTGCCAAGTCTACTTGTCGGCTTAATCGTAGCGGTATTCCAAGCGGCAACATCGATCAACGAGCAGACATTAAGCTTCTTACCTAGGCTGATTGTCACTATTTTGGCATTGATGGCTTTTGCCCATTGGGGAACTCAGATGATGATGGAATTTTTCTATGAGATCATCGAAAGGCTTCCTCAGGTGCTCTGGTAACGAGCATGGAATATCCAGCGAGTGATGTACTCGATTGGCTAGCCAACTTCTTTTGGCCGTACGTGCGTATCTCCGCCATGCTCATGGTGATGTCAGTCACTGGGGCTAACTTTGTTTCACCAAGAATTCGTTTGTTCTTGGGGCTCGCACTCACCCTTGCAGTATCACCTTCTATTCCTGCTATCCCACAAACTATCGAGCTTCTCTCTTTCGAAGGCTTTCTGACGGTTGCTGAGCAAATCTTGATTGGCACGGCGATGGGTATGGTGACCGTTTTCATGGTTCAGACTTTTGTTATGCTCGGTCAGATCTTGGGTATGCAGTCGAGTTTGGGTTTTGCGTCCATGGTAGACCCAGCTAATGGACAAAACACACCGGTACTCGGTCAGTTATTTTTGTTTCTTACGACCATGTTCTTTTTGGCGACGGATGGCCATTTAAAGATGATTCAGCTGGTGGTGATGAGCTTCAAAACCTTGCCCATTGGCACTGGGCATCTATCAGCGACGGACTTTCGAGAGATGGCCGGCTGGCTAGGAATCATGTTCCAAACCGCGCTTAGTATGGCATTGGCAGGAATCATTGCGCTGCTAACCGTTAACCTATCGTTTGGTGTGATGACGCGTGCGGCGCCTCAGCTTAATATCTTCTCGCTCGGTTTCGCGTTTGCACTGCTTATTGGTTTGATGATCTGTTGGTACATCATTGCGGGTCTATACAGTCATTACCAGTTGTATTGGCTAGAAGTGGAAGGTCAGGTGTGTCGCTTGATCGACCTAGTGTGTTAAGGGAGGTCTGACGATGGCAGAATCAGACGGCCAAGAACGTACCGAAGACGCCACCCCCCAGCGGCTTAAACAAGCTCGCGAAAAGGGGCAGGTGGCGCGCTCTAAAGAACTGGCTTCCGTATCGGTACTGATTGTCGGAGCATTGTCACTCATGATGTTTGGTGAGGGGCTTGCTCGTGCGCTTTTCGGCTCCATGTCTCGCTTGTTTACGCTGACCCGGGAAGAAATCTATGATCCCACCAAGTTGTTTGATGTCGTGCTAGGAGCACTATCGAGCTTACTGCTGCCACTCGCTATTATTTTGTTTGTGCTATTCGTGGCCGCTCTTATCGGTGCCGCTGGTGTTGGTGGTATCAGTTTTTCTGCTGAAGCGGCGATGCCAAAGATGTCTAAGATGAATCCGCTCAGTGGCTTAAAGCGTATGCTCGGCATGCAAAGCTGGGTTGAGCTGATTAAGTCGATACTCAAGGTTGCGTTAGTAGCAGGCATGGCTTTTTATTTGGTGAATGCCTCAAGAGCGGACCTATTCCAATTGAGTATGGAGGTGTTCCCTCAGAATATCTTCCACGCACTCGATATCTTGTTGAACTTCATACTGCTTATCAGCACTACTCTACTCATTGTAGTGGCCATCGATATTCCATTTCAGATCTGGCAGCACGCCAACCAGCTAAAAATGACCAAGCAAGAGGTCAAAGACGAGTTTAAAGACACCGAGGGTAAGCCCGAGGTGAAAGGCCGTATTCGTATGTTGCAGCGCGAGGCAGCACAGCGCCGAATGATGGCAGAGGTACCGCAAGCTGACGTTATTATTACCAACCCAGAGCATTTCTCCGTAGCACTCCGATATAAACAAGGACAGGACAAAGCACCGGTCGTGGTTGCTAAAGGTGTCGACCATATGGCGCTGAAAATCCGAGAAGTAGCGCGTGAACACAACATCTATGTCATTCCTTCGCCGCCGCTTGCTCGTTCGCTATACCACACGACTGAGCTTGAACAAGAGATCCCAGACGGTCTGTTTGCCGCCGTGGCACAGATTCTGGCGTATGTGTTCCAGCTCAAGCAATATCGTAAAAAGGGTGGTCAAAGGCCAACACTGCAAAACGAGCAGATCACTATCCCGAAAGATATGCGTTACTAGTGGTGTCAAAAAATTGGCATGTTTTGATGGCGTAAATCTTGCAGTATGTGTCTATTAGAGAAATAACCCGCGTCTCGAAGGATTGACCGAGACCAGCAGTGATGTAGTAGTAATGAAATTGACGTTACCTTTTGCCGATAAGTTGCCGACAATTCCTCGTCGTGCCTTGCCTGCTATCGGCGCACCAGTCATGGTTCTTGCCGCGCTTGCGATGATCGTCTTGCCGATCCCAGCGATTCTACTTGACCTATTCTTTACCTTTAACATCGCGTTAGCGATGGTGGTACTGCTGGTGTCTGTCTACACACGTCGTCCACTCGACTTTGCTGCATTCCCGACGGTACTCCTTATCGCAACACTATTGCGTCTTGCGTTAAACGTGGCGTCTACTCGTGTCGTTTTACTCTACGGGCATGAGGGAGACAATGCGGCAGGTAACGTGATCGCAGCATTTGGTAACGTTGTGATTGGTGGCAATTATGCGGTCGGTCTGGTGGTGTTTATGATCTTGATGATCATTAACTTCATGGTCGTAACCAAAGGTGCGGGGCGTATTTCCGAAGTTAGTGCTCGCTTTACCCTAGACGCATTGCCGGGCAAACAAATGGCGATTGATGCCGATTTGAACGCCGGTTTGATTGACCAAGACCAAGCAAGGTTGCGCCGTTTTGAAGTAACCAAAGAAGCGGACTTCTACGGTTCTATGGATGGTGCTTCTAAGTTCGTAAAGGGCGATGCCATTGCCGGTATCCTAATCCTGTTCCTCAACATCGTGGGCGGATTAAGCATTGGTATGATGCAATACGGATTAGGCTTTTCTGAAGCGCTACAAATCTACACGCTATTGACCATTGGTGATGGTCTGGTTGCTCAAATTCCATCGCTACTGCTTTCTATCGCAGCAGCGATTATGGTAACCCGTCAAAATACTGACGAGGATATGGGGCAGCAGGTTGTATTCCAGCTCTTTGACAACCCTAAAGCGCTCACCATCACTGCAGGTATCCTATTTGTCATGGGTATTGTCCCTGGCATGCCACATTTCGCTTTCTTATTACTGGCTGCGCTTGCAGGAGGCGGTGCTTACTGGATGCACCGCAAGCAGAAAGTTAAAGAAGAAACCAAGAACTTACCGGCTGAAGCTGGCGGCAACAGTAATGACCCGGCTGCACCACCGAAAGAGTTATCTTGGGATGATGTACATCCTGTTGACGTAATTGGCTTAGAAGTTGGCTATCGGCTGATCCCGCTGGTCGACAAAGACCAAGGTGGCGAACTACTAGAGCGTGTTAAAGGCGTACGTAAGAAACTGTCTCAGGACTTTGGTTTCCTTATCCCAGCAGTCCATATTCGCGATAACCTTGAGCTTACGCCTAATTCCTACCGCATCACCTTGATGGGAGTTGCCGTGGGCGAGGCTGAGATACGTCCGGATCAAGAGCTAGCGATTAACCCTGGCCAAGTCTACGGTTTGATAGACGGGGAGCAAACCATTGACCCTGCATTCGGACTCGAGGCGGTATGGATTCAAGAAGCACAACGCGAGCACGCTCAAGCCCTCGGGTATACCGTAGTAGACTCATCAACTGTACTAGCGACACATTTAAGCCAATTGCTGACCAACAACGCTGCGCAGCTACTAGGACACGAAGAAGTCCAGAACCTTCTGGAAATGCTGGGACGCAGCGCTCCGAAGCTGGTGGAAGATTTTGTCCCAGAGCAGTTGCCATTGGGTACGGTTGTGAAAGTGCTGCAGAACTTGCTGCATGAGGCAATTCCGATCCGTGATGTGCGTACTATCGTCCAAACTTTGGCGGAATACTCAGGCAAGAGTCAAGAACCTGACGTATTAACGGCAGCGGTTCGAATTGCGCTGAAACGCTTGATTGTTCAGGAAATCAACGGCATAGAGCCAGAGCTTCCGGTGATTACTTTGATACCTGAATTGGAACAAATATTGCATCAAACAATGCAAGCATCTGGCGGTGAATCCGCTGGTATTGAACCTGGATTAGCCGAACGACTTCAAGCTTCGCTGACTCAAGCGACTCAAGAGCAAGAGCTAAAAGGAGAGGCAGCCGTGCTGCTAACATCAGGAGTGTTGCGTTCGACACTGGCTAAGTTTGTGAAAAACACCATTCCGAACTTGCGAGTCTTGTCTTACCAAGAAATACCTGATGAGAAACAGATTAGAATCGTACAGGCGGTGGGCAACTAACAACTAAGGTTGCCACTATAACGTTTGTACATTGAATGGATGTAACACTTGAAAATTAAACGATTTTTCGCCAGAGACATGAGGCAAGCTCTGCTCCAAGTTAAAGAAGAACTTGGCGCAGATGCGGTGATTATGTCGAACAAAAAAGTGGCGGGCGGCGTAGAAATCGTTGCTGCTATTGATGGTGATACTGCGCAGCCAGAACATCGTCAAATGGGCAGCAATGCATTGGCGGCGCCAAGTCGCACAGCTACGTCGGGTTATGGTCGCGATCTCAAAGAAGACGTGGTAAACCTGCAGCAGAAAAGTGCAGGCTCAACACCTTCGATGACCGATCGTTTTGCCAATATGCTGAAGAACTATCGTGGCAATGAACCCGCGGAGCAAGGCAAGCCTAAAGCAACCCCACCGGATTCACTTTCTGCGCTTTTGGAGCGTCAGTCTGAACGTGCTAAATCGGTGAGCGATGGTTATCAAAACAGCGATCGCTTGCAATACTCTCAGCAGAATAGAACCGAGCAGCCGTTTCGCGATCGCCAAGACAATGGACGCCCATCTTATCGCTCAGAAGAGTCTTACGTTGATAATGCGAGGGAGGTACGTCGCCCCTCTGGTCAGCGTGAAGGTAAGTTTGGCGAAGAGTTAGAAGCGATGAAAGAGGATATGTCCTCAATTCGTCGTTTGTTGGAGCACCAAGTCTCTGGGCTCATGTGGCAAGAAGTTGAACGCCGTGAGCCGCTCCGTGCCATGTTGATTAAGCGCCTCGAACGAATGGGTATTTCACCAGAGCTTTCAGATCAGCTGGCCTGCTATATTCCAGAGGACACACCGCCACAAAAGGCGTGGAAAGCACTGCTATCTCTGGTCTCTGACCAAATCGTTATTAGTAAGCAAGATATTTTGCGTCAAGGGGGCATCGTTGCTCTGCTTGGCCCGACTGGTGTGGGCAAAACCACGACAGTCGCTAAATTAGCGGCTCGTGCGGCAATGGAGTATGGCTCTGATAACGTCGCACTGGTCACTACCGACACCTATCGTATAGGTGCTCATGAGCAACTATCGATTTATGGACGAATTATGGGCTGCCCTGTAAGAGTGGCTAAAGATTCTGAAGAACTTGCCGATGTACTATATCAGTTGAGAAATCGACGTTTGGTTTTGATCGATACAGCCGGCATGGGACAGCGTGATGTCCGTCTTTCAGAACAGCTTGATACTCTTATGCAGGAAAGCGGCGAAATTATCCATAGTTATCTTGTTCTCCCAGCTACGGCTCAGAGACAGGTACTGCAAGAAACCTTGGATCATTTCAGACGTATACCGCTATCGGGTTGCATAATGACCAAGTTGGATGAGTCGCTCAGCCTAGGTGAGTTTATTAGCGTCGTTGTACAAAATGCATTGCCGGTTACCTACATCGCAAATGGTCAGCGTGTACCGGAAGACATAGTGATCGCGCAGCCAAAATATATGGTCGCGAAAGCCAACGAATTATTAGAGAAGTCGACAGAGAATGAACCTCACTTCTGGAACAGTGATATGGAGGGGGTTTAGATGCAAGCGAAAATGACAAATAACATGATACATGATCAGGCCAGTGGCCTTAGACGTTTGACTAAACCTACTTTGACTAAAGTCATTTCTGTCACTGGTGGTAAGGGCGGTGTTGGTAAATCCAATGTTACGCTTGGTCTCGCAATTTGTATGGCTCGCCAAGGTAAAAAAGTCATGGTACTTGATGCTGACCTTGGTCTTGCTAACGTTGACGTTATGCTCGGTATTCGACCGAAGAAAAACCTAGGCCATGTCCTAGCTGGAGAGTGTGAGCTTAAAGACGCCATTGTGGAAGGTCCTCATGGTATTAAGATCATCCCGGCAACCTCTGGTACTCAAAGCATGACTGAACTGAGTCATGCCCAGCACATGGGACTCATTCGCGCCTTTGGCAGCCTTGAAGAAGAGATGGACGTTCTGTTGGTTGATACCGCAGCGGGCATTTCTGACATGGTGGTGAGTTTTTCTCGCGCCGCGCAAGATGTTGTTGTGGTGGTGTGTGATGAACCAACGTCGATTACTGATGCCTATGCATTGATTAAACTCTTGAGCCGTGAGCACCAAGTTCAACGCTTTAAAGTCGTTGCAAACATGGTACGCAGCTATCGCGAAGGTCGAGAATTGTTTACAAAATTGACATTAGTCACAGAACGATTCTTGAATGTGAGTCTTGAGTTAGTCGCTTGCATTCCATTAGATGATAAAGTGCGACAAGCAGTGAAAAGACAGAAGATTGTGGTTGATGCATTCCCACGCTCTCCAGCGGCACTGGCACTAAGTTCATTGGCGAATAAAGCCCTGATGTGGCCGATTCCAAAAGTGCCGAGTGGTCACTTGGAATTCTTCGTCGAGAGACTTCTCAACAGAACAGAAGCACTAGAGGAACCGTTTGGTGAATAAAGCTTTGACCTATGACCAGCATGCCAATTTGAGTGGTCAGCAAGCTTTCTTGGAGAAATACTCAGTATTGGTGAAACGTATCGCTCACCATTTAATTGGGCGTTTGCCACCTAACGTGTTGGTTGAAGACCTAATTCAAGCTGGAATGATCGGCTTGATAGAGGCTCAAAAAAATTATGACGGTAGCAAAGGTGCAAGCTTTGAGACCTATGCCGGCATTCGCATCCGAGGTGCAATGCTGGATGATATTCGTCGCGGCGACTGGGTACCTCGTTCGGTACACAAACACAGTCGTGATATTTCGCAGGCTATTTCGGCGTTAGAAGTAGAACTCAATCGAGACCCTACTGATGTAGAAGTAGCCAACCATTTGGGAATGGGGTTAGCTCAATACCACAAAGCACTTGCAGACATTAACTGCTCTAGACTGGTTGGTATTGAAGACCTTGGCGTTTCTGAAGACTCTGTATCTGTAGCAGATGAAGAGGACAATTCGCCATTTCAGGGTGTCGCAGATGATGCGTTCCGCGAAGCGTTAATAGAATCAATAAAATCGCTCCCAGAGCGTGAAGCATTAACGTTATCCCTGTATTATGACGAAGAGTTAAATTTGAAGGAGATAGGTGAAGTTTTGGGCGTCAGCGAATCGCGCGTTAGCCAAATTCTGAGTCAATCTATGCAGCGTCTTCGAACCAAGCTTAGCGCTTGGACAGATAATAATTAATAAACACTGATCTTGCTTTCAGTGGAGGCAATTTTGAATAAAAACATGAAAATCTTGATTGTTGACGATTTTTCAACAATGCGACGTATCGTCAAAAACCTATTGCGCGACTTGGGCTTTAGCAACACGCTGGAAGCCGATGATGGTTTGACGGCACTACCTATGCTCAAGAAAGGCGATTTTGACTTTGTAGTAACTGACTGGAACATGCCAGGTATGCAAGGTATCGACCTTCTGCGCCATATTCGTGCGGATGAAGAGCTCAAGCACCTTCCAGTGCTGATGATCACTGCTGAAGCAAAGCGTGAGCAGATCATCGAAGCAGCGCAAGCTGGTGTAAACGGTTATATCGTTAAGCCATTTACCGCTGCAACATTAAAAGAAAAACTAGATAAAATTTTTGAGCGTTTATAAGACGCCATAAATAGCAGACGGCTATATCAGAATGATTTCATTGGAACAAGCTAAGCAGCTTGTTGACTTGTTGGAACAAGACAAGCAGCAGGAAGCAAATGAGCTAGTCATGATGATCCAAGGTGGCAGCGAGAGTAAAGTGCTGCAAGAGGTCGGTGCGTTAACACGAGACCTCCATGATGCTTTAACGGAATTTAGCTACGACACGCGTCTTAACGAGATTGCGAACGACGAAATCCCAGAAGCACGTGACCGCCTTGAGTATGTCATCAACAAAACCGAAGTATCAGCGAATACCACTATGGATGCGGTAGAACGCTGTTTGCCTATGGCAGACAGCCTGCATGAGTGCCTTACTCAAGTGCGCCCACAGTGGAATGAGTTGATGCATGGCAGGCTCGAGCTACAGCAATTTAAAGACCTGTGTCATCGCATTGATGACTTGCTAAGTCAGGTGGAAGGCGACAGTACCGAACTGCGCACTCAGCTCACCAATATCCTTATGGCACAGGACTTTCAAGACCTTACTGGACAAATCATTCGTCGCGTTATCACCTTGGTAAGCGAAGTGGAAACGAGACTTGTGGAAATCTTGAAAGTGTTCAGTGACGAACAACAACCAACAACTACAAAACCAAAGCAAACGATCTCTGGCGTTGAAGGACCAATCATCAATCCTCATGAGCGTGATGATGCCGTTGCTTCGCAAGATGAAGTGGATGACTTACTCTCCAGTCTTGGGTTTTAGGGGTGACTATGAGCTACGAATTAGATGAAGAGATCCTTCAGGACTTCCTTGTGGAAGCGGGTGAAATTCTAGAGCTGCTTTCAGAGCAACTTGTTGAGCTTGAGAACAATCCAGAAGACAAAGAACTCTTAAATGCAATATTTAGAGGTTTCCACACGGTTAAAGGTGGCGCAGGTTTCCTAGCGTTAACTGAACTTGTAGACACCTGTCACGGTGCAGAAAACGTCTTTGACATTCTGCGTAATGGCCAGCGCTCAGTCAATGCGAGCTTGATGGACACCATGCTTAAAGCGTTGGACACGGTTAACCACCAGTTCCAATCCGTTCAAAACATGGAATCCATAGAACCGGCTGACCCTGCTTTGTTGGATGAACTGCATCGCCTTAGCAGTCCTGAGTCAGCAGATGAGTCTGTACCAGTAGCCGCTGCGCCAACACCACCTCCAGTTGTAGATATTCCAGAGCCTGTAGCTGAAGCACCAGCGCCAGTATTAGAAACACCTGCGACAACGTCAGAAGTGTCCGCCGGTGGTTCTATCGACGATATTACCCAAGATGAGTTTGAGCGTCTGTTAGATGAGTTGCACGGTAAGGGCGGTAGTCCAACTAAAGCCAGTTCAGCTCCAAAAATGACAGTCGTAGAGACGCCTGCAACCACAGCAAGCGATTTGGCTTCATCTGATATCACTGATGACGAATTCGAAAAACTGCTTGATGAGCTTCATGGCGTGGGCAAAGGGCCGTCTGCAGGTGATGTTCAACCTGCACCTGTGGCTCCAGCTGAACCTGTGAAACCAGCGGCAAGCGCAGCACCTTCTGTCAATGAAGGTGGTGACTTGATGACGGATGAAGAGTTCGAAAAGCTGCTTGATGAGCTGCATGGTGTAGGCAAAGGTCCTTCTCCTGATGAGCTAGAGGCAGCAACCAAGCCAGTATCAATGAACGCGGCGCCAGCGCCAGTTGAGCCAGCACCCGTTGTTGAGGCTCCTGTTCCAGCACCTGCGGCGGCTCCAGCGGCACCGCTAGCAAACAGCGAAAAATCGCTACCTGCTGAGAAAAAAGCCACTGCTGTCGCGCCGAAAAAACCGCAAGCAGAAGCCAGCGTGCGTGTTGATACCTCGACGCTTGATACCATTATGAACATGGTCGGTGAACTTGTATTGGTTCGTAACCGTTTGGTTAGCTTAGGTTTAAACAGCAATGACGAAGAAATGTCCAAGGCCGTTTCTAATCTAGATGTGGTCACTGCTGACCTTCAGGGTGCGGTAATGAAAACCCGCATGCAGCCAATCAAGAAAGTCTTCGGTCGTTTCCCGCGCGTGGTTCGTGACTTGGCGCGCAGCCTGAATAAAGACATCGTGCTAGAAATGCAGGGTGAAGATACCGATCTTGATAAAAACCTCGTTGAAGCGCTAGCGGATCCATTGATTCACTTGGTGCGCAACTCGGTCGACCACGGTATCGAGATGCCTGACGCTCGTGAAGAGTCAGGTAAGTCTCGCACGGGTAAGATCACTCTGTCTGCTTCTCAAGAAGGTGACCATATCGAGCTCGCTATCATTGATGATGGTGGTGGTATGGACCCAGATAAGCTTCGCGGCATTGCCGTGAAGCGTGGCATGATGGATGAAGATGCCGCTTCACGTCTTACAGATAAAGAGTGTTTCAACCTCATCTTTATGCCTGGCTTCTCAAGTAAAGAGAAGATCTCGGATATTTCCGGTCGTGGTGTAGGTATGGATGTGGTCAAAACGGCGATCAACACCTTGAATGGCTCGATTGATATTGATTCAGAGCTGGATAAAGGCACTAAGATCACTATCAAGGTACCGCTGACGCTAGCGATTCTGCCGACATTGATGGTTGGCGTAGGTAAGAACCCATTCGCATTGCCGCTTGCGAGCGTGAATGAGATCTTCCATCTTGATCTGAGCCGTACCAATGTGGTTGATGGTCAGTTAACGATTATTGTTCGAGATAAATCCATTCCGCTGTTCTATCTGCAAGATTGGCTCGCACCTCACACGGCTCGAGCGCAGCAGCGTACTGGTCATGGACACGTAGTGATCGTTCAGATTGGCAGCCAACGTGTTGGCTTTGTGGTCGATACCTTGATTGGTCAAGAAGAGGTGGTTATCAAACCTCTGGATAGTTTGTTGCAAGGTACGCCAGGTATGGCGGGCGCAACTATCACCAGTGATGGTCATATTGCTTTGATTCTTGACGTGCCTGACTTACTTAAGCAGTACGCAGCAGCATCGCGTATCTGATAAGGAAGGTTATGTCGTTAAAAGTTTTAGTTGTCGATGACTCGAGCTTCTTCCGTCGCCGAGTCAGTGACATTATCAATGCGGCGCCACGTCTGGAAGTGATTGATGTGGCGGTCAACGGTAAAGAAGCGGTCGAAAAAGCGTTGGCACTAAAGCCTGATGTGATCACTATGGATATTGAGATGCCCGTTATGGATGGCATCTCAGCGGTCCGTGAGATCATGAGTGCTCAGCCAACACCTATCTTGATGTTCTCTTCGCTAACGCATGAAGGCGCAAAGGCGACTCTTGATGCGTTAGAGGCTGGTGCATTAGATTTTCTACCGAAGAAATTTGAAGACATCGCTCGTAATAAAGACGAAGCGGTGAACTTGTTGCAACAGCGAGTTCAGCAGATCGCAAGTCGTCGTGCGTTAATGAGACGTACGGCTGTTCGTCGCCCAGTTACACCAACGGCGGCGCGCGTATCAACGACACGTGCGACGGAATCTGCTCCTTCGGTTGGTAGACCAGCTATCGCAGCACCTGCATCTCGATTTAGAAGTAGTGGCAAGAGCTACCAGCTAACCGCAATTGGTACCTCAACCGGTGGTCCAGTTGCGCTACAGAAGATACTGACTAAGCTGCCATCGAACTACCCACATCCTATTCTGCTGATTCAGCATATGCCAGCGACGTTTACCGCCGCTTTTGCAGCGCGCTTGAACTCACTGTGTCAAATCACGGTGAAAGAAGCGGCCGACGGCGATGTGCTCCAGCCTGGCGTTGCCTATTTGGCGCCTGGTGGCATGCAGATGATGCTGGAGGGGCGTGCGGGAAGTGCGAAGATCCGCATCTTGGACGGTGGCGAGCGCATGAATTACAAACCATGTGTCGACGTGACATTTGGCTCTGCAGCAAAAATCTACCAAGACAAGGTGCTTTCAATGGTGCTGACCGGTATGGGTGCAGATGGTCGCGAAGGTGCTCGGATGCTTAAGAGTGCAGGCTCCACTGTTTGGGCTCAAGATGAAGAATCTTGCGTGGTTTATGGTATGCCGCAAGCGGTAGCCAAAGCCGGTATCTCAACTGAAGATTTGCCGCTAGACCGAATTGCTGAGCGCATTTTGGTCGAGCTAAAGAGACAGTAATATGATCGTATGGAGCGTTGCTAACCAAAAAGGGGGCGTGGGTAAAACCACGACCACAGTGACATTAGCGGGATTGCTGAGTCAAAAAGGGCACCGTGTTCTTCTGATCGATACCGACCCTCATGCTTCACTTACCACATATCTTGGGATGGATTCAGATCAGCTGTCGCACAGCTTGTTCGATCTGTTTCAGCTAAAGGAGTTTAGTGATAGCCGAGTGAAGCCGCTCATCCACAATACCCATATCGATAATATCGATATCATGCCAGCGCATATGTCGCTGGCGACGCTTGATCGCGTAATGGGCAACCGCAGTGGAATGGGGCTTATCTTAAAGCGTGCTTTGATGGCTATTCGTGACGAATACGATTATGTCCTTATCGATTGTCCACCGATTCTTGGTGTGATGATGGTCAATGCGCTAGCGGCAAGTGACCGAATCCTCATTCCTGTTCAGACTGAGTTTTTGGCGATGAAAGGCCTTGAGCGCATGGTTCGTACTTTGGCGATTATGCAGAAGTCACGTCAGCGTCCGTTCAAGGTGACGATTGTGCCAACCATGTATGATAAGCGCACGCGTGCATCTTTGCAGACCTTGACTCAGTTGAAACACGATTACCCATCTCAGGTATGGAGTTCGGCGGTGCCGATTGATACTAAGTTTCGTGATGCGAGCTTAAAGCATATGCCGGCTTCTCATTTTGCAGCTGGCAGTCGCGGTGTGTTTGCATACAAACAACTACTGATTTACTTGGAGAGGCTCGCGCAAGATGAAAGCTGATACTGCGCCACTCTCAAGTGAACAAGCGCTGGATGATTATTTTTCTGCACTGCTTGGTCTCGAGCAAGACGAAGAACTCATGGTTGACTTTGGTGAACCATTGCAGGAAATCTCTGTAAAGCCAGAGCCAGAGCCAGAGCCAGAGCCAGAGCCAGAGCCAGAGCCAGAGCCAGAGCCAGAGCCAGAGCCAGAGCCAGAGCCAGAGCCAGAGCCAGAGCCATATCAGCCGAGCATGCAGGCGGCAACTCAACGTGTCACGGTCAATGATTATGACCGGGCGTTTGACGAGTTTGCTGAAGAACCCGATCTGAAAAATCTCGAAAAGCTGTTTAGTGGCTTGCAGCAGCAAGTCGATATCGAAGTCGATACCGAAATCGAAGTAAAAACAGAGGTTCAACCAGAAATCGTTGTACCTGAAGTGGAAGTGCCCGTTGAAGAAGAAATTCAGAGCTGGGACGTCACGAGTATTGAGTCAGAGCATCCTGTAAGTGAAATAGAAACCGCTGCGGAGTCGTTCGAACCAGTACAGATTTCAATGGATGCTCAAGAGCTGGAGCAAGCTGCCGATAGTATTGAAGCAACCGCAAGTTATTTAGACTCTAGCAATGGTGGTGGGGCCGAGGTTGTTTGGCAAAACGGCGAACGTACTGAAGGATTTCAGGTTCTCTACTTTGATGTGAACGGCATGACGTTTGCTGTCCCCCTAGATGAACTAGGTGGGATACATCAAATTGCAGAACTCAGTCACCTAATTGGTCGCCCAGCTTGGTATCTCGGCCTGCAGTCCAGCCGTGAGAATAAGCTCGATGTCGTCGACACCGCAATGTGGGTAATGTCTGATGTGTTACAAGATGATAGCCACAAAGAAGACTACCAATACATTGTGATGTTGGGCGAGAGCAACTGGGGACTTGCAGCCACAGAACTAAAGGGTACCGAACAGCTGGCGCCTGAAGCGGTTCGCTGGCGTGAGAAAGCAGGTAAGCGTCCTTGGCTTGCTGGCATGGTTAAACAGCAAATGTGTGCGCTGGTTCATGTGTCTGAACTAATAGATATGCTTAATGCTGGTTTAGATGTTAAATCAGTACAGTAATTAACAATATTGATGCTAAACACCCGATGCTCATGATGTCGGTGTTGAAGATGAAATTGAGAGGAAGACTATGTCTCAAACGATGGATGTTGAACTAAGAAAAGAACAATCGAACGATGAAGTTCTTCAATGGGTGACTTTTCAACTAGAAGAGGAAACTTACGGCATCAACGTAATGCAGGTACGTGAAGTTCTGCGTTACACCGAAATTGCACCCGTACCAGGTGCTCCAGATTATGTACTGGGTATTATCAACCTGCGTGGTAACGTGGTTACTGTTATTGATACCCGTTCACGCTTCGGTCTTATGCAGGGCGAAATCACTGACAACACTCGCATCATCGTGATTGAATCAGAGCGCCAAGTGATTGGTATCTTGGTTGATAGCGTTGCAGAAGTCGTTTACCTACGCTCTTCAGAAATCGACACGACACCAAGTGTGGGCACTGATGAAAGTGCCAAGTTTATCCAGGGTGTTAGCAACCGTGATGGCAAACTTCTTATCCTTGTTGACCTAAATAAACTACTCTCTGAAGATGAGTGGGATGAGATGGCTTACCTATAATGCTTGATGCTGTGTCTTTGACGTCACCTCTTCTTTGGGGAGGGGTGGCGGTTGTCGTTGTCCTTTTCGTTTGGTTGGTGAAAGTGCATCGTGGGTTAAACATGCACAAGATACGCGCACGTCAGCAAAAGCGTGCACTCGAGAAAGAAGTGGAGAAGTGCAACAAGCAACTGCTTGAAGTACGTTCCGTTTTGGTTGGCCTTGGACAGAAGGTCTCTGAGCAAGAAGAGATCATCGTTCATCTAACCGAGCGCATCATCGAACTAGAAAATGTCGACAATGACGGCCGCCTTTATACTCGTGCCAATAAAATGGTTCGTTTGGGTGCCGATATCAACGAGCTTATTGAAGAGTGTGAACTGCCAAAAGCGGAAGCTGAATTGATGCTCTCTTTGCAAAAGAAAATCGCAGGTAAGGAGAAGGTTCCGCCTCTCCATAAAGACCGAACTCAACCTCAGCGTCGACCTGCGTCGCAATATTCTCCTCAAAAACGATCTCGCTAACTTTACAGGGCATTAATGAATTATTGATGTCCTGTACATATCAAAATAACAGTCGTAACAATCTTTTACGCTTTCTAATTCGCCCAACGAATGCAGTTTGGTATTCTATGTCGCATCGAAATGTGAAGGATTATGTCAGCATGTACCACTTTATGGTTAGATATTTCAGTTAAAGAACAGTAATTTATTGTTTCTTACTAAGTTTCGTGAAGCGTATTTGATCATAATCGTTTCACGCTAGGGTAGCTATGGTAAGATGGACGCCCAGTCGAACCAGTGTTTAATTGAATGTTAGAAGTAACAAATTTAACCGCGATTCGTGATGAGCGCGTACTCTTCGAGAATTTATCATTTTCGTTACAATCCGGTGATCTCGTACAGATTGAAGGTCGCAATGGAACAGGCAAAACGACGCTGATGCGTATCGTTGCCGGACTGGGTGATAAAGAAGAAGGGGAGATCAAGTGGAATGGTGAAACCATCGAATCGAATCGAGAAGATTTTCACCATGCACTGTTATTTCTCGGACATCAAACTGGTGTTAAGCGCGATCTTACTGCTCTAGAAAATCTTAGGTTCTACCAATCTATCCATGCTCCTCACACTACCGATGAACAAATTTTTGCCGCGCTAACTCAAGTAGGTTTAGCGGGCCGTGAAGATGTACCGGTTGCTCAGCTGTCTGCAGGCCAGCAACGACGCGTTGCCTTGGCGCGCCTTTGGTTAAGCGAACAGATGCTATGGATCCTTGATGAGCCGCTCACTGCGATTGATAAGCAAGGCGTCAAAGTGCTGGAGAACTTGTTCTTAGAGCACGCTAACAAAGGTGGGATTGTGTTACTGACGACTCACCAAGATATGTTTAGCGATAACCCTAAACTAAGAAAAATTGTGTTAGGAGTGTGATCGATGATGCTTAATTCCATGATGAAAATCATCCGTCGTGAACTATTGATCGCATTTCGTCGCCAAGCGGATATTTTTAATCCACTTTGGTTCTTTATTATCGTTATCACGCTGTTTCCATTGAGCATTGGTCCAGAGCCAAATTTGCTTGCTCGTATTTCAGCGGGCATCGTCTGGGTAGCGGCATTGCTTTCGGCGCTGTTATCGTTGGAGCGTCTATTTAAAGACGACTTTCAAGACGGTTCACTTGAGCAGATGATGCTGATGCCAATACCGCTTCAGCTTGTGGTGATGGCAAAAATCATAGCGCATTGGCTACTGACTGGTTTGCCACTGATTATTATTAGCCCGCTGTTGGCTATCTTGCTGTCGCTGGATAGCAATACATGGATTGCGGTTGTACTGACCCTGTTGGTCGGTACACCTACGTTAAGTTTTATTGGTGCGATTGGTGTCGCGCTAACGGTGGGGTTACAAAAAGGCGGCGTACTACTGAGTTTGCTTGTTCTGCCGCTCTATATCCCAATTCTAATATTTGCTACTTCTGCTATTGATGCTGCTTCCTTGGGGGTTGCGTATAATGGTCAGTTAGCTTTATTGGCTGCGATGCTTGCGGGTGCAATGACTCTAACCCCGTTTGCCATCAGCGCAGCCCTAAGAGTCAGCGTAAACTAAAACAATAGCGCTAATATCATTGCCAACGCAATGTGAAGAATGTCGTCAAAGAGTGAGAAACACTATGTGGAAATGGCTTCATCCCTATGCCAAACCCGAAACCACTTACAACCTGTGTGGCACGCTACTTCCGTGGTTTGCTACGCTTGCATTAGCCTGTCTATCGATTGGTACTGTGTGGGGGCTAGCTTATGCGCCTGCCGATTACCAACAAGGTGATAGTTTCAGAATCATCTACATACACGTGCCATCTGCCATTTGGTCGATGGGTGTTTACATGTCGATGGCCATCGCTGCTTTAGTTGGCTTGGTGTGGCAAGTGAAGCTTTCAAGTATGGCCGCATTGGCTATGGCTCCGATCGGTGCAGTGTTCACCTTTATCGCTCTTTTAACTGGTGCCGTATGGGGTAAACCTATGTGGGGCGCATGGTGGGTATGGGATGCTCGTCTGACTTCAGAATTGATCTTGCTATTCCTTTACCTTGGCGTTATCGCGCTTTACCACGCATTCGATGACCAAAAAACGGCAGCCAAGGCGGCCGGCATTCTAGCCATTGTTGGTGTTATCAACCTGCCAATCATTCACTTCTCAGTAGAGTGGTGGAACACGCTTCACCAAGGCGCGACCATCACTAAGTTTGCGAAGCCTTCTATCTCAAATGACATGTTGTGGCCACTTCTGCTCAACATTTTTGGTTTCGCATTTTTCTTCGGTGCTCTGACGCTCATTCGTCTGCGTAACGAAATTATTAGTAAAGAAGGCCACAGGCCTTGGGTGATTGCGTTAGCAACGCGATCGAATCAGAAGGGGTAATCACTATGCATTTTGAATCCTTGAGTGACTTTTTCGCGATGGGTGGTTACGCCTCCTATGTTTGGAGCGCGTTTGGCATCACCTTTTTAGCAATGATTATTCTTCTGGTGACCAGCGTGTCACGTGGTAAAAAACTTCTTAAAGACGTACAAGCCAAGGTTGATCGTCAAGCTCGTATCGACGCGGCTAAGAATATGGAGAACACACTATGACCCCAAGACGTAAGAAAAGGCTCGGCATCATTTTGGCCATTTTCATTGGTATCAGCGCCACTGTGGGTTTGATTCTCTATGCACTTAATCAAAATATGGACTTGTTTTATACGCCAACGGAGTTAGTAAACGGTAAGAAGAACGGCGAAAAGCCTGAGATCGGTCAGCGTTTGCGTATTGGCGGCATGGTTGTCGAAGGCTCGGTCAGCCGCGATTCAGAGTCACTTCGCGTGAGCTTTGATCTTGCGGATGTCGGTCCTAAAGTGACAGTGGTCTACAATGGCATCCTGCCTGATTTGTTCCGTGAGGGACAAGGTATCGTGGCTCAGGGTGTTCTCGTTGAACCAACCAAAATCGAGGCATTCGAAGTACTTGCTAAGCACGACGAAGAATACATGCCACCTGAAATTGCTGAAGCGATGAAGAAAACACATGAACCGCTTCAGTACTCTGCAGAACAAAAACAAGGAAGCGGTCAATGATTGCTGAAATTGGTCACTTTGCGCTGATACTCTCACTGAGTTTATCAGTGCTTCTGAGTATTTTGCCGCTCTTTGGCGCGTCACGAAATAATACAATGTTGATGAACACAGCAAGACCTTTGTCTTGGGGTATGTTCATCATGTTATTGATCTCATTTCTTATTTTGGAATGGGCGTTTTATGTCAACGACTTTACTATCCAGTACGTCGCAAACAACTCGAATACCCAACTGCCTTGGTACTATCGCTTAACTGCGGTATGGGGTGCGCACGAAGGGTCACTGCTGTTATGGGTATTGATCCAAGCTGCATGGACTGTTGCGGTTGCGATGTTCAGTCGCGGTATGCCTCAAGAATCTGTGGCTCGCGTTCTCGCAGTCATGGGCATGATCACGGTCGGCTTCTTGCTGTTCATCATCGTAACTTCTAACCCATTCTTGCGGACACTGCCCTTCTTCCCTGTCGATGGCCGTGACCTTAACCCACTATTGCAAGACCCGGGCTTAATCATTCACCCGCCGATGCTTTATATGGGTTACGTAGGTTTCTCTGTTGCCTTCTCTTTCGCGATAGCATCACTGATGTCAGGTCGTCTGGATACGGCATGGGCACGCTGGTCTCGTCCTTGGACTACGGCGGCGTGGGTTTTCCTTACGCTAGGTATCGCACTAGGCTCTTGGTGGGCATACTACGAACTTGGCTGGGGTGGCTGGTGGTTCTGGGATCCAGTAGAAAATGCATCGTTTATGCCTTGGCTCGCAGGTACCGCTCTGATGCACTCGCTTGCGGTAACTGAGAAGCGCGGAACATTCAAAGCGTGGACAGTACTATTAGCAATCTCAGCATTCTCACTAAGTTTGCTCGGTACCTTCTTAGTCCGTTCAGGTATTTTGGTATCAGTGCACGCGTTTGCCTCTGACCCATCACGCGGTATGTTTATCTTAGGCTTCCTCGTGTTTGTTATCGGTGGCTCGCTACTATTGTTTGCACTAAAAGGTGCGTCAGTACGTGCCCGCGGCAACTTTGACCTTCTATCTCGTGAGAACGCGTTACTTGGTAACAACGTTCTCCTTATGGCAGCACTCGTGGTTGTTCTGGTTGGTACCTTGTTGCCGCTAGTTCACAAGCAAATCGGTTTGGGCTCTGTCTCTATCGGTGCACCATTCTTCGATATGCTATTTGCGTGGTTGATGATTCCATTCTCTTTCCTACTAGGTATTGGTCCTCTGATCCGTTGGAAGCGAGACAAGCTATCGACGCTTGCTAAGCCAATGCTGATCTCGGGCATTATCTCAGTGGCGTTCTCTGCGCTAATGATGGTGGTGCTTGCGGAGTACTTTACTGGAATGGCGTTCCTAGGTTGGTTGATGGCATCTTGGATCATCACGATGCACGGCTTTGAACTATACCAACGTGCTACGCACCGTCATACCTTTGCTGAAGGTGTGAAGAAGCTACCGCGCAGTCACTGGGCAATGATCTTTGGTCACTTAGGTCTAGCGGTAAGCATCATTGGTATTGCCATGGTTCAGATTTACAGCATCGAGCGCGATGTTCGTCTAGCGCCAGGTGAACACTACCAAGTCTACGACTATGACTTCTATTTCAAAGGCGTACGTGACAAAGACGGTCCGAACTACGATGGTTACATTGCCGACTTTGAAATAACGAAAGATGGTAAGTACATCAATACACTACACGCAGAAAAACGCTTCTATCGCACTGCTAAGTCTATGATGACAGAAGCAGCGATTGATCGCGGCGTGACTCGAGACCTTTACATTGCAATGGGTGAGCGCCTGGACGATGGTAAATCGTGGGCAGTTCGTATCTACCATAAACCATTTGTACGTTGGATCTGGCTTGGTGCGATTCTGATGTCGATTGGTGGTGGTCTAGCTATCAGCGATAAACGTTACCGTTTCAGGAAAGGTAGCAAAGCAGAGGGAGAGGCGTAATGAATAAGAAGATTCTATTTATCCCGTTGGTTGCGTTTCTCATTCTAGTCACTGTGTTCGCTATCCAGCTTGGTCGCAACCAAGCTGGTGACGACCCAACTAAGCTAGAGTCTGTATTGGTCGGCAAAGAAGTCCCTGAGTTTCACTTAGAGGACCTTGCAGAGCCGGGCAAAATATACGATCAAGCGATTTTCAAGGGTGAACCGCTACTGCTCAACGTATGGGCGACATGGTGTCCAACATGTTACGCCGAGCACCAGTATCTAAACGAACTGGCTGCTGATGGTGTGAAGATCATCGGTCTTAATTATAAAGATGAGCGCAACAAAGCGGTACAGTGGCTAAACGAGCTTGGTAACCCTTATCTAATCAGCCTGTTTGATGGTAATGGCATGTTAGGTTTGGACCTTGGTGTGTATGGTGCGCCTGAGACCTTCCTTATTGATGCTAACGGTGTGATTCGCTACCGCCATGTAGGTGATGTGAATGCACGAAACTGGACTGAGAAGCTTCAGCCTATGTATCAACAGATGCTAGAGGAGGCGACACAATGAAAAAGTGGCTAATCGCACTGGCATCAAGCTTGATGTTGGCGTTTTCTGTAAACGCGACGATTGAGATCCATGAGTTTGACAACTTAGAGCAAGAGAACCAATTCAAAGAGCTGAGTCATACGCTTCGCTGTCCGAAGTGTCAGAACAACACCATTGGCGATTCTAACGCAGAGCTTGCGCAGGACCTTCGCCAAAAAGTGTATGAGATGACTAAAGAGGGCAAATCTAAAGACGAGATCGTCGATTACATGATTGCTCGCTATGGTAACTTCGTTACTTACAATCCACCACTTACGCTGGCGACCTCTATTCTGTGGCTTGGTCCGCTGTTTGTGATTGTACTTGGTTTCGGTCTAATCATTGTCCGTAGTCGCAACAACCGCGCGAAAAAAGTGGTTGAGGCAGAAACGTGGAGTGATGAAAAAGAAGCCAAACTTAAAGCTTTGCTCGAAGAAGAAAAAGAGACTGGAGATAAGCAGTAATGACACTATTTTGGATATCCACAGTCGGATTGGTCATTGTCGCTGTCGTGTTGTTGGCGATGACGCTTAACAGTAAGAAAGTGAACAAAGACGAGCAGCTTCGTGATGAGCTCAATAAAGCGTTCTACAAGGACCGTTTAACAGAGCTGGAAGAAGAAGCCAATGAAGGTTTGGTAGAGAACCAAGAGGACCTGATTGATGACCTAAAACAATCACTCCTTGATGATATTCCACATCAGGACAAGGTAGAAAAAACCTCACTGTCTCCAATGACCGTATTGATCCCGTCAGTTGCTCTGATTGTGGTGATGACATACGGCATGTATATGCATTTTGGTGGTGCGTCTAAGGTGAAAGACTGGCAAGAAGTGTCAGGTCGTCTACCTGAGCTGTCTAAAAAGTTGATGGCAGGATCGGCTGAACCAATGACTGAAGACGAAATGCAAGATTTGACGCTAGCACTTCGTACCCGTCTTCACTATCAGAGCAACGACTCTACAGGTTGGTTGCTACTGGGTCGAATCGCACTAGCTAATCGTGATGTCACCACAGCGACAGATGCGATGGAAAACGCCTATCGCCTTGAGCCTGAAGACGCTGATGTGAAGCTTGGCTACGCGCAGGCGCTGATGATGTCTCAAGATGAGATGGACCAGAACCGTGCACGTGGATTGCTAAACAGTCTACTTAAGTCTGAGTACGTTGACCTTCGAGTGCTATCACTACTGGCGTTTGATGCGTTTGAGCGTCAAGACTATCCAGCCGCGGTGCGTTACTGGTCTGTGATGCAGCGAATGATCGGTCCTGAAGATAGCCGCTATGAGATGCTAACTCGCAGTATTGAAAATGCACAAGCTAAGATGGGTGAGCCTATCGTTCAAGGTAAGTCAGTTGCGGTGAATATCAGCGTATCGCCAAATGCACGTCTACCACAGGATGCGGCCTTAATCGTCTCTGTGCATCCGGCAGATGGTTCGCCAATGCCTGTCGCTGCAGCTCGATACCCACTCGGTACTTTCCCACGTACTGTTGTCCTCGATGACAACAACAGCATGATGGAAGGACGTAAGCTTTCAAGCCTTGAAGGTTTGATTGTTCGAGCACGTGTTGATAGCGACGGTAACGTAGCGACTCGCGATGGCGACTGGTATGGTGAGAGTCAACCAGCCGAGCTTGGCGACACAGTAGAGTTGGTTATTGACCAACAATACTAATCAAAACCTGAAGGCATGCGATTAATTTAAATGTAGCCAACTTGTTGCTTTAGCTAGCTTGACTGCGCGCATGCCGCTATACTCATCCATAGTGGTTATTAATACAGTCTGACGTTTATTCCTTATTTATCAGACAAATAGGGAGCCATAAAAAACCAAACGCAGAATGTACTGGCTTATGGATGAGGTTATGCAATCAGCATTAACCGGCAAGAAGCACACGCTTTTTGCCGTTTTTGTTTCTAGCGTATTTCTGTTTGGCTGTGCATCAGCCCCAGATAAAGAGCAGGCGGTAGAGACTCAGCAATCAGTATCGAGTCAATCGGAGCCGCTGGCATCAGCGCCTGAAGAAAGCGTGCCTGACGCAAATGCGGCTTCCGAGTCGAGCGATGTTACTTCTGATGGTTCTGCAGCAACGGAGCTTGAAGCCAGTGCCAGTGTGGGTGCTGATGTCTACGACCCATTTGAAGGCTTCAACCGTGCCATGTGGGCACTCAACTACGACTACCTTGACCCTTATTTCGTCAGGCCTGTCTCGCTCGCTTATGTCAATTACACGCCGGTGCCTGTTCGCTCCGGTGTTCGTAACTTCCTCGCTAACCTCGATGAACCCTTTAGTGCCGTGAACAACGTTGTGATGGGTAACGGCGGTAAGGCGCTCGATCATTTCAACCGATTCTGGATTAACAGTACTTTTGGTCTTCTGGGTTTTATCGACATCGCCTCTGCAGCCGGTATTGAAAAACACGATAAGAAAGAATTCGGTGATGCGATAGGCCATTACGGCGTAGGCGAGGGACCGTACATCATGGTGCCTGGTTACGGTCCGATTATCCTGCGTGAGGGTGCGGACGTTGTCGACGGTTTATATCCGCCGGCATCGCTACTTAACTTCTGGGCAAGCTTCGGTAAATGGGCGCTAGAGGGCATGGAGAAGAGGGCGCTGGTCGTATCTCAAGAAGCGACATTAGAGCAGTCTCCAGATCCATACGCACTGACTCGTGATATCTATATTCAACGTCAAAACTACAATGCAGAAATCGTCGATGACACAGTGGATGAAGAGCAAGAAGCTTATATTGATGACTATTTGGATAGTTTTGATGAGTAGCTTCTAAGTGATGATTTCAAAACAATTGAAATCACACATCTCGTCATCTTCACGGAAGTGAAGATCTCCCAAAGCGCGTAGTAAACTAAAAGTGATTGATGAACTGTCCCAAATTAACTCTACAACGCAACGTGGAAGATCCCCTTTTTCAAGGGGATGACGGTAATTGACAGTTTTTAGGGATTTAGAAGCGGTAGTTCGCTTGGATGCCAGCGATCCATACATCACCAGAGATTTCGCCAACGAAGGTACCAAATGCTTCAACTTTTTCGTCAAGTTCATCTCTTGGTTCCGTAATAGAAGCATCTCGAGCCATGATGTACGTTAGACCACCATCAAGCGTAAATTGCTTAGTAAAGGCGTAAGTAAGACCAGCACTTAGCCAAGTACGATCTGTCTCTGGAATGGTCGTTGTACGGTATTTATCATCAACAGCAGACATGTCATAAGCGATACCGCCACGCAGTGTGATCTCTTTATTCAGCTGATAGGTAGTACCAAGTGCTAAGCGGTAGCTGTCTTTCCAGTTTTCCGTTTTGATTGGTGATACCTGACCATCAACGAATTCTGCTTCTAGCTTGTCGAAGCTGCTCCATTGTGTCCAGTTGATGCTCGCGTGCATTGCCCATTGCTGGGTTAGTTGGTGGAACGAAGATAGCTCTGCCGTTGCTGGGAGGGCAACGCTAAGTTTGCCATCTTTTTTACCAGCAAAGCCAAATCCAATGCCTTCACCGTGACCTTCGAAATCCATCATGACTTCAGATTTGTATGCGAAACCAAGACGGTGGTCTTCATTAACTTGCCAAGCTGCACCGAGTACATAGCCCCATGATGAATCAGTACCTTCTACGTACTTAAGGTAATCGCCCTGAGAAATTGATCCGTCTGGCGTGCTAAATGGGGCTGTCGCACCAATTTTACCTTCGCCAGTAACATAGCGAACACCACCACCAACGCTAACAGCATCATTGATTTGATAGCCAACGCTAGCAACGGCTTCTACGGTCATGATCTTTGCTTCATTACCATATTGGGTTGCTTTGAAATCACTACCAAGGTTGGTTTCCATGCCGTAGTTGGAGCCAAGTGCTAAACCAGCAAACCACTTGTCGTTGATCTGATGTGATACATAGAGATTCGGTACTGGTGCGCTGTTAGCGATGTCTTTCGCTTCAGTGTAACCAAGCGTGCTTGAAGTACCTTTAACATCAATATTCGGCTCAACATAAAGCACACCACCAGAAATTTGTGTACCTTCCAAATAAGTCAGCATCGCAGGGTTACGCCACTGTGCACCTGCATTATCAGCCATCGCTGCTTCACCAGCGTACGCACGACCTAGACCGGTCGCTGAGTATTCAGCGAGTTGAAAGCCTGCTGCAGACGCTTTTGCAGACGCTAAGGTGCCCATTACCACTGCAATAGCAAGGGGAGAGTATTTTGAATTTATCATTATTGTTCGCTCAAATTATTTGCGTTTAGAGCAAAGATTCTATTTTTAGAGTAAAGACTTTAAAACTAATTTGTGACAAAAAGTGTATTTTTGAAATTATATATGGGCAGAGTTCATTTGATGGGTGAATATGCTGGTTGTTATCAGGATGTTGTGAAATCTCAGCGTACAGATGTAAAGGTTTGGAAGGGTAAGGTTGGACCAGTTGGTATTATGGGGGTAACAAAAAGGGTCGATAAATCGACCCTTAAGTTATGATTCACTAATCAGCTTAGAAGCTGTAGCTGTATTGGATACCAGCTAGGATAGCGTTAGCATGTGTAGTTGCTGTTAGGTCCGGTGCTAGAGGGTTCTCTTCTGTAACAGATACATCTTGACCCATTAGGTAAGTGAAACCGAAGTCAACAGTGTGGTGTTTTTTGAAGTGATAGCCCGCACCAAATGAGAACCAGTGACGGTCAGAATCTGGTACAGAGATCGATGTTAGCTGATCTTGCGCTGCTGTGTCATACATATAACCTGCACGTAGTGTCCATGCGTCGTTTAGGTAGTATGTACCACCCAGTGCTACGTGGTAACCATCTTTCCAGTTGTATTCTTTAATTAGAGTGTTGTCGTTAGTTTCGATTTTGTCGAAGACGCTCCAACCAATCCACTGCAGGCTATAGTGTACGGCGAACTTCGTGTCCTCAAGTTTATGGTAACCAGAGAACTCAACCATACTTGGTAGTGGAAGTGTTACATGGTCATACGATTGTTGTGATGCAATTGGAACTAAACCACCGCCAGCAGTGATGTTAGGACCAAATTTTACTGTACCGCTTGCTTCAACGGCAGGGCTATAGTGGTATGCCAAACCAAATCGGTTATTTTCATTGAGTTCGAAGACAGTACCTAGATTAAAGCCATAGCCAATACCCGATGCATCAATGTCTACGACAGCTTGCTGACCAATCGGGTCAAGGCCTGTGCCAGGAGATGGAGTAAGTGGAGAGGTTTCACGCTTTAATTTACCTGAACCATCAACGATATCTAAACCACCACCAATGCTCCATTGCTCATTAATACGGTAAGCCATATTAAGAGTGTAGTTAATGCTAGAGATTTCAGTGGTACCACCATAAACTTTGGCAAAGTTGTTATTGCCGAAAGAGTCGTCGAAGTTGTTTGTAGTACCAAAGTTAGAGTAGATACCTGCGCCCAGAGCCCATTTGTCATTTAGGCGATGGATGTAGTAGATATTAGGAACTGGAGAGTTTGCAGTATTAGTCGCATCAGGTTCGCCTGTGCCTGCACCACCAAAGTCAGAGACTTTTATTTCAGAACTAATTACATTCACACCACCTGAAAACTGGTGCGAATCAAACAGTGTCATCGCTGCCGCATTACGTGCCATTACAGACGCGTTATCTGCAATAACCGCATCACCAGCAAATGCACGACCTAGGCCTGTTGCTGATTGAGAGTTGAGCTGGAAACCGGCTGCTGTTGCTTGAGTGGAGGCTAATGTGAGTGACGAAACTGCCACTGCTAATAGTGTTTTTTTATACAGACGCGAAGTAGTCATTTAGTATACATCCTTTTTTTGTCATCGCCTCTTATGGGCGTTAATTGGTTAAAATTGAGTTAAAACTCAATTTTGGGGCTGATCCTAATCGCTAGTATAGACATTAGAAATCAGACCAGTAATCAAAATGACGCAAAAAGTATATAAATGCCGACTAACTGACAGTAAAAGCATCGATTATGCGTATATTTAGAGTGGTTACTCTAAAAAGTGCTTAGGGAAACAAAAAAGGGCCAGCTCGCGGGAGTTGGCCCTTTTGTTATAGTTTTTTATGCAGGATTAAGGATCTTATTAATCTTTTCGCCGATCTTATCTAGGTTTTCACCTTCTTCACCCACTAGGACAAAGCTGGCATCTCCCATTGGCTTAACCATGCCTGACATTCCATCCTTGTCGAAGTTCTCCACTTGCTCGGTAGGAATTCTTGTCAAAAACATAGTGACTTTGCCTTTCTCGCCTTCAAATACAATGTGCATCGCATTTGAGTCACCAAATCCACAGTGATTGATGTAGAAAACGTGGTACGGAAAGCTTTGTCCCAACTGGTAGGCAAACGGCAAAAGCTTAGCATTGATCTGTTCTTTAGACGGGTTCTCATCTAAAAATTCAATAAAGCTTTTCTCAGCGTTGAAATGCTCCATGGCCATCTCTGGGAGTGATGCTTGTGCGTCAGACACAACAACATTACCCCAGTTAACTTGACCGACAAGCAAACCAAACGCAAACGCCACAGAGGCAGCCAGTGATAGCGCTCTTTTACTAAAGCTTACCTTGACTACATTGTTTTCCGGCGGTTGGTTGAACAAAATACGATCGGCAAGATCATCAGGCACGTCAACTTTCATTGCCTGTTCGATACGCGCATCTAACCCCAGAATTTCTTCTAAGTATTTAGCGTTAGCCTCACTGTTTTTGGTCGCCTCCAACAGCTCAGGATCTCTTGCCTTAGGATCGGACATAACGCGACGACGGAATTCTAACTCATCCATTTTGCTGCCCCCTATGTGCATCCTCAGACTCAAGCATCTCTTTAAGCTGGTTTCGAGCTCTAAATAATCGAGTCATAACGGTATTCTTGTTTAAGTCGAGTATATTACCGATCTCTTCACCACTAAATCCACCAACGACTTGTAAGAAAAGTGGTTCTCGATACTCGACATCGAGTTTCATAATTTGTGCTTGAAGCCATTCCTGTTGGTGGTGCGGATCATCAGAAACCTTGGCATCGTTGCCGTAGTCATCAATATCCACCAGATCAAACTGCTTGCGCTCAAAGCGTCTCGCGTTTTCTCTGCGAAGGATAGTGATGAGCCACGACTTCGCTGCCTTTTCGTCTTGCAGGCTGTCTAACGACTTCCATGCACGAAGGCAAGTTTCTTGAACCAAATCCTCAGCCACTGGCTTGTCTTTACACAGCCAATAGGCGTACCGATATAGGTCGCGATGATAAGCACGTACCAGTGCTTCGTACTTTCTTTGTTTGTCCATATCCGAGTTGACCGGACGTTTGGAGAATTTATTTCCAAAATTTTTAATTAATGACACAGGAGCCCCCGTTTTCGCTCTGTGAACTCTATTTTTTGTTCCGCGGTGTCAGTAAAGTCACACAAAATTGATCTAGTTCAAAATTCCGACCTGTGGAGAAGTTATATTAGACCCTGTCATCTCGTTGGTCTTTCGGGACTAACATGTTGAGCAAGATGACACTTCCTTTTGAAGGCTGACTTTACTTTCTCCTAATCAGGAAACTGATTATTTTCAATTGGCGCAAGTTAATTGCTTTAGAGATTCCAACCACACAATTATCTGTGTGGTTTTTTTTTGCGTGAAATCCTACCGATATCTTCTTGTTTTCTCACACCATATTGTTGCCGACTTTACGCAAATCTCATATTCCATTTTGGTCGACCCTATCACGTTATTCAATAAAACCACCAATATTTATCAAACGGTTGTTTTAAATCATTAACAATCTCGTTACAATGCGCGTGGTCAGACCTCTTTAGGAAGGAGAAACTATGAGCAGTAAGGAAGTGGGGAAAATCGATCTCACCACTCGAAACGGTGAGCGAATTGCTGTTGTGGCGGGGCTTCGTACCCCTTTTGCCCGTCAAAGTACCGAGTTTAGTCAAGTACCAGCAGTAGATTTAGGAAAAATGGTTGTGGCCGAAATGATGGCACGCACCGACATCGATCCTAAGTTGATCGACCAAGTGGTATTTGGTCAGGTAGTACAGATGCCTGAAGCGCCAAACATTGCTCGTGAAATCGTGCTTGGAACGGGTATGAACATCCATACTGATGCTTACAGTGTGACGCGCGCTTGTGCAACCAGCTTCCAAGCTGCGGCCAATGTTTGCGAAAGCATTATGGCTGGCACTATCGATGCGGGTATCGCTGGTGGTGCAGATTCTTCTTCAGTACTGCCAATTGGCGTCTCTAAAAAACTTGCTGCGAACCTACTTGCGCTAAGTAAAACAAAAACTGTAGGTCAAAAGCTCAACATTCTTAAAAAGCTATCATTTAAAGATCTAATGCCAGTACCGCCAGCGGTGGCTGAGTATTCAACGGGTCTGTCTATGGGACAGACCGCTGAGCAGATGGCGAAGTCTCACGGTATCAGTCGCTTAGAACAAGACGAACTGGCGCACCGCTCACACACTCTTGCGTCTCAAGCGTGGAAGGAAGGTAAAGTGCGTGATGAGGTGATGTCGGCATTTCCTGAGCCATACAAAAAGAGCTTGGATGAAGATAACAACATCCGCCACGACTCAGAGCTATCAAGCTATAGCAAGCTGCGTCCAGCGTTCGATAGACAATACGGCAGTGTGACTGCTGCCAACAGTACGCCACTCACCGATGGTGCTGCCGCGATTATGCTTATGCGAGAAGGCCGTGCTAAAGAGTTGGGATTAGAAATCAAAGGCTACATCCGCTCATATGCGTTTTCAGCAATCGGTGTACGTGAAGACATGCTGATGGGGCCTTCTTATGCGACGCCGATGGCATTGGATCGCGCAGGTATCTCTCTATCCGATTTAACTCTAATTGATATGCATGAGGCGTTTGCCGCTCAAGCGCTGTCGAACGTGAAGATGTTTGCGAGTGAGAAGTTCGCGAAAGAAAAACTGGGTCGCTCGCAAGCTATCGGTGAAATCGACATGGACAAGTTCAACGTGTTAGGTGGCTCGCTTGCCTACGGCCACCCATTTGCTGCAACAGGTGCGCGAATGATTACACAAACATTGAATGAGCTGAAACGACGCGGCGGTGGGCTAGCCCTCAACACGGCGTGTGCAGCAGGTGGTCTGGGTGCCGCAATGGTTCTGGAGGTAGAATAATGAGTGAACAAAAAGCCTTTCATCTTTCGGTTGATGAACAGAACATCGCTTGGCTTGGTATTGATGTACCGGGCGAGAAAATGAATACCCTGCAAGCGGCTTTTGCAGAAGAAATGTCGCAGCTGTTTGCAGAACTAGAAGAAAAAAAATCCGACCTTAAAGGGTTAATTGTTCATTCACTTAAGCCTGATAATTTTATCGCTGGCGCAGACGTAAGAATGTTAGATGCGTGTACTTCAGCAGAAGAAGCACAAGCACTAGCGGCCAAGGGCCAAGAGATGTTCCAGCAGCTCTCAGATTTGCCTTTCCCTGTGGTTTCTGCGATTCATGGCCCTTGTTTGGGCGGCGGTCTAGAGCTCGCGCTAGCATGTGACTATCGTGTATGTAGTGATGCGGACATTACTAAACTAGGTCTACCTGAAGTTCAGCTTGGTCTGCTGCCTGGCTCTGGTGGTACTCAGCGTTTGCCTAGATTGATTGGTTTGCTGCCATCATTGGATCTTATCCTAACTGGCAAACAGCTTCGCGCTAAAAAAGCCAAGAAGCTAGGTGTGGTTGATGCCAGTGTTCCAAAGACGATTCTACTTGATGTAGCAAAGCAGTTTTTGGAGAAAGGCAAAAAGCGCAAAGCTAAGAAGCTAACCAAAAAAGAAGTACTTATGTCAGGTACTGGGCTAGGTCGAAAAGTCATTTTTGACCAAGCAGCGAAAAAGACTAACGAGAAGACTCGTGGCAACTATCCGGCTGCCGATGCCATTCTAGACGTGATTCGCTTTGGTCTTGAAAAGGGCATGAAGAAAGGACTAGAGAATGAAGCCAAGCGCTTTGGTGAGCTTGTCATGACCTCAGAGTCTAAAGCACTGCGCTCTATCTTCTTCGCTACCACAGAGATGAAGAAAGAGTTTGGTAGTGATGCTCAGCCAAATACTGTGAGTAATGCGGTTGTTCTGGGTGGTGGCTTAATGGGAGCGGGGATTACCCACGTTACCGTGAGCAAAGCGAAAGTACCTGTGCGCATTAAAGATGTCTCTAATGATGGTATCGTCAACGCGCTTGGTTACAACTTCAAATTGCTAGAGAAGAAGCGCAAACGCCGCATCATCTCTAAAGCTGATCTTCAGGCTCAGATGCTTCAAATGGCAGGTGGTACCGACTTTACCGGTTTCAATAAATCAGACGTGGTGGTCGAAGCGGTATTTGAAGATTTGGGTCTTAAGCAGCAAATGGTCAATGATGTAGAGACTCATGCTAAGCCAACAACCATTTTTGCCACTAACACATCATCGATCCCAATTGCACAAATTGCTGAAAAGGCAGAGCGACCAGAAAATGTTGTCGGCCTGCATTACTTCAGCCCAGCGGACAAGATGCCACTCGTTGAGGTTATTCCACACGAGACGACGTCCGAAGAGACCATCGCGACTATGGTACAGTTTGCCAGAAAGCAGGGTAAGACGCCGATTGTGGTAAAAGACCAGGCAGGTTTCTATGTAAACCGTATTCTTGCGCCGTACATGAATGAGTCAGCAAACGTGCTGCTGGCTAACGAGCCGATTGAGTCACTGGACAGAGCGTTACTTGATTTCGGATTCCCGGTCGGTCCAATCACACTGCTTGATGAAGTCGGTGTGGATATCGGCGCGAAGATCATGCCTATCTTGGTTAATGAGCTCGGTGAGCGATTCCAAGGACCTGACGTGTTCGACAAGCTTCTAAACGATGGGCGTAAAGGCCGTAAATCGGGCAAAGGCTTCTACACCTACAAGGGTAAGAAGAAGACGGTTGATAGCTCAGTCTATAGCGTGTTAGGTCTAAAACCTGAAGCCTCTATGGCGGAAAAAGAGATTGCGATTCGCTGCGTACTGCCAATGCTCAACGAGGCGGTTCGCTGTTTGGATGAAGGTATTATTCGTAGTCCAAGAGACGGTGACATTGGAGCGATTTTCGGTATTGGCTTCCCACCATTCCTAGGTGGCCCATTCCGCTACATGGACTCATTAGGCATCAAGAAAGTCGTTGAGTTGATGAATGAACACGCTCAGAAGTACGGTGACCGATTTGCACCATGTGATGGGCTGGTTACTCGAGCGGGCTTAGACGAAAGCTTCTACAAGTAACTTATAATAAATTTAGGGTCTACAAACATTCACCCCCTCGAAAGAGGGGGTGTTTTTTTATCCTAGGTCAGTATCTTTCGGTCGGAGCTGAAACTCTTCGATAGAGCCAATCTCGCGTCCTAGTTCGAGCTTAGCGGCATCCACATGCGCTTTGCCTTGGCTGTGCATAATGAGTCGGTTTGCCGTGCGAGGTTTGAGCTCGTTGACAACGAAGCGGATCATATCGGCACGCGTCAGTGACTTAAGCTCTTCAAGCACTTTCTCACGCTGGCTAAAGCTGGTGTCCTTATTGCCTATTGCTACCCATAAGCGTTGAGCACGCCCTCGCAGTGTCGTGTCAGGGGTGGAAATTTGGTTCCACAGTCCTTTTTTGCTGCTGTGCCATTGATAATCGTTGAGTTCAAGCAAGACCATATACACCGCATTTAAAAACTCATCTATGGAGCGAATCAGATCAGCGGGTGCTGCTTTAGGTGATTGCACATAGAGTACAATACCCGGGTGACGGTTGAGGGGCATGTTGCCGGTCCCGACCATGTAGCCAAGCTGTTGTTTGGTACGGATCTCGTGGAAGAAGGTCGCTGACATCAAATGGTTGGCGAGTGAATACAAGGCGATACTTCTCGGGTTGATGTCTTCACACTGGTAGTAAACCACAATCGCCGAATCGTCTTGGTCGCAATCCACTTCTTTCTGGAAGCTACCACTGCGCCCAAGCATCACGAGAGGTCTTAGACTCTCTTCGTATTTTTGATTGTGAATACGAAGGGCATCCTTAAGCGTAGTGGCGATATCATGCGCACCTTGTTTGTGCCAATCTCCATAGACAAACATATCTATGTGTAGCTCGGACAGAATCGCCTGGACGAAACTCGGCAGCTCGTCGACCGATATGGTTTCTAGTGCATCAAGTAACACAGGGTTTGGTGGATTATTAGGCTGCAGAATGCCCGTCATCGCGTTAAAGAGCTGAGAAATCGGACGATCTTTTGTTGAGTTTCGCCAGCCTCTCATCATCTGAGCTTTGATGCTTTCAAAGCGCGCAGGGTTAAATTCACGCGAAGCAAATCGTTTAAGAATCATCTCAAGCAATTGAGGCTGCTTCTTACTAAATCCAGAGATTGATAAGGTAACGCCACCTTGGTGGGCGTACATATCGTAGCTTAGACCCGCGACTTCAGCCGGATAGGTCTCTTCAGACAATGAGTCGAGGAACATCTCAACACACAAGCGAGTCATGACGATATTGCGAGGCGAAGCAACGGAATGTGGGCTATCGATAGCAATAAACACAACGCCTTTTGGTACCTTGAATTGGCTATCTTGAAGGTGCCATAGCCTAAATCCATCGAGGTCTTCGATAAGCTGCGGATGCTCTTCACTGCCCTCTAAAGGATAGGTCGACAGGTCATAGTTGATGAATGGGTTTTTCTCAGGCAGCTCAAAAGGTAGTTCGCCGTTATCGGGCTGCTGGTTGAAAAACGCAATCTCTTGCTCGGTAAACTTGGTGACAGAGTAGGGCGTAAAGTACCAGTTTGCTTCACGATCATACGCTTGATCTTTCGCCACTAGGGTAACTTTTAGATTGTCAGTGCTAAAGAAACTGCCGTACTCGGCAAGCATCGCTTCATCGAAGCCTGCCATTTTGTAGTCGCCATAGATGACATCATCCGCTTCATAGTGCTGCATGTTCATCACTAAGTGACTAACCATCTCGAGTTGTCTTGCTGGCTCTTGGAACTGGAAGGCAGATTCCATCACTGCTCGTTTCTCAAGATAACGCCACTCCTGCATTCCATGAGTTTTAATGAGCTCTATGTACTGAAATACCGACTGAATCATTTCATCAACATGTTCAAGCCCAACAGGCGTTAGAGTCATGCTGATACTGAATTCGCGGTAGTTACTGCCAGACGCTCCGCCACCTGCCGAGAGGGATGTAATCCAACCCAGTTCTTTGAGGTAGAGCATTAAGCTTCCTTTGCCTTCATAACCGAGTAGGTTGGCAAAATAGGAGAGCGGCTTTTGATGGTAATGCTGATGCGTTGCCGGGAAGGGGAACGACAAGATAAGCTTGCGGATCTCTTTAACAGGCTCAACGCGCACCATGACTTTGGTATGTTCTTCGGTGACAAAAGGAACGTCGACCGACTTAGTAATGCGGTAATTGTTAGTGATGTCGGAGAATTTGTCCTGAGCCCACTGTTCCAACTCATCGAGCTCATGCGGTCCAATCATAGCCAATGTCATAATATCGGCTGAATACTGATCGCGGTGAAAGGTGAGGATCTCGTCGCGAATGGTTTTACCATTACGGTCGGCGAGGGTTTCTACATTCCCTACCGAGAACTTAGAAAAAGGGTGCGCAGGATTGATGGTCTCTTTTTGCACTTGATAGAGTCTGCGACCATCTTCATTTAGTTTGAGTTTGTACTCGGAGTCTACGGCTTGGCGCTCTTTGTCTAGAGCTTCTTCATTAAACAGGGGCGCGGTGAAAAACTGACTGAAACGATCGAGCCCTTTTTCAAAAGCATTCGGGTAGATATCAAAGAAATAGCAGGTGTGCTCGGTACCTGTCCAAGCGTTATTGCTGCCACCATGTTGGCTGATAAAAGACTGAAACTCGCCAACTTTTGGGTATTTTTCTGTGCCCAAAAACAACATGTGTTCTAGGTAATGCGCTAGGCCTTCTCGATCAGAGGGATCGTCGAAATGGCCAACGTTAACGGCGAGCGCAGCCGCGGACTTTTGGGCTTGCTCATCTTGAATGAGCAGCACGCGTAACTCATTGTTTAGCGTGAGGTAGCGATATGAGCGATTATCATTTGGACTTATATGCACGTATCTTCTCCAGAATAAGCGATGGCTTGTCCAGATTAAGCGATGGTTTGGACTGCTTAACCAAGCGTCTGGCTACTAAGGCGATGTCTCACTATTGGTACTAACAGAATGCACCAATACTTAATTACAATCATTCAATAAGAGACTGGCAAACTAAGTTACAAACTTTTTTAGTGTGACATTGTAAATTGTTAAGAAAGTCGAAGCCTTTAGCAAGTGAATTGATATAATTAATTTTTTTAAATAAGTATATACCCTAGTTAATAATTAAGGCAGGTTACCTTCATCAGATAATTTGCGTATAAACAATAGGGTCGTAACGCTAGAGATGGCGGCTCAGAAATGCCATCGTACAGGCGGGTATTCATATGAAAGTGTTTATAATGCGTCACGGGGAAGCGGTTCATTACGCTCCAACAGACGAACAACGGGCATTAACGTCTCACGGCAAAGAGAACTCAGTCGTGGTCGCGAGAGCTTGCAAACAGCAAGGCTATGGTCGTTTTGATAAAGTATTAGTTAGCCCTTACCTACGCGCTCAACAAACGTGGGCTGCCATTAGCAGCGAATTTAGCAGTGATGATGTGGTCACATCCGATGACATAACGCCGTACGGACAAGCAGAAAACGTGGTGGAGTTTGTCTCTGCAATCGCTGAGGTTGAAAACCTAGAATCAATCTTGCTTGTCTCTCACTTACCTTTAGTCGGCTATTTGACAGCTGAGTTTGTGGGTGACATCAGTGCACCAATGTTCCCGACGTCAGGCATGGTCTGCATTGACTATGACGTGGAAAGAAGACAAGGCGAAGTGCTTTGGCACATTCACCCATAATCTGATTTTTCTGTGTAGCTTGGTGTACTCAGCGCACTAAATAAGGCGACGCCCTTTGCTGGTGTCGCCCTAGGTGCTGATTATTTTTCTGGAATGGATAGCAAGACCAAGAGAGCGCCATCGCCACCGAATTCCAGCGGAGCTTGGTGAAACGCCATGACGTCTGGGTGCTGTGCTAGCCAGAGAGGCGCTTTCTGCTTAAGTATGTGCTTGCCGATGCCGTGCATGACGCAGGCACAGTGAATGTTTTCCTTTACGCAGTGCGCGATCATAGCGCCTAGTTCACGCTTCGCTTCTTGCTGCGTCATCCCGTGCATATCTAAAAACACGTCCGGTACATAAACACCACGACGCAAGCGCTTCACTTCATAAGTCGACACGTCATCGCGAGCGTATCGGGTTGGCCCCTCGTCGCTTAGATGCGGAACAAACTCATCCGAGAAGTAAAACTCTGCATCTTTGGCTTCTCGGTTGGTTCTTTTCTGTTCTTTTTGTTTCTTATTTCTGTTTGGCTGCTGGACTATGGTATCCTGTTGCAACTTTTTTACGCCTTGTACTGCATCCCTAAATAGGGCGAAATCGTCATCAGCGTTGGTGTCTTTTTTGCTCATAGACTGGGACAACTCAATAAACATCTAGATTGGCAGTATTGTAGCGCTTTTTGGAGGCAATTTTGGATAAGATTTTTGTGGAAGAAGCCGTTTCTGAGCTTCACACACTTCAAGACTTGATTCGTTGGACCGTTAGTCGATTCAATGCAGCAGGTCTTTTTTACGGCCACGGCACTGATAATGCTTGGGATGAAGCGGTTCAGCTCATCCTGCCAACGCTGTACTTACCGATTGACGTGCCACCACATGTTTTAAACTCGCGCTTGACCAGCAGCGAGCGTTTGCGTGTTGTTGAGCGTGTAATTAAACGTATCAACGATCGCACTCCAACGGCTTACCTAACTAACAAAGCATGGTTCTGTGGTCTTGAGTTCTTCGTCGATGAGCGCGTATTGGTGCCACGCTCACCAATCGGTGAACTGATCGAAGCTCAGTTCCAACCTTGGTTGGCTGAAGAGCCAGTTCGCATTATGGACCTATGTACGGGCAGTGGCTGTATTGCAATTGCTTGCGCGCATGCCTTCCCTGACGCTGAAGTTGATGCGATTGACATTTCAACCGATGCCCTAGAAGTTGCTGAACAGAACGTTCAAGACCACGGTCTAGAGCAGCAAGTGTTCCCGATTCGCTCTGATCTCTTCCGCGATCTGCCGAAAGAAAAATACAACCTGATTGTTTCTAACCCACCTTACGTTGACGAAGAAGACATGAACTCACTCCCAGAAGAGTTCACGCACGAGCCAGAATTGGGCCTTGCAGCAGGTACTGACGGTCTTAAGCTGGTACGCCGTATCCTCTCTAACGCTCCTGACTATCTAACAGATGACGGTATTCTTATCTGTGAAGTGGGTAACTCGATGGTGCATATGATGGAACAGTATCCGCATATCCCATTCACTTGGATTGAGTTCGCAAACGGCGGTCACGGTGTGTTTATGTTGACCCGTGAACAGCTTGTTGAGCATGCAGAAGAGTTTTCGATTTACAAAGACTAATACTGAGATGACTCTGAGATTGAAAAACGCTGCAATGAGAATTGCAGCGTTTTTTTGTTTGGGGGTTTACATCGCCTGCCTTTGTCGTCACTATGAATCCACGAAGAATAGACAAGCAAAGGACAAGCGCTCACACTCAATCTTTGCTTCACTTAGCATAATTTGTTGAGAGATTCGCAATAGACATCGCGCTTGTTCGGACAGACAGAGGAAGTAATGGCAGGAAATAGCATCGGACAACATTTTCGTGTAACCACATTTGGTGAGAGTCACGGCATCGCACTAGGTTGTGTGGTGGACGGCTGTCCTCCTGGGTTGGAAATCACGGAAGCCGATCTGCAAGTTGACTTAGATCGTCGTCGTCCAGGTACATCGAAATACACGACTCAGCGACGTGAACCAGATGAAGTGAAGATTCTTTCTGGTGTGTTTGAAGGACAAACGACAGGTACATCCATTGGCCTGTTGATTGAGAACACTGACCAACGTTCAAAAGACTACTCAGAGATCAAAGATAAGTTCCGTCCGGGTCATGCGGATTACACCTACCATCAGAAGTACGGTGTTCGTGACTATCGCGGTGGCGGCCGTTCATCGGCACGCGAAACGGCGATGCGTGTTGCTGCAGGTGCGATTGCTAAGAAGTACCTTAAGCAAGAGTTCGGTGTTGAAATCCGCGCTTACCTATCACAAATGGGTGATGTAATTATCGACAAGGTAGATTGGGATGAAATCGAAAATAACGCATTTTTCTGTCCAGATGTCGACAAAGTAGAAGCATTTGACCAGCTTATTCGTGATCTTAAGAAGCAAGGCGATTCAATCGGCGCTAAGCTGCAAGTTGTCGCTACCAACGTACCTGTTGGTCTTGGCGAGCCAATCTTCGACCGCCTAGATGCAGACATTGCTCACGCACTAATGAGTATCAACGCGGTAAAAGGTGTTGAGATTGGTGATGGCTTTGATGTTGTTAATCAAAAGGGCAGCGAACACCGTGACCCACTGACGCCTGAAGGTTTCACGAGCAATCACGCTGGTGGTATTTTAGGTGGTATCTCAACCGGTCAAGATATTGTTGCCAATATCGCGCTAAAACCGACGTCGAGCATCACGGTACCGGGTGAGACAATCACTAAAACTGGCGAGCCAACGCAATTGATCACCAAGGGTCGCCATGACCCATGTGTAGGCATTCGCGCAGTGCCAATTGCAGAAGCTATGCTGGCGATTGTACTGCTTGATCATCTGTTGCGTCATCGTGGTCAGAACCACGGCGTGCAGACAGAAACGCCAGTGATTTAACAGCTCAACATACCATACTAAATATACCGTCACCCCTGTGCAGGCAGGGGTCTTCTTCAAGCGAGCACAAAGCCTCAAGTAGATTCCTGCCTACGCAGGGCACGGCCAGTGGAATGACGGTGTTTTAGAGTTTGTCGTTATCCTATGCATTGTTTCCTCCACGGACCATATATATCGTCACCCCTGCGCAGGCAGGGGTCTTCTCAAAGCGAGATCCAAGCCTCAAGTAGATTCCTGCCTACGCAGGCGCACGGCCAGTGGAATGACGAGTCCGTAGTAGTGAGTTCATTGTCACCCCTGCGCAGGCAAGGGTCTTCTCAAAGTGAGCTCCAAGCCTCGAGTAGATTCCTGTCTGCACAGGAATGACGCTGTTCTAGAGTATTGATGTTAATAAAATGACAGCTGTTTCAAATAAAAACTACCTGAAGCCCTGCTCACTAACAGCAGGGCTTTTTTTGTCCCAAATCACGTCTTGAGCAATAAATACCCCAAAATCCAGACGTTATGAAATTAGTCACAATATTTGTATGGGTATAGGTTCAAACTAAACACTCAACCATTGCTGGGGAGTGCATTTATTTGGACAGAAGGATCCGAAAAATGACTTGGAAGACGAGTAGGCGGGTAACCGCCGACTCAATGTAACTGTGCTTGTTTCCAATCATTTAAGGAGCTCTTTATGTCTCAACATGAAATTAGAAATATTGCCTTTGTCGGTCAAACAGGAACTGGCAAAACCAGCTTGATTGAACGTCTGCTTTACGAGTCCCACGCGATTAACAACTTAGGTCACGTCGAAGATGGCGATACCATTACCGACTTTGATGACCAGTCTATTCACTATCAACATAGCGTTGAAGCGACCCCCGTTACCCTTTCTTGGCATAAGCACCAGATGAACATCATCGATACTCCGGGGCAAGCTGAGCTGCTTGGGCGAACCTTGAGTATATTCCCTGCGGTTGAAGCGACAGCATTGGTGCTCGATGCAGGACTAGCAATCAACCAAGTGTCGGAACGCTTGTTTCAGTTCGCCCAGCAGCAGAAAAAATGCCAGATGGTGATCGTCAACAAGATCGATCAAAATCCAGATAAAATCTTAGCGCTACTAGAAGAGATCGAACAAAGGTTTGGCGCACAATGTCTTCCTATCAACCTGCCGTCGGACAAGCCAGCAGACGTTGTCGACTGTTATTTCGAGCCTAATCCAGAGCAAAGTACCCTGTTCAGTGGTGTCGATGAGGCTCATGAGTTACTTGTCGACCAAGTTGTAGAAATGGATGAATCTTTGATGGAGCTGTACTTAGAGCAAGGCTCTGAACTGACTCCAGAGCAGCTGCACGATCCGTTTGAAAAAGCATTACGCACAGGTCATGTGGTACCGGTGTGTTTTGTCTCTTCAGATACAGGCGCAGGCTGCGAGCTATTGCTTCGTACGTTAGCTGAAATCATGCCAATGCCCGATGAGGGTAACCCTCCGATGCTTGAGAAAAACGGTGAGCTGGTCTCTATCGACTGTGATAAACGTGACCATACTGTTGCGCATGTTTACAAGGTCAATGTCGACCCGTATATGGGCAAATTGGCTTATGTCCGCGTGTTCCAAGGCGAGATCACCGCAGGCAGTCAGCTGTTCATTGGTGACAGCAGCAAAGCCTTTAAGGTTGGACACCTATACAACCTGCAAGGTAAGAAACGTCAAGAAATCAATAGTGCAAAAGCAGGTGATCTGTGTGTGTTGGTTAAGGTGGATGACTTGGCGTTTGATTCGGTCATTCATGACTCCCATGATGAAGATGGTGTTGAGTTTAAAACGCTTAATTTCCCAGAATCTATGTACAGTCTTACTCTAAAACCCAAAAAACGGGGTGACGAGCAAAAACTGTCAGATGTATTGACTAAGATTGCCGCAGAAGACCCATCGCTTAAAATCGAACACCGCACGCGCACTAATGAGACGGTGCTGAGCGGACAGGGTGAATTCCATCTTAAGATTGCCTTAGAGAAGATGCAGCAAGTGTTCAAGCTTGATGTCGAAACCAGTCAGCCTAGTGTTGAGTACTTTGAAACCATTACTAAGCCAGCTGAAGCTCAATACCGCCACAAAAAACAGAGTGGTGGCGCAGGGCAGTTTGGTGAAGTGCAGCTTAAAGTGCGTCCATTAGAAAGGGGAGCTGGCTTTAAGTTCGTGAACAAAGTTGTAGGCGGTGCGATTCCAACCGCATTAATTCCGGCGGTCGAGAAAGGGATCATTCAGGCGTTGGAAGAAGGGGCGATATCGGGTAACCCAATCAAGGATATTGAAGTCACGGTATTTGATGGTAAGTATCACTCGGTCGATTCTAAAGAAATCGCGTTTGTTATCGCGGGTAAAAAAGCCTTCTTGCAAGCCGTAGAGGCGGCGGGACCTATCGTGCTTGAGCCTATTGTTGACCTGTCACTTGAGATCCCAACTCAGTGTGTTGGTGATGTTTCAGGAGACTTATCTGCCAACCGTGGTTTGATTGTGGGAAGTGAGCAAGGAACCTATGGAAGCACCATACTGGTGGCTAAGTCACCCATCAATGAACTGCAAGATTATTCTCGCAGACTCAAAGCGCTAACCGGTGGAGAAGGGCGTTTCAGTATGACGTTGAGTCATTATGAGCCTGCACCACCAACTATTCAGAGCCGTGTTTGTGAGGCACAAGACTGATAAAGTTAGCCCCAACTCATAGTGAGTTGGGGCTAAGTCTTTTCCGCCTCTGTTTTATACTAGCCATGGACGTGTTAGGACTTGTTATCTTCTTCAGACTGAGGTGCTGAGGTTGATGTCGTTGTAGAGTTTGTCTCTTGTTTTTCCATCTCAGCTTCTTGCTTTTCCATCTCTGCGATCTGCTTCTCTAGCTCTTTCACTCGAATTTCTGCTTCTAATTCAGCGACACGTTTTTCTGAGTCTGAACGAGTATCTTTCTGTAGGCTTTCCGCCAAGATCTCAGTTCGTTCTGTTTCACGTGCTTCGGCCGTGTCTTTCATTGAGCCTGATACACCACCCGCAACGGCACCTGCGGTACCCGCTTTAACCGCAACCTCCGGGCTGCCGGTTAGGACACCTGCGGTCACACCAATGAGAGCGCCACCAATGGCACCACGGTTACGAGCTTCGTTACGGTTTGCTGTTTCATCATCCGTGGCTTTATTCGATGCACATCCTGTTGCGAACAGTGCCATAACTAGGGCAAACGCTTTAAGTGTTTTCGATGTAAACAGTTTTGATGAAAGCATGTTCTTTACCTGTATGTTAGTGCGCTTAGTGATTTGAGCGCTTTGTTGTGATTGCCTTGGATGACAAACACTATAACCACAGGAGAAATATAGAACGATAGGGGAGGCAAGAAAGCTGATATTTAAGTTATAAATATCAGCTTGAGAATAGAATTAGTGTAACGCTTCTTCACTGTCCAGCTGGAAAGAAGGCAAACGCCACTTAAAGCGCACCGCTGCCATACGTAAACTGTATCCGACAACCAGGGTGATGATGGTTGTAGACAGCGTTGACAAGCCATATTCCAGAAGCCCTAAATACAAGCAGGCAGCGACAACGGAGATCGAAGCGTATAGCTCTTGATGCAGAACTAAAGGTGTTTGACGACAGATCAAATCACGTAGCAGACCACCAAACACGCCCGTGACTAAGCCTGAAACGACACAAATGAAAGGGTGTAGTCCCATGCTCAGACCAACATTGGTACCGATAATGGTGAACACAATCAAACCCAAGGCATCCAGTCTTACGAACACACCTTTAAATTTTATAATCCATTTAGCAAGCCCAGTGGTGAGTACACCTGCTAGGCAAGTGATGGCAAGAAACTCTGGATGTTTGACCCAACCAAGGGGATAGTGACCCAACAAAATATCACGAACGGTACCGCCACCAATCGCTGTTGCACTCGCAACAAGCATAACCCCAAACCAATCCATATTGCGGCGACCAGCACTTAGGGCGCCTGTCATCGCTTCTGCTGTGATGCCAATGATGTATAAGACGGTAAGCAACATAACACAATACTCGAAAATTTAAGATGCGACAGTGTAGTGATTAGGTCTAGTTTTGACGAATGAAATGTTTTGTAGCGCAAACGTTTTTAGGATTAGTTTAACTAATGTTTTTAGTGAGATCATAACAGTAGGATTTCCTCGAGATTGGCTTTTTTAACACTCCAGTAGTTTGCGCTTTACCTTAAGGTCGAATCCATACACAATATCGGCAATCGTTATTGACTCAACACTGATATGCACCACCAGTACCAAGACCTGATTTCCATTTTTAATCACACCTTTTTTGATGACTACCGAACCAAGTTGGAGCTCGGTGGTGATGAGCCTATTTATCTGCCAGCTGATGATAAGGTGGACTTTCATCGCATTATTTTTGCTAGAGGCTTCTATGCGTCAGCGCTACATGAAATTGCTCATTGGTGTGTCGCGGGACCGGAGAGAAGACTTCTAGAAGACTTTGGCTATTGGTATCATCCTGATGGTCGTACCCAAGAGGTCCAAAGCGAGTTTGAGAAGGTTGAAATTCGTCCTCAAGCTTATGAGTGGATACTCTCAGCGAGTGCTGGCTTTCCGTTTACGGTGAGCTGCGATAACTTAAGTGGTGATTTTGAACCCGACCGCGTTGGCTTCATGCAAAAAGTGCACGCTGAAGTACTGAGCATTTTAGAAGCCGGTATTCCGCTTCGCGTGAAAATGCTATCTGAGGCGTTACGAGCCTTTTACAAGACACCAGAGCTTTCTCACAATACATTCGTGGTTCGCTAACGGCGGATTACTTAAATCAAAAAACAAATCTGAGCCTCAACATGATTATTGAATACGAAGAAAAACTACTTGAAACCATCGATTCTCGCATCCAGGACGCATCCGACGACGAACTGTTTGCTGGTGGCTATTTACGCGGGCACATTTCACTGTCAGCCGCGTCTTGTGAAGAAGAAGGTGTATCAGATCTCGGTGAATTTAAAACACGTATCCAAGCAAGTCTTGATGACGCTAAATCTGAACTGACACCAGCTGACCGAATCATTGTTAATGATCTTTGGACAGAATTGCAGTCAGCTATCTAGTCGTTTTATATCGCTTTAACCAGTGCTTGTTCGAAAAATTTGATGAACTAGATTAGATCGCCGCTCTTGTTGTAATGTGGAGATAGATTAACCTTTAAGCATCAATACGAAACGCATAACGCGTTGTGATGAAAAAGGAATTTGTTATGAAAGTTATCGCATTTGGCGCAAGCACCAGCAGCACTTCTATCAACAAAGCTCTGGCAACGTACGCTGCCGGATTAATTGAAGGCGCTGACGTCGAGGTGCTCGACCTTGCTCAGTTTGACGTGCCACTTTTTTCGGAAGACAAAGAGAAAGAGATTGGTCAAGCAGAGGGTGCGAAGGCATTTCTAGAAGCGATTCAACAAGCAGATGCCTTGGTGATTTCTTTCGCTGAGCATAACGGTCATCATCCAGCGGCCTACAAGAACTTGTTCGACTGGGCGACTCGAATCGACCGCGAGGTGTTCAAAGGAATTCCTGCAGTGTATCTTGCGACATCACCAGGACCAGGTGGCGCGTCGAATGTTCTTGCGGCAGCGACGAATTCTGCCCCGTATTTTGGTGGCAATGTTAAAGCGAGTGTTTCTGTACCAAGCTTTTATGATGTGTTCGACCTAGAAGCAGGCAAACTAATCGACAGCGTACTGATAGACAAGATAGAGTCAGCGATAAAACAGCTGTAATAGTAATTGAAACAAAGGCGCCTCAATGGGCGCCTTTGTTTTAGGTTAAGCCCTTCAATTGACTCCGCATCAAAACTCTGTGAGAAGATTTGCGCTCGATATTGGCATTCCTAAATTCAGAGAGTACTCTAGCCAGAGCAAAAAATAGAATGATAAACAAAGGAATATCTATGCTCCAGCTAGCAATTATCGGCACAAACTGGATAAGTGAAAAGTTTGCTCAGGCTGCCTTACAATCGGAAAAATACGTTATCCGCGGTGTCTATTCACGTTCCCTAGCTAAAGCGCAAGAGTTTGGTGCCCCTTTGGGCGCAAACGTGTTCTTCGATTCAATACAAGCGCTAGGACAAAGTGAAGAGATTGACGCAGTCTACATTGCATCGCCAAACAGTTTTCACTGCGCCCAAGCGATTGAGTTAATGTCAGCCGGTAAACACATTATTTGTGAAAAGCCGATGGCATCAAACCTCGCCGAGGTTGAGCGAATGTTTGAGGTAGCCAAAGCAAACAATGTGGTGTTGATGGAGGCGTTTAAAACCGCTTATCTACCTAACTTTATTGAAGCCAAGAAATCGTTACTGAGTTTGGGTAAGCTGCATAAAGCGCACTTAACCTACTGCCAATACTCCTCTCGCTATCAAAAGTACTTAGATGGTGAGAATCCAAATACCTTTAATCCAGAGTTCTCGAACGGATCAATCATGGATATCGGTTTCTACTCGGTGGCTGCAGCGGTGGAGTTGTTTGGAGCGCCAAGCCAGGTGCAAGCCAGTGCGCATTTGTTAGAGTCCGGTGTCGATGCCCACGGTAGCGTTCTTCTACGTTACCCTGATTTTGATGTGACATTAAGCCACTCTAAAGTAAGCAACAGTTACTCAACGAGTGAAGTACAAGGTGAAGAGGGGAGTCTGATACTGCCAGATTTCTCAGAATGTAATGGCTTTGAACTGCAAGTGCGAAATGGTGAGCGTCAATCAGTCAGTGTTGAGCAAGTTGATAACAGCATGATGTATGAGGCTTTAGCTTTTGCTGCAGCAGTGGAAAAGGGTGAAATGGATGCTGACGCAACACAGCGCTCACTCACCATAGCTAAAATTATTACCGAAGTTCGCCGTCAGACTGGCGTTGTGTTTCCTGCGGACAGCGAATAAAAAAAGCAAAGAGTCGGGCAGTGGGTCCGACTCTTTGCTTGATTAACGTCAGAGCTAAGCTTTCTGATGTCCTGAGCGGTCTCGTGCTGCCACGCCGTTGTCAATAATCTTCGACTTACCCAATCCGATAAACACCATCACGGTCGCCACTACGATACATACGGCACCCACGCTTACTTGTCCTTGGAAATCACCCGTTGCCGTCGCTGCTTGTGCCACAATCGGACCGGCTGCAAGACCAACGGTACCGATCTCTGGGCCGTAAGAGCTGAAGTAGCCCGATTTATCGGTGGTTGCTAGCGCGGTGTAGTAACGCGCGTACATCATGTTCCAAAGCATAATGTAGAAGGCGGAGAAGCCTAAAAACGAGGTGGTGTCGTTTGTGCTTGCCATTCCAAAACAGACAGCGGCATTAATTACACTCAGAGATACAATAATGGTGGTATGGCTGTATTTTTTATCCACGACAGCCGTTAGGATGCCACCAATGACAGCCATTACTGAACCCACCGCCAACACTAGACCAACATCTTCTGTGGAAGCTTGCATGTCTGCACCGATAATTTCGATGTAAGGGTAGATGATGCCAAGGCTTAAGCTATACACCAAGAATGCACCGCCAACCCAAATCATAGGTACAACGTACTTCTTCTTGTCGACTGTGTCGCCATGTGTGGTCGAAATCTGCTTGTCTTTCTCGACACGTCCGTTGTCTGGGTAAAACCAAAAGGCCACCAAGCAAAGTGCTGACGCAAACATAAAGAATTGGTACAGCGCATTAAGACCGAACTCTGCCATCAACTCTGGAATAAGAATGAACCAAGTGATGAGCCAAACGTTCAGCGCGGCAATCATGTAGCCAAAATTGCGACCAGGATGTTTGGTAACACTCATACCAACAAGACCGAGTGAGTAGCCGATGCCTTGTCCACTACCTGCAAGTAGGCGACTTGCGATAAAGCTATCGAAATCTTGTGCGGTCATGCTCATGTAGTTACCGGCAATAAGTGCGATGGCCGCGAGATAACCGATGTATCGCCAATTTACGCGACGAATAAGAAGTAAAGAGAAGAGTAGAGAAGAGAGTGCAGTGGCGAGGAGTTCATACATGGCGATGCTTTCTATCTGAGCATCATCTAGTGCCATGGCTTCAGCGGCGCCACCGAGCATAAAGGGTAAAAAGTTAAACGCGTTGGGGGCAAACATCACCAGCATCATGGCGGCGATGATGAGCGCCTTTGAGTCGATCGTCCGTGTTGGGCTAACAAGGTTTTTTAGCATACTAAGCTCCTATCCATCCTAGAACAGCTTTGTTATAGATATGTTAATAGTGAGCGTTTTTTAGCAATGACTGAAGTACCCATTTGGGTTACAGAAATGTTAATTTATGTAATTGTTGTGTTTCATGTCAAAAGCCTTGTGATGATGAGCAAAAGTTCGCTGCTTTAGCGTGTCACCCATTCGGGTTACAGGCTGATCGAATATTTGAAGCCGTGAGCACATTGTGACGAGAAACTTGAAGGTATCCGTTTAAATCGGAGGTAATTTACTTTTTATCAGCAACTATTTTTGTCAGGATGTTAGAAATAATATACTCAATTATGCATTCCAATCGATGATTCGAATAGATCTAATGCTGACGCGTTTAATCCTCTGGAGGGTCAAGGAGCGCTCACTTGAGCTGACATTGAGAAGCATGGTAATTGAATAGGCATGTGAAGCTAAGATAAGGAGTGTCTATGTCTGAGACCAAAACACAGTCCGAGAGCGTAGAGGCTTGGTCGGAGTTCAATCAATATTATCCTCCCTTGATAGCCTCTATTGGAGAGAGCGATTTTCTAGACCGTTTATCTGAACTTGCTACCGCACTCGTCGACTACGATAGCTTGGTGGTGATGAGCTTCAGTACCGACAAGGCACCTGTGGTGCTTCATAACGACTCGAGCTACTTCAAAGACCAAGTCATCGATAAAGATTTTATGGGAGCGATGGTTCTCGATCCTTTCTATCAGTTAATTAGAAGGGGAGTCCGTCAAGGGATATTTCGTTTAGAAGATATTGCTCCCGATGAGTTTTACAGCAGTGACTACTACAACAAGATCTACAAACAGACGGGCTTGCAAAAAGAAATAGGGATTATCTCTAGTTGTAACGATGAGTTTTGTTTGGTGCTCTCGATTGGGCTGCGCAATAAAGCCGATGTTGAAGTCGATGAGCTCAAACGTTTGAACACCTTTTATCGTTTGATTCAGTGTGCCATCTGCAAGCACTTTGAGGTTGGGCACCCTGAACAGCGCACCATTGGGCATCAATTGAATGATATTTTTAGTAACTTTGGTAAAGACTTCTTGAGCGAGAGGGAGTGTCAGGTAACGCAACTGGTGTTGCAAGGATACTCTACCAAGGCTATTGCGCCTCTATTAGAGGTGAGCACTGAGACGGTCAAGGTGTATCGAAAGCGTATTCACAATAAGTTAAAAATATCTTCCCAATCAGAGCTGTTTTCGCTGTTCTTAGAGGCGGCATCAACGGTGCCTGCAGATAGCAATATCGATCCACTTACGGTTTACTTTGGTGGTAAGAGCGTTCACTAGTGAATCGTCCCCTATAAGGGTTATTGGGTTAAATGTTAAATATATTTAACATAGTGGGTGTTGGAACCAGTAACCGCCTTCGAACAGCGCTTGCTAGTGACACATCTCCTTATCTGAGCGCACGCTTGAGCCGCGTGGCGCCATCAGTTTACCCGATCTCTTGGTAGTCAGAGATCGGGTTTTTTTTTGTGATCTCAATCCTAGGATGAACTCAACGTGTCAGTTCGAATGTGACTTTGTTCACGTTTGGATTTTTTGTGGTGTTTGATAATTCTGGCGGGTCGGTAAAATGAAAACGAATTGTTAAATATGTCGTTCCTTTTATGGAGGATTGTGCTGTTTAATGATTTGATTTTAGAACTATCAATATATATTTCTGGTGATAATTTTCTAAATAGAAGGAAAATATTGCCATTGGACTATGTTGCAGAGCTTTTACCTAATTTTTATTAGGCACAGGAGAATTATGCCATTTTTGCTACAAAAATATGGCAAATTCCTTTGAAGATTGGTAATGTGGTCCGCAATCTTTGTATGGATTTAGAATTTTGTGCTCATTTTTTGAGCTAAATAATTCTAAAATGCTGGCCGTTCTAGCAATCCTACAAAGAAGTCATGGATGCAATAATAAAACTTGGAGTTAAATACATGTACAAGAATAAGATCACGCAAGCCCTTCTTCTAGGTGCTGGCATGGCAGTGGCTGCCACTTCTTTTTCTACTCTTGCCGCAGATGTTCCAGCTGGCACGAAACTAGCAGAAAAACAAGAGCTTGTTCGTGGTAACGGTACCGAGGTAGCAACACTCGATCCGCACAAATCTCAAGGTGTTCCTGAGTCTCACGTAATTCGTGATCTTCTTGAAGGCCTAGTAAACCAAGATGCAAACGGCAAAACCATCCCTGGTGTTGCGACTTCTTGGGAAACCGAAGACAACCAAACCTTTACTTTCCACCTACGCAAAGACGCAAAATGGTCTAACGGCGACCCTGTAACTGCAAACGACTTCGTTTACAGCTTCCAGCGCGCGGTTGATCCAGCGACAGCTTCTCCATACGCTTGGTACATGGAATACACCAAGATGGCGAACGCAAAAGACATCGTTGCTGGTAAAAAAGACAAGAGCGAGCTAGGTGTTAAAGCGGTTGACGACTACACACTAGAAGTAACACTAGACACAGCGGTTCCTTACTTCGTAATGATGATGGGCCACACAACTGTGAAGCCTGTTCACAAAGCGACGGTAGAGAAGTTCGGTGATCAGTGGACTAAACCAGAAAACTTCGTTGGTAACGGTGCATTCGTTCCTAACAAGTGGGTAGTGAACGAGCGTCTAGAGCTAGTTCGTAACGCAAACTACTGGGATAACGACTCAACAGTTCTTAACAAGGTAACTTTCCTACCTATCGAGAACCAAGTTGCAGAAATGAACCGTTTCCTTTCTGGCGAGCTAGACTTCACATACGAAGTTCCTAACGAGCACTTCCGTCGTCTACAGAAAGATTACGCTGAAGATGTAAACATCAAGGGTAACCTGTGTACGTACTACTACCAGTTCAACGCACAGAAAGCACCTTTCAACGATGTTCGCGTTCGTAAAGCAATGTCTTACGCAATGGACCGCGATATCGTAACTAAAGCGATTCTAGGCCAAGGCCAGAAGCCAGCTTACTTCCTAACTCCAGAGATCACTGCAGGCTTCGACCCTGTAACTCCAGAGTACGGTCAAATGTCTCAAAAAGAGCGTATTGCTGAAGCGAAACGTCTTCTTGAAGAAGCTGGTTACACGAAGAGCAACCCTCTAGAATTCGACCTACTTTACAACACATCTGAAAACCACAAGAAGATTGCTGTAGCAATCGCGTCTATGTGGAAGAAAGAGCTAGGCATCAATGCGAAGCTTGAAAACCAAGAGTGGAAATCTTACCTAGACAGCAAAGACAGCGGCGATTTTGACGTTGCACGTGCTGGCTGGTGTGGTGACTACAACGAAGCGTCTTCATTCCTAACATTGATGGTAAGTCAGAACACGACTGCGGGTCAGCACTACAAGAGCGCTGAGTACGACAAAGTTATCGATAAAGCACTGCACTCTACTTCAGAAGAAGAGCGTACAGCACTTTACATCGAAGCTGAGAAAATCCTAGCGAAAGATATGCCAATCGCGCCTATCTATCAGTACGTTACAACACGTCTTGTATCTCCACAGCTTGGTGGTTACCCAGAAGGTAACGCAGAAGATAAGATCTACTCAAAAGATCTCTACATCAAAGCTAAGTAATTCTATATAAAAAAAATAACGAACTAAGACACTGTGTGTGCATTTAGCACACGCAGCGTCTTCTTATTATTAATTGTCACAGACTGGATGGATGAGTTTATGATTAAATTCATACTTAAACGGATATTTGAAGCAATACCGACACTGTTGGTATTGATTACTGTCTCATTTTTCTTGATGCGTTTCGCACCAGGTAACCCTTTTTCAAGTGAGCGCCCACTTCCACCGGAAGTTATGGCGAACATCGAAGCAAAATATGGCTTAGATAAGCCAGTGTTTGAGCAGTACACCACGTACCTCACAAACATCATTCAAGGCGACTTCGGGCCTTCATTTAAATATCAAGATTACACGGTAAACGAGCTTATTTCTGTAGCATTACCGGTATCAGCTAAAGTAGGTCTGATCGCCTTTATCTTTACCGTCATTATGGGTGTCACGGTCGGTACGATTGCCGCCTTAAGGCAGAATACATGGCTCGACTATACGATTATGTCGACCGCCATGCTCGGGGTCGTTATGCCCTCGTTTGTACTGGCACCAGCTCTAATTTATCTATTCTCTTTGCACTGGAATCTTTTCCCTGCTGGTGGTTGGCATGACGGCGGCTTCCAATACATCGTGTTGCCAGTAATTGCTATGTCATTGCTGTATGTCGCAACGTTTGCGCGTATCACTCGCGGTAGCATGATTGAAACATTGAACAGTAACTTTATCCGTACTGCTCGAGCGAAAGGCTTGAGCTACAGATACATTGTTCTTAAACACGCGTTGAAGCCTGCTTTGCTGCCGGTTGTTTCATACATGGGGCCAGCGTTCGTTGGTATCATTACTGGTTCGGTGGTTGTTGAAACTATCTTCGGTCTACCGGGTATCGGTAAGCTGTTCGTGAATGCGGCATTTAACCGTGACTATTCGTTAGTAATGGGTGTGACCATTCTTATTGGTTTCCTATTCATTCTATTTAACGCCATCGTAGATATTCTACTTGCGATGATCGACCCGAAAATTCGTTACTAAGGGAGAGTGGTAATGATGCTAACGAAAAAAGAAAACTTAGAAGCGGTAGAGAAGTTTTCAGAGAACCTAGAAATTGAAGGTCGTAGTTTGTGGCAAGACGCGCGCATCCGCTTTATGCGCAACAAAGCTGCGATGGTCAGTTTGTTTATCCTGTTTGTTATGACGATGGCAGTTATCTTTCTGCCAATGATCGCACCATACACGTACGATGACACGGATTGGTACGCGATGCATGCCGCGCCAAGTGCTGAGCACTGGTTCGGTACTGATAGTCTCGGGCGTGACCTATATGTTCGTACCCTTATCGGTGGTCGAATCTCGCTAATGGTTGGTGTACTTGGTGCCTTTGTTGCAGTACTGATTGGTACGCTTTACGGCGCAGCATCTGGCTTTATTGGCGGTAAAGTTGACCGCATTATGATGCGTATCCTAGAGATCCTATACGCAGTACCATTCATGTTCCTAGTCATCGTACTAGTAACCTTCTTTGGTCGTAACATTGTACTTATCTTTGTCGCTATCGGTGCGATTGCATGGCTGGACATGGCGCGTATTGTACGTGGTCAAACGCTTAGCTTGCGCAGCAAAGAGTTTATTGAAGCGGCACACGTATCGGGTGTAAGCACATGGCGAATTATTACGCGTCACATTGTTCCTAACGTACTCGGTATCGTAGCGGTTTACTCGACGCTTCTTATTCCAAGCATGATCCTAACGGAATCATTCTTGTCATTCCTTGGTCTTGGTGTTCAAGAGCCAATGACGAGCTGGGGTGCGCTTCTTCAAGAAGGCTCACAAACGATGGAAGTAGCCATTTGGCAGCTAACTTACCCAGCAATCTTCATGGTGGTAACGCTATTCTGCTTTAACTATGTGGGCGACGGTCTTCGTGACGCGTTGGATCCAAAAGACAGATAATAACGATTAAGGAAGTACAATGAGCTTATTAGATGTAAAAGATCTGCGTGTCGAATTTAAAACGCAGGACGGTATTGTAACCGCAGTTAACGACCTAAACTTTTCACTGAACCAAGGCGAAACGCTAGGTATCGTAGGTGAGTCAGGTTCAGGTAAATCTCAGACTGTATTCTCAATCATGGGTTTGCTAGCGAAAAACGGTATTGTATCGGGCAGCGCTCAGTTTGAAGGTCGTGAGATCCTTAACCTACCTGAGAAAGAGCTGAACAAAGTTCGTGCTGAGCAGATTGCGATGATCTTCCAGGATCCAATGACCTCACTTAACCCTTACATGAAGGTGAGTGATCAGCTAATGGAAGTACTCATGCTGCACAAAGGCATGGGCAAAGCGGAAGCATTCGAAGAATCTGTTCGCATGCTAGAAGCGGTTAAGATTCCTGAAGCACGTAAGCGTATTACCATGTATCCGCATGAGTTTTCAGGCGGTATGCGTCAGCGTGTAATGATTGCGATGGCACTACTTTGTCGTCCAAAACTTCTGATTGCCGATGAGCCGACAACGGCACTCGACGTAACCGTTCAGGCACAGATCATGGATCTTCTGAACGAACTAAAAACCGAGTTCAATACAGCAATCATTATGATTACCCACGATTTGGGCGTGGTGGCTGGTTCTTGTGACAAAGTACTTGTGATGTATGCTGGTCGTACTATGGAGTACGGTACCGTTGACGAGATCTTCTACAACCCAAGTCACCCGTATGCAGAGGGTCTGCTAAAGGCAATCCCTCGTTTGGATACCGAAGGTGAAATCCTGCCTACGATTCCAGGCAACCCACCTAACTTGCTACGTCTGCCACCAGGCTGTCCTTACCAAGAGCGTTGCCACCGTGCAACACCTCAGTGCAGCGTGGAAGCACCAAAGCTAGAGAACTTTGGTCAAGGTCGTCAACGTGCGTGTTTTTCTGATTGGGAGGCTTGGGCCAAATGAATGCAATGACAAATAACAAAGAACTTCTTTTAGACGTTAAAGACCTTAAGGTTCACTTTAGCATTGCTTCTAAGTCCGCATGGCCTTGGAGCAAGCCTTCTAACCTAAAAGCTGTCGACGGTGTTAACGTACGTTTATACGAAGGCGAGACACTGGGCGTTGTAGGTGAGTCTGGTTGTGGTAAATCTACGTTTGCTCGTGCCATCATTGGCCTTGTAGAAGCGACGGACGGCGAAGTAATGTGGCTTGGTCAAGATCTGACTAAGATGCAAGCGGTTCAGCGTCGTAATACGCGTAAAGAAATCCAAATGATTTTCCAGGATCCTTTGGCGTCGCTTAACCCGCGTATGACAGTGGGCGACATCATCGCAGAGCCTCTAGAGACCTTCTATCCAGAACTCTCTAAGCAAGAAGTAAAGGATCGCGTTAAGGAAATGATGGCTAAGGTAGGTCTATTACCAAACGTTATCAACCGTTACCCTCACGAATTCTCGGGTGGTCAGTGTCAGCGTATCGGTATTGCTCGTGCACTTATCCTAAAGCCTAAGATGATCATCTGTGATGAACCAGTATCAGCACTAGACGTATCGATTCAGGCTCAGGTTGTTAACCTTCTTAAAGAGCTACAAAAAGAGTTAGGTTTGAGCTTGGTTTTCATTGCCCACGATTTGTCGGTAGTAAAACACATCTCTGATCGGGTATTGGTTATGTACCTAGGTAACGCCGTTGAACTTGGTGAAGCCGAGGCACTGTTTGCTGACCCGAAACACCCGTATACACGAGCGTTGATGTCTGCAGTACCAATCCCAGATCCAAAGATTGAGCGCTCAAAGACGATTCAAATGCTTGAGGGTGATTTGCCTTCACCAATTAACCCACCATCGGGTTGTGTGTTCCGCACGCGCTGTCCACAAGCGACAGAGCAGTGCGCACAACAAAAACCAACAATACAGGGAACGGACGTACACGCAGTGTCGTGCCTAAACGTTAGCGTTTAGTGTATCCCAGTAATCGAATAGCAAGGAAAGCCCTAACGGTATGTGTGAGCTGTTAGGGCCGCTATTTTCAGCCTGTGACGGGCCTAAGCGCGACGAGTAAGTTTAGTCGCGCTTTTTTTGTATCTGTCATCCCGCAAGTTATTTATTTTCTTGTCACGCTGCCTGTTATTCAAAGATTTTGAACGACATAGTTAAAGGCACCCACTGAAGTTTGTAACCTTTCCGCTCTATACTTTTTTCATCAAAATCATAACGAGGAAGAAAGTCATGGGTAAATTAGTGGATGGTGTTTGGCATGATGTTTGGTATGACACCAAATCCTCTGGTGGCAAGTTCGTGCGCGAAGACGCAGGATTTCGCAACTGGGTTGAGAACCGAGCAGACGCGGAGTTCCAACCAGAGTCGGGCCGTTACCACCTATATGTATCCCTCGCTTGCCCTTGGGCACACAGAACCTTGATATTCCGATCTCTAAAAGGATTGGAGGAACACATCGATGTGACTGTCGTATGCCCAGATATGCTATCTGAAGGTTGGACTTTTGGTTTGCCAGAGCCGCTTTTTGGCTTTACCAAGCTTCACCAGATTTACACTCAAGCTAAATCGGACTACACCGGCCGTGTGACTGTTCCGGTGCTTTGGGATAAGAAAACCAATACGATTGTTAGCAACGAATCGTCTGAAATCATTCGCATGTTTAACACGGCGTTCAATGACCTTACTGGAAATCATGACGACTATTATCCAGACTCACTTCGCGCGGGAATTGATCAGTGGAATGAGTTCGTTTATCCAAACATTAACAATGGTGTCTATCGCTGCGGCTTTGCTACCACACAAGAAGCCTATGAAGACGCGTTCCACGGTTTGTTTGACGCCTTGGACAAGGTCGAGGCACACCTAGCTACATCGCGCTATCTAGTGGGTGATACTCTAACAGAGGCTGATTGGCGCTTGTTTACCACGCTAGTGAGATTTGATGCGGTTTACGTAGGGCATTTCAAATGCAATAAAAAGCGCATTGCCGATTACCCAAATATTCAAGGGTATCTGAAGGAGCTGTATCAAGTAGAAGGTGTTAGCGCAACGACGGATCTTTATCACATCAAGAGACACTACTACTTCAGCCATACGGGTATAAATCCAACACAAGTCGTGCCATTAGGACCTGAACTTGACCTTGATTCACCTCACGGACGTGAATCGATTGGTGGCTGAGAAGTGATTGAGAGACCATCATGAGAGACAGTAACTAGCGACAGATGGCCAGAAACGAAAAAACCGACTCGGATGAGTCGGTTTTTCTTTTGTATGGTGGGGGGGGACGGATTCGAACCATCGAAGGCAGTGCCGGCAGATTTACAGTCTGCTCCCTTTGGCCACTCGGGAACCCCCCCAGGGGTTTTTATACTTGGTCGATGTTTTCCCAACGCGTCGATTCAAGTTGGCTAGCTGATATCACCAACTAACAAAATGTGGTGGGGGGGGACGGATTCGAACCATCGAAGGCAGTGCCGGCAGATTTACAGTCTGCTCCCTTTGGCCACTCGGGAACCCCCCCAGGGGTTTTTATACTTGGTCGATGTTTTCCCAACGCGTCGATTCAAGTTGGTTAGCTGACATCATCAACTAACAAAATGTGGTGGGGGGGGACGGATTCGAACCATCGAAGGCAGTGCCGGCAGATTTACAGTCTGCTCCCTTTGGCCACTCGGGAACCCCCCCAGGGGTTTTATACTTGGTCGATGTTTTCCCAACGCGTCGATTCAAGTTAGCTAGCTGAAATCGTCAACTAACAAAATGTGGTGGGGGGGGACGGATTCGAACCATCGAAGGCAGTGCCGGCAGATTTACAGTCTGCTCCCTTTGGCCACTCGGGAACCCCCCCAGGGGTTTTTATACTTGGTCGATGTTTTCCCAACGCGTCGATTCAAGTTGGTTAGCTGACATCATCAACTAACAAAATGTGGTGGGGGGGGACGGATTCGAACCATCGAAGGCAGTGCCGGCAGATTTACAGTCTGCTCCCTTTGGCCACTCGGGAACCCCCCCAGGGTTTTATACTTGTTTGATGTTTTCCCAACGCATCACTCAAGTTCGGAGCGCATCATAACAAACTGCGTATGGCTGTAAACCCTTTTTTGCTGATTTTGAACTGAATGGTGCCTTTTTGGGCAGAGACGGCTAAAAAGCGTGTTTTTAGTCATTATTATTTATACAGCAGCGAGTTATATTGGTTCTACGCCAACACGGGTACAAAAGATTAGCCACAATTGTAAATAGATTAGGGCGTTAAGATTTACACTTCTTGACGTTATAGGGCGTATAACTCGCTAGAATAACCATAGTTTTTACACTAAAAGACACACACAATGAAAAATAAAACCATAATGGGTTTGCTGGCACTGTCTATTCTCTGTGTTTCACCAGCAACCCTAGCCAAAGGAAAGGCTGGCGCGAGGGCGGTTTCAGTCGTGACTGAGCAAGTCGCCATTCATCAAGTTTCCCAGTCACTGTCTCTTGTTGGCAAATTAGAAGCTGACGAATCCGTGATTATCTCTTCTGAAGTCAATGGCATTGTCGACCGCATTCAAGTTACGGCAAACCAAACCGTTGAAAAGGGACAGCTCCTGGTCCAATTGAACGACGACAAAGCGCTGGCGGCGGTTGCAGAAGCAAAAGCTTACGTCCGCGACCAAAAACGTATCCTCGCAGAGTTTCAACGCCTAGTTGATCGCAACGCGATTACCAAAACAGAAATCGATGCTCAAAAGGCTGCTGTTGATATTGGTAACGCACGTCTAGATGCAGCTAATGCCAACCTTAACGACTTATATATAGAAGCCCCTTTTGCTGGCACTGTGGGTCTTATTGATTTCAGTCGCGGTAAGCTAGTGAGTGTAGGTACTGAATTGCTGACACTCGATGATCTATCAACGATGCAGCTCGATCTGCAAGTCCCTGAAAGTTATCTTCCAATGCTCGAAAGGGGCATGGATGTTACCGCGCTTACTGCGGCATGGGGCTCCCGAGTATTCTCAGGTAAGGTCGTAGCTATAGATACTCGCGTGAATCAAGAAACCCTCAACCTGCGTGTTCGTATTCATTTTGAAAACGAAGACCGTCGCTTAAAGCCAGGCATGCTCGCACAAGCTCGCATGGAATTTCCACCAATTGAAGCGCCAATTATCCCTGTTCAAGCATTGGAATATTCAGGCACCAAGCGCTACGTGTATGTTGTCGACGACAACAATAAAGCCCATCGTACAGAAGTCTTCCTCGGTGCTCGCGTAGGTAACCAGGTTGTGATTGAGAAAGGTATCGAGATTGGCCAGCGTATTGTGGTGCAGGGCATTGTTAACATGCGCGATGGGGTGTCAGTCTCCGAAGTCAACGCGAATGGAGAGCCAAGTGCTGCTCGCATGCAAGGCGACAAAAAGCCAACGGATAAGGAAGCCAGCTAATGTTGTTATCTGATGTTTCCGTTAAACGTCCGGTAGCGGCTATCGTTCTGAGCTTGCTGCTCTGTGTATTCGGTATCGTGTCGTTTAGCAAGCTCGCCGTGCGTGAGATGCCGGATATCGAGAATCCTGTTGTCTCTATCTCTACTCGTTATGAAGGGGCGTCAGCCACTATTATCGAGAGCCAGATAACGTCGGTTATCGAAGACCAGTTATCAGGCATAAGCGGTATCGACGAGATCGAGTCGACAACACGTAATAGCATGTCTCGAATTACTGTGACGTTTGAGCTTGGCTATGACTTGAATACCGGCGTCAGTGATGTTCGTGATGCGGTAGCAAGAGCTCAGCGCTCACTGCCAGATGAAGCTGATGATCCACTGGTGTTTAAGAACAACGGTAGTGGCGAGGCATCGCTTTACATCAACCTCAGTTCTTCAGAAATGGACCGCACTCAGTTAACCGATTATATCAATCGTGTGCTGGTGGACCGCTTTAGTTTGATATCCGGAGTGAGCTCGGTTGATATCTCCGGCGGCCTGTATCAGGTTATGTACGTCAAACTTAAACCAGCCTTCATGGCGGGCCGTGGAGTGACAACGTCTGATATCACTGCAGCACTGAGAAGTGAGAACATTGAGAGTCCGGGTGGTGAAGTTCGTAACGATGCAACCGTTATGTCGGTACGTACTGCGCGTGCTTATAGCACTCCTGTTGACTTTGAGTATCTCGTGGTTAAGCGAGCAAGCGATAATACGCCTATCTATCTTAAAGACGTAGCTGACGTCTATGTGGGTGCCGAAAACGAAAACTCAACGTTCAAAAGCGATGGTGTCGTTAACGTGAGTATGGGTATCGTGCCACAATCTGATGCCAACCCACTGGAAGTTGCAGACCTAGTCCACAAAGAAGTTGAGCGCATGCAGCAGTTCCTTCCTGACGGGACTCGCTTGGCGATCGACTACGATTCTACCGTTTTCATCGATCGCTCGATTTCTGAGGTATACAACACCCTGTTTATCACAGGTGGATTGGTCATCCTGGTGCTCTACATCTTTATTGGTCAAGCGCGAGCGACGCTTATCCCCGCTGTTACAGTACCTGTATCTCTGATTTCATCGTTTATTGCAGCGTATTTCTTTGGCTTCTCCATTAACCTCATCACGCTAATGGCACTTATCTTGTCAATTGGCTTGGTGGTTGATGACGCCATTGTGGTTGTGGAGAACATCTTCCACCACATCGAGCGTGGCGAGTCACCGCTACTAGCTGCCTATAAAGGGACAAGAGAAGTCGGCTTCGCCGTTATCGCAACCACGCTAGTACTCGTCATGGTGTTCCTACCGATCTCCTTTATGGACGGTATGATTGGACTACTGTTCACCGAGTTCTCAGTTCTGCTTGCTATGTCGGTCATCTTCTCGTCCTTGATAGCGCTGACCCTAACGCCAGTACTTGGCAGTACTATCTTGAGAGCGAATGTAAAACCAAACCGCTTTACTCAAGCGATAGACCGCGGTTTTAGAAAGCTAGAGCGTGGCTATAAGGCGGCGCTTGCTAAAGCCCTTAAGCTGAGATGGGTTGCCCCAATTGTTATTATCGCGTGTGTCGGCGGCAGCTTTCAGTTAATGCAGCACGTGCCAGCGCAGCTCACGCCATCAGAAGACCGAGGTGTTATCTTTGCCTTTGTCCGTGGTGCGGACGCGACCAGTTACAACCGCATGGCGGCCAATATGGACATCGTCGAAGATCGTCTGATGCCTTTGCTTGGTCAAGGATTCTTGAAGTCATTCAGTATCCAATCTCCGGCATTTGGCGGTAACGCGGGTGACCAAACTGGCTTTGTCATCATGATTTTGGAAGACTGGAACGATCGTGACGTTACCGCGTCGGAAGCATTGGGAGAAGCTCGTAAAGCGTTGGCGGGTATCGCCGATGTTCGAGTGTATCCGTTTATGCCAGGTTTCAGAGGCGGCTCCAGTGAACCAGTCCAGTTTGTTATCGGTGGCTCAGACTACTCAGAACTTCAAACTTGGGCAGATAAGCTAGAGCAAGCCGCAGAAGAATCGCCGTTTATGGAAGGGGCGAGCACTAACTATTCAGAGAAAACGCCGGAACTTGTGGTTACCATTGATCGCGAACGAGCTGCTGAGCTGGGTATTAGTGTTGCTGACATCTCAGACACCCTAGAAATCATGTTAGGCGGTAAGAGTGAGACAACCTACGTTGAGCGCGGTGAAGAGTACGATGTGTATATTCGTGGCGACGAGAACAGCTTTAACAATGCAGCTGACCTCAGTCAAATCTACATGAGAACTCAATCGGGTGAGCTGGTGACTTTGGATGCGGTGACCTCAATTGAGGAAGTGGCTTCGTCTATTCGCCTGTCTCACTACAACAAGCAAAAGGCTATCACTATTAAGGCGAACTTATCTGATGGCTATACCTTGGGTGAGGCGTTGGACTTCCTTGACCAACAAGCGATAGAGATGCTACCTGGAGATATTTCTGTAAGCTACGCCGGCGAGTCGAAAGACTTTAAAGAGAACCAATCAAGTATCTTAGTGGTGTTTGGTTTGGCTCTGCTGGTGGCTTATCTAGTACTGGCGGCCCAGTTCGAAAGCTTTGTAAACCCACTGGTAGTAATGTTTACGGTACCTATGGGGGTATTTGGTGGCTTCCTTGGCTTGGTGATCATGCAGCAAGGTCTGAACATCTATAGCCAAATTGGTATGATCATGTTGATCGGTATGGTAACCAAAAACGGTATCTTGATCGTCGAGTTCGCCAACCAACTCCGTGATAAGGGCATTGAATTTGAGAAAGCCATCATTGATGCCTCAGCTCGCCGTCTTCGTCCGATTATGATGACCGCGTTTACCACACTTGCCGGTGCGATTCCTTTGATTCTGTCGACAGGGGCTGGCTATGAAAGCCGCGTCGCGGTGGGTACAGTCATCTTCTTCGGAATGGCGTTTGCTACTCTGGTTACGCTGTTTGTGATTCCAGCGATGTATCGTCTGATTTCAGCGAGAACACAATCGCCAGGGCATGTAGAGGCAGAACTTAACAAAGCACTCAGTCATGATGTGAAAGCACGTAGCAGTCATGGTGAGTTGAGCGATGTCTAGCTAAACAAAACGTAGATAACAAATGCCCAGTTTCGACTGGGCATTTTTTTGTTTGTTGGTTAGGATGGAGATAGAAAAACCAACAATAAAGGAAAGTAGAGTGGCTGACTTCAAATACAAAGATCTCCCGCAAGACCAACAAGATAAGCTAGACGCAGCTGTATTTCGCCGCCTTCTTGCGCACTTAGATAGCAATAAGGACGTTCAAAACATCGACCTTATGATTCTGGCTGGCTTTTGTCGTAACTGCTTTAGTAAATGGTACAAAGCAGAAGCGGAAACCCAAGGTCTAGATTTAGATATCGATGACGCTCGTGAACGTGTCTATGGTATGACTTACGATGAGTGGAAAACGAACCACCAACCAAAGGCAACACCTGAACAGCTTGCCGCGTTCGAAGCGAGACAAGCGAAGAAGTAAGCGCTTGTTATCAGATACGAAAAAGGCTTGGTCAGTGACCAAGCCTTTTTGCTTTCTACGTATTTTAGCACGAGACTACGAGTCTTCGAACGACTACAGCACCATCGCTGCAATCCAACCAAACACGATAAGTGGAATGTTGTAGTGGATAAAGGTAGGAACCACCGTCTCCCAAATGTGCTCGTGTTGACCGTCTGCGTTCAGGCCTGAAGTTGGACCCAACGTTGAGTCAGAGGCTGGTGAACCCGCATCACCCAGCGCAGCAGCAGTACCGACAAGGGCAACGGTTGCCATTGGTGAGAAACCGAAAGCGATAGCAAGCGGTACATAGATAGTTGCAATGATTGGAATCGTAGAGAAAGAAGAACCGATACCCATAGTGACCAAAAGACCAACGACTAGCATTAGTAATGCCGCTAGCGGCTTGTTGTCACCAATGCTGGTAGATAGAGCTTCTACAAGAGATTCAACACCACCAGTTTGCTTCATTACCGCAGCAAAGCCCGCTGCAGAAATCATAATAAAGCCGATCATCGCCATCATGTGAACACCTTTAGTGAACACATCTTGCGTCTCTTTCCATGCAATCACGCCGCCAAAGGTAAAGACCATGAAGCCTGCAAGTGCACCGATAATCATTGAACCTGAAGTCAACTGAACGGCTAGTGCCGCTACGATACCAGCGATAGCAATAAAGATGTTCTTCTTGTTGATGTGAGAAGGTTCTTCATCGATTTGTGTCATCTCTGTTGCAGCATACTCACGCGGCTTACGGTAGCTAAAGAAGATAGCGAGAAGTAGACCTGTGATCATGCCTAGCGCAGGAAGTAGCATCGCCATAGGGACTTGAGATGCAGTTACCGACTCTAAACCGTTGTCGTGTAGGTTCTTAAGCAAGATATTGTTTAGGAAGATGCCACCAAAACCTACAGGCAGAACCATGTATGGCGTAACAAGACCAAAGGTCAACACACAAGCAACCAAACGACGATCAAGCTTGAGTTTCGCAAATACGCCTAGCAAAGGTGGAATCAAAATTGGGATAAAGGCGATATGCACAGGAATCACGTTCTGAGACGACATAGTCACAAGAATCAGCGCGACAAGAACCGCATACTTAAGACCAGTTGAGCCCGCAGAGCTCTCTTTGCCATGAATTCGCTTAATCACGCTTTGTGCAAGTAGGTCAGTAATACCAGACTTGGAAATGGCAACCGCGAAGGTACCTAGCATCGCGTAGCTCAGTGCGATAGTAGCACCGCCACCAAGCCCACCTTCAAAGGCGCTAACAGCATCGGTCAGTGACATACCAGAGACAACGCCACCAACGATGGCACTAAATGTTAACGCAACGACAACGTTAACGCGCATCAATGCCAGAACCAGCATGATGCAAACAGAAATAACGACAGGATTCATAATAATCTCTAAAAGTTGTGTTTGTTTATTCTTGGTTCTCGTCAACGACAGGCCAGCCACCAAGTGCTTTCCATTTGTTGACGATTCGGCAAAACAGCTCAGCCGTCTTTTGGGTGTCGTAAAGAGCCGAGTGGGCTTCCTTGTTATCGAACTCCATGCCTGCGACTTTACAAGCTTTTGCCAATACCGTTTGACCAAAGGCAAGACCACTTAATGTCGCGGTATCGAAGGTAGCAAACGGGTGGAAAGGTACGCGCTTAAGTTTGGCACGCTCATTCGCCGCACTAACAAAGCTATGATCAAAATTCGCATTATGTGCCACCATGATTGCGCGATTACAATCGTGTTGCTTTTGCTCCTTTCGAATCACTTTGTAGATCTCTTTCAGTGCCTCTTGTTCAGAAACCGCTCCACGCAGTGGGCTAAACGGGTCTCGAATACCGTTAAACTCCAACGCTTCCTTTTCTAGGTTAGCGCCTTCGAACGGTTCGATGTGATAGTGCATCACAGTGGCAGGTTGTAGGTTACCTTCTTCGTCCATCTTTAAAGTGATGGCACAGATTTCCAGTAACGCGTCAGTGCTAGCATTAAAACCTGCCGTTTCCACGTCGACAACAACGGGAAAATAACCACGGAATCGCTTTTTTAGTGTAAGAGCTTCGTTTTCTACAGACATGTTAGAGTTTTTTAATGTGACGAAGCGGGCATTATTGCAGATTCTTTCAGCATAAAAAACCAAACAACGCATTTAATTTCGGGCTTAATACCTCAACCATAGATACAGGTAATCGTTTGTATCTCATTCTTCATGACAAGTTAGTCAAAAACAGACGTTGATGTTGGCGGGATATTTGCAATGTACAAGATGGAGATCCATCTAAATGCATTAGCGGCAAGGATATGCCGCTGATGTTATTGCTATCGAGTTATCTATCTATATGAAATTAAACACTTTACTTGCCACGTTCTTGTTGCCTGCGTTAATCGCTCCTGTTGCCAATGCGGCAATTGAGAAGCGCTACGTGGCAACACCAACCCAGTCTCAATGGGAAATGGTAAGTAATACACCGTTGGAGTGCCGCCTTGTTCATCCGATCCCAAATTTTGGGGATGCGGAGTTTATTGCACGTGCGAGCAAAAAGATTAACCTCGACTTTGAACTGAAAATGCGCCGCGCAATGGGCGAAACACGCAATGTTAGCCTAGTATCCATGCCACCACCTTGGCGTCCAGGCGATAGTGCAGACCGCATCAGTAACCTACAGTTTTTCAAACAGTTTAATGGTTATGTCGGCGGACAAGCTGCATGGAGTATCTTGAGCGAGCTCGAAAAGGGACGTTATCCGACCTTTAGCTATCAAGACTGGCAGAGCCGTGATGAGCGTATCGAGGTGTCACTCTCGTCGGTATTGTTCCAAGGTAAATACAATGTATTTAGTGATTGTGTGGCTAATCTTCTGCCATATAGCTTTGAAGACATCTCGTTCACCATTCTTCACTATGACCGTAACAGCGAGCAGCTGAATAAAACCTCTCAGCATCGACTGCAACAGATCGCTGAGTATGTGAGATATAATCAAGATATCGACTTGGTGTTGGTGTCCACTTACACCGATTCGGGTGAAACAAAAAGTGAGAGTCAGCAGCTTTCAGAAAAGCGCGCAGTGATCCTTCAAGATTATTTCCACTCACTAGGATTACCAAAAGATCGAATTCAGGTGCAGGGCTACGGTAAACGCAGACCGATTGCGAGCAATGAATCCCCGATTGGAAAAGCGAAAAACCAGAGGGTGGTGATCTCGTTTGGGCGGACTGAGGTTTAGGGTCTGTTTGGCGTTGGAGTTTTGGAAACCAGTAGTTGTGAGGCTGCTGGTTTTTTTATTTTTTTTGAGTGGGTTAAAGCGGTGATTGGCTCGGCGGATTCGTTAATGCAGGTTTCAAATTAGTCGTCATTCCGCACTTGATGCGGAATCTACCTAAAGCGCGTGCTGAAAGTTAAAAGGGACGTTGCTAGTTGCTTATTTATGTTTAAATTACATTTAGACAGTTCTGTGTCAGTGATATTGCTAGTTTATAGATCAATTAATTAGTTTAGGTATGGAAAATCAACGGATTATACGTGTTGCTTCGCATACCAAATGCCAAAGCCAATGACCATTACTAGCTCAACAGCAACCCACATCCAATGTCTTGGTACGGAACCATCAAGGAAGATACCCATTACCCGCGAAATCAATGCCCCAAATGTTAATGTCATACCAAGTGCAGCAACAGTAAACAAATAAGGGGTAATTTGATGATGAAAAATGAGCAGCATGCCAGCCCCCATCAGAAAGCCCCAACGGACTCTTCTTTCAACAGCTTGGAAGGCATCCTCAGGGATGGATTTATTACTCACTAACTCGGGGTTATAGCTGAGTATCGCCCCTAGTAATAAAATGATAACACCCACCACCTGTAAAACTATTTTACTGTCCATAAATATCCTCAAACGTACTTAGCGCAATACTCCTGTATCGTCGTTTAGTATTTTATTCCTGTTAATTCTTCAGATAGCGTCCAAAGCTTTCGCGCAGCATCGACATCATGTGACTGCTTGCTTGATTCGACCTTTATGGGTGCGCCATGTAGTTCGAAGAAATCCTGCGGGCCGAAGAAATCACCCGAAGATGCACTTTCGTCTATTGCAGCTCGTAATGTTGGTAGTGCTCCCATTTCTTTACTCTGGCCGAAAAAGATATTTAAGAATTTCACTACACCTCGCTGGAGTTCCGATGTCGTCCAGCCCGGGTGAGCGGCTGTAACCATCGGGTTGTCACCTTCTGATTTAAGACGTCTTTTCAGATCATAGGCAAAGTAGAGATTCGCCAGTTTGCTATCTGCGTACGCAGTAAAATTACTGTATTTTCGCTTCTCCCAGTTCAAGTCATCCAAATCGATCTTTGAGGACTTATGTGCGCCAGCAGAAACGACCACCACACGGGAGTTTGGTGTTTTCTTGAGAGTCTCGAGTAAATGGCCGACCAATGCAAAGTGACCTAGATGATTCGTTCCCATTAGAATTTCAAATCCATCATCAGTCTTGGCATACGGGCACGCTACTCCTGCGTTGTTGATCAGTAAATCAAGCCTATCGAAAGTTGCTAAAAACTGTGAACTAAACGCTTGAATTGAGTGAAGACTGGAAAGGTCTAATTGCATAACCGAAACATCGGCATCTGGATAGTCCGCTCGAATTTCCGCTGCTACCTTCTCACCTTTTGATACATTTCTTACGGCAAGTATCACAGTTGATTGTTTTTGCGCTAGCACCCTCGCAGTTTCCTTGCCGATCCCGCTGGTTGATCCAGTCACAACTGAAATCCTTCCTTTTTGAGTAGGTATGTCGTCAGCACTCCAAGGTTTATTTGCCATGAACTTTATTCCTCATATTTTATGATGGTTTAGCTATTTCGAAACAATGCCTTTAACACAATGCGGTTAAATTCGAAGGCTTCATAATCGATAGAGCGATCTTAAGAGACATGGCCAAAAATAGCAGTGCACAAAACTGCAAGAGTTGTATACGAAATAACGAATCGAACCGCCCCGAAGTTTTGTATACACTTCACGTCAATTTGTGCACTGAACTTTTTACTCAACTAAACCATAATATGAATCAGAGCGAGGTAGATACCGCTAAAGGTTGCACGATGAGGTTAAACAATGAAAAACTTCCATTTTGATACCATTAAACAACTCAATGCTGTTCTCGGTATACGCCCACCAGAGCACCCTTTAGTTGATGTAATGAAACTAAATCCCAACAGTGATGACAATCAATTACTTAGCGGTGAGAGCATGTCACTTACCACTAGTTTCTACGCGATATCGTTCAAACACATCTCATCAGGCGAGGTCATGTACGGTCGCACCCAATACGACTGTTCAAGTGGAACAATGCTGTTTATTGCTCCCGGCCAAAAGCTCACTGCCAGCCGTATAATTATTGACTCAGTTGCTCGCACCATCTGCTTTCACCCCGATTATATCCGTGGTCACAAGCTGCAAGACGAACTTAAGCAATATCAATTTTTCAATTATTCGGTGAACGAGGCTTTACACCTTTCACCAAAAGAAGAGCAACATATGGTCGCGATGTTTGATGCGCTTGAGGCTGAAAACAACAACAGTTTAGATGCATTCAGTAAGGATCTTATCCTATCGCAAATTAGTACCTTGCTAATGTATGTCAACCGTTACTATCACCGCCAATTTTTAATGCGTAAAGAAGCTGACACCTCAGTATATGACCGATTTGCAGTACTTCTAGAAGCACGGTTAGACGCTGTAATTCAAGAATCTGCGTCAATCCCAGAGGTGGAAGTGTTAGCGCAAGGCATGAATATGACCAGTCGCTATCTAAGTGACGCCTTAAAAGCGGAAACAGGTAAAACAACCAAAGATTGGATTCATTATGCGCTGATTGAGAAATCAAAAGATCGCTTACTTTCAAGCAAGGATTCGGTGGCAACCATTGCTTACTCGCTTGGTTTTGAATACCCGCAATACTTTTCTAGGTTGTTCAAAAATAAAGTTGGTATGACGCCTTCAGAGTATCGAACTGAAAATATTCGTCACTAAGTAACATAGAATCCATTATTTTTTCTAATCGCTGACATATTGGCTGCCAACTTATAATGGGGCAAAAATGAGTTTTCTCAATGTAGGCAGTTTTGTATTGATATCTAGAAAACCACTTGAACACTGAAGATCAATACCCCCTCTAACTCCCCCTATGTTGCGTTGGTCAGCAAGGCAATGGGCTATGGTATTAAGGGGGAGAACAGTCTTTTGCGTTGGGGAGTCTGTGAAAACTTGAGAGTTAGGGATACTTGGGTGGTGGCAGTAAAAAGTTGGTCGTTAAAGCCCACTGTTTTCTTGGCTCAGTGAGGTGATTTTAGCTATTAACCTTTAAGGCCAGCACTAGCTTTATAGTTTTGAATCAACTCAACCTCTGTGCCTTCAGGCTCATTACCAAAGCTAAGTTAGTCTCTTATACACATCAAAGGTTCCTTTTTATTTTTGCAACAATACTAATCATGATTACCTCTTTGTTAATGATTTTCTCAATACTATTCTGACTGTGCCGACATAAGTTATGTATTTGAGGTAACAACATGAAGAGTTCGATTGCAATTATTGCAGGTGTTCTAACCTGTGCTTCCATCGGAGCTTACGCTACAGAAACGACGGTTGAAGACACCGGTAATACGGTAGATTATGTTCAAGTTCGAAATGGCGTTGCCTATCAGGTTAATGAGACAACGCCATTCACTGGCAGACTGACCAGAAAATATGATACTGGCCAAAACGCGCTGCAAGTGAAGTTTGCCAATGGTAAAGCCGTTGGTTCAGAAACTACGTGGTATCCCAATGGACAAGTCGCGTCCAGCATTAACTACCGAGAAGGTGTCGCTACCGGTGAATGGAAGCAATGGTATGATAACGGTCAGCTAAAAACGGATTCACACTACCAGAATGGCAAGCGCAGTGGGCACTACACTGAATGGGCTTACAATGGTCAAAAGGTAGTCGATGCCAATTACGACAAAGGTAAACTGCAAGGTCAGGTGTCGACTTGGTATGAAAACGGTCAGCCGCGAACGGAAGCCACTTATGATGGTGGGCAAAAAGATGGACCTGCTATTCAATATTACTCCAATGGTAACAAGGCCTACCAAGCTAATTATGAAGATGGCGCGATCAACAACGGCACCATTACACAGTACTCAATGGACGGTCAAAAAGCTTATGAGGTTACAGTGAAGAACAACAAGGTGGTCTCAGAACAGCATTGGTTTGACGGCAAGTCATAAACAGTTAGGGATGCTAGGGTAGAGAGAGTAAAAAGCCAGTGGTTATTTCCACTGGCTTTGTCGTTTGAGCTTTATGAAATCAGCACTTAACCTTCGAGACCAGCACTGGCTTCTTTGTTTTGAATTAGCTCAATCATATAGCCGTCTGGATCTTTAACGAAGGCGATTTGAGTGGTGCCACCTTTTACAGGACCAGGCTCGCGAGTGACGTTACCGCCAGCCGCTTTAATTGCATCACATGTGGTGTAGATGTCATCTACGCCGATAGCGATATGACCATAAGCACTGCCCAAGTCATATTCAGTGACGCCCCAGTTGTAGGTCAGCTCAATGACTGCACCTTCAGACTCGTCACCAAAGCCCAGAAAGGCTAGGGTGTATTTGTATTCGGTATTTTCATTTTTACGCAGCAATTTCATACCAATGACGTCGGTATAAAACGAGATAGACTTATCTAAATCACCTACGCGTAGCATAGTGTGAAGGATACGACCGTTAGACATAACATTGCTCCCTTAATATTAATTGTCTGGATAGACTTTATCTTTGAACTCACATAAATCTTCAATAATGCAGCTGCCGCAGCGCGGTTTGCGGGCGACACAGGTATAGCGTCCGTGAAGGATCAACCAGTGGTGCACATCGAGTTTAAATTCTTTTGGAACGACTTTGAGTAGTTTCTCTTCCACATCGTCGACGGTTTTACCCATCGCGAACTTAGTGCGGTTTGAGACGCGGTAGATGTGGGTGTCTACGGCGATAGTTGGCCAGCCAAAGGCGGTGTTGAGTACTACGTTGGCGGTTTTGCGTCCTACGCCGGGTAGGGCTTCTAACGCTTCGCGGTTTTCTGGAACTTCACTATCGTGTTTTTCAATAAGGATCTTGCAGGTCTTGATGACGTTTTCGGCTTTTGAATTAAACAGGCCAATAGTCTTGATGTACTCTTTGACGCCATCAACGCCGAGCGCAAGAATATCTTCTGGTGTATTCGCGACCGGATAGAGTTTATCTGTAGCTTTGTTCACACTGACGTCGGTTGCCTGCGCAGAGAGGAGAACGGCGATGAGCAGTTCAAATGGTGAGCTCCAGTTAAGCTCTGTCTCTGGATTGGGATTGTTCTCGCGAAGCCGCTCTAGAATCTCTTTTCTTTTAGTGTTGTTCATTTGCTGACTAATTCTTCCGCTGATTGCTTGTACTCAGTGTCTGAGTATCCAGTATGTTTTTATTATAAAAATGCCCGAAAACATCGGGCATGAAAAGCTTTAGTTGGTGACGCGTACGCGTTCAATCTCTGGTTTTTCTTGTTTTGGTTGGCGCTGCTCGATTTGTTTATCGATAACGTTCTTAAGCGCAATTAAGAAGCCGACGCCGATAAACGCGCCTGGTGGCAATAGTGCCAACAGGAACTGGCTATCAAATTGGAATACTTCAATTCGAAGCGCTGCTGCCCAGTCACCAAGCAAGAGGTCGGCACCATCAAATAACGTCCCGTTACCAATCAGCTCACGCATTGCGCCAAGAACGACCAGAGCAGAGGTCATGCCCATACCCATCCAGAAACCATCCAGTGCCGCTGGACCAACCGCGTTCTTGGAAGCAAAGGCTTCGGCACGACCAATAATTATACAGTTGGTTACGATTAGGGGAATGAAGATACCCAGCGACAAGTAGAGGCCGTAAGCGTAAGCATTCATTAGTAGCTGAACGCAGGTTACCAGCGCTGCAATAATCATCACAAAGACTGGAATACGGACTTCTTTTGGCACATAGTCTCGCACCAACGAAACAGTAACGTTTGAACCAACCAGTACCAAAAGCGTCGCCAAGCCCAAACCAAGCGCGTTGGTCACGGTTGATGATACGGCTAGCAGTGGGCACAGACCCAGCAGCTGGACGAGGGCAGGGTTGTTATCCCACATTCCGTTTTTTAGCAGTTCTTTAGACGTTGCCATTATTCACCTCCACAATTAAGCGGTTGGCTTAGAATGGAATCGCGATTGGTGTTCACGTATTCCACGGTGTTTTTTACGGCTTTAACCACGGCACGCGGCGTGATGGTTGCACCGGTAAAGGAATCAAACTGTCCGCCATCTTTGCGAACTGCCCAATCCCCTAGATTGTCTTCAGTGACTTGCTTACCAGCAAAACCAAGAATCCAATCGGTAATTCTAAGGTCGATTTTATCACCCAGCCCCGGCGTTTCTTGATGGGCTAATACTCGTGTACCAAGAATAGTACCAGCAGTGTCTAGGCCGATAATCAGCTTTATTGCACCGTTGTAGCCCTCTGGTGCAATAGTCTCGATGGCCAGTGCCGTCGGTTCATTGTTGACGGTTGCAATGTAGACAGGTTGTGCCTGATTGGTGCCCAGTGCTGGGTTACTTACTAGGGTACAAGCGGCATACAGTTCATTATCGTGCAGATCATGAGGAATCACCTCATTGAGCGTGGCTTGAAGCTGTGCTCGCTCTTGGCGAACGATTTGGTCTTTGGTTAAGTACTGGGTAACCGCGACTAAACCTGTTGAAGCACAGGCAAAGATAGCAAGCGTCAAGCCGTTTTTTCTGATTGCGTTCAACATGGTATCAATGTCCGTAGGTTCTTGGTTTAGTGTAGTAATCGATCAGTGGCACACACATGTTGGCAAGAAGAACGCCAAACGCCACACCATCAGGGAAGCCACCCCAAGTTCGGATCACAAAGACCATCAAACCGATAAAGGCACCAAATATAAGTCGACCTTTCACTGTCGTTGACGCGGAAACAGGGTCAGTTGCAATGAAAAATGCGCCCAACATAGTCGCACCGGAAAGTAGGTGCAGTAGTGGTGAACCTGTTTCACCCGGCAGAACCAAAGCAAAGAACCCGCTGACGACAGTCAAAGACACAAGCATCGCGACTGGGATGTGCCATTGGATGATGCGCAGTTTTAGTAGAACCAATCCACCAAGAAGGTAGGCAAGGTTTACCCACTCCCAGCCAACGCCAGCAAGGCTGCCGAAAATAGGTTGCTCGAAGACTTCAGTTGACGTATTGCCGTTGCTAATACCGGTTTTGAACGCATCAAGCGGCGTCGCCATCGTGATGCCATCAATGCCGGTTCTGATCTGCTGAAGCGAGTAGCCATCCGCATCAAAACCACCAAAAATCAGTGAAAATGCATCTGCAAAACTCACTGGCTCACTAGAGATAGCGTTTGGTGCAATCCAGCTTGTCATTTCCACAGGGAAAGAGATAAGCAAGACTACGTACGCCACCATAGCCGGATTAAACGGGTTTTGTCCTAAGCCACCATAAAGGTGCTTGGCGATAACGATAGCGAAGACCAGACCAATGGCCACAATCCACCATGGTGACAGTGGAGGGATGGCAATCGCCAACAGCCATGCAGTGACTAGTGCACTGTAATCACGAAGCGCTAGTGATGGCGAGCGCTTACGAAGAAGCATAATTGCCGCTTCTAAACCAAGTCCAACAACAATAGCGAATGCAAGTTGAATTAGCGTTCCCCAACCGAAGAAGTAGGTTTGAGCAACCAAACCAGGCAAAGCGCACAGCGCTACACCTTTCATTAAGTCTGGTGTACGTTTGCGGCTATGTGCATGTGGAGAGCTAGCTATAAAGAACGACACTAGTTGTTCTCCTTATTTTTTTCTTGTTCGAGTTTTCGTGCTTTAGCTCGCGCAATCGCTGCGGCGACCGCGGCTTTCTTTGGATCTTCCGTCTCAGGAGAATTCGAATCAGAGGCTGTAGTTTGACTGTCTACCTCTGGCGCTGCAGCTTGTGCTGCTTGCTTGCGAGCTTTTGCTCGGGCAATTGCAGCAGCCACAGCCGCTTTCTTCGGATCGTCCGATTCAGGCTCAGCTGTTTCACTTTCTACATCCGGCGTGTCAGCTTGCGCTGCTTGCTTGCGAGCTTTTGCACGAGCAATGGCAGCGGCCACAGCCGCTTTCTTCGGATCTTCTGATTCAGGTGCAGCTGTTTTACTATCTGCTTCCGGTGTGTCAGCTTGCGCTGCTTGTTTGCGGGCTTTAGCACGCGCAACTGCAGCAGCAACGGCCGCTTTTTTCGGGTCATCCGATTCAGGCGCAGCGGTTTCACCGTCTGCTTCCGGTGTTTCAGCTTGCGCTGCTTGTTTGCGAGCTTTTGCTCGGGCAATTGCAGCAGCCACAGCCGCTTTTTTCGGGTCATCCGATTCAGGTGCAGCTGTTTCACTGTCTACTTCTGTTGCTTCAGCTTGTGTCGCTTGCTTACGAGCTTTGGCACGAGCAATTGCTGCGGCAACGGCCGCTTTCTTTGCATCGCCCGTTTCGGCTGCAGGTGATTCACTCTCTGAGCTTGAGGTTTCAGCTTGCGACGCTTCTTTTCGTGCTTTCGCCCGCGCTATCGCCGCGGCAACCGCATCTTTTTTCGCACTTTGCTCATTCGACTCAACATCGCCTGCTGATTCCGCAGCTTGTTGCTGAGCCGCTTTTTTCGCTTTGGCTCTTGCCAGCGCTGCGGCTATTGCGGCTTTCTTAGGATCTTGCTCAGTATTACCAGCGTCATTCTCAACAGCGTTTGAGTCCGTGGTTTTTTGCGCTTTGCGCTCTCGTGCTTGACGTTTGCGCTCTTCGCGCAGTTTTGCCATTTCGGAGTTATCAGGTTCAGCCTGACCTTGTTTCGCCGCTTCTGCTTGTTTTGCTTTCGCACGAGCAATCGCTGCAGCGACAGCCGGTTTGACTTCGCTAGTTGTATCAGCGCCTGCTTTCTGTGCTTTAACTCGCTCTATTGCTGCGGCAATGGCGTCGTCACCACCGCTAGATTTCATTTGCTTGCGGCGATCGTCTGCTGCTTTCTTGAAGCGGTTCTCGCGCTCAGCTTTATCACGCTCTAGACGTGCTTTTTTCTCTTCAAAACGAACCTTGGCACGCTCTGCTGCTTCTGACTCTGCTTTACGTGTGCGTATCTCTGCTTTTGCTTGACGATAGTACTGAACTAGTGGAATTTCGCTTGGGCAGACAAACGCGCACGCACCGCACTCAATGCAGTCTTTAAGGTTGAGCTCTTCACATTTATCGTATTCTTGCGATTTGGCATACCATTGCAGTTGCTGTGGCAACAAAGATGCAGGGCAGGCTTCTGCACACTGACTACAGCGGATACAGGCTATCTCATGAGAGCGAGGGTCTATTTCTCTAAACGTCGGCGCCAAAATGCAGTTAGCGGTTTTGGTGATCGGTACATTCGCATGCGGCAAGGTGAAGCCCATCATAGGGCCACCCATGATTAGGCGCTGAGATTTCTTATCTGCTTTGTAGCCAAATTCATCGAGCAGGGCCTGCACTGGCGTGCCAATCAATGCCCAAACATTGCGTGGTTTCTTGAAGGTTTTACCCGTAAGAGTCACCACACGTTCAACAAGTGGCTCGCCGTCGCAAACAGCACGTTTAATCGCGTAAGCCGAACCAATATTTTGCACCATCAAGCCAATATCAGCCGGAATGCCACCAACAGGTACCTCCAGGTTGGTTAGGATCTTAATGAGCTGCTTTTCACCACCAGAAGGATACTTCGTTGGAATGACTCGAATAACGATATCTTCGTCAACTGCTGCCATTTCCAGCGCTTTGATCGCTTCTGGTTTATTGTCTTCGATACCTATGATAGTGAGCTTTGGCTTTAGGACATGCTTAAGGATATTGATCCCTTCAATCACCTCTTGCGCAAAGTCTTGCATTAAACGATCGTCAGCCGTGATATACGGTTCACACTCGGCGGCATTGAGGATCAGGATCTCGGTACGCTGCAAGCCAGACTGGATCTTTTTGGCCGTCGGGAAACCGGCACCACCCATGCCAGAGATACCCGCCAAGCGAATCTTCTCGATAATGGCGTCGGGTTCGAGTTCGGTAAAATCGGCAACTGGATCGAGCGCAATCCATTGGTCTTGTTGGTCTGATTCAATAACAATGCATAGATCGCTAAGACCAGACGGGTGCGCAATAGTGCGAGGCTCAATTGCTGTGATAGTCCCCGAGGTTGGTGCATGAACAGGCAACATAAATGCCGCATTCACTTGGCTAAGCGGTTGTCCCTTAAGCACTCGGTCGCCAACGCTGACCAAGATATCGCCTGGTTTACCAATATGCTGTTTAAGGGGAATGACTAATTCGTTTGGAACTGACGCTTTAACAATTTCGCTCTGATTAGACTGCTTCTTATTTTCTTGTGGGTGCACGCCACCTGGGAAATCCCAAAGAGAGCCAGTTTTAATCTGTTCGATGAGTGATAACATAGTGCTCCCTATTTACCGTTTAGTTCTGTAGTTGGTTCGGTAATATTGACGACAGGGATAGCATCCATTTGCCATTTCCATGTATCAGCTGTGGTTTCAACGGGGATCATTTCAATACAATCAGTTGGACAAGGTGCAACACAAAGATCGCAACCCGTACACTCATCCTTGATAACGGTATGCAGGGCTTTCGTGCCCCCCACAATGGCATCTACAGGGCAGGCTTGAATGCATTTAGTGCACCCAATACACATGTCCTCATGAATAAACGCCACTTTCTTAATCGATTTTTCAGCATCGTGAGCAGAGTCCTCGACTTCAACGCCCATTAAGTCTGCCAGTTTTTCGATAGTAGGTTGCCCACCCGGAGGACACTTGTTAATAGCATCACCGTTGGCGATAGCTTCCGCGTAAGGGCGGCAACCTGGGTATCCACATTGACCACATTGCGTTTGCGGAAGAATACTGTCGATTTGGTCAACGATAGGATCGGCTTCTACCTTAAATTTGATAGAGGCGAAACCCAGCACAGCACCAAAAAGGCCTGCGAGAATGACGACGGCAATGATAGCGATAAGGATGGTAGTCATTACAATTTCACCAACCCTGTAAAGCCCATGAACGCCAGTGACATGAGACCTGCGGTAATCATGGCAATCGATGCACCTTTAAACGGTGCAGGGACGTCGGCCGCTGCAATACGCTCGCGCATAGAAGCGAACAGAATGAGCACCAAAGAAAAACCGACAGCCGCGCCGAATCCATAGATGATAGATTCAATAAAGTTGTGGTTTTCATTGATGTTAAGAAGTGCAACACCGAGAACCGCACAGTTGGTCGTGATCAGCGGTAGGAAAATACCGAGTAGACGATAGAGTGTAGGACTCGTCTTGTGCACGACCATTTCTGTGAACTGAACCACCACGGCAATCACCAGGATAAAACTCATGGTTCTGAGATATTGAATGCCGAGCGGAACCAGAACATAGGTTTCCACCAAATAGGCGCACACAGAGGCTAGCGTCAGTACGAATGTCGTCGCTAGGCCCATGCCAATTGCTGTCTCGAGTTTTTTCGACACGCCCATAAACGGGCACAACCCAAGGAATTTTACCAGTACGAAATTGTTGACGAGTACCGTACCCACCAACAACAAGAGATATTCGGTCATAATAATAAGTGTAAAGAGCTCCGATCCCAATATTATCCTGTTTTGAGCGGTGAATAACAACCTGCGAAATCTATGGTTTTGCTTGTTTGTACGAAAAGTATAAGCGTTCGGGCTAAAAACGAAAAAAGCCATGTCGTTTGACACAGCTTTTGAAGGAGATTTCTGTTTAGCAGATACGAAAAAGCCGCGTCTTACGACACGGCTTATTCTGAATTTGGCTCCCCCTGCGGGACTCGAACCTGCGACATACGGATTAACAGTCCGCCGTTCTACCAACTGAACTAAGGGGGAATTGCTTAAAGCGGGGCGAATCTTAGCTATCCTAGATGTTTGAGTCAACGGTTTTTTTGAAAAATCACTAGAAAAAAAGATCCAAAAATTGCTTTACTTTTCTGAGAGCCTTGTGGGTGTTGAGCTTGTTTTACTTATCCACCAAATTTGTGGATAAATGTGTTAATTGTACGGGGTCAATTCAGAATTTGAGTAATTACTCACTTATCAGCTTGTGAATAACTGATTCTTAAGTCAATTAAGTTGATAATAAACAGTTATTTACGAATGCTCTTGAGAAAAGTATCAAAAGTGAGAATGAGGATGTTCACAGCGTATAATTGGTTGATTGGGGAAAAACCGTGGATGAATTTGCGATTAACGTTTGGAGCTAGAGCTTGGCGGGGCGATTACGATAGCAAATATGGTTGATAAAAGCGAGCATTTTAGTTGCAAAATTAGGCGACTAGCGTTGAAATACTAGGGTTGCAGATAAGGGATAGAAACACATGGCAAAACACTTTGATTTGGTTTCCGATTACCAACCATCTGGCGATCAGCCTACCGCTATCGCTCAACTCGTAGATGGGCTTGATTCAGGTTTGGCACACCAGACTTTGCTCGGTGTGACAGGTTCAGGTAAAACCTTCACGCTTGCTAATGTGATTGCACAGGCTCAGCGCCCTGCTATTTTGCTAGCGCCTAACAAGACACTCGCGGCACAGTTGTATGGTGAGATGAAGGCTTTCTTTCCGAATAATGCTGTCGAGTATTTCGTCTCATACTACGACTACTACCAACCAGAAGCGTACGTTCCGACCACCGATACTTTCATCGAAAAAGACGCATCAGTAAACGCTCATATTGAGCAAATGCGATTATCAGCAACCAAAGCGCTGCTTGAGCGTAAAGACGCCATCATCGTCGCATCTGTATCCGCGATCTATGGTCTGGGTGATCCAGACTCCTATTTGAAGATGATGCTTCACGTGACTCGTGGCGCGGTCATCGACCAGCGAGACATTTTACTTCGCTTAGCTGAGCTCCAATATTCACGAAACGATGTAGCGTTTGAACGTGGACAGTTCAGGGTTCGCGGTGAAGTCATCGACATATTCCCGGCTGAATCGGATCAAGAAGCGGTGCGTTTGGAGATGTTTGACGATGAGATCGACTGCATCAGCCTGTTCGACCCTCTTACTGGTGTGATCACTCAAAGAGATATTGCGCGTTACACCATCTATCCGAAGACACACTACGTAACACCAAGAGAACGCATTCTTGATGCTATTGAAGAGATCAAGAAAGAACTCGTTATCCGACAAGATTACTTAAAAGAGAACAATAAACTGCTCGAAGAGCAACGGATTTCGCAGCGTACCCAGTTCGATATTGAGATGATGAACGAGCTTGGTTTCTGCTCTGGCATCGAAAACTATTCTCGTTACTTAAGTGGTCGTAAAGAGGGTGAGCCGCCTCCGACGCTATTTGATTACTTACCAAAAGACGGTTTGTTGATCATCGACGAATCCCACGTGACGGTTCCACAGATCGGGGCCATGTACAAGGGTGACCGCTCTCGAAAAGAGACGCTGGTGGAGTTTGGTTTCCGTTTACCTTCAGCATTGGATAACCGTCCTATGAAGTTCGAAGAATTTGAGATGATTGCGCCGCAAACCATCTTTGTTTCGGCAACGCCAAGTGCTTACGAGCTGGAAAAATCCAACGGCGATGTAGCGGACCAAGTAGTGCGACCTACAGGTCTGTTAGACCCCGAAATTGAAGTGCGCCCGGTGGCGACTCAGGTTGATGATTTGCTGTCAGAAGCAAAAGCGCGAGCTGCGATTGATGAGCGTGTTTTGGTCACAACGCTGACTAAACGCATGGCGGAAGATCTGACGGAATATCTCAATGAGCATGGCGTGAAAGTTCGCTATCTGCACTCAGATATCGATACCGTGGAGCGAACCGAGATTATTCGTGATTTGAGGTTGGGTGAGTTTGATGTCTTGGTAGGGATCAACTTACTTCGAGAGGGTCTAGATATGCCAGAGGTTTCGCTGGTGGCGATTCTCGATGCCGATAAAGAAGGCTTTCTGCGCTCAGAGCGCTCTTTGATCCAGACTATCGGTCGTGCGGCCCGTAACCTCAAAGGCAAGGCAATTCTTTATGGTGACACCATCACCAAATCAATGAAGAAAGCTATTGATGAAACCAATCGTCGCCGTGAAAAACAGCATGCTTATAATGAAGAGCACGGTAAAGTGCCGACTGCGCTAAAACGTAATATCAAAGATATTATGGAGATAGGCGGCGCAGTGAAAAGTGGTAAGCCTAAAAAAGGCAAACAGGTACCACTGTCGAAGGTGGCCGAGCCGTCGCAGGCTTATGTGGCGCTATCTTCTCAAGATCTTGAGAAGCAAATACTCAAGCTCGAAGGCGAGATGTACCAACATGCTCAGAACCTTGAGTTTGAGTTGGCAGCCGAAAAACGTGATGAAATAGAGAAACTTAGACAGCACTTTATTGCAAACAGTTAACAAGCTAGGAGCAGTCTGCTAGGCTGCTCAGGTTTTAAACTGCAAAATAAAAATGGTTTTTACCAGCCAATAATTGCAAAATGCGAATATGCTTATAAAGCAAACATAACAAAACAACAGTTAGCTAGGATTTATGCAACCTTTAATCGACGAGCCGAAGTCTCGCTACCTATTAATGGTAGAAGATACTGCCTCCGTTGCTGCGTTGTATCGCTCGTACCTTTCTCCTTTGGGGATCGATATCAATATCGTTGGCAATGGCCGCGACGCGATTCAAAGCTTAGAGCATCGGACGCCTGATCTAATACTTCTCGACCTGCGTCTTCCCGACATGACAGGTATGGATGTGTTGGACGCAGTAAAAAAATTCAATCCCGATGTGCCGATCATCTTTATGACGGCGCACGGTTCTATCGATATTGCGGTAGACGCGATGCAACACGGGGCGCAAGACTTCTTGATCAAACCCTGTGAGGCAGACCGTCTGCGCGTCACGGTCACCAACGCCATCCGCAAAGCCTCTAAGCTGCGTGATGAGATCAATGATACCGGCAGCCCGAGTTATCAAGGTTTTATCGGTAGTAGCCAACCAATGCAAGCCGTTTACCGTACCATCGATTCTGCCGCATCCAGTAAAGCCAGTATTTTTATCACAGGCGAAAGTGGTACCGGTAAAGAGGTATGCGCAGAAGCCATTCACGCGGCGAGTAAGCGTGGTGATAAGCCGTTCATCGCCATTAACTGTGCTGCAATTCCTAAAGATTTGATTGAGAGTGAACTGTTTGGTCACGTGAAAGGCGCTTTTACCGGCGCGGCGGTAGACAGACAAGGTGCGGCAGAGCTCGCCGATGGAGGAACCCTATTCCTCGATGAGCTGTGTGAGATGGATCTTGACCTACAAACCAAGTTATTGCGATTTATCCAAACAGGTACGTTCCAGAAGGTTGGTTCTTCTCGAATGAAGAAAGTGGATGTGCGCTTCGTGTGTGCAACCAACCGAGATCCCTGGAAAGAGGTACAAGAAGGGCGCTTTAGGGAAGATTTGTACTATCGCTTGTACGTTATCCCACTGCACTTGCCACCACTTCGCGACCGTGAAGAGGATGTAATCGAGATTGCCTATTCTCTTTTGGGCTTTATGTCCCATGAAGAAGGCAAAAGCTTCGTTCGTTTTTCGCAAGACGTGATTGAGCGATTTATTCAATATGAATGGCCAGGTAACGTACGTCAGTTGCAGAATGTGCTTCGAAATGTGGTGGTGCTGAACCATGGCAAGGAAATTACCTTGGACATGCTACCTCCACCATTGAATATACCCGTCGTCGTAAGTAAGCCCGCAGCTACTATTACGTCGTCATTTGGTCCTCAAGATATACAGCCGTTGTGGCAAACTGAGCGCCGTACCATCGAGCAGGCGATTGAAGCGTGTGATGGAAATATTCCTCAAGCTGCTAAGTACTTAGATGTTAGTCCATCGACTATCTACAGAAAAATCCAAGCATGGAATGCGAGTGAGAACAACGTATGACACTTATGAATCGAGAGCGAGTCGATCAGCTTACTAAGGAAATTGGACCTGACAATATTCCAATTCTTTTGGGAATTTTTACCGGCGAATTAGTGACGTATCAAGAGCAGCTTTCTTCAGGTGCGCTAGAAGATAAGCTAACCCAGCTGGCGGAAATTTGTCATGCGCTTAAAAGCAGCGCGGCAAGTTTTGGAGCGGAACCGCTATGTCAGTTAGCTATCGAGGTCGACACCTTATCCAAGCAGAATACTCTGCCTCATGACCAAGCATTAATCGACAAAGTACTGGTGTTACTCGACAGAACGCACTCTACTTACGTATCGTTTTTAGCTGAGCTGGAATCATAACAAAGGGCTGTGTTTACACAGCCCTTTTTCGATGCTCACTTCGATTATTGCAACAGTGATTCTATCGCGGCTTTGAGTTTTGAACGGTCGTGACGCCAATCTCTATTTGGTGATGCAAGCGGCAAAGTGACGCAATTCCATTCTGAATAAATGTCAGGATGCGCTTCTTCTCCCAGGATAACGTCGAGCTTTCTACCTTGTAGGGCACGCTCACACCATTTCAGTTTTTGCTCTAGCGTCATGCGACCCGCAGGACCATATTCAGGCGATAGGTTCTCCACAAATACCACCTTTGCATCGGTGTTCTTGGCTATGGCATAGCTTAAGTCCGCTAAAAGTAGTGGAGGCATGATGCTGGTCAGGAAGCTACCGGGACCGAGAACAATGCAATCGGCCTGTGCAACGGCGTCTACTGCTTCCTTTGTCGCGGGAACAAAAGGTTCTAGATCAAGGCGCTGTAAGTCTTGTTCCATCTCATCAACTGACGTTTCGCCCGTCACCCATTTACCATCCACCGACAGTGCTTTTAAGTCTGAAGGATGCTCCGACATGGGGATTATATTGACGTCCACTTTCAAAAGGTCACGGATAAGCTCAATGGCTTCCAGAGGTCGAACGGATAAGTTGTCGAGCGCCGTCAGCATAAGGTTGCCAAGATTGTGACCGTTTAGATCTCCAGTTCCTTTAAAGCGGTACTCAAACATCATTGAACCAATGGATGGGTCGGTAATGAGCTGGTTGATACAGTTGCGCGTGTCTCCCCATGCAATGCCACCTTGGCACTCACGAATGCGACCAGTCGAACCACCATTGTCTGTAGTGGCCACAATGCCGGTAGCATTGGAGCCAAAATCTTTGAGTGCAGCCAACATTCTGCCAAGTCCGTGGCCCCCGCCAATCGCCACGACTTTTTTTGATGAATATATGCTCATCTTATTCTTCTTTTATGTTATCGAGTTGTCGTAACATAGGGTAAATTGTTCATTTACGATACTCAACTATAATAAAAATGACGAATAAGTAAGGTTTTTTGATTAGAGAACTGGAAAACCCCGTCGTTATTAAGTATTTTAATCGCACGCTGTTAATGCTCCAAGAGCGTTAATTGCCATAACTCCGAGCTCACGACGCTAAGTCTTATGATGAAATCATTCAAGATAAGCGTGTTGAGCCAGTGACAGATTGGTCACAAGGGCTTGATTGGAAATGATCACGCCTCCCGTGTTTGGAAAGGTGTTCCGTGGCGCAACAATTCGAAGATAAATTCCATCGCAAGTTTTATTACTTGCGCTTGTCGGTTACAGATGTCTGTAATTTCCGATGTACATACTGCCTCCCTGATGGCTACAAACCACCTGGTCAAAAAAGACCGGCATTTTTGACGCTACCTGAAATTAAGCGTGTCGTAACTGCGTTTGCAGATTGTGGTACGTCGAAGGTGCGTATTACTGGTGGTGAGCCGAGCCTCAGGAAGGACTTTCCTCAGATCATTGAAACGGTCGCTAATACTCCGGGTATCACTAAAGTCGCAACGACGACGAATGGCTATCGCATGGCGAAGCAAGTGGATACTTGGCAGCAAGCGGGTTTGACACACATTAACGTCAGTGTCGACAGCTTAGATCCACGCATGTTCCATCAGATCACTGGTGAAAATAAGTTTACCGAGGTGATGGCTGGTATCGACCGTGCGTTTGAGATTGGGTACGAGCAGGTCAAGGTGAACGTTGTATTGATGAAAGATCTCAATGCAAAAGAGCTGCCTTCGTTCCTCAACTGGATCAAAGACCGTCCTATTCAACTTCGGTTTATCGAACTCATGCAGACGGGTGAAATGGACGAATTGTTCCAAAACCACCATGTTTCGGGTGTCGATATCCGCAACCAACTTATCGCTAACGGCTGGATACTCAAGGCGCGTCAGAAAAACGACGGTCCTGCACAGGTATTTGTTCATGCCGATTACAAAGGCGAAATTGGGTTGATCATGCCGTATGAGAAGAACTTCTGTGAAAGTTGTAATCGCTTACGTGTTTCCGCCATGGGCAAGCTGCATCTTTGCTTGTTTGGCGAACATGGTGTTGAGCTACGCGACTTGCTGCAAGAAGACGCTCAAGAGCAAGCGCTGATCGAGCGCATCCAAGCACAATTACAGACCAAGTCGGTCAGTCACTTCCTACATGATGGTAATTCGGGAATGACGCCTCACTTGGCATCTATCGGCGGCTAATTCTAGCCGTTGACGTTACGTTTACAGTTTTTATAGGGTGAAAAATCATGGGTCACGCAGAGAGCAAATTTGTGCCTGCGAATATCGCAGTGCTAACCGTTTCAGACACACGTACTGAAGAGAACGATACGTCGGGTCGTTACCTCGTAGAGAACTTACAGGAAGCGGGTCACACGCTTGCGGACAAGAAAATCGTTATTGATGACATCTACCAAATTCGCGCTGTAGTCTCACAGTGGATTGCGGATGAAAGCGTGCAAGCGGTGATGATTACTGGCGGTACTGGCTTCACCTCTCGCGATAGTACACCAGAAGCGTTGGTTCCTCTGTTCGATAAGCAAGTAGAAGGTTTTGGTGAGCTATTCCGTGCGGTTTCGTATGAAGAGATCGGCACCTCTACCATTCAATCGCGAGCGATTGCAGGCTTTGCGAATCACACGGTAATTTTTGCTATGCCAGGTTCTACCGGCGCGTGTCGCACTGGTTGGACGAAGATCATTAAGCAGCAGCTAGATGCGAGCCATCGTCCATGTAACTTTATGCCTCACCTAACTAAGTAATTGTTGAGGTAAACCATGTCGGAATTTACTCATATTAATGCATCGGGCGAGGCCAACATGGTCGACGTCTCGGCAAAAGCAGAGACGGTTCGAGAAGCGCGAGCGGAAGCTTTCGTCCATATGGCACCAGAAACGCTGAAAATGATCACCTCTGGTAATCATCACAAGGGTGATGTGTTCGCGACAGCGCGCATTGCTGGTATTCAAGCGGCAAAGAAAACATGGGATTTGATCCCCCTGTGTCACCCGTTGTTGCTGTCTAAAGTAGAAGTGCAGCTTGAAGCGCTTGAAGATGAGAACAAAGTGCGCATCGAATCCGTCTGTAAACTAGCAGGCAAGACAGGTGTTGAGATGGAAGCACTAACCGCAGCATCTGTTGCCGCTCTGACGATTTACGACATGTGCAAAGCGGTTCAAAAAGACATGGTCATCGACAGCGTTCGATTGTTGGAAAAAACTGGCGGTAAGTCAGGACACTTTAAGGTCGAATCATGATTAAAGTACTCTTTTTTGCACAAACTCGAGAGCTAGTGGGCGTAGACAGTGTCGACCTAGACATGGATTTTGCTACGGTTGAAGACATTCGTGCCCACTTGGCGACACAAGAAGGTAAGTGGGATCTGGCTCTTGAGCAAGGCAAGCTGCTTGCTGCCGTCAACCAAGATATCATGCCTCTCGATTCTGCTGTGAAAGACGGCGATGAAGTCGCTTTCTTCCCTCCCGTCACTGGGGGTTAATATGACTATTCGAGTATCTGTTCAACGTGAAGATTTCTCTGTCGGTGACGAGTATGAAGCATTGGCGCAGGGTACAGCCTCAGGCGCTATTGTGACTTTCACAGGCAAAGTGCGCGACATGAACTTGGGTGATAACGTGGTTGGCATGTCACTTGAACACTATCCAGGAATGACAGAGCGTTCTTTGGAAAAGATCTGCGATGAAGCGGAATCACGCTGGATGCTAAATGGAATTCGCGTTATCCACCGCGTTGGTGACCTTGATGCTGGCGACCAGATTGTATTTGTTGGTGTCTCCAGTGCCCACCGTGGCAGTGCTTTTGAGGCGTGTGAGTTCATTATGGACTATCTGAAAACCAAAGCACCATTCTGGAAGAAAGAGCGCACGACAGAGTCAACTCGCTGGGTGGAGTCTCGGGACTCTGATGCACAGGCTGCTGAGCGCTGGCAGAAGTAGCAAAACGATATTTATCGGCAAACGAAAAAGGGAGTAAGTGTGAACTTACTCCCTTACTTTTATCGGTTCATACCTTCAATACAAACCAACTAAAATTCTATTTAGCAGTCAAAGCAACGCCATCAAAGCGAATACCAGCCCAGCCGTGTTTGATAAAGTTACGGATGTTTGCGTGGTCATTGCCGGTAGGGTTTTTAAGTACATCATCACGGTAGTACTGACCAAAACACGCTAGCGTGGATTGCTCATCCAGTTCCTTGATTTTCGCAAAAGCAAAAATCTTACAAGAGCCATTGTTTTGGCCTGCTTGGTTCTGGGTTTCGCCGTTAGTAAAGCTGACTGGGCTGAACTCAAAATGCTCGTCAATAACCTGCATCGTCTGTTCAAACATGACGTCATTCGGTTGTGTTGCCAGCAACTCTAGAAACTTTTCCATTTTTCTTTTCCTTCGATATTGTTCCGAGTCGGTACTATATCATCAGACAATTGAAAATTGGGCAGGAAGCGAGAAAAACTGAAAGGGAAGGGGAAAGGCTCGTTTTAGCTTTGATTAAAAAGGGGCTCACGCTAATCTCGAACCCCTGTTAATTGTTCAGTTGGCGACTTCGATAACCTTACTGCTGGTTATCTAAAAAGTCGTATACCGCGCTAATTACGCCAAACTCAGTGTTACTTGGTGCTGAAAAGCGCGCAATTTCTTTGACACCTGGGTGTGCATTTTCCATTGCGTACGAGTAATAGCTCTCTTTAAGCATTTCTGCATCATTAAAGTAATCACCAAAACTCATGGTTTGTTCATACGTGAACCCCATCGTCTGCTGCAGGTGACGTATCGCCGCACCCTTAGAGGCGACCTTGTTCATAACATCAAGCCAAATTTTCGCACTCACCACAACTTGGAAGTTATCACCGAATGCAGGTCGGATTATTGGCTCAATCTGTTCCGCTGAGCCATTGAAGTTAAGCACTGCGATCTTGATGAACTCGTCGTCAACGGTAAGCAAATCCTCAACGTACTCGCAGCGATGGTAATACTTGCTAATTTCTTCGAGTGCAGTTGGATCCTGAGTCTCAATATAAGCCCCTTTCTTGCCGCATAAAACGATGAATGCATCATTAATGCTTCGAGCTTTGTTGATGATCGATGGTACTGAATCACTATCGAGTGTGCAGCTATAAAGTTCTTTGCCTTGATGCATCACCAGCGTGCCGTTTTCCGCGATGAACAACATCTCGTCTTGATAGCCTTCAAAGGTGTCGTAAAGGCTGTAGTACTGACGACCAGAGGCAGCTGCGAATAGAATGTTTTCATTCTTTAGTCGTTGGAAAAACTCTGGGAATGCAGGTGGCAAATTGCTGTTTTCGTCTAGCAATGTGCCATCCATGTCGGTGGCGATGAACTTAATAGTGTCGGTCATAGGTCGCTATGTATGGTGTTTGAGTGAACAAGGACAGGAGTATACTCAAATTCAAAGTTGCAGGCAGTAAATTACGGTGTCTTATTCATTATTCTTACATCTAGACCTTGTGTATTTGAAGTTTCGAAAGTACGCGGAATGCTCGAGCCCAGTGGTTTCATCGTAAGTGCCTGCCCAGTTAGAAATCTGTGGATTAGTAGCCCACACATTCATCATAATTCTAAGCCTGCTATCTGATTTCATCGGGATGGGTTGGTCGTCGGTATTCCTAACGCGATAGACGAGCTCACCATCAATAAACCACTTGATGGTGTTTTTATTCCATTCGATAGCATAAGTGTGAAAATCTTCTGAGGCATCAAAGTCCAGATAATGGATGTACTCGTTGTGCTGTTCGTAGTTGTCATCGTTGGTCCAAAAGTTCAGTTGAACCAGATTGGTGTTCATACCCAAAAACTCAATGTCTATCTCATTGTGAATTCCGTTTCCACCTTCAGGCTGGTCGTAGGGGCCTGCAAACAGAAAGAAAGCGCTCACGACACCATCGGCTTTAACCGGTTTCATTTCGACTTCGAAACAGCCGTTACCATAATAGCCATAGCTTCTTATTTCCCCTGAAACGACATCCTTGTAGCCGTGATCATCGATGATGTTTTTTAGCGTTAGGGTCAAGCCTTCGTTGCTGAATAGCGCTTGCTCTTTAGTCCAGCGGTTCAAAAACGGAAAGCCATTCTCCCAGCCGTCGGCGAGAAACCAAGTTTGATTGTCGAGTTCGGTGAGAGGGTCACTAAAACTGGCTCCCATTGCAATGGCTGGCGTCATCAAACCCGCTGCCAAATAAGTAAGTGGCTTAACCATGTCTCAATTCCTTTTGACGAGTAACCTAGACAGTTTAGGTGTGTAAACGGAAAGCTCAATGTAACGGGTGTCTAGTATGTGAGAATTTGCACAATAGCATGCACCACTTTGGTGCTTTAGAAAGCGCGATAACAGTGAGGTAGAGAGTGTGTCTCTCATTAAGTTATTGAAAAATATAATTTCTATTTGTTGGACTCAAATTTGCATTGACTTGTTTAACAAAAGCTCAGCGGATAACTCAATGGTTATCACCGTACTGAAGTGAACAAAAATCTAACTCGTCAATGGCAAAGGCGCCTCTTCTTGTAACAAGGAGAGGCGCCTTTTTGTTGATATAGCCTGGCTAAAGGAGACGTTATGAAGCCGAGAAGTGTCAATACAACATGTCCATATTGTGGTGTCGGTTGCGGCCTCGTCGCAAAATGTGTCAGTAATCCAAAAGATGCTTCGACTAAAGGGGATCTTAACCATCCAGCGAATACGGGAGCCTTGTGTGTAAAAGGCTCATCGCTCGATGATAGCCACACCGGACCCGCTAGGCTTCTTTATCCAAAGATCAATGGCAAACAAGCCTCGTGGCAAGAAGCGATCGACACGATTGCGACACGATTTCACGATATTAAGCAGCAGTATGGCGCCGACGCCTTGTCTATGTACGTCTCAGGTCAGTTACTGACGGAGGATTACTATGTAGCAAACAAACTCATGAAGGGTTATGTCGGTACAGCGAATATTGATACCAACTCAAGGTTATGTATGTCCTCTGCCGTTGCTTCCCATGTGCGTGCCTTTGGTGAGGATGTCGTTCCCGTTAATTATGCTGATCTCGAACTTGCCGAGATGATTGTTTTGGTGGGTTCAAATGCGGCGTGGACACACCCGATTGTATTTCGTCGTATCCAGCAGGCGCGTGAGTCGAACCCAAACCTTAAGCTGGTGGTGATCGATCCGCGTAAAACCATGAGTGCTGAACAAGCAGACCTCCACCTTCCTTTGGAGTCTGACAGTGATGTTGACCTATTTATGGGGCTGGCAAGGTATTGTTTGGATACTGGCGCTTTGGATAGCGACTATATCGCTGAACATACCCAAGGTAGTGAAGCCCTGCTTGACGCTGCGAAGCAAGTGACATGCTCGTTGGAGTCGGTCGCGGAAAAAACTCAAGTAGATAGAACACGCCTGAAGCAGTTTTATCATTGGTTCGCCACTAAAAAGAGAGTCATCACCCTCTATTGTCAGGGCGTTAACCAAGCCGAGAACGGGACAGACAAGGGCAACGTTATCATTAATGCCCATCTGCTGACTGGAAAAATTGGCAGAGAAGGTTGTGGCCCGTTTTCTATTACCGGGCAGCCGAACGCCATGGGAGGGCGTGAAGTTGGTGGCTTAGCGAACCAACTCGCGGTTCACCGAGGATTTGATCAAGCGTCCATTGATGCAGTAAAAGCCATTTGGCGTGCGCCTAATATGGCGACTAAACCTGGCCTCAAGGCGGTCGACTTGTTTGATGCCATCGAAAAAGGCGGGGTGAAAGCGGTTTGGATCATGGCAACCAACCCAGTGGTGTCACTGCCACAAAGCCACAAAATTAAGCGCGCTCTTAAGAAATGTGAGCTTGTGATTGTCTCCGATATCTGTGTGGATTCCGATATTGCTCAGTACGCAGATATTATCTTGCCAGCAGCAGGCTGGGGTGAGAAACAAGGCATGGTTACCAACTCTGAACGCATGATGTCGAGACAGCGAGCCTTCTTGCCACTGCGTGGTGAAAGCAAGCCCGATTGGTGGGCGGTGTCTAAAGTGGGTCAAGCGCTGTGTGAGCTAATGAAGGTGGAAGATGGATTTGACTACGAGAGTGAGTATGACATTTTCAAAGAGCATGTTGAGCTCTCCTCTATCAATAGTGACAGTCCACAACTGTTTGATCTAAGTGAACTAAGTGCATTGTCGGCAGTCGATTATGCCCAATGGCAGCCTAAGCAATGGCCGCTCGATGGTAAGCGTCCGTTCTCAGATGGGCAATTCGCAACGCCAAATGGCCGCGCGAATCTTATCGTCCCCGCAGACTCATTGAGCCTAGCCACTCGAGGTCAGCATCAGTTTGTGCTCAACACGGGCCGAGATAGAGACCAGTGGCATACCATGACACGCACCGGCTTCGTGCCTGCTCTGACGCAAAAAGAAACAGAGCCAACGGTATATCTAAACCCGCTTTCGATAGAACGTGCAGCGCTTAAAACGGGGCAATTGGCTCGACTTGTCGCTCCAGAAAGCCGTGCAGAGATTGTGGTTCGTGTTAAAGAAGACGATGGCTTAGGATTGCATAGTGTTTACCTCTCTATGCACTGGGCGGGAGAGTTTGGTGCAGGCAGCGGCGTCAACCATGTCACTGATTCTGTGGTCGACCCATTCTCAGGCCAACCGGCGTTCAAATCGTCGGTCGTTGAGATCGAACCCTTTGCCATCGGTAGTTACTTCGTCGCGATTGGCGAGAACGCTGACAAGCTGGGTGATATCGCGGACTTTTCTTCGATGCAGATTACTGAAGGTGAGGGGCAAAGCCGCAATCTTTTGCGCTACGCTTCAAAATCGGTGTTGAGCAAACAAACATGGACTCAGGCGACGGACGCTGCGTTAAATGGCAAGCTGCTTGTGATGGATACGGAGCATGGCTGGGTAACGCTAAGCTGTGCCAATGACGCCGCTCTCACGGTAAAAAGCTTTGTTCAAGTAGAGGATAAGGCGTTTGACGCTGATGTAGCGCAAATTACTCAACTTATTGGTCAGCCGTTTTCGCTTTCTAAAACCCTGAAAGCGATTCAGAACGAAGCACCGAGTAAGCTCGTTTGCAGCTGTTTTCGAGTCACAGAAAAGCAGATTGTCGATGCGTTGCAAACGCAAAACCACACCACTGTCGCCCAGTTGCAAGGGCAGCTTAAATGCGGAAGTAACTGTGGTTCGTGCCTGCCAGAAGTAGAGAAGTTGGTGAATCAGCATCACCAACAGTCAGAACAAATTGATGTCGTTGTGAAGTAAGGAGACGCAGGATGAACACTCAAAGGAATGAGCAAGCATATCGTCCTCATCAACAGCAAGATGTAGGGTTTATTGATGAACTGCCGCACAAGGGTGGCAAAGGGTTTGTGTCCATTGTTGGTGCAGGGCCGGGTGACCCTGACTTATTGACTATGGCCGCGCATAAGCGAATTAAAAGCGCTGATATTGTGGTTTATGATCGCTTAGTCAGCCAGTCGATATTGGATCTTATCCCAGCATCGACACTGCGTTTCTACGTAGGTAAACGTTGTGGGATGCCAAGCCTTAATCAAGAGTCAATCAATGAGATCCTCAAAGACTGCGGTCAAAAAGGCTATCGTGCCGTGAGACTGAAAGGGGGCGACCCGTTTGTGTTCGGTCGTGGTGGCGAAGAAGCACTAGCGCTGAAGTCGGCCAACATCCCGTTTGAAGTCATTCCTGGCATTACCGCAGCGCTTGGCTGCTCTTCTAGTGCTTTGATACCGCTTACCCACCGCAAGGTGGCACGAAGCGTCACCTTAGTCACTGGGAATGTCGTCTCTGGTGCGCTCCCTGCTTGGTCATCGTTAATTGCTCAAGGGCAGACCTTAGTGTGCTATATGGGGCTCGAAAAAAGCCGAGAGATACAAACAGGATTGCTAGACTCAGGTTTAAGCCCAACTACGCCGGTAGCGATTATTGGTAAAGGTTGTAGCCCAGAGCAGGAAGTATATACTTTCGAATTATCACAGTTAAATCAGATAGCTGACCAGCTTCGCGGCTTAAGCCCTGCTTTGATGATCATCGGTGAAGTCGTATCGATTCGTCAGGAGCTTCTCGACGTTGCGCAGGAGTATGCCGTTGCTTAGCTTTTTCATTATAAGTAGAGCATAGTCATTATAAGCAGAGCATAGTCGTTACAAGCAGCGCACAGTAGCGGTCAGACACAAGAAGTAGGAGAGGATGTGTCGTTAATTCAAGAATGTATACGTACCGTGGGTCGCGGTTCTCGAGGACGAGGTCCACTCACACAAACTCAAGCTAGAGAGGTGATGCAAGCCTATCTGGCTGGTGAGGTTGGCGATGATCAAATGGCGATGCTGATGATGCTCATCCGTGTTCGCGATGAGACGCCAGAAGAGATCGCGGGCTTCGTGCAAGCTCTTAAGAGTACCCAACAGCAGTTTGCCGACCTTGACTGGCCGCTTTATGCAGGCAAACGCACAGGACAAACCTCAGGCTTACCGTGGCACCTAGTCGCAGCCAAAATTCTGGCAGACAGTGGAGTGAAGATATTACTGCACGGTGACTTAGACAAGATGCACAATCGTCTGCATGCCCGTGATTTTCTTCGTCATCTTAATATCAATACCGCAGCTAACTTAGATGAGGCGAAAACCCTGCTTGAGCAGTTTAACATCGCGTATCTACCCTTAGATAACTTCCTGCCTCAGGTTAAAGTGATGCTCGATTGGAAGCATCGCTACGGTCTTAGAACGCCGATCAATACCGTTGCAAGGGCTCTCAACCCAGCAAATGCACCGTTTGCATTACGAGGTAGCTTCCACCCAGGGTTTCAAGAGCTGCATGCCAAGGTTGAATCGTTAGTTCACTTACAGTCGGAGCAGACTCAGCGAACAGTATCGTTTAAAGGTCAATCTGGTGAGACGGAGTACAACCCTAAGGTTAGCCAAACCATCTGGTGGGCGGAAGACGGCAAGGTGAACTCTCACTACGTAGAAGAGACGATGACCACTCAGCCCGTGATTCCTTGTCCACTGGGAACCGGTGAAGATGAGCAAGACATGATGGCGAACACCATCATCAGTACGCTGACGATAGCGCTATTTACACTTTCTGGCGACTGGGACAGCGCCGAATCAAAAGCAAAAACACTTTGGCACACATATTGCGATGGTCTAACGAGTGAAGGAACACTATGTTAGGAAAATCGTATGCCAAAAACACCCGTCTTAGTTTGCTGCGACTCTATTGCAGAACAGGCGCATATTAGCGCAAGGCTTGCCAAAGACTTCGACAAAATCATGGGCTGCCAGCTATCTCAGCTGGAGTCCATGCTTGAAAAAGAACCCTCTGCCACGCTGGTTATTTCGTGGCAGCAACCTTGTGCCGAACTCTCGCTTATCATGGATGCCGCAAAGCAGAGACAGCGCCCCCTTCTTGTTATTCTAAAACAACTAAATGAGAATGATATCAATCGCTTACCTGTTGGAAATGATTACGTATTGCTGCCTCATGATTCGCAGTTTGAACTCAGCGCATGGGTCGTTCATGCAAGACAGGTACGTGAGAAATCGATTCAAGACGACCAGAAACTTGAAGCGCTTAACCTAAAGCTAGAAGAGCGTAAGCTTATTGAAAAAGCCAAAGGTTTGTTGATGAAGCATCATCATCTCGATGAGCAGACCGCCTTCTCGGCACTTCGAAAATCGTCCATGCAGTCGAGCTTATCGCTTGCTCAAGTCTCGAAGAACCTCATCCACACCCTAGAGTCTATCAGCCTTTAGCTACCACTTTGGGGTTAGTGATAATTCATTCAATTGGTGCACGGTGCACACTGGCGAAGCAAAATTTAACCAATAAAGTAACCAAATTTAACTAAAGTGCTGATAAATATAAATAAATGAATTTTGGCACGTATATTGAAAGACTAATATCAAACACAATACCCCCGCCCCTTAGTGGGCAGCTCCTGAAATCATCAACGGCGGTGAAGTGAAGGTTGGCGACGGCGTTACTGCTTATACATAGGCTCTATTGCTTATTGATAGCAGTAGCGCCTTTTTTTTGGAAAAAATTTTTAAGCATCACACGGAGAGAGTGTTATGAAGAAATGGACTCAACTAGGAACTCAAATCGGTAAGACGTTTCATCGCGTCAGCACCGCAACAATCGCGACAGCAACGCTACTTGTTGGCACATCAGCATGGGCTGAATTGGGCGAGCCAGAAATCGAAGAGCTGAAGTTTGGCTTCATCAAGCTGACCGATATGGCGCCGCTTGCCGTCGCATACGAGAAAGGCTTCTTTGAGGACGAAGGTCTTTACGTGACGCTAGAAGCGCAAGCGAACTGGAAGGTACTGCTAGACCGTGTGATTGATGGCGAACTTGATGGCGCACACATGCTGGCAGGTCAGCCGCTAGGCGCAACTATAGGTGTTGGTACTAAGGCGGAAGTCATCACCGCATTTAGCATGGACTTAAACGGTAATGCGATTACGGTTTCCAACAAGACTTGGTCAGCAATGAAGCCACACCTTGAGATGCAAGCGGATGGCAAACCGGTTCACCCTATCAAAGCAGACGCGCTAAAGCCTGTGGTTGAGAGTTACCTAGATGAAGGTAAGCCGTTCAATATGGGTATGGTGTTCCCAGTCTCCACACATAACTATGAACTGCGCTACTGGCTCGCAGCTGGTGGTATTCACCCTGGTTACTATGCACCAAAATCCGGTGATAACAGCGGTCAAGTGAATGCCGATGTTCTGCTTAGCGTGACGCCACCACCGCAAATGCCAGCGACCATGGAAGCGGGCACGATTGAAGGCTACTGCGTAGGCGAACCGTGGAACCAACAAGCGGTATTTAAGGGTATTGGTGTACCAGTCGTGACCGACTACGAGATCTGGAAAAACAACCCAGAGAAGGTATTTGGTGTATCGAAGTCTTGGGCTGAAGAAAACCCAAATACTCATATCCGTGTTGTAAAAGCGCTTATCCGTGCTGCGCATTGGTTGGATGAGAATAACAACGCAAACCGTGAAGAGGCCGTGAAGATCCTTGCGAAGAGTGCTTATGTAGGTGCGGATGCTGAAGTTATCGCTAACAGCATGACAGGTACGTTCGAATACGAGAAAGGCGATAAGCGTGATGTACCTGACTTTAACGTGTTCTTCCGCCACAACGCGACATACCCATACTACAGTGACGCGATTTGGTACCTAACACAGATGCGTCGTTGGGGTCAGATTGCTGATTCACAGGATGATGAGTGGTACATGAACATCGCGAAGGAAGTATACCGTCCTGACATCTATCAACAAGCGGCTGAAGCCTTGGTAGAAGATGGCGTACTAACGTCGAAAGACTTCCCTGATTTTAAATCTGAAGATGGCTTCCGTGCCCCTCAGAAACACTTTATCGACAACATCGTCTACGACGGCACTAAACCTAACGCTTACCTTGAGAAATTCTCAATCGGTCTGAAAGGCAAAGACAAGGTTTAAGCATTAGGTCAACGGAATGATTGCAGTAATAGCTAAGGAGTAAAGGCGATGGCAACGAACGTAATATCACTGAAGCCAAGCCGTGAAATGGTGGTGAACCGCAGCCGAGTGCTGCTGTTCCCCCTCATCGGGATTCTTTGTTTCCTAATGATGTGGCATTTGGCGGCGAGACAGGTTGAAACGTCACTGGGTACCCTTCCAGGTCCCGTTCAAACGTTTGAACAATTTAAAAACCTAGCTGCGGAGCATGTAGAGGAGCGCGAGAAAGCGGAAGCTTTCGTTGAGCGTCAGGAAAAACGCAACGCAGCAAAACTGGCGAAAAACCCAGATGCGAAAGTGAAGATCCGCCCATACACGGGTAAGCCCACCTTTTTTGACCAGATTGGTACGTCATTGATTACCGTGGCAGGTGGTTTCATCCTCGCCTCGGTAATCGCGATTCCACTCGGTATCGTCCTTGGCTTAAATCAAGGTGTTTATCAGGCATTTAACCCGATTATTCAACTGCTTAAGCCAGTGTCACCGTTGGCATGGCTGCCGATTGTGACCATGGTAGTGAGTGCGACTTATGTCAGTGACGACCCACTGTTTGCTAAGTCATTCGTCAACTCACTGATTACCGTTGCGCTGTGTAGCTTGTGGCCAACCTTGATTAATACCGCGGTGGGTGTAACGAGTGTAGACAAGGATCTTCTCAACGTGAGTAAGGTGCTTAAGCTCTCTTGGTGGCAACACATTCGTACCATCGTTCTACCGTCTGCGATCCCAATGATCTTTACCGGTCTTCGCTTATCACTCGGTATCGCATGGATGGTACTAATTGCAGCAGAAATGCTGGCGCAGAACCCAGGTCTTGGCAAGTTTGTTTGGGATGAGTTCCAGAACGGCAGCTCAGCATCACTAGGCCGAATCATGGTCGCGGTATTTGCTATCGGCTTTATTGGACTGTTGCTAGACCGTGGCATGTTGCTACTACAAAAACACTTTTCTTGGAACAAACAACAATCGCTCCGCTAATTAGGTAGTCACCGTTCAAACGAGTGATACCTAGACGAATGGAATAAGGAAGTTACTGATGTCGAAACCTTTACTTGACCTGACCCAGCTTGGAATGCGGTTCCCTACGCCACAAGGGGAGTTTGTGGCACTGAAAAACGTCAATCTACAGATTCAAAAAGGCGAGTTTATCTCACTGATTGGTCACTCTGGCTGCGGTAAGTCTACCGTGCTGAACTTGGTGGCTGGGCTTCACTTCCCAACCGATGGTGGCGTTATCGTTGATGGTCGCGAAGTCGATGGTCCTGGGCCTGAGCGTGCTGTGGTGTTTCAAAACCATTCGCTTCTGCCTTGGCTAACGGTATACGAGAACATTGAACTTGCCGTTAAGCAGGTAGCGAAGGGCAAAGACAAAGCATGGGTGAAAGAGCAAGTTCATCATTATCTTGATCTTGTGGAAATGGATCACGCAGCGGATAAAAAACCAGATGAAATCTCTGGTGGTATGAAGCAGCGCGTAGGTATTGCTCGTGCCCTAGCACTTAAGCCAAAAGTACTGTTAATGGACGAACCGTTTGGTGCTTTGGATGCATTGACGCGTGCCAAGCTTCAAGATGCCCTAATGGCGATTCAAGCTGAGCTCAACAACACCGTGATTATGATTACCCACGATGTGGATGAGGCCGTACTGTTATCCGACAAGATTGTCATGATGACCAATGGACCAGCAGCGACCATCGGCGAGGTGTTGGATATTAATCTAGAACGCCCACGTAACCGCGTGGCAATGGCAGACAACCCGCAGTATCAAAAATACCGCCAAGCCGTATTGACCTTCCTATATGAGAAACAGGCGAAAAACGAGCTGTCAGGATCGGTCGAAATCAGCAAACAGAAAGACGCAAAAAAAAGCGCATAGGGAGCAGCAGATATGGAGCATCTAGTCGTAGTTGGAAACGGCATGGTTGGGCATCACTTTATTGCTCATCTCATTAGCCAACAAGGACATTTAAATTATCGAATCACGGTGATTGGTGAAGAGCGCTACGCTGCCTATGACCGTGTACAACTTTCATCACTGTTCTCTGGGAATTCACATGATTCACTTATGCTAGGCGATGAAGAGTGGTACAAAAAGTATGGCGTAGAGCTTGTACTTGGCAGCCGAGTGACAGACATCGATAAGCAAGCGAAACGCATCACACTCGACGGTGAAGACATTCTCGGTTATGACCATTTGGTATTGGCAACGGGCTCATATCCATTTGTGCCACCCATTGAGGGTAAAGATCGAGACAATGTATTTGTTTATCGCACATTGGACGACCTTTCAGCGATTCGCAAAGCGTGTGAGGGAGCGAAAACAGGGGCGGTCATTGGTGGTGGTCTATTAGGTCTTGAGGCGGCCAACGCACTTAAACTTCTTGGTCTAGAAACCCATGTTATCGAGTTTGCACCACGTCTTATGCCCGTGCAGCTTGATGATGGCGCTGGTGGTCTTTTGAAAGATAAGATCGAAGATCTCGGACTCACGGTTCACACCTCTACGGGTACCGATAAAATCTGCGACGGCGAAACCGCTTATCACCGCATGGTGTTCAAAGATGCTGACCCGTTAGATGTTGATGTAGTCGTGTTCTCAGCAGGTATTCGACCGCAAGATGCACTAGCTAGAACTGCGGGTCTAGAGATCGGCGAGCGTGGTGGCATCGTCATCAACGATAACTGTCAAACCAGCGATGACGCTATTTATGCTATCGGTGAGTGTGCGCTTTGGCAAAATCGAATCTTTGGACTGGTTGCCCCAGGTTACGCAATGGCGAGAGCCGTTGCAGACCAGCTTATGGGTAAGGTGGCGACGTTTGAAGGCGCAGACATGAGTACCAAGCTTAAGCTGCTCGGTGTTGATGTAGCTTCTATCGGTGATGCGCAGATGCAGACTCCGGGTGCCAAAGAGATGGTGCTGCAAGATACGGCGCAAGGTACTTACAAAAAACTGATTGTCGACGAAACCAGCAGCAAACTTATCGGGGCGATCCTTGTCGGTGATACCTCTGATTACGATTTGTTGTTGCAAGCTTATCTGAATGAAAAAACCTTACCAGAGCATCCTGCTGAGCTGTTGTTTGACACTAGCTCACTCTCTGGCGGTGCAAGTGCATCGACCATGATCTGTTCCTGTCACAACGTGACACGTGGTGATTTGGTTGAAGCGATTCATGCTGGAGCACACGATCTTGCGACATTAAAAGATGAAACCAAAGCCGGTACCGGTTGTGGTGGCTGTGCCAATATGGTCAAGAGCGTCCTAGATGAAGAGCTCGTCGCCATGGGGCAAGAGGTCAACAACCACCTTTGTGAGCACTTTGAGTTTTCACGACAAGAGCTGTTCCATATCTGCCAAGTCGAGTCGATAAAGAGCTTTGACGAGCTGATTGATAAGCACGGTAAGGGCAAGGGTTGTGATATCTGTAAGCCGACTGCCGCGTCTGTATTTGCTTCACTTTGGAATGAGCACGTACTAGAGGGCTCGCATCGTGGTCTGCAAGATTCCAATGACCTTTTCCTCGCTAACCTTCAAAAAGATGGCTCTTATTCTGTTGTACCTCGCGTACCAGGCGGTGAGATTACGCCAGAGAAGTTGATTGTACTCGGTGAAGTAGCGAAGAAGTTCGATCTCTACACCAAGATCACCGGTGGTCAACGTGTCGACTTATTCGGTGCTCAAGTGGAGCAGCTTCCCGAGATCTGGGATACATTGATTTCAGCGGGTTTTGAGACCGGACATGCTTACGGTAAGTCACTGCGTACGGTGAAATCTTGTGTCGGTTCGACTTGGTGTCGCTATGGTGTTGATGACTCGGTTGGTCTCGCCATCGACCTAGAGAACCGCTACAAAGGATTGCGCGCTCCGCACAAAATTAAGTTTGCGGTTTCTGGGTGTACACGAGAGTGTGCCGAGGCGCAAAGTAAAGATATTGGTGTGATCGCCACCGAAAATGGTTGGAACTTGTACGTATGTGGTAATGGTGGTATGCGCCCACGCCATGCTGATCTATTAGCGTCTGACCTAACGACAGACGAGCTCGTGGCTCTGATTGACCGAGTGCTGATGTTCTATGTGAAAACCGGTGAGCGATTGCAGCGAACCTCGGTTTGGATGGAAAACCTAGAAGGCGGTTTGGATTACCTTAAGCAAGTCGTCATTGAAGACTCACTCGGTATCAATGCGCAGCTTGAAAAACAGATGCAGCACATTGTCGACACCTACCAATGTGAATGGAAAACCGCGGTTGAATCGGAAGAGAAACGCGCCAAGTTTATGCCGTTTATTAACAGTGACCAACAAAGTGCCGACCTTGGCTATCAGCGCGTTCGAGGTCAGAGAATTCCTGTCACCATCGTTGACCCGCAGTTGGAGGATTAATCATGTGGAATAAGATTTGTGATGTTGCCGATTTGACGCCATATCAAGGGCGTGGTGCATTGGTCGGAGAGGCTCAGCTTGCGTTGTTCTATCTACCAGAGACCGAGCAAGCGGTGTATGCCATTGATAACTGGGATCCAATTGGTGAGGCATTCGTGTTAAGTCGCGGGATCGTGGGCGACATTGGTGGACGCGATTGTGTCGCCTCTCCACTGTACAAGCAACACTTCGACTTAACCTCAGGTGAGTGTATCGAAGACCCTGACGTCTCGGTGAAAACATGGCTTGTTGAAATACGCGGCGAAGAAGTTTGGGTGATGTCAGCCTAAAACCTTAATCCAATAGCGTCATCATTGGTGGCGCTATTTAACTCTCATGAGTTGGTGAGTCGCGCCGCCTAGTTCCACTACTACTATTTGGGACGGCTTCATCAACTCAACTTTCTCCAACATACTCTCATCGTAACCTTTGTTTTTCATCCACGAAAGTGGGCTCGAAAACTGGTCCTCATTGACGACGAAAGACTGATCTTTCAAGAACGATTCAGACACATGCACAACCCAAATTCGCGAGCGAAATTCGATAGCGTCTGACAAGGTGTTGAGTAGTTTTTTAAACATGGTGAAGAAAGTACTGGTGACATTTTGTGACTGAGTGAAGACCTGATTGTTACAAAAATCTTATCCATAAGATAGGCAAAACAGAAAAAACCGTCTTACTCTTAGAAATATCAAGCAGTAAAACACTGCGATAGGAATTCACTATCGATAGTATCGGTAATTCCCACTTAGACCTTTTGGCAGTTTCGCCAACAATGGACGTAGAAGTTTATTAGCAAGGGACGAAAAGGAGAGTGCTATGGAGTCGCTAAAAGTAAAAGATTATATGACGCAAAGAACAGTCACGTTTACCGAAGACATGTCGCTTAGCGCTGCACTAGACAAAGTTATGCAGTCGACTCACTTAGGCGGACCTGTGATTGATGATAAAGAGCAGGTCATCGGCTTTATTTCGGAGCAGGATTTGCTCGAGAAGTTGGTAAAGGTGAGTTATCACTGTCAAGACACTCACACGGTCGGTGACTGTATGTACCGAGAAGTTTTGTCTGTATCGCCGCACACATCGATTATTGAGCTTGCCGATATGATGAAAGTGGGCAAACCTAAGATGTACCCAGTTATCGATAATGGACGTTTAGTCGGTATCATTACTCGACGCGATGTGCTTCGAGCGATTGGTAAAACGATTGAAGCGTGCTTCAAACATCCAGTATAACGGTTATGATGATCTAAATGGGCGCTGCGGCGCCCTTTGTTGTATGTAGAGATAAGTTGTTTGCAGAGAGAAAGGGAATTCGATGGCTGAACAATCTGCCAAGTTTGTTGAAGGCTCAACCATGCGCCACATTTTGGTGATGTCCGGCACGTCTACCGTGGGCATTATGGCGATCTTTATTGTTGATCTGCTCGATATGCTATTCATTAGTATGCTGGGACAAGCTGAGCTTGCAGCAGCGGTTGGCTTTGCTGGGACTTTGACGTTCTTTGCCACTTCAGTGAGTATCGGTACCTCTATTGCGATGGGGGCGCTGATGTCCAAAGCAATTGGTGCCAAGAATCTTAGCTATGCCCGTGAAATTGGTAGCAGCGTTTTAGTTATTTCATTTCTTATCAGCGCCATCGTAACCGCCGTGATGTGCGCGTATATACCCGAACTTCTCACCGCGATTGGCGCAGAAGGCAAAGCGCATGAGCGTGCTGAAGCCTATCTGTGGATCTTACTGCCGAGCACGCCACTTATTGCGCTTGGGATGGCGAGTGGTGCAGGCCTTCGAGCTGCGGGTGATGCCAAGCGCTCAATGTGGGCGACGTTAGCTGGTGGTATCGTTAACGCCATACTCGACCCTTTGTTTATTTTTGGTTTTAACTGGAACGTCGAGGGAGCGGCAGCGGCGTCTGTCGTGGCGAGATTTGCCGTGTTCTATTTCTCGTTCGTTCCTTTAGTTAAAGTACACAAACTGCTTTCAAGACCCAGTATTGATAGCGTTCGTCGCGATACTAAAGTCATGTTAGCCATTGCGATTCCCGCCATTATTACCAATACCGCCACACCGATTGGCAATGCCATTGTAACAACAGCAATAGCGCAATACGGCGAAGATTTTGTGGCTGGCTTTGCGGTCATTGGTCGAATTACCCCGGTTTGTTTTGCGTTTATTTTTGCACTCTCTGGGGCGGTGGGACCGATAATTGGGCAGAACTTTGGTGCGGCAAAAATAGATAGGGTGGAGGAGACACTCAAAAACTCGCTAATCGTAACAACGCTCTACACAGTGGTGGTATGTCTCTTACTCTATTTGGTGCAAGACCAGCTCATTGCAGTATTTTCACTAACCGGTGATGCCTCGCTTATTGTCGCGGCGTTTGCAACCTATGTGGCAATCACCTTTGTCTTCAATGGCGTCTTGTTCGTTGCCAATACCTCGTTTAATAATCTCGGCAAGCCTTTGTACTCAACAGTCCTAAATCTTGGTAAGGCAACAGCAGGTACGCTTCCGTTTGTTTACTTTGGGTCTCTTTGGTTTGGCGCGCTAGGGGTTTTGTATGGCCAAGCGGTCGGGAACATCGTATTTGGCGTCTTAGGTTACATTGTGTTGCGTTTTCACATTGCTGATTTGCACAAAACTGGAGAATGTACGCAAGCAGAAGACCCAAGTATTGTTAGCGTCAACTCACAGCCGTTTTGTACCCATGACCCTGTAATGATTGAAGAGGTGTCGAAGATAGATAAACAGTTGGAGTCGCCGACACTTTCTGGCTAACTTTTTCTTGACCTTGGAGGTAACTCCAAGGTTTACACTTGGGGCGTAGGTTATGAAAAGGAGAGTCCCATGTGTACTAAGCATACAGGTTGCAGCTCGCAAAAAATCAATGTCATCCGCCCTGTGGGGGAAGCATGCGATGCACCAAAAATTGCAAAAATGACAACGGTTTCATCACAAGCAGCATCTGAAGGATGTTCGTCAGGCAGCGATTGCTGTAGTGCTGAGCCTGAAGAACCCTCGGCTTCCAGTGGGTTAAGACCAGAAGCTTTAACCCCAAACGATACTGGTTTGCTCAAATCTTGGAAAGTCGTCGGTATGGATTGCCCAGCTTGTGCACGCAAGGTGGAGGCAGCGACCAATCGAATTAGCGGTGTGGTGAGCTCGAAAGTGATGTTCGCGACGGAGAAACTCGTCGTGCGAGTTGATGAACCCGCGTTGTTTTCACAAGTCGAAGCGGCGGTTATCGATGCAGGCTTTACCGTCCATGCCCTCGATGGCAGCTCGAATAATACTAACGAACAAGCTCAGTCATCCGGCTGGCAAAAGACCTTTAAAGACAACTTTCATATCCTAGCGATATCCACTGGTATGGCTATCGCCGCTGCTTTTAAAGGCTCTTACCCTGCGATGAGTGAATGGCTATTCACCCTGACCTGTGTTCTCGGTCTTATCCCTATTGGTACTAAAGCTATTAAGTTAGCCAAATCGGGTACTCCATTTGCGATTGAAACACTGATGAGTGTCGCCGCTATTGGTGCACTGTATCTCGGTGAAACCGTCGAAGCCGCAATGGTGTTGTTGCTGTTCTTGATTGGTGAGCGTTTAGAAGCCTTTGCTGCCTCTCGAGCAAGAAGTGGGGTACAGGCATTAATGTCTTTGGTACCTGAAGAAGCCACTGTGATTGTTAACAATGAACGCCAATCCAAAAGTGCATCGGCACTGGTACCAGGTGACATCATCGAAGTCGCTCCAGGTGATCGAATGCCTGCAGATGGTGAGTTAGTCAGCTCGAATGCCAGTTTTGATGAAAGTGCTTTAACGGGTGAGTCCGTCCCAGTTGAACGTATGGTAGGCGATACGGTTATGGCGGGAGCGGTATTGGCGGATAAAGTCGTGCGCTTAAAAGTCACGTCGAAGCAAGGTGAGAACGCGATTGATCGAATTTTGCATCTGATCGAAGAAGCCGAATCTCGCAAAGCGCCAATTGAACGTTTTCTCGATAAGTTCAGCCGCTGGTACACGCCACTAATGATGGTGGTATCGCTGTTAGTGATTATCACACCACCACTGCTGTTTGCTCAGCCATGGGAAACCTGGGTCTATCGCGGACTTGCACTGTTGTTGATTGCCTGTCCTTGCGCTTTGGTTATTTCCACTCCTGCTGCGATTACATCGGGACTCGCGGCGGCTACCCGACGCGGAGCACTGATTAAGGGTGGTGCTGCACTAGAACAACTTGGCAATATAGAGTCAGTGGCCTTTGATAAAACAGGGACACTCACATTAGGTAAGCCTCAGGTTACCGACGTGATTGTATCTGGTGCTTTAACGGAGCAAGAGCTGTTAGCTGCCACCGCCTCGATTGAACAAGGCTCTAATCATCCGCTTGCGACCTCTCTAGTGCGTCATGTTGAACGCTTAGGGCTTACTATCCCGTGTGCTGACGAGCAGAGAGCACTTGTGGGCGTTGGTGTTGAAGGGCTAATTGGTGACGTAAAATGGGTACTGTCAGCACCGTCTAAATTAGACATGGCAATCCCAGCTGAAGTAAGTAAGCAGATTGAGTTACTCGAGAGTCAAGGCAAAACGGTCGTCGTTGCATTGCGCGCGTCGAATGATGGTCTAAAGCTGGAAGGCTTGATTGCATGGCAAGATGAAATGCGTCCCGATACTGCTGAAGCGGTTGCTAAGCTATCTAAACTCGGCGTTCGCACCATCATGCTAACGGGGGATAATGAGCGCAGCGCGGCTTCTATCGCGGTCCTGTTGGGTATGGATTACAAAGCGCGCTTATTGCCAGCCGACAAGGTAACCTTTGTTAATGAGTTAGCAAGTCAACATCGAGTGGCGATGGTCGGAGATGGCATTAATGACGCGCCTGCTATGAAAGCGGCGAACATTGGCGTTGCAATGGGTGGAGGCACGGATGTGGCGTTGGAAACAGCGGATGCCGCGCTAACGCACAATCGCCTAACCGAGTTGCCTGCGATGATAGAGCTGTCACGCGCGACGCTTAACAATATTAAGCAGAACGTCGCCCTTGCCCTTGGACTGAAAGGGGTATTCTTGGTGACAAGTTTACTGGGTATCACCGGGCTTTGGGTTGCAGTGCTCGCTGACAGTGGCGCGACCGCGATAGTAACCTTGAATGCGCTTAGATTATTACGCCACAAATCTTCACTAGATTAAACAAGCATTGATGTGAACAAAGCCGCTCTTGTGCATAAACTGCGAAGGGCGGCTTTTTTGTGAGCGTAAAAACTAAATCTGTGCAAAAACACCGCTGATCCGACAGAAAAGTGTGATGCAAACCGTTTTTATTTGAAAGTTAGATTTTGTTGCATTAATAAAGTGTGATCTGAGTACGTTTATTGCTCTCGCTATCTTATAAGCTTAAACCCATACCCAAGAGACAAAAGGAGTCCCCCATGTCCCAAGCTGTTTTCCATCTCGGAGTAAATAAAGAAGATCTACAAGGCGCGACAATTGCCATTATTCCAGGTGACCCAGCTCGAGTTCAGAAGATCGCTGAGTTGATGGATGAGCCAGAGTTTTTGGCAAGCCAACGTGAGTACACTGTGTACCGTGCAAAACTAGACGGCAAGCCAGTGGTGGTTTGTTCGACTGGTATCGGTGGTCCATCAACGTCTATCGCGGTAGAAGAGCTGGCACAACTTGGTGTGCGCACCTTCTTGCGCGTTGGTACTACAGGTGCGATTCAATCACATGTGAATGTGGGCGATATGATTGTGACCACAGGCTCGGTTCGCCTTGATGGTGCAAGCCTACACTTCGCGCCAATGGAGTTCCCAGCGGTCGCAGACTTCGATGTAGCAACGGCAATGAAAGAAGCGGCTATTGAAGCGGGTTCAACTGTACATACTGGCGTGACAGCATCGAGCGATACTTTCTACCCAGGTCAAGAGCGCTACGATACGTTCTCGGGTCGTGTAGTACGTCGTTTCCAAGGTTCTATGGAAGAGTGGCAACAAATGGGTGTGCTTAACTTTGAAATGGAATCTGCCACGCTACTAACCATGTGTGCAAGTTCTGGTCTACGAGCTGGCTGTGTTGCGGGCGTTATCATCAACCGTACGCAAAAAGAGACACCGGATCACGATACGTTGAAACAAGCAGAGACTCGTTCTATTCGCGTGGTTGTGGAAGCGGCGCGCAAGCTACTTGATTAACGGCAGTCGCTGTTAGAAAGCGAGATTATAGAAAAGCGGAGCAGGCAACTGTTCCGCTTTTTTGTTAACTGCGTGTCGGTGTAGTTATCTAGGTGACAGATACGAAAAAGCCTCTCAATTGAGAGGCTTTTGTCCGTCCAGAAGACTTAAGAATTATGCTTTACGCTGCTTCTCAAGTTCTGCTTTTGCTTTTTTGAAACGCTCTGGAAGGATTTGCGTAGCAAATACGTCTTCAACCGTTTCAGCGCGCTTGATTAGCTCAGCTTCACCGTCTTTAACTAGTACAGTTGCAGGACGAGGTAGTGAGTTGAATTGGCTCGCTTGAGACTCTGCGTAGTGACCTACATCCATGATAGCTAGAACGTCTTTTGGCTCTAGAGCTGGCATGCGTGCACCGCTTTCCCAGATTGATGGGATGCAGATTGGACCCGCTACTTCAGTCGTCTTCTCTTGAAGAGGCTGAGTCATCTTGTTCGCTGGTAGAACTGGGTTCTTAGACTCTTGAGACTCAACTAGCGTTGCTAGGTAAGTAGACGCGTCAACCATTGTGTAGGTGTAGTCCATCTCTTGGTCATCTTTCACTACGTATACAGACGTTAGTAGTGTACCGATGTTACCCGCGATGTAACGACCTGGTTCTAGCCATAGTTGTGGGATCTCGAAGCCTTCTTTGTTGAATTCTTCTAGCATGCCTTTACATACGATAGCAGCGTAGTCTTCGATAGTGTTGCGGTTCATCATGTGCTCAACGCTACGACACTCTGGCTCACGCTCACGTGGCCAACCGCCGCCTAGGTCGATTTGGAATGGTTGAACGCCACACTCACGAGAGATCTCGATAACGTTGCGTGCGTACTCACGGTATAGCGCATCCCAACCTTCTGGTTGCTTAGAGAAGCGACCTAGGTGAGTGTGGAAACCGTAGAATTCGAATGCATCGATTTCTTTAACGCGGTTAACGATTTTCTTCGCTTCTTCTTTTAGTAGACCGAATTTGATCCATTTCATCGCGCCGATGAAGTTAGGGAACGGGTATGCATCTGGTTCGAAGTCGTTGAAGAAATCTTCTGGGATAACTTTTAGACGTACTGCGATGCGTACTTTTTCTTTTGGCTTAACTTCAGCAGCGATGCGCTCTACGATTTCAATTTCTTCGTAAGAGTCTAGGTGAATTGCGTAGCCGTACTCAATCGCTTTACGGATAGCTAGCTCAGGCTTCACTGTACCGTTGAGTGCGATAGTTTTTGGATCCGCACCTGCAATGTAAGTTGCTTCAACTTCACCCGGACCGAAACAGTCACCACCTACGCCTTCTTCGTTACAAATAGCACGAACAGCGTAGTTAGTGTTTGATTTGATTGCGAACATTACGTTCACTGGCTTTGGCCAGTTTGAGCCGAACGCGTTTTTAACACGGCGTAGGTTACCACGTAGTGTGTCTTCGCTTAGTACGAATAGCGGGCTACCGTACTGTTCAATGAGATCAGTCGCTTTGCAGCCACCGATGTATAGGTCATCACCTTTAGTGCTTAGTTCATCTGTTGGAGTAAGCAGGTTTTGTAGGCGTTCAGCGTAGTTTTGGTTCGCTTTGTGCTCAGCAAGAAGTTGCTTTTGCTCTTCTAATACAGTGTTTAGGTTTTTAACACTTTCTTCTAGGCGATTTTGGATTGTCATCGTCGACCCTTACTTATGGTAGTCAATGTAATATCTATTTTGTGATTCATAAACTTAAGCGTTCCGAATCACTGTTATTTGCTGAGGTCGAGTATAGGGGAAGGTCTTTGATTGAGGCACTTCACTCAGCGTCAAAAAAACTTACTCTAGTGTCGTTGTTGTACTTTACAAATTGAAAAGCATTATTCACGGCCTGAATGATTGGGTTTGGTATGAGACTTTTTTCGTTTTTTTATTGGAAAAGGTAAATAGATAATCGCGGTGAATTTGCGTTATTACCATGCCATGTTACCTAACAAATACTAGGTAACATACCTGATATAACTGGTGTGTTACTTAGTTCTGCCAGGGCTTTGCTTTGTCATGTAGCGGTCAAATTCCCTCTCAAAATACACCAATTATGTGATCACGATCTGCTCTTATTGCTCAGAGTGATGTGAGAGGCGTTAATCCATTCATGGTCAAATAGTTGTTACCGTAAATCGGTCAAAAAAACTGACACTGAGTGACGTTAATTCCGACAATACCTACGATAAATTCAACTCAACCTTTCACGAGGGTCCAAAAAATAATCCGCTTCAATTGCTCCACAGTGACGGATTGTTTTTAGAGATAAGTGTTTATCGATAATAGAAAGAGGGCGAGTGGCTCTCTTCTTAAATATAAGGTATCGCCCCTATGTACAATAAAGACTTCTTTATTCAGCAAGCTAAAAAGTTCGGTAAGAAGCAACGCATGGTTGTTGCAGCAGCGCATGATGATGCAACGCTAGACGCAGCAAACAACGCATTCCAAGAAGGCATGGCAGACGTGATTCTTGTTGGTGAGCGCGCGCTAATCAACGAAGCAGCAGCAAAAGCAAACGTTGATCTAGCGAACTTCGACATTATCGAAGCTGATGGTCTAGAAGCAATCGCAACTGCAGCGGTATCTGCAATTGCTGAAGGTAAAGGCGACCTACTAATGAAGGGTCTAATCGACACTTCAGTTCTACTAAAAGAAGTGCTTAAGAAAGAGCACGGTCTGCGTACTGGTAACGTTCTTAGCCACGCAGGCGTTCTATTTAAAGAAGGCGGCGACAGCTTCCACGTATTCACTGACGCAGCGATGAACATCATGCCAACGCTTGAGCAAAAAGCGGGCATCATCAAGAACGCAGTGAGCCTAGCGCACTCTGTAGGCATCGAAGAGCCTAAAGTAGCTAACCTGTGTGCGAAAGAGAAGCCATACGACAAGATGCCAGCGACGATGGACGCGGCAGAACTTCAAAAAATGAACCAAAACGGTGAAATCGAAGGTTGTATCGTTTCTGGTCCTATCTCTCTAGATATCGCGGTATCTCAGTACGCTGCAAACCTAAAAGGCTACGAGTCTCCTGTAGCGGGCAACGCCGATATCCTAATGGTTCCAAACATCGAAGTAGGCAACGTATTTGCTAAAGCACTTCAGTACATGGCTGGCTTCAGCATGGCGGGTGTTCTACTTGGTGCACGTATTCCTGTTGTTCTAGTTTCTCGCGCTGACGGCGAAGCTGAGAAGACAGTATCTATCGCGCTTGCATGTTCTGTAGCGGCTATGAGCCAGCAGAAAGAAGCAGCAGACGCGTCTGCTTAATTATAACTAGCAATAACTTAATTTAGGTTTATAAGTGATGAAAATTCTAGCTATCAACCCAGGCTCTACGTCTACAAAAATCGGTCTTTTCGAAGGTACAACTGAACTGTTCGAGAAAACTCTACGTCACAGCGCTGAAGAGCTAGCGCCATTCGGTGCAGTTGTTGCAAACCAAAAAGCATTCCGTAAAGAAGCAATCCTAGCGGCTCTAGAAGAAGCGGGCGTTAAAGCTTCTGAGCTAAACGCTGTTGCTTGTCGCGGTGGTGTTCTTAAGCCAATCGCTGGTGGCACTTACAAGGTTGACGATGCAGTAATCGCAGACCTTCTAGAAGCGCAAATCCAGCACCCAGCTAGCCTTGCAGGCATCATCGGCAAAGAAATCGCTGATGAGAACGGCATCGAAGCATTCTTCACTGACGCTCCAGTAACTTACGAGCTATCTGAGCTAGCGGCTTTCTCTGGTCACAAAGCTATCAAGCGTAAAGGTCGTTTCCACGCTCTTAACCAAAAAGCTATCGCGCGTAAATTCGCTGAAGAGCAAGGTAAGAAGTACGAAGACGTGAACGTTATCGTTTGTCACATGGGTGGCGGTATCACTGTCGGTGCTCACATGGGCGGCCAAACTGTTGACGTAAACGACGCAGTTTCTGAAGGTCCATTCACTCCAGAGCGTTCTGGTGACCTACCAACTCGCGAGCTAATCGACATCTGCTTCAGCGGTGAGTACACGCACGCTGAGATGAAAGCATTCATCCAAGGTAAAGGCGGCGCATTCAGCTACACAGGTAGCATCGACATGCGTGAAATCGAAGAGAAAGCGGAAGCTGGCGACGCTGAGTTCAAACTAGTAACAGACGCTATGGCTTACCAAGTTTCTAAGCAGATCGCTGCTATGGGCGCCGTATTCGGCGGTGAAAAAGTTGACGGCATCCTACTAACGGGTGGTATCGCATACAGCAAGTACATCACAGCTGAAATCACTAAGCGCGTTGAGTTCATCGCTCCTGTAACTAAGTTCCCAGGTGAAGTTGAGCTAGAAGCACTAGTACTAGGTACGCTGCGCGTAGTGAACGGCGAAGAAGCGGCTCAAGTTTACGCTTAATTCGTAGCCTCGCTTAATTGAATAAAGATTAGGAGCAGGTTAAGCGCTTGCTCTTTAAAAGTGGCTTGCCACTGAATACTTTACAGAAGGTAATTATAATGTCATTCGATATCAACAACGCACAAGGCGTTTTCGAAACTGTTGAAGCTGCAATCGAAGCAACTCACAAAGCACAAGTAGAATTCTACGCTAACTCTACTAAAGAAGGCCGTGAAGCAATCCTAACTGCTATCCGTGGCGCTGTACTAGCTAAAGCTGAAGACTTCGCGAAAATGGTTCGTGAAGAAACTAAGCTAGGTCGTGTTGAAGACAAGATCGCTAAGCACCAGCTAACAGCTGCTAAAACTCCAGGTACTGAAGTTCTAGAAACTAAAGTATGGTCTGGCGACAACGGTATCTCTCTAGAAGAGCGTGCACCTTATGGTGTTATCGGTGCGGTTACTCCTGTAACTAACCCAACTGAAACTATCGTTAACAACGCTATCTCTATGCTAGCGTCTGGTAACGCGGTAACGTTCAACGTTCACCCATCTTCTAAAGTTGTTTCTGCGGTAATGATCGACATGATCAACAAAACTATCGTTGAAGCAGGCGGCCCAGCTAACCTAGTTACTATGGTTAAAGAGCCAACGCTAGAAACGTTAAACGAAATCGCTAAGTCTCCACTAGTAAACATGCTAGTTGGTACTGGTGGTCCAGGTCTAGTTAAAGCAATCCTACAATCTGGTAAGAAAGGTGTAGGCGCTGGCGCTGGTAACCCACCTGTAATCGTAGACGCTTCTGCTAACCTAGACCTAGCTGCGGCTGGCGTTTACGGCGGTGCATCTTTCGATAACAACCTACTATGTATCGGTGAGAAAGAAGTCTTCGTTGAAGATTCAGTAGCGGATGAGTTCCTAGCTAAACTAGAAGCAACTGGCGCTTACGTGCTTTCTGCAGAAGAAGCTGAGAAGCTAACTGCACAAATCCTAACTATGGACGAAATCGACGGTGCTAAGCCATGTACTGCGCAAGAAATTGCACGCGTATGGCACCCAGTTAAGCAACACGTTGGTCAAGACGCAGGTGAAATCCTTAAGTCTATCGGCGTTGAGTCTGAGACTCGTCTAGCGGTTATGGTTGTTGAGAACGATCACCCACTAGTACACGTTGAGCAAATGATGCCAGTACTTCCAGTTGTTCGTTGTGCGAACATCGACGAAGCTATCGAGCGCGCAGTTGCTGCAGAGCGTGGTAACAAGCACTCTGCATGTATCTACTCTGGTAACATCGAGAACGTAACTAAGTTCGGTCGTGCTATCAACACAACTATCTTCGCTCACAACGGTCCAACACTATCTGGTGTAGGTTACAACGCTGAAGGTACTTCAACGTTCACAATCGCTGGTCCAACTGGTGAAGGTATCACAAACGCGTACTCGTTCACTCGCGCACGTCGTTTCGCAATCGCTCAAGGCGGTCTGCGTATCGTTTAATTGGTTGTTTGACTGATTGAGACGAAAAAGCCGAAGCTATTGCTTCGGCTTTTTGCTTTGATGGGCTTCCCCCTAGAACAAATCGTAGATCCCTTCTTCAATCCCATCAATTAACGCCTGACGCGTCTCAACGGTATGGTCATTTGGTCTCGACATCTCACCAAAGCTCTCGTAGTACATCCCATTAGGGTGTTTCACCACGACCAAGTGCTCTTTGCGCAGTTCTTGCTTAACTAATGTCTCTGGAATAATGCCCCAACCCAAGTTATCAACCACAGCTTCCAACACCTCTTGGTAGTTGGAGAAACTCATGGTACTGCTCGAAATTGGTCGAAAATCTTGGTGAATTTCGTCAAAAAGGTGAGAAAGTACAATTTGACGGTGTGCCGTGATATCGGTGCTGGTGACATTGGTAAGCTTGGCTAATGCGTGCTCAGGTGAACAAACGGCCATCATGCGGATTCTTTGCAGTGCACGAACCTTGATCATCGGATCGTCACCAGAGCTGAACACCAGCCCATAGCCAAGATCGACGTGGTTCTCTTTAACCAAAGTAGGGATATCGGCGCTTGAGGCTTTGATTGCCGTTAACGAAATATGTGGGAACTCGTCGGCGAGTCCAACTAGCTGGCGACGCCAGAAGTTCGATGGGAGGGTGTCGTCATAAGCAATGCGGATTTTATCGCTGTCCCCTTGACGAAATTGCTCAGCCTTTGAGTAGAGGCTTTCGGCCATTTTAAGGATATTTCGACAATCGGGCAGCAGTGCAGTGCCAGCTTCATTGATTACTAAGCGGTTACGAGTGCGTTCAAACAGCTCCACCCCCAGCTCGTCTTCCAAACTTGATAGCGCCATGCTCAGAGACGTTCTGGTTTTACCCATGATGTTGGCAACTTTTGTTAGCGATCCGTGCTCAGCTGTCAGGGCGAAGACACGCAGTTTTGTAAGGTTCATAGGGGGAAACTTCCAGCTATAGGATTAGCGTCAAAACCTGTCGCTAATGAGTTTATTGTTATGATGGGTAGAGTATAGCATTTCTGACGCCCAGTGAAGTGTTATGTTGACAGTGGGAAGTCCACACTATTACAGGGGAAAGGGGAGCTTGCTATGATTGCGGCCTTCAAAAGCTCTCCGAAATGCAGGGCGCATAGAGTAACAGATGAAAGCCGTTGAAGGGTACCAGTATGTTACTTATTACCGCCTGTTGAGGGAGTTATTATTAGTCTGGGTAAAGGAAGGATGCCTTAACGCTGTGCTAATCCCTAAATCAAATAACCCTATGGATATCTTCCTTAAGAGGTCTGCAACATGTTGAAAAAACTCGGCTTAGAAGGCTGGTTCTCGGCTCACTTTGCTTATGGCATCGTCCAAATTGTTTTCGTTCCTATGATGGTGCCTTCATTCATCCTTGCTCGTACTGGCAGTCCAACCGATGCTGGCCTAGCAATGGGCCTATTTGGTCTTGCGGGTCTTGCTGCTCCTGTAATCGGCATGCTTGCTGACAAATACAAAGCGCACCGTTTAGCTCAGCTATTTGGCATGATCGCTTATCTATTGGCTGGCACGAGTTTCCTTTTAGCTGGAGATAACTTTACGCTGATGGCTATCGGCTCGATTTTCTTCGGCACAGGCTCGGCGATCCTTCTCATGCTTAACCCAGTATTCATCACTTTTGCTGGCTACGATGCAAAAACTGAAGCCTCCAAACTGGGTCGAATGGCGCAGGTTCTTATCATTGGCTCGCTGCTTTCTGGTATTGCACTCGCTTATGTCACGGACCTAGGTTGGTCTTATGAGATGCGCTTTATGGGGATGATGGCAATTGTTGCTGTTCTCGCTGTGATAACTATGCTGACCAACAAAAAGCCTGCACAGCGTATTCTCGATAATGCCGAGGCTATCGCTGCGGCTGCGGCGGAAGAAGATGCACCAAAAGTAGGTATTGCCAAGGTAGTATTCTCTAACTTTGGACTGTTCCTGCTCGCAGTAGGCTTGCTTTGTGCAGGTCAAGGTGCGTTCCAGGCTCAGTATCCTAACCTCCTAGAAAATGGATATGGCGTTGCTCAGTCTCTGTCAGCGGCAAACTTATCTGTTGCGTCAGTGCTCGGTCTTATTGTGTTGGTTGCGGCTGAAAAGTTTGTGGCTCGCTACGGTAACCTAAGTCTATTCAAACTATCTGCAGTGGCGTCTATCGTGGTGATTGGTATCGCGTATGTGATTGCTGAGGCAGGTATGTCTTTGCATTACATCATCCCACTCGCACTGTTCCTTGTTTACCTGCAAGGTATCACGGTGACGGATATGATTTCGCCAGCTATCGCGGCGCGTCTCACTTTTGTGGGTGGTGGCCTGACGCAAGGTCTGATGATGTTCTTTATTTCGCTAGGCTTCGGTATGGGTAGCGTGATCAGTGGTATTGCTGTTGATGGTTTTGGCTGGGCAGCACTTCCGTTCGCGATTCTAGGTCTGACGATCGCGGCTTATGTCTGTGTGTTGATTGTTGGTATGAAGCACATAGCGGCAGTAAAGCGTGAGCAAATGAAGTCGGCATAACGAACTTTGATGCATTAAAAAGGCTTGGCAATCATTGCCAAGCCTTTTTTGTGTCCGAAGTCTGTGATTAACTCAGACGTGAGCGCTCGTCGATACCACCTGCGCCTTGGAACCAAATAGTCAGGTGACGCTTGAGGTCTTTCAGCTCATCAGGGCCAATAAGCGCGAGACCAAGATCTTCAGCACGAGTAATATCGTTATGACGCAGTGGTCTGAAGCTCACCAACATGGCGCGCGCTTGCAAGCCGCCTAAAAGATCGCGAAGTGATTCAAGTTTGTAGAGTGTGTCGTCACCATCATCTCGCATACCTTTTGTTTTGCACTCGATGATGTGAAGTTTGTTGTTGACCACAGAGGCAACATCGAGTTCATTGCGAACCTCGCGCTCACCAAGCTGGCGGTATACTTGAACATTGAGTGAATGGTCTTGAATCGTCGGAACGTCCTCGCGGATCTGTTTAACCGTGCTATGAACCAGATTCTCCAGCCACTCGCCATTAGAGAAGCGTCTCGCATCTTCACTGATAAACGTCAGCACGCCATTGTCGTAGCTGGCAATTTGGGATTCAACCAAGTCGCTGATTAGCATGTTTAGCTCACGATAGCCTTGCTGCTTTTCAGATAGAGCTACATCTAGTTTTTGCTCTTTGCGGCACGTGGTCGCGAGATAGTTCAGCGTCGCAAGACCCGGACCAAGTTCAAGCGCATTACTTGCCCATTTCTCTCCAAGGTCGTAAAGTTTTTTGTCCAGCTGAGGAGGCAGGTCGTAATCGGTAAACTCACCTCTTGCACCGAAGATAGTGAGGTAGTCACCGATAGTAATATGGTCTTGGACCTGCGCATCTTGCGCGCCCTCAGGATAAAGCCAGCACATCCTGTCACTGTTTGGTTCGACGACAAAGATTGGCCAATGGAAGGTGCGGAATACTTCGTAAACAGAAAGTAGGCGGTGACGAAGGCCACAGCTAGCATTAAGTTTCACTTCCAGATTTTTCTCTTTCAGTGTGTTTGCTAGCTTCAGGATAGATTGCTTGATCGCAGACGTGTTGACGATATTTGGGATTTCGAAAAACTCAGACGTGATTTCACGCTCAGCGAGAACAGCGTTGAGACGCTCATACATACCAAATTGAGATTCGTCACCAATGAAAATGATGTGACGACTGACGGTGCGATCATCAAGTAACGGAGTGACCAAGCGGATCGGATCTTGGTCGATAATGCCTACATGAACGGCCATAGGGTTTCCTTCAACATTTGGCTTGCCGAAGAAAATGGAAGACGACGTCGCGCGATAAGCGCTAGGTCCTTAAAAAGTAAAGCAAGCCATACTCAAGATATAATGGCACGGAAGGGAAAAAACAAGAGCGGGTTCAAAGGAATCCCGCTCTTGATGAATTATTAACAGTGAGTTGACCTGTTAATGTGTTATTTAGCCTTACAGCTTGAAGCGATGAACTAGCTCACTTTGCTGGTTGGCAAGGCTGGTTAAGCTCTGGCTGGTAGAGGCAATTTCTGACATAGCTTGATAACTATCATCTGCGATATGGTTAATCTCTTCGATATTCTTAGCGATGTCTGCAGTGGTCTCACTTTGCTCACCTGCTGCCTGCGAGATATGAGTACTCATCTGGCTAATTTCGATGATCAGGGCTTGAATCTCTTCCATCGCACCATTTGCGCTCGATGCCTGCTCAACAGAAAGCTCCATGTCTTTCATACAGCTTTCGATAACTTGACCTGCGCTTTTCGAGCTCGACTGCAAGTTGCCGATCATGGTTTCAATTTCAGTGGTCGACTCGGTCGTTTTCTGAGCCAGTACACGAACTTCATCAGCCACGACTGCAAACCCGCGTCCTTGCTCACCAGCACGTGCGGCTTCAATGGCAGCATTAAGTGCAAGAAGGTTAGTTTGCTCTGCGATGTTGCGGATAACATCCAAGATGCTGCCAATCTGGCTACTCATTCTCTGAAGTTCACCAACCGCTTCTACTGATTCGTTTAGGCGAGTTTCAAGCTGATTGATGGTGCTGATATTGGTGCTCATGATTTGTCGACCAGACTCAGAAGCAGACTCTACCTGATGCACTTTGCTTAGTGAGCTTTGCGCGCTGTTAGCGACCTCTTGCACCGAATGTGACATTTCTGTCATTGCGGTTGCAACGTTAGCGGTCTGCTCTCTTTGCGCACTAAGTTGTTGCTGGGCACTTGCCGATGTCGCTTGGTTGCTACTTGCCGTTTCTGTTAGGTTGTCAGACGCATCATTCAGTTTAACCAAGACATTGTGCAGACTGTCAGCGAGGGTATTGATGTGATTGCCAAGACGACGGAACTCGTTGTTGTATTTCACTTCGATACGCTGCGTCATATCACCTTCGGTGAGGCTTTCAAGTGTTTTCAGCGTGCTGTTAAGTGGCTGACGGACACTTTGCGCAATATGATAGCCGATACCCACAGCAATTAGAGTCACCACAAGGCCGATACCGATAGCTTTGATAACGCCCTGGTCATAAATATCGCCAGCATTTGCGAGAGACTGGTTTAAATTACCGGTCGCAAATTCGTTGAATCCATTCAACGTCTCCATAGCTCCGTCTACTTCAATCGCGAGGTTCTCGATGTTCTGATACAGGGCAGCTCGTGCGATCAGATAGTTATTGTGTTGATCAAGCACGCCGCCTTTTTGGCCCACATCTTTCGAGAACTGTTGAACCGAAGCTTCAAACGCTTTCTTTAGCGCTGGCATCTGTGTCGCAAGACCGTTAAACGCGTAATTAAGGTGCGTGACAGCTTTACGGTTTTTGTTAACTGCGTCTTGTACGAACGTTGTATCGCTGCTTGCTAGTGCATCAGAGGTAATGAGCTCAGCATCTTTTAGTTTGATGAAATAGCTCTTCGCCATCACTTTCACTGAGATGCTCGATGCGTCATCCACATATTCTTTCATGCCGACAGATAGGTCAGTATTGAGTTTTTGAAAGCGGCGGGTTGATTGCTGAACTTGTTCTTGAGCTGCGAACATGGATTGATAGTTATCCATCGCAACCTGCGCTTCTTGATCGTATCGCGTTTGAACGTCTCTTAATTCGGTAATGGCTGCTTCGAGTTCTGGAAAGCCTTGGCTAACCTGAGCGAGTTCTTCGAGTGCGCTGCCAAAGCTTTGCATAGAGGCGGAGAACTCTTCACGGCGAAGTGCCATACGTTCTTCGTTCTGCGTAGTAAGAAAGTCTTTGAATGACTTATCAGCCGATAGCAGCTCCACGCTGGTTTGGTTAGACATCGACACTAGAGGCAAAGAGGTATTCGATACTGAGCCAAAGTTGTCGTGAATTTGACTCATGCCGTTGAGCATTATGCCAATGGTGATGACGAAAAGAACGACAATAAGCGTAAAGCCCGCGTACATTCTTCTGATTACAGAACCCTGCATTTATCTCTCCCTATAAAGTGCAGCAATACAAAAACGATACAAAAATTAACTGGACCATCTAGACCAAACTAAGCACTATCAATGTCTGAGCTTAGTTTTTTGGCGTTGTGTCTCTTTATCGTTAGAAATAGCAAAAACTGAAATATAACGAATAAGCAGTGCTACGTTTTATGACGCACTCATCAAAAACACAATAAAACTGATAGTTTTATGAAGAATTGTTAGCTGAGGCTTTGAGCAAAAAGTCGACACGCTGAAGATTTGAACAATAATAAAAACAAGTAGCTAGTTGGAGATTGCTTTCAATTGTGATCCCTAATTCCATGGTGCATACTTTGTTAATGCGGCGAGAATTCGCCTTGTTCTTTCTATTTGATTTGGAAATTGGAGTGCTTCATGGCTGAAGAAACTATTTTTAGCAAAATTATTCGCAAAGAAATTCCTGCTGATGTGTTGTACCAAGATGATTTGGTGACGGCATTTCGCGATATTAACCCTCGTGCTCCAAGTCATGTTTTGATCATTCCGAACAAGTTGATCCCAACAGTCAACGATATTGAAGCGGAAGACGAAGCCATGATGGGACGTATGTTCACTGTGGCAAAGAAGATTGCTAAAGAAGAAGGGATTGCTGAAGATGGTTATCGCTTAATCATGAACTGCAACTCTTACGGTGGACAAGAGGTTTACCATATTCACATGCACCTAGTTGGTGGTCGTCCACTTGGCCCGCTGTTAGTGGGCTAATCTTGCTAGCTATGGCAATGGCAAAATCAATGGCAAACGAAAAGCCATTTGCAACCATTATGGATCGTTGTTGTCATAGCTTCACTATAATCTGAGTCAATTCTATTTATCACTCATGCTAAAACGTTGCGTAAAACATACTATAACTATTGCACTTACTGCGACCTTGACGGCTTGTGCAGGGCTCTCTGCCGGTAACTTGTTTAGTCATTATACTCAGCAAAATACTATCGTTTATCAGTCTGTTAAATCTGGTCAGTATGAAAAAGCGCAAGCCGCATTACCACAAGACGTGGTGGCGGGAGATATTTTGGATAACTTTGAGCGAGGGCGGGTCGATTTTCTTAATGCAGACTACCCAGAGAGTAAGTCTGCGTTAGAGGTTAGTGATAAAGCCGTTCGTGTCCAGCAAGACAAGGCCCTGATATCGATAAGTGATACCGCAACGAGCGTTGGTGCTTTAGCGGTTAACGACAATATTACCGAATACGTGCCGCCTGACTATGAGCTTGGTTTTTTGCATCTTTACCTAGGTCTCAACTATGTTCAGAAAAACGATTTAGATGGCGCGTTGGTCGAAGTTCGACGAGCAAATCGGGTTCAAGAGCGTGCGAGGCAAGCCAGAGAGAAAGACCTGCAGTCCGCCGAGAACGAATTAAAGCAAAAGGGTTTGTCGCCTAACCTTGGATCTGTGTTATCGCGCTATCCAGATGCTGGAAATAAGCTAAAAGCAGTACAAAATGGCTATCTGCTGTATTTATCGGGCTTATTGTATGAAGCGTCTAATGATCTGAATGGTGCCTATATTGACTACACCAGAGCGCTTGCTGTCGCCCCTGACAATGAAGCGGTGATTGAGGCTGCCATTCGCGTTGCAAAACGCTCAGGTAGAAATCAAGACCTTGCGAAGCTGAAGAAACAGTACGGGGATAGACCGGGCATTTCCGAAGGGCAAGGTCGAGTGATTATCCTAGAGGAGCGAGGTGTTGTATCTGCAATGCAGTCTTGGAATCTGACTTTGCCTGTTTATGACAGTCAAGGCAATACGGCACTTTATACTGTTGCGCTGCCATATTATGTTCCAAGCGTCTCACCCAAGCTACCACCTTTGACATTGGATAGTGCATCGGTGAAAACAGATGAACTGGTTGACGTTAATCTGATGGCACAGCAGCAACTAACGGAAAATATGCCAACCATCTTGCTAAGACAGGCGCTGCGGGTCTACGCCAAAGACCAAATTCGTAAGAGCACCGCAAAGGACGACGATGTAGGGAATCTTCTTTTCAATGTATGGAACACCTTAACAGAGCAGCCTGACACAAGAAGTTGGCAAACGCTTCCTGGCAATGTGAATGCGGCGAGTAAAATCGTAAAAGCGGGTGAGCATACCGTTTCTGTTGATGGTCAGGACTATACTTTTGAAGTAAGAGACCGTCAGACCGCCCTCGTATGGGTATCTAGGCAAGGTGGAAGTGCCACAATCTGGCATAAGCAATTAGGAAGGATGTGATGAAAAAGTGGTTAGTAGCAATAGGTGTACTTCTCTCGTTAATTGGTTGTGCATCTAACAAAACAGCGGGTATTAAGATAGAAGGTCAAACTCAAACCGTACTGTACGGTGACGAGAGGATGGGAGACAAGTTCTCTGTTGATGACATTTCTACGGTTGATACTAATGGACACCCAAGAGCGGTCGTTAAACTTTCTAACACAACCTCTGTTGACCAAATTATTCAGTACCGTTTTTATTGGTACGATGAACAAGGGTTGGAAGTAAACACTAAGCAGGCACCTTGGAAGCGTGCGATTTTGAGGGGTGATGAAACTATTACCCTGTCAGAGGTGTCTGTAAATCCAAATGGTAAAGATTTCCGTGTGCAGTTGCGCGGAGCTGATGATTAATTTCCACATGTGGAAACGTAAGCAAGACTAAGGAAACAAAATGAAAAAGAGTATTATTGCTTTGTTAGGTTTGGCTGTCATTCTTGGCGGTTGTTCAAACAAAGTCAGCTATGGCGACGCACAAGCAACAGAAACAACAACCATCGACTTTGGATCAACGGATCTGCAAAAGATCGCTGGTGACATGGTTGACAGTATGTTGATGTCGGGTTCGGTTGCGGCAATTACCCGCGATAGCCGACCAATCGTGTTCGTAGAGCGCATCAAGAACAAAACCACAGAGCATATTGATACTGAATCTATCACCGACACTATCAGTACCAAGATGTTGAATTCAGGTAAGTTCCGCTTTGTCGACATGGACCGAGTAGAATCTGTTCGTGAGCAACTTAACTTCCAAAACAATGATGAGCTTGTGAATCAAAGCACTGCGATTCAGTTTGGTCAAATGGTGGGTGCTCAGTACATGCTATATGGCAACCTGAGCAGCATCGTGAAGGAAGCGGGTAGCGATAAAGACGTATACTATAAAATGACAATGCGCCTAATGGACCTAGAAACAGGTCTGATCGAATGGGCAGATGAGACCGAAATTCGTAAGCAAGAGTCTCGCTCTGTACTAGGTCTGTAAGCTGACTAGTCGCTTTTCGCCAACAGGCTATAGTTGGGAAGAGGCGTTGCAGTTGTCACCAGACCTAGCTGCCATTCCTCCTCTTATCAATGAAGTGCCCCTCGGGGCACTTCCGCTTTCTGGTGGATTAACTAACCGAAGTTGGCGCATACTCACTCCAAGCCTTGGGTGGGTAGTATGGCGTGCAAATGCCTTGCACAGTCAGATATTCGATATCTGTCGTCGTAATGAAGCAAAGGTCATCAATGCGGTTTCGCCTTCGATACCAACCTATCAAGTCCTCAAAAAAAATGAGCAAGGTCTCTTGGTCTCATGGATAGAAGGACACCCATATCAACAGCCCGATCCAGAACCGGCTATTGCACTATTAGCCCGCATTCATAGCCTTGCACCTGATACGTCGATTCGTCAGTTCGATTTTCAAACAAAGGTAGACCACTATTGGTCTCACATTCACGATAGTGACTTAAAAGCGCGCTATAACTCTTTCTACCAAGCATTTCGAGCGCCACCAAACCTTAGAACCTCGATGAGTGCGATCTGCCACTTTGATTTTGGCTTTCATAACTTACTCAAATCTCAAGGTGATATCGCTGTGATTGACTGGGAGTACGCCGCCATCGCATCACCAACGTTGGACTTAGCGATGACGTTAGATATGTTAGGGCTGGACTTCAAAGATGGCTTAACGCTCTATCAGAAGTATCACGCAGTAGAGCGCCCCGAGGATTGGTATGCTGACATGATGGACTGGAAACCTCATATCGACCTTATGGCAATGCTTTGGTATGTGTTGGCCGCGCAAGTTTGGGAGAGTGGCGATTTTTACACCACGGCAGAACAAATTTATCAACGAAATTGTTGAATGGATCACTGTTTATTAGTTCTTTTATCCTAAATGGGCTTTAACCCCTTTGAAGTTATGGCTTTCATGTTAGATTTAAGGAAAGCGTACCATTACAGGACTGATCGAGAGGTACTATGATTATCTATCTTCACGGCTTTGACTCAACAAGCCCAGGCAACCATGAAAAGGTTCTTCAGTTGCAATTCATTGATGAAGATGTTCGCTTCGTCAACTACAGCACTCTTCATCCAAAGCACGACATGCAGTTTTTGCTCAAAGAGGTTAATAAGTTAGTTCAGGAGTCTTCCGACTCGAATCCGCTCATTTGTGGTGTTGGTCTAGGTGGCTATTGGTCTGAGCGTATCGGCTTCTTGTGTGGGATTAAACAGGTTATCTTCAACCCGAACCTTCACCCAGAAGAAAATATGCAAGGGCGCATCGACCGTCCTGAAGAGTACGAAGATATCGCGACCAAGTGTGTAGAGAAGTTCCGTACCAAGAACGCAAAACAGTGTATGGTTGTTTTATCTCGTGAAGACGAGATTCGTGACAACCAAGAGACCGCTGACGAACTAAGTGATTACTACGATGTGACGTGGGATGAAACCCAGACTCACAAATTCAAGAAGATATCTCAGCACTTACAAGCGATGAAGGCATTCAAGTTAGCTCAATAAACAAACAATAGCATGCGACATTTATGCGTGCTCTATGGTAAAGACAGCGGCTCTCTTAGTAGGGCCGTTTTTTATTGATAGAAAAATCGTTTGAGAAATAGTCATTTAATTCGGTGTGAAAAAATAATCCCATTGAATAGTTGCGGACATTGATTTGCTCTATATAATAAAACCGTTCCACAATAGTTGATAAATATCAAAAAAAATTGAGAGCAAGAAGAGAACTTGCCCAAAATGCGCAAAAAGTGACGATTTTGCACCGATATGTGAAGTGAAACTGTAAATGTAACGCGTAAGGGGCACCGTGTAGTGACCAAGGTTTACGCATAATGACAAGAATTTTTGTGCTTGGATAACATCGAGGCACGTTTGATTTTCAATTTTCAAATTTCACTTTTTAGGAGAGCCATTGTGACTAATATTGTCGTTGTAGGTGGTGGGGCAGGCGGACTAGAGCTTGCAACCAAGTTAGGCCGAACACTAGGACGTAAAGGGCGCGCCAATATTACGCTTGTAGACCGTAAAGCTAGCCACTTATGGAAGCCATTGCTGCATGAAGTAGCAACAGGCTCATTGGATGAAGGCGTCGATGCATTAAGCTACCGTGCACACGCGAAAAACCATCATTTTGATTTCCAAATGGGTAGCCTTCAAGATATCGATCGCGAGAACAAGCACATTACACTTAGTGAGTTGAAAGACGAGCAGGGTGAGTTGCTGATGCCAAGTCGCACAATCGATTATGATGTGCTCGTACTTGCCATCGGTTCTACGTCTAATGACTTCAACACACATGGTGTGCGCGATAACTGTATTTTCTTGGACAGCCCAGAGCAGGCGCATCGCTTCCGTACAGAAATGAACAACGAGTTCTTGAAGCTACATGCGAAAAATGGTCAAGGTACTGTTGATATCGCTATTGTGGGTGCGGGCGCAACGGGTGTTGAACTTTCTGCAGAGCTGCACAACGCAGTAAAAGAGCTACGTACTTACGGTTTTGGTGATCTAGACTCGAGCAAGCTGAACGTAAACTTGATTGAAGCGGGTGAGCGAATCCTACCGGCTCTTCCTCCACGCATTTCTGGTGCTGCGCATTCTGAGCTGACTAAGCTTGGTGTGACAGTACGTACTGCGACTATGGTCACGCAAGCAGACGAATCAGGTTTGACAACAAAAGACGGCGAGCACATCCCGGCACAGATCATGGTTTGGGCTGCAGGTATTAAAGCGCCTGATTTCATGAAGGACATTGCAGGGTTAGAGACTAACCGTATTAACCAGTTAGTGGTTAAAGATACGCTGCAAACTACACGCGACGATGACATTTTTGTCATTGGCGATTTAGCACAATGTACGCAGGCGGACGGCAAGTTTGTCCCACCTCGCGCTCAGGCTGCGCACCAGATGGCGACACGCGCGTTTGGTAATATCGTGGCTAAGCTGAACAACCGCGAGTTGAAGCCTTATGTTTATAACGATCATGGTTCACTTGTTTCTTTGAGCCGTTTCTCAACAGTAGGTAGTCTAATGGGCAACCTAACTAAAGGCTCGATGATGGTAGAAGGTCGTATTGCACGTGTGGTGTATATCTCTTTATACCGTATGCACCAAATGGCGCTTCATGGCATGCTAAAGACAGGTCTGATGATGCTGGTTGGTCGAATTAACCGAGTACTTCGTCCTAACCTAAAGCTTCACTAATCGTTAAGTTAAACTAATCAAAATAAAAAAAGCCCCAACCATTGATTTGCTTGGGGCTTTTTCGTTTCAGTTAAAACGTAGTAGTCTCGTGATTTCCGTGCTTAGCGAGATAGAGTTGGCGAGTAACTACCATTTTTTATTGCCTTGGCAACGGTATTGGCCTGACTTTTTAACTGATCGTATTCAATGTCGTTTAAGTTAAACATCAACCTCAGCTCGTTATCGGAAGCGATAGGAATATCGAACTGTTTCGCGACCATAGCCCAGAGAAACGATTGTTGTGGTTGGTTTAAGCTTTGCGTTACGCTCGCCAAAGCCTTGATGACGTCCTTGTTTACTGTTTTACCGCCACTTGAAAGTTCAAGAGAACGGTTCAATAGTTGGTAGGTTTTATTCTTATCTCTCGAGATATAGTAAGTGGCAAGCGCGTACTGCAGCTCCGCGGTATCCAACTGAGGAGAGCCTTCCATCTCTAGAAAGCGTCGGCGCGCGTTATGGTCGCCAGTTTCACTCCAAAGAAAATAGAGGGTTTCTGGTGACGTCGAGCCACTCAATGAATTCGTGACCCGTTCTTGTTCGTTAATGGAATACATCAAAGCATCAAAGCGTCTCGCTTTTAGATCAGCTTGCTCGATGGGTTGTATTTGCGAGGCGAGTTCAAGACATTTTCTGTACTCTTTCAACAGATAATACTCTTCAATGGTGTTTGCCTCGCTAGGGGCTTTCATCATCTCGTATCGATGCCAAATAAGATTAGTTCTAGGGATCCGACATTGTCCGTCAGACGTATTGAGAACTGCGCAATTAAGAGAGGGTTCTTGTTCGCAAAGCTGGTCTGTGTTTTTGCGAGCCTCAAAACAGCCGGCTAACATTGACGCGCTTAAAAGAACAAGCAAAGCATGGGGTAATTTCATTTTACTACTTGTGATCGAATACACTGATTTATCTAGCTCAACTTGACTCAGTGTATCATCAGGTTAAGGTTCGAGTAATGAATTAACCTCTCAGAACCACAAAATAGCGGTGCTGCTATCAAGGCAGTGCTATCCAGACAGTGAGACGGTTGAAAATAAATAGTGTGACGACAAGAAGGTTCATTATGGATGTAGAACAATTATTAGAAGCAATGACACCAGATGTGTATGAAAGACTGCTTTATGCGACAGAAACTGGGCGATGGCCAGAGGGCAGTCGATTATCACCAGAACAAAGAGACTCTTGCATGCAGGCTGTAATGCTTTATCAGTCGAAGCACAATGTTGAGCCACAGCATATGTCGGTTGCCGCTGGTGGAGACATTACATTCAAGAGTAAAGCAGAGCTGAAAAACCAGTTTACAGATAACTCGAACGAGATAGCTAGAGTGAAGGTTTCACAAGATTAGTCAATCAGAGTAAACAAAAAGGGGTGTTGCCACCCCTTTTTAGTATTTGTCGATTAACCAGCTAATACGTCGGTTGCGACTTTGTAGCTTGGGTCTTCTTTAACATTAATTTCAACTAAGCTGCCCGCTTTGTCTAGAAGCTTACGGCAGTCTGGGCTGAGGTGGCGCAAGTGTAGGGTTTTACCTACCGTCGCATAACGCTCGGCCAAGGTTTCAATAGCCTCAATCGCAGAGTGATCGGTAACGCGAGAGTTCGCAAAATCAACAATCACATCTTGTGGATCATTTTGTGCGTCAAATAGCTCAAGGAAGTTGGCCGCAGAACCAAAGAAAATTGGACCGTTAACCATGTATTCTTTCGAACCTTCTTCATTGATGTGGCTGCTAGCATAGATATGCTTGGCGTGTTCCCATGCGAACATCAGAGCAGAAGCAACAACACCAACCGCTACGGCAACAGCAAGGTCTGTCATTACGGTTACAGCTGTTACCAACACGATGACAAAGAAATCTTTCTTAGGTACTCGGCGAGCCAGCTTGAAGGTTGCCCATTCAAACGTACCAATAACCACCATGAACATGACACCAACAAGCGCTGCTAGTGGGATCATCTCAATAAGTGCTGCTGCAAATAGAATAAACATCAATAATGCAACCGCGGCAACGATACCAGACAGACGACCGCGACCACCTGAGTTGACGTTGATCATCGACTGACCAATCATCGCACAGCCACCCATTGCACCGAATACAGAACAGGTCACGTTTGCTAGACCTTGACCCACACATTCACGGTTAGATTGGCCGCGTGTGTTCGTCATCTCATCTAAGACTGTGAGTGTTAGTAGAGACTCAATCAGACCAATTGCCGCCAAAATGATGGCATAAGGTAGGATGATCTGCAGCGTTTCCCACGTTAGTGGAACCGCGGGGATAGAGAAAGTTGGTAGAGAACCCGCTAACGTCGCAGCATCGTCGCCGGACATTGAGCGCAAGAAGTCGACAACCGTACGAGTATCAAGACCCAGACCTTGTACCAATAGTGTCACAGTGACAATCGCGACAAGAGAAGAGGGTACTGCTGTCGTGATCTTTGGTAAAAAGTGGATGATCGCCATGGTTAGTGCAACAAGACCCAGCATCAGCATCATTTGATCTTGAGGCAGCCACGTGAGGGCTCCGGATAAGTCTGGTGCTTTAAACTGGCCGAGCTGTGCTAGGAAAATAACGATAGCGAGGCCGTTCACAAAGCCGATCATTACCGGATGCGGTACGATACGGATAAATTTGCCGAGCTTAAAGATGCCAGCACTGATCTGAAACAGACCCGCTAACATAATAGCGGCAAACAAGTACTGAACGCCGTGAGTAGCTACAAGGCTAACCATAACAACGGCCATTGCGCCTGTCGCACCAGAGATCATGCCTGGGCGTCCACCGAAGATAGAGGTAACCAAACCGACGATAAAGGCAGCGTACAAGCCAACCATAGGGTCAACGCCTGCAACGAACGCAAAAGCAACCGCCTCAGGAACAAGCGCAAGAGCAACAGTCAGACCTGACAATACGTCATTCTTTACTGAGTGCTTAGAAAACTGTGGGAATTCAAACATGAAATTAATCGTACTTATGTTGTTGGTTTAACATCCATTTCATCCAGCACACATTCGACATTCAAAATGTGTCAACCGTATTAACAGTGAGCAAAAAAGGACTAATTTACCGTCGCTATCTATATCTCGATGGTTATAGACAAGATGCATTGCTAATGAAACAGTCAAAGTCGGGCATGCTACAGAATTGTACCGAGAAGTTCAATATTGAAAGAAAATGTGACGGAAATTTCTGTAGATAAAAATAAGGGCTGCAATATAGCAGCCCTTATCGTTTAGTTAGTCTAACTGACTAGCAATTAATAGTTAGGTTTTGTCATCGCCGCTGATGCAGCATTTGTAGCGACTTGGCTACCAGCACCTTTCTGCTGGTAACGTTCAGTTTTTACTGGTGCAGCGTTAATGATGATTTCACCCAGCTCTTGCTTGCCTTCTGCTTTCGCCATTGGCGCACTAGCATGGCCTTTGAAGCTTGCTTTTGCAGTGACTTCTGGTTCAGCTGACTTAGCTTCGACTGGAGCTTGCTCTTGTGCTTTCGGCGCTTCAGCAACAACCTCTACGACTTCTTCTGAAACGTTAGAGTCAGGTGTAGTCGTAGATTCAGTTACTGGTGTGTCAGCAACAGGTGCTTCAACCACAGGAGCTTCAACAACTGGAGTCTCAACGGCTTTAGGTGCTTCGGTAACCACCGGCGTCTCAACGACGTCAGCAGCAACTTCTGGCGTCGCGACTGGCTCTGGTTTGCGCATAACAATGACTTTACCCATTGCCATCTCTGGCATCGCCATACCAGTTACGTTGACAGTAACTTCTTTCACTTCCGCTTCAGGTTTTGTTTTCGCCTTAGGCTTGGTAATACCGTAACTTGGCATCACTTTACCCATTGCCATTTCTGGTGAAGCAACGCCACCTTTGCGAAGACGGAATGGGTTAGGGCGGCGATCACGACCACGACGACGACGTTGACCACTTGCACGTAGGTGACGTGGAGAACGACGGTTGCGACGCTGCTTACCTTCCTCTTTTGCCCCAGCTTCGTTAGACGCTTCTGGCGCTTGTGGTTTTTCAACAGGCGCTTGAGTTACAGCTGCGACATTTTGTTGCTCTGCTAACTCTTCCTGTTTGGCATTCTGGTCTTTAACGCGAACTTGCTTAGTCAGTTTGCGACGTTGACGACGCTCTTTAACTTTGGCAGTTTTCTCTTCTGAGCGCTTATCTTCTGAACGAGGGCTCTTCTTCTCTGCTTGTACGTCAGCAGCGATTTGCTTACCTTGCTCTTCAACCTTCGATTTGTTAGCGGCTTCGTCTCGCTTCTTATTGCGGCGGTCTTGCTGCTTGTTACGACGGTTCTGAGATTTGCGTGGCTCTTGTTGAGCGTTGCTTTGCGTCTCTTTCTCTTCATCGCGGTCACGGTTAGGCTTGTTACGACGATTCTTGTTGCGATCGTTGTCACGAGACTCTTTGTTGTTGCGACGGCGTTGATCGTTGTTGCGGTTACGGCGCGAACGATTGTTGCGGTTTTTGTTTGTTTCTTCTTTCTTCTCTGGCTCTTTCTTCTCTGCTTCAGGTGAAGCGAATAGAGAACCGATTGCAGAAAGAATACGAGAGAATAGGCCTGGCTTCTCAGCTTTAGGCTCAGCAGCTGGTTTCTTCTCAGGCGCTTTTGGCGCTGGTGTTGGCGCAGTTTGCGTTGGAGTTGCAAAGCCTTGAAGGGCTGGTTGCTCAACCTTACGCGGCTTCACTTCTGATTCACCGGCTTCTTTAGCTTCAGCTTCACGCAGCGCTTCTAGCTTCTTAGGTAGCAGGTAAGACAGGAGATCTTGCTCTTCGCCTTCACGTACACGGATAACCTCAAAATGCGGCGTTTCCATGTCTGAATCTGGAACGATGGTGATCTTCACTTCTTGAACGCGCTCAATATGGTTGATCGAGCGACGTTTTTCGTTCAATAGGTAAGAAGCGATAGGCACAGGAACAATCGCTAAAGCCTGCGATGTGTTGTCTTTTAGTGCTTCTTCTTCGATCAAACGAAGTACAGAAAGTGCGAGAGATTCGTTATCACGTACAACACCAGTACCACTACAACGTGGACAGATGTGGTGGCTTGCTTCTGCAAGAGACGGGCTCAAGCGTTGGCGAGACATCTCAAGAAGACCGAAGCGAGAAATACGACCGATTTGTACGCGAGCACGGTCGATACGAACCGCTTCTCTCAGACGGTTTTCAACTTCACGTTGGTGACGAACTGGCGTCATATCAATAAAGTCGATAACAACCAAACCACCAAGGTCACGAAGACGCAATTGACGAGCAATCTCATCTGCCGCTTCTAAGTTAGTGTTGAGAGCTGTCTCTTCGATATCACTACCTTTTGTTGCACGTGCAGAGTTGATATCGATAGAGGTAAGCGCCTCTGTTGGGTCGATAACAATAGAGCCACCAGAAGGTAGGCGAACTTCACGTTGGAAGGCAGATTCGATCTGGCTTTCGATTTGGTAGTGACTAAATAGCGGTACTTCGTTGTCGTACTTCTTAACGCGGTTTACGAAGTCTGGGCGTACCAATTGAATATGTTGGCGCGCGCGCTCGTAAATCGTGTTGCTATCAATAAGGATTTCACCTATGTCGCGACGTAGATAGTCACGCAGTGCGCGGACGATAACGTTACTTTCTTGGTGAATTAGGAACGGAGCAGGGTTTTGGTCCGCTGCGCCCTTAATATTTTCCCAGTTGTTTAGAAGGAAACGTAAATCCCACTCGAGCTCTTCGGCACTCTTACCTACGCCTGCAGTACGGACGATTAGACCCATACCTTGAGGTAGTTCAAGTGTGCTCAGTGCTGCTTTAAGTTCAGTGCGCTCTTCACCTTCGATACGACGAGAAATACCGCCAGCACGAGGGTTGTTAGGCATAAGAACTAAGTAGCTACCTGCTAGAGAGATATACGTTGTCAGTGCAGCACCTTTGCTACCACGCTCCTCTTTTTCAACTTGCACGATGACTTCCTGGCCTTCGCTCAATACATCTTTGATGCTTGGACGACCTTGGTAGGTATAACCTTGTGGGAAGTATTCTTTTGCAATTTCTTTAAGAGGGAGGAAACCGTGGCGTTCGGCACCGTAGTCAACGAATGCGGCCTCTAGGCTAGGCTCAACTCGAGTGATACGTCCTTTGTAGATATTTGCTTTCTTTGACTCATGGCCAGGGCTTTCGATATCAAGATCGAACAGTTTCTGACCGTCAACCAAAGCAACACGCAACTCTTCTTTTTGAGTTGCGTTGATTAACATTCTTTTCATTACAGAAATTCTCGTTGTATTTTCTTTGTTTTCATCATTGCTCTTGTCACAGGTTTCGTAACTCGCGGTGCCTGATCCCATGGCTTTATTTAATGCAGCCTCCCGGCTGGAAGGGATGCTCGTGGGCACTACAGTCATCACACAGGACTGAGGCTGTGTGATCCGCGTCTGTGGCGGTATTACTCAAACACGAGTACGTGAGTAGGTGACAAGGAAGGCCTAGCTATCAACGTCTTATGCCAGTTGCTGCGTTTCAATACTAAGCGGTCTACTCAACATTTAATTGCTCAAAGATAATAGCGACAAATAGAAAATCGAATCTAATTATCCATTGCAGCTGTGAACTATAGCAGCGCAACCAAATATCAGCAATCAGCTTTAGTCTAAACCACAGAAAAAAACCAAGCTTTTATCGTGTCTGTACGGATAATGTACTGATTTAAATGGGCAAAAATGTGGGCGGGGGAAACCTCGTCCTTGGGTGGTTAAAAACTATCCACAACTTGTCCAAAAGGTTTCATTCCGACAACTTTGACAGGTTTTCTCTACCAAACCTTAGGCAATCAACATTTAGAAAGCGTTCTTTTCTTGAGAGTTTGAGTGTTATAATGACGAAATGAGTGAAATAAGAACAAAAGTCCAATTCGTCGACATCGATGACGATATGGCTGGCCAACGCATAGATAACTTTCTGCGTAACCAACTAAAAAACATCCCAAAGAGTGTTGTGTACCGAATTGTGCGCAAGGGAGAAGTGCGCGTAAATAAAAAGCGAGTGAAGGCAGAATATAAATTGCAAGCAGGCGATTTGGTTCGTATTCCACCTGTAACTATAGAAGAGAAAGAGCCTGAAGCACCGCTCAACACCAATCTCAACAAGGTGGCGCAGCTTGAATCCCAGATCATCTATGAAGATGATCACATTTTGGTGTTGAACAAGCCATCAGGGTTAGCTGTGCATGGCGGGAGTGGTCTTAAGTTCGGTGCAATCGAAGCACTGCGTGCGCTAAGACCGCAAGCTCGATTTCTTGAGTTGGTGCATCGTATAGACAGAGATACCTCAGGTATTCTGCTGGTCGCGAAAAAGCGCTCTGCGCTTCGTCACCTGCAAGCCCAATTCCGTGAGAAGACGGTTCAGAAATACTACTATGCGTTGGTGATGGGCACATGGAAGCCGAGCTGTAAGGTGGTGAAAGCGCCACTTCTGAAAAATGAAGTGAACAGTATTGTTAGAGTGAACCCGAACGGAAAAGCATCGGAAACTCGTTTCAAAGTTCTTTCGTCTTACGAGCAGGCAACCTTGATTCAGGCAAGCCCTATCACCGGTCGAACGCATCAGATTCGCGTCCACACGCAATATACTGGACACCCGATAGCTTGGGATGATCGATACGGGGACCGTCGATTTGATGCGTATACCGCAAAGGTAGGTCTCGATCGACTCTTCTTACACGCTGCAAATATCATTTTCATGCACCCAGGCAAAGAAGAAAAAATGGAAATCCACGCTGAGATGGAACCTAAGCTACAACGCGCTCTGGATAAGCTGAAAACGATGCAATGATTTTCGGTGATGCGATTTGTAGAAAAGCGAAGCTCTTTACAGCTTCGCTTTTTTGTTAATGGTCAGCCAACGCTTAGGCAAGCGGGGAGATTCCGTGCTTTTCTAGTATGGTGATCAAATCGATCAGTGGCAGTCCGACTAGGGTGTTTGGATCCTTACCATTTAACGCACTAAATAAAGTGATACCAAGCCCTTCACTTTTAAAGCTGCCAGCACAGTAGAAGGGTTGCTCAATATCGACGTAACGCTCGATCTGCTTTTGTGTTAGGTTTCTGAAGCTGACATCGAATGTGTCGACTGTGACGTCTGAGGTGCCGGTTTCGGTATTGTAGACGGCAAGACCCGTATAAAAACGAATGGTTTTACCGCTCTGTTGAGAGAGTTGATTTACGGCATTTTCTCTGTTGAGCGGTTTACCGATAATCTGGCCATCGATGACGCACACTTGATCGCTTCCAATAACGATAGCATCGGGCTCCGCTCTGAGGGCTTGCGCTTTTTCAAGTGCAAGACGCTGTACTAACTGCTCTGCAGACTCGCTTGAGTGGGCTTTTTCATCTACATTGGGTGCCTTCGCTTCAAACTCTAGTGCCAATTTGTTCAAAAGCTCAGCACGGAAGGGAGAAGTGGACGCTAAAATGAGTCTTGTGGATTTCATTTTGGGCTCAGTTTTCTTATCATAATTGCAGTTTCTGGACATATTGTTAGATTCTTAATCTGTAGGCAAAAAAAGTACAACTTTTTCGCCTTTTTCTTTGACTAAATCCGTTTTGGAAGATAATATTCGCGCCCTATGCAAAAGGTAAAAATACCGCGAAGTGTTGACCCGGGTAAGACGGCACAAAAAAGACTCGACTATGATGGCATCATCCAAGTCAGCCTTTTTAAGCGTTTGCACGAGTCAGTTAGTAGCGTAAAACGCGATGCTGAAGTGACATTGTCCTTTGGGCATGATGAACAGCGACTTGTTGTTATCTCTGGTAAAGCTAACATCGAAGTTGATTTGGAATGTCAGCGTTGTAATGAGATTTTCACACACCTGTGTGAAGTCCAATTCACTTATACTCCTTACTATAGTGAGAAGAGTGAAGAGGAAGCACCGGAAGATTACGATTTGGTAGATCTTAATGAGTACGGTGAGGTCGATCTCATACAACTAGTTGAAGACGAGTTCATCTTAAACCTGCCTCAAGTCGCAATGCACGATATAGCAGATTGTAGCGTTGACTCAAACAACATGGTGTTTGGAGATATTCCGGAAGAGGTTCCAGAAGAAAAGCCAAATCCATTTGATGTTTTAAAGAGCTTAAAGCGTGAGTAACAGAGTTACTGACGTTTAAATTACTAACATAGGAGTAGGGTCCATGGCCGTACAAAAAAGCAAGAAGTCACGTTCTATGCGTGGCATGCGTCGTTCACATGATGCGCTAACTTCAGCTGCACTATCTGTAGACGCAACTTCAGGTGAAACTCACCTACGTCACAACGTGACTGCTGACGGTTACTACCGTGGCAAAAAGGTTATCAACAAGTAAGGTTGACCTTTGCATAATATAACCGTTGCACTTGATGCAATGGGCGGGGACTTCGGTCCTTCCGTAACAGTGCCTGCCGCCGTGCAGGCACTGTCGCTTTTCCCAGAGCTAAAAGTGGTGCTTGTTGGCGACGAGCCGTCAATAAACACGCAACTCAAACACCTAGGTTACCAAAACAGTAACCGTCTTACGGTCATGCATAGTGACCGAGTCATTTCGAATTCCGAAAAGCCTTCCTTCGCCCTTAGAAACAGTCAAGATACGTCTATGCGTATAGCGATTGATTTAGTTGAATCCGAGCAGGCTGACGCGTGTGTAAGCGGCGGTAATACCGGTGCGCTAATGGCACTATCAAGATTCCGTCTTAAGCTCCTCCCTGGTATAGATAGACCTGCGTTAGTCTCCGCTCTACCTACTGCACAAGGCAGAAAAACCTGGATGTTAGATCTTGGGGCAAATGCGTCTGTCGATGCCGATTCTCTATTTCAGTTTGCTGTAATGGGAAGCGCACTTGCCGAGCAACATCTTGGACGAAGCCCTAGAGTCGCAATATTGAATATCGGTGCAGAAGAAATAAAAGGTAACGATCTCGTCAAACGTTGCTCAGAAATGCTGACACAATGCCGATCTATTAACTATATTGGATTCGTTGAAGGAAATGAGTTACTCAGCGACAGCGCAGATGTCATTGTCTGCGATGGCTTTGTTGGTAACACAACATTGAAAGCTTGCGAAGGAACTGCGCAATTTATTATCAACAAACTTAAAGCCAAATTATCCACCTCTACAATCAAGGGTTGGTTGGCTAGATTGCTGTTTTCTGATGTATTAAACGAAGTTAAAGCACTGAACCCCGACCAGTATAACGGGGCAAGTTTGTTAGGATTGCGCGGCATTGTCATAAAAAGCCACGGAAGTGCTGATGTTTCAGCGCTTGTTAATGCGATAGGCGAAGCGGTTCACGAGGTTAAACGCCAAGTGCCAAACCAAATAAGCGATCGTCTAGAAGCAGTGTTACTCGAGAGGCAGTATTAGTCTTCATGTATAGCAAAATTTTAGGTACAGGCAGCTACCTGCCGTCTCAGATCCGCACCAATGCAGATCTAGAGAAAATGGTAGATACGACAGATGAATGGATCGTTACTCGCACAGGTATTAAAGAACGTAGAATCGCTGCAGAGGACGAAACCGTTGCAGACATGGGCTACGAAGCTTCCCTGAAAGCCATTGAGATGGCGGGCATCGATAAGAATGATATCGATCTAATTATTGTTGCAACAACAAGTAGTAGCCACGCTTTTCCTTCGTCGGCTTGTCAAGTTCAAGCAAAACTTGGCATTCAAGGTTGCCCTGCTTTTGATATGGCTGCAGCATGTACAGGTTTTGTATACGCGCTGTCAGTTGCTGATCAACATATCCGTTCAGGAATGTGTAAAAACGTATTGGTGATTGGCTCAGATTGTCTATCTAAAACGGTCGAAGAAATTGATCGCTCAACCATCATCCTATTCGGTGATGCAGCCGGTGCTGTGGTTTTGGGTGCTAGTGAAGAGCCAGGCATCATTTCGACGCATTTATATGCAGATGGTCGTTTTGGAGATCTTCTCAGTCTTGAAATGCCTGTACGTGGCGGTGAACTCGATAAGTGGCTGAACATGTCGGGTAACGAAGTATTCAAAGTTGCCGTTACTCAGCTATCGAAACTAGTTAAAGATACACTAAGCGCGAACGATATGAGCAAAGAGGACCTCGATTGGTTGGTTCCTCATCAAGCGAACTATCGCATCATTTCGGCAACCGCGAAAAAACTGGGTATGTCGATGGATCAAGTCGTCCTAACACTTGATCGCCACGGTAATACTTCGGCAGCAACCGTACCAACGGCCTTAGATGAGGCGGTTCGCGATGGTCGCATTAAGCGTGGACAGAACCTTCTATTAGAAGCGTTTGGTGGTGGTTTTACCTGGGGGTCAGCGTTAGTTCGCTTCTAACCTCACGAACACCGAACGATATAAAAGTCATAGATTGCGTTGTTTAAGGAAATAACGATGAGTAATTTTGCAATCGTGTTCCCAGGTCAGGGTTCACAAACAGTTGGCATGCTAGCAGAGCTAGGCGAGCAACATGAGATCGTAAAAGCGACATTTGCGGAAGCATCTGAAGCACTTGGTTACGACCTATGGGCATTGGTTCAAAACGGCCCAGCAGAAGATTTAAATCAAACACATCGCACGCAGCCTGCGCTATTAGCTTCTTCTGTAGCTATTTGGCGTGTATGGCAAGAGCAGGGTCTTGCTCAGCCTAAACTCGTAGCGGGTCACAGCCTAGGTGAGTATTCAGCGCTAGTGTGTGCTGGTGTCATTGACTTCAAAGAAGCAATCAAACTTGTTGAACTTCGCGGTCAATTGATGCAAGAAGCCGTTCCTGCTGGCGTTGGCGCGATGTATGCCATCATCGGTCTAGATGATGAGTCGATTGCTAAAGCATGTGAAGAAGCCGCACAAGGTGAAGTGGTTTCCCCAGTGAACTTTAACTCACCAGGTCAGGTTGTTATTGCTGGTAACAAAGCAGCAGTAGAGCGAGCTGGCGCACTATGTAAAGAAGCGGGTGCGAAGCGCGCGCTACCATTGCCAGTGTCGGTACCTTCTCACTGCGCGCTGATGAAACCAGCAGCAGAAAAGCTCGCGGTTGCGCTTGAAGCGATTGAGTTCAACGCACCTTCGGTTCCAGTCATCAACAACGTTGATGTTGAAACAGAAACCGACCCAGCAAAAATTAAAGACGCGCTAGTTCGCCAGCTTCATAGCCCAGTTCGTTGGACTGAAGGCGTTGAGAAAATGAGCGAGCAAGGTGTTGAGAAACTGTTGGAACTTGGTCCAGGTAAAGTGTTAACTGGCCTAACAAAACGCATTGTTAAGACATTGAGTGCGGCTGCGGTAAATGACGCTGCGTCACTCGAAGCTGCAAAATAATAAGGAATCCAATAATGATGAACCTTGAAGGCAAGATTGCCTTAGTAACAGGTGCAAGCCGTGGTATTGGTCGCTCAATTGCAGAGCTACTGGTAGAGCGCGGTGCAACAGTAATTGGTACGGCGACATCAGATAACGGTGCAGCTGCTATCAGCGAGTACTTAGGTGAAAATGGCAAAGGCCTAGCGCTAAACGTGACAGATACTGACTCGATCGAAGCTGTTCTTAAGCAAATCAACGATGAATTTGGCGCGATCGACATTCTTGTTAACAACGCTGGTATCACTCGCGATAACCTATTAATGCGTATGAAGGACGATGAGTGGACAGATATCATGGACACTAACCTAACGTCTATCTTCCGCCTATCTAAAGCTGTGTTGCGCGGTATGATGAAGAAGCGTCAGGGTCGCATCATCAACGTGGGTTCTGTCGTTGGTACAATGGGTAACGCTGGTCAAACCAACTATGCTGCTGCAAAAGCAGGCGTAATCGGTTTCACCAAGTCTATGGCTCGTGAAGTTGCTTCACGCGGTGTGACGGTGAACACAGTTGCACCAGGTTTTATCGAAACAGATATGACAAAAGCACTGAATGATGAGCAACGAGCTGCTACACTAGCCAACGTGCCTGCTGGTCGTTTAGGTGACCCACGTGAAATCGCTTCAGCTGTTGCATTTCTTGCATCGCCAGAAGCGGCATACATCACAGGTGAAACACTTCACGTAAATGGTGGCATGTACATGGTTTGATCTGTGCAACATTTGTGCATGATTTAAGTCAAAAATGTACTGAATTTCGGTTAAATTCGCTAAAATTGTGGTTTGACCAGCAAGGACCCCCTTGCAACTTTCAACAGTTCGAATAAACTACGGAAACATCGCATAGAGCGAAATCTGTAAAGGAAAATTAAAATGAGCAACATCGAAGAACGCGTAAAGAAAATCATTGTTGAACAGCTAGGTGTGGACGAAGCAGAAGTTAAAAACGAAGCTTCTTTCGTTGACGATCTAGGTGCTGACTCTCTAGACACAGTTGAGCTAGTAATGGCTCTAGAAGAGGAATTCGACACTGAGATTCCTGATGAAGAAGCTGAGAAGATCACTACTGTTCAAGCTGCTATCGACTACGTAAACAGCGCTCAGTAATATCTCTTTCTAGGCGGCCTCCTTGGCCGCCTGTGTTTTTTTAAAACGTCTTCTATCCTTTCATATAGAATCATAAATATCCCGGAGAAAAAATCGTGTCCAAGCGTCGTGTTGTTGTCACTGGCATGGGTATGTTGTCGCCGGTAGGCAACAGCGTAGAATCTTCATGGAAAGCCCTTCTTGAAGGCAAGAGTGGTATCGTAAATATTGAACATTTCGATACAACCGATTTCTCTACTCGTTTCGCTGGCTTAGTTAAAGACTTTGACGGTAGTGAATACGTGTCTAAAAAAGATGCTAAGAAAATGGATTTGTTTATCCAGTACGGCATCGTAGCAGGTATGCACGCACTCAAAGACTCTGGTCTTGAAGTCACTCCAGAAAACCAACACCGTGTCGGTGTGGCTATCGGTTCTGGTATCGGTGGTCTTGACCTAATTGAAGCGGGACATCAAGCGTTGGTATCGAAAGGCCCTCGTCGTGTAAGTCCTTTCTTTGTCCCTTCGACTATTGTAAACATGGTTGCTGGCCAACTTTCTATTCTTGCTGGATTACGTGGTCCTAACATTGCTATCTCTACAGCATGTACAACAGGCCTACATAACATCGGCCACGCTGCTCGTATGATCGCTTATGGTGATGCAGAAGCAATGGTTGCTGGTGGTTCTGAAAAAGCATCTACACCACTCGGCATGGCGGGCTTTGGCGCAGCGAAGGCGCTATCAACTCGCAATGATGAGCCTCAAAAAGCATCTCGTCCATGGGATGTTGATCGTGACGGCTTCGTGCTAGGTGATGGTGCAGGTATGTTAGTACTAGAAGAGTACGAACACGCAAAAGCACGTGGCGCTAAAATCTATGCAGAGCTTGTTGGCTTTGGTATGAGCGGTGACGCTTACCACATGACGTCTCCAAGCGAAGATGGCTCTGGTGGTGCGCTTGCAATGGAAGCAGCACTGCGTGACGCTGGTATCACTGGCGAACAGATTGGTTATGTTAACGCACACGGTACATCAACTCCTGCAGGTGATGTGGCGGAAATCAAGGGCATTAAACGTGCACTTGGTGAGGAAGGCGCGAAGAAAGTACTGGTTTCTTCTACCAAGTCTATGACAGGTCACCTATTGGGTGCTGCGGGCTCGGCTGAAGCTATCATTACCATCATGTCTTTGGTTGACCAAATTGTTCCACCAACGATTAACCTAGATAACCCTGATCCTGAATGTGATGTTGACTTAGTGCCATTTACCGCACGTAAAGTGGATATGGAATATGCACTTTGTAACTCATTTGGTTTTGGTGGTACTAACGGTTCGCTTATCTTCAAGAAGATGTAAACCGCGGTAATCGCATAAGAGACTTGTATTCGAACGGCTTGATGCTTAGCATTGAGCCGTTTTGTTATTTAAAGGAATCAACATGTTTTGGCGAAATGGCCAGAAGATTGACCATGTTGCGGTCACGGATAGAAGTTTTCAATACGGTGACGGTTGCTTTACAACCATATTGACGCGATATGGCAAACTTCAGTTGTGGGAACGTCACGTCACTCGTATGGAAAAGGCGCTGATGTGTCTTAAGATCGCGCCGGTAGACTGGCATGCTCTGCGGTTGGAGATCGAGTCACATGCGTCTGATGCAAGTGAAGCTGGCATAAAACTGCATGTAAGTCGCGGCCAAGGTGGCCGCGGTTACAGTACTAAGGTAACTAAAGGTCCTTTTGTTACGGTAAGTAGCTTCGATTTTCCACCGAACTACCATGAAATTCGTGAAAATGGCTTGGAACTATCAATCTCGGATGTACGACTTGGGCATAATCCTTTGCTGGCTGGACTCAAGCACAATAATAGACTGGAACAGATTTTAGCTAAGGAAAATGTTGAATCTAGTGGTCATCTTGATGGCATTGTGCTCGACTTTAACGGCAAAGTGATTGAAACCACAATGGCTAACGTATTCTGGGTGAACAACAATCAAGTGTTTACACCAGACCTTAGTGTTGCCGGAGTTGCTGGTGTCATGCGTGAGGTCGTGATTGAGGAGCTGACGTTACTGGGTATTGCAGTTAACGTTGGGCACTTCGAACTTGAAGATCTCCTTGCGGCCGAAGAAGTTTTCGTTACCAATTGTATTCTGGGGGTTGCACCCATCACTAAAATTAGGGAAGTTGGTCTGTCTATCGGTCCAATAACAAAACAGATTCAGGAGAAATTAAGTCTGTGCTAAAGAAGTTTTTATTGCTCGTCATCATACTTGCAGCAGTAGCAGTAGGCGGCTTTGTTCATGTTAAAAATAGCGTGCAGGATTTTGTTAACCAGCCTCTGAACCTTGAAGAGCCAACACTGATTACCGTAGAGCGCGGCAACAGTCTCAATACGCTAATGGCGACATTTGAGGGTAATCAATGGATTGAGCCTACGCCATTTGCCGAATTAGTTCGCCGCTTCCATCCAGAGCTCACGCAAATTAAGGTTGGAACATTCGAACTGAAGCCGACTATGACGTTTAAAGAGGCGATTGACGCGGTTATCGAGGGTAAAGAGTACCAACTTGCGATTACCTTTATTGAAGGCTCTACCTTTAAAGAATGGCGTGAACAGTTTGCTAATGCAGATTACCTAGAGCACAAAACGCTTGAAATGGACGAAAAAGCGATAGCGCAAGAGCTAGGCATCGAGCACGAACGCTTAGAAGGGCTCTTCCTTGCAGAAACCTATCATTACTCCGTGGGTGATAGTGACCTTGATATTTTAAAGCGCGCTAACAGAAAGTTAAACAAGGTACTTTCGGAAAGTTGGGAGCAGCGACAAGATAAGCTTCCACTAAAGAACGAGTACGAAGCCTTGATTTTGGCATCTATTATCGAGAAAGAGACCTCAGTACCATCAGAGCGCGAACGTGTGGCGTCTGTGTTCGTTAATCGCCTAAACATCGGTATGCGCCTGCAAACCGACCCAACGGTGATCTACGGCATGGGCGATAGATATGATGGCAACATTCGTAAGAAAGATCTTCGAGAAGCAACGCCATACAATACCTATGTCATTAATGGCTTACCACCAACGCCAATTGCAATGCCTGGTAAAGCATCTATCATGGCGTCAGTAAATCCGGAAGACAGCGACTATCTATATTTCGTGGCTAGCGGTACAGGTGGCCATGTCTTTTCAAAGAATTTAAGAGACCACAACCGCGCGGTCCAACAGTATCTAAAACAACTAAGAAGTCGAAAATGAACCAAGGCAAATTTATCGTAATCGAGGGCCTAGAAGGCGCAGGTAAGAGTTCAGCAATCAGTGTGTTACGCTCTGAGTTAGAAGCAGCAGGCATTGATTCTATTGAAAATACTCGCGAGCCTGGTGGTACGGCCTTGGCTGAAAAAATGCGTGCCTTGGTAAAAGAAGAGCAAGAAGGGGAGATTCTTCAAGATCGCTCTGAGTTGCTGTTAATGTATGCCGCTCGAATTCAATTAGTGGAAACAGTGATCAAACCTGCTCTTGAGTCTGGCACTTGGGTTATTGGTGATCGACATGATCTCTCTTCTCAAGCCTACCAAGGCGGTGGTCGTCAAATCGATAAGCATATTATGTCTTCGCTTAAAGAGATCGCACTTGGCGACTTTAAGCCAGACCTCACCCTGTATCTAGATCTTGACCCAAGACTCGGCCTTGAGCGAGCGCGTGGTAGAGGTGAGCTAGACCGAATTGAGAAAATGGATATTTCATTTTTCGACCGCACCCGCGAACGCTACTTAGAATTGGCAAATTCGGATTCGAGCATTGTGATTATCGATGCAAGCCAAGATATGGAATCGGTTCAAGCGGACATTCGCCATGCTGTGCAAGCTTGGTTGACCGCGCAGTAGGAGCAAGTATGCAGGACTATCCATGGCAGGCTGATCTGTGGCAAAAGCTCAAGGGGAACCTTGAGAGGCAGCATATTCCAGGAGCAATGCTGATCCAAGCTAAGATTGGCTTGGGACCCGAGGCTCTAGTTGAGCGATATGTCGCAGGTTTAATGTGTCAGAACGATGCTTCGGAGCCGTGCGGCTTTTGTCATGCTTGCAGCCTGATCGCTTCTGATTCTCACCCTGACGTTCACTTCGTTGAACCTGAGAAAGATAAAAAGAACCTATCGGTTGAGCAAATTAGACAAGCGAATAAATGGGCTCTTGAGTCGTCTCAGTTTGGTGGATATCGATTGATTATCCTGCCTCAAGCCGAGCGCATGAATGTTTCCGCTGCCAATGCACTACTTAAGACTCTAGAGGAACCACCTAGCAATTGTGTGTTCATCCTAACGACAGAACATGCCCAGCGTTTGCTGCCCACTATTCGCAGCCGATGTGAGGTTTGGCATCTTTCTGCTCCGTCTCAAGCTCAATCTGTTGACTGGGTCAGCGCACAATTAGGAAAGCGTATTTCTCTTCGAATTGCTTACCTATGTCAGTCTGAACCTTTAGCGATAAAGTTGTTTGTGGAACAGGGTAGAGAAAAAGAGTTAGATACACTGCTCTCGGCATTTTTAAGCGCTGTAACGAATCGCAATGCGGACGTGACAGCCTTTATGAATGTATTCTTGAAAAGTGACGTCCCCTTTGATGAACAGCTTTCATGGTTGTGGTTGGTATTGGCTAGTGCTCAAAAGCAGTCGTTAGGTCTTGACCAAGGCGAGATGATTCCTGAAGCTGCTCAACTAGCATCGTTATATTCCTATCAGAGTTTGTTTAAGCAATCTGAATCCTTGGCAGAGCTCAAAAAGCAACTTAGCGAGTCTAGCGGGCTAAATGCCGAGTTACTCGTGACTAATTGGCTATACTCTTTCTTAACCGCTTAAATTAACGCTCACTATCCTCGGCATAGTTGTTCATTATTATGCCGAGAGCTTTCATTTGCTGAAGCCGAATAGGGCTGTCAGTATCTTTAAATTCTTACGCACGAAGAAGACTTTATGTTTGTAGATTCCCATTGCCATCTCGATAAGCTGAACTATGAAGAGCTGCATGATGGCATCGAAGATGTACTTAAAAAAGCAAAAGCCGCTAACGTTGACAAGCTTTTATCTGTCGGCGTTACGCTTGACTCATTTCCAAATATGATGGAGCTAATCAAGCCATACCCTGAGATCATGGCATCTTGTGGTGTGCATCCACTCGATGTGGAGAGTACTTTTTCTTTGGAGCAGTTTAAGAAGTACGTTGCCAATGACAGGGTCGTTGCTGTCGGTGAAACGGGTTTAGACTACCACTATCAACCAGAAACGGCTGAGCTGCAAAAAAAGCGTTTTGAGCAGCAAGTTGAGGTGGCGGTGGATGTCAATAAACCGCTAATTATCCATACTAGAAACGCGCGCGAAGACACGTTATCCATTCTTCGTAATGGCGGGGCGGACAAGTGTGGTGGTGTGATCCACTGTTTTACCGAGGATCTGCCTTTTGCTGAAGCAGCCATGGATCTCGGGTTCTATATCTCCATTTCAGGCATTGTCACTTTCAGACAAGCCAAAGAGCTTAAAGAGGTCGTGAAACAATTACCGCTTGAAAGGCTGCTTATTGAAACAGACTCTCCTTATCTCGCACCAATTCCGCATCGTGGCAAAGAGAATCAACCGGCCTACGTAGTGGAGGTTGCTGCCTATATTGCTCAGCTAAAAGGGGTATCGCTGTCGGAAGTTGGAGAAAAAACCAGCAAAAACTATCAGGATCTTTTTTTGCGTTAGGAAATAACAACTCAGATACAACCGATTAGAAAAGGCGCAGTTTGCGCCTTTTTTGTCGAAAAAATTTGAAAATATCAAATTAATTTAACGTTAACGAAATCTGTTGAGAAAAAAGAAGTGATTCAGCACAAACTGTAATTATGTTACGTAAAATAACTTAAGAGTGTATTTTATTCACCCCGTAAAATTAATTGATGTAATTATTTATTGCATTAATTTCAATGACTTATTAGTTCTGAAAACCATTACACAAGCCCGTTTGAAACGTGATCCATGCGTAGTTTTGAAACTAAATTTCGTAAGTGTGTAGAAACCTTGAGGGTCATCAAGATATATTTAGAGGCAGAAAATATAATTCGAATCGTGGTTACATTTTCTATGGGTGCTAACATTTAGGCTACGGGGGTGTGCCGTTAGAGCCCATAATACTAATAACTTTATCAGGAGCATAAACATGTTTAAGAACCTTTTTGCTAACCTGCAAAAAGTTGGTAAGTCTCTGATGCTACCAGTATCGGTACTACCAGTTGCAGGTATTCTACTTGGGGTAGGTGCTGCTAACCTAGGCTTCATTCCAGAGGTGGTTTCAAACCTAATGGAACAAGCTGGTGGTTCAGTATTCGGCCAAATGGCACTGCTATTTGCTGTAGGTGTTGCACTAGGCTTTACTAACAACGACGGTGTTGCAGGTCTTGCAGCTATCGTTGGTTACGGCATCATGACTGCTACGCTTAGCGTAATGGCTGGTGTTATGGGCGTTGAAAAAATCGATACAGGTGTACTAGGTGGTATCCTTGTCGGTGGTGTGGCTGCTTGGGCATTCAACCGTTTCTTCAAGATTCAACTTCCAGAATACCTTGGCTTCTTCGCTGGTAAGCGTGCTGTGCCAATCATTACTGGTTTCACTGCAATCGCACTTGGTATCGTACTGTCTATCGTATGGCCACCAATCGGTTCTGCAATCGGTGCATTCTCTCACTGGGCAGCTGAGCAAAACCCACAACTAGCATTCGGTATCTACGGTGTTGTTGAGCGTTCTCTAATCCCATTCGGTCTACACCACGTTTGGAACGTACCATTCTTCTTCGAAGCAGGTACTTGTGTTAACGCTGCAGGCGAAACTCAAAACGGCGTACTAACTTGTTACCTAGTTGCAGACGAAGCGTCTCGTGCTGCTGGTAATGGCTTCGGTCAGCTAGCGGGTGGTTACATGTTCAAGATGTTCGGTCTACCAGCTGCTGCAATCGCTATTGCACACTGTGCTAAGCCAGAGAACCGCGCGAAGGTTATGGGTATCATGGCTTCTGCTGCTCTAACATCGTTCCTAACAGGTATCACTGAGCCAATCGAATTCTCATTCCTATTCGTTGCTCCGGTACTATACGGAATTCACGCTCTACTAGCTGGTTCTGCATACGTTGTTGCGAACACTCTAGGTTTTGTACACGGTACTTCATTCTCACACGGTCTAATCGACTTCCTAGTTCTGTCTGGTAACTCTCAGAAGATTGGTCTGATGATCGGTGTTGGTCTAGTATACGCTGCAATCTACTACTTCGTATTCCGCGCTGTAATCACTGCGATGGACCTTAAGACTCCTGGTCGTGAAGACGAGACTGAAGAAGCAGGCGCAGCAGTATCTGGCAACGAAATGGCTGGTGAACTAGTAGCAGCATTCGGTGGCAAAGCTAACATCACAGGTCTAGATGCATGTATCACACGTCTACGTGTTGCAGTAGCTGACACTGAAATCGTTGACCAAGACAAGCTTAAGCAACTTGGTGCAGCAGGTGTAGTTGTAGTATCTGGTGGTGTTCAAGCTATCTTCGGTACTAAGTCAGACAACCTGAAAACAGATATGGATGAGTGGATTCGTAACCACGGCTAATTCCTCAATCCAAAGTTAGAAAAGGGAAGCTTAGGCTTCCCTTTTTTTCGTCTGAATGAATGTCTATAGACACTCGTCACTTCAAGTTAGCGCTATGTACGATTCCACTCAGATGGCAATAGTGAAAACACCATTCCTTCATGCGGTTTACCGTTAAAGATATAACGATTTTTTGCAAGGCACTCGAAGGTGGCGCCAAGCTTTTCGGCAAATCGATAACTTGGTTCATTGGCTGGGTCGCAGACGATCTCTAAGCGCGTGAGTAACAGGTGGGCAAAAGCGAACTCCACTAGAGCCTCCATAGCCTCTACCGCGTATCCTTTCTGCTGAGCTTTGTCTTTCATCCAATAACCAAGACTGCCCATGTTGAAGGTGTGGTAGAACTCGTTGAGCGCGACCATTCCTAGAAATTCATTGTCGCTTCTTGTGAAAATGGCAAAGCCAAAGGCGTTAGCTTTAACCCAGTTAAGGCGTGTTGCTCCGATAAAGTCGAGTGCTTCGGACTCAGTAAATTCTGAATGACACCAATCTATCCATTGATGAAGTGATGGAGAGGCGCATATGGTGTCTGCAAGTATAGGTGCTTCATCTGGCGTCAGAAGGCGCAGGCAAAGCCGTTTGGTGTAGATGGTGTAATTGGTGTTCATAGCTAAAGTATAAACCTAAGTCATGCGCATATAAAAAAGGCCCGCGTTAGCGAGCCCTTTAACTGTGAGTTGGCGTTAGTTTTGTACGCGTCTCACCTGAATGATCATCCCCATCAGTGGATGATCTAGGTAGTGTGTTTCACTACTGCGCATGCGACGCTTTTGGTCGAGGCGGTAATCTTTTAAGAAAGTAAGTGTCTCGCGTTGCGGCTCGATAGAGGCTAAGTTACCAGCGATAACATTGCTGTCTTGAACATCGTCAGATGCTGTGTTCTCTGATAAATCGTTAGACTCTATTGCATCAGCTGGTGTTTCATCGATAGGCGCGGAGACGATAACCTGCTTGGTACTTGGAGATTTCAGATCAAGCTGAGCTTCGGCATACAGGTAATGCTGCACGTAGATTTGTAGCTTGCCATCTAGCTCGTACAATGGCTTATCAATAGCGACTTCCGTTACACCATCTACAGGTGAAGAGGTGTTACTGCTGCTTCCCTTTTCAGAGCCATCTGGATAAAACTGAGTGGAAAAATCTTTGCCTGCGCGGAATCGGAAAACCGGAGCAGAGCCTTTGCCATTATCACCCTGACGCCATGCTTTGTGCATTAGAACGGTGTAACCCGCGTGATTACGTAGCTTAGCCACTTCATCATTTAGCTGGTAAGAAGCCGACGGAAGTGCTTGGACCCCCTTAGACGCACGGTAGCTTGAATCATTTAGGGAACCAGCGCGACTAAAGTCGATGTCTGGCATATCATTTGGCCATGACTCATTGACCTTTTCCGGATTGACGGCGCGCTTAAAAACGATCACTTCTATGTCAAATTGTCTCTGTGCCAAACTTGGCATCGAAACCAATAGCATTAGCAGTGGGATCAGCTTTTTCATTGTTTCTCCATAGATGGCCACTGTCGATGAGTGGGACCCAGTATATCAATTAATACAAAGTGTTGCCGAAACAATTAGTGGCATTCGCCTTCATTATGTTTCGGCAAGTCTCTACCTAGTCATAAAATTAAGCTGGTATTCGATTCGCTTCAAATTCATCCAGCATGCTGTTTAGGTAGTTCAAACGCTTACGGCGGTCGGTCAACGTTTCGATAAACTTGAATTTCGTTGGTCCTTCCATTGCAAACTTGGTTGGTTGCGCTTGAAGTAGTTTAACCAAGAAGGCTGGGTTAATGTCAGCGTCTGGATAAAACTCAATATAGCCGCCTTTCTCATGGGCTTCTACTTTCTTCACTTTAAGGTCACCACCACGAAGTTTCATTTTAGCGACTTCAAGCAAGTGTTTGGCGGCTTCCGGAAGAAGACCAAATCGATCGATAAGCTCCACCTTGAGTTCATTCAGTTCATCTTCATTACCCACGCTGGCAATACGCTTGTACATTGACAGACGCGTGTTGATGTCAGGAATATAATCATCAGGGAGCAAAGCTGGAATACGAAGTTCAACTTCGGTCTGTTCGCGTAGGAGATCATCCAATGATGGTTCTTTGCCTTCTTTTAACGCCTCTACTGCTTGCTCTAGCATCTCCATGTAAAGTGAGAAACCAACGGATTGAATCTGACCACTTTGCTCGTCACCCAACAGTTCACCTGCGCCGCGGATCTCTAAATCGTGAGTCGCGAGGGTGAATCCAGCGCCAAGATCTTCCAATGAAGCAATGGCATCGAGACGCTTCACTGCGTCTTTGGTCATGGCTTTTGGATGTGGCGTCAGAAGGTAGGCGTAGGCCTGATGATGGGAGCGACCCACTCGTCCACGAAGCTGATGAAGCTGGGCCAGACCTAGGTGGTCTGCGCGGTCCATGATAATCGTGTTCGCGGTTGGAACGTCGATACCCGTTTCAATGATCGTCGTACAGACTAGCAGGTTGAAGCGCTGGTGATAGAAGTCATTCATAACGCGCTCAAGTTCGCGTTCACGCATTTGGCCATGTGCAACGGTTACTCGTGCTTCTGGGACCAACTTTTCAAGATCGGCTGCGACTTTTTCTATGGTTTCCACTTGATTATGAAGGAAGTAAACCTGACCACCACGCATGATCTCACGCAGTATCGCTTCTCGCACTACACTGTCTTCGCTTTGTCGAACAAAGGTCTTTATAGCAAGACGGCGAGCCGGCGGGGTGGCAATGATTGAAAGATCACGCATTCCACTCATGGCCATATTGAGTGTTCTCGGAATCGGTGTCGCGGTGAGAGTAAGGATGTCCACATCCGCACGCATGGCTTTCACTTTTTCTTTCTGACGAACGCCAAAGCGGTGCTCTTCATCGACGATCAGTAGCCCAAGATCTTTAAACTGGATGTCGCTTGATAATAGCTTGTGCGTGCCGACCACAATGTCGACTTTGCCGTCAGCCACATCTTGAAGAATGGCTTTTTGTTCTTTCGCCGACTTAAAGCGTGACAGTACCTCGACCCGAATAGGCAGGTTTGCGAATCGATCGCGGAAGTTTTCAAAGTGTTGTTGTGCAAGCAGTGTCGTTGGGACCAATACCGCTACCTGCTTACCATTGTCAGTTGATACGAATGCTGCACGCATGGCGACTTCTGTTTTACCAAAACCAACATCACCACAGACGAGTCGGTCCATTGCCTTTGGTTGGCACATATCTGACATGACCGCATTGATTGCCTGTGCTTGGTCATCGGTTTCCTCAAACGGGAATCCAGCCTTGAATGTCGCGTACTGGTCGCGATCCAGTTTAAACTTGTAGCCAGGCTTAAGCTCTCGCTTAGCATAGACGTCAAGTAGCTCTGCAGCGACGTCTCGAACTTTCTCCGCGGCTTTGCGGCGAGCCTTCGCCCAAGCTTCACCACCGAGTTTGTGGAGCGGTGCGGACTCTTCAGCGCCACCTGAATAACGTCCAATAAGGTTCAGAGAGGCCACAGGTACGTAGAGCTTAGCGTCGTTTTGGTATTCTAACGTCACGTACTCCGTTGTCATGCCACCGGCTTCTAGAGTTTGTAAGCCCACGTAGCGACCGATGCCGTGGTCGATGTGTACCACCGGCTGTCCCGGTTTGAGCTCAGCGAGGTTACGTATGACAGTGTCACTGTTTATAGAGCGCTTTTCTTTTTTGCGACGCTGAATAACGCGATCGCCAAGCATGTCACTCTCACAGATGAATGCGAACTTATCTTGGAAGCTGAATCCGTGTTCACACTGTCCGATAACCAGGGCAAAACGCTCATTGCGTTTTAGTGCATCGTGCAAGCTTGATTGCTCTACAGGACGAAGCTTGATTCTGTGCAACAGTTCTAAAAGCGCCTCACGTCGGCCTTCTGACTCAACAGAGAAGATGACCTTGCCCGTAAACTGCTCAGTGAACTGACGAATTTGCGCCATCGGCTCTTTTAACTGATGTTGAACCGTGATGTCAGGAAGAGCTTGAACTGGCGTATTGTCACGTCCTGCCTTTTGTTCAACTTCTTCGATATGGCATTGGAGTTGAGGGTATTGTTTTAGCTGAGCAAAGAACTCGTCTTTTTCGAGCCACAGCGCCTTAGGTTCGAGTAGCGGGCGCAGTGGGTCGACTTTTCTTTGTTCGAAACGCGTATCGACATCAGCCAAAAAGTGATCGACAGCACTTTCAATATCACCCACCATGACGATCTGAGATTCTTCGCTGATATAGTCGAACAAGGTCTCGGTATGGTCAAAAAACAGTGGTTGCCAATACTCAATACCTGCAGGCCACGTGCCTTTACTGACCTGCATATACACAGACTCTGGCTCACGTCTCGCATCAAATTGCTGACGCCAGCGGGTACGAAACTCTTCAATGGCATCTTTGGTTGTTGGAAACTCATGTGCCGGAAGAAGACGGATCTCTTCAATATCCTCGATGGAGCGCTGATTTTCAGGATCAAATGTTCGAATCGTGTCGATTTCATCATCGAAAAAGTCGATACGATACGGCGCTGAACTTCCCATCGGGAAAAGGTCGAGAATCGAACCTCGGCTGGCATATTCACCTGGTCCAAAGACTTGGTCAACATGGCGATATCCAGAGTTTTCAAGCTGCACTCTTAGCTTATCGAGAGAGAATAGATCGCCCGTTTTTACCATGAGTGTGTGTTGCAATAAAAAGTCTCTTGGACTCTGTCTTTGTAGCAAGGTGCTGACCGGAACTATCGTAATGCCCGCGCTCTGCTGAGGGAGGGAATACAAGCGAGCGATACGATCAGAGATAATATCTTGGTGGGGCGAGAAGTTGTCGTAAGGGAGCGTTTCCCAGTCGGGAAATAGCGCCACATCGCCACAGTAGAACTGTTCGAGCTCACCTTGAAGCTTTAATGCCATTTGTGGATCGGGGACAACCAAAAGGGTGTGCTGCTCATGCGCACTGGCGTGTTCACCAATCGATAGCGCAAGTGCGCCACCTATTAGGTTACCTAAGTGTTTTTTGTCACCTTTGCCTTGTGGGGCATTAAGTGGAAGTAGGGGAGAATAGCTCATAACGTATTAGTTTTTTTCTCTGTCTAGCGAGCGTTGACGCAGCAGTTTTTGTTGCTGGTGTAAGGCTGCCTTTATGAGTAGATCTTGGTGTTCTTCAAGAATTCGAACGAATGAAAGTGTCACGAGATAACCTTCATCTTGATGTTCTATGTTGGTCACTTCACCGTAGCAGTAGACACCTGAAGGTGGATGATCGAGAAACAGTTTGAGTCTAGTGTACTGTCCTAGTTGTAGTTCATCGCGACTAATGTAAGTCAACTGACTGGCACCGAAGCTTTTCGTAATGTGCCTTAGCGCAGGCTCATCTTGTTGAGCAATCATGTAATTGAGTAACAGATTCAGCTTATTGTTTTGCTGCTCGATCAACTCTGCGACGTGTTTTAAATTGTGTTGGTTGAGTTCGTGCTGCGCGGCATCTGTTTTTTGGTCTAGTTGACTAAACTCACTCGATGCGACAAAAGAAGCGGGAATCTCGGCAATATAGTCCGTCAATTCAGGGAGTGCAGAGCCTACTTTGAGTGGCTCAATGTTCGCCTTAAGCGGTCCATTTACGGTGAAGAAGTCGTCTTGCTGCATAATTTTTCCCTAATTAACATCCATTAATTATCTCTGGGTATACGTGAGTTATCAAGAAAAGGGCAGATGAATTCCGCAAAAGTCAGTAATTTAAAAGGAAAATGACATCCAGGGCTACAACCCTGACACTTTTCTGGTTACATTAACTGGTAGATTTCTTTCTATGGCGAACACTATGTTTCACCCCTTGCCAATATTTATTGGACTGCGTTACCTCAGAGGTCGTTCTGGCGACCGATTCAGTCGATTTGTTTCCTATATGTCCACCGCCGGTATCACCATTGGTGTTTTATCGCTTGTGACTGTGCTATCAGTGATGAACGGGTTTGAAGCCCAACTCAAAGGTCGCATTTTAGGTGTATTGCCTCAAGCGGTGATCAGTCATGAGTCGGGTCGTGTTGATCTTGATAACAAGCCGACGGAGCTACTGTCCGCTTATCCATCCAGCCAACCGGCAGTTCCTATTGTACGCAGTGAGGCTGTACTGCAGAGTCATCAAGGGCTCTCTGCTGCACTCATGATTGGTATTGAGCCTAACAGCAACGACCCTATTCGTTCGAGAATTGTCAGCGGCAGTGTCGAGCGCTTAGCTGCGGGTAAATACCAGGTGTTGTTGGGTCATAGCCTTGCGCGTGAACTGGATGTGCGAGTGGGTGACAAAGTCCGTTTGATGGTCACAAGCGCGAGCCAGTATACGCCACTGGGAAGAATACCGAGTCAGCGTATGTTTACGGTAGCGGGTTTATACAGTACTGGTTCGGATGTCGATAGTCAGTTGGTTGTGACGCATATTTCTGATGCTGCCAAGCTGATGCGCTATAAGTCGAATCAAGCGAGTGGCTGGAGATTGTTTTTCGATGACCCGTTTGTGGTTTCCCAGCTCAGTGAACAACCACTACCAGAAGGGTGGAGTTGGAGTGATTGGCGCGAGCAGCGCGGAGAACTGTTCCAAGCGGTGCGCATGGAGAAAAACATGATGGGACTGATGTTGGGGCTTATCATCGGAGTTGCCGCATTTAATATTATTTCAGCGCTCATTATGGTCGTCATGGAGAAGCAGTCAGAGGTTGCCATTCTTAAGACCCAAGGAATGAGTGACAGACAAGTGCTGTGTATCTTTATGGTTCAAGGCGCCAGCAGTGGCGCAGTTGGTGCGATTGTCGGTGGCGTGTTAGGTGTGATTTTGGCAAGCAATCTAAATAGCTTGCTTGATGCAATGGGCGTCGCACTGTTTAGTTTTGGCGGTCAGCTGCCAGTGGTCATCAACCCTTATCAAATTATTGTCGTCGTGGTGTGTGCCGTGTTGCTCAGCTTAGCCGCGACGTTATTCCCTTCTTACCGAGCATCGTCAGTGAAACCCGCAGAGGCCCTTAGATATGAGTAATCCGTTAATCGCGTGTCGTAATATTCGCAAAACCTACCACGACGGCGCTGTTGATACTGAGGTATTGAAAGGGGTGAGCTTTGACATCGCTAGTGGTGAACTGGTGTCCATTATTGGCTCGTCCGGTTCGGGTAAATCAACTCTACTTCATGTATTAGGTGCATTGGATGAGGCAACAGAAGGCAGTGTTGAATTCCAAGGGCAGTCTCTTTTAGATATGGGAAGTAATCAGCAAGCTAAGCTTCGCAATCAGCATCTAGGGTTTGTCTATCAGTTCCATCATCTTTTAAGTGACTTTACCGCTGTGGAGAATGTTGCAATGCCACTGCTTATCGGTGGTGCCAAAGTGAGCAGTGCGAAACAAGAAGCCAGAGAGCTTCTTGAAAGAGTAGGGTTACAACATCGACTCGACCATAGACCGTCAGAGTTGTCTGGTGGTGAGCGTCAACGTGTGGCAATTGCGAGAGCCTTGGTCAACAAACCCGATCTCGTACTTGCAGATGAGCCGACTGGTAACTTGGATCATGCAACGGCGCTGTCTATTTATGACCTTATGAGAACTCTGAATCGCGAGTATGGCACTGCGTTTCTTGTTGTCACACACGATAATGAGCTCGCTTCGAAAATGGACAAACAACTACATATGCAAGACGGTCTGCTGGTGGATGCAGCGACAGTCAGCGCGTAAGACGAGGAGCAATCGTGTCACTATCGTTTTTCATTGGTAAGCGATTTAGCAAAGCCAAGCAGCGCAACAAAATGGTGTCGTTCATCTCCATGTCTTCAATCGTCGGCATTGCAGTTGGTGTGGCGGTTATTGTGATTGGCCTATCTGCCATGAACGGTTTTGAGCGTGAACTTAAAAACCGAGTATTATCGGTTATCGCCCATGGTGAGTTTGAAGGTGTGAATGCACCGATTCAAAACTGGCAAAACGTCGTCGATGCCTCGCTCAACCACAAACGTGTTGAAGGCGCTGCGCCCTATGTCAGACTAACGGCTCTCGTTGAAAAGGGGAGTCAACTCAAAGCGGTTGAGCTAAGAGGCGTGACACCTGAGCTAGAAAGTCAGGTGTCGACGTTGCCTAGTTTCGTTGCAGAGCAGTCATGGAACGCGTTTAAAGCGGGCGAGCAGCAAGTTATATTAGGGCAGGGCGTCGCGCAGCAAGTCGGGGTCTCTGTTGGTGATTATGTGACCTTGATGATCCCAACGACTGGAGATACCAGCAAGGTTCAGTCGCCAAGACGAGTGCGAGTAAAAGTCACGGGATTACTTGAGCTTAACGGACAGATCGATCACAGCCTAGCCATAGTCCCACTTGAGGATGCGCAGGGTTATGCGAGGCTTGGAGAAAGCGTCACTGGCGTCTCCATAAAGGTAGACAATGTGTTTGATGCACCGCTCATTGTCCGCGAAATCGGTAATACGCTAACGGAGTACGTTTACCTTCGTAGCTGGAAGCAGAAGTATGGATTTCTGTATCGCGATATCCAGTTAGTACGAACTATCATGTATTTAGTGATGGTTCTGGTTATCGGTGTCGCGTGCTTCAATATTGTGTCGACGCTCATGATGGCGGTAAAAGATCGCGCTTCCGAAATCGCTATTCTGCGTACTATGGGGGCGAGTGATGGCCTGATTAAGCGTATCTTTATTTGGCAAGGCGTATTCTCTGGCGTCGTTGGTAGTGTGATTGGAGGCATATTGGGCAGCCTCGTTGCACTTAATTTGACGCCAATTGTATCTGGATTAGAAAACTTGCTCGGGCATCAGTTCTTGTCTGGAGACATCTACTTTGTCGATTTTCTGCCGTCACAATTGATTTGGAATGACGTGCTCTTGGTTTCTGGGACTGCAACATTACTCAGCTTGATAGCAACCTGGTACCCTGCGATGAAAGCGAGTCAGCTTAATCCAGCCACAGTCCTGAGTGCCAAGTAGAGATTAGACGAAACGACGAGGTAGTGATTTCCCCTTGTCCAGATAGCAAAAAGGACCACTTGATGTGGTCCTTTTTTAATGCTTGCAAACTTATCAGTTTCAGCCGAGTTGGTGGTTCATCGCATAACGGCTCGAGTGTTTTGTTATGCCACCAAGATACGTTTAACGTGGATACGCTTAACGTGTTGAGCGTTGTTGCCAGCTACGAACCACTGAATATCGCCAAAGTCCTCGTATTCCAAAGTAACCGGCTATGGCGGCCACGGTGCCACAGATCGCACAGCCCAGCAGGAAAGGGGGACCAATAGTGCTCATCTGGTCTGATAGATATTGCCACGATAGTTCAAAGTGAAACGGTTGTGGCGGAGTGTTCATGCAGAACGCGCCCACCTTATAGGCAAAGTAAAATAATACCGGCATGGTAACAGGATTACTGATCCACACTAAGGCGACCGATAGCGGCAGGTTGACGCCGAAAAGAATAGCGAGTCCGGCGGCCATGATCATTTGGCTAGGAAGTGGTACGAAAGCCATAAAAAGACCGACAGCAAAAGCGCCTGCCGCAGAGCGACGGTTTAGACACCATAAGTTCGGGTTGTAAAGGAGGTTGCCGAACACTTTCAATGCCTTTTGTTTTTTGATCATCTCGTGATCAGGCATGAAACGTTTAATGAACTTTCTTGGCATAGGGAAATATGGCTCTGTTAACAGGTATCGCAGTCCCACTCAGCTACTCGTTAGTGATGATTAGCGCTGTATGGTGGCCTGAGATGCCGAGTATTTTCTGGTTAATTCCTACATGCTGTACATGCATCGCCTGTTTGCTAAAGCGTCGCTGGGTGCTGTCAGCAGTATTCGCCGCAATGTCCGTGGCTTTGATACAAGGGAATCTTTTCAAGTACCAATCCGAGGTACTTTTCCGATTTGGCACAGATATTACCATAAAAGCACAAGTTGACAGCTATTTTAAAAAAATAAGTCATGGCTATGAAGTACATGCAACCATAACGGCCATTAACGGACACCCAATCCCTTCATTTAAGGCACCTAAAGTTCGCCTCAGAACGCCTTTTGCATTAGAAGCAGGGGCCACGTTCTTTGGACCTATTCAGCTTAAGCGCCTATCTGGCGTCCTTAATCAAGTAGGATTTGACCGCGAGAAACATGCTTTTTCTCAAGGTATAGTCGGTATTGCTACTTTAGCCAATAAAAAGCATAGTTTTTCTGTTTCTAAATATCACTGGCGAGCAAAGGCTCATGACGCCGTGAAAGTGGCAACAGAAAACAGTCCTTTTCAAGGTTTGTATCTCGCGCTGGTGTTCGGTGATCGAAGCATGCTACCAATAGAGCAAAGAAAGTCGTTACAGCAAAGTGGTCTCTCGCACCTAATTGCAATATCTGGTTTGCACATTGGCGTCATTTTCGGAATGGGGTATTGGGTAGCGAAGTCGCTTATATCGTTTCTCAAGTTGGTTCTGCCCTATAAGCTCGGTTCAAATCTGGTTCACAGTGGCCAATTTTGGTCATTGAGTATTGGTTTGCTATTCGCGTACTGGTACTGCGCACTCGGCTTTTTCGCAATCTCAACGGTTCGCGCCTTGATAATGCTTGGAATTTTATCGCTACTACTATTAACGCAAGTGCGAATTCATCGACTCATGGTGCTGTTGGTTAGCGCAGCTGTCGTCCTGACATTGGTTCCTTTTTCCGCTGCGAGCATGAGCTTTTGGCTCTCTTTTTTTGCAGTCGGCGCATTGCTACTGACGCTAACCCTACTAGGTAAAACGCGAGGTGTGATAGCGATTGTAAGCCTACACTTGGTGTTGTCGGGGCTTTTTATCCCATTAATCGGTTTCCTGTTTCATGGTATACCACTACTCAGTGCTGCATACAACTTTGTGTTTGTACCTTGGTTTAGTTTTTGTATTGTCCCGCTCACCCTATTAGCGGCTGCCATCAATATGATGGGTTTCAGTTCAGATTGTTTGTGGTTTTTACTCGATCAAGCGCTGCTACCCTTAGATTTATTACTTCCCTATGCGTCCTCGTTTTGGACCCCGATAGTTCACAATGACTTGATGTTCGTGGTTGTCTTGTTGGTGAGCGTTCTGTGTTTCAAGTGGCTTTCTACTTCGATGATTACGGTAGTGTTTTTAGTGTCCGCAGTTCAATATTCTATGATGCATCGAGAAGAGAAAGTCAGTGTTCACTTTCTCGATGTGGGCCATGGATTGTCAGTAGCGATTGTTCAGGGTGACGAAGCGGTCGTTTATGATACAGGAAGGGCGACCCCTACCTTTTCGATGGCTGAAGCAGTGCTGATTCCAAATCTTAGGGCGTTAGGAGTAAAGAGACTGGAAGGCTTGATCTTGAGCCACGCCGACAATGACCATGCGGGTGGTGAAGCTGACCTAAAACAGAACATGCCCCCTAGGTGGATACGTCGTCCAGAAGGCAATAGTCAGGTCAACTCTTGTATCAGAGGTGAACGATGGAAATGGGGCGCCGTTGACTTTGAGGTGTTGTGGCCTCCTGCAAAAGTGACACGCGCTTACAATCCTCATTCCTGTGTAATCTTAGTCACGTATCAAGAAACAGATCGAACATACCGTTTGCTGCTGACAGGCGATATAGAGAAGGTGAGTGAAATCCTTCTTTCTCGTGAACTTGAACCTCTATCTATTGATGTGATGAGCGTGCCTCACCATGGCAGCAAGACCTCTTCCTCAAGATATCTCCATCAAACGATAAATGCTGACTATGCAGTGGCATCGAACCAGTTTGATTCAAGGTGGCAATTGCCCAGTCCAGTCGTTCGAGAACAATATCAAAACAATGGCAGTATTTGGTATGAAACTGGGCGAACCGGACAAGTCACATTCCAGTTTGTTGGTCAAGAAATCATCGTTTCCACCGCGAGGTCAGATTACCTAGCGCCTTGGTATAGGCAGATGTTACGAAGCAGAGTAGAATGAGAGGATAGATAAAGTAAATCGATAAAGAATTATGTCGCAAAATCAAGATGAAACAACGCTGCAGACGTTTAAGCGTTTGTGGACTTACATTCGTGAGTATAAAACGGGTCTAGCCGTTGCGGTTGTCGCACTAATTATCAATGCGGTAGCAGATACGTACATGATATCGCTTTTAAAGCCGCTTTTGGATGAAGGCTTTGGCGATGTAGAGTCCAACTTCTTGAAGATTCTACCTCTGATTATTCTCGGCATGATGTTTATCCGCGGACTATCTGGTTTTGTCTCGACGTACTGCTTAAGTTGGGTCTCTGGCAAGGTGGTTATGCACCTCAGAAGAGGGATATTTAATCACTTTATGCATATGCCAGTCTCCTTTTTCGACAAGGAGTCAACGGGTGGTTTGCTGTCTCGCATAACTTATGATTCAGAACAGGTGGCAGGGGCGACGAGTAGCTCGCTGGTTAGTATCGTTCGTGAGGGTGCGAGTATCATCGGCCTGCTAGTCTTGATGTTTTGGAGCAGTTGGCAGTTATCGCTCGTGTTGCTCGTCGTCGCGCCAGTTGTTGCGTGGGCGATTCAAGTGGTTTCCAAACGTTTTCGCAAGATCTCCGTCAATATGCAGACCTCAATGGGTCATATGACGACTTCGGCAGAGCAGATGCTGAAGGGACACAAGGTTGTTCTGAGTTACGGTGGTCAACAAATCGAGAAAACGCGTTTTGATGAAATGAGTAATCAAATGCGTCAGCAGACCATGAAAATGGTTGCCGCATCGGCGATTGCTAACCCTGTAATTCAAATGATCGCCTCATTAGCGTTAGTTGCCGTTCTTTTCCTAGCTAGCTTTGATGAAGTTCGTGAGCAGCTTACGGCGGGTACCTTTACTGTTATTTTCTCAGCAATGTTCTCATTGATGCGTCCTCTGAAAGCTCTAACCGGTGTGACGGCTGATTTCCAACGTGGTATGGCTGCGAGCCAAACTTTGTTCAATCTCATGGATTTGGACACTGAGCGCGATAATGGCACCAAAGAAATCACACGAGCTAAGGGTGAACTGTCGGTTAAAGATGTGACCTTCACCTATGAAGGCAGCGAAAAGCCTGCCCTGCGCAATGTAAGCTTTGATTTACCTGCTGGTAAGACGCTTGCACTGGTCGGTCGTTCGGGCTCTGGTAAGAGTACTATTGCTAACCTATTTACTCGTTTCTACGATGTCGATAGCGGCACTATCGAGCTGGACGGTCACAATATCGAAGATCTTAAGCTAACCAATCTCCGTCAGCACTTTGCGCTGGTTTCGCAAAACGTTCACCTGTTCAACGATACGATTGCCAATAATATTGCGTACGCGACAGATGGTCAGTACTCTCGTGAGCAAATTGAGCATGCCGCAACTCTGGCCCATGCTATGGAGTTCATTAATAACCTCGATGACGGTTTAGATACCGTGATAGGCGAGAACGGTGCAAGCCTTTCGGGCGGTCAGCGTCAACGTATCGCTATCGCGCGTGCCTTGCTTCGAGATGCGCCTGTCCTTATTTTGGATGAGGCAACATCGGCGCTCGATACTGAATCTGAGCGAGCCATACAGTCTGCTCTTGATGAGCTTCAGAAAGATAAAACAGTGCTGGTGATTGCGCACCGTCTATCCACTATTGAAGAAGCGGATGAAATTCTTGTCGTTGACGAAGGTGAAATTATCGAGCGAGGCGACCACAAGACCCTAATTGAGCATCAAGGTGCGTACGCGCAATTACACAAAATCCAGTTTGGTGATCACTAGTGATAGACAAACTGTGGTTCGGTAATCATCCACTTCGCTTTATATTGTGGCCGCTGCTGTGGCCACTAAGCCAACTGTACTTGTTGGTGAGTACTCGTCGACGTCGCGCTTACGAATCAGGGAGTAAACCTCGCTACAAAGCTAAGGTTCCTGTTATCGTTGTGGGTAATATTACTGCCGGCGGCAATGGAAAAACCCCCATGGTTGTTTGGCTTGTTGAGCACTTGGTACGCCAAGGCAAGCGCCCAGGTGTCGTCTCTCGAGGCTATGGTGGTAAAGCAGCGCATTATCCATTAATGGTGAGCGCTGAGACGCTACCCTCAGAGTGTGGCGATGAACCAAAGCTAATTTTCGAGCGCACTCAAGTCCCCGTTTGTGTCGACCCCGTTAGAGTGAATGCAACGAAACAGCTTGAGTCATTGGGTGTCGATGTCATTATCACCGATGATGGGCTCCAGCATTACGCACTCGACCGCGCTTTTGAAATCATCGTAATCGATGGGGTAAGGCGCTTTGGCAACCAGCAAGCCATCCCGTTGGGGCCGATGAGAGAGTCGCTTTCTAGGCTAGATGAGGTTGACCTTAAAGTCGTCAACGGCGGACCGAATTCGCAGCAACTACAAATAAACTCAGAAAAGCGTTTTGTCCTTTGTCCGGACACAGCCGTGAATCTAGTGACGGGAAAAACCGCATCCATTTCTGAGTTGGGTTCGTTAGCCGCATTCGCTGGCATCGGACACCCTCCACGTTTTTTTGACACCTTAGAAAAGTTGGGCGCAAGCTTGGCCAAAACACAAGGCTTTGCCGATCATCAAGCGTTTGATGCCCAGAAGCTCGCCGAACTCAGTGTGGGTGTCGATAATGTCATTATGACAGAGAAAGATGCGGTGAAATGCCGCTCGTTTTCAAAGGACAATTGGTGGTATTTGCCAGTGTCAGCTCAATTTACCGAGCAAGATAGCCAGCAAATACTTCTAGAAATCAATAAGGTAATAGAAAGTTATGGATCACAGACTGCTTGAGATCGTGGCATGCCCAGTATGCAAAGGGAAGCTAACATTCGACAAAGATAAACAGGAGCTTATCTGTAAGCTTGACCGATTGGCTTACCCGATCAAAGAAGGGATTCCAGTGTTGCTTGAACCTGAAGCGAGACAGATGAGTATGGAAGAGGGTCGATAGATGGCATTCACGGTTATCATTCCAGCTCGATATAGCTCCTCGCGTCTGCCGGGTAAGCCTTTGGCAGACATTTGCGGCAAACCAATGGTGCAGCACGTTTATGAGCGTGCTGTTGAGTCGGGTGCTGACCGAGTCATTGTTGCCACTGACGATGTGAGAATTGAATCGGCGGTCCAGGCATTTGGTGGAGAAGTCTGTATGACCTCCCCAGATCATCAATCGGGTACTGAGCGCCTAGCGGAAGTGGTTGAGTTAATGGGCATTGAGCCTGAGCACACAATCGTCAACGTTCAAGGTGATGAGCCGTTAATACCAGCGAGTATCATTAAGCAGGTCGCGGACAATCTGCAATCGAGCCAGGCGCCGATGGCGACGCTAGGAGTGACGATTGAGGATGAGGAAGAGGTTTTCAACCCCAATGCTGTAAAGGTTGTCACCGACCAAAATGGCTTCGCCCTTTATTTCAGCCGTGCCACGATTCCCTGGGATCGAGACGCGTATGCCTCAGAGCCGAAGTCAACTGCGGCAAGCCCTCTAATGCGCCATATTGGCATTTATGCGTATCGAGCAGGCTTTATCAACACCTACATCAATTGGGCGCCAAGTGCGCTTGAGAAGATTGAATCTCTAGAGCAGCTCCGTGTGCTTTGGTATGGTGAGCGTATTCACGTCGAACTGGCAAAAGAGGCGCCCCCTGCAGGTGTCGATACGCCAGAAGATCTTGATAAAGTGCGAGCACTTTTGTCGAAGTAATGTTTGAAAACGCCGCTGGAATCTGAACTGACCCCCAATAGTTGGACATTCCAATTACTGGGGGTCTTTTTATGTCCAAACACCACAGAGCATTCAAGCTAAAATTGGCTAAGTATGCACAACACGAGGGGTCAAGAGCTCTTGCCCTTAAATTCGGAGTATCGTCAGACCAAATTCGTTATTGGGTGTCGGTTTATCAAATTCATGGGGAAAATAGCTTTCGTCACGAGCAAGCTCCCTATAGTCAAGACTTTAAACTAGAAGTTCTAAAGACTATGCGTATTAATAACTGGTCCTTAAGATATACCAGTGCTTACTTTGATTTATCGTCTCCAGGGATACTATTTCAATGGCAAAAGCTTTATGCTCAGCAGGGTATATCCCGGCTTAAACCACAGAAAAAAGGCAGACCTTGCATGACAAACCACTCTCTTAAACCTAAGCCATCTGAGCAGATGACAGAGAAAGAACTAAGAGAGGAACTTGAGTATTTACGTGCAGAGAATGCTGTCCTAAAAAAGTTAGAGGCCTTGGCTCAAGCCAAAAAGAAAAAAGCAAAGCAAAGACACTCGTAGTCGATGAGCTCAAGGCAAAGTACCGCTTGCACCATTTACTCAAAGCTACTGGGTTAGCCCGAAGTGTGTATTACTATCATCGTAATACAACACAGGAGTCATACTCTGAATCGAGTTTAAAAAGGCAAATACGTGATATCTATCAGCAACACAAAGGGCGCTATGGATATCGCAGAATCACATGCACCTTGAGGAAGGCAGGCATGGTGATTAACCATAAACGAGTTCAACGTCTTATGATTGAGCTTGGTCTTAGGTCCAAGGTCAGGCCCAAGAGATACAAATCATACAAAGGCGAAGTTGGGCGGATCGCTTCGGACTTATTAAAAAGAGAATTCAATGCCAACAAACCGAACCAAAAGTGGGTAACGGATGTGACCGAGTTTAAAGTCGATGGTCAGAAGGTTTATCTGTCACCCGTTATCGACTTATTCAACCAAGAAGTCGTGAGTTATGAGGTGCGTAAGTCAGCAGCATTACCCTTGGTCACTGACATGATAAAAAAGGCGATAAAGACACTTAAAAAGCATGAGAATCCCATCGTGCATTCAGACCAAGGCTGGCAGTATCAAAATAAGGCGTATCAAAACCATCTCAAGAAGAAAGGGCTCGCTCAAAGTATGTCTAGAAAAGGGAATTGCTTAGACAATGCGGTTGCTGAGAACTTCTTCGGAATACTCAAGACAGAGATGTATCATAACGAAGTCTTTAAAAGTGCAGATGAACTGATTGAAAGAATTAGAGAATACATAGACTATTACAATAACGAACGAATTAAGCTGAAGTTAAAAGGCCTGAGTCCGATAGCATATCGAAATCAAGCCTTAGCAGCCGCTTAGAAATGAGTCCAACTTTATGGGGTCAGTTCAAATCAGCGGCGTTTTTTTAGTCTAGCTGCGTAACTGGGATCTCTTTCCATTCGCCAGGTTGCAACTCATCTAGGCTGAACCGCCCCATTTTCGCGCGAATTAATCTAAGAGTCGGGAAACCAATATGTGCGGTCATACGGCGCACCTGACGATTTCGCCCTTCAATGATAGTGACACTTAGCCAAGTCGTTGGGATATTAGCGCGAAAACGCACAGGAGGGTGTCGCTCCCAAACCATAGGGGCGTCCATGCGCTCGACTTTGGCAGGAAGTGTCGGCCCATCTTTCAGCGTCACGCCACTTCTTAGCTTGTCTAACTCTGTTTCGGATGGATCACCGTCGACTTGCACCCAATAGGTCTTTTCAGACTTTGATTGAGGTTGCGTCAGTCTTGCCTGCAAGACGCCATCGTTGGTCAGCACCATTAAACCTTCGCTATCGCGATCAAGCCGGCCTGCGGCGTAAACATCTTTTATCGGGATGTAGTCTGCGAGCGTTTTTCTTCCCTCGCCATCAGTAAATTGACTTAAGGTGTCGTAGGGCTTATTGAACAGAATCACTTTTCTTTCACTCGGGGCAGGTCGCTTCTTTTCGGTCCGCTTTGGGTTGCCTGAACGACGTTTTTGATTCGCCCTTTGACCATGACTTTTTTGTTTGAATTGACTCGATGAAGAACGCGAAACTCGCTGGGAACCCTTACGCGTTGTTTTAATCGTCATGTTAACTACCTTGCAAAAATGTAAACGAACTGTGTGGTTTAGTTTTGTCTACGGGTGTTTTGAGCTATCATGAGCGCGCTCAAAAACAGGAATAACGCACAAGATAATAGACTAATTGACCAATTTTGTTTAATTATAAGTGCTTAGGATTTCGTTTGACTGAACAAAACTACGCCAAAACGATGAGTTTTCATCTGCAGTTGCCTTAGGTTTGCTTTCGAATTGGTGTCCAGTCAAAACGTTTACGCCGTCCAAATGGAGGCGTTAATTGATAAAGGGTGCTCAGCCCGATTAGAACGATAGGGAAATTTCATGCCTACAGAAAAGCCGACAATCATCTATACCATTACTGATGAAGCGCCAGCGCTGGCAACATATTCATTGCTACCGATCATTCAGTCATTCACCGCGTCTTCAGGTATTGATGTTGAAACAAGAGATATTTCACTAGCAGGGCGTATCATTGCCAACTTCCCTGACTATCTCAAAGAAGAACAACGCATTGGTGATGCGTTAGCAGAGCTTGGCGAACTAGCCAAAACACCAGAAGCAAACATCATTAAACTACCAAACATCTCTGCATCGATTCCTCAGCTACAAGCTGCTATCAAAGAACTTCAAGCGAATGGCTACGATCTTCCAGATTACCCGGAAGAGCCTGCAAATGCAGAGCAAGAAGCCGTTAAAGCGGTTTATGACAAAATTAAAGGCAGTGCTGTAAACCCAGTACTGCGTGAAGGTAACTCAGACCGTCGCGCGCCACTGTCTGTGAAAAATTACGCAAAGAAAAATCCTCACTCAATGGGCGCGTGGGCATCAGATTCTAAGTCTCATGTTTCAAGCATGTCTGATAGCGATTTCTTCGGTAGTGAAAAGTCAGTAACGACGACAGGCGCAACCGATGTGAAGATTCAGTTCACTTCATCGGCAGGTGAGACAAAAGTACTTAAAGAAAAAGTTGCATTGCAAGCAGGCGAAATCATTGACGCTTCTGTAATGAATAAAAACGCGCTTGTTGCGTTCTTCGAAGAGCAAATTGAAGACGCTAAGAAACAAGATGTGCTACTTTCTCTGCATATGAAAGCGACCATGATGAAGGTATCTGACCCGGTCATCTTTGGTCACGCCGTTAAGGTTTACTACAAAGCGGTATTTGACAAGCATGGCGAGCTTTTCAATGAGCTGGGCGTTGATGTCAATAACGGTATCGGTGATGTGTATGCGAAGATTGCATCATTGCCAGCAGCGCAGAAATCGGAAATTGAAGCTGATCTAGCAGCGGTATACGAGACACAGCCTCCACTGGCTATGGTTGATTCGGATCGTGGTATTACTAACCTGCACGTACCTAGTGACATCATTGTTGATGCATCGATGCCGGCAATGCTGCGCTCTTCTGGCCAGATGTGGGGTCCAGATGGTAAGCAAAAAGACACGAAAGCGATGATCCCAGATCGCAGCTACGCAAGCATCTATCAAGCGGTTATCGACTTCTGTAAGCAGCACGGTGCGTTCGATCCAACGACGATGGGTAGCGTACCTAACGTGGGCTTGATGGCGCAAAAAGCAGAAGAGTACGGCTCTCACGATAAAACCTTTATTATGAGTGATGCGGGTACGGTTTCTGTCGTTGATACAGAGGGCAATGTTCTTATTGAACAATCCGTTGAGGAAGGCGATATCTTCCGTATGTGTCAGGTGAAAGACGCGCCGATTCAAGACTGGGTCAAGTTGGCGGTAACACGTGCACGCGCTTCAAGCACACCAGCCGTGTTCTGGCTAGACGAAAATCGTGCACACGATGCAGAGCTGATTAAGAAAGTGAATCAGTACCTTCCTCAGCACGACACAGCAGGTCTAGAGATCCATATCAAGGCGCCGCTAGAAGCAACACTATTCTCGCTTGAGCGTATTAAAGAAGGTCTAGACACTATCTCGGTAACAGGTAACGTACTTCGTGACTACCTAACCGATTTGTTCCCAATTCTAGAACTGGGTACGTCAGCAAAAATGCTGTCTATCGTTCCACTGATGAATGGTGGTGGTCTGTTTGAGACCGGTGCTGGTGGTTCTGCGCCTAAGCACGTTCAGCAAGTACAAAAAGAAAACCACCTACGTTGGGATTCTTTGGGTGAGTTCTTAGCCTTAGCTGCTTCTCTAGAGCACCTAGCGGTGGTTTCTGGCAAAGAGAAAGCAAATGTACTCGCGAAAGCTCTAGACTCAGCGACGGGTAAGTTCCTAGACGAAAACAAGTCACCTTCACGTAAAGTGGGTGAGCTAGACAACCGTGGTTCTCACTACTACCTGGCACTCTACTGGGCTCAAGCTCTCGCGGTTCAAACTGAAGATGCAGCATTAGCAGAAGAATTTGCACCGATTGCCGAGCAACTGGCGTCTAACGAAAGCATCATCGTTTCTGAATTGAATAACGCTCAAGGCGTTGTAGGTGATCTTGGCGGCTACTATCAACCGAATGACGCGAAAGCGTCTTCACTAATGCGCCCAAGCGCGACGCTGAATAGTATTATCGGCTAATAGTGATTAGATATAAAAAAACCACCTTCGGGTGGTTTTTTTTGATCCTGTGGTCAGTACTTCTGTTGTAACGTTGGATTGGATTTGTTGTGCTTTACTACTTCGCTAAATCACCTTCTACCGGAGTGACCGAGCTTGCGTGGTAGCCCTTTGGCCCTTCTTCTACTTCGTAGTTGACTTGCTGCCCTGCTTTTAGAGTGCGGTAGCCATCCATTTTGATTGTTGAGTAGTGCGCGAAAATATCGCCGTCTTCACCCTCTGGACAAATAAAGCCAAATCCCTTGGCATTGTTAAACCATTTTACTGTACCTGTCGCCATGCTATACATCCCTCATGCATTTTGTAACTGAAGTTGTGGTAGAAGATACTGACCTTCGGTAAATCTACTGACTCCATGAGACTATTAGCTCCAAATCATCGTATTTAGCACCAGTGGCTAGCCAAAATCAGCGAGTTCACTGTGAGAAATTTCCCATACGCTGGGGCATACTGATTCAAAACTTGTTAAATTTTAGTCACTAGTTAACCACTCTAGTCAAACATTGAGCGTAGTCAATAGGAAACTAGTATAAATAACTACATATTCTATACATATGCGCTTTGGTTTTAACAAATGTGCAATGAAACGCTTCTGTTTACATAGGCTTACTGTATGCTAGAGGGGAGGGAGGATAACTTTTTTCAACGTGGCTCATATGTGACACACACTAATAGCATTGTTTTGTTTGCAGCGATACAATTGGTGCATTAGTCTCTTAATAAGAGATGTTTTTCGAGTGGCAGATTGAAAGCAACTTAGCTGAGAAGCTCAGACTAGATACTGTCACATTGTGATGAATTTTTAAGAAAACTCTCGAACATCTGGCCATGAGTAAAAATTTTGAATGGGTGACTCCAGACTCAGATTTATTGGAGAAAGAAAAAACTAAGGTTGAGCCACCGGCGCTGTATAACGTTATCCTCAATAACGATGATTACACCCCGATGGACTTTGTTGTAGAAATCTTGGAACGCTTTTTTTCACTCAACGAGGATAAAGCAACACAGGTGATGCTAGCTGTACACTATGAAGGTAAAGCCGTCTGTGGCACCTACACTGCTGAAGTTGCTGAAACGAAAGTTGCTCAAGTGACCATGTATTCAAGGGAACATGAACACCCACTTTTGTGTACCATGGAAAAAGCCTAATTTTCGCTTGAATGGCGCTTGCCATTCCTTAGGAGGTACTTATGCTGAATAAAGAACTAGAATCGAGTCTGAACGGTGCATTCGCTCGTGCCCGCGACAAAAGACATGAATTCATGACCGTAGAGCATCTCCTTTTAGCTTTGTTGGAAAATGACTCGGCTAAAGAGGCCCTAACAGCATGCAACGCTAACCTAGAAACGTTGCGTAATGAGTTGGATATCTTCATCGATCAAACTACTCCACTCATTCCAGACTCTGACGATACAAGAGAAACCCAGCCTACGCTTAGTTTCCAACGAGTACTTCAGCGTGCCGTCTTCCATGTTCAATCATCTGGTCGCAGTGAAGTGACTGGAGCCAACGTTCTGGTCGCCATTTTCAGCGAGCAGGAATCTCATGCGGCTTATCTTTTAAAGAAGAATGACATTAGCCGACTAGACATTGTTAACTTTATCTCACACGGGATCACCAAGAATGCCGGCCCTTCAGGTGATGAGCCTTCTAGTGGCTCGTTGGGCGGTAGCAGCGAAAGCATTGAAGATGCCAACAGCGAAGACCGTTTAGAGAGTTTTGCAACCAATCTAAACCAAGTTGCAAAAGCGGGGAATATCGATCCTCTCATTGGCCGTGACAAAGAGCTAGAGCGTACAATTCAAGTCCTTTGCCGACGTCGTAAAAACAACCCGTTATTAGTGGGTGAAGCGGGTGTTGGTAAGACGGCTATTGCAGAAGGCCTTGCGTGGAGAATCGTCGAAGGTCAAGTGCCTGAAGTCATCAAAGACAGCGTTATCTATTCTCTGGATATCGGTTCGCTTCTTGCGGGCACCAAATATCGCGGTGACTTCGAGAAACGCTTCAAGGCAATCCTGAAACAGCTTGAGAAAGAAGACGATGCCATCCTATTCATTGATGAAATTCACACCATCATAGGAGCAGGTGCTGCGTCTGGTGGTCAAGTTGACGCCGCTAACTTGATTAAACCTCTATTGAGTAGTGGTAAATTGCGCTGTATCGGTTCGACGACCTACCAAGAATACAGCAACATCTTTGACAAAGAGCGTGCGCTGTCTCGTCGATTCCAGAAAATTGACGTGGTGGAACCATCTTTGGATGACACCACTAAGATTTTAATGGGCTTGAAGCCTAAGTACGAAGAGCACCACGAAGTACGTTATACCAACAAAGCACTGCGTGCTGCGGTAGAGCTGTCTGCTAAATACATTAATGAGCGTCACCTTCCAGACAAAGCCATTGATGTAATCGATGAAGCTGGTGCTCGTAGCCGCTTGGTTCCTGCCAGCCGTCGCAAGAAAACTGTTGGTGTGGCGGACATCGAAGCTATGGTGGCTAAGATGGCTAGGATCCCAGAGAAATCAGTGTCTTCTTCTGACAAAGACATTCTTCAGAATCTTGATGAGAAGATGAAGATGTTGGTATTCGGACAGGACCAAGCGATCGATGTGCTTAGTGAAGCGATCAAGATGACTCGCGCAGGTCTTGGCAATGAGGATAAACCTGTAGGTTCGTTCTTGTTCGCAGGTCCTACTGGGGTAGGTAAAACTGAAGTGACCGTTCAGCTGTCGAAACTGCTGGGCATCGAATTGCTTCGCTTTGATATGTCTGAATACGGCGAAAGACATTCTGTCAGCCGTTTGATCGGTGCACCTCCGGGCTATGTAGGTTATGACCAAGGCGGTCTATTGACTGACGCTGTTATTAAGCATCCGCACTCTGTCGTTCTTCTCGATGAGATTGAGAAGGCTCACCCAGATATCTTCAACCTGCTGTTGCAAGTGATGGATAATGGTACGCTGACGGACAACAATGGCCGCAAAGCCGATTTCCGAAATGTCATTTTGGTCATGACCAGTAATGCCGGTGTAACCGAGACAGAGAAGAAATCGATTGGTCTTATCCAGCAAGACCACAAACCTGACGCGATGGGTGCGATTAAGCGTGTGTTCACGCCAGAGTTCCGTAACCGCCTTGACGGTATCATCTGGTTCAACAGCTTAGATGATGTTGTCATTCACCAAGTGGTCGACAAGTTTATTGTTGAGCTGCAAGCGCAACTAGATTCACGCGGAGTGTCTCTAGAGGTGTCTGATGAAGCACGTGACTGGTTAGCTGTCAAAGGTTACGACAAGACCATGGGGGCACGTCCAATGGGTCGTGTCATCCAAGACAAGCTTAAAAAGCCTCTGGCCAACGAGCTGTTGTTTGGTAGCTTAGTTGATGGCGGTACGGTGCGTGTTTCTTTGGAAGAGGATGATCTAGCATTCGAATATATCGGTTCAAAGGAAGCGGCTGAGGCGCATCACTAATAGTCGCGAAGAGTAATAAAAAAGCGTACCCATTCGGGTACGCTTTTTAGTATCTGATGTAGAGATCACAATAAAAAACGGAGCCGAGAGCTCCGTTTTTTATTGCATTCGACAATCGTAGATTAACGAGCGCGGAAGACGATGCGGCCTTTAGATAGGTCGTATGGAGTCATCTCTACAGTTACTTTGTCACCAGTAAGGATACGGATGTAGTTCTTACGCATCTTACCAGAGATGTGTGCAGTAACTACGTGACCGTTTTCTAGTTCAACACGGAACATTGTGTTTGGTAGAGTATCAAGAACAGTGCCTTGCATCTCAATTACGTCTTCTTTAGCCATTTAATCCTCTTTCGAAATGTGGCGTTTTTAACGGCGAGCATTGTGCCGCTAAAATCTCAATATGTAAAGTTGCGGTGTATTCTACCCTTGCCAACGCTGATTTACTAGCCTTTGATGACGTTGGAAGCGGGTTTTGTAGTTCATAGCGGAGCAATCATCGATTTGATAGCCCAAGTAGAGCCACTGCTTGTTGTACTGGCGACAGTATTCTAACTGGCACAACACCGCGTAAGTCCCTAATGACAGCTCATAGTCTGGATCAAAAAAGGTGTAGAAAGCACTAGCGCTGTTTTCAAGTATATCCGTAATAGCGATGGCAACCAGATCTTCTCCGTCATAGATGTGAAGGTAATGCATGGTTAACCAAGTGCAATCGGCGAATTCAAAAAACTCTTTTTCACGAGGGGGATACATGCTTCCAGAAGCGTGCCTTCCTTCGATATATTTGGCATAGAGTTCAAACCACTTTTCGTCGAGTTGGCTACGGATTTCCCAACGCAGATGTTTGCCTTTTGACCATAGTCGTTTTTGACTTTTTGAAGGGCTGAAGTCTTGCACTGCTACCCTTAGAGCTTGACAGGCCTGGCACGTATCACATTGTGGCTTGTAGAGTGTATTGCCACTGCGGCGAAAGCCATTGGCGAGCAGCATTTCGAAGTTTTCCCCGCTGTGCATCTCCTTTTCAAGGACGATCGCGACACGTTCTTCCTTTGATGGAATATAACTGCAAGGCTGCTGTCGACTCAGTCCAATACGAATTTGTTGCAAGGCCATGTTCATCTACTCTCACTCCTCTCTATAGGCAATGATAGCGTCTGGTGCTCAAAACAGGAACGTTCTACAGCGGATTGTTGATATTGATACAGCTTTTCCAAGAATGAGACTCGATCCAATTCTGTCGCGCCGAGGGATTGCAGGTGAGAGTTCATGACTTGGCAGTCGATCAGCTTTCCTCCGTTCAAAGTAAAGTGTTCGCAGAAATACCAAAGGGCGATTTTGGACGCATTGGTTGCTAGAGAAAACATGGACTCGCCGCAAAATACCTTTCCGATAGAAAGACCATAGAGACCGCCCACTAACTTCTGGTTTTGCCATACTTCGACAGAGTGACAATGACCTTGGTTAGCGAGCTCAATGTATGCAGCTTGCATATCGTCATTTAGCCAGGTTTCTTCCAGTGGCCGAGTACTGGAGCAAAACCCAATTACCGAAGCCGTATCTTTATTTATGGTGACCTGATAACCGTGCTTACGTTGGAATTTTCGTAAGCTTTTCGAGGGTTGGAAAGATTCTGGGAAGAAAACGGCTCGCGGAGAAGGACTCCACCACAAAAGAGGTTCATTGGGTCCAAACCAAGGAAAAACGCCGCTCTTATAGGCACTAATGAGTCGTTGCGGACTCAGGTCACCACCAAAAGCGAGTAAACCGTTAGGTTCATCTAAAGCCTCAAATGGCGAAGGGAAGCTTAGGTCATGACTGTCTAGTTCTGGAAGATATATGGTCATACGGAATAGGCTCTGATTTCCTTTATTTTTCGGCGTACTAGTTGGCTAGTACCTGTTTGCCTGATTTTTAACCGCCGTTAGCAGTTTTAGGGGTGGCGCTCATTCTTTATTTTCGATAGTCTGCCAGTACGAAGAATTATAGAGGATACTTCACGTTAGGACCGAAGTATCAGCAAAGGATTAAACACCCCAATGGAAAGCTTAACATTACAACCAATTCAGAAAGTATCAGGAACGGTGAATCTTCCTGGTTCTAAAAGCGTTTCCAATCGTGCATTACTGCTGGCTGCGCTAGCCGAGGGTACAACTACCCTAACTAATTTGCTCGATAGTGATGACATTCGACACATGCTGAATGCCCTTACTAAACTGGGCGTCGAGTATCAGTTATCTGCGGATAAAACTCAATGTGTTGTCAAAGGTTTAGGTAAGGCTTTTTTTGTAGACTCTTCAACCGAGCTATTTCTGGGTAACGCGGGGACAGCAATGCGTCCACTCGCCGCGGCACTTTGTTTAGGCAAAGGTGAGTTCGTCTTGACTGGCGAGCCTCGCATGAAAGAGCGTCCAATCGGTCACTTGGTTGATGCGCTTGTAGAGGCAGGGGCGGACATCACTTATCTAGAGAACGAAAACTACCCACCACTCAATATTAAGGGTACGGGCCTGAAAGGCGGTCACGTTAAAATAGATGGCTCAATTTCGAGTCAGTTTTTAACTGCGTTTTTGATGTCAGCGCCACTTGCTGAATCAGACGTTACCATTGAGATTGTTGGCGAGTTGGTTTCTAAGCCATATATTGATATCACCTTACACATCATGAAGCAGTTTGGTGTGGAAGTTGAAAACCAAGATTATCAGAACTTTGTTGTCAAAAGTGGTCAACAGTACCAATCACCAGGTCAATTCCTCGTTGAAGGCGATGCATCCTCTGCCTCATATTTCCTAGCGGCAGCAGCCATCAAGGGCGGCGAGATTAAAGTGACGGGTATCGGGAAAAACAGCATTCAAGGCGATATCCATTTCGCAGACGCGCTTGAGAAGATGGGCGCTGATATTGAATGGGGTGATGACTATATCCTATGTCGCAAGGGTGAACTTGTCGGTATCGATATGGATTACAACCATATTCCGGATGCGGCGATGACAATTGCGACCACAGCACTTTTTGCCAAAGGGACGACGGCTATCCGTAATGTTTACAACTGGCGTGTAAAAGAGACGGATCGCTTGGCTGCGATGGCTACTGAACTGCGTAAAGTCGGTGCTACCGTAGAAGAAGGTGAAGACTATATCATTGTTGAGCCAACGAAAGATCTGAAGCACGCTGCGATTGATACATACGATGACCACCGTATGGCGATGTGTTTTTCACTGGTTGCGCTAAGTGACACTCCAGTGACTATCAATGACCCTAAGTGTACGTCAAAGACATTCCCAGATTACTTTGACAAGCTAGAAGGTCTAAGCCAGTCATAATAAAAAGCGCCCTCTCGTAAGATAGGGCGCTTTTTTAATCTATTGAGTCGTTATTCGACAGTAAATTCTTTTGAAAGGTGGTGGGCTAAGTATTTGAACATGTTGAATACAGCCGTTGTTTTTTCAGTTGGAAGACCATTGTCATCCAAGAAATAATTGCCCTTAAATACTAATACACCGTCTTTTTCTTCAACGCTGTCAGCACGCATACCTTCGATGAAGTCTTCGTGCTCTTGAATGACCTGATTCGCAATCAACAAAAGGTCGAATTGAGAGATTGGCTTTCTTTGTGACATATTGATGTCCTCTATATATATGGCTTTTGCGGTAGTTTATGAGTGACAACACATTTTGCAAGGACAAATATCTCAGCTATAGTTAGCAGCAATTTGTGATTTGCCACAAATTTTGATTATTGTTGCTAGTCAACTTGGGTAAATGACGTTTAATATTGCGCCATTTTTTAAATGGCGAGCCCGTTTCAATCGGACATTTGTCGACCAATTAGCGTCTGATTGTAAAAAAACAGGTTGACCTTCTTTTGTTCTCGCTCAATAGTAAAAAAGAAGCATACATTTCGAACATCGTGCGATTAAATGTCGCAATGTGATATAGGACGTTAGTGTCATTATGGGAAAGTCACTAGTTATAGTGGAGTCACCTGCTAAAGCTAAAACCATTAATAAGTACCTCGGTAAAGACTTTATTGTTAAGTCGAGTGTGGGTCACGTACGTGATTTGCCGACAGCCGGTCAGAGTACAGGTAAAAAAGCAGCAGCGGTGTCTACCAAAGGCTTAAGTGCTGAAGAAAAAGCACGCATTAAAAAAGAAAAAGACCGTAAGGCACTCATTAAAAAGATGGGTATCAACCCATACGACGATTGGGCGGCAAATTATCAAGTACTACCTGGCAAAGAAAAGGTAGTGGCTGAGCTACAAAAGCTTGCAAAAGACGCTGACCACGTTTATCTCGCAACCGATTTGGACCGCGAAGGAGAAGCTATCGCATGGCACCTTCGTGAGATCATCGGTGGCGATGAAGAGCGATACAAGCGTGTGGTCTTTAACGAAATTACTAAAAATGCTATCCAGCAAGCGTTCCAGGATCCTGGCGAGCTGAATATGGATGGTGTTAATGCTCAGCAAGCTCGTCGTTTCCTCGACCGAGTAGTGGGCTTTATGGTGTCTCCTCTGCTATGGAAAAAAGTAGCGAGAGGCTTGTCTGCAGGTCGAGTACAGTCTGTGGCAGTAAAACTATTGGTTGAACGTGAGCGTGAAATCAATGCGTTTATTCCTGAAGAGTTCTGGGATATTCATGCCGACACCAAAACAACAGATAAAACAGACTTCCGTTTACTTGTTGCTCAAAAGCAAGGTAAAGCGTTTAAGCCTGCCAACGAAACCGAGGCGCAAGCCGCTGTCGCGACGTTAGATAAAGCGGTTTATGAAGTTTGTAAACGCGAAGATCGTCCGACGCAAAGCAAGCCTTCGGCACCGTACATCACGTCGACACTCCAGCAAGCGGCAAGTACACGCTTAGGTTATGGTGTTAAAAAGACCATGATGCTTGCTCAACGACTCTATGAAGCGGGTTACATCACCTACATGCGTACTGACTCAACAAACTTGAGTGCGGAAGCGGTAGACGCTGTACGCGGCTTTATCGATAGTGAGTTTGGCGGCGAATACCTACCGGCGAAACCAAACTTTTACGGTAGTAAAGAAGGTGCACAAGAAGCGCACGAAGCGATTCGTCCATCTGACGTGAATGTAAAAGTTGACGACTTAAATGGCGTGGAAGCGGACGCTCATAAGCTGTATGCGTTGATTTGGAATCAGTTTGTTGCGTGTCAAATGACACCAGCAAAATACGATTCAACGACAATCAGCGTTAAGGCAGATGATTACACGCTTAAAGCGAAAGGCCGTATTCTTAAGTTTGATGGTTGGACTCGTGTTCAACGTCCAATGGGCAAGAATGAAGACGCGATTCTTCCTGCAGTACAACTAGGCGATAAGCTTGACCTTGTTGCACTGGATCCAAAACAGCACTTTACTAAGCCGCCAGCGCGCTTCACGGAAGCTGCTTTGGTTAAAGAGCTAGAGAAGCGCGGTATTGGTCGTCCTTCTACTTATGCTTCTATCATCTCGACGATTCAAGACCGTGGCTATGTGAAAGTGGAGCAGCGCCGTTTCTACGCCGAGAAAATGGGTGAGATTGTTACCGACCGTTTGGATGACAGCTTTACAGATTTGATGAACTACGACTTCACCGCTCGTATGGAGCAGAGGCTCGACCAAATCGCTGAAGGTGAGACCAACTGGAAGCAGGTTCTAAATGAGTTCTTCGAAGAGTTCACAACCGACCTTGGTAAAGCTGAACTGGATGAAGACCACGGTGGTATGAAGCCAAACCATATTGTTGAGACTGATATTGAGTGTCCAACATGTGGTCGCCCTATGGGTATTCGCACGGCATCTACTGGTGTATTCCTTGGTTGTTCTGGTTACGCACTGCCGCCAAAAGAGCGCTGTAAAACAACGATCAACCTTGGCGATGAAGAAGGCATCATCAATGTTCTAGAAGAAGACGTTGAGACTGCGGCACTTCGCGCTAAGAAGCGCTGTCCTATCTGTGAAACTGCGATGGACGCGTACCTTATTGATGACAAGCGCAAACTTCACGTATGTGGTAATAACCCGAACTGTGAAGGCTATGTTGTTGAGCACGGCGAATTTAAGGTTAAAGGCTATGATGGTCCGACGGTTGAGTGTGATAAATGTGGTTCTGAAATGGTTCTTAAAAATGGCCGTTTTGGTAAGTACATGGATTGCACAAACGAAAACTGTAAGAACACTCGTAAGATCCTAAAAAATGGTGAGATCGCGCCTCCGAAAGAAGATCCTGTGCACTTCCCTGAGTTGCCATGTGAAAACTCAGATGCGTACTTTGTATTGCGTGATGGTGCTTCTGGTCTGTTCATGGCGGCGAGTAACTTCCCTAAATCTCGCGAGACTCGTGCTCCGTTAGTAAGTGAGCTGGCACGCTTTAAAGAGCGTCTTTCACCGAAGTTTGTCTATCTAGCAGAAGCACCTACAGAGGACCCTGATGGTCGTCCTACGGTCGTTCGTTTTAGCCGAAAGACGAAAGAGAACTACATTCGCTCAGAGATCGAAGGTAAGCCTTCAGGATGGACAGGCCTTTATGTTGACGGTAAGTGGGAAATTACCGACAAACGCAAAAAGCCTAAGAAAGAGTCTTAAGCACTAAACTCATTAAGCCTGACTTGTTGCTCAAGTCAGGCTTTTTTGTACCTGTGAGACATAAAAAATCGGGGCTACGATACAATCGCAGCCCCGACTCAATAGATGCTGTACTTACTTGTCTTCAGACAGACCCACTAAAGCTGACTGGGTTTCCATGATGTGCGTATCTACGTCACTGATGTCGCTGATACCAAGTTGCTCACGAGCCTCATCTTCACTGATTCCCAAGTGGCAGCACAGTAGATCGATGGCCATCTGAAAGTTGTTGTTTTCTACCATGGTATTTTCCTTTTCAACATGGGCTTTGGACTATGTGGACTTTATCTTGTCGTAGTCATACTCACAATAAGACTAAAGTCTAAGACTTCACTGTCTCACATTAGCTATCAAAATGCTCAATTGACGTACACTATGAAGCACGTTGGTCGCGTCTTTGTAATAGCTTCGCGATATCAAGATGTTATTCTCTATAAAGTAGTCAAAAGATTAATGCTTTGTTGCAATTTAAAGCTTAAACTTGAATTTCAAAACTACGACACTATGTATATATTAGATTCGAAAAATGCCACTTGGATCTCAAACTCTTTGTAGAGTGATGAACCCGAAAACAACGACAAAGGCATTTGTACAATATAGAGCTTCTTGATCTGGAGAAATGTAAATGAAGCGTATAGCACTCTTTTTAGCGACTAACCTTGCCGTGGTACTGGTGTTGAGCATAGTGCTCAATATCGTCTACGCGACAACGGGCTTGCAGCCAGGCAGCCTGTCAGGGTTACTCATAATGGCCGCCGTGTTTGGCTTCGGTGGTTCATTTATCTCTTTGATGATGTCAAAGAGCATGGCTTTGCGCTCTGTAGGCGGCATGGTTATCGAAAGCCCACGTAATGAAACTGAACACTGGTTGCTAGAAACGGTTGGGCGTCAGGCTCAGCAAGCTGGCATTGGTATGCCAACGGTCGCTATCTATGACTCACCTGACATCAATGCGTTTGCAACAGGTGCAAAACGCGATGATTCATTGGTTGCAGTTTCATCAGGGCTGTTGCACAGCATGACGAGAGACGAAGCAGAGGCGGTGCTTGCTCACGAAGTTAGCCACATCGCTAATGGTGACATGGTCACTATGACGCTAATGCAAGGTGTAGTGAACACTTTCGTTATCTTCCTATCGCGCTTTATTGCCAACATCGTTGCTTCAAACAACTCTAATGAAGAGGGAGAAGGTGGCACTAGTATGATGGTTTACTTCGGCGTATCTATGGTACTAGAGCTGGTATTTGGCTTCTTAGCGAGCTTTATCACTATGTGGTACAGCCGACACAGAGAATTCCATGCGGACGCTGGTGCAGCGCAGCTTGTTGGTAAACATAAGATGATTGCAGCGCTTGAGCGTTTGAAGATGAGCCAAGAGTCGCAACTGGAAGGCTCAATGATGGCATTTGGTATCAATGGTAAGCGCTCTATGACTGAGCTTCTTATGAGCCACCCGCCACTAGAAAAGCGTATTGACGCGTTGCGTAGCCAACAGTACTGATACGACGTTAATTAAACCGAACCCATTAAAAAGCTTGGAAAATTTTCCAAGCTTTTTTTTGATCTTTTCAAAACAGCCCGCCGTAATAGTTATACAAAAATTGAAAATGCAAAAACTTGTATAACTTTTAAGGTGTACTAACTTGTACATTGAGAACAAATGTATAACTAACAAAGGGTTGTTATGAATATCGAAGCCGTCAGTGAGGTTTATGAAAAACTAAGCAAAGACAACCTGTATTTGCTCGAAGACCTCTATCACAAGGATGTGGTATTTGAAGATTCAGCGCATCGTTTCGAAGGCTGGGATCAACTGTCCGCATATTTTGATTCTCTCTACACTAACGTCATTCAATGTGACTTCTCCATTCAGCATCACCAACAGGTAGACGACACTGGCTTCCTGACCTGGACTATGAAACTCAAGCACCCAAAGTTAAACGGGGGGCAACCTGTTGAGGTTAACGGTGTCAGCCATATCCGTTTTAAAGGTGATCGCGTTATTTATCACCGCGACTACTTTGACCTAGGAGAGATGCTGTACGAGAACATTCCTCTTCTTGGCGCGGTGATAAAAAACATCAAGCAAAGGCTAGGGAAGTGATTCTATGACACACCAAGCAGTGTTTATCACGGGCGCATCATCCGGCATTGGGCGGCAGTTGGCTGAAGACTTTGCTGCCCAAGGTCACCACGTCTACGCATGCGGTCGTTCACAAACCAAGCTAGAAGAGGTCAAAGCAGGGCGAGAGAACGTATCGACGCTTAGCTTTGATGTCACAGACTCAGTTCAGGTTAAACAAGCTGTGAGCTCACTCGCAGTGCCGCCAACACTGTGGATTATCAACGCAGGAGACTGCGAATATATTGATGATGGCGTTTTGGATGCACAGCTTGTCGCTCGTGTGATGAATATAAACGTGATAGGCAGCGTGAACGTTTTGGAAGCGATCCAGGAGCGACTCGATGCGCAGCACCATGTCGTCGTGGTGAGTTCGATAGCGGGTGAACTCGCACTCCCTAGAGCAGAGGCCTATGGTGCTTCTAAAGCGGCAATCACTTATATCACCCGCACACTCCAGTTAGATTGGAAATCAAAGGGAGTCATGCTGAGTTGCGTATTCCCGGGCTTTGTGAAAACGCCGCTCACAGACAAAAACGATTTTGATATGCCGATGATAGTGACGCCCGAAGAGGCATCATCGGCAATACGAAAAGGCATCGAAAAGCGCCAAAAAACTATCTATTTCCCAAAACGGTTTACCTCAATACTTAGGGTAATTGCAGCATTACCTTACAGTTGGCAAACAAGGTTGGTAGGTAAACTTCTTTAAGACGGTCAAGGATAATAACAATGAAAATAGCAATAGTAGGAACTGGAATTTCAGGCTTAACGTGTGGTTACTATCTACATAAAGACCATGACATTACCCTGTACGAAGCCAATGATTACATTGGTGGACATACGGCCACTGTTGATGTGGAAGTCGATGGCAAAGGCTATGCGGTAGACACAGGTTTCATTGTGTACAACGACAGAACCTATCCCAATTTCATTAAGATGATGAATGAGATTGGAGTGAGAGGCGTGCCGACCCAAATGAGCTTCAGCGTTAAAAACGCATCGAATGGATTGGAGTACAACGGGCACACCATACCTACTTTGTTCGCTCAGAAGAGAAACTTACTCAGTCCAACCTTTTATCGGTTTATCTTCGAGATACTGCGTTTTAATAAGCTCGCCAAAGCCTCCGCAGACAATACAAACATGAGTGAGCAAACTCTCGGTGAGTTTTTAGCGACCAACGAGTTCTCAGATTATTTCACCCAAAACTATATCCTACCAATGGGCGCTGCAATTTGGTCATCGACGCTGGCCGACATGCGCTCATTTCCGCTTCGTTTCTTCTTGCGATTTTTCTTAAACCACGGACTACTTGACGTCGTAGACCGCCCTCAGTGGTATGTCATAGAAGGTGGCTCAAGAGCTTATATCGACCCGCTCACCAAAGGATTCGCGGATCGAATCCGTTTGAACTCTCCGGTGAGTAAAGTGGAACGTGATTCGTTGGGAGTGAAAGTGACATCTAATGGCGGCACGGAACAGTTCGATAGAGTTATCTTCGCTTGTCATAGCGACCAAGCGCTCAATATGCTTGAAGAGCACTCAGACGACGAGAAAGAGATTTTAGGGGCGATGGAATATCAGCAAAACGAAGTCGTCTTGCATCGCGATATTAGCTTGTTACCAAAACGCAAAGCAGCGTGGGCATCTTGGAATTACGCCTTGGATGGCGGCGATGATGAGCAGCAGCGATTACCGACACTCACTTACAACATGAACATTCTGCAGCATATTGAGTCAGAGTCTACCTTCTGTGTATCGCTGAACTCGGCAGCCAAGATCGAGCCTTCAAAAATCCTCAGGACTTTTAACTACAGCCATCCGGTATTTACAACCGAGAGCATTGCCGCCCAGCAGCGTCGCGAGGAGCTGTGGGGACGTCGAAATACATGGTTCTGTGGTGCCTATTGGTATAACGGATTCCATGAAGACGGCGTAAGAAGCGCACTGGACGTTATACGTGGTATTCAAGAAGAGGCTTCACTTCAAAATGAACAAGGTGCGCTGTCAAGAGGAGCTGCCTAATGGAGCTTGCTAGTCGCCTAATGATTGGAGAGGTTGGGCATCGTCGCTTTGTGCCGACAAAACACAGCCTCTCTTATCCGCTGTTTATGCCTGCGATCGATCTTGATGAATTGGATATGCTGAGCAAAAACGTGTGGGGTTTTGGTGTGCGCTGGTGGCATTGGGCTAGGTTCAAGCGTGAGGACTACCTCGGTGAAGGCGACTTAAAAACAGCGGTACAAGAGAAAGTTCATGAACTCACAGGGGATAAAATTAACGGCAAGGTTATCGCTGTGTGCCACCTTCGGTACCTCGGGTTGTATTTTAGTCCGGTTAATTTCTACTATTTATATGACGAGCATGGGCAGTGGCGCTATTTATTGGCTGAAGTGAGTAATACACCGTGGAATGAGAGGCACTATTACGCAGTTAATGCCGAGCAAGGGCTGAATAGTGAGAACTGGCAGCATGAGAAAGCCTTTCATGTTTCTCCTTTTAACCCAATAGAGCAGACATACCAATGGAAGCTCAAGCCACTGAAAGATAATCTTTTTGTTCATTTGGCTTGTCACAAAGGTAACAAGGTATTTGACGCAACGTTGCAGATGAAGGCGCATCCGTTTAATTCGTCTTCGCTGATGAAGCAACTGGTCAAAACTCCGATTCTTACCGTAAAAATAGTGGTAGGCATTTATTGGCACGCGTTTAAGCTATGGCGCAAAGGCGTACCAATATACGACCACCCAGGTGATAGAAATAAAGAATTTTCGCAGCAATCGAATTCTAAGAATTAGGGAGAATTCCAATGTTACAAACAACGTCACTAGACGTACCGAAAACGTTAACCGGCATCCAAAAAACAGCCAAGGGTGTCGCGTTTGGTTGTTTACAAAAACTAGAAATCGGTACGCTTACTATCATTGAAAGCTTCTCCACCAGTGGCGACAGCTGTCGAAAAGTTGAAGAACGCTTCGGAGCCCCTCGGTCGAATGAACCTGCTGCGGTTATCGAAGTCAAACACCCTGATTTCTACCGACGTTTGCTCCAAGGTGGGAGTATAGCGGCTGGCGAAGCGTATATGGATGACTGGTGGGACAGCCCCGATCTATCCGCCCTGATGGAGCTGATGGCCCTTAACCTCGCTGCTCTTGATTCCATCGAAGACAAATCGAGCATGCTCACTAAAATCATGTACAAACTTGGTCACTGGGTAAACAGAAATACCGTTACTAAGTCTAAAGAGAACATCGAGGCCCACTACGATTTAGGCAACAGTCTCTACGAAACATTCTTGGATAGCAGAATGTTATATTCGTCAGGCATCTACCAAGCAGACACTGATACATTAGAACAAGCACAGCTCAACAAAATGGAGCGTCTGTGCCAGCAGCTAAAACTCAAGCCGAGCGATCAAGTGATGGAAATCGGAACAGGCTGGGGCGGCATGGCGATTTATATGGCGAAGCATTACGGCTGTCACGTGACGACAACGACAATCTCGGAAGAGCAATACGCGTACGCTCAGCAGCAAGTTGAGAAAGAGGGGCTCGGAGATAAGATTACCTTGCTCAAGCAAGACTACCGCTTGCTTGAGGGGCAATACGACAAACTTGTTTCAATTGAAATGATCGAAGCCGTTGGTAAGCAATTTCTCGTGTCGTATCTTAAAAAATGCCAGTCGCTGCTAAAACCCAAGGGGTTGATGGCGATTCAAGCCATAACCATCGCAGATCAACGCTACGACTATTACTCCGATAATGTGGATTTCATCCAAAAGTACATCTTCCCTGGCGGCTTTTTACCATCGATAACGGCACTCACTGCTAATAGTACAAAGCACACTGACCTTATTGTTCGAGATCTATTTGATATCGGGCAAGACTATGCCAAAACGCTTGTCGATTGGAGACATCGTTTTGAGAACGCTCTCACTCGAGTGCGTGAGCTCGGCTACGATGAGCGTTTTATTAGAATGTGGCGCTATTATTTCTGCTACTGCGAGGGCGGGTTTAGAGCCAAGAGCATTAGTACAGTGCACATCACGTTTCAGCGTGGCCAATAACGAAAACTAAGTGGAGTAGGGCGGTCATGACTCGTGGATGGAAGTTATTGATAGTGAGTACCTGGTTCGAGTTGATGTGGGCGCTGTCCGTTTTTGGTCAAGAGCGATTTCAATGGCTCGCACTTGCTCTCGCCGTGGTTACCGTTGCGACCACCTTCAACAAGCTCAATCTGTCTCTACCCATCTGGGGCGCCATTGTTGGGCTTGGTTTAGTTGTTGATAGTGCGAATGCACTCACGGGCGTTTTGGTATTTGATGCGGCGCTGTTACCTATTTGGCTCGTGGCACTATGGCTTATTTTCGCTTGGTATGCGTACTTTCTTGCTAGCTTTCTGACTTCTTATCCGATTTCTATCGTAGTAATGATAGGTGGTGTGGCAGGAGCGCTCAGCTACTTTGCAGGGTTTAAGCTCGGCGCTGTGGATACACACTTTTCTATTTTTACAATGATGGCGCTACTGTTTCTGCAATGGGTTGCCATCGTGTTTGTTGTTCTACGATTGAGCACATACTCAGAGCGGAAGGTGAGTCATGAAAGCTAAAGGGTTACTTGGATTATGTTTAGCGTTGGCTGTGGGCAGCGCCTCTGCAACCAGCGATAGACCCGTGAGTTATGAAGGTTGGGGGCAGTGGAAGGTCGTTGGAGAGGCTCAGCTCTCTTGGCTCTTTTTTGATATATATCGCTCGCAGCTGCTCGCGCCGCAAGGCACGTATGCATTGAGTAGCGACGTGTCACCTCATCCAGTCGCGTTGCGCATTGAATACCAGCGTGACATTAGCCGTGAGCAACTACTCGAAGCCACGCTCGATCAATGGGAGAAAATGGGCATCGACAAGGAAACTCGCAGCCGCTGGATAGCCAAACTGTATGACATTTTTCCGAGCGTCGCAGACGGCCATCAGCTTATTTATGTGACTGACGGTTCATCGGGCAGTTTCTACTATCTAAACAGTGACAAACCTATGCAGAAAGTTGGGCGTATTGAAGATGAGTCGCTTAATGATGGGTTTCTGTCAATTTGGTTGGGCAATAATACTCAGTACCCTAAGCTGCGAGCACAGCTTATAGGTATGAACCGATAATAAGGAACAATAATGAAACGTGTGCAGTGGCTGGCAAGATGCTTGATATTCCCTCTCGTCCTATTACTGAGCGCTTGCAGTGCTGATTTAAAGGATTACCAAGGGTCTACACCTGAGTTTAACTTGTTCGAGTACTTTGAGGGGGAAACTAAGGCTTGGGGCATGGTACAAGACTACAGTGACAAACAAACTCGTCGCTTTGAGGTGGTGATTGTCGGAACTGTGCAAGGCGACCAGATTACGTTAGTGGAAGACTTTGTGTTTGACGACGGAGAACTCGATCAGCGTATTTGGACGATAGAAAGGTTAGCCGATGGAACATACAAAGGTCGAGCGGACGATATCATTGGAGAGGCCAAAGGAGAGGTCGTCGGCAATGCGCTTCGTTGGCAGTACGACTTTGAATTGGAAGTTGACGGCTCAACTTACACCGTAGCGTTTGATGATTGGATGTATCGTCAGGACGACAAGCATCTTTTTAACCTAACCAGCATTCGCAAGTTTGGTATGGAAGTCGGAACGATTACTCTTTTCTTCCAAAAGCAGTAGCTAGTCCAAAGTGGGTCGAATGTAACAGATACAAAAGCGGCGGCGATATTACTATCGCCGCCGCTTTACTTTGTACTCAATCTAGCTAAACTCCAAGGAGAGCTATCGAGATTTACAGCTTGTCAGTTAGCTCAATCGCTTGACCGATATAGTTCGCCGGTGTCATCTCTTTTAGACGTGCTTTTTCGGCTTCAGGAAGCTCTAGACCGTCGATGAAGTTACGCATTGCTTCGCCGTCAACACGCTTACCACGAGTCAACTCTTTTAGCTTCTCGTATGGCTTCTCGATACCGTAACGACGCATGACTGTTTGTACAGGCTCTGCGAGTACTTCCCAGTTTTGATCAAGTTCAGCTAGAAGCGCTTCACGGTTCACTTCTAGTTTGCTGATACCCTTAAGTGTTGAAGTGTAAGCAATGATAGCGTAGCCACAGCCAACACCTAGGTTACGAAGAACCGTTGAATCTGTCAGGTCACGCTGCCAGCGAGAGATAGGTAGTTTTTGCGCTAGGTGAGCAAATACAGCATTTGCTAGACCTAGGTTACCTTCTGAGTTTTCAAAGTCGATTGGGTTAACTTTGTGCGGCATCGTTGAAGAACCGATTTCACCAGCGATAGTTTTTTGCTTGAAGTGACCTAGAGCGATGTAGCCCCAAACGTCACGGTCGAAGTCGATTAGAATCGTGTTGAAACGTGCAATCGCATCGAATAGCTCGGCGATGTAGTCGTGCGGTTCGATCTGAGTTGTATATGGGTTCCAAGTTACGCCAAGAGACTCAGTGATGAACTCTTCGCTGAACTTGTGCCAGTCTAGCTCTGGGTAAGCAGATAGGTGAGCGTTGTAGTTACCAACCGCACCATTAATTTTACCTAGGATCTCTACAGCTTCGATTTGCTTGTATTGACGCTCCATACGGTAAGCAACGTTTGCCATCTCTTTACCCATAGTAGAAGGAGATGCAGGCTGGCCGTGTGTACGAGAAAGCAGAGGAATATCACGGTACTCTTCAGCAAGCTTGCTGATAGCATCGATGATGTTGCGAATTTCAGGAAGAACGACAGTGTCACGAGCTTCTTTAAGCATTAGGGCGTGAGACGTGTTGTTGATGTCTTCAGAAGTACATGCGAAGTGAATGAACTCGTTTACCGCGTGAAGCTCAGGTACACCCGCTACTTTCTCTTTTAGGAAGTACTCAACCGCTTTAACATCGTGGTTAGTCGTACGCTCAATCTCTTTAATGCGTGCTGCGTCTTCTTCACTGAAGTTAGCTGCTAGCTCATCAAGAAACTGGTTAGCTTCTGCACTGAATGCTGGAACTTCTTTGATTGCATCCGTTGCTGCTAGTTTTTGCAACCAACGAATTTCAACGATAGAGCGGTACTTTAGTAGGCCAAACTCACTAAAGATGCTGCGAAGTGCAGTTGTCTTACTACCGTAACGGCCGTCTACTGGTGAAACAGCAGTCAATGCTGACAGTTCCATGATGTTCTCCTGAATTGAGTTTCTAAATTTCGTGAGCTTTATACCAATAACTGCGCCGTTTGTCACGAAGATTGCGCAAACGTTTGCGTTAATTTTATTTTGGTACAAAAAGTAAACTCGCACACCGTGCGAGTTTGTATGAGTTTGTCGTTGATGCCTCTAATAGAGCATTCTTAAAGCACGCACCAAGCCTAGAGAAGATTCCTGCCTGCGTAGGCGCACGGCCAGTGGAATGCCAATAGTCTTGTATTGTACAAACCCTAAATAGTCGTCACCCCTGCGCAGGCAGGGGTCTACTTAAAGCGTGTACCAGTTCTAAATTGATACTAATTTCTCGGTAAAAGCTCGGTAAAAAAGTACTTCCGAGTTACATTCGAGCTAAAAGAATCTGAGCCTGCTCGACCATCTTCTTACGACCGAACACCAAGTGTCTGCGTTTGCCGCCAACTTGACGCCAAAGTACCGCACTACGAATACCGGATAGAAGCAACGCACGCACTTTTTGCTGTGTGGATGTTTGCTGCAACACAGCGGGTGTGCCTGTTACTTGGATTCGAGGACCAATAGGACTGATAACATCTAGATAGACGCTTGCAAGGTTGCTAATCATTTGTTCATCGAGGAGCTCATAGTGCTCTAGCTGACGGTCAACCATTTGCAGGCGATCGCCAAGTTGCGCCATTGCGTCGTTTCGACTGTTTAGCTTACGCTCTAATGCCATAAGGCTAATGATGTAGCGCGTGATCTCGCTCCCTGTTGGGGTGCTATCGATCCCATTCACCAAACACTCAAGTCCGACTTTTAAGTCAGACTCGATACCGAACACGTCAAGCGTACTTGACGGGTTCATGTTGGTGATTGCTTTGATAGAGGTTTCAAACGCGTCTGAATCACAGTAACCGTCTTTAGCAACTCGTTGTACAAGGGCAACGGCTTGGCAAATCCCTGCAAACGCTATCGTACGGTCATAAAGTGTATTAGCCACGTAGTTCTCCTAAAAAATAATCTGCGAATTGTTTTTAGATGCGCTCTTCAATAATACCGCCACCAAGACATACGTTGTCACTGTAGAATACAGCAGACTGGCCTGGGGTGACTGCCACTTGTGGCTCATCAAAGATCACTTTAATGTTGTCATCGTCGATAGGAATAATAGTACAAGGGATATCCTGTTGACGATAGCGAGTTTTTACTGTGCATTGCAGTGGCGCAGTGATCGGTTGACGATCTACCCAGTGCAATTGTGCTGCGCGAAGGCCGTTTGACTTAAGCAGTGGGTGGTCTGCACCTTGTACTGCAATCAGTACATTACGCTTAAGATCTTTTTCAGCCACGTACCATGGGTCTTCGTTACCGCCGCCGCCTTTTTGGCCACCAATGTGTAGACCTTTACGTTGACCTAACGTGTGATACATAAGACCTTGGTGTTCGCCAATTTCTTTACCTTCTGGTGTTTCAATTTTACCTGGTTGAGCCGGTAAATAGCGAGACAAGAAGTCTGTAAATTTGCGCTCACCGATGAAACAAATACCAGTCGAGTCTTTTTTCTTCGCTGTGATAAGTCCTTGCTCTTCAGCAATGCGACGAACCTCGGGTTTTTCAAGCTCGCCAACAGGGAACAAGCTTCTTGCGATTTGCTCGTGACTCAAAGTGTATAGGAAATAGCTTTGGTCTTTATTGCTATCTAGACCACGTAGCATTTGTGGCTTTTCACCGTTCTCTGGGAAGGTGCGGCTCACGTAGTGACCCATCGCAATATAATCCGCGTCTAGCACTTCGTCTGCAAATTCTAAGAAGGCTTTAAACTTGATTTCTTTGTTACAAAGAATGTCTGGGTTAGGGGTACGACCCGCTTTGTATTCTGCTAAGAAATATTCAAACACGTTGTCCCAATATTCAGCGGCAAAATTGATCGTGTGCAGGTGGATACCAAGCTTGTCACACACCGCTTGTGCGTCAGCGAGATCCTCTGCTGCTGTGCAGTACTCTTCGTTATCATCTTCTTCCCAGTTCTTCATGAACAGGCCTTCAACTTGGTAGCCTTGCTGTTTCAGAAGATAGGCAGAAACAGAGGAGTCTACACCGCCGGACATACCGACAATCACTTTCTTTTGGCTGTTATCAGACATGTATAAATACCACCTAATTTAATTGGACGCAGATTCTAGCAGAAACGAAACCAGCAATACAGTTCCGCGAACTAAATCACACTTTCTAAGAGGAGGTAAGTGTGTTCCGAAATGGAGAAAATCAAGGGTCATAAGAAAAAAAACGCTACGTAAACGTTTGCTAAGTTTGCCTATGTTGCCGAGGTAAACTATACAGAGGTAGAATCGCCGCCCTGATCCTCCTTAATTAATCTATTACGAAGACAACCGTATGAAATTCCCAGGCCAAAGAAAGTCAAAGCATTACTTCCCAGTTCATGAAAGAGATTTGCTTGTCAGTCAATCTCAAGACAGCAAAAAGATGTCGAGAACGCACATTATTGGTATTGACCAAACCTTGGTTGATATCGAAGCAAAAGTAGACAGTAGTGTGATCGAAAAATTTGGTCTGAGTAAAGGTCACTCTCTGGTCATTGATGATGTGGCGGCTGAAGCTCTATATAAAGAGCTTAAAGAGAAAGAACTTATTACCAACGAGTATGCAGGAGGAACAATTGGTAATACGCTTCATAATTACTCTGTACTCGCGGATGATAAATCGGTACTACTTGGTGTAATGAGTGAAGACATTAAAATAGGCAGCTACGGTTACCGATATCTATGTAACACGTCTAGCCGTATGGATTTGAACTATCTTCAAGGTGTCGATGGCGCGATCGGTCGATGCTTTACTTTAATTACAGAAGACGGTGAACGTACTTTCGCGATCAGCGAAGGTCAAATGAATCAGTTAGAAGCGGATAGTATCCCTGAAAAGATTTTCAAAAAGGCATCAGCTTTAGTACTGACTGCTTATCTAGTTCGTTGTAAAGATGGCGACCCAATGCCAGAAGCGACGATGCGTGCCATCGAGTATGCAAAGAAGCATAACGTTCCTGTTGTACTTACTCTAGGTACACGCTTTGTTATTCAAGATGATCCGCAATATTGGCGTGATTTCCTAAAACAACACGTATCCGTTGTAGCCATGAACGAAGACGAGGCGGAAGCCTTAACTGGGGAAACTGATCCACTGGCTGCAGCAGATAAAGCACTAGAATGGGTTGACTTAGTACTGTGCACTGCCGGTCCGGTTGGACTATATATGGCGGGATATACAGAAGAAGAGGCAAAAAGAGAGACATCGCTGCCATTATTGCCGGGTTGTATTGCAGAGTTTAACCGTTTTGAATTTAGTCGCCCGGCTGTTAAAGAGGCGTGTGAAAACCCTATTAAAGTTTATTCACATATTGCGCCATATATGGGCGGTCCAGAAAAGATTAAAAATACCAATGGTGCAGGGGATGCGGCATTGTCGGCACTATTGCATGACATGGCAGCAAATAAATACCATAAAGAAAATGTGCCTAACTCGAGCAAGCATCAACATACTTTCTTGAGTTATTCGTCGTTTTCTCAAGTATGTAAGTACTCAAATAGAGCGAGTTACGAAGTATTAGTACAACACTCCCCACGCCTATCTCGAGGGTTACCAGAGAGAGAGGACAGCCTAGAAGAGGCATATTGGGAAAGATAAAAAAAAAGCGCCAATTATTGGCGCTTTTTTTATAAATCCACATTAAGACTGAAATTAAATTTCAAAATCTTCTAGTGATTTACCTTCGTCTAGTGCTGCTTGGATTACAGAAGGTGTACGACCTTGACCTGTCCAAGTTTTTTCAGCGCCAGTCGCGTCTACGTATTTGTACTTAGCTGGGCGTGGGGCGCGCTTAGCCTTAGTTTTGCCTTTTGATTCACCAGACAATGCTGCAATAAGATCTTCAACGTCGATACCGTCTTGTGCGATCATTTGAGCGTATTCGCTTAGTTTAGCTTCACGAGCTTCTTTAGCTGCGCGCTCTTCAGCTTCAGCTTCTTGTCTTTCACCGACAACAGTAGTTAACTTTTCTAGTGCTTCTTCTAGTTGCTCAAGAGTAAGTTCACGAGCAAATGCACGTAGGCTACGAATATTTAGTAGAGTTTTGGTTAATTCAGACATGACATTCCCATGAGATTATTTATTAGTTTCGGATTAATAATAAACACCAAACAACTAATTGACAATATTTTCGTGATATTAAAACTGTAAAAATAAGAAAACTTACAAAACTCTGATAATTCAACTCTTGAAAGTAACTTCAAAGTAGTAGTGCCCCGCCAATTCAAATCTGTTTTGAATCAATAATGAACTTTTCTCCATTATTGATGTATGAAAAGTGGATTTTGTTGCATATTGTACTAATGCTCGGCTAAATCGAGTTTACTTGTCACGAATTGTTTCGAATTTCTAAGCAACTAAATAGTTCTTTAAATTAATAACAATTAATGATGGATGCTGACAACAAGATATGTCATTGGTGGCATATATGATATCAAATACGGTATAGAGAAAGAAATTACCCTAACAAAGTCGACATATTCTTTACTCACTTGCAACATCATTCGTGTTGCATTTGGCGTCCTGATAAGTACAATGGCTCGCACCTAATGCAAGAGAAAGAACATTCTTTTAACTTGGCTCGAAATGCCAGTGAATGATTTTGCTCTTGATGTAGAGGCGCGATAGCGAAAAGTAACCATCGTTGGGGTGATACCAATGAGCGATGATGAAAGGCCCTGTCGCCGAAGTGAGAATAGACCATCAATCTTTCTCGCTGGGGTTGTCTTCGAAAGGAACAACACTGCCATAGTCTATTATATTGTTAAACTATGGAGCGCTACTGTAGGGTTGGGTGAAGTGTTCGCTTCCCTTTCGCTTAGTTCAACGTTTGCGTTTGGACTTCTCGTCCTTTTGCGCATGTCTGCAGTAGATCTCTAACCATAATAAAAAACTGGTTTTTGAAGATCATGAATTTAATCGATTTTGCTACATCACCACTTTCACTGCTACCGCCGATCGTAGCTCTGAGCTTGGCGATCATTACTCGTCGTGTACTACTCTCTCTCGGGGTAGGTATTGTACTGGGCGCTTTCCTTCTTAATGACTATTCTGTCGCAGGTGCGGCCGGTTACGTCTTTGATACTGTCTCTGGTGTTGTTATTGAAGATGGTGGTCTTAATACTTGGAACATGAGTATTGTTGGCTTCCTATTGCTACTTGGCATGATGACTGCTTTGTTAACACTGTCAGGCGGTACTAAAGCGTTTGCTGAGTGGGCTCAAGCTCGCGTTAAGAGCAAGCGTGGCTCTAAGCTCCTAGCCGCTTTCTTAGGTGTATTCATTTTTGTTGATGACTATTTTAATAGCCTAGCTGTAGGTGCGATCTCTCGTCCTGTTACTGACCGCTTTTATGTATCGCGCGCTAAGCTAGCTTATATTCTAGATTCTACAGCGGCTCCAATGTGTGTACTTATGCCTGCGTCAAGCTGGGGGGCGTACATCATGACTATCGTCAGCGGTATCCTAGTTGCCCACGGTATCACTGAGTACTCTGCGATTGGTGCATACGTTCGTCTTATTCCAATGAACTTCTATGCCGTGTTCGCGCTACTTATGGTGTTTGCCGTTGCATGGTTCCAATTGGATGTTGGCCCAATGCGCAAGCACGAGCTAAACGCGAAGCAAGGTCTAGGTTTTGATAAAGACAAAGAGAATGACGCGAAAGAAGCGCATGAACTCAACGAAGAGCTTGATATCAAAGAAAGCGACTTTGGTTCTGTCTCTGATCTAGTGCTTCCAATTCTAGTGCTTATCGGCGCAATGGTTGTGGCGATGATTTACACTGGCGGCCAAGCATTAGCTGCTGACGGTGTTGCATTCAACGTACTTGGCGCATTTGAAAACACAGATGTAGGCACGTCACTTATCTACGGTGGCTCAGCTGGTCTTCTAACAGCAGTGTTTACTGTGGTGAAACAGAAGCTATCAATCTCTGATATTGCGACGACCATGTGGATTGGTGCTAAGTCGATGTTTGGCGCTATCCTTATTCTGTTCTTCGCATGGTCGATTGGTTCTGTAATTGGTGACATGAAAACCGGTGCTTACCTCTCTTCAACCGTACAAGGCAATATTAACGTTCACTGGCTACCAGTTATTTTGTTCCTATTGTCTGGTCTAATGGCGTTCTCTACAGGTACTTCTTGGGGTACGTTTGGCATCATGCTACCGATTGCTGGTGATATGGCAGGTGCAACAGATATCGCGATGATGCTACCAATGCTAGGCGCTGTATTAGCTGGTTCAGTATTTGGTGACCACTGTTCACCGATCTCTGATACAACGATCTTGTCATCGACGGGTGCACGTTGTAATCACATTGACCACGTTGCGACTCAGTTGCCGTACGCGCTGTCTGTAGCATTGGTGTCTTGTGTTGGCTTCATTACCTTGGGTATGACAACATCTGTGTTTATCTCATTCGCTGCTGCATCAATGACATTTGTAATTGTTTGTTTTGTTCTGTCAGCACTCTCTAAAGCGAGAATGTCGCAAGAAGCGAACGTATAATCGAGAAAAGAGTCCTTGAGGGCTCTTTTTTTTCACTAATTTTTGGTTTTCGGGCAAGCGCCTCCCTCTTTTCTATGGTTTTCTCAGTCGAGAAGTAGGGCGTATCTTTCTGATAATTGACCGTTCAGTAAAAAAATTGTTTTCAATTGAAATTAGTGGTTGAAAATCGTCTTAACCTTAGTTAGTGTGAAGGTACAGACACAAAGGAACCTAAACATAAGTATGCTAAATTTTGATATGAACATTCATCATCATCACCATCACCCAGCTTAATCTTTCGGGAGATGAACGCATACCCGAGAGATAGGTAAAACTCTCGGAGGTTCGATTTAAGATTTCAAGAATTAAACCCTCGGGAGACCAAAGCTCCCGAGGGTTTTTTCGTTTTATATTTTAAAAATCAATATTTTGCACAGGGATACAGCAATGCAAACACAACGCCTAAGAATTGCGATTCAAAAAAAGGGTCGCTTAAGTAAAGAGAGCCAAGACCTACTTAAAAAGTGTGGTGTTAAGTTCAATGTAATGGGTGAGCGCCTTGTTGTTCATTCGCTAAATATGCCAATCGATCTTTTGCTCGTCCGCGATGATGACATCCCTGGTCTAATTATGGATGGCGTGGTTGACCTTGGCTTTATCGGTGAAAACGAACTAGAAGAAGTTCGTCTTGACCGTAAAGCGCTGGGAGAGGCAAACGAGTTTAAGACGCTTCGCCGTCTAGACTTCGGTGGTTGTCGCCTATCTATCGCTATCAATAAAGATGAGACTTACACGGGTCCTCAAGACCTGGCTGGTAAGCGTATTGCGACTACCTACCCACAACTTCTCAAAGCCTACATGGACGAGCAAGGTGTAGATTTTAGCGCTTGTATGCTAACAGGTTCGGTAGAAGTAGCGCCGCGTGCTGGTCTTGCTGATGCGATTGCTGACTTGGTTTCTACCGGTGCTACGCTAGAGGCGAACGGCCTAAAAGAAGCAGAAGTCATTTTCCGTTCTAAAGCGACGTTGATTCAGCGCATGGGTGAGTTTGATGCTGACAAACTAGCACTAATCGACAAACTGCTAACGCGTATGCAAGGTGTTCAACAGGCGAAAGAGTCGAAATACATCATGCTACACGCTCCAGTTGAGAAGCTTGAGCAAATCAAATCACTGCTTCCTGGTGCAGAAGACCCAACAGTATTACCGCTGTCTATGGATACGGAGCGCGTTGCTGTTCACTTAGTAAGTACTGAGAATCTGTTCTGGGAAACCATGGAACAACTGAAAGAACTTGGCGCAAGCTCGATTCTTGTTCTACCTATTGAGAAGATGATGGGGTAAGCAATGAGAACCGTAGTTTGGCAACACTTAAGTCAATCTCAGCAAGAGTCTGTTCTTGAACGCCCTGCAATTACTGAAGGCGCAAATATTACAGCGGCAGTGACTGAGGTTATTAATCAAGTTCGTAGCGAAGGTGATAAAGCCCTTCTGGATCTTACCGAGAAGTTTGATCGCGTTCGTCCTGAGTCGATTCGAGTTTCTGCCGATGAGATTGAAGCGGCATCAGCGCGCCTTTCTGACAACATGAAGCAAGCGCTCGAGCAAGCGTACTCAAACATCGCTAAGTTTCACAAAGCGCAACGCCCAGAAGCATTGCGCGTAGAAACGCAGCCTGGCGTGGTGTGTGAACAGGTCACTCGACCAATTAATAAAGTTGGTTTGTATATCCCGGGTGGCAGCGCTCCGCTGCCATCAACCGTATTAATGCTTGGTGTTCCAGCCCAAATAGCGGGTTGCCGCAAAGTCGTGTTGTGCTCGCCTCCACCAATTGCGGACGAAATCTTGTATGTCGCTAAATTGTGTAAGATCGATGAGGTGTACAACGTCGGTGGTGGTCAAGCGGTAGCGGCTATGGCGTATGGAACAGAGACTGTTTCGAAAGTGGATAAAATCTTTGGTCCTGGTAATGCGTATGTCACAGAAGCTAAGCGCCAAGTGAGCAATGACTTCCGCGGCGCTGCGATTGATATGCCAGCGGGTCCTTCAGAAGTGCTCGTGATCGCTGATGAGAGCGCAGACCCTGACTTCGTAGCGTCTGATCTATTAAGCCAAGCTGAGCACGGTCCTGATTCTCAAGTGGTTCTCGTAACGCCTTCACCAGTGATTGCTGACCAAGTAACGGAAGCCGTTAAGAGACAGCTAAAACAGCTTTCACGCGCTGATATCGCAGAAAAAGCACTGGGCTCTAGCTTAATCATCATCGCTGAATCACTCACGCAATGCGTGTCTATCTCTAACTACTATGGTCCAGAGCACCTAATTGTTCAGACAAAGAGTCCACGTGAACTATTGCCGTTACTCGACAATGCTGGTTCTATCTTCTTGGGCGATTGGTCTCCTGAATCAGCGGGCGACTATGCGTCAGGTACAAACCACGTATTGCCGACTTACGGTTACACGCGCACCTATTCAAGCCTTGGTTTAGCGGATTTCTCAAAGCGTATGACAGTACAAGAGCTAAGTGCGGACGGTCTACTAGGTCTAGCACCAACGGTAGTGACCATGGCGGAAGCTGAAGGTCTTGATGCGCACAAACGTGCGGTAACCATCCGTGTTGAGAAACTCAACGCTCAAAAGGCGTAGACAGGAGAGTGACTGATGGAAAAATTAGCTCGTAAACAGGTTCAAGAATTGACGCCGTATCTGTCTGCGCGTCGCATTGGCGGCAGCGGTGATATCTGGCTTAATGCTAACGAGTCACCATTCAACAATGAATACAAAACTGACTTTGCTCGTCTAAACCGATACAGCGAATGTCAGCCAAAACAGCTTATCGAAGCCTATGCCAATTATGCCGGTGTAAAGCCTGAGCAAACACTGACTTCACGCGGTGCAGATGAAGGTATTGAGCTGTTGATTCGCGCTTTCTGCGAGCCAGGCCAAGACAGTATCCTTTACTGTCCACCAACCTATGGTATGTATGCAATTAGCGCCGAAACAATTGGCGTCGAGCGCAAAACAGTGCCGCTGACAGCCGATTGGCAGCTTAACCTACCAGAGATTGAAGCGAACTTAGAGAGTGTGAAACTGGTTTTTGTTTGTAGTCCTAATAACCCTACAGGCAACTTAGTTAACCGTGATGACATCGTTTCTCTGTTAGAAATGACAAAAGACAAAGCCATTGTGGTTATGGATGAAGCGTATATTGACTTCTGTCCAGAAGCGTCAACGGTCGATCTCTTAGCTCAATACCCGAATCTTGCGATTTTACGTACGCTTTCTAAAGCGTTTGCACTGGCAGGTCTTCGCTGCGGTTTCACGTTGGCAAATGAAGAGTTAATCAACGTATTGCTTAAGGTTATCGCCCCTTACCCAGTGCCTATCCCTGTTGCAGAAATTGCAATACAGGCGTTGTCTGAGCAAGGTTTGGCAAGAGCGAAGTTCCAAGTGCTCGATCTGAATGCGAATCGCGCTTACTTGCAAGCGGGTTTATCAACCCTACCGGGCGTGACTGTGTTTGAAGGTTGGGGTAACTATCTTTTGGTGAAATTCCAAAACGGTGACGAGCTATTTAAAGCCGCTTGGGACACAGGCATTATCTTACGTAACTCGCCAATTGAAGATTGCGTGCGAATTAGTGTGGGTAATCGTGATGAGTGTGAGAAGACCTTGTCATTTATCCGAAACTTATTAGAACAAAGTGCAGCTTAAGTACACCATCAAAAAGGATTTATAGAGTGAGCAACCAACAGAAAATTTTATTCATAGACCGTGATGGTACGTTAATCGTTGAGCCACCAGTCGACTTTCAAGTTGACCGTCTTGATAAACTAAAACTTGAGCCTTATGTCATTCCCAGCCTACTTGCTCTGCAAGATGCAGGCTATCGCCTAGTTATGGTGACCAACCAAGATGGTTTAGGTACAGACAGCTACCCTCAAGCGGATTTTGATGCCCCACACACTATGATGATGGAGATCTTCGAATCTCAGGGTGTGAAGTTTGACGATGTACTTATTTGCCCTCACTTTGATGAAGACAACTGTTCATGCCGTAAGCCTAAGCTGGGTCTTGTTAAAGAGTACCTACAAAGCGGCAAGGTGGACTTCAAAACCTCAGCAGTGATCGGTGATCGCCAAACGGATCTCCAATTGGCTGAAAATATGGCTATCCGTGGTATTCAGTACAACCCAGAAACGATGGGTTGGAAGCAGATCTTAAAAGATCTAACAGTCAAAGCTCGTACTGCAGAAGTGGTGCGCACGACCAAAGAAACCGACATCAAGGTATTTGTAAACCTGGATGAAGCAGGCGGCAACGAGATCTCTACAGGTATGGGTTTCTTCGACCACATGCTGGACCAAATCGCGACTCACGGCGGTTTCCAGATGAAGTGTCTCGTCAAAGGCGATCTTCACATCGATGATCACCACACGGTCGAGGATACGGCGTTGGCGTTAGGTCAGGCGCTTAAAGAGGCGCTTGGAGATAAGCGCGGTATTGGTCGTTTTGGTTTCAGCCTTCCGATGGATGAATGTCTTGCACAGTGTGGTCTTGACCTCTCTGGCCGCCCTTACCTTAAGTTTGATGCGGAGTTCTCTCGTGAACAAGTTGGCGACCTATCAACTGAGATGGTTGTGCATTTCTTCCGTTCACTGACAGACACACTCGCTTGTACGTTGCACCTGTCTTCAACAGGCGATAATGACCACCACATCATTGAGAGCCTATTTAAAGCATTTGGACGTACGCTTCGCCAAGCAATTAAAGTCGAAGGCAATGAGCTTCCGAGCAGTAAAGGAGTACTGTAATGGCTACCTCTACTCAAAATGTTGTCATTATTGATACCGGCTGTGCCAATGTTTCATCGGTGAAGTTTGCAATTGAGCGCCTTGGCTATCAAGTGGTTATCTCAAAAGAGCCAGAAGTTGTACTGGCTGCGGACAAGCTATTTTTGCCAGGTGTTGGCACCGCAAGTGAAGCGATGAAAAATCTTGAAGAGCGTAACCTTATCGACCTCGTCAAGCAGGTTGAAAAGCCAGTTCTGGGTATCTGTCTTGGCATGCAACTGCTAGGCAAACTTTCTCAAGAGAAAGGTCAGAAGGCTGATGAGCTTGTTGAGTGTTTGGGTCTGTGTGAAGGCGAAGTAAGACGATTGGAAACTGGCGATCTTCCATTACCGCACATGGGTTGGAATACCGTTAAAGCTGTCGCTGGAAATCCGCTATTTGCGGGTATTGAAGAGGGTGAATACTTCTACTTCGTGCACAGCTTCGGGATGCCTGTTGGTGACTACACCATTGCCGAGTGTGATTACGGAAACCCATTTAGCGCTGCCATTCAAAGTGGTAATTATTATGGTGTTCAGTTCCACCCAGAGCGCTCGTCTAAAGCGGGCTCTAAGCTGATTCAGAACTTTTTGGAGCTGGTGTAACTCACCGCTTTGCTAAAAATTGATTATCGCCTCACAAGGTAGTGGGGCAAAAGGATTGAAACGTGATTATTCCTGCATTAGACCTTATTGAAGGACAAGTTGTTCGTCTATACCAAGGTGACTATGGTCAAGTTACCGAATACAAAGTTGACCCGGTAGAGCAGTTTAACCTTTACCACCAAGCAGGCGCGAACTGGCTGCATCTTGTTGACCTTACTGGCGCAAAAGATACCACAGCACGCCAGTTAGATCTTATTGCTACACTGCTTGCTGGTACGCCTGCCAATATTCAGATCGGCGGTGGCGTGCGCAGCGAGCAAGATGTGGTTGACCTACTTGAAGCAGGTGCTCAGCGCGTTGTTGTGGGCTCTACAGCGGTTAAACAGCCGGAACTAGTGAAAGGCTGGATGGAGAAATACGGCGCTGAGCGCATTGTGCTAGCGCTAGATATTAATATCGATGAAAGCGGGACTCGCAAAGTGGCGATCTCTGGCTGGCAAGAAGATTCAGGCGTAACGATCGAGGCGCTGATTGATGATTACCTAACAGTGGGTCTCAAGCATGTGCTGTGTACTGACATCTCACGTGATGGCACATTGGCAGGCAGTAACGTTGAGTTGTATGTGGACCTGTGTAAGCAGTATCCTCAGGTGCAATTCCAGTCATCTGGTGGTATCGGCAGCTTGGCTGATATTGAAGCGCTCAAGGGTACGGGGGTGTCAGGTGTTATTGTTGGTCGAGCATTGCTAGACGGCAAGTTTACCGCAGAGGAGGCATTCCAATGCTGGCAAAGCGAATAATTCCATGTTTAGACGTCCGTGATGGACAGGTGGTAAAAGGGGTTCAGTTCCGCAACCACGAAATCATCGGTGATATCGTTCCTCTTGCGGCGCGCTATGCAGAAGAGGGTGCGGATGAGCTTGTATTCTACGATATCACGGCATCGAGTGATGGTCGTGTTGTTGACAAAAGTTGGGTAGCCCGTGTTGCAGAGGTGATTGACATTCCTTTCTGCGTGGCTGGTGGTATCAAATCGGCCGAGGATGCGGCTCGAATTCTCGAGTTTGGCGCAGATAAAGTGTCGATCAACTCTCCTGCACTTGCGAACCCAGAGCTGATTACTGATCTTGCCGACAAGTTTGGTGTTCAGTGCATCGTAGTAGGCATCGATTCGTATTTTGATAAAGAAACAGGCAAATATCAGGTTTATCAGTTTACAGGTGATGAAGCACGCACCAAAGCGACGAAGTGGGAAACTCGTGACTGGGTTCAAGAGGTTCAAAAACGTGGAGCGGGCGAGATTGTCCTTAACATGATGAACCAAGATGGCGTGCGTAACGGCTATGATATTGAGCAGCTAAACATGGTTCGTGAAGTATGTAACGTACCATTGATTGCGTCAGGTGGAGCGGGTGCCATGGAGCACTTTGCTGAAGCATACAAGAAGACAAATGTTGATGGCGCGCTCGCGGCATCGGTATTCCACAAACAGATCATCAATATTGGTGAGCTGAAGCAGTATTTGAAACAAGAAGGTGTGGAGATCAGACTATGAGTCAAACAGCCGTTGATCTAAACCAACGAATCGATTGGGATAAAGTGGATGGTTTGGTACCAGCAATTGTTCAGGACTTCCAATCTAGCCAAGTACTAATGATGGGTTATATGAACCCTGCAGCGCTTGAAAAGACGCTTGAAACTGAGCAAGTCACGTTTTTCTCGCGCACTAAATCCCGCCTTTGGACGAAAGGCGAAACATCAGGAAATGTGCTGCAGCTTAAAAACATCGCATTAGATTGTGACAACGACACCTTGCTCGTGAAGGTAGACCCAATCGGTCCTACTTGTCACACAGGCACAACGACTTGTTTTGATGGTGACTCTCAAGAGGAGTCGCAAATGGTGTGGCTTCATCAGCTTGAGCAACTGCTTGCCGCTCGAAAAGATGCGGATCCGGAATCTTCTTATACCGCGAGTCTCTATGCCCGTGGCACCAAGCGTATATCGCAAAAAGTGGGCGAAGAAGGCGTTGAAGTCGCGCTTGCGGCAACGTCGGGTGACAAGGCGGAGCTAGTGTGTGAATCAGCAGACCTGATTTATCACTTGATGGTACTGCTACAAGATCAAGGTCTATCAATGAATGATGTGGTCAATAAGTTGAAAGAGCGCCACAAGTAATTACATGTTATTGAAAAAGCGAGCCATTGGCTCGTTTTTTTTGTGCTTGATTCTGAAGGGTGAGCTAAAACCTCATCGTCAAACCAACCTGTGTTTGAAATTGATTCATCCATTTGGTCTTAAACCCGATAAAACAGCTTTGATCGTCAGTGGGTAAGTTACAGATCGATATGGAGTCACTGCTTACCACTGTACCTTGCCATCTAATTTGGCCGTTGAGCGCGAAGTTTTTCGTTATGTGATACTCCATGCCACCAAAGATACTGGCAGCAAACCCAGTATGAGAGCTTGTCCACTCTCCGGAAGTATGTGACGCCCCAAGTCCTGCTCCAATATAGCCGGAGGTTTTGTCGGTCCAAGCATATTCAGCGCTACTTTGAAATTGTAAGTATTGAATACTTGAATCAAGATTTAAGGTATCGAGTGAAGAGTCTTGCTTGGAGTAGTAGACCCCCATCCGACCATTACGAAATGGGAATTCGACAGCAAGTGCTGCATTAGCGGATGGAGAAATATCATAGCTTTTTCCTTCTCCGTCCTTGGCTGCACCGCCAAGCGTATAACCGACAAACGGTGTAACAATGACGTTGCTTTGCGCCGAAAGACAGAACATTGCAGCAAAAGAACCTATCACGATTGGCGTTAGTTTCATCCTAATTTCCCCCAAGCCAAAGCTCGAAAATTACATTAGTTGTACTAGCATTAATTATAGTGTGACACTAACACCATAATTTTGAAGCGGTTATTTGTATAGTAGCAGTACATGTCACAATGGTAATGAAAAGTTACATCTGGAGGAGTTATGGAATACGACCTAAAAGTAGCATTGACGATTGTCACTATTGCGTTTAGCGCTATTATCGCTTTTGGCGTTATCGCGATCGGCGCTTAACGAGCGGCTCTAGCGCGGCATATTATGGCGAACTCAGGTATAGTCACTAACCGCCAGACTGTGCTCGATTACGAACAGTTTGGTAAATACCTTGACGGCAAAACCGCGCTCGTCGCGCAAGGTGGAGGACAAAGAGGTATCTTCACATCCGGTGTATTGGATGCCTTCTTAATGTCCAATTTTGATCCCTTTGATGAATTTTATGGCACATCTGCAGGTGCACTAAACATCTGTGCTTTTCTATCTCGCCAAGCCGAGCTGGGTAAATCTTTCATTCTCGACTTAACCACTGATCCCGAGTTTTTTCACCTCTTCAGCTTTATTCGCCGCAAGCAGTATCTCAATTTGAAGTGGGCTCTTGATAAAATCTGCGACTATCCCTATAAGTTGGACGTAGATATGGGCAGACGGGTGATCGGCCATAGGCGTGCATTTGCTGCTACGACCGACATCGCGACCCTTAAAGATCACTACTTACCCATGTTGCAAGAGGACTGGTATCAAGTCTTGATGGCGACCAGTGCGATCCCTACCTTATTTGAAGGCTCTGTGTCGCACCTAGGGCGCGAGTTTATTGATGGCGGCGTTTCTGCGTCCATTCCTGTGCAAGAAGCATGGAGACAGGAGTGTCGCAGTATCATTGTGATACGTACCGAGCAATATGTATCAGAAGACCCTTTATCAGCAGAAGATGCGCCGATCGTTACCGAATCGCCCACTTGGTTTAGAGAGTCTTTGAATAGCCTTCAACTCCAATGGCAGGAAAAAGTCGAGCAATGGTCCAGTGATTGGGGCGCTTTTTTTGAGGGTCAGCGACTCAAAGCAAATGCCATCAAACAAGCCGATCACCTTAAACTCATTAATGGTGGACGTTGGTTATTTGGAGCCGGGGACATTTACCGACTCAGTCACCTGTTTGGAGACCGTTTTGATTCAGGTTTGGCGGACATGCTTATGGTGCATTATCAGACCTACTCACTGACCAGCGAGTTTCTCAAGACCCCGCCTGACGACTGCTTTATATGGCAAATTGCACCAGATGAACCACTCAAAACCTCATCCTTATTGAGTGATGTCGATGATATTTTGCATGACTATCAAGTGGGTCTGGATGCCGGATATCGATTCGTTGAAAGCTATAATCTCGCCAAACAACATAAGAAGATAAACTGTGCCAATAACGATCTCTGGCGTCCTAATCAAGCGAGTTAACCTCACCATCCTCACTTATTAATAATAGCTAAATAAGTCGCCATTTCGGTAACAAGGCGTTAAACAATGTTGGTTGAATTGTGAGCAAAACCTTACTGTGTCTGTGATGTAAGCCACAGGCGTAACTTGACGTGCCCCCCAAAGATCCATCTATATGCGTGATATTTGTCACGGCAATCCTATAAACTGCTTCACAATTACTTCGCAAAGTAAAAAAATTAATAGGTTGTTGTTTTTTGGAGTTCAAAATGTACATGGCTCAACCCGGGCACATTGATCATATTAAGCAGATCAATGCTGGTCGCGTGTATAAACTGATAGACCAATTTGGGCCTATTTCGCGTATCGACCTATCTAAACTCAGTAGTCTAGCACCGGCTAGTATCACCAAGATTACGCGAGAACTCATCGAAGCACATTTGATCCACGAAACAACGGTTCAAGAGGCGACTAGTCGTGGTCGACCTGCCGTTGGCTTGCAAACCAATAACCAAGGTTGGCAATTTCTCTCCATGCGTCTCGGAAGAGGCTATCTAGCTATTGCACTGCACGAACTGGGTGGTGATGTTCTTATCGACACCAAAATCGAAGTCCACGAAGTGGACCAAGATGACGTGATGGCTCGATTGCTTTATGAGATTGAAGAGTTTTTTGAAAGCTATAGCGAGCAGCTTGACCGTGTCACCAGCATCGCACTAACCCTGCCAGGGTTGGTGAATTCTGATCAAGGTGTTGTGTTGCAAATGCCGCATTACAATGTGAAGAATCTAAATGTTGCTGAAGAAATCTTTAAGGTGACCGGGTTACCGGTATTTGTGGCCAACGATACTCGTGCTTGGGCATTGGCAGAAAACCTTTTCGGTCACTCTCAAGACTGTGACAACTCTGTACTTATTTCCATTCACCACGGTCTAGGTGCAGGCATCATTCTTGATGGTCGTGTTTTGCAAGGCCGACATGGCAACATCGGTGAGTTGGGTCATATTCAGATAAACCGTCAGGGTGAAGATTGCCACTGTGGCAATAAGGGGTGTCTTGAGACTGTCGCAAGCTCGCAAGCTATTCGTGATGAGGTCACAAAGCGCTTGGCTCGCGGAGAAGCCTCAATTCTGTCAGAGTATGAGGACATCTCTGTTGAAGCAATTTGCGAAGCCGCTGTTAAAGGGGATGCGCTTGCTATCAACGTCATTGAAAAGCTAGGTGAGCATCTTGGTAGCGCGATCGCTATCGTCATCAATTTATTTAACCCAGAAAAGGTGTTAATTGGTGGTGTGATAAACCAAGCGAAAGACATTCTCTACCCGGCAATAGAGCGCTGTATCTCTGAACAAAGCCTTCCTGTCTACACGGAAGATCTTCAGTTGGTCGAGTCTCGTTTCTACAAACAAGCGACTATGCCCGGTGCTGCTTTGGTTAAACAAGCGCTTTATGATGGACTTCTGTTAATGAAAGTCATTGAAGGATAACGCTTTTCACACTCTTTGCTGACGGTCATACTTTTGTTGTGAAAGTCAGTAAACTTCTTGTGCTTCCTGCCGATAACATGAGATAAGAAATCAGTTATTGTTTATGCCAAGGAAGCCTAATGTCGAGCGTATTGAGTTCTGTCGACCAGCGTACCCAACTTGTGGGTGAAAATAGACTTGAGCTGTTAATGTTTACCCTTAACAGCCGACAGACCTTTGCTATTAATGTCTTTAAGGTCAAAGAGGTACTTAAGCTGCCACCTTTGACACAACTTCCTGGCTCACATCCTAGCATTCGCGGTGTCGCCTCATTACGTGGCGAATCGCTACCAGTCATCGACCTTCGACGTGCAATTGGATTTCCAACATTGAACGAAGAAGGCGATCAAAATCTTATCGTTACGGAATACAACCGCTCGGTTCAAGGGTTCTTGGTTGGTGAAGTAAAGAACATTGTTAATACTGCTTGGACAGAAATTCAGCCTCCTCCTCGAACTGTTGGGCGAGCTAACTATCTCACGGCAATCACTAAGGTTGAAGAAAATGATGCCGTCAGCCTAGTTGAAATCATCGATGTTGAAAAAGTCCTAGCAGAGATCATCGATTACGATATCGCTATCTCAGAAGAAACCTTAGACCGTTCATTACTTCCTCACCTACAAGGTAAGAAGATCCTCATCGTAGACGACTCGTCTACCGCTCGTCATCAGGTGAAAGCAACGCTCGCTCAGCTAGGGGTTGAAATCATTGAATGTTTCGATGGTGCGATGGCTTACAACCTTCTGAAGCAATGGTGCGACGAAGGCATTGATGTTTGCAGCGAACTCTTGATGATGATTACTGACGCTGAAATGCCAGAGATGGATGGCTATAAGCTGACTCACGAGGTCCGCAGCGACCCTCGCATGAAAGATCTGTATATCACGCTCAACACCTCATTAAGTGGTAGCTTCAACGATGCTATGGTTGAGAAAGTGGGCTGTGACCGCTTTATCTCCAAGTTCCAGCCAGATTTGTTGGTCGATGTGGTTCAAGAGCGTATTCGACGTGATTTGTAATTAATTTGTGCTGTTAAATAAATTACACCGTACGTTAAAAAATAGGCTATAATTTGGGCGTATCTATAGGCATGACCCTATAGAAGATAAAAATATTTTACTACCGACTAAAGGTTGTTCCATCAGAATGATTTGGTTAACTTCTAAGGTATTGATGACCTTAAGTTTACTCATCTACAAGGAATGGAAGAAAAGACGTACGGAAGCGGCAGTAGAAGCGGATCTATGATTCATAGGATTAAAAAACGGGGACCTAGGTTCCCGTTTTTGTGTTTATGAGTCCCCTAAATCGCTGACAGTCCGAGCTAATGAAACTCCCTTGATTGGACTTTGAGCTCGCCAAGGTGTTCGGTCATGTCAATTAGGCGTCCGGCAATGACATGAGTGACCTCTCCCTCACGCTCTAGTATGCCTTTGACCTTAAGGATCTTTGAGGTGAGATAGGCCTTCTTCTGAGCCCTTGCGGTTGCTTGCCACACCACCACATTAATGTTCCCCGTGTCGTCCTCTAGAGTAAAAAAGGTGACACCAGCCGCAGTGCCAGGTGACTGCTTGCCTGTCACTGTACCCACCACAGTCACCAGCGATTTATGTTCTTTAGTCACAAGGTCTTTCATTCGAGTAAATCGTCCCAGTTTTCCCGCTCGGTCGAGTAGGGTGATAGGGTGCTGTTCGAGGGAGACATTCATTGATGAAAAGTCCTCAAGCATGTCTTCAATCGCTGAAGGCTTGTAAGGAAGCGCGTGGTGTTCAATTGACTGATAGTTTTCAATTGAATGAGACTCTGCGTCATTCTGGAACAGTGGCAGGTCTTGCAGATTATCCATCATCGCCCAGCGCGTCGCATAGCGATCGCCTGAAATGGCTTTTAGTGCATTTGCAGAAGCCAGTATTTCCAGCTCACGACGATTTAGTCCTAGCTGCTTTATCTGGGTCGGAGTACGAAAGCCTTGGGGTGGTCTATGTTGTAGCAGCTTCTGTATGCTTTGCTCACTGAGTCCGTTGACCTGCCTAAAGCCAAGCTGCAAGGTTAGCCCTTGGTCGCTTGGTCTTAGGTAGTGATGATAGGTTGAGCGATTGACGCACACCGGAGCAATAGCAACCTGATGCCTTTTCGCATCTTGGATCAGCTGAGAGGCGCTATAAAAACCCATAGGAAGGCTATTGAGCAGCGAAGCGTAGAACGCTTCAGGGTAATAATGTTTGAGCCAGGCGCTGCAATAGGCAAGCACAGCGAAAGACGCAGAATGACTCTCTGGGAATCCATACTCCCCAAATCCACAGATTTGCTCAAATAGACGTTCTGCAAAGTCCGCTTGGTAGCCATTTTTCTGCATGCCATCGATAAGCTTAGAGCGAAACTTAACAAGATCGCCGTTTTTCTTCCATGCTGCCATTGCTCGCCTGAGCTGATCGGCTTCACCGCCAGTAAAGCCCGCTGCGACCATGGCAAGTTTGATCACTTGCTCCTGAAAAATAGGAACGCCAAGAGTACGAGACAGCACCGATTTCACCTCCTCAGACGGGTAGGAGATGGCTTCTTCGCCGTTGCGGCGTTTAAGAAACGGATGCACCATATCGCCCTGGATTGGTCCGGGGCGAACAATTGCAATCTGAATGACTAGGTCATAGTAGGTAGTTGGCTTTAGGCGTGGCAGCATACTCATTTGTGCTCGAGACTCAATCTGGAATACACCCACCGTGTCAGCACGCTGAATCATGCCGTAGACGTTTGGGTCATCTTGAAGTCGAGTAATATCAGCGATAGTGAGTTTTCGTCCATAATGCTTTTCAACCAATTGAAAGCACTTGCGAATCGCGGTAAGCATACCTAAAGCAAGCACATCGACTTTAAGTAGACCTAAGCTTTCTAAATCGTCTTTGTCCCATTGAATCACGGTGCGATCTGCCATCGCGGCATTCTCTACGGGAACAAGCTCATATAAAGGACCTGAGGCAATGACAAAGCCACCGACATGCTGTGATAAGTGTCTTGGGAAGCCAGTAATGTCGTTGACAAGCTCAATAAACTGTTGCCCTTTGAGTGAATCTGGCTTGAGCCCTAATTCAACCAATTGTGCCTGCCAGCCTTGCGAGCGATCGCGGCGGTTAATGTTCTTGATAAAGTAATCAAGCTGCGTTTCACTCACGCCAAGTGCTTTGCCGACATCGCGTACTGCACTTTTGAATCGATAAGAAATGACCGTAGCCGCAAGCGCGGCACGCTCACGACCGTATTTTTGATAGATATATTGGATCACCTCTTCACGTCGCTCGTGCTCAAAGTCGACGTCAATATCGGGCGGCTCATTACGCTCTTCACTAATAAAGCGTTCAAACAATACCGATATCTGCCGTGGGTCGACGGAAGTAATTTCTAGGCAATAACATACAACAGAGTTGGCGGCTGAGCCGCGTCCTTGGTAAAGAATACCTTGTCGCTTGGCAAACATGACGATGTCATGAATGGTTAAAAAGAAAAATGGGTAGTGTAGCTTTTCGATTAGAGTGAGCTCTTTTTCAATGGTTTGCTCAACATGCAAAGGCACCCCTTCAGGAAAGCGTAGCTGTTTGCCGTACTCGACTAACTCCCTTAAATAACTCATGGGTGTTTTTCCGTTGGGAATTAACTCACTAGGGTACTCATACTGCAGTGTCGATAATTTAAAGTCGCACAAATCCGCAATGTAGACGCTTTCGGCCAGCCACTCCTCACGATAGAGTTTTTCAAGCTTAGTCTTTGGGCGTAAGCTGCGCTCAGTATTTGCCAGTAAGTGACCACACACTTTATCAATAGAGGTATTGAGCTTTATTGCTGTTAGCGTGTGTTGTAATGGCAGGCGAGTCGCGGTGTGCATCAATACCCCACCACAGGCGGTAATCGGGCGTTGAAGCTCGACAGAGAGTGATTCACAGTGACTAATGTATCTGTGCTCCTGTGAGGTGAGGTGACGCTGTAAACCAATCCAGAGTCGGTGACCATGGTATTGCTCGAGCCAGCGCCCCCATCGCAAATCATGCTCGTTACCGCAAGGCAGCCAAATAACAAGGCAGTGACGCAGTGACATCACATCCCATTCTGAGAGTTGATACTCGCCTTTTCCACAGCGGCGTCTGGCGTTGGTAATGATACGGCACAGCTCAGCGTAGGCCTCACGGCTAGGGCACAACAACAAGAACTGACACTCACTATTGAGCCAAAACATACTGCCGACAATCTGCTTAATGGATAAGCCATGTTGTTTGATTGCAGTATGAGCGCGAACCACACCTGCAACGGAACATTCATCGGTAATCGCTAAAGCGGAATACTGCAAAAAGTCGGCTTGCAGCATAAGCTCCTCAGCATGTGAGGCGCCAGTTAAGAAGGAAAAATTACTCTGACAAAAAAGCTCGGCGTACTTCATAGTGCTTAACTTAAAAATGGTTAACTAAATTGCCCGTGGATAAACCACTGCTTGTCTTCAGTACGATAAATCCATAACCACTGCCCCTGTTCACCACGTGCGACATAGTAGTCACGCTTTACAGGGTTACCATCCCACCAACCGCTGACGATGCGTTCAGGGCCGAGAGCGACGGTTACCTTTTGCTCGAGCGCAAAGGGGGGGCTGTACAGTAAGCTTGGACGGAGTTTATGAGGTAAGTGGGCATTTACCTCTGGTTTTTCGTTCGCGGTAGGGACTCTTGGCTGCGTGGCGAACTCAGGTCTTGGGTCATCGGTGAGCGTCAACGAGGTCACATTGTTTTGACCAAGCTTTGCCTGCAATGTTGAGATGAGCTCAAGGGCTGTTTGGCTTCCTTTGACGCCGCTAAACAGATCATGCTCATTGACTTGCACCTCATCGGCGCGCACGATTTCCAGCGTTAAACCATTCACGGGACCATCCAGCTTGATACTTTCGAGCGTGAGCGCAGAGAGGGTTTGCCATTTCTCAGCAAGATAATCCCCTTGTGCAGAATGGAAGCTTACCGACTTATCGCCATGATCACGCTGGTGGAGGATGAGTGATAGCTCAAACGCCACTTTGTCGCGTAGCTTAAGAAACACCTCGAGCTGGTTGAGGAGCCGCCTTAAAGGCTTTTGTAACCAGTCGATATTCTCGACATCAAATAACAGCTCCAAATACTGGCAAAAGTGCTCAGGTGGGTGATAGAAATCAACAGGGTGTTTGAATTGCCCGGTGAGCCTGCCGACATAGTTCACTAAGTCGATATCAAAGCGTTTGGCGATATCAGGTAAGGGGAGTGCTAAAAGGTCGGCAATAGTTTGAATGCCAACCCGCTGTAGCTTTTCGACCTGTTTGTTTGGTAGCTCAGAGCACGTTAATGAATAGCGAGCAACAGCATCATTGAGCGCCTTTCGATCGGATTCAATCCAGTTGCGCCCTTGCTTTGCCATTAGCATCGCTGAATATGGAGACACACCCGTTGAATAGTAGGCTTGCACGTTCAGATGTTTGAGATGTGCTTGCAGCGTAGCCCAATAGTTACCAATACCCTCGTATAACGACAGCATATTGGTAACCTTAATCAAAAGACCATTGGGTGGGCACAGACAGATGTCGGAGGTGATCATGTACAGCCACTGAGCAATATCGTGCAATCGCCGAGTCTCGACGTCATTGTCGTAAGGGTGCACCTGAAGATCTTGGCAAAGCGCAGCAGCGCTACCCAATCCCATACCCAAGGTTACACCTTGTTCGAGGGCGCAAGCGTTGGCTTGAACCACTTCATGTTTACGGCCATCAACAATCGCTACAGCGAGCGCTTCTTCTTCGCTCGTTGGTTCTGACGATGTGTCGTTCTCTTCTCGATGCCCAGCAAACAGCGTATCAAGCTGCAGGGTCGGGAAGTGCAAATATAACCACAGTAACATGCTTATCCTTGCTGACGCATTGGGAAGGCAACCACAGTAGAGGTGCTTGGTTTTTCGCTGGTGGTGAGCTCAGGCCAGCGGTCATGCATGTTGATCACAAACTGATCGCGAACAAAACCACCTTTGCGTTTGGTAATTGCTACAGACAATCCCATCTCATGTGGGCTAAGGGTTAAGCTCAAAGAGACTGGGAGTGAAAATACCTGAGTATCGTTATTCGCAGGTGCTGGCTTAAAAAGGAACTGGAGACAATGACCCACCTCGCTCGCCACTTGCAGACGCTTTGCTTGATGAATTTCAATTCCACTATGCCAAAGGCAAACCCCACAGCATGCGCCACTTTTTAAGCACTGCTCGGCAGCCCATAATGCGTGTTGCGGCGAATCAGGATAGAGCAGTAGCACCTGAGAGGGGCTAATGCCCTGAGCGTATAGGTACTCGGCACACAGATAACCGGGAGGATTGATCAAAACAAACAATCTTTCAGAGGCCTGTTTTTGTACAAAAGGCATCAATAATCTCAGCTCCCCAATACCTTGAGGAGACTGGATATCAATCACGCCAGATGTAGGAAACCCACCACCAAGCCTGTGGTCGAGTTCGGAGAAACCGGTACAATGAAACTCGCGAGGAACTTCAACTCGGTTTCCTTTCCATATCAATTGCTTACTGTGTAAATTCTGAATGAGTTCATGCATAATAAAATACCTGTATATACATACAGTATATAATAAAAAGGTCGGCTCGCAAGCCCTGAAAACAGGATCAATTCTTGAATGGTGAGAGAGTGTTCAAAGACAAAGGACTAGAAACAAAGAGTTAGTGTCTAGATTGGGGAAAGAGTGGTAACAAAAAACCGCGAAAAAGAGTGTAAAGACTAGAGTAAATATTTTAATCTCATTGAACTATGTTAAGGATTCCATGATGGTTGAGGGGCTCAGCGTGTTTAACCAGAAAGATAAATACTCGCTAATTGTACAAGGTGGCGGTCAAAAGGGGGCGTTTGCCTCGGGTGTGTTGGACAAGTTTATTGATGCCGGTTTTGACCCCTTCTCGTTGTACATAGGCACCTCGGCAGGTGCACTGAATGTCTCTTCCTTTGTGACCAAGCAGCGTGGCATTGGCCTCGACTTTATCCTTAACTACACCACGCGCGAGCGTTTTTTCGATATGAATAAGTTTCTGCAAAAGCAGCAACCTATGGATCTCGATTGGGCGTTTGACTTCGTCAACAGTGGCGAGTTTCCCCTCGATTTATCTCTCGGTAAGCAGAACCTAGGCGATGATAAAGTAGCACTCGCCTGTATTACGGATGTGGAAGAGTTAAAGGATTACTACTATCCGATCTTCGCTGATAATTGGTTTGATGTGCTAAGAGCAACCTGTGCAATTCCAATGCTTTACTATCATGATATTGAGTTTGATGGGAAAAAGTGGGTCGATGGCGGGGTATCGGCAACCATTCCTGTAGAAGAGTCGTATCGCCGCGGTATCAATAATATGGTCGTGATAAGTACCATCCCAAAACCGAAAGAAGCGCTAATGTTGCCAACTTCAGTCCGTGAGTCACTCGATAAATGGAAAAAAGAGTTAGAAGAAGGGTTAGAGATGCACATTCGTCATCTCAAAGTCTCAGGGACAAAAGAAAAACTCGCTGAGTTCCAAAAGCAGTTTTCCGCGAAAGTCGCTGAGATGAAGGTCGATTATCAGCGACTAACGGGCCCGCGCCTGGAGTCGTATCGCGACCAATATAAGCTGATGACGGCAGATAAGCTCAACTTAAAGCAATGGATTCAAGATAAAGACAAACTGGCTCGCTTGATTGATATTCAAAACAAACGTACGCCATTTAGTCGAAGCAGCACAAGTCATCTGGATATGCTGGTTTCTCACTATGCTAATCATGCAGAAGTGGAGCAGTTTCTGCTATCGCCACCGGATGATGTCAACCTATGGCACATACAGCCAGAACGCGAACTGTCGTCTAAGGGACTGCTGAGCCAAAAAGATCAGATCTTGGAAGACTATGAGCACGGCATTGCAACAGCCGCTGAGTTTTTAGCAAAACACCATCGCTGAACGCATGGAATAGTTTCCCATTTAAACCACACTCATCTCATTTGATTAAGGGCTGCTTGCCCTTAGTCGCTGTTGCTCTCCCCAAAAAACGCTTAATATTCAGTCAGGTGGCAGCATGCGGATAGTAACTAAATATAGTGAAAACCGAACCTTCCTCCAAATAACAAACTATATGTATATGATTTTAGTTGGATATTATTCCGTTGAGGGATGAGTCACAGATATTTACAAAAGGTTCTCATACACTCGCGATTAGTTTCGAACGAGCATTTGTATCGTTCGATGTTTGTACTATTTCGCTCAAAATGAGGTTCCTATGTTCGGAATATTTAAGCCTAAGGCACATATCGAACGTTTGGCGTTCGACAAGGTTGATCGCACCTACTCTCGCCTAAGATGGCAACTGTTTATCGGTATTTTTGTTGGATATGCGGGCTACTACTTAGTGCGCAAAAACTTCAGCCTCGCCATGCCGTATTTAATAGAGCAAGGCTATAGCCGCGGTGATCTTGGGGTGGCATTGGCTGCGGTGTCTATCGCTTACGGCTTGTCTAAATTTCTTATGGGCAGTGTCTCGGATCGCTCAAACCCAAGGTACTTCTTAAGTGCCGGTCTACTAATGTCGGCAATCGTGATGTTCTGTTTCGGCTTTATGCCTTGGGCAACCGGAAGCATCACTGCTATGTTTATCTTGTTGTTCCTTAACGGCTGGTTCCAAGGTATGGGGTGGCCTGCCTGTGGGCGTACCATGGTGCATTGGTGGTCTCGCAAAGAGCGCGGCGAAATCGTATCAGTATGGAATGTGGCCCATAACGTGGGTGGTGGCTTAATTGGTCCACTGTTTATCCTTGGCCTCTGGGCTTTCAACGATGATTGGCGCACCGCTTTTTATGTTCCTGCCTTTTTTGCCACTCTCGTTGCACTCTTTGTTTGGGTGACTTTGCGTGATACGCCGCAGTCTTGTGGCTTGCCTCCAATTGAAGAGTACAAACAAGACTACCCAGACGATTACGACACCTCACACGAAAAAGAAATGACCGCGAAAGAGATCTTCTTTAAGTATGTATTCTCTAACAAGCTTCTGTGGTCTATCGCTATTGCCAATGCCTTTGTGTATCTAATCCGTTACGGCGTATTGGATTGGGCGCCAGTTTACTTGAAAGAGGCGAAAGACTTCTCGGTCGACAAATCATCGTGGGCATACTTCCTATATGAATGGGCAGGGATCCCAGGGACACTATTGTGTGGTTGGATCTCAGATAAGCTCTTTAAGGGACGTCGTGCACCAGCGGGTATTCTATTTATGGCATTGGTTACAGTAGCCGTCATGGTCTATTGGTTTAACCCAGCGGGTAACCCGGCAGTCGATATGATGGCGCTGGTGGCGATTGGCTTCTTAATTTATGGACCGGTAATGCTGATTGGCTTGTACGCGCTTGAACTAGCACCGAAAAAAGCAGCGGGAACAGCTGCGGGGTTAACCGGATTATTTGGTTATCTAGGCGGCGCAGTAGCGGCAAACGCAGTGCTAGGCTATACCGTTGATCACTTTGGTTGGGATGGTGGCTTTATCCTGCTGGTGGGTTCGTGCATTGTTTCTATAATTTGTTTGACCTACGCATTGCTGGGTGAGCGTGCTCATCATGAGGCGAAGCAACTGGAAAAACAATTACAAGACGAGCAATTAAAGAATAAAGAAGCGCTATCTTCGTAGCTCAATAAGGAAATCACGATGAAAACTTCAACGCTTATTCTTTCAGCTATGGCGTTAGCGGCATCGATGAACGCTATGGCTAAACCCTTGGTGATTGCTCACCGAGGAGCGTCAGGTTATTTGCCTGAACACACGCTGGAGGCAAAAGCTCTCGCGTATGCAATGAAGCCGGACTACATCGAGCAAGATGTGGTGATGACGAAAGACGATCGCCTAGTGGTGCTGCATGATCACTATCTTGATCGCGTCACCGACGTCGCGAGCCGTTTTCCGGACAGAGCGAGGGAGGATGGCCGCTTTTACGCGATTGATTTTACCTTAGCTGAAATTAAGACGTTGCACGTGACAGAAGGCTTTAAGCTCGATGAGCAGGGTAACAAGGTGGCTGGGTATCCAGAACGCTTCCCAATGTGGAAATCAGATTTTACTGTGCCAACGTTGGAAGAAGAGATTGAGCTGATTCAAGGGTTAAATCAAACCCTGGGTTATGACATTGGCATCTACCCAGAAATCAAGGCACCCTGGTTTCATCGCCATGAAGGGAAAGATATCTCCAAAGCAGTACTCACGGTGCTTAAGCGATACGGCTATGACACAAAAGACGACAATATCTACCTGCAGTGCTTCGATGCCAATGAGCTACAGCGTATCAACGACCAATTACTGCCAGATATGGGGATGGACCTGAAATTAGTTCAGCTTATCGCGTATACGGACTGGAACGAAACCATGGTCTATCAAGGCGATAAGAAGCAGCCTTATCGTTATGAATGGATGTTTGAGCCCAAAGGTATGGAGCAAGTCGCTCGCTATGCCGACGGAATTGGACCTTGGAAGCCGATGCTTGTGGATTCATCCTCCACCAAGGGCAATATTAAGGTGACCCCACTGATGGAGTCTGCAAAAGCGGCGGGTTTAGCGGTACACCCTTACACGTTCAGAGCGGATAAGGGGCGTATTCCTGCGTATGCCGAGGACTTTGATGACATGTTGAACATTTTCTACCACCAAGTGAAGGTCGATGGTGTGTTTACAGATTTTCCGGATAAAGCCGTCGAGTTTTTGAACAGTAAGTAACGACAGGTCCGGTAAACGAAAAAGCGGCGCAGATACGATTATCTGCGCCGCTTTATTGGTTAGTACGTCGACTATTCTGCTAAGTCAACGGATCAACGTTTAGGTTGAGCATCAATACATTGACCATTTACTTCTGTCACGCTCGGATCCATCAGATGCAGATAGAGCGGGATGATGTCTTGTGGCGTCTTCAATGTATTGGCATCTTCACCCGGGTAGGCTTTTTCACGCATGCGAGTGCGCGTTGCGCCAGGGTTAATCGCATTCACACGAATAGCCGTGTCGCTGAGTTCGTCGGCTAAAATTTGCATCATGCCTTCAACCGCAAACTTGGAAATCGCATAGGTGCCCCAGAATGCACGGCCTGAATGACCCACCGTCGATGATGTGAAGACAATGCGGCCAGCTTCTGCTTTCTTCAAGATAGGCAGCAGCGCTTGTGTCATCAAGAACTCCGCTTTTACGTTGATCTGCATAACATCATCAAACGTTTCTTCATCGATTTGATCGAATGGACTTAATGTACCGAGCACACCAGCATTGTGTAAAACACCATCGAGTTGACCAAACTGGTTTTCAATGGTTTCGGCCATATCAACGTAGTTTTGTTTGGTTGCACCTTTCAAGTCGAGAGGGATGATGGCTGGCTGCGGGTAGCCTCGCTTCTCAATCTCGTCGTACACCAACTCTAGGTTGTTGACGTTGCGACCAAGCAAAATCACCGTCGCACCATGCTCGGCATAACTCAACGCAGCTTGGCGACCAATGCCGGCACCAGCGCCTGTAACTAAAATAACTTTACCTTGCAAAGCTTCAGGAGCGGTTGAATATTCCACGTAACACTTCCTTAGTTATTAATATACCCAAGTAACCTTAAGATACAGGTTCAGCGAGATTTGCTAGGGTTGCAGGCGCGGCGGCGGATTGAAAGTATAGTGGTTCTATACTGAAAGCCGCCAACAAAGACTGCGAGCCTAGCAAACTCGCCCGAAGGGAACACTAGACAAGTCTTATCTCAGCGTCAAATATCCTTACAATGGACGGCCATTCTTGCGGCTCTTTTCCTTGATATAAGACTTGTCTAGTGTTCTGAATCCTGAATCTTAAGGTCACTTGGGTATAATTCTTATTGGTAATCGTGACAAGTTAGTTACAATACACCAATTCGTCGTATAGGGGATAAGACATTGGAATTTTTATTAGACTACGGATTATTTTTGGCCAAGATCGTGACAGTGGTCGTTGCGATTGTGGCGCTACTGATTGTTGCTAAATCAGTAGGTGGTCGTGCTGGTGGTGCGAAAGGTGAGTTGGAAATCACCAACTTGACTGAGCAGCGTAAACACACAGTAGAACAACTAGAGCATCATCTGCATGATGAAGCCTTTATCAAAGCGCGCGACAAAGCTGAAAAGAAAGCTGAAAAAGAGAAAGCAAAGCAGCGCGAAAAAGAAATCAAGAAGGCCGCAAAAGAGGGTGAGCTAGAGAGCAAACGTGAATCACACCTATTTGTACTGGACTTTATTGGTAGCATTGACGCAAAAGAAGTCGCGTCTCTGCGTGAAGAAGTCAGCGCGATTCTTGCTGTCGCGAAAGAGGGTGATGAGGTCCTAGTTCGACTAGAGTCGGGCGGTGGTATGGTTCACGCCTACGGCCTGGCGTCATCGCAGCTTGATCGAATCAAAGCAGCTAACCTGCCTTTGACAATCGCAGTCGACAAAGTGGCGGCAAGCGGTGGCTATATGATGGCATGTATCGCAGATAAGATTGTATCAGCACCCTTTGCGGTTGTTGGCTCAATCGGCGTTATCGCTCAGCTTCCAAACTTCAATAAGCTTCTAAAGAAAAATGACATTGAATTTGAACAGCTAACCGCTGGTGAGTACAAGCGTACCCTAACCATGTTTGGTGAAAACACAGACAAGGCTCGTGACAAGTTCAAGCAAGAGCTAGAAGAGACGCACGGCCTGTTCAAAGACTTTATCCGCGATCACCGCCCTGAACTAGACCTCGATAAAGTCGCAACGGGCGAACACTGGTTTGGTACTCAAGCGAAAGAACTGGGCTTGGTCGATGAAATCAAAGCGTCCGATGACATCGTCATTGAGGCGTGCAAAGACAAAACAGTATTGTCGATTCGTTACGTTCAGAAGAAAAAACTCACTGATAAACTTTCTGGTGTAGCAGGTGATGCGGCAGACAATGTGTTTATGAAGCTGATAAGCCGTGGTCAACGACCAATTGTTTGATTGTTTATATAGCCAATTGACAAAATAAGTGCCGCTGTGGTCTTAGGCTGAAAAACGATGAGGGATCTGATTTATGCAGATCCCTTTTTTACATCTTGCTTTTATTTGGTTTCGTAACTGATTTGCTTACTTACGTTCTTTAGCTGCACGCCAACTTTACTAAACGCCACTTGAACAGCGGTTGAGACATGCTGCTGACCCTCTCCCATTAAAAAGTGAGCTCTATCCTGATTCGTTTCAAACACGCAGATAATTTTTAGGCTTTGTGGGAAGGAGGTGTGTTTAACGGTATGAGTCACCCAAAGAAAACCATCGTAGCTTTTTAGTGTCTCTTCACAAACGTCAGTTAACACGCTTCGGATTAGATTCTCGATCTTTTTATCGGATTTTCGCACGACGAAACCTTACTGTTAGCCTAGATTTATACGGCCGCTGACTTCTTGTAATAGTAGCGATAATAACCTACCAGATTACTCGAAATAAAAAGCACTTCCATTATGACTGCTGTCGGAGAGCCGACGATGTAGTTATGCACTAACCAAAGGGCCGTACCTATTATCATTAACTCCCTTAATCGGCGATCATCGCGATTAAACGCAGCGACCGTTTGAAAAATGGATGCGGAACAACTAATGATACTGACTAAACCTGAGTAGGTGACTAACGCTGAAATAATTGCAACGGTACAAAAGACGTATTTCAGTTTGTTGGAAGTAGAGAAGATACTCACTAAGTACCTTATGGTTGCGATAATCATAAGGCTTGCAGCGGTCCACTGCTCTAGAAGGATAAAGTGGCTAGAGATTAAGATTCCGGCGCAGAATAGGCAGGCTACAATTTTTTGTCTGTCCTTGAACTGAAAAGACATCAAATCAAAACCAATGGCTATAGCCACCAAAACCTGAGACAAAACAAACGGTGTCACGAAACCTCCTGTCAACATAACGCTCTTTAGACGAACTCTTCCATATTCGCAGGACGCCCATCTTGCTGATGTTTAAATTGAAACTCAACACATTTCAACTTGATGCTTTAAATGAAGGAGATCGTGGGGGAGAAACCTAGTTTATTCCAGATAATCTTCCGTGGTTGGAAAACTATTATATTATCTGCGTGGTGGGTCTTATGTGACGATAGGGTTTTAGTTTAGAAAAGTGAGGCAGGCACGTACCAGGTTAAACAACTCTAGTCATCTTAGAATCGATGCCTAGACGCAACCACCTTACGCTCTGCCTCTTCGACTTCAACACAAATTACAACATGTGTAATACGTCCGCTAAACGCTTGACCGCTACTCTCAATTCGTCTGGTGTCGCGTTGGTAAAGTTAAGACGCAGAGCGGCCTTTACCTCAGAGCCTTCAGGGTAGAACACTGGGCTTGGTACAACGGCCACACCGTTGGTAAGTAGTGTTTTTGCAAGCTCAAAAGTATCGCATTCTGGGATTTCCACCCATACAAACATCCCGCCATTAACGGGTTTCAATACACAGCTTGTAGGAAGCCGTTGTTCTAGTTCCGCATACATAACGTCGTAGCGAGATTTGTAAAGCTCACAAATGGTGTTGATGTGGGTTTCAAAGTTGTCGTGTCTAAGCAGACCGTGCAGGAGTGCTTGCATCGGTACACTTGAATGCAGATCTGCACCTTGTTTGATTTTAATTAGCGGTTCTAGGTAGCTTGTTTTACCTGTAACCACACCGATGCGAAGACCTGGTGAGGCGATCTTAGAGAATGAGCGCAGTAGGATTGAGTTCTGTGGACAGAAATCAGAAACCAAAGGCAGAGCCTCACCGGAGAAACGCAGTTCTCGGTATGGCGCATCTTCAATGAAAGCCACGTTATATTGAATACAAAGCTCAGCAACTTTTTGACGTGTTTCGAGCGACCAGCACACCCCTGTTGGGTTATGGAAATCTGGCACCGCGTAGAACATTTTCGGCTTTTCCGTTTCGAAGCATCGCTCTAGCTCGTCAAGGTTTGGACCAAACTCGGATTGAGAAACGGTAACGATATTGGCTTGGACTAAGCCAAATACCTGCATTGCGCCAAGGTAGCTTGGCGCTTCCATCACCACCTTGTCACCTGGGTTCACGTAAGCCCTCGCAATCAAATCTAAACCTTGCTGAGAGCCGGTAGTGATCATTGCGGTGTGTGTTTCAGGAAGCTGGAAGTAATCATTGAGAAAATCTAACAGGGGTGTATAGCCTGCTGTTGAACCGTACTGGAACACTTCTGGCATGTTCGCCAAGTTCTCAAGCGTTGGCTTCATTAAGTCAATAGGGAAGGTCTTTTCGTCAGGTAAACCGCCTGCAAGTGAGATGACGTTTTTATCGCTGGCCGCAGCGAGGATCTCTCGAATGTATGATGACTTTACTTGTTGCAATGACTGTGCGATTTCCATCTGTTGTTTTTCTCTTATTTATTAATTCTGGTTTTCTTCGAAAGATATTACATGTGAATTGCCAAACTAAGTGTGTCCATTTATGCTGTTAAACATGTCCATTTATGCTATTTCGATAGAACGTTGAATGATGAGCCAACAACAGGTTTCTAGAATTAATGACGTATTGTTCTATATACACCAAGATATTAGTCGAGAACTAACCGCTAAAGAGCTGGCCAATGTAGCGGCATATTCTGAGCAGCATTTCCACCGAATCTTCAAGAATGTAGTGGGGGAGTCGATTCATCAATACATCCGTCGCACGCGAATGGAGTACGCAGCAAACCAGTTGATGTTCGATACTAAGTCGTCAGTTTTGGAGATTGGCAATAAGTGTGGTTTCAGCTCAGTGTCATCGTTCAGTCGCGCCTTTAAAGCCACATTTGATATGTCGCCTGGTACTTGGCGTAAGCATGATTTGCAGGTTGCGGAAAAGCCCTACCTAAAAGATCCTGAGGTGGCGGAGGGTTACCATCGAGTTGCTGAGCTTACATTACCTAAGCCTAAAATCGTTGAAGTGCCACAACGCTTTGCTGCTTACGTGCGTCATGAAGGTTATAACCGCTCTATCCGTAATGCATGGCTGGTGCTCAAGGCTTGGGCCAATTCTGAAAACCGTGACTTCTCAACCCAATACGGTTTGCATCACTCGAACCCCGCTTGGGTCGAATTGGATAAGTGCCGTTACGTAGCCTGCATCGCCATTGATAAGCCACTTAAATACCGTGGTGTTGTGAACCAAATGACCATACCTGGTGGCTTGCATGCGGTGTTTCGATTGACGGGTGTTTATGGTGAATTGTTGCCACAAATCAGTATCGTTTTGGAAAAATGGCTGCCGGCTTCAGGCTTTAAACTGCGTTCGACGCCAGCGTATGTGCATTACCATCAGAACCACTTTTTAAACGATGAAGAAGCGTTTGAACTGGATTTTTATTTGCCTATTAGTTTTTTCTGAAACGTGCGCACCTAGCCTCAAGTAGATTCCTGTTTGCACAGGAATGACGGGAGTTGTTAGCCACTATACTCAAAGTAGCCGTCATCTCTGCGCAGGCAGAGATCTACTCAACGCGCGCACCAAGCCTTAACAAGATTCCTGTCTGCACAGGAATGACGAGAGTTGATCGTTCTTCACATTCAAATCGTCGTCACTCCTGAGCTAGACAGGAGTTTACCCAACACGCGCACCAATCCTTAAGTAGATTCCTAGCTACCTAATGAGTCGGTCAGCAACATGATGGTTGTATCTCGTTGGTTTCAATTATCGAACATAATTAGCTTCAAGACTGACATACCAACGCCACAGTTGACCATTCTCTCGCTCAACCCAAAGGTCGTTATGAAACTGGTAAACTCTGCCATTAACCACGGCTTGTAATGTCTGTTCTCCAGTTACCGAAACCTTTGCAAACTGATCGGAAGTAACTAGAAACGGCTCTTGGTCCTCGATGCTTACAGCATCAGAAACAACAAAATACGCGAACTTACCCCCAGCATCGGGATCGGTAGAGACGATGCGGTGAGCGGATATTGAGAACTCATCGTTGAGTTCGATTTCGTTGGTTTGTGGTCCAATTCGTTCATGCGTCGGTATAAACACCCAAGCGAGAAGAGCGACAATAGCGAGTAGGGTGGTGGCGAGAGCTAGCAGTATTTTTTTCATAGGAATGCTGATCAGTTAAGCGTTGGTGTCACTTATCCTTTATTCGATTCGCGCTGTCAATCAATGTCGTTAAATAATAGTGGCGAATAAAATTAAGCGGATTACTGCCTAAACAGCAATCCGCTTAAGATCAGGTGACGTCCTAAGGGGAATAAGGGGTTACCTGATTCGTTAAATACTGGAGTTATATGGCTCCCGTTTAGGGCATGTACCCAGTATTTCTCGTCGGCCAGAATCTTTCACTTCTTCTAAGATGACATCAAAGCCCCATAGTCGATATAGGTGCTTCAAGACCTCTTCATGCCCACCGTCTAGAGGTATACGATTATGTGGAACATGCTGAAGGGTAAGCGAACGATCGCCTCTCACGTCTACGTTGTAGACCTGAATGTTTGGTTCTAAATTGCTGAGGTTATATTGAGCGGCTAACTTTTCTCGAATCTGGCGATAGCCCAACTCGTCGTGAATAGCCGAGACCTCTACAAAGTTTTTACGGTCATCATCGAGGATAGAGAAGAACTTAAATTCACGCATTAAGCGCGGAGAAAGGTACTGGCTGATAAAGCTCTCATCCTTGAAGTTATGCATTGCGAAGTGAACCGCCTCGAGCCAATCGCTGCCAGCGAGTTCAGGAAACCACTCCTTGTCTTCATCGGTCGGGTCTTCGCAAATTCGCTTAATGTCTTGGAACATTGCAAATCCCAGTGCATATGGGTTTATCCCACTAAAGTAAGGGCTGTTGTAGGGTGGTTGAGCGACTACACTAGTGTGACTGTGCAAGAACTCGAGAATAAACTTATCACTTACCAAACCTTCATCATATAGATGATTCAAGATGGTGTAGTGCCAGAACGTTGCCCATCCCTCATTCATCACCTGAGTCTGTTTTTGCGGATAGAAGTATTGGCTTACCTTGCGCACGATGCGCACGATTTCACGCTGCCAAGGCTCCAGCAGAGGTGCATTTTTCTCAATGAAATAGAGAATGTTCTCTTGAGGCTCTGTCGGGAAACGTACCTTTTGCTGTTCCTCTTTTGCACGGTTCTTAGGTACGGTTTTCCAAAGCTCGTTGACTTGAGATTGCAGGTAGGATTCACGCTCTTCTTGACGTGCTTTCTCTTCAGCGATAGAGATCTTCTCAGGTCGCTTATAACGATCCACGCCATAGTTCATCAGTGCGTGGCATGAGTCTAGGATTTGCTCAACTTCTTCGACACCATATTTCTGCTCGCAGTCAGCAATGTAGTTTTTCGCAAACAAGAGGTAGTCGATGATAGAGCTTGCATCCGTCCATGTTTGGAACAAGTAATTGCCCTTAAAGAAAGAGTTATGACCGTAACAAGCGTGCGCCATAACAAGCGCTTGCATGGTGACGGAGTTCTCTTCCATTAGGTAGGCGATACATGGGTCAGAGTTGATCACAATCTCGTACGCCAGACCCATTTGTCCATGTTTGTAGCCTTGTTCGGTTTGAATAAACTTCTTACCAAACGACCAGTGGTTATAGTTGATGGGCATACCGATACTCGAGTAGGCATCCATCATCTGTTCTGAGGTGATCACCTCGATTTGGTTTGGATAAGTGTCGAGTTTGTAATGCTGAGCAACACGTTTTATTTCGACGTGATAGCGCTCGAGCATGTCGAAGGTCCAGTCAGGACCATCAGGTAACACCTTAGATTCTGTCTTGGTCTCAGTGGTCATAGCACGTCTCCCTATGCTGTCTCTTTTTGAAACAACTCCCTAAACACAGGGAATATGTCTTCTACCGATCGGATGTTTTTCATCGCGAAGTTGTCAAAATCATTCTCGAGCTTCTCGTACTCATGCCAGAGAGTCTGGTGAGTTCGGCGAGTGATCTCGATATATGAGTAGTACTGACATGCTGGTAGTAGTTTATTCACTAGCAAGTCACGGCATCGCGGTGAATCGTCGGCCCAGTTATCGCCGTCAGAAGCCTGCGCAGCGTAGATATTCCACTCTCCGGTAGGGTAACGGTCTTCCACTATCTCTTGCATGAGTTTTAATGCACTCGAGACAATGGTTCCGCCCGTTTCTTGAGAGTAGAAGAACTCGTGCTCATCCACTTCTTTAGCTTGAGTATGGTGTCTGATAAACACCACTTCGACGTTTTCATAGGTTCGTGTAAGGAACAAGTACAACAAGACGTAGAAGCGCTTAGCAATGTCTTTGGTTGCTTGGTCCATGGAGCCAGATACGTCCATCAAGCAGAACATAACGGCTTGGCTGGAAGGTACTGGACGTTTTTCGTAGTTTTTGAAGCGTAAATCAAAGGTGTCAATAAAAGGAACGCTATCGATTTTCTTTCGAAGCTCAGCGATCTCCTCTTTGAGCCTGTTCTCTTCAAGAGGCTGTGCTGGCTCACTGATTTTGATTGCATCAAGCTGTTTATTGAGCTCATCAAGCATCTTGCGCTTGCCTGCCGTCATGGCGGTACGGCGCGCTAAAGATTGTTGAAGTGAGCGCACGATAGCAATGTTTGAGGGCATGCCCGCGGTCTGGTAACCAGCTCGATGGGTTTTCCACTCTTTTATCTTGTTGATTTGGTTCTTTTTCAGATTTGGAAGTGCGAGATCTTCGAACAAAATATCCAAGTATTCATCTTTGGATATCTGGAACACAAATTCGTCTTCACCCTCTCCATCAGGGCTAGCTTCACCTTGCCCAGCGCCGCCACCGCCGCCACCTTTTGGTGGGCGCTCGATTTTGTCGCCAGTTATGAACTGATCGTTACCAGGATGGACACGCTCTTTTACGCCCCCTTGGCCTTGATGGAAGATAGGCTCATTGAGGTCTTTGCTCGGAATCGAGACGTCTTCACCGGTCTCGGTGTTCGTGATCGAGCGACGGTTAACGGCATCGGTCACCGACTCTTTGATTTTCTGCTTATGTCTGCGCAGAAAACGCTGCCTATTAACGGCACTTTTGTTCTTACCGTTTAAGCGTCTATCAATAAATTGTGCCATGAGTTACTCCCTGTATTCCCCTCACCATACAGCACCCGAGCAAGCGCTCGGGGCTGCAACTAAACAGTCAGGTGTACTATGAGGATTTACGAACTCTCAAGTACCACTCAGACAGCAATCTGACTTGTTTCTCGGTGTAACCTTTCTCCATCATGCGATTGACGAAATCATCGTGTTTGCGTTGGTCTTCAGACGACGTTTTCGCATTGAACGAGATAACAGGAAGAAGCTCTTCTGTGTTCGAGAACATTTTCTTCTCGATAACGGTGCGAAGCTTCTCGTAGCTGGTCCAAACAGGGTTTGAGCCATTGTTGTTAGCGCGTGCACGCAGCACGAAGTTTACAATCTCATTACGGAAGTCTTTCGGGTTGCTGATACCAGCGGTCTTCTCAATTTTTTCCAGTTCTTCATTGAGCGATGCACGGTCAAATAGCTGGCCAGTCTCTGGATCACGATACTCTTGGTCTTGGATCCAGAAATCGGCGTACGTGACATAGCGGTCAAAGATGTTCTGGCCGTACTCAGAGTAAGACTCTAAATACGCAGTCTGGATTTCTTTACCAATGAACTCAACGTAGCGAGGAACTAGGTAGCCCTTCAAGAACTCAAGGTACTTCTCCCCAACTTCTTGAGGGAACTGCTCACGTTCAATCTGCTGTTCGATGACGTAGAACAGGTGAACCGGGTTCGCTGCCACTTCAGTTTGGTCGAAGTTAAACACGCGAGATAGGATCTTGAACGCGAAACGGGTAGATAGACCTGACATGCCCTCATCGACACCTGCGTAGTCACGGTATTCTTGATAGCTCTTCGCTTTAGGATCGGTGTCTTTCAGTGTTTCACCATCATAAACGCGCATCTTCGAGAAGAGTGATGAGTTTTCTGGTTCTTTCAAGCGCGATAGAACACTAAATTGACCGAGTAATTCCAGCGTACTTGGTGAGCAAGGTGCTTTAGATAACTCACTGTTTTCAAGGAGCTTCTGGTAGATCTTCACTTCTTCTGAAACACGCAAGCAATATGGCACCTTCACAATGTAAACACGGTCTAGGAAGGCTTCGTTGTTTTTGTTGTTTCGGAATGTCTGCCACTCTGATTCATTCGAGTGCGCGAGGATCATGCCATCAAACGGCAGTGCAGAAAGACCTTCAGTACCGTTATAGTTACCTTCTTGGGTCGCAGTAAGTAGTGGGTGAAGGACCTTGATCGGCGCTTTAAACATCTCAACGAATTCCATCAAGCCTTGGTTAGCTCGACATAGTGCACCAGAGTAGCTGTAGGCATCTGGGTCGTCTTGAGAGTAGTGTTCTAATTGACGAATATCGACTTTACCTACCAATGCAGAAATGTCTTGGTTGTTTTCATCGCCTGGCTCAGTCTTAGCGATAGCGACTTGGTCAAGAATCGATGGTCTTACTTTAACGACTTTAAATTTGGTAATGTCACCACCGAACTCATGAAGGCGTTTCGCTGCCCATGGCGACATGATTGAGCGTAGGTAGCGTTTTTCGATACCATATTCGCTCTTAAGAAGATCGCCATCTTCGTTTACGTCGAACAGACAGAACGGGTGATCGCTCACTGGACTGCGCTCACCGTTAGCGGAAAGCACATAAATAGGCATCTTCTGCATCAAAGCTTTGAGCTTTTCAGCGAGAGAAGATTTACCACCACCAACAGGACCAAGTAGATACAGGATCTGTTTGCGTTCTTCTAGTCCTTGAGCGGCGTGTTTTAGGTAAGAAACGATTTGTTCGATGGCATCTTCCATGCCGTAGAAGTCTTCGAACGTTTTGTAGCGAGAGATAATACGGTTTGAGAAAATACGACTCAAGCGCGGATCCTGTGCGGTGTCGATGACTTCCGGCTCGCCAATAGCGAGTAGAAGACGCTCGGCGGCGTTGGCATAGGCACTTTTATCGTCTTTACATAGAGCTAAGAATTCCTGGATTGATAACTCTTCATCTTTTGCGGCTTCATAACGCGTTTGATAATGATCGAAAATACTCATAGCTGATTCCCCTTAACCTGCAAAGCTGACTGTCAACACATATACAATGCGACTCCATGTCAATTTAAAGACTAGTAGGGTTTTCAGATTAATGCTTAACAATTATGCATTTATTTACAAAGTCCCTTTGTGATAGCAGGAAAAATCACCCTAGTCTCACTAATAGTACGTAAGTCCTAACTATGGGAGATGACCGTGCAATGAGAAAAAAAATCTCAAAAAAATACCCGCTCAAATTGGCGGGCATTCTTCATAAAATACGACTACAGCCGTTTCAAAAACGTCTTAAGCGTTAAAAATCTGGCGGAATTCTGCACTTGATAGGTGATATTGACGTGGGCAGTTTCTCCAGGTAACCAGCATGCGACGATATTTGTCTAGCATTGGAACATGGCTATTGAAGTGGTGGTCACCCTTGTCGAACTGAGGGTACAGACCTTCTGAGTCCACTAGGAAGCGAACATAGTTCACTAACTGTGCTTCAGTTGCGATATCAAAGCCCAAGAACTGTAGACGGCGCTGATCGACGTCTTTACGGTCTTCTTCAGACAGCATTTTGTTTGATTCTTGCATCGCGTGATACATTTCCATGATGTCGATAACTTCGCGACACTCATCTTCTACAAGGCAACCGAACTCTTTGTTCATCTCACGCATTTGTAGCTCGTAGCCACGTTCTACGATGGTCTGAAGACGCTGGTATTTCGCCGCGTTTTCTGGCGTTAATTTCGCCATCAGGTAGTACTGGTTAGATAGGATTAGACGTTGAGCGTTTGTCATTTCCATGTTGAGAGCCTCACTAAATACTTTCTAATAAGTTTATGTATGAATACGAATTATCGACAGATTAACAGTATATGTATGACTTATAACATGATCTCAACACATATTTATGACAAAAAACGCGCCTTCTAGCGCGTTTTTTTCGTGTCAAAGCTTTACAGATTGCAAGCTCTAGTATTTCACCGTATCCGTGTATTGAAGCAAGATGCTCTGGATTTCATCCATCACTTCTTTCTTCGGTGGCTCAACGCCTTCAAGCGGATAATCAAAGCCTAGTGCTTCCCATTTGTGAGCACCAAGTTTGTGGTACGGAAGCAGTTCAACTTTCTCGATGTTATCCATATCTTTGATGAATTCACCTAACATGTGAGCCGCTTCTGGATCGTCAGTATAACCAGGGACAACGACGTAGCGAATCCAGGTTTTTTGACCGATTTTATGCAGGTAACGTGCAAAGTCGAGAACGCGACGGTTAGAAACGCCGATGAAGTCTTGGTGGATTTCATCTTTCATGTGTTTAAGATCAAGCATCACCAGATCGGTGGCTTCCAGCACTTCGTCTACTACGTCAGTATGCTTGCGAATGTAGCCGTTAGTATCAAGACAAGTGTGGATGCCTTCTGCCTGAGCTGCTCTAAAAAAGTCACGAACAAATTCTGGTTGAAGCATTGCTTCACCACCAGAGCAAGTCACACCACCGCCAGACGCATTCATGAAGTGGCGGTAAGATTTCGCCTCTTTGATTAGCTCATCGACATTGATTTCTTTGCCGTCATGCGTATCCCAAGTATCGCGGTTGTGGCAATACTGGCAGCGCATAAGACAGCCTTGCATAAAGACAATAAAACGAATACCCGGTCCATCGACGGTACCGCAAGATTCGAATGAGTGAATGCGACCTGTTGTTGACATATGCTCTTCTCTACTAACTTATTTTTACCCGTCATTTTATTACAAAACCACACCCTACGACAGGAAAAGTGGACTCCCATTCATAGTCTGTATCGATCACTAAACGGCTTCTGTTGCTCATGAGGTAATAATGTTATAGCGTTGTTAATTATATTATTAGTAAGTGGTACATAGATTGCTAGTTTGCTTAGTCTAGACCAAATTTATTGGTTGTGATTGTCGCAGTTTGTTTGGTCGATAGACCAACACGCTTGTCGCTATAAGGGGAAAACATGGAAGTTGCTTTATCACAAAAACAAAAAACCTTATTTTCGATGCTCACTCTGTGGTCAGGGTTCATCATTTTGGTGCTGTTTATCTTTAATTCACTTGCTAGCCTGAACGAGAAATTTACCAGTAGCAGCGGAATGAACAAGGCCAGTGCTCACCTTGCATCTACTCAAGTTCTATTGATGGATACGGTCAATCGTCGTACCACACTTTCCGCTGATGGAATGGACGCGTTTGAAAACAGTATGGATGAGCTAGAAACCAGTGCTGAGCAAGATCTGGCGGTACTGCACAGTGCGGGTTTAATGATCGAGAGCGATTCAATCTCAGCAGCACTTGAGTCATTTATCTTTAACTTGAGTCCTTGGTTAACCTTAAAATCAGAACTCGGTTTTTCTGTTAACGATGGCCTGCTCGAGCAGCTTCAAGAAAACAACGTTAAGATCGATGCCGCTATTAAAGAAACGGGTATGGTGACATTGACGTCGGACTTTCAGAAAGTTGTGACCAGCTTACAAGAGTATCTTATCGACCCGAATGAACAGAATGAGAAGGGTTTTAAGCGAGCTTTGGCAGGGTTTGTTAATGCGTCAAATTCCTATGCCATGCTTGAACTGTATGAGAAAGAAGTGAAAGCATTAGAGCTTGGTTTCGCGCGAGTCGTTGAGCTGTCTGGGACATTAGTCGGTCTTGAGAACAAGCTGGACCAGGCGCAAGCCACAACGCTTGCAGCATTCGACAATGCAGCGCTAGCGCTCAATCAACAAGCACAGGCCTTAAATCAAGACGCGAGCCAAGTTTCAAGCATGACCCAAATCTCAGTGGGTATTGCTTGTGCGCTTTTGGCACTCTTTACTACCGCGATTTTCCTGACGATGAATGTCTCTTTGGCTCGTTCATTGAAGCAGACATTGAATGCGCTAAAACAAGTTGAGAAGGGTGACTTATCGACTCGACTTCCTGTTAGCAACAATACCCGCGACGAATTTAATCAATTGAAGAAGGCGATTAATGTCAGCTGCGAAAACCTCGGTACCTTGGTTGATGGTGTTAAGGTGAACAGCCAGCAATTATCAAACAACTCGGGTGAGTTAGATACGGGCATCAATCAATTGCGTCAGCATCAGAGCCAAGTTATAGAGCAAACTCAACTGCTCGCCTCAGCCACCGAAGAGGTCAGTGTCACGACACAAGAAATCTCAGGGTCGCTGGAATATGTGGCAAGCATTAGTAAAACCTCGGCAGACTCAGCGCAAGCGGGCGGCGAGATTATCGTAGATACCATTGCCTCTTTTGAGAAAGTGGGCGCGATTCTAGAAGATGCTGCAACCCATATTGAGCAGCTAGAGCAAGCATCGCAAAAGATTGACTCCGTGATGGAAATCATCAATGGCATTGCAGAGCAGACCAATTTGCTGGCATTAAATGCTGCTATCGAAGCGGCACGAGCTGGAGAGCAAGGGCGAGGCTTTGCCGTGGTTGCGGATGAAGTACGAAGCCTTGCGGTAAGAACGGTTCAGGCCGTGGAAGAGATATCTGGCACTATCGATACCATGAAGCAAGAGAGTACGCAGGTGATACAGTTTATTGCTCAGTCTGATTCGTCAATGCAATCCGGACGAGAGCAGGGCAATCAAGCGAAAGCGGCGCTCGAAGAGATCATGAACAAAGCGCAAGAGGCAAGTTCACAGACAGAGGTGATTTTTGCCTCAGTGAAAGAGCTAGCCACGACCTCTCAATCAATGGCGAGCAACATGGCGCAAATTAATGAGTCTATGGGAGAGCTAGAGATAAGCAGCCAGAGCTTAAAACAAACCAGTGATGGCGTGGATAAGCGTTCGACTGAGCTTTATCAAGAATGTGAAAGGTTTAAAACGGCATAGCTAGGAAGAACAAACCGGTAGATAACAAAACAGGCACTTTAGAGTGCCTGTTTCGTTTTTAAAAGAAGGCAAACAATGAAATGCCCCCGTTTCCGTACACGTTTCTCGGTGCTTCTTTATATTCGGCCGACTTGGTGCCAGCAAAGAGGTTGATCCCCACATAAGCGTTGTACCATGTCGCGCCTAAGACCGCTTCACCCTGAATCGGCTGAAGGGTGACATCATAAGCATCGCTTGGCTCTGGTATGCCGGGGCGATCGCCCTCTATAGTGATGTCATTAAATCGATAGCGTGCTTTAACGCCAAAGTAAGTAAACCAGCCTTGATTCGACGCGCCAATCATACCGGCTTTAAACGGGTTCTCTGTGCCGATGTTTGCTGAACCGAAGTTGCCGCCTAACTCAGAGCCAAATCGAAACATCATCCCGGTAGAGACATCACTTCTAAAGTTGCCTAAGTTTGCCTCAGTGACATTAGAAACCTCCCAACCGGTGTTGCCAAACAAAGGCTCTCGCTGCAAATTGAGATGTGTTAGGTAACCGACACTGCCAACAACTTTATCTTCTATTTGATACGCCCAGCCTTTGGGGTCGGCTGACCCGACAATTGAATGAACCAACTGCTGCGCTTTATCTGCAAAAGACCCTTCGCCAGTACTCCCCAACGTCACATTAAATCGCTGTGCTTGCTGTGGGTGCAAGCTAATGTAATTTAGCTCACCGTGAAAATAGCCGGCGTAAGGGCGGTCGTTGGCGATTGGGACTTCAGCTTCAATATCAGAGGGCGTCCACATCTTATGACCGAGTTGGAATTCAACCTTGTCGAGCGAAGACGCTCCCCAATAAGAGAGACTTAGTGGTCTGAAAATCGTCCAAGGCGTGATGGCACCACTCGTGTAGGAGAGGAAGATTCCGTTCGTGTAGTCTTCGTCGGTACCCCAAATACCGTCATTATCCAGTGAAAAGGAGAGGGTGGAACGCTCTGAAGCGAAGGCACAACTGCTGGCGATAAGCAGAGGTATTACAAATGGGATCTTCATTTTATATCAACTCTCTTCAAATACGGCTAGTAGAGATGTTTTCAGTTAAGACGAGTTTGACACGTTTGAGAAGGGCAAGTCAGTGATCAATGAGCGATAAAGTATCTGCAATGTAGGGAAATTGTAAATAATCCTTAACCAATGAGAATCTTCTGCTCGCATTTTGTACAGCCATAAAAAAACCTCGCCGAAGCGAGGTTTTTATCTAAATCAGTATAATTCTAGATTATAGAGATTCAGTGAACGTACGTGCGATTACGTCAGCTTGTTGCTCTGCAGTTAGAGAGTTAAAGCGAACAGCGTAACCAGATACACGGATTGTTAGCTGAGGGTATTTCTCAGGGTGCTTAACTGCGTCTTCTAGAGTTTCGCGGTTAAGAACGTTCACGTTTAGGTGTTGACCACCTTCGATGCCAGTTTCGTGGTGGAAGTAACCATCCATTAGGCCAGCAAGGTTAGAACGTTGTGAATCTTCTTCTTTACCTAGTGCGTTTGGTACGATAGAGAAGGTGTAAGAGATACCATCTTTAGCGTCAGCAAACGGTAGTTTACCTACAGAAGTAAGAGAAGCTACAGCACCTTTCTCATCGCGACCGTGCATTGGGTTTGCACCTGGAGCGAATGGAGCACCTGCTTTACGACCGTCTGGTGTAGTACCAGTCTTCTTACCGTATACCACGTTTGAAGTGATAGTCAGGATAGACTGTGTAGGTACTGCATCACGGTAAGTCTTAAGCTTACGGATCTTGTTCATGAAGATAGTAACAAGTTCACAAGCCATATCATCAACGCGAGCGTCGTTGTTACCAAATTTCGGGTAGTCGCCAGAGATGTCGAAGTCGATCGCGATGCCGTCTTCGTCACGGATTGGCTTAACTGTACCGTATTTGATTGCAGATAGAGAGTCAGCTGCAACAGATAGACCAGCGATACCACAAGCCATTGTACGACGTACGTCACGGTCATGTAGAGCCATAAGCGCTGCTTCGTAGCTGTACTTGTCGTGAGAGTAGTGGATTGCGTTTAGCGCAGTCACGTACTGTTTAGCTAGCCAATCCATGAAGTTGTCTAGACCAGCCCAAACTTTGTCGAAGTCTAGAACTTCGTCAGTCATTGCTTCAGTCTTAGGACCAACTTGGATCTTAAGCTTCTCATCTACACCGCCGTTGATAACGTAAAGTAGAGTCTTAGCTAGGTTTGCACGAGCGCCGAAGAACTGCATGTGCTTACCGATAACCATTGGAGATACACAACAAGCGATAGCGTAGTCATCGTTGTTGAAATCTGGACGCATTAGGTCATCGTTCTCGTACTGGATAGAAGAAGTATCGATAGATACCTTCGCACAGAACTTCTTGAAGCCGTCAGGTAGCTGCTCAGACCAAAGTACAGTGATGTTTGGCTCTGGAGAAGGACCCATAGTGTATAGCGTGTTTAGGAAACGGAAGTTTGTACGCGTAACAAGCGTACGACCGTCAACACCCATACCACCCATAGATTCTGTTGCCCAGATTGGGTCGCCAGAGAATAGCTCATCGTACTCAGGAGTACGTAGGAAGCGAACCATACGTAGCTTCATTACGAAGTGGTCGATCATTTCCTGAGCTTGTTCTTCAGTGATGATGCCAGCAGCGATATCACGCTCAACGTACACGTCTAGGAAAGTAGAAGTACGACCTAGAGACATAGCCGCGCCGTTTTGAGATTTAACAGCAGCTAGGTAACCGAAGTAAGTCCACTGGATTGCTTCTTGTGCAGTAGTCGCAGGACCAGAAATGTCGAAGCCGTAAGAAGCTGCCATTTCTTTTAGTTGACCTAGCGCGCGGTGTTGCTCTTGAAGCTCTTCGCGCAGCTGCATAGTCATTTGTAGATCGTCGCCAGCTTCTAGTTTCTCTTGAGTAGAGTGGAACTGAGCAACTTTGTCCTTCATTAGGAAGTCTACACCGTACAGTGCTACACGACGGTAGTCACCGATGATACGACCACGACCGTATGCATCTGGAAGACCAGTCAGAACACCAGACTTACGACATTTTAGGATGTCTGGAGAGTAAACATCGAAAACACCTTGGTTGTGTGTTTTACGGTACTCTGAGTAGATTTTAGAAACTTGTGGGTCAAGCGTACGGCCGTATGCTTTACAAGAACCTTCGATCATGCGCACGCCGCCGTTAGGCATGATTGCACGCTTAAGAGGCGCTTCAGTTTGTAGACCAACGATTGTTTCTAGGTCTTTGTTGATGTAGCCCGCATCATGTGAAGTGATGGTAGAGATAACAGAAGTATCGAAATCAACAGGAGCGTGAGTGCTGTTTTCCTGCTTGATACCTTCCATTACTTTAGCCCAAAGCGTGTTAGTCGCTTCAGTACCTTCAGAAACTAGGAAAGACTCGTCGCCTTCATAAGGAGTGTAGTTCTTCTGAATGAAGTCACGTACGTTTACTTCGTTTTGCCAGTCACCTGCAGCAAAACCTTCCCAAGCTTTAGCAAATTGCTCTGCCATGACATACCTACCTTTTTAGTAGAAAAAACACGTACTGTGCGTCTTATACGCATGCTCCTCGGAGGAAGAGCCAGTACCATTGAATAAAAATATCGTATAACCACTTATGGTTAGTATGGTTATAGATATTGTCATTCCTGACGTTAAAATCAAGCCTACACTAAAAATAAATTGTAAAACTTAAACTAAATCAATAAATCTTAAAAAAGTGTGATAAAAATTTGGGCAGTGAATGTCACTGCCCAAATAATCAACTAGGTATTATAGGAAAGCTGGGATTCCATACTGTCCTTCAAGCATACCTACAGCGAGCATCGCTACTAGGCAGACTACGAATACGCCAACTGGGATGACAATCTTATCTACAAAAGATAGACGAGAAGCACGCTCTTTGTCACCAATTAGACCATTATTGTCTAAGAACATAGTCAGAGCCCAAGCAAGTACTGGGTTCGCTACTACTGATGCAAAGATACAGATACCTGCAGCTTGTGAATCTTTTGTCTCTTTAACCATCTGCATACCCGCTTCAAGTAGAGGAAGGAATACACCTACCAGAAGAGCAACGCGCATTACTGGTGGCCATACCGCAACATCCATTGGGAAGCCAAGAATAGCAACGATGATACATAGAGAACCAAGTAGAATCGCACCCGCTGGGATAGGACGCTTAGCGATTGCAGCTGGGATCATGTACGTACCCCAAGAAGATGTGATGTTACCACCACCAACTGCAGTACCAACCATCTGACGTACAGAACACATAGTCATAGTGTCATCTACGTCCATCAGAACTTTTTCAGTCTTACGTGGGTAGTTCAGCTCTTGGAAGATACGGTGACCAAGGAAGTCTGGAGACCACATCGCAACCGCTAGGATTGCAAACGGTAGAGAAGCAATGAAGTGTTGAAGATTAGGAAGACCAAGCATCCAACCTTGCTCTGTGCTGCCCCACCAGTAAACTGGGTTTAGGTTTGGAAGACCCATTTCAGTTTCGAACGTTAAGTCGAAACCAGCGCCTAGACCAAGAGCCAGAAGAAGACCCGTTACCGCACACACTGGGATAGCCAACCAACGCATGTTGATCTTCGCTAGGTAAGCATAAACCGCGATGTTGATACCAAGTACAACTAGACCAACGTAGCCCATGCTGCCTGCTTCAACGTTTGCAGATTGTAGACCTACTGCCCACTCTTGAATCGAGCCAATTTGGCTCATGGTGCCAGTAAAGCCTAGGAATATTAAGAGACCGCCCGCGGTACCTTGAGAGGTGAGGTTTACCAGCTTAGAGCCACCTTTAAAGTAACTTAGCAATAGACCGAATACACCAAGAAGGATGGCAAGAGCAAGAGGGTGAGCACCTGCAAGCGCGATAGAACCGATAAGTGGGATCATCGGGCCGTGGTTACCGGCAAGGTTAGCTCTAGGGTTGATGAAACCAGATGCAAGAACACAGAATAGAAGCGCTGGGATAAGCATTTCTACACGCGCTACCTCGATAGCAAACTCTTTACCAAGGTTTACGTGATCCCAAGCAGCGGTTAGACCGTCTGCCCATGACATCATTACCGCTGAGTACATTGCGATAATGCCGATAGTACCAGCAAGAGCAGGTACCAAATCTTCTAGTTCAAAACGGAAGTCGCGACCCGGTAGGTTTAAACCATAGCGGCGCGGTTTCATGATTTGAAGTTCGTGGTCTAGGTATTCAGAGCGGCTGGCAAACTCAGATGCTGGACGGTGAAGCTCTTGATAGCTCTTAGTCTCGATATCCGAATCAGAATGCGCTTTGTTAACTGCGTCTGACATAGATTCCTCATATATATAAAAGTTAGTCGTTTGGCTTGATATACGAACTGAAGTCACCGATTGCCTCGGCTAGGAGGTGCACGTGGTTAACGTGCTAAGGATAGACAACATTCTAAAAATCGGGTGAATAATTCGTGCTATATCAATGCAGCCGAGTCTAACAAGCAACAGTAAGACCTTGATTGATCTTGATCACTTTAAGAAAAATTGTGAAAGAAAACTACAACAGTTGTTTGAAATAGCGCACTTTATTAACAATCGCCGTAACTGACTTTCAGTAATTAAAACTACATTCCAATTACATTCAGAAGTTGAATCCACATTTTGAATGGGAGTCAAAAAACTTGGCTTAGAGTTTGCAACATCTTCATCAATTGAGAGAGAGTGGCAACACTTTGCCGCCAGGACATGAATTAGGAATGTAACAATGAAAAAAGCAGTAATGTTGCCACTAGTAGCAGCAATTTCAGGTGCCATGATTGGTTGTGGTGGCGGCGGTGGTGGCGGTAGTTCTACTCCGCCTCCGGCATCTACTGTTTACAAATGGCAAATTGTAGATCTATACAGCGTTGAAAGATCCAAGGTTTCAAGTGGCTGCGCTATATTTGCAAACGATGAGACTATTGATGGCAATGTTATTGCAGCCCGCGTAGCGGATAGAAACTTCAGAATTCTATTCCATGATGAGAATGGACGTGTTGAGACAGAGAAAACGATTGAAGATATCCCAAGTACTGGCATCGTATCTATAAAGAAAGACAGTATTACGGAAAATGGGTATGTCGCTCTTGAAGAGTTAAGTGGTCTAGTGTCAGGCGAACGCGAGTCATACATTTTTGGGGTTCAGAAACCACTTATGCAAAATTTAACGGTTGCGATTCGAAGTGAGCAACCTAGTAGCAACAGTTGCTATCGCGGAGAGTGGGCTCTAGAAGATAACTCAAATACAGATGCTGTTGTGGCGGTAGCTGCGACAGGATCAGGAGCAACGCACTATCAAACTAGCGCATCTTCAAATAGAACTGCCGTAGGAACCAACGCGATTGATCTACAGGTAGTTTCTGGCTTGCCTGCATTGGAGAGCAAGCTTGTGACGGCATACTCACCAACAGGAAGTAAGCTAAGCAATTTGACACATTACGGCATTTTAAGTAGCTCTGACGTATACGATAAAACAATGCCACCAAGCCCGAAACCTATCAGGGAACTGACAAGTACTGATGTTGTTAAATATTCTTTAACTAACAGCAATGTCGTTTTGAATGATGAGAGTAGAGTGAATGTAGTTCTCGACAACGAAATCTACTCATGGCAACCAATTAGTGATCAAGTTACGGATTTTTCGTATGTGGCGACAGAGTCTCGCCTGAGCAACTGGGCTGCTGAGATTTTCGGTAAGACGACTTCCGATTGGAGTTACGTGGGTATGTACCCAGTTTCCGCCGAAAGCATTACTATCTCCACTCCAAACGTCACTGACTTTACAGGTACTTCGATCGCTAACTGCAGCGGTTGGTATTGTGTTAACTCCTCATCTTATGTTGCTACTGACTTCTCTTACCAGAGAACAGCAATTAGAACCAAGACGGACGAAAACAAGAACTTCTATCAATCAATTTATAGCCTGCCTAGCAACAACCAAGTTATTTTGGAAAGCGCCAGTGAAGTTGTCAGCCCAGCTCTTAATACAACAGATGTCGTTGAGATTGGCCTGATGCAAGTTTCTACTAAGAAAAATACAGATGCTGAGTATGCTGCTTATCTGATGAAAAACTCTTTGGATATGCAGGACAATGTTAATGTAGGAAATGAAAGCTTTTCAGATTTTAACGGCAGAGTTGTCTTGCCTACGGCTGCTTTAAAAGAAGACATTTCTCTAATGAGTAGTCGCTATTCGTTCGTCACTGACAAAAACAACTAGTCTTTATCGTTATCGAAAAGCCTCTCATGTTCTGCATGAGGGGCTTTTTTGATCTAACTATCAAAAAACTCAACTAGCCCATTATATTTGCTAATGACCTATAAGTTGGTCTTATTCACTGATAAGTCATCTTCAACCAGAAGATCTAACTAAAATAGAGCCTGCTCTCGTAACAAAGATGCAATAAAGAGCACTAAAGAACAAAAAATCACCAATGACTAAATGTGCAGCATTCAGTAAAGTTTATTCACATTTTACAGCGATAAAAACTTCAAATTGCATAATTTGTCAGATACAATGCCTGCGTAGTCAACAAAAACAGGTTAATAGTTTGTTGCAAGTTATACATTCTAGTGCTAGCTTGTATCGAACAAATAAAAGGTCGGAGTACCTTTTGCCTATCAAATAGGCTTAGCAGTCAATAATATACAGGGAGCACAAGCGCATGAATGATGTACCCGCGCTGGACATAAAAGAGCTGCACAAGACCTTTGGTCAAAATGAAGTTTTGAAGGGAATTTCCCTCGCTGCACACAAAGGTGATGTCATCTCAATTATTGGCTCATCTGGTTCTGGTAAAAGTACCTTTCTACGTTGTATCAACCTACTAGAAACGCCTACTGAGGGTGAAATTTGGGTCAATGGTGAATTGATCGAAATGAAGAAAAACCGTCAGGGTGAATCACTTCCTGCCAATGAAAAGCAAGTTCAACGAATCCGTTCTCGTTTAGCAATGGTTTTTCAAGGGTTTAATCTTTGGTCGCACATGACGGTTCTAGAGAACATCATTGAAGCACCGATCCACGTTCTTGGCGTGCCGAAGGCGCAGGCTATCGAAAATGCAGAGCTTCTACTTAAGAAGGTGGGCTTGTACGAGCGTCGTGATTACTACCCAGGACACTTGTCCGGTGGTCAGCAGCAACGTGCTGCTATTGCGCGAGCGCTGGCGGTTGAGCCTGAAGTGATGCTATTCGATGAACCAACATCTGCACTCGACCCTGAGTTGGTGGGTGAAGTTCTCGGCGTCATGCAAGATCTGGCCGAAGAGGGCAGAACGATGCTGGTGGTAACCCATGAAATGGCGTTTGCTCGTGATGTTTCTAACCACGTCATGTTCTTGCACCAAGGCCGAGTAGAAGAGCAGGGCGATCCTGCAAAACTGTTCACTAACCCAGAATCAGAACGTTTACAGCAATTTATCTCATCTATCTACTAATATAGTGGGTGGCTATCTGGGGTTTCGACCTTAGAAATCTAAAAACACAACATTCAAAAAAACAAAAAATTTCAATCACAGGAGTATGGAAATGAAAAAGTGGTTAATGGTAGCAGCACTTGCTGCAACAGCGGCAACTGGAGTAGCACAAGCTAAGGAATGGAAGACAGTGCGCTTTGGTATTGAAGGTGCATACCCTCCATTTAGTTGGACAGAGGCCGACGGTTCTCTAAAAGGTTTCGACGTTGATATGGCGAACGCTCTTTGTGAAGAGCTAAAAGCGAAATGTGTGATCGTTCCTCAAGACTGGGATGGCATCATTCCTTCTCTTCTAGCGCGTAAATACGATGCAATCATCGCTGCGATGTCTATCACTGAAGAGCGTAAGAAGAAAGTTGACTTCACTGGTAAGTACGCTCAAATCCCTAACAAATTCATCGCTAAGAAAGGCGCAGGTCTAGACTTCGACAACCTAAGCGGTGCGAAGATCGGTGTACAACGTGCGACTACTCACGACAAATACCTAACTGATAACTACGGCGATCAAGTAGAAATCGTACGTTACGGTTCTTTCGACGAAGCTTACCTTGACCTAGCAAACGGTCGTATCGCAGCAGTACTTGGTGATGCATCAGCTCTAGAAGAGGGTGTGATCAACAAAGACGGTGGCGATGCATACGAGTTCGTTGGTCCTTCTCTAACTGATGCGAAATGGTTCGGTGAAGGTATGGGTATTGCGGTACGCAAGCAAGACAAAGACCTAACGAAGCAACTTGACGCTGCAATCACTTCACTGCGTGCAAGTGGCAAGTACGACGAAATTGCGTCTAAGTACTTCAACTACGACGTTTACGGTCAATAATCTGATCGCTGAATGAAAACACGAGGGCTTGAGCTAGTCTCAAGCCCTTTTTACTAAAAGGCGGGTCACAGGTCTTTTGGTAAGACTGACCAACAATTTTGCTGTGCTGTTGGAAGGAACTATGCTCGATTTACAAGGATATGAAGCCTCAATTCTCAAAGGGGCCGTACTCACTATAGAAGTGGCGGTGTTATCACTGATCCTCGCTATGGTGCTTGGTATGTTAGGTGCGCTTGCAAAATTAGCACCCTACAAATGGGCTCGCGCGATTGCGACCCTCTATACGACTATCATTCGAGGCATTCCAGACCTCGTGCTCATGATGCTGATCTTTTTCGGCGGACAGATTCTTCTCAACAACAGTTTGTACGCGACAAACGAGTGGTTGAATGAGTGGTTTGCTTCGAGCAACCCAAATCACGAATGGACTTCTTACCTTCCAGACTACATTGATGTATCGCCATTTATTGCTGGTGTACTGACAATTGGTTTCATCTTCGGTGCATACATGGCAGAGACTTTCCGTGGTGCGATCATGGCCGTGGATAAGGGTGAAATGGAAGCGGCAAAAGCTTATGGTATGAGCTCAACGTTAGCGTTTCGTCGAATCTTGCTTCCGCAAATGATTCGTCATGCTCTTCCAGGGTTTGGTAACAACTGGTTGGTACTGCTTAAAACAACTGCACTAGTGTCAATTATTGGCTTGGAAGATATGGTACGTGTGAGCTCTCTGGCCGCAGGTACGACTAAGATGCCATTTACCTTTTACATGGCGGTGTCCATTATCTTCTTAATCTTCACCAGTGTTTCAACCGGTTTACTTAAGCTTGTTGAACGCAAATTCAGTATTCATGTGAGGTAAGCTATGGATTTTTCGTTAATTATAGATAGCTTACCCATCTACTTCGATGGCTTGTGGACGACGATGTGGTTAGTCGCGACCGCTCTAATTATTGGTCTGTGTGTAGCGATACCACTAGCAGTTGCTCGTAATAGCACCAATTACCTGTTTAGTTTACCGTCGTGGGGCTTTATCTACTTTTTCCGCGGCACACCGTTGCTGGTACAGCTGTACCTTATTTACTACGGTATGGATCAGTTTTTCCCAGTTAAAGATACATTGTGGGAAAACGCTTGGTTCTGTGCATTAGTGGCGTTTGTTCTCAATACCTCAGCGTATACCGCAGAGATCATACGCGGCGCGATTAACGGATTACCAAAAGGTGAAGTTGAAGCGGCAAAAGCATTTGGCATGAGCACATGGAAAACCTATCGTCGCATCATACTTCCTTCTGCGCTTAGAAGAGCACTACCAGCTTACAGTAATGAAGTAATTTTCATGCTTCATGGCTCTGCTGTAGCGGGGATTGTCACCATTATGGATTTGACCGGTGCTGCGCGACTCGTGAACTCGCGATATTACGCACCTTTCGAGTCATTCCTAGCGGCAGGTCTGTTCTACATGGCACTGACATTCATAATACTGTGGTGCTTCAAGAAAGCCGAGAAGCGGTTCCTTGCTTATCTAAGGCCATTAAACGGATAAAACAAACCCCCTCCAACGCGAGGGGGTTTTTCGTTGTAGCAATGAAAACGAGCCAATCATGGCTCCATTGAGAGTGTGTAATCACATATAAATAGAGCAGTAATTTGGAAGCTCTTGGCCACGTCGCTTAGCTAGCTGGCAGTTACGCCTATCATTGTGCTCGCCTGCGTTACTGTTTAGCGTCGGTGGTGTGATGATAGTACTGTCAAAGGTATCGCTGCTAGCGTTTGCAGTACCCATTGCGAAAACAAGGCTCATCGCGCCTATAAATAATTTCACTTTCATTCGACATCCTCTCAAATCAATTAAGCCTCGAAAAGGCTACTTAAAATCTAGCTCACGAAAACCGAGCCGTCTAGTTTGACCATTTCCATAACTTTTAGCCAGCCTTGTATACGAGTATCCCGCTCGAAACCGATCATTTAAAGCTGAATTAAATGAAGCTGGGAAATAAAAACGCAATGGAATTAAGTCAAAATGGCCATATAAAAGCGAATCAAAAAATATAAACAGCCCAAATTTTGTTCGAAAGATCACATTGTTTATATTTTTTTAATCCAATAATTATTCGCTATTTTAACTAGTGATGAATTTCCAAAAAATCACCATGCTTATTTATTGTTGATTATTTGACCTTATGTTAAAAAATTCTGTAGATGTGTCTGTTTATAACATAATGAACGGGTATGTTACTATGATGTTATATGTCAATTGTAGGGATTTTGGTGGGATTTATCGCCAAATAGATGTAAAAATCGTCGTTTTCATACCAAATGTTAACTTTTGGCTAGTGTTATTCATCTGTCGCTTTTATTGTCTGCTGTCTTGTATAATTATTCACTTTTGCTGTGTTTTGTATGACTATTGTTCTAGCCAGTTTCATATTGACCTAAAAAAACATAAAAATTAGTATTTCATTGCGGTCCAGGGTTGGACCACAATGGATTGATAATTAATAAAGTGAATTATATGAAAAAGACATTATTGGCAGTGGTATTGCCGACTCTATTTGTTACAGGTGCAAACGCAGCAGAAATATTCAAATCTGAAGAAGGTTCTGCAGAATTCTATGGTCAGATTCGTACTGAATTAACAAGTGTTAATGATTCAGAAACTGACACACGTACTACGAACCTAAATACATCTGGTTCTCGTGGTGGTATCAACGCTAAATACAACGTTAGCGATGATCTATACGTTCACGGTCTAGTTGAATTTGGTCTACCAGGCAACGGTGAAGTTGCAGGTCGTCTCCACTACGCAGGTTTCGGCGGTGACTGGGGTAAAGTATCTCTAGGTCGTCAATACACCACTCAGGATGATTTCTACGGTGCAGATTTCTCTTACTGGTTTGGCGGCTCAGGTATTCGTTACCTAGCGAGTGCTTCGTTCAAACACGACAACTACATTAAGTACGCGTTTGACGGTGAAAACTTCTCTATCGGCGCAGGTTACGGCCTAGATGAGAATAACTCAGCGCCAAGCACAGCCCAGCTTTTTGGTAGCGCAAACTTTGGTGACTTTGACTTTATTCTAGGTGGTGCAACGGACAAAGACGAAGAGTCTGGCGTTGGTAAACTAGAATCAACAGCATACACTGGTTCTGTAGGTTATACGTTTGAGAAATCTTATGTTCAAGCAACTTACTACAACGCTGAGTACAAAAACCAAGTACTAAAAATCAAAGAAGACGCGTTCAGCGTAGCGGCTAACTACGATATCCAAGACAATGCTACTATTTATGCTGGTTTTGAATACGTTAAGCACGATGCACTTGATGAGCTTCTTGCAATCGGTGTAACGAACGCATCTGACAACAGTAAAAACCTATACGCTGGTATCGTATATCACCTAAACAGCTGGTCTCGTATCTGGATTGAAGGTCAATACGCTGACGGTACAACGCTAGGTGGTTACTCTAAGGGCGCTGACAAAGAATTTGAAGCACAAATCGTTGATGGTGACTTCAATGGTGCGGTTGGTTTCCGCGTATACTGGTAATAAACCAGCAATAAGTCTTTAAATCTCATATTTAATAAGAAGGCCGACACTGTCCGGCCTTCTTTCTATTTATTGAAAACCAATTAATTCGAAAGAATAAATTGGCTATTAATTGAACGTTGACCAAATCGGAGCGTGATCAGAAGGCTTTTCAATACCGCGCAGTTCATAATCAACATCAGATTCAATGCATTTTTCCGCAAGCTTAGGCGTCGCCAAAATAACATCAATACGTAGTCCGCGGTTATCGTCAAAGCCACGAGAGCGATAATCAAACCACGAGAATTTGTCGTCGACATCTGGGTGAAGTTGACGGAAGGTGTCAACGAAGCCCCAATCGAGTAGCGTTTTTAACCACTCGCGTTCTTCAGGTTGGAATGAACATTTACCTGTTTTCAGCCAGCGTTTACGGTTTGGCTCACCGATACCGATGTCTAAGTCGATAGGGCTGATGTTGATGTCACCCATGACAATGACTTGCTCATCATTGGTATGGTGCTCGTTAAGGTACGTCATCAAGTCTTGGTAGAACTCACGCTTGTAAGGGTACTTAGTCTCGTGGGCGATATTGTCACCTTGAGGGAAGTAGCCGTTAAGCACCGTCACCTTTTCGCCGTTGTCATCTTCAAACGTCGCCATGATCATTCGCTTCTGATGGTCTTCATTGTCGGTGGGAAAACCTTTTTGAACTGAGATAGGTTCTTTCTTGCAAAGCATGGCTACACCGTAGTGCGCCTTTTGACCATGGAAGTAGACTTTGTAGCCCATCTCTTCGACGGCTTCGACCGGGAAGGCTTCATCGTGAACTTTGATTTCTTGTAGACCAATGACATCCGGTTGATGCTTGTCGATAAGAGCTTGTAGTTGATGCAGACGCGCACGCAGACCATTGATATTAAAGCTGATGACTTTCATTTCTCACTAATCCTGTGATTTTTAAAATCGAAAGCAAAATACTAGCACTGTGTCTCAATTACATCCATCTATAACCCCAAGTTAGGGCAGATCTGGGTTGAGCGAAAGATGTAAAAATGATGTAATAAAACGCTCAATAATTACGACTTCTGGTCGATACAAAAACAATATGTGCTCTCTGTTTGCTAAAAGGATGTACTATGCGAACTCTCTCCGTGCAGTGGAAAATCACGGTACTGGCAGGCTGCTGCTTGCTGTTTACCTCTATCGCTTTAATAGGCTTTTCTCTTTATAACGCCGTCAATAGCCAGCAATCTATACAAGCGATGAGCTCTCAATCGGTTTCCGAAAAATCACAGTCGCTTTTAGAAGCTCAGGCTGAGATTAACGCTCGTGAAGTCAAAGCCTACTTTGATGAAGCGGTGTACCGTGCCGAGATGCTAATAGCCAACGCTAAGTTTCAGAAATACAACGCTGAAGAGAACTTCCTGCCAAGTGAAGACTTGCGTTTAGCGCTGGATGAAATGATGCGCCAAGCGGTGATTCAGTTTCCTTCGATTCAAGGTGCCTATCTGGTATTCAAGCCAAACATGCTTGATGGCGAAGATGGTAACTACCAAGGCGCTGATTACGTTGGCTCCAATGAGCAAGGGCAGTTTGCGACCTACTGGCAAATGTCTGCAACAGGCGAGAACGCAGTGAGAACTGTGTTATCTAAATCAATGCAAGATGCGATGGAAAACGGCGAACGTTTCTATTGCCCACTTGCGACTGAATCAGCCTGTGTGAGCACACCACGCCTCAGTCAGGTCGGTGAAGTTCAGCATCTCACGTCTTCACTCTCTATTCCTATCGAAGTCGACAGCATCATTATTGGTTTCTTGGGGATTGACCTACAGCTTACTGGACTTGCCAAAACGGTAATGGACTCTGACTCAAGCCTATTCAGTGGTGACGGTCATGTGAACATCATCAGTTTGGATGAGAGCGTTATCGCCAGTGACGATACCAGCGTTCTTGCTGGCTCTCGTTACCAAAGCAAAGTTCTCTCTCAAGACCAAATTACCGATCTCATGTTCGGAGAAGAAGCAGCAACGCTTTGGAGTGCGGACAATCAGTGGTTAACCGTGTTTAACCCCGTTAAGATCGCCAACCAGACCTGGGGTGTGTTCTTTGATATGCCGCGCGAAAGCGTGTTGAGTGATGCGATCACTTTAGATCGAATCATTTCACAACAGTTAAGCGACGGTATTGTATTCGAGATTATCGTTGGCTCCGGCTTTGTTGTGGTCGGTCTTATCATTATTAGTGTGATGTCATCACGCCTAGTGAAGCCAATTCGAGAAGTGGTAACCCGACTTGAAGATATTGCTAGCGGTGAAGGTGACCTTACCCAGCGTCTAGATGTGAAGTCGAAAGATGAAATCGGACAGCTTGCTGAGCAGTTTAACGCCTTCTTGAGTAAGTTGCAGACCACCATTCAGCAAGTTGCTAAGACCACAGAACAAATTAGTGGCACTGCAGAATCTGCTAGCCGCACTGCAATGGCGACTCGCGAAAGCAGCGAAGCACAGTTTAGAGAAGTGGACTTAGTCGCAACAGCCTCTGAAGAGATGACGCAAACAGCATCTCTCGTTGTGCAAAACGCGGAGGTTGCGGTAGAGGCTGCCTCTTCTGCGAACGAATCCGCGAGCCACGGTCAAGAGGTTGCGGAGCTGTCAGCTCACGAGATGGTTCGCTTGGTTGAACAGATGAAGATGACGGTACCTGTCGTTGAAGAACTGGCACAGAACAACGCAAACATCACAGAGATCTTGTCGGTAATTGAAGGGATCTCCGAGCAAACTAACTTACTCGCTCTTAATGCGGCGATTGAAGCGGCTCGAGCGGGTGAGCAAGGTCGAGGTTTTGCCGTGGTTGCTGATGAGGTTCGAAGTCTAGCAAGTCGCACCCAAGATTCTGTAGGAGAGATCCAGCAGGTAATTGAGCGAGTGCAAAAAGGCACCGCAGATGTTGTCGCCGCCATGCAAGAAAGCTCTAACCTAGCGGATTCGACAGCAGACCATGTTCAACAAGCCGTCGCTGCGCTGAGCCGAATTTTCGAGTCCATCTCAGCCATTAATGATATGAACTCTCAGATTGTTAAGGCAGCAGAAGAGCAGCAATCAGTGTCTTCGGAAGTGAATCAAAATGTCAGCAATATTCGAGATTTGAGTGCGAAGATCCTCGAAAATGCCGGTGACGCAGAGAAAGTAGGGCAGGAGATCAATGCGCTATCTAATACGCAGCAAACACTGATGAATCAATTCAAAGTCTAACGCTGGTTAAAGCCTAGGTTGAATATAAAAACGCGCTTCAATTTGGAGCGCGTTTTTCTTTGGTAATTATGTACTTCGGTAATAGCAGTATCGCTTATTGCTGAGCAGGTTAGGTAAAGCGTGAGACGGTTTGATAGCCCAAAAAAAGAACTGAGCGCATTCGGTTGAAGGCACTCAGTTCGTTGTTTTTATCAGCTATGTATCGACGTTATTCGCTATCGCCAGAGGCGTGACCAAACATCTTAGCCGCGTACTCTACGCGTTCTTCTGGGCTTGGATACTCGAACGGGTTTGGTTCACCCAGTGATTCGATGTGTTGAAGCCTTGGTAGCAGGCCACAGCCATTTGCGATTTGAATCGCTAGGCCAGGACGAGCATTCAACTCAAGTACCATCGGACCTTCCTCTCTATCGAGAACCATGTCGGTCCCCATGTAGCCAAGACCTGTCATTTCATAGGCGCTTGAAGCAAGAGTGAGTAGTCGTTTCCAGTGCGGTACAGCCAGAGTAGCGAGCTCTTTGCCTGTATCTGGGTGAAGCGTGACCGGACGGTCAAATTGGACCGCTCGAACCGCTTTGCCGGTTGCAATATCGATCCCGACACCGACTGCACCTTGGTGAAGGTTTGCTTTACCATCAGATGCAGAGGTCGATAGACGCATCATCGCCATGACAGGGTAGCCTTGGAATACGATAATACGAACATCTGGCACACCTTCGAAACTAAAGCCGTCAAAACAGTCGTCGAACTTAATCAAGTTTTCTACGACGGCAACATCGTTCTTACCACCAAGAGAAAACAGACCTGCCAGCGTGTTACTGATGTGGCGCTCAACGTCTTCTTTATTGATGGTTGCCCCAGATGGTTTGGTGTACACGCCATCTTTGTGGCTAACCACAACAAGGATGCCTTTACCGCCACTGCCTTGAGCAGGCTTAATCACAAATCCTGGCCAGTCTTTGACCATGTTATGGATACGCTTCGCTTCCGCCTGATTACTGACGACGCCGATAAGGGCTGGCGTGGTTGCGCCAGCTTTCTCAGCAATGATCTTGGTCTTTAGTTTGTCATCCACAAGTGGATACTTTGAGCGGTCGTTGTACTTACCAATGTAACCATGGTTACGTTGGTTCATACCCATAATACCGCGCTCACGAAGTTTAAAAGGACTGGTTAGCTTTCCAAGCATAGATTAGTCCTCCGTCAATGGCTTAAAGCGACGCAGTTCAGTGAGTCGGTAACCTGTGTACGTACCAAGAAGCAAGATACCACCAAGGATAACCAGCTGCAGACCAATAAAGTTAAACGTTAGATGTTGAACGTAAGGGTTGGTCATGGCTAGGTAAACCAGCACCGCTGTTAATAGCGAACCGCCACCCTGCAAAACCACTTCTTTCGCACCTTCCTCTTCCCAAAGGATAGACATACGTTCAATAGTCCAAGATAGGATGATCATAGGGAAGAAGGTAATAGAAAGACCTTCAGTCAGACCAATCTTGAACGCCACTACGGTAAAGACAGAAATAATCAGAATAACCGTGATGATAACCGCGGAGATCCGTGCCACCAGCAGCAGGTTGAGCTTGGATAGATAACTACGTATTACCAGACCCGTACCGACAATCAGTAGGAAGCCTACAATACCCGTTACTAATTGGGTCTGTACAAACGCAACCGCAATCAGAACTGGCATGAAGGTACCAGAGGTTTTAAGACCGATGAGGATACGCAAGAATACAACTATCAAAGCGCCGATAGGGATCAGCATAATGGTCTTAAACATGGCTTGCTCTTCCAGCGGTAGGCTGTGGATAGAGAAGTTTAGTAGACCGTCTGCATCAACTTTGCTGTTAGTCGCTTCTTGAGGTGATACCTCTTGAGCGATCATTGTAAAGTGCACTTTACTGTCTTTGCCGCCAACGACGTCTAGCAAAGAAACATTGGATTCATCCCAAACCATTAGGTTTTGTTTCTTTTGACCTTCAGTCGTTTCAGGAGAGAAGATCTTCCATTTGGCACCATCCCAAACTTGCAGCATCTGTTGAATCGACTGACGACGGCGACCGTCTTCAAGTTCGATTACACCGACTACCTTACTAGGGACTTCAGCAAACGCGAGCAACTTCGCCGCCGCTTGCAGTTTGGTCATGTTGTTTAGGATAAGCGCCGAGTTCTGGCTATCACCATCGTTTAGCGCCTTGATTAGCTCTCGTGTAAAAGTAACGTTGTCAGAAGAGCGAGACTCTGCTCGTTCCACTAGTGCAATCGCAGCAGCTTCTTCAGGGCCATCAAAGGTTGGCTTAACGACATCTTCTGAAGGAGGTGTTGAATTAGCGAGAGCTTGGTCATCCACAAGAAATTGGGTTTTGTAGTAGATGGTCTGTGGACCTTGCGCTTGGCGGATAGACCACTCTGCGCGGCGACCTGCGTCAGAATCGACATAAGAAACACCGTAGCCAGGTGATGATGCAGATTCGCCAATGAGAGTGAAGCCTTCTTGAGTATATGGTGCTGCTAATGACACCTTGGCTGGCTGGCCAATCGCATTAAACTCAACTCTAGCTTCAATGTCCCAAACCTGACGAGTTTCGCCTGGAGTCCATGGTACGCCATAGGTATCGTGCCTTATGACACTTAACGCGATACCCGCCGCAATAAGTAATCCTACAGATAGGAAAAATGGAATACGTGAAGTCATAAACAACCTTATTATTGTAATTGCTTCCCTGAAGGAGGTGTTATTTTAAAGAAAATTACTTGTTAGATGAAAGTATATATTGCTGACTTACATCAACTAAAGCAATATCTTTGATAAATTCTCTTCCTAGTAGTATAGGGTGGGTCATTTGTGAGCGATCTGCCAGTGTAAATTGTGCTTTTTCATGGATTTTTCCAACACGGATCCATAATTCAACCACAGCTCTGCGTTCCATTTTGTCGCTGGTGGATTGACGAATTTTAACATATCGAATAACAGGTGCTTCAATCCAACGGTTACTTTCTTTCTCGGCCTTTTCATCAACAAGTTTAAATTTCACCCATTGCTTGCCATCTCTTTCGAATGCTTGAATATCGCTCGCATTTAATGAGGAGGTGACTGCGCCGGTATCAACTCGAGCGTCAAACGTCTTATCGAGCGCATCTAAACGTACGCGTTCAACAGACCCAAGGACAACGGGAGTAGAGGAGAATGTAGTCGGTGCAATTACAGGGAGTGGCTTCGCTTGCTCTTCTTCTTGTTCTTCTTCACTGCCGTCTGCTTTGCGTAGCATCTCGACTTCTTTGGTAAGAGCGATAATTTCAGACTCTAAGCTATCGATATAGTCAGCGTTGTTGCTGATTTGAAGCGTTAGATTGGTCAGTCTATTGTCGAGGCGCTGCTCGGATTCCTGAATTGCGCTGATGGTGTTTTGATGAAGTTCTTGGTGATTGACGGTAGAACAACCTGAAAGTAGGCCGATGGCGACAAGAGGTGCCAAACGTTTGTACATCTTAAACCCTAAAAAACAATAAAGTGGAACTTGGAAGCGTTGATTTTATCGTAACCAATAGGGAGTGCGATACTCCCTATTGTCAGAGCTACGTCAGACTTATAAAAGTGATGTAAAAGCTGATGCATTAAACATCACTTTTTTTGACGTTAGGATTATTTGCTTGGATTTTCAGCTACTAAGATTGCGCGGCGTGGAGCAGGGTAACCTTCGACAGTTTTGCTAGGATCGTTCTGATCTAGGTACTCAGGAAGGGAGTTATGTGTCATCCAACCTGTGGTACGCTGCTCGTCTGTTGAGGTCACATTTTCATCGACAATACGTACGTTCACAAAGCCAACTTTCTCTAGCCACACCTTAAGTGCACGCGCTGAAGGGAAGAAGTAAACGTTACGCATTTGCGCGTAGCGATCAACTGGGACTAGCACTGCGTTCTCGTCACCTTCGATAACCAATGTCTCTAAAACCAACTCACCACCAGCAACGAGCTGGTTCTTAAGTTGAATCAGGTGATCCAAAGGAGAACGACGGTGGTAGAGCACACCCATGCTGAAAACTGTGTCAAACGCTTGAAGCTCAGGTAGCTGCTCGATACCAAGTGGGAGAAGGTGAGCACGCTGGTCGCCGCCCATCAACTTACGAATCGCTTCAAACTGCACTAAGAACAGATGTGATGGGTCAATGCCGACACACAAACGAGCGCCTTCACCCAGCATGCGCCACATGTGATAGCCATTACCACACCCAACATCTAATACAGAGCGGTTTTTTAGTGGAGAGATGTGCGGAAGCACGCGATCCCATTTCCAGTCAGAGCGCCACTCGGTATCGATATGGATATCGTGAACACGATAAGGGCCTTTGCGCCAAGGGTGGAAGGTACGAAGCAAGTTCTCAAGCTTCTTCATCTCACCGGTTGCCAATGCGTCATTGTTTGCTAGAGAAACTTCAGTTTTTAACTCAACGTTGTCTGGCTGACCTGCCGGAATTTTTGCTAGCGCGCGCAGCCAACGATCAAAATCACCGTGCTCGGCATTCTGCCAGTCGGTCAGTTGCTGTGGCAGGATATTAAGCCAAGGCTGAAGCTTGGTATCTTGAGCGATAAGCTGATAGAAATTCGCAAAGTTAAACATGAAACTCTCTACTAATATTGGGTGTCGACGACTTGGAATACGGTGTCTAGCGCTGCTTAACTATCAGCAGCACTGACATATTACTTAATGGCGAACATAGAGCCAAAGTTGAAGCATTGGAACCAGACTTCATAGCTAGTAAATCCAATCTCTTTAAATCGCTCTTTATGCACGTTAATCGAGTCTGGGCGCATAACATTTTCAATCGCGCTGCGCTTTTGGCTGATCTCGAGCTCGCTATAACCGTTGGCACGCTTGAAGTCGTGGTGAAGGTCGATAAGCAACTCGTTTGAGCCTTCATCTTCAAATACGTACTTCTCAGACAAAATTAAAATACCACCTGGGCGCAGACCCGCATAGATTTTCTCTAGCAGCGTGCGGCGATCCTCTGGCGATAGAAATTGCAGAGTAAAGTTAAGCACAACCACAGAGGCGTCTTTGATCTCGATATCACGGATATCGGCTTCAACCACATTCACAGGGGTGTCTGAGCGATACGCGTTCACGTGTAGCTTGCAGCGCTCAACCATGGCAGAAGAGTTATCAACAGCGATAATCTGACAACCTTCTTGGGTGATATTGCGGCGCATCGATAAAGTAGCCGCACCGAGTGAGCAGCCAAGATCATAGATGGTTGAGTGGGGTTTGGCGAAACGCTCTGCGAGCATGCCGATTGCAGAAATAATGTTGCTGTATCCAGGCACACTGCGCTGAATCATATCTGGGAAGACTTCAGCTACTCGCTCATCGAAGGTGAAATCACCAATCTTGTCGATAGGAGCAGAGAATATAGTGTCTTTATTCTGCATGTTAAGGTTCCCCATTGCCGTTCATACGGACGCGATAAAAAAGGCGCGCATTTTACGTCATTCGAGGAGAAATGTCATTACCGTGTTGAACCATACAAGATGACCTTGTTTTCGGGCCTAGAACATAGAGATCTGATGATCATCTCTCAGACTCGGAAACGTCGGTATCTCAGCGAGTTCCAAATTCCCCAGTTGCGACGCTTTTAGCTGATTATAGAGCTTTACAGCCAATTCGGGCGCTTCGACATTATCGGGGGTGTGGATCATTAAATAGGGCTGTTTACCTTCTGCTATCCAGTGCGCGAGCTTTGTTTCCCATGGCTTAAAGAAAGCTAGGTTAGCGTCCATGTCTGGGTGCCCAATAAATCGAATCATTGGATGCGCCGCTGTAGAAATCGCATGGACAGGCACCTTCGGCTTTTTCTCATGGGCATCGATGACCGCTGCGGTATCTGGCTTAGCGGCAAACACTGGGCGTGAATCCATAATGATTCTGTCGATATGCTCTTCTATTAACCACTGATTAAACGCGCGCTCTTCATCGGATTTGTTAAAGAAACCCAGGTGACGAACCTCAACGCCCAACTTCATGTCTGAAGGGAATTTGGCACAAAACGCTTGCAGTGCAGGCAAATCGGCAGGAGAGAACTTGCTAGGCAACTGAATCGTCCACATACCAATCTTGTGATGCAGTGGCGCCATGACTTGCAAAAAGGCCATCAACTCGTCTTGGCACTGGTTCAGCATTCGCTCGTGGGTTATCGCTTTTGGCAGCTTAAAGGTGAAACGAAAATCATCCGACGTGGCTTGATTCCAACTATTCACTGTTTTGGTACTCGGGGTGGCGTAAAACGTGGTGTTACCTTCAACCGTGTTAAACACAGAAGCGTATCGCTCGAGACGCTCAGCGGGCTTAGTACCTTTGCCATAGAATGAGTGTTGCCAATCATTGTGTGACCACATGGTTAGCCCAAGTCGCAATTTCGGTTTACTCATTTCTAGTCCTTTAAAGCCAATAAACAGAAGTCAGTAAATAATAGGATTTGTTGATATTTTATCCGTTTCAAGTGTTCTAGCGTAGCAACGGGCAATTAAACACAACAATTCTGTCAAATTAGGTCGATTTTAGACGATTTTCCGAGTATAAATGAACCTTTGATTTTGTGGGTGGATTTAGAATTGGCGACTTTTTATGCCATCACCCACAATATAGATTTCATATAAACAATCGGAAATTGGGAAATTCATTATGCGTAGCCATTACTGTGGTCACCTGAACAAGTCCCTTGCAGGACAAACTGTAGAACTGTGCGGCTGGGTAAACCGTCGTCGTGATTTAGGCGGTCTTATCTTTATTGATATGCGAGATCGTGAAGGTATCGTTCAGGTTGTTGTTGATCCAGATATGGCTGATGCTTATGAAGTAGCGAACCAACTTCGTAACGAATTCTGCATCAAGCTAACTGGTGAAGTTCGTGTACGTCCAGAGAGCCAAGTAAACAAAGACATGGCGACAGGTGAAGTAGAGATCCTTGCAAAAGGTCTTGAAATCATCAACCGTAGCGACGTGCTACCTCTAGACTTCAACCAAACGAATACTGAAGAGCAACGTCTTAAGTACCGTTACATCGACCTACGTCGTCCAGAGATGAGCGACCGTATTAAACTGCGTGCAAAAGCATCTAGCTTTGTTCGTCGTTTCCTAGATGACAACGGCTTCCTAGACATCGAAACGCCAGTACTAACCAAAGCGACGCCAGAAGGTGCTCGTGACTACCTAGTACCAAGCCGTGTTCACAAAGGTTCGTTCTACGCGCTTCCTCAGTCTCCACAGCTATTCAAACAGCTGCTGATGATGTCTGGTTTCGACCGTTACTACCAAATCGTTAAGTGTTTCCGTGATGAAGACTTGCGTGCTGACCGTCAACCAGAATTCACTCAGATCGATATCGAAACGTCATTCATGTCGGCTGATCAAGTACGTGAAGTGACTGAAAAAATGGTTCGCGACATGTGGCAAGAGCTACTGAACGTAGACCTAGGTCAGTTCCCTGTAATGCCATTCTCTGAAGCGATTCGCCGTTTCGGTAGCGACAAGCCAGATCTACGTAACCCACTAGAGCTAGTGGACGTTGCTGATCTAGTGAAAGACGTTGAGTTCAAAGTATTCTCTGGTCCTGCAAACGACGAGAAAGGTCGCGTAGCGGTTATCCGTGTACCAGGCGGCGCTAAACTGACTCGTAAGCAAATTGACAGCTATGCTGAGTACGTAGGTATCTACGGCGCGAAAGGCCTAGCATGGATGAAGGTTAACGACCGTGCTGCTGGCATGGAAGGTATCCAATCTCCAGTGGCTAAGTTCCTAAATGAAGACGTGATCAACGGTATTCTTGAGCGTACCAACGCAGAATCTGGTGACATCATCCTATTCGGCGCAGACAAAGCAAACACAGTAGCAGAAGCAATGGGCGCGCTACGTCTTAAGCTTGGTAAAGATCTTGAGCTTACTGATGAGTCTATGTGGGCGCCACTATGGGTTGTTGACTTCCCAATGTTTGAAGAAGATGACGAGGGTAACCTGCACGCAATGCACCACCCATTCACGTCTCCTCTTGGCATGACTGCGGAAGAGCTAAAAGCGAACCCAGCGGCAGCAAACTCTAACGCATACGACATGGTTCTAAACGGCTATGAAGTAGGTGGCGGCTCTGTTCGTATCCACAACGCAGAAATGCAAGCAGCGGTATTCGAGATCCTTGGTATCGATGCAGAAGAGCAACGCGAGAAGTTCGGCTTCCTACTAGACGCACTGAAGTTCGGTACGCCACCGCACGCAGGTCTAGCATTTGGTCTTGACCGTCTAGTGATGCTTCTATGTGGTACAGAGAACATCCGTGACGTTATCGCATTCCCGAAAACAACCACAGCAGCGTGTCTACTAACAGACGCACCAAGTGCAGCAAACCCAGCTGCACTTGAAGAGCTAGCGATTGCTGTGACGGCGGCGAAAGAGAAGAAAGACGCTTAATCTCTCTAAGTGTGTTGTGCGATGCGCAGCGAACGCTCTGCTCCTCCCCTTACGAAGGGGAGGCTGGGAGGGGTGAAAGCTCTTTAAACGCAAAGCGTTTTACCCCTTCTAACTCCCCCTTATCAAGGGGGAGAACTAAGGCTAGTTACTGCGTAACATCGCAAATCACAACACACAGCAAAAACTCCCGCACCCGCGGGAGTTTTTGTTTCTAAATTCTGTATAGTTATACCACTCTATAAATAGTCCAACTTCATAGAACTCAAAGGATTAACCATGGCAGGTCACAGTAAATGGGCGAACATTCGCCATCGTAAAGCAGCGCAAGATGCAAAGCGCGGCAAAATCTTCACCAAACTGATTCGCGAAATCGTCGTCGCGGCGAAAGAGGGTGGGGGTGAGGTTGATAACAATCCAAGACTTCGCGCGGCTATTGATAAAGCACTTTCAAACAACATGACTCGTGACACCGTCAATCGAGCAGTCTCGCGCGGTGCTGGTGGTGAGGGTGATGACAACATGGAGACCGTCATCTACGAAGGCTACGGACCGGGTGGTACAGCGGTGATGGTTGAATGCATGACAGACAATCGAAATCGTACAGTTTCTGGTGTGCGTCACGCTTTCTCAAAAGCGGGCGGTAACCTTGGCACTGACGGTAGCGTGAATTACCTATTCGATAAAAAAGGCGTCATTTCTTACGCTCCAGGTCTTGATGAGGACGAAGTCATGGAAGTGGCTCTAGAAGGCGGCGCAGACGATATCGAAACAGGCGATGACGGTGCGATTGACATTTACACCACGCCTGCAGAGTTTGGTTCGGTAAAAGACGCACTCGATGAGGCGGGCTTTGATGCATCAAACGCTGAAGTGACGCTTGTTCCTTCAACGAAAGCCGATCTAGATGAATCCACCGCACCTAAGTTACTGCGTCTTATCGATGCATTAGAAGATCTCGATGACGTCCAAGAGGTCTATCACAATGGTGATATCTCTGATGAAGTTGCAGCGACGTTAGAGTAATTAGCGAGAAACCATGTCTATTATTTTAGGAATTGACCCAGGTTCACGAATCACAGGTTACGGCGTCATTCGACAGCAAGGTCGACATTTGCAGTATCTAGGGAGTGGTTGTATCCGCACCTCAGAATCCGAGTTACCGGGTCGATTAAAACAGATCTATGCGGGGGTGAGCGAAATCATCACCCAGTTTCAACCAGATGTGTTTGCCATTGAACAGGTCTTTATGGCGAAAAACGCCGACTCTGCGCTTAAACTTGGGCAGGCTCGAGGAAGCGCAATCGTCGCGGCAGTGAATAACGATCTACCTGTCTATGAGTACGCGGCAAGGCTTATCAAGCAAGCGGTAGTGGGGACAGGTGGCGCGGATAAAGCTCAGGTCCAACACATGGTGATGGCCATGCTTAAGCTTCCCTCCAAACCACAAGCCGATGCTGCCGATGCTCTAGGTGTGGCAATTTGTCACGCAAACACTAATAAAACGCTCGTTGCTCTAGCGGGTAAGGCGACGGGTGCGAAGAAAGGGCGCTATCGCTAAGCGCGCGGATCTTGGTTTCAAGTGCTTACCGTCTTAGATACCGATAGTTTTAACGATAACCAGTCCACAGTTTTAGAGCCTTTTCTCTATTCTGTCTTGTTAATTATTTGTTAACTTTCTAATATTGGTCCGATGAGTGCGTCAAAGGACCAATAATAAGGAATAACAAGGGCATGTGGCATAACTTAATAAATAACCCTCAAGATCTTTCCCGAAACACATTACGCAAAGCGGAAATTACAGCTGTCTTCACCGTGGTTGCGTTAATCGTAGGCTTATACAGTGCCGTTAAATGGCAATCAAATGGACATGCGCTGCTGTTTCTTACTTCAGTACTACTGGTTGCTATCGAGATAGTGGGTTTAGTTGTACTGCGCTTCACCAAGCAGATTACGCTCGCGCTAAACATTGGCTTTCTCGGTATGGTGCTCCACGCAGTGAACATTATTTACCAAAGTGGTGGCATCGTAGACTCGACTCAATCGTTTTGGGCGCCTTTGCTCATCGTTGCCTTTTATCTCTCTGCCTCTCGAGCTATGGCTCTGACTTGGAGCCTTGGTATTTTAGTGGTGTCAGGTGTAATGACTTATCTTCATACGAGCGGCTATTCGTTTCCTACTATCTCGCTGTCTGAATCAAAACAAAACATTGAGATTTGGTCTGGGATGCTTTTGCCGCTGTGCGTGATCTGCTTTGCCCAAAGCTTTACGGCCAAACAAAAAGAGAGCGCCATTAATCGCGCTGAAAAAGCGATGAAAGAAAGTGCGCTGCAAGCCGAAAAAGCGTCACAAGGCGAGAAGCGCATGGACGGCATGCTGGTGGCGGTGAATGAGAGCGTTCAAGAGCTTGATGAAGTGATACACCAAGTGAACACCCAGTCGTCACAGCTCAACTCCAATGTTCAATCGCTGGGCATGAACAGCGCCTCGCAAGCAAGTGCCGCCGAAGAGATGAGCCAACAATTAGAGCAGCTTTCTTCGTTCACACAAGAGTCGGTCAACTTTATGGAGCAGGTTATCGGACAAACCGACGCTATCAAACAGCAAGCCGAGAGTAGCTCGGAGATGTTGAATGCTTCCACCGAAGCCATCGCGAATATCGACAACAGTAACCAAAAAGTGGTGTCTGTGATTGAGTTGATCACATCGGTTGCTGAGCAGACTAACCTGCTTGCGTTGAATGCGGCGATTGAGGCAGCGCGAGCAGGTGATCACGGTCGTGGTTTTGCAGTGGTGGCTGAGCAAGTTAGGGAACTCTCTTCGAAGACCAGTAATTCCGTGGAAGAGATCCGCACGCTGATTAGTAATAGCCAACAAGAGATCGACTCTGGTCAACAGACGATTCAAACCACGGTAAAAGAGCTCAGCCAAATGATCGAGCAGGTGCAAACCATCTCAACGGAAATCACCGATCTTAGCCATCTAGTCACCCAGCAGAACCAAGCTATCGGCGAACTTGACCAAGCAAGTAGCGATGTAGCGCGTTCTGTTACTGGCAGTAAAGCCATCGCCGAAGATATTCAAACCATCAGTGAGCAGCTCAATCAACAGATCTCCGAGGGCACTGAGCTATCGGAGCGACTGCGCGCGGCAATGAGCTAATTTTTGCAGAGAATAACTGGATACCCATCCAGTTATTCTATATCCTAAGCCCTATTGCAACGAACAACGAGACATAGACTGTGATAGGACGACTACGTGGCACGCTAATCGAAAAGCAACCCCCTGAACTACTGATAGAAGTTGGTGGAGTAGGATATGAAGTGCAAATGCCGATGAGCTGTTTTTACGAGCTGCCAGAAATTGGTCAAGAAGCCATTATCTATACCCACTTTGTAGTGCGCGAAGATGCCCAACTACTTTATGGATTTAATACTGTTCGCGAACGTGCATTGTTCCGCGAAGTGATTAAAGCCAACGGCGTTGGTCCTAAGCTTGGTCTAGGTATCCTATCGGGCATGTCAGCAAGCCAATTTGTCTCTTGTGTTGAGCGCGAAGATATCTCTACTTTGGTCAAACTACCAGGCGTTGGTAAGAAAACGGCTGAACGTCTTGTCGTTGAGATGAAAGACCGCCTTAAAGGCTGGGGTGCAGGCGATCTGTTCACTCCTGCAACCGATGCAGCGCCAGTCGACAGTGTTGGTGCGATGGCAGCAGACAATGCCGAAGAAGAGGCGGTGAGTGCACTATTAGCACTTGGCTATAAGCCTACTCAAGCATCGAAAGTGGTTTCTCAAGTCGCGAAACCAGATATGACCAGCGAAGCGCTGATCCGTGAAGCACTGCGTGCTATGGTTTAATGACCAAGCGCTATTTTTAGATAGACAGTGAGTGTAGAGAGACAGTTAGATGATTGAAGCCGATCGCTTAATCGCCCCAGAAAACCCAGTTTTCCGTGATGAAGACGTCATCGATAGAGCTATTCGTCCTAAGAAGTTGGCTGACTATGAAGGTCAGGAGCACGTTAGCGACCAGATGGAAATTTTCATCAAAGCCGCACAGCTACGTAATGAAGCGCTCGACCACCTGTTGATATTCGGACCTCCAGGATTAGGTAAAACCACGTTGGCGAATATCGTTGCTAACGAGATGGAAGTAAATATCCGTACCACGTCGGGTCCAGTACTCGAAAAAGCGGGTGACCTTGCCGCGCTGTTGACCAATCTCGAAGAGAACGATGTCTTATTTATCGACGAGATCCATCGCTTAAGCCCAATGGTTGAAGAGGTGCTGTATCCAGCGATGGAAGATTATCAGTTGGATATCATGATTGGTGAGGGTCCCGCCGCTCGCTCGATCAAAATCGATCTGCCTCCTTTCACCTTGATTGGTGCTACGACACGTGCAGGTTCACTGACCTCACCACTTCGTGACCGATTTGGTATTGTCCAGCGTCTTGAGTACTACAAGATTGGCGACCTTCAAAACATCGTTCAACGTAGTGCTCGCTGTTTGGGACTGTCTATGGACCCAGAAGGTGCGCTAGAAATCGCTCGACGTGCTCGCGGTACACCTCGTATTGCAAACCGTCTTCTGCGCCGAGTTCGTGACTATGCCGAAGTGAAAGGCAACGGTCATATCTGTGCCGAGATCGCGGACAAAGCTCTAAACATGCTCGATGTCGATAACCAAGGCTTCGACTACATGGATAGAAAGCTTCTATTGGCGATTATGGAGAAGTTTTCTGGTGGTCCTGTAGGACTTGATAACCTCGCCGCCGCGATTGGTGAAGAGAAAGACACCATTGAGGATGTCATCGAGCCTTACCTCATTCAACAGGGCTACCTGCAGCGTACACCTCGTGGTCGTATAGCATCCGACCGCGCTTATCTTCATTTCGGTATCGATAAGCAGTAATTCTCCTTATTTTTGAACGATTAATGAGCTGCATATTTGTAAAGTAATATTTCAACTATGCAGTGTCATATTCCCGCCAGTTTTATTTCAATTTATTATCAAGTGGTGAATTCATTTTCACAACGCTGATGAAAAACGTTATAATCCATTGCCCCTAAAGGGGTATTGCCCTCCAAAGCGCCCGAAACTTACTCCCCAATTTAGTTACAAAAAACCACCAAACTTGATCTGCATCAATGTGATTAAAGATTGTACAATCGTCATTTCGTGTTTGTTGATATAAATCAAGGCAAAACCCTCAAATAAACCTTTTGAAACCGAATCAATTTACCAGTAATATTAGCCTTAGCTATATTAGCGCATGCTTAACAATTAACTAACCATTGAGGTACATTTTTGCAACAAGGATGACAATAAGCTCAACAATTTTAGCGGACGCTCAACAAGCTCAACCCCGCTTAAACATTGTTTCCTTCGCGCACTGATGTAGAGAGTGTCGTTTTGTCGGCACAAAAGGAGTTACCATGATAGACGTTGTTGATCTGTCGAGATTGCAGTTCGCAATTACGGCAATGTATCACTTCTTGTTCGTTCCATTGACTCTCGGTATGGCATTCCTACTTGCCATCATGGAGTCCCTCTACGTAATGACCAACAAGCAAATCTACAAGGACATGACCAAGTTCTGGGGTAAGCTGTTTGGTATTAACTTCGCACTTGGTGTTGCCACCGGTCTTACGATGGAATTCCAGTTTGGTACAAACTGGTCGTACTATTCCCATTATGTTGGTGATATCTTCGGCGCGCCTCTGGCGATCGAAGCCCTTGTTGCCTTCTTCCTCGAATCCACCTTTGTCGGACTTTTCTTCTTCGGATGGGATAGGCTTTCAAAACGTCAACACTTAGCGGTAACGTGGTTGGTTGCTCTAGGTTCTAACTTCTCTGCACTTTGGATCCTTGTGGCGAACGGTTGGATGCAGCACCCAGTGGGCGCTGAGTTCAACTTCGAAACCATGCGTATGGAAATGGTCAGCTTCGCAGAAGTGGTACTAAACCCAGTAGCTCAGGTTAAGTTTGTTCACACAGTAGCATCAGGCTATACCACAGGTGCGATGTTCGTACTGGGTATCAGTGCTTACTACCTACTGAAAGGTCGTGATGTAGCATTTGCTCGTCGTTCTTTCGCGATTGCGGCGTCTTTCGGTATGGCTTCTATCCTTTCTGTTATCGTTCTTGGTGACGAATCTGGTTACGAGCTTGGTGATGTACAGAAAGTGAAACTTGCAGCGATCGAAGCGGAATGGCACACAGAGCCAGCTCCAGCAGCGTTCACCGTGTTTGGTCTTCCAAACCAAGACAAGATGGAAACCGACTTCGCGCTTAAGATCCCATACGTAATGGGTATCATCGCAACACGTTCTATCGATACTCCAGTTCAGGGTCTACGTGACCTACGTGAAGAGCACGTTGATCGTATCCGTAACGGTATGTATGCGTACGAGCTTCTAGAAAAACTGCGTGCAGGTGAGCGCACAGATGCAAACCTTGCAGCGTTTGATGACGTGAAAGAAGACCTTGGTTACGGTCTACTGCTTAAGCGTTACACAGACAAAGTAGTCGATGCGACTGAAGACCAAATCCAAGCGGCTGCGGATGACTCTATCCCGACAGTTTGGCCACTATTCTGGTCGTTCCGTATCATGGTTGCGTGTGGCTTCATCATGCTATTCGTATTTGGTGCGGCATTCATTCAGACATGTCGTCAGAAAATTGAACAGAAAAAATGGATCCTTAAAGCTGCGCTATTCAGCATTCCACTTCCATGGATTGCAGTAGAAGCAGGTTGGTTCGTCGCTGAATTTGGTCGTCAGCCATGGGCCGTAGGTGAAATCCTGCCTGTACACGTCGCGGCATCAGCACTGACAGCAAGTCAGATCTGGACGTCACTATTCGCAATCATCGCTCTATACACGGTGTTCCTAATTGCAGAAGTTTACCTAATGGTGAAATTCGCGCGTAAAGGCCCAAGTAGCTTGAAGACAGGTCGCTACCACTTCGAACAAAACGTCGAAACGGTAGAGAACAAAGTTAGTCGTCAAGTAGAAGCGTAAGCAAGGAGAAAAAGAATGTTTGATTACGAAGTCTTACGATTCATCTGGTGGGTTCTGATCGGCGTATTGTTTGCTGGTTTCGCTATCACCGATGGTTTTGACATGGGGGTAGGTGCACTAGTGCCTATCCTAGGTAAAACGGATACTCAACGTCGTGTGATGATTAACTCTATCGCACCGCACTGGGACGGTAACCAAGTTTGGCTAATCACGGCTGGTGGTGCGCTATTTGCTGCTTGGCCACTGGTTTACGCAACGTCGTTCTCTGGTTTCTACCTAGCCATGATCCTAACTCTAGCAGCGCTTTGGCTACGTCCAATCGGCCTAGATTATCGCTCTAAACTAGAAGACAAAAAATGGCGTAACGCTTGGGATATCGGTATCTCAATCAGTGGTTTCGTTCCACCGCTTATCTTTGGTGTGGCGTTTGGTAACCTGCTACAAGGTGTTCCATTCCAGCTAAGCGACTTTATGATGCCGACTTACCACGGTTCATTCTTCGGTCTGCTAAACCCGTTCGCACTATTGTGTGGTCTAGTGAGCTTGTTCATGATCCTGCTTCAAGGTTCCACATGGCTACAAATGAAGACCACAGGCGATATCCATACGCGTGCTCGTAATACAGCGCAGCTAATGGGTCTACTAACTGTTGTTGCTTTCGTTGGTGCAGGTTTCTGGATCCAAGGCATCGATGGCTACTTAGTGGTAAGCAGCCTTGATGGCAACGCAGCGTCAAATCCTCTAGTTAAAGAAGTGGTTCGCGAAGCGGGCGCTTGGATGACAAACTTTGAGAAGTACCCACTGCTTTGGATTGCACCAGCACTTGGCGTGGTAATGCCTCTTCTAGCGGTTCTTGCTTCTCGTCTTGAGAAATGTGCAGTGTCGTTCATTGCGTCTTCTCTAGCGAACGGTGGCATCATCTTTACTGCTGGTTTTGCAATGTTCCCATTCGTAATGCCTAGCAGCATGAATCCAAACCACAGCTTGACCATGTGGGATGCGACGTCAAGTGAGTTGACTCTGAACCTAATGACAGCGGTAGCGTTTGTTATGGTTCCAGTAATTCTTAGCTACACAGCGTGGACTTACTACAAAATGTTTGGTCGTCTTGATGACAAGTTCATCGAAGAAAACAAGAATTCACTATACTAAGGAGCATTTAACATGTGGTATTTCGCTTGGATTTTAGGTGTTCTTCTGGCATGTGCATTCGGCATCATCAATGCACTTTGGCTTGAACACAGTGAGATGATGGACAAAGACAGTGAGTAAGCTTAACCAACAGTTAGAGCAGATTCACAAGCCGATGGATAAGGTGCTGTTACGCGCCTTATCTCTGGTGCTTGGCTTTGCCAACGCGGGTCTATTTATGTGGAGTCCTGAGGACTATGACGCGGCCATTGGCGGCTTTGCCCCATGGTTAGGCTTAGTGTTCGTGCTATCGCTCTGTTCGAGTATGGTTTATGGCATTGGCTTCAAACCAAGGTTTTGGTTGTGGCAGGTGGTGTTTAGTCCATATTTATCGCTAACTGTGTTGAGTTACTTAACGTTAATGTACGTTTTCTAGGAAAAGCCCGAGCCATTGCTCGGGCTTTTTACTTTTTGAAACAATGAAATCCCCGTAATCGCTAATATCTTCATCAGTTAAGTGTAAATTTTGGCACTTTAATCAAAAATTCTTGTCAGCACTTATAACAATCACAATCACTTGCGTTATATTAGGGCGTAGATTTAATTAGGAAGTTATCAGTTTGTCTCAGTTATCATCGTATTTCGAATTCCCTGTGACCGTTTATTACGAAGACACGGATGCAGGTGGTGTCGTCTACCATTCGAACTATCTCAATTTCTTTGAACGCGCCCGTACCGAGCTGCTTAGAAGCAAAGGTGTGAATCAGCGCGTGTTACTCGAAGAGCACACCGGCTTTGTGGTTCGCCATATGGATATTGATTTTATCCGTGGTGCCCGCCTTGATGATCATCTCACGATAAAAACCTATATTTCTGAATTTAAAAAAGCATCGCTTACTTTTGCTCAAGAAATTGTTGACCAAGAGGGTGTGACAATTGCGAAAGCACTGGTTAAAGTGGCATGTATCGATAATGTTAAAATGAAGCCGAAGGCCATTCCTTCGTCTATCGTAGTGGAGTTAAAAGACAGTGACGGCTGATATTTCGTTTGTAGACCTCATATTAGAGGCGAGTCTACTGGTTCAATTAGTAATGCTGATTCTAATGGGGATGTCAGTCGTATCCTGGGCGATGATCATTAAACGCAGCAAAGTCCTGAAAGAAGCAACCAAAGAGTCAGAAACCTTTGAAGACAAATTCTGGTCTGGTGCTGACCTTGCGCAGATCTACCAAGATGTGAAAAAGCGCAAAGACGATCTGTCTGGCACAGAAGAGATTTTTTACAGCGGCTTTACTGAGTTCCTACGCCTTCGAAAATCTAACGCGGATTCTCCAGCCTTTATCATGGAAGGGACAGGACGCTCGATGCGCGTTGCGGTTTCTCGCGAAGTAGAAGAGCTAGAAACTAACCTGCCATTTTTGGCAACCGTTGGCTCAATCAGTCCATATATCGGTCTGTTTGGTACCGTGTGGGGTATCATGCATGCGTTTATCGCTCTGGGCGAAGTGAAACAGGCAACGCTTGCCATGGTAGCACCAGGCATCGCAGAAGCACTGATCGCAACGGCAATGGGTCTATTTGCTGCAATTCCAGCAGTAATGGCTTACAACCGCCTGAGTAACAAAGTCAGTAAGCTTGAGCACAACTACGCAACCTTCTCAGAAGAGTTCCACAGCATCCTGCACCGACAAGCGATGGCAGGTAGGGAGCAGTAATGGCGGGCTACCAACCCAAAAAACGCAAGCTCACCTGTGAGATCAACGTCGTACCTTACATCGACGTTATGCTTGTGCTGCTTATTATCTTCATGGTGACGTCGCCTTTTATTACTCAAGGTGTCGATGTTGAGCTGCCAAAAACGTCTACCGCCAAGCCAGCCTCTGAGCTAGCCGGCGATACAGACGCAAGCTTCATCATCGTTGAAGTCGACCGTGACGGAAATTTAGGACTAAGCGTGAATAACGAAGACGTTCAACGCGGTCTTAGTCTGCAAGATATTATCGTACGAGTCCGTGCTGAGCTTTCTATCAATCCTGACTCACCGGTCGCGGTGGGTGGTGATGCAGCGACCCCTTATGCTGAGGTGGTATTGCTGCTGGATGAGTTAAGCCGTGCAGGTATTCCAAAGGTTGGCTTGTTAACGGACATAAGGGAATAGTCGTCGCAGCCGTATGAAAAGCAATAAGAACAACAGAAACAGCTACGGAAAGCCGATTGCGATCTCTTTGTTTGCTCACGCACTCTTGATCGTCGCTCTGCTGTGGGGCACTGATTTTAATATGACGAAATCAGAGCCTACTGGCATGGTGCAAGCCGTTGTGATTGATCCTGCGAAGGTCCGTCAGCAAGCGGCGGAAATTCGTAAGCAGCGAGAAACCGCTGCTAAGAAAGAGCAAGACCGTCTCGACAAGCTTCGTCGTGAAAGCGAGCAGCTTGAGAAAAACCGCAAAGCAGAAGAAGAGCGTATTCGTAAGCTGAAAGAGCAGCAAGCGAAAGATGCTCAAGCCGCACGTGAAGCGGAGCAGCGCCGCAAGGTTGAAAAAGAGCGTGCAGAGAAGGCAGAAGCGGAGCGTAAAGCGAAAGAAGAAGCCATCCGTATTGCTGAGCAAAAACGTGTTGCTCAGGAAGCGGCTATCGCCAAAGCAGAGCAAGAGCGCTTAGAGAAAGAGCGAGCAATTAAAGAAGCACAAGAAAAAGCGCAGCGCGAAAGAGAAGCAGCTGAGCGTGCAGAACAAGAGCGCATCGCCAAAGAGAAAGCAGCGGCAGAAGCGGCAGAGAAAGCACGCCAAGAGCAAGAGCGTCTTGAACGTATTGAGCGTGAACGTAAAGAACAAGAGGCGGCACTTAACGATATCTTTTCAGGACTAGAAAGCGAAGCGCAGAACAACTCTGCGGCGCGTTCGAGCCAGGTAGATATTGAGCTTGCGAAAATGGGTGAGATATATAAGCAGCTGATTCAGCAGCACATCCTCACTGATTCGAGCTTTCGCGGTAAAGAGTGCCGAGTCAATCTACAGCTGATCCCTGCTGGCGATGGCGCCATTGCAGGGGCAGTGAAAGTAATCGAGGGTGATTCGAGACTGTGTAACGCTACCAAGAGTGCGATATCACAGGTTCGTTCATTTCCTCTTTCAGAATTTCCTGAAGTTAATGCTCAGCTAAAGAACATTAACTTGACGTATAAGCCACAGTTATAAGGAAACACCTGTGATTAAGCGAATATTCCTAGGAATGGCGTTGGTGATGAGCATGCTTGCTCAAACGGCTAACGCTGCATTAGAACTTGTGATTACCGATGGTATCGATTCGGCTCGTCCAATCGCTATCGTTCCTTTCAAATGGGAAGGTGAGGGCAAACTGCCACACGATGTATCGGCAGTGATCTCATCAGACTTACAGCGCAGCGGTAAGTTTAGCCCTGTAGCGACCAGTAAAATGCCACAAACACCTTATGATGCATCAGCGATTAACTTCGAAGCTTGGACATCAATAGGCGTGGATTCACTGCTCACCGGTAGCATCGTTAAAACCGCTGAAGGCAACTACGAAATCAGCTACCAGTTGGTTGATGTGGTACGTGGTCAGTTGACGGGCGGCAAATCAAAAGCACTGAGCGACGATGGTCAACTTGTTCTATCGAACGACCATGTTCTGTTTAAGAAGAAAGCAACCGTCCCTGGTCCACGCATGCGTGAATACGCGCACCGTATTTCAGACTTAGTTTATGAAGAACTAACGGGTGAGCGTGGCGCGTTCTTGACGCGTATCGCTTATGTCGTTGTAAAAGACAACGATGAGTTCCCGTATCAGATGCGTATCGCTGACTATGACGGCTACAACGAAAAGCTAGTACTTCGTTCAAAACAGCCGCTTATGTCACCAGCATGGTCACCAGATGGTAAGAAGCTCGCTTATGTAAGCTTCCAAAATGGCCAGGCTGAAATCTTCATCATGAATATCTACACAGGTAAACGTGAAAAGGTAACGTCATTCCCTCGTCACAATGGTGCGCCAAGATTCTCTCCTGATGGGAAGTCTCTCGCAATCACTTTGTCGAAGACTGGGCAACTGCATGTATATACGCTAAATCTGGAAACCAGAAAACTGCGTCAAATTACAAGTGGTCGATCAAATAATACGGAACCGTACTGGAAACCAGACGGCAATTCCCTTATTTTTACGTCGGATAGGGGTGGTAACCCTCAGATTTATGAAGTAAATTTGTCTGACGGTAAAACTAAACGAATCACGTGGCAAGGTAGCCAAAACCTCGGTGGGCAGATCACCCCTGATGGTCGCTACCTAGTGATGGTTAATCGTTCTAACTCGGGTTTTAATCTTGCTAAGCAAGATCTAGAAACTGGCTCGGTACAGATCCTCACGAAAACGCTGCTCGATGAATCACCAAGCATCGCACCGAATGGTGGCATGGTGATATACAGTTCCATTTATAACAAAACTAACGTCCTTTCTATGGTATCCATCGATGGGCGATTTAAAGCTAGATTACCGGCAACAAACGGTCGCGTTAGAGCACCGGCTTGGTCACCGTTTTTATAGCAATTAAATTTTTTAGGTTAAGGAAATAACAATGCAATTAAACAAAGTTTTTAAGGGGTTGCTAATCGCACTGCCAGTTCTTGCAATGACGGCATGTAGCTCAAGCGACGACGCTGCGTCATCTACAGGTGCAGAGACTAACAACCAAGCGCAACAAGAAACAACAGTTGCTACACCAATTGATGAGAATGCACAGCTATCTGAGCAAGAGCTAAAAGAAAAAGCACTTCGTGAAAACCAAACGATTTACTTTGCATTTGATAACTCTACTATCGCTGGTGACTACGAAGACATGCTTGCAGCACACGCAGCTTACCTAAGCAAAGACGTGTCTCTAAAAGTAACTATCGAAGGTCACGCTGATGAGCGCGGTACGCCTGAGTACAACATCGCACTAGGCGAGCGTCGTGCTAACGCTGTTGCTAAGTACATCCAAGCTCTTGGTGTACAAGCAGACCAAATCTCTATCGTAAGCTACGGTGAAGAGAAGCCACTAGTACTAGGTCAATCTGAAGACGCGTACGCGAAAAACCGTCGCGCAGTACTAGTTTACTAATCCAATCTGCCCAAGATTGAAATGTTGCAGCGTTCGCGCTGCAACATTGTCGTTTTAGGGCTCGGCAGTTAAGGACCCTACCTTTATGAAAAGTAACATTAAGCGCGTTGTTACGCTTACGTTACTAGCCGGAACGGCAAGTGCTGCACTTGCTGCACAAGCTCCGGTTACCGACTTGAGTGCAACATCTTCTTCGGCAACCGCTGCCTCCATTACAGCGGCATCTGCTGCTAATGAAACTGACGTTCAGCGCCTAGAGCGCCTATTGCAAAACCGCAACCGAGTGCAACTGCAAATGCAGCAACAACTCGATGAAATGACGCAAGAAATCGCGACATTACGTGGTCAGCTAGAACGCAATACTTATGACATGGAGCAAATGCTTCAGCGTCAACGCGAACTCTTTATTGAGATCGATAAACTTCGCTCTCAATCGGGTGCTGCCGCCGTTGCAGTTCCTGTCGCTAAAGAAGGCGGCAAAACAGACGGTAAGTTCACCACTAACGTCGATGAGCAAACTGCGTATCAAAACGCCGTTGACCTTATCCTTAAAAAGCGTGACTACCAAGGCGCCATCGCAGCCTTTAAACAGTTCCAAGTCGACTTCCCAGAGTCTACCTTCACACCGAACAGCCACTACTGGCTAGGTCAGCTTTACTTCGCCAAGCGTCAAGACGCTGAAGCAGAGAAGAGCTTTAAAGCGGTGCTAGAATTTAAAGATTCAAACAAGCGAGCAGATGCGCTAGTTAAGCTGGGTGACTTGGCGAAACGCGGCAATAAAGCGGATGTTGCGAAGCAGTATTATGAGCAAGTGATCAGCGAGTATCCTGGTAGCTCTTCTGCTAAGGTTGCGCAGTCTAATTTGTAAGGAAGTGGCGTTGGGAGTAGGTGAGTCCTTAAGTTCCCAACGCGCTTTGAGAAGCCCCTGCGTGGGCAGGCGCGCGGCTAGTGGGGTGACGATCCTTTTTAGATTCAATGATCGCTTAAAGCACGCTATCAACACATACAACTCCCAAGAAGATCGTCATTCCTGCGCAGGCAGGAATCTACCCCCAACGCGCACCAACACTAACCCTATAAAACCCCAAAATTCCGCTCCGCGGGGCAAACTATCAACTCCTTCGCCCCTTTAGCCCACTTTCTATTCAACTTTGGTCGATTAAGTTGGCAGTGCCTTTGTTCTCAATGTCAGATGAGTGTACAATGCTCGGACTATTTGGAAGTAGCATAGAGCAACCGCTATGAGCCACATCTTAGACTCAATTGATACGGTATATCCGTTTCCCCCTAAGCCTGTTCCGTTAACGAATGACGAGAAGCAGCAATACATTGCAAGTATCAAATCGCTATTAGAAGAAAAAGACGCGGTTCTGATTGCGCACTATTACACTGATCCAGAGATCCAAGCTCTTGCTGAAGAGACGGGCGGATTTGTGGGTGACTCGCTAGAGATGGCGAAATTTGGTAATCGCCACGACGCATCAACATTGATCATTGCTGGCGTTCGCTTCATGGGCGAATCGGCAAAAATTCTAACGCCTGAAAAGCGCATTCTAATGCCAACGTTAGAAGCTGAGTGTTCACTTGACCTTGGCTGTCCAGCAGACAAGTTCTCTGAGTTTTGCGACGCACACCCAGATCACACTGTGGTGGTTTACGCTAATACGTCTGCTGCGGTAAAAGCGCGTGCAGATTGGGTCGTAACGTCAAGCATCGCCCTTGAGATCGTTGAACACCTAGACGCGGAAGACAAACCAATCATTTGGGGACCGGATCGTCACCTAGGTTCGTACATCGCTAACCAAACCGGCGCAGACATGTTGCTGTGGCAAGGCGAGTGTATCGTACACGACGAGTTCTCCTCGAAAGCATTGCGCGATATGAAGTCTGTTTACCCAGATGCAGCGATTTTGGTGCACCCAGAATCACCAGCTAGCGTGGTTGAACTGGCAGACGCCGTAGGCTCTACCAGCCAGCTTATCAAGGCAGCAAAAGAGCTACCAAACAAACAGCTTATCGTAGCAACCGACAAAGGTATCTTCTTTAAGATGCAGCAGTTGGTTCCTGAGAAAGAGCTGATTGAAGCGCCAACAGCGGGTAACGGCGCAACGTGCCGCAGCTGTGCTCACTGCCCTTGGATGGCAATGAACGGTCTTAAAGCGATTGAGAAAGCGCTGAAAGATGGCGGCGAAGAGCATGAGATCTTCGTTGACGAAGCGCTACGCGTGAAGTCACTGATTCCGCTCAACCGCATGCTAGATTTTGCAGAGCAACTGCAAATCAAAGTAAAGGGTAACGCGTAAATCGCTGATTGATTGATAAATAATCTAGCGTAGAACACACAAAACCAGCCTTAGGGCTGGTTTTTTCGTATATGATTAATACAGAAAACAACAGGCATAAGGACAGTCGTGGTTATCTGGATTCAACTTCGAAAGTGGCTTCACAGTCATTTGTTTGAGCTCAAGTTTCGAACGCTGATGATAGCGTTGCTGCTCTATGCCGTGATCTCTTGGGCTCTGCTCTGGTTAAGTGGTGAAGCAGACCTCACTTTGCCTATCTCACAGTTCATCTACTTCATCGTGGTGACCGCATCGACGGTCGGCTACGGCGATCTTTCTCCCTCGACAGAAGCAGGGCGATGGGTCGCGATTCTCTTTGTAATACCTGGTGGTTTGATGTTGTTTGCTGCCCTTTTAGGGCGAGTAGCCGCATTAGGTCTAGATTCTTGGCGCGCCGGTCAACTCGGAAAAAGGAAAGTAAGAGTGGAAAACCATATTTTGATGTTGGGTTGGAATGGACAACGAACCATTCACCTTATTCGTATGCTTCAACACGAAGAGACTGGCAGACGTCCCATCGTTCTTTGCAGCCGCTCAGACATTGAGAACCCGCTGCCGGGAGAGATTTCGTTCGTGAAGGTCAATAGCTACACCGATGGTCGCGAGATGGAGAAGACCAACATCGAGTCCGCTAGCTGCATCCTTATTGATAACCCCGAAGACGATATTACCCTATCGGCAGCACTCTACTGCGCGAATCGTAATCCAGACGCCCATTTGCTGGTTTACTTTAAGGACGAGGCGCTAAGCGATTTACTGCATCAACATTGTCCTAACTCTGAGTGTATTCCAGCGGTAGGCGCTGAGATGCTCGCAAAAGCCGCGGTCGATCCCGGCTCCAGTGCGCTGCATCAAGAGCTACTCAGTTCCACACGTGGAATGACTCAGTATTCCGTTATCTATCCAACCAGTTCTAAAACCACAACAGTGAATGCTCTGTTCCAGTGGATGAAGGCTGATTACCAAGCGACCTTGATTGCTGTCGACGTGGGTGAGGGCATTGTGCTCAACCCAGAACTTGATTTAGAGCTTAAACCAGGTGCTAAGCTTTTCTATATCGCAGACGAGCGCATTGATACGTTTCGTTGGAAAGAGGCATAAAGTAGGGAGCTCGAGCTTTTTGTACTGGAGCATCATTCGCCTCATCAATGAAAATTATCGTTACACTTAAAAATATTTATTGATACGGATGCTCATCCTGTATATTATGCGCGCGTTTTATAGCAATTGTGAATGAACGTTCATTCATTTTTTAAGGTAATCATGCCATGCGCGTTAGTCTGTTGTCGGTTTCCATTGTCACTGCGATCTTTTCAAGTTCAGTGGTGTTTGCTGCCAATACATCAGTGTCAACCTCACACTCTTCTCTTCCTATCACTAAGGAAGCGATGCAGTATGAGAGCGATCTAGAGCAAGCCAATGCTCGCCTCGAAGAATACGAGGTCGCCATTGATACGCTCAAAGATCAAGAAACCCGTGATCAAAAAGCGATTGACGATCTTCGCTATGCGAAAAAGTACTACCAAGAGATCAATGGACTACCGATGTTCAGCTTTTTGGGCGGACCTGCATACACACCAGAGCAAGGCTTACTGGTAGCGGTTGGTGGTTTGTATTCTTTTAAAACCGATCGCTCACAGTCCGAGTTGCAGCGCTCTAGTGTCTCTGCGTTTGTCATTGGTAACTACGTGGATTCCGAAGTGGGCTATGGCGTGCGTGCAAATCACGACTTGTATTGGAACAACAACGATATCCAATTCAAGGGCAACTGGACTGCAGGCTCACAAGGTAAACACTATTGGGGTATCGGCTACGACGCTGCTCAAGATTTTGAGTTTGGCGATGTCACCCAGTACGAAGCAACAGTAAACAATTACCAGGGTAACTTGATCTATCGAATCGCTGGTAACTGGTTTGCGGGACCTGCGCTTAAGGTGAATTACTTTAGCCCAACGAGCGAGCCAGACTCAGCGTTACTAGACGAGAACTTCAATAAGTTCAAAGACAAACCATTTACGTGGGGTATTGGTGGTAGCATTCAATACGATAGCCGCGATGTTGCCGTCAACGCCTGGAGTGGTTCTCTGTTTCGTACAGAAGTACTCGCGTTTAGCGAGGCGCTCGGCAGTCAGGCTGAATATCAGAAGCTGGATGTGGAGTACCGTAAATTTCACAGCTTTGTGGAAGGTCGAGTACTTGCAGTGTTAGCGCACTACCAACAAGCGTTTGGTGATATTCCTTACTACGATATGCCAGAGATAGGCGGCGCAAACTCTATGCGTGGCTACTACCAAGGTCAGTATCGAGACAAGGTTGCTGCTGAGGTCACCGCTGAGTACCGACATACTTTCCGTCGAGACTCAGGTGTTCTATCGAACCATGGTATGACGGCTTGGGCAGGCGTTGGTTCGATTGGTGACTCGGTTGAAGATCTCTCGGGTCATGCGATTCTTTCTTATGGTGTCGGCTATCGGTATGAGCTGCAACCAAGAATGAACATCCGTCTTGACCTAGGTATGGGAAGGCACGGCGCAGCGTTCTATTTCAACTTCACTGAAGCGTTTTAATCTTTGTAAACGCGCCAATCATTTTAAGTGGTCTCGCTAAGGAGACCACTTACACACATCCACCACTCATCACAAACAAATAGGTAACTAGGTTTGAGAAAGGTTATTAGTCTTTGGGTATTACTACCGCTTCAAATGGTATGGAGTTCGGTTTATGCAGCAGGAACTGATTACGGCACGGACAGTGAATTAATCCAGCAAGTAGAGCGCCAAAAGAATCAAGCGCACTGGAGCGGCTTGCCAATTTGGGGGGAGCAAGTTAGAGAGATGGGCTATGAGCTGCCTATTCCGGTGGGTTTTGGGATCTATATGAATACCCAAGATGTGGAATACGTCGCGACCGACGATTTTCATGTGAACGCCGTGGGTGGTGTGCTAGGTGGACTCGGGCATAGCCCGTTAAGCCAGTGCAAGCGTACTCCAGGTATGGATTGCAGTCAGCAATACAGTATTCCGGCAGAAGATGTTCGTATTACTGGTCAAGATAAAAGTATCCAATTGCGCCTAGATGCATGGGTGTTCCCTTTCTTAAACGTTTATGGATTGGCTGGCTATACTAAGGGCAGTAAAGAGATTTTGGCGGATCTGTCGAACGCGAAAATGGGTGACACTGCGTTTCCTATCCCAGCGACGTTGCCGCTTAACTTAGAGTATGAAGCGTACAACTTAGGTTTGGGCTCAGTATTGGCAACCCAGTTTGATGTAGCAAAGGGCATTAACCCAGTCATCTTGACCGTTGCAGGTGCCGTAACTAACTCGTGGACAACGACAACCGATAGCACCATCTTAACTAAGATTGCCGCGGTGCGCGTGGGTCAACGTTATGACGTGCCATATGGCAAGCTTGCGTTGTTGGTGGGTTATCAGTATCAGAGTATTGAACAGAACATTACGGGTAGCTTGTCAGACCTCGGTGTGCTCGCAAATGAGTTACAGTTTGATGTAGATTTAAAAAGTAAGCACACCTCCAACATGTCGCTTGCTGCAGTGTATGACTTTGGTTACCAAAAAGAATGGAACCTCATGGCGGAGTATAGCTTCCTAAACTGGAATCAGCTTATCGTGTCCATGGGTTATCGTTTCTAACTTTATCGTTTTTAACTTTATTGCTAGTAGCGAATGATTTAGCGCTTCTAAAAGAATAACAACAACGTTGGCGAAAAAAGGGCCCCTGCCAATCATGGTAGGGGCCCTTACTATTTGGGGCTGTATCTAACGATGAGCTTATTGCTGCTCCGCCAATACCGCGCCTTTTTGAGTGATACCGCAAAGCATCATAGGGACAGCGGCGAAAATCTCATTAAACTGCTCTAGACCTTCGATACCTTGCGCTTGCAGTGTCGCGATAGATGTTTCTGGATCGAACAACATGCTCAAAGAAAGAAGCACACCGCCAAGCAGCGCGTTATCTTCGCTGTTCTCCGGCATTAGAGTTTCCCAGTCATCACGAGCAAGTTGCCAGCCTTGAAGCACACCCTCACAGAAATCTTTGGTCTCTTGAGTCACGATCTCTTCTTCATCCAGACCACAGCCTTCAGGCCATTGCCATTCGCCATCAAGAAGAGCTGGACGGTATTCATTCCAAAGAGTAATGACCGCTTGAGCGTAGCTCTCTAATTGCTCGCCTGAAGTAAACGGCGCAACTACTTCTCCACCCCATAAAAACGGTAGCCATTCTTCAGGTGGCAAAGTGTGCGGGGCAGATGCCATAGAAGTCACAAAGCCTTGAGTCTGCGCGTTATTTAGCAGTTTTCCTTCTAGCTCAGGAAGGGAAAGTATGTCTTTTAGTTCCAAAATGCTTTACCGTTAGGGCTGAATTGAGAATTACTTGGGTATAGTAACAAGCTAGACCATAATTACCTAGCATGGTCTTGTTCCACACGAAGAAAAGGACACACTTCGCACGCTATGGTTATTAAAGAGTCGCTGAAAAAGAAAAGCATCATCGCTCTGGCCGTTTACTTGGCCTTGTTTATTGCCATCTTTGGTAGTATTACCTATTGGGTTGTGGAATCGCCTGTCCGCGCCAAGCTTGAGCAAAACCTCGATATCCGAAGTGAGTTCCTCGCCGCTGAAATCTCTTCTCCTCTGCATAGCTCTTTAGGCGTTCTAAAAAGTATTGTCGCTATGGGCGAGTCTATCGAAGATCGCAACGCCCTCGACCAAGCACTTCGTCAGGTATTTAAGCTCAACGATGGCATTGCCGTTAGTGGCGGCATTTGGCCAGAGCCGTACTCCATCGATCCCAACGAGAAGCTCTCGAGCCTGTTTTATAACCGAACCGCGGATGGAGAGGTCGACAAGATCGATCTCTGGAACAATCCAGAAGCTGCGGGTTATCACGTTGAGCCTTGGTATACCTCGGTAAAAGATAAGCCAACCAATACCATTACATGGTCAGAAGTGTATGTGGATCCCTATACCCATGTTCAGATGATCACAGCCTCAGCGCCTTATTATCTCGATAGCAAATTTGCCGGTGTTGCCACTGTCGACTTGTCCCTAGAGAACCTGATCAGCTTCGTAAAAGGCAAAGCGCGCGAGCACGATCTTGGTGTGATTGTTCGTGATGCCAACAACCAAGTCATTACCGAGCACAACTTTCGCGTCGAACGCGATATCTATATCAGTCAGCTAAACTTCGGTGACTTCAACTGGAGTCTAGAGGTGGTTAATGCCAGAAGGCTTGTGGCAGATGAGGTATTTGATATCGTAATGGGCGTTGAATATGCCATCGTCCCGGTGATGATACTGTGTTTGATGTTTGGCTATTACCTCATCAACCAATACCTGATTAAGCCTATCGCCGTCATTGCCAAAGAAGTGGATGACTCGCGTCACAGCGGCAGCATCGATATTAACTACAAAAGTCCCGATGAGATTCGCTACCTCATAGACAGTTTCAACCAGAAAACCGTCTACCTCGACCAAGAACGGATGAAGGCGCAAGCGTCAACCAAGGCCAAAACTGCGTTCTTAGCAACGCTCTCTCACGAGATCCGAACACCAATGAATGGAGTACTGGGTACCGCTCAGATCTTATTAAAAACCGATCTGTCTGTTGAACAGAGAAAGCATCTAAAAACCCTTTACGATTCAGGCGACCACATGATGTCGCTGCTTAATGAGATCCTCGACTACTCGAAGATTGAGCAAGGGCATATCGAGCTCGATAGCCACCCATTCCCGCTAAACTCCATCATAGGCAGTATGCACAGTGTGTATCACACCCTATGTAACGAGAAAGGCCTTAAGTTTAGCGTCTACTCAGAGGTGGACGATGAGCGCTGGTATATGGGTGATAAGGCGCGTCTGCGTCAGATTCTCTTTAACCTTCTTAATAACGCCGTGAAGTTTACCTCGCAAGGCACCATTGAGGTATTCCTGTCTGAAGAAGTCAGACATAGCTCTAATATACTGACTATCCGTGTGAGAGACACGGGTATCGGCATCTCACCAGAAGCACAAGCACGTATCTTCAAGCCATTCGAGCAAGCCGAGTCGAGCACCACACGTCGCTTTGGGGGAACTGGGCTAGGCCTTGCTATCGTTAAAGAGATCGCGTCTGTAATGGGCGGAGATATCAAACTCAACAGCCAAGAAGGCATTGGTTCTGAGTTCGAAGTTACCGTGAAGCTCGAAAGCTGCGAACCAAAACAGCTTGATGTTCATATTGAGCGTAAGCTCGATTATCGAGGTCTGAAAGCACTTATTGTTGAAGATAACCGCACCAACACCATCATCATCGACACCTTTATGAAGCGCAAAGGCTTTATCACATACTCGGTGGTTAATGGTGAAGAGGCGCTCAAAGCGGTAGCTACGCAAAGCTATGATCTCATCCTCATGGATAACCATATGCCAGTGATGGATGGGGTAGAGGCGATCGCCGGTATCCGGAACATGCCTGGCAGAGAAAAAGACACCCTCATCTTTGGTTGTACCGCAGATGTCTTTAAAGAGACTCGCGAACGCATGATGGGCGCGGGTGCCGATTTCATCGTCGGTAAACCTATCGACGAACGCATCTTGGACGATGCCCTCTACCAGTTTGCCAATAAGCTGTTCCAGTTTACTGACGGCAAACGCAGCAACGTCACCTCAATTGGCAGTTAACGCTTTAACCTTACGTTAGCGCCTCTAAATCAACGCCCTTACACCGAAGCATAGTGCTACAAAGCGAGCACTATGCGCTAATCAACACTCTAACTTCTATTCTCACCCAGCTTCTCTTCCGACGACTTCAATTTACGTGTAGCAAACCTACAATTTTGAACCGATAACCCGCTGACTTTAAGGGTTTTAGGGTTATGTTTGTAATAAAACTACAACAAATAGCGAGTTTCACTACTTTGAATCCCAAAACTGGTGATTAATTTACTTCCTGGCTTAAAATACGGAATGTAAAACTGCTAATAAGGTGGTCTAATAGCGCCCTAATCTGGATGGTTAGATATATCCAGTCATATGAGTCGATATTCGATTTAATGTTAGTTTATTGTCCTGTGAGATTGTAAGTGAAACCGAAAGCTCCTTTCTGTATTCGTAACGCGGCTGCTGACACCTTTGCAATGGTCGTGTTCTGTTTTGTGTCTGGTATGTTGATTGAAGTGCTTGTCTCAGGCATGACCTTCGAACAGTCATTGGCATCACGTTTGTTGTCTATCCCTGTGAACATCGCCATCGCATGGCCATACGGAGTATTCCGCGACTGGGCGCTTCGCCAAGGTGCGAAAGTATCAACGTCTGGCCCTATGAAAGCGTTCGCTGACCTAGTGGCTTACGTAGCATTCCAGTCACCCGTCTACGCAGCGATCTTGTTTACGGTTGGCGCATCAACAGACCAAATCATTACCGCAGTGTCGAGTAACGCAGTCGTGTCTTGTGGCATGGGCGTATTATACGGCTACTTCCTAGACCTTTGTCGCCGCTGGTTCCGCGTACCTGGTTACTACCAAAGCGCATGATTTGCCGATCATTTGATCGAATTAATCACAAAGTAAGCAAACAATTAAAAAAGCGCACCTTTTTTCCCTTTTAGGGTTGACCAAGCGGGGCGGAATCATTAAATTACCACCCCGTTAGCCAACAGCGCTAACCAAATCAAAATACGGTGAGTTGTCCGAGTGGCTGAAGGAGCACGCCTGGAAAGTGTGTATACGGCAACGTATCGAGAGTTCGAATCTCTCACTCACCGCCACATTCTTGAAGAAAGACGTCCTTGGACGTCTTTTTTTGTATCCAAATCAGTTGGTTATCATCCAACGACGTCCTGAATCTTCAATAACATCCACGCATTTGATGTATAGCAAAATGTATAGTTAAATCATTTTGCCGGCATGCCATACACTTTTGAGACAAGAAACAAGTTCAAACAGTATACTTTTTGTATCGTCATTGACTATGACTATTCTTCTATTAAAGTAAATATCATGGATGAAGAGAGTAACCCTACAGAGGTGGCTAATATTGAGCACAAGGAAAGTGACCAAGAACTTAGTAACTTTCTGGTTAAAAATGGCTTTCAGTACTCTAGCGATGGAACGGTGACAATTTCTCAGGGTGACGTTGAATCTGCTGCTCAACTACTCCTAACGTCGGGAATCGGGGGCAATAATGAAGTTAACGCATACTCTAAGCTAAAAGCTTCCAAGCAAGTAGTGTTTGAGTAGGATACTGCTTTAAGCTGTGTGAGTCATAGAGATCTAGTCTAGTTGAAAAGATACCTATGAATCACACAGTTTATGTTGTACGAATTAGTACAGGTCCCTTTTTAAGCCGACTTCATCAAATACACTCATGAACTCACAATTACTTTTTAGGTCTTGAGTTTGCGGGCAATCTAAAAACTGCATGCTAATTACGATTAGGTGAAGTTGGTAGAATTCGGTAAACGTTACTAACGTTCGATAATGAGTTTTTCTAGCGCTTAAACTAAATCCATTTGAATCAGATAGCCTCTCTGTTATCATTTTTACAGTATTGCAAAATATTCTTACTGCGTTATATATGCGTTCTTCTTGATCTATTAGTACGATAAGCTCATTAATATCAGATTTGCTTCCATTACTGTTTCTTGCGTCGGTAATTAATTCTCCCAGCTTGTTTACAGCATTAATGCCTTGTAATGAGCAGTTTCCTAAATTGGGGGGGAAGTTGAGATGGAAATTAGAAAATGATGACTTCTGAGCTTCAATCAAACTAAAAAAATATGTCTCAAAGGATCTTAGCTTTTCACTGTGTTGATTTCTTTTTACCTCGGCACGAAGCTCTATGTTCGCTTCATTTTGTAAAGTTAATGAGTGTATTAATAGAATCAAAGAGATGAAACTCAGTATTGGACCAATTAGCCCGCCTACGAAATCACTGAACCTAACCCAGTCAGCTGTGCTTTCTGACAGCCCATATCCTAGATTAAAGTAAAATTGAATAACATATGATGCTATGACAATTAGCATTAATGCTACAGCTGCTATCGAATACCTATTTAGCATCAGCTATCCCTTCGATTATGTATTTGATTATTCGGCCATGTTTAGCTCTCTGAGAGTGCGCTTGTAGTTTAATGGTTTTCCACTTTTTTTTATCCGGGCCGATTACGTTGTTTACATGAAGGTTATCAGATAACTTTTGCTTAAGAACCTTATCACGCTGTGGATAATGTCCAGGTTGGGAAAAACCGAATGCGGTAGTCCCTATTTCGCCTTTAATTTGAAGTCGGCCGTTTCCAGTGTTGATGTTGAGACGCGTAATACTTGCTTCCAACGTTATGATCGATTTGTCTGTTTTAGGCTTTAATACTTCACCAGTTGCACGGTCAAGTTTGGCTAAAACGACCATTTCTTTTTTACTTTTGTTTTTATAGTATCTAAGTTGTACTTTTTGATTGAAGTTATTAGAAACAGTATGTAAATGTCCTAATGCAGATACTCGAAGCTCTTCGACCAATTTCTCGGTTAGTTCATCGCCGAGCTTTTTTAGTATACTTGTCGCCTTTTTTGATAAATCGGGACTCTCTTGGTATAAGGCTTCGCTCATAAAGTATGTTAGAAGTTCGATGAAGGCGGTTTTGCCTATTTTCTTGTAGTTTTCTTCGAGAACTGGATCATCAATTGACAGAGCGAATGTTTGAATGAACGAGCCCTTGAAGCTTTGTCTTAGTTGAGTCCTAATTTTATTGCTATGGTGTAGTTGTTTGGGTACGTGTTTTGTTAGCAATGTTTCTGCAACTTTTCTCGTAACTTCGGATGCTCCTTTGAAGGTATCCAGCCCAGAGTTCATATCAATAGAGAAGTCCTTTCCACTATCCACCCAAACGTCAAAATTTACGTCCATAACTAGCCTTAATTATTATTTATAGAATAGATTTTAGTCTGGATATGAAAGCGCAAATTAGCAGTTATAGCAATAGCTTAAGGTCGGTTTATAGTGGTTTAATGATCCCGGACACCAAATTAGGTGGTAAAGTCTCCACCACAAATGAGGTGTTCAATGACAAAACGACAACGACGTACATTTTCTTCAGAGTTCAAAGTAGATGCCGCAAGCTTGGTTCTTGATCAAGGTTACTCGATATCTGAAGCGGCATGTTCTCTAGATATCGGTGATACGGCCTTACGACGCTGGGTCGATCAACTAAAGATTGAGCGTGGCGGAGAAACTCCAACGGTTAAAGCTCTAACGCCAGAGCAACACAAGATCCAGGAGCTAGAAGCTAGGATTAATCGCTCAGAAAGAGAAAAATCCATACTAAAAAAAGCTACAGCTCTCTTAATGTCGGACGAACTCGAACGTTCTCGCTAATTGACCAGTTGAGGGAGCATAAACCGGTCAAAGTTCTTTGTGAGCTGTTCGATGTCTCGTCTTCCTGCCACTACGAGTTTAAACAACGAAAGCCGGATGCCAGTCGCATTCGGTTGGTCCGCCGAGTTAAGCAGCTTTTTAACATGAGTCGTGGCGCTGCTGGTAGTAGAACATTTGCTTCTATGCTGCAGTCTGAAGGCTTCGATGTCGGACGCTTCAAAGTACGCAAGCTTATGTACGAAGCCAAGCTGGTAAGCAAACAACCAGGTTCGCATCGCTTTAAGCAGGCTATGCTAGAGCAACCAGATATCCCTGATAGGTTGAAGCGTGAGTTTTCTGTTTCCACTCCAAATGAAGTTTGGCGTGGCGATATTACTTACATCTGGTCCGGTTCAAAGTGGAGTTATCTAGCGGTTGTACTCGACTTGTTTAGTCGTCGAGTCGTGGGTTGGGCGCTATCAGACAAACCCAATGCAGAGTTGACCTGCAAAGCCTTGGATATGGCTTGGGAACAACAAGACCGACCTAGCGACGTGATGTTCCACTCAGACCAAGGAAGCCAATACAGCAGCCTAAAATACCGTCAAAGGCTTTGGCGGTATCGCTTCACTCAGAGCATGAGTCGCCGAGGTAACTGCTGGGACAATGCTCCTATGGAGAGGTTATTTAGAAGCCTAAAAACCGAGTGGATACCAGCAACGGGATACCTGACCCAAAATCAAGCAAAGAGGGATATCAGCTATTACTTGATGGATTACTACAATAGGCAACGGCCTCATCAAGCAAATGATGGGCTATCGCCAGTTACTGCCGAAAATCGGCTTAAATTAGTGTCCGGCATTTGTTGACCACTACACTCGATTCAATGCTCAATGTAGTTACCTTGTTTGCTAAATCTGAGATTTTATCCAAACGGCTATTCTATAGGGTATCTAGTCAAGGTCTAGGGGGCGTGAGTGTCAATCTGTTCGTATGTGTTACCGAATAGTGAGCTACATCAATAAACTAAGCCACTAATCAATTGATAATTAGCCATGTAACTGTAGTCTTTATGTAAATCGAAACACTAACTAGGCGGAATTAGTTTGAAATGGAATTATTAGTTGAATGTTTGAAAGAGATGTCAGAAGAGCAATTAATCTCAATGCTTCCACCTGGATCTGCAGAGTTTGTCGATGGTCTGATAGATTCTGAGACTTTTTTAAGAGATAAGATAGTGAATGCAGTTGCTCTGTCAAGTGCTAGTCGCTTCGTAACTGAAAAGGTAATGCGTGAAGAGTTGATAAACACTCTATCCCCCAAGATGTTAAAGAAGATTTTTCCTAGTTATGACAATCCTAAGAGGGAAATAGGTAGTGAACACTATAAGCATGCCATAGAATGGACAAATACTCCCGAAAACCAATTACTTTTTGCTGAGAAACTAGGGATATTAGATGAATTGATTGCAATGCAATCGACGAATACCAAAGTTCGCAGTATATGTCGAATCAGTCCAAAGTATAAAATGTACCCTTATCAGAAAAAAATCTCTGATAAAGCGTTGTCCCAACTTAAAACGGAAAAACGTCTATTAATTCATCTACCTACAGGGGCTGGGAAAACTCGAACAGCTATGAATATAGCAGTAGAGCATCTTAGATGTTCTCCAAACAATCTTGTACTGTGGCTAGCAGACCGTGAAGAACTGTGTCAACAAGCATTTGATGAGTTTGGTAACGCCTGGAGGCTTTGTGGTGTTAGAGATACTACTGTGTATGGTTTTTATTCTTCCAGCAGTGAGAGCTTAGGCGGTATTGATAGTGGGTTCATCGTTGCGGGTCTCCATACTTTAAATTCGATTAGAGATAAGGACTCGCGTAAACTGCAACTGCTCTATGAAGAATTACGAAAAAAGGTGACATTAGTTATTTTTGACGAAGCTCATAAAGCGATTGCAAATACTTATCAAGCAGTTACTGAGGATTTTGTTGAGAGTGATAAGTTTAATGCAAGGTTGATTGGGCTGACCGCGACACCCGGACGTACGTTTGGGTGCGAGTCTATTGAAAGTGAAAACTATAAGTTAGCTAAGTTCTTTCATTTTAATAAGATATCGATGGCTGTATCTGGGTTTGTTTCTCCTATTGATTATCTAGTTAGCAATGGCTATCTAGCAAAAGCTAATTTTGTATCATTGAATTACTTACATTCAAAAGTAACTGGCTATAATCTGCAAGGAGAGGGGGCGAGGAGCACTTTTCAGGCTCTTGCAGATAACCAGTCTCGTAACAAAGTTCTCTTAGAAACTATTAAAAAAGAAGCTGATTCGGGTAAGCAAGTGATTGTTTTTGCTTGTTCGGTCTCACATGCTCAGCATTTATCTACAGCATTGAACTGTCTCGGAATTACAAGCGCTTCAATTGACAGCAAACTAGATACTAGTGAATCCAGACGATTTAAAATATCTCAATATAAGAAAGGAGATATCCAGGTACTAACCAACTTTAACGTGCTAACTGCTGGTTTTGATGCACCTCAAACAAGCGTAACTGTCATTGCTAAGCCAACCAATTCATTAGTGGAATATCTTCAAATGGCAGGGCGGGCAATGAGAGGTACAAAAAGCGGAGGGAATAAAGAATGTTGGATTTATAACGTACATGATGATATCCCTGAATTTCAAAGTATAAATTTAGCATTTGAACACTGGGATCAAATGTGGGCAGAGGTTGGTTAATAATATGTTATCAAATAGATTTTTACACGCTCAAACTGTTATAACTTCCCTAAGGGATAATGGTTACACTAATACGGCTTATGCACTAGCAGAGTTAATTGATAATAGTCTTCAGGCTAAAGCTACTCGTGTTGAGCTAGGATTCATTGAAGAGCAAGCTAAAAATGGCAAAAGAAAAAACTTCGTAGTTTCAGAAATATCCCTATGGGATAACGGAGTTGGGATGTCACCAGAAACACTCCGAACAGCAATGCAATTCGGTGGTGGTGAACATAGGCATGATTTAGATGGGATGGGCAAGTTTGGTATGGGCCTACCAAATAGTTCTATTTCTCAGTGCAAACGTGTTGATATTTGGTCATGGCAGAACGGTGAAACGCCTTACCACACATACCTAGACGTTGATCAAATGGCTAATGGTGAGCTTGAAGAAGTTCCAGAGCCAGAGGTTCAAGATATACCAGAAAAGTATAAAAAGTCTCATTTTAGTTCTTTTCCAGCTTCCGGAACATTTATTTTATGGAGCAAACTTGACCGCTTGAATTGGAAAACTGGGAAATCTATATTTACTCATTGCGATAAAATTGTTGGGCGTATGTATCGAAATTTCATTCATACTGAGGAAATCAAAATAGAGAGTCGGACATACCAACCCCATGGCTCAAATGCCTTTACTCAGGTGGATAAAAAAGATTTTCAAGCCAATGACCCGATGTATTTGTTAAAAAACACATCTTTGCCGACACTGCCGGGTGAGTATGTAGATGAGGCATTTTTTGAGCTATTTGATGAGGATACTATTGATATCGAGTACGTAAATAACGAGGGGGAGTCAATTAAAGGAACAGTTTTAATTCGTGGTTCCATTGTTAAGAAATCTATATCAAATGCTATTTTATTGGAAAGTACAACTAGGCTAGGTTCGACTGTATGGGGCAAAGATTGCCAGAAAAACACTGGGGTATCAATCGTAAGAGCTAAACGTGAATTGGTACTTAGGGATAGCTTTCTTACACAGAGTTTAAGAGAGTCAAAGGGACGATTTATGGGCGTGGAGGTTAGCTTTCCACCAAGTCTTGATGAACTATTTGGTGTTACAAATAACAAACAAGATGCAATTAACTTAATTCCCTATGATAAAGAAAAAATGGCAGATGAATTGGGCTTTCCGTTGCTTTCAGACTATATGCGCGACCTAGAAGAAAACGAAGATTCTTTAGCCATTGTTTTCCATGTAACAGACCGAATAAAAGACATGGTGTCCGCGCTAGAGGCGGCTTTAAAGAACATTAGTATTGAACCTAGAAAGTCGGCTAACAATCACTCCGGCACGGATTCACCCGCAGCAAAAGCGACAGTTGGATCAAATTATCGTGAAACACATGGCAATTCTACTAAAGGATATGAAGAACCACTAAACAAAGATGAAGTTAAAAAAGTTATAGATGATATAGGATTGCCTCCAGAAGTTGCTGATGAAATTTTTGAAAAGAAACTAAGATTCCACATTGACTCAAAAGCTATGGATTCGGAAGCTTTTTTTGACGTTTCATCTCGAGCTGGTCTTACTCTGGTACTATTTAACACTAACCATGTTTTTTACCAAGAAGTCATGGCAAAGGTATCTGAACAAGAACGTCAAATTTTAGAAATAGCAATGGCTGGATTTGCGAGGGTAATGAATGAAGAAGGCCATTCAGAAGGACGTTTGCAATTCTTAAACAACATTCGTCGTGCTTGGGGTAAAGTCGTTACTGAATTTATTGATGGCCCCGTTGAAGAGGACATGAGTTTCCTTGAGTTATAATCAGCTTTTTAGTGGAGAAGAGTTGGCAAAAAAGATGTCAGCTCTTCTTAGAGAAACAGAACAAATACGAATTGTCTCAGCATACGTAACTTCGCCAGCAATCAAGTGGCTGAATGACAATGTACAACATTCAAATGTAAAAATTATAGGTAGGTTTGCTCCTCGAGACTTTTTATCTGGTGCCAGTAATGTGCAAGCCATAGAGATGGCTATTCAACATGGTTATGAAGTTTTTATGTTGGAAAACTTGCATGCTAAAGTTTATGAGTTGGATAGAACTACAATTTTTTCAGGAAGTGCTAACTTAACGTCGAAAGGATTTGGGTTATGCTCAACACCAAACTCTGAAGTTGCTGTAGAACTTCCATGCACTCCTCAAAATCAAGCATTTATCGATAAGTTTTTCCGTGATTCATTAGTTATTGATTCAGACCTCATTAAAAGAATGAATAAGATTCTTGATGAGCATTTGATTGAGAGTAATGAGGGAGAGGACATACCAGATTGGGAGTTCGATGTGAAATACACCGAATTGTTTGTGGTCGATCTTCCTCTCAGTCCCCCCTATGAAACGTGTGAAAGTTATGAAACTAATCCAGACTCAGATTTCGCACTGGTATACAAAGCTATGACACTATCCCCATCGTCTGGTTCAGCTGCATTTAAACGTTCTAAGTGTTATAAATGGCTATACAATGTCGTTTTTTCTGAGTTTAGGGGAGAGGTTCGCTTTGGTGAACTAGCAAAGCTTCTTCATAATGCAATAGCAGATGATCCTTCACCGTATCGTAAGCAAGTAAAAGATATACAAGTTAACTTACTGCTCTTTCTCGAATTGTTTGCTTCTGATACTTTTGAAATTGTCAAACCTGGGGCTCGGTCCCAGGTCATACGATTAAAAGATGTTTAAACAATGAATGAATACTTCGATTATGCTGCATCCACTCCAGTCTCTGATGCCGTACTGGAGGCTATGCAACTGGCAAAGCGAGAGCTTTGCAAACCCATCTGCCGCTCATCATGAAGCAGAGAAAGCTGCCAAGGCAATAGAGCAGGTGCGAGAAATTATTGCTGACAAAATCGGTTCGATGCCAAGTGAAATAATTTTTACTAGTGGTGCAAGCGAGGCTAATAACCTAGCCATGAAGGGAATTGTATTTCAACACTTAGCAGACAAAGGCCATATCATCACTTCAGCAATTGAACACAAGTGCATCTTAAACACTTGTGCTTTTCTGGAGGCGATTGGCTTCGAGGTGACTTATCTAGCGTCCAACTCTAGCGGTATTATAGAGGCTAGTTTCGTTGAGTCAGCGATAAGAGACAATACATTACTCATTTCGATTCATCATGTTGTAGTGGTTTAATGATCCCGGACACCAAATTAGGTGGTAAAGTCTCCACCACAAATAAGGTGTTCAATGACAAAACGACAACGACGTACATTTTCTTCAGAGTTCAAAGTAGATGCCGCAAGCTTGGTTCTTGATCAAGGTTACTCGATATCTGAAGCGGCATGTTCTCTAGATATCGGTGATACGGCCTTACGACGCTGGGTCGATCAACTAAAGATTGAGCGTGGCGGAGAAACTCCAACGGTTAAAGCTCTAACGCCAGATCAACAGAAGATCCAGGAGCTAGAAGCTAGGATTAATCGCTCAGAAAGAGAAAAATCCATACTAAAAAAAGCTACAGCTCTCTTAATGTCGGACGAACTCGAACGTTCTCGCTAATCGACCAGTTGAGGGAGCAAAAACCGGTCAAAGTTCTTTGTGAGCTGTTCGATGTCTCGTCTTCCTGCCACTACGAGTTTAAACAACGAAAGCCGGATGCCAATCGCATTCGGTTGGTCCGCCGAGTTAAGCAGCTTTTTAACATGAGTCGTGGCGCTGCTGGTAGTAGAACTTTTGCTTCTATGCTGCAGTCTGAAGGCTTCGATGTCGGACGCTTCAAAGTACGCAAGCTTATGCACGAAGCCAAGCTGGTAAGCAAACAACCAGGTTCGCATCGCTTTAAGCAGGCTATGCTAGAGCGACCAGATATCCCTGATAGGTTGAAGCGTAAGTTTTCTGTTTCCACTCCAAATGAAGTTTGGCGTGGCGATATTACTTACATCTGGTCCGGTTCAAAGTGGAGTTATCTAGCGGTTGTACTCGACTTGTTTAGTCGTCGAGTCGTCGAGTCGTCGAGTCGTGGGTTGGGCGCTATCAGACAAACCCAATGCAGAGTTGACCTGCAAAGCCTTGGATATGGCTTGGGAACAACGAGACCGACCTAGCGACGTGATGTTCCACTCAGACCAAGGAAGCCAATACAGCAGCCTAAAATACCGTCAAAGGCTTTGGCGGTATCGCTTCACTCAGAGCATGAGTCGCCGAGGTAACTGCTGGGACAATGCTCCTATGGAGAGGTTATTTAGAAGCCTAAAAACCGAGTGGATACCAGCAACGGGATACCTGACCCAAAATCAAGCAAAGAGGGATATCAGCTATTACTTGATGGATTACTACAATGGGCAACGGCCTCATCAAGCAAATGATGGGCTATCGCCAGTTACTGCCGAAAATCGGCTTAAATTAGTGTCCGGCATTTGTTGAACACTACAAATACGTTGTTTGTTGAAATGAAAAATTAATAACTATTAGCTTGTTACTAATGAAGTAATACTAAGAGCAATACCGGTAGTTTAATGTTAATTATTCTTTTTTAAAATTAGTGGTTTACAACGGCTTTACAGCTATCTCACTCACCGCCAAATTTTAAGCCCTAGCAGAAATGCTGGGGCTTTTTCGTTGTATAGTCTTTACTTCAAAATGGCTGCCCTAAAGATGTAAGGCACATCGTTAGGGCAGAATAGCTAACCCACCTTAAAACTCACTATCAACCTGAAACACCAATCGCTCTTTAGTATAAGGATGGTCAAGCTCCAATCTCTCAGCATGCAAATGCAAACGGCCAGCCTTCTCTCCATAAAGCGTGTCGCCAACCATTGGCATATTCAAGCCAAGATGATGAGCACTGTGAACGCGTAGTTGATGAGTTCGACCTGTTCGCGGGTACATGTACACCTTGCTTCGGCCATCACGCACTTCAATCAACTCCCAATGGGTCTCTGCTGGCTTGCCATGTTGGTAACAGACCAGTTGTCTTGGGCGATCATCAGGATCGCCTCGCATTGGGAGTGAAATATCACCTTCAGTCTGAGTCAGTTCACCTTCTAACATTGCGACATAGCGCTTTTGGACACCACGGGTAATGAACTGCTTTTGCAGGCTCTTGTTGGCGCGTTTGGTTAAGGCGAATACGAGTAAGCCGGATGTGGCCATGTCTAGGCGGTGAATGACATATGGACCTTCAACATCGGGGAATAGAGCTTGTAAACGCGTATTGGCTGAGTCTTTAATGGTCTTGCCTGGCACTGAAAGTAGGCCAGATGGTTTATTGATGACCACCATAGCTTCATCTTGGAACACAATTTCCAGTTCTTTGTCTTCTGCCCAGTTCTGTTCAAGTGGGTTAGGCTCGACGTTTAGACCTTGCAACATGTGCCCTAAGATAGGTTGGCACTTGTTATTGCATGATGGGTAAAAACTGCTGTGTTTTCGGATCTCTGACTTTGGCGATGCGCCCCACCAAAACTCCGCCAGAGCCAAGGGCCTAAAACCGTGCTTGTAGGCATACTGAAGCAGTTTTGGCGCCGCACATTCGCCTGCACCGGCTGGTGGAATCGGGGTTGTGGTTGCTGCGAAGATATCAACCAAGTCGCGCGTCTCGCCATGTTGATTTAAAAAGCGATACTGCTTGTGAAGTTTGTGTTGTAGAGCGTTTGATAGCACTCTATGGTGCTCTCTAAGCTGCGCAAGATTAGTCTCAAGCTCTTCTAGTCGTTGCTCTTTTACGGCGAGTTTATCTTCCCATTTAAGCTTTAGGTATTTGAGCGTGTTTTTTTCTGCGACGCTTTGCTTGCCAAGTTCTTCTAACAAGGTCTGAAGCTCTTCGCCACTTAGAGTTTGCTGCGCTTCTTTTCGCTGTTGCTTACGAATCGCACGACCTTGAATCATGATCTCGCGATGTGCTTGCTCTTCTTGTTGGTAAGCTGCGCGCTCGGTAGCGATTTGCTCTTTGAGAATTGCGATTTCTGGCGCGTTAGCAAAGGTTTTGTAGTTCGCAAGTGCTTTGGTGATGGCGTTAGTTTCTTCTCGGAAAAAACCGTCTTCGGTGAGCATGTCGAAAACAGGTGGCACAAATCCAGGTAAGAGATTCTGGTCTGCAATCTTGCCGGAAAAGGCACTCAAAAATCCGATTTCGCCTTGCGGGTTTTGCACCAATAAAACACCGAACATCTTTCCTCGACCTTGGCTTTCATCGTCTATTCCAAAATCATGAGTGAAGTCGGTTTGTGATTGCAGATACTGCTGGAGCTGGTTTGCTGCTAGTACACACAGTGGGTGCGGAGTGTAGTAGAACGGAAACGTAAATTGTTCAGGTAACTCGTAGCCTTCGATAGCAACATCAAATTGGTTAAAGCAGTGTTGGGGTGAGTGCATATTAAAGGCCGTAGGGTCATAGAAAATTGAGCACGGATTGTACCTTGTTTGGGGGGAATTTCCATTGGTAGTCGTGTCGGGTTTAGACACTCTTTGTTTAAGTCGAATAAGCCTTCACTTGCAGGCAGGACTAGCCGAAGCTGGCGCTATACGTGTCCTCACAACTGAGGAAGTGATCATACAAACCCGATAAAGTTGAAATGCAGCGCCGTGATACCCTTCTTATTAGTATGACACTCACCACTTGGCTAACGACATGGCGCACCTTTTCACCAACCGCAAACGAATTCATCATCTGACGGATAACGACGCTAGCGCTAAAACCCAGTTTAAATGGGAAACGCTGAATGCAGTCTTTTACAAGTTTGGTGGATTATTCTTCCTAGCTGGTAGCGTATTACTGTTCCCAAGCTTTCAAAGCTACTCGATGCTCGGACAATGGATCTTCTTTGCCGGTTCGCTCTGTTACCTGATCGTTAATGTCCACGACCTTTATGACGTCCACCGTTATTGGCGCAAAATATCCTCTGACGTATCGAGAAAACAGCTGGAATACACCGCCTCCTACATCTACTTGTTTGGCACGTTGATGTTTGTCGCAGGTCGAGTGTTTTTGTTTATCGATGATAGCTACTCTGCACTCAGCGCATTAATGTTCATTATTGGCAGTACGCTTTTTGTTATCGGTGCCAGCGTCAACATCGTTGCTGATACCAGTAGTGCTGGTGGTACTGAGGGGCTGCTTACCAACTTGACAGCGGTGACGTTTATAGTGGGCAGTGTGCTATTTGCTGTTGGTTCATTTCCAGGGCTTTGGGAAGGCGGAGTGCCTGACTCGTCGATTCAGCTTGCTAATTATCTGACTTGGCAGTTTCTGGTTGGGAGCTTTCTGTTCTTTCTTGGGGGGATTTTTAATTATTGGCGGGCTTATCATTACATTCAAAGAAACCTAGATGCTGAATACAAGACTTCATTACTTCAACCGCTTAGTTTCTAATTGCACGACAATCTCAGGGTTGATTGTCGCGTTTTGTATATAGAAAATCGAAGTGCTCATTCATTAGTCTGACCATGCAGCTTTGTTAGGATCATTGGATGCAATCCAATTAGGATCTTCTCGAGCCTCAAGGTAAAGCTGCAAGCCGTTATAAGAGGAGAATGCAGCCGGACCTCCAAGGTGTTCGAAATCATCAAAGTAATTATCTTCAAACGAACACAAGTCATCAAGATCTTTGATCTTCTTGCTTATTGCCCACTGAATAGCGAAAGCGGGAGCGATTGTGCCAGAAATAGCTACATCCTCTAGAGAAGATGTATTGGATGAGGCTTCAGCCGTTAAATATTCAACTTCTTTCTGTTCATATTCTTGAGTTGAGATTTCATTTAGAATTTCATCTCGCTCTAAGTGTGAGATATTTTTGTTTAGTAGTGCAATTCGAAGTGCATACCCGAAGCGCTCAGTTGTTAGAATATCTATTAAACGAACCATTAGTTCACGGTCAATGCTAGTGGCTTTGACATAGTAATCGATGCAAGTATTTAGCGATAGGAAGCGAACGCCATCATAACTAAAGCCTGAAGTATCATCATAACCCTCAAACGGTACTTCATCGATTGAAACATTCCAGCCTTTGAATGCTACCCGGCTTTTTGCAATCTCATACATTTCCCAAGCGCTTTGTCCGAATCCACCAAGAACGGAACCTGAAAATTCAGATTCCTTGAGTTCTTGCTCTATCCAGTTTTCACCGATGCCCAGATGTTTAGCATATTTCGTTATCAGCGAATGTTTAACTAGATCGCGTAAAGCCCATATAGAATGAACGTCACTATGATAATTCACTTTGGAGCACTCATCGCACATTGGAATAGCGATTGGTGAGTGCTCTAGTTTACTAACAGATTCCGCTGACTGTGGGAAATCAACGTAACCAATTGAGGGTTCGCCACAAAACCAACATATGTACCTTGAGTTGAAGGGTACATCCATCTGCAAATATGAGTTTGATGACATTGAAGCCCCTTATTTATAACAAGTTACACATGCACCACCACCTTCATCTAGGTCGTACATCGCATCCATGTCTAGGGTATCGATTAGCATGCTTTCATCGACCATAGCGTGCATACCTAAGCGACGCTTACGCTCGCGTGCTTTTTTCTTCTCGAAACGTTTCTGAACCTTTTCGTGATTTGCTTTAATCTGAGCAATACGTTCAGGGTTTTCTAGAGACTCTAGTGGCTCATTTGGCCCCATCCAGAAGAATGTTTCACCGTTTGCACTAGTCTCTGCTCGCTTTTCATAAGACTTTGCTTCCGCAAAGGCTTCTGGGTGTCGCTCCATCAAGCGAACCCATTCTATCTTGCGTTGGAAAAAGCAAAAGGTGCATCCTGAGCGAGAACGCCACTCATAATACTTTGGCAAACCAAGGCCCGCGCTATCAAGAATATCGAGAACACCTTGTTTCTTAATGCCATCATCAGCAAATGGCATCTTAATCTTGAGGTATTTTTGACTTTCATTTGGTCGATAGCCATCACGCCAAGGCTCATCTGCACGAATACCTACATACGAAACAACTTCATATCCTTCATCTAAGTAAGGCTTGATCCATTTTTCGAATGGTTCCAATTTCATTCGAATAGTGCACCAACGTTGCTGTCCTGCTGGCAGAAAGTTATTGTGCTGCTCTAGCCAGTAATCAAAACCTTTTTTGTCATTAATATGAAGAATTGGTTTACCCAATACAATTTCTAGCTGTTCCAAATACTCATAGACTTCTGGTAGCTCTTTACCTGTGTCAGTAAAAAAATAGTCGATATCTATTTCAGGGTAGTTTCTTGCCATGTAAACGGCAAGGGCAGCGCTGTCCTTACCACCAGATAACCCCAGAACGTGTTTAACTTTTCGTGTTTGACTCATGATTAATACCTATTCACTTAACCTTGAGCTTCCAGTGCTTGTTTCAATAGTGTCTGTAATACATGTATGCGCTCGAACTCATCCATTTCTAACTCTGTTAGAGTGCGCTCCACATCTTTAACTTTTTTATCTGCTTTGTCCTGTTTTATAATACGGACTTCTTTTTTATATGACTTCAGTTGACCGTCGTTATCTTCTAACACTAAGGAGACTAATTTAGTCTTAACGTCAGCAACATGCTTGTTCTGAGTAGTATCTGATGATTTTACGACGCTTAAGAAGTCTTGAGCAAATTCACTGATCTTTGTTGAAGCGGTAAGTAGTAAGCCTTCATTCCAGCTTTGTTTTCCACGGCCGACAACGATCTGGATCATGCTTTCCAACCACTCAAGTAGACCGTCTTCACTTTTCCCGAGCTCACGGGCAAACGCTTTTAAGCGAATGTCTCCTGCCTTGTGTTCTACAAGTTGACACATTGATGTAAGTTCTTCACCGCTTTCAGGGAAGAGCGATTTCACCTTTTGTTTTATACTCTTAAGCATTAATTCATGCTTGCTCCGAAGTACCTTGAAGTGACGTTCCAACACATCAATTTTCTGTGTGAAAGTGTATTCACCCTCAGGATCTAGGTACTTAGGTAGATCCACGATCAACAAAGCGTGTGGGTCATTAGCTTGTAGGAACAGATCTCGAACAGCAATGATTTTCTTGTTCTCATTTAGGTCTGCGTCAAAGTTATGTGCATTTTTGACCCAGTTCGGTAGGTTATGCATTGTTGTAACAAGTGGGCTAGCAACAGACAGAATATTGTTTGTTACGTTCCTATTGGTTTGAGCTGCGGTAAATGACGCTAAAAAGTGCAGCCAATCTTGTTCTTTCTTATCTAAAACAATGTACTTAACTGCAAGATCTTGCGGGGACTTAATTAGCTTGTGTACGTAATCAACATCAGGTTCTGCAATAAATGCATATTCACCGCCAAGGTCTTTTTCATAAAAAGCAATGTTATGACCTAGAGACTTCAAGAATGCCAGTAAGAAGATCGGTGTAACACCCTGTGTAATACCATAAGGGGCTTTGTTCCATAGAGCCACTATTTCTGACAAGCGAACATTGCGTCCAGCATTGTCTACTAAGTAATTGCTTGCAGCATCAAATAGAGCTTTTAACTTCGGATCAATGTTTGCATCGTGATGCCAGTGGCGATCATTTTCTGCTTCAGGCGTATGTATCGCTGTGTTCTTTAGACAACTAATGTACATTGACATTTCAGGTGGGTGACCAGTAATACCAAGGTTTTCTTCGTCTTCCTGGTCTAACATTGCTTCCAGCAATTTCTTCAGGGCAGAAACAGCAGTCCCTGATAGCTTATTGCGGTTTACAAGTTCGTTCATTACTACTGGTGTTGCATTAAACACCTTATCGGCTGTATCGCTTACTATTGCACTCAGTGTATTAGCTTTACTTTTTTGACCGAGGCAATACCAATCAGCATTACTAAATGCTTCAGCGATCGCGCCATTTAAGGCAATTTCAGCGTTCGTTAGTCGGCCGCTATACTCCTTTTGAGCAACATTATCGTGTTGCAACGTAGCACCTATCTCTTTGTCTGATTTTATTAGCTCTAGAGCATAAAGCTCCTTTGCAAGAGCAATAATCTCATCAGAACTCTTTGCGTTCGCCAAGATGAGGGTAGGGTGCTGTTTAGAGACTTCTCGTAGTTTTGTTTCATCCGTTTGGTTTAGTAGTAAAACCATATTTGCAAACTCACCTTTGCGCTGAGTAATAAGCTGCTCTGCAAAGTCGTTGTCGAAATGATGAGAAATAGATTGTTCGGCCCAGCGCAAGGTGCCCACTCTATGGTAGTAACCTTTTGCTATAATCTGGTTCGAGAAGACAATGTGGTTAATCGCTTCTTTGCTCGAGCCTTGTTGTTCAATTTTTTCTTCGATCAAACTTGGTATATCTAAATCTGAGCCTTCGAAAACGACCCATGAAGATAGATGTTTGCGGTAAATGACGCACGATGCATTTTTAAGGCCGAGAAGGTATTCATCCAGCTCTTCTTTATCGTTTATACCTGAGGCTGCAAGCAACATGTCTTCAGTTGCGTATAGATTTGCGGGCTTACCAAACAAAGTTATCAGCGCGATTGCTTTGAGAATTTCTATAGCCTTCTCTGGTACTTGTTTTTTAGTAGCTTGACGTATGGATTCCGTGGCAGCTGCCCAACCGTGACCATCAGGCGAACCAAGGATAGCATGCTCTAGGTTTACTTCTAAGTAATCCCAAAGGTTCTTTAATGTATAACGGGAATCGCGATTCACATTCTCTTTCAGGAACATTTGGAAGCTATTCTGTTCATGAGAGTTTAGAAAACTAAATGTGCTACGTTCATTCTGGCTGAATCGACGCTTCGAAATAGGGCCGAGCATTAGCGCCGTCAAAGGGTGTAAAGGTATACACTGCTCGAGTCGTTGTTTTAGTTGCTTCTTTCGGTCTGATTCTTCGTTGCCTAATGCCTCAAGTACTTGCTCAACGATACGGTCACCCGAATTGTCGATAGACTCAGCATGATTAATGGACTTTCCGATCAGGGCAACTGTCTCATCTGTTGAAACGTTATATAAAATATCATTATAACGGCCCTGAATCTTTGCCCATTCTTCTTGAAGCTTTGTTCCACGGTCTTTCGCATATTCACTGAATGCTTGGTGCAGTAAACCTAAGAAAATTACGGGCGTATCGATACGGCTTAGCACTTCAGCTAAATCTTGAAACAGGTGCAGCTCGCCTCGGTTTTTATTAATGAATTCTAGGCTTTTCCCCATCTCGTCTGCAAGAATAATAACGCCATCAACAAGATTTTCTACTTCTTCAAACAAGGCTTCCCATACTTCGATAAGATGAGACTCACTGCTGATGTTTACTTTATGATATTTATGGTGCAGCTCGGTTGTACTCGGGTGCTCTAATAAAGCAACCATAGTTGCGGACCAAAATGTTTCTATAGGTCCGTGAACACCACCAACCGCACGGATTTGAAGCCACCCTTTGTTATATGGGAGGCTCGCCGATAGTAGCTTTTTGCTTTCGTCATTGATTGCATTTAATGCAGATTCACGCAACTCAGAATTCTCGTGTAACAAGCCTGTCAACAACAGAGCGATAGTGGACTTGCCCGATCCATAAGGTCCGGTCAAAGTGTAAGCTTGTTGACCTGTTTGAGAATATTGGCGAAATAGTGTTTCTAGTGAGGACTGCGCTGTACCGTGATACACTAATCCTTGAAAGAATTCCGAGCTAAGATCGCTATCAATACGTGTAGAACGTTGTTGTCTTGTTGCAATAGAGTATTGTTTGTTAAGCGTCACGTCTTATTCCCCGTGATAGTAGTTTTCTAGGAACATCGCAGGATCTACATTTTGTAAATCTTCAAAACTGTGTTGAACTTGCCTCAAACCTTGCGTATCCGTCCAAGCAATCTTTCCGCCACTAAGAATTTCCAGTTCATCAAGCTTCTCACTCAGGCCACTTGTTGTTAAACGGAACACACGTCCAGGAGAACCCACATCGTTAAGCAGTGATTCGAAAGATAGAGTGTTGATATTATTTATTTTATTTCCGTCTGCGTCGATATTGTGACGTTGCATATAGTCGATTAAAGCATATCCAAACACAGGTGTAGGTAAGGATTTTTGTAACGACAATTCTGCTCTGTAGTCTTTAGCTGACTCTTGAGTAATGAGGCCTAACTCAGTGAAAGGTGACGTAAAGCTATCTTCGTTTACTTTGCCGGAAATCGATGTTTTAACGGCGTACATCTGAAACAAACAGTCGATATCTTTCTTCAGCGTAGCGTCCGTTAGATCTTTCTCATGATTCTCTAATGACAATTGAATATCCTTCGCCAGTTGAAGCTTATCGATCCTGACGCCATTGAAGTAATTGAAGAACCAACGCGCAGTATTAAGTTCTGCTTTTTGAGTATCTATTGATTGCATTAACCAGTGAAGTAACCACACAGTGCCAATGTTATCCAAGTATTCATCTAAGGCATCTTTCCCGATAAAGAGTTTTTCTGCGAGCTTAGTTAGTTCGTAGGTCTGCTTCTTTTTGTCAGTACATTCAACGAGATTAAGTGCGCGTATCCAGTGTCTTACGGATAGCACCATGTTCTTACCCATACCCATAGATGTCATCTGATCTTCGATGTTTTCTTTACTAGACAGAGAATTGCCTTGAATAACTTCTTGAATTATCTTGTAAATCCAGCCGTACCGGATAGGGAAGGTTTGATGCCCCGAGAACTTGAGGGTGCTAGATTCAATACTCAATGTGTTTACCTTGCATTTGTAATTGGAGATTTTATCCAAACAGAACTGAGAGTGTATCAGATAGATGCCTTGCAACATAGGAGCAAAACTTCCTTTGAGAAGCAAAATAGTATCTATTCGAAATTTACGGTACACCATACTAAACATGGTAGAAATAAAATAGCTTTAATGTTATAAAAGGACAATTATTCGGCGTATCAGTTACCTAGGAAATCTAAATGCAAAAGTCCTTAGACATATTCAAGGCAGAGCCTCAGTCAGTTTTTGACGTCATATGCGATCGGAAAACAACAGGCTTTTATATGCCTGCGTATCAACGGCCTTACTCTTGGGAAGAAACGCATATTAGAGATTTGTTCTCTGATTGTGAAAATGTTTTTAGAAACTTATTAGAATCATCAGATGCCATTATTTTCCTTGGTTCGGTTCTTAGCGTCGATGACAGTGAAGGTAACACCGTTTACCCAATTGCTAAAAGGCATACACCAACAACGATTAAGCTAATCATTGATGGGCAGCAAAGACTGTCGACTCTGATGTTAATCATTTTGTGCTTGAACGAAAGGTTAAGAATACTACTACCTCAATTAAAAAAGGCCATCAAGAAGGAAGAGAATGAGGAATCACTAGATGCTCTAGAACAACTTCGTGAAGTGGTTTCTGAGCTCATACGAGATACATCAAACTATTCAGTAGAAACGACAGCGGACCATGAGCTTTACAAGTTTCTACCAAAAATCATTCGGTCCCAAGTAGATCGCTGGGGTAAAGATGAACGCAAGGCCATTTATGAGAGCCCAATTTCGCAGTTATTGAGCTCCTATCAAAGGCACACTCTAGAGCAGGAGAGTAGTTCTATTTTCAAACCCTTAGAACTCTCTTCTTTTGATGAAGGTTCAAAGCGTGTAGTAAGTAATATCAAAGAAATTCGAAAGCAATTAGATTGCGTTGAAAAGGGGTTTAAGTTCAAGCTACCTGGGGGGGATGTTGAAGAGCCTCTTTCTGTTGAAGACTTTGTAGGTGTCGAAACGTTAGACAAATGCTTAGATTTTCCGGTAGATGAGCATCTTCTCAATGCCTCGAGAGCAAATGATAAGATCGATCAAATAGTATACCTAGTAGCTTTCTCAAAGTTCTTATTGCACAGAGTATGTTTGACATTTGTACAAGTTGATAATGAGTCTTATGCGTTTGACATGTTTGAAGCTTTAAACACCACTGGTGAGCCACTCACTGCAATAGAAACGTTTGTACCAAAAGTCATTGAGCACATCGGTAGAAAGCGGAAGGACGGTGCGGCGGAAGAAGACCTTGAAGGACTGATGAGTTTGCTCAACGGTGTCACAGAGCGTTTTGAAAATATCATTAAAAACAAAGAAAAAAATGACAAAACGAAAGCACTGATCCTGGCATTTGTTAGAGCTTACGTTGGAAAGGTTAAAGTTACCACTCTTCGAGATCAGAGAGATGCAATGCTGAAGAGCTATGAGGACTGTAGTTTCCATCGTAAGGATGAATATCTAGAGTATTTAGCAACCTCAGCTGACTTTTTATTTGAACATTGGCAGCTACCTGCCTCTGACGTTAAAGAGCTGGTACCAACAGAAAGTAAGGAAGTATCGAATGTTTGTTTGCGGTATCTAGCGGATATAAAACATGACATAGCACAAAGCCTATTGATCCAATTTATTCTACAAGATAAGAAATGTGGAGATACTGGTACTCAGTTTTCAAGCTTTGAACCTGCTTTGAAGGCGGTAACTGCATTTAGTGTCCTTTGGCGAGCAATGAGCGGTGGTGCTGATGGTATTGATGCTGTTTATCGAAAGCTGCATGAGAAAGGTATTGATGGTATCCCATATCAGCTCCGATCTAGTGACCTGACATCTGAGCACCCAAATGTGGACAAAGTTAAGGCGTTTTTCAGAGAAGAACTAAAAGATAAAATTAGAAGTAAAGGCTCTCCTCAGAATTTAGAGTTTGAACAGTGGCTAGATATATGTTCAAAGCAGCAACTTCTTGACAAACCAAAAAATACTAAGTTTTTGTTGTTAGCCGGATTCCATAACTTGGAACTAGTAGATGGTGGCTTCAACCGAGTGAGTAGTAATGGTACCGATTACTTCACAACTATGATGTGGGAGTTACTGTCTAGCAAAGATCGCATTAAAAAGGTCTATGAGGGAAGCTCCCAAAGTGCGTTTAAGAAATGGGGAGATAGTGATATATCGAGCCCGGATGTATATAACAAACTTGGTAATGTTCTGGTGGATGCTAGAAATAGCATTTCTTCGAAAACTCAAGAATCGTGGTATGACCTCAAGCAGCATATGTTAGAGGCGCTTTCCAATGATTCTATCGATGAGATTGAGACGATATTGAACTCAGAATCGGAGTTATCCGCCGAAGCAGTAAAGAACGCTTCGCTGCTAATGCTAGAGAAGAAATTCTTGGAGATAACTTGGGCTGAATCTTGGAACAAAACAGCTATCGAAGAACGAACAGAGATTCTGTTAAAAAATGCTTGGTTGAATCTGACTGAATGGCTTGATTGGGAAGCGTAATGAAGTTATCTGACCTACAGCTAAAGGGAAAGTATGACTCAGATGAAGATGACATTTTGGAGTCTTTCCACAATCCTTTGCTTTCCGTTGCCGAAAGGTACGATAGAGCTGTAGGTTATTTCTCATCGGAGGTTTTAGTATCAGTCTGTGAAGGCCTGGATCATTTTATTCGAGCTAATGGACAGATGAGATTAATTATTGGTGATCCACTATCTGACAGCGAATATGAGGCTGTGATGGAGGGTAAAATCAATCCAATAGCTTCTCGTTCAGAGACATTAGAAAGGATATTAAACGACACCTATAATAGAAACTTAAAAATACTCAAGTACTTAATAGCCACAAAGCACTTGGAAATTAAGTTTGCTTTTACTCACCAAGGAATGTTCCATAAAAAAATAGGTGTTTTTTATAAAGGTGACGAAATGGTCACCTTTAATGGTTCGGCAAATGAGACAATTAGAGGACTGACCAAATATAACGCTGAAGAAATAACGGCTTATTTTAGTTGGGAGAAAGAGCACTTTGATAAATATGGCAAATATGAAGTCACTAAGTTCGAAGAGCTATGGTCTGATTCAAGTAAGAGGACGAAAGTTATCGAACTTGACTCGGAGTCATACGCCAGGATTCAAACTAGTGTTGAGCCAGAAAGCTTATACCGTGAACTATTTCCTGAAGAAATAAACCAAGTTAATGAAGATAAGTGTGAAAGACACTCACCATTTTTTGCGTATAGTTTCCCCAAGTCGGCCCAAAAAGTTTCCGCGATAGACATTAAGTCTATGCTACCAAGAACGCCATTAAATATAAAAGGGAAGCCCTTCCAGCTTTTTGCACATCAACGCGAAGCAATCAATAGTTGGAAGAGTGCTGATCATCAGGGACTTTTCAAACTCGCGACAGGGTCAGGAAAGACATTTACATCAATATGTGCGATGGTTGAATTATATGAGGAACGTAGGCGTAACAATGAATCCACATTCGTAATGATTAGCGTGCCATATATTGAGCTTGCAAATCAGTGGGTTGAGGAGTTAACTGCCTTCAATGTCTCTCCGATTAGGTGCTACGATGGCTTTGAGTCTTGGGCTTCATTGCTCGATAAAAAAATTCTCCGCTTTTTAGGAGGTTCTCTCCCATTCGTATGTGTGGTTGTTGTAAATCGCACTTTGTCAGATTCGCCTTTTCAGCAGCGTATTAGTAAAATTCCCGTCTCGAGTTTAATGGTCATTGGAGATGAGTGCCATAATTTAGGAAGCCAGGGCTATTATGAAGCTCTCCCATGTGCCCAGTATAGGATAGGTCTTTCTGCTACTCCTTTTAGAAGCGATGAAGATGAGGTCGAGGGGACTCCGTTTCCTGATACCGCTAAGCAGAACTTGTTATCTTACTTTAACGGCATTGTGGCTGAATACTCATTGAGTGACGCGATTAGAGATGAAATTCTTGCTCCTTACAGGTATGAGCTAGTACCTGTTTACCTTACCGATGACGAGCAGGAAAAATATGAAGACTATTCTCTAAAGATTCAAAAGCTTATTCTAAAAGCAAAATCTAGTGGTTTAAGTGGAGAAGAGAGGGGAGCGCTGACAAAGTGGTGTGGTTTTAGAGCGAGGTTACTAGCGACTTGCTCGGGTAAACTTCCATCGCTATTAAACTATCTTCAATCCAAACAGAAAGTAACGTTATCCCACTCATTAATATATGTAGGAGAAGGTAAGTCTGATAGTGACAACTATTACATTTCGGAAGTTACTGATGCTCTGCATAGCATAGGTTGTAAAGTAGCGAAATTTACATCGGTTGAAACGAGTAAGGAACGCGCAACGATAATGAACAACTTTAAAGATAAGAGTATAGATGCTCTTGTTGCTATGAAGGTATTGGACGAAGGAATTGACGTTCCAGTATGTAAGAGTGCTTACATACTAGCAAGTACAAGAAACCCTAGGCAGTATGTGCAAAGGCGAGGGCGCGTACTTCGTAAGTCTGAAGGCAAAGAGCAAGCTTCGATTGTTGATTTTGTTGTACTTCCATTACCTGGAAGTAGAAGCTCATTTAGTGATAATTTACGTAAAGCTGAACTGGAACGAGTTAACGACTTTAAACTAACCGCTCTTAACTCAAGGGAAGTGGAAGAAAGAGCATTTGAATTAGGTATCATATAATGGATCCGAGTATTTTTCAGTCATTCAAAGACTCATTAAAAGAAATGATCGAGGAGACAAAAGTGTCTCATGACGATTACTCAAAAAAATCGGCAGCTCATAAAGCAGCTCTGCAAGTCATGCAGTTTGAGAAAGAGCTTTACTATGGTGATGTATCTCAAAGTCGGCATATCGTTAAGATTAAAGAAATAATTGAAATTAACGCGGAAGATATCGTCAATGAAGCTAATTAAGTTAGAAGTTAATAACTTTCGTCAGTTCTATGGAAAGCAAGTAATCAACTTTTCGGTTGAGCAGGAAAGAGGCGTTACGCTAATACATGGCGAAAATAATGGTGGTAAAACCGCTTTGCTGAATGCTCTACGTTGGTGTCTATATGAAGAAACAACGGACAACCTGCTTGATCCCAAAAAGCTATTGAATAAACATGCCGAGGCTGAAGGTTCTAGTACCTTTAGTGTTTTTCTTCAGTTGGAGCACGACAACCGATTGCTTGAAGTTCGAAGAGTACAATCTAAGTCCAATAGCAAGAGTGATTTAAAAGTATTTGAGATCGTTGATGGTTGTTATTCAGACAAGCAAGAAGACTCACCGAACACTTTGATTAACACATTTTTACCTAAAGAGATGTCGCAGTACTTCTTTTATCAAGGTGAGGGGACTGGTACTCTCAGTAGTCAAAATGACTTTTCACATATTAAAAGTGCGATCGATAAAGTTTTAGGGTTAACTGTAGCGAACAAAACAGTTTCTCACCTCGAGAAAATAAAAACTGATTATCAAAGGGATTTGAGACAGTTTGATACTAGCAATGAGATTGATACTCATATAGCTAACAAAGAAACATTACAAGAACTTATGCTAAAGGAACAAACCGAGCTAGAACAAAAGAGATTAGCTTTATCAGAGGCTCAAGTTGTTTATGATGAGCAAGTAGCTAAGTTAGCGCGATTTGATAAGACTGCTATTGAGGACAAGATAAAGCTCCGAGGTCAGAAAACACGGCTTAAAAGTGATTTTGAAAGGAAGCTCAAACAGCTCAAAATACAAAAATCTAAAGAAACGTTGAAGTTCGCGAACGATTGCTTTAGCTCTAGGTTATCATTGTTTGATCCTAGTGCTATAAACACTGAAGAACTGAACAAGTCTTTGAGATATTCTGTAGATAAGCAGTTGCTTCAAGAGATACTACATAACCAAGAGTGTATTTGTGGGACGAACATTAGTGCTAGTAGCCAAGCTGCAGCGCTAATCGAAGAGCTTGGAAAGCATGCAGTAGACCCTGATTTAAAGAGACGTTGGCGACAGGTGGTAGCTCTAAGTAAGTCACTTCGTGCACTAAGCTCTCCGAAAAAAGAGATGCAAGAGCTTTTGGATCAACTTGATGATTGCGAAGATAACTTGCTTGCTTTGAATAAAGATATAAAAGAGCTAAGCATTACGATTGTTGAATCAGATATTGATGATATCAAAGATATTGAAAGTGAAAAAAATAGAGCGTGGACTGTACTCGAATCTATTAACCGAAGAATACCCATACTAGAAAATAACATTAGAAAAAGAAAAATAGATATTGATGGTTTCGATTTGAAAATCTCTAAGGCATCTTCATCACAGCCTAGAGCAGAGAAGATTCGTAATCTCATTGTTGCCACTCAAGAAATTATTAAGCTTTACGAAGAAGCTATTTCATCTTCACAAAAGGGTGTGGACGTTGTGCTTTTGACGAAGATGCGTTCTTTGTTTAGCAAAGTAGCGTTTAATGGATATACAGTTAAAAAAGATACTACAGGGGCTAAAAATAACTCTTTTACATGGGCAATTGTCGACAAGGAGGGCAAGCGAGTCGCCGCTGGAAACGGCTATCAGGCTATGCTCTCTATTTCGTTTATCGTCGCTCTAATTGAGTTTTCAAAAGAAAGAGCAGGTGACAAGCAACACCTTCTTACGCCGGGAACCGTAGCTCCATTTATTGCCGATTCGATTCTAGCATTCATTGGTCCAGATAATGGGCGAGAACTTGTGCGCTATATTGCTGATAAAGTTGATCAAGCAATATTTATGTTCTCGCAAGCTCAGTGGACTGAGTCTCATACAGATCAGGGTATCAGATCCCGTGTAGGAAAAGAGTATAACTTAGTTCAGCATACTGTTTTGACAGAAGATGAGTTCAAAGGGTCTTATCCTACAAAGCTTTCAGTTCAGGGTAAATCCTACGATGTAGTTAGGTTCGGTAGTGATTTTGATAAAGTAACAATTGAAGAGGTATCGGTTGATGGCTGAATTGACAGATTGGCGTAAACTTCAAGTTTATCGAGATTCATGCTTTGAGTCTTTGGAGTCTAAACTTTGCACGAACAAAGGTTCAACGGATCCAAACGCCTTTGGAGCAATTAAAGACTTAATGGTATTTGCTGCTCTTGTTGGTTATCAACTTGACAAGTTCGAACCGCTTACAGATAAATCCTCAGGTTCTTCAATTCTACTTGAGACATATGCAAGCACAGACAAAGACTCTTACATCTACTTGATCGCGTTAGCTAAAGAGCCTTCGCTGGATATATTGAAGAACGAACAACTTCGCAAGGCGATTGGTATCTTTGAGGCATACTGTAATGGTGGATTAAAATACATCGACTCTTGGCTGATGAAAAATATAAGCGAACCTTTGGTTACTAACACCTTGTTTAATCAAACTTTGGAATTTTTAATTGAGAATGACTAACTATTTTGATTACGCAGCCTCTACACCAGTTTCACAACTAGTATTAGATTCTATGTCTCAATGGCAAAACGAGAGTTTTGCCAACCCTTCTGCCGCCCATATAGAGGGCGAGTCCGCGAAAGCTGCAATTAGAGAGTCTCGAATACTGATTGCTGAAAAACTTGGAGCTATGCCAAGTGAGATTATTTTTACAAGTGGTGCGAGTGAGTCAAACAATTTAGCGATCAAAGGTCTAGCATTTAGGCACTTGAACGAAAAAGGGCACTTGATTACTTCTACAATTGAACATAAATGTATCTTGAACACTTGTGCATATTTAGAAGAAATAGGTTTCAAAGTAACCTACCTCAAACCCGATGCGAATGGCTTAATATCACCAGCGCAAGTCGAAGATGCAATCAGGTCAGACACGTTACTTATTACAATTCACCATGTAAACAACGAGCTTGGGACTGTTCAGCCGATTGAAAAGATAGGAGCGGTAGCGTTTGACCATAACGTGCCATTCCACACAGATGCTGCGCAAAGCTTTTGTAAACTTGACATCGATGTCGATGATATGAATCTAGACATGCTCTCCTTGTCAGGGCATAAGATCTATGGCCCGAAGGGTATTGGCGCGCTCTATGTCAGGGATGCTCGCGATTCCAGTATTGTTCCACTAATTCACGGTGGTGGTCAGGAATTAGGTTTGCGGGGAGGAACTTCACCTACCCCCCTAATTGTGGGTTTAGGTACGGCAGTAGCAAGCTTTCCCTCTCAGGCAGATATGCAACAAATACATCTTGAGGAGGTTCTCAGTGGTTATCACTTTAGACGCAATGGTGGATGCAATGCTCTAGCAACTACTTGGAACATTACGTTTGATACTGACGATGAAGTAAAGCGATTCATCAAAGAACAAGATTGGCTCATCTCTCAAGGCTCTGCCTGCAACGCGATGTCCAACACACCTTCTCATGTCCTCAGCGCTATAGGTTTATCAGAAGAAGAAGCTCGTCGAAGCTACCGCATAAGTTTACCTCCATTCAAGGTCATGAATTAGGACTCAATCCCTTGTCACGCGATCAACTTCTAACTACGATACTATCTAGTGAGCACTTATAGATGGTATCGTTGTTAGTTTATGGATTTTCAAGAGTTTAAGTTACAGGTAAAAAAGGTATCGGTAGGTAAGCAACTTCCTGATGCCGTATATTTCCATCGAGATGCGATTGCATCAATCCCACTAGTGTTACAAAAGTTCATTCCGGCTGTCGCCAAAGCCGTTAACCTACCAGATGAACAATGGAACCTTGTAAAGCTATTTAAGAACGAGTTCCGCCTATCGCTTTTATATTACCCAGACTTTTACAGTGACTCATACCCAGCGTTGGAGCAAAGTCTCAACGTTGATCTCGCTAAACTTAGCCATAAAGTGACCTGCTACCGAACTTCTGACAACCCACCAATATTACATCGCAAAGAAACGATGCTACCTGAAGACAATGAGTATGTTGGACTTTTTCGCAATATAACCGAGGAAGGTGAGCGAGCGGGACTCTATGAAAACACTCGCACAATAGGATTCAAGCGTTCTTGGTTAAACTTGATCGCTAAAAAAGGGTATGAGCTCATTGATGGACGCTTACATCCTGCTACTACAACGGACGATAGTCTGGACGAAATAGGAATAGACCGGCATCGTACAGCAATTGTAAGGCATGAGTTATCGGCACCGATGAAGCTTTTGGCTAAGTCGGGATTTCTTGATGGACGTTATTCCATCTTCGATTATGGATGTGGACGAGGCGATGACCTTAGGGAGCTAGAAGCTCATGGACTTGATGCTCTTGGCTGGGACCCTAACTTTCAGCCTGATAATGAAAAAGTGCGTTCAGACGTTGTCAATCTCGGTTTTGTCCTTAACGTTATTGAAGACCGCGACGAACGGCTAGAAGCACTGCTTAGAGCTTGGGATTTAGCGGACAAAGTACTTGTGGTCTCGGTGATGCTTGCAAATGAGAGTTATATATCGCAGTTCAAGCCATACAAAGATGGAGTGATAACCTCTCGTAACACCTTTCAGAAATATTATGCTCAATCTGAAATCAAAGCATATGTTGAACACTCATTGCAGGAAGATGCAATCGCAGCAGGGCCGGGAATATTCTATGTGTTTAAGGATAAACTAGAAGAGCAGAGCTATCTTCAAAATAAATACAAAAGGTCTCATGCTTGGCAGCAGCTTACTTCTCCCGCACCTATTGAAGCTAAAGATAAAGCAAAACTCGTGATTTCGCAGAATTCCGAGTTGTTCGAGGGTTTCTGGAATAGATGCTTGGACCTTGGGCGGCTTCCTGCAAATGATGAGTTCTCTCGCAGTGAAGAGGTTCGTTCACTTGTCGGTTCTCATAAAAAGACGTTCAGTCTATTAAGTGAAATGTACGACACAAAAATGTTTGAAGCTGCAGAGAAAGAACGAAAAGAAGATCTACTTTTATTCTTTTCTATGGGGTTGTTTGAAAAACGTAAGCCGTACACCCAACAACCAGAAACATTAAAGCGGGATATAAAAGCACTGTTTAGTGACTATAACGCGGCATTATCCTTAGCTACAGAGTTGTTGTTTACCATTGCAGATACAGAGTTAATTGAACAACAGAGTGCGAAAGCAGGTAAGCAGTTACCTGCGTCAATTTTTAATGAAGGGCATTCTTTAATTTTCCACAAATCTTACATTAACGAGCTGCCTTTGTTACTTCGAGTTTATGTTGGGTCTGCTCTACAGATGTATGGTGAGATTGATGACAACGTTGATTTAATTAAGGTACATACTACGTCGGGAAAGCTGAGCTTGATGTGTTATGACGATTTCTCTAGTAGTGTTCCTAAACTAGTGGAACGTATCAAAATTAAGATGGCGGATCAGGATATTGACTTTTTTGATTATATAGATGAGGGCAGACAGCCGCCTTTGCTGAATAAGCACCTGTTGATGAGTGAAAGTGAAGAGTCTTACAGTAAGCAGCTTAGCTTTGATAAACGATTAGCTAAGCTTTGCGGTATAGTCTTCGACAGGGAAGTTATTATACATAGGGCTACTTTTGACCAAATTTTGAAGGACAACAATAAGAAACTATCAGGGTATCGTATTCTAGAGAGATAGATACAAACGATGCCTAGGTACTTTGAAGCCTGAGGCTAGAATTTTCTTATGTAAATTTAATAATAGTAGGCACTATAGTTTAGTAACGTGGCTTTCAACGAGTTTTAGGTGCTTTCATGTTGCTTCTCTCAATAATCTTCATTGCGATACTTGGATGTTTAGCCCAAACCACCGGGCTTTGCATGGTGCGTGGAGTCAAAGAGATGCTAGCAGGGAAGCCAATATTTTTGGTTTCGATACTGTTCAGTGGAACCTTTGTCTGGGGAGCACTACTAGTATCAAGCGCGTTCGGCCATCCCATTAATATGCCTTCCTATTACCCTACATACATAACGGCGTTGGGTGGCTTAATCTTTGGATTAGGGGCTGCATTTAACAGCGGATGTGGTGTCTCTACTATCAGTAGGCTTGCCAGAGGACAACTGGTGATGCTCGCCACCATTTTGGGGTGGCTGGTTTCTTGGTTTGCTTTTTCTAACTTGTTTAGTGGTAGTGCTGGTGAGTCCTATGAAGTCACGAAATTTCAGCAGTTGGTGTTTTTAGGTCTAGTCTCAATACCGCTCATAATTATTGCAGTAAGAAGTGAACAAGCGACTAAAAAGCTCTGGTTCTCTATGCTGACGATTGGGTTTATGGGAGGACTGGTATTTATCTATGAGCCTCACTGGACACCCAGTGGCTTATTCAAATCTATGGGATTGTCGTTCTGGGATGCCGACAATGCGCAGTGGCCAAGAATAGAGCGCTTCATGCTATTCGCTGCCTTGGTACTAGCTATGATTGTTACTGCACTGGTCACCAAATCATTTCAGCTCGAAATGGTTCGATTAGTGTCGTTATTTAAGCATTTTGCAGCTGGCTTGTTTATGGGAGTGGGCGCTGTATTAGCTGGTGGAGGTAACGACACACAATTGCTTGTCGCATTGCCTGCGCTTTCTTTAGCTGGTTTCGTTGCTATCGGCTTTATTGTTCTGGGGATTGTTGTAGGAGTAAAGGTGCAGAAATGGTTTGCTTAGTCGCTATTCATCTTCCTCAGCGTCATTGATTCTTTTTCCACAGCCGAGACAAATAGGTTCTAGGTCAGTTGGCATCATGATAATTAAACCACAATGTGGACACAGGTCGCCTTGGGTTAGCATCAGCATTTCTCTCCTATAAATAAACGGTATGTCGTATTTTATAATAATAGAGCCAAGCAATCTAGGGCTGCGCCTGAAGAATACTTTGCTCAATTACTGGTGCAAAAGAGCGTTAGATATTGACCTAAAACGTAAACCCAACCAAAAAACTCAACGTCGTCCTCTCAAACCCTGATTTAACCGTCTCACCTTCGACCTCAATCGTATCAATACCCGCTAAGTTTGCGTGCACATTAAGTGAAATGCGCTCGCTGATGTGGTAGCCAAGACCGACGAAAGGTTGGTATTTGCTTTCGTTGATGTCATAGACCACGGCGGAATCGCCAGAGGAATTGTATGCGTCTTCGTTAAGGTTGATGCTGGTTTTGCTGATGCCCAGTTTTACGGTTAACCCGTCGAGCATGTTTTCTTTAAATCGATAGCCAGTGTAAAGCGAGTAGGCTTGGGATGACTTCTTCTGGGTGAATGTTGCGTCAGCGACATCCGGGAGTGAGCCGCCTTGGGTTTGGGTTTCATCGGTTGAGCCGAGGTTGGCTTGTCCGCCGATGATGAAGTTGTCATAGACCAAGGCTTCGATGCCGCCGGTAAAGCCTTTGTTGTTGTCGACACCAACAAGAAACTGAACATTGCTTGCGTGAGCGGTCGCGGTCATAAGGAGCGATAGTGCAAAAGTTGTACGAAGAAGGGACACTAGAATTCCTTTTGAGTGTATTGAACTGTTTATAGGCTAGAACGGCAAATACTTCGTTGCAATACAAAAAAGTGAGTTTTGTACGGTATCGCATAGAACAAAGCCAAATTGTTCAGATTACAGGCGATATCACTTGAAAATGAGTGGGTTAGATGATGGCTTTTGGCGATTGTCTGTAGGCGCTCATTAACTGCTGATGTCTTGATTGTTCCTAAACCCTTTTGGCGAGTGGCCACTCCATTTTTTGAATGCGTGTCGAAAGTTGGCACTATCAGAAAAGCCGACACGATCGGAAATCTCTTCAATCGTAATCTGCGTGTTCAGAAGATAGTGCCTTGCTAGGCGATAACGGACATCATCAAGCAGTTGTTGGTAGCTGGTACCTTCGTTCTTTAGGTGGCGGCGCAGTGTGCGCGATGACATGCCGAGCTCTGACGAGAGCGCTTCAATGGATGGATAGTTGCCAAGTCGTTCGACAAACAACTGAGTGATCTTCTCATTGAGGCTGGTGGAGCCCTGAACCGTCGCGAGCAGCTCATCACATGACTTAAGGCACATTTGCAGTGTCATGGTGTTGGCGGCTGGGAGTGGGTCATAGAGTGTCGTGGCGTCAAACTGCCATTCAAGGTAATCGGCATTGAACTCAACAGGGCAGTGGAATATCTCTTTGTAGAGGTCGCTGTGTTCTGGCTCTGGGTAAGGAAACCGGATCAGCTTGGATGAGAACGGTTGCTGCATCACTTCTTCACAGAGGTTTTGAATTGCAGTAAACCAGTATTCGCAAAAGAAGGGCAGTAAGTCTCTGAGGTCGACGAGCTGCTCTGCTCGAAAATACCCCAAGTTGTTTTCAACCCACATCTGCTTTTTTAAAACAGGTCCCGCTAGCCGTAAGTATTTAAAGCCCATCATTAGGGCATCTAACATGGTGTTGCTGCTAAACACCGCGTAACCCAATACGCCGAAGTCGCTAAATCTTGCTTGTTGACCCACCTTTAAACCGAGACCGGGTTCATGAACGTGGGAGAGGGCGTTGCTGAAAATCGCCATCTTTTGCGCCATCGTCACCTTAGTGTCGGGTTGGTAGAGTTGGTCGGCGGTCAGTGGGGTACCTTCAAACAAGGATTCGCACGGCATTTTACCCTCAAGGTATCGAGTCATAAGCTGAAGATCTAAAATCCCACACGCTTGTAAATCGGGCTCGTAGACGGCCGTGTACTGCATTGCTGATTCTCCCGTTCTGAACTGACCTAGTTTCAATAAGTTAGCGTCAACATAGCTCAAAATCGGACACGTCATGTCTGACGAATGTCCGAATATCACCGTTTTTTGTCTCTATGCAACCTGTGATTGATGTTATCAGAATGTTGTAATTGAGCAAAATGGCATGCGGGAAAAATAAATGAGCGAAATGATTGATTGGTCAAAAAGTAACTTGGTTGAATGTGATGCTCCAGAGTTGAGTGAATTATCGACGTGGTTTTCCGAGCTTAAACAGGCATATCAACAAGAGACAAACCCAAGTCTTGCGATAAGAAAGCAGCGTTTACAAGCTCTGAAAACGCAACTGACTCGCTATCAAGATGTGTTGGCAGAGGCAATGAGTGACGATTTTGGCGGACGCAGCCATACAGAATCCATCATGGCGGATGTGTTAGCGCCGGTTCTCGACATCAAACACGTACTAAGCCACCTTAAAGGCTGGATGAAATCGCAGCGTCGCCCGACGGAATGGCTCTTCAAGGGTAACAAGCTAGAGGTCCGTTATCAGCCTAAAGGCGTGGTTGGCATTATCTGCCCTTGGAACTTCCCACTCTACCTATCCCTCGGTCCTATGATCACCGCTTTGGCGGCGGGTAATCGATGCATGATCAAGATGCCTCCAAACTGCCCGGCAACTACTAAGGTGCTGAAACGCATGTTGGCAGAGGTCTACCCAACGGATCTGGTTCGAATCGTCGATGGTACTCATCCTGAGGCCATGGAGATCTCGCACCTTCCTTTCGATCATCTGGTTTTCACTGGCTCACCAGCCAGTGGAAAACTCATCATGGCCAATGCGGCTGCGAATCTAACGCCGGTCACGCTTGAGCTCGGCGGTAAATCTCCGGTTATTGTGTTTGATGATTACGATATTCAAACAGTAGCGAGCCGCATTGCTCATGGCAAAGGCTTTAACTCTGGGCAGATCTGTATTGCGCCTGATTACGCGTTTGTTCCCGAGTCTAAAGTGACCGAGTTTGTTGAGGCGTTAAAGCAGAGCCATGTCGCGATGTATGGTGACATCAAGGGAAATGCTGACTACACCTCGCTAGTGGATGAGGCTCAGCATCAAAGATTCAATGAACTGCTCGAAGACGCCAAGCTAAAAGGCGCAACCATCACTCAATGTTTACCGGATGGTGAAGGGCGCAAAACACCGCTTTATGTGGCGACCAATCTAACGCCCAACATGCGTATTTGTCAGGAAGAGATATTTGGTCCGCTACTGCCTGTCCATGGCTATCGAGACATCGATGATGTGATTGAGTACATCACGGAGCGCCCAAGACCGCTCGCTTGCTACCTGTTTAGTCACGATAAAGCGTTGCGTGAGCATGTGTTAGAGCAGACTCATAGCGGCGGTGTCACTATCAATGATTGGGGCTGGCATGTGCTTAACCACTCGGTGCCGTTTGGCGGCGTGGGTAACTCGGGTATCGGTAACTATCATGGCGAAGAGGGCTTTCGAGAGCTAAGTCATGCCCGCTCAGTATTGCAGATGCGCGGCTGGTTCCCGATTCAACTGTTCTCTCCCCCTTACGGCACCTGGGTTCAGAAGCTGGTCGTACGCGTCTTTGTCGGCAAGCCAGATCCGAGTCTGAACAAACGCAGTTAGCGACAGCTCAGTTTTATCCAATAACACATTCAAACCTTCGTCTTACAAGAATCTTCGAGACGCCAGCGAGGGCTGGCGTCGTACACCCCAAAAGGAGACCTAAGATGCACAACCTCGCCGTTAATCTAGAGCGAAGTGCTGCGCTTTTCCCTACCAAAGCCGCACTTAAAATGGGCACCGATGACGTGAGTTATCAGCAGTTGGACGACTACGCGAACATTGTGGCTCACCACTTAGTAAAACTTGGCTTAGTACCGGGTGATAAAGTGGCGCTATCGTGCCCCAATATGACCTATTTCCCCATTGCGTATTACGGCATTTTGAAAGCTGGATGCGTGGTGGTTCCACTCAACACCTTATTCAAGAGTCGAGAAACTGCTTATCACTTGAATGACTCTGATGCCAAAGCGTATTTCTGTTTTGAAGCGCCGCAAACCAGTGCCGAGGAGCAGTATGGAAGCATTGGCTTTGCTCAGGCACCGCACTGTGAGCACTTTATTTCCATGCTGGCATCAACCAATGCTGAGCATGCACTCGAGACCTGGCTTGAGGCATCACCGCAGCCTTTTGAATCCGTCGCAAGGCAAGGCGATGACACCGCCGTTATTCTCTATACCTCTGGTACCACAGGGCAACCCAAGGGGGCAGAGCTTTCTCATACCAATATGCTGACCAATGCCATGGCGTCACAGTATTTGATGCGTCTTGAGTACAGCGACACCACGATGTTGACCCTACCTTTATTCCACAGTTTTGGTCAAACCGTGATGATGAACGCCAGCGTGTTAACCGGCTCGACTATGGTGCTGATCCCGCGCTTTGAGCCCAAGTTCGTCATCGAGCAGATCATCTCGCATAAGGTGAGTGTCTTTGCTGGGGTGCCAACCATGTACATTGCACTGCTTACCGCTGGCGAGCAGTCACCAGAGCAATCTGAGCAGGTCAAACACAGCTTGAGGCTTGGTGTTTCGGGTGGCGCGTCTATGCCAGTGGAAGTGATTCGCCAGTTTGAATCACGATTTGAACTGCCTGTTTTGGAAGGCTATGGATTGTCGGAAACCGCACCTGTCGCCACCTTTAATCATATCGATGGCGATAGGCTGCCGGGCAGTGTTGGACAGCCTTTGTGTGGTCATATGATCAAGATAACCGATGTGCAGGGCAACACGTTGGGTTGCGGTGAGCTAGGAGAGGTTTGCATTAAGAGTCCAAGTGTCATGAAGGGCTACTATGGACGCGCTGAAGCAACTGTGGAGTCGATTCGAGACGGTTGGTTTTTAACGGGTGATATTGGACGTTTGGATGAGCACGGTAATTTGTTCATTGTCGATCGCGTCAATGACATGATCATTCGCGGCGGCTACAACGTCTATCCGCGAGAAATCGAAGAGGTGCTGATGTGTCATCCCGATGTCGAGATGGTTGCGGTGGTCGGGGAGCATGATGAAAGGCTAGGGGAAGAGATACACGCGCATGTGGTGCTCCATGAGACCTCAAGCTGCGATGGGAAAACTCTGGTCGCATGGTGTAAAAGCCAACTAGCAGACTACAAATATCCGCGTCGCGTATTCATTCGCCCATCGCTTCCGATGACAGCAACAGGCAAGATCCTCAAGCGAGAGTTGCATCCTCTGGATATCGTCAAAACCGTTGCAGAGGAGATCAGCAATGGATCGCTATGATTTTATTATTGTTGGTGGCGGCTCTGCTGGGTGTGTGCTTGCCTCACGTCTATCCGAAGACCCGTCTGTTTCAGTCTGCTTACTAGAGGCGGGTGGCAAAGACTCAAGCCCGTTTATTCACACGCCTGTTGGCTGTGTGGTCATGATGCCAACCAAGATAAACAACTGGGGTTTTGAGACCGTACCTCAGCCTGGATTGAATGGTCGTAAGGGCTATCAACCGCGAGGCAAAACACTTGGTGGCTCGAGTTCAATCAATGCCATGATGTATGCGCGTGGGCACCGTTACGATTATGACCTTTGGGCGTCATTAGGAAACAGCGGCTGGGACTATGAGCAATGTCTACCTTATTTTAAAAAGGCTGAGAACAACGAAGTCTTTAACGACGAGTATCACGGTCAAGGTGGGCCGCTCAATGTAGCGAACCTGCGCTCACCTAGTGAAATGGTCGAGCGCTATCTCGAAGCTTGCGAATCTATTGGCGTACCGAGAAACCCTGATGTGAATGGAGCAGAGCAACTTGGTGCGATGCAAACGCAAGTCACGCAGAGAAATGGCGAGCGATGCAGCGCAGCAAAGGCTTACCTGACGCCGAATCTTCACCGACCTAACCTAACCGTGCTGACCAAAGCGACCACCCACAAGGTTTTGTTTGAGGGCAAGCGTGCAGTGGGCGTTGAGTATGGATTAAAAGATCAGCGCTTTCAGATTTTCTGCGATCGAGAAGTGATTTTAAGTGCGGGCGCATTTGGTTCGCCGCAGATCCTGAAGCTTTCTGGCGTGGGCGCGAAAGCAGAACTCGATGAGCACGGTATTGAGCAGGTACACGAGCTACCGGGCGTTGGGGAGAACCTGCAAGACCACATCGATTTGGTGCACAGCTATAAATGCACCGCGAAGCGAGATACGTTTGGGGTTTCGCTGCAGATGGCAGCAGAAATGTCCAAAGCATTGCCGAAATGGCTCAGACAGCGTGAAGGCAAGCTGAGTAGTAACTTTGCTGAGGGCATCGGTTTTTTATGCTCAGATGAAAGCGTGTCGGTACCCGATTTAGAGTTTGTGTTTGTGGTGGCGGTTGTGGACGATCACGCTCGAAAAATCCATGCCAGCCATGGTTTTAGCTCCCATGTCACCTTGCTAAGACCCAAAAGTACTGGGACGGTGAAGCTCAATAGCGCTGACCCGTATGATGCACCTCAGATTGATCCCGCTTTCTTTAAAGACCCTGACGATATGGCGGTCATGATTAAAGGATGGAAAAAGCAATATCTAATGCTCAACAGCGCAGCGTTTGATGAGGTTCGCGGGGATTGCTTTTATCCTGTCGACCCAAATGACGATGAGGCGATAGAGCAAGATATTCGCAATCGCGCTGATACCCAGTACCACCCAATTGGCACCTGTAAAATGGGCACTGAGCAAGACCCATTAGCTGTGGTGGACAATGAACTATCGGTCTATGGACTAGAAAACCTAAGAGTGGTCGATGCGTCGGTGATGCCAACCTTGGTCGGGGGTAATACCAATGCGCCAACGATTATGATTGCAGAGAAGGTAGCGGATGTGATCAAGAAAGCGTATGCGGATGCTCGCGAGAAGAGAGCGGTTCACGTATAGCCACTGAAGATATGCTGAATTCCTACAACCACAAGCTAAAACACCAACCGCAATGGTTGGTGTTTTCAAGCTTAATGGCTAGGCGAGTTGGCTAGCTATATCAGGCGACGTGACCTAGAAGATTAGTGACCGGCGAACTTAACGCGGATCTTGCTGCCACCAAACATGGTTAGGTTTAGCTCTTTAATTGCTACCTTTGCTTCTTCTGCTTCTGGCATTGTTACAAACGCGAAGCCCTTAGACTTTCCTGTCTCTTTGTCTAGTACTAGTGTGCATTCGGTAACTCGACCGTACTCACGGAACTGAAGACGTACATCGTGCTCTGTGGTTTCGCGAGATAGGTTGCGTACTAAGATTTGCATAATTGACCATCTGTAATCAAGGGTGAATAACGGGCGGATTGTCGCAGGTTATGCCTTTGAAACCAAGTGATTCCTGCCCGTTTCTTCGATTTTCTTACCTTATTTACATAACTTCAACTCTTATGTGTCAAAGCTAAGGTGTGATGTCACTGAAGCTCACCGCCTGAACCTTGCCATTATTTAGCGATGTGGTCTTGTTCACTTTACCTTGGTAATAGTATGGCGTGAAGCTTGGTTGTGACTCATCGTTAACCGCGTAATAAAGGGTCACTGGATTGTGATTGAGTGAGCCGGATGCCAACGTGCCAATGAGCGCGTGTTCAAATTGGTGATAGCCATTCCCCCAATGGAACGCTTTAGTCGACTTAGGGTTTAGACCCACACCGCCATACTTATGGTCAACCCACACATCCATAAAGCCTATGGTGGTATAACCAAGTGGCTCTTTGACTTTACCTGCATCCATAGAGAGCGTCATAGCCGCTTGGTCAAGCTCCGCCCACTCCCATGAAGAGGCGCCACCACTGTTAGGTCTGCTTTGCCATGTTGGGATGGTGGTTCCTTTTAACGCTTCTTGCTGCTCTTTGGGGAAGTAATCGGCGACATATTCAAATGGCATGTTGTACTGGGCTCTTTCTAGCGTCACTTCCATACCTTGCTTCGCGAAGGTTTCCCATTCCGGTTTATCGAGTAGCTGAGCGGTGAGGTAGGTCATCCAGTACGCTTTAATCGTATGACCGAAGTCATTATGTTTGGCGTTAGGCTGCATCACTGCTTTGTGGTGTATGGCTCCGTAGAATCTCTGCTCGTCATCAGAGTGGTAATCATTGACCAAGACTTGCGTTAGCCACTCGAGGTCCGCAAGCCACTTGGTTTTGTGAGGCTCAGGAAGTAGGGGAGCCACAAGGAGCATATAGCCATTGATTTGATCAAGCTGTGCGACGAGTTCGTGTTGCTTGGCGCTTTGCTCATCACCATCTTCCAATACCCAGGCTAAGCCGACGTCGTTGTTGAGTTTGTATTTATCAAAGATGAATGCTTGCTGCTCGATGAGTGCTTTTTCTACCTTAGGATCGCGGGTTAGGTAGTAGTACATTGCAAGACCCACAAGGGCGTAAGCTTGGTCTTGAGAGGTGCGTTGCGTCCACTTTAGACCCGGCTTATCGTCTTCGGTAAACGAGATAAACCCACCGTTCTCGGTGTCTTGAAGCTGGTCGATGAGGTAGTAAGCCCCGTCTTTGGCAAGTTCGAGTGCTTTAACATTGCCGGTAAGGTGAAATAGAACGCCATAAGCGTAGGTCTGGCGTGATTTCATGCGCGTGTATTCGCGTCCAAAGTGAGGGGTGATCCAGCCGTGTTGCAGCTCTGGACAGACATTGGATACGTCTAATAGCTCTCCGTTATCGCAGCGAAAGGTTGGAAAGTTGCCAACGGGCACACCTTGCGCTGCTTCATGCATCCAGTAGGGAGCGAGACCTTGCTTTGCGTGTGTGAGCCACGCTTGTGTGCTCGGAAAGGTATCTTCTGGCGTCACGGGCGCTTTCTGAGATGCGATAGCACTATAGGAGGCGGCGATAGAGATCGCTAAGATAGAGGTACGAAGAGAATAAGACAACATGACGTATCCTTGTTTTTTATAAGTGTTTGAATTGCAGAAACTATAGCGCCATGAGACCTATACAAACTGTTGTACAGTTCAAGAGTTTGAGAATGAAAAAGCCAAGCTGGGGGCGCTTGGCTTGGAGGTCACGCTTTATCAAGCGCGGGTTTGGGGAGGCGGTTTTGTTTGCTGGTGGTGACATCTTTGATTTTGAGTATCAGGATGATTGACGCAAGTATCAGAGTAATCGCATTGGCAATGATGATAGGCAAGTCGACAACCAGCAGACCATAGATTAACCAAAGGGCGACCCCGGTGACAAAGATGGAATACATGGCGAGTGATATCGATTGTGTATCACGGGTTTTAAGAATGTGCAGCACTTGTGGAACAAAGGAACACGTTGTGCACAGCGCTGCGATGTAGCCGAGTGTGGTAATACTCAACATGGATGTTGCTCCGTAAAATGCCCTGAATAAACAGGGCATTGTCTTAGCCTATTTAGAGCGAAGCGTATTACTTCATTTCAACCCAATACTCTTTGTTCGCTTCAATCAGGTCATCCAAAATCGCTTTCGCAACGGTCGCGCTTGGAATGGTTGCTGATAGAGTCAGTGCTTGCCAAAGTTTTTGGTAAGAGCCTTCTACGTGTGCTTCCACGACAAGCTTCTCAACCGATACTTGTTGGTTCATCATGCCTTTTTGGAACTCAGGGATCGCGCCGATTTGCAGTGGTTTCGCACCTGTGTTGTCAACGATACATGGGATTTCTACCATGGCTGTTGGGTCGAAGTTACTGATAGCGCCGTTGTTTGGAACGATAAGCAGCATGCGCTCTTTGGTGTTGAAGGCGATAGCAGTGGCTAGGTCAACAATGTAAGAGGCGTGCTCTTCCACTTCGATAGTGGTATCCACGGCTGTACCTGCTGCGATAATGCGGTGACACTCGGTGAATACTTCTTTCTCACGACCTTCCATGACTTCGTTCGCGCGGGTGAACTCTTTGTTTGAGTGCTCAACCACATAGTCTGGGTACATGTAGTACTTAAGATACGTGTTTGGAATGGTTTCTGGGTCGAGTGCGTATACATCGCGAACCTTGATAAAGGTTTCCTTCCAAGACTCATCAGTATGCTGAGCACCATTCATCGCGCTTGGTGGTAGGTAGCCGTTCTCTTTGATGTACTCTTTGATGCGTGGCATGAGGTCTTCACCCGTCTTCGCATCTTTGAACTCTTTCCACCAACCGAAGTGGTTTAGGCCGTAGTACATAATGTCGAACTGTTTGCGGTCGTCGTAACCAAGGATCTCAGCGATGCGAGTCTCGATGCCGATTGGCATGTCACAGATGTTTAGTACTTTAGAGTTTGGACGCATCACACGGCACGCTTCAGCAACGATAGCTGCAGGGTTCGAGTAGTTCAGCATCCATGCGTTTGGAGAGTATTTCTCCATGTAGTCGATCATCTCTATCACAGCAGGGATTGAGCGCAAGCCGTAAGCCACACCACCCGCGCCACAGGTTTCTTGACCAACACAGCCATGGCGTAGAGGGATTTTCTCGTCTTGCTCACGCATAGCATAAAGACCTGCGCGAATGTGTGCCATACAGAAGTCGATGTCAGTGAACGCTTCTTCTGGATCAGTGGTGTAAGAGAACTCGATATGAGGAGCGCGTTCTTTCAGTAAGATTCTGCATGCCTCAGCGATGGTTTCTTGGCGCTGAGCAAAGTTGTCATAGAATTTCAGCTTGCGGATTGGAAAACGCTCTTGGTTTTCAAGCAGCATCATTACGATACCTGGAGTGAAAGTTGAGCCGCCGCCTGCGATAACTACTGAGAATTCTTGTTTCATGATATGCCTCACTTGGACTAGGGCGGCAAACTTTCCGCCCTTTATTATTAAAAACGTTGTTAGTTGTGGAGTTGTTTAGGTTGCTGGACTGAGTGTCATGTCCACGGTCTTTGAAGCGCTGTAGATCTTTTCGCACTCTTCTCTAAGCTGTGGGACATTCAGACCGATAATCACTTGAATCGCTTTGCCATTTTTCACGATGTTCACGGCGCCGGTTTCCATAAAGTATTCTGCTGACATCACTTTGCTTGGGTCTTTGACCGTGACGCGAAGTCTTGTTGCGCAGTTACTTAGGTCTTCGATGTTGTGTACGCCGCCCAAGCCTTCGATTGTCTCTACAGCTTGGATTTGTAGAGGTGTTGCACCTGCTGCCGCGCCTTTACCTGTAATACCGTGCTTTTCATTGAAGTCTTTCTTGGTGTGTAGCTTCATTTCAGCCTCGCCACGACCAGCGATTGGCACATCGAACTTGACGATAAGATACTTGAAGGTTACGTAGTAGATGGCTGTGAAACATAGGCCGATAGCAATTTGTGTAATGACCATGCTGGTGTGGTTGCCAAGCAGTGGAATCCAGTTGCCGGTTGCGAACTCAATCAGACCGCCACCCATGTTGCCGACAACGCCAAAGGTATACATCACCATTGCCATGGTACCTGCCAGAATAGCGTGGATTGCGAACAGCCAAGGTGCAATGAATAGAAAGGTAAACTCTAGTGGCTCTGTAATACCCACCAATACCGCAGTAAGTGTTGCTGGAATAAGTAGCGCTGCGACTTTCTTACGATTTTCAGGTTTCGCAGTGTGGTACATCGCTAGTGCAATACCTGTACAGCCGAAGATCTTAGAGTTGCCGTGCAGAGCGAAGCCGCCAGCAGGGAAGAGATCTTTCATCGATTGCGCAGATTGAGTAAAGGTCTCTAGGTTAGTAAACCAGTCAACAACGATGCCGTTTGGTGTCGCGACGTTACCGTAGACAAATGGCGCGTAAACAAAGTGGTGCAGACCCGTTGGAATCAAAATTCGTTCTAAGAATGTGTATAGCCAAACACCGAATGAGCCTGAGCTTACCAAGAAGCCTTGTAGGTTTAAGATGCCATGCTGGATAGAAGGCCAGATGTAAAGTGTTAGCCAAGCCGCTGGTAGCATTGCGAAGAATGAGATCATCGCGACGAATGAAGCACCTTGGAAGATACCTAAGTACGCTGGTAGCTGTTTTTCAAACGTGCGGTTATGAATCCAGGTAACAAAGCCAGAGATAATGATGGCACCAAAGATACCGGTATCTAGTGTCTTAATACCTGCAATTTCAGTCAGTCCAGAGGTACCGCCAATGGCTTGAGAGAAGTCAACGCCAAAGAACTGGCCCCAGAATCCACCCATTGCACCGACAAAGTAGTTGAAGGTGAGATAAGAGACCATGACGACCATAACAGCTCGAGCGTGAGCGGTTTTTGCAAGACCGATTGGCAGGCCAACTGCAAATAGAAGGGCCATGTTGCGGAAGATCGTCCAGCCACCTTCTTCAATGACTTGCAGAATTTGATAGTACAGACCGTCTTTATCGGCGAGGTCGCCTACAAAGATGGGGTTTTTTAGAACAATGGTTAGTCCCACTAAAATCCCGACAAAAGGGAACAGCAAAACTGGGGTAAACATTGCTCCACCTAAGCGTTGGATAGCACTTAACATGGAAGGGTCCTTTTTGTTATTGGTGTTGTTATTTATTGATGTAATAACTTTTTTGTTTCTCGTTGTCTTTCGACACCATTAACGTTACGCCTGAAAAATAAACATGACAAATATATAATGAATAAAGTGTGATTGAGTACAAATAAAGCACCAGATATGTGACTTGAGGCATAAAAAGATACCTATATAGGATGTTTATAGTCTGTGGTGAGGAGGTTGTGACGGATATGGCTTAATTGGTTATTGATTTGTATTTATGGTGGTGATAGCTTGGCAGCTACGAGGTGAGAAAATGTTATATAAAAAGGTAATGCAGGACCTTAAGTCCCGCATTGATTCGGAAGAGTTTGCCATTGGTGACACGCTTCCTACCGAGCGAGACCTTATCGATGCGTATTCCGTTAGTCGCATCACGGTGCGAAAAGCCATCGAAGAATTGGTTAAGCTCGGCTTGGTCGAAAAACGTCAGGGCGCAGGCTCGACAATTATCGGCAAAACCATGACAGGTTCTATGTCGAACCTACGCAGTACCAGTGAATATATGAGTGATGCAGGGTCGACGCTAGAGTACAAGGTGGTCGAGTTTACCCTGGCAGATCCTGATGAAGATGTGGCTGCTGCGCTAAAGATTGGTATGGATGAGAAGGTCTATTTCATTCGCCGCTTTAAGCTGATTAATGGTGTGCCATCTATCTATGAAGACTCCTATATGCCGGTTGCGATGTTCCCACAAATGAACATCATGTCGCTACAAGGTTCTAAGTATCAGTATCTTGAAAAAGATCTCGGCCTACAGATCGATGGCGCGCTACAAGATTTTGAAGCCGTGATGCCAGATAGCCATTTATGCGAGGTATTTGAAATACCTTCCGATGTTCCGATCATTCGATTGCTCTCGACGGGTAAGCTGAAAGACGGCAGTATATTTGAGTACACCAAACTCTACTTCAAACCGAATACTTATTCATACAAGCACTATCTAAAACGATAAGTGATTGTCTAGTTCGAGGGGCACATCTCCCTCGAACTCCTTCAAACTCCCCACTTTCGATACAAAGCATTACACCCCTTGACGGATTAAATATATAGACTATTTCTTTCTATATCGGCACTAATAATTCAAGCTTATGAATTATATGGGATTTTACAGAGAATTGACGTAGCGGACTTTTCTGCGCCGCTTAACCTCAGTAGAGTTTGCCGCCAAACCCCTGAAATTGACCGAGTCCAAGGGAGTCTATGCTGTCTACCATTCTTCACTTTGATCAACATCCAACGTCAACCAATGATGTTGCACGCTCACATCGAGCGGCAGCCATCTGGTGTTTCGTCTACGCAATCGCGTGGTCGTTGGTGTCCTATAATCTCGATCCTGCTGTGCCTTACGATGCCATCGAGGCATTAAACTGGGCAAGCAATGGTGAGTTGGGTAGTCCAAAGAACCCTTGGTTGGTTGGCGTTGTGGCGCGCATCCTTTTGTTGTCACCTTCGCCCGAGTTTTCTTCTGCGCATTGGTATGTTGGACACTTTGTCGTTGTCGCAGCGGGCATGCTTGGTTGCTATCGCCTTGCTTACAAGCTAACAGATTCCGTCGCGTTTGCCTGGCTTGGTATGCTGACGCTTAACTTGTCTGGTGTTATCAACTTTGATGCGATTCCTTACAACGACAACTTTTTGTTGTTTGGCTCTTGGTCTTGGATCTTGCTGCTGTTTGTCAAAGCGGTGTATGACGACTCAAGGTGGTGGATCGCTTTTGGGGTATTAGCAGGCTTATCTGCCATGGCGAAGTACTCGACGTTTGCACCCGTAGCCATGGTATTTATCTTAAGCCTGACTGTACCGAGTGTTCGTCGTTTTTGGCGTGACCGTAACTTCTATATTGGTATTGTCGCGTTCCTTGCTTTGGTCACTCCAAATTTCTTTTGGATGTTTGCAAACAACTTTTCTTCGGTGAAGTGGGTAGGGAGCCAAGTTGCTGCTCAGCTTAGCCCGGGAAGTTGGCTGGCATTGCTTTCGGTATTCTATCCGCTGATTCTTTTGGCTGGGCTATTGGGCAAACGTGGTTTGCGCTTTACGAAACAAGTGCCAGAGAAGGTGTGGCTAACGACTTTTGTTTTGTTTGCACCCCTTGTAGTGATTATGGCGTGGTTTTCGTTCCATGCCGGTGGTCGACTCGTGGAATGGCTTCACCCGTTCTTTATGCCAGCGCCAGCCGTGCTGGTGGCTTTTTTAAAGAAAGAGGTGATTGGCTCGCTGTCTCGCGCTTTCAAGGTTCTGTTCTTTATGGGGCTTTTGATGATCTTCGGTTATAGCTCGGTGATGGTGTTTAATGTGCGAAATGCGGGTCAGTATTTCTCGGGCTTTAAGACACTAAGCCATGAAGCTGAGCAGTATTGGTATGAGCATTCTGATAAACCGTTGAAATTGGTTGGGGGTTCTGGTTTGGCGGAATGGCTGACCTTCTATATCGCGCCTCACCCTATGGTAACCAACCCTTGGGATAACGCGACGCTGCCGAATATCTACAACCGCAATATCTCTGCGGAGCAAATCGAGGCGGAAGGTGCATTTTTGCTCGGTGCCGAAGGTGCTGGGTGTAGTGAGAATGCGTTCTCGCACTTTACGAGTCACTGGCCAGAGTTTGAGGTAGAGAGTACGAAAGAAGTGGTTTACAAGAATAGTCCGGAAGAGCCAGAGGTGTTGGTTTGTTTTGGGGTTGTGAGTCCGTAGTTTGGGTGATGCGAAGGTGGGAACTAGCCTTGTGTTCTCCCCCTTGATAAGGGGGAGTTAGAGGGGGTAAAGCGGACTAACAGTTAGCGTCTGAAGCTAGATTCAGCCTCCGCGTTTCACCCCTCCCAGCCTCCCCTTAGTAAGGGGAGGAGCCAGTGCTCGCTATCGCGCAGCATATTAAAAGGCGATGCGACGATAGGAGCTAGCCTTGTGTTCTCCCCCTAATATAGGGGGAGCTAGAGGGGGTAAAGCGGACTAACAGTTAGCGTCTGAAGCTAGATTCAGCCTCCGCGTTTCACCCCTCCCAGCTTCCCCTTAGTAAGGGGAGGAGCCAGCGCTTGCTATCGCGCAGCATATTAAAAGGCGATGCGACGATAGGAGCTAGCCTTGTGTTCTCCCCCTTGATAAGGGGGAGTTAGAGGGGGTAAAGCGGACTAACAGTTAGCGATTGAAGCTAGGTTCAAGCTCCGCGTTTCCACCCCTCCCAGCCTCCCGGCTACGCGCCCCGCTTACAAGGGGGAGCCAGTGCTCGCTATCGCGCAGCATATTAATAGGCGATGCGACGATAGGAGCTAGCCTTGTGTTCTCCCCCTAATATAGGGGGAGCTAGAGGGGGTAGAGCGGACTAACAGTTAGTGCCTGAAGCTAGATTCAGCCTCCGCATTTCACCCCTCCCAGCTACGCGCCCCGCTAACAAGGGGAGGAGCGATAGGCTCGCTATCGCGCCGCCTAAGCCACTTTAATCCCTTCCAAATGCTGCTGACACTGTGCTCGCGCAGTCCCAAAAAACGCTTGTAAATAGTGCTTATCTTTTTCACCATTGCGAACCGCGGCGAACAAGCGTCGCCACAAACCATCACCCAACGGCCGACTAGTAATTAATCCCTGACGTGAAAACTCATTCACCGCCCAATTCGGCAGCGCTGCAACCCCTAAACCCGCGGAGACCATCTGAACCAGCATCAATGTATTGTCCGCTTGCTTCCATTTATTGGGTTCAATTCCCGCTGGCGTAAGAAAGTGTTTGACCACATCTAAGCGCTGCTTTTGCACTGGGTAGGTAAGTAGGGTTTGGTCCGCTAAGTCTTCTGGCTCTATGTATTCTTTTTCAGCTAATGGATGGGATAGGGAAGTAACCAAGCGCATCTCGAAATCAAACAGTGGCTCATAGTGGACTTCAGAGCGAGGTTGGATGTCTGAGGTGATCACGAGATCTAACTCACCTCCGACTAACGCCGGAAGTGGTTCAAACCCAAAACCAGAAGAAAAGTCGAGTTCGACATGCGGCCATGCGAGTTGGTATTCCTTAAGGGCAGGCATGAGCCATTGAAAACAGGAGTGACAGTCTATCGCCATATGAAGTCTGCCATTCACATCCTCTTTTAACCCCGCAAGGTCGCCTTCTGCTTGAGCGATTCTAGGCAGAACCTCATTGGCTAAGTTAAGAAGGATCTCACCCTCAGAAGTAAACTTCACTGGACGAGTTTTGCGAATAAAAAGTTGGGAGCCGATACGAGCTTCAAGATCTTTTAATTGGTGAGACAGCGCTGATTGCGTCAAGTGTAATGAAGTCGCCGTTGCTGTTAATGAACCCGTGTCCCGCAGCGACGCGAGTGTTTTTAAGTGCTTTAACTCAATCATGAAATTCCCTCATCCTTAATCCCTTTTCATTAACTTACCGCGCTTTTAAAGATATGTAAACGTCTAGACGTCCAAGTAAGAATTCTTCTTCCATGAGAATTCTTCATATTTATGGTGAATGAATTGCGATTGTTCATGTTGTTCCATTGAGAGATGCTTTAGCCATCCAGACTGCTAACGAATAAAAAAGGACAATACTATGACAGCAACGCACATTCTTGGTTACCCACGCATTGGTGAAAAACGTGAGCTTAAGTTCGCCCTAGAGAAATACTGGCGCGGTGAGCTGGACCAAAACGGCTTAAAGGAAGTCGCGGCGACAATCCGTAACGAGAACTGGGCACGCCAACAGCAAGATGGCCTCGACTTTGTAACAGCAGGGGACTTTGCTTGGTATGACCATGTATTAGGTACGAGTTTGTTACTCGGTCACGTGCCTAAACGCCACAATAAGGGTTTCCCGGACCTAGATACCCTGTTCCGAATCGGTCGTGGTCAGTCCCAATCAAATTGTGGCTGTGCAGGTGAAGCAGCGTCGGACATGACGAAGTGGTTCAACACCAACTACCACTACATCGTTCCTGAGTTCTCATCTGATGATCAGTTTAAAGTGAGCTGGACACAGCTATTTGATGAAATTAACGAGGCTCAGCAGCAAGGGCATAAAGTAAAACCAGTTCTACTAGGTCCACTGAGCTACTTGTATCTGGGCAAAGAGGTGGAAGAGGGGTTCGACCGTTTGTCACTGCTTCCAAGACTGCTTACTGCCTACCAAGCAATTTTTGCTAAGTTTGAAAAACTGGGTATCGAGTGGGTACAGGTTGATGAGCCTATCTTGGCATTGGAGTTGGATAAAGTCTGGTTAGATAGCTTCAAACTCGCTTATCAAGTGATTCGAAGTGACGTGAAAGTACTACTGGCAACCTACTTTGATTCTGTCGTCGATTCACTGGATAAGATTATTGAGCTCGACGTTGATGGTCTTCATATCGATATCGCTGCAGCGCCAGCACAGCTAGATTCCGTCGTGGAACAGCTACCAAGTGAGTGGGTGTTGTCTGCGGGTATCATTAATGGTCGTAATGTATGGCGTGCTAATCTGCACAGCGCACTGCAAACACTTAAGCCAATTAAGGAGCAGTTGGGTGAAAGGCTATGGGTTGCTTCGTCTTGTTCACTACTTCACAGCCCGGTGAATGTTGAGCATGAAACTAAGCTTCCAGAAGGCACGAAAAACTGGTTCTCGTTTGCGAAGCAAAAAGTATCGGAAGTGTCGTGGCTAGCAAAAGCTCTAGATGGTGACCGTGAAGCGATAGAATACTGCGCCCAATATAGTCAGCCAATTCTAGACCGCGCTCGCTCTACGTGGGTAAACAAGCCGCAAGTACAAAACCGAGTGGCTGCACTTACTGCGACGAGCGGCGACCGCAGCGCCCCTTACATTGAGCGTGCTCATCACCAACAAGAGGTGCTAAAACTTCCTAAGCTGCCAACGACGACTATTGGCTCGTTCCCTCAAACTGCTGAAGTGCGTAAGAGCCGTGCGGCGTTCAAGCGTGGTGAGATCGGTGTCGCTGAATATGAGTCATTAATGAAAGGCTTTATCAAGGATACTGTTGAGCGCCAAGAAGCCACCGGCCTTGATGTGCTGGTTCATGGTGAAGCGGAGCGCAACGACATGGTGGAGTACTTTGCTGAAAACTTATCTGGCTTTCAAACTACGGAGTTTGGTTGGGTACAAAGTTATGGTTCACGCTGCGTGAAACCAGCGATTGTTGTCGCAGATATTGAGCGAGATAAGCCGATTACCGTTGATTGGTCGACGTATGCACAATCTCTGACTGATAAGCCAATGAAGGGGATGCTGACAGGCCCCGTGACGATTCTTTGCTGGACCTTCCCTCGAGAAGATGTCACCCGAGAGACGATTGCGAACCAGTTGGCACTCGCGCTGCAAGATGAAGTAGATGCACTGCAAAACGCAAACATCAATATCATCCAGATTGATGAGCCAGCGATTCGTGAGGGTCTGCCTCTAAAACAACGAGATCACAAAGAGTACCTCGATTGGGCAGTGAACGCGTTTAAAGTATCGGCAGCGAGTGCACGACCAGAAACACAGATCCACACTCATATGTGTTACAGCGAGTTCAACGAGATTATTGAATCGGTCGCTGAGCTGGATGCGGATGTGATTACCATCGAAACCTCGCGTTCAAACATGGAGCTACTGAACGCGTTTGAAGAGTTTAACTATCCAAATGAGATTGGTCCTGGTGTGTATGACATCCACTCACCAAACATTCCTAAAGTGGAGTGGATAGAGCAGCTTATTGAGAAAGCGGCAAAGCGCATTCCAGTAGAAAGACTATGGGTGAATCCAGATTGTGGTCTTAAAACCCGTAACTGGGAAGAAACGGAGGCGTCGTTGACTAACCTAGTGCAAGCGGCAAAAAATTTACGTGAACGCTTACTGTAGTTGAGCAGGTTTGAAGAGTTAGAGAGGAAAAAGAGGCTTGCAGATGCAAGCCTCTTTTGTCTACTTATGGCTTTTAGTTAGGAAGCGGCTGACTACAGTACTGTTGAGTCACCATTTGATCTATCATCAACTGACCACGTGTGTTGCGGATCATGATGCGGTAAGCGAGCCCTAAATCGAGATTCGCTTTCACTTCGCGGTCTGTACAGTAATAGTTCATACTGTTGCGAAGAAGCTGATCTAATGACAAAGCGCCTTTAGCATCAGTATTGTAGAGCATCATAATTTCAACCACGCCTTTGCTTGCTGATGCTTTCATGATTGACAGCGGGCCTTGCTCAATAGGCAAACCAGAAGAAATCACACTAGCGCGACTTTGCGCTAAAAGTTCGAGTTTACGGCGCTCGTCTTCACCTGTGCTCGAACAACCCGCCAGCACCGTGAGTGCGGCAATTGCTAGCCAACTTAGTTTATTTTTCATTGTGCTATTTATCGCTATTAAAGTACTTTCTTGAATGGTTTGACGATGACATTTTCGTAAACGCCAGCTTCAATGTATGGATCAGCATCAGCCCAAGCTTGAGCCGCTGCAAGCGATTCAAACTCTGCGATTACGGTTGAGCCAGTGAAACCCGCTTCACCTGGGTTCTCACTATCAATAGCTGGCATTGGACCTGCGGTCAGAAGACGACCTTCATCTCGTAGTGCTTGAAGTCTTTCTAGGTGCTGTGGGCGTACACTCAGACGCTTTTCTAGCGAGTTCTCGACATCTTGAGAAAAAATAACGTACCACATATTTGTATCCTTCAAATAGTTCAGTAACTTAATTCGTTCTATAAGATGTCATTTTTTCGATGAAAAGTCATCGTTAGGTGTCGCTTAATTTGGATTAATTGGACGTGGACGCCCATCTGCATCGATCGCAACGTAATTGAAGGTAGCTTCACAGACCTGATAGCGCTCACCAACACCTTCTACGCTGACTGGTTTCACCCAAACATCCAGATTGATGGACATTGATGTGTTACCGATGCGAGTACATTCGCCGTAGCAGCACACTACGTCACCCACTTTGACTGGGTGCTTAAAGGTGATGCCTGAAACAGAAACGGTAACGATACGTCCATGGGAAATCTCTTTCGCTAGGATACCGCCAGCAAGGTCGAGCTGAGACATGATCCAACCACCGAAAATATCACCATTGGCATTGGTGTTTTCCGGCATCGCCAACGTTCGAATGATTAGTTGACCTTTGGGAGTGTTCGATGTTGTATTTGTCATGATTATAATCTTCCAGAAACAGCACAGCGACCCGTAGGTCGCTGATTCTTAGTCGTTCGCGGAGTATACAAAAGATCCGGCGCTGATCAAGACGTATGATCTTGGTTCTCATTTTTGGAGTCTTCGTCGGCTTGCTCTTTTGGCATGTGCTTATAGATGTAAATGCCAGTAAAGACAGTAAAAAGTAGAGTCGCGATGAGCAGCCCAAACACTTTGAAGTTGACCCACACATCAAGTGGCAATGAGTACGCGACGTAAATATTCAGACCAGCGCAAAATGAGAAGAAGCCGACCCATGCGTAATTCACTTTTGCCCAGACACTATCCGGTAAGGTTAGCTCTTTGCCTAACATACCTTTGATCAAGCCACGCCCCATTGCATGAGTCACTGCGAGTGCGATGGCGAACAGCGCATAAACAATGGTCACTTTCCACTTAATGAAGTTGTCATCATGGAAGAAGATGGTCATGCCGCCGAATACTGCCACCATAGCAAACGTAATGAGCTGCATTTTTTCTACCTTCTTGTATAGAAGGTAGGTCACACCTATTTGAACGGCAGTGGCTACGATAAGCGCCCCTGTCGCCACGTAAATATCCTGCATTTTGTACAAGACGAAGAAAATAATCAGGGGGATAAAGTCGAGTAGTTGCTTCATTGGTTGAGCTAAGCCTTTTTATAGAATATCGCTGTAGTGTATCGAAAAGTCCTCGCAGCATAAAACGGTAATAGGAGGCTGGAAGCAGTAACACAGTTTTCATTATTACTATTATCTAGCACGTCAATTGCACCAGAATGCAGCAGCTATTGATAGAATAGCGCCTGTAAATGTTTACGAAATGTTAATAACCGAGTTTTTGCTCTATTCTTGTTTGTTACAGATATGTTGCATATGTTTTTACTTCAATCGGACTTTGATTAACTGATTGAATTATAAGTATTAATCATATCAATAATATTCAAGGACTTCAGAATGAACAATGTAACACGTCAAACTAGGTGGCTTATTGGAGTGACGAGTATAGCTATGGCTATGTCGGTAAATGCAGCAGAGCTTGTTGAAATGACCGATGCGACTAAGGCACTAGCGCTTATCGACGCGCAGTTTAGTATCGTCCCTCAAGCCGATGCTTACACAGAGATCAAACGTGTCACCCTGCCAAATGGTAAGACTAAGGTGAAATATCAGCAGCTCTATCAGGGGGTGCCGGTCTATGATGCAACAATTACATCGACCAAAGGAGAGCAGGGTATCTCTGAAGTATACGGTGTGATGGCTCAAGGATTGGCAAGTGATATACCCGTGGTCAAATCAAACATTTCAAGCGATGAAGCGTTAGAGCTTGCAGAGCGTCATCACTTTACACTGCATAGCGCAGTGACCAGCGATAAACCGGATATTGAAAATCGCCATTCGAAACTCATGGTGAGAGTCGGAGAGGACCAAGTTGCACGTATGGTGTATCTGGTCGATTTTTTTGTGGCAGGTGAGTCGCCAGAGCGACCGTTTATGTTTGTCGATGCAGAGTCTGGGGCGATCTTGGACTCTTGGGATGGCATAAATCACGCTCATGCAACGGGACCCGGTGGAAACAGTAAAACTGGCGCGTATTACTTCGGACAGGACTTCCCGTCTATTTTAATGAGTAAGTCGGGTAACACCTGTACGATGTCGAATGAGAACGTAAAAACGGTCAACCTTAACGGCGCAACCTCGGGCTCGACGGCGTTTAGCTATACCTGTAACGATTCAACCAACTACAACGATTACAAGACAGTTAATGGTGCCTACTCGCCAATAAACGATGCTCAGTACTTCGGTAATGTGGTGTTTGATATGTTCCAAGACTGGATGCAAACAGCCCCCTTGACCTTTCAACTGACTATGCGCGTTCACTACGGAAGTAACTACGAGAATGCGTTCTGGAATGGCTCATCGATGACCTTCGGAGATGGCCAGAATCGTTTCTACCCATTGGTGGATATTAACGTGAGTGCCCATGAAGTCAGTCATGGCTTCACCGAGCAGAACTCAGGCTTGGTTTACAAAGACATGTCAGGCGGTATGAATGAAGCTTACTCGGACATTGCGGGTGAAGCGGCAGAATATTACATGCGTGGCAGCGTCGACTGGATAGTGGGTGCGGATATCTTCAAAGGCGATGGTGGTCTTCGTTACTTTGACCAACCTTCGAAGGACGGTAAGAGCATTGATGATGCTTCACAATACTATGATGGCATTAATGTTCACTATTCGAGTGGTGTCTTCAATCGAGCTTTCTATTTGATGAGCACCAAATACAACTGGGATATCAAATCTGGCTTTCAGGTGTTTACTCTGGCTAACCAAATGTATTGGGGCGCGAACAGTACCTTTGATCAAGGTGGTTGCGGTGTGGCAAAAGCTGCGGATGACTTGTCGTTTAAACGCGACGATGTTGTAAAAGCCTTTGCTGAAGTGGGCGTGGATGCGAGTTGTGGGGTAACAACGCCAACGCCAGACAATGAGCTTAAGCTTGGACAATCAATTACGGGTCTTAGCGGTGCATATAACAGTACCGACTACTACACCTTCAAACTAGAGAGTAGTGCAACTGTCACGGTTGCTATCGAAGGTGGAGCAGGAGATGCCGACCTCTACGTAAAGAAAGGCAGTAAACCGACAACTTCAAGCTACGATTGTCGACCATATCGCAACGGTAACTCTGAAACGTGCTCAATCAACGCTGAAGCGAATACGACCTATCATGTAATGTTGCGAGGCTATCGCGAATACTCGGGTGTCACACTGTCACTGAACTAGCGACTATCTTCGAAAAGCAATTGCCAACAAAAAAGGGCTGCACCTATAGGTGTCAGCCCTTTGCTATTGAAAGCGTTAGATTATGCTTGTTGTTTTTGAAGCTCAGCTTGCTCTTCTGCTGCTTCTTCTTCAACTAGTGCGTCAACGATAACTGCACAAGCCGCATCACCCGTGATGTTTAGTGCTGTACGAATCATGTCGAAGATACGGTCAAGAGCGAACAGTAGTGGTAGACCTTCGATTGGAATACCTGCCGCCAGTAGTACTGCAACAACAAGGAACGAAGGACCAGGAACACCTGCTTGACCAACTGCGCCTAGGGTAGACGTCACGATGATAGCAATGTAAGCACCCATTGAAAGGTCGATGTTGAATAGCTGTGCAAAGAAGATAGCAACTAGGCCGTAGTAGATCGCGTTACCAGACATGTTGATCGTCGCACCCAGAGGCAGAACGAATGATGCCGTTGAGTTTTTAACGCCTAGCTCTTTCTCTACCGTGTCCATTGTCACTGGTAGTGTTGCCATTGATGAAGCGGTTGATAGTGCAACTGCTTGAGGCTTTTTCATCGCACTGATGAACTTCTTCGCAGAGGTCTTAGTGAACAGTTGAATCATCAGTGGGTAAGCTACGAAACCGAAGATAAGGATTGCGGCGATGTAGACAACGAACAGCTTGAACACGACCATCAGTGCGCCAAAGCCGAATGTACCCACAGCCTCAGCCATAAGGCCAAATACACCGATAGGTGCGATGATCATCACCTTGTTGATCATCCATACCATGACGTCAACGATCGCGTTTACACCGTTTAGTAGTGGGTCACGACGAGTAGACTCAAGCTTAGATAGACCGATACCGAAGAACAGACAGAACACAAGGATCTGTAGAATGTTTGCTTCATTTAGGGACTGGAAAACGTTAGTTGGGATCATACCGGTTAGGGTCGCCCAGAAAGAGGGTAGTTCACCTTTTGAAGCGTATTCAGATGAGAACATGCCTTCGATACCCGCAGTATCGATGTTTACGCCTGGTTGGAAGACTTCACCCATAACTAGAGCAAGTGCAACCGCAAGTGCTGAAGTCAGACCGAAGTAGGCGAGTGTTGTCGCGCCAACTTTACCGGCGTTACTGCTGTTGCCAAGACCTGCAGCACCAGAAATCAGTGCAACGGCAACCAAAGGAATCACCAACATCTTGATAAGATTGATGAAGATGGTACCTAGTGGAGCAAACATAGAAGCAGATTCACCCATCATGGCACCAATAAGGGTACCGAGGATCATTGCAATCACAACTTGGACGCCAATGTTATTTAGCATCAACTTTTCTTTTAACACTTCCTTAACTCCTGTGCTATTTATTTATCAAATCCTAGAATAGTCGTTTACTTGAACGGAAAATAACAGACTAATCTTCGGTGGCAATTTTTACACTTATTTAGCACTTGGCGCAACAACAGAAATCGAAATCATGTAAAAAACTGCGAAAAAACCGAATGAATGGTGAACAAATACTCGAAAGCAAACGTTTGCTATTGGTCGGGTGAATTGTTATTGGTCGATTTTTGGGCAGGGTTATCGATATTTAGGGTGTGGGGAATATTGAGATGTAAAAAAAAGGTTGCACGATAAGTGCAACCTTTTTGGATGGTAAAGCAGTGATTAACGCTGTGTCGCTGCCTTCATAGATTTAACAAACTGAGACAGTTCGTTCAGCATAGTCTCTGGTGCATCGACATTTTTTTCGATGATTTTCACAACCGCTGAGCCTGAGATCGCGCCTGCAGCGCCAGCGTCTAGAGCTTGTTTCACTTGCTCTGGTTCAGAAATACCAAAGCCAAGCAGTGAAGGCGGTGCATCGAACTTGTTCAACTTTTCTAGCTGTGTGTTCATCGGCATGTTTGCCTTGGTTTCAGTACCCGTTACACCCGCGCGAGAAAGCAGGTAAGTGTAACCGCCGCCAAGTTTTGCAACTTGCTCGATGGTCTCTTCACTTGCTGTTGGCGGAGCGATGAAGATTGGGTGTACACCGTGCTTGTGTGCTGCTTCTACGAATTCTTTGCTTTCGTTGGTTGGAACGTCTGCGATAAGCACCGAATCCACACCGACATCTGCACATTGCTTATAAAACGCATCGACACCCTTTGAGTAAACGAGGTTAGCGTACATAAGCAGGCCAATAGGCGTCTCTGGGTACTTTTCACGAATCTTCGCGAGCATATCGAAGCAGATAGCAGGGGTCGTTTTTGCGTCCAGCGCACGGATATTAGCGCCTTGGATTGTTGGACCGTCCGCTTGAGGATCTGAAAACGGCATACCTAGCTCTAGTGCGTCTGCACCAGACTCAATCAAGGTTTCCATGATCTGTAGCGACAGCTCTGGGCTTGGATCACCCATAGTGACGAAAGGAACGAATGCGCCCTGATTCTTCTCGCCCAAACGAGCGAACATCTCTTTATAACGATCTTGATTCAGGCTCATTACATTACTCCTTTTTCTTTTAGAATGTCGTGTACAGTAAAGATATCTTTGTCACCGCGACCTGATAGGTTCACGACAAGAAGCTGCTCTTTTTCTGGGTTTTCACGTGCCATTTTAAGCGCGTAAGCTAGGGCGTGAGAAGACTCTAGCGCAGGGATAATACCTTCATGCTTCGCTAGCTCTTGGAATGCATCGAGTGCTTCGTCATCGGTAATTGCGCCGTATTCTGCACGACCAATCGCGTTAAGGTGTGCGTGCTGAGGACCCACAGATGGGAAGTCTAGACCAGCCGAAACAGAGTAAGACTCTTCAATCTGACCGTTAGGGTCTTGCATCAATGGCGCTTTCATACCAAAGAAAATACCTGTTGTGCCGTGTTTTAGCGGTGCACCGTGCTGATCAGTATCAATACCAAGACCTGCTGGCTCCACACCAATTAGACGTACTGATTCTTCTTCGATGAAGTCTGCGAACATACCGATAGCGTTAGAACCACCGCCTACACAAGCGATGACGGCATCTGGAAGCTTGCCTTCACGAGCCAGTATTTGGTTTTTGGTTTCTTCGCCAATCATGCGTTGGAACTCACGCACGATAGTTGGGAATGGGTGAGGACCTGCCGCAGTACCCAGTAGGTAGTGCGCGTCTTCGTAGCTTGCTGACCAGTCACGTAGCGCTTCGTTACATGCATCTTTCAATGTTGAAGAGCCAGAGTGTACAGGAATCACTTCTGCACCCATCAGACGCATACGGAATACGTTAGGGCTTTGACGTTCAACGTCTTTCGCACCCATGTAAACGCGACACTTAAGGTCAAGTAGAGCACACGCAAGAGCGGTTGCTACGCCGTGCTGACCAGCGCCAGTTTCGGCGATGATCTCTTTTTTACCCATGCGCTTAGCAAGCAGTGCTTGACCAAGTACTTGGTTAGTTTTGTGCGCACCGCCGTGAAGGAGGTCTTCACGCTTTAGGTACAGCTTAGTTTTGGTGCCTTTTGTTAGGTTGCGAGTCAGCGTTAGCGCGGTTGGGCGGCCAGCGTATTCTTGCAATAGCTCCATGAACTCTGAGCGGAACTCAGCGTCGTCTTGAGCGTCGATGAAGGCTTGCTCTAGTTGATCCAGTGCAGGCACTAGGATCTGTGGTACGAACTGTCCACCGTATTCACCAAAGTAGGCATCTAATTTAGACATGGTTAATTCCTCAATAATCCACTTGCTCGAGCCTTTACAAACGATGATTCGTTGTCGAGCAAGTTTTAATAATTCTTAGTGTATGACCTTAACTCATTGGGTGTCGTTAATCTGGACGGTTAGTAGTCTCGGATTAGCGCGAACGCTTGGTTTAACTTGTCAGCGTCTTTCTTACCCGGTGCTGACTCAACGCCTGAGTTTAAGTCTAGTCCGATGCAGCCAAGTGTACTGGCTTGCTTGATGTTGTCTGGAGACAAGCCGCCTGCCAACATCACATCGCTTGTGTTGTTTAACAGTTGCCAGTCAAAGCTTTGACCCGTGCCGCCAGATTGCTCGCCAACCTTGGCATCCAATAGGTGACGGTCTGCTTTAATTGCAGTGAGGTCAGGAATGGCATCGGTCACGCCGTGCGCTTTCCAGATTTTTACGTCATCATTCAGAAGTGGGGTCAGCGTATCGATGTAGGCTTGGTCTTCGTCACCATGAAGCTGTACGGCTGACAGTTTTAACTCGTTAGCCGTGTTAGCCACAAACTCTGGGTTGTGGTTTTGGAACACACCCACAAACTCAAGAGGTGCGCCGCTCATCACCATGCGAGCCGATTCGGCATCAACAAAGCGAGGCGATTTTTCAACAAAGATCAGTCCGCCTTTTACTGCGCCCGCTTGATAAGCTTTCGCCGCGTCGTCAGCATGAGTTAAACCACAGACCTTGTTCTCACCCAGCAGAACTTTACGAACCGCAAGCTCAAGGTTGTCTTCTGCCATGAGCGAGCTACCGATCAGGAAGCCATTTGCATAGGCACAAAGGTCACGAACCTGCTGGTGGTTGTAGATACCAGACTCCGAAATGATGATGGTGCCTTCCGGCAGTTTCGGTGCCAACTCCTTGGTGCGATCTAGGTTAACCGATAGGTCGCGAAGGTTGCGGTTGTTGATCCCGACTACCTTTGCGCCAAGCGCAATCGCGCGCTCAAGTTCTTCTTCGTTGCTCACTTCGGTCAAAATGCCTAGCTCAAGAGACTCTGCAACTTCCGCGAGCTCACGGTATTCTTCATCATTAAGCACTGATAGCATCAGCAAGATAGCATCTGCATTGTAATGACGAGCTAGATACACTTGATAGGTATCAATCATGAAGTCTTTACACAGTACTGGCTGCTTAACTTGGCCGCGCACTTGAGGTAGGAAGTCGAAGTTTCCTTGGAAGTACTTTTCATCGGTCAGTACAGAAATCGCGCTAGCGTGATTGTTGTAAACCGAGGCAATGTAATCGAGGTCAAAATCATCACGGATAAGACCTTTTGATGGTGATGCTTTTTTACACTCTAAAATGAACGCGGTCTTACCTGTCGAGAGCGCACCATAGAAGCTGCGATCGGATGGAACGAGATCCGCTTTGAAGCTCTCTAGTGGTTGAGTTTGCTTACGCTCCTCAACCCAAATCTTCTTATCATCGACGATTTTTGCTAATACTGTTTCCATTGTCTTTTCCTGTTGATTCGCCGAGTTACTTGCCGTGTGCTGCCAGCTTTTGGACGAGCTCGTATGCTTTACCGGAGTTCATTGCCTCGATGGCTTGTGCTGCGTTAGCTTTGAGGTCTTCATGACCAAATAGTTTCATTAGCAGAGCAACGTTTACCGCTACAGCGCCTAATTGCGCGTCCGATCCTTTGCCCGTTAGCATGTTGGTAATGATGGCGCGGTTTTCTTCCGGCTCACCACCTTTGATCGCCTCTAGCGGGTAAGACTCTAAACCGAAGTCTGCTGGTGTTAGGGTGTATTCGGTGATCTTGCCGTCTTGGATTTCTGCTACCAGAGTTTCACCATGAATAGCTACCTCATCCAAACCACTACCGTGAACCACAGCCGCGCGCTTCATACCCATTTGTAGCATGGTTTCTGCAATAGGACGAACCAGTTTTGCATCATAAACACCCATCAATTCGATGTTTGGGCGAGCTGGGTTGATTAGAGGGCCTAAGATGTTAAAGATGGTGCGAGTCTTCATCGTTTGACGCACTGGCATCGCATGGCGCACACCACCGTGATACTGAGGTGCGAATAGGAAGGCTACGCCAATTTCATCGACTGCGCTGCGGGTATCTTCCGCCGACATAGCCAAGTCGATGCCAAATGAATCAAGTAGATCTGAAGAGCCAGACTTACTCGATACACCACGGTTACCGTGTTTTGCGACTTTCAGGCCACACGCTGCTGCCACAAATGCAGCCGTTGTTGAGATGTTGATGGTGTTGGCGCCGTCGCCACCTGTGCCTACGATGTCGGCGAAGTCATAATCAGGACGAGGGAATGGGTTCGCGTTGGCAAGCAGTGCTTTTGCTGCGCCCGCGATCTCGTCTGGTGTTTCACCTTTGATTTTCAGTGCTGTCAGAGCCGCTGACATTAGGATTGGGTCAAGCTCGCCTTTGATAATCGTGTCAAACAACGACTGGCTCTCTTCTTGGGTCAGATCCAGTTGGTCGTAAAGTTTGTTGATAATGGTTTCCATAATTACGATTCCTTAGTTGTTTGAATTCTTAAGCCGATTTGGTTTCGCTAGATTTTTCTGTCGCCCAAGAGATGGCATTGCTAAGCAGTGTCGCACCGTAGGTCGTCATAATAGACTCTGGGTGGAACTGAAAACCACAGATACGATCTTGCTCGTTCACGACTGACATCACTAGACCATCAACTTGCGCAGTCACTTCCAATGAGTCAGGCACTTTCGTTGCCACGAGAGAGTGATAACGAGCAATGGCTAGCGGTGAAGGTAAACCTTCGTAGATAGCGTGGTTATCGTGCGCCATCATTGATACTTTGCCGTGAATGATTTCTCCAGCGCCTGCTACCACACCACCGTATGCTTCTACGATGGCTTGGTGGCCAAGGCATATACCGATCATGGGTACTTTGCCACGCAATGTCTTAATCAGCTCTGGCATACAACCCGCTTCTGAAGGCGCACCGGGACCCGGTGAAAGTACAACCACAGGGTTATCGAGCTCTAGTACTGCTTTAGCGATTTTGTCTGCGGCAATATGGTTGCGATAAATCTTAACGCTGTGTCCTAGGCTTCGGAACTGATCCACTAGGTTGTAGGTAAATGAGTCAAAGTTATCGACAAATACGATATTGGCGAGTTCGTTGTTCACTGAATTTGTAGTGTTAGACATCGTGATTACCCCTTGTGCGCCGTTTTGATTGCTGAAATAACGGCTTGCGCCTTACCACGAGTCTCATCCGCTTCGGATTGAGGGTCAGAGTCAAAGACCACACCAGCACCTGCTTGAACTTGAGCAATACCGTCTTCAACGTACGCTGAGCGGATTACGATACAGGTATCCAAATCACCAGCACCGTTCATGTAGCCAACAGCGCCGCCGTAGCTGCCGCGAGTTTGACCCTCGAATTGACGAATCAGTTGCATTGCTCGAATTTTAGGAGCGCCGGTGAGCGTGCCCATATTCATACAAGCTTGGTAGCCGTGCAGCGCATCTAGGTCAACACGAAGCTGACCGACAACACGAGACACTAAGTGCATCACGTGACTGTAGCGGTCTGTTTTTAGAAGGTCGGCTACATGGCGAGAGCCGGGCTCTGCAATGCGAGCCACGTCGTTACGTGCTAGGTCAACCAGCATCATGTGCTCCGCGTTCTCTTTCATGTCGCTACGAAGCTCGAGCTCGATGCGGCTATCAAGGTCTTTGTTGATGCTGCCATCTGCATTCTTGCCACGACGTCGAGTACCTGCGATAGGGTAGATCTCAATTTGGTTTGAGTCTTTGCCGTACTTAAGTGCACTCTCTGGAGAGGCACCAAACAGAGTAAACAGCTCATCTTGCATATAGAACATGTAAGGGCTTGGGTTGCTCTGCTTCAGCTCTTTGTAGGCAGCAAGAGGTGAAGGACATGGCAGTGTGAAACGGCGAGATGGTACAACTTGGAAGATGTCGCCACGAACCACGTACTCTTTTAAGTCGCGAACGATTTGGCAAAAGTCTTCATCTGAGATGCTGACGTCTTCTTGAATACCTTCGACTTTCGTTGCCGCTGGCACCATTTTTAGGTTCTCGCATTGCTGGCTGATCTCTGTGATTCGGCCGCGAATACGTGCAAGTTCGGCATCGTCGTGGTTAAAGAGGGTCGTTTGTAGGTCGCAAGACTCTTTTTGGTGGTCGACGACCAGCAGGCTCTCAGCAACATAGAATACAAAGTCTGGACACTGGTTCGCTTGGTTTGCATCGCCCAGTGGCTCAAAGTTCGCAACGATGTCGTAAGCAAATAAGCCGCCCATGAAAATGGCGTTCTTGTCTAAACCGCTCAGGTCAAAGCTGTGTTGAACGAGACGAAGCGCATCAAAAGAGGAGGCTTCACGAAGTCGAGAGTCTTCATCTAGCGTGTCATCTGGCATTTCAAACTGAACGACGAGCTCATTGTCTGTTAGCGTGTGTTTGATGTCGTCAGCAATGTTTTGAGCAATGATGTTAAGAAGATTGACACCGTTTGTGGTCAGCGCTTCATAGCGTACCTTGTGACCTTCACACACAATACGAACGGCAGAATCAACGATAAGTAGGCTCTGTAGGTCTTGTTTTGAGTCGATTTCAGCAGACTCAAGTAGCAGACTATCGGTTTTGTTTTCACACAGGGTGTGAAACAGTCTGGTTGGGTCTTGCGCGTATGGCACTTGGAGAGAAAGGACTTCCAATCGACCCTGTTTATTGATGCTAATGGCTTTATTCACAAAAGCTCCTTTTAATCTTGAATCTGCTGTTGCAACAATCTTGGTTCACCTAGCGGTCATTAAGCTATAGTCGCACAATTAAAACGTTTGCCCAACGCTCAATGTACCCAAATTGTTGCTAAAATAATCGTTTAAATTGAATTCTTTGTCAGATGAATCGAAAAACAAAAAAGCCCACTCGATTGAGTGGGCTTTAATCAAATTCGGGTTTGATTATGCACGCAAAAAAGCCCACTCGGATTGTGTCCAAGTGCGCCACCAACCTACTAGAGCATTAACCCCAAGGTTTAAAGGTTTTTTGAATGTATGAATATCGAGTAACATACGTGCCTAATCTCAAAATCTGTATCTGCGTACTAGTTAACTAGTTCGTGCGGCAAAAGTCAACCGAAAATGTGAAAAAATGAAGATAGATTTACACAGTCACACTACCGCCTCTGATGGCCGATTATCGGTTGCTGATCTCTTAGACAGAGCCATAAGCTTCGATGTAAAAGTTCTGGCGATTACTGACCATGACACCTTAGACGCGTTGCCTACCGCGCATCAGCTAATTGACGAGCAGTCCCTGCCTATTGAGTTGGTGAACGGCATCGAAATTTCGACGGTCTGGCAGAATAAAGACATTCATATTGTCGGGCTTGGTGTAGACATTGACTCCCCTGAATTAAATGCGCTGATCCGTGCTCAGCAAGCCAGAAGAGTAGAGCGCTCTGAACTCATCGCGCATCGACTGGAAAAAGCAACCCGTGAGGGTTTGCTTGAAGAGGTGAAGGCGATAGCGGGCGATGCCCCAATCACTCGCGCTCATTTTGCGAAATGGCTGGTGGACAATGGCTACGCGAAAAACATGCAGCAGGTGTTCAAGAAGTTTATGACGCGCAATAACACCGGCTATGTGCCACCAAACTGGTGCACTATGTCAGAAGCGGTGGATGCCATTCATCAAGCGGGTGGGGTAGCCGTGCTGGCGCATCCGGGCCGTTATCAGTTAACGGCTAAGTGGCTAAAGCGTCTACTGACGGCATTTGTTGAAGCTAATGGCGATGCCATGGAAGTGGCTCAGCCACAACAAAGTCAACAAGAAAGGCGCAACCTCGCAGATTATGCGATACAATACAATCTATTAGCTTCACAAGGGTCAGATTTCCACTATCCTTCCCCTTGGATGGAGTTAGGTAGAAACCTATGGCTGCCATCAGGGGTAGAGCCAGTATGGGACCGCCTACCATTAAAGACAGCAACTTCGCTGACGACCACTACAATTGAGGGTGGTGCTGAAGATGGTGAAAAAGAATAACGAAGCCGATATCTTTTGGCCTTGGCGTTTGTCCAAATAGACATAAGCATCTTCACCTCACTTTCTTTTGATTCATTATCGTATTGAAGAGACAGCTCTTGAAGTCGAACGACAGGGAAGGTCGTACCGAGAGCGTCCTTAAGTTTGAAGGAATAACAATGAGCCAATTTTTTTATGTACACCCAGACAACCCGCAGGCACGCTTGATCACTCAAGCGGTTGCCATTATTCGTAACGGCGGTGTCATTATCTACCCAACCGACTCTGGTTATGCACTTGGCTGTCAGCTTGAAAACAAACAAGCGTTAGAGCGTATTTGCCAGATCCGTCGCCTCGATGACAAACATAACTTCACTCTGCTGTGTCGTGACTTGTCTGAGCTATCTCTTTACGCACGTGTTGATAACACGGCATTCCGTCTGTTAAAGAACAACACACCGGGTCCTTACACCTTTATCTTCAAAGGCACGAAGGAAGTCCCGCGCCGTTTGATGAATCCAAAGCGTAAGACGATTGGTATTCGTGTTCCAAACAATCAAATTGCCCTGGATTTGCTCGAGGCGCTTGGTGAGCCATTGATGTCAACATCGTTAATTTTGCCTGGTAACGAAGTGACAGAATCGGATCCTGAAGATATCCGTGACAAGCTAGAGCATGCGGTAGATTGCATCCTAAATGGTGGCTATTTAGGCGAGCAACCTACGACAGTGATTGACTTTAGTGACGACGAAGCAAAAGTTCTACGTGTTGGTGCAGGCGACCCAGAACCATTCGAGTAGAGTTTTGAATGTTTTCTTACTAAATTAGTGAAGAAACTTGATGCGTGAATCAGGTTTCTTTGCGATAATACGCGACCGCGATTTTTAGGTCGCATTATCTGGTTTCGACGTCTGTGAAGACGACATTATAGGTAGGTAAATGAGCGAAAAATTACAAAAAGTGCTTGCTCGCGCAGGCCACGGTTCTCGTCGTGAACTTGAAACCCTGATTAAATCTGGGCGCGTGAGTGTGAATGGTCAGGTAGCAAGACTGGGCGAACGTCTGGAAGACGAAAATGCGGTCATCCGTATCGATGGTCATACTGTTTCTGCCAAAGCACAAGAAGAAGTGGTTTGTCGAGTTCTGGCCTACTACAAGCCGGAAGGTGAGCTGTGTACACGTCACGACCCTGAAGGTCGTCGTACCGTATTCGACCGCTTGCCGAAGATCCGCGGTTCTCGCTGGATTTCTGTTGGTCGTCTTGACGCCAACACATCAGGTCTACTTCTTTTCACGACCGATGGTGAACTGGCTAACCGCCTAATGCACCCAAGCCGCCAAGTTGAGCGTGAATACCTTGTACGTGTATTTGGTGAAGTGAACGAGCAAAAAGTTCGCAACGTGGTAAACGGTGTTGAGCTTGACGATGGTATGGCTCGCTTCGAAGACGTGGTTTACGCGGGTGGTGAAGGTATGAACCACACCTTCTACGTTGTTATCAACGAAGGTCGTAACCGTGAAGTACGTCGTCTGTGGGAGTCTCAAGAGACCACAGTTAGCCGCCTTAAGCGTGTTCGCTACGGCGACATCTACCTAGACAAGAAACTGCCTCGTGGCGGTTGGATGGAGCTAACTCTAAAAGAAGTAAACTACCTACGTGAGCTAGTTGAACTTCGTCCAGAGAAAGAGACCATGCTAGACCAAAGCCAGAACACCTCTCGTCAGCGTGAGCGTTCTCGCAGCCAGAAAATTCGTCGCGCAGTACGTCGCCACGAAGAGCGTGCAAATGCACCAAAAGGTCGTAGCAACCAACAGCGTCGTAATAAGAAGTCTTCAGGCGAGCAGGGCGCTCGTAGTAAGACGCGTCGCTAATCACGGCAGCTATCGAATACTAAGAAAACCAGCGTAAGCTGGTTTTTTTGTGTCTGACGTTTGGGTATTAACTCTCGTTTTCTTGGCTCTTAACAAGAGTAAATCGCTGACCGAGCAGCGCCCAGTTTGGTACTCCAATATTGAAGTAGATGGACAGTGAACGACCGGCAATGATGAGCAAGATACAGAGTGTCGAGCTAAGTACCGACCACTGTGGAGCGAGACTTAAAACAACGCAGTGCATGGCACAGCCTAGTGCGATAGGAATCGCGTAGAGTTCGCTTTCAAAAAGTAGAGTAGGCCTTTGCATCAACATATCTCTGACAATGCCACCACCTACCGCAGTTATTAAGCCCATAAACACAGGAGCGATAGGGAGTCCAAACCCAAGCGCCCAGGCTTTGTTGGTGGCCTGAATGGCAAACAGAGCGATAGCAAAGGCATCAATATGAAGATAGAACTCATTTATCCAACGCTTTTTCAGCAAGCCAAAGAAAACGAAACCCAACAGGCTCGCGCTGATCGAGATCCACACATAGCTAAGGTCTTGAGACCAAAAGACAGGGACATCCAACATGAGGTCACGCATGGTTCCCCCGCCTATTGAAGTGATAAGTCCTAGTATGATGAGTGAGAAAATATCGACTCGTCTTTTACTTGCGGCCAGTACGGCCGACAGCGCAAAAGCGGCGGTTCCAAGTACGGTGACTACTTCACTGAAAATTTCTTGACCAGAGCTCATTTTTTGCCTCAATCATGTGTAGAAAAAAGGTGAGAAACAGGATTCGAAGGTCTGGGTTGTCGTCCTTTCGAATCTCTTCATCTAAAGGGTTACCACGCAACCATCTACTTCTCGGAAGAGATAACTGCGCGGTAAGTCGCGTCGATGATTACATCCAAGTGATCATTGATGTCTGAGCTAGCTTGTCAGTCACATCACCGGCGATGAACTCTGGGCCATTTAGCTCAATTGCCATAATTGGCGCACCTTGCTCTAGATTTAGGTTGTCTAGGTCAACCCAGATAAGCGCTGGTTGGCTTGCTGAGTCTAGGAAAAAGCGTTTTGCGTCATGGTCTGACATTGAGCGCCATAGCGTTGCAGAGATATTTGGGTGTTCAGTATCAGCCATGCCTAGAGGTACGCCTACAGAGCGCAATACAGACAGGGCAGCAGCCGTTGCTTCTTGACCGTCAGCGAAGTTAGGCGTGCTTTTTAGTAGGTAGTTAGCGCGAACAAAACGGTCTGCCGCATTGATTGTGCCTGGTAGCATTTTGTCGCCACCGACAAGCTCCCAGTATTTGTTGATTGCGATTTGCTCGTCAAAAACTGGTGAGTTAGTCATGACACGGTAGTCGTTGCTGTGGTGGATTTTAAGTTCACCATCGACATATTCAAATACTGCGCTGTCACCCGTTTTATCAGAGAGTGAAAGGTGAACTGAAGCAGGACGACCGTTAGGCATTAGCGGTGCAACAATCACAAAAGGAGGCTCTTGCATTGCAGCAACGGCTTCAGCAACAGTAGCGAAATTATCTAAGAAGTACTGGTTCCATGCGCCAATAGAGATGCGAGGTTTGTTCGATAGCGTATAGTCACCGTAATCCGCCTCAGCAAGGTAAAGAGTGTTTGCGACCAAACCCGCTTCATTTAGACCGTCTGAAGATGCTTTTCCGTAGAACGACGCAAAAACAGAGCCGTACTTAGATGTCCAAGTCAGTGCATTTTCCATGTTGCCACCGGTTTGTGCTAGGCCGCGTGGGTATACGATCATGCTGGTTTTTGCAGTTGGATCATTCCAGTCCATGCCACGTGCGGTAATGAATTTGCCAGTTTCTGTTTGATAGATAATACGAGTACACATAAGTGCTTTCTCCAAGTTGAGTTTTGATATTTCGTTGAGCAGTAATATGTTTGTCTCAACAACTGCGGGTATAGTATCCGGCTTGTCTCTAACCCCTGAATTCACTGGAGAGGATTCAATCATCACCATTGGGATACGGTTGCGGCGTGTGAAAAATGGATTAATTCGTCTATCATTGACAAGAAAAGTAACGTTTCGACAATAAGTTACGTTTTAATCGAGTTTAGGAGGCGTGTGTGAATTTTAGCTTGGAACAGTTGGCGGCATTTGTCAGTGTCTACGAAGAGCGCTCTTTTAGTAAAGCGGGGACCAGACTAGGTAAACATAGAACTACCGTAGGGCAGGTTATTGCTAACTTAGAAGATCAAGTCTCCGTTGAGCTGTTTGAGCGCAATACGCGCAGCGTTGACCCGACTCAAGATGGGCATTTTCTTTATCGGTATGCAAAACAGGCGCTTGATCAAGCTAAGACCTTTGACAAGGTGGCATTGAGCTTATCGTTTGGAGAGCTTGATGCAGTCACCGTTGCCTACAGTAGCTTTTTACCACACCTTGCGATTGCGTTAATCCGCGAGCAGCTTATTGACGACTTCCCGGCGCTTCGCGTGAACTTGTTGGTGAGAACGCAAGAGCAGATCCGCGAAGGACTCGCTGATGAGTCGATTCAGTTTGGTATCGTCAATGTGACCAAAGCGAGTGCAATGAGCAACATCGACTACACCATGATTGGCAATATGCCGTTTGTTCCTTTTGCCAGTAAGTACAGTGATTTAGCGAGCTTACCCGAAGATCAAGTTTATGACGCACTGAAGACGACGCGTCAGTTTGTTCTCAAATCTCTTGTTGATGAAGGGCTAGCGAATCATGTGGTTTTGTCAGCAAACCATGACCTGATAGATCAGTTAGCACTGACCATTAAGCTCACTCAGAAAGGCTTAGGCTGGACTTTGATGCCTAAGAACATTGAAACCGGCGACTATGTGGCGGATAACCTCACCGAGATAAAGTGTGAGAAGATACGCGGTGGATTGTCTGTGCCGGTCGCGCTCTGGAGCTTGCAATCTAAGCCTCTTATGGAAATAAAAAAGTCGATACAAAAAGGTATCGACAGTTATATAGAGCTGATTGCTTAGTCGGCTTTTTAGCGCTGTCTTCTACTAGCGATGCCGTTTTTTAACGATGCTGTTCACTAACGATGCCGTCCACTAACGATGCATGGGCGTCTTGTGGAAGTGACTTTCTACCATGCGCTGCGTGACAATATGTTGTGGGTTGGTAAGCACTTCACTGGTCTTGCCATACTCCACAACGTCGCCTTCGTGCATCACCATCACCTTATCCGTAATGTGTTTCACTATGCCTAGATGCTGAGACACATAAACAAACGCAACACCCATCTCTTCCTGAAGCTCTAGAAACAAGTTAATGATCTGCGAGCGCATTGCCATATCCAATCCATTCAGCGCTTCATCGGCAACGATGATCGAAGGCTGCAAAATCAAAGCTCGAGCTAGACAGATACGCTGCTTCTGACCTGTCGCCAGCATTTGCGGATAGAAGTAGGCGTGCTCTGGTAGCAAGCCGACACGAATCAGGGTGTCTTTAACGCGCTTCATACGTGCCTCTGGCGGCATATTGGTGTTTCGCTTGAGCGGACCTTCTAGGATACGACCAATCTGAATTCGAGGGTTCAGAGATGTGTTCGGGTCTTGGAAGATCATCCGAATCAGCTTACAGCGGGTCGAGTAGTCTTTATGTTCCAGTAAATCACCGTTCACTCGAATTTCGCCAGCGGTTGGCTCAACCACTCCGGCAAGCATGCGAGCCAATGTCGATTTGCCGGAGCCGTTCTTGCCGATAAAGCCAATCGTTTGTCCCGCTTCGAGGCTGAAGCTCACAGGCTTAACTGCGTGCTGCACTTTCTTTTGAAATAGCTTAGAGCGCGTGACAAAGTCTTTTTTTAGGTCGGAGACTTCTAACAAAGAACTCATGCTTTTTTCTCCGTGTTCAGAGGGAAGTGACAACTGAACTTATGATTCTTAATTCGTTTTGCTTCAGGGATTTCAACGCACTGTCTCTGGGCATATGGGCATCGTGGTCCCAAACGACAGCCAATAGGAAGATGCTGTAGTGGGGGAATTGAGCCTGGAAGTGACTGCAGTTTCTCTTTATGAGGGATCCACTCACCAAAGTCTGGCATCGCCTTGAGCAGTGCAACTGTATAAGGGTGCTTCGGCTTAGCAAGAATCTTAGCTGTGTCCGCTGATTCCACCGATTGACCGCAATACATAACCGTAATACGTGTTGCCCATTGCGTGATCGTTGTTAAGTCGTGACCAATCAACACAATAGTGGTGTTGTTGAGCTGGTTCATGCGACTCAATAGACGCAGGATTTGCGACTGAGTAATTGGGTCTAAGTCGTTAGTTGGCTCATCGGCAAGCAGCAGTTTCGGCTTGGCAGCGATAGCCATAGCAATCATGATCTTTTGACACTCACCATCGGTAAGCTCATAAGGATAGCTGTGCATGACACGCGTGTGTTCTTTAATGCCGACTTTATGAAGTAGGGCAATGGCTTGCTTCTTACGCCATTTAAAGCGCTCCCACCATTTACCTTCGAACGAGCGCGATGGGATGGATTCGATAAGCTGCTTACCAACCTGTTCAGAAGGGTCCAAACAGGTTGTTGGCTCTTGGAAGATCATCGCCACGTCACGAGCGATGACTCGGCGACGTTCACGGGGCGTGAGCTGCAGTAGGTCGATATTGCCAAGACGCATGCGGTCAGCCGTGACCTTCCAGTTGTCTTTGGTTACGCCAACGATGGCTTTAGCGACAAGACTTTTACCTGAGCCTGATTCACCCACAAGACCGCGGATTTCACCCTCGTTGATCGTGAAGCTCATACGATCTACGGCTTTCACTAGCCCCTGAGGGGTTTCGATTTCGATGGTGAGATGTCGAATATCTAATACTGGCATTATTCGATCCCCGCACTTAATGCACTTCGGATGCCTTCACCCACGATGTTCACCGCTACTACTGTAAATAGAATGGCTAGGCCCGGCAGAATAACAGTCCAAGGCGCCAGATAGAGAAGCTCAGCGGCGTCACCGAGTACCGCACCCCATTCACTGCTTGGTGCTTGAGCGCCTAAACCCAAGAAGCCTAGTGCAGTGATATCGAGAATTGCGATAGACAACGCAAAGGTGACCTCAGCGGCAATAACGGTGAGTAGGTTGGGCAAGATCGAGTTCCAAAGTAGATAAAATTCGTTCGCACCATCAAGTCTTGCCGCCATGATGTAGTCTTTCTCAACTTCGGTGTGCACCGCTACGTAGATAGAGCGAATAAATCGAGGGATCAGCGCAAGGCAGATCGCCAACATGATATTGAACTCACCGGGACCCAAGAAGGCGACAAAGATAATCGCTAGCAGCAGCGAAGGAATCGACATTACGGTATCGAGCAAGTGGTTTAGTGTACTGGACAGCAAACCGCGCGTCATACCTGCAAGGATACCAATTAAGCAGCCGACTAGAGTTGCAATCGCAGTGATGATCACCGCCGCGCCAAATGACAATCGAGAGCCGTCGATGATACGCGATAAAATATCGCGTCCTAAGTCATCGGTGCCGAAGAAAAAGTCGACTGTACCCTCTGGATCCCACGAAGGCGGCACCAGCAGATTCGAGCTTTGCGCCATCGGGTCGTAAGGCGTTATAAACGGAGAAAGCAGAGTAATAAGGATCAGAAACCCTAAACACCACAACCCGAACATGGACAGGCTATTAGAGCGATAGCTGCGCCAAAATCGCTCTAGTTGGGTCGGAATGCGCTCTTCCTGATAGACATTATCTGACAGCATACCATTCCTTCCTTACTAGCGGATTGATCATCGCACCAATCAAATCTGACACAATACTTGCCGCTAACACGATAGTGGCTACGACCAATACACCCGCTTGAATAGACGCGTAGTCTTGGTTTGATAGCGCGTCTAAAAGCCAACGACCGACACCCGGCCAGTTAAAAATGGACTCTGTCATAATCGCGAGCGTAATCATACTCGAGAGCTGAACACCGAGTTTAGGAATAATTGGCGGAATCGCATTCCGCAGCACGTGCTCGATGACGATTTCATAGTTAGACAAACCACGAATACGCGCAGCTCGGATATAGTTTTGCGACATCACCTCAGTCACCGAAGTTCTCATCATGCGGATAACCTGCATCGTGGGTGACAGTGCCAATACCAAACAAGGGAGAATCATATGCTCAATGACACTTTGCAGTGCTTCTTTGCGATAAGGTCCGTCTGAGAGCAATGCGTCGATAAGTGCAAACCCTGTGACATGATCGATCTCGTACAGAAGGTCATATCGACCAGCTACTGGAAACCATTGATAGTTGAGCGAGAAATACATGATCATCAACAGCGCAATCCAAAAGAGAGGCGCGGCGTAGCCAACCATTGAAGAAAACGAAATTACGTTGTCGAGCCATTTCCCTTTGCGCATACCCGCAATAGTGCCCGCTGGAATACCCAGGAACACAGAGATAGTGAAGGCTGCAAAACAGAGCTCGAGTGTGGCAGGAAGAACTGACGCCAATTCTTGAGTGATAGGAACGCCAGCTTTGGTAAGACCAAAATCGAGTTCAATCAGTCGGCCCAAATACTCAAACCAGCCTGCCATCATTGGCTGCGTCGCCCAGTGAGACTGAGGCTCTAGTCGCACCAAGCTATAGCCGACAAACGTTAGGATCAGCAGTGTGATCACAAAGAGGTTGAGGCGGCGAATCGAATACCAAAACATCTACTTCAACCTCACAACTTGGTCAAACGGCTGAGCGTTAAATGGGCTGGTTCTAAAACCGGTTAGATTCTCGTTATGTGCTTGGTATTTCTGTCCATGAGCGATAGGCAGCACAGGTACTTCCTCGTTCAGAATGTTTTGTGCCTGGCGATAAAGATTCAGGCGATACCTTGGTTGATTCACTTCGAGTGCTAAGTCCAAAATGAAATCAAAGTCGTCGTTACACCACATTGAAAGGTTAAGACCTTCACGCTTAGAGGTGCAGGAAAGAAGGGGGCGCAAATAGTTATCTGGGTCACCGGTATTGCCAACCCAACCGGTGAGCAACATATCGACAGACTCGATATTAGATAACTCTTGGCGGTCAACGCGGTCATCTGTTAATAGATTCAGAGTGATGCCAATGTCGGCAAAATTCGCCTGAATAAGTTCGGCGGTTTTACGAGGACTTGGATTGTATACGCGTGGCTCTAGAGGAACCGCCATTGTAAGCTCTAAGCCGTGAGCGTAGCCTGCTTCTCTAAGCAGCGCCATGGCGTAGTTACGGTCATAGCGTACTTGAACCGCATCTTTTTGATGTGCCCAAGAGCTTGGTGGGAGCAGGCTATATGCCTTCTCTCCGCTGCCGAAGTAAACGGCCTCTAAGATGTTGTCGCGATTGATAGCTAGATTCAACGCTTTGCGTACCCGAGCATCGCTAAGCGCTCGATGTTGTGTATTCATAGCAACAAACGCCACGTTCATCGCAGGTTTGGCTTGCAACACAACAGAGTCTTCTTCAAGGATGACCGGGATCTGACTAGAGATTGGCGAGTTGAGCACATCGCACTCATTTCGAAGAAGCTTAGCCAGTGCGCCAGCGCCACGGTGTGAGATATCAAATACCACTTGCGACATTTGTACTGGACCACGCCAGTAATTATCGTGACGTTTTAGCCTAACCAAGTCAGCCACTTGATACTCATCGAGGTAAAACGGCCCCGTGCCAACAGGCAATGTATCAATATCCAGCTTCTTGTCGCTAAACAATAGATTGCCTGCATACTCGGCTGAGTAAATAGGCGCATGCGCAGTCGAGATATTCGATAGGAAAGAGTTGTCTGGTCGAGACAAGGTAAATTTCACGGTGAGCTTGTCAACCGCTTCGACGCTCTGTACAAGATTGGCAAAATCTATACCCGCAAACCAAGGGTAGACGCTACCGCCAACCTGATGAAATGGGTTATTAGGGTCAATAATTCGATTGAAACTGAAGACCACATCATCGGCGTTTAGAGTTCGAGTGGGAGTAAACCAATCTGTGGTTTGAAACTGCACGCCTTGACGCAGATAAAAGGTATACTCAGTGCCTGTTTTGTCGACCTGCCACGATTTCGCCAGATTTGGCACAGGCTGATGGGTACCCGAATTTAGCGTGAGCAAGGTATCGAATATTTGCGGTGCTATTGATTCAACAGTGATACCACCGTCGACTAGCTGTGGGTTGAATGTACTTGGTCTGCCTTGGTCACAGTAGACGAAACCGTCTTGTCTTATTTTGGAGTGGTCGACTTTGTCTTCACACCCTGCTAGCAGAACTAAGCCACATAGCCCAAGTGATAATTTGATTATTGCCTTCATAAACACGCTACATTCGTTGGCGAACGTAATATCTGTATTGAGATCAGGGTAATTTACCACTTTTTTACTCGCTAAACCAATAACGACAAGCACTTATCGTCGACTTTGTTAGATAGGTAGGCGAGGAATCCATCGTTCTCAAACCAGTTTGTACTTTCGCACCAATCCTCTTAGCTGGTCATAACTCAAGCTTAGCAGTTTGGCAGCACCTCGTTGATTGTATTGAGCTTGCTTAAGTGCTTCATTAATCAACTTTATATTCTGTTCATCCTGCCAAGACTTAAAGTCTAGCGGGAATGCATAGTCCACTGGCGGTGCAGAAGCATCAGAATCCTCTGACGCGTTGTTCTCTTCACTATTAGTGCCCTCAAGATCATCCTTTCTTGCCATCGAACTGAGCCTGCCAAAATCGCTCTCGAATGGATTGAATATGAGAGATTCAATAGGGGCTTCATTGGTACCTTGCTGATATACAGCGCGCTCTACAACATTTTTGAGTTCACGTACGTTGCCGGGCCATTGGTAATTGTGGATGCTTTGCCACGCCTGCTCGGTAAAGCCAACAAAGAAGGGTAACCCGAGCTCTCGGCACATTTTGATAGCAAAAAATTCCGCCAGCAGCGAGATGTCCTCTTGTCGGTGTCTTAATGGGGGAAGGTGAATAACGTCGAATGCCAGTCTATCGAGTAGATCGGGACGAAACTTACCTTTATCAGCGAGCAAGGGTAAATCTTCATTGGTTGCGCATACAAGGCGAACGTTGGCCTCGAGTGCAGTAGCACCGCCGACTCGCTCATATTGACCATATTCGATCACCCTTAACAGTTTCTCTTGGACTGACAGTGGCGTAGTCGCGAGCTCATCTAAGAATAAAGTGCCATTCTCAGCGCGCTCAAAGCGCCCTTGGTGTCGACCTTTTGCACCAGTAAAAGCACCAGACTCATGCCCAAATAACTCTGAATCAATCAAGCCTTCACTTAATGTAGAACAGTTCAAAGAGACAAGCGGTTGGTCCCAACGCTTAGACAGGTAATGTAAGCGTTGTGCAATGAGCTCTTTACCCGTTCCTCGTTCTCCAATCACCAGCACGGGTCGATCAATCGGAGCAAGTCGAGAAACCTTATCTAGAACGGCAAGAAACGCAGGAGATTCACCAATTAAGTTTTGAGCCATGATTTTCCCTTTGAAGTTGGTAAAAATTACCAATAGTTGGCTAATGCATCTTAGCACTGAGACATGATAAATCGAGTGAAATTTATTAAGTTATTGAATTTTATTGAATATTAAAATTGGCACGGTACTTGGATTATCAATAACAACTACCAAAGAGTTCAATGGCGAACTCGTCCAGACAGGAGATGTATTATGGGTATTTTTTCTCGTTTTGCCGATATCGTAAACTCAAATATTAGTGCACTGCTTGATAAAGCAGAAGATCCAGAAAAAATGATTCGTCTAATCATTCAGGAAATGGAAGATACTTTGGTTGAGGTGCGTACTAACTCAGCAAAAGCCATTGCCGATAAAAAAGAACTGGCTCGTAAAGTGATTGCAATTGAAGAGCAAATCGCTGAGTGGGCACAAAAAGCGACGTTGGCACTGACGAAGCAGCGTGAAGATCTTGCTCGCGCAGCTCTGATTGAAAAGCAAAAGCTTGAAAACGTTGTAAAAGGCTTGCACGATGAGCAAACCTTAGTGGAAGAAACCATTGAGAAATTGACCAACGAAATTGCTAAGCTTGAATCAAAGATCACTGAAACTCGCGCTAAACAACAAGCGTTGATTATTCGCTCGGAAGCGGCAAGCAACCGCCGAGATGTGCAAAAACACCTGCATACAAGCCGCACAAACGAAGCGATGGCGAAGTTTGAGCAGTATTCTCGTAAGATCGATGAGCTTGAAGCAGAGGCGGATCTTTATTCAAAAACGGGCAACGCTAAGTCTTTAGACCAAGAGTTTGCAGAGCTGCAAGCGCAAGATGAGATCGACAAAGAACTTGCGAAACTCAAAGAGCAGATGAATAACGAAAAATAACGCGGAGTAGGAGAAAAACATGTCGTCTTTTTTAATTGCGGGTCCATTAATTGTCTTTCTGATTTTTGTTGCACCGCTGTGGCTTTTTCTCCACTACCGCAGCAAACGCAAGTCAGAGAATGGGTTGTCTGAACAAGACTTTCAAAAGCTGCAGACCTTGTCACAACGAGCAGAAAAAATGCAGGCTCGAGTTGATAATCTAGAAAGGATTCTAGATGCGGAAGCGCCGAACTGGAGACAAAATTATGACTCATAGGGAGCTGTATAAAGATCCTGTCAACGGTAAGCTCACCGGGGTTTGCGCAGGACTTGCAAACTACTTTGGACTGGAAGTGTGGCTGGTGCGGATTCTGTTCATCTCCGCCGCGCTGTTCAGTGGCTTTTTCCTTGTGATGTTGGCGTATTTTGCGCTTAGCTTGATGCTAGAGAAGCAGCCAGATAATTTTGTCCAAGCGATGAAAAGCAAGAAAGAACACTCACTAAAGAGTAAACCTTGGCAGCAAGGACAAAACGCCAAGGATCTACTGTCTACATTGGAGCGCGATTTCGACTCAATGGAACACAAGGTACGTGATATGGAAGCGTATGTGACTTCTGAAGCGTTTAAAGTGAATCGTGAGTTCAGTAAGCTGTAGCACTAGGTAACTGAACTAAGTCCAAACAGACAAAATGAAAAGAGGTCGCAAGACCTCTTTTCTTGTTTTAGCGCAGCAACAGCTCAGGAATACGTTTTGCGAGAATATCAGCAAACTTTGCATGTTGATCGACTTGCCAGTGTATCCCTTCTTTAGAACATGGCTCTATCTCTGAAGCTGCATCAAAAAAGTAGCAATCAAGTTCTTTGGCACGGCGTTCGTAGAAAAAACTAAGCTCTTTGGATTTAGCTTCCGCGCCATAAAAGCCTTCCTTTGAAGGATCGACTTCATAGACGTGCGTTGGTGACACTAATAGCACCTTTGGCGGGCTAGTCATAAAACTATGCTGGAAGTTTTGAATCGTCTGAACCAATCTAGCAGCGCCTTTGGAGATATCACTTGCTGTCAGGTTGAAGCGAGACTTTAAGTCATTGGTACCAAGCATCAGTACCACCAAGTCAGGGTGATGGCTTTCTAAGCAAGGTAAAAGATAGCTCAGTCCGTTTTTTCCATCTTCGTATGGATCATCGAGAACCGTAGTGCGGCTGTTCAAGCCTTCTTCAATAACGTTGAACTCTCCTGATAGCTTTGCTTTAAGCAGCATGGTCCAGCGCTCTTCGGGTGTGTATCGACGCGGTAAATCTGGAGAGCAACCCCAAGTATTGGAGTCTCCAAAGCATAGAATGGTTTTCATCGTTCATACTTACAAATTAATACAGAATTTAATTGTATGACAAATTTAGCTGATGGGTGTTAACTTAATGTCATAGGTGAGATGTTGATTAGACTTTGCTTTGGAAAGAGAGCTTAGGTTTAGTTTTTGTTATCAATTTTTTTCCATTAAGCGGTTGATTTTGAATAGTAGACCTCACACTATGAATCCCAATCTATCCCTTTGATTGGCTGTTGCGAGGTAAAACATGAAGCTTATTGTGAATGCAGATGATTTTGGTCTAACGGAAGCGGTAAATATGGGTATTGTTGAGTGCTTTCGTGCAGGTATCGTTAAGTCGACGACCATAATGATGAATCAACCTGGTACCGAGCACGCGATCGAGCTTTACCACATGGGACAAGTACCAGAAGTGGGACTTCATTTCACCGTGACCAGTGGTAAGCCTGTTTTGCCTGCTGAGTACGTTTCTAGTCTGGTTGACGATAGTGGTTACTTTCTCAATAAGTCGGTGCTGCAAAACAAGGCAGACGTCAATCCTGCAGAGGTATCGGCCGAGCTCTATGCACAATATCAAGCAGCCATTGACGCCGGACTAAAAATTAATCACCTCGATAGCCACCATTTTGGTGGTGTGTTTGCTCCGCTCAAACAGGCTTTCACTCAGGTAGCCAATGAGATTGGGCTGCCCGTTCGACGAATAGACAATATCATTGCCGGTCAAGAAGGGTTAGAGGTGGCGACACCGACAAGATTTGATATGCGTTTTTTCGCCGAGGGTGTTTCACTCGCTCGGTTTCAAGAGTTGTTATTGGAGCACAGAGCATCATGCCCAGATGGCATTATTGAGTTCATGTGTCATCCTTCGAATGCAGTGACAAAGGAGCTAACTCAGCTATCAGGATATAGCGCTGAGCGAGTTGAAGAGCTAACTATCCTCACGGATCCAGAGTTAAAAGCCTGGCTGGATGAAAAGCAGATCCAGTGTGTAGGATTTGATGATTTGAACAATTAGCGAAAAGCGGTTGTTAATACACCAATAAAAGCAAGGTAAAACTATTAATTATTAATGACTTGGTGGCAAGTCCTTCATCTCTAGACTATGTTTTAAATTACAATTAAAACAAGGTAGTTAGAGAATGAATAGTAAGTTTACCTTGCTGGTGGTCGTCACTAGCCTTCTTAGTGGTTGCGGTAAGGAGCCGCCACCCGTTCCCGAGCCAGAATCTCGCCCAGCCAAACTTTTCTCTGTAGCCGTCGGTAATAGCCAGTTTGAACGAACCTTTCCAGCCACTTCTGAGGCGGGCGACCGAGCGGTATTAGCATTTCGAGTGCCAGGACAACTAGAGCGTATTGCGGTTCGCGCAGGTCAACCTGTAACCAAAGGGGATCTTCTCGCTGAGCTTAATCCAGATGAATATCAACTGCTTGAAAAGCAAGCTCAAGCCAATTTCCGTCTTGCAGACGTACAGTATCAGCGTGCATTAAGTCTTCGTAAAAGCCAGGTTGTGTCTGAGCAAGATTTTGACCAAGCCAAAGCTAACATGAATTCAGCCCGAGCTGACTGGTCACAAGCAAAAGCTAACCTTAGCTACACTCGCTTAATCGCGCCTTATGATGGAACCGTCTCTATCATCCCAGCCGATAACTATGAATACATTCAAGCCAAAGAAGGCGTGATGAACATTCAGTCTAATCAACTTCTCAAGGTGATTTTTCAGCTTCCAGACCATCTTTTGAATCGTTTTCAAAGCGGTACTGAAGTCGAAGCAACGATGGCGTATGACGCCTATCCCTCCAACCAGTACGAGCTGACTTTCCAAGAAATTGATACAGAAGCGGACCCAAAAACCGGTAGCTACAAGGTAACCATGGTGATGGAAAGACCGACCGATATTGGGATCTTACCTGGAATGGCGGGACAAGTTCGCGTGATCGCTAAAAGTGGTTCCGCAACGGTTATTCCAACCTCAGCGCTCTTTATGGAGGGGAATGCACAATGTGTATGGCGTGTTAACGAGCAAGGTCTAGTCGAGAAAGTGGCTGTTGAACTGAATGAAAAACGTCAAGTAGTGAGCGGACTGAATGATGGCGACCAAATCGTGATCTCCGGTGTTCAGGGTATTGAAGCTGGCATTAAGGTCCGCGAATGGATTAAAGAGAGAGGGCTCTAATATGACTCATCGTTATCTTATTGCCATCATACTTGGCTCAGTCCTTGTTGGTTGCGGTAAGCCAGAAGTTGGCGTCCGTGATGAAGTACCGAAAGTTCGAGTGTCTGCCATAGGCAAAACGGAACTTAAGAGCAGGCTTTACTTTCCCGCACTCGCAAGCGCAGCTGACCGTTCCCACTTAAGCTTTCGCGTCGCGGGAGAGATCAGCACTATTGATCTGAAGGAAGGGGATTTTGTAAACCGAGGAGATGTACTCGCGGTCTTAGAACCGACCGACTACAAACTCGCTGTCGATAACGCTCAGGCACGATTTAACGTGATCGATAGTCAATATCGCCGTTCTAGCCCGCTAGTGAAAAAAGGCTTACTTGCGCAGTCGCAGTTTGATGAGATAGCGGCTCAGCGAGCGTATGCAAGAGCTGAGTTGGAACTTGCTAAGTTGCGCCTCTCGTTTACTGAGTTGAAGGCACCTGTAGATGGCATTATTTCTCGCGTTTCTGCGGAAAAATTTGAGAACGTTCAGATTGGTCAGCAGATAGTGAACATCCACAGTATTGAAGAGGTCGAGGTAGTGGTTCAAATGCCGGACAGCTTCTCACTTAACCAACCTAAACACCAAGATATCACCAATATTGAAGCTCTCGTTCGTGTGCCATCTGGCAATGAATATGTCGCGACCTTGAAGGAGTTTACTACCGAGCCAGACCCCGCGCTTGGTACATTTACCGCAACATTAGTACTGCCAATGCCTGAGAATGAATACATTCTCGATGGAATGGCGGTGGATGTGACCTCTAAAGCAGAGGACGTCGGTCTCAAGCTTGCTGCAGGCGTAAGTGTACCAATTGCCGCGGTGTTCAATCAGGATGGTGATTCACTTGCCGACGATGAGAAGTTTGTTTGGGTCCTCAACTCAGATAATACGGTGACCAAACAACAAGTGACGACAGGCAAGGTATCACAATCGACGATCCAGATACTGAAAGGGCTTGAGCAGTCACAGCAAATTGTCGTGGCAGGGATTGCACGATTGAGGGAAGGCATGAAGGTTGAAGTATTACCGCAGGAGGCGAAGTAATGAGCCAAGAACAACAAAAATCATTACCGCAATCCGATGATGAAATCACTGGCGTAGCGGCGTATTTTATCCGCAATCGCGTGATAAGTTGGATGGTCTCGCTGATCTTTTTGATCGGCGGCGTTTCAGCATTTTTTGGGTTAGGACGACTAGAAGACCCTGCTTTCACCATCAAAGATGCCATGGTTGTTACTTCTTATCCTGGTGCGACGCCTCAACAAGTGGAAGAGGAGGTGACTTATCCTATTGAGAAAGCGATCCAACAGCTAACGTATGTTGATGAGATCAATTCGATTTCAAGTAGAGGTCTTTCACAAATCACGGTGACGATGAAAAACAACTATGGTCCTGATGATCTTCCGCAGATCTGGGATGAGTTGCGTCGAAAAGTGAATGATGTGAAAGGCTCGCTCCCTCCAGGTGTGAACGAACCCTCGGTTATTGATGACTTTGGTGACGTTTATGGGGTGCTGTTTGCCCTGACGGGTGAGGGTTATAGCTACAAAGAGCTTTTGGATTACGTTGATTATTTACGTCGAGAACTCGAGCTTGTTGATGGTGTCAGTAAAGTCTCTGTGACAGGCGATCAGCAAGAACAGGTTTTCATTGAGATTTCTATCAAACGCATTAGTGCGCTAGGAATCGCTCCAAGCACGATCTTTAACCTGCTGCAAACCCAGAACATCGTGTCTAACGCCGGTGCAACGCGTATCGGAGATGAGTATATTCGCATCCAGCCGACTGGTGAGTTTACCGATGTGTCTGAACTTGGTGATTTGATTCTGACCGAAGGCGGGGCTCAAGGTCTTATCTATTTGAAAGACGTAGCGGATATTAAGCGCGGCTTTATAGAAGTGCCAAGTAACATTATTACCTACAACGGTGATGTGGCACTTAACGTCGGTATCTCATTTGCTACAGGTGTTAACGTAGTGGAAGTGGGAGAGCGCCTATATCGCAGGCTCGCAGAGCTTAAGTTCCAACAACCTGTAGGGATTGAGATAAACGAAGTCTACAGCCAACCGAAAGAGGTGGACAAGTCGGTTCGAGGGTTTGTTGTCAGTCTTGGACAGGCGGTTGCGATTGTTATTGTTGTACTGCTGTTCTTTATGGGGCTTCGCTCAGGGCTGCTGATTGGTCTCATATTGCTGCTTACCGTACTTGGCACCTTTATCTTCATGCAGTATATGGCCATCGACTTACAACGTATCTCACTGGGAGCGCTGGTTATAGCGTTGGGGATGCTGGTGGATAATGCCATTGTGGTGGTCGAAGGGATACTCATAGGGACCCAAAAAGGGCGAACGAGGCTGCAAGCGGCAACTGATATTGTCACGCAAACCAAGTGGCCGCTTCTTGGTGCAACCGTGATTGCGGTTACCGCGTTTGCTCCAATTGGACTTTCCGAAGATTCTACCGGTGAGTATTGTGGCACCTTATTTTCAGTGCTCCTGATTTCACTGATGCTGAGTTGGTTTACCGCTATCTCGCTGACGCCTTTCTTTGCCGATATCTTCTTTAAAGGACAAAAGGTGAAAGAGGGGGAGGAAGGCAAGGACCCGTATAACGGCTTTGTCTTCGTTGCATACCGCAAGTTCCTTGAGTTCTGTATGCACAGAGCGTGGTTGACGGTTGTAGTGCTAATCGCAGCACTAGTCGCGGCCCTTTATGGCTTTACTCAGGTGAAACAGTCATTCTTCCCAGCCTCAACGACGCCTATGTTCCAAGTGGATGTTTGGCTTCCTGAGGGAACCGATATTCGAGCAACCAACACCAAACTGAAAGCGATCGAAACATGGATTGCCGATCAGCCAGAAACTGATCATATCACCACAACGGCGGGTAAGGGCTTACAACGTTTCATGCTTACTTACGCGCCAGAGAAAAGCTATGCGGCTTACGGTGAGATCACTACTCGCGTTCATAACTACGAAGAGTTGAACTCTCTGATGGAGCGATTCCGAGAGTATTTGGATGCGACTTTCCCAGAGATTAACTACAAGTTGAAACAGATTGAGTTAGGTCCTGGCGGTGGTGCGAAGATTGAAGCGCGTATTATCGGCTCTGATCCAACGGTGTTACGTAGTATTGCATCTCAAGTGATGGATATTATGTATGCCGATCCTGGTGCTTATAACATTCGCCATGACTGGCGCGAGCGCACTAAAGTTTTAGAGCCGATCTTCAACGAGAGTCAGGCAAGACGTTACGGCATCACAAAATCCGATGTGGATGATGTACTCATGATGTCTTTCTCTGGTAAGTCGGTTGGTTTGTATCGCGATGGTACGACTCTGATGCCAATCGTCGCACGTCTTCCAGATGCTGAGCGTGTCGATATTCGGAATATCGAAGGCATGATGATTTGGAGTCCAGCGCTGAGCGAGTTCATTCCATTCCAACAAGTTACGCAAGGTTATGACACTCGATGGGAAGACCCGATCATTGTTCGTAAGAACCGTAAACGCATGCTAACCATTATGGCAGACCCAGATCTACTTGGTGAAGAGACGGCAGCTACGCTTCAAAAACGTCTGCAACCTCAGATTGAGGCCATCGAGCTTCCACCGGGTTATTCGTTGGAGTGGGGTGGTGAGTATGAGTCTTCTGGCGACGCTCAAGAGTCACTGTTCCAGACAATGCCACTTGGCTATCTGTTTATGTTCTTGATCACCATCTTCTTGTTCAATGCGGTGAAAGAGGCGCTTATCGTCTGGCTGACCGTGCCGTTGGCTGTCATTGGTGTAACGACAGGCTTGCTTGCGTTAAATACGCCATTTGGTTTTATGGCACTGCTTGGCTTCTTGAGTCTGTCGGGCATGTTACTGAAAAATGGTATTGTACTCCTAGACCAGATTGAGATTGAGATGAAGTCAGGTAAAGAGCCTTATTTGGCGGTAGTTGATGCGGCTTTAAGTCGTGTTCGTCCGGTATGTATGGCGGCGATTACCACGATTCTTGGTATGATTCCGCTATTGCCTGATATCTTCTTTAAACCAATGGCCGTAACCATCATGTTTGGTTTGGGTTTTGCGACAGTGTTGACGTTAATTGTTGTGCCGGTGCTGTATCGTATTTTCCATCGTGTGAAGGTGGTGTGAGGTTGAAGAGCCTTACCCCTCCCAGCCTCCCCTTATTAAGGGGAGGAGCTAATGCTCGCTATCGCGTAGCTTTTTGAAAAGGCGATGCGACGACAGGAGCTAGCCTGCGGTTCTCCCCCTTGATAAGGGGGAGTTAGAGGGGGGTAATGCGGACTAACAACGACCGACTAACTATCGATTCATACTCGGCGTTTCACCCCTCCCAGCCGGCCAACTACGCGCCCCGCTTGCAAGGGGAGTAGCTAATGCTCGCTATCGCGTAGCGTTTTAAAAAGGCGATGCGACGAAAGGAGCTAGCCAGTAGTTCTCCCCCTTGATAAGGGGGAGCTAGAGGGGGTAACACGGACTAACAACGACCGACTAACGCTCGATACATACTCCGCGTTTCACGCCTCCCAGCCTCCCGTTAGCAAACGAAGGAGGCTTAACAGTACAAACCCAACAACAAGGAGCACAACCCCAATGTCCACCCGCTGCCCATGGCTAGACGAAACCAAACCAGACTACGTCGAATACCACGACAAAGAATGGGGTGTCCCCGTCCTTGACGACAAAACTCTGTTTGAGTTCCTGGTCCTAGAATCTGCTCAAGCCGGTCTTAGCTGGTACACCATTCTCAAAAGAAGAGAAGGATACCGAAACGCGTTTGCAGACTTCGATGTTGAGAAAGTCGCAGCGTTTACTGAGCAAGATGAACTTCGATTGCAGCAAGACACGGGCATTATTCGCAACAAGCTCAAAATAAGCTCTACCATTACCAATGCTCAGCACTTTATAGCGATTCAAAAAGAGTTTGGCAGCTTTAGCAGTTATCTTTGGTCCTTTACCAATAACAAGGTAATAGTGAGCAGTCACGAAACGCTAGAAGACTACCCTGCGACTTCGCAGGTTTCCGATGCATTAAGCAAAGACCTGAAAAAACGCGGCTTTAAGTTTGTGGGATCAACCATAGTCTATGCGTATCTACAGGCTGCTGGTCTTATCAATGACCACAGCCTAAACTGCTATCGACGCCAAGAAGTCATCGATAGCTACCAAGCATTAGGTCTGGAATACGAGTTAGTTTGAACTTTGGATGGTGTTGGTGACTTCACCAATACCTTCTATTGCTACGCTCACCACATCCCCTGCTTTAAGAGAGCGAGTTCTGCCAGGCGTGCCAGCGAAAATCAAGTCACCAGGATGTAGGGTGATATAGGTGCTAATGTAAGAGACGATAGCAGGAACATCATGAATCATGTTGGCGACACTCTCTTGCTGCATAACATTGCCGTTAAGTGTTGTTGTGATGACTTGGTCTTTAATGGCGATGTCACTCACGATAAAGTTAGAAACCGGCCCAAATCCTCGAGCTCCTTTCGCTCGCCACCATTGCAGATCTTGCCCTTGCCAGCTGCGCTCTGTGAGATCGTTACCCGCGAGATAGCCGAACACACATTCTAGTGCCGAAGATTTACTGACCTCTTGACACTCCTTACCAATCACAATGACGAGTTCACCTTCAAAGTGCACATTGCTGGCGCCCTTAGGGAAGGAAAGATCGCCGCTTACTCGCACTGAGTCGACAGATTTAAAGAATATCTCTGGCTTAGCCGCACCAGAGTTTCCAGCATGGCTTCTAAAGTTGAGCCCAACGGCGTAGACGCTGCCACTTGTCAGCGGGGCGATGAGCGTTGCTTCGGAGGCTTTGATGGTCTCTAGCGTTTTGGGGCTATCGAAAGGAGCATCAGACAAGATGTCGTAGAGTTTTTGGTTTTCTTCGGCGACTTTGATCCAATGCTGGCTGCCTTCATATTCAATCCGACCAAATTGTGCGGCTAGAACATTTAGCGGCAGTAGAACAAAAATTAAAAGCGCTCTCATAAAGGCTATCCTTAGCTAGATTCCAAGTGTCAGTAACGAGTATAGTTACGAAATGCATCTTTTTTGGTTCAATTTAGCCGTTTGCTATTTTGGCATTAGGTAATGGAAATATATGGAAAAGTTTGATTCGATTTATGCAAGAGCTGCAGAGCGTAAAGGGGGAGAGCAAGGGCTTGAGTCTATTGTTTCTAAGCCGCTAACTCGCGACGAAGTTGCCGCTATTCCCGAGGACCGTTGGTTGTCGGCGTTTTCTATGAAGGTGTTCCAAAGCGGTATCTCTTGGAAAGTCGTGCGCAACAAATGGCCGAACTTTGAGGAGCACTTTTTCCAGTTTCGTATCGACCCATTGTTGATGCTTTCAGAAGAACAGTGGGCGCAGAAAGCGCAAGATCCGAAGATTATTCGCCACATGACCAAGGTGATGTCGATTCCAGCCAATGCTGCGATGATCCAACGTGCGCGATTTGAGCATGACTCTTTTGCTCAAATGGTGGCAGATTGGCCGAAGGAATCGATAACGGATTTATGGGCGCACCTTAAAAAACACGGTGCGCGCTTGGGTGGAAATACAGGGCCTTACGCCTTACGACAACTTGGCGTTGACACCTTTATCTTATCGAATGATGTAGAAGGGTATTTGCGTAACACCAACATCATTGATTCTGGTAGAGGCACAAAGCGTGCGATGACAGCTGCAAACAAAGCGTTTATGGAGTGGCATCAAGAATCAGGTCGCTCGCTGTCTGAGATTAGTCAAATTATTGCTTATGGGTTTGGGGACAATCGCGTTTAGATTAATTCGAGCGCGCTGTAAGAAGCCCACTGCCTGCGCAGGCGCGCGGCTAGTGGGGTGACGAAACTTTGAAGTGATGCTCGAAATGAAATTACGACTCAAGAATTACTCGTGTGTCCTCACTCAGCGCTTCAAGTTCGCTTGCCACATCTTCAATTTGCATGGCTGACGGGATTTTCAGGGCCATGTTGGCAGTAAACAGACTTGAGCCAATACCACCCCCGCCAGCGATAAACACACGGTGGCAATCCATATCTAAAATGCGGATATCTTGACCATCTAAGAATTGGGTAATTTCATTGACGATACCTGCTCTGTCATTGGCGTCGAGTCGGAGCTGGAAAACCGTTTCTTGGTCATGTCGATGCGGGTCAGTATCTGATATCTGAACGAGCAAACCTTGTTGGTTGTTGAAGGCATCTTTGACAGCTTGCTCATTTTCGCTTGGAAGTTCGACTTTGATGACGGCTGCGACATTGTCTTCAATGAAGTTCACTTTACTCACCAGCCATTTCCCGCCATTTTCGTGGGTAACGGATGCAAGGTTTTTGATGGTGGCTGGGGTAGCTTGGCCAACAAAGTTGACGATAAAGGTACTACTGCTCATACGTTTCCCTCCACAGGTATAAAACCGATAACTAATTGATTAGTTAATTCCAGTTTAGATCTAAAACGGCGGTCTCGCATGACCGACCTCAAGGTTCACACCGAAAACAGTCATGAGTTTATTGAAGTGTAATTAGCCGCACAAAATTCAAGGTTTCTGCTTTGCTGACAACAAGTTATTGAGCCGATCTTGTATTGCGTGTTTTCAATTGACAGATCTCTGACATTTATTAACTAGACCGACCGGTTTGTTTTGTTTAATGTGTAATCACTTTCTGAGGAGGATTGACATGCAAACCATATCGAATGAACAACTTGTCGCGATTCATGCGAGACTGAAAACGCACTATCAATGTACGCCAATGCCAAGCTTTGAACAGCGCATATCAAAACTCAAAGCGCTGAAACGTGCTCTGCAGGAATTCAGTCAAGAGCTCTGCCTGGCACTCGACAAAGATTATGGAAGACGCAGTCATCAGGACACCTTGATTGCTGATGTACTGCCATGTATCGGCAATATTGATCACACCCTGTCTCAACTGGACAGCTGGATGGCACCTTGTAAACGCAATCCGGGGCCGCTGCTCTCAAGTTCGACCGTTGAAGTGGTTTATCAGCCTAAAGGTGTCGTGGGTATTGTGACGCCTTGGAATTTTCCGGTGATGCTATCAATTGGTCCGCTTATCTCAGCTATCGCTGCGGGTAACTTAGCAATGATCAAGCTTAGCGAGTTTACGCCACACACCAACCAAACCATTAAAAAGATGCTGGCGAGCTGCTTTAGTGAAAATGAAGTGGTTGTCATCGAGGGGGAGGCTGATATCGCAGCCTGCTTTACTAGCCTGCCGTTTGATCACTTGTTGTTCACTGGCTCTACTGGGGTTGGCCGCATGGTAATGAAGTCAGCCGCTGAGAACCTTACTCCACTGACGCTCGAACTGGGTGGTAAGTCCCCGGTGATTGTTGCTGATGATGTCGATATCGAGATGGCAGTTGAGAGAATCATTTACGGCAAGAGCCTCAATAATGGACAAGTTTGCGTCGCGCCAGATTATGTGTTGCTTCCAGAGGGCAAAGAGCAAGCGTTCGTAGATGCATACTGCAGTCACTATCAAAAGCTTTATACCAACGGAATCGACTCTGACAACCTGACTGGGCTTATCAACAAACGACAGTTTGATCGCGTTCAAACACTGCTAGAACACGAAATTGCTGTAAACAGCAAAGTCGTCGCGTGTCACAGCAACTCGATATCAACAGACAGACAAATAATGGTCACTCATCTCATTGTGAATCCGAAGGTGGATTCTCCGGTTATGAGCGAAGAGATTTTTGGTCCTCTGCTTCCAATTATCACCTATTCAACGGTTGAGCAAGCCATAGCGTTCATCACCGCAAGACCGCGACCTCTTGCGCTGTACCTAATGTCTGAGAATGAATCGCTACAGCACAAGGTATCTACTCAGGTTCATTCCGGCGGCATGTGTATCAATGACTGCGTGTTCCATTTGGCTGTCGATGATGCTCCGTTTGGCGGCATCGGTGAGTCAGGAAAAGGGGCGTATCACGGCAAAGAAGGGTTTCTTACCTTTTCTCATGCAAAGACCGTGATGAAAACGGATGCCAAGGCTCACAACGTGAGTCAGCTGCTAGGCCCTGAAGACAACGAATTCAAACGTGCAGTGCTCGCTTCACTGTGCGCCTAATTATTAGTTTGGAGATGAAATCATGAACAACAACTTTATGTTTAACATGCGTACCGTGGTCCTATCGGGTGAGGATTCAATCAGAGATATTCCGGCTCAGTTAGCAGCAAAAGGCGCACATCGCGTGTTGCTACTCAGCGATGTGGGACTTGAGAGCGTTGGTCTTGTTAACAAACTCATTGGTGTTTTCGAGGGCAACAAGCAAGTCGAACTCGTTGGCGTGTATACCGATATAAAACCTGATGCGAGTTGCGATGACATCAATAAGGCCGTTCAATATGCCAACAAGGTTCAAGCGGACAGTATTGTGGCCCTCGGTGGTGGCAGCGTGATCGATGCATCGAAAGGCATCAAGTATTCGCTTGAGCACCAACTCGAAGATATTCGCGACGCGATTCGTGGTGGTGGGCGTATCGATGTAGGCCCTCACGTTAAGCCATTTACTATCCCTCATATTGGTGTACCGACAACAGCGGGTACGGGCGCAGAAGCGTCGCCGATTGCAGTGTTCTTTAATGATGTCGAGCAAGTGAAGGCGAGTCTAGTGGTGTCTGGGCTTGAGTGTGATATTGCGGTACTAGACCCGACTTTGACACTTGGATTGCGGGTTCCACTCACGGTGTCTACAGCAATGGATGCATTGACTCACGCGATCGAAGCCGTTGCTTCTCCCATGAGTAACTGTTTTACCGACGCTTATGCTATTCAAGCCAGTCGTTTGATTCTAGACAACCTTCCAAAAGTGGTGTCAGACCCGAGCAACGTAAACGCGAGATCTGAACTTCTTCAAGCTAGCACTATGGCCATTTCGGCATTTTACTCCTCGTTAGGCGGTATACCGATTCACAACTGCGCGCATGCGTTTGGTGCCATTGCGCATATTCCGCATGGTGACGCAAACAGTGTATTGCTACCTGTGGTGATTGAGACGCTACCAGAGTTCTATCTGCCGAGCATCGATAAGCTTGCGGGGATTTTTGATGTACCTCAATCGCTATCGGCCGAGGAAAAACATCGCGAGGTTGTGCTGTCACTGCGTGCCTTCCAAGCCCAAGTGAAGGCTCACCAGACTTTCACTAACTGGAGTTTAAGTGCAGACACGCAGTTTGAGATTGCACAGGGCATCGCAAAAGACATGAGTTATCAGTTTTATGCCATTCCAAAGCAGAAAATCGAGCAGATCTTAGCGGCAGCGTGCTAGGTCTTCCATAAATGCGGTGCCAAGGATGGCTAACTTAACTGGGTAATCAAAAAGTGCGTTCAACAACTCATTCCAAACACGCACCTAGGTCCTTGGAGATTAATTATGTTCTTTACTAAATACGTCGAAAAAATGTTGTTAATTACGGGTATCGGTACTGCGGCTGCACTAGCCTATGCGTTCTTCCCACAGTGGGCAGTGACCAATATCGGTCAGCTACCTTATCTAGAGCAAGATTTCGTTTTCTATCAGCACTGGGGAATCATGGTAGGCATAATGGGTGTCATGATGATCGGCGCTGCTTTTAAGCCGCAATGGCGTGAAAGCATCATGCTTTACTCAGCGATTGAGAAGGGCTTTATGGTGATATTGCTATTAGCCAATTTAGGTAACCCAGATATCAACGGCTTCATATTGGCAGGCGTCATGGATACCGTAGTTGTACTTTGGACTTTGGGCTATTGGTGGGAGCAAAAAAGGGCAGCAGACGTTTCTATAGCGATGCGTTAGGAGGCTGAAATGGAGAACGCTAACCGTATTTCAATACTCAGTATATTTGCATTGTTAGTAGTAGGCATGACCTTTTTTGATCACGCAAGAGACGATATGCCTCCCATAGATTCAAGCCTTGGCGTCACATTTCAAAACGGATATCAAGGTGACTCGAAAGCCCAATATCAAATTGGCATGCACTATCTAAATGGTGTCGATAGTGGCAGTGCGTACCTAGAGCAAAATAGTGAGCAAGCGAGGGCTTGGTTGTCCCAATCAGCTCACAATGGGCATGCGGATGCTCAGCTTCAACTCGGTTTGCTTTACGCTTCTGGTACGGGTGGTGAGCAAGATGCCTCAATGGCAGTCAGTTGGATCGGCAAGGCTGCAGATCAAAATCATCCACAAGCACTGGACTTGCTTCACTGGGTGTCTCAAAGCGCTCATTAATTGAGAGCTTATTATTCAAAGGTAACTCAATGAACAGTAACAAAACTCTATTGTGGACTGCAGTTGCCGCTGCGATTTCGCCAGCGGTGAACGCTTCTCAAGAACAGCCGAATATCTTACTGATTGTCGGTGATGATGTTGGTTTCGCTGACACCCAGCCGTATGGCTCTGAGGTTGATACACCGAACTTGGTTGAATTGGCTGAAGAAGGGGTCAAATTCACCAACTTCCACGCCTCGCCAACATCATCGGTCACTCGCTCTATGATGCTCACCGGCGCAAACAGCCATGAAGTGGGGCTTGGTACGTTTGATTATGCCGTCTATCCCCCTGCAATCGGTAAACCGGGTTATGAGGGTTACTTGACTCACAAAGGTGTCACCGTCGCCACATTATTGCGAGACAATAGTTATCACACTTATCTATCAGGTAAGTGGCATCTAGGACATGAGGATGGTTATCTACCTGATGATAGAGGCTTTGAAAGCAGCTACGGCATCTTGGCGGGTGGCTCAAATCACTTTAACCGCAATATGATGTTTCCTGCCAAAAATGAAGCGACGGCACTGGCGATTCAAGAGGGGAGAATGCCGGGTGTTGAACCTGAGCCTATTTATGAGAACGGGCAACGAGTGAAAGATAAGTACCCTGGGGAATACTCAGACCAAGGCTACATAGAAGAGTTGATCAGCATGATCGACAAGAATAAAGACTCTGGAAAACCCTTCTTTGCTTACCTGCCATTTACCGCGATTCACCTTCCACTTCAAGCGCCAAAAGAGTCGTTTGAAGATAAGGTCGATTATTACGTCGAAAACGGTTGGGATGTCGTGAGAAAAGATAGATTCGAGCGTATGAAGGATATGGGCGTGATTCCTGAAGAAGCGCAGATTTCTACACGGAACAGTCTCAGCCGACCATGGGATAAACTGACCGAAGAAGAGAAGGCGTGGTACGGCAAAAAAATGGCCGTTGCGATGGGGATGATGGAACTCCAAGACCAACAAATAGGTCAGGTCACTGACTATCTGAAGAAGATTGGTGAGTATGACAATACCTACATTATCTACCTTGCCGACAATGGTCCCGAGGCGACAGATATGACAGGAGAAAATGTGAGTGATTTGATTCGTTCTTGGACTCATCACCATTTCGACAACAGTACTGAAAACCTAGGTAATGCGAACTCAAGTGTCTCTTTAGGTCCTGAATGGGCGAGCGCTTCAACCGGCGGCCTCTCGTGGTTCAAGGCATACACTGCTGAGGGCGGTATCCGTGTACCACTGATTATTAAGCCGGCCAAAGATGTGTTGGACAGCGAAGGGACGTTGGAATCAGGAACATCAACCAATGAACTTGCTCAAGTGAAAGATCTCGCAGCGACAATCCTCGACGTCGCTAACGTTAATCATCCTGGTACAGAGTACAAAGGTAGAGAAGTTGCTCCAATGAGCGGGCAGAGCTTAATTCCATACTTTAAGGGACAAAGCGACACCATTCATTCGGATGGTAATCCGATCCCGTTTGAGCTGTTTGGTAGCGGCATCTTGCTGCAAGGTGATTACAAGATCATTCGAATCTCCGTTGGAATGGGTGGTGATAATCAATGGCATATGTACAACACGAAACTCGACCCAGCAGAGACAAACGACGTGAAGGCTCAGTATCCTGCTCTGTTCAAACAGATGCTGGCATCGTACAAGGAGTATGAAAAAGCGATGAATATTGTGCCAGTTGATGAGCAATGGAACCCGTTTGAGAACGTGAAATAAAAATTTTACGTCGTCATCATACCGACCAGTAGGTCTAGAAATTGGCAAGGACGCCATATTTTTAACAGGAAGTCGATTCACCGTTTACTTGCAGGAGTGTTCTATGATTGAGCGCAACCACGTGTCGTTATCCGTACCCCAGTTTCGAGGCAAAGCGCACAGCAAATTTCAGGCGTTAGCTAAGCCGATTGGTGCTATCTGCAACATCAATTGCGACTACTGTTACTACCTTGATAAACAACAGCTGCTCGCCTATCCAAAAGGTGAAGAGTACCGAATGACGGATGAGTTACTAGAGCGATACATTAGGCAGTACATTCAAGGACAAAATACTGAGGAGATTGTCTTCTCTTGGCACGGAGGCGAACCGACCCTTCTAGGGTTAGGCTACTTCGAGAGGATTGTTGAGCTGCAGGGAAAATACGCACCACAGGGCGTTAAGATCGTCAATGACATTCAAACCAACGGCCTTTTGGTTGATGACAAGTGGTGTCACTTTTTCAAACTACATGACTTCTTTGTGGGCTTGAGTATTGATGGTCCCGAGCATCTTCACAACCACTACCGTAAGAATCGTGGTGGGCGAGGTACGTTTGAAAAGGTGATGCGGGCGGTTGAAAAGCTAAAGGCTCACAAGGTTCGATTTGCGACCTTAACCTGCGTGAATAACCTAAACGCGAACCATCCGCTCGAGGTGTATCGGTTTCTAAGGGATATTGTGGCGCCGTCTCAGATCCAGTTTATACCGGTTGTCAACTCCAACGAGGAGGCTAGTTGGCTTCGTTATTCAGAGGCTGCGATTATTCCCGTCCCTTCAGCTCCCACTCGATGGAGTGTTGAGCCTAAACAATGGGGAGCGTTCCTGACTAAGGTATTTGACGAGTGGATGGCACATGATTTTGCGCGCGTTCACGTTCCGTACTTTGAGAATTTCTTTGGGATGTGGATGGGTAAACCAAGCACCATGTGTACACTTAACGATATCTGTGGAAAGGGCATTGCGGTTGAACCAAATGGCGATGTGTACGCTTGTGACCACTATGTACATCCTGACTTTAAGGTAGGCAATATCAGTGATAAGTCGCTGGCTGATATTGCGTTCTCGAAACAGCAAATGGCCTTTGGTTTTGCAAAACAAAAAGCACTGCCAAAGCAGTGTAACGAGTGCCAATATCGGTTTGCTTGCCGTGGTGAGTGTCCTAAGAACAGAATAAAAAACGACCGGTACGGTAATCCAGGTCTGAATTATCTTTGTGAGGGCTGGCAACAAATATTTCATCATATCGACCCAATTATTACGCATATACTTGCGTTAAATGGGCTTGAAATCTCTGCTAACCGCTAAAGAGAGACTGTGATGGAAAGTTACCTGCTATTGGGTTTAGCCATGGCGTTATTGAGTATCTGGAAGACGTATTCGGGTCCAGCATTGGCAGCTTTTGTCGGCTTTAGCTACCCAGAAATGTTGCTATTCAATGCGCTACCTGCTTTTCTTGCAGGTTACTTTGGTTGGTTTGCTGGGCGATATTCTTTTGTTCTTTACTCGCGCAGAAATCTACGACCCTTCAGACCTAGGTTGCGCCTCTTTGTCATGGCTTGGAAGCGCTATGGCAACGTGACTATGGCGGTACTTGCCCCCGTTCTGGTTGGCATCCCTCTTTACACATTAATCGCTAAACGGCTGCGTCAATCCCACAGTTCCACATTTGCCCTGCTTATCGCATCCATAATTTGGTGGAGTGGCTTGAGTTATGGGTTAGTGAGTGCATTTGACCTTGGGCAACAGCTAAATCTTCAGGGCTTACTCGACAAAGTTCGCCTTTAACCGACTGGTATGTATTTAGAAATTTGAATTTTTGGCTACAACTTCTAGTCTCTTAATTAACAGAGGAGGCGCAACATGACGCATACGCAAAAGTTCTTGTTACTAGCCGCTGCAGGACTTACGCCAATCGCACTTTCTTACGGCTTAATGCCTAATCTTTCTCTACCCTTTTTGTTCGACATTGATGCCAGTGCGACCAATGTTAGTCATATCTTCAGGGCGGTGATGGGGCTCTACTTAGCCTTGGTTATCTATTGGCTAATGGGGGCGTTTGGAAGTCAATTATTAGCTCAGTCAGCACTTCAAAGTCTGGTTGTATTTATGCTGGGGCTCGGTATTGGGCGAGCAGTAAGCATAGTTGTTGATGGTATGCCGCATTGGCTACTCGTGGTGTATTTATTGTTGGAGATTGGCTTTGGTGTAGTAGGCCTGATTCTTCTGAGAAGTAGCAAACCAGAAACACAGTACGCAGGATGAATGTATAAAGGAGGCAGGATGCATCGTCATATCATTAGGTTTCTATTGGTCACGTTATTGGGGTTTACCGCGCTAGCAAATGCAGAGGATAAGCCACCGAACATCTTTGTTATTTTTACTGATGACATTGGTATCTCTAACCTTAGCGCCTACCACCGTGGGGTGATGAGCAGTGAGACACCTAATATCGATAGTATTGCCGAAAAGGGCATGCTGCTCACCGACTACTACGCACAGCCATCTTGTACCGCAGGACGCTCGGCTTTTATTACCGGCCAGTTTCCTGTACGAACAGGTATGCACACTGTCGGTCTGCCGGGAAGCCCAGTAGGGCTTAACCCGGATACACCGACTTTACCAGAAATCCTCAAAACATTGGGCTATACGACAGGTCAGTTTGGTAAAAACCATCTTGGTGACCTAGATGCGGTATTGCCTACGATGAACGGTTTTGATGAGTATTGGGGGTGGTTGTATCACCTAAACGCAATGGAATACACCGAAGATCCGGACTGGCCTAAAGACGAGGCGTTTCAGAAGTTTGCCCCTCGAAATGTAATTCATGCGAAATCTGATGGCAAAGGTGGGCAAACCATCACGGATGACGGTCCATTGACCACAGATCGAATGCGCACTTTAGACGATGAAGTGAACAAACACGCCATCAACTTTATTGAGCGTGCCGTCAAAGAAGATAAGCCATTCTTTACTTGGTATTGCCCATCAAGGGGTCACGTATGGACGCACTTATCACCTGAGTATGAGGCCATGCTTGGACAAAACGGCTGGGGATTGCAAGAAGTGGTGATGAAAGACCTTGATGATCACGTAGGGGAAATGCTCGCCAAGCTCGAAGAGTTGGGTGTCGCAGACAATACCATAGTGATTTTCACGGCGGATAATGGCCCAGAGATCATGACTTGGCCCGATGGTGGTATGACGCCATTTCATGGTGAAAAAGGCTCAACCTGGGAGGGGGGTGTAAGAGCGCCGCTGCTGGTCAGTTGGCCAGGAAAAATCCCAGCGGGTAAAGTTCACAACGGTATGTTTGATGGGATGGATTGGTTGCCAACGCTCGTTGAGGCTGCTGGTGGACCAAGTGACCTGAAAGAGCAGATGTTGACGGGCTATGAGGGCTACAAAGCGCACTTAGATGGCTATAACCAAATGTCGATGCTAACAGAGCAGGGGCCTTCAAATCGTAAAGAGATCATCTACTATGAGCGTGATAGGTTGCAGGCAGTGCGAGTTGGTGACTGGAAGGCACACTTTGTGGTGCAAAATCACGGCTGGAGTGGACCAAAAGAAGAGCTTAACGCGCCATTGCTGTTTAATCTTCGACGAGACCCTTACGAGCGAGCTGCAGAAGAATCCGGGATGTACATTAACTGGATGGGTAAAAAAATGTGGGCATTTGGCCCTGCGCAAGCTGCGGTTAAGCAGCACTTAGAGACCTTCAAAGAGTGGCCGCCACTGACGTTTGAGCCTGAAGCTGTCGATGCATCGGGAATAGGGCGTTAAATGAACGAAGGGCTGGAAACAGCCCTTTTTTACAGCAAAAGTATGAGTGTTTAATAAAACTAGTTGCTACCGACCAACTGCGCGGTTTCACGCATCGCTTGCTCTAAATGAGTTCTATCCTTTTGGACCGCACAAAGTAAGGTCGCGCCTAGCCATTTAGCGTAAAGGGAGCGAGATGCCGCATAAGGTTCAGAGATAGACATGACACCTAGCGTATTCCCCTCGGTGAAGTAATCCGCCATTCGATTAATGACTTTTTCAGCTCCCTTATCGAGCTCGGCTTGCATGCTTGAAGAGGTTCCTGCGATCTCACCGGAAAGTTTGACCACTAAGCATTTAATTTGAAACTCGTCTGTGACTTTTGATTCGGACCAGAACTCGAAGTAATTCAAAACGCGATCGGCAAACGGCACATCTTCATCGCTGAGGTATGAGATGACAGTGGCGAGGTGATCCTCGAAGTAGTCCTCAAGCAGCTGGCGTCCGAAGTCTTCTTTCGATTTGAAGTGATGGTAGAAAGAGCCTTTGGTTGCGTTTGCTTGTTGGATAATCTTCATGATGCCGATACCAGCAAAACCATGCTCGCTGATAAGCTCAAAACCTGCATTCAGTAGTGTTTGTTTTAAATCTGCCATAGTTCACTTCCCACGAGTAGATTGACCATTATAACCATACCCATACCGACCGTACAGTATGGTTTGGTAAAGGTTCTGCTAATCCTATGATTTGCTTAGTTGTCGCTATTGCTATTTCTTTAACTCATGTCATTCTTAAAGAAAAACAAATAAGGAGAGATCATGCCTAAAATAGCGATGCTGAGTACTGGAGAAGAGGTTCTATATGGTGACATTGTGGACACCAATGCCGCTTGGCTCAGTCGTGTCTTTTATGAGCATGGGTTTTCTATGTATAAACGCTCGACGGTTGGTGACCAGCGAGCGTCTTTGCTGCAAGAGTTGGTGATGTTGAGTCTCAACCTAGATGTCGTCATTGTGAACGGTGGTTTAGGTCCTACATCGGATGATCTGAGCGCTGAAGTAGCGGCGGAAGCTGCGGACGAGCCTTTGGTATTGAATCAAGGATGGCTCGATAACCTAAAATCCTTCTACGCGAAACGCGGTAAACTTATGCCTGAGAGCAATATCAAGCAAGCAATGTTGCCCGCTAATGCCTCGGTAGTGGATAACCCTATTGGCACCGCTTGTGGCTTCAAAATGATGATCAATGACTGCTTGTTTTACTTTACGCCGGGCGTGCCCAGTGAGTTTAAGAAGATGACCATTGAGCAGATCATCCCCGACCTAAAAGCTCAGTTCCCAAATCAACAGGGTCGAGTCTGTCGACGTATTTATACCTTCGGTCTGTCTGAGTCTGGTATTGCTGACACACTATCGAACTTACAGCTTCCTGCCGATTATGAACTAGGCTACCGCTCTTACTTGCCGTTCATTGAAGTAAAGCTGTTTGGCCCCTCTGACGACTTAGAAATCGGTGCTCGCGTACTTGCCATGATAGAGAAACTGCTACATAGCAATGTCGTCAGTGTCGATGAGCCTATGTTGGAGCGTATCGGACACCTAGTTGAAGTGCATAAGCCGACCATTGCCATCTCGGAACACTCCACCAAGGGTTGTTTAGCGTCTTGGTTGCAAGACAGTGAGAAAGTATCGCAGTGTTGCGGGGCGACGTGGATCTTAGGTTCCAAAACCGCATCTCCGTTAGATCGTGATAGCGAACAGTTGGGTGCAACATTGGCACTGGCAGGAGCAACGAAAGGAAACTGTTCGGCAGACATCGCTATCTCGACAGGCAAATTAGAAAATGAGCAGTTCTCTGTTGCAATCTCAACACCAAAAGGAGAGTGGGGGCAGACGCTTAAACTGCAAAGAAGCTATAACGAAAAGAGTGTCAAAACCGTGATCAGTACGGTTGCTGGCGACATGTTGCGTCGATATCTAGACAATCAACCGATGTTTCCTGACTACGGGTTCTTAACGAGAACTCAAGATATATTCCTGCCGCTTGAGAAGCTATCTTGATCCATTTGCTTTGAAATGCGATTGGTTGAATATGCTTTTTAGTTATTTATATATGAAAATTGGATCTAGTTCACAATAATCTGATCTCTAAAGGGAATTTCAAATTCTCATTTTTGAGAGTAGCTGTTTTTCTCCAATTGATTAAAATCAATGTTCACCCTAAATATAGTGGTGTGCAGGAGGGGGGAGATATGATCCAACAATCTAAAATAAGAGTGTTTTATCAAGTAGCTAATGAGCAAATCATGCTTGGTGAAGCGTTCAGTAAAAAGTGCGGTGATATAGCAGCTATGTGGTTGAAGGCTCCTATGGAAGAGATCCTGTCTGACGATGGTTTCCGAATCTCGCTTTATGACGACGGTGGTCGTCATGTAGCTGATAAGAGCGTATCTATGGGTACCGCCGATTCAATTTTGTCGACAGTCGATTAAACCAAAATATTCATTCCTTTTGGGCTGACCTATGCGTCAGCCCTTTCTTTTTGTGCCACATTTTTTACGTAGTTCTTAACGGAAATTATTGAAACTGTGATCGCTTTGGTGCTTTTGCTCTAACCTTCGTCGAGTCCATAAAATCTGATTCATACTTGTACAATCTATAATCACGCTATGGGTGCCCGAGTATGGAACTCTCGTCAATTCAGCAAATTAAAACCTTAATCGATGAGACTGGGCGTCCGTTGCAGGGATATCTCACGTCTATACCAGAGCAGCTGAACGTAGAGAGTTTTCGCTATTTCTCGACCATGGACAAACAGCGCAGTTCGGTTGCCAAGTACTTCCACTACAAACAGTTCCAGTTCATTAGCGTGTTTACGCCAGATTATGTCATTGGTTTTGCGATCGCCGACATACGTTATGTAGGCAATAGCTTTTGCTACCTCTACGACATCAAGCGAAATGAGCTGCTAGAACAAAGCTGGCTTCGACCATTAGGGCTTGGCTATTTCATGACGTCGTCGCCTTGGCAAGGGAAAGCCGTGTTCAACGGCGGCGCACTGACGTTACAAATCGAAGAAGGTGTCTGGAGTGCTGCGGTTAAATCAAAGCACTTCTCTATGGATATAACACTGACGCCGCCGAGTCATGACAGCGCGCCTATTATGGTGAGTTCGCCTACCGGTTATGCGGGCTGGACCTACACTCAAAAGCACAATGCCCTCAATGTCTCTGGCAGTTTGAACGTCGCTGGCAAGTCTGTTTCGCTCAGCAACGCGCGGGCAGGCTATGACTTTTCTGCGGGATTTATGCGCCGTGAGACAAGCTGGCGCTGGGCGAGCATCAGCGCAGATTTTAAAGGAACCCGAATAGGGTTAAATCTCGCGGCTGGCGTTAATGAAACTGGGGTGAGCGAGAATGCCTTATGGGTAGATGGGCAAAGAGTGCTTCTTCCGGCCGTGCTGTTTGAGTTTGATCGACACGATCCCGACTCTGCTTGGAGAATTTACGACTCTAACGGGCTGATTGATCTTCGATTTACCCCTAAAAATGTGCGCAAGGAGCGACTCAACCTTTGGCTACTTAAAAGTAACTTTCGCCAATTTGTGGGCACGTTTTCTGGGACGATTTCACTATCGAATGGACGTACCTATCCGCTGGAGAATGTACTGGGTCTGACGGAAGATCATTACGCCAAATGGTAAGCAATGACTAGGTAAAATAGGAACAAGGACAAGTATGGAAACCCTCGCGGATAAACCTGAATTACTACTGATTGCTTTAGCCCCTATTTTTCTGCTCATGATGGGGCTGGAATATTGGTTAGGGCAAAGAAACAACAGACTACCCGCTTCGGCACGATACTCTTTCAAGGAGTTAGCCTGTAACTTTTCTCTTGCGGGATTACATCAACTGTCTGATTTAATGGCAGGTTTATTCATAGCTAAGCTTTATCTACTCGTGTTTGGATGGAAGCTATTTAACATTGAAATGTCGCTTCCGATGTTCCTGCTCCTTATACTGCTGCAAGATTTCTTTTATTACTGGTTCCATCGCGCCAGTCATAGAGTGCGTTGGATGTGGGCGGCACACGTTGTTCACCATAGCTCGGAGAACATGAATTTCAGCACTGCATTTCGTCAAAGCCTGATGTATCCGCTGGCTGGCATGTGGTTATTTTGGATGCCCCTCGTCATTATTGGATTCGAACCCAAATGGGTGGTGTTTGTGGTTTTACTCAACCTGGGACTTCAGTTCTTTGTGCATACTCAGTGGATTCGAAAACTCGGGCCATTGGAATGGGTGTTTAACACGCCTTCTCACCACCGTGTGCATCATGGGGTCAACGCTCAGTATATCGATAAAAACTACGCTGGCGTGCTGATTATATGGGATAGGCTGTTTGGCACCTTTGAACCGGAGGTAGAAACAGTGCGGTATGGTATCAGTAAGCCGGTTAATAGTTTTAACCCTTTAACTGTAACCTTTGCAGAATGGAGAGATATGTTGAGAGCACTGAAAAAAGAGCACTCAATGGCGGGCAAAATGAGAGCGGTACTAAGACCGCCCTCTGATGATTAGTTTATGGCTAACAGTGGCTACGAGTTATAGCCACTTCGTCTTAGTCAGTTCTTTCACTGATGACAACACGAATGTTAGACCGCCCGATACGATCACAATCCATGATAGGTGATGCAAAGCCAGAGGCTCAGTGCTAAACACGTATTGACCCATTGAGGTGTAGACCACACAGAGTGACAGCGTAGCCGACAATGCAATCGCACCTAACAGGTATAGGTTGGTGAACGGATTCTTTCTAAACAGCGTGGTAAACGTTCGGCTATCGAACAGATGCCAAAGCTGTGCAAAGATCAGCATCAAGAACGCAATAGTCTGAGCATATTGCGTACTAAAACCACTGTTCAGTGCCCACGCAAACGAGACATAGCTGAGCGCACCCAGCGCCAAACCACGGGTAAGAATTCTCACACCTAGACCATCAGAAAAGAATGGCTCGTTTCGTTTGCGAGGCTTTCTATCCATCAAGTCATGCTCTTGAGGCTCCATACCCAGCGCTAAAGCAGGTAGGCCATCGGATACCAAGTTCACCCATAGAATCATCAATGGCGTCAGTGGCAAAACGGTTTCAGGTCCCATCGCAAGGAAAGCGAACAGAATGACCGATACCTCTGCGACGTTAGCTGTCAATGCTTGTCGCATGAACTTTCGCAGGTTATCGAAAATCTGACGACCTTGGCGTACTGCCTTAACAATGGTGCTGAAGTTATCATCAAGCAAAATCATATCACCTGAATCTTTAGCAACGGATGTCCCCGTGATACCCATGGCAACACCGATATCTGCTCGTTTGAGGGCAGGGGCGTCGTTCACGCCGTCACCTGTCATAGACGCCACTTCAAGATTCTCTTGCTGCGCTTTGACGATTCTTAGTTTGTGCTCAGGCGTCACGCGAGCAAACACAGCGACAGAAGGACAAATCGCTCGAAGCTGATTATCGTCCATATGGTCAAGCTCGGTGCCCGTAAGAACTTTGTGTTCTGGTCTACGTATGATGCCAATTTCTTTCGCGATAGCCTTAGCTGTGGCTGCGTGATCACCAGTGATCATCACAGTACGAACACCTGCGCGGTAGCACTGCTCGATGGCTTCTTTCACTTCTGGCCTTGGTGGATCGATAATGCCAAACAGTGCGGTAAGGCAAAAATCTTGCTCTAAATCGCTTGCCTCGAGATCAAGCTGATTTGTTGAAAGCGGCTTAAAGCCAACCGCGATAGTGCGAAGAGCTTGATTGGCAAAACGATCAATTGCGGTTTCGAAGGCTTGTTTTGCGTTGTCGAATTGAGTCGCACTCATACCCGCGAAGTTAGTTCCAGTCTGGAAGCTAGATGCCTTGGTTAGTAGCACATCTGGCGCGCCTTTGACTGCAAGAAAGTAATCGCCATTTGGAGACTTCACCACGGCTGAAGCCATCTTGCGAGTGGAATCAAACGGGAACTTCTTGATGATTTGGTAGCCACCATCACATAGCAGAGCATCTTTGACAAAACCAGCCTTCGCTGCCGCCACCACCATTGCGCCTTCAGTAGGGCTGCCTTGTACGACTAACTTACCGTCTTGTTCTATGACTTTTGAGTCGCTACATAGTGCAGAAATCAGCAGTCCTTGATTCAGGCTTGACGCGTGTGCAAGACGATTGTCGTGACCGTCTGCGACAAACTCGCCCTTTGGCTCAAAGCCTTTACCTGTTACGTCCCAAAAGTGATTCGTGGTGTCGTAGGCTTTAACCACTTGCATCTGGTTTTGAGTAAGCGTACCGGTTTTGTCCGAACAGATAACCGTCACTGATCCTAGCGACTCGATAGCAGAAAGCTGCTTCGCAAGAGCGTTGTTTTTCGCCATGCGCGTCGAGCCCATCGTGAGTACAATAGTCACAACAGTCGGCAATCCCTCTGGTATGGCGGCAACAGACAATGAAATACCTGTCGTCAAAATGTCGAGAACAGGCATACCATGATAGAAACCGACACCACAGACTAGGGCCACGATGCCAAGTCCAACAAACAGCAATAGATGCGCAAGGTTGTCCATGCGAACTTGCATTGGCGACTTAGTCAGAGGTGTCTGGTTCATCATCTCAGCGATGTGACCCACCTCAGTTTGCATGCCTGTGGCAGTCACGACACCAAGTCCATTACCTGTGGTCACCATTGTGGTCATAAACGCCATGTTCTTTTGGTCACCGAGCGTTACGTCTTGGTCGCCAATCGTATCCACAGATTTGGTCACTGGCTCAGATTCACCGGTTAATGCTGCTTCGTCGATAGCAAGCTGATGCGCCTCCAAAATACGAACGTCCGCAGGCAGAATATCACCGGTGTTGAGCTTGATAATATCGCCAGGTACCAACTCCTTTGCCGGAATCATTTGCCAGTTCGAGTCACGAATAACCTCGGCTTGAGGTGCAGCCATTTCCTTTAACGCTTGCATCCCTTTATGAGCTTTACGCTCTTGCCAGAAAGAGATGCCAGTATTGATCATAATGATCACCGCAATCGCAATCGCGTCAACCATATGACCTGTCATTGCTGACACAATCGAACCAATGGCCAGAATGAATACGAGCGGGTTTTTGTACTGCTCTAGATAGAGTTGCCACATTGGCTTTGCAGCTGCTTCTGTGAGGGCATTCTCGCCATAGTGTTCAAGGCGAGATGCCGCTTCAGCCGAGCATAACCCTGAGCTCTTAGTGGTCTGAAGGTTGTTGATTGCACCAGCTGTACTGATGTTGAACCATGGTGTTTTCACATTGATATCTCCAATGTTTAGCCAGTCCGTTGAAATGAATTACATCCATTTGGGGAAGTGAATATAAAAAATAAAATAACTGAGTTTTCTCATCGAATGCCGAGATATTGGCTGACGATGGTGAAGTAAATCCAGATGCCAGAGATGTCGACGATAGAGGCAAGTACCGGGCTCACAAGTACGGCAGGATCGAGCTTAAAGACCCTAGCCACGATTGGCAGGACACCACCCAAGACGGTCGAAATAACCACCTGAATAAATAGCGCTACCGAAATAGCAAAAGCGATGTCTGTGAGTGCGAATCCGGAGTGGCTTGTTGCGCCACTAAATATAAGAACGCGCGCCGCAATAATGATTGCCAACACAATGGCGATGAGTGTGCCAACTCGTAGCTCCTTCCAAGCAACCTGAAGCCATTGCTGTTTTTTTAGTTCACCAGTGGCAAGTGCCCTGATCACCAGCGTTGCCGCTTGGCTGCCCGTGTTACCACCAGCAGCTGCAATGACCGGCATATACACAGCAAGCAAAACTAAGGTGCTTAAGGTATCTTCATATTTCGCAATGATCAGGCCGGAAACAATACCAAGCAGTGCCAACGTAATAATCCAGCCTATTCGCTGGAATACATGCTCTCCGACACTCGTGGTCAGGTAGTCACGGTTGGTCTCTGCTTCTGAGTGGATAATGCCGAGCTGCATCGCGATGTAGCGAACTTTTTTGTCATGTCCGAGCATTTCTAGCTCTTCAAGAAGATGCTGAACTTGCCCATGAGGGCAGTGCTGCAAAACAAAAACACAATGCTCGACATCATTGAGCATCAGAAATTGCAGTTGTCTGTCATCACTACTGTGAACAAACTCGTCAATGTATTGGTCCTGGTAGTCCCTTGAATAGGTGTAGTCTTCAAGCTCCTGAACGTTGAGATTCATAGTGATTAGCCTTTTAGCGATGCGCTTAGATTGAAATCGACTAAGATCGGTAGTGAGATTTCATTTTCTATTAGCCAGTTGCCAATTTTTTCTTTTATTTTTGGAGTAATCTGATAGGCAGAGATTTTCTGTAGGCATCTAGATAGAATCGTATTTTGCTTTTGAATAATGCTCTTGCGTACAAGTGAATCAAGTACTTCACGCTCTATTGTATAAAATCCAAGTCCATTGTTATCAGGAAGTTGAACTTGGAAGGACAAATCGCTCAGCCATATGCCAATGTCTCGATTAAATAGGTATGCGCCTTGACCAAACTGAGTGCTGACACTGTACAGTGCAACGACTGCAGATATTTCTTCATCACTTAGTTGTGATAACAGTGTTCTTGGAGGATTCTTATAAAAGTTCATAATATTCAACTGTGATAGCGATTATTAATTGTGAAAATATTGGGGAAAAGGTGGCGGAGAAAAGATGGCTCATCATGTTATTATTATTCAGGCATGGATGAGCCCCCCAAATATCCTTTCTCCGCGCTAACTTATATATTCAGTGTTTTTAAAAGCGAGATTAAGCTGTTTTCAATACAATGATTGCCGCAATAACTGTAAAGATGCCCGCCCAACCAATTTTCTTAAGCTTTTGGTTAAATAGTAGGTAGCCGCCTAATGCCGTACCGAGAATACCGATTGCCCCCCAGCTTGCGTAAGCGATCGCAAGGTCAATACCTTTTACCGCCTGTGCCAAAAGCGTGAACGCAAGTAGTACCAAAGCGATAGCTGAGAAGCCCCATTTGCGCTTCTTGAAACCTTCAGACTTTGATAGCGCCATGTTAGCGGCAACGTCTAACAGTGCTGCAAGCACTACGTATCCAAAATAGATGTTTAGAATAGAGTTCATGTTTGCTTCCTACCTTAACTTAGCGGTTCGAATCTTTGGTTTAGTAACGCTCTTTACTTTTACTGGCTCAGGCTGTTCTGTGTGGTGTTCCTCACCAAGTGTCACCATAACAACACCAGCGACAACGAGTACTAATCCGAAAATTTCTTGCATATTGAGTGTCGCGCCAAAATAGAAGATGGACACTAAAGTAATCAGAGCAATACCCAAACCTTCCCAGCAAGCATAGGCGATACCGATTGGGATCTTTTTAGCTGCAAGAGCAAGAAAGTAGTAAGAAACTGAAATTAGAACGTACATTAATACGTAGTTAAGAATGTTTCCTCCTTGACCAGCAACATTCATTGAGCTCGTACCTGCTACCTCAAAGAATATAGCCATCATTAAGAAGAATCTTGCGATAATCATTATTACCTCTATTGAAAATTAGTTTAACGCGAGTCTGCCGCGCTTCGATATTCAATATACATGAATAATTTATTTCGACATTGCATATCAGCTATTCATTATTGAAACGGGAATTGCTTGTTTCTAAACGCTCCCTGAATCACACTATGGACATGTTGAGTTAACGGGTTATTTCTTTTTATTTGGCTAAACCCGCCATATATATCGTAGTGAGGAAGGTTAACGTTAATCTTACTAATAGAGTAAGTTTCAATGCCTTGGTAATGCATTGCCGATGAAGGACTACCAAACATAATAGCGTCACTATTTTTTAAATAACTGGCGGCTGAGCGTAAATTAAGTGTTTGCAAAACAATATTGGGTTCCAGTTCGGTATTACGAAACAGACCTTCAATATTGAATGTTGATTTGTGTCCATCGGGAGCAGGAATGGAGACGATTGGCAAACCCTGTATATCACTTAAATCAAAAGGAGCAGAGAGGATAGGGTGATGCTCACGAGCAATGATCACCGCAGACTCCTCGTAAAGCTTCTCTTGGTATATCGCTTGAGGTAGCACGATGTCTTGGTCGGTAATGCAATAGTGGTAGTCACCTGATTTAAGCCCCTCAGCGGCATTAGGGTGCCAAATGTCAAAAGAAAGCTTGGCGTTAGGAAAAGCGTCAGCACAGGCTTTGGTCAGTGCATCAGCTTGTTCCTCAAGGATGTAAGGGTCAATGACCAAAGAGACGTCACCAGAGTAGAGAGTGGCATCAAAATCAGATAACTCGTCGAGCGCATTTTGAAGCGGGGCTAACATTTGGTCAGTCACACTCGCCAAACGCCTAGCAAGAGGTGATGCCTCCATGCCATGGGCGCTACGGGTAAAGAGATTTTGTCCGAAGGCTTGATTTATTTTGGCGACATTACGGCTGACGCTGGCTTGAGAGATACCTAGATGAAGAGCCGTTGCTTTAGTGCTTTTGTACTTTACAAGGCTTCTAACAACAGGAAGTAGGCTTAGGTCGAAGTTATCAAGATTTGGGGTCATGACGAGTGCTCTTTGTTAAGGGTAAAGACAGGGTGCGTGACCGAAGGTGGTCATGAGTCCTTACGCTGGCATCTCGTCCTTATTCAGCGATTTAACTATCGCTCGATAATGCTCGTGTCTGTCAGATGTGCCAAGAGCTTAATTCAACAGTTCGCAAATCCTGTGCACTAAGAGTGCGTGCAGGAACAGTTAAACGTATTCAATCAATGAGAAAACATTATGAACAATACAATTCAAGACCTGTTTGTGTCACTTCGTAGCTACATCGATGACCACCAAGAAACTAAGTCAAACATGATGACGGTGTACGCTAACTTGGACCCAAGCGATTACACCAACCAGCGTGAGCGTCCAGCTTGGATGATTGAATTAAAGAACCAGTTCGACATGCTAACGCCAGAGCAAAAGGCAGATGCAGAGAGCAAGGTCGGCACTGCGCTCACTTGGGAATACATTGAAGAAAAAACACTGGAAGCATTTGCTCAGCATGAGCCTCGTGGCAAGGCGGCAATGATTCTTACTGACTTTGTAGATGGCATGATCGTTGACTTACCGCTTCCTGTGGAAAACAAGGTGCACTTCGGGCTACCTCAGGTTTCTGAACTACTTTCTCAACTGCACCGGTACGGCAAGTACCTAGTGGTACTGTTTTCTGAAAAAGAACACCGCGTTATCTCTGTAAACCTAAACACAAACGGCAGCGAGCAACTTATTGATAGTGGTGTAGAAAGCGGTGTTTTCTTGCGACCAGGTGGCAAGAAGTCACGCACGCAAGCTTCAGAAAGGCGCGACCTTGATACAGAAAGACGTATCTATGGCAGTGCGGCAGAAGAGATCAATGCCCACTTTATGGAAGACACGGATTTTGATCGCATCATTTTAGGTGGAAACCTAAAGATTGCTAAGCAGGTGGCTAATGAACTGCACCATACGGTAGCTGAGCGTCTGGTATCCATTGAGCCGATCCCATTCAAGGTATCTGAGCGCGATCTAAAGCGCATGGTTCGAGTTATCGCAGATGAGTATGAGCAGGTGCAAGATACGTCTCTGGTACAAGAACTACTGATTCGTAAAAACACTTGTGACCGCAGCGCATTTGGTCTGGATGCAGTCATGACCGCGCTGGAAAACGGTCAGGTACGACGCATCTACTTGCCACACCCAGTGAACGCTCAGAAGTTCAACATGGTTCTGGTAGAAGCGATGACGAACAATGTCGATGTAGAAATTCTACACGGCGAAGCAGCAGAGCGACTCAATGCGTTAGGTGGTGTTTCAGCAACCTTGTATTACGCGTTCTAACGAATTAACGATTTAACGATTTAATGGTTTGCCCCGCCCAGAGCGGACTCCAAGGATGGTCTCTTGGCTCGGGTGGGGCTCTTTTCTTATCTAATATCTCTATCAATTATTAACTCTATTAATAGAAAGGTGACAGCATGCTTATTGTTGTGTTTATAGCAATCGCAGTAATGGTTTTCTTGAGTGTGTTTTTAGGAGTCAAAGCAGAAAAGGGAATTGTCAAAAAAGTGTGTGACAAGGGCAACGAGCTAAAAGAAGTCTGTATTAGCGTCTGTTGCGGCAGCTTAGGCAACTACGGCCCTGTACTTCCAAAGAATGTGCAAGAGTTTATCAAGGCTCGCAACCTAAAAGAGGATCAGAAGCTGAACAATGAATAGTGCACTTGATAATAAGACAATGAAGAAAAAGAAGTACAAGAAGCAGCTAAAAAAGCTTCAAGAAGAGTTAGTTCAGCTTCAAGGGCACATTATTAAAAACGGCCTCAAAGTCGTGATCGTTTTTGAGGGTAGAGACTCTGCTGGTAAAGGTGGCAGCATCAAGCGGATTGTCGATAAGCTCGACCCTAACCACGTTCGGGTCGTCGCAAAAGGTAAACCAACGGATGCGGAAGAAAAACAGTGGTACTTTCAGCGCTGGGTAAAAGAGATGCCTAGTGAGGGTGAGATGGTTATCTTCGATCGCAGTTGGTATACCCGAGCTGGCGTAGAGTCTGTCATGAATTTCGCAAGTGAAGAGCAAGTCGCGAGCTTTCTAAAAGATTGCCCATCGTTCGAGAAAAGTTTGGTTAGGCAGGGTGTGATTGTGCTGAAGTATTGGCTTTCTATCACACATCAGACTCAAGAGAATCGCTTTCATGAACGACTAAACAAAGTGACTAAGCGTTGGAAGCTATCACCTATGGATCTTAAGTCTCGTCACAAGTGGTTGTATTACACTCGCGCTAAAGAACGCATGTTTCGCAAAACCCATACGAAACATTGTCCATGGTACATCGTGGACAACAACTGTAAGCGAACCGGCAGACTTAACCTAATTCGTCATATACTCGATCAGTTTGATTTTGAGCGAACTGCGCTTATCGGTGAATCTTTGCCAGAAGTGGCAGTTAATCATTGTAAGCCGAATCCAGAGTTTGAGTCGTTAAGAGTATGCAGTCTATAATCAACAGCAGTGTGATTAACCGAACTCGGCGGCGTATGACGACAGCATTGGAAATAGCGAAAGTATTTAATGTTCCCATAGACTTAGCTGACCTTTTTCTTGAGGTGGGCACGGTTCAAACCGTTCAAGTTGGCGACTTTCTTGGAGTAAGAGGGCAAGAGCCGACGCATTTTGCCTTAGTGATGGATGGGGTGTTTGGGGTAGAGCGTGTTGATCATGATGGCGTTAATAGGCTTGTCGGGTTACTCGGGAGTGGTTCGAGTATTTTCGAGAATCCAATTATCATGGCCAATAAAGTCAATACTGTCATTCAATCTTGGTCTAAGGCGCGGGTTGTGCTTGTTCCAGCAGCAATCATTAAGTCCTTGCTAGACGAAAATTTAGAGCTGAATAAATTATTGGTGCGAACACAGGCCAAGAAGACCATGTATTTTGCACAGTTACTCTACTGGAGTCATGAGAAAGATATGGATCGCAAAGTACATTTAGCGCTCACGTTACTTGGTGATACAGTGAACAGTTCTACACTTACCCTTTCAAATGAGCAGCTATCTACGATTTTAGGTATGTCTCGCAACTCGGTGAGTCGATCATTAAAAGCGCTTACCGAAGCGGGTTCAATAGAAGTTGAGAAAGGTGCGATTACTGTGCTGGAAGAATTGCGAGATCCTGTCGAATAACGGGTCTCGCTTTTTTATAACTGCGATTCGACTGGCAAAAAACGCATCAAGTAGTTTGATGTGCGTTTCCACCAACTTGCCCCTGGCTCTTTGTCGAAGCGTTCCTCGCCTTTCATCCACATTAATCCGCCGTGAGCGTCTACAGTCACGTGAAATGCGTTTACCGTGGCCACATCCTCAAGCGCTTGGTTTAGGTCAACTGCCAGCTCTGGAGAGTGTATTGAGACACCAATTTCTGTGTTCTCATAGAAGGAGCGCGGATCAAAGTTGGGGCTGCCAATAAACACCGTTCTTTCGTCAAAGATGAATAGCTTAGCGTGTAGGCTTGAACGAGATGCGAACCATGCGTTTAAACTGTCTTTGTCGAGCTTCTGTTTTTCCCGCCCATCGATTTCATACAGAGTCACACCCATATCCAGCAGCTGTTTTCGATACCTTGAATAACCTGAATGAACGATAGCAACATCGGTCGACTTCAAAGAGTTAGTAATAACGGTAACTTGAATACCTCTGCGTCGCAGGCCAGCGAAAAAATCCATCCCTTTTTGGCCGGGAACAAAGTAGGGCGAGACTATGGTCAATTGATGTTCGAGCTTATCGACCATGTGACTGATCTGTGAAGACCACATAAGATCGTAGCGATCTCGTGCAACGGTGACTTTACTGGGCGAGTCGTACTTTACCTCAGAGAATGCCCACGAGAACTGTAACTCTTCGCTATTGAGCTTGGCGCGAGCGAGTTTCTGGCTAACAGCTTCTATGTAGCTTCTTGTTTCCGGTATTGTAGAGGTGCTCTTTAGGGCGCGGGTTTTCGCGACGATGTCTTTGTCTAAGGGGACTTTTCTAATTAGGCTACTCGCAGGTTTGGCTCTTTCGTGATTCCAGAACTCGTCAAAGGATGTCGAAATTTGGTTGGTTGCCGGATTGGTTAACAGCACATCAATATCTTCAAATACGATGTCAGGATTCGCACCAAAATATTCATCTCCAATGTTCCGTCCACCAACGATGGCTACTTGATTATCGATGATGAGTGCTTTGTTGTGCATGCGCCGTGTAGTGTGGCCAAGTCCAAAAGTGAGCTGGCCAATGAGGGTGCGGTTTCTTCGAAAGGCGTTGAAAAGACGCACTTCGATGTTTGGGTGCTGGTCGAGGGTGATGAGGACGTCATCGATACCAAAGCTGCCAAAATCGTCGAGTAAAATCCGAACTCGCACACCGCGCTCTGCCGCTTTTTTGGCTTCGTCTAGCAGCAGTGCTCCGCTGAAATCATTTTTGTAGATGTAATATTGGATATCGACAGAATGCTCAGCTCTGCTAATCAGTGCCGCTCTCGTGACCAGCGCATCGACAGGATCATTTAGTAGACGAAATCCACTCTGTTCACTGGGCTGAGACCGTCTAGCCATTTTTATCACAGAGGCGATATCACTTTCAGCTTGCTTGTTGACACGAATACTACCTGACGTGTGGTGATAGTGCTGGGGCTTGGTGACACAGCCGAGTGCGGAGGCAATCACAGTAGCGAGAAAGAGATATTTCATCATAGAGACACCACTTTTGCTCATTAGAGCGTTTGGTTGACGTTTCACACTTGCCTGTGCTGTTGACTCTCCATAGCGAGCGGTTTTGAACCGTAAAATAGTAAGCGGTCAAACCCGCAACGCAATGCACTGAGAGTGCTCAGAGCTAATTATTAACACCTTATGGCAAGGCGAGACTTCGCATATCTGATATGCAGCTTTGAGGGCAGGATTCGATATCTTTAAACCGCCAAGCTGATAGATTTTTAGTTAACCAAGTTCGAAAGGCCTACGCCGTTATGCCGTTAACGCGCAAGCGATGGTTCGGCGGGTAAGTTTAAAAAAGGAAAGATTATGAAAGTTAACTCTCTATTAGCGTCGATGTTCGTGTTACCAATTTCTACTGCGGTATATGCAAGTGGGGCAGGAGAAGTCATCAGTAAGGTGGAAGTGGTTTCTGCACAAGAAGATTGGTGTAATGCGGTTGTACATATCAGCCAAACCTATGAAGAGAAGGGACACCAAGCAGCGGAATCGCTTGCTCGCGAGGTCATCGACAGTGCTTACGGTTATGAAATGGGGTCAGTGCTGTTTAAGCCAACTCTTACCGTCAGCCCACAAACGTTTAGACTCGATAGCGAAGGTGCCTTGTCTTACTTTGTAGGAGGTAACGACAGCTATCCTGAAGACTCTGGTTTTGCTCTGAAAAACTGGACGGAATGTCGCATTGATAACGCAGGTATTTTAGTTGCTGGCAACAGCGTGAATACCATGGGTAAGGTTCACTTTACTAACGCAGCTGGCGAAGTGACATCCGTTGATAAGACGTGGACATTTGTGAAAGATGATAAGGGACAGTTGAGAATTACGCTTCATCACTCGTCTCTAGAGCATGTAGCGAATTAATTTTGCTGGAATCAGATACAAAAAACGGCTCATAAGAGCCGTTTTTTACTTGAGGAGATAGCACTCTTTTCATAAAGCGCTATGCTCGCTTCTTCAACTGATGCGCAATATTATCGAGCTCAATATCGGTTTTCGCTCGACAAATACACGGCAAAATTTCATTTGCTTGTGTATAGGCCATCGCAAACCCTACGTACTCCACTTCGCCTGAAACCAGCGTGCAGCGACAGGCACCGCAGTGACCATCTCGGCAGTTATATTCTGGCTCTAACCCAGCTTGCTCCATCGTCTCAAGGACGGTGTTAGAAGGGTTAGACTCGATCGTGGTGATAGAGTTTATCTTGATGGTTGGCATTAAAGTTCGAAGCCCTCAAAGTCGTCTGCGCTTACTTCGTTGTCGATCTGACCTACAAGGTAAGAACTGATTTCCGCTTCCTGTGGTGCAACCTGTACGTTATCTGAAGACAACCAAGCGTTGATCCAAGGAATTGGGTTCGATGTTGCTTCTGGGTAAGCCGCATCAAGACCAACCGCCTGCATACGAACGTTGGTAATGTACTCAACGTATTGACAGAGGATGTCTTTGTTTAGACCAATCATAGAGCCGTCTTTGAATAGGTATTCTGCCCACTCTTTTTCTTGCTCTGCCGCTTCTTTGAATAGGTCGAAACAGTCTTGCTTACATTCTTCAGCGATTTGCATGAATGAGAAGTCGTCTTGGCCGTTACGAAGCAGGTTAATCATGTGCTGAGTACCGGTTAGGTGTAGCGCTTCATCACGAGCAATCAGCTTGATGATCTTCGCGTTACCTTCCATTAGCTCACGCTCTGCGAATGCGAATGAACAAGCGAAACTCACGTAGAAACGAATCGCTTCTAGTGCGTTTACTGACATCAGACATAGGTACAGCTTCTTCTTCAGGTCGTACAAGTTAACTTTAACTTCTTCGCCTTTGATGTTGTGCGTACCTTCGCCGAAGCGGTGGTAGTCGTTTGTCGCTTGAATCAGGTCATCGTAGTAGTGTGCGATGTCTTTTGCGCGCTTAAGGATGTGCTCGTTTTCAACGATATCGTCAAAAACCACACCCGGATCGTTCACGATGTTCCGGATGATGTGCGTGTATGAACGAGAGTGGATAGTCTCAGAGAATGACCATGTCTCGATCCACGTTTCTAGCTCAGGCAGAGATACAAGCGGTAGCAGAGCGACGTTCGGGCTACGACCTTGAATCGAGTCTAGAAGCGTTTGGTACTTCAGGTTACTGATGAAGATGTGCTTTTCATGCTCTGGAAGCTTGTTGTAGTCGATGCGGTCGCTTGACACGTCCACTTCTTCTGGACGCCAGAAGAACGAAAGCTGCTTTTCGATCAGCTTTTCAAAAATCTCAAATTTTTGTTGGTCGTAACGCGCAACGTTGACTGGTTGACCCAGGAACATTGGTTCTTTAAGCGCGTTATTCTTAGTTTGGGTAAAAGTACTGTAAGCCATGATGCTGCAATCCTTTTTAAGCCCTTCCTTCACAAGGAAGGGCAGAGAAATCTAATCTTAAATGCTGTAGAGGTTGTGTGCTGAGCACATTAGATCTTACAGCCACCGCCTGCACAATCGTCGTCTTGCTCAACAACTGCCGCTTTGTCGTTCTGGTCGTCTTTCGCGCCGTCACGAGTATTATGGTAGTAAAGTGTTTTCACACCAAACTTATACGCAGTTAGCAGGTCTTGAAGTAGTTTCTTCATTGGCACTTTGCCACTATCGTAGACGCTAGGGTCGTAGTTAGTATTCGCAGAGATAGCTTGGTCTACAAACTTCTGCATGATACCAACAAGGTGCAAGTAGCCATCGTTACTACCGATGTTCCACAGTAGCTCGTAGTTCTCTTTTAGGTTGGCAAAGTCTGGCACAACCTGCTTCAGGATACCGTCTTTCGACGCTTTCACTGATACGTAACCACGTGGTGGCTCAATGCCGTTAGTTGCGTTAGAGATCTGTGAAGAAGTCTCAGAAGGCATTAGCGCAGTCAGTGTCGAGTTACGTAGACCGAATTCCATGATTTCTGCACGTAGCTCATCCCAATCGTAGTGAAGTGCTTCATCACAAACTAGGTCAATATCTTTCTTGTACGTGTCGATTGGCATCAAGCCTTTCGCGTAGTTTGTCTCGTGGAACGATGGGCAGCGACCTTGCTCTTTTGCAAGCTCTACAGATGCTTTCAGTAGGTAGTACTGAATCGCTTCGAACGTGCGGTGAGTCAGGTTGTTTGCAGAACCATCTGAATACTTAACACCGTTTTTCGCTAGGTAGTAAGCGTAGTTAATCACGCCAACACCCAGAGTACGGCGGTTCATAGTAGAACGGTATGCCGCTGGTAGTGGGTAGTCTTGGTAATCAAGCAGTGCATCAAGTGCACGAACCACTAGGTCAGACAGATCTTTAAGGTCATCAAGTTCGTTAATTGCACCCAGGTTGAATGCAGACAGCGTACATAGCGCAATCTCACCAGACTCGTCTTCAACATTCGCTAGTGGCTTAGTTGGGAGCGCGATTTCTAGACATAAGTTAGATTGACGAACCGGTGCAACTTTCGAGTCAAACGGGCTGTGAGTGTTACAGTGGTCGACGTTCTGGATGTAGATACGACCGGTAGACGCACGCTCTTGCATCAGTAGTGAGAATAGCTCAACTGCTTTTACTGTCTCTTTCTTGATTGACGGATCATTCTCGTACTTAACGTATAGACGCTCGAACTCGTCTTGGTCTTCGAAGAATGCATCGTAAAGACCAGGAACATCTGATGGTGAGAACAGCGTAATGTTGCCGCCTTGAACAAGACGTGCGTACATCAGTTTGTTTAGCTGAACACCATAGTCCATGTGACGTACACGGTTCTCTTCAACACCACGGTTGTTCTTAAGAACCATCAGTGACTGAACTTCGCCGTGCCACATTGGGTAGAACACAGTCGCCGCACCGCCACGTACACCACCTTGAGAGCAGCATTTAACCGCTGTTTGGAAGTATTTGTAGAATGGGATACAACCAGTGTGGAACGCTTCGCCACCACGGATCTCAGAACCCAAGGCACGAATACGACCAGCATTGATACCGATACCTGCACGTTGTGAAACGTAGCGTACGATTGAGCTTGCTGTCGCGTTAATAGAATCTAGGCTGTCACCACACTCAATCAGAACACAAGAGCTGAACTGACGAGTAGGCGTACGTACACCAGACATGATTGGCGTAGGTAGTGAAATCTTGAATGTCGATGTCGCATCGTAGAAACGCTTAATGTAGTCAAGACGCGTCTCTTTTGGATACTTGCCAAATAGACAAGCCGCAACAAGGATGTATAGGAACTGCGCACTTTCGTAGATTTGACCGCTTACACGGTTTTGTACGAAGTACTTACCTTCCAGCTGTTTAACCGCAGCGTAAGAGAAGTCGTGATCGCGAGTGTGGTCGATGTAGTCGTCCAGCTCGTCTAGCTCAGCTTTTGTGTAGTCTTCAAGCAGGTGCGCGTCATACTTACCCATTTCAACCATTTTAGAGACGTGGTCGAACAGCGCTGGTGGCTCATACTGACCGTACGCTTTTTTGCGTAGGTGGAAGATAGCCAAGCGAGCAGCTAGGTATTGGTAGTCTGGTGCGTCTTCAGAGATAAGGTCTGCTGCAGACTTGATGATAGTTTCATGGATGTCTGACGTTGTAATGCCATCATAAAACTGGATGTGAGCCTTAAGTTCCACCTGCGACACAGAAACGTTGTCTAGGCCTTCAGCAGCCCATGCGATAACGCGGTGGATTTTTTCGAGATCGATACTTTCTTTGCGGCCATTACGTTTAGTAACGGAAAGTTGCTGGTTCATTCTGAGGTGTTCCCTAACAAAACAATATGAAACCTCGCTTTTATGAAATTTTGTTGAGTCTTAGCGAAGGCTTCGTGATCAATGTCACCCTATAAAAATTGGCTTCCAACACAAGATATAGGGGTCATTTGGTTTACGGGTTACAAGATAGTGCTATAGAGCGAGATTTTCAAGTTCGGCGATTTGAGGAAACTGTGGATAACTAGGGGAAAGAAAAAAATCAGTTAGTGGATACTTACCATTGAAGTTAGACCCGACTTAGTTGTGAAAATTACGTGCTAGCAGATCGGTTTTCTTTTAAACAAAGCGAAAAAAAATTCCTTGATCTTTGGCAAGTTTTGGCAGTTATTGATGAGGTGATTAAAAGTGCGATATCAGCACACAAAACCGACGAAAGTGTCTTGTTTTTGTAAACAAATTGTGTGTGACAGTTAACGTGAGTTGTAGCACCAATTTGGCGTGTTTGCGTGGCGAACCAGATTGGTGCTTTCACTATATCTTGTGTTTCTACAGCGCTTTTTCGGTAAACACGATGTAGTTAACATCTACGCGCTTGCCAAGCTTGTAGGTGTCGGTCAGTGGATTGTAGGAAAGGCCAGTAATGCCTCTCTCAATCAAATCCGTCGCATCAATCATCTTAATAAGCTCAGATGGCTTGATAAACTTATCGTGAGTGTGTGTCCCTTCAGGCACAATCTTAAGCAGTTTTTCTGCACCAACAATCGCGAACAGGTAGGACTGCAGATTGCGGTTCAGGGTAGAAAAGAAGACTTGGCCGCCCGGTTTAACCAGTTTGGCACAAGATGCGATGACCGATGCCGGGTCCGGAACGTGTTCTAGCATCTCCATACAGGTCACGACATCGTATTTACCTGCATTGTCTGCCGCGTGCTCTTCGACCGTGCTTTGAACGTAATCGAGTTTGGTGCCAGTCTCTAGTGCATGTAAGCGTGCCACTTCCAATGGCTCTTTACCCATATCGAGACCCGTTACGTTAGCGCCTTGTTTCGCCATGCTTTCGGCTAAAATGCCGCCGCCACAGCCAACGTCAAGAACCGTTTTGCCAAACAAACCGTTCGCATTATCTAGCACATAGTTAAGACGAAGTGGGTTGATTTGGTGTAGGGGTTTGAACTCGCCCTCGAGATCCCACCAACGACTTGCCATCTCTTCAAATTTTTTGATTTCGTCTAAATCGACGTTCTGTTGCTTGTCCATATTTGCCAATTCTTTGTTCCGACTTGTCTTCGTTCGACATTGGGCAGGAGTATACCGCAATTTAGAACGCGAAAACGCCTTCAGTGATCATTAATGGTGCATTTGTAACTTTTATCCTAGTTTCGTTCAATTGGTTGGGTGTTTTTTCGCCGCTTTTCAGAGTCATAGATTCAAAATGTGCAAATTGTGGACGTTTGAATCACAACCAAGGTCACAACATCATAAAAGGGCAGGGAAAGTGATGCCGAACCCACTATTCTTGTGTTATATTTTGTCACCTTATACGTATCAATATACGATCAAAATATAGAGGGATATTGGCTCTATGAGCGATCTAGCTAAAGAGATCACGCCCGTAAACATTGAAGATGAGCTGAGAGGCTCATATCTCGACTACGCGATGTCAGTCATCGTGGGTCGTGCTCTTCCAGATGTGCGTGATGGCCTAAAACCAGTACACCGCCGCGTTCTGTTCGCGATGAATGTACTAGGTAATGATTGGAATAAACCATATAAAAAGTCTGCCCGTGTTGTCGGCGACGTAATCGGTAAATATCACCCACACGGTGATAGTGCTGTATACGACACTATCGTTCGTATGGCTCAACCGTTCTCGCTTCGCTACATGTTGGTAGATGGTCAAGGTAACTTCGGTTCCATTGATGGCGATTCAGCGGCGGCAATGCGTTATACCGAAGTCCGCATGGCTAAAATCGCTCATGAGCTGTTAGCAGACCTAGACAAAGAAACCGTTGACTATGTTCCTAACTATGACGGAACAGAGCAAATTCCAGCGGTTCTGCCGACTAAGATTCCAAACCTACTAGTAAACGGTGCTTCTGGTATCGCGGTAGGTATGGCGACCAACATTCCACCGCATAACTTAAATGAAGTTATCGATGGCTGTTTGGCATACATCAAGAACGAAGACATCACGATTGATGAGCTCATGGATTACATCCCGGGCCCAGATTTCCCGACAGCGGCACTGATCAGTGGTCGTAAAGGCATCATCGATGCTTACAAGACGGGTCGTGGTAAAGTCTACATGCGTTCTAAAGCCGAGATCGAAGAAGACAAGAATGGCAAAGAAACCATCATTGTTACCGAGATCCCTTATCAGGTGAACAAAGCTCGCCTAATCGAAAAGATTGCAGAGCTTGTTAAAGATAAGAAAGTAGAAGGCATTAGCGCACTACGTGATGAGTCTGATAAAGACGGTATGCGCATTGTTATCGAATGTAAGCGTGACGCAGTCGGTGAAGTGGTTCTAAACAACCTGTACTCACAGACTCAGCTACAAACCACATTCGGTATCAACATGGTTGCCCTAAACAATGGTCAGCCACAGCTGTTCAACCTTAAGGACATGCTGAAGTGCTTCGTTGATCACCGCCGTGAGGTTGTGACTCGTCGTACTATCTTCGAACTTCGTAAAGCAAGAGACCGTGCTCATATCCTTGAAGCGCTATCTCTGGCACTGGCGAACATCGATGAAGTTATCGAACTTATTAAAAACGCACCAACGCCTGCTGAAGCTAAAGTTGGTCTAGTTTCTCGTGGTTGGGAACTAGGTAGCGTAGCATCAATGCTAGAGCGTGCGGGTACTGACGCGGCTCGCCCAGATTGGCTAGAAGACCAATACGGTATCCGTGACGGTCTGTACTACCTAACTGAGCAACAAGCTCAAGCGATTCTAGAACTTCGCCTACACCGTCTAACCGGTCTAGAGCATGAGAAGATCCTAGATGAGTACAAAGCACTTCTAGAAGAGATTGCAGAATTAATGCACATCCTTGCAAGCACAGAGCGCTTGATGGAAGTGATCACCGAAGAGCTAGAAGAAGTTCAAGCGACTTACGGTGACGAGCGTCGCAGTGAAATTACTGCTGCCGTTCATGACATTGATATGGAAGAGCTGATCGCTCGTGAAGACGTAGTAGTCACTCTGTCTCACGAAGGTTACGTGAAGTATCAATACCTAAGCGATTACGAAGCTCAGCGTCGTGGTGGTAAAGGTAAGAGTGCGACTAAGATGAAGGATGAGGATTACATCGAGCGTCTGCTTGTTGCTAACACTCACGACAACATCTTGTGCTTCTCTACTCGCGGTAAGACTTACCGTCTGAAAGTATATCAATTGCCACAAGCGAGCCGTACAGCTCGTGGTAAGCCTATCGTTAACATTCTTCCACTAGAAGAAGGTGAGCGTATCACGGCTATCCTGCCAGTGTCTGAGTTCAGCGCTGACAAGTACATCTTCATGGCGACTGGCGACGGTACAGTGAAGAAGACGTCACTAGATCAGTTCTCTAACGTACGTGCGAACGGCCTAATCGCTGTGAACCTACGTGATGATGACTCGCTAATTGGTGTGGATATCACCAATGGCGACAGCGACGTGATGCTTTTCTCGAAGCAGGGTAAAGTGGTTCGCTTTAGCGAAGACAAAGTCCGTGCAATGGGTCGTACTGCGGCTGGTGTTCGCGGTATGAAGCTGGCTGACGATGACCAAGTTGTGTCTCTGATTGTTCCTTCAAACGAAGGCGACATCCTAACTGTGACGCAAAACGGCTACGGTAAGCGTACTGAGCTTGAAGAGTACCCAACCAAGGGTCGTGCAACGCAAGGTGTGGTTTCAATCAAGGTCTCTGAGCGAAACGGTCCTGTAGTTGGCGCTGTTCAAGTTGAAGAAGGCGACGAAATGATGATGATCACCGATGCAGGTACGCTAGTACGTACTCGCGTTGCAGAGGTGAGCCAAGTCGGTCGTAACACTCAAGGTGTCACGCTAATCCGTACCGCTTCTGATGAGTCTGTAGTGGGTCTACAACGCATCGATGAAGTGGAAGAGCTAGCGGAAGTTGAAGGTGAAGAGGGTACAGAAGGCACAGTCGCTGATGCTACTGCAACTGATACTCCTGAAGCACCTGCAGCGGATGACGCTTCTGAAGAGTAATTTGATACTCGAATGATAGAAAACCTGCCAAATGGCAGGTTTTTTTGTGTTTCAAGAAGGGTGCCAGATTATTAGTTTGATTTTAAACCCTCATACCCCGTCATCTCCTTGAAAAAGGAGATCTCATCTAGCGTGTGATGCGCTAAAAAACAACATTCCACTTACAGCAATTGATTACCATCACTCACTCACTCGCTTCAGAAGATCCTCGATGTCTCGAGGATGACGACAATTTTTGGTTTGTTTGTGGAGCGATAAAATGAAAGATGGGCTCTAGCTCGCTGCTTTTTGCTCTCCTTTCGTCTGTTCAATCGAATCATTCAAAAGTCCCGCGTACAAGCCATTCTGTGCTACCAACTCACGATGGTTACCCCTTTCGACGACTTCCCCTTTATCGAGCACCAAAATAAGGTCGGAGTGTCGGACGGTACTTAATCTGTGCGCGATAGCAATGACGGTTTTCTCTTGGTAAAGCCGGCTCATCGCCTTTTGAATGAGGTCTTCGGTGATTGAGTCAACGGAGCTGGTGGCTTCATCAAGCATCATAATTTGCCCGCCTTGTGCGATGGCACGAGCAAACGAGATAAGCTGAGTTTGCCCAACAGACAGGTTGGCGCCATTTTTGTCGAGCTTAAAGTCATAATCTCTTGGAAGCTGTTCTATAAATCGGTCTGCGTAAACATAGCGCGCGGCTTCGACGACTTCTTCTCGGCCTACACCTTCTTTACCTAGCGCGATGTTGAAGTGAATGCTCTGCTCAAAGAGATGAACGTCTTGCATCATCATTGAGAAAAGGTGCGCGCAGTCATCGGCTGCAATTTGTGAAAGCTCGATACCGTTGAGCAAGATGCTGCCTTCGTAGTGCCGATATGTCTTGGTAATCAGTCGCATAATTGTCGACTTACCAGAGCCAGTGGAGCCAACTAGCGCGACTTGATGACCTTTGTTAAGAGTAAATGAAACATCCTTCAGCACGTAAGGTGCGTCTTTCTTGTAGCGAAAGCTCACGTTACGAAACTCCAAACTTTTAAACACCTTAAGCTCTGGCTCAACTTGTTGTTTAGCGAGTAACTGATGACCTTCCTCTTCCAGAGGTTCGACGAATAGCTCTTCAATATGGTCGAACGCGGCAAATGAGCTCTGAATCGACGCAATCTGAGAGGTAAAATCGCGTATTGGCACGAATACTTTCTCAAGCGTATTGATGAAGGCAATGAGCACACCGAGCGTTAAAGAGGCTTCCAGCACCTGACCAGAACCAAACCAAATCATCAGCGCGATGGTGATAGAGGTGACGCCGGAGATAAAGGCAAACAGAATAGCGTCGTATTTATTGACCTTCATTTGAGCCGCCAAAAACTCATCCGTGTAGCTTTTGTATCTCGCTTCTACTTCCTCTTCCGCTCGGTAGAACTGCACGGTTTTTACGCCCAGTAGCACCTCTTGTAAGTAACCAATGCCTCTCGCGAGTGCCGAGCGTGTAATCTGATGCATTTGGCGAAGTTTATTACGGACAAAGACAGTCAAGTAAATGACCGGTGGCATGACCACAAGTACCACCATGGTCAACTTCCAATCGATAAACAGCATCATGATGAGTAGTGCGATGGTGTTTAACGAGTCTCGTACTAACCCAACAACGGATTGCACAAACGAATCACCGATCGTTTCGAGATCGCTTGTTAAACGTGACAAGGTAATACCGATAGGCGTGTTATCGAAATAACTGCGTGGAAGTCTAAGCACGCGAGACACCAATACCGAGCGCATATCCGTGATGGTGTGCTGGCCAGTTTTTCTTAGGTTATAAGCATAAGTCGTATCGACGATATAACTGATGATAAGGACGATAACCAAATAGAAGATATGTTGTAGTAACCCATCCATGTTGCCTTGCGATAGGTAGACATCGATGACTTGGATGATTAACCACGGAAACAGCAAGCTGGTAGCAATAGAAAGAGGCAGCATAGCGATGCCTATAATTGCAGTTCGCTTGTACTTTTTCGCAAACTGGAAGAAGTGCTTGAGGTATTTTACATCCATACCTTTTAACATGAGCCCACCTCCGCTTCAGTTTGTTGCAGCTGCCAGGTCTCTTTGTAGTATGGTGACGTTTCTAACAGTGTTTGATGATCACCCTTGGCAATCACTTTACCTTCATTAAGGACGATAATTTCGTCCATATATTCGAGCGCATTGACTCTGTGAGAAACAACCAGTACTGATTGATTCTTTAGTCTTTCAAATAGTCCTTCAAGAATCTTGCGTTCGGTATCGTAATCAACGGCAGATAGCACGTTATCCATGATGATCAAATCGCAAGGTTCTAACAGCGCCCTGGCGATGCTTAAACGCTGTTTCTGGCCTCCTGAAAGCATGACGCCTTTCTCACCAACGACCGTTTGATCACCTTGTTCAAAGCGTTCAATGTCATTGGCGAGTTGGCTAAGCGCCAAAACTGCTTTGACATCCTTCTCATCAATATCTGAATTGGCACTACCAAATCGAACGTTTTCCTCGATAGTGGCAGAAAACAGATACGGGTCTTGAGTGATGGTTTTGACATAACGCCTTAAGTCACCTCGAGAAAATGCCGTTATATCTTCATTACCAAGAAAAACACTGTTACTGGGCACGTCGAGGTGGTGATTTAGGCAGTTAACTAGCGTAGTTTTGCCTGCGCCAATGCTGCCCAATATGCCAACCTTTTTGCCAGGTAGAATATCAAAGCTGATGTTATCCAAAGTAAGCTTTTCGTCACCCGGGTAGCGATAACTTAGATTTCGAACGGATAAAGTCTGCCCTTTAAGTGATTCGATTTTTGAAGAGGGTAATGTTTGAGTGTCAATCTCCGGGATGTCTGCATTGAGGATGGTTTGCACACTTGTGATACCAACCATACCGCGTTGATAAATGGTTGCGATTCTGCCAAGCGCCATTAACGGCATCGACAGCAGCACTGAGTAGGTCAAAAAGGCCGTGATCTCACCCAAGGTTAGCTCTTGCTGCATCAGCATGTATCCGCCAAGGCCAAGTATGAGGATCTTCATGACGTTATTGGCGTAATCGAGTACCGGCATGTAGAAGACCTGAATCCGTGTGAGCTTCATCTGACAGTTAAGTAGCTTTTTGTTGAGCTGGTCAGTTTCCGCTTGCACCCATGCGGACATTTGCTGGCTTTTGATCAAATCGATCGCTGACAGGTAGCTCATCAACTGGGCAGAATATTTTTGTAGACGACGCATATGCTCCATATGCAGATCTTTCATTCGCGTAAAACCAATGCGAAAAATCACGAAGGCAATCGCGATAGGAATGACGGAATAAAGCGTTAGCTCAGGCGAAATACGCCACATCCAAAGTGGTGTCATCGACAGCGCAAGCATAGTATTGAAGAGCTGCAAAAAACCCACCCCAAACATGAGTCGAATGCCCATCAAGTCATTGTTTACTATGGATATAAGACGACCGGAAGCGAACTTGCTATGAAATTGATTGGGCAAGCGATTGAGTCTATTCAGAAGAATGTTTTTTAGTTCTGCCTCGGTAATTCGTCCAGGATTCAGCCCATAGATACGTGAGAGGATGCGCGTGATGATCATAGCAATCGCCATTACGACGACAATTGAAACGTAGTACTGCAACTGGCTATGGCTCTCAGCGCTGATGTCATCGAGAAGGTCGATAGCCAATTGTATGTAGCGTGGGATCTCAACCTGAAGCCAGTTGACGAGAAAAATGAAGACAATCGCGAGTAAGTAAGAGGTGCGATTCATACGCAAAAAATGCGCGACAAACTGGGTTTTGGTCATTAGACACTTTCTTATTGGGTGAAACAGTAGTTCAAGGAAACCGTTTAATAAATCGGTTTGTTTCCTGAATAAGTGTATACGGCAGCTTTATAAATAACAGTAAACCGTGAATATTTTAGCTACCAAGTAGAAACGTTTAACTAGTACGAGCTATTGAACGCACTTGAGAGAGGGTCACTTCAGGGCGCTGATAATCGACAGGTAACTCTATAACGGAGGTTCCTCTGACTAAAAACAGAGATGGGAAACTGTTTCCGCCGATATTGCGTGCAAAATTTATCTCTTGAAGTAGTGCTTCATGGGTCTCAGTAGCGGTGAGGTCCTGTTCGAACTTAACTTTATCAAGGCCAATGCTCTCGGCAAGCTGTATAAGTACCGGGTTGTCACTCGGGTTTCTAGCTTCAAGATAATAGGCTCTTTGTATCGCCGCGTACATTTCCAACTCTGCACCTTGAGCTCGAGCGGCGACTACTGCGCGACACGCAGGATAAGTGGAGCGTCTCGGTTCGTTCAGCGTCCAAAAATCATGGTTAAACTCGGTACCAAGATAAGACTCGATCTTGCGCCAATATTCAGCAATCTGGGCTCGCATGGGTACCGGCATGGGTTGGTTGGTATCTTCGGCTAGACCACCTAAGACATATTGGATCTCTATTTCATCACTGAGCGATGCTCGAATCGAATCCCAAACGGGTTTGTAGCCCCAACACCACGCACACATGGGGTCGTATACATAGTAGAGAGTAGGGGAGGTGGCATTCATATGATTTATCCTAATCGAGACATCCATGTTTTAATTCATAACTTTAGCATGGATGGCGTATTACCCAAAGGTACGTTCTTTGACGCAGATTATAGAATTTTCTTATTGATGATGTAAATTGTTCGCATTATCAAAGAGGGCGTTAAATGAAAGCAATTGTAATTTTTGGAGCGAGCAGCGGCTTAGGCCTTGCAGCGGTGCGCTATTTTTCAGACCAAGCTATTCCTGTCATCGGCGTGGCAAGAAACCCGGAAAAAGAACCAGATCTAAAGTCTTTGTGTCAGACTCTCATCACATGTGATGCGACCGATAAACAGTCTGTAGAAGAGGCGGTTGGACAGTTGCCAAAAGATGCCGTGGTACTATCAACTATGGGCAGTTTCCGCTCAGATAACCCTGTTGATTACATCGGACATCGCTACTTGGTGGATGCGCTAGAGCTTAATGGAATTCGTCGCTTCGTTCTCGTGACATCGCTCGGTTGTGGTGATTCGTGGCAATACCTTTCTGAAAGAGCAAAAGCGGGTTTTGGTGGCGCTGTGCGTGAGAAGTCATTGGCAGAGGCTTGGTTAACAAGCAGTACACTCGATTACACCATCTTACGACCTGGCGGATTAAAAGATGGGGACGTGACCGAACAGGGAGAGTTATCGCAACACGTTGAAATTCATGGTGCCATACACCGTAGCGAAGTCGCACGTCTTCTCCATCAGTTAATAACTAATGATGAAAGTATTGGTCAAATCTACCAATGCGTGGACCCTACAGTCAGTTACTACTAATAACAAAGGCAGGTATAAACCTGCCTTACTATCTATCACTTTAACATCAAGTGACGCGAGTATTACTCAATCTGCGTATTATTCAACGCGGGTATTATTCAAAGCATAGTTCCAGACGCGGTAGAAGTAGAAGATATAGCCAATACCCAGCGTCAAAATTGAAATCACGAACCAGAGCAGCACGTGTCCAAGATCACTGAATAGATCGATGTCGCAATCCATTTTTCTTTCTCGTCCCATGTCATCGATGACGTAGGTTCGATTAAGGATGAACTTTGAAAACGAATAAGGGAAAAAGAACAGCGCGATACCAAAGGTAATGAAGCTCAGTATCAACCAAATTAGTAGATGCCCTAGGATATCTAGGATAGCGACGTCTGCTCTAAGTCTCATGTATATGTCCTTATCTGATAAAAAATGGCTTTCATTTAGAAAGCCATTAAACGTTTATTGAGTAACGGTTTTTTCTTGTATAACCGAATTATAGCGCTCAAAACCCGCTTTCAAATCTTCAATCAAATCTTCGACACTCTCTAATCCAATATGAAGTCGTACGAGTGTGCCTTCAAAGTTCGGGTGAGCGACGGTTCGGAGAGAGTTAAAACTCTTTGGCTCGTTCGCTAAGATCAAGCTTTCGAATCCACCCCATGAGTAGCCCATGCTGAAGTGCTTCATCCCATCTAACAGGGCAGTCGTTGCTCGCGGGTAGCTGGTTTTTAGTACGAATGAGAATAGACCGTTGCCGCCAGTAAAGTCGCGGTGGAAATATTCGCTCCCCGGACAGGTTTCTAGGGCAGGGTGGCGAACATGATCGACTTCTGGTCGGGTAGCCAACCATTGTGCGACTTTTAGGCTGTTCTCGGCATGTTGACGGAGTCTCACATCAAGGGTGCGTATGCCACGAAGACCTAAATACGCGTCGTCAGGAGACACGCATTGTCCCATTAGATAGCTTTGTTCACGAAGTTGGTCCCAGTATTTCTCGTGAGTAACCGCAGTACCTAGCATCACATCTGAGTGACCAACAATATACTTAGTGGCTGCCTGAATCGAGATGTCTACTCCGTGCTCAAATGGCGAGAAGTTAACGCCCGCTCCCCAAGTGTTGTCGAGCATCACGATGATGTCGTGTTCGTGAGCGATTTTCGCCATTCCAGGAACATCTTGGATTTCCATCGTAATAGAGCCAGGAGATTCCAAAAATAGGATTTTCGTGTTGGGTTGGATTAGCTCTTTAATGCCTTCACCAATCAGCGGGTCATAATAGGTCGTTTCTACACCCATTTTCTTCATGATGCTGTCACAGAAATCACGAGTCGGTTCGTAACAAGTATCCACCATAAGAATATGATCACCAGTCTCTACAAATGAAAGAATGGCATTAGAAATCGCAGCCGTGCCGCAAGGGTATAGTGCACACCCCACACCGCCTTCAATCTCTGTCATTGCATCTTGGAAAGCAAAGTGTGTGTTGGTGCCGCGACGACCGTAAAACAGTGTCTTATTTGCTCGGTTGACGGTCGCGTGATGTTTTTCTGCTACGGTATCAAAGACGATAGTAGACGCGCGCTGTACTGGCGGGTTAACGACACCATTGGTCCATTTTTTATCGCGACCAGCGGTGACAAATTTGGTGGTTTTGCTTTCTGACATCAAGAATCCCTGTCTGGACCCAAGCACGAATGTGGTTGAGGCTATAATTTTATTGAGTAGATAACAGCAATAAACCATGAAGGCCAAAGAGTTGCAAGTCTTTGGCCTTCATTAACTAGGTCAGTGTTTCAATATACGCTATGGTCAGAGCAGAGGATTGAACAGATAGAATAGTCGTTCAAAGAAACGATGATAAATGCTGCGCTGTTTCCACACGTTGGAGTCTACGAGGTCGCTGCTCTCGATATAGTGACTTTGTAATTGGTGCATCTTGTGAGTGAACTCAGGATCTTCCACTGCGAGCGTCACCTCAAAGTTCAGCCATAGACTGCGCATATCCATATTCACGGTACCCACGAGGCAGAATAACTCGTCAATGACAACGGATTTGGTATGGAGTAAACCGCCATCAAACTCATGGATCTTAACCCCAGAGGCGAGTAGCTCAGAATAGAAGGCACGTGATGCCCATTTCACCATCACTGAGTCATTGTGCTTAGGAATAATCAGCTCAACATCTACGCCACGCTGTGCTGTGGTCTTGATGGTTTCCAAGAGGTCTGCACTTGGTACAAAATAAGGCGTTGTTATTCTTACTGACTTTTCCGCTTGGTGCATGGCAATGGTGAGCACTTGACCTATCAACTGGTTCGGCATACCAGGCCCAGACGGTACCACTTGAACGGGTTTTGAGTCCTCTGGAATACTAATTTGGCATTCTGGTTGAGCGGGTAGCTGTCTGTCACCGGTCTCTACTTCCCAGTCCCAACAGTGAATGGCAGATAGCACGTTGACTGTTGGCCCTTCTACTCGGACCATGATATCGATCCATTGCCCAACCCCTGAGTTTTGTTTGAAGTATGCGGGGTCTACCATATTCATAGAGCCTGTATAGGCAACGTCGTCATCAATAACGATGATTTTGCGGTGCTGTCTTAGATCCAACCTTCTTAGGAAGATACGCCAAGGAGAGACTTCGAGCCCTTCAACCAACTCAATACCCGCATCCCGCATCATGGTTGCCCAATGGCTTCGAAAGAATGTAGGGCTACCAGCGGAATCTAGCAACACCTTCACGTTTACACCACGCTTGGATGCTTGAATTAACGCTGATGCGACAGAGTCGGCAAGACCACCTGGATACCAAATGTAAAATACCATGCGAATGCTGTGTTTGGCGTTTTCTATATCTTCAATGACGGATAGGAGAATTTCTTGAGGCGTGGTCTGTAGCTGCAGTTCGTTACCACACAGCGCGGGGATCCCCATGCGTTTATTGCACAGGTTATCGATCTTTGAAATGTGGGTACCCATATTGTCGGGAACGTGGGCATTACAGTCGTTTAATTGGTGAAACCACTCCTCAAAAGGGTGGTACATGACCCGCGCTCTTTCAGCTCGTTTTCTACCGAGATTGAGCTCGCCAAACATGAAATAACAGATCACCCCGACGACAGGGATGATATAAATCACCATAAGCCAGGCAAGTGACACGCTAACGGCACGCCTTTTAAGCACGACTCGAAGTGTGACACCAGCTACCAGAACCCAGTATAAACCGATGCCCGCGAGCGTTAGAAAGTGATAGACCTTGTCCATTTAGCCTCAATAGAAAGACGATTTCGCAAATAATAATCTCAGAATCAAGTATTTGGAATAGTGAAGTGTCTGTCAAATACAAAGAGATACAGATGTGAGCGAAAGGCGCGACACTTAGGCAGACTGACACTAAGTTGAACGAGATTATAGCGACTAGAAGGCGTGAAATACCGAATAGAATAGGTTTACAATTGCTGATAAGTGCAGCAAATCATGGGTAAATTGAATGGAAAATAATCAGCCAAGAGTTTTGGGCTTCCAATTGTAAAGATAACCTGTTTTACTTGCCACCCGCTTGTGAAACTCTCCTTGTTTTTGGTGTGTAAATTCAAATATACACTTCTATTCTAGAGTCACATGACTTCGCACATGGAATAACGGTTCAACATTGAATGGCCGTTTGCGTTGATATTGGTATCAGGGAAAGCCATTTTCAACACAGCGTCGAACATCGACGTGCTGGTACAAAATAATGACAAGTTCCGATAGAGGACAATTTACTTCCCGCTTTGGCTTTATTATGGCTGCCGCTGGTAGTGCAGTGGGCTTAGGTAATGTTTGGGGTTTCCCAACTCAAACTGCCACAAATGGTGGTGCCGCTTTTCTTTTGGTCTATCTGTTAATGATGGGCTTACTTGCCTTTCCTATGTTGATTGCTGAGCTGACGATTGGTCGCTACGGTCAATCCAACCCGATTGCATCGTTACGTAAGATTTGGACTAAGAATAAATCGCTTGCCGCTACATTTGGTGTGATTGCCTTGCTTACCGCGTCAATGATACTGAGTTTTTACGCTATTCTAGCAGGTTGGTTGATCGGGTTTGGTGCAGCACCGATTGCTAAGTTTATCGGTCTAGATTCTGTCGCTGAATGGTTGGTGACCTTTAGTAACGGACGCAATGTGAGCTTAACGGTTATCTTTATGTTTATGACGGTGTTCGTCGTTAAGCGCGGGGTCTCAGATGGTATTGAGAAATGGTCATCTCGACTTATGCCTGTGCTGTTTGCGCTATTCATCCTTCTTATCGCTTATATCTTCACGCAAGATGGGGCGATGGATGGGCTTGAAATGTACTTAGTCCCTGACTGGAACCATGTTGATGCAAGTCTAGTCGTGAACGCCATGGGGCAAGCATTCTTCTCACTCTCTCTTGGTGTGGGCGCGATGATGGTGTACGGCTCTTATCTAAGTAAAGACATCAACATTCCTAAGACAGCCGGACAGGTCGCTATTATAGATACCGGTGTCGCTTTCATGGCTGGTTTGTTGATCCTACCTGCGATGTTTGTTGCTAAACAAAACGGGGTGCAAATCTTTAACGAGCTGGGCGAGCTTATCAGTTCGGGTAACTTGGTGTTTGTCGTACTACCTAGCTTATTTGACTCTATGGGGTTAGCGGGAGAGCTTATTGGTATCGCGTTCTTTGCTCTTATGGTGATTGCCGCTCTAACCTCATCTATCGCAATGCTCGAAGTCCCTGTTTCATGTCTACAAGAAGAAACCGCGATGTCACGTGATAAGGCGACGCTGATATTAGGCGGGACTATTCTCCTATGTAGCGTATTGATTGCGGCAAACTTTGATACCTTGTTTGACCTAGTAGCGACTGCGTCAACCGTTTACATGCAGCCTTTGCTTGGTGTGGTTTGGGCAATCTTTATCGGTTGGATTTGGAGTCGTAACTCTCTCCTGAACGAAATTAAGCAAGGTAATCCAGAAATTGAACAGTCTTGGTTCTGGAAGATATGGCCTTGGTATGTGAAGTTTGTTTGTCCAGCCGCGATTCTTATCGTATTTGCCTATCCATTCCTGTAACGCTTAACCTTATTTAGATGAACCAAAGTTTAAGCCAACCAAAAGCTGCCCTTGAGGCAGCTTTTGTGTATCATCCAGTCCACAATTTCTAATCTAGCGCTTTTCATGTTCGATATTCACTTTGAAAACGATGATTTCGTGGTCATCAATAAACATCCAGGGGTAAGCGTCCACAAAGACGATGGCGATACCATGCTGGTTCGAGATGTGGCGGGTCATCTTGGCGTTGAGTCACTGTATCTGGTTCACCGCCTAGACAAAATGACATCAGGTTTGCTGATTCTAGCGAAGCGATCAGACGTCGCCGCGGAGTTTGCTCGATTATTTAAAAACCGAGATATTGAAAAGTACTATTTAGCGATTGGTTGTAAAAAGCCCAAGAAAAAACAGGGTACGGTTTCTGGAGATATGGAGCGTTCGCGCCGCTCATCTTGGAAGTTGGTTGCGACGAAACAGAATCCAGCGATTACTCAGTTCTTCTCTCTAGCCGGTGAAAACGGTGAGCGAGCATTTTTGTGTAAGCCTTTAACAGGTAAAACCCACCAGATCCGAGTGGCATTGAAATCCGTCGGATCGGCTATCGTTGGCGACCCTATTTATGGGCAAAATGCTAACGAAGATAGAGGGTATCTGCACGCATATGCATTGAGGTTTTCACTCCTTGGTCACGATTATGAGTTTAAGTGTGACCCGCGAATGCCATCCCTAGGATGTAAATGGAACAGCGCAGCATTGAGCAGTGCATTAGAACAATGGTCTCAACCTTGGGAGTTAACATGGCCGAAGAAATAATCTCAGAAAGCCCAATGATGCAAGCCAGTCAGCTTGCGGTGTTTTTTCAACAAATTGAGACCAAGCTTGATCATAAGCCAACGGAAGTTTGCCGTCTGTTTCACGGGCGTGGTAAGTGCTGGCCAGGACTGGAGCAACTGACTTGTGATTGGGCAGCAAACCAGTTGCTGGTTAATTTGTTTAAGCCTGTAGATGACGCTTTTCTCAGCGCTCTAAAACAGGGGTTGGCCGAGCTCGCGCAATCTAACCGATGGGAACAAGCTGGTGGTAAAGCCATTGTTCTTCAGCATCGTTACAGTGACGGCGCTCCTTCAGAAGTGATTTGCGGTGAGTTGGATGCGAAACCTGTCGTGGAAGAACTGGGGTGCAAGTATCAACTTGATATTGGTCGTAACCAGAACTTCGGTTTGTTTTTAGATATGCGCAATGGACGTGAATGGGTGAAATCCAAGTCGCAAGACAAGCGGGTGCTTAACTTATTTGCGTATACCTGTGGTTTCTCTGTCGCTGCAATAGAAGGCGGCGCTGAGCATGTTGTCAATGTTGATATGGCACGAGCGTCTCTCAACAAAGGCCGCGACAACCATAGATTGAATGGTCACGATCTGGGCAGTGTTAGCTTTCTGGCCCACGACATCTTTAAGTCATGGGGTAAAATCAAGAAATATGGTCCTTACGACATTATCGTTATCGACCCGCCTTCATTCCAAAAGGGCAGTTTTGCATTGACCAAAGACTACAAGAAGATCTTACGACGCTTGGGTGACCTTATGGCCGAGGGTGGTGAAGTAATGGCGTGTGTTAACTCGCCGACGGTGACTCCAAACTTTCTTATCGAGAGTATGGCGGAAGAAGCTCCGCAGTTAACCTTTGTAGAGAGGTTAGATAACCCAGCAGAGTTTGCTGATATTGACCCAGAGGCAAGCTTGAAAGTTCTACTCTTTAAGTAATGACACGGCACTCATCGAGTGCCGTTTTCTTTTCGATATATTCGTTCTTGATAAAGAAAGGGTTACTCAACAGAAGTGACACTCTTCCTGCTGATATAATGACTCTCCTTTTATCCTACGCACATGCTGGCGGCCTTCCTCAACCCCCATCTGATAACCGATATCAAGTAATGCTTTCTCCATCGTGAGTCTTTGGACTGGAAAGTTTTCCTGCGGTGTAATAACACGCACAACGCAGTCTTTGGGCGGGTTACGAATAAACGCCAAAGACTCATTATAGTTTTTCGCGCGCTGTGCCATTGCTCGCCCTACGTTGGGGTGTTTTATGAATAGTTTTTTCATCAGCCAACCTGCTTTAGGTTTTGGCATCTCATAACTCAGCGGGTGAGAAAGAATAACGGTGATATCACGAGCTCCGCGCCGGTATGCCTCACGGACAGGAATAGAGTCGGCGACGCCACCATCTGTATAACATCCGCCATCAAAACAAGGGGTATCTTTATACGCCAACGGTAAAGATGCCGTCGCTTCAATCGCCTTCGCGATGTTGTCTGGTGTCACCTCGTAATAGTCTGGTCGACCAGTGGCAACATTCGTTGCGGCGGCAATAAATGGAGTGGAACTAAACACGGTGTCTAAATCGAGCGGAAAGCGACGATTGGATTCCTCAAAAAGCCACTTAACATCGACTAGGTGACCTCCTGCGACAAACCGACGAGGATTGTAAAATGCTTGGCTGGTCGCGAGTTCCGTGATGACTTGATAACTTCGTCTTGGCGCATTACCCAAATACCCAAGTAGGTTGGAGGCCCCGGCGGATACACCAAGCACAAAGTCATAGGGTTTATGGTTTTGCTCTAGAAATGCATCGAGCACCCCGGCCGCAAATATACCTCGCATTGCGCCGCCTTCTACGATAAGTGCGTTGCTGGTCATGCTAGTTTCTCTTGTGTTTTAACTTGGTGTTACGATAACGGGGAATTCACAATAGAGAAAATGGGAAGTGTTTATTTCATTGATAGGCAAAAGCTATGTGGATTGCTCTGATGAGGCGGCGGCTGGCTACAAAAAAACGACACTCATTGAGTGCCGTTTATAAACTTGATAGCGCCAGTCGCTGGACTAGGGGATTAGTTAACCCAATCTTTCAGCTCAAACGTTAGCGTGTGAGCTTCACCTTTAAGCTCAAGGCCGTTTTGAGTCACAGTGATTTCACTCCAGTCTGAAAGTGTTTGCGATACGGTACGTTCGATATCCATCGCTTCACCAGGACACATCTTCATCGTCATGCCCATTTTTTCGATGCGGAACTGACCGTCTTTTAGCTCACCTTGGCCGAAGAAGTTATTACAACCTGCGTTGCCGTTCGCTGTCATTTTCTCGCCGATCTCTAGGCGCGGCACTTGGTTCTGTTCAGTCACGGTGATTGGGTTACCGTCGATCTGTACTAGATTCCAATTGTGGTGTTGAAGATCCTGAGCAGTTACTGCTTTCATCGGCTCCTCCTGTTTTGCGTCATTAGCGGCACACGCCGTCATAAGAACCGGAAGCGCAACTGCTGCGAGTACCTTCTTAGAAAAAATCTTCATATACATTGCTCCAACTGAATGAAATTATTGACAAGCCTAACTAATAAAACACTGTTTTTTGTCAGGAGTAGGTTATCTTTAGTATAGTGGGATTTCAACACAGGATGTGGAAGTTATTGCGTAACACCTTCAATTAGTACCATTAATTTGGTCGAGTCAGACTATTCTTACTCAGTTGCGCTTGTTACTGGGAGTGGCAAGTAGAGTAGGTCTGTGAAGTTTAATTTAAGCTCATTGTATGAGATTGAATTATTTGCAAGGGGAGCCAATGGAACAATTAGAATTTTTTACCGTGCCCAGCCCTTGTGTCAGGGTGTGCACTGTGGATGAAAAAGGCTATTGCCAGGGATGCATGCGTAAACGGGAAGAGCGCTTTAATTGGTTGTCATACACTGCCGCCCAACAGCTGCACATTATTAAGCTTTGTCGTATGCGTTATCGACGCAAACTTGCTCAAGGCAAGGCAACCGTGCCCAATGAAGTATTACAAGAAGAGTCTAGCCCACAGCAGGATTTGTTTTGATACTCCGCCCGAAGGCGGAGTATGTTGATTGAAGTTACTCTATTCTGTTATTGGTGTTTCGGGAATGTAAGCATCATCTTTACCGGCGAAGTAAGAACTCCAAATTTCACTTTCATCACCTTCACCACTGTCAAAGACTAGAACGCCGGCGCCGTATTCGCCTTTACTGTATGCGGCAATGATTCGGGTGTAATCGCCTACTTTAAGAACAAGATGCCCGTCGCTATTGATAGACCAAGAATCCCATTCATTTTTCCTGATACCGTCCACTGTCCAAGTCTCTTGGAGTGGCGCTTGACCTTCATTGAGTGTCCAATAGCGAACTTCGGTTCCACTGTTTTTACGTCTCATAATAGTGGAGTTTGTTAGGTCATCACTAGTGAACGCTTCGGTACCACCACACTGAGTCAGAGCATTTGCGAATGCAGCGGATGTAGCATCATCGCCAAAAATCTCGACATCACAATAATCATAGTCGTGCTGTGTACCTCGAATGGACTCACCGATAACCCTTAGCCAAATAGCTTGTTTGCCAAGGTCCTCGTCAACGAGCTCATTGACCACTGTCGGTAAATCATCGATGAATTGACCCCAGTACTCTGGGAAGGTTACCAACTCATCGTTAACTGTAGTTTGATATTTCTGCCCTGATTCTTCGCGAGTGAACTCATATCCGTCCAATGGGTAGTGATTCCACAGCGTATGAACCCTAACGTCGTCGTCACTGTATACCACCGTCGTTTCCAACCAGTCGTTAAAGACCATAAGCTCATCGTTATCGTCCGTTACAGGCATTGCGGTATCTTCATTCAAGATAGCTTTTTCACCGCCGCTGATGGTTTCTTTGTAGCCATCTGCATTGGTCGATTTCTCGACGTACGACGCTTGCCAATAGTTTAGTTGATACTCGTCACTGACTGAGCCATCCCAATTCCAGACAGGCTCTTCTGTCATGGCATACGATTCGCCATCAAGTGTCGATGCATTGGAAACGACGCGGTTATAGCTACCATCTGCTTCCCAGTCACTTGAGATGACTTCTTCTGTGCTACCGTCGCTATTTTGCCAATATTCTCTTAGCTCTATATAAGTGGCGAAGTCTTTTGGCGAGGCTTGAGTATGGTCGTAGATGGTAAGATGTCTTGAATCATACATGTACTCGCTAGTTTCTTTGGAGGTTTCCGTTAGTTTTTGCAAGCTATCTACACCTGAATAATCTTCAGCCTTTATGGCTGTAACAAACTCTTCAGCGGTATCGTAGTCAAGCTCAATACCCGTATATTCAGCGACAATATGGTCGCCTTGTTCCAAAATCTGCTCGTCAAGGTAGCGTTCAAACGTGCGGCTGCTTTCGGAGTCGGAATCAGAAAAGGTACCTACGTCATAAGCGTGATTAATAAAGGTAAAATCACCATCAAAGTTTAAGTCAGCTTGGTAGGTACCGTAAGAGTAGAAGCTGTTGTTTGAACTATCTTCCACGTAGGTGCCGGAATACTTGCTGTACTCTTGTTTTTCACCTTCGTCATTAATGAAGTAGGTGGTTGAGGTATTTTCTATTGTGGTTATTGTGCCTTCCACAGATTCAACACTCGACCATACCTCAGTGACCGTAATAGGCAGGTTAGTGTTATCTGGAGTGAAGAACTTAGAGCTAGTGCCGCCTTTTACTGTAGCACCAGCATTGTCTTCAATGAGTTTTTGAATTTCTAATTCTTGATCAACTTTGGTTTGCACATCTCGTTCAGCGATTTTACCTAAGTCATCCTGAATATTAGCCAGCGACTGAGGTACATTTTCAGAGTCGAAAAAGTCTTGTTGTAGCAAGTCAGCTAACTCGTCAGAGTCTAACCCTGAATTGTCGCCGAGTTCGTCAAGTATTTGAGCCGCAACATCATCAAACGCTTGCTGAATGAGCTCATCGATGCGGGCTAGACTTGCAGCATCGTCAGAAGTATCAAGTGCTTCTAGAGTCTCAGTAATAGACTCATTGGCACGTGTGGTAAAGGGCGTAATGACTTGACCCGAAACGGATTCATTGGTTTTGAGCGATTCGATATCACTAGTACCTAGTGGTGGCATACTCAGCGTGACTTTATGAGCGGTGTTCGTCTCATCGAACACGCGTGTTAATGCACCGCTCTCCAGATCTTGTGTAAGGCTCTCGACGTCAGAATAAGCATCAGGGTCGGCGCCAACATCGACCGAATCCTTGGTCAATTCAGCCAAAATCGGAAGGCCGACGATCGCATCTACCTGTTCACTTGTGAGTTCTAAATCATATGAGCCATCCAAGTTGGAATAGGTGTTAGGTTCTCCATCATCTAAGGTGCCATTTTGGTTTATGTCTATCCAAACTAACGCGTTATAGATATAGCCATCGACAACTTCACCGCCGACTGAATAGGTCGTGGATTGTTGATTGGAGTCGGTACCATCATCGCTGCCTCCGCAGGCAGCGAGTGTTACCGCGATGGAAGCAGCAAGTGCGGTTTTGCAAAGTTTCATTGTTAAGCCTCATTTCCTTTGAAGGTATAATTGTTTGTTATCTAGCCGGACGTCGTAGCGAACGTATGTGCAACGATTGACTAACAATTAAGTTACCTATCAATATTCGGCAACGCTGAAACTAGTTTTCCCCCCAAGTGGGGGGGGAGGGTAAATTGGTTGTTGTGAGAATTGTCACGATCAGTTCAGATTGTCGCCTTGTGCCAGTTTTGGTGAAAATAGACTTCAGGTGATCCTTAATGGTGTAGGGCGAGCGGTTAAGCTTATCTGCGATCTCTTGGCGATTGAGTCCACGTAAACAACACTCGCAGACTTTTATTTCCATATCTGAGAGGTGGTATAACTCCTTTAGGAGAGCGGTATTGGGATTGATTTCGATCTGGCTCGTGATTATGTAGACAAGTGCACCTTTGTTTTCATGATTAATGGTGATGGGAGAAATAATAAATTTGGCATCACCCAAGGACATGGTTTCGAAGCTTTGTTGCTCCTTGAAGTCTAAACAACATATCCTCAGCATCTTCGCAATGAACTGGCGTGCTTTTTGTGGGGATGAGAACCTTAACTCTTGGTCGATGATTTCTATATAGCTCTGTTTTGCAATAGTACGTTGCGCTTCTATATTCGCTTCTAATAGCTCTCCTCTTGCACCGAAGAGCATTGTCGCATGAGGGATGTGATTAATGACTTTACTCCAGCCGTCTATATTTCCGTGGTGCTCTTTATGCTGGTACAAAAGGTAGGCTTGCTTAATGTGTGGCATTAGATTATCTAGGATCAATAGCTCTTTCTTATTAAAAGGACCTTGTTCAATCAACCGATGAGCCACAATGGTTGCGGTGGAATTATTATCACGGTGTATTACAGCACCGCACACGTCTTTAAACCCTTGCCCATCAAACCACTCTTCAGACTCAAGAGGAATGGGAGAACTCCTTCGTCCAATGTCTTGCTCTAGTGAGTAAAACCGGCTCATGGGGTGACCTTGAATGTAGTCGACAACGTAGTCATCTTTATCATGTTTTTGTTCAATATACTCCACGATCGCCGATGCCTTTGGACCGGAGAGCCAAGCGGAATAGATGTCTAGCGTTGCGTTCTTGGTAAAGAAGAGACAGATATCTGCAAGGTCAAACATCTCGACCATTTTATCAAGAAAGGCTTGAAACCCCGTAGGAGATAAAGTGGATGAATAAAGTAGCTCAAGTAGTTCGCTATATTGCGAGAACAGGTTTTCTATGTCCGCGGAAATTTCAGGCTCTTGTTCGGGAGCGAGTAGTGACTTATCCATGTCTTACCTAGCCATTATTGTTAATGTTGTAAGTAAGGTTAGTAAATATCTTTGCGAAAACAACACGAAGTATGGTTAAGTCACCTCATCCTATTTTTGTGAGCGCAAGATCATGTTTTTACGAACAAAAGGGAGTGGGGTTTAACAGTTCTAAACAGGAACGGAGGCTAACTCGCAATTAACGATGAAAGTGTGATGTCGGTTCAGACTTTCTCTAGCTTCCGGAATGAAATTCTGTTTATATGGCGTAGGGTAATTTATCAATAAGCTGAATGGGTTCATGCGGATATTAATATGTGATGACTCGAAAGTCGCACGAAAGAGTATAGCAAACTGTATAGACGCAAGTTTTGCGGGGGATATTCTGTTTGCAACAAACGGACATGAAGCCATTGAAATTATTGATCTTCAGCCCGTAGACATCGTGTTCCTCGATATTACGATGCATGAAATGGATGGTTTTGAAGTGTTATCCATTTTGCAGCAAAGACGATGCACGGCAAAGATCGTAATGGTCTCTGGTGATATTCAAGAGTTAGCACAAGCCCGTTGTTTTGAATTAGGTGCTTATGCATTTGTTCAAAAACCACTCTCATCTGAAGTTGCGATTCCGCTATTCAACGATTTAAGTATTCCCTATACGCGAACCTCGACAGAGCGCCAACACTACTCTAAAGCTCAGATGTTTGAGCGCTTTCAAGAAACATCCAATATTGCTTTAGGTGCGGGTGCGGCAACCATATCAATGTTGCTAAAAGAATTCATTTTGCTGCCAGTACCGACTGTCGGGGAGTTGTCTTTTAGTGAACTGACCATGATGATTCAAGATACATTAACTCGAGAAAATAGCTGTGCTGCCGCTCAGCGATTTGTAGGCGGTGGACTGCATGGCGAAGCGCTGGTTTGTATTGAAGGCGACTCTATTGCTCAGGTAGGTGAGCGCTTGGGTTTCGCCAGCGGTGAGGTGTCTAATGATGAAGTCGTGGTCAATCTGGTCAACGTTTTAGTCTCTTCATTCTTGGTCTCACTTTCCGAGCAATTGTGCTTGGAGTTTTCATTACGTGAGCCTCTTAGAATCAATGACTTTAGCCCAGAAAATTCGATGCTCAAGGATAACGAGCATGTATTTACCGTTGAATATACCTACGATGCAGAGGCTTTGGACTTGTTTTGTTCAGTCCTGTTTATGTTCGACGAGGAGTCAGTCGATATTATTCGTCGCCAAATGGAGTTATTGCAATGACGACCATGACACTGGATTTGTCAGACTTTCACTGGACCATGCAGCTACTTGATACCCTAGATGCTGGACTTGTTGTTATTGACCGCGAATATCACGTATGTGCATGGAACAGCTTCATGCAGAACTACAGTGGCATCAACGCTGAGTCAATCATGGGGAAAAGCCTATTTGATAGCTATCCAGAGCTACCAGAGAGTTGGCTGCGAGCAAAACTGGAATCTGCTAGTAAGCTAAAAACCAGAGGATTCTCTAACTGGGAAGACAGGCCTATTATCTTTGAGTTTAAGAACTTCTCTCCAGTTTCACAGGGGCTCATTAAGATGTACCAGAATATGGTCATCACCCCTCTTAAGTCACCGAAAGGCGAGGTGACCCACTTTGCCATCATGTTGCAGGACGTGAGCGACGTTGCTAAGAGCAAAATGCACCTTAAGCGCTCAAACGAGAAGCTTACCGAAATAGGGCGTACTGACGGTCTGACAGGTCTCTTTAATCGCGCATTTTGGGAAACGAATTTTGTCGACGAGTTTCACCATGTTCAAACTACAGGGCAAAAATCGTCATTAGTCATGTTTGATATCGACCACTTTAAAAGGGTCAACGATACCTATGGTCATGCATGGGGAGATAAGGTTATCAAAGAAACTGCTCGTCAGTTGATGAAAGCGGCTCGTGGGACCGACGTTTGTGGCCGTTATGGCGGCGAAGAGTTTGCAGTATTGTTAGCTGATACGTCAGCAGATCAGGCGACGTATTTTGCTGAGCGCTTACGCAAAAAGATAGAAGAGATGGTTATTGTCATTGACGGAGAGGAACTCAAGTACACCATCAGTTTGGGCATTACCGAGGGACGAACTGATGATGCCAACCACCTTGAGTGGCTTAAGAGGGCGGATAAGGCGCTCTACCAGTCGAAGGAACTGGGACGAAATAGAACGTCTGTACTTTAATTTTCTGCAGCAAGTTGAGTTTATTGATACTCAACTTGCTATCTTTTCCGTACCAATGCGAGTCAAATCGCTTTTTCTACTTTTAGCTGTCGCGTTAATTGATACCGGTGCAGTTTAATGATCACCACGGCAATGATTGAAACCGCTATGCCACTTACCGCCAAGAAGTTTACTACGCCAGCCACATTCTGATTATCGATGAGATACCCGACACAGTATGTCCCAACCGAAAATCCTAATGAGACCGCCGCAGCCATGTAGCCTTGTGACGTGGCGGGAGAATAGGGGCTTATTTGATCCGCAAGTGCAGCGATAGAGATATCATTCCATGCACCATTGATGATTGACATGAGAATGAGTGATAACGGCAATAGCGATACGACTTCTTGTCCATACATGACCCACATTGCAGCGGCGACGATGAGATTGATCCCTATCGTTACTAGCCAGAGCGCTTGAGGGCCGTGCTTCTCCATCCATTTCCCAGCAGGAGCTAGCGAAACAAGTGTCGCTAAAGCCGCTATCGCCATACCAAATGCTGAGCTTGCGACCGTGACGCCAAACGCTTGTTCGATAATAATGGGCCCGAACTCAACCATATTTGAGCCGATAAACATCGATAAAGCCACACAAATTACGAATCCAAACCAAATTGACGGTGAAGAGCGTCGGTGCTCTGCTGAGAGAGTATTTTCGAGACCATCATTTGTTTGTATATCAGCTGGTGGAGCAATAAGAATGAGAGCAAGCAAGCTCATATCTAGGATGATAAGCGCAATTATCTGAAATGTGTCTGTAAAGCCAAAGTGGCTAAGTGTGCCGACAGCAATGCCAGCGACTGCAACACCAAGCATCTGCAGCTGGAACAGACGTTTTAGCGATCTTGTTTGCTCTGCTGGATTGTGATTGAGCTCTAACGCAAATGTTGGGTTGAGGATGAGGATTAAATTACTTCCAAGACCCACTAGGACCGCAATCCCCCAGTAGTGCCAAGCGGTATGTTCGACCAGCAGTAACATTATTAGTGCAAAGCAATGGCAACCCAGAGCAAAGCAATGCAGCTGACGATGCAATGAGTAGCGGTCAGCGAGAGCACCAAGCAGAGGAGCAATGAGCCCGATCAGCCCCAGGATTAACATCACCTGCCCAACTAATATGGCACTACCTGTACGAGATATGATCACTGGAGCAATGATGATGGCGACGCCTATCCATTGCACAATACCCATGGAGGCTTGAGAGAATTGCCAAAGATTGTTCTTTTTCATAGTGATCACGACTGGACAAATAAGCCGTGATTATAAAGAAAAAGCGAGCACAGATAGTGCTCGCTCAGTGTCAATAAAGCTTAACGCATTACATTCGCTAGATTGCGCTATCTTGTACTACGCTATAGCCAAACGAGGATTGCTCACCATCGCGTTCCAACGTTTTTTCTGTTCCTTCAAACTAATATCTAACTGCTCTAACTTGACGCGCAGCAGTGCAAGTTCGTACTTCTCTTTTACGCTGGATTTCGCGGAGTCAATAAGTTGGCTCCTAACCTCGTCGTACTCGGTGAGTTTAGCTAATAGTTGCTGCAACTCATGCTCTAATGCAGTTTGGATTTGCTCGGCATTAGGAAGCTTGAAAATTCTATCTTTAGCGTTGGCCATGGTTTGCTGTAGACGTGCCTTTTCAATTCTATAGGCAGAAACACGTTTTAGGTTTGAAGCTAAGCCGATACTAGCACTACCTCGAATTAACCATTTTGTTGGGTCGAACTGCCACCAACGAATACCATTACGGTAGTCGTGCTCAAAGATGTGGTGGAAGTTATGATAACCCTCACCAAAGGTAAAGAAAGCGAGGATTCCGTTATCACGAGCTGTATTTTTGCTGGTGTAAGGCTGTGAACCCCAGATATGAGCTAGTGAGTTTATAAAGAAAGTAGTGTGATGGCTCAGCACCAATCTCAGTGCCCCTACGACAAGCACAAAGCCAATTAGATCGCCGTAGAGTAAGCCAAGAGCAATCGGGATACCAAAGTTGGTCAATAGCGCGAGAAGTACATAGTGTTTGTGTTGCCACGTGACCACAGGATCTTTTTGTAGATCTCGACAATTACGGTAATCATCATAACGCTGAGCCTGATACTCCCTTAGCATCCAACCAATGTGCGAGTACCAGAATCCACGCTTAGCAGAGTAGGGATCTTTGTCGTTGTTATCGACATGCTTGTGATGAACACGATGGTCCGAAGACCAATGTAACGCGCTGTTTTGTAGCGCAAAAGCACCGCCAATCGCAAAGAGATATCTCAAAGCCTTGTGGGCTTCATAGGCTTTGTGGGACCAAAGACGATGGTAACCCGCCGTAATAGACATCCCGCAAAATACAAAAGCAATAACCAGCCATACCCAGTGGGCCAAGCTATAGCCCTCGACCACGCCATACCATGCGACACCGACGGTTGCCAAAATAAAAGTGCCTAGAAAAATCGCTACATTTAGCCAAATAACCGGAGGCTTTTTCGCCGTATCCATCAATAAACTCCATTTAAGCTTACAACTGTTCGCTAGAATATCAGCGTACACCTGTAAGTCAAAGAGGAAGTTGTTAATTTGTTTGTCCATATTTGCATCAATTGAGAAAAAAGTTGCTACTTTTCGGTGCGTAGAGTCGAACGCAATATGACTAAAGTATTGAATTTAAGGGGTTTAAATTAGTGGTATACATATTGCTTACTATCGATGGTTGGTTTTGTATACAATTAAAAATACAGAAAGGAAGTCACATGGAACACGACAAAGAAGATCTCATCTACGGACTCGATGACAAACCCTCGGCAAAATCTGCGAGCTACGCTGCCTTGCAGCATGTGCTAGCGAGCTTTGTTGGCATCATCACACCCACGCTTATCATTGGCGGTGTGCTTGGGCTCGGAGAGCATATTCCTTACTTAATTAGTATGGCGCTCATGGTATCGGGGGTAGGGACGTTCATTCAGGCAAAACGCATTGGCCCAGTTGGGGCGGGGATGATTTGTGTACAAGGCACAAGTTTTGCGTTTCTTGGCTCGCTACTGGGCGCAGGCTTTCTGGTCAAAGCCAACGGTGGCGGTCCGGAGGAGATGCTGGCCACCATCTTCGGTGTTTGTTTTTTTGGTGCGTTTGTCGAGATCATTTTGTCGCGTTTCATCGATAAGCTTAAAGTCGTCATAACTCCTGTTGTCACAGGGATAGTTATCACAACCATAGGTATTTCACTTATTAAAGTCGGAGTGACAGATATTGCAGGTGGAGTCGGTGCCGAGGATTTTGGTTCGGGAAGCAACCTGTTACTCGGTAGTATCGTTCTAGCAACCATCGTTGTGCTAAACCTTAGCCGTAATACTATGATTCGTCTGTCGTCGATTCTTGTTGGGTTGCTAGTGGGCTGGTTTGTTGCCTCGATGATGGGTAAAGCTTCTATGGCGAACTTTAGCGCGCAGCCTCTTTTGAGTATTCCAGTTCCGTTTAAGTATGGATTCGCATTCGACTGGCAGGCGTTTTTGCCGATTGCGTTCATCTATTTAATTACGGCTATTGAGTCTACGGGCGATCTCACAGCAAACTGCATGTTCTCGAAACAGCCTATTGAAGGGAAGGGGTACTTACAACGAGTTAAAGGCGGCGTTTTAGCTGATGGTATTAACTCTCTGATCGCAGCGACCTTCAACACCTTTCCGAACACGACCTTCAGCCAAAATAACGGCGTGATTCATTTAACGGGGATCGCGAGTCGATACATAGGTTACTTTATTGCTGCGATTCTTTTTGTTCTTGGTATGTTTCCGATCCTCGGTGCAGTACTGATGACTATTCCTAAGCCTGTACTTGGTGGCGCAACACTAGTGATGTTTGGCACCGTCGCAGCAGCCGGCATCAAGATTATCGCTAATGAAGAGCTAGATAGACGCAAAATCATGACGATTGCTATCTCATTTGGTTTAGGTTTGGGAGTGATGCTAGTACCAGATTTACTAAAGGAGGCACCTAAGCTAGTACAAACCGTGTTTGGTTCTCCGGTCACCATGTCTGGTCTTGTTGCATTGGGGCTTACAGGGTTATTGGCATTGGTTCCGCAGACAGTACCGACTAAGGTCAGTAAAACGCCCAAGTCTGATGCTATGGAAGCGACCAAAGCGTAAAAACAAAGCGTAAGCGGTTCGCAAAAACAAAAAAGAGACATTCTTTCAGGATGTCTCTTTTTCGTGTAGTAGAGTGCGTCAACGCATGCTAATGAGCAAGTCAGCTAATTCGGCAAATCCATAGCCACCATTGCCTCGAGTCACATAGTTAGGTTTAGCATTTAGCTTGCCTAACAGCGGAGTGATGTTATTGACCCCAAATGTGGTTGGCAACCACTCAAACATCGCTTCGTCATTAAGCGAGTCGCCGATATAAGCGATGTTTGCAAGCTTGAGGCTCTCGAAATCAGCGTTTTGCTTAAGATAGAGTTCACTTGCGATACGCTTGTTGTGCTCTCCGACCCAAACGTTGATATGGATAGAGCTCTGTGTTGCTTTTACTGGCTGTCCGTTCAATGTGAGTTGTCGGATTGCAGTCAGCAGTGTTTCAGCCACTATAGGATCGACAGGCTCACGATCCTGCCCTAGGTTAATGGCGACATCGCAAAAACGAAAACCTTGGTCGCTAGCAAAGTCGATGCCTAGATAGTCGACAAGTACCTCCTTCAAGAGGTCGATCAATGCTTGCTGCTGAGCTCTCATTTCACTCATAGGGGTCTGCGAGTGAGTATGAAACCCAGACGGGTTTTTCTGCATCCAGAATGCACCGTTTTCCCCAATGACACCATGCACTGGCCAAAGCTTGGCAATTTGGTCACACCAACCGGCGCACGCACCGGTCACCGCAACGACCTTAATTCCAGCATTTTTGAGTTTCGATAGGGCGCTCAATGTTTCTGACGGGAGCTTTCCCTCCCATGTCAGTGTGTCGTCGACATCTGTTAGTAACCATTGAATCTCATTTGCCTGAGCGTGAGATATCGCTGCTAAAGGCTTAGGCATTAATAACCTCTTGTTGTTCTGCATTGGCGTCAAAGTGAATACGTTTTGATGTCTTACTATCAAAAAGATGGACGTGTTCTAGGTCAATATCAATACCCAGCTGATCACCGATGGCAATCTTAGAGTGTCCTTCGACGCGAACAACCAGTTTTTGGTCTTCTGAACCAAGAGTTTTACAGTAGAGTAATAAGTCTGCTCCTAGAGCCTCAATCAGTTCGACTTCAATATGGAACCACGGGTTGTCTTCAGTAAGCTTCAAATGCTCTGGTCTTAGACCCAGTTTAATGTCACCAAGCCCCAATGAAGAGGTGTTTAGCTTAAGAAGCGAGTGGTCAAGTTCAATACCTTCGATAGAAACAATGGCGTCAAGAATGTTCATCGATGGCGAGCCAATGAAAGTCGCAACAAACAAAGATGCGGGGTTATCGTAAATCTCGAGCGGCGTACCCACCTGTTCTACGTTGCCCTTGTTAAGAACAACCAACTTGTCCGCTAGCGTCATGGCTTCGACTTGATCGTGTGTGACGTATACCGATGTGGTACCCAATCGGCGTTGTAGACGTTTGATCTCAAGGCGCATCTGGACACGCAGCTTCGCATCGAGGTTTGACAATGGTTCATCAAACAAGAACACCTTTGGTTCACGCACGATTGCACGTCCCATCGCCACACGTTGTCTTTGGCCCCCGGATAACTGTTTAGGTTTACGGTCAAGTAGGCCGTTGAGCTCTAGCATCTCTGCCGCTTCTGAGACTAAGCGCTTGATTTCTGCCTTCGGCGTCTTACGGTTCTTGAGTCCATACGCCATGTTGTCATAGACCGTCATGTGAGGATAAAGCGCATAGTTTTGGAATACCATCGCAATATCGCGCTCGCCAGGCTCTAGGTTATTCACCACTTTATCGTCGATTTGCAAGGTTCCAGAGGTGATTTCCTCAAGCCCCGCAAGCATGCGTAACAGCGTCGACTTACCGCAGCCACTCGGACCAACAAGGACAACCATTTCGCCGTCTTCAATGTTTAAGTTAATGTTCGGGATCGCTTGGTAGCCATTTGGGTAACATTTAGCGATGTTTGAAAGAGTAAGTGTAGACATTTATTTCTCCGAATCTACCAAGCCTTTAACGAATGCTTTTTGCATACCGATGACAACAATGACCGGTGGCAACATAGCGATGATGGTGGTCGCCATAATCTTGTTCCATTCAATGACGCCATCAACCACACCAAGCATCTGTTTAATGCCCATGACGATGGTGTAGTACTGCACGTCAGTCGTGATGAGAAGTGGCCACAGGTATTGGTTCCAACCATAGATAAAGGTAATAACGAATAGTGCGGCGATATTGGTGCGCGATAGCGGCAACAAAATATCGAAAAAGAACTTAATCGGGCCAGCACCATCAATTCTTGCGGCTTCGACTAGTTCATTGGGTACCGTCATAAAGAATTGACGGAATAAGAATGTAGCGGTGGCACTGGCAATCAATGGAATCGTGAGTCCATAGAACGAATTCAGCATGTTGAGATTAGTGATGACCTCAAACGTCGGCATGATTCTGACCTCAACAGGTAGCATTAGGGTGAAGAAAATCATCCAGAATGCAATCATGCGACCTCTAAATCGAAAGAACACCACGGCATACGCTGACATGATTGAGATGATGAGTTTGCCGAATGTAATACACAACGCCATGATCAGAGAGTTAGTCAACATGTGCGTAATAGGTAAGGCACTGTTGTTAAATGAACTCTGATTGCTGAGAAGTTCGCCAAACACGCTAAAGCCAAGGTCGCCAAACCACAGGGGTGTGCCGGTCGCAAACGCAGTGTTGTCGTGAGTGGTCGCGACTAGGGCGATCCATACTGGAAGCGCAATAGAGATAATGCCGAGCGCCAAAATAACGTGGCAAAAAATCGTAAATAGGGGTCTTCTCTCAACCATTAGTACGCCACCTTTTTCTCAACATACTTAAACTGAATCACCGTGAGCAGGGCGACGAGAATCATTAGGATGACCGACTGAGCGGCGGATGAGCCGAGATCCAGACCGATAAATCCATCGTTATATACTTTGTAAACTAAAGTCGACGTGCTGTTACTTGGTCCGCCTTGTGTCATTGCATGGATAATGGCGAACGTGTCAAAGAAGGCGTAGACAAAGTTCACGACCAGCAAGAAGAAACTGGTAGGTGAAATAAGTGGGAAGCTGATAGTCAAGAATCGCTTCACAGGGCCACTGCCATCAATCGCTGCCGCCTCATGGAGTGACTTCGGAACAGATTGAAGGGCGGCAAGAAAGAACAGGAAGTTGTAACTGATCTGCTTCCACGTCGAGGTAATGACGACCATCCACATAGCATGCGACCCATTGAGCGTTGGGTTCCACTGCACGCCAAACCACTTAAGCACATCGGTGATAACACCAATTGTTGGGTCGAAGAGGAATAACCATAGTGAACCCGCGACGACTGGGGCAACGGCGTATGGCCAAATTAAGAAGGTGCGATACATGGTCGCGCCGCGTACGATGTGCTCAGCAAACGCAGACAAAATCAGTGCGCTGACTAGCGCTAATACCGCGACACTAACGCTGAACTGTAGGGTAGTGAAAAGAGAATCTAGGTAGTAACTGTCATTGAGCAGTTTGCTAAAGTTCTCCAGTCCAACAAACTCTCGGCTGATGCCGAAAGCGTCTTCCAATTGAGACGATTGGAAGACGGCCTGACCTGCGGGCCAGATAAAAAACACGATAGTGATGACCAACTGCGGCGCGATAAGCGCATAGGGTAACCACTTGTTTTTGAATACAACTTGTGAAGACATAAAAAATACCGAAATGCCGCCACATCAAAAACCGTGGCGGCGTAGAATGGACAACGGGTTACTTCTGTGTGCGCTCAAAGCGACGAAGCTGCTCGTCACCACGGCGAACTGCGTTGTTTAGCGCTGATTTAGCAGAAGCTTTGCCTGCCCAAACGGCTTCTAGCTCTTCATTGATAATGTCGCGAGTTTGTAGGAAGTTACCAAAACGAATGCCTTTTGAGTTCGCTGTTGGCTCTGTCGACGTCATCTGAACAACAGCCGTGTCTGTCCCTGGATTTGCTTGGTAGAAGCCTTGTTGCTTAGTCAGCTCGTAAGCTTGCTTAGTGATTGGCAGGTAACCTGTAAACTGGTGCCAGTCAGCTTGGACTTCTGAGCTTGAAAGGTAGCTAAAGAACTTAGCCACGCCTTTGTACTCTTCTGATGAATGACCACGAAGAACCCAAAGAGATGCGCCACCGATGATGGTGTTTTGTGGCTTAGCAATCAGTTCATCGTCATATGGAAGTTGAGCAACGCCAACGTTGATGCCCTTCATGTTCTCTTGAATACCAGCCAAGCCTGCAGACGAGCCCATTGTCATTGCACACTCTTGGGTATAGAAAAGTGGCATGCCATCCGACTGGCGACCACCGTACTTATAGATGCCTTCTTTCGACCACTCGCCCAGCTTCTCAATGTGCTTCACATACGGAGCGGCGTTAAACTTAAACTCGGTATCAAATCCACCAAAACCATTGTTCTTAGTCGCAACAGGGATATTGTTACGAGCGCCAAAGTTTTCGATCTGCGTCCAAGATTGCCATGTAGTTGTGAAGCCGCATTTCGCGCCTGACGCAAGTAACTTACGAGATACCTCTTCCATCTCTTTCCATGTCTCAGGAGCGGACTCGATGCCGGCTTTAGCAAACATGTCTTTGTTGTAATACATCACTGGCGTTGAGCTATTAAACGGCATTGAAAGCATTTGACCGTCGTTCGTTGTGTAGTAACCCGTCACAGCCGCAAGGTAGTTGTCAGGGTTAAACGGTTCTTTTGTGTCTTCCATCAACTCATAAACAGGGTAGATGGCTTGCTTTGCACCCATCATGGTTGCCGTACCGACCTCAAACACCTGAACAATTGCAGGTTGCTCTTTAGCACGAAAAGCAGCGATAGCACTGGTCATAGTTTCAGCATAGCTACCTTTGTATACAGGTTTGATCTCGTATTCTGATTGGCTAGCATTGAAGTCAGCGGCAATTTCGTTGACTTTTTGACCCAAAGCGCCACCCATAGCGTGCCACCATTCAACCTCTGTTTTGGCTTGAGCGCCTGTGCTGATAAGCGCGGCTGTCACAGCAATGCTTGTTAGGTGCTTAATAGACATATCCTTTCCCTTCATTCATTGAGTATTGGTGTTAGTTCACATGAGCAGATGTTCATTTGTGTGGTGTTATCCGCTCTAAATGTTCAAATGAAAATTAAACTAGGAAAATGACGATTCAGTGACAGTTAAATGAACTTAATTGAAAGGTTTTGTTTTCATCATTTGTTGTTTTTACTGCAATACTTGTGTCATATTGGGTTGAGATGCTTCAGGTGAACATAAATGAACATTTAGAGGTATCAAATGAAAACGACAGCACACCGCGGCTTATCCAGTCTTGCGCCTGAAAATACGATGGCAGCTTTTGAGCTTGCCGCTAAACACGGTGCAGAGTGGATTGAAATTGATGTTCAGCTTAGCCAAGAAAAAGTGCCTGTGGTTATTCATGACCAAACGGTAAACCGTTGCACTAATGGCACTGGTAAAGTTTCACAACTGACTCTTAATGAGCTTAAAGCGCTTGATGCTGGTTTATGGTTTGGTGAAGCCTATCGCGATGAGCCTATTCCAACACTGGCAGAGACCTTGCTTTTTGCTCAGCGTAATAGAGTGAAGCTAAACATCGAGCTTAAGGTTTATGAAGGTGACAACGTTGAGCTGCTTTGCCAGCAAGTAAAAACTGTGATGGAAGAGGTCGATACAGCACCTGAACAAGTGTTGTTTTCTAGCTTCTCTACGGACGCCTTGCTGCAAATGAAACACCAGATGCCAAATATTCGCCGCGGACAGCTTTGGCAGAAAGTACCAGAAGACGCACTGTCTATATTAGATAACTTGTCAGCGTACAGTGTTCACTGCGACTATCGTTTTCTAGATGAAGCCACGGCTCGAGTCGTCAAATCTTCCGGCTACCAACTCTATTGCTATACGCCGAATTTTCCTGAGCTAGTGACGCAATTATGGGGTTGGGGAGTGGATATGATGATCACTGACGTGCCGCAAAACTATTTGGAACCCGCGGAAGCACTTGTGTAGTATTTACTGAGATAAAACAAAAGGTAACAACCACCACTATGACTAACCTAAGCCTGCGACAACAGAGCATTATCGATTTAATCCAGCTTCAAGAGTACTGCACCATTGATGCGCTGTCGGGACATTTTAATGTCACGACGCAGACGATTCGTAGAGACATCAATGAGCTTTGCGCACTCGGGCTTGCTAGGCGACATCATGGTGGTGTGAGTTTGCCGACAACATTGAGTAATCGAAGTTTTGCTTCACGAAGCGCAACGAACTTAGACGAAAAGCAGCTTATCGCTAAGCAAGTGGTGGCTGAAATCCCAGACGGTTGTACCTTATTTTTGGGTATTGGCACCACGATTGCGACTATTGCGGAAAAGCTCGCCAATCATCAGCAGCTTCGTGTTGTGACCAATAATTTCCAAGCTGCTCACATTCTCTCTCAGCACGACCATATCGAGACCTGGATTCCAGGTGGCAGGCTACGTACCAATGACGGCGATGTGGTAGGTGACAATATTAGCCAGTTCTTTGGTCAGTTTTCTGCTGACATTGGTATTGTTTGTTGCGCCGCAGTTTGCCTTGCATCTGCAGTGCCAAGCCCACAAGAACTCTCACCTCTAGGCTTGAATCAAGAAGAGTATGCCATGGAACACGAACTGCGTGAGGCAACAGTGAGTCAAGCGATAGTTGCAGGCTCACAACAAAAGTGGCTAGTCGCAAACAGTACCAAATGGCAGAGAACGGCGAGTGCACGTGTCGCACCTATCAGCTATTTCGATCGCGTGTTCGGCAGTGCAGAGGGCGTTTAACCTTTTTACACACCCTCGCTAAGCAAAAGGTACTCAGCAAAATGCACTCAGCAACAGTCACTACGCAACATCACCCTCGGATATAGGCTCCGGAGGAAACTCGTCGTAGATGGCTTGAAAGCGATCAAGATTATCCATCAACGTCGTGACCAGTAATGGGTCGAACGCGAGACCTGCCTCTTGCTCAATATAACGTTGAGTGTCACCCATACTCCACGCACGCTTGTAAGTGCGTTTACTTAACAGTGCATCAAACACATCCGCGATGGTGATGATACGCGCCTCGAGAGGGATGTCTATTCCGCCTATTCTCGAAGGATATCCGTGTCCATCGAAGCGCTCGTGATGGTAGTAGATGATGTTTTTTAAGAAGGAAACCTCGGCACTTGATGCGGTCATCACATCAATATTGTCGAGAACATCGTCGATAATATCTACGCCATAATCAACGTGCTTATTCATTATTGCCCGCTCTTCAGGTGTATATCGATGTGGGCTAAACAGGATGTGATCGGGAATACGATACTTACCAATGTCATGAAATGGTGAATAGAGCTCTATCCATTGGATGAAGCGATGATCTACAGGAATTTTCACCGCAAGTAGCTCCGCTAATAACTTACTGTATCGACTCATCCTTTGCAGGTGGTCCGCTGTTTCAGGGTCACGCTTGTGACTGATCCGAAGAGCGAGCTTTAAGGCTTGCAAAAACATCTGGTGTTTATAGCGATCGTGACACAGCAAGCTCACGATGACTTCTCGCACAAACAGTAAATCTGCGTGTAGCGTCCCGTCATTGAAGTAGTCGGGCTTAGTGGCGTTAAAAAACAGCACGGCACCGTGTTTATGATCGACTTTTAAGCCCATGGTGAAGCTACTGCGATGGCCTAGCATGCGAAGTCGGCTGTTCCTCAGATTATCACTGAGCTCGGTCAGGTCGGAGACGACACGGATCTCTTGATTCTCAATGATGTTAATAAGGGGTTGGCAGTTCGAGGATGACATTGAGATGACGTCATACCGATCGCTATCATCCTGATGGTCGATAACGTGGAAGTTTTCAAGGTGGTCGCCTGATGTGACAGACACACATAATCTGGAAAGAAATGGGTGTTTCTTTCTTAGACTGTTGAACAGTTCATCGATGCCATTTCGGCAACTAAGCGCTCTATTGGTGCTAGCTATGCAGTTTATATAGTCCATATGTTTCTTATCATTAGTTTTTATATGGGTATTGTCATATTAGCGAGCTTAACTTTGAGTCAGCAAGTGACTTAATTCACACATGGAAATGCAAGTGAATGAATATAAGTGGCGATATAATGAACTGTGATCACCCTATCAAGTCTAGAAATTGAACAAGTTAATCGTTTGCTTTCCGTTCATTACCGTCTAACATCCAAACATATGTTTGGATGTGCGGACAAATGTTTATGACGGAACGTGAGCAGCAGATACTAGATTTGATAAAGCAAGATCCTATGATTCCCCAAAATACGCTGGCAGAGATGTTGGATCTGAGTCGCAGCGCGGTTGCGGGACATATCATGAATCTTACCAAGAAAGGGTTTATCCAAGGCAAGGGCTATGTAATCGCGCCTGAGCGTTATGTCGCTGTTATCGGTGGCGCTAACATGGATTTGTGCGGTCGCTCTACCTCTGATCTCGTCATAGGGGACTCAAACCCGGGCGTGTTAACTTCAGGAGCTGGTGGCGTAGCACGCAACATTGCGGACAATCTAGCGCGGTTGGGTAGCAAGGTGCAGTTTGTTGGCGCGATTGGCGACGACTTGTGGGGCGAACAGCTTCTAGATGCTTGTCGAAATGCCTCAGTAGGCATCGATCATTGTTTGATAGTACCTGGCCGAGCCACAAGCACTTACTTGTCTATTCACGACCCCAAAGGCGAGTTACAACTGGCACTTAATGACATGGCGCTTATCGACGAGCTCAATGTCGACCAGTTAGCGAAGCGTGCAGCCGTATTCAACCGTGCCTCCGCGATAGTGTTAGACGCTAACTTGAGTGACAGCGCACTCGATTATCTGTTCCATGCACACGGTAACAAGCCCATATTTGTTGACCCTGTATCGTCCGTAAAAGCGGGCAAGATAAAGCCTTACCTCGAACATGTTCATACTCTTAAGCCTAATCTCGCAGAGGCAGAGCTTTTATGTGGTTATAAGCTGCAGGGTTTAGACCAGCTTCCTGAACTCGCTGGTCAACTGCATAAAATGGGGATTAAGCGGTTACTGATCAGTCTTGGAAAACAAGGCGCTTATGCCAGTGATGAGGGGCAGGGGCAGTTTATTCCCGCATCACAAACGCAAGTTAACAACGTCACAGGCGCCGGTGATGCCTTAATGGCCGGTCTCGCTCACGGATACATCCAGAGCTGGGATTGGCAAGCCAGTGTGGACTTTGCACTCGCTGCTGCGAGGCTAGCCTTACAGTCCAACTCAACAATCAATTCAATTATGTCTGAAAAGGCGGTCTCGCGCCTAATAGAGGAATCCACATGTTAGAGAAGTACCTAGATATTCAACCAGAAGTTGCACAAGCATTGGCTGAGAATAAACCTGTCGTTGCACTGGAATCGACGATTATTTCTCACGGCATGCCTTACCCACGTAATGTTGAAACAGCGCTGACGGTAGAAGCAACGATACGTGAATCTGGTGCGATCCCTGCGACAATTGCCATTATCAAAGGCCGCCTAAAAGTCGGCTTAGATAAAGAACAAATCGAATACCTTGGTAAAGCAGGCACAGCGGTAACAAAAGTGAGTCGTCGAGATATACCGTTTATGGTGGCGGGACAAAAAGATGGCGCTACAACTGTGGCAGCAACCATGATTCTGGCTGAAATGGCAGGGATTCGAGTATTTGCAACCGGCGGTATTGGTGGCGTGCATCGCGGTGCTCAAGAGACATTTGATATCTCAGCTGACCTACAAGAGTTAGCGAACACAAACGTTGCGGTTGTTTGTGCTGGCGCCAAATCCATTCTCGATCTTGCGTTAACTCGTGAATACCTCGAAACACAGGGTGTTCCCGTCATTGGGTATCAAACCGATAGTCTACCTGCGTTTTATACTCGTGAAAGCGAACATGGTATCGATTATCGCTTAGATACTGCTGAAGAAATCGCTACTGCGCTCAAGGCAAAATGGGAGATGAATCTTGCTGGTGGCGCCGTGGTAGCAAACCCAATTCCTGAGCAGTACGCAATGCCTGTAGAGGCGATCAATAGTGCGATAGAGCAGGCATTGGCTGAAGCGGATGAGCAAGGTATCGCTGGTAAAGAATCCACACCTTTCTTGCTAGCGCGAGTCTGTGAATTGACGGGCGGGAACAGTCTAGACTCTAATATTCAGCTTGTGTTGAACAATGCAAGACTTGGAGCAGCGATTGCGACGGAATACTGCAACGCATAGTCTTTCCTCAACTGCTATTGTAATTACTGTTATTTTAAGCCCCGCTCTAGTTAGGTTCATTTACTAGGCGGGGCTTATTAACAGTTGGGCTCTGAAGCTCAATTTAGGCTCCGCTTACTAGAAAGGCGATGCGACGATAGGAGCTAGCCTAGTGTTCTCCCCCTTGCTAAGGGGGAGCTAGAGGGGGTAAAGCGGACTAACAGCTAGCGCTTGACGCTCCATACAGCTCATTTTACAGATCATAATGTTGCAAATATAGTTATTGGCATATGCTATAAATGGACGTACTCTTTTGAAACATGTTCAACAGGAGGAACCTATAATGCTTATCGCCATTCCGGTTAGAAACGAGCGCGTCAGTGGCCACTTCTCAAAGGCTGAATCCATCGCTTTGCTGGATACAGGCCAGCACTCTACGACTATGATCGATCTCACGGATCACGCGCAGGGTTGCCAGCGTAAGAAACAGTGGAAGCAGCTAATAGAATCCAAGCAAGTCGATATGGTTTTGGTGCGAAATATTGGTAAGAAAATGCTTCAATCTCTGTTCGAACTTGGCGTAGAGGTACGGGTAGCGAAGTCAATGCAAACCGTATCAGAGCCAAATATCGAACAATTAGAAACAGTTAACGATATCAGTTATGGTCGGGATAACCCTGCTAAAAAGATGTCGTGTTGCACTTCGTCACTGCCACCTCGAAATAAACTCTCACCCAGTACGGTCCGTAATATAAGAATGAGGCTCACGAAAATAGAGTGAAGGGGATAAGAGTATGGATATATTACTTGCTATTGTTGTGTTTACGTCCGCGATTGCACTGATGTCCATCGGTGTTATGTTCAAGCGTAAGGCGATACGAGGCAGTTGCGGAGGTCTTTCTAAGGTCGGTATCGAAAGTGATTGTGACTGTAAGAAACAAGCGAAAAGTAGCGAGAAGTCGCTCTATCAGATTCAGGAGCCTGATCGCGGCTAAGCTCAGCTAATCCAACTCAGAGGTCGACATCATCAGTGCTTGACCCTCTATCAGGCACTGTGACACCTTTTTCCGGGCAGACTTAACGATGTTAGCAAAGGTCTGTCTAGACACATCCATTTCTCTGGCTGCATCTATCTGATTCATCCCTTGTAGATCCGCCAAGCGCAATGCTTCAAGTTCGTCGGGAAATAACTCTACCTTTTTAAGTTGTTTTGTTGGCACACCATTGGGTTTGAAACACTCATAGGGTGCTTGGCTGCATACTTTTCGAAGCTTTTTCGGTCTTGCCATGATTTACATCTTACTCAATCTTTGGAGTGGGTTTTTTAGTGCGACGGGCATCATATACAACATCATCAATCGCATCACGTGGTTAATGGCAACAAATGCAGGCTCCAAGCCGAGCAATAGGGCAACTGCAGTCATTGCCTCAACACTACCCGGTACCCATGCTAGAAGTAATGCCTCCCAATCGGCACCTGTTAAGTAGCTAAACCCAAACGCGTAGAGAAGGGTCACGGTGACACCTAACACTGTGACGATCAATCCTGCTTTCGAATAGCTGAGAGCCTCTCGTAGCGTTGTTGGCGCTAACCGACTTCCGATCAACACTCCCAAAATAGCCGTGGCAAACATGATGAGTACTTCGGGTACCGCCAGAGCTAGCGAGGCAAATTGAACATTATAGATAGCGGCAACAATCAAGCTGGTTAATAGGTATGGGGCAGGCACACCGACTTTGCCTACCAGTTTGCCTAACGCATAGCTGATAACAGCCAGCATCAACAAATGCATTGTTTGAGACACCGATAAAGTTTGGCTTAACTGCGAGCCACCGTCTTCGCCTGTTGACGCAATAACACCAGCTAGGACGACCAGTAGTAATAAGCGAATAGAGTGCGAGAATATAATTTTTGGTGAGGGTTTTTCCTGCTCCTCACTGATAACGAGAATGGCAGCCATTGCACCAGGAATGGCGCCTAATAAAGACTCGAAAGGCGTCCAACGCTCACGTTTATACAGCCAAAAGAAGTTGACGGTGGTCTGCGATAACATGCACAAGACGAGCCCAGTGAACAAAGGAAGTGAAAAAGAGCCAACGAGATCAGAAAAATGCACAGTAATGCCGATACTGACTCCCAAAATGATCTGAATGACGGTGATCACCGCATCGGGCAGTCTGACGTTTTGGTGGGTATAGCGAAGGTAAACGATGGTTGCAAACGCCGCAGCAAACAACTCACCCAACGGAATGGGGAGTAGGCTTCCAAGCAAAGCGCCAGCTAATCCGAACAGGATTGTTTTCAATGCGACCATCTTATTCCTTTGATTCAATGGATATTTTGAGGGCTCGATTATACACCAAACAGAGTAAGTATTGGCTTTTGCCATAGCAAAGCGTGTCAACTTACGGCACAATGCGCTCTGATTTGATCGCGGTAATGATGAGAGAACGATGAATTTTAAAGCTGCAATTTTTGATATGGATGGGTTGCTTCTAGATACTGAGAATGTCTGCAAAGGTATTTTTGAAAAGGCATGCGAGACGCTAGGTGTCCCTTTCTTAGAAGAAAGCTATCTGTCTATCATTGGGTGCAACTCAAAGACCATTCACGCCAAACTGGGTGCTGCTTATGATGGTATTATCGATTATCAAACGATTAATGAAGAGTGGCGTAAACATTACAATGATGTGGTGTTTCACCAAGCTATTCCCAAAAAACATGGTGTCGTAGAGCTGCTTGATTGGCTCAAATCTCTCAATATTCCTCTCGCGGTTGCAACGTCTACTCACCGTGAAGTCGCGGAAAGCAAACTCAGGCTCGCAGGGCTTGATCGCTATTTCAATAATATCACGACAGGGTGTGAGGTCACTCGCGGTAAACCCGACCCAGAGATCTATCATCTTGCGGCTCAGCGCTTAGGCGTTCCTTCAGAACATTGCTTGGCGTTTGAAGATTCTAACAACGGTGTGAAAGCGGCTATGGCAGCTTCGATGAATACTTATCAGATCCCAGACCTTGTGGCGCCTTGCGACGACGTTAAAGCGCTAAATCCCAACACACGTCAATCCTTGATGGAGGTCTATGTCGAGCTATCCAATCAAAACGATAAATAGTCGACATAGAGTTTAAAGAGACTAGCTGCGAAAGCTAGTCTTTAGCTCGCTCTACCGCATCGAGCCAACCTGCATAAAGCTGGTCACGTTTCTCTCGTTCAATTTGAGGTGAGAATGTTCGTTCCACCTGTTTTTTCTCTGCAAGTTCTTCTTGGCTTTGCCAATAGCCAACCGCTAAGCCAGCCAACATCGCGGCACCAAGTGCCGTGGATTCACGAACGGTAGGTCTTAACACTTTACTGCCCATCACATCTGCTTGGAATTGCATCAAAAAGTCATTCGCTACTGCGCCACCATCGACGCGTATCTGGTTAAGTTTGATGCCTGAGTCCTCTTCCATCGCCATCAGTACGTCTTTACTTTGATAGGCAATGGCTTCAAGTGCGGCTCGGATGATGTGGTTTCGGTTTGTGCCTCGCGTTAAGCCCACGAGCGTACCGCGCGCATGCGGATCCCAATAAGGCGCACCAAGCCCCACAAAGGCAGGCACCATGTACACGCCGTTGGCACTATCGACTTGCTCTGCAAAGTAGGCCGTATCTTTGGCATCGCGAATAAGCCCAAGTTCATCCCTGAGCCATTGAATCGTGGCGCCGCCCATGAAAACGCTACCTTCTAAAGCGTACGTCACCTCGTCACCGATTTTAAAACCAACCGTCGTTAATAGACCATGTTGAGAAGTGACTGGACTGTGACCCGTGTTCATCAGTAAAAAACAACCAGTGCCGTAGGTGTTTTTCACCATGCCTTTCTTAACGCACTGCTGCCCAAAAAGCGCAGCTTGCTGATCTCCGGCGATTCCGCTAATAGGGATTGCCTTTGCACCGCCCCCGATTTGAGTATGCCCATAGGTTTCGCTGGATGATTTGACGCTAGGTAGCATGGTACGAGGGATATTAAATAGCTCAAGCAGAGCATCATCCCACTCGAGAGTGTGGATGTTAAAGAGCATGGTTCGTGATGCATTACTGACATCGGTTACGTGCGTTTTGCCGTGAGTTAGCTTCCATATCAGCCAAGTATCGACAGTACCGAATAGAAGCTCACCTTTTTCTGCTTTTTCACGAGCGCCTTCTACGTTATCAAGAATCCAGGCCACCTTAGAGGCAGAGAAGTAGGCGTCAATGACGAGACCAGTCTTGTCTCGAATCATGGCTTCGTGACCATCGGCTTTTAATTGGTCGCAATAGTTCGCTGTTCTGCGGCATTGCCAGACAATCGCATTATAAATCGGCAGCCCAGTTTCTTTGTCCCAAACCACAGTGGTTTCGCGTTGGTTGGTAATGCCTATTGCAGAGACCTCTTCACTAGAAATATCTGCTTGTGCCAAGGCTTCGGTGAGTGATGAGCGCTGCGTCGCCCATATCTCCATTGGATCATGCTCAACCCAGCCGGGTTGAGGGTATATCTGGGTAAATTCACGTTGAGCCGTGGTAACGATGTTCGCATCGTGATCAAAGACGATCGCTCGTGAACTTGTGGTTCCTTGGTCTAGAGCGATGATGACGTTTTTGTTGTTCATAGATTGTCCGTCAGTCGATAGTAATGGTATCAATGGGCGTTAGTGTTCGTTTTCGACCATGTTGGTAATTAGTCTACTAAGCACATCAATGTTTCATCTTAGTGTCGTTGATAATAATGTTCAAAGACGATAACGAAATTTGTGAGCAAAGCAGTAGCGACAAAAAAATATACGTAACTTTTATCAAAATGCTCGCAATGTTCGAATTCGCGCATTATATTGTTCGTAAGTGCTCATTTGAAAGTTTAAGGTTAATGGAGGTCAGTGGTGATGAGTCAAGCGAACAAAGTGTACGACGTAGTGGTGATTGGTGGTGGTATCAATGGCGTGGCTGTGGCTGCAGATGCGGCGGGACGTGGATTAAATGTGGCACTATTTGAAATGAATGACCTTGCCTCTGCAACTTCATCAGCGAGCAGTAAATTGATACATGGCGGTCTTCGTTATCTAGAACACTATGAGTTTCGTTTGGTCTCTGAAGCATTAGCAGAGCGTGAAGTGCTACTGAAAAATGCACCGCATTTAGTGTCTCCACTACGCTTTCAATTGCCTCATCGCCCCCACTTGCGCCCTGCTTGGATGATTCGTGCTGGGTTGTTCCTTTACGATCACCTTGGAAAGCGCGTGTCCTTAATGGGCAGCAGCAGTGTTAAGTTTGGCAGTGATAACAGCCCGTTACAGCCTGAGATGCAGATTGGTTTCGAATACTCTGATTGTGCAGTGGATGATGCGAGATTGGTTGTAACTAACGCGCTATTGGCAAAGGAGAAGGGGGCAGACATTTTTGCTCGAACCAAGTGTATTGGCGCGCAGCGAGCAGAAGACGGTTGGTTGGTAGAGGTTGAAAGCACCTTAACGGGTGAGCGGTCTACGTTCAAAGCGAAAACGCTGGTCAATGCTGCTGGTCCTTGGGTGGATCGTTTCTTTGACGAGCAATTAGAGCTGCGCTCACCAAGACATATTCGCTTGGTTAAAGGCAGTCATATTGTTGTCCCTAGAATGTATGAGGGCGATCATGCTTACATTCTTCAAAATGAAGATAAGCGTATTGTGTTTGTGATCCCGTATATGGATAGCTATTCAGTCGTAGGGACGACCGATGTGGACTATCAAGGTGACCCAAGTGAAGTCGCGATTGATGACAACGAAGTCGACTACCTGTGTGCAATCGTCAACCAGCACTTCAAAAGCAAAATCTCAAAAGAAGACATTGTTTCCGATTGGTCAGGTGTAAGGCCACTGTGTGAAGATGAATCTGATGATCCGCAAGCGGTGACACGCGATTACACTATCGAGCTAGATGATGAACTCGATGATGCTCCACTTCTTTCTATCTTTGGTGGCAAGCTGACAACCTATCGAAAGCTAGGGCAAGCAGCAGTGAATAAATTAGTGCCGTTCTTCCCACACATGGGACCAGATTGGACTAAAGATGCCACACTGCCTGGTGGTAATTTCTCAAACAGAGAGGCGCTCGCAGAGCAAATGGCGAAACGTTATCCATGGTTGGAGTCGGCAATCATTCGTCGTTGGGTCCGCTCGTATGGAACGCGAATCGAGGCTGTGTTAGCGGGAATTTCCAGTCTAGAGTCAATGGGAGAACACTTTGGACTCGGGTTGTATCAAACCGAAGTTGATTACCTGATGGAGAGCGAATGGGCTGTGTCCACCGACGACATTTTGTGGCGAAGAAGCAAACTGGGATTAGAATTTAACGAGCTTCAAACTGAAAAGCTTAATGCTTACATGCAAAGCAAACTATTAGCCGCCAAATCGACAGTGCTAAAGTGTGTGGGCAACTAAGTAGAGATAACAATGAGGAAAAGAGCGCATAGTAATGCGCTCTTTTCGTTTATTTTCTGCGGATAATGACCATGGAGCTTAAGCGATAGAATATCAGCGATGCGAGCAAGCACAGACAGCCAAGGATTTTGTTTAGTGGCATAGACTCATCGTAAATGAGCACACTGAGTATCAGAGTCCAAACCGGTTCTAACAGCATCAATAGTGCAGCATTGGTCGGATTAGCGAGCTTCTGACCGGTCGTTTGCATCAGATAGCGTAAGCTGGTGGCGAGAATTACGCTTAAAGTAAACCATTTCCACGTCACGACTGAGATTTCGCTCGGCCAGGTTTCGGTAAACCATGAGAGAAGTAAACCCAAACAGCCAGTAGAGAACAGCTGCAGGGTAGTCAACAACATCGGCGATAGGCTCGCTGAGTATTTGCTATTGAAGTTGAAGTGCACGGCAAGACCTACGGCCGACACTAAGAACCAAAGCTGACTGGCATTGAACGACCAGCTTCCTTTCCAAGAAAGCAAAAACAGACCCACGACAGCGAGAGGTAATGATAGCCAGAATGCACGAATGGGTTTGGATTTGAACAGCACCCACGCAACTAAAGGTACGAACAGCATCGACAGGCTCATAATAAATGCGCCTTCGCCTAATGTGTCGCTGATAGAAATTGCATGGATCCAGCAAAATATAGCGCCCCCCAAGAAGCCGCCTACGCTAAGAGCACGCAAGCAATCTGAGAGAGAAGCCGCCTTTAGTGCTTTGTAGCAAAAAGGGAGCAATATGAGTGATGCGGCGATAAATCGTAGTCCGATAAAGCCAAATGGCGGTAGACCTTGTATGGCTTCTTTCGAAAATACCCATCCAGCACCGGCAAGCAAAGTGGTGAAAACCAGAATAAGTTCAGCGCGATAGTTCAATGTCGGGGATGTCTTGTTGTTTTTTGTCTATTCTGCTTCAAATAGATTTGGTAAGCCATATTAAAAGTAATGAATTAAGCAAATTATACTGTTCACGTAATGATTTAGTGAGGGATGATGTACGTTGATTGAAATGCGTCTATATTCATATGGAGAATAGATAACAATACACGCATCTTGGCTAGAGGTGTTTATGGCTTTCGCAACGTACAGTAATGACTCGCTCACCGTGATTGAAGTTGAGTCCTCTTCGTTTGATTCAAAGATGGTGACCCAGTTTAGGCAGTTTATTGACGCACTGCCTGAAACGGGTGATAAACCCATTCTTCTCGATCTCTCTCACGTTAGTTTTATGGACAGTAGCGCTTTGGGGGTTTTAATGGCTTTCAAAAAACACCATATGACGTCGGAGATTTCCGTGGTTACAGAGAGTGCTCCCGTATTACAACTACTTAAGGTCACCAAAGTTGACCAGATCGTCCGAGTATACAGTGATATAGAGCAGGCTATTCTGGCAAGCTAAGTCTTGTTGTATAAAAACGACGCAATTCATATCGGCAACTTTCTGTTTTTGTTGACGACTCACGTTGAGTCATACACACTTAGTGTCAACATTTCGTGACACTTTCGACAGGAATATAAAGTGCGTTTAGAAGTCCTTTGCGAAGACAGGCTCGGTTTGACTCGAGAGCTGTTAGATATCTTGGCATCCAACAGTATCGACTTGCGTGGTATTGAAATCGATACAACGGGCATTATTTACCTCAACTGTCCAGACATAGACTTTGAGACGTTTCGCGACTTAATGGCAGAGATTCGAAGAATATCCGGCGTAAAAGACGTCCGCAAAATCCAGTTTATGCCTAGCGAAAGGCACAACACAGAGCTTGTCTCTCTACTAACTAACTTACCTTACCCAGTACTTTCTATCGATCTGAAAGGCGCGATTGACATGGCTAACCATGCCGCGTTGAAGCTGTTGGCAAAAAGCGAAGAAGAGGCCATTGGTCAATTAATCTCGCAGCTATTGCCAAGTTTCAATTTCGCCAAGTGGATTGAAGGCGATATCACCAGACAGAAACAAGCGATTGTCGTCGATGGGCTTGATTACACAATGGAAATCTTGCCTGTTTACATCACTGGTGAATCGAATGAGACCGTTCTCGCCAGTGCCGTAATGAGTATTCACCCTACGACTCACTCTGTCAGCACTGAATCTCTGGCAGACAGCAATACACTCGGCTTTGAGCACTTTGTGGGCTTGTCCAACCGTCATAAGGCATTAATGAGCCAAGCTAAAAAACTCGCGATGCTTGACCAACCTTTACTTATCGAAGGTGAGACGGGTACGGGTAAAGAGATGCTGGCGAAAGCCTGCCATAATCGCTCCAATCGCGCTTCTCAGCCATTTTTGGTATTGAGCTGTGCGTCGATGCCAGATGATGTAGCGGAGACGGAACTATTTGGTCATGCTCCTGGTTCGTTTAATCACGAACATGGACACAAAGGCATTTTTGAGCAAGCGAATGGCGGCACGGTACTGCTTGATGAAATTGGTGAGATGAGTCCACACCTGCAAATCAAGCTGCTTCGTTTCCTTCAAGATGGTACGTTCCGTCGTGTAGGCGAAGAACACGAAGTGCATGTTGATGTGAGAATCATTGCGTCAACGCGCCACAACCTTGCCGACCTAGCGGAGCAGGGGGCATTCCGTGAGGATCTTTATTATCGCCTCAATGTATTGACGCTGACTATTCCACCGCTAAGAGAGCGTGCTAGCGACATTACGCCGTTGCTAGAATTATTTGTAGCGAAGCACAGCAATAAACTAGGCATTAGCAAACCAGAAGCGGATGAGGAGCTTTTGGATGCGCTAAGCAACTATCCTTGGCCAGGTAACATGCGTCAGCTCGATAACATGGTACTCAGAGCACTGACACAAACCACAGGCGCAAGGCTGAAGCTAGAAGATTTTAATTTACCTAAACTAGAGTCAGTTAGCTCAGGCAGTGTCAATCTCAACATCGACGGCTCACTGGACGACATTATGAAAGACTACGAGTCTAAGGTGTTGGAGAAGTTATACCAATCCTTCCCATCGAGTCGTAAGCTAGCGAAGCGTTTGAACGTCTCGCATACCTCCATCGCAAACAAACTGCGTGATTACAACATCAGGAAGAATTAATGGAAGACAGAAGCTCGGCGGTGCAATTGCATCGTCGTGATGGCAATGTGTTGGTGAGAACCTCTTCTCCGTCCGATGCTTATACTGTGTCTCAGTACTTTCAAGATAATCGTCGCTTTCTACAGCCTTGGGAGCCCAAGCGAGATGAAGGTTTTTTCCAGGTAGATACATGGGCAAGCAAACTGCTTAAGTTAGAAGAGCTACATCGTCTTGGCTTGGCGTATTACTGTTTGATTTTTGATGCCGATACCAAAGAGATGAAAGGTACGGTGTCATTCAGTAATTTGGTTCGTTTTCCGTTCCATTCTTGTAATTTGGGGTATTCACTTGCTGAAGATGCACAAGGTCAAGGATACATGCGACGTGCGCTGTCTATGGCTATCCCTTACATGTTCGAATACCAAAATATGCATCGAATAGCGGCTAGCTATATGCCTCACAATAAGCGAAGTGAAGCCGTATTAGAGAACATGGGCTTTGAACGAGAAGGGTTTGCCAAAGATTACCTACTGATTAATGGGAAGTGGGAAGATCACATCCTGACTTCTCTTCATAACCCGAACTGGAAGCAAGCATGAACCAGAGATTAGAGCAGCAATTATCGCTCTTGATTGAGCTAGACCGACTGAAAAGCGTGCTGAGAAGGACACGCGTTCGCAGCGCCGAAGGGCGTCTTGAGAACAGTGCAGAGCACAGCTGGCATGTCGCTATGATAGCGCTTCTTATGCAAGAACATGCCAACGAATCCGTAGAGATCACCAAAGTCGTCAAGATGTTGCTGCTTCACGATATTGTTGAAATCGATGCTGGCGATACCTTTGTGTATGATGCGCAAGCTTCAAAGGAACAAGAAGAGAAAGAACTGGCAGCCGCGCATCGTCTGTTTGGGATGCTTCCTCAAGATCAAGGCCAAGAGCTGTTTGATGTTTGGCAGGAGTTCGAGTTAGCGCAATCTCCCGAAGCAAAGTTTGCCAAAGCTTTAGATAGACTTATTCCGATGCTACTGAATTATCATAATGATGGTCAAAGCTGGGTAGAAAACGAGGTTTCAAAATCTCAGGTGATGCAGGTGAATCAAAAGATAGAAAAAGGTTCACAAGTGCTCTGGGATAAAGCAAAATCGCTCATTGAAGAAGCCGTTGAAAATGGCTGGTTAAAGAATTAGGAAACTGAATGTCGTACACAACTTTGGATGAATACCAAAGAAAATGGATTTTTACCCATCAATCAATGCCGGTGCCTGAAGCGGATTGGCCACAGATCAAACCGATGACGCAAGCCCGTGCCGCACAGTTTTGGAAAGAAAACATCAGTGCGCAAAGTCCGGATGCAGAGCGCCTAAGTAGCCAAGACTGGCCAATGAAAGACAACAATTGGTGGGACGAAGTGGATTGGATGCAGGCGTGGGAAGCCGATGAAAATGATTTACCAGAAGCGGTAGCGCAATTCATTGACTGGCAAGATGACGTGACAGTGTACTTCTGCTATGAAAAGTACAACGTGATTGAGACGAAATGGTCGACCTTCAAACGCTATTGGAAGAACTTCCTATTTTACGATGACGGCCCCATTTTGTTAGGTCGACGCCGCTCTGAAGCGCTTTGGTTCTCGACCAATGGTACGGTAAAACTCGGTAAACGTAAGTAATCAAAAACGCCAGCTATGAACTGACCCCCAATAGTTGGACATTCCAATTACTGGGGGTCTTTTTATGTCCAAACACCACAGAGCATTCAAGCTAAAATTGGCTAAGTATGCACAACACGAGGGGTCAAGAGCTCTTGACCTTAAATTCGGAGTATCGTCAGACCAAATTCGTTATTGGGTGTCGGTTTATCAAATTCATGGGGAAAATAGCTTTCGTCACGAGCAAGCTCCCTATAGTCAAGACTTTAAACTAGAAGTTCTAAAGACTATGCGTATTAATAACTGGTCCTTAAGATATACCAGTGCTTACTTTGATTTATCGTCTCCAGGGATACTATTTCAATGGCAAAAGCTTTATGCTCAGCAGGGTATATCCCGGCTTAAACCACAGAAAAAAGGCAGACCTTGCATGACAAACCACTCTCTTAAACCTAAGCCATCTGAGCAGATGACAGAGAAAGAACTAAGAGAGGAACTTGAGTATTTACGTGCAGAGAATGCTGTCCTAAAAAAGTTAGAGGCCTTGGCTCAAGCCAAAAAGAAAAAAGCAAAGCAAAGACACTCGTAGTCGATGAGCTCAAGGCAAAGTACCGCTTGCACCATTTACTCAAAGCTACTGGGTTAGCCCGAAGTGTGTATTACTATCATCGTAATACAACACAGGAGTCATACTCTGAATCGAGTTTAAAAAGGCAAATACGTGATATCTATCAGCAACACAAAGGGCGCTATGGATATCGCAGAATCACATGCACCTTGAGGAAGGCAGGCATGGTGATTAACCATAAACGAGTTCAACGTCTTATGATTGAGCTTGGTCTTAGGTCCAAGGTCAGGCCCAAGAGATACAAATCATACAAAGGCGAAGTTGGGCGGATCGCTTCGGACTTATTAAAAAGAGAATTCAATGCCAACAAACCGAACCAAAAGTGGGTAACGGATGTGACCGAGTTTAAAGTCGATGGTCAGAAGGTTTATCTGTCACCCGTTATCGACTTATTCAACCGAGAAGTCGTGAGTTATGAGGTGCGTAAGTCAGCAGCATTACCCTTGGTCACTGACATGATAAAAAAGGCGATAAAGACACTTAAAAAGCATGAGAATCCCATCGTGCATTCAGACCAAGGCTGGCAGTATCAAAATAAGGCGTATCAAAACCATCTCAAGAAGAAAGGGCTCGCTCAAAGTATGTCTAGAAAAGGGAATTGCTTAGACAATGCGGTTGCTGAGAACTTCTTCGGAATACTCAAGACAGAGATGTATCATAACGAAGTCTTTAAAAGTGCAGATGAACTGATTGAAAGAATTAGAGAATACATAGACTATTACAATAACGAACGAATTAAGCTGAAGTTAAAAGGCCTGAGTCCGATAGCATATCGAAATCAAGCCTTAGCAGCCGCTTAGAAATGAGTCCAACTTTATGGGGTCAGTTCACTATTGCTGGCGTTTTTCTGTCTAGAAGGTAAGTCCCAGCTCTCTAAGTGCTCCCGAGGCTTGCTCCGCATCGGCAAACTGAATGGCGTGCATGCCGCTCTTTTTCGCCCCTTCTACGTTATAAGGCATATCATCAAGAAACACGGTTTCTTCGGCAATTAAATCGTTGTGAGTCAGCAGTGACTGGTAAATGTCATTACTCGGTTTCAAAAAGCCCAGTTCTGATGAAATCGTGGCATGTTCGAACAGCGGCCAAAAATCGTATCTTTGTTTTAAATGCGCGACAATTTCATTCACGTTGTCGGTGAGTGCGAAGATCCGATACCCGGCTTGTTTTAATGCATTAATCAGGTCGAGCGTACCAAACAGCAAGATTTGCGTTTCTTTAACGTAGTAAAACAGTCTGTCGCACTCAGCAGCACTTAAGCCCAATGTCGCCTGATACTGCGCTTTAGCCTGCTGCTCGGTAAGCAAGCCTTTGTTGATATCTAGCCATGTTTCAGACTGGAAAATACGTGTAGCTAACTCTTTCGATTCATCACCTTGAGTACCGAAAGTTAGGTTGACGATTTCAATAGGCGACCAGCGAACAATGACGTTGCCGACGTCGAAGACAACATTCTTTATACTTTCAGATTTCACGGTGTTTTCCTTTTGTCATAATTAAAACAGACTGTACCAAGACAGTATTGCTTTGATATGAAGTGATTGTGTTTAGCAGTTTAACCAAGCGAAGTCCGAGCATAAAGCGCTGTAGCATATATAAGAATGACTTTCATATAAGTGCTTTAACTAGGTCACTCCTATGTCATATCGAGAGCGTATCAATGATTGACTATACTAGCGGTCGTTACTATTGATAAAGTGAGTCAGATTATGAGTAAGCGTGTTTTAGCATCAAGTGCCATCCTTGGGCTTATTGTCTCATCTTTTCCTTCCCATGCGGCAGATGAAAGTGTTGCAGAAGTGATGTTGGCATCGAAGTTGGATGAGTCTCGTGGATACTGCATCGATATCGCAGGGGGACAGGGAGCTAACGCCCCAATCGAGAAGGGGCTTCAAGCGCATACTTGCTATAACTACAAGGGTGGTATTCTAGAAGATCAAGGGTTTGACGTGGCGCTTTTGGCAGAAAACCAGTTCCGAATTTCCTATTTTGACGTTTGTATGACAGCCTCAAGTCTAGAACAGGGAGCTACGCTAGGGTTAAACCCTTGTGATGGTTCTAAAGAGCAGAGTTTTTCTCTAACAGCTCAAGGTAATATCGTTTCTCAATCTGAGCCGAGCCTGTGTGTTACGGTAAATAGCACTGAGAAAAAAGAAGGTCGTGGAGGGTCACCTGTGCATGTCATGAGACCAATTTCTCTAGAGTTGTGCGAAGCAGAGAGTAGTGACTATCAAACTTGGGTGACCAACACGCTCTAAACTAGCTCGCGCACTGTTATAGGTGCTGTGTTTTTTCCGTCAGAAAATCGATCAGCACCCGAACGCGCTTCGCCTTTTGTGTATTGCGGTGAAAGTACACATAGAGCCCTGAATAAGGGAACCAATACTCAGGCAGCACAGGTATAAGCTCTCCTCGAGCAAGGTCTTCTTGAATCATGGGCTCAATCAACCGCCCAATCCCTAAACCTTTTCGCGCTGCGTTGACCATGAGAGTGGTGTCATTGACCACCATAGCGGTCGGCATCTCTACGACGAGGTTTTCTCCGCCGTTATCGAGGATAAGAGGGGCGATTTGATTCGAAGAGATGAAACGATATTGGATCATCTTGTGCGCTTTTAGATCGTCAGGCTTGCCCGGTAGGCCAAATTTCTGCACGTAGTCTTTTGAGGCAAAAAAGGCTTCTTTGGTTGGGGAGGTGAGTTTTTTAGCCACCATACCTTCCTCAACCCTGTCTCCAAACCTTACCCCTAAATCAAAGCCTTCATTGAGGATATCAATAGCGGCGTCAGAGATGGAAATCTCTAACTCAATATGGGGGTAGCGATGACAAAATTCGGCATAGATGGGCTCGAGTACATATTGGTAGACGAACCTAGGTACGGTTATGCGTACCTTTCCTGTGGGCACGCGGCTTAGGTCACTTATGCTTTCAACCGCTAGATTTAAGTCGGATATAGAGTGATAGGTTCTATCGTGAAGTAATTTGCCTGCTTCCGTCACCTCGATACGTCTCGTTGTACGTGTAAACAAAGGCAGTCCGATGTGCTGTTCAAGTGCCTTCAGTGCATTGCTGACAGACGGCGCGGCCATCTCAAGCTTTTGTGCCGCCTTAGTGATACTGCCTTCCTGAACTATGGTGTTGAAAACCACGAGTTGATTAAACGTCGTTCCATTCATAACAAACCTCTTTAACTATTAGTTATAGACTAATAATGATTTAGACAAAATTCATCTAATCTTTATTAATTGTTGGCGCTACAATTCTCAGCAAGTTAAGTCACCACGAACCAACAGAATTACTAAGAGAGAAAGACTATGAGCCAAGTACTTGTTATTTCTGGTCACCCAGAGCTTGATTCGTCATATACCAATAAAGTCATCCTAAATCAGCTTAGCGATAACATTTCTGACATCGAAGTACGTCGCCTTGATACCTTGTACCCAGACTACAAGATTGATATTGAAGCGGAGCAGCAAGCGATGATCAAAGCCGATGTTATCGTCCTTCAGTTCCCTTTCTACTGGTATTCAATGCCTGCTTTGTTGAAGAAGTGGATGGACGACGTGTTTAGCTTCAACTTCGCGTATGGTCCAGAAGGTGACAAGCTCAAAGGTAAAGATTTCATTCTCTCGTTGACGGTGGGTGGTCCTGAGGAGTCCTACGATCCGCTTGGGTATAATCACTTCACTATTGAAGAGATGCTTCGTCCGATGCAGCAAACGGCTTATCTTGCGGGCATGAATTACATCAAGCCAATCTATACTCATCGTATGGTGTACATTCCGGGTGTGTATAACAAGCTTGAAGAGGTGGAAGCGCGTGCGCGTGACCATGCAACCCGAGTCGAAGCGCAAATTGAGGATCTGATTTACTCGCCAGAGAATCGTATTCAGAAGTTTGTTGCGAACTGGTTTGCTAAGTTCGACCGCCTTGAAGAGTCGACAGAACAGTTTACGCGCTATTTGGCCGAGGATGTTAAGTGGACAGTACCGGAAGGTGAGTTCATTGGACATGAAGGATTTATAGATTGGTATGCGATGGTTCGCAAGGTCTTTAAACCGGATTGTGACCATGTGGTGGAACAAGTCGAGGTGAAGGAGTCGGAGTTGGGTTATGTCGCTGAACTTAGAATCCGATTGATCGCGGAGACGTTTGATGACTCTCCAATGAAGGGCGATGACATTAACTTGTTAGTCAATGAAACTTGGCAAGTGAGCTTTGATAGCGATCGCGATGTTCGTATCCATAGCTACGAAGTGATACCCGTTAACTCATAGTAAACTAGACTGAGTTAGTAAAAACGGCAGCTCATTGAGCTGCCGTTTTTGATCAACTACTGATTACTCACAAGGTGGAGCAAGGTGAATCAGTGCTAAACCGCCTTGAGACGTCTCACGATATTTCTTGTTCATATCTTTACCAGTTTGGTACATGGTATCAATGACTTTATCGAGAGAGATTAGGCATTTGCTTGTACGCTTAAGCGCCATACGCGAGGCGTTAATGGCTTTCATCGCACCCATTGCGTTGCGCTCGATACATGGAACCTGCACCAAACCACCGATAGGGTCACAAGTCATACCGAGAGAGTGCTCCATAGCGATTTCTGCAGCGATACACATCTGCTCGTTGCTGCCGCCACGAAGCGCCGTGAGACCCGCTGCTGCCATTGAAGAAGACACACCAACTTCACCCTGACAACCTACCTCAGCACCTGAAATCGAAGCATTGGTTTTGTACAAGATACCGATAGCGCCGGACACAGCAAGGAAGTCTTTAAGCTGTTTGGTATCCAGTTCTTTGATGAATCTGTGGTAGTACATCAAGACGGCAGGAATAACGCCAGCCGCACCATTAGTCGGTGAGGTCACCACTTGACCACCCGCTGCGTTTTCTTCGCTGACAGCAAACGCAAACAGGTTAATCCAATCCATGATCTCCATTGGATCGTTTTCTACTGCTGCGTTAGCTTCCAGCTTCTTAAGAAGGTTAGGGGCACGACGAGTCACGTTTAGACCGCCATCCAAAATACCTTCCGTTTCAAAGCCGCGTTCCATACAGCGCGTCATCACACGCCAAATCTGCTCAGCTTTTTCGTTGATATCTTCGATGTCTTTAAACGCAAGTTCGTTACGAAGCACCATACCGCCAAGACTCATGCCGTTCTTCTCGGCAAGTGCTAACATCTCATCTGCGCTAGTGAATGGATACTCAACGCTGACTTCTTCTTCGTCTTTGCCGTGTTGCAACTCATGTTCCGTCGCAATGAAGCCGCCACCGATCGAGTAATAGGTTTCGAAACCAACACGATTGCCTTCTTTATCAAAAGCGGAGATCGTCATGCCGTTTTCATGGAGAGGGAGGTTTTCTTCATGGAACAGCATGTCTGTTTTGTAGTCGAATGCGATGGTATGTGTACCAGCAAGAGGCAGTTCGCCATCATCAATCGCTTTCTTCATAGCTTGGTTAGCACTAGAAATCTTGATGGTGTCTGGCTTGTTGCCAAGAAGACCTAAGATTGTCGCTCTATCGGTGTGGTGACCAATACCCGTTAAAGAGAGCGAACCATAGAGGTCAACCTGTACACGATTCACCTTATCAAGGTTGTCAGCAATGAGCTTTGTGAACTGATAGCCAGCGATCATTGGGCCATTCGTATGGGAACTTGAAGGGCCGACACCAACTTTATATATGTCGAAAATGGACAACATAACTTATTACCTTATTACAGCAGTACTGAACCAAGCCAGTCGGGGATATATAGACAAATAACCACAGTGAACGCTGCGAAGACAAATAGCCCGTAGTGGCTGGCTTTTGGCTTAGCGATCAAGTGCTTCTGTTTATGAATAAAGTCTAGCTGTTCGGGCGTTACTTCGCCCCATTTATAGCTAGTGGTCAATCCTACGACCAAAAATACCAAAGTCCCTATTGGTGCAAACCACGGCCACGCGATGTCCAATCCTTTGGCAGTAAATACGGCGACCATGCTAACAATACTTCCGAGAATAATGCCTTTTTCGTTGGCTTTCTTAGATGCTATTCCTAACACAAAAGAGCCGAGACGAATACCTACAAAAATTGAGGTCAGACTAGCGATCGTCTTTAATACGGATTCGTTAGATACCGCCAAAATTGCCGGTACGACTACCGAAGCGGCTGCAACTAAACTCATTTTTCTCGCGGTACTTTCATAATGCGCATCTTCAGCATCGGTTTTAATAAAGCGCTTATAAATATCAAATGTCGCTACGGTTGCCATTGAGTTGTAGGTTGAATCCAGTGTCGACATCGCCGCGGCTGCTAATGCAGAAATAATCAGGCCTATAATAATTGGGTTGGTGTGGTTGAAAACGAAATCTAGGATGACTTCATTCTGGTTATCAAAGACTTGCCCTTCATAGAATACATTGAGCAGCACACCTAAAATGGCGAACAGTAGATAGATAAAAAACGCGCCGTAACCGCAAAGTAGCATCGATTTTTGGGCTGTATTAACGCACTTGGTTGCCAGAGTGCGCTGGATTATTAGTTGATTGGTGCCGTAAACACTTAGATGCAGAAACGCAACGGCAACTAACCCTGCCCAGAGTGTGGTATCGACACTTGGATCCATATTCAGGTTAATGACGTTGAGCATCTCAGGTGTCGATTTCACACCGCTATCTATGTCGAAAATTAAAATAAAGAAGATAGCGATAGTACCAATGACTAGGATCAGCGACTGAAGCATATCTGTCCAAATGACCGTCGAAATACCTCCAGCATAGGTATAAATCGCAGTAAATACGCTTATGCATAGAATCGCTTGGGTAATAGTGATGGGTAACACCTGAACCAGAATTAGCGACACCGCATACAAGATGACACCTGCGGAAATACATTGCACCACAAGAAAAACGATCGAGTTGATGGTTCTGGCATAGATACCAAAACGCATCTCTAGATACTCATAGATAGAAGTCAGCTTGAGCTTGTAGAAGATAGGAACGAAAAACACCACGGTGAAAAAGATCACCAAAGGGTAGTTGAGATGGATCGCCATCGCTTCCATCCCTGTTCCATAGACCCAACCGGGCATTCCGATAAAGGTCATTGCACTTATATAAGTCGCGAGAATGGATACTCCCGCTGTAAACCAACCGAATTGACGTCCACCTGTCGAAAAGTCTCCACCCGTTTTCAGCTTCCTATTTACTAAGTAGCTGATAAATATGGTTGTTGTAATGTATAGGGCGATTACAACGAGGCTTGAGTACGTAACCATTCTTGATTATTCCAAAACATCTTTTGCTTCAAATTCGAGTGGATTCTATCGTCATTGTAGGCGAATGATACAGTTCTGAGTCAATAAATGTGAGATTTATCGACTAAACTGACTACAAATACATCAAAATGGCGAATTTTGCGTGTTAGTGTGATCGTTGTCACTAAAACCTGCGCTTTGGGTGCGTATTCATTGGTTTTTGATATGGATCACGGATCTTTAAACCACAAAAAAAGTAAGATTCATCTCGCTGGACGGGGGCAGTCAAACAAAGTTTAGAAACACTGTGCTCGCCATTAAAAATACTATACCTAATTAAAATAAGGGTTTAACGGCTATGACCGCTAAAAAACACATGAGCGAAGTTCCAATGATCCAAAGGGTAGCTGCCTATTTAGCTATCTTGGTTGGTTACTTCTTTTACTGTTATAACTTTGTAATTATTGACTACGTACGCCCCTACATCGTTGAAGCGTACGACGGAATTAGCTTGTCGGATACGGCTCAGTTCTATACATGGCAGTCAGTTGGTGCCCTGATTGGTGCATTAAGCTGTGCTTGGTTCGCAACCAAGTTTGGTAAAAAGAACACCTTGATTGCTATTACTGCACTAAACGGTGGCGCAACCATCATCAATATGATGTTTACCGACTACGCGACATGGGCTGCAATGCGTTTCATCATCGGTCTATCATTGGGTGGCTACTTCACGGTTGCTGTTTCATTAATGATTGGTCTATTCACACCAACAGTGCGCGGTAAGTTGACGGCCTTTGCATCTTCTATGTTCTCTGTCGCTTTGATGGTAATGGGTGCGTATGCAGCATTTATCACAAGCATCGATGCTCCATGGCAAAGCCTCATGTGGGTTGGCGGTGTGCCACCACTAGCGGCAGCTGTACTAATGATCTTCGTTTTACCAAGCGACAAGAAAGTGATTGCTTACGGCGAAGAAGAGCAAGCGAAGGCTGAAGCTTCAACAGACTCTAACGTGACAGCGAAGAAAGGTTCTTGGGGCGAGATGCTAAGCAAGCCTTACCGCACTATCACAATTACTTGTTTGCTACTTGCAGGTCTGAACTTCTACGGCTTCCAGTTCTTCGGTGGTTTCGTAACGACCTACCTACGTGAAGTTCGTATGTTTGACGGTGCAACAATCGGTCTTATCTTCTCCATCTCAGCATTTGGCTCACTATTTGGTGCTTGGTTCTGGGGTTGGGCGGCAGATAAGTACGGTCGTAAGGTGAACGCATTTGGTTTCATCCTAGCCGGTATCATGGTGTCAATCTTCTTCATCGCACCGGGTGACAAGGTTATTGGCGGCCTGAACATGCTCGCTATCCTTGGCCTGACTTATAACTTCGGTCTGTCTTCATCAGCGGTATGGGGTGGTTACTTCTCAGAGCTATTCCCAGCGCACCTTCGTAGCTACGGTGCAGCACTGTTCCACGGTGGTCGTATCCTAGGTATGTGGGCGCCAATGGTACTCATCTTTATCCAAGAGCGTACCGACCTACAAACGGCAATGTGGGGTTCACCAATCGTATGGATCATCGCAGGTCTTCTATGGCTAACACTGCCAGAGACACTAAAAGGCGGCGTGTTCCACAAAGAGAAGAAAGTAGAAAAAGCGAGCGCTTAATCAAAGAGCTTACTTTTTAACGAACCTCAGTCTTTAAAGAACTTTGGTCTTCAACGAATTTAGTCGACGGGTAGATTCTCTCCGGTATCTGAAGATACCTGTCGACAACCTAACTTAATTACGAGTCCTGTTCCAACAATGACTCATCATTAATAAGAGAGATGATTATGTCTAAATATCAAGAAGCAAAACGCGTTGTACGTGAATACTTCGACGCAATGGAAAACGCAACGCACGAAAACGTTGCTGAAGTACTAAAAGCTCACACTTCAGAAGATTACCTATGGCGTGGTGTTTACCCATTCCGTGAGCAAGAAGGTGCGGAAGCAGCTGCAGAAGTTTTCTGGGCTCCTTTGATGAAATCTATGACTCGCATGCAACGTCGCCAAGATATCTTTATCGGCGGTGAAAACGAAGTAACGTCAGGTGAAATCTGGGTTATGAGCATGGGTCACTTCATGGGTCTATTCGATGCTGAATACCTAGGTATGCGTCCAACAGGCAAAATCATGAACATCCGTTACGCTGAATTCAACTGCGTAGAGAACGGTAAAATTACTAAAACAGGTCTTTTCCTAGACCTACTAGGTGTGATGGATCAAGCAGGCTGCTACCCACTTCCACCGTCAACAGGTAAGCACTTCACTTACCCTGGTCCTCGTAACCACGACGGTCTACTGTTTGAAGATGCAGCGCCTGAAGAAGGTCAAGCAACTCTAGATCTAGTAAACAAGATGGTTGCTGACCTTTCTGCACTTAATGACAGCGGCGCAATGGGTTGCCCACCAGAAGTACTAGCGAAGAGCTGGTCTGAAGACATGATCTGGTACGGTCCATGTGGTATCGGTGCATCTTACACAATTCCTCGTTACCAACAGCAGCACCAGCTTCCGTTCCGTAACAACCTAAAAGACAAGAAGTTCAACGGCCACGTATGTCGTTTCGCAGAAGGCAGCTTCTCTTGCTTCTTCGGCTGGCCAAACCTATCTAACACGCCAATCGGTGGTTTCCTAGGTATGACTGGCGGCGAGGTTCGTGCGGACATGCAAGTAGTAGACGTTTACTACCGTGACGGCGACAAGCTATCTGAGAACTGGGTACTGATCGACCTTCCTTACTGGCTAAAACAGCAAGGTCTAGACGTGTTCGAGCGTACTTCAAGCATCCTAAACCCTTCTCTATAAGAGCAATACCTACGGCTTGAGCGTCCTCTCAACCTCAAGCCTGCTCCCAACCGATGCCACAGGACGTGGCATCGTTTTTCCTGATTATTATTTTTTAACGGGCTGTTAGGCACGGAGGCTTTCTATTGCCTGTAAAGTAGGAAGCAAATGAAAAAGTCTGCATTAAGTGTACTAGTGGTAACTGCACTTACTTCTGCCTCTGCAATGGCCGCACACACTTTTACCAATGAAAATGGTGACTCTTTAACTATTGATGGCCGTTTTGAAGTTCGCTACCAAAACAAAGCACGCAATTTTGATGACACAGCTGGTGAGTATGAAGCTCGCACTGATGAATTCAACAGTGGTAGTTCTCGTTTCGGTTTCAAAGGCGTTAAGCAACTTGAAAATGGTTGGCAAGGCTTTGGTCACGCAGAGTGGGGTTATAACTCTTCTTCGACTGCCAACGACATCTACAGCCGACTTCTATACGCAGGTGTAGAACACGAAAAGTGGGGTAAAATCGCTGCAGGTACTAAGCAGTGGAGTACTTTCTATGATGTGGCTTGGTACACCGACTTAGGTCGTACCTATGGTTCACGTGGTACTGGCTATTACAATCTAGCGGATTGGGGTATTGCTTCAGGCACAGGTCGTGCTGAAAACTCTATTACTTATCGTAACAACGTGGGGGGTGACTGGAAATACGGCTTCACTTACCAAACAACACGTAACGATGTTGCTCTAGCTGGCAATGCAACTGCAACATTGAAAAACGGTATGGGCGCTTCTACCTCTTACTCGTTTGAAAATGGTCTAACGCTTGGTTTGGCGTATCACCAAAATGAGCTTACAGATATCGAGAATGCATCTAATATCAACGATGGTGACATTCAACGTATCGCGTTGCTTGGTGCAAACTATTCACTAGGCGGCTTCTATGTTGGCGCGACATACAGCGAAGGCACAAACTGGGAAGTAAATGATAACGCTGAGTTTTATGACTCGCGTGGCGCAGAGCTATACACCTACTACCACTTTGAAAACGGTCTTCGTCCAACGCTTAACGTTAACTACTTAACTAGCAAAGATGACAATGGTAATGGCTACGAGCGTCAAACCATCATTCCAGGTCTAGAGTATCACTTTACAAAGAACACCTTCCTTCTTTGGGCTGAATACCAGTTTGACCAAGGTAATGACCAATACGTTCAAGACCACTACGATAACCGCGATAACCAGTTCTCTGCGGGTATCCGTTACTACTTCTAATAACTTGTTCCCTCAACCTGTTGCAATTGGGGAACAGGTAATTGCTGCAGGTTGATGGGTACAACCCATTTTAGATGGTATTTATGTGCTAAAGCCTTACATTTAAACGATGTAAGGCTTTTCTGTTAATGCATACGTACCAAATTATGCTACATTTAGCGCCATTGGCTCGGTGAATTAAACAAAATAAATGAATATTCCAAAACAGACGGTCACGTCAAAAGATGTCGCTAAACTCGCAGGGGTGTCACAATCGACGGTATCCCGTGTGTTTGTTGAAGGGAGCTCTGTCGCAGAAAAGACCAAACAAAAGGTGTTTGAGGCAGCAAAAGCACTCAACTACCGCCCCAATGCGTTCGCGCGAAGTCTGACGACCAATCAGTCTAAACTTATCGGCTTAGTCTTCCCAGATGCGGATTATCCCATCCATATGAAAACGCTGCAGCTCATTAGTAGCGAGTTGCAAAAAATTGGTTACTCAGCGGTGCTCATTCCATGGCAAGTTGATGGAGAGAACCAGCACTCGATTCCCAACATTTTCCAGTATCGCGTTGACGGTGTTATTGCCGCTTCCGCGACGTTCAATACCGCGCTCTACGATGAGTGCGAAGAGTTCAATATTCCTATCGTGCAATACGCCCGTGTCGTCGAAGGAACTAAGAGTAGTTATGTGATCAGTGATAACTATTCTGCAGGGCAAATCGCTGCACAGCGCTTTGCGGATAGCAAGTTGTCCGACGTCGTTTATCTAACGGGTGAAGTTCCGACCTTGACCAACCAAGAGCGCGTCAATGGTTTTTGCGATGAGTTTCAATCGCTAACTGGCAAGACCCCTAAAGTCGTTGAAGCCAACTACGATTATGGTGGCGCGCTAGAAGAGATCCGTGCATTGCTCAAAAGTGGGGCAAAACCACAAGGTGTGTTCTGCGCGACAGACAATCTTGCCATGGCTTTTATGGACATCGCTCGTTTTGAGTTTGATTTGAAGATCCCGGAAGATGTTCAGGTGATTGGCTTTGATGATATTCCACAGGCGACTTGGCTAAGCTACGAGCTGTCGACCTTCCGCCAAGACTTCACTCGTCTTGCCAGAGAATCGGTAAAAATCATTTCAAATCAAATCAAAGAGAAGGACTCAAGTTTGGTTCGCTTGATGGTCCCGGTACGCTTTATTGAGCGAAATAGCACTAACTAGCTTCTAACATCTCTAAACTGACTATAATAGTCGTGGTCAGACCTTATCATTTGAGTGAATTTGCCTATCCTTTGGATAGGCAAAACTTATTTTCTTTTTATCTAGCACGCTGTTAACATTGGCGTCCGCTAAACAATTGCCCCCATTGTCTAAGGAAAAAAGATGGTAATACCTGAAAATAGTAGCATCGTGATCTTTGGTGCTTCAGGCGACCTTACGTACCGTAAGTTGATCCCTGCTCTTTACCATTTGTATGCCAGCGACCAGCTGCCAAAATCATTTGCTATTCTTGGTGTGAGCCGCACTCAATACAGTGACGAATCATACAGAGAGAAACTCAAAGCTTCTCTTCAAGAGATGGAGAAGACAGAGCCAGAAACGCTAGAAGCATTCTGTAACCATCTTCATTATCAAGCGATTGATACCTCTGATACTCAAGATTACGCGAAACTCGCAACCCGCCTTGATGACGTTGCAAACCAATACGGCTTTGAACAACGCAACACGCTATTCTATTTGGCGACACCGCCAAGCCTTTACAGCATTATTCCAGCAAGCCTAGCGGCTCACGGTCTTAATGATGAAAGCCAAGGCTGGAAGCGTCTAATCATCGAGAAGCCATTTGGTTATGACCTTGCGTCAGCGCGACAGCTCGACAAAGAGATCCACGAGCACTTCCAAGAGCATCAAATTTATCGTATTGACCACTACCTAGGTAAAGAGACGGTTCAGAACCTACTGGTTCTGCGTTTCTCGAACGCGATGTTTGAGCCACTCTGGAACCATCAGTACGTTGATTATGTTGAAATTACGGGTGCTGAGTTCTTAGGTGTTGAAGAGCGTGGCGGCTACTACGATGGTTCGGGTGCAATGCGTGACATGTTCCAAAACCACTTGCTGCAAGTACTCGCAATGGTAGGCATGGAATCTCCGGCACAAATTAACGCGGACGCAATTCGTAACGAAGTAGTTAAAGTACTGCAATGTCTGCGCCCGCTTTCTGAAGATGATTTGCGTAACAACCTAGTGCTGGGTCAGTACACAGAATCTAATGTGCGTGGACAGTTCCTACCGGGCTACCGTGATGAGCACGGTGTAGCGGACGATTCTCGTACAGAGACTTATGTTGGTTTGAAGATGTTTATCGATAACTGGCGCTGGAATGGTGTTCCTTTTTATGTCCGCACAGGTAAACGTTTGCCGACTCGTGTCACCGAGGTGGTGATTCACTTTAAACAAACGCCGCATCCAGTATTTGGTAAAGACGCACCTGAAAACAAGCTTATCATCCGCATTCAACCTGATGAAGGCATTCAGATGAGCTTTGGCTTGAAAGAGCCAGGAGCGGGCTTTAACGCCAAAGAAGTGAAGATGAACTTCCACTACGCGTCACTTCAAGAAACGCAAATGCTTACCGCGTACGAGCGTCTTCTACTAGATGCACTTAATGGTGACGCGACACTATTTGCGCGTAGTGATGCAGTAGAAGCGTGTTGGGAGTTTGTACAACCGATTCTAGACTTCAAACAAGATCCACAAGCGCTATTTGGCTATGCATGTGGTACTTGGGGTCCTAAAGAGTCTGATCAACTGCTTCATAACGATGGTCGCGCTTGGCGCTTCCCTTGCAAGAACCTGACAGACACAGATTACTGCGAACTGTAATCACAAGATTATGTCGCGCTAGGAGAGCTGCACAACTTGGCGCGACCAAAAATTTCAAAGCAGCAAGTTAAGTTGCCGAATTGATGGAGAGAATGATGAAAGGTGATATTGGTGTAATTGGTCTGGCGGTAATGGGTCAGAACCTTATCCTAAACATGAATGACCACGGCTTTAAAGTTGTGGCTCACAACCGTACTGCTGCAAAAGTTGACGAGTTTCTAGAAGGTCCAGCGAAAGGCACTAACATTGTTGGCGCATACTCACTAGAAGAGCTAGTTGAGAAGCTAGAATCGCCACGTAAAGTGATGCTTATGGTACGTGCTGGTGACGTTGTCGATAAGTTCATCGAAGCTCTAGTACCACTACTAGACAAAGGTGACATCATCATTGATGGTGGTAACACAAACTACCCAGATACAAACCGCCGTGTTGCTGCTCTTCGTGAGAAAGGCATCCACTTCATCGGTACCGGTGTTTCTGGTGGTGAAGAAGGCGCGCGTTTCGGTCCTTCAATCATGCCTGGTGGCGCTTCAGAGGCTTGGGAAGCGGTTAAGCCTATCTTCCAAGGTATCTCTGCAAAAACTGACGCTGGTGAGCCTTGCTGTGACTGGGTTGGTAACGATGGTGCAGGTCACTTCGTTAAGATGGTACACAACGGCATCGAATACGGCGACATGCAGTTGATCACCGAAGCGTATCAATTCATGAAAGACGGTCTTGGCATGTCTGCTGACGAAATGCAGGCAGTGTTTGCTGATTGGAACAAGACTGAACTAGACAGCTACCTAGTAGAAATCACTGCTGACATCCTTGGCTACAAAGATGAAGACGGCGAGCCACTAGTAGAGAAGATCCTTGATACTGCGGGCCAAAAAGGCACAGGTAAATGGACAGGTATCAACGCACTAGACCTAGGTATTCCACTAACGCTTATCTCTGAGTCTGTATTCTCTCGTTGTCTGTCTGCTCTAAAAGACCAACGCGTTGAAGCTGAGTCTTTATTCGGTAAGACAATCACGCCAGTAGAAGGTGACAAGCAAGAGTGGGTTGATGCACTTCGTCAAGCGCTACTCGCTTCTAAAATCATTTCTTACGCTCAAGGTTTCATGCTAATGCGTGAAGCGTCAAACGAGAACGGTTGGGACCTAAACTACGGTAACGTAGCACTAATGTGGCGTGGTGGCTGTATCATCCGTTCTGCATTCCTAGGTAACATCCGTGATGCATACGAAGCGAACCCAGATATCGCATTCCTAGGTTCTGATGAGTACTTCAAAAACATCCTACAAAGCAGCCTAGCGGCATGGCGTAAAGTAGCAGCGAAATCTCTAGAAGCAGGCATCCCAATGCCATGTACGATTTCTGCGCTATCTTTCCTAGACGGCTACACAACAGCACGTCTGCCAGCGAACCTGCTTCAAGCTCAGCGTGACTACTTCGGTGCTCACACATACGAGCGTACTGACCGTCCACGTGGTGAATTCTTCCACACTAACTGGACTGGTACGGGCGGCGACACTGCGTCTACAACTTACGACGTGTAAGCGGTTTAAGATACAAAGCTAATTCGAGCCTCGCTATCAAGCGAGGCTTTTTTTTTTGTGCATTATACAACCGTCAAGGGTGGTGGAGCTTGAACTATTCGAATCCGATATAACTTCTAATTTAGGCGGATATAAGCCGTCTGTCATAATGTGCCATGACAATGATGTTTACATTGGTTCGTCCGTTTCTCGGTCAACCTATAAGGATATTTTATGAGCACATACCTCAACATACTCTCTGCGGAACCGGAGTTGATGAGCAAATTAACTCGCTCTCCTCTTCTAGATTTATCAACGGCAATTGAACTAACGCCACTGGATGGTCGACCTACTTATGCGTTTTATGGGGATAAGATTGAAAACCACTCTTCGTTAGAAAGACTATCTCGTGAGCAAGCGGGAGAGGGCATTTACTATCGCTATACCAATACCGAGCTCAATGGTGCCGATAGTGGTCTGGTAAACTACCGTGAAGGCATAACTCGAGTTTTACTTAAATACCTCAATGACCAGTCGGATTCACTGAGCTATCAAAGAGAGTTACTCGACGAAACGCAAGCAATCATACCTACACCGAAATAAGTTACCTCTCTTTATCAACCAAACAGGCGCTGGCTCAATCATTAACTAATCGTCAACGCCTGTTTAGAAACTCAAAACCACCTTCCCAACTAGCGCGATACACTTAGCTAAACGATACGATTTGAGGATAGAGCTAGTGAAACAATCGCCAATTAAAGAATTTTTCCTAAAACAAGCGCAAGAGTGGAAAGAGCAGGGTTATACCTGTCGAATGATGGCGCTTGAAATGCAAAAGCATGGCTTGTACGTGGGTTGGTACATGAGTGACATCCAATCTCGACTGAATGGCTACACGGTGCGCTATTGTACAGAGGTCGGTAAAGTTCGCTCGTCGCCTTATGGTTGGTCTAAAGTCTACAAGTTAATCGAATAGTACTCAGTTGGTTACCTTTGCACCGAACGCAATAAACATTTGTGATTTTGGTAGTAAATCGAACGTACACATACTGCTAGACTGACGGGACAACAATCAAAACTAAGGAGAAGTTATGTCCCTTTCTATTCCAACGCTTGGTGCGGGTACATTTCGCTTAAAGGGTGATGACGCTTACAACTCAGTAAAAATGGCTCTTGAGGCTGGCTACCGTCACATCGATACCGCTCAAATCTACGGAAACGAGAAAGAAGTAGGGCAAGCGATTGCTGACTCGGGTATCGCACGTGATGAGCTTTTTGTGACAACAAAGATCTGGATGGATAAGCTTGGCAAAGACTCTTTCATCCCAAGCCTTGATGAGAGTTTGAAAGATCTACAACTCGAACACGTTGATCTCCTTCTTATTCACTGGCCGCTAAAAGATGAGGCAGTGCCAATGGAGGAGTACCTTCAAGAGCTCAAGCATGCTCAAGATTCGGGCTTGGCACGATATATCGGCGTGTCGAATTTTACGGTAGCGCAAATGAAGCAGGCGATTGAGATTCTTGGTGAAGGCGTGCTTTACACCAATCAGGTGGAAGTGCACCCATACTTGCAGAACGCTCAAGTTGTCGATTTCTGCAAGCAGAACGAGATGATTGTGACAGGCTACATGCCATTCGCTTATGGTGACGTATTGAAAGATGGCTCTATTAAGCACATCGCCGAAAAACACGGCGCGACACCTGCACAAGTCGTGTTGGCTTGGATGGCTAAGTCAGGTTTTGTCACTATCCCATCGTCGACGAAAAAGGCAAACATCGAGAGTAACTTAGGTTATGTTGATGTTGTGCTAAACGATGAAGATATGGCAACGATTGCTAACCTAGATCGTGGTCACCGCTTAGCGAACCCTGATTTCGCACCAGAGTGGGACTAGATTTAGTATTTTATCCACAGCGATTCTAACGAAAAACGTCAGGCATTTGCCTGACGTTTTTTTATCGCTACTTCTTTTTCATCATATTGGCGAGATCAGCAAAAGGGTTGTGTGTCGCTGCTTGGTGATTATCTTCGCCGGGCTTCACTTCGCTGCCGTAGAGCTCATGCTCTGTGTATTTTGAATGCTCATGGTCGTGACAGTACAAGCACAAGAGCTCCCAGTTACTCCCATCTTCAGGGTTATTTGTGTGGTCATGGTCTTTGTGATGAACCGTGAGTTCGCGTAGGTTTGAATAGACAAACTCACGAGCGCAGCTACCACAAACCCAAGGGTATAACTTAAGTGCCTTTTCGCGGTAGTCGCTCTCTTTACGCGCGTAGGCGGCACTGGTACCGAAATAGTCAGAAGACATGCTGTTCCTTACTCTTTTAACGTGTGAAAGCCTGAGTAAATGCGAGTGAATGTGGTAAACCAGCAAGCGGTACCAAATACAAACGCAATCGCCGCAAAGTGTTGCGGGAACAAGCAAAGTAGCACAAAACACCCTATGGTTTCTGTGCCTTCAGTCAAACCGCTCATGTAATAGAGCGATTTGTGTTGATAGACAGGGTTTTCAATCCCTCGTTTTCCCGCCATCACGGCAAATGCCAGGAAGCTGGTGCCAGTGCCAATGAAAGAGAAAATAAGAAACGCTCCGGCAATGGCATTTTGTTCTGGGTTGGCGATAACAAAGCCAAACGGGATCAAAGAATAAAACAAGAAATCGAGACTGATGTCGAGAAAGCCGCCGGCATCACTGATTCCTTGTATTCGAGCCAGTGCTCCGTCTAATCCATCGCAAATACGATTAAGAACAATGAGGACAAGGGCAAATGAGTACTGCTCATAAGCGAGAGCAGGGAAGGCTAAACAGCCAAGAGCAAAACCGAATAAGGTGGTTTGATTTGCAGTAATGCCCGCTTGGTTTAATACTCTCGCCGACTGCGCTAGTGGCCAACGAATAACTTTGATACTCAATCGATCAAGCATGTGCATTCTCCCATGGCCATTTGAGTACTTGGCTGCCTTGAGGGATATCATCTTCATCGTGCGTCACCATTAGGGTAGGGATGTTAGCCTGTTTTAATTGCTCGATTACCCAGTCGCGAAACTGTACTCGTAGCTCCTTATCAAGTTTGCTAAATGGTTCATCGAGCAACGCAACCTCAGGCTCTGCAAGCAGCATACGGGTTAAGCTAATTCGCGCTCGTTGACCTCCAGAGAGTTGCTCTGGATATTGCTCAGCAAGTTTCGAAAGTCTGACTTTACTGAGCGCCTCCATCGCTTGTGATTTGCGATTCGACCCTTTGACCTCATTGGGCAAAGCGAACGCTAAATTCTCCCAAACATTCAGATGAGGAAACAATAAGTCGTCTTGGAATAGTATGCCAACACGACGCTTGTGAGGAGCTAAAGTGTCGATTCGCTGTCCGTTGAGTTGAACTTGACCAGAGTAGGTGAACTCGGGTGCCAGATGACCGGCGACAACATCGAGCAAGGTCGACTTACCGCAGCCACTGGGTCCCATCAGAGTCAGAATAGCTCCTGAGTCGATAGAGAAGTTGCAATTAGAAAACAGCACCTCACCATCACGCTTACGGATGGCGAGGTTTTCTAGCAAGAGCGTCATTAACTAACAATCCTTTAAATTTAATTCGGCGATAACGGGTGTGAAGGCGATTAACCAGCACCGCAATGGTGAAAAAGAACAGAGGCAATAGAGCTTGGAACAGCGCATATATCGCGGTAACACGTCTATCAAACCCACTCGAAAGAGCAACTGCTTCGGTTGTGATGGTAGCAATACGTCCTGCGCCCAACACCAGTGTTGGCAAATACTGAGCCAGACTCACGCTGATACCGATCGCCCATGCAAAGACGATTGCAGGAAGCAGCAATGGCAGTTTGACGTGAAACCAAGTGTAAAGTGGACTTTTACCCAGACTCATGGAAGCTTTAGTGAGCTGATCGTTGAACCCTCGCCAAGGCCCATCCAGCGATAAATAAACAAATGGAAACGCGAAGAATACGTGAGACCAACACACCCAGAATAGATAAGCGTTGTCGTTAAGTATCAAGGTCGCAACTTGCAAACCAAACAGAATACTCAGTTGTGGAAGTAGCATCGGAATCGCAATCACATAGCCCGGTACCTGCAGACGATACTTGTTTCGATACTCATGCCCAACGATGGCAAGTATCAATGCAATCGAGGCAGATATTATAGCGATGGTCATACTCTGGCTGATTACGCTAGTCATTCCTTCCCATTCATACTCCCAAAATCGCATTGTATAGCGTGATGGTAATAGATCAGGGAATCGCCAGCGCTGAGCAAACGTCCAGATGATAGTTAGTGGCACCATGGTAGTGACGATGCCAGCAATAACCACAAATAGTGATTTTCCCGGAAGGCGAATTGCGTAGCGTCCAGAATATTGCCATTTATTCGCGTATTTGACGACGACAAACTCAATCAGCCTAGCCAAGCCAATGAGTAGTGTTGCAATGACAAACAAAATAACGGCACCGGCACTCGCTCTTGGAAGTAGGTTGAGGTCTGGATCGTTGAACCACTGCCATACAAGAACGGCAAACGTAGGCGGGTTCGTCGGGCCAATAATCAAGGCAACATCAACGACAGATAGGCTATACGCGATGACAGCGAGCATCGGAAAGCGGATCTTCGCAAACCATTGAGGTAGGATGATTTTCCACCATGCCGCCGCTTCCGAGTAACCAAGCGACGAGGCGATCTTCAATGATTCACACACTTTCAGTTGGCGTAATATTGGAATACTCATCAGCAGAAGAAAGGGTACTTCTTTGATGGCAAGCATCAAGGTCAGTCCGATGCCGTAGGGATCTTTGACTAACCAAGGCGCATCACTAAGGCCGGATTGGCTACTGACTCCAAAGAGCTCAACAAGTGCCCGTGCCCCAAACCCTGTTGGAGAGAACAGAAACGCAAAGCCGATGGCAAACGCCACGTGTGGCAGCGCCAGAAGTGGTGATAATGCCAGTTCAATCTTTTTCCACCAACGACTGTTCCAACTCGCTGCGATAATGGCAAAAGCGAGGAAGCAAGCAAAGTAGCTGCTCACAATAGCTGTGGTTAAAGTGAGCGCGATGGATTTTTCGACGCCTTGCCACGCGAAAACATCGGAAAATCCAGTGACGCTAAACTCATTAAGGTTGAGCGGAGGAATGTAACCGAGTGATGCCACTACCACACCCGCAAGGCCGGGTATGGTAGGGAGAATGCAGACAACAACCAATATGGCGTACAACAGTCTTAGCATAATCGTTAACTCAAGTCTCGGTTAGCTGCCGTAACGTTTGAGCCATTCTTGCTCAAGCGCACTTTGCCAGCTTGGATGAGGTTCGGCAACGGATTTGAATTGTTGAGTCTTAGCTGCGCTACCTTTTAGATATTGCTTGTTCAACACAGAAGGGTCACCCCAGACGTTGATGTCGCCCTTGCGCGATTGCGCCTCTGGGCTTAACAAGAAGTTTATGGCAACGAGTGCGCCTTCTTTAGCGTTAGCATTCCATGGTACAGCTAAGAAATGGATGTTGGACAGAGCACCGCTTTCCATTGCATAAGCCGTTGTGGTGTCGCTAAGGTTGCCACTGGCTTGTGCCGAATACACAGCATTTGGATTAAACGTAATCGCAAGATCAATCTGTCCATCATCAAGTAGTTGGATAGTTTCTGCTGTACCAGCAGGGAATTGTTTACCACCGCGCCATGCAACTTTGTGGAACTCATCAAGGTAGTTCCATAGAGGCTGAGTGACACCTGAAAAGTCTGCTTGGTCCACTGGTTTAGCTAATGAAGGGTCGTTATCAGTAAGTTCGATAAGCAGTGACTTTAGAAAACTGGTGCCATGGAACTCCGGTGGCTTTGGATAGCTGAGTTTATTTGGGTAGGCTTTTGCATAGTTCAGCATCTCCATGTAAGACACGGGTGGATTATTTAGGCTTTGCGTATCATGAATAAAGACTAACTGACCTACACCCCAAGGCGCTTCCAGGCCTTCAGTAGGTTCTGAGAAGTCACTATCTACGGGAAGCGACTTATCAACATATTGCCAATTCGGAAGGTCTGAAACAAACGGTCCATAAAGCAGCGCATTGTCTTTCATTGACTTAAAGTTTTCGCCGTTGATCCAAACCATATCGACACTACCGCCGCTGTTTTTGCCAGCGGCTTTCTCTGCCAGTAGACGCGAACCCGTCTCAGCAATATCGGTGACCTTAACATGATTAAAGTTCACGCCGTATTGTGCTTTCAGCTCTTTGCCTGCCCACTGCAAGTAGCGGTTGATCTCTTGGCTTCCACCCCAAGCGTGGAAGTAAACTGACTGTCCCTCTGCTTTCTTAACAACGTCGTCCCAGTTCACATCTTCCGCGAAAGCACTTGATGCTGAAAGTGCGCTTGCAACCATCGCGAGTGAAGAGATGAGCGACGTCTTAAACAATTTATTTTTCATTCTGTTATCCATTTTATGTCGTATGTGGCTAACCTTGCCTAGTTGTTAATAAATGATAGTAAAGGTTGCCGAGCGATAATCAATAGCCTTGGTGCTAACAGTAGAGTTATCACTAGATTCTTATCAGCCAACATGACCGAGACGACACGAAAAAAATTTCAATGCCGTTGAATAAATTAGGATTTTGGAAAGCGAATACAAACGTCTTGTAAGACGTATCGCTGTTTGGGTGGAGTAGAGGGAGCGAGTATCAGTTAAAAACGAGCAATCATACTTTTTAATCTGGCATCGATACAGGTATTGAATGAACGAGTTAGATGCCCCTGCTCAAAGATTTCCACTCTTGCTAACTGAGTGGTTTGATTCGGGCAATCGCTTCCAAGTTCATCAAGGAGCATTCCTATCTGATAAAACTCTAATCGTGCTTCCGTGGTCGGTGTCGCGCTGTCCATTGAGTGGATTCTGACTAGGGCTTTCATAACATGCTCCTCAATTCACGTAGGTGATAAGCGCTCTTACGCTGTCATGAGGAACAAGACCAATGGTGATAGATATAAATTTCATTAGTTGAGGCTGATTCCAAAAAAATGGGCACTCTTGCTCTGAAATTGTTGGCTAGCTGACCAAGCCGTTGCGGACGAGCCCGCGTTTTACGCTTTTGCATAGTTTGCCAAAACGACGCAGTTCTTCAAAGTTTGGAGCGATACCACGATCAAGTGCCGACTCCCAATAGCTGACTTCTGTTTCGACAAGCTCCATCAGCTTTTTTGGGCAGCCGATGCAAGAATTATCGGGCCCACACACAAACGTGTCTTCACTGTAGAGGGGAAGCTCTGCTTTGACTGAATCTATTAGTTCTAGTGTTGCGACCGTAAGGCTGGGTTTAGCGCTCATGTAGATTGGTTCTGGAGTATGCGGGCGTTCATGATAGGCGATGTATGACAGGGTGAACACTGTACAAAATAGGTATATCGAACGATCGTTTCATACTGTCTCAAAATTGAGTAATACATTAATAACGTAAAAATAATACTCTCAAGGTAACCAAGCTTGATTCACTATTAGAGAGCTTCTTTACAAATTTGAACGAGAAAGCCGCATGTCGACGGCGTTAGTTACAATCTAAAAAACTAGAACAAGAAGCCGCCCGTTGGCAAACAGGGAAGTGTTGTTGATTAAGCGGAAAGTGAGTTTAGTATGGAGAATGAGTCCACACAGCTGAGCATATCGATTCGGCGTCTATTTGATGTGACCCCGGTACCCACTGCAATCAGTGGACCGTCGGGTAAACTCGAGTATGTGAATCCCGCTTTCACCAAGATGCTAGGTTACACGCAAGATGAACTGTTCACTGAGGGGGTCATTATTACCCACCCCGATGATCTTGCACTTAATCTAGACATTCGTGCTCAGCTTCTTGCTAACCCCACAAAGCCATTAAAGATCCATAAGCGCTACCGCCATAAAGACGGTCACCCCATTTTAGCTGAGCTTAATATGGCTGCAGAGGTAGACAATAGTGGCAATGTAACTCGACTCATTTCCCAAATCGTTGATCTATCGGGCTCGCGTCAATTTCAAGCGGCTGAACTTCTTCTAAATCAGCTTGTAAGAAAGTCTAATGATGCGATATATGTGGTTGACGCCGAATTTGGCCACATCCTGAATTGCAATGAACTTGCCTACAAAAGACTTGGCTACTCAAAAGAAGAGCTATTGCGGCTCTCTGTTCCTGATATTAACCCGTTATTTCGCAACAGTATGACTTGGCGAGATCATGTTAAGTCGATGCGTATGCATGAGAAAAAACTGATTGAATCGACACATATTAGAAAGGATGGGAGTGAGTTCCCCATTGAGGCAAGCGTCAATATGGTGGAACACAATGGCGACACCTACTTTGTTGCGATTGCGAGGGATATTTCCGAGCGAAAAGAAAAAGAGTTGAGACTATTGGAGGCTCAAAATCTTGATCCTCTGACAGACCTACCCAACCGACGCCTACTGGAGTCCAAACTGCACGACTTATTGTGCGAGTGCTGCACTCGGTCTGAAAAAGTTGCGTTTATGTATCTCGATATCGACAACTTTAAGCACATCAATGACACTTATGGGCATGTAGTGGGTGATAAGGTATTGCTGGCACTCGCCAACAAGCTCAAAGACTTCACAAGGCAATCGGATATTGTCTCTAGGCTAGGTGGTGATGAGTTCCTAGTCGTTCTTCCTGGCCTCAATAGTCGTGCACATGTACTTAGTCTTGCCGATCATATACTTCAAGTTACGTCACATCCTTTTCATATCGATGACTCTTTGAGTCTAGAAGTAAAGCTAAGCCTAGGGGCGACACTCTGTGAAAGTAAGGCTCTTGATGTTGCGAAAGCAGTATCTAGTGCTGATAGGGCAATGTACTTGTCGAAAAAAGCCGGGGGTGGGCAGAGCGCCTTTATTGAATGTGATGATGCTTAAGGCAATTTCTGACACTAATCGCTGCTCATAATATGTCATCTTTGTTACAAGGTGTAGACGTGCAATTCTATGATAAATGACGTTGGAGCCTTGCTACGCGTGCGTTGATCTTTTTGCTTTGAAGGAGGAGCGAGAATAGGTTTCTCGCTATGGCTGGTAAAACGCAATAAATCTTACAAAAAAACTAAGCCAAGTGACCGATATTATTCTAGTTTGTGGGTAGAGGTTAAATAAATTTCAGCTCCGCGTTCAAATGGCGTCACAAACGCTCGTTATCCAGAATTTGCGGGGCTCTCACAGAATAAGGAGTCCGTGAGATGAAGAAACCAATGTCTGCTTTGTTCGCGTCGATTGCACTTTGCTCGTCGGCGACAGCTTTTGCGTTGGTCACACCAAATCCACCTGCACTGAATGCTAAGGGCTACGTCCTTATGGACTACCAGTCAGGGTCTATTATTGTCGGCGGTAATCAAGATGCGGCACTTGCCCCTGCGAGTCTGACAAAATTGATGACAGCTTACGTCGTGGGTAAAGAGATCGAAACTGGCAGAACAACATGGGACAGCAAAGTCGCCGTGAGTGAGAATGCTTGGTCAGTCAAATTCCCTGATTCTTCGAAAATGTTTATTAAGCCAGGTGACAACGTCACGGTGGCGGATTTGATGCGTGGATTGATTATCCAATCGGGTAATGACTCCGCTGTCGCTTTGGCAGAGCATGTTGCTGGTACCGAAAGTGGCTTCGTGGCGCTGATGAACCAGTGGGCTGCCAACTTGGGTATGACAAGTACGCAGTTTATCAACTCACATGGCCTAGATGGACAGGGCATTCACACGACGCCAAATGATATGGCGATTCTGATGCGCCACATCATCGAGGATGTGCCAGATGTCTACAAACTGTATTCAGAAAAACGATTCGTTTGGGCTGATATCAAGCAGTACAACCGCAACAGACTTCTTTGGGATAACTCGCTAAATGTAGACGGTGGTAAAACCGGATATACCTCAGAAGCGGGTTACAGTTTGGTTAGCTCGGCGACGCAAGGTCAGATGCGTCTTATCTCCGTTGTAATGGGGACGCCAAGTGCACAGACTCGTGTAGAAGCATCAAGGCAGCTACTCAACTACGGATTCCGCTTTTATGAGACAGATCAGCTCGCGGAATCTGACGCAACCGAAGTGACGGCGAAAGTATGGAAAGGGGCGAGTAGCGCTATCCCGCTAGGGTTTGAGCAAGACGTTTACGCGACGTACCTTCGAGGTAACAGCCGCGGCGTTTCAAAGGAAGTCGAAGTCTTTGCGCCTTTGGTCGCTCCAATCAACCAAGGCGATATTATCGGTAGCGTAACCTGGAAAGTCGGTAACGATGAAATTGCCACTGAACCTCTCGTCGCTAAATCAAGCGTTGAACAAGGCTCTATCTTTAAGCGTGCTTGGGATACGGTGGTGCTATGGTTCAAGTCGCTATTTACCGATGCTAAGGATCTCTGGGAGCAGTAAGCCAGACAAGTATATCGTCAAAGTCAAAAAGTGCGTCATCCCCGCGCAGGCGGGGATATACTCGAAGCGCATTGAAAAACTTAAGTTCGTGACTGAACGCATCGGGCCTTTATTTCATCTCCTTGCCTCGCTAGAATAACGCGCTCTTTGATAGCAACACCGCACTGGTTATGAGCCCACATCTCAAGTACATCTCTGGCTACCCTCAACATCTCGTCGACCAAATTGATTCTATGGTGTCGTCGGGGCGTTTCATTCAGTGGTTTGAAAAGCGTTTCCCAGACCGTCATCAACTCAAGAGTGAAAAAGCCCTCTTCGAGTACACCATGGATATTAAGCAGCGTTACATGAAAAAAACGCCGCCTCTCTCTAAAGTCATTTGGGACAATAAGATCCACGTGATCAACAATGCGCTTGGTCTTCATACCTATATCTCACGTGCTCATGGTGGCAAACTCAAAGCGAAGAACGAGATACGAATCGCGAGTGTGTTTAAAGATGCGCCTGAGTCGCTGCTTCGTATGCTGGTGGTTCACGAACTGGCTCATATCAAAGAAAAGAACCACGACAAAGCGTTTTATCAACTATGTTGTCATATGGAACCTGACTACCATCAGCTTGAGTTCGATGCGCGCCTTTTTTTGATCTACAAAGAACTACTCAATGACTCGTCAAAATAAATCTAACCAACGACCTCATAAGCAAGACAAACTGTCAACAATGGTTGTCGATAAGCGAAAAGCGAGCGGGCTTCATGCGAACAACAAGCATCAGGGGCGCTACGACTTTAAACGTCTAATCGAAGCTGAACCAAGTTTGGCTGAGCATGTGGTGAAAAATCCACATGGCGACATGAGTATTGCGTTTTCAAATCCTGAGTCGGTAAAAGTGCTCAATCGTGCTTTGCTAAAAGCCTATTACGGTTTGAGTCATTGGGATATTCCAGGTGGGTATTTATGTCCGCCAATCCCAGGGCGTGCGGATTACATTCACAGGCTCAACGAATGGTTGCAGCATGACTTGATGCAAGACCGCCCGGCAAAAGCTCGCCTTAAGGTGACAGCGCTAGATATCGGCGTTGGTGCGAACTGCATTTACCCAATTGTTGGTGCGACGCAATATCACTGGAACTGGGTCGGGAGTGACGTCGACGAAGGATCCTTAGCGAGTGCGGCTAACAACGTTAAGCAGAATACTAAGCTCACGCGAAAGATTGAATTAAGACACCAGACCCAGAGTGAACACATTTTTGAAGGTGTGATTCAACATGGGGATGTGTTTGTCGCGACAACCTGTAATCCTCCATTCCATAAGTCCGCAGAAGATGCGCAGAAGGGAACGGAGCGCAAGAACGCGAATCTGACTAAGAACAGACAGCAGCGCGGCGCTCCGTTACAGGGAAAAAAACAACTAGAGAAAAAGAGCGACGGGCTCAACTTTGGTGGTCAAAATGCGGAACTATGGTGTCCAGGCGGTGAAGAAGCATTCGTTTTGAACATGGCGAATGAGAGTAAACAGTTTGCGCACCAAGTCATTTGGTTCTCGACACTGCTTTCTAAGAAGGACAACATTCGCCCACTGCAAAAACGCCTAGAGAAGCTGGGTGCAACGCATGTCCTCATTCAAGAGATGGCTCAAGGCCAGAAGAAAAGCCGCTTTGTGGCGTGGTCGTTTATGACACATGAGCAGCGCCTGACCCTGAGTAGCCACTTGTTATAAGAACGAGCAGCGTTTTAATTGATAGACTTGCGATACTCTACCGGCGTCATTCCCGTCTTGGCTTTAAATAGCTTCGACAGGTGCTGTGGGTATTCAAAACCAAGTCCATAAGCAATTTGACTGACTTGTTCGTTGGTGCTTAGCAGGGCATTCTTGATGCGTTCAATGACGTGATCTTGGATGTATTGCTGAGCATTCCTACCTGTTGCATTCTTAATCATATCGCTCAAGTAGTTACTTGACATACACATCGATTCACTGAGGTACTTCACGGAAGGCAACCCTTTTTCAACCGCTGTCTCAGAGTCGAAATAGTCACGCAGAATATTATCAACTCTCTCCATCAGGTCGAGGTTGTGATTTTGACGAACTTTCAGTGGGTAACCCTTACCAGCGTTACCCACTTTGGCTAAAACTAGCTTAAGCCTAATTGAGCCTTGATTCCTCCAATAAATGTCTCATCGTCAAGGCTTTTTCTGTTCGTTAATAGCTCTTCAGCATCGGTGCCCGCTCGGTAGCGCAGAGTATTTGTGCCATCTGTCGCTGCGGTATAAATTACGTCAGCAACCACTTCTGGCTCCGAACCTGGGAACTCAGAAGCTGACCAAGCCCCAAATAAACTCTGGACCACGGCTTGGTACTCTCCCATACTCTCGTCGTTGGTGAAATCAAATGATCGTCCACCAAAGTCGGTGTTGATCATACCAGGTTCGACGATCTTGGTTTTGACACCAATTGCCTCGAGCTCGTAGTGCATTGCTTCTGAAATACCCTCAACAGCGAATTTGGTGCCGTGATATAGCGCGCCAAGCGGGAAAGTCATCTGGCCACCAATTGAAGAAATATTCACTACGGTACCGCTATGCTGCTGTCTAAAGTGAGGCAGTATGGCTTTCGTTACTTCGAGCAAACCAATCACGTTGGTATCGAATTGACGGCGGATCTTCTCCATTGAGAATGCCTCTAGTGGACCATAGGCACCGTAACCAGCATTGTTTAAGAGCACATCTATTGAACCAAATTTCGCCAAAGCTAAGCTAACCGCGGACTGAATAGATTCTGGGTCGGTCACGTCTAGGCGAGTCACCAATACATTCTCAAGTGCTCTCAACTCTGTATCTTTTTCTGGCGTTCGCATTGTTGCGACCACGTTCCAGCCTTCAGCTTGGAAACGTTTAGCGGTTGATTTACCGATACCTGTTGAAGCGCCTGTGATAAGAATAGTTTTTGACATAGTGGCTTTCCTTTTGGTTGTGCTTTGTTGGAGTACTTGCTTTACATCATAGTGCGATCAGCCTGTTGGTCAGACATCATATCGCGCCAACTCTCTAGCGAATCACGCCTAATTTCCCAATTTTTTGGTCTTTGAGAAGATTGCGGTATACCTCGACCATCTGTTGATTGTGCGTCATAAAAGGTTGATATAGCTGGGCGGTGCGAAAAACGATACGCGCGCGGTCCCCTTTTTGACAGGGCATATTTGCAAGCATTGTCGGTGAGTGGCTTGTTGGCATATATAGGTAGGGGCTAGTTACAAGCTCTAATTCTGTATGTTGACTAGTTGCACAGCAGACAAGTTGTACGATTGACCTAATATAGTAATGTGTAAGCAGAGCCTTAAGGGGGAGAGGTTTGTTTTTAAGCACAATTGACTCTGTAATTGTCACGCTCGTAAGTATTTTGCCCTCGGAAATAGAGAGGGAGAATGGTGTCGCTGAAGGGAAAATAGACAGCAACAAAGAGAGGGCATGGATGCCATTCGGTTGATAGACGGCAGCAGTCAGTGGAAAGCCCACACGCTCTAGTTTGAATTCTCGGAAAACAGACAAAGATTCAGAACGAATTTGTTGGAGTAAAGCCGTCCAAAACTGGAAATACTCATCAATTGTGGTGGTGGCTTTGACATTGGAAAACCAATCGTTCGGGAGCTGAGCACTAGAGAGAAAGTGAACCGGTTCGATTCCTAGATCAGCCAGTAATAATTGCCATCCTAGCTGCTTAGGTAAAGTATTGTTCACAGTCACTTACTCCGTACGCAGCGAACGAAAAGTAGGGAGCGATGTTGATGCTCCCCCGAAGTCTCATTATCGAAACGCCTATTTGAAAGGATTGTTATTAAAGCCATAATGGTTGTAGATAATCTGCTGCGTCGTTATATCAGTCGAACCTACTCCGACGTTGTACAGTTTGGTCAGATGAGCGTATTTCTCTGAGTTTGAAACGGTACGTGAGGTTTCAAACCATGCTGTACCGGTCTCTATGAAACTCGCTCCTAGTGCCTCTAATAGCACCGTTTCCCCAAGTGTCGTTCTCACTATAATCTTTGAGTTCATCGACATCGACCCATCCGGCATAACTCGTAAAAAGTTTCTGCCCGTGATGACGCCATTGATTGAGCCAGCAACTGGACCGCTAAAGTACCCGTTGAGGCGAAGCCCTTCTTCAGGTATTTCGTGTTGACCACCGAAAACAGCCTGTATGTTTGCACCGAATGCTTCGATGCCATTGAGGTTACCTTGACCAGCGTAAATAAGCGTAGTGTCCGTGGCATCTTTTAAAGACTCGAGTGTAAACGGGAAATCTTTGTAATTTACCAAAGGCGCATCTGGATCGAAGAACGCATTGCCGCCTAGATAGAGAGAGCGACCATTGCCAAACGGATTCGAATCGCAGCGAATGATTTCTAGCTGAGAGCTACCTTTCGCAAAGTCGGTTTTACCTTGAGCGAAAAGGTGTAAATGATTCAGTGACAGGGCGAGCGAGTCATGTTGGCGAAGGGCTATTTGATAATGCGATGTCCCATCGGCATCAATCAATCCGAGCATTTTTATCGAGACAGGCGCATGCCCGTCGACATTCAAAATACCGTGAATATTAGCTGAGTATCCGTTTTCTTGTTTTTGATAAAACTCTGTACAAACGATCTCACCAGTCACTTCTCCTTTGAATGTGCCGGTTGACTCCGTTATGAATTGTTGTCCAGTGGACATGTTTCCATTACAGAGATCTTCAACGCTCAGCCCCAAGCCATCAATGGCAGCAAAGACACGACTTGATGTTGCGAACAGTTGGCCTGAAAGATTTGCGAATACAGTTTTCTTGTCATTAACCATGGCTATCTCCCTTTTATTTCTGCGTTTTACAACTGCTATCAAGAATCATCTGCCCTGCAAGCTTCATAAACTGTCCCCATGTTTGGTGAACTGAGAACTTAGAGGCGTTAATCAGTAGGTGCTCAAACTGTTTCTTGTTGGTTAGCGCAAAGGTGTCAGCGTTGAAGTCGTCGATGATCACCGACTTAATCACGTTATCAAAGTTAAGCGCGTTACCGAAGTTACCTACGCCAGAGACGAGCTCTTCCGTTGTTTCACCGCAGCCTCCCCAGGTGAGGTACGCGTTTAGCCAAATGTTTGGGGCGACATTGTTCACCGCTATCCCGCCATAGTTGAGTTGATGGACCGCATCATCAATGGTATTTCGGTGGGTATCTAGTGTGTGATTATCTACCAAGATCATGCAGCCAAGTGAACCTAGTAGTTTGTCATTACAGAACTCAACTGCGCTCGATAAAAAGTCTTCGGCATTGGCTTCCGTATCAAGGGGGATTTCACTAAGCACTTGGCAGAATGCCTCATTGCTGATGGCAAAGTCATCGGCTTTAATGTTGGGGATGAATACAAAGTCGCCGAATGGATTTACGCCACTTTCTGGTTTGAGAACTTCAGCGGTCGGTTGCTGTTCGATAAACATTGCTTTAGTGCGGTCGGAACCAGGGTAGTAGGTAGTGGTGGCGAACGTCTCTGCCTCGATTGCTTTTCGTAAAGCATCAAGAAATTGGTCGCGTTGATTCCAGTTTTTTGACGTAATGATGGTTTGTGGTCGACCACAAACAGCACCGCCATTTAGCTTGCTAACTGACGCAATCTGAACTGCCCACTTGTTAAGTTCTTTATCCGTCCAAGCTTTCTCTCCGGGGACGATAATGCATGGGTTATTGCCCCCACACTCTGAGACTAGAGGTGCGCGGGCCTCACTTTGAATCGCCTTTGCAACGTTGGTCGAGCCAGTAAAGTAGATGGAGTGAAGACCTTCGAGCGAAGCCATCTCTTTACCTTGAGAGCTATCGATGAATGCTAGCGCTTTGCGCGTAATTAGTGGTTCAAATATCAATTCCCATACTTTGTCAGTGGCTTCGTTTAGTTGATGTGGTTTGTGAATGACGGCTTTATTCTCAAGAAACAGCGCCATTGCCATCTCGATGGATGAGCTATAGTTCCCTGCACCGGAAACTGCGATGATACCAGAAGGTTTATCAAGCGGGTTAGTCTGTTTAGGCATGCCTCTGACGTGCAAGTACCCCTTCATTTTCCCAGCAAGGAGCTTGTCCTTTTTATGCTGAGGATACACCTCGACAGCGTAGACATTGTCATCAATCGGGCGTGAGCTTAGCGCAGAGGGCATTTCGTTATTAACAAGAGATTCATACAGATGACGAATACCCAATAACGTATTACCCATAGCATTGACGGTGGTTCCAACGCCTTCACTAAAAGAAACAGCGCCTTCTGCAGTAAGCTGGCACTTCATATCGGCGTCAGCTTTACCAAGCTCATCGGTATACTTTAGGAGGTTGTTTTGGACTTCTTCTATAATTGATAGGCGTTCAATTGCGGAGGTTTCTGACCAAGATTGAGGATTCAAAGATTCAAGGGCATGTTTGGCTTGCATCATAGGTTCCTTTTATTTGAGGGTACCTAATTACTGTACAAGGCTAATCCATATGTCTCCCATCAAATCACGCCAACTTATATGCCAAACACGTCACTTTTGTCGTCGCCTCTGTTTTCGGTTATTGAGAGTGAGATAGACGGTACTGGCTGGGTGTCGTTCCACACCAAGTGACAAACGCTCTAGAGAAAGAATTATTGTCTTGATAGCCCAATAAAAACGCGACTTCTATAAGGGGAGCTTCCGTATTCCCCAAGTAATGCATGGCGAGCTCTTTGCGTGTTTGTTGGAGTATTTCTTGAAAGCTGCTTTCCTCTGCTTTGAGTTTACGCTGCAGCGTACGGGTACTCATAGCGAGCTGGTCCGCAACGCAATCTATGGTAGCAGTGCTATCGGGTAATAACGTAGCAATGACTTGTTTCACTTTATCTAAAGTAGAGTCCGTTCCGAGATGAGCCCGCAGAGACTCCTCTAGCGTTTTTTCTAATGTTTCCCAAACAAGGTTGTTTTCTGTCAGTAGTGGAGTAGTGAGATCATTGGACGAAAGAACAAACTCGTTGGCGCCTCCTACACCGATCGCGCAACCGAGAAACTGCTCAAGGTCTGTGTAGCTATCATGCCTTTCAGCGACATTTACCTGAAGAGGGATAATGTGTTTTCTTGTGGCCACTCTAGCCAATTGAATCAGTAACGCTATCTCCGTGACGCCTAGGCTTTTGGGAATTTCACTTTGTTGACCATGCGGAATTACCGTGTAACGAACCCCTTCCGGGGTCGGTTCGATACCGAGCTGAATAGGCCCAATCAAGGGCTTGTAGCGCTGCATGCGAAGAAAAGCTTGTTCCATATTACAGCTAAACAGGCAACCTAATAAAGCAGGGCTCAGGCTTTCGAATGTGACTGACTCAGCAATCTTAATTGAGAATGTGTTGATGCCAACGTCTTGTTCTACCGCGCGCCATAAAGCGTAGAAGGTGTAGCCATCAATATCTTGGTTACTGGAATTATAGTCATCGGGTTCGATATTAGCTTTCCGCATAGCGGCCTTGTAGTCGCAGCCCATATCGCTTATTAGGAGCTTCCAGCCTGGGTTGAATGGGTAGCGTTGCGCTAATGACATGTGTTCTCCATGGTGTTTTGCTAGGATTCTTCCTTTTTAATAGTAGTAAATTGTTTAAGTATTTGAGGCGTTGGAAGTTATTTAGTAGGCGGCGCTATGCGATTTAGGCATACGCAGACTCTCCCGTTGTCATGTTAAGTCTGCGCATGTATTAGAGGGTTTTAGATCAAAGCATGGCGAGCACGAGCCGAAATCCATTCCGAAATGACAACGGTTGCTAAAATTGAGCAAAATATTACCGTCACCTGAGGCCAGGCCAGAATTGACATCGACTCTTGTAGTTTAAGGCCTATCCCTCCGGCACCAACGAGACCTAATACTGTTGACTCACGGATGTTGATGTCCCAGCGGAACAGGCTTGTGCCAATAAAGTTAGGTAAGATTTGTGGCAACACTCCATAGCTAAGTACTTGTAGCTCAGATGCTCCTGTCGCTCGAATAGCCGCCACTTGGGTTTCGTTCACCTCTTCGATTGACTCATACACAAGCTTTGAGACAAACCCGATAGAGCGAAGCGCAATAGCGATAATACCAGCAAGCAGTCCTGGCCCCATGATCGTGACGAGTAACAACGCCCAAATTAGAGAGTTGATTGAGCGGCTTGAGGCGATGATCAGTAATGCAATTGGGCGAGCAAAGGCTGCGCTCGGCGTTGTATTACGAGCTGCCAAGAAAGCAATAGGGAACGCTATGGCGACACCCAGTGCTGTTCCGAGGGTCGCAATGTTGATCGTGTCCCAGAGCGGTCCCCAAAGCTGGTCTAGGTAACTCCAACGAGGCGGCCACATTCTAGACGATATGTCAGCTACTTGGTTTGGCGCATCGACCACAAAAAACCACAAGGTTTCTTCGTTCATGATCTGCCAACAATAGACAGTTAATGCGACAAATAATAACCACAAAGTAAAGTGTTGAAGTGACTCTTGCTGAGAGTATCGGCGCCAACGTGTTTGGCTGTGCGAGAGCGTGCTCATTAACGGATTCTCTTTCTGATTTGTGTTGAAATAAATTCTGCGGCCATGACAATACCAATGATGATCATGAGGATAGCCGCCGCTGCGCCATATTCATAACGATCCATTGCGGTGTTGAGTGTAGCGCCAATGCCACCCGCACCGACTATGCCTATGACCGCGGACTCACGAAAGTTAATATCGAAACGGTACAGACACAAACCTGCGATCCTAGGCATTACTTGTGGTTGAACAGCGTAGTTGACTTGCTGCAGCCACGAAGCCCCTGAGGCTTTCATCGCGGTAAGTGGTGCTGGGTCGAGTGCTTCGATCTCATCAGCAAAAAGCTTGGCCAAGAAGCCGATAGTCGCAAAAGTCAGGGTGACAAAGCCTGCAAAGGTACCAAAGCCAAACAGCGCGACACACAAGATGGCGATGATGATTTCTTGAAGACTGCGAGCTATCGCGATAAAGCTTCGACAAAAAAGGTACACGGGTTTTGGTGCTAAGTTTTTCGCAGCACCTAATCCAAAGGGGATAGCTAACACGATACCAACAACTGTTGAGGTCATGGTCATTGTTAAGCTTTCTATTAACCCTTGAGAAATGTTGTCCCACCGCCCGGTAAAGTCAGGTGATAGAAAGGCTTTAACGAAGTTAAGACCTCGCTCTGAACCCTCATAAATTCGTGTCCAGTTGACCTCAACAGATTGAAGAGCGAGATAAAGATATATAGCGACGGCAATCCAAATTCCATTCCTTACCCAAGCATTCTGAATGAGGGGCGGTTTTTTCCAAGTTGAAGCGTAGGCGGTCATACAGCTATCCCTAATTCAAGTTCAGGCTCAGCGGTTTCCGCATCATCTTGATTGGGTGTATTCCAGTCTTCTTCACCATAGATTTTGGTTAAGGCAGTTTCGTCGAGTTCTTCTGGTGTTCCGTCAAACACAACTTCACCAGCGTTTAGACCTACGACACGATCAACAAACTGCTTTGCCAAATTAACATCATGAATATTGATGATGGCGGGTAATTGATGCTCACGACATATGTTGGTAATCAGGCGCATGATTTGACGTGCCGTTTTAGGGTCGAGGGCGGCTGTGGGTTCATCGATCAATAGTAGTGAAGGTTGTTGTGCGAGTGCGCGAGCAATCCCGACACGTTGACGTTGTCCACCTGACAGGGCATCGGCGCGTTTATCTGCGTGGGCAAGCAGTCCTACACGATCCAATAGTGCAAAAGCATTACGAATATCTGTCTCTGGGTACTTACGCAAAAAACTGCGCCAAAATGGGACATAACCTAATCGCCCGGAAAGCACATTTTCCATTACCGTGAGCCGTTCAATAAGCGCATACTCCTGAAAAATCATACCGATTTGACGGCGTGCTTGTTTCAATTGACTCTTTGACAGCTTGGTGAGATCGGTTCCCTCAAAGTTGACTTCCCCAGAAGTTGGCTCGGTCAATCTGTTAATACAGCGGATTAACGTGGATTTACCAGCGCCCGAAGGACCAATAAGTCCGACGACTTCTCCAGCTTGTATAGACAAGCTCACATCGGTAAGGGCTCTATCAGAATTAGAGTAGTGCTTTGTTAAGCCATTGAGTGTCAGTGTAGGCATGATTTACCTCAGAAATAGAATTACTTCGACTAGAGAAGGTGTCGCTGAGAAACAACAACACCTTAATTTGTATTGATGGAGGAGTGAGACGTTAGCTACAGGTATAAGAAACGTTATTTGCTGTATCGATGGTGCGGATTACTTCCCAATGCTCTTGGTAAGTAATTGGAATGAACTGAGCTTCACCATTGCGTTCGAATTCTTCCTGCAACTTAGTACCATCCCAATCGAAGCTAAAGAATGCTTCTTTGATCTTGTCTTGCAGTTCTGGGTGTAAGTTGTGAGCGACACCGTAAGCCGTAGTAGGGAAGGTTTGAGATTTATAGATCGAGGTTACAGCATCCTCTTTAACCACTTCGCGAGAAAGCATGCGGTTCAATACTGAGTTGGCTACCGCAGCTGCGTCATAGTCTTTGTGTGCAACGCCTAGAACTGAGTTGTCATGCGCTCCAGAGAAAGCTGGAGTAAAGTCTGTTTCAGGTTTTAGGCCGTATTCTGCTTCCAAAATCGTAGAAGGTGCCTTGAAGCCGGAATTGGATGTTTGTGACGTAAACGCAAGCTGCTTGCCTTTTAGGTCTTCTACACTACTAATACCGGACTCTGGATGCGTGATGATTTCCATCTCATAACCAAATGAACCGTCTTCTGCCGCCATAATCGTAAATGGACTAAAGCCTGCGCAGTTTACAGCGAGAGGGGTAGAGCCGGTATTGAAGCCAGCAATGTGGAGGCGACCTGAACGCATTGCTTCAATTTGAGCCGCGTTGTTTTGCACTGGGAAGAAGCGAACTCGTTTGCCCGTTGTGTCTTCCATATGCGCGAGGAACTCACTCCACACATCAGCGTAGACAGCTGGATCTTCTACAGGTGTGTAGGCAAAAATCAACGTAGAAGGGTCATTCCATTCCGACTCATTGACCGGCGTGTCAGCCACTAGATTGCCTGTACGATCTTCGTAACGTGCATCCATCGCGACGGTGTTGAAGGAAAGAACCAGAGCGGCTGCAACCGCAGATTTCATTAGTTTCATCTTGATACTCAATTGAATTTGCTAAAAAACTTGCGATAAAACTAATTGAGTTATGTGACAGATCGGCAGCATCAATATGACGGGAATAAGTCAGGATGTAACAAAATGCATAAATTGCACCTTTTTTATATGGCAAATTCTAGACTACTTGGTTTGAATTTCTGACTTAAGTTTGTTTTATAGTTTAATTGTCTTTATAGCTTGTTCAGTGGTTTTATCGAACAGTAAGTGTCGGTACTTTTCAACCATTACCTCATTTCCGGTTTCTTGCTCTAAATTTATGAGCAGCCTTAAGCTAGGTGTCTGATAACCATATTTTTTATGAAACTTCATAAGTCGAAGTCTTGCTTGGTGATACTCCTTGTTCTGGATTTCTAGAGCGGCTAACTGAAGAGTGGCCTTTGGTAAAAGCGGAGCATGCTCTACAGACTTGTTAAAGTAGTATCGCGCCTTGTCTTTCTTGTTGCTTTTGAGCGCACACAAGCCAGCATTTTCGTAGCTCTGAGCGATCTGATAATAATTTGGTTGTGAGATTGCTTTTAGAAAGTACCTATCCGCACGTTCAAATTGTTCTTGCTTGCAAAGGTAAGTTCCGTAGTTGTGATAGACATTACCGTTGTTCGGGGCAACTTTGAGTGCAGCTCTGTATCTTGATTCTGCCATTTTGTACTCCCCAACAACTTCGTAATAATGTGCCATTGAAAGTTGGCTACGATAGTAGTTTGGCGCAAACTCGAGTGCTTTTTCAAAGTCCTGTTTGGCGCGGCTGAATTGGCCTCTTTGAATGTAGGCTAAACCGAGTTCGATGCGCGTTTCGGCAGCGGCAATGGGGTCGACTTTGGTTTCAGCAGAATCAGTGACGGTGACGCAGCCTCCTATTAGAAAGGAGATTGCTACCATGGTGAGTTGGGTTCGTAAGTTTGCAGAACGGTGGTCTTTGGTGCGAGGAGTCATTTACTATCCGCTGTATTTTTGTCGATCGTCCGCTTATCTTAAAATGCGGTTTAAAGTGATTGGGAGTTGGCATGCGTTAGTGCGAGTGATTGCACATTCAAACACATGTTGTGACAAAACTTTGTATAGAAAACAAGCGAATGGGTTGGAATGGTGACGCTAGTAATAGAGTCATTGCTCCAACTTGGATAAAGTAGACCAGTCCAACAACTAAGGTATCAAACTTGATGAGCAACGCAGACAAACCCTGGCTACAAACCTACCCAAATGATGTACCGGCAACCGTAGATGTTGACCAGTATGACAACATCAACGATATGTTTAAAAAGCCCTTTGAACAGTTCGCTGATAATACGGCGTTTGTGAACATGGGTCATTCGCTAACCTATCGTGAACTTAACGAGAAAAGTGAGGCGTTTGCTGCGTACTTGCAAACTGAGCTGCATGCCAAAAAAGGTGATCGCATCGCCCTAATGATGCCGAACTTACTGCAGTATCCAATTGCTATTTTAGGAGCGCTTAAAGCAGGTTTGGTGGTTGTGAATGTTAATCCACTTTATACTCCTCGTGAGCTTGAGCATCAGCTTAGAGACTCTGGCGCAACCATTATTGTCGCCGTGACCAACTTTGGTAATAGCCTCCAGCAGGTTATCGATAAGACAAGCCTCAAGCACGTCATCTTAACCAGCATTGGTGATGCTTTAGCGCCTCACAAACGTACCTTGGTGAATTTTGTTGTGAAGTACGTAAAAAAGATGGTGCCGAAGTATAGCCTTCCAGGCGCTATCTCGATGCGTCGTGCTCTGACCGATGGCAAGAGAATGACGTTTGCCGAGCCAACAATCGCAAACGATGATCTTGCTTACCTTCAATACACGGGAGGTACAACAGGTCTAGCGAAAGGTGCGATGCTGACTCACCGCAATGTCATTGCCAACGTATTACAGGTATTTGGTCACTTTGGCCCTCGTACAGCGAAAGATAAAGAGCGTGCTGTTACACCACTTCCTCTGTACCACATCTTTGCAAACTCAGTGAGTATGATGCTGATGATGTACATGGGTGGCAGTAACTTGTTGATTACGAATCCACGCGATCTGAACAGTTTTATTAATGACTTAAGCAAATACCCATTCACCATGATCTTTGGTCTCAATACCTTGTTTGCTGCGTTAAACAAGAACGAGAAATTTAAAGCACTCGACTTCTCTCATGCTGAATTCACCATCGCTGGTGGCATGGCAACTCAGCAGCACGTTGCCGACGAATGGCAAGAGATCACAGGCATGCCAATCATTGAAGGTTATGGGTTGACGGAGTGTTCGCCAGTGGTGGCGGGTGGCGTTCATACCCAGCAAAAATATGTGCCAGCGGTCGGTGTGCCTTTACCTAGTACTGAACTGCGTATCGTCGATGAAAGCGGCACGCAACTAGGTGTTGGTGAGGTCGGCGAGATTCAGATCCGCGGACCTCAAGTGATGAAAGGGTACTGGAAGCAAGACGCGGAGACGAATGCAATTCTCACTGCAGATGGTTGGCTCTATTCAGGCGATATCGGCCGTATGGACGAGGACGGCATCTTCTATATTGAAGATCGCAAGAAAGACATGATTCTTGTCTCTGGCTTCAATGTCTTCCCAAGTGAAGTTGAAGAAGTTGCGACGCTACATCCAAAAATTATCGAGGCAGCTGCAGTTGGCGTGCCAGATGACATAGCAGGTGAGCGAGTTAAACTGTTTGTCGTGGCTAATGGCGCGGTTACTGCAGATGACGTAAAACAACACTGCCGTAAGCATCTAACAGGCTATAAGAGACCGACGATAATTGAGTTTAGAGACGAACTGCCGAAAACTAACGTCGGTAAGATCCTCAGAAGAGAGCTTCGTGACCAGTAACGCGCTTTGATGCGTATCTACTAGCGAACATAAACTGGCGCAAATCGCCCACCTAAGCCACACTTTATGTGTGGCTTTTCGTTAGTAGGAGACTGCGATGAAAAACGAACTTGATCCCAACAAAGTTCTCAAGGCTTACGACACCATTATGTCTAATGGCACCGCAACAGAACTGGGAAAAATCTATGAAGGGGTAGAAGCCTATTCGGACTATGATGGTTACAACGTCTACATGCGAGGTAATGGCGTTGAGCTTTCTATAGGCTTCCACAACACCTATCATCTGGAGTATGACCAAGAGCACCTGCGTGATAGCTTCTTACGCAAGGTAGCGAGGTTAGCGAAATAATACGTAGCTGTATCTTTTCGCTTTTATGGAGCAACAGATTAAGTTGCTCCACAGACATTTTCGTTTTCTGTTTCTCCTCCCAGTGCGACCAAAACGTTATCATTTCCATAGAACTTATTTGTTAATAACTTGTTAATTATACTAGAAAAATCTTGCTATTAGAGCGCTGGTAATGAGCTACTCCTTCCAATTTACCCCTACAATTAGTGCTCTAGCTCTATATTCCTTACATTTATTATGGTTTTTATCTCGAGTGACTGGCAACTGACAATTCAGACACTAATCTTCGAAATGAGAATGTATCAAAATGTAACAAGGAAGGGAGTTATGAATTTTACAAGAACGTTACTTGCAATCACTATTTCCTCTGTTTTATTCGCTTGCGGCGGCAGTGATGATGGTGGCAGTACACCAGCAGATCCTTCGGTACAAAGTGTGTCTGTTACGGGGAAGGTAATTGATGGTTATATTCAAGGTGCAATTGTTTATCTTGATCTAAACATGAACAGCCAATTGGATGAGGGAGAGCCTACGGCGACCTCTGATGATACGGGAAGCTATTCTATAGAAGTGTTGGAATCTCTTTTAGCTCAAGCGAAATTAGCACCCATTAGAGCGTACCTCGGTGAGGGGGCAGTTGACCTTGATACGGGAGAAGAGTTCAAAGACTCACCCGTTATCTTATCCTCCCCGCCGGTAATGGACTTAGCAGTGGGCACTTCACCTCCACCTATGGCGGTTACTCCCTTTACCACCGATCTTACTAATCGCATCGAGGAAACGCTTGAAGAAGCACAAGCAGGTAAAGCGGATGTAACTCAGCTATCAGTCGTGGTTGATGCGGCTAAGCAAGAGCTAGCGAGTGAGTATGGCATTGAAGATACCGATGTTTTGATGGGGGATTTCCTTGATGATGCTAACGTACCTACGGAGGTGGTAACCAAGCTAAAAGACGTGGCAGTCAAGCGTGTCGATGAGATGCAAAATGACTATCAGCGTCAGAAAGAAGCCGATGAAGAAGCCAAAGATGGTGAGACGGTAAAAACTGGTTCTAGCCGTGAGAGCTTTGTTGAATGGCACACCGGGGAACTTTTGCATCTTCTTACCGAGTGGAAGGAAGTGATAACAGAACACGAGGATGGCTCGAAGACAATTGTAGAATCTGGCACACGTTACTTCTGCGATAGTGACTATGTCGTGAAAGTGGATGGTTCAAATAATCCTATTGCCTATGAAGTATACGAAGTTACTAAGTACTATGACGGAGACGGCGGTTTCAATTCACTTGCAAAGTTCAATATCGATAAAAATGGGGATGGTGACGCAAGGTTCTATGGTCAGTCATATAGAATTGGTTCCGTATCAGAAGATAAACTCACAAAGCGGTTTGTTGAATACTTTGATGAAGGTAATCCAAGCGATGATGACTCTTCTTATCCGTCGTTCGGCAGAACCTATGATGGTATCGATCTAGTTGCTGCTGTTAAAAATGGCGACATGAGTGCAGTTGATATGGTTCAGAAGAAGGAGACGTCGCAAGAGTTTAGTGATAATGGCGATATAGTCGAACTCTATCAGTTTATGGAATATGACAGTGCTACTTTCGAATCAATCGAAACGTCCGTTCCAAACTATGCAGAAAGACGCACCACGACTATGAACTCTACGAGCACGACTCACCTTGTAGAGAAGGATTGGGATGCGGATGGTAGTATCAATGAAGTCAACAAGCAAGTAAGTTATAGCTCAGGTAAAACAGTCGATACTAACGCTTACCCGGTATGGGCGTGGCGGGGTGATGATGTTTGGGAAGAATACGCCGACTATCGTTATGGTTGGAACGACGAGCGAACTAACTATTGGTATGAGCAAGAAGTCACAACAGAAATGGTAGAGGGTGTGAAGGTCGAAACGACGGTCGGTAAACGCTATGTACTAGACGAAACGACTAATACGGCCGGAACTGATAAAGTCTTGTTCCACGAGTATGTTGCTACTTACGAGTATGTTAGCGATGAGCTAACAATAGAGTCTACAGAATGGAAGCATCATGCGCTTGATAATTACAGCTTTACTGTAGATCAAGATGACATCGGTCAGAAAGTGACGTACTGGCAACTTGATGCGCCTAAGTTTGGTCTATGGGTTGGTCATGAGTTCGCAGAGTGGGGTACTATAGATGTAGCTGACCTCGCTGATAAGATCGCGAGCGTATTGGAAAGCGGTGTTGCTATTGAGGACATCGATGATATTCACATCGCAGGTCTGAGTTCCTACAATGGTGAGCTATTCACTGAGAGCTTTATTTACGACGAAGACGATAAAGCACGCACTTGGTACAACGTGTACTCGGAAAATGCGCTGGATGATAACCCTACGTGGGAAATGGAAACCATGACATTAACCGTCGAGGATACAGGGTTGGTATTCCTTGCTGCTCCAGGGGCGTTGTTTGCGCTGACTCCTGACAACGGGGATATGATTTGCTTTGGCGATTATTGTACCGACACCGTCACTATGCCGCTGGCTGAGTTTGATGCGGCAACAGGTAGCTTTAAAACGTACTTCGGATGGCGTGAGAATGAACCGAATTACTTCTTCCAAACCGAGGCAGAAGCAAAAGCCAAATTTGATGAACTCACCAAATAATTAATGCGTTATTTCAGTAAAACAAAGCCCCTCGCTAATGAGGGGCTTTTTACACTAGAAAGCTTATTGCTAACGAAGGTTACTCTTCAGTCGTAAACGCATCTTCACTAAAGTGGTCAAGATCGTAAGGTGTTTGTTGGTAAACACAGTAGTTTAGCCAGTTAACAAACAATAAGTGACCGTGACTACGCCAGCTCGCATTCGGCTTGTTGTCTGGATTGTTGTTTGGGTAGTAGTTAATTGGAATGGCTGGCTCCATACCTTCACCCAAATCTCTAACGTATTCGTTGTGTAGCGTATGAGAATCGTACTCAGGGTGACCTGTTACGAATACATTTCGTTTGTCCTTTGTTGCCGCGAGGTACACGCCGGCGACATCCGAGGTCGCTAGAATATCGAGATCCGTATGTGACTCTAGATACTCTGGTGAGAAGTCAGCGTATCGAGAATGCGGTGCTAAGAAGGTGTCATCAAAACCGCGCAGGATCGGGTGGTGCGGGTCATGAATTTCATGGTGATACACACCTGACAGCTTCTCTTTGCGAGTGCGTTTTGGAAGATCGAATAAGAGCTTTAAGCCCGCTTGTGCCGCCCAACACACATAAAGCGTTGAGGTCACATGCTTGCTTGCCCAGTTCATGATGGTTTGTAGGTGATCCCAATAGATCACATCTTCAAACTGAACCAAGCCAAGTGGCGCACCTGTGATGATGAGTCCATCAAAGTTACGGTTTTTAATAGTTTCAAACTGGCGGTAGAAAGTATCAAGGTGCTCAGTTGGCGTGTTCTTACTTGGTCTATCGTCGATACGAAGCAGTTCGACATCAACCTGAAGTGGGCTGTTTGAAAGCAGTCTTAAAAACTGGGTTTCCGTTTCAATTTTCTTTGGCATCAAATTGAGAATCAATACCTTAAGCGGACGGATTTCCTGAGTCGAGGCGCGAGACTCTGACATCACAAAGATGTTCTCTTCACGCAGGACATTAGAGGCAGGTAGTTGATCGGGAATCTTAATTGGCACAGCTTTCTCCCTAAGCTCTGTTTGGTCTTCTGGACGTCTATACTTCTAAAGTTAACGCAAACGTTTTTGCTTGTCGATAGTTAATTTTAGCTCAGGTGTAATCGGTTTAATGCAATACGTCATGACGTCCATGGGTGAGACAGGGTACAATCAAGCTACTATCAATATTTTGCGGTGAACTTGTTTGAAACTCACGTTAATTCGCGGTCTTCCTGGTTCTGGAAAGAGTACCTTGGCGAAAACCCTCGACGCGCTGCACTTCGAAGCTGATATGTATTTTATCAATGAAAAAGGTGAATATTGTTACGACGGGGACAAGATTGGCGAAGCACATGAATGGTGTCAGCAGCAGGTTGAGAAGGCACTGGCGGCTAACCAAGACGTGGTCGTTGCCAACACCTTTGTTCGCTTGTGGGAAATGAAGGCATATAAAAATTTAGCCACACGCTATAAGGCCGACTTGGACATCATCGTTTGTCACCAGCGTTACCCGAACGTACATGGTGTGAGTGACAGCGTCATCGCCAAGATGCAAAAACGTTGGCAAGACTAACTTTATTCACTTTAATACAGAAAAATCTAATTATGGCAAAACGCTCTCCAGTCATCGAAATGACGTCGTATGGTATCTATTCTACATGGGATTCTGGATCAAAAGATCTTCCTAAAATACAAGACTTTACAACCATAGTGCCAGCGGATGAACATATTGAGTTTGGTTTCATCGTCAACATCAAAAAGGCCAAAGGAGAAAAGGTGCGCTATTGCATCTATCATCCGGGTGTTCTTAGCAAAAAAGGACAGGTCCTTGCTCCATTTGACGGTGAAGAGCACGTAGGCAGCAATGATTGGGATTTCTACCTAGGCGATACGATTCAGTTGCTTCATCCTGTTGACGGATTGGAAAGTAACCTCGGTGAGTGGCATATGGTCATTGAGATGCAAGGCAAAGTGATTGCAGAGAAAAAATTCAAAGTGACGGCAAGAGATGAAGGTCAGTTTTGGAAAAATCGCGGTTTCTAATCACAATTCGCCTTAATAGCTTTGTTCACCGCGTTGAAGACAAATCGACGGTTTTGGCGTGTGCTGCGGATAGTGGTTGCATGCTAAAACGTATACGTCGCTCTCGCAATTGGACGTTGACCGGAGAAGCTACCCAGCTTACGAAGTTTGCGCTTGAGGCTAACGTTGGGTGGATATCCGTTGCGGTTGATAAAGCCCTTGATGGCTATAAATCACCGATTCAAGAAGTGCTGGAGAAAGACCCAGAAATAACCGTTGCGGATCTGATGTTCCAGTCTGGTTGCACACTTGCCGAAGCGCGCGCTGCAATCGATGAGTTTGAGGACTTATAAAAAAACCGCGTTGCTCTTACTATTTAAAAGTACAACGCGGTTTTGAGCTTTCTACTGCTTTGGCAATTACGCAGTCACGTAAGAAATCACAAAGTCAGTGATCTTAACCATGTCTTCTACTGCGATAAACTCTTCAGTTGTGTGAACTTTCGACATACCAGTAGATAGGTTAACTGTTGTTAGCCCTTTCTCGTTGAAGTTGTTCGCATCGCTACCACCGCCAGTGTGTTTGGTGTTTGCTTCAATACCGTTAGCCGCAAATACTTCTTTGATCTTCAGTACATGCGCGTCATCTTCTGCAATCACGAATGCGTCATAGGCACGTGTTGATTCGATTTCAACTTCTGCGCCGAACTTCTCTGCCGATGCCTGGAATGTCTCTACCATGTGGTTGACTTGAGCTGTTAGCTTGTCGCTGTTAAGAGAGCGTGCTTCTGCAACTACCGTTAGCTCTGGCATAACGATGTTTGTCGCTTGACCACCGTTCACAGAGCCGATGTTTGCTGTTGTTTGCTCATCGATTCGCAGTAGCTTCATGTTCGCGATAGCATCTGCTGCAACCATAGCTGCGCTGATACCTTCTTCTGGTGCTAGACCCGCGTGAGCTGGGCGGCCTTTGATCTTAGCTACAATCTTTTGCTGACCAGGAGCGCCTGTTACGATAGTGCCGATTGGACCGCCTGTATCGAGTACGATTGCGTTCTTAGACTGAATGTAAGACATGTCGAAGTACTCAGAGCCGAATAGACCGCCTTCTTCATGCACAGTGAACGCAACTTCAATTGTTTTGTGCTCACGGTTTTGCTCTTGTAGGCAGCGCACAGCTTCCATGACAGCTGCGATACCTGATTTGTCGTCGCCACCAAGAATGGTGTCACCTTTTGAACGAATAATACCGTCTTCAATAATTGGCTCGATACCGATGCCTGGCGTTACTGTGTCCATGTGAGCACTGAATACGATGCTGCCTTCTTGTTTACCTTCAAGACGACCGTATACGTTAAAGCCATTTGTGTACTGCTCAGGTACAGGTAGTTTACTTACTACGAAACCTAGCTCACCAAGTTGCTCAGCAATCGCTTCTGCGACGGCTTTTTCATTGCCAGATTCGCTATCGATTTTTACGAGGTCACAAAAATGGTTTACTAGGCGTTCTGTATTTACTTGAGTCATTGGATCACTTCACGTTAGTGGAACAGGGGAAGACCACTTTACACGCTAGTTGGAGACCAAAGACCTGAGATAAATCAAAGAAAGGTCCGCAATTTAGAGAATATGACTGTCTTTTAACCTAGTTTTGTTTGGAAAATTTGTAACAGGCTGCAATAGTGGTGCATATGACGATAAAACATCCAATCCACTGAAATAAAGACATCGTCTCTTGAAGAAATACTGTCGCAAATAACAGGCCGAACAAAGGTTCTGTTCCCATTAACAAAGAGGCTTGGCTCGCCGGCAGGTGCTTCACGGCATAGTTCTGGATAAAAAACGCCATGAGCGTACAGCAAAGCGCGAGATAGAGAAGGCTGATCCATCCGCGCGTATCAAGACTTCCAAGCACGCTGATCATTGAAGGTGAATTTTTATCGAGTAATACAAGCCCTAGGCTCATTAATGTGACCGTGGCAAGCTGAACTAAGGTAATCAACTCAACATGGAAGGTAGTGCTCGTAAACGCTTTTCTACAGGCAACAACCATTACGCCCCTCAGAAAGGCTGCGACTAGCACCAAGCCTACCCCCAAGTCTAAGCGAAGCGCGACTTGGTGTGGTTCTGCTATCAGTATCATTCCGGTCACACCGACAATGCAAAGTAGAAAAATCCCTTTAGGCAACTGAACCTTAAGCCAGAGTTTCTCTAGGATTGGTGTAAACAGTACACACAAGCTTATGAGAACGGCCACTTGCCCAGCTTGAGCCAGTTTGACCGCCCAGGTTTCAGTAACAAAGATGCAGCTTAGAATCAGTCCCGTTGAGACGCCTACCTGTAAATACTGCTTTTGGTTAGCTATAAAGTGGCTTATTTGTCCCTTATTAATAGCGATAGTGAATAAAATTAAGCAGCTAATCAAAAACCGAAGAAACAGGAGCTGTGGCACAGATACATGGCTAAGTATTTGTTTTGAAACTCCATAACTGGTTCCCCAAACGATGGCGACCGCAAGAAGCCCTAAAATAGCCCAGTGAAATGAGACCTTGTTAACGAAATTCCTTTCCATTTAGCTGTTACCTAAAAGTTAATTATTAGTGTTGGTCTACCTATGCTAACTTATGAATATGGATGTGATAATACTCCCAATTCTCATAGGACTTGTGACTAATGGACACAAATAAGCTCATGGCAATGCTTCCCGACATCGCAGCGTTCGTGACCGTTGTAGAGTCAGGCAGTTTTACTGCTGCTTCACAGCGCTTAGGCGTCACGCCTTCGGGTGTCAGTCGCCAGATTAGTCGCTTGGAGTCAGCATTGAATGCGGATTTGTTAGAACGGACTACTCGTAAGCAAGTGACCACTGAGACGGGCAAGATTGTTTACGAGTACAGCAAAAAGATAATGGAGTCGGCAGCAGACATAGTGCATGTTACAAGCCAAGATTTAGGTGAGGTAACGGGTGAGCTGCGCATCGCGGCACCTAAAGCATTCAGCCGCCGGATCTTGCAGCCACTCATGCTCGAGTTTTTAGCGAAATACCCTGAGGTGAAGCTTCGCTTGATCGTAAGCGATGAGTTTATCGATCCGTTCGGCCATAACCTCGACTTTGTCTTCGAGTTAACGCATTTCCCAAGAGAGAATTTAGTCGCTAAATCGCTGGGTGAAATCAAAGCGGTACTCTGTGCCAATAAGGCGTATCTTCAAGAGCATGGCATTCCATTTCACCCTAATAATTTACTCGATCATGATTGTTTGTATCTTAATGAGCAACCTAACGATAATGTCTGGCTGTTCTCAAAAGATGAAGATAACGTCAAAGTACAGGTGCACGGGCGTTACTCTGTGAATCATTCTGAGATGCGGCTCAATGCCGTGAAAGAGGGGTTAGGAATAGGCATTTTTCCGGAGTTTGTTGTCGATGAATCGATAGACAACGGAGAGGTATTGCAGGTATTACCTGAGTGGCGAGTAAACTCTCGTTATCAAGGGGAAATCATCATGCAATTTCCCCAATCTAAGTTCACCCCGGCGAGACGAAGGGCGTTTATCGATTTTATGGTTGAGTCGATGTCTCGAAATTCGTCGCACCCTCAAAGCGAGTAGGGAAGTCGGTAAAGATGGCATCGACGCTATCTAAGTGCTTAAAGGATTTTGGATTATTGACGGTATAGCACCAAATCTCGACGTCGAGCTCTCGCAATATGTTGATATGGTTGGCGGTGAGCCATTTGTAATTTAGGTGACAACTAAAAGCATTGACATCGAGTATGGTTGCCAGCGTTTTGCGGTTGACGCGCTTTGCTAACACGCCTAGTCGAATTCCGAGTTCTGCTTGGTGGAGTTCGCGCATCACGTCGTTACTGAAACTCGAGATAATGAGATTACTCTTGTTAAAAGCGCTTTTCTCAAGCTCAGTCTTAAGCAATGAAACAACGTAGGCTGGGTCGTGACTGTCGACCTTAACTTCTAGGTTTATCGACATGTCATTAGCACCACAGAACTCTAGAAGAGCCTCAAGGGTGATAATAGACTCACCTTGAAACTCCGCTGACTTCCAAGAACCAAAATCTAGGGCTTGAAGCTCTTTCAGTGTCAGTTCATCGACTCGTCCTTTGCCGTTACTGCAACGATTGACGGTGTGGTCATGGCATACAACCAAAACATTGTCTTTGGTTGGTTGCACATCAACTTCAACCCATTTCATGTCTAGCTGTTTTGCAGCCTGTATACTGACCATAGTGTTTTCTGGATGCGTTCCCGCGACACCACGATGACCGACAAAAATAACGCTCATAAGCAAACCTCAAAAAAAGCGATGGCTATCGCTACAAAGAATAGGTGTTGTTGCAATGTTGTTAACATCAAGTTATCTTGCAATAAGGTTGTCTGACCAGTTAGCAGGGCTTATGAAAATTCACCAGATCTCAGGATATATCCAACAAATCTATCTCGCAGAGTACCCAGAGAAGTTGTTACTACTGGATGGTGCTAGCCGCGCTGATGTCGGCACGATATTACGCTATATTCGCGACGAACTGAATCGTCCGATATCGGATCTTAAAGCCATTGTGGTTACCCACATGCATCCCGACCACGCAGGGGCTGCGCACAGGTTAAAAAAACTGACAGGTGCGAAAATTGTGTCTCGTTCACATCATAAAGCATGGTACTCAGGCGCTGATGGCATTCTCATGCATCTTACCGATCTGTTTCTTGCTCGATACATGGCGAATAGAATGGGTAAACCGAAGAGAAACCTTTGGTATCAAAGAAAGCTTAAGGTCGACCACGCGGTTACTGATGGTGACGCTGTACCAATGTTTGAAGATTGGCAGGTGATCGATACTCCGGGGCACACAGATCGTGATATTTCAGTTTACAACGCGAAGCACTCGACAGTGTATGTCGCAGACTTGATGGTTGAAGTGAAAAAGCACTTAATTGCTCCTTTTCCAGTATTCCACCCAAACCAATATCGACGCTCAGTGGATAAGGTGTATAACTTGAACGCGAAAAGTGTATTGTTGGCGCATCGTGGGCCCGTTGAGTTTGATGAGGTAGCAAGGAATCATATCCTCGACACCGCACCAAGAAGACCTGTGACTCATTGGCGGGTGACGAAGATAAAGCTCAATAGTGTATTGAAATCAATGTGGTCTAAGCGTTAATTGGTTTGCGCTTTGTCATGGTTAGGGTAGATAAGCGACGCAGTATCAAAGCCCGCGTTTTTGGCCACCTCGACGTACTGTTCCAGCTTCTGGCTGTCTATGGTTGGCGTTCTGGACAGGATCCAGAAATAATCCGAGTTGTAGCCACTCACTAGAGCGACTGAGTAGTCTTCTTCCAGGTAGTAAACTACATAGCTACCGTAGAAAGGTCCGAAGAACGACACTTTGAGGTGAGCGATATCTTGCGCTTCAACAAACTTCGCTTTACCAATCGCCTCTGACCATTCTTTATCCTCGGTATCCCAGCCTCGGTTGAGTACTTTCACAGACCCATCGTCATTCATAGAGTAGGTCGCAGAGACGTTGTCGAGACCACGCTCAAAGCTGTGGCCGAGTCGAGCGACTTCGTACCACTTACCGAGATATCGATCGAGGTCGAAGCCTGTTACAGGTTTCACCGTATCTGGCATCCCAGTACAACCCAATAGCATCAAACTCAAAGAAAACAGCATAAATTGTCGAATCAGTTTCATCCTAAAACCTCTTTTTTGGATTGGTTACCTATTGAATATACGTCACTTTATTAGGATAACACCACAAAGATTGCATCTATTGGTTATTGAGCTTAATCTGAGCACGTACTCTGTCTATTTTTGTTAGGTATCACTAAAAACATGTTAGAGATTTTTATTGTTCTTGCCTTGTTGGTTGGCTTCTCCATGGTTGCACTTAAATACTTTGTGAAACAGGAAGATACCAAGTCATATCAATACAAAGTGAAAGGACCAATCTTATCGTCAGCTCAGACCGCGTTTTATAACGCGTTAAAAGAAGCAGTTGGCGAGCACGGTGTGATCTTAACGAAGGTGAGCATGGCAAACGTCGTGACACCTCAACAAATGAAGAGCAAGAAGCAGTGGTTTATCGCCAACAACGTAATAGCCAAAAGCTACTTTGATTTTGTTGTTTGTGACCCACGAACGATGCAGCCACGAGTCATTATCGAATATGACAATGGACAAAAGCTTCATAAAGGCAAAATAGAGCGTCAGAAGCTGATAATGCAGGTATGTAAGTCTGCAAACATTCCGCTTATTGGTGCATCGGTCAAACTGAGTTACCAAGTCGGCAAAATTCGCCGTTTGCTTGCCGCTCACATCGATTTAATTGAGCCAGACAAAGAAGTGCGTTTTTGTAAGCGCTGCGGCAGCCCAATGAACATCAAAACGGCGATGCAAGGGGAGTTCAAAGGACGACGCTTTTTCACATGTAGCCGCCAGCCGTTGTGCCAGTACACAGAAAACTACAATGTGGTATTTGATGACGAAGAATCGGCATAATCAGTCAGTTCCAACGCAGGTAAGTGAGGGCAACGATTTGATAGCCTTCACGTTTTTTCAGCAGTAGCGCATAAAAAAGAGCCGAATTGATGGCGAATGCGTCAAACGACACCAAAAACACAAAAATGTACTTGCACAGCTAAGTTAGTCTGGTTAATATCCTTCTCGTTCCAGAGAGATGGGTCCGTAGCTCAGTTGGTTAGAGTACTACCTTGACATGGTAGGGGTCGGCGATTCGAGTTCGCCCGGACCCACCATCCTTCTATGAATGTTTATTCAGAATGGAACAAAAATTTGGGTCCGTAGCTCAGTTGGTTAGAGTACTACCTTGACATGGTAGGGGTCGGCGATTCGAGTTCGCCCGGACCCACCAAATTTTCGAAAAAGCCCGCTTTTAAAGCGGGCTTTTTTGTATCTGGCCGTTTGGAAATTCCTTTCCATTTTTATGAAGCTCATACTTCTTTTCCCAGCTTGATGACCATTGTTCTCCATTTATCCTCAGATAGAGCATGTCACGCCCTATATCTACCGTTTATCGCACCAATAAGAACTGAAGCTCTCATCGCTGTACGATAGAACTCAGGACCACAGCAGAAGGAAAGCGTCATGAATGGTAAGAACATAAGAATAGTCTTGAGGTGGGCACACATAGTATTAGCGCTACTTGTAGGTGCAGCATTCTACTCACCTTTAGCAAGCAATGAAGCCTATATGGCAGCGACGCTATGGGGACTCATTCCAGCGCTTGCTTTGACAGGTATTGGTATGTGGAAGCAGTCATCGTTTATGAAGCTTTTAAAGCCAGTGAACAAGAGGGCACACCAATAGAGGAAAAATTGCGCGAGAATTCATAGATCTCGCGTTAACTTTCTTTTGGTTTAGGGACTAAAACGAAGCTAGATGAGTTCGAAGTAATTATTCCACCCAATAACAATGAGCTCTCGATATTCACAACGTAAATATCAGAAATAGATTTTGCCCTATAGTTTGATTGGGTTGCGGCGGTTAGGATTTGCACATCACAAAACATGAAGGCAAAACATCATGAAATTAATCTCGATTCAAAAAACTAAACTCCTTTGCTCTGCACTTGCTGTCGCTTTACTTGCCGGTTGCTCATCAAGTGGCGGAAGCTCATCCCCAACAGAACCGCTACCTGAGTTTGATGGTGACCTAGGTTTTGAAAATGTTGATCCTGGCTATGGTAACAGTGCGCCAGAAGGCTCAGAACCCACAGAGCCGGATTTTGGTTTTGATCTCGGCTATGTTTACATTCCAGATTTAGGTCTAGATGTGCCTGTACATCTGCCGGAGTATGAATCACCGGTTAATCCAAATGCGAAGATCTCTACGGTCAAAGAGCGTGATTTGGATGGTGAGATCTTATACTCGATTACATACAATGGTAAACGTGTTGGTGAAATATTAATCAAAGATGATGTAATTACGATTTCTTCGTTGCACTCTGAACACACTATTACAGGTAGCAAGAATGGCAATGGTACTTGGACGGTCCGAGACTCTGATGGCAATATTCGTGGGGATGTGAAGCGTATCGATGACGGTAAGTGGATCGTTCGAGAAGAGATTAGCCGTGCGTCTTATATCGTTGTTTATCATGAGGGTGAATGGAAAGCCGTTCCTGTGGCAGACATCAAGCCTAAGTTAAAAGAACAGGTTAACAAAGAGCGTATCGATCGCGTTAAACAACGCGTCAAGATGAGTCGTCCGAGTTAAATTATCTTTTATTTATAAATAAAAAGAGGTCGAACCCTTGCTGCCGCTTATGTTGGGATGGTTCGACCTTAAAACCCCGCAAAAGGGGTGGGGGTTATTGCTGTTGCTAGCAATGAAAAAAAACACTAGAAACTGATACGTCTATCGAAATTGCTCACCTCCTTCCATTGAGATAATGCTGCCCCTTCAAAAGCGAAGGGGCAAACAATCGGTTACCACCACATGTCCACTTGAACACCTACGATAAAATCGTGGTCGTCTTCACCAGCGTTTGAAGAAACGCCTGGGTTACCTTTAAGGTATGTCGCCAATAGACGGATTTCTGGAGCTGGACCGAAACCAGTTCCTACTGTCCATGTTGGAGCGATGGTTGCTTTATAAGTCGCATTGCCGCCATTGTCGCGGTTCGCACTGTTGTCGGTGTAGCCAAATTCAGCGGCGATTGCGAAGTCATCAATAGAAGGCATGGTGTAAACAGGGCGAACCATTGCATACCAGTATGAGAAGTCATCTACGTTGTCTTCATAAGATGTTTGTTCGTAACCCACAGCAGGGAAGAACAACCAGTTTTCACCGATATAGCCACCGTATGCTTGCGCGCGAACTGTTCTATCACCGTCTTTTACTGCAGACATCAATGTTTGCTCAGTCGAACCATCAATGAAGCCAACGCCGCCTGGACTGTATGCGTTATAGTTGGTAAATGTACGACCTAGCATGGTTGAACCACCCAGACCTTGACCGTATTGAACACCGACTTTAGAGAAGCCGTTTCCAAAGCCAAAGAAGTTAGAAGGAGAGTATTGAACGTGACCTTCGAAACCAGATTTCGCGAACTCATCGCCGTTCACGTTTTCACCCATCTGTTTTGCCATACCTTCGATACGCCATTGACCATAGTCTGCACGAACGTGGAAAGCATTTAGCATCTCGTTGTCACCAACGGAGTTGTTACTAGCGATATAGGCAAAATCCCATAGACCACCACCTAACTCAGTACCTTTAACACCGATACCAGTGCCAGAATAATCAGTGTAGAAGAAGTCAGTCATGAAGATATAGTTGTCACGACCGTAGTAACGCTGACCGCCCCATAGCGTACCAGTGTTCGTTACACCATCAAATTCAACGAATGATTCGATCAAACCTGTCGCTTTACCATCGATATTCGCATAGCCGTTACTACCATTACCGTTAGGGTTGTCTTGACCTAGACGCGCGTTGATACGAACACTTTTACCGTCTGAGTCTTCCGTTTTTTCCCAGTCCCAGCGCTGCATAAACGCCAGCTCCCAGAAATCGTCAGCTTCTAAGCCTAAACGCCCCAATGTCTCCTTTTGCCCACCCCATCGGTGCTGTTTGAAATTTTCTTTGGCACTAGTGAAGGCACCTGCACGGAAATAACCGTGAAATTCAAAATCTGAGGTTGGTTTTTCTGCTAAAGCTGGCATTGAAGATATTGCAGCCACTCCTGCAATAAATAGAGCTTTGCTTAATGCTGTTTTTTCCATGTTGTTCTCCAACTAATTATATGAATAGCATTGAGTACTTATCGTGTATGGTAAGAGATAAGTTGCCATTGATAATAAGTAGAGAATCTATATATTTAGGTGATATTGATCACTTGTGAATAATGAATTTTGTTGACATTTGTCACGATAAAAAAAGAATGAAAAATATGAAAATTGGAATGAGATATTACGTAATAGTTACGTTTTTTGATTATGGTGTTTATCTATCTATTACCATCTGTATTGGTGCTTTTTTACAAGATTTATTAATTGAATTTCGAAATTTATCATTTTAAATGAAACCCGGTTTACCTCACATAACGACCATGGATTAAAGTGATGTCGTTAATTAGAATTAGGAGGCGAATATATAAAGAATAAACAAGTTATGTGATGGTTTTATTGCTTCTACTAAAATATGACGTGATAGATTTAACCTGAGTTATTTAGCTTGATTAGTTTCCACATGGAGGAGTTCAATGAAACGTGTGTTTTTAGCTGCCGTCGTCGCGTCTTTGATAGGATGTACGTCTTCACAAGTTCAAACTAGTGAATCTAGCCCTTTAGGCATTACCGAGCTAAGTAGTCAAAAGGATTGTTGTACCACGCTGAGTAAAGTGAGTTATGAACCGATCACCAAATCGGGTGATCTCACTGCGGTTATTGATACTAACTCACAGAAAGTAGGTTTAGTAAGTGGAGTCAGTTACGTGAAAGGCTATGAACTCCCAGTTTTTGATGGAGAGGCGAACTTAGAGGTTATCTCTCTAGTTGGTAATCAAGTCTTTGTCCCATCGATCCTTATTTTAGACAATGAATACAAAGCACTGGATGTACTCTCTAGTTCGGATTTGAGCTATCGCAATAGTGGAATTATGTACTCCACACACTACGCGATGGAAAAAACGATTTCCCAAAAATACCCGAATGGGAAGTCACCCCGTTACTTGGTCATTTTCACGACGGATAAAGACCTTAAGAACTCTACACTAATTAAACCTTCAAGTGACTCTGCGATTCGATCTGGGAGTGTAGAGGCAAATCTCGCGGCTAACACAGAGTGGAATATCCCACATGCAGCCGTTGGAACTGTGGAGCTTGAGCTCGACTATTCTGGTCCCGCAGTAAGACAAGAGTCAAAACAACAACAGCAAGACCGAGAAGCGGCACTCGCTGCCGTGGTGGTTACAGATCAGCAATCAGTGATGGATACAGAGTTCGTTGAGTTGTTCGATGACAGAATTCGCGCAGCCGTTCGAGCCGGTGAGTTTGATCGTGCTTTGGATATAATGAAGCAAGCCGAAAAGCAAGGATCGCCCACGGCAAGAGAGACGTTTGTCGAAGCGATGAAGAATTTTGAAGGCTAGGCATATTGTCTTAGTGCTTCTGACTCCACTCTTTTTTTAAAACTAAAAGCCCGCAATATCAACTGCGGGCTTTCTTCTTGGTTAATTATCAATACTAACGAAAACCCTAAAGCGCCATCAGATATTCAACCAGTTCGTTTCGAGCTTGTTGACTCGCATTGAAGTAGTTATCTGATTGAGTTTGGGCATCACCGCCGTGTCTTTGCAATACGGCATCAACGCTGGTTGCTTGTCCATCATGCATCAGCGTCAGCATATTGGCATCGCCACTTTTGACATAGCCGCTCAAACCGATTCCCCAGAGTGGGGCAGTACGGAATGCGCCTTCGCCAAGGTCGTGAAGGAGTAGATCGGTATACGGATGAATCGTCTGATTCGATAGCTCTGGAAATTCACTGTCAGTACCAGTTTGTACCGTCATTTTATGGCAAGAGTTACACCCAAATTCTTGGAAACGGTTATGTCCAGGCATGGTCGTTAGGTTTTGACGAGGCGTGGGTACGGCCACAAGCTTCGTATACACTACCATATCTTGAACATGATTATCTGCGAGCTCCATGGGGCCAAAGCCCTCGAAACTGGTGCCAATACCCATATCGTCATGCAGCGCCTTAGCGATTTGATGCTCAACACTCATAGTTTCTGCTCGCCATCCAAACCGGCCAACGTACTGTTGTCCTTCTACCGTCACGTAGTTAATCGTTCCTCCATTTTCCTCAGCCCATTGTTCAATAGTTTCTTGAGGGATGTTCTCGAGCAAACCTAAACCAAACATTTTAGGAGGGACAACATCCTGTCTCGCTTGCATATCTCCCACACCATTGAGCGTGTGACATTGGGTACAGCTTGGTTGAATAGGGTCAGTGGTTAATCCAGCCATTTCAGGGAAAGGTAGGTTCCCGTTGATGGCTTGTGGACCCGGTAGGAACTCCTCGACGTGATCACCTGATGTAAAGTTAGTGTGGATCAGGCGACGTCCGTCTAGCCACGACTGAACATTGCCTCTATCAAGATTGTATACATGTTGCATAAAACTTAAGCGTTGCTGAGCACCACCGCTTGCAGAGAGTTGCGGTACAGTCGTATTACCACCGAGTTGAGCGAAGCCGTCATTAATGTTGAGTGGTCCTACTGCACTATCGCGATTGTTTACGGTCAACCCTTGCCCCAAGACGTATCTAAAAGTTTGTCCGTAGTAATTGACGTTATCGCCTGTTGTTTGAGCTCGGTCGAAGCTGATAGTGGTCTCAAACTCAATCTGCTCGCCAGCTTCAAATGGTCGATTGATATGAGGCCAACGTTGCATAACGGCGCGCCATGTCGTTGCTGTCGCTCGTTGGTCACGAGTTGCTTGGCAAGCAGGGACAACTGATCCATCGTTTAATACCACATCCATAACATAGCCGTAGGAGAAGTTCGTCTCATCACCATAAATCTTGTGGTAACGCCAGTTAGGGGTTTGTTGGTTGCAAGACTTTTCATTGCCAAACACATCGGTCATTGCGAGTGGTATTGCGCTGTTTAATGTCACAACGACACAAGGTTCAGTTGTGCCACAGGCTGATTGTCTTGAGTCACTCGCGCTTGGAAGAGTGTAGTCCTCTAAAATAAAGGAGCCGAAGCGACCTTCCCAATACTCCACATTAAAGTTATTGAAGTCATTACCCGAAAGTTCATGTCGAACACGATAACGTTCCGCGATTTCATTAACTACGACACCATCACCGCCCGAAACGGGATTCCGAGCGAATACAGAGTCCGTGAACTGACCCGTTTCACCTTGGTTATCAATAGCTTGGTAGGTAACCTGATAAGTCCCTTGTAATGAAGGTGTGAACTGCCAAGCACCTTGTGCTTGTGAAATAGTTTCGTTTAATACAATTTGATTATCTGGCGCGGTTACGCGAACTGAAAGTGTTGTGATTGAAGCCTGTTCACTACTAGCAGTTGCAGAAATAGAAACGACCTCGCCGACGGTTGCATTGCTCGGTGAAGCGCTTGCGCTGATTGTAGGAGCGTCGGGTTCAATCGGGGGCGGTGTTGTACCTCCTCCATCGCCACCGGCGTCTGCGGTAATGGTGTATTCAGGTGAAATGTACTGTGAGAGCACGTTGTCTTGGACTTTTAGCTGCAATCGATAGGATTCGCCTGTAACAATGGCTTGCTCTGTCACCGTCCTTTGCCAAAATCCATCGACGAGCTGTGCACTACCGCAGTAATCATCGACACACAAATAGGCCCACTGGCCTGTCCAACCACCATCTTCAGCATACGCAACCGCAGGGTTGCCTGGCTCGATGCGGGTATTGATTTCTGCGTAAGAGAGTGGACTGTATATGGCGACGATTATAGAGCTTAACCCTAATGCCTTTAGGTATTTGTGGTTAGGAGGAGAGTATTCGCTTTTATGCATAACATTAACTTCCATATTAATTGATGTTATTGGTTTGGTTTCCCTATTATCTCTAGCAGCTGATGAGATGAAGGGTATTGCGAAAACTCACTTGTTGTTTACCGAATTTAATTAACTTGAGATGAATTTGTTTTTCTTGTTACGTAGATGACAGTTGTCACATTTTGCTTTGTTAGTAAGTTATTTTTGATCTTTTCATAACTAACGTATTTTTGTGATGTGAGTCATTGCTGCTAGGTATTTTTCGTTGGTTGGATCAACTTTATTATTATCTTAATAATCAATATCAATTATGATTTTTTCTGATTATATTTTCATATTTTTCTTGTGTGATTTTGCTCAAATAATATATCGACATTTTTAATCTATGCTCTTTCTCGATTCGTCATACATGGAGAAAAGTAATGAAACGAACCTATTTGTCATTAATCGCTGCAGGAGTAATGTCACTATCTGCGTCAGCATGGAGTTTGGACGGAGTGTTAGTGCCCGAGAGTGGTATTTTAGTCTCTGTCGGTCAAGACGTGGACAGCGTAAACGATTATGCAAGTGCTTTGGGAGCAATACCGGCGGGTGTGACAAACTACGTCGGAATCGTCAATTTGGATGGTCTGAATTCCGATGCGGATGCTGGTGCTGGTCGCAACAATATTGCTGAACTTGCTAACGCTTACCCAACAAGTGCGCTAGTGGTTGGCGTGTCGATGAATGGTGAAGTTGATGCGGTTGCTAGCGGGCAATATAACGCTAATATCGATACGTTATTAAATACCCTTGCTGGTTACGATAGGCCTGTTTATCTTCGCTGGGCATATGAGGTTGATGGACCATGGAATGGCCATTCACCGAGTGGTATTGTGACTAGCTTCCAATATGTCCATGATCGCATCATTGCCTTGGGGCATCAGGCGAAAATATCCTTAGTGTGGCAAGTGGCTTCGTACTGTCCGACTCCAGGTGGTCAACTTGATCAATGGTGGCCGGGCTCTGAATACGTAGACTGGGTAGGTCTATCTTATTTTGCTCCTCAAGATTGTAACTGGGATCGTGTTAATGAAGCCGCTCAGTTTGCGCGAAGCAAAGGCAAACCACTTTTCTTAAATGAATCGACGCCTCAACGCTACCAAGTTGCCGATCTTACCTATTCAGCAGATCCAGCTAAGGGCACTAATCGACAAAGTAAAACCTCTCAGCAGCTGTGGGATGAGTGGTTTGCACCTTACTTTCAGTTTATGAGTGATAACTCAGACATTGTAAGAGGTTTCACCTACATCAATGCTGACTGGGATAGCCAGTGGCGTTGGGCCGCTCCTTATAATGAAGGATATTGGGGTGACAGCCGAGTTCAAGCTAATGCATTGATTAAATCGAACTGGCAGCAGGAGATTGCGAAAGGACAATACATCAACCACTCTGAGACACTGTTCGAGACATTAGGCTATGGCTCAACTGGCGGTGGTGGTGATAATGGCGGTGGAGATAACGGTGGTGGCGATAATGGAGGAACGAATCCAACAGAGCCGTGCAATGAAGAGTTCGGGTACCGATACGTGAGTGATTCAACCATAGAAGTTTTCCACAAAAATAATGGCTGGTCAGCGGAATGGAACTACGTCTGTTTGAATGGACTCTGCTTGCAAGGAGAACTCAAGAATGGCGAGTACGTCAAACAGTTTGATGCGCAGCTAGGATCGACATACGGTATCGAGTTTAAAGTGGCAGATGGAGGATCGCAGTTCATAACCGACAAGTCTGTCACTTTTGAAAATAAACAATGTGGCTCTACTGGCACACCAGGTGGTGGCGATAACGGCTCTGGCGTTGACAATGGAGGTGACAACGGAAGTGGTGGCGACAATGGTTCAGGTGGCGGCACCGATCCCAGTCAATGTAGCGCTGATTTTGGTTACAATTATCGCTCGGACACAGAGATTGAGGTATTTCATAAAGATCTTGGTTGGTCTGCAAGTTGGAACTACATCTGCTTAGATGACTATTGTGTACCAGGTGATAATTCTGGAGATAGCTATAGTCGTAGTTTTAATGCAACTTTAGGTAGTGACTATAAAATTACATTTAAAGTAGAAGACAGCGCCTCTCAGTTTATTATCGAGAAAAACATCACGTTCGGGAATACAAGTTGCGCTCAATAAATAACCACTAAAAATAGAGGGGTTAATAGCCTCTCTATTTTTATTTAAATAAGACAATATATCTTACTGTTATGGTTTCATATGGTAAAGTAGGAGGCCCAGTTTATTTGTACTACTACTTTTTGTTGTCAGTTCTTAATTCTACCTTACAACATTTCATACTCTTCATTCACGATGTGATCTCGCACATCGTTATCATTTTACATCAACCTAGAGCTAAATATCATAATAGCGCAATGCTATCCGCTTTCTAAAATCGTAATAAAAAAGGAGTGGATATGGACCATAAAACAACATTAGTCGAGCCTTCTGCCTGGGGCGACTACTCACTGTATTGTTTAGAAAACAGTAACGGTGTCCGCGTCGAAATTAGTGACTTAGGCGCATCCATAGTGAGCTTCAAACTCAAAGATAGATACCATAGAGAAAGAAACATAGTTCTTGGTTACAACCGTCCAGAGCATTACCTAGCGGGACAAGCGTACGTGGGCGGTGTTGTTGGACCTTGGGGTAATCGTATTGAAAATGGTCGCTATGATCACGCTGGAAATCCTATTCAGTTGTGCCAGAACGAAGGGAGTAACCATTTACATGGTGGTGACTGTGAACTTCACAAACGTCGCTGGGACGTTACTATCTTGGCCGCTCAGGGGATTACGCTTGAAACGCAGGTAAACAAAGGAGAGGGTGGTTATCCTGCAAATTTGAGGATTTGCGTCACCTATCGTTTAAGTGACGCTAATGAACTGACGGTTCACTATTGGGTTGAATCGGACGATGATTGTCCCGTTAATCTGACGCATCACGCTTACTTCAATCTAAGTGGAGGCAAGCATGATGTTCAGGGGCATATAGTGGCGATTGATGCTGACGAGTACTGGGATACTAATGCTGAGCAAATCCCTACGCAATCACGTTCAGTGATGGGCACTGCGATGGACTTCCTTCAACCGAAACGAATTGCTTTGGGCTTTGCCACAGAAGAAGCGGCGCTTGTCTCCGCTGGTGGCTACGATCATTGTTTTATTCTGAATGGTGAGGGGTTGAGACCCGTAGGGTGGGCATTTGAGCAATCAGGTGGGATTGTCCTCGAAGTGATGTCAGATAGACCCGCAATGCAGTTCTACACTGGAAATCACTTAGGTGACCATAAAGATTCATTCGGCAAACCGTTTGGTACACATATGGGATTTTGTTTCGAGACCCAAAGTTACCCAAATCAAGTCAATATGCCAGATATCGCTGATCAAGTATTAGTAACACCTAATCGTCCTTTTAACTCTACGACGGTGTTTAAAGCGAGCGTGGAGGGTCACGCGTAACATTCTGTTTTAAAGCAATAAATAAAAAGGACAGTCAATAAACTGTCCTTTTTTGTGGTCAATGATAAATGTTCTAATTAGATGGGTTTGATGTCAGTTCCCGCGCTAATATCGAACCTTTGAATAATGTGAGTATTAATCTGTACCACGTTCTCTAACTCTTGGCACTGCGCCTCTGTCTTCTGGCACATGTCGCTGATTTGCACAGATTCGTCTTTAAGTTCATTCATGCTTTCAACGAGTTGTCGTGCCACTATGCTTTGTTCTTCGGCGGATGCGCTGACTTGAATGCTCATGCCGTTAACAATATTAATGTCTTCAAGTACCTTGGAATAACTGTTTCCAACTAAGGTAGCATCGTCAGCGTTTTGTTGTGAATGACTCACACATTCACGCACTTCTGTAGCGATATCAGCAATCTCAGCGTTTAAGTCACCCAAAATAGATTGAATCGTCAAGGTTGAGTTTTGAGTCTTCTCTGCCAATTGTCGAATTTCATTCGCGACTACAGAGAACCCTCTGCCGTGTTCACCAGCGCGTGCTGATTCGATTGCCGCGTTCAGTGCAAGCAGGTTAGTTTGCTCAGCAATGTTTTGAATAACTTGTAAGACGGACTCAACCGATTGACTGCGCTCCAGCAAGCTGTCCATTTTCTTATCACATTGGCCAAGCTGTTCGGCAAGCGACAATATGGAGTTGATGCTGTTGTTAGTGACTCCCGCGCACTCATCACCGTTAAGTTTCGCTCGACCAATGGCATCTTGAGTAGAGGTTGCGGCCGAAGCGACTTCTTGAATGGCGAGATTCATTTGCTCTAGAGAAACAGACATAGCTTCGATGTTTAGACTCTGCTTGTTAGTGACTTGCGCAGTGTGTTCTGTGCGAGTCGCAATAGTATGACTCGCTGACAATAGAGATTCAGAACCAGATTGGAGCTGAGACACGATATCAAGTAAGTGGCTCTGCACTTGGTTCGTTGCCGAACTAAGTTTCCCAAACTCATCTTTACTGACGGGAATATCTTCGTTAGTTAAACGCCCATTAGCGATACGAGTTAAAGAGGTGATGAGTTTGGACATAGCAGAGCGAATACGAAGCGTCAGCAGTGAGCTCGCGCCTATGGCAATGACCAAAGCCATCGCTAGAAGACCTAATGTCATCTGTGTCGCTGTCATGGCAGATTGGCGCGAGCTATTTATCTTGTTCTGCGTCATTAAAACGAGCAGAGCTTCCACTTCATTAAGCTGGCTCTTAAGGGAGCTGTTGGCTTGCATTAATAGTGCCTGCTGCTCCACAGTCACGTTTTGCTGTTCTAAGTTATTTAGGTGCAGTGTCAGCACACCATCAGAGGAATTTATGGCTGTAAAAAGCGGTTCGAGTATGGATGCTGCTTCTAGAGAAAATGCCGGGTTTTTCTTGGCGATGAAATCGATTTTCTTTTCAAGCATACGGTTGTGTCGGTCTAGCCCGGATTTAACCACCCAGACTTCATCTGATGTAGTAAGTAATAGTATCTGACGGATCAGTTTATCGGCGGAATTAAAATGAAACTGCAAAAATTGTATGTCTCGTTCTCTTACCCCTTCTGTTACTTGCAGTTTATTAAGGTTATTCCCTATGGTGTCTGCCGATTGACTGTATAAAACCGCACTAAGCTGAGCACCGATAGAGGCCTGCGCCGAGATATCCTTACTTGCGAGCTGTGCCTCCATCAGAGGTACGAAGTCGGCTAGGGTGGTCGATAGCGTGTCGAGTTTAACTTGCTCGAGAGTTGGCAACCAACTTGCTATATCGAGCGCTGATAGCCAAATAGCAAGTGCCTCCAGTTCATTAATGAGTTCACTGCTGTCTACTGCCGTGGTTTCATTTTGTCGTACGCTTTCATCTCGGCGCGAGGTGTCTGGGTTGTATAGTGCGACTAAGTTAGATGCTTCTAAAAGACGATTCCTTAATTGGTTAAACTGATTGAGAGGGTCGATAACTTGAGATTCAACACTGTCGATTTGCTCGGTCATGTGTTGTGCATTTCGGTATGCGCTGGCAGACAATAAGAATACACTGAGAGAGATAAGCGCGAAGACAAATATAATTTGTTTTATTATAGAATTTAGCATCTGATTCCTTCCTATTATTGTCCTTTAATTGTAGTTTTGGTTCGATAATACCAAGTGTGATGTAAAGCATGATTAGTTGATAATAATATTGATGGATGTCTCATATTCGATTAGTCTAAAATTCGAATATATTTTCAAGGATTGAAATGAAAACTATGGCAAGTATTATTATATCTCTCACCACATTTATTCTATTTATTTCCTGCGAATAACGATATTTAGTAATGTCATTATGAAAAGTGATATTTATTATCTGGTGTTACGCTGGTCACATTTCAAAGCTTGCCAAAGTTTCCATAACAACAAAAATAATATGTAACTCTCACGTGAAGCTTACCCAGTTCGAGAGTCATATTGGATAAAAATTAAAAAATGGAGTAATACCATGCTAAGAAACCACAAACTTAGTAAAGTGTTTAGTGCTACAGCGATTTCCCTATTTCTTTCTTCTACAGCATTCGCTGACACCACGGTTCGAATGATGCACATCGAAACGGACCCGAACGTGCTTGGTGTATGGGAAGAGATTGCCAAAGACTTTGAAGCAAAGAACCCTGACATCAAGGTTAATCTGGAGTTTCTAGAGAACGAAGCGTTCAAAGCAAAACTGCCAACGCTACTTCAGTCACAACAAAAACCTGACCTTTTCTATAGCTGGGGCGGTGGTAACTTCCAAGTTCGCGCTGAGTCTGGTTTGTTGGAAGACATGGAAGGCTACTCAGCAACTCTTAATCAAGAACTCTCTGCTGCGGGAATGAATGCCTTCAAAATTGACGGCAAGCAATACGGCGCGCCATACATGGTTAGCCAAGTAGGTTTTTGGTACAACAAGAAATTGTTCAAGCAAGCAGGAATTGATGGCGAAAGCATCCAAACATGGGATGAGTTCCTAACCGCTATTGAGAAACTAAAAGCCGCAGGTATTACTCCTATCGCAGTCGGTGGCGCAGATAAGTGGCCAATGCACTTTTACTGGAGCTACCTAGTAATGCGAGCGGGTGGTCAAGAAGCGTTTGCCGCAGCAATGCAAGACCAAGGCGACGGATTTGCTGGTGAAGCCTTTGTTCGTGCAGGTGAAGAACTTAAACGCCTTGCTGCGCTAGAACCTTTCCAGCCTGGCTTTATGGCAGCGGGTTATGGTGAGTCTGCAGGTCTATTTGGTGACTACAAAGCCGCTATCCATCTAATGGGTGACTGGGATTATAACTTCCAAGCACAACAAGCGGTTGATAAGAAAGGTGTGGTTGACTCAGACCTTGGCTTTATGAACTTCCCTGTACTTAAAGGTGGTGCCGGTGCGGGTAGCGATACGCTAGGCGGCATCAATGGTTTCGCTTTTGCTAAGGGCGCTAAACCAGAAGCTGCGAGATGGTTGGAATTCTTCCTTAACGAAAACAGCCAGACCAAGCTTGCGGAGATTGACCAAATCATTCCAGTTGCAAAAGGTGCAGACAAAGGGCTGCAAAACCCATTTAAGCAAAAAATTTCCCAAACAATTTCAAGCGCGCAATGGCACCAAGTGTTCTTTGACCAAGCTCTAGGTGCAGATGTTGGCGGTGTTGTTAATGACATCTCTGTTGGCATCGTTAACGGCGACGTAACCCCGAGAGAGGCTGCTGAGCAAGTGCAAGAAGCGTGGGAGATGCGTTAATTCAACGTAATGGATGACGTTTAACGTTATTTAGCGTTCGTAAAAGCTGGCTATACCGACCTTGTCGGACTTCGTTCACCTATTAGCCAGCTTTACCTCACAATTTAAGGAGTATGTATGAGTGAGAAGTTAGCAGCCATGGTTGACGATCCTCAAGAAACCAAATCCGCTGGTTTTGGCCACTGGCTAAAAGAAAGGAACCACGGGAATCGATTGTTAACCCTAGTGTTTTTCCTGCCGCCCGCACTATTGCTGTTTACTGTTTTTGTCATGTTACCGCTCGGAGAAGCTGCCTATTACAGTTTTTTCAAGTGGAACGGTTATGGTGAACCAACACAGTTCGTCGAGTTTAAAAACTATGCACGAATTCTTAAGCACAGTGCGTTTGAAACCGCTGCGTGGAACACAGTAAAAATCATTTTAGTTTCATTGGTCATCCAGTTGCCTTTGGCATTGATTGTCGCCTTGAGTATTTACAAACAAAGCTGGTCAAACAGCGTCTTTCGCTTGATCTTCTTTTTGCCTTACATTCTTGCAGAAGTTGTCGCGGGTCTGATCTGGCGTTTCGTTTTCGACGGTGACTACGGAATGATGGCAGGTATTGCCGAATCATTGGGCACAGACCCTTGGTACATTCTCGCTGACAGAGATTGGGCATTTACCGCTATTTTGGTGGTCATTGTTTGGAAGTATTTTGGTTTCCACATGATGATTTATATCGCCGCACTTCAAGGTGTGCCTAAAGATTTGATCGAAGCCTCCAAGCTCGATGGAGCGTCAAAACTGCAAGCAATCTGGCATGTAAAAATCCCACTTATTATGTCGGGGATAAAAGTTTCCATATTCTTCAGTATCTTGGGTGCTTTGCAAACCTTCGATCTCATAATGCCATTAACAGGTGGTGGCCCATCGCATAGCAGTCATTCATTGGTGAGTTATCTATATACCTTCGGTATTACACGAATGAATGTTGGTTTTGGTAGTGCGGTTGGTGTCGTGTTGTTCATAGCCTGTGTCGTGTTCGCATTCACTTATCAGAACACAATCATGAAAGAAGACAAGAAGTAGGGGCTCATCATGGAAAAGATTAAGAATATTCAGTGGGTCAGGATGTCCTTCTTGATGCTGGTAGCCGGGTTTGTACTTTTGCCGATGGTGGCAACGTTATTCGGTGGTTTTAAAAGCCTCGGGGAGCTTCGTACTAACCCATTTGGTATCCCTGAAGTGTGGGAACTCGAACACTACGCGACAGTATTTGCTGATGGTAGCATTTGGATTTTGATGAAGAACTCTCTCATCATCGCTGCATTATCGGTCATTCTCACGCTACTCGTTGGAACAATGACGGCGTTTACGTTCTCGCATATAAAATTTGCTGGTTACAAGTACGTCTATAGCTATTTTCTAATGGGGATGATGTTCCCAGCGGCGGCGGCAATATTACCTCTGTTCCTGCGTATACGAGACCTAGCGCTGCTTGATACTTTACCAGGTATCGTCATTCCGCAAGTCGCGTTTGGGCTTGGGTTTAGCATCCTTTTATTTAGAACCTTCTTTGAACAGCTACCAGCTGAGTTATTTGACGCGGCACGTGTTGATGGTTGTAGTTATGCCAAGTTCTATCTACACATTATTCTTCCGCTATCTACGCCAATACTTGCAACCGTTGGTGTGTTTGTCTTGGTGGGCAGTTGGAACAACTATCTACTTCCACTGCTCGTTTTGAATACTGAAGATATGTATCCATGGACCCTCGGTATCATGAAGTATCGCGGAGAGTACGGTATCGCATGGAACAAGATCCTTGCGTATGTATCGGTAACGATTACCCCAGCGATCGTATTCTTCTTGCTGGCTCAAAAATACATAGTTGCGGGTTTGACCGGCGGCGCGGTGAAAGGTTAATTAGGAAAGGAATTATCAAAAATGGCTTCAGTTTCATTTAAGAACTTAGAGAAAGTGTATTCTGGCGACGTTCGTATAGTAAAGGACTTCAACCTAGACATTAAAGATGGTGAATTCATCGTATTTCTTGGTCCATCAGGCTGTGGTAAGTCCACAACATTGAGAATGCTTGCAGGACTCGAGGACATCACCGGTGGGGAGATTTCGATTGGTGGTCAGGTCGTAAACAACCTAGAGCCAAAGGATCGTAATATCGCAATGGTATTCCAAAGCTACGCGCTTTATCCGCACATGACAGTGTATGAGAACATTGCCTTTGCGCTCAAACTTGCAGGCGCTAGCAAAGAGGAAATCGCAAATAAGGTTCGCCCTGTAGCCGACATGCTCCAGCTCACGCCGCTACTGGATCGTAAACCTAAGGCGTTATCCGGTGGTCAACGCCAACGCGTGGCAATGGGCCGTGCAATGGTTCGTACACCAGAGGTATTTTTGTTTGATGAACCACTATCAAACTTGGATGCAAAACTGCGTAACGCAATGCGAAGCGAAATCAAAGCACTTCACAAGAAACTTCAGAAGACAACCATCTATGTGACGCACGACCAAGTAGAGGCGATGACCTTAGCTGATCGCATTGTCATTCTTCGTGATGGTCGTATAGAGCAAGTCGGTACACCGAAAGAGATTTACCAAAACCCTGCGAATAAATTTGTCGCTGGTTTTATCGGCAGCCCAACAATGAATCTATTGCCCGCTGAACTTGCGAATGACGATAGTGGCTGGCACCTAGAGCTAGCAGGTCAGAAGTTATCTCTAGCAGGCGATGTTGATGCACAAGTGGATAGAGAAAAAGTCACTATGGGGATTCGCCCAAGCGATGTTCATTTAACACCAGAGCTTCTAGAGCGCCCAGTTAAAGTGACTGCAACAGTCGAAAGCTACGAGTTACTGGGGTCAACCATTCAGATAATGAACCGATTCGGTGACCATAGTTTGGTGGTTGAAGCACCTTCGACACAAGCGGTGAAAGAGGGTGATCAAATTGATTTATATCTAGATGGCTCACAGCTGCATGTGTTTGACACAAGCAAAGAAAAATCTGTGTATGTCGCACACTAACTGCCATTAAGCAGACATTAAATCTAAAGACTCGATAAGCAAACACTCATCGGATACCAAAGGCCCTCCGGGGCCTTTTTTTTACCTCAAAGAAAGGATTTTATATGAGAAAACTTATTATCCCTGTTATTGCCTCTGTGGCCAGTGCTGTCATCATTGCGGGGTGTAGCAGTCAGCCAAACACGGTGGCGGTGGATACGGCGCCGAAAGCACTACCTGCAGACATTGCAAAAAAGCCCATTGAACTATTTGTAGGCCAAGACCTTGGTGCAGTTGGTGGGTTAAAAGATTACGACCAAGGCTATGTCGACTATTTTGGCATCCCAAGCGGTGTAACGGTTTATACCAGTCTAAAAGATCTTGAAGGTCTCGAGCAGAAGGTGAACTACGGCGCGGGTGATAACCATGCAAATCTCTACTTAGAAAGTGACGCGTTTAAAGGCGTTGATATCGCGATGGGGCTCTACTTGGTAGACCAACTTGATGCTATCAACGCGGGTAAGTTAGACAGTAACATTTCCAAATTGGCTAACTGGATCAGTCAATCAGAAAGAACGGTTTACCTGCGAATCGGTTATGAGTTTGAGGGTAGTTGGAATGGTTACGCTTCTGATGATTATAAAGCGGCATACCGACGTATTGTTGATGGTCTAAACAAACTTAATGTTGATAACGTTGAATACGTGTGGCAATCCAGTGGCTATGAAGAGGATAGAGAGGAACTATTGAGCTACTATCCAGGCGATGCTTATGTAGACTGGGTAGCCTATTCATACTTCAACCACGACCCAAAACTGGCGGGACAAGAAATGCTGCGCATTGCTCGTGAACGTGGCAAACCAGTCATGATTGCAGAGCTTACTCCGCGCGGTTATAACCTGATGCTGGATGATGGTAAAAAAACATGGGATAGCTGGTTCAAGCCTTTTTTGAATCATCTAAAAGAAAACCAAGACGTTATCAAAATCATCGCGTACATCAATGCCGACTGGGATGTACAGCCGATGTGGAAAGGTCAAGGTTGGGGTGACACACGCCTTCAATCGAACTTATACATCGCGAATAAATGGCGCAGAACCATCAAGAGAGAAGAGTGGTTGGTTACGTCAACGGTTGCCATTCCACCAATTTTCTTGCTTCCAGACGACTACGATGAGTTGAAACAAGCACGAAACAAAGCCGCTGAAGACACTGTACCACAAGAAAACCAGTGGCAGGCTGAAGATGCGACGCCAACCGGCAATGTACGTATCTACCCAGATGGCGCTGCAGCAGGCGGCAAGGGGATGGCATATATGTATCAGCAGGGTGACTCTTTGACCTTTAAAGGTGTCCCTCAGTCTAACTATTTTGTGATTCGCTATGCGTCGGAACGGTCAGGCAAAATTGGCCTGTTTGTCAACGGTCAACGATCTTATGACATAGAGTTCGATTCGACAGGTTCTTGGGTTGGAACGTACAACAAAGTAGAGATGCGAGTTGATATTCCAGAAGGGGCTGAGGTAGCCATCAAGTGGGAAACCGGTGATACGGCACTAAACACGGACTACGTGGTTTTTGACAGACGATAATTGTCGAAGCGCTCTATTAAGAATCAAAGCTAAGCTTCTCTTTATGAGAAGCTTTTTTTTAGGTTTAACCCGAGAAAGAACGTTGATCTTCTTAAGTCATTCTTCAGAGCTTATCTATTTTGATGAAATGCGAAATTTGATAAATGATTTGGGTTTAAATATCCGTCACCTTGTGCAGAGTACTAGTCCTAATTCGCATCTCTATCGGCATAGTTTACGCTCATGGGGTTTATGAATTTTAAGTGGACAAATTGTAATCATTAGAGATTTATCCTGCATTTTCTGATTAACCTAGATGTTTGGTCCAGCCCGTCTAGTCTGTAATGTAAAGCACAGAAGCCAAGTTAAACAGAGTGAAATCGTTGTTATTAGGTTTGTGTGAGCGTGATCGTTGATTCGAACAAAAATAACAGTAGAGCTAAGTCTTTAGTTTTAAATACTGTTATGAAATTGGCTCAAAAGTTCGTTTATTTATAGCACTAGATGCTATCTCCTGCCTAAGTCACAAAAATAATAGATTGAAATGTAGTCGAAGTCACATTGGTTGCGGAAAACTAAAAAACGTAAAAGCTTGCTCAAAAATGCCAAAAGAACTCTTCGCGATTGCTGACTAAGTTAGTACTAATTCAACGCTAAGTTGGATTTCCAATAATCGTGAAAAGGAAAATAACATGAAAAAAATAATGACGGGTCTTTGCGCAATTGCTCTTGCTCTTTCATCGGTGTCAGCGTTAGCAGATACGGTAAAAATTGGTATGGCAATCGATGACTTGAGGTTAGAGCGCTGGCAGAAAGACAGAGATATTTTTGTCAACAAAGCAGAGGAGCTAGGGGCGAAAGTCTATGTTCAGTCTGCCAATGGTAATGAGCAGACTCAAATCTCTCAGATCGAAAATATGATATCGCGAGGTGTCGATGTATTGGTCATCATTCCTTATAACGGTGAGGTTCTTAGTAACGTTATCGCCGAGGCGAAACGAGATGGGATTGAAGTTCTTGCCTACGATCGCTTGATTAATAATGCGGACATTGATTTCTACTTGTCTTTTGACAATGAGAAGGTCGGGGAAATGCAGGCTCAAGCCATGTTGGACTCTAAACCAAATGGTAACTACTTTTTGATGGGCGGTGCGCCGACAGACAACAACGCCAAACTGTTCCGCCAAGGTCAAATGAATGTACTGCAGCCTAAGATTGATGCTGGCGATATCAAAGTGGTCGGTGATCAATGGGTGGACTCATGGTTAGCAGAGAATGCGCTTAAAATCATGGAAAACGCTCTGACAGCGAATAATAACAATATTGATGTCGTTGTTGCTTCAAACGACTCAACGGCTGGTGGCGCGATTCAAGCGTTAGATGCGCAAGGGCTTGCGGGTAAGGTGGCGATTTCAGGACAAGATGCTGACTTAGCCGCAGTCCGTCGCATTGTAGATGGAACTCAAACCATGACAGTGTACAAGCCTATCAGTACGCTTGCTGCTCGTGCTGCGGAAATTGCGGTAGAACTCGGTAGCAACGAAACACCAGAATCAAACGCTACCCTTAACAACGGTTCGAAGGACGTTCCTGCTTGGCTACTAGAACCTATCACAGTGAATAAATCCAATATCAAACAAACGCTTGTTGCTGACAAGTTCCACGCAGAAAAAGACATCTACCAATAGATTCTAAGTCGTTCGCGTGAGCCCTTCGGGCTCACGTTATCAGTCTTTGATTAAAGGGAGTGAAGTATGGTTCCGCTATTGGAAATGAAAGGTATTGTGAAGCGTTTTGGAAAAGTAAAAGCGCTTGATGGAGTGAGTATATCTCTTGAAAAAGGTGAAATACTTTCTTTGTGTGGAGAGAACGGCTCAGGCAAATCAACCTTGATGAAAGTGTTGTGCGGAATCTATCCCTCAGGCGAGTTTGAAGGCGAAATTCTATTCCAAGGAAAACCTCTAGTTGCAAAGGGTATCTCAGATTCAGAAACACTCGGGATTGCGATTATTCACCAAGAGTTGACCCTAGTGAAAGAGTTATCTGTTCTTGAAAACTTATTTTTGGGAAAAGAGATCGAAACATTTGGTGTTCTAGATTTCGACAAAATGCATGCCGAGTCAGAGAAACTGCTTGAGAAGGTCAAGCTGAATGTCTCGCCAGAAACGAAGGTTGGGGATCTTGGAGTGGGTCAGCAGCAATTAATCGAAATCGCAAAGGCACTATCGAAAGAAGCCAAACTCTTAGTATTAGATGAGCCAACTGCGCCTCTTACTGAGTCGGAAACTGAGATCCTACTGGACTTGGTACAAGGCTTAAAAAATGAGGGAGTCAGCTGTATCTATATCTCCCATAAGCTCAATGAAGTGAAGGCGATCTCTGACCATATTTGTGTGATACGAGATGGTTGCCACATCGGTACCAGAACCGCTTCTTCACTGACCACCGATGACATTATCACCATGATGGTGGGTAGGGAGATGAAGCAACTGTTTCCTAGAGAGGAACATGAGATTGGAGATGTCGTATTACTGGTTGAGAACGTGTCCGCATGGGATAAAGCGAACCGCTCTGTCGCAAAAGTGAAGAACGCGAACTTTGCTCTTCGCAAAGGCGAAATCCTTGGTATATCAGGATTGGTGGGAGCAGGTCGTACTGAACTAATGGAGTGCATTTACGGCTGCTATCAAGGCAAGCACCAAGGCGATATCTACCTAGACGGCGAGAAGCTGTCAATCAACAGTAGCCAAGACGCATTGCATTCTGGAATCGCAATGGTACCAGAAGACCGTAAACGTCACGGCATTGTGCCAATTATGGGAGTAGGGCAGAACATTACGTTAGCTGGACTCGAAGGGTTCGCTCGCGCTGGTGTGTTAGATGATATAAAGGAGGCATCTACCATTGAAGACTCCATTCGTTCCCTTACGGTGAAAACCTCCGACTCTGAACTGCCTATACGGAGCTTGTCAGGCGGTAACCAACAAAAAGCCATCCTCGCAAGATTTCTCCTCGTGAGCCCAAAGATTCTGATACTTGATGAGCCGACTCGTGGCATCGATGTCGGTGCTAAGTACGAGATCTATAAACTCATTTTTACACTCGTTAAACAGGGTATCAGCGTCATTATGGTTTCTTCTGAGCTGCCAGAAGTACTGGGAATTAGTGATCGGGTTTTGGTCATGCATGAGGGTGAAATAAAGGGCGATCTAATTAATAACAACCTGACTCAAGAGCTCATCATGGACTGTGCTCTTTCTGAAAAAGTGACAGAGGCGGTATAACGCGATGGAAACAATAAAAACAGCAACATCAAACACGGCAAAAACATCTTTAAAAGACAAACTAACAGGGGCTAAATTGCAGCTCATTGTTATGGCTGCTGCCATCATTATCATTATGTTGTTCTTCAGCATTATGACTGATTGGGCTTATCTATCACCGAGAAATATCTCTAATTTGTTTAGACAAACTGCCATCACTGGGATTTTGGCAATAGGTATGGTGTTTGTCATCATCAGTGGGGAAATCGATCTCTCCGTGGGCTCTATGATGGGGCTACTAGGCGGCGCAGCAGCGATTTTGGATGTATGGTTTGGTCTACCTTTGCCATTGACCATTGTTTTGACATTAGGCGCTGGGTTCTTGCTCGGTCTTTGGAATGGCTGGTGGGTCGCATATCGTAAAGTTCCATCTTTCATTGTTACTCTCGCTGGCATGCTCGCGTTTCGAGGAATCCTTATCGGTATTACGGATGGAACCACCGTCGCACCGACGTCACAGGAAATGGGAATCATCGGTCAAAGCTATTTGCCAAATATGTTAGGCATGATGATTGGGCTAGGCGGACTCGCTATGTATTTTGCCTGGCAGCAGAAACGTCGCGTAACGCGAAAACAATATGGATTACCGATTCCTTCAGCAACTGCAAACTTAACCAAACACGCCGCTATCGGTGTTGCCGTGTTGGCGATTATTTTCATTCTTAATGACTATCGTGGTGTACCAACGCCGGTGTTGTTGCTAGCGACATTACTTATTGCAGGCACTTTCATTGCAACCAAAACTCAGTTTGGTCGTCGAATCTATGCCATAGGCGGTAACTTGGAAGCAAGTCGATTGTCTGGCATCAATGTCGAGCGAACTAAGCTGTCTGTGTACGCAATGAACGGATTGCTCGTGGCGATTGCTGCGTTAATTCTATCAAGCCGACTTGGAGCTGGGTCTCCTTCTGCTGGCAACATCGCTGAACTCGATGCAATTGCGGCGTGTGTGATTGGTGGAACAAGTATGGCTGGTGGTGTTGGCACCGTTATTGGCGCAGTTATTGGTGCTTTTATCATGGCTTCACTCGACAATGGAATGAGCATGATGGATGTGCCGACGTTTTGGCAGTATGTCGTCAAAGGTGGAATTTTGCTGCTCGCGGTATGGATGGATAGTGCAACGAAAGCTAACCGATAAAAAACAACATGAGGTGAGGGCGCTGCGTTTAGTGGCGCTTTTTTTCGCAGTAAGTTTGAAGCTTGGGGAGGATTAGAGCTGATCTAAGGTGGACGACACCGCCCACCCTGATTGATTTAGAATTGATAGATTATTATGCAGCACGCTTTGATACCTCGTGACGATAAACGCGCATTCCCGTCTTTGTATTTTCATACACGGCTGATTCGTTTAGGTACGACCAAGCGTGGACATCTGTGTTGGTTTGCGCTGCTAGTCGTTCGATCACTAAATCAATGTTACGGCCTGCATAGTCTTTTGTTGGTACGAATAGATTCTTAATTACTGATAGCATATTAGCGCTCCTTGTAAGTTTGTTACCAAAGTTGGTGTAATAACTATACAATGAAATAAAAATGTGATCAATGTCCGTAATAAACTTTCATAAAATTTTAATGATCGTAATTAATAGATCAGAATAAGAGCTTGGTTTACGGACGTGCAACATAAAAAATGGCTATCGAACAAAAGCTCGATAGCCATAGTTTAGTAATGAGATGCTATTGGTATTTCAATCTATCGCGACGATTAGGGGAACTAATACTTACGCTTCGTGTTCCTGATAGCTGAAGTAGTCAAAATCCGCGGGCTGCATTCTGCCCGTAATGTCGCAAGCAAACAGCGCTGCAAAGCTACCTGTAAATCTAAAGATATCCGGTCCACCTTCGTCAGATAAGGGGGTACTGTTGAGCGCAGGACCAATAGTTAGCCAGTTTTCACCATCAAGTGAATAAGAGAACTGATACCACTGGCACTTAAGTTCTAGGCGGAGATAAACCGCATCGCAATCACCAATGCGGACCTCTTCGCTATACTCGCCATAAACATCGTTAATGTTTCCTGCAATCTGTAGCACTTTCTCGCCGGCATCGTTAGCCGTCATTTTTAAGAAATAGTGACCATTTCGAGCATAATAAGCGCTTAGCCCCGCCATTTCGTAAGGTGTTGTTGGATTAAACTCCAACTTAGTTTCTACCGTTGCATAGTGGCTTTGGAATCGGCGTGCCACCAAGCTATTTTGATAACGAGAACTTAAATAGTGACGTCCTTTTAGTCTCAGGTAACCTGGCTTTTCAGTAAGTGAAGCCCAAGAATCATCTAACGGCTCTCTCAGTGTTTGGAAGTTGATATCAAGCTCTGGTGAATCGAAGTTGTCGATCTTTGGCAGTTCTGGCCAAGGGCAAGGTTCGAGTTCAGGCGCTACAACCTCAACGACGGGCGTCTTGCCTGTAGTTACGTATGGCCAACCATTTTCCCAATGTGCTTTTTGGATTGCACTCTCACGCCCAAGAATAGAAAAGCCATTGTCATACTTGGGAATAAACTGATAGCCCTCGGGATTTGGAATACGTCGACCACAGAGGTGGCTTAAGTACCATTCGCCTTGCTGAGTTTCGACTAAAAATCCGTGGCCAGCGCGAGACAATTCAGCGTCCTCTTGGAAGCGACTTGTTAGAATTGGATTATCTGGATGCACCTCGTAAGGTCCCCAAACATTCTTTGAACGGCAAACTGTCACTGCATGGTTGCGTTCAGTGCCGCCCTCTGCAGTGATGAGATAATAGTAACCATCTTTCTTGAGCATCTGTGGACCCTCTGTACAGCCCAGATACGTGCCTTCAAAGATGTTTCGAGGTTCACCCACGAGCTCACCACGTTCAGCATCGAACTCTTGCATGACGATGCCGCCGAAGAAGTTGGTTTTTGCTCGCCCATCCCAGATCATGTTTAGCATGTATTTTTTGCCATCGCCATCATGGAAAAGCGATGGGTCAAAACCGTAATTACCGATCGGTGTTGGCTCACTCCAGGGACCCTCAATATTGTCTGCGGTTACCACAAAGCTTGGTGTTGCCATCCAGTTACCACCACGGCAAGAGTGTACATTCGAAAAACACACCCAGAATTTACCATCCGCATAGGTTAGGGCAGGAGCGTACACACCCTCTGAGTTGTCCATACCAGTCATGTCAAGTTGAGAGGTTCGAGTAAGGACATGGCTGACTAGACGCCAATTGACTAAGTCTTTTGAATGATGAATTTGAATGCCAGGAAACCACTCAAATGTTGACGTCGCAATGTAATAGTCATCACCAACACGAACAATTGATGGATCAGGATTAAAACCTTTAAGTACAGGATTTTGAATAGTTTGCGTCATTGGAAAATACTCACAAAGAAAGGGCATTGAAAAAGGTGCTGAGAAAACTCAACACGCACGCAATAAAAAAGCCCAAGCACATCCCCCGATTATACTTGGGCTTGAAGCAAATGTTCACACAAGGATTACTTGTAGATGAACCCGTTCACAATGTTTTCTAGATGTTCTTGACGGCCCGATTCTTTCACCGGAGATAGGTTGTTATCCACCGCGTAATTAGCCACCTGCTCTAGATTTAGATCGCCCGTTAGGATTTTCTTACCAAGATCTTCGTTCCAACCAGAATAACGCTGTGCAATATTCTTAGATAGAACGTCGTTTTCAATCATGTCAGCTGCACGCTCAAGTGATAGCGCCATTACGTCCATACCACCGATGTGACCGTGGAACAGATCTTCTAGGTCGATTGAAGGGCGACGAACACGTGCATCGAAGTTAAAGCCACCAGTAGTGAAGCCACCTGCTTTTAGGATTTCGTACATCACTAGCGTGTTTTCTTCAACACTGTTAGGGAACTGGTCAGTATCCCAGCCTAGTTGCGCGTCACCGCGGTTAGCATCGATAGAGCCAAATAGACCTAGTGATGTAGCTGTTGCTACTTCGTGGTGGAAGCTGTGACCTGCAAGTGTTGCGTGGTTCGCTTCGATGTTTACTTTAATTTCGTTCTCAAGACCAAACTGCTTCAAGAAACCGTAAACCGTCGCTGTGTCGTAATCGTACTGGTGCTTAGTTGGTTCTTGCGGCTTAGGTTCAATTAGGATTGCACCTTTAAAGCCAATCTTGTGCTTATGTTCTACTACCATTTGCATCAAGCGACCTAACTGCTCACGCTCTTGACGTAGGTCAGTGTTTAGCAGTGTCTCATAGCCTTCACGACCACCCCAAAGTACGTAGTTTTCACCACCAAGGCGCTTAGTTGCACCCATAGCGTTGAAGATTTGAGTTGCAGCATAAGCAAATACTTTAGGATCTGGGTTTGTGCCTGCACCTGACATATAACGCGGATGTGAGAATGCGTTAGCCGTACCCCAAAGAAGTTTAAGACCTGTTTCTTCTTGCTTCTGCTCTAATACATCAACCATTGTCTGGAAGTTGTTTACGTACTCTTTGATAGAAGCGCCTTCCGGTGCAACATCAGTATCGTGGAAGCAGTAATAAGGGACATCTAGCTTTGAGAAGAACTCAAATGCAGCATCCGCTTTAACGCGAGCGTGTTCCATTGGGTCTGATACTTTTAACCACTCATGGTCGAAAGTACCGTCACCAAATACGTCAGAACCAGGCCAGCGGAAGTTATGCCAGTAGCAAGCAGCGAAGCGAAGATGCTCTTTCATCGACTTACCGAGAATCATGCGGTCCGCATCGTAATGACGAAACGCTAAAGGATTCGTCGATTCTTTTCCTTCAAATTTGATTTTATTAATGTTCTTAAAAAATTCAGTCATAGCCTAATTTCCAATTTTCTGGTTGTGGACTTCGTTCGTATTTAATATTCAACCTTTTCGACCAAGCCATCAATTATGATTTTTGATACCAAATTTCACCTATTTACTAAATGTGCCCTAGTTCTCAAAAATAAGGTTTGTTTTTCCATTTTATGCTCAGGAGGTTTTGTTAAGTTATTGATTTATAATAAAACTAAGGTTTTATGATATGAGATTAGGCGATTTGAATCACATATGAAAAATATCGTAAATTAGTAACCAGATTGGGTAAATTGAATTAATTTATCGATGCGTCAAGAATGTGAGACAGACACATTAGGTACCCGGAGAATTAAAATGAACACTATCAAGTTATCCGTAAAAGAGAAGATAGCTTATGGGTTAGGCGATACTGGCTGTAACTTTGTATGGCAGACAGTAATGCTATTTCTTGCATATTTTTATACTGATATTTACGGTTTGTCGCCTGCCCATATGGGAACCATGTTTTTGTTAGTTCGCTTTATCGATGCGGTAACTGACCCAATCATGGGCTCTATTGTAGATAGAACGAAATCGAAACATGGTCGTTATCGCCCTTATCTGTTATGGATGGCGATTCCGTTTGGGGGAGCTTGTATGGCAGCCTTCTTTACCCCAGACTTCGGCGAGACAGGTAAGATTGTCTATGCCTATGTTTCTTATATATTTTTAACGTTAATGTATACGGCTATTAATGTTCCGTATTGTGCTATGGCGAACGCGATGACAAACGACTCGAAAGAGCGTACATCTCTTCAATCATATCGTTTCGCACTGAGTACCGCTGGTGGATTGGTCGTGGCTATGGTTGCGCTACCGCTTGTGGACGTTATTGGTCAAGGGGACGTGCAAAAAGGCTACATGGGTGCGATGGCAGTTATGGGCTTGGGCGCGATTGCATTGTTCTTTTTCAGCTTTGCTAACACCACCGAGCGTTGCGTTCCAGAGATTGAAGAAAAGCAGTCTGTATGGGATGACTTAAAGCTTCTAATGAAGAATAACCAGTGGCGCGTATTGTTTATCGTCAATGTTGTCCTTCTGACCGGTATCGTTCTCAAAGGTGCTTCCACTATGTACTACGTGAACACGGTTATGGGACGAGCGGACCTTGCTACTGCCTTTATGGTGACCGGTATGCTAGCTAACATCGTCGGTGCGATATTCTCTGCGCCAGTGCTTGGCAAATACGACAAGCCAAAGGTATATCGTGCGCTGATTGTTGCTTCAGGTTTCTTATCAGCGGTTCTGTTCTTAGTCGACCCTCAGAACGTATTTATGGTGTTTGCCCTAGTGATTATTCTTGGTGTGGTTCAAATGAGTACAACGCCAATTCTATGGAGCATGATGTCGGACGTTGTCGACTATGAGAAAACGCGCAGCAATCGCTCACTAAGCGGCATGGTTTTCTCGACCAATCTATTTGCGATTAAGCTCGGTATTGCGATTGGTGGCGCAGCAGTAGGTTGGATTCTAGCTTGGTCAGGTTATGTGGGCGGTGCGGAGACGCAAACTGCTGAGGCAGTCACAGCGATTAACTTACTTTACACGGTAATACCTGGCGTATTCTTCGCTTCAATCGCGGTATTTATGATGTTCTACAAACTAGACAACGAGCATCTAGAGAAGATCAAAGCACTCCTTGTTCTTGATGCGAAAGAGAACGAACAACGTAAACCTGTTGCTCACAACGCAGAGCTAGGCTAATTAGAACCCCTAAAACGTCTTGTCGCTCCTGATAAGCCGTTATAAGCCCTACTCACCAGTAGGGCTTTTTTTAGCACTAATCTTAGGAAGTAAGTTATGAAAAAGCTGCTTATTCTTCTCGACAGCATGGTCTATTTTGACCGCCAAGTGCTTAAGGGTATCAAAGCTCGTTCTGATGAATCCGATCTCAAGCTCAGTCTTTATTTAGAATGTGCGAGTAACTTAGACTACATACTCAGCGAAAGCTGGGATTACGTTATTGCGGATTACAATAAACCAGCAGTAAAACACCTCGTTGATACGTTGGGCGCAAAGCGTGTGGTGTATGCCAATCATTCGCCGGTTGATCTCCCTGATACTTTGTCTTCTGTCATTCTCGATAATGAAGGGCTTGCTCGTTTAGCGATCCGTACATTTGCAAAAAGCGGTCTTATGCATGTCGGGTATTTCGCAAACCAGCAAGACCTTGTTACGCCATGGAGTCAAGAGCGACACAAAGCGTTTCAAAGAGCGGCCCCTAAACACTCTCTCAACTATTGTGACAATGTGAATGATGCCATTAAAAGTCGGATGTTTCCTTTGGGTGTTTATTGTTCGTCAGACAGGTCAGCTCGTCGCGTAGCAGAGTTATGCGAGTTAGAAAACATCAATGTGCCGGAGCAAGTCGCGATTATTGGCACCGACTATGACGACACTGAACGTTTGTTGTCACCTATGCCGTTAAGTTCGGTAGAGCTTGATCCGTTTGAACTTGGGCGTAGCTGCATGGAGACACTAGAACAGGTAATTCGTTACAAGCGGTCAGTATCTAAGCTGTTCTCATCAAACACAGTCATTCATGCGAAAACTACTGCAAGTGAAGGGGATGAAGATAAGGTCGTGGTAAAAGCCGAGCTTTATATGCGAAATCATTTCCACTCTAATATAAAGATCAAACAGGTCACGGATTTCTGCCGAATCTCACGCAAGACATTGGATACTCGGTTTCTAATCGTTCACGGTGTCACTGCACATCAATATTTAACCAATCTCCGTGTAGAGCGTGCTAAACATCTGCTAGAGACCACAAATGACCGTATGGAGAGTATTGCAAAACAGTGTGGTTACCCCAGTCAGTCTTACCTATCTCAGGTTTTTATTAAGCAGCTAGGCTTGTCACCGGCGAAGTACCGTCAACACAATGCGAAGCATGCCGTAGTTGTGTTGTAAATCATGCATAAGTTGAGTGGTAAATAAGGAGCAAAAGGACGTTATCTGGTAACTGAATGTACGAATTTGGTAATTAGATCGAGTCGCCCATAATCCAATGCAGGATTGATACATAGTACGGATATCAAGAACGAAACAGGTATCAGACTATGCTTTACAAAGACCTTTACAAGAATCCAAATGTTGAGACAGCAGAGCGCGTTAACGACCTCCTATCACGAATGACCCTGCCGGAGAAATTGGCGCAGTTAGGTGCTCAATGGCTTATCCTCAACGAGCATGGTGACCACCAAGACCGAGATTTAGAGATGGGATCTCATGAGTCGAAAAAGCCAATTCATGAACGCCTTAAACATGGTATTGGACAAATTACTCGTCCTCTGGGTACTCACTCTGTCTCGCCTGCCGAAGGAGTAAAAGCTCTTAACGCGTTGCAAGATTATTTGGTCAATCAAACGCGGCTTGGAATACCAGCACTTTCTCATGAAGAATGTCTGGTTGGCTTGATGTCAAAAGATGCAACGTTGTACCCATCGTCACTTAACTACGGCCATACTTGGAACCCTGCACTTATCGAAGAAATGGCATCCGACATTGGTAGACAAGTCAGGGCAGTGGGTGCCCATCAGGGGTTAGCGCCTGTTCTGGATGTATCTCGAGATGTAAGATGGGGGCGAACCGAGGAAACCTTAGGAGAAGACCCTTATCATGTCGGCTTACTCGCGACCGCTTATGTCAAAGGTTTACAAGGTGAGAAGCGCGATGTATTGGCAACACTCAAGCATTACGTTGGACATTCATTCAGTGAAGGGGCTCGCAATCATGCGCCGGTCCACATTGGCTTTAAAGAATTGAATGATACCTTCCTTTTACCTTTTGAGATGGCGGTTAAGCTTGGTAACGCGGGATCCATTATGCCTGCTTACCATGATATTGATGGTGAGCCTTGCCATTCTTCTGAATACCTACTGACCGAAGTGCTTCGTCATCGCTGGGGATTTGATGGGTTATTGGTTGCTGATTATGGTGGTGTTGACTTGCTGTACTCTCATCACGGTATCGCTTCGGACTCAGCAGGTGCTGCCGCTCTATCGTTTAATGCTGGTCTTGATATCGAACTGCCTGATGATGCGTGCTCAACTAAGCTGGAACTTGCCATGGAGCGAGGAGAGTTCTCGATCACTAAGCTAGACGAAATTGTGACTCGTATTCTGACGATGAAATTTGAACTAGGGCTGTTTGAAAATCCGTACTGTGAACTACCTACTGAGCCTTTACATAATGAAGAATCAGAGCGACTAGCGTATCAAGTCGCTGCGGAGTCTGTAGTCCTACTCAAAAACGACGGACTGCTTCCTTTGTCTAATCAAACAAAAGTTGCCTTATTAGGGGCGACGGCAGATGATCAACTCGCTCTATTAGGGGGCTATAGTTTCCCTGTCCATCTAATTCTCAGTAGTGAAGAGAGTGATGCGCGAGTTGCGGCAACTTTGCGCGAAACATTTGAGCAAGCTTTTGATAGTGTGTGCTTTGCAAAGGGCTGCAATATCCTGACAGAAAGACATGCGAATGCCCCTGTGTTTCCTGGAGATGTCGACCTTGCGTTATCACAGAACTTAGACTCTCCAATCGATAAGGATACATCAGGATTTATCGAAGCTGGTGGTGTCATTCAAGATTCAGATGTTGCTGTTGTCTGCGTGGGTGACCTCGCAGGGCTTTTTCAAACGGGAACGGTTGGAGAGGGATCTGATGCTGATAGCCTTGATCTGCCGGGCGTGCAACAGGGGCTTATCGATGTGGCGTTAGACTCCGGCAAACCCGTTGTTGTAATTGTTACTGGCGGTCGCCCTTACAACTTAGGGCGAGCCGAGAGTGAAGCAGCGGCTATTTTATATGGCTGGGCTCCGGGACAAGTTGGTGCGCAAGCTATTACCGATGCTCTGCTAGGTAAGGTGAATCCGAGTGGTCGTCTGACGGTTTCTATTCCGAAGAATGTAGGCGCTGTGCCTTATTACTATAACCACAAGCTCAAAAGTGGCGGTACCCCGATTGCCTATCATTTTGGTTCGAATTACCCATTTGGTTATGGTTTAAGCTACACCACCTTTGAGTATGATGAGGTTAAGATCAAGGCTCATCAATTGAAACAAGAGGATAGCGTTGAAGTGACGGTGAGTGTTCGAAATAGTGGTCAGATAGCGGGTCATGAGGTTGTCCAGTTGTATGTACGAGATATGGTCAGCTCGCTAGTGCGCCCGATTCGAGAGCTAAAAGGATTTTCAAAGCTGTACCTTGAACCCGGCGAGCAAAAAACGGTGAGATTTACTTTACCAGTCGATATGCTCAACTTTACCAATCACCTCCATCAAAGAATTGTTGAAGCAGGGGACTTTGACATTATGGTTGGAAAATCATCTACCGATATATTGTTTAAAGAAACCATCACAGTAAATGGTGGGACACGCATCTTACCAAAAGATTGGCGTATGACTTGTGAGTTTGAGGTCATCTAGCGATATCAAACGTTAGGGGTAGTAGGAGAGGCAATGCCTCTCCATTTTAGATTAACCATCTAGTAATCAAATTTCTCTGTACTCAAAGTACCCAAAGTCGGCGTATTTCCCTTGCCCAGAGACGTCACTAACAAACATGCCTACCATAGGTCCCGTAAATCGGAAAATGTCGTCTGCGCCTTCATCCGATATAGGGACAGCACTGAGCGCAGGTCCTATCCTTTTCCAGTGTTTGGTATCTTCGGAGTAGCGGAACTGATACCGGTAACCGTCAAAGTTCACTCGTAAATAAATGGTGTCATTATTAATATTAACGACGTCCGAATGTTCGTCGTAACTCCCGTTGTCTGCGAAGACTAACTGGAGCTGTTTTTCCCCGTCGTCGTTCGCGGTTATTTGTAAAAAGTAATAACTTCTCGACGAGTAATAGACAATGAGTCCTGCCATATGATGTGGCAGTGTTGGAAGGAAAGTACACTCGGTTTCGGCTTGAATGTTGAAATGCTGTATTCGTCGCGCGATTAAGCTTTGCTGAAAATTCGAATTAAGAAAGTGTCTGCCCACTATTCGTAACTTGCCTAGATCGGCTTTAAAACTTGCCCAGTCAGAGGTTAATGGTGCCCGAAGCGTTTGAAAATCTGTTGGTAAGGGACCTGAATCAAAATTAACGCGAGTAGGAGAAGGTGACCAAGTGTGACGAGGTAACTTAGGCGCAGCGACACGGATTTGTGGTGCTTTACCGCCGACAACATAGGGCCAATCATCTCTCCATTCAATTTGCTGAAGGTTGCTTTCTCTGCCAAGGACGCTAAACCCTTTGCCAAATCGACCGCCAATGTAATGCTTCTGATATTCTTCAGGATATATTGGGCGTGTGGCAAGATGCGATAAATACCATTCTCCGTTTTGCGTTTCGACAAAAAAACCATGTCCGGCTCGCTGCAAAAGTGAAGTTTCGTCTAGGTAAGCGGTGAGTATCGGATTGTCGGGGTGCACGTCAAATGGACCCCAAATGGATCGGGAGCGAGCCACGGTTATAGCATGACCGTAACCCGTCCCACCTTCAGCGACAACGAGGTAATACCAATCATCTTTTCGAAGTACCTGCGGTCCCTCAGTACCTTTCAGATGGGTGCCTGAGAAAACCTTCTTGGGCTCATCGACAAGTTCCATTGTCGCTGGGTTGAGTTCTTGTATCACAATACCGCCAAAGTTGTTCACGTGCTTTCTACCGTCCCAGATCATATGAACGACATACTTTCTACCATCTGCATCGTGAAATACCGATGGGTCAAAACCAAAGCTCCCGATTGGGTATGGCTCGCTCCAAGGTCCATTGATATCTTTGGATTTAACAACGTATGCGGGTGTCGACATCCAAGTCTCGCCTCGACAGGCGTAAACAATAGAGTAGGCGAGCCAAAATTCTCCATCGCAGTATGTGAGTGAGGGAGCGTAGATTCCACCTGAATTCTCAACACCTTCAAGCGGGAGTTGTGTCGTCGAAGTGAGACCATGACCAATCAGTTTCCAGTTTACGAGGTCTCGCGAATGATGAAGTTGGATACCTGGAAACCATTCAAAGGTGGAAGTAGCAATATAGAAATCGTCTCCAACCCTTAAGATGGACGGATCTGGGTTAAAGCCTGGAATTATTGGATTTTGGATATAGTTCATTGGCATTTTCTTATTCGTTACCTTTAAGGCGTGATGTGTGACTAAACGACTTGTTGAGTGGCACCAACGACGAGTTCTCTGATGCAAATGTGTTGTGGCATCTGATAGATGGTGAGTAACAAAGTGGCGATATCATTGGCAGAAAGGGCTCCACCGATAGAGTAGACATAGTTTTTATGCCCGGCGACAATCTCGGGGTTTTTGGTGGTGTTAATAAGGTTGGTGTCAATTGCTCCCGGCGCGAGAACACAAACGCGAATGTTGCTCTGCGCAACTTCCTGTCGGAGCATCTCAGAAAGCGAATGAACGGCGGCTTTCGTCGCGTTGTATATACCATGATGTTCAAGGGGCTTGATTGCGCCGAGCGATCCCATGTTGATAATGGTGCCACGCCCTTGCTGCCTCATAGATTCTAGACAAGCTTGCACACCATTAATCACACCGTCGACGTTTACCGCAAACATAGTGTGCCAATGCTTAGATGGTTGCGAGCCAATGTCTCCCAAAAACATAGTACCTGCATTATTGATAAGGCAGTCGGCAGGTCCATACTGACGCTCCGCTTTTGCGATTGCGCTGGAAAAAGAATCGGGGTCGGTAACATCGACATGTTCGCAAACGGCGTTGTTTAGTTTTAGTGCTGAAACGTTGTCTACGTTAAGGTCAAGCAGCAAAGCTGGATGCCCCAGACTGGTATAGAGTTTTGCGCAGGCGAGACCAACGCCAGAGTTAGCCCCTGTGATGACGACTAAGGGTTTTATCATGCTTAATCCTTACTGATAGAAAATAACGACCATGTGGAAACTGGTTATCGAAATTATCGGTGCCAAGGTGATGTAAGCCCCATCGAAACCCGGAAGAAAGCGTATGTTGCTCACACTCAAATCGCTATCTGTAGAGTAACGAAATGACGCAATTGTCGTTTTCTCGTTTGTTAGGAAGAGAAGTTGTGCAATGTTGCATAAGCTTTGTGTTTTTTGGTTTTTGTGATCCCCTTGTCGCACAAGGGTTCAGGGAGTGTTTCACTGATCACGAAATTGAGTGCTCTACATGGTCCAAGATGTGATTACAGAAATGCCCTAAGGTCTATTTCCTATTAGTTAGGGCTGAGTTAGGGCAGTGATCAAAGGAGTGTGGATGTGAAACGAGTAACAATAGCCGATATTGCGGCGGAAACGGGGATGTCTGTGTATGCGGTGTCGCGAACTTTATCGGGGAAATCGGGTGTCAGTGATTCAAGTCGTGCTTATATCAGCGAGATAGCGGAACGCATGGGATACTCTTCTAAATCTCAACCAGAGGTGAAACCGAGAGTCATTCGGCTTGTTATTCCTAGCCTAGATTTGGGTGCGGGAGAGCATTATATGAATGTTGTTTCTGGCGCGGAGCGTCAAGCGAGAAAGATGGGTGTTTCACTAGAAATAGTGACAACGAATCGACTCGAAGACATACCTTCCGATGAATGTAGTGGCTATATTCTGGCTGGCGAGTTAGAAACCGAGGATTACACTCGTATAGCTATGGCGCTTTCCCCACTTGTTGCGCTGTTTTACTTACCAAATGGCACTCAAATCGACAATATCATGTTCTCAGATTACGAAGTTGGAGGGCAAGCCTGCCAATCACTTATCGACGCAGGACACACCCAATTGGCGGTTGTACGAGGTTGTGGCACCAATTTTTCATCACCCAGCATGCAAGCTAGAGTCGACGGATTTCGCCTTGAAGCTGAAAAACACTCCGATGTATTGGTTCAAAGCTTGAGTCTAGATGATCTATTTGCTTTCAAGGAGCGAATGAAAACTCAACGCGATACGGGGACACTACCCACGGCGTATTTTTGTGTAAATGATGTCTATGCCGAAAGACTCATTGCAGTGTTCAATGAATTAAAAGTTCGAGTGCCTTACGATGCCTCTGTGATCGGTTTTGGTAACTATGAGGTCGCGTCGACGATATTGCCGCCGCTAACAACCATTCAGGCTCCAATGAAATCGATGGGGGAATTGGCCGTTCAACAGGTCGCATCAGCTACAGATCCGAATTTGCTCTCACGAAGTGCAATTCGAACACTGCTCTCAACAGAGGTAGTAGAGCGTGCGAGTGTGTACTTTCATGATGAACACTGAGTAGAGGAGGATTAGCCAAGGAACACTTGGCTAATCCAATGCTGATTTAGCCTTTTACAGCGCCACTTGTTAAACCGGCTATCATTTGTTTGGATGAGAATATGTAGAAGGCAACGATCGGTATGATGGATATCGTTGTACCTAACATGACGGCTCCCCATGGTGTGTTGGGGAGTCCTTGTACCGTCCTAAGGGCTAGGGTTACGACGTATTTATCGTCACTGGTTAGCACGATCAATGGCGTCAGGAAATTGTTCCAGAAGAATACAAATTGGATGATCCCAACGGTTCCAAGTACGGGTTTCATTAGCGGGAGAGCAATGGTGAAGAAGGTTCGAAACTCTCCTGCGCCATCTATCCTAGCTGCTTCTAATAGCTCTCGAGGTATTGATGCGACGACATATTGTCTTACTAGAAAGATGGCAACGGGCGTAGCTGTAAACGGTAGCCAAATGGCAAGGTGCGTGTCCAACAACCCCAAGAATTGAATAATCAGATAATAAGGAATAAGCCCAAGTACTGGTGGTACCATCATTGATGCTAGCATAGTTGCGAAGATTGCATTCTTACCTCTAAATGTATATACCGCAAAGGCATAGCCGCCCATCGCACGAGTAAAACTAGCTGGTACAACTTGTAAGTATATGGATAAGGTTCACAATAAACACAATAAAAGCAGAGAGTTAAATCATAGTTTCCACTTACAATTCCCACTTACATAGATATTTTGAAGAACGAAGAGTGAAATCTGATTTCCAGTTTGTGCTTTTACAACTCAAGCGTCATCTGCGTACTAGCTTGCCCCTCTTTGGGCTCTAGCCCAACAGTTAAACCAATTAAGCGAATGCCACGACCCTTCGCTCGTGATAGCGCTTCTTGTAATAACGCTAGAAAAAATGCTTTATCTAGACTAATTTGCTTATGTTCCACAGTAGTTTGCTGAAAATCATCGAACTTCAACTTAACTCCCTGCCTGACTATCCTTTTATCATCACCAATTTTAGCAAAACGTCTTACTAGTTCATCATAAAGCGTTTCAACCGCATCGGCACACTCTTGTTCGGTTTTAATATCTTTGGCAAACGTCCGCTCTACACCTAGGGACTTTCTAACGCGTGTTGGTGTTACTTCTCGCCGATCAATCGCATGACTACGCTCCCAGAGAGAAGTACCGAACTTTCCAAACTGCTTAATCAGCATATGCTGATCATAGTTTTTTACATCAATTCCTTTGTACAAACCAAGCTTGTTAAGTTTCTCTAGTGTCACCTTTCCTACACCAGGAATCTTACCTAAGTCTAAATTATCTACAAATTCTTCAACTTCATTCGGCGGGACAACACAAATGCCATTTGGCTTATTAATATCAGAGGCTACCTTTGCAACAAACTTTATGGGAGCAACACCAGCACTAGCCGTAAGCCCAAGTTCTATTTCGATGGCTCTGCGAATATCCTCGGCTATCAATGTAGCTGACCCTTTGAATAGCTTTGATTCAGTTACATCAAGATAGGCTTCGTCAAGTGATAGTGGTTCAATCATGTCAGTGTAACGAGCAAAAATCTTATGAATTTGCTTGGATACAGCTTTGTACTTTTCCATGTTTCCGCCTATGACCGTCAAGCTTGGGCATAACTTCAGTGCATGAGCGGTCGCCATTGCTGAACGAACACCAAATTTTCGAGCAATGTAATTACAGGTAGAAATAACACCGCGCCGATTTTGAGAACCACCAATCGCTAGAGGTATGTCTCTTAGCTCTGGGTTATCTCGCATTTCAACTGCGGCATAATAACAATCGAGATCTATGTGGATAATTTTTCGGGTCATAGTATGCGGTGCGGTGAAACTGAAAACCTAAGAAGAGAAGATACGTATGTTTATCCGTGTCAGGGACATGTCTGAAAATTATAACCCAACCTGAAGCACTGTACAAACAAACAGTAATATTTATCTAAAACCCGATTCCCGTCTATCTGTCCGAAAATAGAAAAAACGGCCTGTTGAGGCTAATGCCAGTCAGTTAAGCTGACTGGCTTTCTTTTTATTAGGGTATTTCTTTGCTTTAGGTTTTATAGCTCTTGGGTACACTCTGTCTTCATGCTTAATAGGGAGAACATGGTGGGGAGCTTCTTCAAGCAAGTGGGTTATTCGTTTCGGTATCGTCCCAGCAGATTCAAGCCAGAAGCTATGAATTAAGTGGATAATTGCATTTGCACTTGTCGTGAAGCTCAGCTGATTGGGATGTAGCCCCGGAATTTGTTTCGCCATATTAATCATCTGATACCGGATGATATTGTAACTCAGCAGCAGTCCCCATAACTCTTGGCGTATCATTTCGGGCGGTTTTGTCGCAAAGTTTAATTTTATAGGTTCGGGTTTGGCCAATTTCGACTCAATCCCTTAATTATAATGTTTAAAGGCTGCCACTTTCCCTCTGAAGTTATTCTCGAAACCGTTCGCTATTACCTCGCTTACAAACTCAGTTATCGCGAGATTGAAGAAATCCAGAGGGAACGTGGTGTGTGTGGAACATGCAACTATTAATCGTTGGGTTATCAAATTTACACCTGTTTTAGAACATAAAGCGAGATCAAAGAAAAAGCCTGTCTCTACTTCGTGGCGCATGGATGAGACCTACATCAAAGTGAAAGGAGAAGGGCTTTACTACTATCGAGCGGTCGATAAGTTTGGAAACGTCATTGATTATTATCTTCGCTCCAATCGCGATGAAGCTGCTGCCAAGGCCTTTCTGAATAAGGCGATAGCTCAACATAGCCTCCCCGAGAAAGTGGTCATTGATGGGAGTAAAAGCAACTACGCGGCTATCGATGCAATGAATATTCAACTCTGGTTAACGGGTTTCTTTATGTTGTCACTGATTGAGATATTGGATATCAAATATCTCAATCATATCGTGGAGCAAAGTCACCGTTGGGTAAAACAGAAGACGTGCCAAGCCCTTGGGTGGAAGTCATTAAGGGGAGCAACAGCGAGCCTTCACGGCCGAGAGTTGTGGACGATGTTGAAGCGTGGTCAGATAGAGATAGTTGGAGAAACCGCCTACGAACAATTTTATGCACTTGCAGGATGATTGCGTCTAGAGAGTGGCTCTGCCACGTCTTTATCAGAATTTGCGACAGAACCCGTATTGTTCGTGTAGTGGAACCACGTTCGTTTGAGCTTAGTGCTCTGCGACTTGGGATACTAGATTCGCCTCTAGCTCTTCGGTGTATATCATGTTGCTACCTTGTTCTAGTTGTCTTTTCCGCACGGTATAGCAGCTACCAATCTCCGTTGGTTTGGACTGCCATTCTAGCTAGGTAAGCTGAAGAGTGACAACATTTACGGATTACAAGACAAAAATAAGACCACCCAAATTAGATGATCAAAACAACGCCTTTTGGCTTAATGCCATGCTGTCTAGCAGACAACTAACTAAGGTATGTCTTCGTGGGACAAATCAAGTATGTATTGACAATATACGAGATGGATAATGATAAATCAGTACGCCATGATTTTATTCGTTGCAGGTAACAGAACCAAGGCGCGAACTGGGAAAGATTTTGGTTATTTGAACTCCTTAACAAGTGCTTGCTTCAGTTCTGTCATTGCCATCTGGTTGTTGATGATTGACTCTGCTGTGAGTCGTTCTGCATGCTTCAAGAACACAGTGCGGTCGATGTCTTCAACCTTGATGTTGATGTTGCTTACGATTGCAGAACCAAGCACTGGGTTGTAGCCGTTGATGTAACCTGAAATCGTTACTTCTCCAAGGCGCTTACGACCAAACGCATTCGTCAATGAGATATCCATGTGAGTCTTAATTGGTGTGAATCCATCTTTGTCTTCGATCTCGGTAGTGCTGCCGATTGGCTTGATGTTCAAGATAGAATCACCAACGAACGCTACTATCGCATCAGCTGCTTTTGGGAAGGCCACATTAGCAATGGTTTTGTTGCTTTGCCGCTTTTTAGCTGAGTAGTCATTCATCATTTGTTGTGTGCCTTCGTCGAGCTTATCGAAGTAAGTCACGGCTAATTGGTTTTTAATGGCCTGCTGCTCCGCAATGTCTAGGTCGAACTTGCAAGCCAATGCACTGACTTCTTTCTCAACCATAGAATCAACTTTGTCTTGAGCTGCCATTGCGAGCGCTTCGTACTCATATGCACGTTGTTGCCTAATTGAGTCGCGAGTCAGGTCAGGGTTTGCCTTGCGGAACTCGATTTGTTGTTTGGCTTCTTTGGCAAACTTTGCATAAGCAGAAGACTTGCTTGAATACTTGCTGTAATAGTCATAATTCTTTTGAAGCTGTTCGTCAGTGTCATAGCCAAACTGATCAAGTTGGTTGCTCAACTCTTCGTACTTATCGCTAGTGCCAATCAGTACGTCTTTGGCTTCAATAACTCGCTTGATGAACGCCGAGCTATCGAACGTTGTGCGAACTTGTTCAATTAGTTGCCCTGGCGTCTCTGTACTTGCACCATCAACACCACAAAAAGATGTAACACCGCTGTTCACTTCAATGCTTGGGTTAACTGTTTGTTGGTAGTAAGTCTCTCTGATCATGTCTTGGTTCACGACTGCAGTTGTTGCTACTAGGGTGATTGCTGTTGCTGCTACTAATTTTTTCATGGTTGTTACTCTTCGTTATCGATGTGGCGTTCAGCGCGGTCGAAAAATTTGGTTGTTTTGGTTAGTGCAAAAAGCACGAAAGGCGCGATCAAAGCTAAGTTGAAAAGGTAGTAACCCGCTTTAGCCAATCCAGACCAGTCACTAAAGAACTGGTGTTGGTTAATGAACGCCACGGGGTTGATTAAGTCTGCAATGCTGCCAGCAGCGTAAGCCACTGCTAACAACATCACCCAACGAACCACGTTTACTATCTTTTCACCCTTGCTTTCCATCTCAGTATCCTGTTGTGTCTATGTGTTTGCCGATGTTCTTTTGTTCGCGCTTGGTAAGCTTGTTCCAAGCTATCAGCGCTCTTTCGTGTGCCAGATGGCACGTTAACGTCTCGTCTTTCCCCATGCTAATGAACCATTTATAACGTTCGTTCTGGGAGACAAAGCGGTTAACAACCGCTTGCCACTTACTTGGGTTAATTGCCTCAATTTTCACAGAAGAGTTCCTTCTTTTAGAGAGTAGTAGCGCTCTCTACCACCTGTTAATGTAATCTGCAGCTCATCAAGCTCTGGGGAAACGTAGTAAAGGTGTTCACATGCAATTGCTGTTGTCATTTTCTCTGTAATGAAGTTCATCGCATCACTTTTCTCAGCGAAGTGGTACTTGTTAACATCCCGAACCTCATCATCAAGAACGCTCTTCACTTCAACAATCCAAAGCTCTGGCTTCTCAAGCATCTCTATCACATTTAGCAATGCGCGAGCATAGCCTTGGCTATAGTTAGCACGGAGGTCTTGACCTTCCTTTTGATGCTTCTCTGCCATTTCGTTGCGCGCTTCGTAAATCTTCTCTAGCTGTGCGTGACGGTTTGTGTTTAGTACTTTTATTATTTCTTCTCCCCTTTAATTAGTGACCAGATGTAAGAGCCTGCAATAACTGCAACGATTAGTGGCAGATTGGCTCCAAAGTTTTGGATCATGGAAAGGAAGCCATCAACGCTAGTTAGGCCATTAAATAGATCGAGTGAATCGCCAAAGATGTAGTTGTTTAGAAAGTTCATTGCATTGCCTCGCATAGTTAAATCAAAAACGCTGCACCGTAGTGCAGCGGATGAGTTAGACTATACGCATTTATTTGCGTTTTAAACACTTTTTGCAAAATATTTTTGCATTTTATTATTACCACTCGTAACCAACACCAACATATTCAGTTGTTGAGCTAGCCACAGTCTCGTAACCTAGGCCTGCTTTGATGGTTAACTGCTCTGTTACTCGATAGCCAATACCTGCAGCGATTGCAGACTCAGAACCAGAATGACCAAGCGCCACTGTAGTGTTGATGTGACCAACACCATAAGGTTGTACCAAACCAGCGAACGCGCCTGCTTGTGCTTTAACGCCGTTCATCTCGTCGGCCATCTTCTCGAAGTCTTGGCGCAAGCTTGCGATGTCCTGTGAGTTCTTAGCGATTGCCTGCGAGTTGTGGTTGATAGCAGTACGGTTGCTAGACACGTGTTGGCTGTTGCTACGAATAGATGTGATGTTGTCTTCGATGGCATTCCAGTTCTTATCGATTACCGCGATGTTCTCTTCAACTGCATCCCAGTTCTCTCTAGCCATCTTGTTGTTGTCCTTAACACGGCTAGCTAGCTTCTTAACTTCAGATGCACTTCTAGCAGCTTGCACTGATGCACGGTTCTCAAGGTTAGCGATTCGCTGAGCGTTCTGGCGTGTAACAGTCGCTTGGTGAGTAGACTTCTTACCTTGCGCTTTTTGAGTCTTGATAGCTTCACGACCACCAACAACCATCTGGCGCATTACTTCACCTTGGAACTCCACCTGTTCATTTACTAGCTCTATTCCTTGAGCATTTTGATCAACACCGCTAGCCAATGCCATGTCACGTACCAAACCGCCTTGCTGTGTCGCTTGAGCTGCCTGCTGCGCTTGGCGAATAGCAGTGCCTTGGTGTGTCACTTTCTTGCTTTGGCGTTCTACTCGCTTGATGTTGCGGTACGTAGCTTCTGCAGTCGCGTCTTGGGCATGGGCATTGTCTTCGATAGCCTGCTGATTAGTTTGCGCCAAGAACTTAGCGTCTTCAGCTGCTGCATGTGCGATACCCGCTTCAGACAGAGCTGTGTTGGCGGTCATGTGCGCCTCTTCTACCAGTTGGCTTTGCTCGCCTGCGCGTTCTTGCATGCCTGCAATGCGCTTGGCTTGCTTTGCGTTCTGGTTTGCTACCTTGGCGATCACATCTGCGTTACCTTCACTCTGTGCTTGCACATCGTTGATTAACTGAAGCTGACTAGCCGCCGTTTGCTGAGTGTCTGCAATAGCTTCAGCATTGGCGATAATCGCTTGGTCTTGGCTAGCGGTTACACCCGCTTGGTGATCAACTTTCTTAGCTGCTTTAGCTTGCTGCTTCTCGATCATTCGAGTGGTACTAGCTACTGCATCAACATCACCACGAACTGTTTGAATCTCGGTGCGAACGCGACCAATTTCTTGGCTGTTGCCATCAGCTTTGTTTTGCGCCTCTGTGATGCGGCTCTGGGTACGACCGTTCGCTTGTTGCATGTTGTTTAGAACTGCAGTGTGCTGCGATAGAACCTGCTCAGTGGTAGTAACGCGAGCGCCAACAGCTGTAAGGTCACTGCCTTGCTGTGCGATGGCTTCTTTGTTTGCCTGTGCGCTACCACGAACATCTGACAAAGCTTCATTGATTGATGGAAGCGTTTGACGCTGGAAGCGCTCGTTCACTGCTTCGTGGTTCAATACCATCTCTTGGATAACATCATCTGGAAGAGAAGCTGTACGGTGACCGTGGGTATTCATTTGACCGGCATTCTGGTTCGCTACGATGTTGTAAACTGGACCTGAAGTTTGGTGCTCACGAATATCGCGGATTTCTTTCTGAACGTGACGGTCAAGAACAACCGCTTTAGACTCTTGTGGCGCTGGCTCGCCAAGTGGACGAATTTGACCGAAGTGGCTAGAGATGTCTGACGCCATTGCTGAAGCTGCAAAAGTTGAAGCGATTGCGGTTGCTAGAATTACTTTTTTCATTTGGTTAGTCTCGTTTGGTTAAATTTAAATTGTTGCGCCAGCTTCCACTGCCGATGTTTGTTGTTAGCCTTCACACTCTGAAACGTGAAGGTCGCAATAGTTGTCTTCTGCTTTGGTGTCCACTTGGGCTACCCAATCCATTAGTTGTTCAATTGTCGCGTCTGTGTCTGATTTTAGCTAACCGTGCTCCCCCTGAAGTTGGTCCAACTTGTGCACCAGAATCAATGTGGATTCTTTCAAAGCGCTAACTTCTCTGTGTAGCTGTGCTGTTTGGTAACCACTGAACGCGATTAGTACTAATGCCACTAGGCCGAAAATAATCTGTTTCATTTGGTAACCTGACTAATAATTCCCAAAACCTGCGTAAAATCTTCAAGCGGTACGTAAAGGCGCTTGCGAAATGTTGACTGACTATCTAGCTCAGCTCGTACGGCGAGCTTTTCAATTTCCTGCTGGAAGCGCATAAACTTTCCACTCAAGAACAGATGAACCGTTCCATCTTGGCGATGACCAATCCAAACGCTGTCACGGCATTTGGTTCCACCTTCTGACCATTCAGGGATAGCGCGCCAATATCTTTTTTCTGGCTGAACGTCCACCTTGACGCCGTGAGTCATGCGTACCAACGACTGTAGTACGCCATCTGCTGCTTCGTTACTCATGCTCATTGTGATACCTCTACCTTTTGCCAAATGCCATCTGTGTATGGTGCTTTCCAGTGACTATCTTGGGGAGCCAATCCCCACTCTAGGTAAACTAGCGCGACAATCAGTAATACAATTCTTAAACCTGTCATAAGTACCTCAACAGTTGCTAAACACGTGTCCGTCATGCTCTGTGAAATCGCCGCAGAACAGGTCACTGGCATATTGCTCATAATCAAAGTAACGCACCACTTCGCTTGGTACATCGTCAAGCAAACCAGAGTCTTCAACATACTGCATTGCGAAAGCTTCTTCGTTTTCGTACTGACCTCGGTAAGCATCGCTGGCGCTCTCGATACTGATTCCGCAAGAACAGCCGCCTGAACTACATCAAAATCAACGTTGGCGTTTTAAACAGCTTCCTACTTCGACCAATCAAAGCTGAAGATTGTTGAACAGAAGTCTGCTTTTTCGCCGCTGGTATCCACCAATTCCCAATCGTGAGCGAGAATAAAATCAATCTCTTCCTCGTCCAGGTCAACGTAGTCTTCTAGGAACTCGTGCATGTCGCTTCCGTAAAACCTCCAGCAAAGCGCCTCTTCCGTTGTTGTGATGTTTCATTCTTTCTGAGCGAACTTTGTTACGATTTCAAAAGCGTTCATAACTTCAGTCCTAACCTCTATCGTTGTCCCCCTGTGCAGCGGATGAGCTGAACTATAAGTTGATTGATTTCGTTGTAGTTTTTCTTTTCTTCAGTAAAAAGACAAATATTTTGTCATTTACTTGGTTTGTAGCAATAAAAAAAGACCGCTAGCTTGCGGCCTTTCCTGGGCTCAATCAGCTAGTCAGCTTGAATATTAAGAGTGTTGATCACATCAAGGTTTTGAACCTGCTTGTAACCGAGCACCATAGCGATAAAAGCTTTTGGGTTGTTCGCGTGTTTGTCGCGCAGGTTCTGGGTTGTTACTTGGTAAAAACCTGCAACCTCATTTAGCGAGGCGCAACCAAGTGTCTTGGCTAGTGTTGCTGTCTTCATTGTCCGATCCTATAAGTGCGCTTTAGGTTTTCTGGTAAGTTGGCTTCCATAAGCTTAACTCTGTTAGCTCGTTCCCTTCCTTTATCAGCCCACGGTGGTGAATGGGGAGATGCGCCGTAAGCTGGACTGATTAATCAATGTCTTTGTTTGGGTGCTTCTCTTGGCACATTTTCACGCGATACAACAACTCTTCATCAGTTAGCATCGTGGTAAGTGTTAAACCAGCCAACTGCGTGAGCAGAACCCAATTGCTTTTATTGATCTGCTTCTCCGGGTTGCTGTCGTTCATCCAGATATTCAGCGTTCTATTGTTCTTTGTTTGTAGGCCAAGCGCGTAACAAATATCTGACTTGCTAAAACCGCGATCGGTTATCGAAGCAACAACCCGGCGCACCATTTCTTTATCTGGTAGTTCAAAATCAACGTGCGAAGGAGGCAAGAAGCAAGGCAGGTTTAAATTGAAACCGTGCCGAACATAAGCAATATGACCACGATGAACACGAAACCGCGTGTTTAAATCAATTAGCCTAGCCGTTGTTTCTGACATGCGCTCTTCGAACTCTTCAAGCGAAACCATCTCGCCAGATGTCTTTTTCATATGTCTATTTCCAGTAGTTCCTCAATTGAAGAAACCGCATCAAAATCCCCCCGCCACGTGGCGTAATCCAAAAAGGAAGCTAGCGCCAGTTTATCCTTTCCGGTGATTTCCAACTTCAAACACTTACTTTCCATCAGTTCTTGGGTGAATACCTTATCTACAAGATTGAAATAGATGTCAGCGTTCTCAGTTGTTTCTTTAAGTCTGTTGTGCAGTTTCATTTAAGTGACCTTTATAGCCCGACTTAGCAGTGATTGCGAGTTTTCTTGGTGAGCCTCAAATTTACTACCGGGAACTAACCAAATAAACAGGTTATGTCACTATTGGTGACATATTTGATAGTTTTACGTCATTTATAATGACGAAAAATACTTGTAATAGAGTAATTACTCAGTTAAGTTCGTCCTCATTGTAAGCAATGGCGCTTACTTTGGAAGTGCATAATTCTGCACACTTTGATTTCAATTAGGTATTCATGAGCGCTATGGAAGAGGGGCGGGATTTTAAAATGCTCCTGTTAAATGCCAGGCACGGACGGGGAAATGTTCTTATTGACAGTCAGTTAGTGACAGCAAAGAAGCTTCTTAAGGAAGGTGCAAATCCAAAGGCGCTAACAATTGTTTTTGGCTGTACCTACAAGGAACTAAAGACAGCATAGAACCATGGACAACAATGACGAACTACAAACTCAATTGCAGAACGCTGACTTCATGATGAAGTTGTTTGATAGTGCCGAAGTAACACCAGAGCACCTAGGTCGCGTGAAAACCGTAATAACCAACTCAGTTGACGGCTACCAGCAGCAAAAGCGCAATGACAAGATGAATGCAATTCTTGAGCAGATGCGTGACTACAACATCACTGAAGATGAGTTGTTTAGTTTCATGACCAAGCCACGCAAGCGCACTTACGCCAAACGTTCAGCTTCTTATGTGTTCGCCGTTGTTGATGGTCACGAAGTAAAGAACCAAGGCGCATTACCAAAAGCTGTTCGTGCATTGGGATTCAATTCTAAAGATGACGTCCCAGAACTTTACTGGACCAAAGAGCGCTTCGACAAGGTGAAGGAAGATGATTGATCTGCTTTGGTCAATTGGTCGCAGCATCATTTATTTGCTGCTTGGACGTTTATTTACTGGAGTAGCAATTGGGTTTGTTGCTGCCGTTGGCTAGAACTAAGAAACCGTTATGCGTGGTGAAGTTGTTTATCTAATGGCGAACGAATTTGGGATGGTAAAGATTGGTGTTTCGGTGCATCCAGAAAAGCGCGTCAGACAGTTAACCAATGCTTCAGGGAAAGTGTTTCGCTTTCCCCATGTTGGTTCTACTGCGCGTCAGGTGGAACAAGATATGCACTATCTACTGGGCGGAATGCGCACCTGTGGTGAGTGGTTCCACTGTGATGCTAACTTTGCCTTGAATGTTTATGAAGAGCACTTATTAGGAGTAACACCCGAATGAAAAAAGTAATTGCACTTGCGCTAGCTACTAGCGCGCTGGTTGGGTGCTCAACCTTGCCAGCTAATGACCAGTATCAACCGCAGGAGATGACATCAACTATCGCAGCTCGACACGCTCAGAACGTTCGTGACCGCGAGTTGGGTAATGAGGTAGCAGCTATCACCATGATCCGCTTTGATACTGAATTTGATGGCTGGAAGTACCAAGAGCAAGCTTACTTTCTCATTGGTAAGAACAAGAAGGCTATCAATGGCTGGCAAGAGTGGGCAGATGACACAGCAGCTAGTCAGTGCGAGAACCTGACACGCGAGTTCGCGCGCCAGTTCACGAACGTTCATCAAGTTGAGTCTGTTGTTACTGCTTATATCGAAGGAGTGGATAGACCTGTCTTTGGCTCATCACAATGCAAGTTACACCGATGAAAAAATTTTTCCTATCAATTAGTGCAATTAATCTAAGTGGTTCAGCTTTGGCGCATACGCAGTCACCTCCGAACCCGCAGGTAACCACGTTCAATGAAGTGGCTAGCGGTCGAATCAAGATACACAACGGTCGCCAGTTTGACGGCTTATTCACAATCGATATTGATGAAAAGGTTTTAGGTGCAGTGTTCTTCACCAACGCTATTAATGACAGTAGCGTACTAGCACTGCAGCGTAACGCCACAAAAGACAACTATGTTAAGTTCAAAATCTCGTCAAGCGCAACTAACCACCCAACAATTCAGAGCAGCAGCATGACCACGAATGGCGGTCTTTCAGACCAAGTTACCGATGATAACAACACAAAAGCTTACTTTGGCAAAGTCGGAGGTGACGCTGGTGCTATTGTTTCATCATCAGCCCGGCCGATATCAACATAACAAACCCAGATAAAGTTTACCAAATGGCTCTGTTTACCACGCTGACACAGCCAACGCATGCAGGCGACCACGGTGTTGATCTTACAGTAATGGCAACTTGCGATGCTGGCGCATAACTAATAAGGAAATTCAATGTTTATGCTAACTCTGATTAGCACTCTCGTTCTACAAACCTAGTCCAGATTGTAGCAGCGGTCTGGACTAACCCAACGATTAACACCCCTTTCTAACACCTTTTTTGTTAATCAAAGAGAAAACCATGAGCAGAGAACTTATCCGTTGCTCGATGTGTGGCAGATACAGCCACTTACCAGAAGCCGCAGAGAACGAACCGCCAAGCCTTGCAAAGGTATGCGCCAATTGCAGAACGGTTGATTTAGTAAGGCGAGCCAACTTTAAACCAAGCAAAACTCTGGAACAGCTGGCTAAGCGACCGAAGAGAAAGCGGAAGCCGATAACTACTCCACCACAAAAACAGAAGTACTCAGAAAAGTCGGAGAATAAAGTGAACATCCAAGAAATGAGCGACAGTCAAATCACCGATACGTTCGCAGCAACTTTGCAGCGACCGAACCGCCAGAACGCAGCATTCAACAAGCGCCAGATTTATTTGATCATCAACAAAGAGCTTGGGCTAGCGAAGGTTGGAATCAGCAATCGTCCTGACCTTCGCCTTGATCAACTTTGTCAGACAACGCCGTTCCCGTTGAACATGGTATGGAGTGTGCCACTGAACAACCGTGTTAATACCGAGATTATTGAGAACATCATTCACAACGAACTGAAGAAGTACCGCGTGTTCTTTACGGTCAGTGACAACAAGACAAGCTTCAGCAGAGAAGTACTGGCAGCTCACGAACGCATCTTAAAATCGAAGCACCTTATTGGTAACTACCTTGATCGCTCTGGATGCACGATCCGCTTTGGTGGGTACACCGAGTGGTTTGCTATCGAAGCTATTAACGGTAAGCACAGCAATTTCCTGAACGGAGTCATCAAGTCGAACGATCTTCTAACCGAGTACTAAGCAATGAAACGAGCAGCAATTTTAATTTCACTACTGGCAGCTGGCGCGGCTCAAGCCGATAACCGCGCTTCTTTTGGCGTTGAGCTTTCCCCTAGCGACTTCTGGGGATTGAACTACAGCTATTACCGTCCAGATAACTTTGGACTCGGTTTAGCTCTTGGTAATAACACGGAAGCTGCGCCTGATGTGTGGGACACGTATCCTTCTTCATACTTCTGGCACTACGCAAAGCCAGAGAACGACATCACGCAAGGATCATACTATTCGGTTGGTAGTAACTACACGTGGGAAGTAGACCAGAACATCCGTGTTGCTCTGGACTTTGGCGGAACTCTATTTCAAAAGAGACTCTATCGCGGAATGCACACGCCCACTGGCATCTGGGGGCATGAAGGTGATTACTGGAAGGAGCCAGAAAGAACGAGCGAGTATGGCGTATATATTGGCACCACATACATGTACAAGTATTTAAGTGTTGGTACTAAGTATGACTCAGCACTTGGCGCTGTGTTTGGTTCTGTTGGGTTTAACTGGTGATTGGTATGTTCAGATTCTTCAGAAAGTTTCGCCTAATCAACGGCGCTACAAATGCCCTTCTTCAACTTGGGATAGACGCTTCAGAACGTAAGCAGATCATGGAAGCCGCAAGAGCAAGTAGCGCTATCGACGATATGGTTGATTTGCCTTTCCCGATGAATAACAGCCTTCGCTCGGTAGCTATCGCAGCCAAGGGAACCATGATCATGTTCGTCATAACTGAAGATGAGTACTTGGCGAATCTCTTTGGTGTGCTGCTTGAAGCAATGATGGCGCAAATAGAACTTGAGGCAGATTCTAGCTTAGCATCCAGCATCATTGATGCGTTCGTAGCTGACGCTTGGCCTGTGGGTGAAGAGCTTAAGGAGATGGCAGCCTAATGATCGAATATAGAGAATGCACCAAGTGCGCCAAGCTGCGTCATAAGTCTGAGTTTGAGTTTTGGGAGTGGCGTGGAAGCCGCCCCAAGTGCCTGCACTGCAAGCTGGAATCTGGCACGGTTCGCAAGCTCTCAGCTCAGCACATTCGAATAGCCAACCGATTAATGAAGGTGAAAAATGCGCAAAACTAAAGGTGACTTAGCACCAACTCAAGAGCAAATTGATAAGAACATTGAGCGCTTCAGCAATCACAAGGTGAATAAAGCTACTCTGTACAAGTTTCTCAAACTACAGAAGGTTCTGGAGAAGGCAGAAAATCACAACCCAGTGATCATCATGAAGAAGATTTACGGTTCTGTCGCAAATTCTGATAAAGACGTGGCAGAGCCACTCTCTAGACGCAATCATCCTGCAAGTGCATAAAATTGTTCGTAGGCGGTTTCTCCAACTATCTCTATCTGACCACGCTTCAACATCGTCCACAACTCTCGGCCGTGAAGGCTCGCTGTTGCTCCCCTTAATGACTTCCACCCAAGGGCTTGGCACGTCTTCTGTTTTACCCAACGGTGACTTTGCTCCACGATATGATTGAGATATTTGATATCCAATATCTCAATCAGTGACAACATAAAGAAACCCGTTAACCAGAGTTGAATATTCATTGCATCGATAGCCGCGTAGTTGCTTTTACTCCCATCAATGACCACTTTCTCGGGGAGGCTATGTTGAGCTATCGCCTTATTCAGAAAGGCCTTGGCAGCAGCTTCATCGCGATTGGAGCGAAGATAATAATCAATGACGTTTCCAAACTTATCGACCGCTCGATAGTAGTAAAGCCCTTCTCCTTTCACTTTGATGTAGGTCTCATCCATGCGCCACGAAGTAGAGACAGGCTTTTTCTTTGATCTCGCTTTATGTTCTAAAACAGGTGTAAATTTGATAACCCAACGATTAATAGTTGCATGTTCCACACACACCACGTTCCCTCTGGATTTCTTCAATCTCGCGATAACTGAGTTTGTAAGCGAGGTAATAGCGAACGGTTTCGAGAATAACTTCAGAGGGAAAGTGGCAGCCTTTAAACATTATAATTCAGGTATTGAGTCGAAATTGGCCAAATCCTAACCTATAAAATTAAACTTTGCGACAAAACCCCAAGAGGCTACCCAAATGGCAATGACAGGAACAGAACGCGCAAACAAATCTCGCAGAACTAGACGAGCAAAGCAGTACTTGGCCTACAGCTTCAAAGAGAAAGAGATTCCAGCACGCGTCGATCCATATATCTACATCCAATCATTCGAGCACTTTCTTTCAGATGAGCACAACATCAAGAAGCAAGAGATGTCAGAAGAATGGCGCAAAGCGTTCCTTGCTCGCGTTCGTGCTATGTGTATGAACCGCACCAACTACGTGAAGCTCATAACTTTGTTGATGAGCAACTTAAGCAATAATCTATATCCAATTGATTTATACGGTGTTACGTTTTGAAACATCTTAACGCCGTGATCCAGCCCCAAAACTTCCCCTTCCTTACAGACTAAACCGTATTGCCAACGCTAATATCCCGCACAGAAAAGTGAACCAAGAATCACAACAATAACAGTGACATACGTCTTATAAACAAGAAAAAGCAGTGGTATTAGAATGAAGAAATTAGCAGTGGCAGCAATATTAGCTGCAGGTATTTCAGCACCAACTTTGGCGCAGGATGGTAAAGGTTTTCGAGCAGAGATTGGTTTCAGCTCAAACTGGTATGACGAATTTGGTTATGAATCGGATAGTGAATCTGGTTTTGTTCTTCGTGGTGGGTACGATTTTAACAAGATCGTCGGCGTATCGTTGAGCTATGAGAAAGTTGGCCCTTGGAGTGAGAACTATGGTTCGTCTACTTCAGAGATTGAGGTTAGTCGTTTTGGTGCGCAGGTTGAAGTTGGTTATGACTTCCAGAACGCCGGGTTTGCAATCAAGCCATATATTGGCTTTGGACTTGCGAACACCAAAGCTGAAGGTACGTTTACTGATGTCTACTGCGTCAACTGGAACTGCTACAGAAGTGAATATACAGCAAAGAACAGCGAGACAAGCGCAACTGGTGCATTTGGCGTTCGCATGACGTTCAATGAGATCATGACGTTTGGCTACGAAGCAAAGGCGCAAGAGTTCTCAGATGTTGATTTATACACTCACCAACTACTAGTTGGCCTTAAGTTCTAGGGGGAAGTAATGACTAAGTTTAAAAAGACCTCACTTGCAGTTGTCATTCTGGCGACTGTTTCAATGACTGGCTGTCAAACTACCCAATCATCACGCAATAGCTTAGATAGCTCTGTTGTTGATGTTAGCGACCGTGTTGTTTCTATGAAGCGCGGCGTTCTTCTGATGGCTGACCATGTTCAGGTTACGAACAAGCAACTTGAAGACCAACAAAAGAGCCTAGCGGGTGGTGTTATGGGTGCTGGCGCTGCTACAGCCGCTTATGGTGGTCTTAGTGGTAATCGTAACGCTGCGGCAATTGGTGGTGCTGTAGCTCTGGTTGGTCTAGTTGGAATGGCTGCACAGTCAATGTCAGACAGCAAGAAAATTGACGCTATTCGCTACACCGTTGAGTACCAAAACGGCGGTATGATCGAAGCATTCCAAATCGATGACAACCCGATCATGGTTGGCTCTCCAGTGTTCGTGCGCCAGTTCCGTTCTGGCAAACTCAACATCAGTCTAGACACGACAGCTGGCGTTCAGTTCCAGCGCGCACAGAAGACTAACTATGCAGGTGATGCCGAGAAGCAGGCCAAGGCCGATGCTGAAGCAGCTCGAATCGCAGCTGAAAAAGAAGAAGATCGCCAGTTCGCGCGTGAACATGCTCGCCGCAGAATCGAAGCAAATACTTCAACTCAAGAAACCATTGCAGACAAAGTTGGTGACACAATCGATGCTAGAAACGAAGCAGTTCGCGGTAGCAATGAGCGCACAATTAACATCAATGCGACTGGTCTGTAGACAAAGCACCACAATGTAATACATAGATGGCTGTCAATGTGCAGCCATGGTTTTATCGCTCACCAGAAAACAAATGATCATATTTATAGTAGTGACTCAATCCTAAAGCATTCCGATCTCTGCAGACCAATCGGTATTACTAACGGTATTGCCGCTTGCAGGATCATGGCAAAGAATCACAACACCACCAGTAAGTTAGGTTTGACCAGAAATAAAACAGCAGTGGCATAAGCATGAAAAAAATAGCACCTCTTATAGCGTTGGCATCGTGCCCAGCAGTATCAGACACCGTAAGGGAAGACTTTAATAATTGGACAGCGCTACTTAACCAAGTGACCGATGACCACAGAGCGGCAACGGTGATAGGTTTCGATAATAACCACAACCAAGCTTTGTCGTGGGAGTGTTCAGTAAGGAACGATGGTTTTGCGCGAGAAGCGTTCAAGGTAAAGGTTCCAAACAGAGACTTATCTTATGGCGTGAATTTTAATACCGATGTTGGCTCTGGAAGCTTCTACATGCCAAATCAAGGAACTGATTCATGGAATTGGTCAGAGGTAAGTAACCTAAGCTTCATCAAATCCATGCGTGATTCGATGTTGGCTCGACTAGAGTTCAAAGGATACGAGCGTAGCGAAAATGGTTCAATCGACCGTGGAATAACGCGAGTTGCTATAGATATGACAAGCTCGGACAAAGCAATAGAGCGAGCTAGAGCGTTCTGCAACAACACTAGATTCTTTGACGTTAGCTATTCGGACAATGAGATACTGGTTGATGGCAAGCCGATAAGCAAGTTCTGCTACGAACCATTAGCTGGAACAATGTCGGGCGACGCTTTTATCAAGCAAATCTTTATCACTAGACCTAGTGAATTTTCAAGAAGCTGCTCAGATGCAAATCAAGAAGCACGATGGCGCGAGCATGAGGTTACTCACATTGGGGGTAACAGGTTCGAGATTGCCGTGATTGATGGTAGGTCAACAATCACGTACAGAGCCAAGCTTAACAATGTTCGAATGTATGATCATGACTCCGTGATAATGGAGCGAATCAGCAATGTTGAATAGACTGACCGTGCTGGCTGGGCTGGTTTCGCTTCCTTTCGTAGCCTCTGCCAGCCTTCTGTATCTTGACTGGGACACCAGACTACCTAACGGAACAGCGACTCGAATCAATGCAGATTCAGGCACAATTGAGCACTACATGGCTCAAATCAAGCACTTACCAAACGGAGGCAGGACAATTCAGTTTACGCATATGTCGAGCATCTTTGACATTTGCTCTGATCGAGAGTTTGTTGTTGATGAACCATACGATGAGTTATTTACGATTAACGGCATTCGAATCCAGATGGCTGCAGTTTGCAGAGATAAAACTAAGTCTGGACGCCGTGATTTGGTGTACATGACAGCAACACCCAAGAACGAAGAAGATCTAGAACTCGTAGTTAATGCATTCACAAAGGGTAAGAACGTTCTTGTTCTATTCCCAATTGACACAACCAACGGTTCTGTGGACTTCAATGCTATGGGGTTCTCTGCAGCTTGGAATAAATAGAAAAATCAGAATGAAAAAATTAACAGTGGCAATCGCAGTAGCTGCTTTGGCGGGTTGCAATAGCAGCGACGAAGAAATAGAAGCAACACCAGATTCACCAACCGACACACTTGGCGCGTGTGTGGGTAAATATACTGCTTACGTTCAACCAGACGGCATGAGCTATCACCTTGTAGGTGCAATCTCCAAGCGAGAAAATCCTGCTCTTCCTTATAACTGGGACTCAGAGTACGATGGGAAAGTTAACCTAACAGTCGAGTACGATGAATCGTACTGCAGTGACTTTGACGTAGATACGGCGATTTACATCTCAAAGAATTCTGACAGCGATTACTTTGCTTTTGAAAGACAAACGGATGTCAGCGCTGCTCAGGCGAATCTAGAAATGGCATTGATGGCTCCGCATCAGCACTTGGTTGTTGATAGCGATATAGCCGTTAAGGTGATACGAGTTGTTGGCGTTCAAAAGGTGTTTGAGTGGAATAGCGACACCCAAGAAGAACACTATCGAATTGAAGACACCCACAGCTACACAGCGGATTATGGCGATGATTTTGTATTTGCTACTTTAAAATACGCTCGGTTCCAGCTGGATGAGAATGCTATGGAGTTCTCGACCAGATCCCAACTTGAAGGTCTTATTGGCGACTGCGCAAACGTTGGTTCTGAATGTTGGGCTGGCTATTTCCATCGAACGTTTGATGCATCCCAGCCCCAAGTATACTTTGCCAAGAAGTTTAAGATTGATCCAGATTACGCGAAGGCGATAGTTGATATGTACTTTGACAGTGTTGAGGTTCCACCAATTCCAATGCCAGTGGAGTAAGCATGCGTAGAGTTCTAGTTTTCATCCTTAAGTGGGTAGCATCAATGATCGGCGTGGCGTTCTTTGCTGGTTATTGTGCAACGATTTGGAAAAGCGAATCAGGCCAATTGCTTGTGCTGTGGATTTGGGTTTCTATGTCGCTTGGCATTACTTGGAAGATGTTCAAGAACCACTGATGCAAAGATGGCTGCCAATGTGCAGCCATTGTTTTACTTGATATCCACGCAGTCGTGACCTTTCTGCATGCTTTTCCTATATCGATTAATTGCCAAGTCCAGTTGGTGAACGCTGGTTAGCTTCTGCTTTCTGATGAATCCTCAGCAAGCTTTGGGTATCTCATTATTTTCCCAATATCGATTGTGAGTAATAAATATTGTCAATTAGAAGCTTTAAATCTTGTGAGTGTTGTTCGAGGTTAGTGAAGCGCATCGCTTCAGATACTAGCGGAACGGTAAGTCATTAACCTTCCAACTTAGTCGAGCACTTAGTTGTGTTATCCGTTCAATCTGATGTCTTCACCTAACCCTTCTCATGAATGAATACTCAATTAAACGTTAGGTGCGATTACTGATTCAGTTACAGAAATTAGATAAAGAATGAAACTCTTATCTCAAGCAGTTATGTCCCAAACATTCATACTTCACATGTAGCTCAGTGATCTGCTTTTGCTAGCCCGAAATTTATTGGAGGTCACAGTTCATCAATCAAATCCCATACTTGTCGATATACGAAAGTCGCTACTCTAGTTGTATGAACACAAAGACCTTTCTTCTAGCCCAAATACATCGAGCAAGACTAGACTGTGACAAATGCTTAATCGAACTTCTTGATATGATGAGCCTAGCCGTGATGCGAAACAGTTCAGTAGAAATCGATAGGCATTTAATGAACGACATGTTCGAGGGTGACATACTTCTAATCATTGCACTGACCGACACAAACTTATCGATCAACTTTAACGAATTTGTACTAATAGAGTCGGTGCAATATGTTATGAAGTTTGGCCGCGCATTACCAAGTTAATGCACAAGCTTGGGCTGCTTTGCTCCTTAACCATGCCGCTAATATGCAATAACCATAGTGGCATGGTTTTCACCTTATTTGCGGACATGCTTGTTTGTTACGTAAGCACCTTTTTAACGTCCTTTCCGCGTCAAATCACAACATCACCTTAAACTTTACGCTTTACGTCATACTGAATTGTAAAAGTGTAAAGTGAGCGATGAGATATGGATGTTAAAGTTCAGAACGACAATCAAATGGCGATTTTCGCTGCATGTGAGGTAGTCAAATCAGATAAGATCACCTCCAGAAAGGTCTCAGAAAGAGTTGGATGGTCACACGCCACCTGTGCACAATATGTAGTGGATTGGAGTAGCCAGAGGGCAAAGAAAGAACGCGATGCTGCGAAGAAGACTCAAATGAGCAGTAAATTTGTCAGAGCTTTGCATGATGAGGTTGATGACATAATTGGTCGCCTCAGAACTGTTGATGCAATAGGGAGTCGTTCATCCTGAAATCAAAGTAGTTCTCTGCCTAAATGACGTAACTCGCATCTGGAAAAACCTTTTAGAACAATTACTTAAATTAGAAAGATGCTGATAACTTTAAGAATGGGGAAAGTCGCTTAGTGAAGCGTCCAAATTTGCGGGTGCGCATCACTTCGTGCTGCTACTAGGTTGAACTTGTTAAAAGCTTAAAATATCTAAAAAGGGTAGCTGTAAGTGTGTTGTCCGTAAGCAAATCTGAAATATTGGAAATGTTCCATTTCCTGCTCTCTATCTAACTTTCTGATTCTCCTGTCAGTTCATAAATTCAACAAATCAAACTAAGTTTGCACCTACATTAGAGTAAGCGCTCTAATGTAATGTGCGCTTCATCACATTTAACAAGGTATCAAACTATGAACACCCTAAAACTATCTGCTGTGACCGTAATGATTGTTGCAGGTTCACTAACAGGTTGTGCTCAACGTCCACTAGCAACAATTCCTACTGATACTACAGTTATGATTCAAACTAATACCGCTCCCGAAGCGATCTATGAAGCTGCTGTTCAATGCGTTTTGGATAATGTTAATCCACCATCATCAGGTCAACTATTCACTTATCAGAGTGAGAAGAATAGTCAGCTAGCTTTTGTTTACCATGATCGTGCTGCCTATATGCTTCTGGGTAATCCTCAATCAAACGAGTTTAAAGCAACAATCCGCATCAATGGGAAGAAAGGTGAGATCAAATCTCAAGGCATCCAGTGGTTTCAAACTCCATCTCAATATGTAACAGGTGGTTGGCAAGATCCTCATATGCTACACAATCAAGAGTACGTAGATAATATGTATAGTGCTGTTAATGATATGAAGAATAAGCTCAATACGTGTATCACTCAATACGCTTCAAGTTAATAGAGGTTAAGTTGTGAAAAAGTTAATTGCATTTTCAGTGTTAGCCGCATCTATTCTATCGGGTTGTGGTGGAGATGGTGGCACTGATGCACCATCTTCAGTAAAGGTCGATATGTCAACTCAAGAGTACCTTATTAATAACACCCCCGTATTTACCCATGCAGAGAGCGTAATACTTCCTAAAACTCACGATTACTATGGTGTTGATCAATCTAGTCAGATTAGAGTGGATATAGATTTATATTTCACTGGTGAATATCGACTGCGTACTTATCCATTCAATGACAATATACAAGAGTTTGAGAATACCCCTTCGTTTGAACACTTTTTCGATCCAGAGGTAACTTGCAAAGATCAGCTTGTTGACTCCCTTAGTGGAGAACGTAGTGGATTCATTACACCTTCAGGTGGTGCTTGTCGTGTAACATTGATTAATATGGTAATCAAAGATACAAAAGCACCAGTAAATGTATGGTTTACGTTAAAGAATGGTACACCAATATCAGCAGGTTCAAGAGATCCGGATTCTGACGAGGTTATTTTAGGTTTTGGCGAATAGATAATTGTGAAACGTATAGAACTAGCTTTAGCTTTCATGGCTCTCTTGCAAAGGCAAGTTACAGTTTGACCATGAGCTAGCCACTCAAGCAACTAGAAGATGGACAGAAACGCACTACATTCCTTTATCTCTCACATGCCCCATATAGCCGTCATCCTCGCGAAAATGAGGATCTCATACCACGTGTAGGTATATAAAAATATTCGATTAAGTCACGTAGTTTAACTTTTCAACGCGCTGAATGAGATCCCCTTTTTCAAGGGGATGACGGTGAATTTGGTATGGTTTGAGACGCCGATAGGGGTAAATGCATATTACAGATTTTGCTAAATTAGTAAATAATGAATTAATTTTTGTATCAAGAACCACTAAAATTATCCGGACCACAGTAAACACTATACCCAACGATGGAATGAAAAATGCCAAGCGTTGATAATTACTCTTAAATGCTTGTTAGCTTTTGTATGTAATAGTTGGCAGTTCATAAGCTCGATTGTGTTTCTTTGCAACCAAATACTGATGCACTTGATAGTAAACCGCACTGATTTCGATATCACTAAAACCTGCTATTTTTTTAGATAACTCAAAACTATTTATTTGAAACAACTCTCCATCACCTAAGTCCTCTAACGAAATTACTAATTCTCGTCTCATATAAGCCAATGAACTAGTAAGCCTATATGGTGTACTTTTGGAAACAAACGCTTCCGCTATTAACAACCATTCAGACTCATATAAATCAGGTGTATTTTTCTTCATAAGTTCATCAAATAAGATGAATACTGCTGAAATCGTTGGCTCAAACACATCATCAGAGCCGGTTGCCAACCCTTTCTGTTGTTTTTTATCAACAAGATTAAAGAGGATTTCTCTTGATGAATCATTAAAAAAGAAATCTATTAGATCATCTTTTTTCATTGTATTCTCCTTGAAAACTAACGCTTTATGTACAGTAACAAGCCGCCTTTCCCACTCTCATCTTGCCGCCAAACAATAAGACAAACATATCAAGGATATCGGCAAAATGTATAGCATAGCAGCTGTGCGTGATTTAATTCTCGTAAGCTGATTCGCAAAACCATCTCAAGCCAACTGTACTCATAATCAGTAGGTTCTACGCCTCTTAGTATCTCGCTCGCACTTGATTTGCAGATTGAAGACCCGGCGTTCAAATAGTTCGTGCTAAAACCTAGCGCCTTCATTTGTCGCTTAATCTTTGCGTTCAGTGGCCGGGAAAGAGTAGACATAGTTGCATCCTATAGACGTAAAAAAAACGCCCTGAAGACTAGGCGGTCTAATACCTTGCTGCATCTTCAAGGCGAGACAAGTATCGCTTTTATGCCATGCGTGGGCAAATCAGCGCAGGGCATACCTTTCTGCACACGTTCTTCCATTAAATGCGCGTCTTGGCTCCAAGTGGAAAGCTGCATTGGGAATACTAGACTGAGCGTTGATCGCATCCCGGGACATCGCAATTTGCTCCTTGATCCGTGACTTCATCTTGGCTCTGTTCGACCAACCAAACGCATGACTGATAAAGTAATCGCCAGCCTTCTCAAACTGAGACTCATTAGTAATCTCCAACATCATAAACGCATTCATCGCGCATTCTGTGTTCGCTACCCTCAAGTCATCGTTCGCCACTGCAGGAAGAGAAAATAGCGCCACTGCTAACGCTGTTGTTCTTAGTTTCATTATTGTTCGCCTCTTATTTGGGAGGAGGATTCTAGCAGCAGGTAGAAGGGAGGATGTTGATCTGACACCAATCAATAAAATTAATGTCAATTTGACTCGAATATTTATTAAAGAGTCATTTTGATCCAAAAGAAAACATGTCATTTAGACACAAAAACAAACAACGTAGAGCAAGTTAATTCATCAATAACAGCAAGTTACAAACTTGGCATACGCCATGCAAAGTAGATGGCGTTCATCATAAAAATTTGAAAAAGCTAAAACGGTATGAGTATCCAAGTTAAAAACAATGTTAAATGGGTTGGTGTGAAGGACACTGTAACTAGCCACTTCCACGGCACTGAATACAAGATGGGGCGCGGTACAACTTACAACAGCTACTTAATCCAAGAAGAGAAAACGGTCCTTATCGATACAGTGGATCACAAATTCGATGAGCAGTTCCTTGCAAACCTTGAGCAAGAGATTGACCTAAATCAAATCGACTACATTATCACTCAACACGCAGAGCACGACCACGCTGGCGCACTATCTGCACTAATGGCTAAGATTCCAGACACGCCAATCTACTGCACAGAAGCAGGTGTTAAGAGCATCATTGGTCATCACCACATCCCGAACTGGAACTTCCGCACTATCAAGACAGGCGACACCCTAGATATTGGTAACGGCAAAGCGTTGGTGTTTGTCGAAATGCGAATGCTTCACTGGCCTGACTCAATGGCAACATACATGACAGGCGATAATATCCTGTTCTCTAATGACGCATTTGGTCAGCACTATTGTGACGGCAATCTCTTCAACGATGAGATGAACCAAGACGAACTCTACGAAGAATGTCAGCGCTACTTCTCAAACATCCTGACACCATTCGCGCCATTGGTTAAAACGAAAATTGAAGAGGTTCTTTCTCTTGGTGTGCCTATCGATATGATCGCCACATCACACGGGTGCATCTGGCGCACCAACGCAACTCAGATTGTTGAGAAGTACTATGAGTGGTCACAATCATACAAAGAAGACCGCATAACTATCGCCTACGACACAATGAGTGGCAACACTCAGATGATGGCACAGGCCATTGCTGAAGGCATCAAGCAGGAAAGCCCAAGCACAACAATCAACGTCTACAACATTTCACATAGCGACAAGAACGTAGTGCTAGCAAATATGTTCCGTTCTAAAGGTGTTCTGTTCGGCTCATCAACTATGAACAACGTCATGATGCCAAAAGTTGCAGGAATGATAGAAGAAGTCCATGGTTTGCGACTAGCAGAGAAAACAGCGGCGGCATTCGGCTCTTCTGGCTGGACAGGCGGAGCAGTAACTCGCATTGACCAACGCTTGAGGGAAGCTGGCTTAGATACATCAGCACCAATGCACCTTCATTGGAAGCCAGACACAGACGGTATTGCTGAATGTATCGAGTACGGCAAAGCACTGGCAAAAGAATGGAACCAGAAGCACGAAGGCGTGATTGCGCCAGCTCAAGATGAAGAACCTGAAGTCGAGCATTCTGCCGACTGCACTTGCTACAAATGCACAGTTTGTAACTGGATTTACGATCCAAAAGAAGGCGAGCCAAATCAAGGTATCGAACCCGGCGTAGCATTCGATGACTTGCCAGATTGGTTCCTATGCCCTGAATGCCAAATCGGTAAAGAAGTTTTCGTGGAGATCAAATAATGAGTAGACCAATAGTAATTATTGGAAGCGGCTTTGCCGCTCTCCAAGTCGTCAAAATGCTGCACCGTTCTGGCTGTACAACTCCAATCAAAGTCATTACATCTAGTGACGGCAGTGAGTACAATAAGCCAGACCTTAGCCACGTATTCAGCAAACAGCAAAAACCTGAAGAGCTAGTGCTGAAAACAGCCAGCGAGCTTTCAAGCGAGTACGGTGTTAAGTTCACCACGAACACACGTGTTAAGACTATTAATCCAGACCTCCACGTTGTTGAGACTGACGAAGGTTTCTATAGCTACTCAAAGCTTGTTCTGGCTACTGGTGCTAATACCTTCGTGCCAACAATCAAAGGCATCGATTCAAAACACATTGCTACGCTAAACAGCTTGGAAGAGTACTCTGCAAACAAAGACAAGATCGAAGCAGCCAATAGAATCACAATAGTGGGCGGTGGACTTATCGGTGTGGAGCTTGCCGTTGACCTAGCAAAACTCGGCAAAGAGGTCTCTATCATCGAGCCTGCAGCCACTTTACTTAGCAACTTAATCCCTGAATTTGTGGAGAACGAGCTGGTTCATCACCTCGAAGAGCGCGACATCGACATTTACACAGACAGCGCTTTAGTCTCTGTAAATGCTAACCCTACAGGTCTAGCCGCAATCACTAGCCACGGAAAGATGATTGCAACAGATATAATCCTTTCTGCGGCTGGTATCAAACCAAACACCGAACTCGCAAAACAAGCAGGCATCGAAGTGAATCGCGGCATCGTAGTAAGCGACAAGCTAGAAACAAGCGCGCCTGATGTTTTTGCTATTGGGGATTGCGCGGAAATTAACGGTCGCGTAATGGCCTTCTTGCAGCCTGCGGTAATGTCAGCCACAGTTCTGGCAAAACAACTTTTGGGTTATGATGGCTCGCTAAACCTCCCAAACATGCTAGTAAAAGTCAAAACGCCAGAGTACCCAATACAACTGGCAGGCGTTGCAGCTCATATGGTCTATCGCTGGCAGGCGGATATCAAAGGCACCGGAATCATGGCTCGGGGGTATGACGAAAAAGACAAGTTGATTGGATTTGTCTGCACAGGGGAACAAGCAAAACTCGCCTTCCCCATGCTGCGTGAACTGAACGTTAACTAAAAAAAGAGGCATAAAGCCTAATGCCAGTCAGTTAAGCTGACTGGCTTTCTTTTTATTAGGGTATTTCTTTGCTTTAGGTTTTATAGCTCTTGGGTACACTCTGTCCTCATGCTTAATAGGGAGAACATGGTGGGGCACGCCCCAAAGCTCCCGCCGAATGCGAAAGCCACTGACTCACCCCTAAGTAGGAATATCCAACCTAGCATAATAACTACCGATTTCAAGAAGGCAGTGCTATTAACTTGATCACGGCAAGTTAAGGCTAATTTACTAAAAAGGCTGAAATAACTCGCTTATTGAATGCTCCTAAATGAAGTTCATCCGCAAGTTTTACTGAGTCTCGCATTGTAAGCTCGCTTGTCGAATTGACACCCCAACTCACGTTTTGTTGAGTGTGTTCTGGATCACATATAGAGCTCACCCGAACTATAGGACTTTGCCCCCCAAGGACTTCTGAGTCTGGAGCAACAATCTCCTTTACAAACAAACATGTCTCGGGAATATCTTGCTCAATACGTTCAGCAAACTCGATTAAACTGTGTTCAGCGAACGTAAACAACCACGCTTGCTGACTTATGCCATTGTTTACTCGGAGTATGCGTCCTAGCACTTGTCTAAAATATAACTCCGTCTTAACCGAGCTCATATGACAACAAACTTGAAGTCTCGGAATATCAGTACCTTCACTGATCATACCGACACTAACTATCCATTGAGTATCATTCTTGCGGTAACGTTCAATAGTGGCCAAAGGCTCGTCATGGCGGTAGGTCACAATAGATACACTTTGTTGGTACTTTTGGAAAAGAACTTCTTTGATCAGTTGTGCGTGCTTAACAGAAGACGCGACTACTAACCCACCGGCAAAAGGGTTTTGAACTCGAATCTCTGCTAGTTTTTTACAACCGAGTCCAAGCAAGTATTCCATTGCCTTTTGATTATTTATCACACTCTGATAAGAAATTTTGGTTTCCTTAAGCATCTCGAAAATTGAAGGAAACGATTCAATTCTCTGATCGTTTGTTACCGACAGCTTCTCATTATCAACTAGCACAATCTTTGGTGCTCGACACACGCTTTCGACAATAGCTTGCTTTAAAGTGTATTGATAATCGACTAACAGCTTTCCGTCTGGGTCACTGTAATGAGCCATTGCAATAGGAAGTGCATCTGACCGCCAAGGCGTTCCAGACAGCGCCAAAGTATAGGTAGCTAAGCCTTGAATCTTAGTCAGGATTTGCTGTCCCCAAACGTTCCCGTTGCCCAGCTCGGAACCAGAGCAGTGATGTATCTCATCGAATACTACAAACACTCGATGGTTCCGTAAGGTTTGCCAAAACTCTTCATTGAGAAATTGAATAGATTGGTATGTTAGCGACTGACCAATAGAACCTAAACCACCATTAAAGGAGCAACCGAGAACTTTTGAAAAGGTTCTTTTTATACTTTACATTTGAGACTGTTAAAGATGGAGAGAAACACAAAATAAGATCCACCATGTCATCCTCTATTAGCCTTAAAGCAACACTTGCAGCTAAAAACGTTTTACCTGCCCCAGGTGTTGCCTGGCAAAAAAAATGGCCTTGTCTGCCTTTGTACTTTTGTAACGCTTTATCAGCGCACTCTTGTTGCCAGCGCCTCAACATTTTCTATTATCCGGCATAAGAGTTTTGAGTACTTTTGTAAGTACGTTAACTTTTCCAAGCAACTGCGCAGAATGCTCCCTAGCTTGTTCCAATAGAGGCCTCAACTTCTTTTCCAGCTCAGGAAAACGACCTAAGAGTGATTGATACTCATCAATCTCACCCAAAACAATCTCTAGCTCACCTTTGTATTGATTTCGTTCATGAACTAAAACTGAGTAGTCACTTACAATCTTTGTGGCTAGCTCTGCACTTTCAGATCTCGGTGTCACATAGAGAGAATGAAACAAATCTGTTTGAAAGTATCGTCTCTGTCGCCCTTCACCTTTGCACCCAAGCCAGTTGTTCTTCATGAACCGGAGAATCTGTCGATAGACCTTTCTTCTTGCCTCATCGGGATCCACTTTGCATTCACTTGTCGAGAGATAAGCGTCGCGTAGTTCAATAACCGAAAAATCATCCATACCTTTTTCAATCAATAAGTTATGCATAATCGCATTGATTTTTGTCGATTGTTTCATTGTAAACTCGTTCCGAACAGAAAACTAAGGATTGCTTAGTATACAAAAATCAACAAAACTAAGAAAATCTTAGTTAATGAAGGTTTCGAACAATGAAACGAAAATGTCATTTATCAGCCCAATCCCGTTGCGGCTCAAAGAAGCACGCAAAAAAGCCAAACTCTCCCAAAAAGCCTTGGGAGTGAGAATCGGTATGGATGAAGGTTCAGCAAGCGCGAGAATGAATCAGTATGAAAAGGGTAAGCATAGTCCGGACATTCAGACTCTTAAATTGATTGCAAATGAGCTAGGAGTCCCGTTGAACTACTTTTTTTGCGAAGAGGAAAGCACTGCTCAGTTAGCTTGCATAATCGCAAGCTTGAGTGAGGAAGAACGGCAAAAACTTATCAATACGCTGACAGGAACCGAGCGCAGCTAGTACTGTTCAAATGCACGAGAAACACCTCAATATGAACAACAAGCTTATTTCTACAATTAAGGCGACACTTATAATAATTACAAACCTAATTTTAGCCTCAGATCCAGAGGCATCTTATCGATAGCCAAATCCAGTACCTGTTTGGTCGTTTTTGCTTTGAGATCCCTTAATTCAACTTTCATATCTTGTTGAATCTTTACGATTGCATCTTTCTTCTTAGTCCTGATACCAGTGTTTATCTGTCTTCGTACTTGCCTTGTCTGTTCTTTCTGATGCAAGTCTGACAACATTGCGTTGGTTTCGTCAAAAAAATCAAGAATACTCGCACTGAACTTAGAAGCTCTAAAGATGCTTTGAGCGCTGATATTTACGTCTCTCGCCACTTCAGCTTTTGTCATCTCAAACAATGCTTTGGGGGTTTTACGGCTCGCTACCTTCCCATAATTTTGGATGTTCTTCTTCTTAGTTTCCGTTAACGCCAAAATCGATTGCCACACCCGATATGTCGTGTGTGTGATATCCGGAACCACCCAGTTCGGAGGAGAAGAAACATCACTAATAGGACTATCACACTCTAGACTATTCAAAAAGTCATCACTCATTAGTTCATCTAAGCTACTATTATCATTAATCATATCGATACATCTCCTCTTCTAACTTTTGCTCGATAGCATTTATAGAACAAAAAATCTTACTCAATATCTGATCTACGGATTCGGGGGTTGGGGACGAGGACCGCAAATCCTTGATCCTCTTATATGCTGAACGTAACGTCGGAAGGTGATCCTGAACCATAAAACCCAATGTCTTATCATCTAAGGCTTCTTTTACCATGGGTAAAATTGTGACCCATATTCCTCGAATATTGCCCTTCGTAACAATAGCGTGCGTGCAGTTTAAACAAAACTCAGGCTTAGCGTCATGAGGGTTTATTCTTTCAAACGTTGCGCACTTTGCCTTATTTTCTGCACCTTCTCTTGGTATACAGGTGGCAAAAATGTTAGTCTGCAAATCGATTATTCGTCCATTAATGCTCTCTCTAAGCGCTAGCGCTTCATTTTCAGTTAATGGTTTCGTCAATTCTTTAGCCTTTTGAACATAACGAGTAAAGCCACCAACATAGTCTTCGCCGATCTTGTCAGATTCCACTAACAACGTATCTACGATAGCGTTCAAATATCGTTGCTTCGCTCCTCTAATTAGGCTGCTAGCTTCCTTGTCACGGAGATATGACATGAAAAAAGAAGCGTCAAGATGACAAAACTGATGTCTGATCACAGTCCCAATATCGCCTTGATAACGCGTCAAAACAGCTTCAGCCCATATATGGCGGAACGCATGAGGGGTAGGGTAGCGAACACCTTGTAAGATTTCGTTTGATATATCATTCATCGTTTTTCGATCTAAAACTATAGTCCTAGCACGAAGCAGAGCCTTCGACTTTTCCGACAAATGAGTCTCTATCACCTTCATGTGTATAGGATCACTGACCTCCCCTTTCGCCATAAATTCCTTAAGGGATGACTTAAAACTCCTTTGAGCGAGAGCACCATTAAAAGATGTACAATTCAGTCTTAACCAATCACCTTTTATTTTCATTGGCTGTTTCTACAATGATTTTATACTTTCGACTGGTGACATCATATTTTGCCGAAAGTCTCTTCAACTCGATACGTTCAACATCAGAGAGTAAGTTTATGTCTTTCAATAAAAACGACTCAAGTTTTAGACATTCATTGAATGGTTGATAGTCATAGACAAACCTATGCCAGTTTGCTTTAACGCGCTTTTCAATAAATGTAGCTGACTGCTCGAGGTTCTTAATACGACCACTAGTATCTTGGTATAAACAGGGCTCGCCTTCGTTTGCATTGAATAAGTCGTTGAGTTGAAGAGAAATTTGAAAACACTGAGATGTTATCTCTCTATCTATTTTTGTGCGACCGTTTGTTTTCGGAACATACCACTTTAATTTAAAACGAAAAGGGACATGCGAGCTATCCAGTATATCATTATTGTTCTCGATTATTATAGCATTAAGTGGAAAACCAAACTCTGTTTTCCTGTATCCTAACCACGCGACAATTAGTGTACTCATTGCATGCGCTTGAGCATTTAATTCAACCATAAAAGATTGGTAGGTTGAATCCGAAGCATTGTCTATTAACTGCCCTACAAAACTTCTTAGCTCTAACAATTGTTCTTTCTGATCTAACTTTTTAGCCAGAATAACCTTTTCCATTATATCGTAAACATCTGATGCAGTGATAGTTTCTAACTTGTTGTTAAAAATAAAAGTTCTATCTAGAGATGCTAGATAACCTTCCCAAACTTGTTCTGGCGTCTTATTACAATCAAAAGAATAGAACTTTTGTAGCATCAAAATTCGAACTACTTCAACGGCATCAAACCTCATCCCTAGCCCCAAAATTAACACTACTTTTTCTATGTAAAACTCGTTTAACGACATTGCATGATTGTAGTTACTTTCATATTGATAATAAACCGTTTGCTTTACGCTTTGAAAGAGTTCAAGGTGATTTACTCCACTACTATTATTTCCTTACCACATCTAAATTCTCTCCTCTCAACCCACACATCACTACCTTGAGTAGTCTATTATTTACCATGCTATCAAATGAACCGATGCTATATCTGTCCCTAATATCATCGATTGTTTTTTTACATACAACCAAATTGAGATAATTCTGTTGATATAGATTTCTTAAGTAATCGACATAAAACTGACCTAACTCAAGTCCTAGTGCGTTAAAACTACCTCCCTTCTTATACTCTTGTAGTGACATGCCAATTTGAGACTTGCACACGGCAGAAAGTGCATTGTCACAATTATTCTTATTGATATACTTGCTAAACACACCCTCTACACCAATTGCCTGTAGCTTATTTCGGATCGCTGGGAGTCTAAAAGGATGTATCGAACCGCAGTAACTAGGTGGAGATATGCGATTGCGAAAAGACCCTTCCTTATCCAGAGTTCTCAAAATAAATGAACACCAGAAGTCTTCTAAGTTATTCAGACTTACCTCGCTATCCCCTATTTCTTTGATAAACGCGATGACATGCGCAATGATAGTATAGGCTTGATATACATTATGGGCTGTAGTAGCGGATATTGCTACCGAGAAAAATAACTTGGCATAAGATTTAGATGATAATGTGTATTCAAATCATCATCTATCGTTAAGGTCGCGATATCCCTACATAATAAAGAAGGTTTATCGAACAATGAGAAATCGATTTCAGTGAGTCCACAATTGAAATGATAAAAGTATATTTTATCATCTTGAATTAAGCCGCGACTTTTGACAAAACCCGGATGAGACATCAAGATTTTATTCTGATCCTCCCAAAAAAGATCATATAGAGTGTTTGATGCTTTATTTTTCATTAATAAACCTTGTTATAATAAGTTGAAAACACTCACTGTTACACCTTCTTTTTGCGATTTTAAAAACATTCTTCGGCCCTCCTTCACATTTTCTTTACCAAGCATATTTAATGCATACTCTGTCCATTCAACTGTAGGAATTACCGTTCTATAGAAATTCTTAGGATTTAGTGACAGTAACTTCCTATAGTATTTTCTTGAATTCGTATAAATAATTATAGAACTTCCAAGCTGTTATTGGGCTATCTTTGATATATATCGGTTCAAAGAAAGAAGATTGATTCAACTGAGTTCGGATATTTACTCCTACTTGTTGTAACTTCCCCTTATCTTTACCTGTAGCCAATTTAATTCTCGAAACAAACTCGCCCGTCCTGTAGGATATTTCATCAGAAACAGCTAGGAATTCACTGTTAAAGCGTTTTACAGAATCAGTTTCCTCCGTTGAAGCTAAGTTTTCAAAACATAAGGAAAACACATTGTTAATAAGGTCAATCATAACCTCTCTTGTGATACGACCTGAAGAGTTCAGCCACTCTTCGTTGTCGCTGTTTAAATAGTGCTTCCTCTCTGTTTTATTTGAATGAGAGTTTCTATTGACGAGATAAGTGTAGGTAAATGGGTCACTAAATGCGTGAACTGAGCTATTTTATATAGCTTGCAAACCAAATAGACACTTTTGACATGCGGTTCCAGATTCAATTACGAGAGCTCTTCTCTGACTGATAGATAAGTGAGAACAATTTCTACCTGCAAGATTGTGGGCATTCAGACCGTTTTTAAACAACGCAACAAGTGCACTTGGTATAACATAGGGTAAATCTCCTCGTTTTTTATGAACCAACAACAGTTCATCGCGAATTGATGTCATATATAGCAAGGCATTAATTGCGCCACTTTTAGATCTAACTCCTTTAAGAATTTCCACATCTACAAAGCCACTAACTAATTTTTCATGTGGATCTCGCGTTGAAAGCATAAGTAATATCGCTTTACCTTCAGGAGAGTCACCAGACACAGAGTTCGTTGTGTGAAATAACTTTGAGCGTCCTTTAAAATATTCCGTCTCAATATGTTTTATCCTGTCGCCTTTTTTCAAGAATCGAAAAGATCTGTTTGTAAGCTTACTTATATCACTAGGTTGAACTGCTAATGATGCCATTAACCAGGAAAACATTAATTCCTCAATCTTAGTTACAGCACAATTTGGGCCTCCATCAGACAAAAGCCTCAACACGCTAAAGTCAAACAGAGCCGAGTTGCTTCCAGCTGTGAAGTTAAGCTGTAGGAAACGCGTGTTGATCTGCGTACGGTCTCTCTTAGGGTTTAAAAAAATCCTCTGACATTTCTCTTTTGAATCAAACGCTTTAAAAATCAAATCAATACAATTATCGTTGCTAACATTTGAAATTATTATTAATTTTAGCGCAGTTAACAAAGCGTCACTTTTATTTTCAATGTCGTGATAGTGGTTTATAATCTTGTATATTGTCTCACCAACAAACTGCTTCTTTTTGTGACAAGAGTCCTCAACTGGCAATTCTAGTATGTGTTTATCCATACCGGAACCATTGAAAAAATCCACTATTTCTTGTTTAGACTTATTTATTTCATTAATTAAGACAGAAGCCGTTACCTTAAGTGAGTTGACTGTTATTCTTGGTGACGCCAGCGCTACATACAACTCATTGCCAATCCCCACATCATCGCGCCGCAACCAATCTAACTTTCCAAAATAGCTAAATAATGAAATTTGCTTCTTATTAAGGTTTGGGCTTATCGGTGTAGCCCTTAATTGTTGAAGATATAAAATCTCTTTTTTATCAAGCTCAATTTGCAATTGGACTGAGTAATCTAAGGCATATGTAAATAGTAATTTTAGATCACTTAGTACACTTCTCCCCCCATGGTTATTCAGCATGTCGAAACGATATGATTCATATTCTTTAAGTAACTCATATTCATTATCTATTTCTTTCGAATCAAGCCATTCAATAAACGTATGGGCATGTGCTGAGCATTTTTCTTTTGCAGTTATAGATGCACCTTTATCAAAAAATGCGTAATTGCAAGCAGCTATTACGACTTTAAACAGAGTTATTTTAAAAGGAGAATCTGCATTATTTAATACAATTTTACGTTCTGGAAAGCTACTAGAGCCATTTATTGGCGGTAAGAGTATGCTCTTAGCATTCATAGGAAATTGCATTTCCACAATTGAGCGACTATCGTCAAACTCATTCTGTAGCTTTTTCTGGTAGTCTTCCGAGTTCTCAACCGTCATATCATCCCCCACGTGACTGAGTATTCGCAGCTTCAACACTCATTGACTCACACATCAAACGATCTCGGTGACCACACGAGTGAATATAGGTCTTCGTGACTTGGTTGACGTATCTACCATCAACTTTATGCCCCATACGCCTGGCCGTTTCCAGAAAAACTACAGATTCAGTACTTATCGATTCGTAGTCCTTTCCTCTTGCCTCACACTCTCCATAGAAAACATCTGTTCCGAAAGAATGTCTCAGGTGATGGTAAACACTATCCAAGGTAATATTCTGGAAGTTTCCGTATATCTCTTCGTTTTCTTTTATTTCCGGGATTAATTTCTTCAATGTCTTTTTAAAAACTGCCGTTCCAAAACTACGTGATATACACTTACCTTTTGAATTATTACTTGAGTTTGAAATTAGCAGATGCTCAGAATCAGAATGAGGCCTTTCTAGTTCATAGTAGGTCTTAATTTTAATTAACATTGCTCTAGGTATATACAACGTCCGAGAACTACCTCTCTTGGCGAACAATGAGGGCAAATGATATTCAAACTCTTCACTATAGCTGTCGCGCTTCAATTCCTTCATTAAAGTTAGTATACCTTTGTACTTTCTTCTACCCTCGTAAAAATCGTTAAGAAGAAAGCCCTGATTTTCCGCTGTCCTACATCCTAAATCACCACCATTGCGAAGCACTATTTCCTCAAGTAGTGTCTCTGTATACCTATAAATAAGTTCACGCGTTTCAGGAAGCAAATATTTTACAACCAGTCTCTTCTTGTTGTTATTACGACAAATTTCTCTATTTTCAGAGAAAACGTATATTTCCTTATAGTTATTATTAAGATAGTAGTGAAGCCAGTTATAATAGCTCTTTAACGAATAAACCGCTCTTTCAACGGTAGTTTCCCCTTTACCTTTTTCCTTTATTAAGTAGTCATTTATATACGCGTTAATAACATCACTCGGTAGAGCAGTATGATTTACTAAAGAAATTTGTGAACCTAGTTTATTACGGCTTTCTACCCATTCAAGAAAGAGGCCTAACTGATTCCCTCGGACATACTGCCCTTCTGAACCGATTTCTTCTTCTTCAAAAGAGTGTTCTATTCCGTTTAGTACTCGATCTCTTTTAACACGAAGTTGTATCGAAACACCTCGTTGGTGTGTGTACCTGCTGTAGAGTGAAGGGATGATTAGGGGAATATTTTCATCGGTGAGATAAATCCAATGTCCATTTATGTCTTTGTCATACAGCCTTTGCATGTATCTCTCCTATTCCCAACTGTCACTAGTTGCTAAAGAGAGATTAGTTCATAAATGTAAACTTACAAGTATTGCCTATTTTTTATACCCTAAAGTTTAAAAGCAATCCATATCTACATGAATGAATTTTCGAATGGAGTCGGACACGGCTTATTTAACTGTTTATTTATACAGTTAAAGTATACGCCGTTTTGTTCATCAGACCAACAAAAAAGACCAGAGGGTTACTCTGGTCTTTGCTGTTAATTCTATGCCGGACTTGGATTACGCGATGCGATCTTTTTCCCAAGCAGCAAGCTTCTCGGCACGAGCTTGTTCACGCGCTTCACGCTTTTTACGTGCATCACAAGGCTCTGGGCAGTTACACACTTTATCGATGCTTAGCGCACCTAGGCCACCACAGCTGCCTTTCACAACTTTCTTTTGGAAGATGTAGCCAACCGACATTGCAACAATAACGGCTAGAAAAATTCCGAAGGTAATTAGAAATGTACTCATATTGGTCACCCGTTATTTGTTTAGGTAAGGCTTAAATGCTTCTGAAGCAATCTCGTTAAAGCCATCTTCTGTTTTTACAATAATAAGTGCAGGAATGCTATGTTGCTCTGCCACTTGTAACGCTTTCTCTTCACCCAACACCATCAAACCCGTCGCGAGACCGTCTGCCGTCATTGACGACTTGTCCAATACCGTGACTGAAACCACCTTATTATTGATTGGCTTACCCGTTGATGGATCGATGATGTGTGAGTAGCGCACACCTTCTTTTTCGAAGTAATTGCGATAATCACCTGACGTGGCAATCGCCATATCGCCAGGCTCAATGATTTCTTGAACACTGCGCTCGTCGATAGATGGTTTCTCAATGGCGATACGCCATTTTACACCCTCACGATTGAGGCCTTTAAGGCGCATCTCACCACCTACCTCAACCATGTAATCTTCAATACCTACGCGATCAAGGTAATCAGCAAGAACATCCACACCCCAGCCTTTCGCAATCGTCGATAAATCGACATAAAGACCATGCAGATCTTTCTTCAATGTTGTATCCGTCGCTGATAGGTGTTGAATACCTGTCTGCGCTTTACGCTTGGCTAATTCCTCGTCAGAAGGCACGACTTCGGGGCGAGCTTCAGGGCCAAATCCCCATAAGTTGACCAAAGGACCAACCGTCACATCCAGCGCGCCTAACGTCACTTCATTCAGTCTGATGGCTTCTTTTACCACAATCGCCGTTTGCTTAGACACAGGAAACGATTCTGTGCCGAAAAAGCGGTTAAAGCGGCTCAGCTCTGAATCTTGTCGATAGGTCGACATCTGGTCATTGACTTGTTCAAGCAAGCGATTAATTTCCGCCTGAATTTTCTCAGGTTTTGGACCATTATCAACCGTAATGTACTTCACGTTGTATATGGTACCCATCGTCGGACCGCTCAAGTGCACTTGTTCACGACTGTTGCCGCAAGCCGTCAGCACAAAAGCTGCGAACAAACTGACAACGATAACCTTTAACTGTTTGGTTAGATGAAACATGCCTTTACTCACCTAATGAATTTAAAAATGCTCACATTTACAGCATCTTGATTGATGTACTTGCAAAAGAAAGCACTCTTTATTTTGCTCAATTTCTAAAAACAAATGGCCAGCTCACATGAGCCAGCCATGTTCATTACTTCAAGGAAGATTAACCACCGAAGTCATCTAGAAGGATGTTTTCATCTTCTACACCAAGGTCTTTCAGCATGCCGATTACAGCCGCGTTCATCATTGGTGGACCACACATGTAGTATTCACAATCTTCTGGCGCTTCGTGATCTTTGAGGTAGTTCTCATAGATTACGTTGTGGATGAAGCCTGTGTAACCATCCCAGTTATCTTCTGGCATTGGGTCAGACAGTGCAACGTGCCACTGGAAGTTGTCGTTTTCTGCTTGTAGGCCATCGAAATCTTCCACGTAGAACATTTCGCGACGAGAACGAGCACCATACCAGAATGACATCTTACGCTTAGACTTCAGACGCTTAAGTTGGTCAAAGATGTGCGAACGCATTGGTGCCATACCAGCACCACCACCGATGAAGACCATCTCGTTGTCAGTTTCTTTCGCGAAGAACTCACCAAATGGACCAGAGATCGTACACTTGTCACCTTCTTTCAGTGACCAGATGAACGAAGACATGATACCAGGTGGTACATCAGGATTATTAGGCGGCGGCGTAGCGATACGCACGTTCAGCATAATAATGCCTTCTTCTTCTGGGTAGTTAGCCATTGAGTATGCACGGATGCATTCTTCGTTAACTACAGACTCGTAGCGGAACAGGTTAAACTTGTCCCAATCTTCACGGTACTCTTCTGGTACGTCGAAGTCAGAGTATTTAACGTGGTGAGCAGGTGCTTCAATCTGGATGTAACCACCAGCACGGAAAGGTACTGATTCGCCATCTGGGATTTGTAGCTTAAGCTCTTTGATGAATGTCGCTTTGTTATCGTTAGAGATAACAGAACATTCCCACTTCTTAACGCCGAAGATCTCTTCTGGAAGCTCGATGTCCATGTCAGTCTTCATTGCTACCTGACACGCTAGACGCTCACCTTCACGCGCTTCACCTTTAGAGATATGGTCAAGCTCGGTTGGTAGAATGTCACCACCGCCAGATTTCACTTTTACTCGACACTGACCACAAGAGCCACCGCCACCACAAGCAGATGATACGAATACGCCAGCGCCAGCTAGTGCATTCAATAATTTGCCACCTGGTTGTGTGGTGATCGCGAGATCAGGGTTTTCGTTTACAGAGATCGTGATGTCGCCTGTTGGTACTAGCTTAGATTTGGCGAACAAAATCACCAAAACTAGGGCTAGAACAATCAGCGTAAACATCACTACACCTAGAATAATGTCCATTGACTATTCCTTATACCTTACAGTTGAACACCAGAGAATGACATGAAGCCCAGTGCCATCAGACCTACCGTGATGAACGTGATACCAAGACCACGAAGACCAGGAGGAACGTCAGAGTACTTCATCTTCTCACGGATACCTGCTAGCGCAACGATAGCTAGCATCCAACCCACACCAGAACCAAAACCGTACACGACAGATTCTGCAAAGTTGTAATCACGCTGTACCATGAATGATACGCCACCAAAGATCGCACAGTTCACCGTGATTAGCGGTAGGAAGATACCCAGTGCGTTATACAAAGGTGGGAAGAAGCGGTCTAGTACCATCTCAAGGATCTGTACTAGTGCTGCGATTACACCGATAAAGGTAATAAAGTTTAGAAAGCTAAGGTCGACACCTGCCACCAATGCATTTTCTTTAAGAACTAGGTTGTAAAGCAGGTTGTTCACCGGTACTGCCACTGTCAGTACAACGATAACCGCAACACCTAGACCGAAAGAGGTCTTAACCTTTTTCGATACCGCTAGGAATGTACACATACCTAGGAAGAAAGAAAGCGCAAGGTTTTCGATGAAAATCGACTTAACCATTAAGCTAATATAATGTTCCATGACAGCCTTACTCCTTCGCTTCTACTTGTTCTGGCCTAATTGTACGAATTGCCCAGATCAGGAAGCCGATTAGGAAGAACGCAGAAGGCGCTAGCAGCATCATGCCGTTTGGCTGATACCAACCACCGTTACTTACTAGCGGAAGTACTTCCAGACCGAATAGCTTGCCTGAACCAAACAGTTCACGGAAGAAGCCAACAGTAATAAGAACGAAGCCATAACCTAGACCGTTACCAATACCGTCGATTAGCGATGGTAGTGGCGCAGACTTCATAGCGAATGCTTCAGCACGACCCATTACGATACAGTTAGTAATGATCAGACCAACGAATACTGAAAGCTGCTTAGAGATATCGTAAAGATACGCTTTCAGGATTTGGTCTACCACGATTACCAAAGATGCAATGATCGCCATCTGTACGATGATACGAACGCTATTTGGGATATGGTTACGAATTAGAGATACGAAGAAGTTAGACAGTGCAGTAACGAAAATTACCGCCAGCGTCATAACAAATGCTGTCTCTAGTTTTGTGGTTACCGCAAGAGCAGAACACACACCAAGAACTTGAAGAGCGATCGGGTTGTTATCCAACACCGGTGCCATCAGGCTCTTCTTCATTTCTTTAGCATTAGCCATTAGTTCAGACCTCCGTCACGAACTTTAGCTAGGAATGGACCAAAGCCCATGTCACCCAACCAGAAGTCAAACGTACCTTGAACGCCGTTGCCTGTCAGTGTTGCACCAGATAGACCGTCAACACCGTGCTCAGAACCTTCAGGTGCGCCACCTTTCACGACTGCAATCGCTGGCTTGAAGTTTTCATCAAACAGTTTCTTGCCAACGAACTGTGCACGCCAAGATGGGTTTTCGATTTCGCCACCCAATCCAGGAGTTTCACCTTGCTCGTAGTATGTAATACCGTTCACAGTATTACCGTCTGTTTGAACTGCAACAAACGCGTACATCATAGACCATAGACCCGTGCCGTGAACTGGCAGGATAATGCTGCTCACTTCATCACCTTGCTTAACTAGGTACACAGTACCTACGTTTGCACGACGAATGATTTTTGCAAAGTCTTGGTCAGCAGTAAGGCGGATAGACTCAGATGGGTCTTTTGCCGCTTTACGTTGATCGTAGCTGTTTGCATCGCTGCCATCTGGGGCTGTATCAACAAACTCACCAGTGTCGAAGTTAACTAGACGTGGCTCAATGTACTGGCTGTAAAGCTCAGCAATCGAACCTTCCGCTTCGATACCCGCTACTTCGATGATTTTCGACTGTTTATCTAGAACCGCGTTCGCGCGTTGCTTGTCACGCAGACCTACTGCTGCAAGCGATACAACGATTGAGCACACTAAGCTCAACGCGATAACAACAAACAGCGTCTTTTTAATGCTATCGTTATTACTTGCCATAGCGAGCTTCTCTCCGTTTGATGTTCTTCTCGATCACGAAGTGGTCGAATAGAGGTGCGAACAGGTTAGCAAATAGAATTGCTAGCATCATACCTTCTGGGTAAGCCGGGTTGACTACACGGATCATGACACACATTGCGCCAATCAAAATGCCGTATGCCCATTTACCATTATTAGTGAACGATGCCGAAACTGGGTCTGTTGCCATGAAAAACATACCGAATGCAAAACCACCTAGTACTAGGTGCCAGTGCCAAGGCATAGCAAACAGAGCATTTGTGTCAGAACCAACAACATTAAACAGAGTTGCTACTGCAACCATGCCGATCATTACACCGGCGATGATGCGCCAAGACGCAATACCCATGTAAACGATCATTGCCGCACCAATCATAAGTGCTAGCGTTGAAACTTCACCAATCGAACCTGGGATGTTACCGATGAACGCGTCCATCCAAGAGATTGTTTGGCCAGTGATGTTGTTGATTAGTGCGCCTTCGCCACCTTGTGCCCATTGGCTAAGAGCCGTAGCACCTGAGTAGCCGTCAGCTGCAACCCATACTAAGTCACCCGAGATTTGCGCTGGGTAAGCGAAGAATAGGAAAGCACGGCCAGCAAGCGCTGGGTTAAGGAAGTTACGACCAGTACCACCAAAGATTTCTTTAGCAACAACAACACCGAAGGTAATACCTAGTGCTGCTTGCCAAAGTGGAAGTGTTGGCGGAACGATCAATGCGAAAAGAATAGAAGTAACAAAGAAACCTTCGTTAACTTCGTGCTTACGCACCATACAGAACAACACTTCCCAGAAACCACCAACAATAAACACTGTTGCGTAGATAGGTAGGAAGTAAGTTGCACCCAAGATCATCTTACTGCCCCAACCCGCGTCGGTGCCTAGCGTGCCGCCAAGACCTTGAGTTAGCCAGTAGTGCCAGTTGCCATCGATAACACCCGCAAGTTCTGCGCCAGTGTAAAGATGGTTAAGTGCCATAACCGCTTGGTTACCCGCGTTGTACATACCCCAGAACATTGCTGGGAATACTGCGAACCAAACCATGATCATGATGCGTTTAAGGTCAACGCTATCACGGACATGCGAGCTGCGCTTCGTTACAAGACCTGGCGTGTAGAATAGCGTTGCCGCTGCTTCGTACAGTGCAAACCATTTTTCATGTTTGCCACCTGGCTCGAAATGATGCTCGATATCCTCAATGAATTTCTTAAGCATGGGATTACCCTTCCTTCTCAATCTTGTCTAGGCACTCACGCAGGAGTTGACCGTATTCGTACTTACCTGGACAAACAAAGGTGCATAGCGCCAAATCTTCTTCATCTAGTTCAAGAGCACCAAGACGCTGAGCGCTGTCTAGGTCACCTGCACATAGATCACGAAGTAATAGCGTTGGCTCCATATCAAGTGGCATTACTTTTTCGTAGTTGCCGATTGGAACCATTGCACGATCACTACCATTGGTTGTGGTTGTCATGTTGAACAACTGACCTTTGAATAGGTGACCAAGGAATGATTTAGTGATTGAGAACTTGTTCTTACCAGGCATCGCCCAGCCAAACAGCTCTTTGTCACGACCTTCACGAAGTACAGAAACTTGCTGGTGGTAACGACCTAGGTAGGCGTGTGGACCAGTAGCATGTGTACCAGAAAGAACAGAACCAGAAATGATTCGAACTTCACCAGGCATCAACTCGTTATCTGTTACGTCTTCTAGGCTAGCGCCAAGCTGTGTTCTAACCAAGCGAGGGTTATTAACAACAGGGCCTGCAAGAGACACAACACGATCCGTGTACAATTCACCTGTGGTGAAAAGCTTACCGAATGCAATCACATCTTGATAATTGATGCTCCACGCAACGTTATTCGCGTTAACTGGATATAGGAAATGCATGTGAGTGCCCACAAGACCCGCTGGGTGCGGACCGTTGAAGACATGCTCTTCGACATTGGATTGAGTTGAGCGAGGAAGACTAGTGCCTGTTTTGCAGATGTACACTTTACCGTCTGTCAGTTTCGACAGTAGGTCAAGACCTGCAACAAACGCGTCTTTTTGCTCGTTGATGATCAATTCAGGCTCTGCTGCTAGTGGATTAGTATCCATAGCATTCACGAAAATCGCTTGAGTCGTAGAATCGATCGCCGGAACCTTGCTGAACGGACGAGTACGCAATGCAGTCCACATACCAGACTCAACCAGTTGTGTTTTGATCACATCGCGATCAAGACCCGCTAGTTGGTCAGCTGTGTAGCTATCGAAAGTAACTTGCTCGTCACCTGCCACTTCAATCACGACGGATTGTAGGACACGTTTCGCGCCACGGTTAACTTCAATAACCTTACCGCTTGCTGGAGAAGTAAATTTAACGCCTGGGTTCTTTTTGTCTTCAAAAACAACCTGGCCTTTCTTCACTTCATCACCCACGCGAACATGCATCGTTGGACGCATACCCACGTACTCTTCGCCAAGCAAGGCGACTTTAGTGATGGACTTACCATCATTAATCACCTGGGAAGGAGTTCCTGCGATAGGAAGATCCAAGCCCTTCTTTATTGTAATCATACGCACTTGCACTACTTTTATCGGGAAAAAGATTCTTTTAAATTGCGTAACATTTAGACACGACATTGAGTGTCTGGCTTTGACTTTTTAAAGACCAAAGCAGCAACATCACTTTAACAATCTCGTCATAGAATCGATGCGAGATTTTTCTGGTGCGGTAGTTTAGCATCTTTTACAAAGGGGATGCCATGACGAATCCCAGCTATAGCGTCATTATTTCGAAACTTTTGCTACATCTGGGGTTGTGAATATGTATAACTTTGACCGATCGCACAAAGCACTATTAACGCTATTAAAAATAAGCGATTAGCTCATTCACATCCTGACACATTCTCTGTTAACAAAAACGCATAACATTATATGTTGACACGCTGTTAATAATTTACCCCTAAAGAGGTATGCGTTTATTAGCCATTCCTACAAGGATAGACAGCGTTTATCAGTCTTTCCTGACTTTGTTACTCAAAGGTGTGTTAGCCGCACTGGTAAAACTGTTTCTTTGTTACTTGCCACCACCAGCGCAATTCGGGCTGGCTGGTGCTAATTGATTTTCTTGTGTCCACTCTTCGGGTGTATAGGTGTGGATCGCTAACGCATGAACGGGTCCTGCTAGCTCGTCGGCTAGAACCGTATTGACCTTACGATGTCGCGATATCAGACGCTCATTAGCAAATACGTCACTGACGACAATCACCTTAAAGTGACTCTCTGAGCCCGGTGGTACGTTATGCATATTACTTTCATTGCGAACATCAAGATGTGTTGGATGGAAAGCTTGATGGAGCTTTTGCTCGATGGCTTGTTGAATCATCTTACTTCCTTGGGTATTTACCGACTTTTATTTTTATATAGTCGGTAAAGTATATACTTTACTTAATCAATAATCTCCCCTTAAATGACTTTCTGCTTGGCGGAACCACTGGGATTTTGTCAAAATACAACCATTGTCACCAAATCAAGAAATTATGAAAACAGAACTTAACCTCTTGGAACGCAGCTACTCACTTTTTCGCTACCCAAAGCTTGCTAATGAACAACTGCAAGCGTGGGACGCTGGCGACGAATACTTGATTCAGCACGTCGAAGACCTCGCGTTACCTAGCTCATCCAACATATTGATCCTCAATGACAGTTTTGGAGCTTTGAGTTGCTGGTTTTCTGATAAACACAATGTGACAACGGTGACCGACTCCTTTATCTCTACACAAGGAATCCTAAGTAACCTCGCGAATAACCAAGTTGATGGTGTAAAGCTATTACGCTCTACCGATGCCTTACCGGAAGACATCGATATTGTTTTAATGCAAATACCTCGCAACAACCGCTATCTCACATGGCAGCTAAACCAATTGGCACAAACGTATGGAGACCGTTGTCAGCTCATCGCAGTCAACAAGGCAAAAGAGATCCATACCTCTACACTTAAGCTATTCGAAAAGTTTGGTGGCACCACAACGACATCACTGGCATGGAAAAAGCACCGCCTAGTGTTTACTACGCTATCTAATAACAATGAAAACGCTGTGGAGGAATACACCAGCTGGCAAGTACCCGAACATGGGTTAACCCTAACCAACTTGCCTAATGTGTATTCTGGAGAAAGTCTCGACTTGGGCGCTCGCTTCATCCTAGAGCATCTCTCTGTGCTCGACGCTAATGACAAGGATGTTGTCGACCTTGGCTGTGGTAATGGCGTGCTTTCTTTGAAGTTAAAGAAGACGTTTCCGCAAGCACGAATCACCGCTGTAGATGAAAGCTACATGGCAACGGCTTCCGCGAAAAACAATTTTGAGATCAACCAGCTGCCAGATTCTGATTGCCAATTTATCACCAACAACTGTCTTGATGGGTTCAATGCTGAATCTCAAGACCTCGTGGTCTGCAACCCTCCTTTTCATCAGCAGCAAGCGGTCACCGACCATATCGCTTGGCAGATGTTCTGTGATGCAAAGCATGTTCTTCGCTCTCAAGGGGAATTAATGGTTATCGGTAATCGTCACCTGGGCTACGATAAAAAATTGGCACGTTTATTTGGCAAGCATAACGTTAAGCGTGTAGCTTCCAACGCCAAATTTGTTATTTTACAGGCAACTAAGTAAAGTTTGGGTCATAGTTGCCCTATACAAATCGTGCACGAAATAAGAATTAGATATGATGCGGTGCAGGCACGTTTCGCGTCGACCGCAGCAAAGATAAAAGCTTAAGAAAATATAGAGTGTGAAAAGGAATCATTAATGAAAAAGCTCGTTTTAGCGGCTTCCGTCGTTTTGCTTGCCGCATGTGCAAGCCCTCAACAAGAACAAGTGAATTTTGCTCCAAAAGCGACAACAAGCGCCGCTAAGGTCGTAGAAAACAAGTCGATGTCTTTATCGAGCAAAGATGTCCGAACTGCGCAATATGTTGCTCTACTTGATAACGGTCGCTCTAACATCACACCAGTTCACACTCGTCAGAATCTTCGTATCGGCATTGAAAATGCGCTCGTGAATCAATTCTCATCTCAAGGTTTCCAAGTGACTGTCAACAGTGAAAACGCACTGAACGTAGAAGTGCAAGAAGCGCTGGTTTCTGTAAAGCACACCGTTATGGAAAATGACATGACCGCTAACGTTGTTCTGGAGCTGACGGCAGAAAATACGAAAGGTAAGTTAGTGAAGACCTATACTGGAACAGCGAGTCGTTCTGGTTTGATGAGCGCATCTAATGATGACATCGAAACGGTACTGAACGACACCGTCAACTTGGTACTCAAAGAGATTGCCAATGATAAAGAACTTCAAGATTACATGAAGGAGCGCTTCTAATGCTTAGAACAATTGTCGCAACCCTAGCTCTGGTCGCCACCAGCGTGTTTGCTGGACCTAAGGTTGAAGTCGAAACCAACCTTGGTAGCTTTGTTATCGAACTCAATCAAGAGCAAGCACCGATTAGTGTTGAGAACTTTTTGAAGTATGTGGATGATGGCAGCTACGTGAACAGCCAGTTTCACCGAGTTATTCCGGGCTTTATGGCACAAGGCGGTGGCTTTGACAAAGAGTTCAAGCGTCTACCGACTTACTCACCAATTGAGAATGAAGCCTCAAATGGCCTAGATAACGACACAGCGACGATCGCTATGGCACGCACACGCGATCCAAACTCGGCTACTCGCCAGTTCTTTATCAACTTTGTCGATAACGACTTTCTGAATTACAGCGTGACCAATCCAGGATACGCGGTGTTTGGTAAGGTTGTTGAAGGGTTCGATGTGGTTCAGAAAATGGGACAAAAGCCAACTCGCAGCACGCGTGGCATGAGTGATGTACCTTTGGACCCTATCATTATCACTAAAGTAGAACGACTTGCAGATTAATCCCTAACAAAGAGAGAGGCATGCCTCTCTCTTTGTTTCTTACCCGCTTTTCCCCACCTGCCAAACTCACAAGGAGCCCGTACGTGGAACAAAAAATGACCTGGCTGGACACAGTCAAAAGCTACTGGGATAAAAGACTGCTTTGGGTCTTTATGATGGGCTGCTCAAGCGGCTTCCCGTGGGTGCTGATTGGCTCCAACATGTCTGGCTGGCTCAAAGACGCTGGGCTCACTCGTGCCGCTATCGGCTATTTTGGCTCCGTATTTGCCGTCTACGCAATTAACTTCCTTTGGGCTCCGTTAGTCGACAGGGTTAAACTTCCCCTACTGCACCGCTCTCTTGGACAGCGCAGAAGTTGGATATTCTTGTGCCAAAGCTTTATTTTAGTCGGCACACTGTTTATCGCCGGCGTCAACCCAGCCGAAAACTTGATGTTCACATCAATGCTGGCGTTATGCATTGCGATTTCTTCTGCTACGCAAGACATCGCGATTGATGCATTTCGTATTGATACTTTCCCAAAATCGGAATCAAACAAACTACCTCAAGCCTCTGCAATGGCAGTGATTGGTTGGTGGACCGGTTATTCGCTGCCTGGCTACTTAGCGTTTATCAACGCGGACTCAATGGGTTGGAATGGCGTTTACTATGGTATGGCGGGTATCGTCGTCATTTTGATGCTGTTCACTCTGCTCGTGGGCGAGCCGAAAACTGATCGTGAAGCGCTGCAAGCTGCCGCAGAAGCGCGCCACAGTAAAGTAGTATCAAATCGAGTAACGAGCTGGTTATCGGTAACCGTCGTGGAGCCATTCTTGGATTTCTTCCGCCGCAACGGTGTACAAGTCGCAATCACGTTATTGTTATTTGTTTTCTTGTTTAAGATTGGCGAAGCCTTCCTTGGGCGCATGTCGATTACCTTCTACAAAGAGATTGGTTTCAGCAACGAGCAGATTGGCTATTACTCCAAACTCATCGGCTGGGGTGCAACGATCGCCTTCACACTACTGGGTAGTATGGTTAACGTCAGGTTCGGTATCGTTAAGGGCTTAATGATAGGTGGTATCGCGATGAGTGCGAGTAACCTGATGTTTGCTTGGATCGCGAAAGTGGGCCCGAGTGAGCAATTGTTCTTAGCGACTATCATCGTTGATAACTTCACAACCGCATTCTCAACCGTGGCATTTGTTTCCTTCCTCACCGTTTTGACGGGGCAAGCCTTCTCTGCCACTCAGTATGCATTATTGGCTTCCTTGGGTAACTTCGGTCGGACAACCCTAGCGTCATTTAGTGGAGAAATGGTCGACGCACTCAATGATTGGAGTTTGTTCTTCATCATCACATCTCTGATGGTGATACCGAGTCTAATTATGCTCTACTCACTACGTCACTATTTCAGCGACCTACTCGACAAAGCGAAACACAGCGACGAATCTGCAGCTCCAGAAGCTAAATCTGAAAGCTCCAACTAAAAAAAGCCCGCAATTGCGGGCTTTTTTATGAAGCGAACCCTACGGGTACATACCTTTACCGAAGCGGTTAAAGATACGTGCCACACCCTGAGTGAATATCATTGGCTCGGTCAGAATCGATAAACACAAGCAATCTTGCGAAGCCGATGTTTGCGGGGCGTGCTTCGTCTCACCGTCTTCTCGGATGAAATCACCCTGTGCGTAAAAGCCATTTTCATCGCTAAAGCTGCCGTGAAGCACTAACGTCGACTCAAAGCCCTTATGAGTGTGCTGAGGCACCTGTACCCCCTCACTGATATAAAGTAGGCTCACCTTACAGTCTTCGTCGAGGTCGATACTGGATGTAAACACTTTGCCGCCGTAACTCTTCCACTCGCCCATTCGCTCTACGAAGGGTTTGAGTGTTGCGGGCACTTTAAACGTCTTGCCGTTCACCTCAATCGAAGCGGCAGAGCGCACCTTCGGCTGGCTGTAATCCGCGTCTAGCGTAGTGATGTCGTTCATCATATTCTCGAACACGAGAGCTAGCTCATTGTCGGAAATGGCGCCCTCAGTACCGCTGGCAACCAAATCGTCGGCAGCCTCTTCCTCAAACTTGGCTACAAGTTGACGGCAGTGAGAGCATGTCTCTAAATGCGTTGCAACAGCAGCGGCGTGAGCTGAATCGATGTCGCCCGTTGCAAATTGCTTTAGTAATTCTTGTTCTGGGTGATAGCTCATACTATTCCGCCTCCATTGAATGTCTTAATTTTTCTACTGCAAGTCTGAGACGAGACTTCACGGTCCCCAGTGGTATATCGAACATATCGGCGACCTGCTGATGCGGTAACTCTTCTAAATAGACGGCTCTTACCACTTCCCTTTGAGCCTTGGGTAACTCTTCCATGAACTTCAATATCTGCTCCTTGAGTCGATCAGTCTCTGGAGAATAATGCTCGACAAAATCAGGCGGACAGTAATCGGTTGGCCAAATATCGTCGGCATGCACATGCAGCTCTTTGCCCTTTTGCTTTCTCAGCATGTCAAAACAAAGGTTCCTGGCAATGGTGTATATCCAAGTTGATAGAGAACTTTTGCTGCCGTCGAACAGATGCGCTTTTTGCCAAACCGTCGCCATGGTCTCTTGAACCATCTCGATGGCGACTTGCTCATTTCCCATGTGCTTGAAAGTAAACTGCTTTAACCTAGGGGAAAAGTAACTGAACACAGTGGCGAAGGCGCGCTTGTCACGCTGCTTTATCTTCTCCATACACTCTGCCCACTCTTGTTTGGTGAGCGCTTCTGGACTCTCTACTATCATGCTTATGTCCCTTGGGTTGATATGCCGTATTGCTCCATAACCATACATTTTACGCGATAAACTTTGTTAGCGATCACCGCTAGTTGCGCTTAGTGTCGCGTTTCTTCTTCAATGTCGCCCGCTTTGAACGCCTGAGTCAAAAAATCGACCGCGACAGAGCAATCAGGTTGAGTCACCAAATGTTCAAAATGATTACAGTCTAAAGGTAGCACCTCAAGCCAGCGCTGACTTACCCACGCCGCATCGTCGAAAAAGCGGTGCAGGTATAGCTCACCGATTTGTGGGAATTTCTTGTAGACATCTTGCAAACGCTCCCCGAGGAACTGATTTTCATCACTAAGCTCTGCCGTATCCCAACCTTCTAACCAATCTACCGTCGCTTGCCTTAACCCATCGTCGTCTGCTTCAACGTGCTTTACTCGAAACTTTTTGATACCAGAAACGGTTATGCCCAACATGCCGTCATCTAAAGTCTCGAAATCGACGATACTTACAAACGTTCCGACCGCGGACACATTTTTAGGCACCGCCCCTGCATCGCTACTGATTAGACAGACACCAAACCCAGATTCTCGTTTCAGACATTCAGTGACCATGCGTTTGTAGCGTGGCTCGAATATCCTCAAACGCATCTTCCCTTCTGGCAGCACCACCGAACGCAGTGGAAAAAGCATTATCTGTTTCATTTTCATTCCCTTTTTAACTACAGATGCTTCTACGCCCCTCAAAAACAAACCGATCAGCAGGACTTTGTTAACTAGATAGATCAGTTGTTAACCATTCACAACACAAAATTGACTATTTTGTGTACGTTTTATAGAAGTTCCCTTGAACCTTTCTTATTTGTGATGTCAATCACAAACTTTAGTAAACGTTTGCGATGTTGCACATTTACTTTGCGACACAAATCGCTATCATGCCCACCCATCGGATGAATTCGCACGGAAAGCGATCAATTTACAGTACAACTTGAAGAGTAGTTCTCACTATGCGCAAATCACTTTTAGCTCTTGGCGTTGTTGCAGCAGTATCTGCAGTGCCAGCTTCAGCAGAATATCTATACGGTTTTGGTGGTGTTTATCTTGATCACCAGAGCTGGAACCACGGTCCTAACGCTATCCAAGATGGCCAAGACGGTAAAGGTCGTAACCAATTCGTTCTAGGTATCGAAGGTGGTGCAGGTTTCACTTGGGGTGAGCTATACGGTTTTTACGATCGTGAAAGCGTAGAGAAAAACTCTTCAGAGCAGAAGAACTCTTTCAAAGGTACTGCACACGTTTATCTAGGTGATTCTGGCGTATCTCTATACGGTCAGGTTTACCACCACGACAACCCAGCGCAAAGCGAAACTAACCGCGTTCTAGGTCTTGGCTACACTGCGCTTTCAGGTGACAACTGGTTCTTCAAGCCATGGGTTGGTGTTCATGACATCACTTCTTGGGATTCATTCTCTCCAAACCAGAATGTGAACGGTAACAACGGTTACATGGCTGGTTGGACAGCGCGCTACGCGTTCAATCTAGGTGGTCAAAACTTCTCATTCGTTAACTGGAACGAGATCGAGTTCGACCGCAACGACGAGTACGCTCAAAACCAAGGCGGTAAAAACGGTCTTAACGGTGCATTGCTATTCAACTGGCACGCAACTGAGCACCTAACTGCTGCTATTCAATACCGTTACTTCAACAACAAACTTGGTGTATACGGCTCATCAGGTAGCAACCAGCAACACTACGGTGACGCTATCATCTACCGTCTACAGTACAACTTCTAATTCTCTCGGTATTAGATGTTCGAAAAAATGGCGCTCAGGCGCCATTTTTTGTACCTAAAATTCGCTTACGAAGCTTTCGACCAACCTAGCTAACTTTGCTATCCTTCTCGCTTCACTCATTACTCGTAGATAATTGTGAACATTACCATTCTAGGTCCTGGTGCCGTTGGCTCCTTGTACGCTTACAAACTTCATCTCGCTGGCCATTCTGTTTCTCTGTGGGGACGCACACCGTCTCAAAAAATCGAGATAACTCTCGATGATGAGGAAAACATAGCGTTCAATAATCAGAGCCTTGAAGATCTAAAACACTGTGATCTTTTGATTGTTACCTTAAAAGCTTGGCAGGTACAAAGCGCGCTACTGCCGTTACTGACTCATCTCGATAATGACGCCATTATCCTGTTTTTGCACAATGGAATGGGCACGGTCGATACACTAACAGATGAACTGACCGAGCGACCTGTACTACTGGGTACCAGCACACACGGTGCGCTCAAGGTGAATGCTAATACCGTTCACCACACGGGAAACGGGCAAACACTCATTGGTGCTTGGAACGAAAAAGGTCAACAGTGCCAGTTTGTCGCTGAGGTATTTGACCACGCTTTTGCACCGACGCATTGGCATAGCAATATCCAGCAAGCGCTATGGACTAAACTGGTCATCAACTGTGCCATCAATCCATTGACCGCAATACTTGACTGTCGCAATGGTCAACTAATAAACGAAGAGTATCGAGCACAGCTAACTGGTATCGTTGAAGAAGCCGTTTTTTGCGCGAACTTCGATGGGGTCAAGTTAGAGGCATCTACGATGCTCGACACCGTTGTGAATGTGGCACAATCTACGGCACAAAACTACTCGTCTATGCACCAAGACATTTATAATAAAAGACAAAGTGAAATCGATTTTATCAACGGTTATGTGGTCAATATTGCTGCAAAAAACAAAATCGATGTACCGAATAACTTATCTCTGTATCAAAAAATTAAGCAAATAGAAGCGAGCTGGAGTCATCATGACTAAAAAGGTACTTGTCCCTATCGCCCCAGGCACAGAAGAAATGGAAGCCATTACCATTATCGATATTATGGTGCGCGCTGGTTTTGAGGTTACCGTAGCTAGCGCCGACTTTGATGGCGCATTAACGATGAAAGCCTCTCGAGGAGTAACCCTAACCGCTGACTGTAAGTTAGTTGATGTGGCCGACGATGAGTTCGATGTTATCGCATTGCCCGGCGGCGTCGGCGGGTCTGAAGTGTTTCGTGACAGTACACTACTGGTCGAGATGGTTCGCCAGCACAAGTACGATGGAAAACTCATGGCAGCTATTTGCGCCGCGCCTGCTCTTGTTCTGCAGCACCATAAGCTTTACCCAGATGCCTTGATGACTTGCCACCCAAGTTTCAAATCCCATGTCCCTGAAAACCGTTGGCGTGACAAGCGCGTCACCATGGACATCAACCACAACCTGATTACCAGTCAGGGTCCGGGTACGGCACTTGAGTTCGCGGTCGAAATCATTATCGCCCTTTGCGGCAAAGAAAAAGCCTGGGAAGTGGCTGAGCCTATGGTGACTAACCCAACCCTGCATTACCACAAGATGGGAAAAAACGATGCTTGATATGCAGTCTATCCGCGCTCAGTTTCCGGCTATCGACGGAGAAACTGTCTATCTGGATAGCGCAGCCACCACTCAAAAGCCACAAGTCGTCATTGATTGCATCACTGACTACTATCGCAATCAAAATGCCAATGTCCATCGAGGCTCTCACTCACTCACAGCGATGGCGACAACACGATTTGAGAATGCTCGCGAGACAGTTGCTCGCTTTATCAACGCTGACAGTGCTAAAGAGATCATCTGGACGCGTGGCGCAACCGAAGCCCTGAACCTCATCGCTCAAACGTATGCGCGTAGCACGCTAAAGCCCGGTGATGAGATTCTGGTGTCTGAAATGGAGCATCACGCGAACATCGTCCCTTGGCAGATTGTGGCTGAGCAGACGGGCGCGAAAGTGGTAAAAGTGCCTATCGGGGAACAGTGCCAGTTTGACTTAACCGCATTCGACTCGCTGATTAATAGCAATACCAAAATTGTCGCTGTCGCACAGGTGACCAACGTAACTGGTACCGCACTGCCAATCAAAGATATCGTCGCCATGACGCGTGCGAAGAGTCAGGCGATTGTGATCGTCGATGGCGCTCAAGGTATTGTCCACCAGCCAACCGATGTTCAAGACCTCGATGCGGATTTTTACGTTTTCTCTGGACACAAGCTTTACGCACCTGCGGGTATTGGCGTCCTTTACGGAAAACTCGCTATCCTCGAAGCGATGCCACCCTGGCATGGCGGCGGTAAGATGGTTGAAAAAGTTTCGTTTGAAGGCACAACTTTCAGTCAACTACCAGGGAAGTTTGAAGCCGGCACGCCGAATGTTGCGGGAGCACTAGCGCTAGCTTGTTCGATAGAATGGCTTGATCAATATCCTAATAGTCAGCTCGAGCAGCACATTCATCAGCTTCAACAACTTGCCTTCGATGGATTAAGTCAACTCGACGACATAGAGATCATCGGTTTTCAACCCGGTGCGAGTGTCATCACCTTTGTCATGGATGGTGTTCATCACCAAGATTTGGCGACGCTACTGGATCAACAAAACATTGCCGTGCGCGCAGGTCACCACTGTGCCCACCCGTTGATGGATGCGCTTGGGGTAAAAGGTACCGTTCGCGCCTCCTTTGCTATCTACAACTCGGTGGAAGACGTTGAAAGATTTGTCGCGGCAGTAAAGAAAGCCGTCGATATGCTCTAGACATATCACTTAGCGGGACATAAAAAAACGGTGAGCACTCGAGGCGTTCACCGTTTTTTTATTGGTATCGTATGCGCTAGAGTTCGCTCATTGCTCGCTCGCGAATGGTTTCCACGATGGCTTGCAGACCATTGCCTCGAGATGGGCTGAGATGATTGATAAGGTTTAGCTGCTCGAAGTAGTGTGGCAAGTCAAATTCAGCGATTTGCTGTGAGGTTTTACCATTAAACGCGGCAAGTACAATCGCAATCAAACCACGAACGATACGCGCGTCAGAGTCTGCTTGAATGTCCCAGTGCCCACTTTCACAGTTAAGCACCAACCATACAGAGCTTTCACACCCCGATACCAGCACCTTTTCTTGCTTTAAAGCCTCTTCCATGACAGGAAGCTTCTTACCCCACTGGATAACCTGACGATAGCGATCTTCCCAGCCTTTCAGCTCTGCCATTACAGCAACAACATCTTCTGCGTGAATTTCAGTACCAAACGGATTGCTTGCCATAATCAGCCCCTACTTCGCTGCGTATTTTTGAAGAATTTTTTCTACGATGCGAGATACCGCGACAAAGCCAAAGGTCGCCGTTACAACGGTTGCCGCACCGAACCCACTCGCACAATCCATACGCTTAGGTCCTTCAGCGGTTGATTTCACGCCACACACGCTGCCATCCGCTTGTGGGTACTTCAGCTGCTCTGTTGAAAATACGCAATCAATGCCAAACTTTCGAGCGGGGTTCTTGCTGAAGTTATGATGACGTCGCAGGGTATCTTTGAGCTTTTTCGCTAATGGGTCTTGAATCGTCTTGGTTAAATCCGCGACCATGATCTGAGTCGGATCAACCTGTCCACCCGCACCACCAGTAGTGATCACCTTGATCTTATTGCTGCGGCAATACGCCAGCAAAGCCGCCTTGGGTTTGATGCTGTCAATTGCATCCAACACATAGTCGAAATCTTTAGAGATATACTCAGCAACGTTATCCGGCGTGATAAAGTCATCGACCAGATTCACTTTGCACTCAGGATTGATAAGTTTGACTCGCTCAGCCATCACTTCAATCTTGCTTTGGCCCACCGTACCCGACATCGCATGGATCTGACGGTTAATATTGGTGACACACACGTCATCCATATCGATGAGTGTTAGCTCTCCAATCCCCGTACGCGCCAATGCTTCTACCGCCCACGATCCAACACCACCAATACCGACAACACAGACATGTGCCGCTCGTAAGATATCGACCTCGTTGTGACCATAAAGTCGACGAGTGCCACCAAAGCGTTGGTTATAGCTGTCAGAGGCTGGTTGGTTCAGTTCGCGCATGGGTTACCTTGCATTTTCCGAGTAAAAAAGAAGAGTGCGATTTATACGCACTCTTTTAGAAAAGATCAACTACGGCAGAGACTCCAGACGCTAATTCGTCGCAGGGTCAGCCTGAGGGGATTGGGTTTCTTCTGACTCGCCCCAAGGATTTTCCGTTGCCGAGTTCTCAAGCCCTAACTTCCATACTCTGCCAAAGTGTTTGTAGTGTCCCGCCTGAGTGCCAGCAAAATCGCCTATACCGTGGTAAAGGTCAAAGTGATTGCCTTTAACGGCACCACCAGTATCGAGAACAATCAGCAACCTCAGTTCATGTGCACCGCTCCATGTTCCATCTGCATTTAACAGAGGAACCTCAGCTAGGATTGGCGTCCCCATTGGGAACGCAGAGCGATCGCCCGCGACCGACGCCATCGGCAATAAAGGAATGCCTGCAGTGCCGCGCACTGGGGCAGCGTCTAATGACTTAAAGAACACAAACGACGAGTTTTCCTCGAGTAGTGCTTGTACCGTTTTTTCATCTTGCTTCATCACCCAGTCTTTGATCGCTTTGAGTGACATCTGCTCTCTTGGCACTTCTCCACGTTCGATAAGCACTCGGCCAATGCTCACATAAGCTTTGTTGTTCTTACCTGCGTAAGCGAAATATTCTAGCGTGTCGTCATCGCCAAAGTGTACAAAGCCACTGCCTTGTACCTCCATGATGAATGGGTCGATAAGATTGTCTGCATAGCCAAGTTCTAACCCTTGACCATTGAGCGCACCACCATAGATTTCAGCACGCGTTGGACACTCTTGTTGGCAATCTGGAAGTGAATAAACTGGGTACTTAAAGGTTTCGTCAGGCTTGTGTCTTAGCTCCATAACCGGAGAAAAATAACCGGTAAACAGCACATTGCCTTTATTATCTCCACCACCTAATTGCGCTGCTTGAACACCGTAGTTAGCAAGTTGCTTGGGGTCGCCGCTTTGAACCGCCCAGGCTTCAAGCTGTTCATAGAGTGGCTGATAGGTTTCCGCCATCGAAGGAGAGGCTTTGACCACCTCATCGGCTTGCGCAGCAAAGGTTTGAAAATTACGAGGCTTGTTGGATTCAATCTGCTCGGTTTTATTGAGAAGGCTAGTGAACTCTCCGTCCTGATATTGCTGCGCTCGTTCTGTTTGCGCACAACCAAAAACCAGTAAAACGGAAGCTAGAGGCAAAATACGTTTGATCAAGTTAGTCATTCCTTATGTATCGTGCTTTCAGAATGGCAAACTCTATAATAAATCGCAATAAAACCGAGGGTTATCTCAGGTCTTTTTTGTGTTTTCCTGACAAAACAAACGTGGGCTTGTAGTGTGCTGGTGACAGCTGGCGAATTTCTGTCTTGTTTCGATCGAGAAACTGATAACGATATTCAGTGACGCCAACGTTAAACCAAAGCTCTGATGAAGAGATCTCAAATGACGTTGCCACAACTCTGTTATTGATCACCACCCGATTTTCTCCGAGCTCAAACGATTCTCTGGCAAACGGAGCGACATCTTTCTCCTGCCACAAACCATACACCGCCGCTTTAGGGTTAATCTGTTGATGAACGCGGCCAAATAGGTCCTGATACAGGCCAACCACCGCAAAAGTCCCCACTAGTGCGAGCAAGATTAATGTTCGCTCCAGCCATTTATTGGGTTTGACTGCGCTCTTTTGAGCCACATTCACGTTCACGCCGCTGACAATACTACTCTCTTTGCCGTCACTCATAATCTGCCTTCTTGTGCTTCCTTACTCATATTGTCACCTATGGTTTGCATGAGCAACCTCATCTCAACGGTTAATCAAAATTTTCCTTGCGCGATCTTGAATAAAAAGTCATTATTTAAACATAAATAATCCCAGAGTAATTATTGTGAAGATCCGTAGTACCGCCTTAGTAAAAGGATTTCGACAGTCCACTCCATACGTTAATGCACACCGCAACAAAACCATGGTTATCATGCTGGGCGGTGAAGCATTCACTGACAAAAACTTCACGAATATTGTGAGCGATATTGCGTTGCTGCACAGCCTTGGTGTCAAACTGATATTGGTACACGGCGCTCGCCCTCAAATTAATCAACTAGTCGAGAACAACGATTGCCATTGCCCTTATCACAAAGGGATTCGAGTCACGACGGAGAAGTGTCTCGACTACGTTATGCAGGCCACGGGACGTCTTCAACTTGATATCACCGCACGCCTCTCTATGAGCCTCAATAACACCCCAATGGCGGGCAATCAACTTAACGTGGTCAGCGGCAACTTCGTTATTGCTCAACCGCTAGGCGTTGATGATGGCATCGACTATTGCCACAGCGGTCGTGTTCGCCGTATCGATATTCAAGGCATTAACCAAGTTCTCGACCAGGGCTCTATCGTGCTGCTAGGGCCTGTGGCTGGCTCCGTGACCGGAGAAACCTTTAACCTTCTCTCTGAAGAAGTGGCGACCCAAGTCGCGATCAAATTAAATGCCGATAAACTGATTGGCTTTTGCTCTGAGCAAGGTGTACTTGACGAAGCAGGCAATGCCATTGCTGAGCTGTTTCCAAGCGAAGTCAATGAGCTTATTGAGAAATTTGAAGCCAATGAACTTGCTGACGAAGGTCAAAGCAGTGGCACGCTGCGCTTTCTGCGCGGTGCGCAGTCTGCGTGCCGAGCAGGTATTCCACGTTGCCACCTAATCAGTTACAAAATTGACGGTGCCCTTATCCAAGAACTGTTCTCTATCGATGGTATCGGTACTCAAATCGTCATGGCGAGTGCTGAGCAAGTCAGGCAAGCCGATATTGATGATATCGGTGGCATCTTTGAACTCATTAGGCCGCTCGAGGAAAAAGGGATACTGGTCCGCCGCTCTAGAGAACAACTCGAGCAAGAGATACACCAATTCACCATCATAGAAAAAGATGGCTTAGTGATTGGCTGCGCCGCCCTCTACCCTTATCTGCAAGAGAAAATGGCAGAGATGGCCTGCGTTGCCATTCACCCCGACTATCGTGATGGTAACCGAGGCGTATTATTACTTAATCATATGAAGCAGCAGTCAAAAATGAAGGGGATAGAGCATATCTTTGTGCTCACCACTCATAGCTTGCACTGGTTTAGGGAACAAGGCTTCTTTGAAGTGGGTGTGGAGTCGCTGCCGATGGCCAAACAGGACTTATACAATTTACAGCGTCGTTCGAAAATACTCTCCGTCACCGTCTAGTAAACTGCGCTCAGATTCCATTGATGACGACAATTGATTGTATGAAATCGATTGCCGTCATTAATTGGCACAAATTGTTTTACAACTCGCCAATAACTGTCTAAAATTCGTCCAAGTTACAGCAGTAAGTGTGACAGGACTCCCAAAAAGCAGCAAGCTGGCGGGCAGTGCAAGGATTGCTAGGTGAACACCAAAACTCTAAGAGTGACATCTATGCGAACAGTTATTTGCAATTCTATTCAAAGCTTCTGGGACATGGCAGAAAACCACTTCCTAGAAGGACACAATGTCCATTGTGTCTTCCCTGTATCCGAAAAGGTCAAATCACTAATGAAGGTTTACCAAGAGCAGTATCGGATCAACGACATCACCTATTCCGAAGTCTTTAACTAGACGTCGAGAGTGCACTACCATGGAAGGTAGGCATTGTTTCTCGCCTTACCAAACTACCCCAACCTCAGCGCTAACCCACTGTGCCTTAATGTCTTGTGACGAATACCTTTACCGACGACTTTGCCATCTGCGACTAAGGTAAAACGCGATTTCGCCCTCGTAATACCGGTATAGATCAGCTCTTTGGTCAACAACGGACTAAAATCAGCTGGCAAAATCATAAAGGTATGAGCAAATTCACTGCCCTGAGACTTATGGATGGTCATTGCGTATGCCGTTTCGTGCTCTGGCATTCGGCTTGGCAGTACTGACTTGATACTTCCATCAGGCAGTTCAAAGAACACTTTAAGCCTTGGTGTATCAGCACTAAAGTCCCATAAACAAATACCAATATCACCGTTATAGAGCCCAAGACCATGGTCGTTTTTTGTCACCATTAGTGGTCGGCCCACATACCAGAGCTCCTCACCACGGGGAATCAATCCGCGCTGTTTCAAGCGAGATTCCGTGCGCTGGTTTAGTCCTGTCACCCCAAAGTCACCATCACGAACCGCGCAGAGTAATCTGGCTTTTGCAAAAGCATTCAAAACCGAACGAGCTAGCGACTGTTGCCAATTCACTAACGCCTCGTGGCTCTCTAATGACTCACTCGCGGGCGAAGCATTTCTCGCATCCGTCAAGTAAGGCTGATAGGCGCGCACCAAACGATCGATGAGCTTTTGATAACTATCTCCACTTAGCGCCATCCACTCAATATCATCGAACCCTTTTTGCCAAACTTGCCCAAAGCCTCTGCTGCTCGCAGCGTTCACCTGCTTAGCAAGTTGTCCGATGCCAGAGCGCGCATCGAAGCGATAGCTTTTTTGCAGCACACATAAGCTATCTGCCAATGGCGAAACCGACGTTTTTGCCACCTCGCCACGCTGACAGTCAAACTGAGTAAGCGCACGGATACGCTCATTCTGTTTTGCACTGTATCCATGCGATGAAAAATCACAGATATCAGACAACACGGCCCCAGCCTCTACTGACGCGAGCTGATCTTTATCCCCCAACAATATCAGCCGCGCATGAGACGGCAGTGCATCCAACAGTCGATGCATCATCGGCAGATCGACCATGGAGGCTTCATCGAGCACCAACACATCCAAATGCAATGGATTGGATTGATTGTGCCTAAATTCAACTCGTCCAGGAATAGCACCTAATAAGCGATGCAGCGTACTCGACTCGGTCGGAATACTCGCCTTAAGCTCAGGGTCTAATGCCAATGAGTCAACGGCCTTACCAATAGACTCCGTCAATCGCGCGGCTGCCTTACCCGTTGGCGCCACCAGCTTAATCGTCGGCGACTCTCCCTGTTGATTCGCCTGATTGACCATAGCGGCGAGCAATTTGGTGACTGTAGTGGTTTTGCCCGTTCCAGGCCCACCAGAAATCACCGCAAAACGCCTAGTCAGTGCCACGGCCGCGGCCACTTTCTGCCAGTTGAGGCAAGCCGTTAGAGGTATCACGTTGTCTAGAGGCTGTAAGTCTGATGCTGAGCGCGCAGCACTTAAAGTACTTTCTACTCGCTCCAAATCTATGGCTTGCTCGTCTATCACATCGAGAAAGTCACACACGATCTGCTGGCGTGAGACCTGATTACTCGACCCTTTTGATTGATTGGCTAGCGCAGAATAAAGGTAGTGATACTCGCGCGCGAATAGCTGGTCAAGCATGGTCGCCGCAGATTGAATCTGCGAAGCTGAAAGCTCAATAGGCGTGGCCATGGCAAGCAAACGCTCGGCAATGGTCTGTTCGTACGCAAAATAGCGCTGCAAATAGAGACGATGATGCTGCCAAACTAAAGGCGTCACTGTCGCCAACTGTGCATTCTCTGCCTCAAGCTGGCTAATGGTTGATGCCTTATCAATGACTAGCGACCAATCAACCTTGGCAACTTTATCCTCTAGAGGGACTGCTGCCGCGCCGTAGAGACCTATCAAATCCGGTGAAGGCATCAACGCCTGCTCTGTGAGGTCACTGTCTAAGTTGACACATATGTGCCCCTGACCTAACTGAGCACTTACCAATGCCGCCAACCACATCACTTCATCAGCGTATTGGGTCTCTATCGAGGCAACAAACTTTGCAAATTGATAATCGAGTGGTCTAAGGCACTTCTTCGCCACTAAATCCTCGATCCACAGTGCGAACGTCCGGCTAGTCGTCATCAAAATCCAAGCCCCATTTGTTGATTTTCTCCATCGGTAGTAGCGTCAGTTTCATTACTCTCTGCGCTTTCCATACCTTGATTGTGAGAAGGTTGCGCTCCGAAAAACAGACCATCTAACGCCTCAATCATGGCTTTTGTTGGGCGAGCACTGAATATCCCCGAATCTGAATTAGGCTCAATACCTCGCAAGAATAGATAATAAACCCCGCCAACATGCGTGTCGTAGTCATAATTTGGAATACGTGTTTTCAAAAAGCGATGCAGAGCTAAAGCGTAAATTTGATACTGTAAGTCGTAGCGATGGTCGACCATGGCATGCTCAAGCTGTGAGCGTTGATAACAGCTCACATCATCGCCCAGATAGTTCGACTTCCAATCGAGTACAAAGTACTTACCTTGATGCTCAAACACCAAATCGATAAAGCCTTTAAGCATGCCTTTTACGGTATAGAAGCCAAGCTCATGAGCTTTTGCTGACAGGCTATCATGCCTTTGGATGACTCGGTTGAGGGATGGCGCATCCAAAACATCAATGGGCAGCAAAAACTCCATCTCAACCAAGCGCTTATCAATGCCCTTATCTCTTAAAAACAGTGCATCGCCATCCAATGCCGTGTTCATCACTTGATCCACCAGCTCTGTAAGTACAGGCAGCCACTCAGGGTCATACTGTTCTTTTTCAAGTAGCTCAGCAATGATTTGCGAGTTGCCTTCAGAGCCAGCAGGTTCAGTAAACTCAATCTCTTCAAACACCGTGTGGAGGAAGGTACCGGGCCTCGCTCCCTTCGGGAAATGGAAGATGGTTTTCTCTGGCTCTAGCAGTGGGTCAAGCTGCTCATCATCGGAAGAGTCAATATCCAAGCCCGACTCTTCTATAAAGACTTCATCGCTACTGCCATGGCTACTTTGCTTCACTAGGGCCGAGTAACTGGTGAGACGCCAATCGCGGTCAATGTCTTGCGTTTGCTCTTTCGCGCTTAGCTCTGAAAGCTCAGCTTGAGGCGCTTGATAGCGTGAGTCATCAGGCTCTGGCGGCGCTATCACCGCAATATCACCGGAATGGTTCGCCAGCTCAGCAAGCATGGCGCCTAGCTCACTGACACCGAGCTCTTGACCATTTTGAACCAGATAACCCAGCGCACTGTGATGAACGCCGGTTGGCTCTTTGGTTGAACGTCCATTTCTAAGCGGTGCGATACCGATAAAGCAAGCGTAAACGGCGCGGGTGAGGGCCACATAGATGAGTCGTAGGTCTTCCGCTAAGCGCTCTTTGTCTGCCTGAGCCAGCGCCTCTTTTGACTTTCTTAGATCGAGAGTGGATTGCTTAGCCTGCTCATCATAGTACTTCGCCTCCATCGCCTCACGATAACTGACAGCAAACGGCAAATAGACGAGATCGTATTCCAACCCTTTAGATTTATGTATGGTGATGATTTGAACGAGATTTCGCTCTGACTCGAGGCGCTGAATGTGGTCATCGCCCCCACCAAGACCTTGCTTGGCATCTTCAATAGACTGAGCAAACCAGCGCAGCAAGGCTGTATCACTCTCTACATCTTGTCGCGCCGCTTGCAGCAGCTCACCGAGGTGCAAATAGTCGGTCAGTAGGCGCTCACCCCCCACCGTGGACAATAATCGATTCGACATCTCACGCTTAAACAGCACTGAGCGCAGCATCGGCAATACGCCCCTCAATTGCCACAGCTGTCGGTAATCGCGAAATTCACCAACAACCTGCTCCCACAGGTTTTCATGATTGTTGAGGCCGTCTAGCTCATTTGCGGGCAGTGCAAATAGCTCAGATGCTAATGCCCCTTTTAACAGGCGCTCATCGTCTTGATACCATATCGCCTGCATTAAGCGCAGCATATCTTCAGCAACTGGGCTGCCAAACACACTGTCGCGATTGGATAAATAGACGCTGGCAATGCCTCGCTCCGCCAGAGCTTGTTTGATAAGTTGCCCTTCGCTACCGGTTCTTACCAGCACGGCAATATCACCCGCCTCGACCGGATGCTGCTTATCGCCATCCGCCAACACCACATCGCTGGTTTGCGATTCGGTAAGCACCATTTTGATGTGTTGCGCTGTTGCGGCAGCCATGTGCTGCTGGTAGTCACCTTTTGGTAGTGGCGCTTCCGCTTCTTGGAGCCAAAACTGCAGTGCTGGCTGCGCTTCGCCACTTTTTTGCCATTGGCGACCACCCGCTTTCGGGCTCGCATTCACAGGATAAAATGGGATATCGCTGTCATAAAGGAACGGCGAATCGGCGCGATCAAAAAGCGTATTAACGCTATTAACCATGCGCTCACTGGAGCGCCAGTTGGTCCCTAACGTGTAGTGATCAACCACCTGATTTCTGGCTTGAATATAGGTGAAAATATCCGCCCCACGGAAGCCATAAATCGCCTGCTTTGGGTCACCGATCATAAACCAACCACACTCTGGATGGCTTAAATAGACTGAGCTAAAAATCTGATACTGAAGCGGGTCGGTATCTTGAAACTCATCAATCATCGCAACGGGAAATTGAGTGCGAATTTTCTCAGCTAGCATGTCACCAGACTCCAGATCCAGCGCGGCTGAAAGCTGAGTCAGTAGGTCATCAAATGACAGCCATTGTTTCTGCTCTTTCGCGAGCGCAAGACGCGTCCGGCACTGATGGATCGCCATTGCCAACAGAGGCGTTTTTAGCTCAGGAGGCGTGGCCAAGAACGCTTCTATCTCGGAAAAAACGCTCATCGAAGGCGCTTCACCTTTCGGTGTTTTTTCAATCAGTATCGATTGAGAAAACTTCTCTAATGCACTTGGCAAACCATAATCAAGAGTCTCTTGCTGAGCCCAATAAGTAATGCCTTCAACCCAACTAGGAAGCGATTTTTTGGTGTAGCTGCGTTTATTCACATCGGATTGCGAGATACAAGGCACGACATCATCGGATACTGCCAACCAGTTCGCTTTTAACGTCTTGATTCGGTCTAGATTGGCTTGGTGCAAAGCGGCAATATCGACGCTGCCCTCAACGCCCTGCATGGTAATCGCAGGACCAGTTAAGTAACGGCTAATATCACTAAGCAGTGCACTCGGTGTCGCCCACAGTTTACGAACCTCTGATGCCATCTCTAGGTTCAATGGATAAAACTGACTTCGCCAAAAATCGGCAGCCACTTGAGCTTTTAGCCGGCTTTCGTCTGTCACAAACTCATTATTGAATCGAGCACCGGACTCAAAGGCGTTTTGCGTCAACATTCTCTGACAAAAGCCGTGAATCGTATACACCGCGGCTTCATCCATTTGCCTCTCGGCTTGAAGCAAGGTCTCAGTAGCGTATCTGTGGTCAGTCACCTCTTCCAGCAGCGGCTGGATAACAGGATCACTGCTTTCTCCGCGGGCAAAGGCAATACGTGCTTGATGTATGCGTGCACGAATGCGATCACGAAGTTCAGCAGTCGCCGCCTCAGTAAAGGTCACCACGAGAATCTGATCGACCGTGAGTGGCTGACGATGCTGACTGCCATCGTTACCGTGACCAAGCAGCAGCCTCAAGTAAAGACCCGCTATGGTAAAGGTTTTGCCTGTTCCCGCTGATGCTTCAATCAAACGAGCACCATGCAAAGGAAAGGTCATGGTGTCTAGGGCTGTCGGCTTTTTATTCTCTGGCTGCATGTTCAAACTCAACTGTGTGATCCAACGCTTAAAATCCAATTCAAAACAAGTAGATATAATTAATTAGTATGTAAGTTGCGATCTTATTCACGGATTTAATCACCCGCTACGCCTACTATTCTTCGCAGAAATACGGGTCCCTCTGACCCTCATCGGCCGCCCAGCACTCTCCCTACACACTATTATAAAGACTGGCGGCCACTCCCTCTTTGTCAGGTACTCTGCGAGTAATATTCCTCAGCACTCACACTCTTTGTTCTCGGCGCCTCTAACACCAAATGAGCCAACTGCTTGGCATCGTTAGCTAGCGCATCGCTCCACTCACTCCATACGCGAGAAATGTACGCGTTTTCCCCTTCACCTGTCTGCATGTAGCCCCCTACAAAACGTGCCTGCATTTTGCTGATCATTTTATCATCGTTAGGGCTCCATTGACCGCGACTGTAGTTGGCTTCGATACCTGCTAATGCGGTTTCTGGGAAATAACTCAACGGGCTATCTAAGCCATCGACAAACAGGCTGACTAACTGTGTTAAATAGTTCATCGCTTCATCTGCGGACATAACAGGGTAGATGCGGTGCACCACGCCCTCTTTTTTGTCGTATGCCAGCATGTGGGTGCGCGTCTGATGACCGGAGACCGAGACCAGCAGATGATCGATCCAGGCTGCCAGGTAATCACTGGCACGCAATCTTCCGCTTCGATAGCGGACCAGTCCGCTCTGATAGCAGTTGGTCACCCAACCTTGTAGGGTCACTGACACTTTTTTCAAAGGAATTGAGATATCGATTTCGATGCCGTCGAGTTCATTGGCTGTTAACGGAACTATAGCCTCAGCAAGGTCTTGGGTCTGAGCCACGTTAGAGGCAAACTCAAGCTCTCCGAACTGGTTCACAGGTAGGTAGCCCTGCGCTTTCTGCTGTGCTTTGAAATGAGCCAGCTTGTTCGCTTGATCTTCCGGCTCAATCAAGACATCCAGCAGCGATTTGCGTAAGCCAAAGCTCTCTAGTCCATTTAATGCAAACGGCTCTTCATCTTCGATACCCAATAAGCTTTCATCAAAGTTGACCTGCAGGCGTCGGTTGAACAGATACTGCACGGGCAAGCGCCAAAAACGGTGCAACTCAGAGAGATCGAGTTCGATTCTCTCCCCCTCAACCCTATCAATAGGATCTAGATGGAATGGCGCACTGGTTTGTTGTGCAGCGACTTGTGTGGTTTGCCATGCCGAAGGCAGCCACTCCGCTGCGTAGCTTTGAATACCGTACGTAGAATCAAAGTGTGCAGCACTAAAGGGCACCATAGGGTATTCATGACAAAGTGACTTAGTGAGTTTTGCTCCTGATGTATCCACATCGAGCGCCTCATCACCCACCAAACAATAGTTTTGCTCGCAGTATTCTAATAACTCTGAGACCAAAACAGAGGGAACACGTTCGGTATTGTCTTGAATTGAGCGTCCTACATAGCTGATATATAGGGTTTGCTGAGCGGATAACATGGCCTCTAAAAAGAGGTATCGGTCGTCATCGCGTCTAGAACGGTCACCTGGCTTGGTGCGTCCCGTCATTAAGTCAAAACTCTCTGGCGGTACACTTCTCGGATAAACGCCATCATTCATACCTAAGAGGCATACCGTGTTAAACGGAATCGAGCGCATTGGCATGAGTGTGCAGAAGTTTACCTGCCCCGCCAAGAATCGTTGACTGACTCGAGAGCCCGAGAGTTTATCTAGAAAATACTGGCGAATAATTCTTGGCGATAGCGACTCATCATAGCGGGCATCTGCAAGCTGCTCACTGAGCCCAGACAGGGTATCGCGAATCGACTTCACGACGACCTCGCCTTCAATATCGACGGCAAAAAAGTCATCCACCAGCTGGTTAATGTGTTGCTGCCAGCTTGATATCGACATAGTTTGAGTGAGTGCGCCGCGATAGTGTGCCAACTTGTCAATGAACTGCGCCAGTTTGCCTGCGGTTTCCGCCTGCATGCCTTGAGTCTGCTCATAAGGTGAAATACCTTCACCGCCCACCATTAAGAGTCCTGCTTGCTCGCTGATTGCATAGCCAGCTAGCATGCGTGAGATACCAAACATCCACGAGTTTTGCCCAAATTCTGGCAGGTCAAACTCACTGGCAGTGTGAGCATCGATCCCCCAACGGATTTGAGCCTCTTCGACCCACGCGCGTAAGGTTGAAAATTCATGCTCATTAATGTCGAAACGAGCCATAATGGCAGGCACTTCGAGCAGTTCCAACACTTCACTGCTGGTGCAGCGCAGCTCTGGCAACTGCAAAAGTTGATTGAACGCATTCAGCAACGGACTTTCTTTATCCGCCGTGCGGTCAGAGATCGAAAACGGAATATAACGCTCACCGGATGCATTACCAAATACCGCCTGGATAGCCGGACTGTAGGCGTTAATATCCGCCACCATCACAATAATGTCGCGCGGTTTTAGCTCTGGGTTCTGGTCAAACATCGCGAGCAGATTATCGTGGAGCACTTCCACTTCACGCATTGGGCTGTGGCAGACATGCACAGAGAGCGAGTTGTCCGATGCTTCGATGCAGGGTTTATGCTCAGAAGACAACAACAAGGTGTCATCTTGATGCTCGTCGAGGTTAAGAATATCCGCTTGAATATTTTGCAGTAGAGTATTGCGCTCGACTTCTACAAACGCCTCTATTTCATTCGATTCAAGCTGAGACAGCAGATACAAATTATCGCGACCTAACTTGCCCATCGATGCCAGTAAACTATTGCCGACCTCAGACAGGTGCAACTCGTCGTCAACGTTCGCCTCGATGTCACCTTTGAGCTGCTGCGCGAACGCCCAATCCCCCTCTTGCCAGTCTTGGCTAGAGACAAAGCTATCGAGGTCGCTCAGTTGCTTGCGTTTCGCCGCGGCTAATCGAGCAAGGTATTTTCGGTCGCGAACTTCTCCCCAATAGAAACGACAAGGGTTAGTAAACATTAGGTGAACATCGATGTGTTCCCCTAGCGCTTTTAACGCATCAAGGTAACGAGGTGGCAGCGAGGAGATGCCGAACACAAACAGTCGTTTGGGCAACTGGCTTAAACCGTGCGTCTTAACGTCTTTATTGCTTTCTAGCTCATCAATGAAATGTTCATAAAGGTTGGCGCGATGATAAGGCGATTGCTCGAGTGCCACGGTATGGTCATAAAGGGCTTGCCACAGTTTGGGTTGCCAAGGCTGCTCGCCCTCTAGCTCAACAACACTTTGTCCTGCTTCCCAAGTCGCAATCCACTCTGGGCGATAAACCAGATAACCATCATAAATATCGGCGATTTTTTCAGCAAGCTGATAGCGTTTGGAGGCGTCACTATCATCACTGAGATATTGGGCTAGCGGTGCGAAATCTGGGTCATCGAGATGTTTTGGCAACAGATGCATGATCTTCCACGTCATCGCTTCTTTATTAAAGGCGCTGCGTTTCGGCACATCATCGAGTACTTGAACAAACCTATCCCAAATAAAAGTCGCGGGTAATGGGAAGTCAATGTTGGCAGCAATACCAAACTCTTGTGCCAGCGCCATTTTAAGCCACTGAGACATGCCTGGGCTTTGTACCAGAATCTGTTCTTTCTCAAATGGGTTTTGAAGTGGGTCCAACTTGATGAGCTGAACCAATAAAGACTTGAGCACATCTATTTGATTTGAGTGGTAAACGGTGAACACCTGACGTCGCGCCTTTCGCTAATTGCCTTACCACAAGATTAACACAGTCCCTGTGTATTCATGTCCATTTAGACGCCTTATTTACTACTTTACGCTGGGTTACTTACTCCTTTGGGTAAATAAGCGCCAAGGTAGCGAAGCGCAACATAACTTACCACGACAGTCGCGATACCAAGTTCGATGTTCGCAATGGTTCTCACTTGGTTAATCATCTCTGCAGCTGCTCCTTGCGTCCCCATCCACGCCGCCAATTTGTATTGCGCCGTTGCACTAATGACCGTAGGGAATGTGAATGCGGCATAACCTGGGCTAAATGGCAGGCGAAGCAGTTTTAAAAACGCTAAATAGATAACCATGGTCATCAACACACCGATACCAAATAGTAGAGCAATGATCACTGGTGAAGGCTGCGTGGTCACCGTTAAATAGCCTGCAAGAGAGAGACTTGCTGGCGCTGCCATGATCGCAATCGTTGGTTTCGCTGCGTCTGGGATCTCATGTGTGAAGATCAAACGATAAATCATCGTTGGAAGCATCACAGCGTAGGTCGCCAAGCCAAAATAAAGAGTTGCATCGGCGACCCACTGAAGACTTGGGTTACCAGAAAAAGATACGTCCGCGACCACAAGACCCACTGGCGGAACAAACCAGCTTGGTACCATGTGGTGAAGCTCAAAGTTACGGGCTCTGTGATAAACAAAGCTCGCTAAGAACACAATGTGCAGCGCCACAGCACCTAACCAAATGCCATCACCTAGAATTGGAAAGAACTGTCCAACCGAGTTAGAGACCACCATTGAGCCCATCGCAAAAGTTGGCGCAACGCTTCCTACTACTGGATGTGCAAGCTCTTGGCGTAGCGAGTGATTGTGGAACAAATACTTGTACGCAAGGATACTTAACAGCACTGTCGCAATTGCAGCCCCCGTCCATTGAGCAACATGATGGAATGGCAGTGCATTCTCCCAACACCATCCTAAACTTGCGATACCAAGAGCTAGACCTGCCATTGGAGTAGGCGCGCCCTTCACTTTGTTGTGTGCTCTTCTTACGGTAGCAATCATTTTAATCACCTCAAATAATCAGTTGCGCTAAGTGTAAACCCAGCTTAAGTTTACATACATCAAATTTTTTAAGGTCGACGTTAAGACAAACTGAACATGAAGCCGCATATCTCCCTAAAACAGCTCAAAGTCTTTGTGGCTGTCACTCAACACCAGACTCTAACCGCCGCCTCTGAGACCCTGTTTCTGTCAAAAGCAGCCGTCAGTATGTCCTTGAGTGAGCTAGAAAAACAGATAGGTCATGCCCTGTTTGACCGCGTTAACAATCGCTTAGTTATCAATCAAGAAGGTCAAAAACTTCTGCCTCTCGCCGACGAGCTTTTATGCCGTAGTCGCGATATAGAATCGCTTTACAGCGATGAGCAAAGTTATCGAGGCATACTTCGCATCGGAGCCAGTGATACGGTTGGCAACCAAATGGCACCATTCCTTTTGAGTGACTTTCGCGAAGCTCATCATCACAAATCTCAGCAGCTGTTCATCTCAAATACTGCGTTGATTTGCCAAAAGCTTATCGATTATGAGTTGGATATTGGTCTAGTCGAGGGCAAAACATTGCACCCAGAGTTGGATAGCCACCCGTTCAGTGAAGATGAAATGTGCATCGTGACATCACCAAAGCACCCGCTTGCTAAGCAGCAACAAGTTACGTTGAGTGACCTTGAGAACAGTGATTGGATTCTGCGTGAACCTGGGTCAGGTACTCGCGAATTCTTTCTACGCACCGTCGCGCCAAGGATCGAAGTCTGGCATGAAGCCTTCGAGCTCAACACCACTGAAGCCATTATCAACAGCGTGTCCGCCAACTTAGGCTTAGCTTGTCTGTCGAAACTTGCCGCGCAAACCGCTATCGACGATGGAAGACTTCATGAGGTCCCTATTTCATTGGATATGAAGCGCCGTTTTTGGCTATTGGTTCACAAAGAAAAGTACCAGAGCCCTCTCCTTAAACGTTTTATTGATTTCTGCCAAGGCTGGGACGACAACAACTCGGATAGGATTTAGGCAAACAGGTCTCACTTTTGCGCCCGCGACTGGACATTAGGATCTGGCATCTGTATAAACAGACAGTATTATACTTTTCAAAATTGAACTATCTAGAGGATTAACCATGGCTGTAATCGTCAAGTACGTGGTGGAACGCAACGGAGAAGAAAAGATGACTTTTACCTCTAAAGCAGAAGCTGACGCTTATGACAAAATGTTGGATATGGCGGATGAGCTGTTTTCTCTGCTAGGTGAAAGCAACCTTATCGAAGACGAAGAAAAGCAAGAAGAGCTATCTTTGTATCTTGCACAGCGCAAAGAAGAAGTGCTATATGCACTGGGTGCGAAACGCAAACCGACACCAAAAAAGCCAAAAGTGGTTAAAGCTGTCGACGAGCCAAGCGAAGAAGAAGACGCAGCTTAAGCACCTAGATGATTATAAAAATAGCCAGTAAGCCGCGAGGTTTTTACTGGCTATTTTGTTTTAAGCTCCTATGATTGAACTGTCCCGCTTTGCATAGCAACTCTAGGAATTTCAATTATATGAAAGAGCTGATTATTCATATTGTCACCGTGTTTATGGGCTTTTTTGCCATCATGAACCCTATCGCTAATACGCCTATTTTCTTGGGTCTTACCGGTGACGAAGATCGAGCCACCACCAAAGCAATCGCACTACGCTCAGTCTCGCTGGCATTCTTACTTATTACGATTTTTGCCGTCAGCGGGAAGCTTATCTTTGACCTGTTTGGTATCACCTTATACGCGTTGAGAATCACGGGCGGTATCTTAGTGTTCCTGATAGGCTTCAACATGTTGCAAGGCTCGAACAATCATGACTCCACTAAAAAAGCCGCCACTTCTGATGCTCAACAAAACGCCTCATTGAGTATTGCTGTCTCCCCACTGGCTATGCCAATTTTAGCTGGGCCAGGCACTATCGCCACCGCCATGAACTTCGCTACAACGGGCGGTATCTCAGAGGTGATTATCACCATTATCAGTTTCGGTGTGCTTTGTGCCATTACCTATTTTCTATTTATTTCAGGTGAGCGACTCGTGAAAGCACTCGGCCCTAGTGTGCTGTCTGTTATCACCAAAATGATGGGTCTCATTCTTGCTGTGATTGGCACACAGATGCTCATTGAGGGCATTCATGAGGCGATTTCTATCTTGGGAAAAGTGACATAATGCGTTTAATTGTTAGCGCATAGCGTCCACCCTATTTCTTAATAGGAAAAAACATCGCTAAAAAGACAAAGGGTATCGTTTTACAGACTTTTGTCGCTTTTGCCCTTTCATCTGCCGAAACCACTCTTTAAGATGATTACCAACAAATTACCTAAAGTCGCTGCCAATCGCGGCGGCTTTAAGACAAATCTATACATGGAGAAATAGAGTCATGGCAGCGTTCTCAATTGCTTTTGGTACTGCAACCAAAAACCGCGACGGTAAAATCATCGAAGCGTTCTTTCCAAACCCACGTCTAAACCCATCTGACGCCCTAATCGCAGCTGTTGCTGAGGTTTCAGGTTATGCGGAAGGCAACCAAGCTATCGAAATTACTCCAGCACAAAGTGCAGCTCTAGCGGGTGCATTCTCAGCAAACGGTGATGCAGAAAATGCAGCATTTGCTGAAAAAGCGGCAAGCTCTTCACAGCCACTGGTTCTTGTCGTTCTGGCGACTGATGAGAAACCACAATCTGTTGCCGAAGGCTTCCTTAAGCTGCAGCTTATCTCAAATCGCCTAGTTCAACCCCACGGTACGGTACTAGATGGCATCTTTGGCCTACTACACAACATCGCTTGGACTAGCCAAGGTCCAATCGACCTACCAGAACTGGCAGAGCGTCAAATCGAAGCACGTCTAGCAGGTGAAACGCTGACGGTCGATTGTGTCGATAAGTTCCCTAAAATGGTTGATTACGTGGTACCAACAGGCGTTCGTATTGCTGATACCTCTCGTGTGCGTCTTGGTGCTCACGTTGGCGAAGGTACAACCGTTATGCATGAAGGCTTCATTAACTTCAACGCAGGTACAACGGGCGTAAGCATGGTTGAAGGTCGTATTTCTGCTGGTGTTGTTGTGGGTAATGGTTCTGACATCGGTGGTGGTGCTTCTATCATGGGCACGCTATCTGGCGGTGGTACAGTGGTTGTATCTATCGGTGAGAACTCACTACTAGGCGCGAACGCAGGTCTAGGCTTCCCTCTAGGTGACCGTTGTACGGTTGAATCTGGTCTGTATGTAACGGCTGGTTCAAAGGTACGTATGCTTGATGCATCTGGCGCTGAAGTTGAAATTGTTAAAGCCCGTGATCTTGCAGGTAAGCCAGATCTACTGTTCCGTCGTAACTCGGTAACAGGTCAGATTGAGTGCCTAACCAACAAGACAGCGGTAGAGCTAAACAGCGAGCTACACAGCAACAACTAATCAAGCTTGATTGAAATAAAAAAACCTCAGCCGATACCGCTGAGGTTTTTTGTTTTTCGCGTTCAGAAGATTAAATATCGAGATCTTTGTTGTCGATACTCACCTGCACCGGTCGATTAATCATCTTCACCAACATGATGGAACGAGCTTCACCATCCGCCTCTTGGAAGATGGCGTCGATGCCAGCGAACTGTCCACCCGTCACTCGAATTGCTTCACCCTGTTTAGGCAGCGCATCCGTTTCTGGTTCTTCTGGATGTGTCGCCAACTTCTCAAGCTCGTCGATTAAAGCCGGATCAACCTCTTGAGGGTGAGCACCAAAGCGAATGAAGTCCACGACACCACGAGTAGAGCGGACGGTAGTAAAAGAAGGCCCTTGTTCATAATCAAAGTGAACAAACACATAAGAAGGGAAAAGAGGCTCTTTTACCTTCTGTCTCTTTCCTCGAAGAATCTTCTCTATTTCCACTTCAGGGTAATAGCACTCTAAGCCTTGATTCTCGAGATGCATTTTCGCGCGGGCTTGTTCACCGCGCTTGCAATAAAGCAAATACCAACGTTTCATTTTAGCTATTCGAAAATTTTGTTTTTTGCATCCTACCACTAAACAGAACCGTATGCGCGACTAACCTATAGAGGTCTGCGACCTTACCGATGAAATTTCCGAATGGATGACGGAAAAATAAAAATGAAATATTAGTTTGCAGCACATCTTTTACGTACCCACCATGAAAAATTTCCTTACATTTCATCCCGTTAAACATTATATTCACAAAATCTATATTTTTACATCATTGCAGTAATTAATTTTGTCAGGTATACCAGTTGGCACATTATATTCTTTGATAACTAAAATTAGTAAAACTTATGACAGCACAACGCAACATCTTAGGTCACCCTCGCGGCCTGTTTCTACTGTTCGGAACCGAACTGTGGGAGCGCTTCTCCTATTACGCCATGCGCGCAATTCTGGTTCTTTTCCTGACCGATACAACAATCAACGGTGGTATGGGCTGGTCGACTAAAGATGCTCTAGATCTCTATGGTATCTATACTGGACTAGTTTACATTACGCCACTTATTGGCGGTTACATTGCCGATAACTACTTGGGTCAGCGTAAGTCTATCATTATCGGTGGCGTCCTTATGGCCGCAGGTCAGTTTACCCTAGCTGCAGCGGCATCTGGTGAGCCAAGTGCACATCTGTTCTACGGTGGTCTGGCGCTACTGATTGCCGGTAACGGTATGTTTAAGCCAAACATCTCAACTATGGTTGGCGATCTTTACGAAGAAGGCGATAACCGTCGTGATGGCGCGTTCACTATTTTCTACATGGGCATCAACCTTGGCGCACTGCTAGCGGGTATCGTCGTAGGTTCAGCGACAGACTCATTTGGCTGGTCTGCTGGTTTCGTCGTTGCCGGTGTTGGTATGGTATTTAGCCTTATCATGCAGTTGACCATGGCAAACTCTTGGTTAGGTGAAATTGGTAACGTGCCAGCAGCTGCACGCGCAAAAGCACTGAATAAATCTGAGACCAAAGCCCCTCTTACTCGTGAAGAGGTCGACCGCCTGAAGGTCATCCTTATCATGGGTCTGTTTGTTATCGTTTTCTGGGCTGGCTTTGAGCAAGCGGGTGGCCTGATGAACATCTATACCCAGCAGTATACCGACCGTATGATTGGTGACTTTGAAGTCCCTGCAGCTTGGTTCCAGTCACTGAACCCATTCTTCATCATTACCCTAGCACCTGTGCTAGCGGCTATTTGGGTGAAGCTTGGCAAACGTGAACCAAACTCGCCTGTGAAATTCGCGCTAGCGCTATTTTTCCTAGCAGCAGGTTTCCTATGCATGGTTGGTGCAGTACTAGAGCAAGGTGGCGATACCAGCGTTAAAACGTCAATGCTATGGCTTGTCGGTGCGTTTTTCTTCCATACGTTAGGTGAACTTTGTCTATCGCCAATTGGTCTATCTTTGGTGACTAAACTTGCCCCACTACGTTTAGCCTCTCTCATGATGGGTGCATGGTTTGGTTTCAATGCAATCGCAAACTATGTTGCAGGTCTAATTGGTTCTCACGTTGGTGAACTAGGTGCTATGGCTATCTTTGGTGGCATCGCAGTAACGGCTGTCATCTGTGGTGTTATCCTGCTGATGTTTGCGAACACGCTCGTTAAGTGGATGCACGGTGCTGAGCAAGGCGCGCCTAGTAACGCCGAGCAAGTAGAAGAGCAGCAAGCTCAGCTTGTCTAAGCTTTGATTGAGTTAAATGGAAAGGCCCGTCACTTAAGTGATGGGCCTTTTTGTATCTGATTGGATTTTCTAAGCGCTTTGAATCAATTGAGCCATCATCGCGATATGCTCATCTGAATCGTTCAGACATGGGATGTAACGATACTGCTCGCCCCCAGCTTCTAGAAACGTCTCTTTCGCTTCAATCGCAATCTCTTCCAGCGTTTCTAGGCAGTCCACTGAGAAGGCTGGGGTCATAATATCAATCGACTTGATACCCTGACTTGGCATCTGCTCTAAGGTTTTGTCGGTGTATGGCTTAAGCCATTCCTCACGACCAAAAATAGACTGGTAGCTCATTCCCATTTGTGACTCATCAAGCCCTAACTCTGCTCTTAGTAACTCTGTCGTGGCTTTACAGTGCTGCGGATACACATCGCCGTTATCCGCGTAGCGCTTTGGTATGCCATGGTAAGAGCATAACAGATAGTCTGCGCGGCCATTTTTCTCCCAATGTGCTCGCACGTTGTCAGCAAGCGCTTTGATATACAAAGGGTGATCATGATAATCACGTATCAAAGTCATCGCTGGGATAGTAGAAATGGACTTGCATGCTTTGGCAATACCGTCGAACGCGGCAGCGGTAGTCGTACCTGAATATTGCGGGTATAACGGCAGCACCACCACTTTCTCAACGCCTTGTTCGAGAAGTTGGTCAATACCGGCTTTAAGCGACGGGTTGCCATAACTCATACCAAGCGCTACCGGAAGTCCAAGTTCTTGCTCCAGCTTCGCAGCCTGACGCTTTGAGTAAACCATCAGCGGTGAACCTTCATCCATCCACACGGACTGGTAAGCCTTCGCTACCTTAGGCGAGCGAATTGGGAGGATAATGCCATGTAACACTGGGCACCAAATCCAACGGGTCATATCAACGACACGATGGTCATGTAAAAACTCCTCAAGAAAGCGTTTCACGCCTTTCGCTGTCGGCTCGTCAGGAGTACCAAGATTGACCAGTAGCACACCTGTTTTTGACGATTCGCTCATAGACTTCCTTTGTTTTTCATATGATTGCTAAGCGGATTATATACCGATGCTCGCTTTCCTTGGATCAAAAAAAACGACCTATAAAGGTCGTTTTCTTTTAACAGATTCACAAAAGTGAATTAAGACAGTGCTTTTTCGATATCTGCACTTACGTCTGCAACTTGCTTAGTACCATCAAATTTTAGGTACTTAGTGTTGCCTGCTTCAGCTTCCTTACCGTAGTAAGCAATCAGAGGTGCAGTTTGGTCGTGGTATACACCTAGACGTGCACGTACTGTCTCTTCTTTGTCGTCATCACGAACTACTAGGTCTTCACCAGTCACATCATCTTTACCTTCCACTTTAGGTGGATTGTAAACAACGTGGTAAGTACGACCAGAAGCTAGGTGAGCACGACGACCTGCCATACGCTCAACGATAACGTCATCAGCTACGTCGAATTCGATTACGTAATCAACTTCTACACCCATCTCTTTTAGGCCGTCAGCCTGAGGGATAGTGCGTGGGAAACCGTCTAGTAGGAAACCTTTCTCACAGTCATCTTGAGCGATACGCTCTTTGATCAGACCAAGAATGATGTCGTCAGATACAAGTTGACCTGCATCGATAACTGCTTTCGCTTTCTTACCAAGCTCAGTGCCTGCTTTGATTGCTGCACGTAGCATGTCACCAGTAGAAATTTGTGGAATACCGTATTTTTCCATGATGAATTGAGCTTGTGTGCCTTTACCTGCACCTGGAGCACCTAAAAGAATGATGCGCATGACTTGTCCTCTTATATAAAAAAAGATTTATACCGAAGCCCACTACTTTTGACGCCATTAAGGCATGCTTGCTGCGATACGTTTCGGTATAAACGGTTTATTCAAAAATAGTTGAATCTTTAACTTGGCGCGCATTCTATCATAGAAATCGCTTGCTTGACGCCAAAAGTGTCTAAAGATGCTTCAATGCACTCTAAAGTTACCTAAAAGTGTGCGTTTACCCCTGAGAAAACAAGAGCTCGAAACGTCGAGCTCTTGAATTAGACTAGGGTGTCAAAGTCCGCAAGGGAATTAGACTTTAGCCAAAAGCTTGTTGATCGCACCCAAGAATTGAGAAGGATCGGTCATCGAGCCACGCTCAGCGAGCATCGCTTGACCAAGAAGTACCTCAACCCAACGACCAAAGGCTTGTTCGTCAGCTTCATCAGCCATGCGTTTAACCAGCTCATGCTCAGGGTTAATCTCGAAGATGTACTTCACTTCTGGTACTTCCTGACCTGCAGCTTCCAGAAGCTTGGCCATTTGTGTACCCATTTCGAAATCATCAGTCACTACAACAGCAGGAGTGTTGGCTAGTTTGAACGTGGTGCGAACTTCTTTAACGCGATCACCCAGGTAGGTTTGCGTGCGCTCGACCACTGACTTGAACTCTTCTTCCGTCTCTTTTTGCTTCTCTTTCTCTTCTTCGCCTTCAAACTTGCTCAGATCAAGACCCGCTTTAGTGATTGACTGGAACTGCTTACCATCAAATTCTGTCAGGTAATTCATTAGCCATTCGTCGATGCGGTCATACATCAAGACAACTTCAATACCCTTAGCTTTGAACTGCTCTAGGTGTGGGCTGTTCTTCGCGGCTGCGTAGCTATCTGCCGTTAGGTAGTAGATCTTATCTTGACCTTCTTTCATGCGTTCGACATAAGAAGCCAATGAAATCGTCTGCTCTGAAGAATCAACCTCTGTCGAAGCAAAGCGCAGTAGACCTGCCACCTTCTCTTTGTTCGACATATCCTCAGCAGGACCTTCTTTCAACACAAGACCAAACTCTTTCCAGAACGATTGGTATTTCTCTTCGTCATTTTTCGCCATGCGCTCTAGCATAGTAAGTACGCGCTTAGTACACGCGCCGCGAAGTGATTGCGTTACCTTGTTGTCCTGAAGGATTTCACGCGAAACGTTTAGCGGAAGGTCATTTGAATCTATCAAGCCACGCACAAAACGCAGGTAAGAAGGCATAAACTGCTCAGCGTCATCCATAATAAATACGCGCTGAACATACAGTTTTAGACCACTCTTATGGTCGCGGTTCATCATATCCCACGGGGCTTTTGCTGGGATGTACAAAAGACTGGTGTAGTCGTTTTTGCCTTCTACACGGTTATGACTCCAAACCAGTGGATCGGCGAAATCGTGAGAAACATGCTTGTAGAACTCTTGATATTCTTCGTCTTTGATATCCGACTTGTTACGGGTCCAAAGTGCTTGAGCCTTGTTGATTTGCTCCCATTTACCTTGGTCCGTTTCTTTGCCTTCCTCGTCACGCTCAAGTGTCCAGATAGAAACCGGAATACCGATGTGATCAGAGTACTTGCTGATCACATCACGCAAGCGCCACTCAGATAAAAACTCTTTACCCTCTTCACGCATGTGAAGCACGATATCAGTACCACGAGTTTCCTTAGTGATGTCTTCAATGGTGTAATCACCCTCACCTGCTGAGTGCCACTGTACAGCTTGGTCAGAAGCCACACCTGCCGCTCGAGTGCGCACGGTAACGGCATCAGCGACGATAAACGCAGAGTAGAAACCAACACCAAATTGACCGATAAGCTGTGAATCTTTGCTCTGTTCTTCAGATAGTTTGGCAAAGAATTCTTTAGTACCAGACTTGGCAATGGTGCCAAGATGTTCAATCACGTCATCACGAGTCATACCGATACCATTGTCTGATACCGTTAATGTGTTGTTCTTCTCGTCAAATGACAGCTTTACGCCTAGGTCAGCATCGCCTTGATAAAGCTCTGAGTTAGATAGGGCTTGAAAACGCAGTTTGTCAGCTGCGTCAGACGCGTTTGAAATCAACTCTCTTAGAAATATTTCTTTGTTTGAATACAGAGAGTGGATCATAAGGTGAAGCAGTTGTTTTACTTCAGACTGGAAGCCACGGGTTTCTTTGTTCTTAGTTTCAACGGTGCTCATGCTACCTCCATTTACACGTTTAATACCGAGTCTCGACATAAATTTGCACTCGATATCGCTATGATTCATCGACTAAAGAAATGAGGCTGAACATTGTAAATTCAAGGTCAAAAAAAATAAAAATGCTGTTTTTTTGATTTGTTTTTATTATCCTACTGCCCCTGACTATAAAAAAATCCTAAAATCCTATAATTGGCTCTGCATCCATTCAGCGCCAAAATACCAGTTCCCGTCGCGTTGCGGCACTAAAAAGAAGAATGCAATGAGTAACATAGGCACTAAGTTTATACTCGGCCAGAAGTACATTTTTGACCCAAACAGCAATTCGTTGGTCGATCAAACTAATAACGATGAAGTAGTACGTCTCGGTAGTAATGAAAGTCGCATCCTACTTCTGCTTGCTGAAAGACCTAATGAAGTTGTCACTCGTAATGAACTGCATGAGTTTGTATGGCGTGATCAAGGCTTTGAGGTTGATGATTCAAGCTTAACGCAAGCTATCTCTACCTTGCGCAAAATGCTGAAAGACCCAACGAAATCACCCCAGTTTGTGAAAACGGTGCCGAAACGCGGTTATCAATTGATCTCAACGGTTGAACGCTCAGTACCGATGGCATCTTCAGAAGCCATCAGCGAAGCGCCGGTTGCAGAACTGCCTGCCGACAAGCTCGAAGCTGCGACAGCAGCCACTGCACCTGCAGCTGCTCAACCAGCTCCAGCACCTGTTGCCGCCCCTAAAGAAAAAACACCTCCGGCCGTTTGGGCAATGGTTGTTGCGTCTATTTTGCTGCCGATTTTAGTGTTGATGGTCACCAATCCAGCTCAGTCTACGTTTAGAGAGCTAAGTGTTGTTGAAAACGTCAAAATCGTCACACCGGAAAGCCACCCTGATGTCTCCAGCTGGCAGCCAAAGATTGAACAGTGTGTCGCGAAATATGTAGAGACGCATACTGGTGACATGCTACCGGTTGAGGTTATTGTTACTGGTGACCAAAGCGATCAGATTGCACTTAACTTCGTGCACACCGTAGAGCACTCAGGCGAAAACAGCACAATGCGCATTTTCACTGAACAATCTGACCTAGATAAAGTTTGCCAGTAAGGAGTATTGAATAATGAAAATGAAATACGCCGCTATTCTTCTTGCGCTATCTACGGCGCTTAGTGCCTGGCTTTATTGGGGCAGCGACCTCAAACTTGAGCAAGTTTTGACAGCGAAAGAGTGGCAATCGAACATGGTTGGCATTATCGCAGCGCGAGATTACCCGGATACAGACATTGGTCCTTTGAGCCGACTTGAAATGTCTGCCAACGTTAAGTATCTACCAGGTGGTGAATACATCCGTGAATCATCAATGCGTTTATTTGGTGATGATCCTGAGACCCACACTCTGATTAAAATTTCGGAGATGGGCACTTGGACCATTAGCGACAACTACTTGTTGATTTCGCCACGTGAGTTTAAAGACACAGCAACAGCACAATCTGACGAGTTCACTCATGAGCAGCTTGCGATGATCAAACAGTTTCTAAAAATGGAAGCTCAGCAAAGTCGTCGTATCGATATCGTAAACGAAAAAACGCTGCTACTAACCAGTTTGAATCAAGGCTCTTCCATCCTGTTTTCAAACTAATTGAACGCACTGTTTATTTAAAAGGGAGGCGAAAGCTTCCCTTTTTTGTCTGCCACCTACCCGCACAAGGATGATCATGATTAAAGCCAAGATAGACATCTACTACTGTCGCCAATGCAACTGGATGCTACGTGCAACCTGGATGACTCAAGAACTGCTGCACACCTTCAGCGAAGAGGTGGAAGTCATTAGCTTACACCCAGATACGGGTGGTCGATTTGAAATACATTGCAATGGTGAACTGATCTGGGAGCGTAAGAAAGACGGAGGCTTCCCTGAAGCCAAGGTATTAAAACAGCGCGTTCGCGATATTATCGCCCCCGATAGGGATTTAGGGCATGTTGATAGTGTAAGTAATAAAGCTCAATAAAGTCACAAAGCCGCTTAATACAAAAACCAGAGCCGAGGCTCTGGTTTTGTCGTTCTAGAATGCTTAAATCAGCGCGAGCGATTAGCCTAGTAGGCTTAGTGCCGCGTTTGGCGCTTGTTTCGCTTGTGCCAAGATTGAGCTTGATGCTTGCGATAGGATTTGGTTCTTCGTCATCGCTGTCGTCTCTTTCGCAAAGTCGGTATCTTTGATACGGCTCTTCGACGCATTCACGTTCTCGTTGATGTTATCCAAGTTGTTGATTGCGTGGTTGAAACGGTTTTGGAATGCACCCAGCTCCGCACGGTGGCTGTCTACATACTTCAACGCTGAATCTAGAATCGCGACTGACTCTTGAGCGCCGCCTACTGTGGTTACATCGATAGTATCAACCGTAACTGCTTGGGCGTCTTGCATACCAAGTTCACCCGCTAGGCTGCCACCAAAGCTCACGTCACCGTCTACTTTGTTGTTACCTGCAAATACTTGTAGCTGACCGTCTTCGTTTACGGACGCTTTTACTAGGTCTGTTTGACCGTTGATGTATGTCGCTAGCTGCTCGATGTCATCGCCTGCTTTCGCATTGATGGTCAGCGCTTGGTCTTGACCAAAGCTGTCTTTTAGCGTGATGGTTAGCTCGTTTGCATCCGCCGCTACGCTCCAGTCTTTGTCTTTCGCGTTTGCTGCTTGGTAGCTTGAACCACCCATCATTTCGTTGTCTGAACGCATGTCGCGTAGGCTTAGCATCACAGCTTCACCATTGTCAGCACCAATTTGGAATGACTGAGTGCCGTACGTGCCGTTTAGAAGACGGTTACCACCAAATGATGTGGTTTCTGCAATACGGTTTAGTTCGTTGTTCAGTGCCGTCACTTCTTCTTGAATCGCTACACGCTCTGCTTTTGAGTTTGAGCCGTTTGAGGATTGAAGCGATAGGTCACGCATACGTTGTAGGATATTCGTTGTCTCGTTCATCGCACCTTCTGCTGTTTGTGCGATTGAGATACCGTCGTTGGCGTTACGTACTGCGACGTCTAGGCCACGGCTTTGTACGTTCAAACGGTTAGAGATTTGAAGACCCGCTGCGTCGTCTTTAGCGCTGTTAATTTTGTGACCAGAAGACAAACGCTCCATTGACGTTTGTTGAGCCTGGTTTGCGTTGTTTAGGTAACGCTGCGCAGTCATCGCTGATACGTTTGTGTTTACATTCACTGCCATGTTGTTTCTCCAATTGATTTTCCGGTGTAGCGGTTTCCGACGTCTCGGAAAACCAAGTAGTTCTCTCAAAGTTACTTTCTTTATCGTCTTCGAAACCAAAGACTTGAGAAAAAAAAGAAATTAAATTGAGTATTTTGGCTGTTAGCGTAGGAAGTTGTGACAAGAATGGTAAAAAGAAAAGTTTTATCAAAAAAAGACTAAAGTTGATGAACAAGATGTCGAAGGGCGCTATGTCTCACAAACAATAGCTCATAAACAATTGCTTATAAACAAGTACTCATAAACAGGTGTGCATAGACAAGAGCACTTAGACATCTTCGCTTGGGCTAGCGCTAGCCTTGCAATAAGGTCAGAGCGAGGTTTGGCGTTTGCTTAGCTTGCGCCAATATCGAGGTGCTCACTTGCTGCAAAATCTGCTGCTTGAGCATCTCCGTGGTTTCTTTTGCATAATCAGTATCGCGAATACGGCTTTGCGATGCGGATAGATTCTCTTCCATGTTGGCAAGATTATTAATGGTGTGATTGAGGCGGTTCTGGTTCGCCCCCAGAGCAGCTCGATGACTATCCACAAACTGCATCGCTTTATCTAATACAGAAACAGAGAGCTGAGCGCCTCCAACTGAGCGAATAGACAGGTCATTTACCGTGACAATTTCACCGTTTTGCAGCCCAACCTCACTCGCAAAGCTGCCAGAAAAGTCGACAGCCCCTTTTACTTTCTCGGAGTCTGCAAAAACCTGCAACTGACCGTTTTCATCTACCGACGCCGACAGGATATCCGTTTGACCATTGATATAAGTCGCGACCTGTTCAATGTCATCGCCTGCTTTAAGTTCTATCGTCTTGGTTTGACTGTCGCCAGCAGCATCAAGGTAACTGAATGTCAGCTCACGATTACTGTCTGTGACTTGCCAATTCGACGTAGCCGCTCGACTCGCCTGATATACAGCGCCACCCATAGAAAGTTGATCAGTACGCAGGTTACCAAGTCCCACTTGTAAGGCTTCGCCAGATTGAGCCCCTATCTGAAACGATGACGTCCCGAAGGTGCCATTGAGAAGTTTTCGTCCACCAAAACTTGTGGTTTCAGCAATTCGATTCAGCTCATCATTCAAGGCAACAAACTCTTCTTCTAATGCTTGTCTATCTTGAGCCGAATTAGAACCGTTAGAGCTTTGCAGGGACAAATCGCGCATGCGTTGTAGGATGTGAGTCGCCTCATTCATCGCACCTTCCGCCGTCTGCATTATCGAGATACCATCATTGGCATTGCGCTGAGCAACACCTAAGCCACTTATTTGAGCATTGAGGCGATTCGAAATCTGCAAGCCTGCCGCGTCGTCCTTGGCACTATTGATGCGATGCCCTGATGACAGGCGCTCCAAAGACTGGCTCAGTGCTTTACTTGCACTACCCAGGTGATTTTGAGCAACCATAGCACTGACATTGGTGTTGACGGTGATCGACATTTGGCTTCCAAAAGGCGTGATGAATAGCCTAGATATCGACCATTAGAAAGGAAACTTGAGGAAAATATGGTAAGCACCTAGGGGAGGCGTTGTCCCCTAGGAACTGAGAGGCAATTAAGCTTTGACGTTTAGGGTCGCAAACATTGTCTGCGAAGGCGCAAAGAAGTAACCACCAGTGACGGCTTTAGTGAAGCGCAATAGTTGATCGGTTTTGCCATCGGTAACGCCATACATGCTTTCAAGCATCGCGTCGAAGTTATGTACCGTATTGCAATATGCGATAAACAACAGACCGTGAGGGCCACTGACTGTGCCATAAGGCAAGCTGTGACGAACGATTTTTAGCCCTTTGCCTTCCTCTTTAATGTCTACACGACCAACGTGAGACGCAGCCGGCACATCCTCAAGCTCAATACTGTCTGGCTTGGTACGACCTACCACTTTTTCCTGAGCGGACACATTCAGACGATTCCATGCAGGAAGGTTGTGTTCAAAGCGCTGAACCATCACATAACTACCACCAGCAAACTCACCATCGGCGACCAATGCTACCTCTGCACGCTGCTCACCTTTCGGGTTTTCAGTGCCATCGACGAAATCCGTCATGTCGCGAGAATCCATAAAGCGGAAGCCCTGTGTCTCATCCACGATGGTGACATCTTCAGCAATCTGCCCCATCAGCTTGCGCAGCAAATAGAAATGCAAGTCGTGGCGATTCGAGTGACAGTGAACCAATACATCAACATCCGACGACGGTGCGAAAATATCGCCCTCACCAAGCTCTGGGAATGGCTTTAGCTCCGATGGCATAGATTGTTCTAGCTGAGACCAAAAAGCGTGAGAAAAAGCCACAGAGAGCGTTAACTGAGCGCCTGGCTGAGTTTCATTTAGCTCTTCCACCAGCGCAGGTAGCTTCTGAAGAGCTTCTAGTACCTGTTGAGCATTCTGATTGACTTTTAATTGGGTGTATAGCGCAAAAGGCTCTGCCTCTGGCGTAATCGCACTTTGTGGTAATGACATTATCTTTCCTCTGTTTTTTCGCTCAGTGTATTTTTTAACAGTTGTTGATTGTATGACCTTGATCAGGAACTTAGGTGATTTTCGCTGGAAGCGCCAAGCTATCGGCTACGCGGCGGCTGTTCAGCAAATAAATAGCAAACCAAATCAATGACACCAAAGTCACCGCATTGGTCCAAGTAAATTGCCAGTGCTGCAAATCAACCAAGTAAACAGTATGACCAAGCTGAAGTATCACAATCAACAAGCTGACGGGTTTTAGCTGGCTAACAATGAAGTTGGTTTTGGTTGAGTCGCTTTTTCTTAGTCCAACCAGCCACATTCCCACAACAATTGGCAAGCCCATCGCGAGTCCGAGATACAGCATGGTATGGTTTGGGTATACATACTGTAATATCGTACTTCCCTCTTGGCGACTCGCCCCTGCGACGACAAACACCACCCACGCACGGATCAGGAACGCCCACCCCACCCAGAGTAAAACGGGTGTTTTCAACAGACCGTGCTGATCATATTGTTCGATGCCATAGCGCATTGTACGTCTCTATTTTTAACTCATATCAAAGTATATGGTGCTAACCCTCGAATCATTCAAGATCCACACAATCATTGTGCTAAGATGCTCGAAAACTCTCGCGCGGAATTAGCATGAAGAACGATAAAATTACCCCTTCAGTGGAAACACAGCAAGAAGCAATGAAAATTGCCAAAGCCACGCAAAAGCCAGGTCAAACCAAAGAGCAGACCAAATTAATCGCTCAAGGCATCGAAAAAGGCATTGCTCAATATAAGAAGCAGCAAAAAGAGCGAAAGCGTCAAGCTGATAAAGCGCTCAAGAAACAAAAGCGTACCAAACAACAAGCACAGCAAGAAACCGCTGTCGATCAGCAGACTGCCTCGGTAGAAGAAAGCAAGCCACGTCAAGATATGCTGCCATGGGCGCTGCTTATCGTAAGTTGGATCGGATTTATCAGCTATGTCACGATTTAAGCGCACCACAGAAAAAGTAGCATTCGGAGTGGCGCTGGTGAGCACCACTTTGCTAGCCGGTTGCTCGCAGCCTTTTAATCAACTGCAATCTGAGCAAGCGCAGATCGTTGAGGTGCGAGCCGATGCCAATATGGATGTATCTCAATGCCAATGGAAAGGGGATGTAAGAGGCTCTGAAGGTCATTGGTACACCTATTTGTTCTTCAGCAACGCTTCGCTTACGGAAGGGGCGGTCAACGAGATAAAAAATCAAACGGCAGCGTTGGGTGGTGACACCATACTGCTGCTCACGCCTGTTGATTTTGAGACGTCTGTGACCCTATTTGGCACCGCCTATCGCTGTAAAAAATAAAGCCGAAGCTTAGCTTCGGCTTTATTTTTTCATTCCAATGCACGCGACGGTCACCCAAACCCTTTTGCAGCACCTAAGCTATACACCCAATGTCGTTTCGATATCACCTTGGCGATCAATCACCCATTGACTGTCAAAAGGTCCCCAGTCTGACAACTGGTAATAACCATCGTTGTGTCTACGCCCATCTTGAACAAACATCAACTCAATGCCGATTCCCGGTAGCGCTTTGATGACATCTTGAATGGTTCGGCGAGGCCAACCCGTTTTCTCGATTAGTTTTGGCACATTCGGTCTTTCGATGCTTTCAACGAGCAACGCGAGATAGAGACGACGTGCAAAAACAGGACTCAGTTCCATTGACACCTCCTATTTATGTGCATTTCCAATATATTGCATTTACGAGCGCCCGTGTTGCGCTTGATCAATTTCTCGCTGATCGCTGTGATTTCGAAATTTGAGATTTTGTAACTGTTGATGCCGAAAACGGGGCAGAAAACTGTGATCGCTTACAACCTTTTGTTTAACGCGACACTTCTTGATAGGATGCTAAACACAATGAAATGCTTTGCGTCCGACGATTCAGAGCAGAATAAACAAAGTCAGAATTTAACGCCCATAAGGAAGTCATCATGGCTATTACAATGTTTGGAATTCCCAACTGTGACACCATCAAAAAAGCTAAGAAATGGTTGGAAGCAAACGAGCTCGACTATTCATTCCATAACTATCGCAAAGACGGTATCAATGAAGAGATGGTCCGCGCTTTTTGCGAGCAGCTCGGTTGGGAGCAAGTCATCAATAAACGTGGCACAACGTACCGCCAACTGACGCAAGAGCAAAAAGACGGCCTAAATGAAGAGAATGTCATCGCATTACTCGTCGAGCACTCTGCCATGATCAAGCGCCCAATTATAGACGTAGACGGTAAACAATACGTGGGCTTTAAAGCTGAACAATATCAACAAGTGTTTGGCGCATAATAGCCAGATACGCAAACACAACATTAGAACACGACAAGAACAAGGATCCTCAAGGATGAACGACAGCCCCGTTTTGGCACTCGCAAAAGACCTAATCAGCCGCCAATCAGTGACACCAGAAGACGCCGACTGCCAAAAAGTCATGATTGAAAGACTAGAGAAGCTCGGCTTTGAAATCGAAGTCATGGTATTTGAGGATACAACTAACTTTTGGGCGCGACGCGGCACACAGGCACCACTGTTTGCTTTTGCTGGTCACACCGACGTAGTCCCAGCTGGCAACCTAGACCAATGGCATACACCACCTTTTGAACCTACCATCATCGATGGTCACCTTCATGGACGCGGTGCCGCTGATATGAAGGGCTCACTGGCATGTATGATTGTTGCGGTGGAGCGATTTATCGAGAAACACCCAGACCACACAGGCTCAATTGCGTTTCTTATCACCTCTGATGAAGAGGGTCCGTTTATCAACGGTACGACGCGCGTAGTTGATACGCTTATGGCTCGTGATGAGAACATCGACATGTGTATTGTTGGTGAACCATCGAGTACTAACAGTGTTGGTGATGTTATTAAAAACGGCCGCCGCGGCTCTATCACTGGAGACCTTAAGGTCAAAGGGACACAAGGTCACGTTGCCTACCCTCACCTAGCAAATAACCCTGTGCATCAAGCGCTCCCAGCTCTCGCTGAGCTTGCTGCAACTAAATGGGATGACGGTAACGACTACTTCCCACCAACCAGCTTCCAGATCCCGAACCTTGAAGCAGGTACTGGCGCAAGCAATGTCATCCCAGGCGAGTTTAACGTACAGTTTAACTTCCGTTTCAGCACTGAACTGACCGATGAAACCATCAAGAGTCGCGTCCACTCAACGCTTGATTTGCATGGTCTTGACTACGACCTGAAATGGACACTCAGCGGACACCCATTCCTTACTGATAAAGGCAGCCTACTTGATGCCGTTGTCAGCGCAGTGGAAGAAGTCAATCACACTCGTCCTGAGCTTCTGACCACAGGTGGAACCTCAGACGGTCGCTTCATCGCTCGCATGGGTGCTCAGGTCGTAGAGTTGGGTCCAGTCAACGCCACGATTCACAAGGTAAATGAGTGCGTGAATGTTGCTGACCTAGAGAAACTGACGGATATGTACGAAAACACCTTGGTGAACTTATTCGCTCAAAAATAACGTGAGGCGCAAGATGGAGATAGCTCATCTGGTAGGACAGTCTTCTGACTCACTGGTCGATATCACGATCGGTAATCGCACGTTTCTCGTTCATCCTGACGCAAGTCGCGATCTCGGTGAGCTGGTTAACGCGGCGAAATCGGCGGGCTTTGATCTCTATCTTGCCAGCGGCTATCGCTCTTTTGAGCGTCAGCTTGCCATTTGGAATGCCAAAATGTCAGGGGCAAAACCCATTTTGGATGCCAATAGTGTTCCAATGAATGTCGACTCGCTAAGCGAAGCAGAAAAGGTGGCGGCCATCCTCAAATGGAGCGCACTCCCAGGCGCAAGTCGTCACCATTGGGGCACTGACTTTGATGTCTATGCGGGTAATCTACTCCCTGCTGACACAACCCTTCAGCTCGAGCCATGGGAATACCTTGATGGGCATCAGCGCCCTTTCTATCACTGGCTCAAGCAACATGCGGACAGCTATGGGTTTTTCTTTCCTTATGCGAAAGATAATGGTGGGGTCGCCATGGAACCGTGGCACATTAGCCACCGAGCGAGTGCAAGTGACTGTTTAGACAGTTTTTCATGTGAAAAACTTGGTAAAGTTTTGAAGCAATCAGACATTTTGGGACAAGAGCCGATACTTTCTAAACTCGATTCCATCTACAATCAGTATGTAACCAACATTAATCGCTGAGAGTAGACTATGATTGAGTGGCTGTTTAACCCTTGGGTAATCATTATCGTGGTACTCGCGGTTGTCATCGGCAACATCGCGGCTTTGAAGTACACGGCTAATATGAAGTTCCAGCAAAGTGATAAAGTCATGTCGCGTAAACAGCAGCTAGATAGACTCAATGAGTTGGATAAACAGAAGTACGGTGACAAGGCGAACGACGATTCAGAAAAATAGCCGCCACACATTAGGACAGGCACTCAGCGTGCAGAGCCTACGGATAGAAAAAAGGACCCGATTGGGTCCTTTTTAATGACTAAATTATGGCTATTACTGCTCTTTCTTAATCACAGTCGCAATCAATGGTTCTAGCGAGCGTAGTAGATTCTCAGATACCGGTTTACCATCTTTATCCGTCACGTTGATAGAGGTACGGTTACCCAGGTCACCGAACAAGAAGGTGTAGTCACCTGGCTCTAGATCAATCGGCTTAAGACCCACTTGATTCCAGAACTCATCATCTGGGCTCGCATACTTGGCTTTCGCAGTACCTTGAGACTGGTTACGCTCTTCGATAGTAAAGCCCATCTTAGGCAGCAACTCTGGCAGTTCTTGCCACAACACGTTGTAAGGAGTACGTGCGATGATAACTGGCAGACCACTACGGTCAGTCCCCATGCTAATTGGAATAGACTTCACCAGCTCTTGTGCACGAAGCGCCGCTTCTTCACGAAGATCACGGTCATAACGCGCTGTCACTAGGTTAGTCATCAGCGTGTTGTAGCGCTCTTCATTAACACGAGTAACCGGTTTTACCGTTCCACCTTCACGCCAATCGATAAGCTTCATCTTAAAGCCGTAGCGATTGTTTGCTTCGTAACGCGTGATCTCGTAGCGGCTACCAATCTCTACGTCTTCATCTTCTGATGTCCAAGTCACCCAACCCGTTTCGATCATGTCGTCTGTTTCATTCACAGACTCTACGCCGATCTCAGAGAGCATCGTTTTCACCGTTGCCCACACCTTGTCCATCTCTTCTTCTTGAAGCAGCCAAAGTGTCACTTCTGAGCCTTGTCGCTCTACACGAGCACCCGGAATTAGCTCTAGAACCTGTTGCGGTGGACGAATGTCGACTGCACGACCAATACCACCAGAGAAGTCACCCGTTGGAATTTCATAGTTTGGATAAAACTGAGGGGTGGCACCTTCTGGCAAGGTCCACTCTTTTAGCCCTGGCGCTTCGAGGTAGTTAAAGTCATCTTTCGCCTCGCGACGCGTCTTAGGGTCACTTGAGCACGCGGCTAAAACAATAACAGCTAACGTAGAAACCGCTAGCTGACGTGAAAATTTCATTGATACTCCCTTATATAAGAGGAGCTTGGCGCTCCTCTTACCGTTCTATTTAGTAAATGCAGGCTTCTGTTAGAGCTTGAGCAACAATTGGCTTCGCTTCTTCTGATAGTTCAGTGAGCGGCAGTCTTAGATCGCCGTTCGCGATAAGACCCATTCTATGCGCAGCCCATTTAACAGGAATTGGGCTCGACTCAACAAACAGGTTTTTATGCAGAGTCATCAAACGTTGGTTGATGATCTCAGCTTCTTCAAACTTACCTTCCAGCGCCAGATGCATCATTTTCGCCATGTCTGCAGCCGCGATGTTGTTGGTCACAGAGATAACGCCTTTACCGCCTTCCTTGATGAAATCAAGACCAGTCGCGTCATCTCCACTTAGTAAGATAAATTCTTCGCCACAAAGTTCACGGTGAGTTTGCACTCGAGACAAATCACCCGTCGCATCTTTAAGTGCAACGATGTTTGGAAGCTCTGCTAGACGAGCAACCGTTTCAGGTTTTAGGTCAACACCTGTGCGGCCAGGAACGTTGTAAAGGATCTGTGGGATATCAGTTTCCTCAGAGATCGCTTTGTAGTGTTGGTACATGCCTTCTTGAGTAGGCTTGTTGTAGTAAGGAGTCACACTCAAGCAACCTGCAATGCCCACATTGTTGAACAAACGGCTAAACGTGATCGCTTCGTGTGTTGCATTAGCACCTGTGCCCGCGATGATAGGCAAACGGCCATCGGCAAACTCTACCGTTTTGGCGACAACTTTGACATGTTCTTCAACGGTTAGAGTTGCAGACTCCCCTGTCGTACCTACCGCAACGATACCATCGGTACCTGCTTCGATGTGATGCTCAACCAGTTTTCGTAGACTAACAAAATCAACTTCGCCGTCTGTGGTGAGTGGGGTTAATAGTGCAACAATACTTCCTGAAAACATGGTGATCTCCCTAAATTGATACTTACTGCATGGTACTGTAATGCTATTGATAAACACAAGAGCTTAAAAACAGATCCCACCAAGAAGTGAATGAATAATTTCAGATTTCGGATATGAGGCACGTATAAGATGCGCTTTTCTGTAAAACAGGTGTCAATCTGGAGTTAATTCTATGCTCAATCCACGACCACTCAACGGCACTTTGTCGATAATCGGTTACATCTATCACAAGAGCTTTGGGCCTAGCTATGCTAACATATAGCCAACAAGGAATTTAGAGTGACACTATGAATCAGTATTTAGTGATTACCGCAGTTGGCACAGACCGACCAGGGATATGCAATGAAGTTGTTCATCTCGTCGCCAATGCGGGCTGCAACATCATTGACAGTCGCATTGCCATGTTCGGCAATGAATTCACCCTCATCATGTTAATTTCTGGCACGCCTAGTTACATCACTCGCGTTGAGACCACTCTGCCACTATTGGGTCAAGAACATGATCTGATCACCATGATGAAACGTACCTCCAAGCACGACTCCATTCCCAACCAATATACGGTTGAGGTATTCATCGAGTCTGAAGATAGAGTGGGACTTACTGAAGAATTCACTCAATTCTTCGCTGACAAGCACATTGGACTAGCGTCATTAAGCGCACAAACCATAGTGAAAGAGCGCGCAGGTACCGATACTGACCAGTTTCAGATCGCACTCAGTGCCAATGTCGACGAAGATTGCAATCTGATGCAACTTCAAGAAGAGTTTGATGCGCTGTGCAACCAGCTTTCAGTAAAAGGGTCGCTAAACTTCATTAGCGGAACCCATTAATAATAAAAATATAGACTTCAAAGGAATCTCAATGAACACATTGACGGCGGGTACTCCAGCCCCGAATTTCTCACTGCTCGACCAAGATGGCAACACAGTGACGCTGGAAGACTTTAAAGGCAAGAAGATACTGTTCTACTTCTACCCTAAAGCAATGACACCAGGTTGTACGGTTCAAGCACAAGGCTTACGTGACACCAAAGCAGAACTAGACGCACACAACGTTGTGGTATTAGGCGTAAGCATCGATCCTGTTAAGCGTCTCGGTAAGTTCATTGAACGCGACTCTCTTAACTTTACCCTCCTATCAGACGAAGACCACGCGGTTGCTGACCAGTTTGGCGTTTGGGGCGAGAAGAAGTTCATGGGCAAAGTGTACGACGGCCTACACCGTATTAGCTTTCTGATAAACGAAGAAGGCGTTATCGAGCACGTGTTTAATAAGTTTAAAACCAAGACTCACCATGAAGTGGTGCTTGATTACCTAAACGGTAACGACTAATAACTTGGCAGCCTGTACGCTCATCGACAGGCAACCACCGGATAGCAAAAAGCCTCGCTTAGCGAGGCTTTTTTAATATTTATGTGGCGGGTTGTATGGGCTCATCGTTACTAGGCAGCGCATTCCATACGGCTTTCACTAGGGTTGCGAGCGGTATCGCGAAGAACACACCCCAAAATCCCCACAAACCACCGAATACCAACACCGCAACAATGATCGCCACTGGGTGCAGGTTTACAGCTTCAGAGAATAGGATTGGCACTAATACGTTACCATCAAGCGCTTGAATGATGCCGTAAGCTAACAGAAGCCAATAGAACTGAGGCGTTAGTCCCCACTGGAACAGACCAACAATGGCAACCGGCACAGTCACGGCGGCAGCACCAATGTAAGGGATCAGTACGGAGAAACCGACGAGTACCGCAAGAAGAACAGAATAGCGAAGATCCAGTACCGCAAATGTAATGTAACTCACCGTACCAACGATTAGAATTTCCAGTACCTTACCGCGAATATAATTAGAAATCTGTTGGTTCATCTCAACCCAGACTTTGTTCGCTAGGCGGCGGTTTTGCGGTAGTACGCCACTTGCCATGCCAACCATTTCTTCTTTGTCTTTTAGCAAGAAGAACACTAATAGCGGGACCAAAATCAGATAGACGGCGAGTGCAGCCAGACTGACAAGCGATGCAAGGGAGCCTTTAACCACATTCTCACCCAATACGAGAACCTTGTCTCTCATATTGATAATGATGGATTCGACTAGATGTACTTCTGCAAGGTCTGGGTAGCGCTCAGGAAGAGAGGCCACGAATTGTTGCAATCCGGTGTACATATTAGGGATATCATTGAGCAGATTACCCACCTGATTCCAAATCGTTGGTACTAAGCCAAAGATGGCCATGAGCATCAATCCAATGAAGACTAAGATGACCGTCATAACAGCAAACGTTCGAGGGAGTCCAAGCGAGTGCAATTTGCTCACCGGCCATTCAAGAAGGTAGGCTAATACAATCGCCACCAACAATGGGGCGATCAGGTTGCCAAAGAAGTAGATGGTAATAAAACCAAATAGCAAAATTACCACCAGACTTACTGCGTCTGGGTCTGAAAAACGTCGCTTATACCAGCGACGAACCATGTCTAGCATTTGCTATCCTTCCTTTTTGATATGGTCATCACGGTGACATGATGCTCTTGGGTACAATCGATCATCGCATTTTGCTTAATGAGGTAGTGTCGACAGTCTCGAATAGATTGCGCATCCACTATTCGGACACGCAGCACTTGTTGGGTTTCAAGTTGCTTGTATGCGCGCTTTACCAGCAGTAACGACATGGGGCAGCGTTCGTTTTCCAGATCTAATTGGATATCTGTCATCACTATGTTTTCGCTCACGATTATCGCAGCCAAGAGTGCATGGTTCACCTTCAATGGATCTATTGTAAAGGCTTTTTGAGGTATCCCCAACCCGTATGTGTTACAGATCACCAATTACCACAACAATGTGTCACTAAAAACGATAACCTGCTGTTATCTTAATACACTATTAGTCCTTTCCTAACCTGAGTCCGTATGCAAAAATGTTGCGTTAGAGGCTATGGTAGGAAACCGAAGGACAGTTTCGTGGTCCAAACTACCAACTACAAAGGAGTTACCTCACTAGCATGTTGAAACGTACCCGCTCGTTGGTTTGCTTATGTATTGCTGCCGCGATATCGACACCCCAAGTCTCATACGCCGAAATGGACTTACCTGACATTGGCACCGCTGCCGGCGCCACGCTGACCATAGATCAAGAACTTATCTATGGTGATGCCTACATGAGGATGATCAGAGCAAGTTCCCCCATCGTCAACGACCCTGTGTTGAACGAGTACATTGACTCAGTTGGTCATCGCTTGGTATCCAGTGCGAATGACGTGAAAACGCCATTCACGTTCTTCATGATTCGCGACCGCAACATTAACGCGTTTGCTTTCTTCGGTGGTTACGTAGCACTGCACTCAGGTCTATTCCTACATGCTCATACGGAAAGTGAACTCGCTTCGGTAATGGCGCACGAAATCGCACACGTCACCCAGCGACATCTGGCACGCCGCATGGAAGATGAAGCTCGTCGTTCTCCTGCCACGGTTGCCGCTCTAGTAGGCTCATTGCTACTCGCCATCGCTGCACCGCAAGCGGGTATGGCTGCGTTAACGGCAACAACAGCAGGCTCAATGCAGGCATCTATCAACTACACACGTAGTAACGAGAAAGAAGCCGATCGCTTTGGTATCGCAACACTGGCGCGCGCTCAATTTGATGTCAATGACATGCCACGCTTTTTCGGTCGACTCGCCGATGAGTATCGATACGCCAGCAAGCCACCACCAATGCTGTTGACTCACCCATTACCAGAAGACCGTATTACCGATACTCGCGAACGTGCACAGGCCTATCCGCCCCTACGCGTGCAACCATCGATCAATTACCATTTGGCTAGAGCGCGCATCGTAGCACGCCAGGCTGGTATTAAATCTGATGCCGCTTTGGATTGGTTTGAACGCACAGCGCGAAAAGCATCGCCAAAAATACAAAACTCATTTGAGTACGGTAAAGCCTTGGTGTATCTCGATACCAACAAGCTCGACAAGGCCGAAGAGATACTGACTAAGTTGCTCGACTATGACCCAAACAACAACTTCTATTTAGATGCCGCATCGGATCTGTATATCGCCAAGAAGCAGCCTGAAAAAGCAGCCGAAATGATGAAAAGTGCACTGCTAGTGAAACCCAACAACGCGGTGATTTCCATCAACTACGCCAATGCACTGATAGAAAGCGACAAGCTTGACGAAGCGATCAAAGTACTACAGCGATATACTCACGACAGACCGAATGACACCAATGGTTGGCACTTGCTGTCCGATGCGAATATCAAAAAAGGCAACAGCGCTGAAGACTTAGCAGCGCGTGCTGAGATCATGGCATTAAACGCTCAGTGGGATAAGTCGATTCAGATGTACTCACAAGCCAGTCAGCTTGCGGAACTTGGAAGCTTAAAACAAGCACGCTATGACGCTCGTATTGACCAATTATTGGTTCAACGAGAGCGCTTCATGGCTCTACAATAAAAAACACAAAGGAAACGATATGTCAGTCACCATCTTTCACAACCCTCGCTGCTCAAAAAGCCGACAAACCCTATCTCTACTAGAGGAAAAAGGTGTTCAACCTGACGTTGTGAAATACCTCGATACACCACCGACGGTTGAGAAGCTTAAACAGATTTTTGAGCAGCTCGAGCTAGAAAGCGTACGTGCGATGATGCGTACCAAGGAAGATATCTATAAACAGCTTAACCTAGCCGACCCAGCGCTTACAGACGATCAACTTTTCCAAGCTATGTTTGAGAATCCAAAGCTGATTGAGCGCCCTATCGTGATCAGTAACGGCAAAGCCCGCCATGGCCGCCCACCAGAGCAAGTGCTAGAGATCCTGTAATGGCTTGCCAGATTCTGGTGTTGTACTACAGCCGTCATGGTAGCACTCAGCGTTTAGCTAGAGCCATCGCTCGTGGCGTTGAGTCTGTTGATGGCTGTGAAGCTATCCTGCGTACAGTACCCGAGCTTAATACGAGCAGAGAAGAGTCGGGCGATATCAATGTCACTATCTCCGAGCTTAAAGCATGTGATGGTCTCGCCATGGGCAGTCCTGTGTGGTTTGGCAACATGGCAGCACCTCTCAAACACTTTTGGGATCAAACCACCAGCTTGTGGTTAAGTGGCGATCTTATTGATAAGCCAGCTTGCGTATTTACTTCTTCCTCATCAATGCATGGTGGACAAGAAAGTACTGCAATGAGCATGATGTTACCGCTGCTTCATCACGGTATGATGATTATGGGTATCCCATACAGTGAACCACAGTTGCACTCGACCACAACAGGAGGCACCCCCTATGGCGCATCTCATGTTGCCAACTCAAGTGTTCAGCTCAGTGATGATGAACTTGCACTCGCCTCTGCGCTAGGGCAACGATTAGCTTCTACGGCATACAAGCTCAAGCACAACTAGGTATCAGGGATTAGGTACAACAATGACTAGCAATACTTTAATCAACACCGCTAACATGCGAGTCTTCGCTCTGTCGGCAAACTTTGCCTTGTTATGTTGGGTTGGGCTTTGGCATGGCTTTTTATCGCCACACCCACACATCAACCCTATTGCTCTCACCGTAGCTTGGATGATTCCGCTATTACTGCCGCTGCCTGGTATTTTGGCGGGTAAGCCCTACACTCATGCTTGGGCTAATTTTGTTTTAATGCTCTATTTTTTGCACGCACTGACTTTGCTCTATGCAGACGAAGGGGAACGTTGGTTAGCAGCCGTTGAACTTGTTTTGACCAGCTTGGCATTTGTCGGTAATACCGTCTACGCGCGCCTCAAAGGTAAGGAGATGGGTCTCAAGTTGCCAAGGCTCTCTTCCGTGGAAAAGAAAGAGCGCGAACGGTTTGGCAAATAAGCAAACATTTGAGATTAAAAAAGGAGGCTAACGCCTCCTTTTTGCTAGGTTTTTCTAGTACAACCATTCAAATCGTAATGCTGGACCCATTGGCTGAGCAACGTCAACTGAAGGTGCTTGCACGCTTTCAGATACAAGGGTCTCAGTACTCACCTCACCGCTCGCATCTAGCGCATTATCTTGCGGCAGTGAACCATCTGTTGTCTCAGTCATCTCTGTTTCTGGTGCTACAACTTGGTTATCTTCCATCGCGATTTGCTCTGATTTCTTCACTAAACCCAATCTAAGCACCTCTTCCTCGAACGACTCAAGCGAGCCAAGTAGAGAGACTCGCACAGCTACTTCATCGCCATTGATCTCAGCAACATCAACTTTAGCTGTAGACGCTAAACGGCCTAATGCGCGTTCTAGTGTGAAGAAAGCATCGGCGCTGCTAATACGCGAGAAAGACACGGTAACCATACCAGCACTTTCGCCCAGCACGGTTGACGCGTTTTGAGCTGCGTAGTAGTCACTGATTTCGTCTATTGCTGTCGCAACAGCCAACTCACCAGAGGTTGAACCTGTAACTGGCGCCAAGGTGTTTTTGCCGAGTTTATCCGGCGTTTGGTCATACAAAGTATAACGAAGGCTGTTGCCCTGAAGACGAATTACAGCAACTGCATCAACAGGATAACGCAAACTTGCCTGTGCAATAGGTTCTACAAAGCCACCCCAAAGGTCGGTCGTTTGAACGCCAGTAATGTCGTCGAAGTCACCGATTGGAAAAGTCAGTGGCAAACCACGACGGTTAGCTTCCTTTTTCAGCTGATTGGCGTTCGCGGAGTTGGTGTGCTCCCATACGATAGAGCGGTCATAACCGTTATCTTCAACAAGCCATACCATCACGTTTTTACGCTCTACCGGCCACGATGACAAATCAGCCTGAGTGAGCAGTGTATTGATTTGCTGACTATTAAAAGTCAGGCGCATTGCTTGTTGCCCATCAACCTGGGTATAGCCAAGTTGAGTAATGTATTGTGAGCTTTTGCCTAGTGCCTTTTTGACTACTGGGTTTGTTGCCGCACTTGAGTCACCACTTGCTTTCACCAACACATCCAACATACCTTGCTGGCGAGCGAGTTCATCAGCATTCGGCTGCTCTGAGTCCACAACGACCTCGGTCGAATAGATATCGACTTTTGTCAACGCATACGCTGGCAAAGCACACGCAGCAGCCAACAACAAAGCTAAATAACGCATAAGCATCCTAAATTACAAACAGATAAGCCGAAATGATAAGCAAGTATGGGATTTGGAGCAAGCTCACTGCTTCAAGGTTTGGTCAATATGTGTTTTTACTCAATACCATTGGCGGATCCAATACTAATAGCGCCAAGCTATTGAGATTTATCCAACAAAAATCTAGCAATATTTAAATAGATCATTAAGTAAACGATTGCGAAGTGTTAGAATCCTGCACGTTTTGCTTACTCTTTTTTGACTTGCTTGGAAAAACATTATGAAAACGATCTTACAAGGCTCGCAAATGCTGTTCGTCGCATTTGGCTCCTTGGTACTCGTACCTCTTCTAACTGGACTTGATCCTAACGTTGCACTGTTTGGTGCTGGTGTCGGCACGCTATTGTTCCAATTGGTGACTCGTCGCAGTGTGCCTATCTTCCTAGCGTCTTCGTTCGCCTTCATTGCACCTATTATGTTTGGTGTGCAAACTTGGGGTGTCGGCGCGACCATGGGTGGCTTGATGGCTGCTGGTATCGTCTATGTACTCATGGGCGCTGTGATCAAAGTGAAAGGCGTTGAGGTTATCCACAAATTACTGCCACCTGTTGTTGTTGGGCCTGTGATTATGGTTATCGGTTTGGGTCTTGCACCTGTTGCGGTAAACATGGCGCTAGGTAAAACAGGCGATGGTGCAGTACAACTTATCGATGGTAATGCCGCGCTTTGGATCTCTGCGATTTCACTTCTGGTCACTATCAGTGTGAGTGTGTTCGCCAAAGGCTTCCTGAAGCTACTACCTATCGTAAGTGGTATCTTGGCCGGTTACGTGACGAGCTTATTCTTTGGTGTTGTAGACTTTACACCTGTCGTTCAAGCGTCTTGGCTATCACTACCCAACTTCACTGCACCAGAATTTAATATCAATGCGATTCTGTTTATGCTTCCTGTGGCCATCGCTCCTGCGGTTGAGCACGTGGGTGATATGCTCGCCATCTCGAACGTAACGGGCAAAGACTACTTGAAGAAGCCTGGCCTTCACCGCACGATTACAGGTGACGGTGTGGCAACGATCGCAGCATCAATGGTTGGCGCGCCACCGAATACTACATACAGTGAGGTAACCGGCGCTGTTATGCTGACTAAAGCCTTTAACCCAGTGATCATGACTTGGGCAGCGGTGACGGCAATCGTACTGGCACTTGTTGGCAAGCTAGGTGCTATTTTGCAGACGATCCCTGTCCCGGTGATGGGCGGCATCATGATTCTGCTGTTTGGTTCTATCGCGACAGTAGGTCTAAACACACTTATCAAGAACAACGTCGATCTTCACAAGTCGCGTAACCTAGTGATTGTTGCTATCACGCTTGTATTTGGTATCGGCGGCATGGCATTTGGCATCGGTGACTTCAGCCTTCAAGGTGTGAGCCTATGTGGTATTGTGGCAATTATTCTTAACCAAATCTTGCCAGATGACCTAGGTGAGAACAAAGTGGTTGATAATGCGCAGATGGAAGATTAATTCCTCAGGCACAAAAAAAGGCTGACACACTGTCAGCCTTTTCTATATGCGCTAGCTAATCGGTAATTATTGAGTACCGAAGATCTTATCGCCTGCATCACCTAGACCAGGTACGATGTAGCCTTTGTCGTTTAGGCACTCATCGATAGCTGCTGTGTACATCTCAACATCTGGGTGTGCCTTCTCAAGCGCTTCGATACCCTCTGGCGCAGCAACAAGAACCAATACTTTAATGTGCTTACAGCCTTTTTCTTTTAGTAGGTCAATCGTTGCAATCATTGAACCACCTGTTGCCAGCATAGGGTCAACAACTAGAGCAATACGCTCGTCGATGTTAGACGCTAGCTTGTTGAAGTAAGGTACAGGCTCAAGTGTTTCCTCATCACGGTAGATACCAACCACACTGATACGCGCGCTTGGCATGTGCTCAAGTACACCGTCCATCATGCCAAGACCAGCACGTAGGATTGGCACTACAGTCACTTTCTTACCTTTGATTTGGTCAATCTCTACAGGACCATTCCAACCTTCGATCGTCACTTTCTCAGTTTCAAAGTCTGCAGTCGCTTCATACGTCAACAGGCTACCAACTTCAGTGGCTAGTTCACGGAAACGCTTTGTGCTGATGTCCCCTTCACGCATCAAACCCAATTTGTGTTTTACTAGAGGGTGTTTAACTTCAACAACTTTCATGTCCAACTCCGGCTAAATTTTACAAAACCTGCAAATTATACATGGTTTCTTTCACTATTTCAGTCAGCAATGTGGCCAAAATGCCCTTTGTTAGCACTAAAAGTCGATCTAGCCACGTCAAATCAACAGATTAGCTATCTCGGAAAATAGTTTGTATTTTCTTACGCAAACGTTTTCCTTTTTGTTTAAACCCCTGTTAGAATAGCGCCGCTTTTCACATCCATTTATTTATCGAGGACTGTCCCGTGAGCGGAAACAACACTTCCCTAAGCTATAAAGACGCTGGTGTAGATATTGATGCAGGTAACGCATTAGTTGACCGTATTAAAGGCGCGGTTAAGCGCACTCGTCGCCCTGAAGTAATGGGAGGCATCGGTGGATTTGGTGCTTTATGTGAGTTGCCAACAAAATACAAAGAGCCGGTACTTGTTTCTGGTACAGACGGTGTTGGCACAAAACTACGCCTAGCACTAGACATGAACAAGCACGACACTATCGGTATCGACCTTGTTGCTATGTGTGTGAACGATCTTATCGTTCAAGGTGCAGAGCCACTATTTTTCCTAGATTACTACGCAACTGGCAAACTAGATGTTGATACCGCTGCAGACGTAGTTTCTGGTATTGCTGAAGGCTGTGTACAAGCTGGTTGTTCACTAATTGGTGGCGAAACAGCAGAAATGCCAGGCATGTACGAAGGCGAAGATTACGACGTCGCTGGCTTCTGTGTTGGTGTCGTTGAGAAATCTGAAGTTATCGATGGCACAAAAGTAGCCGCAGGTGATGCACTTATCGCTGTTGGCTCAAGCGGTCCACACTCAAACGGCTACTCGCTTATCCGTAAGATTCTTGAAGTTTCTGGCGCTGATAAGAACGAAAAGCTAGGTGAGCGCACCATCGGTGAACACCTACTAGAACCAACAAAAATTTATATAAAATCAGCTCTGAAAATGATCGCTGAGCACGATATCCACGCTATCTCTCACATCACTGGCGGCGGTTTCTGGGAAAACATCCCACGCGTACTGCCAGAAGGCACAAAAGCAGTTATCGACGGTAACAGCTGGGAATGGCCTGCTATCTTCAACTGGCTACAAGAGAAAGGCAACGTTGATACATTCGAAATGTACCGTACTTTCAACTGTGGTGTAGGTCTAATCGTTGCTCTACCTAAAGCGCAAGCTGACGCAGCGGTTGAGCTTCTAAAAGCTGAAGGCGAGAACGCTTGGGTAATTGGTGAGATCGCGACTGCAGAAGCTGGTGAAGAGCAAGTAGAGATCAATTAATTTCATGAAGAATATCGTTGTTTTAGTTTCAGGGAATGGTACTAACTTGCAGGCAATTATTGATGCCTGCGAGTCGACTATCACAAATGCTAAAGTCCGTGCTGTTTTCTCTAATAAAGAATCCGCATTTGCACTAGAACGTGCTCGCAAAGCTGGCGCCGAGGCAGAGTTCCTTGACCCTAAGCTAAGTGAAACACGTGAGGCATTTGATGCTGAGTTGATGCGCCGTATTGATGTACACAATCCAGATCTTTTGGTGCTGGCTGGCTACATGCGAATCTTGAGTGGTGAGTTCGTTCGTCACTATATGGGTCGAATGATTAACATTCACCCTTCGCTACTGCCTAAGTACCCTGGTCTGAATACGCACCAACGTGCTATCGAAAACTGCGATGAGCACCACGGCACCAGCATTCACTTTGTGACTGAGAAACTTGACGGTGGTCCTATCGTACTTCAGGCAAAAGTACCTGTATTCGATGACGATACCGTTGAAACACTAGAGCAACGTGTTCAGAGCCAAGAGCATAAGATCTACCCTCTTGTCGTTAAATGGTTTGTAGAAGACCGTTTGCAAATGGATGGCAGTAGAGCCCTACTTGACGGCATTGCCCTTGGACCACAAGGTTACGCTGATAAGTAAGCGCATTGACCTGTGAATGAATTAAAAAAGCGAGTGACTTGTCACTCGCTTTTTCTGTTTTAGAGAGGCTCAGTCGGTGCCTGGCTTTTCGGTTTCACCTCGGCAAATGGAACATCGGCCAGATCATCGACATTCGATGCAACCAGCTCACCAAAGTGGAACAAGTTGTACTCCCCTGGCTTCATGCGATGCCACGTCTCATTGCCGGTTAGTGGCTGGGTCGCGACGACCGACACGATATCATTTGGCGTCGTCTCTTCTTGGAAGTTGATTGTGACATCTTCGTCTAACAAGGTCGCTTTGCCGAAAGGCGCTTTGCGCGTAATCCAGTAGAGATGGTTGGTACAGTAAGTCATAACAAACTCACCATCACTCAGCAGCATGTTATACACGCCCAGCTCTCTCAACTCGTCACAACACTCTGCCACATAGGCAAACATTGCCATCAGATCTTGAGGAGGCTCTGGGAAGCGTTGCTCCAGCTTTTTTAACAACCAACAAAACGACAGCTCGCTGTCCGTCTCCCCGACTGGGCGAAAATGACCCGTTTCGAGGTGCTGATAATCACTTAGCTGGCCATTATGTGCGAAGGTCCAATAACGCCCCCACAACTCGCGCGTGAAGGGATGGGTATTCTCAAGATTCACTTTGCCACGATTCGCTTGGCGAATATGACTCACTACCGCCTTACTTTTAATCGGATAGTTTTGTACCAACTCTGCAATCTTGGAGTCGCAGCTTGGTTGTGGATCTTTAAAGGTGCGAAAACCTTTACCTTCATAAAACGTTATGCCCCAGCCATCCTTGTGCGGACCCGTATTGCCCCCACGCTGAATCAAGCCAGTAAAGCTAAAACAAATATCTGTTGGCACATTGGCGCTCATGCCAAGCAATTCACACATTGAGTTTCCTACTCTTTGGTTCCGATCATTGAGAATAACAGTGCGTTGTTATTCCATTTCTTTTTCAACAAGCTGAATAATGATGTGGATGATTTTAATGTGTACTTCTTGGATACGATCTGCGTAGCCAAAGTGCGGTACACGAATTTCAATGTCAGCTGCACCCGCCATTTTACCACCATCTTTACCCGTTAGAGCGATGGTTTTCATGCCTTTCGCTTGAGCAGCTTCAATCGCTTTAAGGATATTCCCTGAGTTGCCCGATGTTGACAAGCCAAATAGCACATCACCTGAGCGACCTACGGCTTCTACGTAGCGAGAGAACACAAAGTCGTAACCGAAGTCGTTACTCACACAAGAAAGGTGGCTAGGATCAGAAATTGCGATACCTGCGTAACCTGGACGGTTTTCACGATAACGGCCAGTTAACTCTTCTGCAAAGTGCATAGCATCACAGTGAGAGCCGCCGTTACCACAAGACAATACTTTACCTTCTTGTTTAAACGAGTCAGCGATCATCTTTGCTGCAGCTTCAATCTGAGCGATGTTGTGATCGTCACTAAGGAATTTGTTTAGTACTTCAGCAGCTTCGTTAAGCTCATTTCTAATCAAGTCTTGGTACATAGGTTTATTCTCTTTGTTTTTGCGACATACACCTGATGTCTGTTCTATTTGAGTTTACCTATAAACCCGTAACTCTGTCGATAGACGTAACCCTACCTGTTCATCGAATTGAGAAATATTGTCAATCAACGCACAAATATGCACATGGACTGCGTTTCCGCTTGCTTAATTTAGCACCAATTAGAGTAATTACTTTTCAGATTTTACATTTGTGCAATATTTGAGTTACAATTATCACTGGTACGACCTCTTACCTTACATACAACAATATGAGTCGAACCAAAACAACCATTGCGTAAAACAACAATAAGTACCCAGATAAAGGAACCATCATGGACATCTTGCTCTCACTCGTCGCCTTACTTGGCGCTATTGGTATTAGCTTTTATCAACGAGCGTCATTGGCAAAATCCCTTCTGTTTATCACCGCAGCTATGGTGCTAGGCACGCTACTAGGCGTGTTTGGTGCGATTATGTGGGCGTTATATGTCGCAACTATTGCTATGTTGTGTGTCCCTGCAATCAGACAATCACTGGTGTCAGCAAAAGCACTAACCCTGTTTAGAAAAGTGCTTCCTGCTATGTCTCAAACAGAAAAAGAGGCACTGGATGCCGGTACCGTATGGTGGGAAGCAGAACTATTTAAAGGCAAACCCGACTGGCAGAAGCTGCAAAACATCACGCCTTCAAAGCTGACAGAAGAAGAACAAGCGTTTCTTGATGGTCCAGTCAATGAAGTGTGTGCAATGGTCAATGACTTCCAAATCACCCATGAGCTTGCCGATTTGCCACCTGAAATTTGGCAATACCTAAAAGACAACAAATTCTTCGCCATGATCATCAAAAAGCAGTATGGCGGGCTTGAGTTCTCTGCATACGCTCAGTCTTGTGTACTGCAAAAACTTTGCGCCGTTTCAACAGTCTTGTCTTCAACCGTAGGCGTACCAAACTCCCTTGGTCCCGGTGAGCTACTGCAACATTATGGTACTGAAGAGCAAAAAGATTACTATCTACCAAGGCTTGCAGTGGGCAAAGAGATCCCATGTTTCGCACTAACCAGCCCTGAGGCTGGCTCAGATGCAGGCTCGATTCCTGATTTTGGCATCGTCTGCAAGGGCCAATGGGAAGGTAAAGAAGTATTGGGCATGAAGCTGACTTGGAACAAGCGTTATATCACGCTTGCACCTGTAGCGACTGTGCTTGGTCTTGCTTTCAAACTGAGAGATCCTGATGGTCTATTAGGCGATGCTGAAGATCTTGGCATTACCTGTGCGCTTATTCCAACTCATCTTAAAGGCGTTGAGATTGGTAATCGTCACTTCCCACTTAATGTACCGTTCCAAAATGGTCCTACTCGAGCAAACGAGCTGTTTGTCCCGATTGATTTCATCATCGGTGGTCAAAAGATGGCTGGCCAAGGGTGGCGCATGCTCGTTGAGTGTTTGTCAGTAGGTCGTGGTATTACCTTGCCTTCAAGCTCAACGGGTGGCATCAAAACAGCCGCTCTGGCGACTGGCGCATACGCTCGTATCCGCCGTCAATTTAAACAACCTATCGGCCACATGGAAGGCATCGAAGAGCCATTAGCACGCCTTGGCGGTAACGCTTATGTAATGGATGCCGCGAGCCGCCTAACCGTAACTGGTATTGATTTGGGTGAGAAGCCATCGGTTATCTCGGCAATTGTTAAGTACCACTGTACACACCGTGGCCAACGCAGCGTCATTGATGCGATGGATATTGTTGGTGGTAAAGGTATCTGCTTGGGTCCATCGAACTTCCTAGGTCGTGGCTATCAAGGTGCGCCGGTTGCGATTACCGTTGAAGGCGCAAACATTTTGACTCGTTCAATGATCATCTATGGACAAGGGGCGATTCGTTGCCATCCATACGTCCTTGATGAGATGGAAGCTGCTCACTCATCTGCTTCAGATGCTGTGGACAAGTTTGATAAGGCATTAGCAGGTCACGTTGCCTTTACTATCAGTAACTTGGTTCGCAGTTTTTGGCTTGGTCTCACTGATGGTCGCGGCTCAGCAGCGCCACATAAAGACGCAACGACGCGTTATTACCAGCAGCTTAACCGCTACAGCGCTAATTTAGCTCTTCTTTCTGATGTATCCATGGCTGTACTAGGTGGATCACTGAAACGTAAAGAGCGTCTGTCGGCACGTCTTGGTGATATCCTAAGTCAGCTATACCTAAGCAGCGCAACGCTAAAACGCTATGACGCAGAAGGTCGCAACAGCGAAGATTTACCGCTACTGCATTGGGGTATGCAAGATAGCTTGCTACAAACGGAGCAGGCTCTTGATGACTTCTTAGCGAACTTCCCGAACAAAGCGATTGGTCGCTTGATGCGATTCATTGTGCTGCCATTTGGCACGGTGCGTAAAGCCCCTTCAGACAAGTTAGATAGCCAAGTCGCTCGCATCCTACAAACGCCGAGTGCGGCTCGAACTCGCCTTGGCTATGGTCAATACCTCGAGCCAACTGAGCACAACGCTGTAGGACGAATCGAACAAGCGCTTGATATCATTCTTCGCGCTGAGCCAGTCTTTACTAAGGTATGTAAAGCACTAGAACAGCGTCGTCCTTTCACGCAATTGGACAAAGTCGCCACGTTAGGTCTAGAGAAAGGTATCATTACTCAAGAAGAGGCAAACTTACTCACTACGGCAGAGGCGCATCGTCTGTACACGATTAATGTGGATGACTTCTCCCCTGAGGAACTCGCCGCAAAGCCAGTTTACCCAGCGATGGAAGAAGTGGCTTAACACCTTCAAACCATTAATGCAAAAAGCCAGCTAGAGTTCATCTTGCTGGCTTTCTTGTGCTTATAAGGTGTGAGCTTAATTAACCTGGCATCTTTAATTGCATCTCAGGTAACGACGCTTTCGCCACCTTTCGACGCCTCAATAGCCACCAGGTGAGACCACCGACAATCAAAAGTATGAGGTTACCGGCAGCAATCGCAATTATCGCCTTTTTACGTACTTCTTGCCTATGCGCCAGTATTTGGGCTTCCTGCTCAGCCTTCTTACGTGCTTCTCGCGCCGCTTGCTGCATCTGTTCTGCCTTTGCTAGATCAATTGCCCCTACTACACTGAAAGTTCTATCGGGCAAGTCAAACACTAGGGCTCTTCCAGATGCGGCTTCATTTGCGTAGACATGTCCCGACCAATGATACGTTCCGATCTGATGGCGATCGTTAAACTGAATCAGCATCTCGTTTTCATCACGACCTGCTTGGTGCTGAACGATGCTCTCTGTTTCATCTGGCTCTTGAAGCTCAATCGAGGCAGCAAGTGACCCCGCTTCAATGGTGGCCGCCTCCCCTCTCACCTGCACGCGGTGCGGGACATCACCCTCACCTTGTAAAAAACGAGTAACGAACGGAGTGGGATAAACAAACACTTCTTGCTCAAGTGCTCGCAAGAAAACCCCGTTTCCGGTGGTAATTCGAACATTGTACTTACCAGGTTCGATAGTTATCGGCAGCTCAACCGTGAAGATGCCATCTCCTGCCCGCTCATCCAGACCCTCGCCATTATCGAGGAACTCACCAATAACAATAGGAACAGGCGCGACTTTCGCCGTTGCTTGCGCTTGCTCCTCTAGATAGCGAGTCATAACAACGCGAAGGTTCACTCGGTCTAGGATATTTTCAACGATGAGTGGTTCATTATCCGTCATCAAGCGAGCGGTAAACTTTAGCTTCTCACCCTGATAGATGCGCTGCGGTAGGGTTTCTGCTTGTAACGTCAGCTGAGAGATAATCTGAATATTGTTCTTAGGCGTCACCTTACCAATTGCTTGCCAGGGCCCTGGCATCGGGCGCTCGATGGTAATCACGTCTACCGTCGGTTCTTCTATCCAACGAACGTGTGATGGGTGGCGCCATGCGTAATATTTTTTGCCATCGGGTCTGACCAAGGTTACTGGCTTAGAACGGTCTTCTCTATAAACCAAAAAAGTAATTCGGTCGACGGTTTCATCCACACGAAACCGATTATCGAGAAATGGCATTGAGGACTCACTCGCGATTGCACCGACCGTCAGCGATAGCCACACCGCTATCGCTAGCATTATCCTCTGCATGTTTCTCTCCTACTGACGCCAGAGACAACTGCCGCCTTTTTCAACGATATCTAAACGCGCATTGTGCGCATCTATTTCATCGGCAGAAGCGACCAAAACCTTTAATGATTTTCGTGAGGATGTGAGACGCTTAATGGATTCGCCACCAGCATCGCCATCAGATTGACCAGCGTTGAACTGCATCGACGTCTGTCCACCAGTCATTGCAAGGTAAACATCGGCCAAGATCTCGGCATCGAGCAATGCCCCGTGGAGAATACGAGCAGAGGTATCGATCGTGTAGTGTTTCGCCAAAGAGTCTAGATTTTTCCTAGCTGGCATGTTCGCCATGCGTTTTGCCATGGCGAGGGTATCGGTAATCTTGCAGTACTGCTCGGTCTTACCAATAGATGCATCCAGCATACCAAACTCATGGTCCATAAAGCCCACGTCGAAGGGCGCGTTGTGGGCAACCAGCTCGGCACCTTTGATAAACTCGAGGAACTCTTCATGTATCTGTTTGTAGAGTGGCTTGTCTAACAAGAACTCATCCGTAATACCGTGAACGTCAATCGCGTCAGGCTGGATCGCCATGTCTGGTTTGATATAGACATGGAAATGTCGACCAGTCAGTTTTCGGTTAATGATCTCAACCGCACCGATTTCAATGATTCGATGCCCTTGGTAATGCGGACCACCCTCTCGGTTCATACCGGTTGTTTCGGTATCGAGTACGACGATTCGGCGCTGTTCTGGATTGTGACTGGTATTCATGGCGTTTTGTATGTCAGACTATAAAGATAAACTCTCAAGACTCTATAGTATCAAATCATGACGAAGCAGGTTGAAATTTTCACTGATGGTTCCTGTTTAGGAAACCCAGGCCCTGGTGGCTACGGTATCGTACTGCGCTATAAGCAAAACGAAAAGACCCTAGCAAAGGGCTACACGCTAACCACCAACAATCGAATGGAGATGTTAGCCACTATCGTTGCGCTTCAAGCACTTAAGGAGCCTTGTGAGGTCATATTGACCACAGATAGCCAATACGTTCGCCAAGGCATCACACAATGGATCCATAACTGGAAAAAACGTGGCTGGAAAACAGCTGACAAGAAGCCAGTAAAAAACGCCGACTTATGGAAAGCGCTTGATGCCGAAACAGCAAGACACTCTATTGATTGGCGCTGGGTAAAAGGTCACGCAGGGCACCGCGAGAATGAGATGTGTGATGAACTCGCACGTGCAGCCGCAGAAAATCCGACCGAAGAAGATACGGGTTACCAGCCGAGCTAGCTCGACTGTTTTTTATCCACCGTTCGATAACTGACGCTTGCGGGCGTCAGTTTCTTTTTAAGACGCCAGTGCGGCTTAATTGGTTTTAGCGGGTAGGTACGCTTTCTAGCAACAATAAAGTACAAGCTCCCCATCGGTGATGCCCAATCACCAATACTGCTCTCAAGCCAGGTCCACATCGTCCTGTAGCGCTTCATCGGAAACAGCGCGTAGGTATCCGCGTAAACCACCTGATAGTTAAGTACCCCCAGCCAGTCTTTAATTCGACCAGGTGTAAACATTCGCCCGCTCCACGGAAAGTTATTTTTTCGCCAAGGCATCAGGCTCGCTAAGCCAGTAAAACTCATGGGATTAAAGCCGGTAAGAATTAAATAACCATCGTCCATCATTACGCGATCGACTTCGCGCAGCATTCGATGAGGGTCTTCGGCATACTCTAGCTGATGAGAAAGGATAATCGCATCAAAACTCTTTTCTAAAAATGGCAATTCGTAGCGGTCAGCGATAACATTGTGAAGAGGGTTTTTAAGATCAAGATTGACTTGATGCTGAATATTGCAATTGCAGCTCGTTAACTCGCAGCTCAATCCACCAAGCTTTAGTAGGTGGTAGCCAAATAGCTTAGGGCACCATTCGTCGAGGCGAGTTTGAATCGACTCGGACACCCATTGCCCATTGGCGAGTTCATCCCATGAATGAGGATGGTCGACTTTTTTCTTGCTGCGAGCTGGTTTCATATTCGGGCGATCTCCCAAACCGAACTGGAGAAACAACAATGTTACATATCAAAAGCATACCTGCATTTAATGACAATTACATCTGGCTTATTCAAAATAACCAAAACTTGTGTGCTGTCGTCGATCCAGGGGATGCAGAGCCGGTTATCGACTATCTAGAACGCCACGATCTTGAGCTGGTCACTATCCTCGTGACTCATCACCACTGGGACCATACGGGCGGAATTGAGAAGCTGGTAGAGAAGTATCCTTCTATTAGTGTTATTGGTCCTGAACACTCTTCAACCGAACATCTGACTCACCGAGTATCGGAAGGCCATCGCATCAACCTATTCCAAGAAGAGTTTTTAGTTTTAAATTTACCGGGGCACACGCTCGACCATATTGGTTATGTCGGTGATGGTAAGCTTTTTTGCGGTGACGTGCTCTTTTCAGCAGGTTGCGGACGTATCTTTGAAGGCACACCAGAGCAAATGTACAACTCGCTACAAAAACTCACCCTGCTTCCCGAAGAAACGGAAGTGTACTGCACCCACGAATACACACTCAGCAATCTAGCGTTTGCTCTCGCCGTCGAGCCACACAATGAGTTTTTACATCAGTATCGCGATCAAGCCAACCAAAAACGAGCACAGGGGATTCCTACACTACCAACCTCAATCGCCGTTGAGAAAAGAATCAATCCATTCCTAAGAACAACCCAAACAGAAGTTGTGAGTTCGGTTGCAAATCGCAGTGTGAATAATGATCCACTCGCCACTTTTACCGCGCTTCGTGAGTGGAAGAACGAATTTTAACGTTTTGCTGCTTGTTTGACCCAACGCCTATTAGTATTATGCTCAACCGTTCAAGTAAGAGGTTGTAGCAAACACAATGCATAAGAAATACAGTTGGGCATTCGCCCTGTTGCTGGCTGGTTGTCAAATGACTCAGCCAGACTCAAGCAGCACAACAGAGCCTACCAACTCTCCTGCAGAAACAGCGACAACTACAACAACAAAGCCCGTTTCAGTGACCACTCCAGATGTAAAACAAGCACCGAAAGCGCTGACGCCTCAACAACAAGAGGATGTGTGGAAGCGTATCGCGATGCAGCTGGAGATGGAGATCCCAAACAATGCGAAAGTTGACTACTATCGCAAGTGGTACATCAAACATCCAAATCATTTAAAGACGGTGTCACAACGTGCACAACCGTTTTTATACCTGATCACGGAAGAAATCGAGGCTCGCGATCTACCGCTTGAGCTCGCGCTACTTCCGATTGTCGAGAGCTCATTTGATGCCTTTGCCTACTCGCACGGTAGTGCCGCTGGCTTGTGGCAATTTGTGCCTGCAACCGGCAAAGCGTTTGGTTTGGACCAAACTTATTGGTTTGACGGACGTCGTGACGTGACTCTATCGACCAATGCGGCGCTCGATTACCTAACCCAGCTAAATAATCGCTTTGATGGTAACTGGAACCATGCTATCGCTGCTTATAACAGTGGCGGCGGCCGTGTTTCTAGTGCTATCCGTAAAAACCGCAATGCTGGCAAACCGATCGACTTCTTCTCATTGGATCTTCCAAAAGAGACCAGTGGCTACGTACCAAAACTGCTAGCGCTCGCCGACATTCTGGCGAATGCTGAGAAGTATGGCGTAGAGATCCCACCTATTCCGAACAAGCCAGTGTTGGAGCTGATCGACCCGAACGAGCAGCTTGATCTTGCGATCGCAGCGAAATACGCGGGTATCTCGGTCAAGGAGCTACAAAGCTATAACCCAGCTTACAACCAATGGGCAACTGCGCCTGACGGTCCTCAAACTCTGTTGCTACCAATCGATAGCGTCGAGCAGTTCAATACTGAGCTTGAGAAAAACCGCGGTAAAGGCATGCGTTTAGTGCGTTATAAGGTTAAGTCAGGCGACTCACTGAGTGTCATCGCTCAGCGCCACCAAACCACGACAAACGTAGTTCGCAATGCGAACGGCCTGAAGAACAACAACATCCGTGCTGGTCAGTACCTGCTTGTACCTACCTCGACAAAAGATGACTCAACCTACAGCTTAAGCGCCTCAAACCGTTTAGCGAAAACGCAGTCAACGTCTCGTGGCAACTACAAAGTCACTCATCAGGTGAAAAGTGGTGACAGTCTGTGGTCTATCGCGAAAGCTAACAAGGTCTCTCATCAGTCACTAGCAAAATGGAACGGCATGGGTCCGCGCGATACCTTGCGTATCGGACAAGAGCTGGTTATCTGGAAAAATGCCAGCGACGGTGCAGTCATTCGCACGGTTTTCTATTCGGTACGCAGTGGCGACACCATTAGTGGTATCGCACAGAAGTTCAAGGTTCGTACTAACGACGTCGTTAAATGGAACAGCCTGCAGAAGAACAAGTATCTGAAGCCGGGGCAGAAGCTGAAGTTATATGTGGATGTCACCAAGACAAGCGCATAGTGACTTTCACAGTAATAAAAACCAGTCTTGAGACTGGTTTTTTTATGGCTGGAATCTAGCACCGATACCAATTTCTATCGGTCAGACAATAAAAAAACGCCAAGCATGAAAGCTTGGCGTTTTTCAGAGTACTTTACGTTATGGGCGGTAAACTTTAACGTTGCTGTAGCCTTGCTCTTGAAGATAAAGCGCTTGCAGTCGACTCATCACACCGCGGTCACAATAAAGTAGGTAAGTCTTAGACTGGTCAAGATCACCAAACTTAGTGCCAAGCTTGAAGAACGGTAGGTGTTTCACTTCAACGCCATCCAACTCTAATGGATTCTCGTCTTCTTCTTCCGCACTGCGAATGTCTAGTACGATAGCATCGTTTTCAACTGCTTCCACTTGCTCTACCTCCGGTGCCTGCTCTTGGCTCTCTTTCTCGATATCACGGATATCGATCATACGAGCGTCACGCACCACTTGTTCAAGCACAGAGAAATCAAATTTCTCTTCTTCCGCTTCTAGCTTAGATTTCACCGCTTTAACCGTCGGCTTGCGAGAAATCACGCCACAGTATTCTGGCATGGTTTTAGCAAAATCTTCGGTGCCGATTTCACGCGCTAGGTCGATGATGTCTTCTTTATCCCAGTTGATAAGAGGACGAAGAATTAGAGTATCAGTGACGCCATCGATATGACGCAGGTTAGTCAGTGTTTGGCTAGATACCTGACCCAGTGCTTCACCTGTCACGAGTGCTTCAATACCGAACTTTTCAGCAAGCATGCCACCAGCACGCATAAACATACGCTTGAGGATGACGCCCATTTGGCCGTCTTCTACTTTTTCTAGGATCTCAGCAACAACCGGTTCGAAATCGACAGAGATGAACTTCACCTTCGCTGACGAGCCGTACTTGTTCCACAAAAAGTGTGCTACTTGCTTAACACCAATCTCGTGAGCAGGGCCGCCTAGGTTGAAGAAGCAGTAATGCGTCTTTGAGCCACGTTTGATATGCAGGTAACTCGATACACCAGAGTCGAAACCGCCAGAGATAAGGCTGAGTACATCTTCTTGAGTACCTAGAGGGAAACCGCCAAGACCTTTGTGGCGTGCGATAACTTGGTTAAGCTTGTCGTTTGCAACCTCGATGTTTACCGTCACATCCGGCTTAGACAGCTTCACACGCGCACTTTCTACCGCTTGATTCAGACCGCCGCCAACGTAGCGCTCAAGCTCAATCGAGGTAAAGTCATGCTTACCGCGACGCTTCGCACGCACGACGAAGGTTTTGCCTTCAATACGCTTGCCGTTAAGTTCTAGAACTTGCTCATAGATATCGTGCATGTCAGCAAAATCAGATTGCTGAACCTCAAGCACGTGGTGGATACCAGGGGTCTGAGTCAGAATTTCCAATACCTCTTTGTGGTATTGGTCTGAACTTGCACTCACTTCAATGTGGTCACGACGGTTAAACACCGCCACCGATTCCGTACGGCGCTGGATAATGATTCGCAGGTTGCACTCAAGGATCCTTGTAAAGCGCTTACGCACTGAATCGCTTTTTACAAAAATCTCTGGATGGGGCTTTACGATAAATCTCATAGTCTTTTCACATCTCGTTGCAATGCTGTCTGAGCGCGACAGTATAGGGAAACACATATCAACTGTAGTACAAATTCGCTCAATTCTGCGTGCTTAAAAGCTAAGACTCGACTGAGCGATTGTTCATCAGGGGCGCAAGTATACCCGCAAGCCCGATAAGATGCGAGTAATCGACTTAATTCAAATCTACACGCATTTCTTTGGTCCACAAACAAAAATACCAGAGCATGGCTCTGGTATTTCATCAACTTGAAAAGTCACTAATTGCCGTCTGCGGAGACTTCATCAGTGTAGACTGGCTCGCCCTGCATAATACTGATCTCGACGCGACGATTTCGAGCTCGCTGCCTTTCGGTATCATTGGGTCCAAGTGGCTCGGTATCAGCAACGCCTATCACTCTCAGTCTAAGGTGTGAGAAGCCCTTCACTTTTTCCATCTCTTGCGCCACGGATACCGCGCGCTGCGATGTTAGATCCCAGTTCGAACGATACAGCTCTGAGTCCAACGGCAGATTGTCGGTATGGCCCGATACTCGCACTTGACCCGGGATATCTTTCACTAGGTCGGCAACTTGGCGCACCAAAGGCCTAAATTTAGGTTGCAGGAACGCCGAACCCTCAGGGAATGCGCCCTTCTCTTGAATTCGAATCACCAACTGCTGCCCAAGGTTTTCCACCTCTACAGCCCCTTGATTGATCTCTTGTTGTAACGCTTGTTTGATAAGCTCTTCTAACTTCTCAAGATCTTCATTCTGCTGTTCATTCTCTGCCGAGGCTGTGCCTATTTGATTCTTCTGCGTTCGGTCTGCGGTTTGTCCGCCAGTTATCTTGCCATCATCACGCTGATTGCCACCCGCTCTGTCTGAGTCCCCTTCTTGAAACTCGAGAGTTTGCTGAGTGATATCAATGGTCTGCTGCATGATCACATCAATAGGGGTTGGCTCTGGACGACCTGGACGAAACTCCTGCGCGATAATACTGGTGCCCTTAGGGATATCTTTCACTTCCAGTCGGTTCTGAACACCAAACGCAAACTTCATTGAACCTGCTATCTGCTTAAACTTCAGTACATCCATCTCAGAGAACGATAGCAAGAGTACGAAGAAGCACATTAATAGCGACATGAGATCAGAGAAAGTCGCCATCCAAGCAGGCGCCCCAGGAGGTGGGCATTTACATTTTGCTTTCTCTTCCATCATTTAATCCCGTTGCAATTCATTACGGACACGGTACTACTCACCATCGAGGTCGAAGGCTCGTTTACTCTCGTTGATGTAGTTCTTCAGGTACCCATCAATGACACGCGGGTTTTGACCATCTTGAATCGCTAATACGCCATCCATAATCAAGCGGCGATTAAGGTTTTCTTGCTCTCGGCGCAGCGTCAGTTTGTCAGCGATAGGGAAAAACAGCATGTTCGCAAGCATGGCACCATAAAGAGTGGTCAAAAGTGCAATCGCCATCGCAGGACCGATAGACTTAGGGTCATCCATGTTAGATAGCATCGCTACCAGACCCACCAGCGTACCAATCATACCCATGGCAGGTGCCACATCACCGTATGATCGAAACACCGCGGCGCCTTTCTCATGACGCTCGTCTGTTAACGCGATGTCTTTTTGCATTGCATTGCGTACAACCTCTGCATCGTGTCCATCTACAAGAAGATCGATGCCCTTTTGCATAAAGCTGTTTTGGATATCCATTTCTTCAAGCGCTAGGAAGCCGCCCTTACGAGCCGCGTCCGCCATTTCCACAATTTTAGCGATGAGATCTTCTGGCTCGTCGGTCTTGAACATGAACGCCTTACTGGCAATTTTGGTTGCCCCAAAAAACTGCCCCAAGGTGAACTTCATCAAGACGACGAAGGTCGAGCCCCCGATTACGATAAATACCGAGGTTGTATCGAAGTAAGTCATGATGCTGCCACCCAGCACCATTGCGATAATTATCGAAGCGACCCCACCAATGAGGCCTATCAGCGTTGCTAAATCCACTCAACACTCCATGAAAAATTTGACGTCTTAGAAACTCTGGTGAGCTATTCGAGCTCACCGAGTCTATCTCGTTGCTATTAGGTTATCGACCAAGTGACGATATCTTTAAGTGATTTATGACCACAAAATCACAAAATTGCGTGACCAGTGATCACTTCTCCTCTTTTATCAGATAGAAAAGCCCTTAACCTCATTGTTTTGAGGCACGATATTGGCGCTTTTTTTAGCAATCAAAAAGCCTGCGACGTATCTTCACGGCATTTTTAGCACCTTAAGTTTGACCATCGCTAGCCGCTCATGTAACGTTCGATCATTTCATAAAAAATAAGTACGTTATGGCGACTAAGAAACCTGAAAACATGTCTTTCGAAGCGACAGTCGATGAGCTCGATTCGCTGGTAGAACAATTAGAAAATGGCGACCTAGCGCTTGACGACGCGCTGAAAAAGTTTGAGCGAGGCATCGCCTTAGCGAGAGCTGGACAGCAAAAGCTGACAGAAGCGGAGCAAAAAGTGAGTATTCTCCTGGTTAAGGATGACGACGCGGACCTGCAAGACTTCGCTCAGCAGTCAGAATAATTTCAAAAGTGAGTATCCCCATGATTGAGGCTTTGAAGTCTTATCAAACGCGCAACAACGAGCAACTGGATGCTTGGTTGGACCGCTACCCGTTTCAACAGCAAAGACTCATTGAGGCCATGCGCTACGCCCTACTTCTCGGCGGCAAACGTGCAAGGCCTTTTCTAGTTTATGCCACAGGATCTATCTTTGGACGCACTGAAGAAGAGCTCGACACCCCTGCTGCAGCCATCGAATGCATTCATGCTTATTCGCTCATCCACGACGATCTTCCTGCGATGGACGACGATGAACTTCGTCGCGGTAAGCCGACCTGCCACATTGAGTTTGATGAAGCGACCGCTATTTTGACAGGCGACGCACTTCAAACATTGGCATTTACGATACTATCTGAAGGTCCATTAGCGTCATTTGCCGAGTCTCAACGTATCAATATGGTGAAAGAACTCGCGAACGCATCTGGTGCCGCTGGTATGTGTATCGGGCAAGCACTGGACTTGGAAGCGGAAAACCGCTCGGTAGGCCTAGAAGAGCTTGAGCAGATACACCGCCACAAAACTGGTGCGCTTATCAAATGCGCGGTTCAACTCGGCGCGTTAGCCGCTGGAGAGAAAGGACGCGAGTATCTTCCTCAGCTTGAGAACTACGCTGAGGCGATTGGTCTTGCGTTTCAGGTGCAAGACGACATTCTAGACATTGTTAGTGACACGGAAACACTAGGGAAACCTCAAGGTTCCGATGTCGAACTCAATAAGAGTACCTATCCTGCCTTACTTGGGCTGGAAGGCGCGCAGCAAAAAGCTACGCAACTATTTGAAGAAGCACTTTGTGCTTTGCAAGCGATACCCTACAATACGCAATTACTCGAAGACTTCGCACGATATGTCATCGAGCGCAACAACTAGACTATATTAAAGCGCTAAATAACTATGACACTTGATATTTCAAAGTATCCGACACTGACATTAGCAAACACGCCAGAAGAACTTCGTCTGATGCCGAAGGAATCTTTACCTAAGCTGTGTGAGGAGCTAAGGACGTATTTGCTAAATTCAGTGAGCCAGTCTAGTGGACACTTGGCTTCCGGACTAGGCACTGTGGAACTCACAGTTGCTCTGCATTACGTCTACAATACACCTTTCGACCAGCTTATCTGGGACGTGGGTCATCAGGCCTATCCTCATAAGATCTTAACTGGCCGTCGTGAGCAATTATCGACTATCCGTCAAAAAGACGGGTTGCACCCTTTCCCATGGCGCGAAGAAAGTGAGTACGACACACTGTCTGTTGGTCACTCATCAACGTCGATCAGTGCGGGCCTTGGCATGGCGATTTCCGCCGCTAAAGAAGGCAAAGATCGCAAAGTCGTTAGCGTTATCGGTGATGGCGCTATCACGGCAGGTATGGCGTTTGAAGCACTGAACCACGCAGGTGATGTTCACCCTGACATGTTGGTCATCCTCAATGACAACGAGATGTCCATCTCTGAGAACGTTGGCGCACTGAACAACCACCTTGCTCAAGTGTTGTCTGGTAGCTTGTACACCTCAATTCGAGAGGGCGGTAAAAAAGCACTGTCTGGACTTCCGCCTATTAAGGAACTGGTCAAGCGCACCGAAGAGCATATCAAGGGCATGATTGTCCCTGGAACGCTATTTGAAGAGTTAGGCTTTAACTACATTGGTCCTGTCGATGGTCATGATGTTAATGAACTGGTCAAAACACTCAAGAATATGCGTGAGCTGAAAGGTCCACAGTTCCTTCATATTATGACCAAGAAAGGCAAGGGCTATGAGCCTGCTGAGAAGGATCCTATCGGCTACCACGGTGTACCGAAGTTTGACCCTTCGCACTCTTGCCTGCCAAAAAGCAGTTCAAGCAAGCCGACTTACTCGAAGATCTTTGGTGACTTCCTGTGTGATATGGCAGCGAAAGACCCATCACTAATGGCAATCACGCCAGCAATGCGTGAAGGCTCTGGTATGGTTCGCTTCTCGAAAGAGTATCCTAGTCAGTACTTTGATGTCGCGATTGCCGAGCAGCATGCGGTGACACTTGCAACGGGCATGGCGATTGCTGGCAACAAACCAATCGTGGCAATCTACTCAACCTTCTTACAGCGAGGGTACGATCAGCTAATCCATGATGTCGCCATTATGGATCTGCCGGTGATGTTTGCCATCGACCGTGCTGGTCTGGTTGGAGCCGATGGTCAAACCCACCAAGGTGCGTTCGATCTCAGCTTTATGCGTTGTATTCCAAACATGGTGATCATGGCGCCAAGCGATGAGAACGAGTGTCGTCAGATGCTCTACACTGGTCACATGCACACTGGTCCAAGTGCGGTTCGCTACCCTCGTGGCAGCGGTAACGGCACAACACCTGAAGCTGAGTTTACCGCCTTAGAGATTGGTAAAGGCCATGTTGTTCGCGAAGGTGAAAAAGTAGCCATCTTGTCATTCGGTACCTTCTTAGACAACGCGCTGGTTGCAGCAGAAAACCTCAACGCGACAGTGGCAGATATGCGATTTGTTAAGCCGCTTGATGAGGCGCTTATCAAGGAGCTGTGCGATAGCCACGATGTGATTGTGACTCTTGAAGAGAACGCTATCGCTGGCGGCGCAGGTGCTGGTGTCATAGAATTCATGATGCAAGAGAAGCTAATGAAGCCAGTACTAAACCTTGGTCTTCCAGACCGGTTTATCGCACAAGGCACGCAGGATGAGCTACATACAGAGCTTGGTCTTGATGCTGCGGGTATCGAAGCGTCTATTCGTAATTACATCTCTAAATAGAGATATTTCTGGTTAGAGAAAGCTAAAGCGACCTTGTGGTCGCTTTTTTAATGCCACTTTTTCTCATTCGGATAACTTACGGACACAAAAAAGCCGCAACCTAGGTTGCGGCTTTTCAAATCCAATTGGATGGCAATTATGCGTTTGCTTCACGCTCAGCGATAAACTCTAGCGCCATCTTAATGCGAGCAATCACGCGCTCTTTACCTACAAGTTCCATCACAGCGTCCACTGACGGAGATTGACCACCACCGGTTACCGCTACGCGAAGTGGCATGCCGATTTTGCCCATGCCAATTTCTAGCTCTTCGCAAACTGCCGCAATCACTTGCTCTTTAATGTTTGCCGTTGTCCACTCTTGTAGCGCTTCTACTTTCGCTAGTGCTACTTCTAGAGGCTGCTTCGCAACGCCACGTAGGTGTTTCTTAGCCGCGCCCGCTTCAAACTCAGAGAAGTCTTCGTAGAAGTAACGGATTTGCTCTGCAAGCTCAACCAAGGTATTGCAGCGCTCGCCAACAAGCTTGATCACCTCAGTGATCGCTGGACCATTTTCAGTGTTCAGCTTTTGCTCATCAAGGTGCCATTGAAGGTACTTCGCTACATACTCTGGTTCAGAGGTCTTGATGTAGTGGTTGTTCAACCAGTTCAGTTTGTCTGTATTGAACGCTGATGCTGACTTAGAGATCGCATCTAGAGAGAACAAGTTGATCATCTCTTCTTGAGAGAAGATTTCTTGGTCACCGTGAGACCAACCTAGACGTACTAAATAGTTGTTTAGTGCGTTTGGTAGGTAACCTTCATCACGATATTGCATCACTGACACAGCGCCATGACGCTTAGATAGCTTAGCGCCGTCATCGCCTAGAATCATTGCACAGTGTGCGAATGTCGGCACTGGCGCACCAAGTGCTTCATAGATGTTGATTTGACGTGGTGTGTTATTGATGTGGTCTTCACCGCGCACAACGTGAGTGATACCCATATCCCAGTCATCAACCACAACAACGAAGTTGTATGTTGGCGCACCATCAGTACGACGAATGATCAGATCATCCATTTGGCTATTTGCGATCTCGATACGGCCACGGATTTGATCGTCAAATACTACGCTGCCCTCTTTCGGGTTGCGGAAACGAATCACACACGGCTCACCCTCTTTCGCTGCTGCGTTCGCCGCAACAATCTTCGGATGGTTCGCATCGTAGCGAGGGATCTCTTTGTTCGCTTCTTGCTCTGCTCGGATCTCTTCTAGAAGTTCTTTTGGTGCATAACATTTGTATGCTTTGTCTTCAGCAAGTAGTTTCTCTACCATTTCGTTGTAGCGGTCAAAACGCTTAGATTGGTAGTACGGACCCTCGTCCCACTCAAGACCCATCCACTGCATGCCTTCTAGGATCGCATCTACTGCTTCCTGAGAATTACGCTCAAGATCTGTATCTTCAATACGTAGAACGAATTCACCGCCTTGGTTTTTAGCAAATAGCCAAGAATACAGTGCAGTACGCGCACCACCGACGTGAAGATAGCCTGTAGGGCTTGGAGCAAAACGTGTTTTAACCGTCATCGAAAGTACCTTGTTGTCAACGTCGCACAATGCTCATCATTGTGCGTTGCAAATTTTGGGCGCTATTTTATCACCTTGCGCTAATTCTACAATCACTATACCCAATAACCTCATCAACCAAAGTCAATGCAATCAAATCTCTTGACCTTACCCTTGAGGGAAGGTTTATGGTTAACAACAACGAACGAATTTTGAGGTGGGTTATGGTCAGTTATACGCTTAATTTATCGGGTTTATCCTGTATGGGTTGCGTGAATAAAGTCAGAAATGCTGTCGAAGCATCGACCAATGACATCCATATCGACCATATCGATAAGCAAACACTTAAGGTCTCAACACAAAGCGATGTGATTACAGTGATTGAGATTGTTGAAGGCTTTGGTTACCAAGCTAAGCCTGTATGGGCATTTGAGTTATCGGGACTAAACTGCGGTAAATGTGTGGCAAAACTGAGTGAAAAGCTGCGATCGCTCGAAGAGAGCGACATTGTTGAGATCAGCAAGCAATCACTAACTCTGGAATCAACACTGAACGTAAACAGCATAGTTGATGCCATCGAAGAGGTTGGTTATCACGCAACTTTAGTGACAGAACAAGTAGCGAAGCCATCTAATGTCCCCACTACAGACACCGCCGTTGAACATTCAGAGTATCAAGATAAAGAACCTGAAATCCAACAGCCCGTCGAAGTTTCACAAAACGCCCACCTACCGAGTATTCATTTGCTGATTCAAGGCATGACCTGCGCGAGCTGTGTCTCGTCAGTAGAGAAAGCACTTCTCTCCGTGCCTGGTGTCGACATTGCTCGCGTAAACCTTGCCGAGCAAAGCGCAATGGTCAGCACCGCCTTGCCGATAGATGATATCCAAACGCCACTACTTAAAGCGATTAGCAATGCCGGTTACCAAGGCGAGCTGGTCGAGGACCTAGCGACCAGCCAGCAGCAACAGCAGCAAGCCTTGCTTGCTCATCAAGCGCAGCAAAAAAAGAATACGATTGTCGCGCTAGCGGTCGGAGCGCCGTTGATGCTGTGGGGCGTGCTTGGCGGCAGTATGATGATCCGTCACTCTGGCGATCAAATGGCTTGGGGCGCTGTCGGCATACTCTGCTTATGGCTTCTTGCGACGGCAGGTCGTGATTTCTATATCAACGCTTACAAATCACTAACGCACGGTCGTGCCACCATGGATACCTTGGTTGCTCTGGGCACGGGCGCAGCATGGTTCTACTCGATGCTCGTCGTCATCGCACCGAGCTGGTTCCCAGAACCATCACGTCATGTGTATTTTGAGGCAAGCGCGATGATCGTCGGACTGATCTCGCTCGGTCACTACATAGAAGCCAAAGCGAAAGCCAAGACCAATCAATCCTTACAGGCTCTGATGAACCTTCAGCCTCAAGTGGCGACGGCGATCATCGATGGCAAAGACATCGAGTTGGCCGTTTCCGACATTCAGCTTGGCATGAGACTGCGAATTAAGCCGGGTGAAAAGGTCCCCGTCGACGGACAGGTTTCTGAGGGTCACAGCTATGTTGATGAGTCTATGCTCACTGGCGAACCGATTGCGGCACTTAAAGGGGTTGGCGACAAGGTGTCAGCAGGTACCGTGAACACCGATGGCAGTTTGGTGATAGACGCAACCGGTGTTGGCGCCAATACCATGCTGTCACGCATTATTAATCTGGTTCGAGACGCACAGAGCAGCAAACCCGCTATTGCGAAGCTCGCAGATTCCATCTCTGCAGTGTTTGTCCCTGTTGTTGTGCTCATTGCCTTAGGCGCTGCGGCTATTTGGTTCATGGTAGGCCCAGAGCCAAAGGCAAGCTACATGCTTGTGGTCACGACAACCGTACTTATCATCGCCTGCCCTTGCGCTCTGGGTCTTGCTACCCCGCTGTCTATCACCGTTGGCATAGGTAAAGCCGCACAAGCTGGGATTCTGATTAAAGATGCGGATGCACTACAGAAGCTTAGCAAGATCAACGCTGTCGTATTTGATAAGACGGGAACGCTCACGTTAGGGCAACCTAAAGTACAAGGCGTCCAAACCGTTGGTCTATCTGAAATGGAGCTTGCTAGATTGGTGTTGCCATTAGAGAAACGCTCTGAACATCCTCTCGCCAAAGCCGTCACCGATTATTGGGCTGAAACAGAGGTCAATGAGCCAGCCGAGTTTGAGAACCTCAAAGGTAGAGGCGTTCAAGGAGTGGTGGAAGGTCGCCACGTGCTCGTTGCTTCTCTAAATCATATCAGAGCGTCACAGGTAGATATTACCGCGCTAGACGCATCAATTTCAGACGCCGCGACCAAGGCTTTGACCCCAGTCGTTATCCTAGTTGACTCAAAACCTGCGGGCTTAATCACCATTGCCGATCAAATCAAACCTGAGGCAAAACAAGCGATTGAAGCCCTCCAAAATCAAGGTATAAAGACCATTATGCTAACCGGTGACAATCGCCACGTTGCAAAAGTCATTGGAGAGCAAGTTGGTGTTGATGAGGTGTTCTCTGAAGTATTACCAGATGAAAAAGCCGCGCATATCGAAGCGCTTAGAAAACAGTATCAACATGTCGCCATGGTGGGTGACGGGATCAATGACGCACCGGCATTAGCGCTCGCAGATGTGGGTATCGCCATGGGCTCAGGTAGCGACGTCGCGATAGAAAGCGCCCCAATGACGCTACTAAACAGCAACCCTGCTAGTGTGGCACATGCGATAGCGCTCTCTAAAGCGACGGTTAAGAACATTAAGCAAAACTTATTCGGTGCGTTTATCTACAACACCTTAGGCATCCCAATTGCTGCTGGTGTGTTATACCCACTGTTCGGATTTTTACTTAGCCCTGTTTTTGCAGGAGCAGCAATGGCACTTTCTTCTATTACGGTCGTAACCAATGCTAACCGATTAAGAAAGTTTCACTATAAAAACTAACCGGTGCTCAGCATGGCTGATAATCTAAAATAAGGTTATATGAAGCACTTGGTGATTGTTGATAACAATGCAATGTTAAAGAGGATGGACTATGTCGAACCAAAAAAGATTTATAAAACTGGCAACGCTATCGCTGGCAATGCTAGCAGGCTCGGCGTTTGCAACCAATGTACTGACCTATAAATCCCCATACTGTGGATGCTGTAAAGACTGGGTCACACACATGGAAGACGCTGGCTTCACGGTCACCGTCGAAGATCATAAGAATATGAACCCAATAAAACAAAAGCTTGGCATCAAACCGGAGCTCGCCTCGTGTCATACAGCTGTTATCGGCGACTATGTGTTTGAAGGGCATATTCCCGCTGACGATATCAAGGCGTTTCTAGAAAACCCACCAAAAGGTGCGAAGGGCTTGGCAGTACCAGGGATGCCTGTAGGCTCTCCTGGTATGGAATATGGCGATCAAAAAGACCCGTATCATGTCTATGCTTACAACGAAGAAGGACAAGTCTTTTCCTACCGCTCGTACAACATGTAAACGACAACGCCCACGTAAAGTGGGCGTTTTTTTAGAAGTGATAAGTACCACCTACGACAATGGCTGAGTTTGCCGTGCCGCGTGGGTAATAAGGCGTTCGGAACGTGCCTTGGTTCTTGTATTCAAAATAAGGCTGAAATGCGAATTTCGTCAGTGTTAACCTAAATTCATGGTCCATCGCATTATCGGTATATGGGTAGTAAGGATGGTAAGCCCCACTCATATGATAAACGTTGTTATAGTGCAGCTTTATCGGGTGAGTTTTTAATTGATACTCCACCTTGCTGTCGAAACGATAGTCGATATCTGGCTTGTAACCCCAGCGGTCATGCTTTGCATAGGCTTCAACGCGCGTGCGATGACTCAGGGACAGTCCCTCATCAAAGTCATACCCAATCTTAAACAGTGGGCGATATTGGACAGTCTCACCAAGTTGCATCAAGTGCTCATAGCCCGCCCCCAGCCAAAAGTTTTTCGACATCTGAAACTTCTGTTCAACCCCTAATGTAGTCAGCGGTGCTCGAGCAGAGTGACCATAGTAAACATTATTGTGGTGGTTATGATGACTGTATGGCGTCTTGCCAATGGGAATGTCCTCTACGATAAAACGAACCGTCGTATCCGTATCAAAGGTATGACCTGCTTCCATTTTGGCAGTGGTTTTAGAGTCGTAAAGGTAAGTGCTATTAAATTGGATGTTGCCTTCGATGTATGAAGAGGCGGCGCTTGCAGACAATGAAGCAAACAACAAGCCTACAATTATTAAGAGGCGCATAAAATGGATTCCCTAACTAAAATTTGCGGCGATTGTGCTCATCAGAACAGCGAGTTGCAAATACCAACAATGTCAGGGAAACGACAACTATAAATATTCATAAAGCCACAGCGCAAAGGGCTATAGCTTAAATCCTGCCTTTGAAGTCAAGTCAAAGTCAGAACAAAACAATACCAATAACACCAACATGACCTGAAGAGTTAATTTGAATACCAAATCTGTTTAAATAACAACCTCATCAAACAAGGTTATTTCTTTTCAAAAGATAAAAAGTCATATCAAAAACTAGCCCGAGCACGAGGGAAATAAAAAAGGCTCCATTTGGAGCCTTTTTAAAAACGTGTGGAGTTTACTTAGAAGCCGTAAGAAGCACCAAACACAAACGCATTGTTCACTAGGCTGCTACCATTACTGTCTTTAAGACCATGAGCCTGGCTACGGAACTCAAAGTAAGGCTGAACGCCATCGCGAGTCCAAGTTGCACGAAGCTCGTGATCCATAGTGTTATCGTTGTCACCTTGCTTAATAACATAGATATTGTTGTAGCTAACAGCGACTGGCTGATCTGCAAATTGGTACGCAATTTTGTTATCTAAGCGAGTTTCGTCATCTTTGTTCTTATCTGCTTGAATGTGATGACGGGTACGGTTGCTTAGAGAGATGCCGTTATCGAAGTTATAGCCAATTTTGATAAGTGGGCGGTATTGTACAGTATCACCAGCCTGTACTAGATGATGATAACCAGCTGCCAACCAGAAGTTGTCTGTTACATTGAATACTTGCTCAGCTCCTAGTGTTGTAAAAGGTAAAGGACGATCGGTATCTTTTACGTCACCAAGAGGAATAGCATCAAACTCTACTAGAAGTGTCGTGTTTGAGTCGAACGTATGGCCAGCTTCTAGCGTTGATGTCGCTTTTGAACCTTGCAGGTAAGTATCGTGGAATTGAACGTTACCTGTTACATAAGAAGAACCAGCGAATGCACTTGTTGAAGCTACTGCTAAAGCGGTAAGAGCGAGGACTTTTTTCATGGTAAAAACACCTATATTTGTTGATATACGGGCGGCTTATGGTGCCGTCTTGTTTCGTTGCCAGTTGGCTTGAGCACAATATAACGACATTTATTTCGCGCTAACAAATAATTAAGGCTTTTTAGTGATCATAATCACCATCCGCAAGAATACGAAAATATAAATACAATAAAAACAGCAACTTAAACCAAAATATAAATTTATATCTATTTTTGCGAAGAAACTTAACCAGATCCAAGTCACACAAAACCAAAGGACACTGTCTGTTTTTTACAGATAGTGTCCTAATCCTCATAGTATCAACGTGTTTTCCTGAGTGAATTCTGTGATCTTAGATACTAAATTTAGAAAATGGACGTAATAGATCCTCATCAACCTCTAACTTAATTTACAAGAGAACGTAAGTGGCTTGCCTTTATTCGTGAATGAATCCAAACAACTACGAAGGCAAAGACACTTCCCTTAAGACAGCTTCCCTCAAAAGAGCTCAATTGATATGCTCTATGTACCTAAACTCCGATTGAGCTTTAAGATGTTTGCGTCTCTACGAATTGCATTTGTACTATTATCCGTTTTTCTAACAACTGTGATATCTGCGTCAGCTTATGCTCAACCACTATTGTTCAAAGCCGAGCGCGGTGACCAAACCTTTTATATCTACGGTACGGTTCATGTAGGACCCAAAAATCAAATCACTATTACTAAACAAATCGAAGATGTCCTTGGGGTAAGTGATTCCCTGATACTCGAAGCAAAAATGGATCAGTCTGTTCAGTTTCCGACGACTAGTCGCTTTCAAGTTGCGCAAGTGCTGGAGCAAAACGAACTTAAACAACTCGAAACTATTGCATCTGAGATAGGGATTGATTTTGGAACACTGCAAAGTCTACCGCCTTGGCATGCCGCACTGATTCTTCAACAAACGACGTTCACTCAGCTAAATTACTACTCGGAATTTGGCTCTGAACATCAGCTTTCTGATTGGGCCAAAGGGAACGGAATAACCATTGACGGATTAGAGACCTTGCAGTTTCAGATCGATTTACTTTCTCAGCAAGATGAGGGAGGAAAGGAAATGCTAAAACAAACGTTATTAGAATGGCCACACAACGCACACAACATTCAATGCTTGCTAGCATCATGGAAAGCGGGTGATATAAAAAATCTGTCAGCAATGCTAGAACATGATAGCGACAGCAGTGACTTTCTTAAGAGTCTACTTATCGATCGAAACGATGCTTGGGTGGCGAAACTGACAAACTCAAGTCAGTATCAAAAAGGCACCTACTTTGTCGCTGTAGGAGCGTTGCATCTAGTCGGTCCCAATAGTGTAATCGGTTTACTAAGAAGCAATGGCTATTCCATGACACAGCTCAGCCGATCTGAGGAAGCAAAATGCACTATGAAAACACATGAATAACGTCTTATTTTTAAGACACTATCTTCGATTAAATTTGGTGCCATCAATTGAAAAGTTGTTTTTTAGCCATTCGTTTGAAATTTAACGCTAAAGATCAATATGTAAAAAAAAGATGATATGTAAAATCAATAATTTAAATTAGCTGTTAGTTAGATAGTGTTAGAAACAAAGTAACGAGATAACAATAACTAACTCTATCAAAGCCGTCATTTTGGCAATAATGAGCAAATTAATAACCCTTTGGCATTCAGGTAGTTAATGTCCTCCACCTAAAAGCTACAAGTTCCTTATTTATCATTAAAAAATTTTAAAATTTACAAGATTTTTTGATCTTTATCCTATTAGCTTCATACTTAAGTTGCCTTTACAAACCCTATGTAACTAATATGGAGAATCAAAATGAAACGTTTATTTATAGCAATGGCTTGTGCATTAATGTTTTCTATGCCATCTATGGCGAATAGTTATTCGGCGGGTGGCAATGTTATTGGAAGCGTTGTTGAGTGTACATTACCGGATGGCAGTACGAAGACCACCTATCAACTTTACTGTAAAATGGCAAATGGACATGCTCGATACTAACGAGGCAAATCCAAGAAGAGAGGGGTTAGCTCCCCTCCTTCAATCCATCTATGATAGGGCAAGCGCTCTGATCATCACCAGGACAACGCTCGACCCACTCTAACAACTTAGATTCGATACTTCGTAAAGTCTCAATCTGGTCTCTAACATCACTCAGCTTATTAGTCGCAAAGTTCTTTACGTCTGCACTGGTTCGCATAGAATTGTTTGCCAGCTTCAAGAGCTCTCGGCATTCATCGAGCGAAAAGCCTGCTTTTTTGGCGTTAAATACAAATTTTAGGTCCTCAACCTGATCCATAGAATAGACTCGGTAACCATTTTCAGCACGCTTTGGGGCTGAAATGACATCTCGTTCTTCATAAAAACGAATCGACTTGGATGACAAGCCTGTTAGCTTCGCTACTTGACTAATGTTCATTTCAACCCTCTCAAGACTCTGTATTTAACGAGAAATCAACCAACTTAGAGCTTTTTGACGCTCTTCTAGTGATGCCTCATTATACCAATACTGCATCATTTGTGCAGGCTGAGACTTAAATGTCGCTACATCACTGCCAGTCTTGCGATATTGATATGCCCAGTCTACAAATTCTTCTCGTTCTGCAACAGGTGCTTTATCATACCAATACTGAATCATCTGAACCGATTTGGCTCCTGATTCGATTTCTGGCTCTCCCACAGAAGTTGCAATCACAGGAGCAGCAGCTGTTGCCGCAGTAGTCGCTACTGCATTCGTCTGACCACGCTGATTCGCAAGCTCATCACTAAGAGATTTTATATATCCGTTCGCAATGAAAAAGGTAACTTTGTAATCACTATTAGTGACCAAATCAAATTTAAAGTTTCCACCATTAGCACTGTTTAATACCGATTGATCTATCGGGAAACTAATATATTGGGTGGCTGTACAATGTTCTGTACAAACACTGGTTGAAGGTTTGAGCTCAGTAAGATCAAAAAGCTTACCTTGATAGGATGCTTTTTCAAACTCGGTGTACGATTTAAAGTAAGACACCTCCATGTTCATATAACCAGTAACTGATTTTTCTTCAGGGTTTCTACTAGCCTGTAATACAACCAAAGCATTAGATTTAAGAATATCACCACCGTTCGATGCATCGATCTCTGGGCTATATTTCTTACCAACCACAGTAATCTTATCACCTTTGTGGCTTACGCTTTCCACTGACTGAGAAAAATCACTTTCTGAATCAAGGGAAGAGCATGCTCCTAACAACAACGACATTACAACTACAGTTTTTCTCAACATATTCCTCTCCTTTGACAGAAAAAGCGTTAACTTTAAGCAGCTAACGCTCCGTAATTATTTTCTTTAAAATACTTGGTTTAGAAACCGTACTCAAGACCGATGCGAGTAACGATATCTGAACGGTTTTCCGTGCTGTCCGCAACATTTGTTGTGCGTTGAGCTACACGAAGATAAGGAACGAAACCATTAACAACTGCCATCAACTGACCTGAAATTGTGTGGTCTGCGTCATCTTGGTTTACACCACCTTTCTCTGAATCAAGGTTCGCGGCGTAGCCTAGTTTAAAGCCAATTGGACCGTTCCAATATTGACCAATAACTGAGTAAGAGCCTTGATCATGTTTAACACCACCCTGCTTCAACTGCTCCTGTTTATATGCTGCAGCTAAACCAAAACCTGCTGGTAATGATGCTTCAAAGCCGACGATGTACGCTAGAGTGTCTGTATCGTCTGTTGTAGATGCTGCGGTATAGTAGCTGTCTCCTGGTTGATAAGCATTACCGTTATCATCCGTACCACTTTCTTGCGCAATCTTCCATTCAGCAGCCGTTGTGCTACCAGGACGTTTACCTGTCTCTACCGCACCCATTAATGTCAATTTCTCAAAAGCATAGCGCGCGTTGGCTCCCGCAAAATACGCATCACGTGTTGCATTACCGCCACCATTATCATCGTCATCACGACCAACAGAAGCTGCAAAAGTGAAACCACCAAATTTAGGAGAGTCGTAACGTACTTGGTTTGATTGACGATCGTAGTGAGCATTAATACCACCCCAATCGAAGACAGAACCAAGACCTGGGTTAGAGAAAGGCCAGTCTACAATTTCATATAGTGGCGTAAGTACACGACCAATTCGAACGTTACCGAAATCGCCAGACATACCAATGTACGTATCACGGAAACCTAACACACCACCAGAAGCACCACCGTGAGCCCAGTCTGTATTATCAACATATCCAGACTCAATCTGCATTGTTACGCGAATGCTGTCTGTCATATCACCTGAAGCACGGAAACCAATTCGAGATTCATTTTCTACAGCGAAGCCAGAGCTATCACTTTTATTGTCTGTTGTGTTGTAGTTCACTGCGGAAATTGCTGCAACACCATAAACCTCAACATCAAAATCCGAGTTGATACCAACCTGACCACCAGCACCTTCATCAGCAAAAGAACCAAATGAAACGACTGACGCCACTGCTGCACCGAGTAGGGTGCGTTTAAACATTTTTTCCATGGAATAAACTCCTAAAAATGGGTATAGCTGTTATCCATAATTCATTCTTAAGTTGGCCGCCGAAGAACAAATCATTTCCTTTATATTTATAATCAGAACTTCTGATTAAAGTTACTGTCTACACTCTGTGTATCCATAATCACAAGACTAACTTCGCGAGAAAAAATATCAATTTAAGACTTATTTTTAGTAAAAAAAATAGGAGGCAGTACAAATTTTGAGGGCAGTTATTGATGAAGATCTTATTTCTTACAATGACTTTAATGAAATACTTTACATCCACAAAGTAATAGGGATTTGAAAAAACAATACCATTAATTGTGAAGTGACTCGCATAGATATTTCTTTATCAAATTAATTAAAACAATACGTGATTGGACTACTTGCTGTTTATTTACTAATACTCTAACGCATTATTATTTGAAGTTACTCGCAAAAAAAAGCCCCGATATAATCGCAATGTAGATCAGATAAGAATCGATTGACCGATCCTTCTGATGAGAGACAATCGGAAACCTGTTTATAGGTTTCCGATTTTTTATGTCTATTCAAAACTTCTTTGCCGACTTCCTCGAAGAAAACCCTGTCGATGTAGCTCAACTCACTACATTCTCTGAACACATTCCTGATGAGTGGGTCGCTAAAGCAGCCTCTCTGTCTGATAAAGCGACAATCCGTCGACGCCGATTACCGAGTGATATGGTTTTGTGGTTAATTGTTGGTATGGCTTTTTTCCGTAATGAACCCATTGCCGAAGTCGCACGGAGAATGAACGTCTGTGCAGACGGTTTGGCTGATGAAGAACTGTTGGCAAAGAGTGCTTTAACCCAAGCAAGGCAACGCTTGGGTAAAGCAGCACCTGAATGGCTATTTAGGCAATGTGGGAGAACGTGGGGGCTTGAGCGATACCCTGATGATACTTGGCAGGGCCTACAGGTTTTTGCTGTAGATGGTGCTCTTTTTAGAACAGCTGACACACCCGAACTAAGAGAACATTTTGGCTCTGGTAATACGTCTAGCAATAGACAAACCCCTCATCCAGTATTGAGGGTTGTGACCATGATGAACGTTCGCTCTCATGTCATCGTTGATGCTGCGATAAGCCCTTATCGCCGAGGTGAAATCCCTCTAGCGATGCCCTTTATCAACGCTTTACCAGACAACTCTGTGACATTACTGGACAAAGGTTTCTATGGAGCAGATTTACTCCTTTCTCTCCAAAGCAGTGGAATAAATAGACACTGGCTTCTCCCTGCAAAGAAAGGAGTCAAATATACCCTATTAGACGATAAAGAAAGCAGTGACATGCTTGTGGAAATGAAGACCTCACCGCAGGCTCGTAAGAAAAACCCTAATCTTCCTGAGAAATGGACTGTCAGGGCGGTCACTTACGAGGTCCAAGGTAAATCCAAGACGGTGTTTACCTCTCTTCCTAGAGATAAGTACGATGCTCAATCCGTGGCAGAGCTTTATCATGAAAGGTGGGAGATCGAATTAGGTTATCGTGACATCAAGAGTTCGATGCAACATAACGCTTTAGTGTTGAGAAGCAAAACAGTCGAGCTTGTCTATCAAGAGTTATGGGGACTGCTACTCGGTTATAACTTGGTGAGACGAGAAGCTAGTCAAGCCGCCGTTGAACACGGACGCTTACCTAATGAAATAAGTTTTAAGTATGCTTGCCAATTTATAGCCAGCCAGCTCAAAGTGATGAGTAAAGCGGTATCTTTAGGTAACACGCCGAAACGCCTAAAGAGCCTTCGAGGTGATTTGTCTATCCTCTTCATAGACAAACGCCCTAAGCCAAATCGGCCTAGGGCGGTAAAAATATCAAAAACCCGATACCCTGTTAATCGCAACGCAGCTCCTCTTAAGTGAACTACGTTGCGATATAATCGGGGCTTTTTATTAAATTAATAAAAGACTATTGAATCAGCTCTATCAAATCCGCTTCGGTTCTAACTTCGATACCTAGCTCTTGCGCTTTCGCAAGTTTCGAACCAGCGTTGTCGCCGGCGAATAAGATATCTGTCTTCTTAGACACGCTACCCGTGACTTTAGCCCCTAGCGCCTGAAGCGCCGCTTTCGCATCATTTCGGTTGAGTACAGAGAGTGAACCTGTCAGTACCACCGTTTTGCCTTCCAATGGCTGTGGTGTGTCTGCTGCTACCTCTTCAATATCAGACCAGTGAATACCTGCTTCGATAAGGGCAGCAATCACGCTTTGATTAAGCTCAGCCTTAAAGAAGAACTGAATATGCTTAGCAACAATCTCACCGACATCTTGAACTTCAATGAGCTGTTCATGTGTGGCCTGACTAATAGCATCCAATGTTTTGAAATGCGCGGCCAAGTTTGCTGCCGTAGCCTCTCCAACCTCACGAATACCGAGAGAGTATAGGAAGCGCGCTAGTGTCGTTTCTTTCGATACATTCAGGGCATTCACCACATTCTGAGCAGACTTTGGCCCCATTCGCTCTAGAATTGTTAATTGACCAGCAGATAAACGGAATAGATCAGCCGGTGTTTCCACCATTTCCTTATCGACTAATTGCTCTATGACCTTTTCACCTAACCCATCCACATCTAGGGCTTTTCGAGAAACGAAGTGTTTCAGCGCCTCTTTACGCTGCGCCTGACACACTAAACCGCCAGTACATCGAGCAACGGCTTCCCCTTCAATACGCTCAACTAAAGAAGAGCACACTGGGCAGTGCGTTGGAAATTCGATGTCTTTTGCATCATCGGGTCTGCGCTCAGGTACAAAAGAAACGATTTGAGGAATAACGTCTCCCGCTCGGCGGATAATCACACTGTCGCCCACTTTTACGCCCAAGCGCTCAATCTCATCGGCGTTATGCAGCGTTGCATTGCTGACAGTAACGCCACCAACAAAGACAGGCTCGAGTTTGGCTACTGGGGTGATGGCTCCAGTGCGCCCCACTTGAAAATCTACAGAGTTCAAGACGGTGATTTCTTCTTGTGCTGGGAACTTATAAGCAATCGCCCAACGTGGTGCGCGAGCAACAAAACCTAGCTGCTCTTGCAAAGCGACATCATCGACCTTAATCACCACGCCATCAATTTCGTATGCAAGTGCTTCACGCTTTTCTTGGATTTCTTTGTGGTAGGCTTTGACTTCCTCAATGCTATTGACGCGTTTAGTTTCTGGGCCCATCGGGAAACCAAGCGATTTTAGCTTCAAGAAGCGGTCATAGTGACTGGCAGGAAGTTCGGTGCCCTCGACAACCCCTAGGCTATAGGCGTAAAAGCTAAGTGGGCGCTTCGCTGTGATACGAGAATCTAGCTGACGCAAACTGCCAGCTGCGGCATTTCTTGGGTTAACGAATACCTTCTCACCTTTTTTTGCAGCTTGCTCGTTGAGTTTCTCAAAGCCCGCCTTCGGCATAAAGACCTCACCACGAACTTCGATACGAGCCGGAATATCATCACCTTGAAGCTTGAGAGGTATTGCACTGATAGTACGAACGTTTTCTGTGATGTTTTCGCCTGTCGTACCATCACCTCGTGTCGCGGCTTGTACTAGCGTGCCATTTTCATAGAGAAGGCTTACCGCCAAGCCGTCAAGCTTCACCTCACAGCAATAGGCACCAACATCAGTGCGATTCAGTCGCTCGGAAACGCGCTTGTTAAAGCCATCTAAGTCTTCATCTGAGAACGCATTGTCCAGCGACAACATTGGTATTTCATGTTGAACTTGGCTGAAGCTATCAAGAGGTAGACCGCCCACTCGCTGGCTTGGCGAGTCCACTGTCACCCATTCTGGGTGTTCAGCTTCAATACTAAGTAGCTCTTGCATAAGACGATCATATTCAACGTCTGGGATTTCAGGGCTGTCTTCAACATAGTACTTCACACCGTGATAATGAAGCTGTTGTTTGAGTTCGTTTAATCGTTGTTGCGACATGTTATACCTTGATAGTACTGATAAAAAAGGCTCCATAGGAGCCTTTTTTGCTTCGATTTAATTCAGATTACGCGCTGGCTTTTGCCAGGTTAAATTCTTTGATCTGTTGACGGTATGCGTCCAGTCTCGTTGGCGTAATGAGGTTGCGTCTGTCATCCAATACGTTGCCACCGAGATCGTCAGAGATCTGCTGCGCTGTACGTAACATCAGCTTGAAATTTTGGTCTGCTTCGCCAAAACAAGGTAGCGTCATAAAGAATGAGATACCTTTAGTGGTAAAGGTTGCTGGGTCGTCATGTTGAAGCGTGCCTGGTTGCATCATGTTCGCGACACTAAACAACACTTTGCCTGTACCCGACAAATCAGCGTGGCGGTGGAAAATATCCATCTCACCGTAAATAAGACCGTTTTGACGCATACTGTCGAACAATTCTGTTCCGTTGAAAGGTACATCACCAGAGCAATGGACGTTGAGTACTAAGACTTCCATCTCTGGTTCTTTTGGTTCCACCGGCTCTTGGGCTACTGCTGGTGCAACTGGCTCAGAGATACTCACTGGCGCTTCAGGCTCTTCAATTTCTTCGCCAATGTCATCATTGAGCGCGTCTAAATCGATTCTCGGCTCAACCGCATCAATATCATCATCTTTATTTGCAGAAAACGATGGCAGAGGCTCTTCCTCTTGAGTTTCGACAACTGCAGTTGGCGTTGGTTCTTCTACAGGCGCGCTTTGGAAGCTAACGGGCGCTTCCTGTAATTCGGGTTCAGGTTGTTCCACCTGCTGCTGGATTGGCGCCTCCTCTGGTAGTGTATCATCCAGAGGGTCATAAGCAGGTTTCTGCTCATTTAATCCGAAATCCGGCTCTGTGCGTGTCTTTCTGATGATCTCGAAATCATCTTCAGGAGCAACGTAGTCATCGTCAGCGTTGTCATTTTCGTCTAACTTACCTAGAGGTCGATCGCCAAATTTCTTCTGGCCTTCCTTTTTGCTCGACCACAAACCGTGGAACAGTAGCGCCGCAATAGCCAAGGCACCGACAATAATGAGTACGAATCGCAATTCCTGCATTGTTTGCTCTCAATGTTAAAAATAGTCCTTAAAGAAGCGCTTACACACTTCAGCTTTCTCTACTTTACCAAAACTCTATAGATGATTAGAACACCTAAGTATAAGAAGTTTGTGATTTCATGAAGCCTTTTTTGTTATAGTCGGGTGCATTCGCATCGCTAATACCGAAGAAAGGACACCAATTTTGAACAAAGCAAACACTGGGTTTGGCTACTTCATGCAAGGTTTTCAAATCGCTTTCACTCCAGGGATCCGACGCTACGTGTTGTTACCATTACTCGCTAATATCATTCTAGTGGGTTCTGCGATGTACTACCTTTTCTCTAATTTAAATGCATGGATTGAAGGTTGGCTAGGCTACCTACCAGAATTTTTATCATGGCTTAGCTATATCCTTTGGCCTTTGTTAGCGCTTACTATCCTTGCGACCTTTTCCTACTTTTTTAGTACCTTAGCCAACTTTATTGCAGCACCGTTCAACGGTCTGCTTGCCGAGAAAGTTGAAGAGCAGTTAACCGGAAACAAGTTCAATGATGAAGGCTTAATGAGTGTCGTCAAAGATGTGCCGAGAATAATGGCTCGTGAATGGCGTAAACTCTTGTACACCTTACCGAAAGCCATCGGTCTGTTTCTTCTGCTACTGATACCCGCAATTGGACAAACGATCGGTCCTTTTGCCTGGTTTATCTTCACCGCATGGATGCTGGCTATTCAGTACTGTGACTACCCGTTTGATAACCACAAAGTCCCGTTTAACGACATGCGAATGTCGTTAAAGCAAAAGCAAGGCAAAGCCTACAGTTTCGGAATGTTGGTGTCACTGTTCACCGCGATTCCAATTCTGAACCTGTTTATCGTTCCTGTATCAGTTTGTGGGGCCACAGCAATGTGGGTGCAAGAATTTCGCGACCAATACAAATAGGCGCGAGATACAACGTCGATGTTCCTTATTTCATCGTAAGGAACATCGCAACAGAGCCATTAAGGCTTTAAAGGCTGGCGACTAAAGGTTTTGTTGCCACACTTACCACAATCGCTGATTACCGTTGGATGATTGTACTCGGTCTTATGGCCACACTCTTCACAAACCAGTACACCCAAGCCAATCATTTCTCCAGAGGTGTACACACCTTGATGCTCAAGGTCTTGGAACAACTCGACCCATTCCACTCGCGTCTTGTCGGTAATGTCTAATAATCCCTGCCAAATCGAGTTTGCAATCATCAAATAAAATGGACCGCTTTTGCTCTCCTCGTAGTTGTCAGCGAACTCTTTCAGATCCGACTTTACATACGCTGAGATCAGTGCCATTTCGTCCTTGGTCATATCGTTGGCTGCCTCAACAACTTGTCCTGACTTTTCAAGCACGTGCTGTAGCTCATCCGGGCTGTGTTTGAGATTCTCAACCACATCTTCGATCATTTCTTCATAACTGGTTTTACGCTTAGGCATACATCCCCCTATTTACCCCAATACGATGAAGGCTATATTGGCTATTGTTGACCGAGCTTCCTTTAGGTATTCTATGACGATCTATTAGTCTCTGTATTAACAGAACTCACAAATTCCAAGATAACCGGACATCATCGATGCAAGAACAATACAACCCACAAGACATTGAACGTAAAGTTCAACAGCATTGGGACAACAATGAAACCTTTGTTGTAAGTGAAGACCCAAATAAAGAAAAATTCTACTGCCTGTCAATGTTCCCTTACCCAAGTGGACGACTGCACATGGGTCACGTACGTAACTACACGATCGGTGATGTGGTATCTCGTTTCCAACGCCTGCAAGGTAAAAACGTAATGCAACCAATTGGTTGGGATGCGTTTGGTCTACCTGCAGAAAACGCTGCAGTTAAAAACAACACAGCTCCTGCGCCATGGACTTACGAAAACATCGAATACATGAAAAACCAGCTTAAACTGCTTGGTTTTGGCTACGACTGGAACCGTGAGTTCGCGACTTGTACGCCTGAGTACTACCGCTGGGAGCAAGAGTTCTTCACTAAGCTTTACGAAAAAGGCCTAGTGTACAAGAAGACGTCTTCGGTTAACTGGTGTCCAAATGACCAAACTGTTCTTGCAAACGAACAGGTTGAAGATGGCTGTTGCTGGCGCTGTGACACTCCGGTTGAGCAAAAAGAGATTCCACAGTGGTTCATTAAGATCACTGAGTACGCACAAGAGCTTCTTGATGACCTAGACAACCTTGAAGGTTGGCCAGACATGGTTAAGACCATGCAGCGCAACTGGATTGGTCGCTCTGAAGGTGTTGAACTGAAGTTTGCCGTTAACGGTCAACAAGATCTAGAAGTCTACACAACTCGTCCAGATACCCTAATGGGTGTGACTTACGTGGGTATTGCAGCAGGTCACCCTCTAGCGGCGATCGCAGCTGAGAACAACCCTGAGCTTGCAGCGTTCATCGAAGAGTGCAAAAACAACAAGGTTGCGGAAGCTGAGCTTGCGACAATGGAGAAGAAAGGTATGGCGACTGGCCTTACTGCTATTCATCCATTAAATGGTCGTGAGGTGCCAGTTTATGTGGCTAACTTCGTACTGATGGACTACGGCACAGGCGCGGTTATGGCGGTTCCTGGTCACGACCAACGCGACTTTGAGTTTGCGACTAAGTACGGTCTAGATATACTTCCTGTCATTCAGCCTGCTGATGGCAGCGAGCTGAACATCTCTGAAGAAGCATACACTGAGAAAGGCGTACTGTTTAACTCTGGTGAGTTCGATGGTCTTGAATTCCAAGCGGCATTCGATGCGATCGCAGCAAAACTGGAAGCTGAAGGCAAAGGTCACAAGACTGTGAACTTCCGTCTACGCGATTGGGGTGTATCTCGTCAGCGTTACTGGGGCGCACCAATCCCAATGGTAACGACTGAAGATGGTGAAGTTCACCCAGTGCCTGCTGACCAACTGCCCGTTATTCTTCCAGAAGACGTGGTTATGGACGGCGTGACTAGCCCAATCAAAGCAGATAAAGAATGGGCGAAGACTACATTTAACGGCGAACCTGCACTTCGTGAAACGGACACGTTCGATACGTTTATGGAGTCTTCTTGGTACTACGCACGTTACTGTTCACCGCAAGCTGACGACATCCTAGATCCAGAAAAAGCAAACTACTGGCTACCAGTAGACCAGTACATCGGTGGTATCGAGCACGCTTGTATGCACCTACTGTACTCTCGCTTCTTCCACAAACTGCTTCGTGACGCGGGTTATGTCACCTCTGACGAGCCGTTCAAGCAGCTACTATGTCAAGGAATGGTACTGGCAGACGCGTTCTACTACGAGAACGACAAAGGCGGTAAAGAGTGGGTTGCACCAACAGACGTAGCGGTTGAGCGTGACGGTAAAGGTCGCATCACTTCGGCGAAAGACAACCAAGGCCGTGACGTTGAACACTCAGGCATGATCAAGATGTCTAAGTCAAAGAACAACGGCATCGACCCTCAAGAAATGGTAGACAAGTACGGTGCAGACACAGTACGTCTATTCATGATGTTTGCATCTCCTGCAGACATGACGCTTGAGTGGCAAGAGTCCGGCGTTGAAGGTGCTAACCGCTTCCTAAAACGTGTTTGGAAGCTGGTTAACGAGCATTCATCGAAAGGCGCAGCAGAAGCAGTCGACACAGCCGCGCTTTCTGGTGACCAAAAAGCACTTCGTCGCGACGTTCACAAAACTATCGCGAAAGTAACGGACGATATCGACCGTCGTCAAACGTTTAATACGGCTATCGCAGCCATCATGGAACTGATGAACAAGCTAGCGAAGGCTCCTCAAGAGTCAGCGCAAGATCGTGCGATTCTAGATGAAGCGCTAAAAGCAGTAGTGGCAATGCTTTACCCAATCACTCCACATATCTCGTTTGAAATGTGGGCTGCTCTGGGTGAGTCTGACATTGACAACGCAGTATGGCCAACGCATGACGAGAAAGCCCTTGTTGAAGACGAGAAGCTGATCGTTGTTCAAGTAAACGGCAAACTGCGCGCTAAGCTGACTGTGGCTGCTGACGCCTCTAAAGAGCAAGTTGAAGAGCTTGGTCTGAACGACGAGAACGTCACTAAGTTCACAGATGGCAAAACTGTTCGTAAAGTGATCTATGTACCAGGTAAGCTACTGAATATTGTAGCGAACTAATCATCATCACTTTATGATATTAAGAGTCGCAGTTTACCACTGCGGCTCTTTTGTCCATTTTAAGCAAAGCCTTATCTAAGTGTCTGTTCAGGGACTTACATAAGCCTTTTCAATGAGAGTCTTCGGTAGCTATGTTTCGATTCAAACAAAAACTAACACAAGCCAGTTTTATTATTCTTCTCTCTTCTTTACTGACAGCGTGTGGATTCCAGTTGCGTGGCGAGTACTCGGTACCTGAAGACATTACCGCTATTTCGGTCACCAGTTTTGACCAATACAGCAAGATCACTCGTCTTATCAAAGAGCAACTGCGTTTGAATCAGATCGATCTCGTTTCACCGAGCAAAGACGTGCCGAATATCCATATTACCGGTGAAACCATTACCGATCGCACCCTCTCGCTGTACCAAAACACGCGTGCGGCAGAAAAAGAAGTCGTCTACGAAGTTAACTACCGTGTGACCGTACCGAATCTCGGCTCTAAAGATTTTACCGCGACCATGACCCGCAGCTACCTTGATAACCCGCTATCTGCACTAGCAAAATCTGCTGAACGTAAGCTTATCGAAGATGAGATGCGCGAATTTTCCGCGCAGCAAATGATGCGCCAGATGGCTCGCCTTAAGACAGAAATCGAGGAGTACGAAGAACAGCAACTCCTTGAAGACACAAACACGCCAGCCGACGCTAAGTCATAATAGGTAGTTCGCTGTGAGAATATTTGCGGACAGGCTTGTTGAACACTTAGCGAAACAGTGGCATCACTGCTTCATGCTATTTGGCAACGAGCCACTATTCGTTCAAGAAAGCCGTGACGGCATTGTCAAACACGCCAAACAACTTGGTTTTGAGGAGCACCATCGCTTTAGTATCGATAATTCCTTAGATTGGAACGAGGTGTATGACTGCACCCAGGCGCTAAGCCTGTTTTCATCGAAGCAGATCATCGAACTCACGGTACCAGAATCGGGAATAAATGCGGGAACGGCAAAGCATCTTGCGGAAATAGCCCCCCAATTGCATGACGACATCGTGCTTATCATTACCGGAACAAAGCTCACAAGAGCACAAGAGTCCGCTAAGTGGTTTAAAGCACTCAATGCCTGCTTAGTTAGCTGTAACACACCGGATATCAAACAACTGCCGCAATGGGTGATGAGACGCTGTCGAGCAAACAATTTGGCACCAGACGGTGAAGCTGTGCAACTGCTTTGCCAGTGGCACGAGGGCAATCTTTTTGCCCTTTCTCAGAGTCTTGAGAAGCTAGGGCTACTCTACCCTGATGGACAGCTCAATCTCATTCGAGTGCAAGAGTCGTTAAGTCGACACAACCATTTTACCGTCTTCCACTGGGTTGATGCGCTGCTTGAAGGTAAGCCAAAGCGTGCGCACCGTATACTGACACAACTGGAATCTGAAGGCGTTGAGGCGACGATTTTACTGCGTACCATCCAAAAAGAGCTGACGCAGCTTTTTAAGATGCAGCAGATGCTCAAGCAGTCATCGATTAGAGAAGTGTTTGATAAGTTTAGGATTTGGCAAAACAAGAAGCCGCTGTATAGTGCGGCACTGAATCGCTTAACGCCTGAAAAGCTACACCAGGCTATCCAACTGCTCACCGCCATCGAGATTCAGGTTAAAACCCAATATGAGCTGAGCCCTTGGCCTTACTTGCAGCAGTTGACGCTTAACCTGAGCAGCGCTGACAACAGCTTGTCTTTACATCCATAAAATCGTGATATAATTAGCGATCGATTGAGTACACGTACTCCACTATTCAAAAAAACACTGAGGAATCTCTTTTGCAACGCGAAGAATTGAAACTGTTTCTAGCTGATAAAGCGGACGATATGAAAGCCCAAGACATTGTCACTATTGATGTTGAAGGTAAGTCCAGCGTCACAGACTTTATGATCGTCTGTACCGGCACCTCTAGAAGACACGTCATTTCAATTGCCGATCATGTTGCTTCAGAAGTGAAAAAAGTAGGACTTGAACCTTTGGGCATCGATGGTGATACCGAGGGTGAGTGGGTCGTGCTGGATATGGGCTCTACCATGCTGCACGTAATGCAAGAAGAGCACCGTGAGCTGTATCAACTAGAAAAGCTTTGGAGCTAGTGGTTTGAAACTACAACTGATCGCAGTCGGTACCAAAATGCCCAAATGGGTTGAGGAAGGCTTTCAAGAGTATCGCCGACGCTTCCCGCACGACATGCCACTTGAGCTCATCGAAATAACAGCAGGTAAGCGTGGCAAAAATGCGGATATCGCACGTATCCTTCAAAAAGAAGGCGAAGCGATGCTTGCCGCGGTTCCAAAAGGAAACCGCATTGTCACGTTGGATATCCCAGGTAAGAAATGGGATACACCCCAGCTTGCTGAGCAGCTTGAGAGTTGGAAGCTCGACGGTCGAGATGTGTCGATCTTAATTGGTGGTCCTGAGGGGTTAGCGCCTGCATGTAAAGTTGCTGCAGACCAAAGCTGGTCTTTATCTGCACTGACACTGCCTCACCCGCTTGTGCGCATTGTAATGGCTGAAAGCTTATACCGAGCTTGGTCGATTACCGCTAACCATCCGTATCACAGAGAGTAATTTAGCGAGCGATGAAACGTAAACGCAGCCAGATACGGGATCATCAGGCCGAAGCGCGACTTTTCAAAAGTCGCGCCATTGTGGCTTTTGTTGCTATCGTTGCTATGGTGTTAGTGCTCGTCGCTAACCTCTACAACATCCAAGTCAACCAGTATCAAGACTATAAAACCCGCTCCAACGACAACCGCATAAAAGTCGTGCCTATCGCGCCAAACCGTGGACTCATCTATGACCGAAACGGTATCTTGCTTGCAGAAAATCGTCCGGTTTTTAACTTAGAAATCACCCCAGAGAAAGTCAAAGACATGGATGCCACCATCCAAGCGCTGCGACAGTATCTGGATATTTCGCCTGAGCGTGAAGAAGCCTTCAACCGAGACCGCAAGCGAACGCGCCGCTTTAAGTCGATTCCGATACTGACCCAGTTGACGGAAGATCAAGTCGCCGTTTTTTCTGTGCATCAGCACAAATTCCCTGGTGTAGAGATCGCTGCCAATCTAAAACGTTTTTATCCGTATGGTGATGTCCTCACTCACGTGATTGGTTATGTGTCTCGAATTAATGACCGAGACATGCGACGTCTCATCCGCGAAGAAAAAGATGCCAACTATCAGGCGACTCGTGATATCGGTAAATTGGGTATCGAGCGCTACTATGAGGATATTTTGCATGGCACGGCAGGCTATCAAGAAGTTGAGGTAAACAGCCGTGGTCGAGTGCTTCGCACGCTTAAGTTTGTGCCGCCCGTTCCGGGGAAAGATATTGTCCTTAACCTTGATATCGTACTCCAGTTAAAGGTACATAAACTGCTCGATGGTCGACGTGGATCGGCTATCATTCTTGACCCGAGTGATAACGGTGTACTGGCGATGGTGTCCAGCCCAAGTTATGACCCTAACGCTTTTGTAAACGGTATCTCAGGCAAAGGGTATCGCGCATTGCTGGAAGACAAAAACCGCCCACTAGTAAACCGTGCGACACTGGGTATCTATCCACCAGCGTCAACTGTTAAACCGTTTATTGCTGTTGGTGCACTTCAAGAAGGTGTGATTACCACTAAAACGACGCGTAATGACCCCGGCTACTGGCGTATTCCAAACTCTAAAACGCGCCCATTCCGTGACTGGCTACGTTGGGGACATGGTAAGGTCGATATTCTAAAAGCGATCGAGGAGTCGGTTGATACCTTCTATTATCAAATTGCTTACGATATGGGCATTGATCGCCTATCCAAGTGGATGATGATGTTCGGCTTCGGTGACTACACGGGTATTGATATCTATGAAGAGAGCAAAGCCAACATGCCAACACGTGAGTGGAAAATGGCAAGACACCGCACCCCATGGTATCAAGGTGACACAATCCCTGTTGGTATCGGGCAAGGCTACTGGACTGCAACGCCAATGCAGATAGCGAAGGCAACATCTGTGCTCGTGAATCGCGGTGAAGTGCTCTCACCTCACCTGCTGCGCGCAACCATAGAAAATGGCGACAGCTTTGATCATCAAACATTGAGTGAAGTTGACTCTAGGCCGCCTATTTCGGGTGTACAAGAACGCTATTGGGATATCGCTCTAGAAGGCATGCGCCGCGTAAACCACGGTGTGAAAGGCACGGCTCGACGCGCTTTCGCCAATATGCCTTATCAAAGTGGTGGTAAATCGGGTACAGCGCAGGTATTTAGCTTGGCAGAAGACGAAGAATATAATGCCGAAGAGCTAGCTGAACACCTGAAAGACCACGCGTTGTTTACCGGCTTCGCCCCGTTTGAAAACCCTGAGGTCGTGGTCACCGTCGTTCTCGAGAACGCCGGTGGTGGTTCGAGCAACGGTGCGCCAGTGGCTCGACAACTGTTCGATTTGGCATTGGCCGAAAAGGAAGGGAGTGAAGAAGAATGAGATTTGATCCTTCTACCGGTCAAAGCCGAGTGATGTTTGAGCGCTTTCACATCGACCTACCTCTTGTGCTTGGCGTTATAGCCCTGATGGGATTTGGCTTAGTCGTCATGTACAGTGCCAGTGGGCAAAGTATGGCAATGATGGACAGACAGGCGATGCGCATGGTGTTAGCACTGGTTGTAATGGTCGTGCTTGCTCAAATTTCACCACGGACTTACGAAAGTCTGGCGCCTTTGATGTTCTTTGCTGGCGTGTTACTTCTGTTTGGGGTACTGTTTTTCGGCGAAGCCTCTAAAGGCGCTCAGCGCTGGCTAAACCTAGGGTTCGTTCGCTTTCAGCCTTCGGAGCTTCTCAAACTCGCCGTACCACTCATGGTCGCTCGCTACATAGGTAAGCGCTCACTACCAATTACATTCCAAACCTTGATCATTTCCCTGGTCATGGTGTTTGTCCCGACAATTTTGATCGCTAAACAGCCAGATTTGGGGACTTCTATCCTGATCGCTGCATCAGGCATCTTTGTTATCTTCTTGGCGGGTATCAGCTGGAAGATTATCTTTGGTGCTGCCATGGCTCTCGGCGCTTTTGTGCCTGTGCTGTGGTTCTTCCTCATGCGCGAATACCAAAAAGTTCGTGTAAGAACGCTGTTTGACCCTGAGTCTGATCCGCTTGGTGCTGGCTATCATATTATCCAAAGTAAGATCGCGATTGGCTCCGGTGGTATTGCCGGTAAAGGTTGGATGCAGGGAACTCAGTCTCAGTTAGAATTCCTACCAGAGCGCCATACCGACTTCATCTTTGCTGTGATTGCTGAAGAATGGGGAATGGTAGGCATTCTGATTCTTTTAGCACTTTACCTGTTCATTATTGGGCGCGGTTTGTATCTCGCCAGCTCTGCTCAAACTGCATTCGGTCGAATGATGGCTGGCAGTATCGTACTGAGCTTCTTCGTTTATGTTTTTGTAAATATTGGTATGGTGAGCGGTATATTACCGGTTGTTGGTGTACCATTGCCGCTCATTAGTTACGGTGGAACCTCCATGGTGACTCTGATGGCTGGTTTTGGCATCTTAATGTCCATACATACACACAGAAAAGCATTCTCAAAGGCGACTTAATGAACAAACGGAATTTTCAATGGCGTGCCCAACTCAACTGGCTTTGGCTAGCATTAGGTGTCGCCGTTCTTGCGGGATGCTCATCATCATCGGACAGTCGTTATGACATCAAAGATGATGTCGCACCTTCAACGCCAATTTCGGTCGACCATATTGAAGGTGCTCAGCCAAAGTATGAGCCATACAGTTTAGGTGGTAACAAGAACTATACGTTACGTGGCAAGAGCTATACCGTTGTTAAAGATGCCGAGGGCTTCAAAGAGAGTGGCCAAGCATCTTGGTACGGTAAGAAGTTTCACGGTCACTTAACGTCAAATGGCGAAGTGTATGACATGTACTCCATGTCTGCGGCGCACAAAACGCTGCCATTGCCGAGCTACGTTAAAGTGAAAAACCTCGACAATGGCAAAGAGACAATTGTTCGTGTTAATGACCGCGGACCTTTCCATGATGGACGCATCATCGACTTAAGCTATGCCGCGGCGAGCAAACTCGACGTAATTAAAACGGGTACGGCAAACGTTGAAATTGAAGTTATCATCGTCGAAAAACCGTCGAGTCAGCATAAACTCGACCAACATCCGGAATACACGATCCAAGTGGCAGCATCGCCACACAAAGATCGCATCGATGAATTGTCAAAGCAGTTGGCAGAAAAGCTATCCGTCGAGACCTTCTTAACCCCTGTGAACAGTAACTACCGCTTGATGTTAGGTCCGTTTAAAGACTACAAGCAGACGCAGGACGTGCTAGAACAGGTGCAAAAGATTGGTTATCCCTCAGCTTTCGTCAAAAAACTGTAAACATCATTGACATAAATAACTGTTGTTACTTAGTGTAAGCTATCTAGTTTGTAGCAAACATTCTGTTACTATACGAACTATTACTAAAACGCATTCGAAATGAATAAGAATAAGTCTTCTATGAAATTTGTAACCACTATTGCTCTTTCCGCAACTTTGGCAGCCACTTCTGCTACTGCGGCACCTGTTGTCATGCCTGATGCGCCTCAAATCGCAGCCAAAGGCTTTGTTTTGATGGACTACAACTCTGGTAAAGTTCTAGCTGAGAAAGAGATGAACACCCAGCTTCATCCAGCTAGCCTGACAAAGATGATGACCAGCTACGTCATCGGTCAAGAGCTTAAGCGTGGTAATATTACGCCACAAGATGAAGTGACCATCAGCAAGAATGCTTGGGCTAAGAACTTCCCAGATTCATCTAAAATGTTCATCGAAGTCGGCACAAAAGTCACCGTTGATGAGCTTAACAAAGGCATCATCATTCAATCGGGTAACGATGCTTGTGTCGCAATGGCGGAGCATATTGCGGGCTCAGAAGACGCGTTCGTTGACCTAATGAACGCGTGGGCGAAGTCTATTGGCATGACCAACTCACACTTTGCTAACGTACACGGTCTAGACAATCCAAACCTGTATTCAACACCGTATGACATGGCTTTGCTTGGCCGCGCACTTATCAAAGATGTGCCTGACGAGTACCGTGTCTACTCTGAGAAGAAATTTACCTACAACGGCATCACCCAATACAACCGTAACGGTCTACTTTGGGACAAGAGCATGAACGTTGATGGCATCAAAACCGGTCACACAAGCAAAGCGGGTTACAGCCTAGTGAGCTCTGCTACTGAAGGTAAGATGCGTCTTGTCGCAGTTGTGATGGGCACTAAAAACGCTAATGCTCGTAAATCAGAAAGCAAAAAGCTACTGAGCTACGGCTTCCGCTTCTTCGAAACGGTCAACCCACACAAAGCAGACGAAACCTTCGTTGAAGAGAAAGTGTGGATGGGTGACAAAGACGCAGTCGCACTTGGCGTCGTTCAGGACACCTATGTCACGCTACCACGCGGCCAAGCGAAAAACCTAAAAGCCAGCTTCGTACTTGAAAAACAGCTAGAAGCACCAATATCTAAAGGCGATGTAGTTGGTAAGCTATACTATCAACTAGAAGGCGAAGACGTTGCTGAATACCCGCTGCTTGCTCTTGAAGATGTTCAAGAAGGTAGCCTGTTCAGCCGCTTGTGGGATTACATCGTATTACTTTTCAAGAGCTTTTTCTAAGCCTTAGCGTTTAACGCAAAAGTAATGGAGTCATCGTAAAGCCGCTTAAAGCGGCTTTACTTTTTCATTGGCTTGAGATCGTCCACGTAAGGCATTACTATTCGCACCGTTATAAAGAATTGGTATTTTTTGGAGTCCCTATTATGTTGACCATCAACTCTGATGCAAAACTCAAAGATCTACTAGAGTTCCCTTGCTCTTTTACCTTCAAAGTGATGGGTTACGCAAAACCAGAACTTCCTGAAAAAGTGTTGGAAGTGATCCAACGCCACGCGCCAGGGGACTACAGCCCAACCATTAAGCCAAGTGCGAAAGGCAACTACCACGCTGTATCTATCAACATCACAGCAACCTCAATCGAGCAGGTAGAGACCCTTTATAAAGAACTTGGTGAGATCGACATTGTTCGCATGGTTCTGTAAAAATTTGAAACTTTAAATTTTTTTTGAAAGCAGCTTAGGCTGCTTTCTTTTTATTTATCAATAAGATAAAAAATCCGCATCATACATTGGTTAAGAATTCGTTATTTATTGGTAGTTCAAAACCATCAACATGTTTATAATGCGAATACTTTATTAAGTGGCAGCGAGGTGACTGGTGGAAAATCAGCTAGTTGTAAGGAAGCTTGGGCGAAAAGACTATGAACCTGTCTGGAAAGCCATGCATGATTTCACTGACAATCGAACAGACGACACACGAGACGAAGTGTGGTTAGTGGAACACAACCCTGTCTTTACTCAGGGACAAGCAGGTAAAGAAGAGCACCTACTCAATACTGGTGATATCCCCGTCATTCAAAGCGATCGCGGCGGTCAGGTAACCTACCATGGTCCTGGTCAGCTCGTGGCCTACTTTCTTATCAACTTACGTCGTAAAAAGCTTGGCGTTCGCGAGCTGGTTACGCACATCGAAAACCTCGTTATCAAGACACTTAACGCGTATGATATTGAGTCAGCAGCACGACCGGATGCCCCTGGAGTGTATGTCGATGGTAAAAAAGTCTGTTCGCTCGGTCTGCGTATCCGTAAAGGGTGCTCATTCCACGGACTGGCACTCAACATAAATATGGATCTCTCCCCTTTCCTTCGTATCAACCCTTGTGGCTATGCTGGGATGGAAATGGTTCAAGTGAGCCAGCTGGGTGGTCCAAAAGAGGTCTCGACTGTCGAAGACCAAATGATCAAAGCACTATTAGAAATACTTGATTACGAGCAAGTAGAATTCAGCGAAGAAGCATAAGACGATGAGCAAACCTATCCAAATGGAAAAAGGCGTCAAATACCGTGACGCTGACAAGATGGCACTGATTCCCGTAAAGAACATGCCTACCGAGCAAAAAGAAATCCTTCGTAAACCTGAATGGATGAAGATCAAGCTGCCAGCGGACAGCCAACGTATTCAAGACATCAAGTCTGCGATGCGCAAAAACGATCTTCACTCGGTATGTGAGGAAGCATCATGCCCTAACCTGGCTGAGTGTTTTAACCACGGTACGGCAACCTTTATGATCCTTGGTGCTATCTGTACTCGTCGTTGCCCTTTCTGCGACGTAGCTCATGGCCGTCCAAATGCGCCTGAAGCGGGTGAGCCGCAAAAGCTTGCTCAAACCATCAAAGATATGAAGCTTAAATACGTCGTGGTGACCTCTGTTGACCGTGACGACCTCCGTGACGGTGGCGCTCAGCACTTTGCAGACTGTAACCGTGAAATCCGCGCACTTAACCCAGAGATCCGCATCGAGACCTTGGTACCTGACTTCCGCGGCCGTATGGATGTAGCGCTTGAGGCACTAAAAGATAACCCGCCAGACGTGTTTAACCACAACCTAGAGACAGCGCCTCGCCTATATCGCAAAGCGCGTCCAGGTGCGAACTACAAATGGTCACTGCAACTTCTTCAGAAATTTAAAGAAATGCACCCTGAGGTCCCGACCAAGTCTGGCTTGATGATGGGTCTGGGTGAAACTAAAGAAGAGATCGTTGAAGTACTCAAAGATCTTCGCGCTCACGGCGTTACCATGCTAACTCTAGGCCAATACCTAGCGCCAAGTCGTCACCACTTGCCAGTAGAGCGTTACGTGCCACCATCTGAGTTTGATGAGCTAAAAGAGATCGCATTGGAGCTGGGCTTTACCCATGCTGCGTGTGGTCCATTTGTTCGCTCGTCTTACCATGCAGACTTGCAAGCAAAAGGCGAAGAAGTGAAATAGCTTTGTCTTTTTGAAGGAACATTGCTTCTTTGAAGTAACATTGCCTTTTTCGGAACAAGAGACACGGGTTCGCTGTTGAAGCAATCCGTGTTTTTTTTGAGAAAAGTATGCAACATGACAATCTCATACTCGCATTTTTGCTATTTTTAGGTAGGCTTAAAGAAAAAGTTTCACCCAATCAAGGATGTAGCATGAAGTTATTGAAAATTGGCTTGCCGATTCTAGCGGCAACAGTGATCGCAGGCTGTGCGCAAAACACTCAGCAAGACAACTATTTAGAAGCGTCATTCGAGCTATGTAACACTGAAGTGAACCTATACTCGGTCAGCGACGATGGTCGCGTTCGTATCGTTTGTAAGGACGGTGCTAAGTTCGCCCTTAACAGCGAGAAGACATTGGATATCATGCGTGATATCAACATTGATTACTGTAATGGTGAAGGCTTAGGTCAGTTTAGTGAGAGTCGCAAGTACTACTCATTCCGATGCAAATCGGGCACTTTGCTTAATATCAATAAGTAATACTCCCTGGGACCCAAAAGTATCAGGCACTAAAAAAGCGAGCATTTAGCTCGCTTTTTTCATTGCGTATCAGCAGTAGAGAATTACGCGTAAACAGGTAGGCGCTTACAGATCTCTAGTACTTTCGCTTTCGTTGCTTCGATTACTGATGCATCGTTGATGTTGTCTAGAACGTCACACATCCAGTTAGCAAGCTCAGTCGCATCCGCTTCAGTGAAGCCACGGCGAGTAATCGCAGGTGAACCAACACGGATACCAGACGTTACGAATGGGCTACGCGGGTCATTTGGTACTGAGTTCTTGTTCACAGTGATGTTTGCTGCGCCAAGCGCTGCATCCGCTTCTTTACCTGTGATGTCTTTGTCGATTAGGTCAACAAGGAACAGGTGGTTTTCAGTGCCGTTAGAAACGATCTTGTAACCGCGCTCTTGGAACTGGGCAACCATCGCTTTTGCATTCTTAACAACGCGTGCTTGGTACTCTTTGAACTCTGGCTCCATTGCTTCTTTAAATGCTACTGCTTTACCAGCGATAACGTGCATTAGAGGGCCACCCTGACCACCAGGGAATACAGCAGAGTTCAGTTTCTTGTACATGTCTTCACCTGCATTAGACAGGATAAGACCACCGCGAGGACCTGCTAGAGTCTTGTGCGTTGTTGTTGTTACCACGTGTGCGTGTGGCACTGGCGTTGGGTAAACACCTGCAGCGATAAGACCCGCTACGTGTGCCATATCAACGAATAGGTAAGCGTCAACCTTGTCTGCGATCTCACGCATGCGAGCCCAGTCTACAATTTGGCTGTATGCAGAGAAACCACCGATGATCATCTTAGGCTTATGCTCAACAGCAAGCTGTTCCATCTCGTCGTAGTTGATTTGGCCAGCTTCGTCGATACCGTAAGGGATAACGTTGTAGTGCTTACCAGAGAAGTTTACTGGTGAACCGTGAGTCAGGTGACCACCGTGCGCTAGGCTCATACCTAGAACTGTGTCGCCTGGGTTAAGTAGCGCCATGTATACTGCGCTGTTCGCTTGAGAACCAGAGTGCGGCTGAACGTTCGCGTACTCACAACCAAATAGCTCACAAGCACGATCAATCGCTAGTGCTTCCGCTTTATCAACATACTCACAACCACCGTAGTAGCGCTTACCTGGGTAGCCTTCAGCATACTTGTTCGTTAGCTGAGAGCCTTGCGCTTCCATTACGCGAGGGCTAGTGTAGTTTTCCGAAGCGATAAGCTCGATGTGCTCTTCTTGACGTAGTGTCTCTTCTTGAATTGCTGCAAATAGCTCCGCATCGTAATCAGCGATGTTCATATCACGCTTAAGCATCTGTATCTCCTGACTCAGATTGTTCTGAAAGTTTCAAAAAAACCACTCAATGACCAAAAGCAAACGTTTTCGTCACCACATTTGATGACTTGCATCATACATAATTTGATCTAGGTCATAAAGAGAAAATTGGAAATTTCTCATGCAGTTTTTTCATAGTGAACCTTAGGCTTCATCATATCCGCCGATAAATCGGCGTTATCACGGGCACTAAGTGTCAATAATTCCATTTACACAGTGTAAAAATTGAATTACATAGGTTTACCGTAAATTTCCCCTTCAAGCTACCGAAAACATCAACTTTTCAATAATATTGCGGCGTTTATTGATTAGAAGAATTTAGAATTGATGCAAAAACACTCACGTAAAGAAGACTGGATAGCGATTCTTACTGGCACCTTTATCGTCGCTCAGGGAATATTCTTTCTTCAGTCGGCTCAACTTTTGACTGGCGGAACTACAGGTCTCGCCCTTCTTATGAGCCAGTTTGTACCGATTTCTTTTGGTACGCTTTATTTCGCCCTAAACAGCCCGTTTTACCTACTTGCATGGAAACGCTTTGGCAAACGCTTTGCTGCGAGCAGCGCCATCTCTGGTGCCTTGGTGTCTATTATTACGGACAACATGCATCGAGTGGTCACGCTGGATAACGTCAATACTATCTACTGTGCGATTGCCGGTGGCTTATTGATGGGATTGGGTATGCTGATTCTCTTCAGACACCGTTCAAGCCTAGGTGGCTTTAATGTGCTATGTCTGTTTATTCAGGACAAGTTTGGAATTTCTGTCGGTAAAACGCAGATGGTGATTGATTGTGGCATTCTTGTAGCGTCGTTCTTCTTTGTGTCGCCGTCGATTATTGGGATTTCGATTCTAGGTGCGGTGATGTTGAATTTGGTGTTGGCGATGAATCATAAACCGACGAGGTATGTGGTGACTTATGGGTGAGGTAGGTGTATTACTCGCTTCGCTCGTTTACCCCCTCTAGCTCCCCCTTATTAAGGGGGAGAACCGCAGGCTAGCTCCTTTCGTCGCATCGCCTTACGGTTTATCAATAGGGCTACGCGCTAGCGAGCCAGTAGTTCCTCCCCATGCTAAGGGGAGGTTAGGAGGGGTAAAGCTCTTTGGCCTTTACTCTTCTATTTTAGCTCTTCTCCACCAACAACACCAAAGTCTCATAAGGCCTCAAAACCACCTCACCCGACAACTCAACCTCACCAACAACCCCGTAGTTACTCAACGCAGCACGACTCACCAAACCATCAAACTGCTCCGGCAACACCACGCGAGTCTCCTCACCATAATAGTTGTTCAAACACAGCAGCATCGCCTCCTCACTCTCACGCAAGTAACCGTGAACCTGAGCATGCTTTGGGAACAAATCCACATAGCTACCGTCAGTAATCACTGCTAGCTGCTTACGAAGCGCGATAAGCTCTTGATAGAAGTAGAATACCGACTGCTCATCTTCAACCGCTGCCTCAGCGTTGATATGAGGATAGTTTTCCGCGACGCCAATCCAAGGTGTACCTTGGGTAAAACCAGCGTGTTTGCTGTCGTTCCACTGCATCGGGGTGCGAGAGTTATCACGAGATTTCTGTCTCAGGATAGCCATCATATCCTCATGAGAGGTATCGCCCTGTTCCACCATCAGCTGATACATATTAAGGCTTTCGACATCACGATACTGGCTCATATCCGTGAAGCCCGGATTGGTCATGCCGATCTCTTCACCTTGATAAATATAAGGTGTGCCTTGCATCAGATGGACAGAGGCTGCCAACATTTTTGCCGACTCATTTCGGTATTGCTGATCATTACCAAGACGACTCACTACGCGAGGTTGGTCGTGGTTACACCAGAATAGCGCCCCCCACCCTTGACCATTTAGTCCTGTTTGCCAGTGGTTGAAAATCTGTTTTAGCTGCAGGAAGTCGAAGTCTGCCTTCGTCCACTTGTCACCATTAGGGTAATCCACTTTTAGGTGGTGGAAATTGAATACCATCGAAAGCTCTTTGCCATCCAGTGAACTGTAATGCTGGCAATGCTCTAGCGTCGTAGACGACATTTCACCAACGGTTACCGAGCCGTACTTCTGGAATACCGCTTCACTGATTTCCTGTAAATACTCATGAACGCGCGGACCGTCGGTGTAAAAACGGCGGCCATCACCAATATCATCATCAGCGAAGTCTTGCTGTTTTGAGATAAGGTTGATCACATCCAGCCTAAAGCCATCCACCCCTTTCTGCGCCCAGAACTCGATGACCTGTTTTACTTCTTCGCGAACTTTTGGGTTTTCCCAGTTAAGGTCAGCCTGCTCTTTGGCAAATAGGTGCAGATAGTATTCATCGGTGGCCTCGTCTAATGCCCATGCAGAGCCACCAAACTTTGACTGCCAGTTGTTAGGTAGCTTGCCTTCGTTAGGTTTCCAGATGTAGTAGTCGCGGTACGGGCTTTGTTTGTCCCCTAATGCTGACTGGAACCACTGATGTTCGGTTGAGGTGTGGTTCACCACAATATCCATAATGATGCGGATACCTTTCTGATGGGCAGCCGCGAGCAGCTCATCAAAGTCTTGCATGGTGCCAAAGTCAGGGTTTATCGCATAGTAGTCTGAGATATCGTAACCGTTATCAATCATTGGTGAGGCATACACTGGAGTCAACCAGATGGCATCGACACCTAACTTCGCTAAGTAATCAAGCTTCGAGGTAATTCCTTTGATATCCCCCATCCCTTTATCACCGCTATCGCAAAAACTCTTCGGATAGATTTGATAAATCGTGGCTGTTTTCCACCAGTCTTTTTGAGCAGTTTGACTCATAAGTTTAATCTCACTTACCAATTTGGAAATTCGTCAAAATAAAAAGCAAAGAAGTGGCTCAAGATGAGCCACTAATGGGGGTTACGCGCTCGCAAGCTCTAGCTCACCTTTTGATTGAGCGCGTTTGTACAGGAACAAAGTAAGCATAATCGGCACGGCCATCGCGACTAACATCGCCACGAGATACACCATCCAGTATTGAGGCTGAATCGATAGGATGCCTGGCAGACCGCCTACACCGATACCGTTCGCCATCACGCCAGCGCTGCCACAGATAGCGGCTGCAATTGCGCTACCAATCATTGCGCTGAGCATTGGGAACTTGTATTTGAGGTTAATACCGTACATAGCTGGCTCAGTGACACCTAGGTAAGCCGAGATAGCGGCTGGAACTGAGATATCACGCTCACCTTCACGCTTACTGATAATGATGATGCCAACAACCGCAGATGCTTGAGCGATATTAGACAATGCAATCAGAGGCCAGATTGGCGTGCCGCCTAGGTCTTGCATAAGCTGAAGGTCAACCGCATTGGTTGTGTGGTGGATACCAGTAATTACCAATGGTGCGTACAAGAAACCAAACACCATAGAACCCAGTACTGCAAAATCACCCGTCATCGCCGCTTTTGCCGCAAATGCAACGCCATCACCTAGCACGCGACCAAACGGACCGATGAAGGCGTGAGCAAGAATGACCGACAGAATGATTGAAACGAATGGCACCACAACCAGATACAGGTAGCTTGGGACAATTCGTTTTAAGTTAGTTTCAATAAGCGCCAATGCCACACCCGCCAGCATCGCCGGGATAACCTGAGCCTGATAGCCCACCTTCTCAATCACAAACAATCCGAAGTCCCAAACCTCAGGCACTTCTTTGCCAATGAGATAGGCATTCATCAACTGAGGCGATACCAAGGTGACACCCAGCGTAATACCAAGAATTGGCGTACCACCCAGCTTTTTCACCGTAGACCAACACACGCCTACCGGTAGGAAGAAGAAGATTGCCTCACCAATTAGCCATAAGAACGAGTGAACGGTTGCCCAGAACTGGCTGATTTCCACTAAGGTTTTGCCATCGAACATACGGATGTCGCCGATAACGTTGCGGAAACCAAGAATCAAACCACCCGTGATAATCGCCGGCAAAAGGGGAACAAAAATTTCGGCTAGGTGTGAGATGCCACGCTCTAGAAAGTTCATGTTCTGACGAGCAGCTAGCTTGGCATCGTCCTTAGATGCCGCTTTCTTGCCTGCTGAGTCAATCAACATTTTGTAGACTTCGTCGACCTCAGTACCAATCACCACTTGGAACTGACCGGCATTGGTAAAGCAGCCTTTAACAATCTTTAGGCTCTCTAATGCCGACTTATCGGCTTTGTCGGTATCGTTAAGAACGAATCTTAAGCGAGTTAAACAGTGGCTAACACTGGCAATGTTGTCAGCGCCGCCAACACCGTCGATGATCGCTGCAATGTCTTGCTGGGCTATTTTGCTCATCGTTTGTACACCTTTTCCTGATATAGAGACGTAGGGTTAAGACGTCTAGGTCCATTTGTCTCGTTGTATTAATAATATCGCAACATGCGAATGGGAACATTCCCAAAAGTTACGTAAAGTGTGCCACGGAATGATTCAAACAAAAATGGGAACAGTCCCATTAATTGAGTGTGATCACAATAATTGTTGATAAATGCGCCAAGTTGATTAAGGAAGCTGCTAAGAAAAAGAAGCTGTGATTACACCGCTTCTTGCGTGAGATGGGAGATAGTTTTATTACCAGTAAGCTGACTGATCAATAGGTTAGCCGCCTTTTCTCCCGCTTGTTGATAGCCAGGATCAATGCTGTAGATATTAGGGAACAAGAAAGATAAGAGTTCATTACCGCCAACGCCCGTCACCACAATATCTTCTCGGCCAAGCTCTTGTAAGCGTTTGATAGTACCAAGCGCTAAGGTATCGCTGGCACACACGATAGCTTGAAGTGAGTCCGTCACTATCTCATCAACAAGCTGATAGGCACTCTCATGATGAAGTTCACCGGTACGATACTTGGCATTCTGACCATTTTCATCACACCATTTTTGAAATGCGTTGAGGCGAGCCAAGCCTGTGGTTTTATCCTTTGGATCAACACCAATATAGGCTAGTTGATTAACGCCTTGCGCCTGCAACTTATTCAAAACCGCTTGGATCAATCCTTGATTGTCGTAATTGATGGACGAGACTTGATCGGTATCCATGGCGATGACCACCACTTTCTCCTGCCACTGAGAGACTTTGTCAATATCAAGCTCAGTAAAACCAAACACAATGACACCTTCAACGTTGCGTTTACGCAGTACGCTCAGGTGTTCGTTGGTTTTCTCGGGATCGAACTGACTCTCCATGATCACCACATCGTAACCTGCCGAGTAAAGCACATTAAGCATGCTGCTCACCGCTTTGTTCTCAGAAGGCGAGTCGAGACGAGAGATAATGACACCAATGACCTTTTGCACGCCGCCCCCACGCATCGATTGCGCCGACTTGGAGGGCACATAGCCATGCTCAGCAATCACACGCTCCACTTTCTCGCGGGTTTCGGGTTTTACTTTAGGATCGTTAGTCAGCACTCGAGAGACGGTAGATTTACCGACTCCCGACAGCTTGGCAATATCAAGTATGGTGAGTTTTTTGCTCATGGGTGTCTAAAAGGTTCAATATCCGTTTTTTGGTACGCTTCGCGTAGTCATCATGCAGCTTTTATCGGTTTCACCGGCAATGGTAAGCATACCTTCTCTGCCTTTACTAAACAGCTCAACCTCAGACTCAGCTTGCGACTGGCCATCGAGTGAGTATTTGGTGCCAGATGCAGAAGGGACACGATGCAGATGATACTCTTCGCCATCAATGAGTAGCAGAACCTGCTCGCTCGATAACTGGGTTACCTGAAAGCTCTGGTTATCACACTGATACTGAAGTACATGATACGGGTTTTGAGGCTCTGCCTGCTCTTTGCTACTGCACGCTGTCAAACCACCCACCATCAACGCGGCAACCAATCCGTATTTAACGTAAGTATTCATAATGACTCCTTTTGGGTCGACTGATTACTTAGCTAAGTATTGCGGCACATCGCGGATACTATCAAGTACCACAGTTGCGACAGGCTCACCGCGCTCGGTCACCGGTTTGCCAGTACGAACTAAGATCTTGGTACCAACGCCAGCCGCCTCAGCTGCCATCATATCTTCGGCTTTATCACCGACCATGACTGAGTTTTCCATATCAATCTTTAGGAAATCACGAGCAGAGATAAACATGCCCGGCTTTGGTTTACGGCAGTTACAATCTTGTTTGTAATCACCAATGCCATGCTCTGGGTGATGTGGACAGTAATAGATGCCATCGAATTCAACGCCATTATCAGAGAAGTTCCAATCCATCCATTGGGTTAAAGAAAGGAAGCGATCTTCGGAGAACATACCGCGAGCAATGCCTGATTGGTTGGTCACCAACACTAGCATATAGCCCATGTCCTGCAGTTTTTTCGTCGCTTCAAAGACGCCTTCAACATACTCAAAGTCGTGTTCATCGCTCACATACCCGTGATCAACGTTAATGACGCCATCACGATCCAAAAAAACAGCTGGTTTTGCCACAGTTCACTCTCTTGTTATAGATAGGTGCTAATAACCTGAATTATTACACGCTTTTATAGTCACGGCACTATGAAAATGCCGTTTAGACGTCTAGACGTAAAAATATCTATTGACACTAAAAGGTGAAAACCATAGCATCTTCTATCAATTGAGATGTAGTTCAAACTTTTATGCTACTCACGGACTTCAGGTTGCTTAGATGATCGAAATTAATCAAGTAAACAAAGTGTTTTATCAAGGCGCCAAGGAAATCAACGCCTTGGCAGACATCAATCTGCATATCGCAGAAGGCACCATCTTTGGTGTGATTGGCGCCTCTGGTGCGGGTAAGAGTACGCTGATTCGCTGCGTAAACATGCTTGAAGCGCCAACGTCAGGTGAAGTCATCGTTGATGGTGTTGACCTGACTAAGCTATCGAAATCAGAGCTGTCAGAAGCGCGCCGCAACATCGGCATGATTTTCCAGCACTTTAACTTGCTTTCATCTCGCACCGTATTTGAAAACGTCGCACTGCCACTTGAACTTGCTGGCAAAGAGCGCTCGCACATCGAAACCAAAGTGACGGATCTTCTAAAGCTCGTTGGTTTGGCAGATAAGCGCGATACCTACCCTGCCAATCTAAGTGGCGGTCAAAAGCAGCGTGTTGCGATTGCTCGCGCGCTATCGTCAGATCCTAAGGTACTGCTTTGTGATGAAGCCACCAGCGCACTTGACCCTGCGACGACACAATCGATTCTTGAACTACTGAAAGAAATCAACCGCAAACTAAAGATCACCATGCTACTGATTACTCACGAAATGGACGTGGTAAAAAGCATCTGTCATGAGGTCGCTATCATTGGCGACGGTCGCTTGGTTGAAAAAGGCACCGTGGGTGAAATCTTTGCTCATCCAAAAACGGAGCTTGCACACGAATTCATTCGTTCAACACTCGACCTATCGATTCCAGAAGACTACCAAGCAAGGCTGCAAGCTGAGCGTGTGGAAGGCAGCTACCCGCTTGTTCGCTTAGAGTTTACCGGTGCCACTGTAGACGCGCCGCTAATGACGCAAATTGCACGTAAATACAATATTGATGTCAGTATCCTAAGCTCCGATCTTGATTACGCAGGCGGCGTAAAATTCGGCATGATGGTGGCAGAGCTGTTTGGTAATGAGCAAGATGACAATGCGGCGATTCAATATCTTCGTGACCACAATGTAAAAGTAGAGGTACTTGGTTATGTCCTTTAACACTGTCACAGACTGGTTATCTCTAAACAGTAACCTACTATTAGGGGCAACATGGGAAACCCTTTACATGGTTGCAGTAGCAGGTGTGGTTGGCTTCGCCGTGGGTATTCCACTGGGCGTTATTCTGCATACCACTAAAAAAGGTGGCTTGCTAGAAAACACGCGTTTAAACAGTGTGCTAGGTGCCATTGTTAACGTCGGTCGCTCGGTACCATTCTTAGTATTGATGGTAGCGATCATTCCACTGACCAAGATTTTGATTGGCACCTTTATCGGTACCACAGCAGCAATCGTTCCACTAACAGTTGGCGCGATTCCATTTGTGGCACGTCTTATTGAGGGTGCACTACTTGAGGTACCAACAGGTCTGGTAGAAGCGGCACAATCAATGGGCGCAACACCATACCAAATCATTACTAAGGTACTGCTTCCAGAAGCATTACCTACGATTGTCAATTCGGTGACAATCACTCTAGTGACCCTAGTAAGCTACTCAGCAATGGCGGGTACCGTCGGCGGTGGCGGTCTAGGTGACGTAGCCATTCGCTATGGTTTCCACCGATACGATGTGACCATTATGGCCGTGACTGTGGTGATGCTCATTGTATTGGTACAAATTATTCAGTCTATCGGTGATGCCGTTGTTCGCCGCGTAGACCACAGATAATCGAGATTTTAAGATTTATAACAAGGAGAGAGTCATGAAATTCAACGTTAAGAATTTACTCGCAATTGCAGCCGCTGCATCAGCACTTATTCTATCTGGCTGTGGTGAAAAAGAAGTCGATACCAGCAAGATCAAAGTCGGTGTGATGGCAGGTGCAGAAGCACAAGTTGCAGAAGTCGCAGCAAAAGTTGCTAAAGAGCAATACGGTCTAGACGTTGAGCTAGTCACCTTCACTGACTACGTAACACCAAACGCAGCGCTTGATGATGGCTCTATTGACATCAACGCATTCCAGCATAAGCCATACCTAGACCAACAAGTAGCGGATCGTAACTACAAGCTGACTATTGCAGGTAACACCTTTGTATACCCAATCGCGGGCTACTCGAAGCAAGTGAAGTCTGTTGATGAAATCCAAGACGGCGCGCGTATCGCAGTACCAAACGACCCAACAAACCTAGGTCGCTCTCTACTGCTACTTGAGCAGCAAGGTCTACTGACTCTACGTGAAGGTGTTGGTCTACTGGCGACAGTTCGTGATATCGAAGAAAATCCAAAAAACATCACTATCGTTGAGCTAGACGCAGCACAGCTACCACGCTCTCTTGATGACGTAGCGCTATCTATCATCAACACAACTTACGCAAGCTCTATCGACCTAACACCTCAACGCGACGGTGTATTCGTTGAAGACAAAGAATCTCCATACGTAAACCTAATCGTTGCGCGTGAAGACAATGTGAACGCAGAAAACGTTCAGAACTTTGTTAAAGCGTACCAAACAGAAGATGTGTACAACGCAGCCTCTGATATCTTCAAAGGTGGCGTCGTTAAAGGCTGGTAATCTCACCTCCTTTGCACCAAGCATCAAAAAGGGGTTGAAGCTAAGCTTCAACCCCTTTTGTATTTTCACCCGATAAGTCTGTTTACTTTAGGTGATCCCAAGAAATATTGGAGACGATTCGGCATGAGTCGCACTTGAAGTAAAAGATGTCGTGCAGCGGCTCATCAAGCAACCACTCTCCACCACATTTCGGGCACTTACGTGCTTTTTCTTCCTCAAGACTCTTACCGCCTACCTTGTACAAATAGTAGTACGTTGGGATTTGGGTAATGTACTCGATACGACCACGAATATCCCAGCCACGGCGGAACAGGTCACTGCCTACCTCTGACAGCTCTCGCAGCGCGGCGTGCTCGGCTTTACAGCCACCCGCCATCTGGATTTCATCGCACGCCTGCCACTCAGTTTGCCATTTAATCACTGACTTATGATCGCCATTGAGTGTTGGCGGATTACGGTACAGCGGGATTGGCAACAAGGTTTCACCACTTCGAAGCGGTGAACAGGTATGCACATAGGTGGTGTACAGCACTTGCCAGCTCGGCGTTTCATCTTCTGCTGCTTGCTCTGAATTGATATCACGACCCAGAAGGCGAACCTTGGGTGCCAATAGACACGCATCCGACAAACGCTTTAAACACACTTTTACGAAATCTGAGTGGTTACTTGGGTGCAAGCTATCTTGCTCAGGGCATACCGCACGAACAAAGAACTCGCCCTCGCCCATCACCACCGGAAACTCGCGTCCTAACACTTGACCGTTATAGCGCAGCGCGTCCATCAGGCCGTTAATACCCTTTTCTACCGCGCTGATTGTGGTGTTATCAAAACACTCAAAATGAAGCTCTACCACATACATAATTAAACGTCTGGCTCCAGACCATTAAGGAATGTCTCAATATCCTCGGCAACCACATCACGGCGATCGGTCCCTAGGCGCTCAAGAATCACGTTACCGGTGATGTTACAGATAGAAATCACATCCATATCCGCATCAGTGGCCGCAATAAATACAGTTGGTTTGAGTTTAAGGCGACGCTGCGTCACCAGGTGACCCAAAATGTTCTCTTGCAGACGAGTGAAATCATCATCGCTCCACACTTGTAGCAGCGTCAGGTCGTTGCCCTGCCATGTGGCATTCATGTCTGCGCTGTACTGGTGTCCATAGAAAGCTTTGATGTCATCGTGTAGCGTTAGCTCTATCCCTTGCTCAATGTTTTCTAAGCGCTCAGGGACGTCACGGACGCAGGCACGCCAATACACCGATTCGTCATCTTTGCGGTCAATACAAGGGGATACCAAACCGTGAAGCTCTTCGCTGGCCGGTAGTGTTTGATGCTTTTCTTGCCAAGCTTGTTGATAGCGCTGTGAAAACGCCTCTAAAGCTTGCTGTACACTTTGATTCATATGCTCTCCACTCATCCTTCAATAGTTCGGCGATTTCCGAGCACAAAGGATGACAGCTATTCGGGGATCTCGTAAAATTCGTTTTATTCTAATCGAAATATCACACAATTATGAGCAAATATTCCAACGCGAAAGAGCTTTCGGGGCTCACTCTGGGTCAAAAGACCGATTATGCCAACCAGTATGACGCTTCGCTTTTGCAACCTGTACCACGAAGCCTAAACCGTGACGACCTTGAACTCGGTGATAGCTTGCCATTCCAAGGCTGTGATATTTGGACTATGTATGAGATTTCTTGGCTCAATGCCAATGGCTTGCCACAGGTCGCTGTTGGTGAAGCTTACATCCCAGCAACCAGTGCCAACCTTATCGAATCCAAGTCATTTAAGCTGTATCTCAATAGCTACAACCAAACGCGATTTGATTCATGGGGTGAGGTAGAAAGCACCATCGCTGGCGATCTATCAAACTGCGCCGGGGAAACCGTAACAGTAAAACTTATCCCAGTGGGCGACTTTGAAAACACTAAGATCGTGGGCATGAAGGGCGAGTGCATCGACAACCAAGATATTCGTATCGACAGCTACGACTTCGACGCGGCGCTACTTGAGGGTGCTGCAGGAGAGGAAGTGGTTGAAGAAGCGCTGCACAGTCACCTGCTAAAATCCAACTGCCTTATCACTAATCAACCTGATTGGGGCAGTGTCGAGATCCAATATCACGGCGCAAAGATCGACCGTGAAGCCCTACTACGCTACCTTGTCTCGTTCCGTGAACATAATGAGTTCCACGAGCAATGTGTTGAGCGTATCTTTACCGATATCATGAGCTACTGCAAGCCAAGCAAGCTGACGGTATACGCGCGATACACGCGCCGTGGCGGTTTGGATATCAATCCTTACCGTTCAAACCAAGACAGCGCACCAGCTCACAACTTGCGCATGGCAAGACAATAAGCACTCACTATTAGGGAAAATGGACGACTTCATGGGCTCAAGAATTTGGATTGTATTCGCGCTGGTTTGCTCGGTAATGTCAGGCATGGTCAATGCCAACACCACCTTTACCTCACCAATCTTGGTCGAGGCCGACAAACTGGTCGAAATTGAGCCCGCGAAAGCCCTAGAGATCGCCAACAACTACCTGACCAATCGAACATTTGCAGAGCCGAACGATGACAGGCTGCCGAAACTGGCGCGTGATGATACCGACCAGCGTATTCGCACACCGCTTAGCAGTGTCAACGCGCTCATTATCGTGGCGCAGGCTCAGTTTAACCTCGGCGACAAGCAAGCCGCGTTGCAAACCTTGCAGCTTGCTCAAGCGATGACAGAAAAGTATCAACTCCTCTTTCTGGCTTTGGACGTTCGCATCCTAAAAACTCGATTGCAGTGGCTAACCACTGGTGAGGGTGCAAAAGCACTCAACGCACTAAAAGACGTAGAGCGCGACCTAGATTCAATACGCAAAGGGCAAAGCATCGCCAATCGCACTAGCTATCGCATCAAGATTCTGCAAGCAGAGATTGCCTCTGCAGAGAATGAATATGAGCTCGCAGAGCAGATGTATCAAAGGGCCAAAGCGTTTGTTCCACAGGAGAAACTCTCCAAATGGCAAATTGACTTCCATACCGTTTATGGCAACCACTATCTTCGTTACCGCCGCTACAACGAAGCGCTGTCCGAGCTGCTCCTTGCCTACTGGTCTGCCATTGAACTCAACAGCAGTGACCAACTTGCCCATATCAACCAGCTTCTGGCACAGCTTTTCATGCAAAGGCAGGTGCTCGATAAGGCACTTGAACACCTATCTCAAGCAGCGGACTTTTACGGTAATTACCCAGAGTCACCAATCCTCGCCGATGTCCTGAAATTGATGGGCGACATCTACTTCTTGCAAGGCAAATACAACCTGGCTCTGGTCCACTACTTCAATGTGATCGATCACAAGTCGACCGGTAAAAATATTCAAAAGGTGATTGATATTCGCCTTAGCCTTGCTTCGACTTATTTACAGCTCTACAACTACCCATTGGCAGAGCAGTATCTGGTGCGTGCAGAAAAGCTGCTTAACTATTCAGATTTACCCGCGTTAAAGGCACGAGCAGCATTGCTTGACGCAGGGCTTGCGTATCATCAGCAAGAGAACGAGAAAGTACTCGAACAGGCACAAAAAGCGTTAGAGCTTAGCCAATCTCTGCAGCAAACCTCTCTTGAACAACAGGCCTATCAACTGCTTGCGCTAGGTTATGAGCAAAAAGGAGATTTCAAGAATGCTTTGGTCAACATCAAAAAGGCCAACTCACTTCGTATCTACCAGCAAGACCAGCTAAACCAGATCAGTGAAGAAGCCTTTCGCAAGCAGAAACAGTTTGTTGAGCAAGGCCTGCATTACGATATTCAAGAGCAAGAGTTAGGTGAAGCGACAGAAAAGCAAAACAAGTTCCAGAAAGTCGCTTTGGGGCTGTTCTGTGTTGCTGCGTTACTCGCGCTCATCGTGATGCGCCTCAGTTACGTGTATCGCCGCAACAAAACCGAGCTTCACGAGCTTAACGAAAACTTGTTCACACACGCTCGCTCTGGATTGCCAAACTTGCGCCTACTTAATGCCAAGCTACCGAACTCACTGCAACGCACTCAGCGTTACTTTGAGCAGTGGCAGGTGGGTGAGCTTATTAACGAACCGTTGAGTGACCGACTGCGGTTTGTCATGATTGACCTCCCTTTCCTGCGCAATATGTACCTACAAAACGGTTACAAGGCGGGTCTCGAACTCGAACGCGCATTTGGTGACTTTATCCGTAGCAAGGTTGAATCACCTGCTCGTATTTATCACTTTTCCGATGCCAACCTGCTTTACATCGAGCCAAGCATTAAGCCAAGGACCGCTGAAAGCCTCTTTGATGAGATCCAAAGTTGGGTGAATGAGTTTGAGCAAGAACGCAAGATGAATCGCATCGTACGTATTGGCATGGCCAACTACCCGTTCCTGCCTCGCGCTTACACGGCTATCAATGACAAAGAATTGCTCGACATTCTATTGGTAGCGACGCATATGGCGCGTGATGTCAGTATGCGTGAGAGTCAGAGTCATTGGGTCTATCTAAAAGCAATCGACAATGCACCGGCAGCGAGTCTGGCGACCGACAATATCCGACAAGCGTGTCGCACAGCGATAAAACAGGGGCTTATTAAAGTTCATTCTTCTTCCCAGAATGAGGACGGGTTCAAAAAATCGTTGATGAATGGGTAAAAAAACGGCACTTGAACATTGAATTACGTGACGTTGTGATGTTTTTTGATATTATCGATCAATACATCAATAAGATTCCCATCTAGTTTGTTTTTATAGGATTTATGAGCTCACAGGATAGCGAGACATTAGAGCATCTCCATCAGCTGAAAGTGCAGTTGGAGCAATTACGTTTAGCTCAGCGCGACGCTTCGCTCAAATCGCGTCGTGAACAAACTATCCTAAAACGTTTCATTTCGACGTTGAGTAACACTCATATTGGTTCCCACTCGCGAATTGATGACAAACTGATTGAACTCCGCCAAGAGTTAGAGCATAACAAAGACATTAGTTCTTTAGTGCCCAAGTTTGCCATCTTGGAGCGCTTGATTGGTCAAAGGGCTGCTACGATGGAAAAACAACACGTTTCACTAGAGGAACAGACGCGTCGCAGTGGCGAGACCCTGCAGCGTATCAGCGGTCTGCCTGCTCAAATCAAACGTGACCTTCGCAGTGTCCTAGCCTACAACGACAAAAGCTCGCTCAAACTTACCGATAACGCCGTTAAGCTGCTCGCCATCTATGAGCGCGCAGTAAAAATCATCACTTCGAACTCTGCGCTTGCCTCAAAAGAGCCAGAACCCAGTGAGAACAGTGGTATTTTACTGAGCTTGAACGACGAGCTACAGAACCTCATTACCGAGCTAGATTTCGATGGCGAGCCGGGTGAACAGCTGTTTGAGATCCGCTATAAGCTACTCACCGATTCGACGGGTAATCAGCTTTTAGAACACACACTGCAAGTGCTGAGACTGGTGATTGATGCCACCAAATATGAACGTAGAACCTCTCAGCAGTTCCTAGAACAGGTCAACGGCTCACTTTCCTCCTCTCTTAAAGGCAGCTCGCAAAATCTAGACCAAAGCCAAATCTACTTTGAACAGCGCCAAAACATGAGCCAGGAGTTACACGCCCTAGTATCGAGCGGCAAACGTGGCATTGAGTCGGTAAAAGATTTAGATGAAGCCAAAAGAGCAATGAATCCATTGTTTGCCCAGCTGGCCTCTCTGACTGAACGGCTGCAACATGCAGAGGTGAGAGAAGCCGCTCTACTGGATCAGATGGCTCATAACAAGAACCAGCTCGAGTCGTTATACGACACCACGCAAGACTACCGACGTCGACTAGAAGATCAGTCGCAACGCATGCTTCTAGATCCACTCACCAAGGTATACAACCGCACGGCGCTGGTCGATAAGTTGGAGATTGAGTATCGCCGCTGGCTAAAAAGCCAACACCCACTATGGGTTGTCGTCTTTGATATCGACAAGTTCAAAAGCATCAACCACAACTTTGGTTACAGTGCCGGTGATAAGGCTCTGAAAATCATAGCGAAAACCATTGCCAACACGGTCGACAAAACCGACACCGTAGCACGATTCTCAGGTGAAGAGTTTATTCTGATCATGCCTGAGCAAAACGAAGCGACCAGCTTGGCTAAAGTTCGTGAAATTCAAACTAAGATCAGTAACTTGCCGTTTAAGTTCCGCGACCAACTGATCACCATTACCCTCTCTGCGACCAGCGCGGTGTTTACACAAAACGATACACCTGACGATGTACTAGAGCGTCTTCACAAAACCCTGTCTCACACCCAGAAGCTTGGTCCAAACCAGTTGGCTTGGAACCCATAATCTCATCATATTTTTCAAATAGTTATAGCAACATAGCTAACATTTGCTAGTCTAATAGATAGTCGTGTACTTTAATCTCTTGAGAAAACTCGTATTAAAGACTCGACCAATAACAATAACAACGAACCCAAAACAAAACCTGCGACCTCATTTCAGTGGGCATTCCATCACCCTACTCTCTCTTGCCCAACACAGGACGTCGCGGCATTCGGTTCTAGATAAGGAATTTGCTTATGATCACTCACATTAGTCCCGCGGGCAGTATGGACCTTTTGTCTCAACTTGAGGTTGAGCGCCTTAAAAAGACCGCGTCTAGTGACCTATACCAACTGTATCGCAACTGTACGCTAGCGGTACTCAACTCTGGTAGCCACACCGACAACTCAAAAGAGCTACTAGATAAACACCTATCGTTTGACGTCAATGTCATGCGCCGTGAGCGTGGTATCAAGCTTGAGCTAACTAACCCACCAGAGCATGCATTCGTAGACGGCCAAATCATCAAGGGTATTCAAGAGCACCTATTTTCAGTTCTACGTGACATCGTCTACGTCAACATGCACCTTGCTGACAACCAGCGTCTCAACCTAACCAACTCGACTCATATCACCAACTTGGTATTTGGTATTCTTCGTAATGCTGGAACTCTGATCCCAGGGATCGACCCAAACCTAATCGTCTGCTGGGGTGGTCACTCCATCAACGCCACCGAGTACCAATACACCCGTGAGGTTGGCAACGAACTTGGCCTTCGTGAGCTAAACATCTGTACCGGCTGTGGACCAGGCGCAATGGAAGGGCCAATGAAAGGGGCGGCCATTGGCCACGCCAAGCAGCGTTATACCCACCAGCGCTATTTAGGGCTAACTGAACCCTCTATTATCGCCGCTGAGCCGCCAAACCCTATTGTCAATGAATTGGTCATCATGCCAGACATTGAAAAGCGTCTTGAGGCGTTTGTGCGTATTGCTCACGGTATTGTGATCTTCCCTGGAGGTCCCGGTACCGCGGAAGAGCTGCTCTATATTTTGGGCATTATGATGCACCCAAATAACGCTGAACAGCCAATGCCTATCGTATTGACGGGGCCTAAAGAGAGTGAGGCATACTTCCGCTCCATTGATGAGTTTGTTCGAGCAACACTGGGTGAAGAAGCCACTAAATACTATGAGATAGTCATAGCTGACCCTGAAAAAGCCGCCAAGATAATGAAACAGGCGATGCCAGCGGTAAAAGAGCACCGCAAGAAAAATGGCGATGCATACAGCTACAACTGGTCACTGCACATCGAGCCAGAATTCCAGCTACCATTCGACCCAACTCATGAGAACATGGCTGGGCTTGATCTGCACATGAATCAACGACCAGAGAACTTAGCAGCGGCACTGCGCCAAGCCTTCTCCGGCATTGTTGCAGGTAATGTGAAAGCCGAGGGCATCCGTGAAATCGAAAGACACGGTCCATTTACCATTGATGGTGACAAAGCCTTGATGAAGAAAATGGATAAACTACTGAGCGATTTTGTGACTCAGCAACGCATGAAACTGCCGGGCTCTGAGTACATTCCGTGTTATCGCATCGCTAATGGCGAATAAAACCTGAAACTCAGTAGCGTTTTATTTACAATAAAGCCACGTTTCTCCGTGGCTTTATTTTTATGTCAATTCATCTTGTTATCATCGACGCTTTAAACCTGATCCGCCGTGTACATGCGGTACAACCTGATCCAAATGACATAGAAAGAACCATTCAAACCACATCTCGCACCTTACGTCGTATCGTCGACGAAGCGCAGCCAACTCATATCATTGCGGTGTTCGATCATCACGAGCAAGACCGTGGTTGGCGTGGCGACATCCTACCTGAATACAAACAGAACAGAAAGCCAATGCCTGAACCGCTCTACAATGGGCTCGATAAAATCCAAGATGCGTGGTGGCAACTCGGCATTGACTCTCTGCTATCAGAAGGGGATGAAGCGGATGATTTGGTGGCAACGCTTGCCGTTAAGGTTGCTAGCCATGGTGAAAAGGTCACGATTATCTCGACCGACAAAGGCTATTGCCAACTGCTCTCTCCGACGCTACAAATTCGCGACTACTTTCAGCATCGCTGGCTCGACGCTCCGTTTATCGAACAAGAATTTGGGGTTAAACCTGAGCAGCTGGCCGACTATTGGGGGTTAACGGGCGTGAGCTCCTCTCAAGTGCCGGGAGTAGCAGGTATTGGTCCAAAAGCAGCAAAAGAGATTTTGACCGAGTATAGCGACATTGAGTCTGCGTATGCTTCTGAAGAGCTTGCAGCTAAGTATCGCAAGAAGCTCGACGAACACATTGAGATGGCGAGAAAATCAAAGCAAGTATCGGCTCTCAAAACAGATATTGAGCTTGGTTTTAACCTGCAGGATATTCGTTTTGAAGGTCTAGGCAGCAACACCTAGACCTTTAAGAGACGCTTTAGACGAGATTAATGCGGCGAGATATTGGATAGCACTTGAATGTGCACCGTGATCTCTTCACGGTCATGGTATAAGTGCTTCGCTTGTAGCTTGAACTTCACCTTGTTCTCAATCAAGAAGATCTTTAGGTTCTCAATATCTTGCAGAACCTCGTCATAACGGCCTTTCATTGGCAGTTTCAGGTTGAAGATAGTCTCTTTCGCCCAGCCACGAATCAACCACTCACCCATTAGCTGCGCAACGCGAGATGGTTTCTCAATCATGTCGCACACCAACCAAGTGACGTTCTTACGTGGTGGCTCAAACTTAAAGCCATCTTCTTGGTGGTGCTTAACCTGACCAGTTTCCATTAAGCTATCTGCCATCATGCCATTATCAATCGCATGTACGAACATAGAGCGGCGAACCAGCTGATATGTCCAACCACCAGGACACGCACCAAGGTCAACACCCCACATGCCCGATGCTAAGCGCTCATCCCACTCTTCTTTAGGAATAAACACGTGAAACGCTTCTTCCAATTTCAACGTCGAGCGGCTTGGCGCATCCGCTGGGAACTTGAGGCGTGGAATGCCCATAAAGAACGCGGAGTTGTTGTTTGGATACGAGTAACCCACATAACAATGACCCGGTGCAATAAAGCAGATATGCAGAACCGGCTTTTTGGCGTGCTCTTTGTTGAACAGGTAACCCTTGCCACGCATCGCTTGACGCACTGGCACGGTAAACTTACGGCAGAACTTGAGTAGCTCTTTCGCTTCGTTGGTGTCTGGCGTTTCAATGCGGATATCGCCACAGCGAGGGAAATCTTCCACCTCATCGAGTGCAGCCAATAGCGGAGAAATGCGATCATCCGATGGCAGAGCTTCAAGCTCACTCGCAATCGCGAACATTTGACGAGCGAAGATAAGCGATTGGAAATCGATATCGCGGATGAGTCTGTCCGCATCACCGTCTTGGTAACACTCGAAAATCACGTAGCCTGAGTTGTTTTTGACTCGCGGGAAGCCGAATACCTCAAGGGCTGTCGCTTTGTCTTGAATTTCGCCTGCACACTCTTTCTCGAATCCAGAGCGGCAATAAAGCATTACCTGTTTCACTGATTGACTCCATCTTTGTTTGTTTCGTCAGTCATCTGATATCCAGCATAAGCGAGGAATCCCCAACCTACCATAAACATCACCCCGCCCAGTGGAGTAATAGGGCCAAACCACTTCACTCCTGTTAGCGCAAGGGCGTATAGACTACCGCTAAAGAAAAGGATGCCGATGATAAAGCAAATCGCGGCGCGATGAAACGCCTTTTGCGCATTCAATATAGGGGTATTCAACGCAAATAGCGCACACAGCAGCAAAGCTAAGGTATGAATAAACTGGTACGTCACGCCTGTTTCGAACACACCAAGCAAATAAGGCGACAACAGGTTTTTAAGGCCATGCGCTGCAAATGCGCCAAGCCCAACACTGATAAGCCCTGAAAGCGCGGCAATAACAACAAGAGTTCGACTACGCACTCGCCTCCTCCGTATCATTAATACCCTTTATAAATAGCACTAAACGATCCGCAGCCATCTGGCGATTCTGCGCTTCGGTAAAGCCTGAAGATTTTCTCGGTTTAAAGCTATGGTCACCATCGGGTACAAAGCTCACTTCGACCTTATCGGAAAGAGCAAAGTCGGCGAACTCTTCTTGCTTGCCAAAGGTATCGCGCTCACCTTGTAAGATAAGGCACGGCTTTTCCATCGTCGCTAAATGGTCGCCTTTGAAGTTTTCAGGCTTACCGGGTGGGTGGAAAGGAAATCCGAGGCAGGCAATCGACTTGACGAGTTCGTGCTCAGAAAGCAATGATGCCATTCGACCACCCATCGATTTACCACCGATGACAATAGGCTGGCCGTTTGCAACATCCTCAATCACTTGTGTCATCGCCTCTAGCAGCTTTGGCGCGCGATCTGGCGGACGTTTCTTACCATCTTCGGCGCGTTTCACCATGTAAGGGAAATTAAACCTGACTACTCGGATACCCTTCTCAGCTAAACGAGTAGCCATATCCTGCATGAAATCATGCTCCATCCCCGCACCAGCGCCATGCGCAAATAGAAACAGCGGACCTTGCTCTGGCCCATCAAATACTAGGTTAGTCATCCAATAGTACCTCTTGCTCACTTTGCGCCTTCGCGAGCATCCAATCTCTAAACGTGGCGATACGCCCCATATCAGCTTGTTTGTCGTGGCAAACCACATAAAACGCGTTCTTACTGACTAAGACCTCATCAAACGGTGCAATGAGACGCCCAGCGTCGAGCTCAGGCTGAGCAAGCACATTGTTACCGAGGGCGATGCCCTGCCCATGAGCCGCAGCCTGAAGCACCATGGTTGAGTGACTAAAGATAGGACCATGATTGACGTTAACACCGTCAAGTTCATTTTGTTTGGCGAACTGCTTCCAGTCTTTACGTGAGGTATCGTGAAGTAGCGTGTGCTTCGATAAATCTTCTAAGGTGTTGAGCGGTTTAGAGCCAAGCAGGAGGGCTGGAGAGCACAAGGGAACCAAAAACTCTTGATAAAGCTTATCAGCACGAAGTCCAGGCCAGTTGCCGCGACCATAGTAAATCGCAACGTCTACGTCATCGGTAAGTGAGCCTTCATCCATATCCACCGCTTTGATTCGCACGTCGATATCGGGCTCTTGCTCATTAAAATCCGCAAGGCGAGGAACCAGCCATTGAATCGCAAAACTTGGGGGCAAGCTGATGGTTAGTGCGCCTTTTTCACTGCGTTCGAGTACCTTGTCAGTTGCTTCGGCAAGTGACGTGAAAATATCTTTGATATCAAGAAAGTAACTTTGGCCTTCCTCTGTCAGTAGCAACGAACGATTTCGGCGACGAAACAGCTTGAGGCCCAAAAATTCCTCAAGTGCTTTTATCTGATGACTCACCGCCGCTTGAGTGACAAACAGCTCTTCCGCAGCTCTGGTAAAGCTCAAATGGCGCGCGGCCGCCTCGAAAACTTTGAGCGAATTGAGGGGAGGCAAACGTCTCGACATAACGACTCTCTAATGCATTAGTTTTTTTAATCTGAAACATTATAATTTGTCCATTGCCGAACAGCCAGAGAAATTCTATATTTCATCCCGCAAACGCGAGTCTGAACGGCTCGGTTCTCTCTAGAACCGATTGACTCTGCGCTTGCGATGTTGTGTTTGCAATCTCGATTTTCGAGTTAGGTAGAATTCTACCACCACACCTTGGCTAGTTATCCCCTAGTTGATGTGTGTACTTCCTGTATTTTTGACCTGTCTGTCAAATTTTCTTACACCGCCTATATGGCGGTGTTTTTTTATCTGAATTTTATTCACTAATTCTGGATAGTTATATCCGCTAAATCAGCCCATAAAAAAACGGCCACCCATGGTGACCGCTTTCTATAATTTTATTAATAGCTGAGCTAATCGTTTATGTCAGATTAGGATTACAAGCCAGCGTCTGCAAATACTTGATTCACAATCTCTTGTGCTTCGGCTTCAATCTGTTTTAGGTGCTCATCACCTTTGAAGCTTTCGCAGTAGATTTTGTAGATATCTTCAGTACCAGATGGTCGCGCTGCAAACCAACCATTAGCGGTTGTGACTTTTAGGCCACCGATTGCCGCGCCATTACCTGGAGCATGCGTTAGGCGAGCCGTAATCGCGTCACCAGCTAGAGTTTCTGCAGACACCATCTCAGGTGATAGCTTCTTAAGCACGCTCTTCTGCTCTGTATTCGCTACCGCTTGAATACGGTTATACTTAGACTCACCGTGCTTAGCCGCAAGCTCTTCATAGTACTGCTGAGGGTTCTTACCCGTTACCGCAGTGATTTCTGCCGCTAGAAGACAAAGGATGATGCCGTCTTTGTCTGTTGACCACGGTGTACCATCTTTACGAAGGAAAGACGCTCCTGCACTTTCTTCGCCGCCAAAGCCAAACTCACCGTTGTACAAACCGTCAACAAACCACTTAAAACCAACAGGTACTTCACACAGCGTACGGCCGAGATCGGCGACAACACGGTCAATCAGCGCACTCGATACCAGCGTTTTACCTACAGCAACGTCAGCGCGCCATTCACTGCGATGACGGTATAGGTAGTCGATACATACTGCTAGGTAATGGTTTGGATTCATAAGACCTTTTGGCGTTACGATGCCGTGACGGTCGTAATCTGGGTCATTACCAAATGCCAAGTCATAGTCATCCTTAAGCGCCAGTAAACCTGCCATTGCATATGGAGATGAACAGTCCATACGAACAACGCCATCTTTATCCAATGACATGAACTGGAATGATGGATCGACCGCTTCGCTAACCAAAGTAAGATCTAGATTGTACGCTTTGCCGATTTGACGCCAGTAGTCAATGCCTGAGCCACCTAACGGATCAACACCAATCTTGAGTCCCGCTTTTTGGATCGCTTCCATATCGATGACATTGACTAGGTCATCAATATACGGCTTCACCAAATCACGCTCTTCAAACAAGTCATTCGCTTTAGCAACGGCGATAGGTAGACGCTTAACGTCTTTCATTTCGTTGCTGATGATTTCGTTAGCACGGTCTTCAATCGCTTGAGTTAGCTCAGCTTCTGCTGGACCACCATGCGTTGGGTTGTACTTGATACCGCCATCTTGAGGTGGGTTGTGTGAAGGCGTAATAACAATACCGTCCGCTTTCTTATCGCTGGACAGGTTGTGAGTCAAAATCGCGTGTGAAATACCAGGGGTTGGCGTATAGCCGTTATCTTCCTGAGCAATCACGTGTACACCGTTGGCAACCAATACCTCAACCACAGTCGCGAACGCAGGTTCTGACAGTGCGTGAGTATCTTTACCGACAAACAGTGGGCCCGTTGTGCCTTTCTCTGCGCGTACTTCAGCCACAGCTTGTGCAATGGCAAGGATGTGGTTTTCGTTGAAGGTTGCCTTGTCGGCACTACCGCGGTGACCAGACGTACCAAACTGTACGCTTTGAGCTGTGTTACCAGCTTCTGGTTGAACTAAGAAGTAATTAGAAACAAGCGCTGGGATATTATGCAAATCTTCTTGCAAAGCCTTTTGGCCCGCGCGTGGGTGTATAGCCATAACTGACGTCCTTTCAAATTCAAGCTTAAAAATACAAAAAACCTCATAATACTCGTTTAAGTTTGAACATTATGAGGTTTAAATCTAAATCTTAGATAGAAGCCGTGACTTTCTCGATGAGCTCTGCAGGGAATTCCATCATGGTCATTACCTGCTCGACCATTTGTCTCTTACGACTGGTGTTGGTGTTGGTAATCACCCAAAACGGCGTGTTTGGAATGGCTTTTGGTTTCGTTGTATTGCCACTCTCTAACAAGGTCGCTTCATTGTTAGCGAAGTAGACACGCTTGCGACCTTTCACTTGCGTCGCCTCTGAAAAACCTTCTGGATTCAAGCGATGCAAAGTAGACAAGACCAACATAAAGCGGTCAATCGCTTTCTTAAGGCCAGCAAACTCGTCTGAAATCAGTAGAGAGCGCATCTCTTTTACTGAATCAACAGCTTCTACTTTCGGTGCCTCTTTACTCACGACAATCGTCTTAGCGGCAGCGGGTCTCTTTTCCGTCTCGGCTGCATCTACCTTTAATAAACGTCGTAAGATATCTGAAGCACTTTCGCCAATGTGGTGGGTCTGGCTTGCAATGTAACGGTATAGATCCTCATCAACCTCAATTGTTTTCATTCGCTTTTCACAATCTCTATGTTTAAACTCTGGATGATTATAACGAGTTCCGCGATGAACCTCCACGTTAAACACATCACGAATAACAGAAAATGTCAGCTTTATTAAACTACAAAAGAGAAGGTCACGGCGCGCCAGTCGTTCTCATCCACGGACTATTTGGTGACCTCAATAACCTTGGCGTGCTTGCTCGAGAACTTAAGCAAGATCATGATGTCATCAGCATCGATCTTCGCAATCATGGGCGTTCGTTTCACAGCGAAGAACATAGCTATTCATTAATGGCGAACGATATCATTGAGTTACTTGAAGAACTTAATGTAGAACACCCGATTATTATTGGTCACTCCATGGGTGGAAAGGTCGCGATGAAGCTTTGTGATTACGACTACCCTATCCAAAAACTCGTGGTGATGGACATGTCTCCGGTCAAATACGACACCCGACGACATGACAACGTGCTCGCGGGGCTCAATGCCGTTTGTCAGCAAACACCAAAGACACGCGGCGAAGCCATGGCAGCAATGAGCGAGCACATCGAAATGGAAGGGGTTAGGCAGTTTCTCGGTAAGTCGCTCTATAACACCGGTGAGCACATGGGATGGCGCTTTAACCTCAAAGGCCTAGAGCAAAACTACATGCAGATACTCGACTGGCAACCAATCCGCAAGACCGAGACGCCTGTCCTGTTTCTAAAAGGTGCCGACTCTGACTACCTCCAAGCGGATCATCAGCAACAGATTCAACAGCAGTTTGGTCAGGTAAAGGTCCACATTGTCGCGAACACGGGTCACTGGCTGCACGCAGAAAAGCCAAACGAGGTATTGCGAGCGATACGCAAATTCATCTAATTTTGACCTACATCGTAAGCAGGTTGATTTCCATGGATTAACTTTACCGAGTAACAATGGTATAGTTCCGCGCAAGCATATTGGCACAAAGGAATACCATGCTTTACGACTATATAGATAAACTCGAGTCCATTGGTTTGGATCTATTGTTTGCGTCCATCTTTTTTCTGATCGGTATGGCAATCAAAGATGTACTAAAACAAGGCAATGTCCCCGTGTTTGGTCGACGTATTGTGTGGCTTGTGCTGTTCTTAGGCTGTGCAGGTTTTGTCGCGAAAGGCATTATTCAGCTTAGCTGGGAAGGCACAGGACTGGGCTAATCGCCACTGTTCCTGAATCCAACGAAGACAGATAAAAAGGTACTGAATCTATGGCAAGTGTAGGTCTATTCTTTGGTAGCGATACTGGCAACACAGAAGCTATTGCAAAGATGATCCAAAAACAATTGGGTAAACAGCTCATCCACGTTCAAGACATCGCTAAAAGTAGTAAAGAAGACATCGATAACTTCGATCTGCTTCTACTTGGTATCCCGACTTGGTATTACGGCGAAGCTCAAGCAGATTGGGATGACTTCTTCCCTGAGCTAGAGGGCATCGACTTCTCTACTAAGCTAGTGGCTATCTTCGGCTGTGGTGACCAAGAAGATTACGCAGAGTACTTCTGTGACGCTATGGGTACAGTACGCGACATCGTTGAAGGCAAAGGTGGTACTATCATCGGTTACACTTCAACAGATGGCTACGAGTTTGAAGCGTCAAAAGCACTTGTTGAAGGTGACGAATCTCAGTTTGTTGGTCTATGTATTGACGAAGATCGTCAACCAGAGCTAACGGATGAGCGCGTATCGAGCTGGACTAAGCAGCTTTATGAAGAGATGTGCCTAGCAGAGCTAGAAGACTAATTCTTCATAAACGTAAAAAAACCTCCTATTGGAGGTTTTTTTGTATCTAAAGCAGCAAAACTCTATGCTCCCACTGATTCGGTATCACTGGCTTGCATTTCTCGATACTCAGCCTTTTTACGAATATACAGCTTACGCTGAATAGTCGATACGACCTCGCCCTTATTGTTCTGGATATGAGTAACGAACTCAGGAAAGCACTTTTCTCCAGTGGCAGTGCTCTGCAAAATGTCATCCAACATGTCCTGACTCACCACAAATTCGGCTCGAAGATCGGAAAATCCCGGCTTAATAAAATCGATACTCGCTTCTTTATCCCATACATAATACTGTTCGCGCAATATCCCCATCAGCATCAAAGAGTAGATAGGATCCGTCATTGCAAAAATGCTGCCACCAAACTGAGAGCGGTTGGCATTCTTGTTCCACCAACGCAGCTTCAAACGAACCTTCACAGAACGAAAATCCTCACTGATCTCTTCAATGCGTATGCCCGCCCCCCAAAAAGGTGGCCAAATATTCAAAGCAAACTTAACGTATTTAGGTTTATAAATTTTCGCTAATCGTCTATCCATAACTACAACTCTTCAATAGATGTAAACAAATTGTAACTGGTCAGATGTGTTTGTAAAGTGACATAGTTCTGCTTCTATGTTAATAGTTAGTAACCCTTTGAAGTTCGTGGTTTATTGTTACGCTGTAGTACCCTATAATGAATGGATACATGAAATCTGTTTATTGCTGCAGATCATCACAGGAAAGTTTATGTCAGACAATAACAAGGCACTTAAGGACGCGGGACTGAAAGTCACGTTGCCAAGACTTAAAATTTTAGAAGTACTGCAGAAGCCAGAGTACCAACACATTAGCGCAGAAGACTTGTATAAGAAGCTTATCGACCTTGGCGAAGAGATCGGTCTAGCAACAGTTTATCGAGTATTGAACCAATTTGATGATGCCGGCATTGTCACTCGTCACCATTTCGAAGGCGGCAAGTCAGTATTTGAACTATCAACTCAGCACCACCACGACCATCTAGTGTGCCTAGACTGTGGTGAAGTCATTGAGTTCTCTGATGACCTAATCGAAACTCGTCAGAAAGAAATCGCGGCTAAATACAACATCGAGCTAACGAACCACAGCTTGTACCTATATGGTAAGTGTGTTGGTGGCGCGTGTAAGACAGATCCTAAGGCGCACAAGCCTAAATAAGTCTTTATTTGGATATGAAAAACCAGCCTGATGGCTGGTTTTTTTGTGGGTTGGGTTTGGTGAGCGCTGTTTTTACCCCTCCTAGCCTCCCGGCTACGCGCCCCGCTTTTAAGGGGAGGAACTACTGGCTAGCTCCTATCGTCGCATCGCCTCAAATTATATCAGCGATGCGCAGCGAGCCTGTTGTTCTCCACCTTTATAAGGGGAAGCTAGAGGGGGTAAGCTCTACCAGCTCTTAAACCTACTTCCCTTCAATCTTCGCCCAAGTATCACGAAGACCAACCGTGCGGTTAAACACCAAAGACTCAGCGGTAGAATCTTTAGAGTCCGCACAGAAGTAACCCATACGCTCAAACTGGTAACCTTGCTCAGCTTTCGCTGCCGCTAGGCTTGGCTCAACAAAACCGTTGATCACTACCAGTGAATCTGGGTTAATGGTTTCAGCAAAGTTATCTGCCGCAGCTGGGTTAGCGACGGTAAATAGACGATCGTATTGACGAATCTCTGCTGGAAGACCTTTGTCCGCTGATACCCAGTGGATAACGCCTTTCACTTTACGGCCGTCTGCTGGGTTTTTGCCTAGCGTTTCTGGATCGTAGCTACAGAAGATAGTGGTGATGTTACCTGCGTCGTCTTTCTCGATACGCTCGGCTTTAATCACATACGCGCCACGCAAACGTACTTCTTTGCCTAGCACTAAACGCTTGTACTTCTTATTCGCTTCTTCGCGGAAGTCTTCACGTTCAATCCAAACTTCACTAGTAAATGGTACTTCACGAGTGCCCATTTCTTCTTTGTTTGGATGGTTCGCAAGTGTTAGCGTCTCACCTTCACCCTCGTAGTTCTCGATAACAATCTTAACTGGGTCAAGTACTGCCATCGCACGAGGTGCGTTCTCGTTTAGGTCATCACGAATACAAGATTCTAGTGAACCAAACTCGATCATGTTCTCTTGCTTAGTCACACCAATACGCTTACAGAACTCACGGATAGATGCAGGCGTGAAGCCACGGCGACGTAGACCAGAGATCGTTGGCATGCGAGGGTCGTCCCAACCATGAACCAGTTTCTCTGTCACAAGTTGGTTTAGCTTACGCTTAGACATCACTGTGTATTCAAGGTTTAGTCGGCTAAACTCGTACTGGCGAGGCTGACAGTCGATAGTGATGTTATCAAGAACCCAGTCGTATAGACGACGGTTGTCTTGGAACTCTAGCGTACATAGTGAGTGCGTAATGCCTTCTAGCGCATCTGAAATACAGTGCGTGAAGTCATACATCGGGTAGATGCACCACTTGTCACCAGTTTGGTGGTGCTCAGCAAAGCGAACACGATATAGAACTGGGTCGCGCATCACCATGAACGAAGAGCCCATGTCAATTTTTGCACGAAGACATGCCGTGCCTTCTTCGAAGCCACCGTCACGCATCTTTTCAAATAGCGCTAGGTTTTCTTCAACTGGGCGGTCGCGGTATGGGCTTGGCTTACCTGGCGCGGTTAGCGTACCACGGTATTCGCGGATCTGCTCTGGACTTAGCTCTTCAACGTACGCTAAGCCTTTGTTAATTAATTCAACCGCATACTCGTAAAGCTTGTCGAAGTAGTTAGATGAATAGCACACTTCACCTGACCAATCGAAGCCTAACCAGCTTACATCATTCTTAATTGACTCAACGTATTCAACGTCTTCTTTTTCAGGGTTGGTGTCGTCAAAGCGCAAGTTGCACTGACCCTGGTAGTCCTGAGCAATACCGAAGTTCAAACAAATAGATTTCGCGTGACCGATGTGCAGGTAGCCATTTGGCTCCGGCGGGAAACGAGTATGCACGCTAGTATGCTTGCCATCCGCTAAATCTTTATCAATGATTTGGCGAATAAAGTTCGATGGACGAGCCTCAGCTTCACTCATCTATAACACCTCTATGTTTTAAGTATTGTCAGATATATAAACGCTAATGATCCACAATTCTTTGAGAAACCTCAACAAGATCTCGCATTTTCATTAGATTATTTTAGTACTGAATTATGAACAGGTAACACAGGCGGTTCTACAGACACAAAAAAAGCCTCTCGGGGGAGAGGCTTTGGTATGGAAATCAATGAGTCAGAGTGATTATGGCAGTTTCACTTCTGATAGGTCTTCACCAGCGCCGATAGACTTCATTTCACCAGCGATGATTTCAGCTAGAGGCCCAAGGATAACTTGTAGGTTGTTTTCACCTAGTTTAACCACACCCTTCGCACCAAGTTTCTTAAGTACTGCTTCGTCAGCAACAGAGCGGTCTTTAAGTGTTAGGCGTAGACGAGTGATACAAGCATCGATTGACGTTAGATTGTCATGACCACCAAGCGCTTTTAGGTATTGACGAGCTAGGTCACCATTTTTGCCTTCGCCAGCTGCAACTTCTACCGCTTCGTCATCATCTTCACGACCAGGCGACTTCAGGTTGAATGCGCGGATTGCGAAGCTGAAAGTGAAGAAGTATAGAGCACCGAAAGCTAGACCGATGATTAGTAGCATGAATGGTTTCGTTGCTAGACCCCAGTTCAGTACGAAGTCGATTAGACCAGCAGAGAAACCGAAGCCATGTAGCGTACCAAACATGTTAGCTACGACTAGAGACAGACCTGTGAACACTGCGTGCATTGCGTATAGTGCAGGTGCTAGGAATACGAACATGAATTCTAGTGGCTCAGTGATACCTGTTAGGAAAGAACAGAATGCTACTGAGAATAGAGCGCCACCAACTTGACCACGTTTTTCAGCAGGCGCTGCTAGGTACATAGCTAGTGCTGCACCAGGTAGACCAAACATCATTACTGGGAAGAAGCCGTTCATGAATACGCCAGCGCCTTTGTCGCCGCCGAAGAAGCGGTGTAGGTCACCAGATTTCACTGTTTCAGTAACTTCTTTAACTGTTGCTGTGATTTCAGGCGTTACTGAGTTAGCGAATTCAAATGTGTGAGACTGACCAGCAACTAGAGTCTTAGCAAGAGCTGGGTCAACACAAAGCTGTTGTAGTGCAGGTAGAGCTTGGCCAGCTGCTTGCGCGCCCGTTACCATGATCTCTTGACATGTACCCATACCGAACCAGAAGTAAGAGTTAAGTACGTGGTGCAGACCAACAGGGATAAGCGCACGGTTAAGTGTACCGTAAACAAACTGACCTACTGCGCCAGATGTAGATACTGCGTGTGCTAGTGCATCTAGACCGCCTTGGATTGAAGGCCAAACTACACCAGAGATCGCACCAGCTACTAGAGCAAAGAGACCTGCCATGATAGGTACAAGACGCTTACCTGAGAAGAATGCTAGCCATTCTGGTAGGCGAGTAGCGTGGAAAGCGTTATAAGAGTGACCTGCGATGATACCTGCGAAGATACCGCCGAAGAATGACATGTTAACGCTTGCATCAATTGTGGTTGCTGCCGCTGTTAGTGAGAAGTAAGCAACTGCACCAGCAAGACCTGCTGCACCGTTACCATCTTTAGATAGACCAATCGCGATACCTAGACCGAAAAGTAGTGGTAGCTGACTGAAGATTGCATTACCTGCAGCCGCCATAAATGGAACGTCTAATAGATCAGGTTGGCCCAAACGTAGTAGAAGCGCCGCAATTGGAAGCGTTGCGATAGGAAGCATCAATGCTTTACCTAGCTTCTGCGCATATCCTAGAATATTCACCTTAAGTTCCCCCTATAGGATTTGAATTTTTTTGGACGACTTATTTTAGCCGTTCAATTTAGTCCTTTTCAGTGTATGGAATTAAATTCGCCCCGCAAATTAAAACCTTATCATTTGTGATCCTAATCACCAGTTTTTGCCAAAATTCAGGCTTTTTGCTAGCGAGATCATAAAACTTATTTTATCATACGAAAAAATGGTCAAATCTAAGTAGGATTTCCATAGTGAGAGTTGCAAAGAATGGCGGTTAAACTGCGATATAAATCAAGTTTTCAACAACCGCTTATATAGAAAAAATGATAATAACTCTCGATTAATCATTAAGTTACTTTGACCATATTAACTATTTATAACTTGCTGACTTAAAATTCGCCCTGTTACTAAGTGCTAGAAATCAAGTAAAATCAATACGATTAATCTCAGCGATGTAACAAGCTAGAAAGAATACAACACAAGGATTCGCTAACTATGTATGCATTAACGAACTGTAAGGTCTTCACTGGTTCTGATGTTCTCACCAATCATGCAGTGCTTATTGATGGAGAAGACATCCATTCTATCGTTCATGATTCAGAACTGTCTTCGTCAATTGAACGTGTGGATTTGAATGGCGCTAACCTAAGCCCAGGTTTTATTGATCTGCAGCTTAACGGTTGTGGCGGTGTGATGTTTAACGACGAAATCACCGCAGATACGATTCACACCATGCATAGAGCTAACCTAAAGTCGGGTTGTACCAGCTTTCTTCCAACTCTGATTACATCGTCAGATGAGAATATGCGTCAGGCGCTATCGGCAGCTCGTGAGTACCACGACCAATATAAGAACCACTCTCTAGGTCTGCATCTAGAAGGTCCATATTTAAACGTCGCGAAAAAAGGCATCCACAGCCCAGATTTCATTCGTCAGTCTGACGACGCAATGATCGACCTTATCTGCGAAAATCGCGATCTCGTTGCCAAGGTAACACTGGCCCCTGAGCAAAATGCGCCAGAGCACATCGAAAGGCTTCACAATGCAGGTATCGTGGTTTCTATCGGTCACACCAATGCGACATACGAACAAGCTCGCCTGGGCTTTGAGTCAGGCATCACCTTTGCGACGCACTTGTTTAATGCGATGACTCCAATGACAGGTCGTGAACCTGGCGTCGTTGGCGCGATTTATGACACACCAGATGTCTACGCCGGTATCATCGCTGACGGTTTTCATGTCGACTATGCGAATATTCGTATCGCGCATAAAGTGAAGGGCGAAAAGCTCGTATTAGTGACGGACGCCACAGCTCCGGCGGGTGCTGACATGGAATACTTTATTTTTGTCGGTAAGAAAGTATATTACAAGGATGGTAAGTGTGTGGATGAAAATGGCACCTTAGGTGGCAGCGCACTGACCATGATAGAAGCGGTTCAAAATACAGTAGAACACGCTGGTATCGCTTTGGACGAAGCTCTACGTATGGCTACGCTCTACCCTGCGAAAGCGATGGGTATCGAAGACAAACTTGGTCGTATCAAAAAAGGCATGGTTGCTAACCTGACTGTGTTCGACAGAGACTTCAATGTTCAAGGCACGGTTGTTAACGGACAATACGAGCAAAATTAAGCATGAATGGCGGACAAATAGGTAACGTAGATTTAGTAAAACAACTCAATAGCGCAGCGGTTTACCGTTTGATAGACCAGCAAGGTCCTATCTCGCGCATTCAAGTTGCAGACGTCAGCCAACTGGCTCCTGCAAGTGTTACCAAAATTACCCGCCAATTGCTCGAACGCGGCCTTATCAAAGAGGTCGCTCAGCAAGCTTCAACCGGTGGCCGACGTGCGATATCGTTGACCACCGCTGTCGAACCCTTCCACTCCGTTGCAGTCCGCTTAGGCCGTGATTACATCTCTTTCTCACTTTATGACCTAGGTGGTAAAGAGCTCGCGTTTGCCCATAAAGAGCTTTACTACACCAATCAAAACGAGCTGAGTGAAGGCTTAATCACTGAAATCCGTGAGTTCCTTAAACAACATAGCCCGAAGATCGATCAGCTTATCGCCATTGGCGTTACCTTGCCAGGTTTGGTCAACCCAACTACAGGTGTTGTGGAATACATGCCAAACACCGACATCGACAAACTCGAGCTTGCAGATCTTGTGAAGCAGCAGTTTAAGGTAGAGTGTTTCGTTGGTAACGACGTTCGTGGCCTAGCACTCGCTGAACACTACTTTGGTGCCAGCCGTGATTGCCAAGATTCAATTCTTGTCAGTGTTCACCGAGGCACTGGTGCCGGCATTATTGTCAACGGTCAGGTTTTCTTAGGACACAACCGTAACGTTGGTGAGATTGGTCATATCCAAATCGATCCACTTGGCGAGCAGTGTCAATGTGGCAACTTTGGTTGTCTAGAAACCGTAGCGGCTAACCCTGCAATTGTTAAGCGAGTTCGCACCCTCATCGAACAAGGCTATGAGTCAACGCTTGCACTCAAAGAGCACATCACTATAGAAGATGTCTGCTCTCACGCACTCAATGGTGACGAACTGGCGAAACAGAGCTTAGTTCGCGTGGGTAATCAATTAGGTAAAGCGATTGCCATTACGATTAACCTATTCAACCCACAAAAAGTCATCATCGCTGGCGATATTACCATGGCGAAAGACATCCTTTTCCCTGCAATCCGCCGCAATGTCGAGAATCAATCGCTAACCACCTTCCATAGTGACCTACCCATTGTTGCCTCAGAGATAGACAAGCAGCCAACCATGGGTGCTTTCGCGATGATCAAGAGAGCAATGCTCAACGGCGTTTTGTTACAAAAACTACTTGAAGATTGAACAAGTGTAATGAAATTCCGCAGCACCTAAGCGGTAATTTCGAGTAGAATAGACGACCACACGCATGTGTGGTCTTTTTTTTGTGGAAAACTAATAGAATAATATGGAACTGATTCTAATCACCGTCGCCTTTATTGCAGGCTTTCTCGCTCTCAAATGCCAATTGCCCCCTTTAGTCGGCTTTTTGCTCGCAGGCTTCTTGCTGCATAACTTTGGCTTTGAATCAACGTCGACCATCACCACACTGGCAGACCTTGGGGTCACCTTACTGCTATTTACTATCGGTCTTAAGCTCGACGTTAAAACACTGCTGTCCAAAGAAATCTGGGCCGGCGCGACCGTCCACAATCTACTTTCCACCCTACTCTTTGCCTTACTGCTTCTGGGACTAAAATTCCTTGGCGTGACCAGTTTGGCAACGCTAGGCATCGATCAACTGATATTGCTTGGCTTTGCTCTCTCTTTCTCCAGTACTGTTTTTGCGGTGAAGACACTGCAAGAAAAAGGGGAAATGAATGCCACCTACGGCACACTGGCGATCGGTATCCTGGTTATGCAGGATATCTTTGCAGTTATCTTCTTAACCGCATCGACGGGTAAGTTCCCTGAATGGTATGCCATAGCCCTCTTTGGTTTACCGTTATTGCGTCCAATTATGTTCAAGCTGCTCGACAAAGCGGGTCACGGGGAAATGCTCGTACTGAGTGGTATTTTCTTTGCTTTGGTCATGGGTGCTGGTCTGTTCGAACTGGTAGGCATGAAACCAGATCTTGGCGCACTGATACTTGGTATGCTGCTCGCATCTCATCGCAAGGCGTCTGAGCTGTCTAAATCACTGTTCAATCTCAAAGAACTGTTCCTAGTCTGCTTCTTCCTAAATATTGGTTTAGCTGACGAGCCGACGATGCAAGGCTTTATCCTTGGTGTGTTGCTGCTGCTCTTGCTACCGCTTAAAGGTATTCTGTACTTCGTGGTGATCAACGCGTTTAAATTCCGTGTCCGTACTTGCCTATTAACCACACTCACCTTATTCAATTTTAGTGAGTTTGGACTGATTGTTGGCGGCCTTGCCTTTAAGCTCGGCTGGATCTCTGGCGATATCTTGGTGGCATTAGCGATAGCGGTATCACTATCATTCATCATCTCTGCCCCGCTCAACCGCGTGGGTCACAGCATCTATTTGCGCTCAGCAAAATGGCTGAAGGAGCAAGCAGCAGAGAAAATTAATACACGAGATCAGTTTATCAACCCAGGAGAAGCACAGGTACTGATCCTAGGGATGGGAAGAATCGGTAGCGGAGCATACGATGAACTTTATGAACGCTATGGAAAGGTAAGCTTGGGAGTGGAAGTTCGCGAAGAGGCCGCCGCCGATCACCAAGCTAAAGGTCGAAATGTTATCGCTGGTGATGCGACTGACCCCGATTTTTGGGAACGTATCCTTGATACCGCCCATGTAAAGCTGGTACTTCTGGCGATGCCGCACCACCAAGGTAACCAAACAGCGCTAGAGCTACTTCAGAAAAAACAGTTCAAGGGACAAGTCGCAGCCATTGCCGCTTATCCAGATCAATTGGCGGAACTTGAAGAAATGGGAGTCAACGCTGCGTTTAATATCTACAGCGAGGCAGGTAGTGGTTTTGCTCGCCATGTATGTGACCAACTGCAGCCGAATCTAAAGTAAGCCAAATTTATCAATTAAACAGCCGCTAAATAGCGGCTGTTTTGCTTTTAGCGACCAAAAAAGCACCCAAACATTGATTTCATTCATCAAAAATGGATTTTATTTAAATAATTTCTAACTAACATCGCCTTTTATTCTATTTTTCATTGTTCACGGTTGCTTTTTTTTGTGCAGATGGCAAATTGAACTCAACAGCGTTAAATTTCATCAAAAAGGAAGTTGTATGTGTTCAGTATTTGGCATTTTAGACATTAAAAGTGATGCAGCCGCTCTACGCCCAATCGCGTTAGAAATGTCTAAAAAGCTTCGCCACCGTGGTCCTGATTGGTCAGGTATCTATGCTTCAGATAAAGCAATTCTTGCGCATGAGCGCCTAGCTATCGTTGGTCTTAATAGTGGTGCACAGCCACTTTACAGCCAAGATAAAAAACACATCCTTGCAGTAAATGGTGAAATCTATAACCACAAAGAAATTCGTGCTCGTTACGAAGGTAAATACGAGTTCCAAACGGATTCTGACTGTGAAGTTATTCTAGCGCTCTATGAAGATATGGGGGCAGATCTGCTTGAAGAGCTAAACGGTATCTTCGCATTCGTACTGTACGATGAAGAAAAAGATGAGTACCTAGTGGGCCGTGACCATATCGGTATCATCCCACTTTACCAAGGCTATGACGAGCATGGTAACTACTACGTTGCTTCAGAAATGAAAGCGCTGGTACCAGTTTGTAAAACCATTAGTGAGTTCCCTCCTGGTTGTTATTACGGTTCCAAAGATGCAGAACCTCAGCGTTACTACATCCGCGACTGGAACGAATATGCGGCAGTTCAAGGTAACACCACCAGCAAAGAAGAGCTGACGGAAGCCCTTGAAGCAGCGGTTAAGCGCCAGCTTATGACTGACGTACCTTATGGTGTGTTGTTGTCTGGTGGTCTAGATTCTTCTATCACGTCAGCGGTTGCAAAACGTTTTGCGGCAATGCGTATTGAAGACGATGAGCAATCTGCAGCATGGTGGCCACAGCTTCACTCATTCGCTGTAGGTCTTGAAGGTGCTCCAGATCTTAAAGCAGCTCGTGAGGTTGCCGATCAAATCGGTACCGTTCACCATGAGATGACCTACACAATCCAAGAAGGTTTGGATGCGATTCGTGATGTTATCTATCATATTGAAACCTATGACGTCACCACCATCCGCGCCTCAACACCAATGTTCTTAATGGGTCGTAAGATCAAAGCGATGGGTATTAAGATGGTGCTATCTGGCGAAGGTGCTGACGAGATCTTTGGCGGCTACCTTTACTTCCACAAAGCGCCAAACGCCAAAGAGTTCCACGAAGAGACTGTGCGTAAACTACTCGCACTGAACATGTTTGACTGTGCTCGTGCCAACAAGTCGCTTGCTGCTTGGGGTGTAGAAGGTCGCGTTCCATTCCTAGATAAAGAATTTATCGACGTGGCTATGCGCCTGAACCCAGAAGATAAGATGTGTGGTAACGGTAAGATGGAAAAACACATTCTTCGTGAGTGTTTTGAGCATTACCTACCAGAATCAATCGCATGGCGTCAAAAAGAGCAATTCTCTGATGGCGTTGGCTACAGCTGGATTGACACGCTAAAAGAAGTGGCTGAAGCTAAGATCACTGATCAGCAAATGGAAACCGCGGCATTCCGCTTCCCATACAACACACCAACAACGAAAGAAGGTTATGCATACCGTGAAATCTTTGAAGAGTTGTTCCCGCTAGAGTCAGCAGCGAAGTGTGTACCGGGTGGTCCATCTGTCGCTTGTTCTTCAGCGAAAGCAATTGAATGGGATGAGTCATTCCAAAACTGTGTTGACCCATCGGGTCGTGCGGTTCAAGCCGTTCACAACGACGCTTACTAAGATACAAAAAACCAGCTTCGGCTGGTTTTTTTACGTCTATTGTATAGGTTTACCCTGGATGTCCATCCGCTCTCGGTGTCACGAGCATTTTGCCAAAGTGATAAACATACATGGCAAACGCAAACGCCCATAGTCCGGCGCTAATATCAATCATGGTAAACATGTGTTGAGGCCAAACTGCGACTCCGACACTGCGCACGACCGCTGCCAAGATGATAGCGCCAAACGCCAGTGTCATGTTTGGACCTTCGTAGATTGCTCTTCCAGTATGACCCATAGTGACACGACTGATCATAGCAAGCACAAGACCACCTAAGGCCCCTACCGCAAACAAATGAAGCATCGCGTGAGCCGCGAAAGCGTCAGTGAGAATACCACGGTATAACAAGCTCAATGGCAAGCATAAGTAAGTTAGCATTAACGACCATACCAAAGGCTCAGATAAGGTTAACCAAGGTTTCCAACGGATCCAACGAGCCAGCTGCAACACCCCAGCAACCAACATTAAAGGTTTCCCTAGAGTGGCTAGCGACAGCGGGAAGAAGCTCAGCACAAACAGCATCATCAACGGCAAGGTCGATAGCCATTCGAGCCATACAATGGGCTGTGGCTTTTCATACTGAAAACGACGGGCAGCAAAGAACGGAATAACTCGCCCTCCCATCACTGACAACAAGATAGTAAACCACCACAACATCGCTTGCCATACCGCGCTGGAGCTAAATGGAGGCATGCCTTTGATCGTTGCATAGCTCGCGAAGTTCGCAAAAATCGCCAATAAAAAAAGAGGAACAAAGAACAGATTGCGCCACCCTTTTGAGCGATACACACGAAAGCCAACCTCATAGGCGGCCAAAGCAATGAACAGAGATTCAATACTTGAGGTTAACCACAAAGGCACAGGCGTCCAAAACAAGATACGAGTGGCAACCCATAGCCCCACCAAAATTAACAAACGATAATGCTTAGTACCATTAATACCCGTCCAAGTTTGCACTGCAGTAAGTACAAACCCCACCACTATTGCCATCGCGAAACCAAAAATCATTTCGTGTGCGTGCCACCACAACGCCGGCACTTTAAGTACTTCAGGTTGACCGGTTTGGAACATAATGACCCAAGCTACGACTGCAAAAATAGCGTAAACGCTACCGAGTAAGAAAAATGGACGAAAGCCCAATCTAAGCCAAGCAGGAATCGCTTCTTCGGCTTTTTTATCGACGATATTCAACATCTCAACTCGCTATCTAATCTCTAACTAAGAACCTATTGCATGAAGCATGCCACACTTAAAATCACTATTTATCAGACATATAAAAGAGATAAGTGTCTTTTTGACTCATAAAAATTTAGAGTCATAAAGACACGTAATAGTCATTAAGTAATAAATCACTTTGGGACAAAATGAAAGAATCACGCAATAGGTTCTTCTTATCAGGGCTCTATTTTTTATAACAACGCTCGTTGATAGAACAAAATGTCAAACTCTCTCGAGGAGATGATTATTGTATTGTGTTTGCGCCAATAGAGAGTAAACTTGCCGACCCTTTAACCAAAACCCTATTAATACTAGGTGAAAACGAATGTCTAACAGTGCTTCATCGCTCAATAAGCGAATGAACATCGTCGCGCTGACGTGGCCCATTTTTATCGAAGTCTTACTGCGCACCGCTCTCAATACTACCGATGTGTTTATGCTCAGTGGCTATTCTGATCAAGCGGTTTCCGCGGTCGGAGTGATCACCCAGATCAGCTTTTTTCTTATCGTCGTGTCCATGATGGTCAGCAGTGGCACAGGCATTCTCATCGCTCAATACAATGGTGCATCGAAATTTTCTGAATCCGCACAAACGGGTGTCGCGAGCATTCTATTGGCTCTTGGTTTAGGTGCTATTCTGAGCTTGTCACTGCTTGTGGGTGCTGAGCATTTTATTGCGCTGTTTGGATTAGAAGAACAAGTTGCAGCCTATGGTTACGACTATCTTATCATCAGCGGCTCAATGACCTTCAACGTCACTCTTGGTATCGTACTGACCACTATATTGAGAAGCCATGGCTTTTCACGCTCTCCCATGGTCATTAACCTAATTGCGGGCGTTATTAATATATTCGGTAACTATGTCGCACTCTATCAGCCGTTTGGCTTGCCTGTCTTTGGTGTAAGTGGCGTAGCAACGGCAACGGTAGTAAGCCAAGTGATCGGTACACTATTAATGATATTGGCAGTGCGTGGAAAGCGCATTGATCTACCATTCGAGACCTGGCGTGCTATCCCAAACACACTCTACAAGAAGATCATGAAGATCGGCATGATGAATGCCGGAGAGATCCTGTCCTATAACATGGCGCAGATGGCGATTGTCTACTTTGTTGTGCAGATGGGCACCGCATCGTTGGCGGCATTTACCTATGCTCAGAATATCACGCGCGTTTCTTTTGCCTTTGCACTTGCTCTGGGTCAGGCAGGGCAGATTCAAACCAGCTACTTTATCGGTAAAGGCTGGGCTGATGACATACTGGGTCGCATCCAGAAATACTATCTAGTGGGTCTTGCGGCATCGACAGGCATAGTGATTACGCTGTTCTTGTTCCGATATCCACTTATCGATCTGTTCACCCAAGACCCGGAAATCGTCACGCTTGTCGCAATGCTCATTGGTGGTTCTATTTTTGTGGAGTCAGGTCGAGTCTCTAACCTCATTTTTATCGCCGCTCTGAAAGGTGCTGGTGATATCAAGTTCCCTGTAAAAATGGGGATCTTGAGTATGTGGGGCATTGCCGTTGTCTTCGCCTACTTACTCGGTCTGCATTGGGGCTTTGGTATCTTGGGCGCCTGGATAGCGATAGGTATGGATGAGTGGCTGCGTGGATTGGTTATGATTCATCGTTGGCGATCCAAAGTATGGACGCGCTTTGCCCTGACTTAACCGCCACTGCCACCTCCAAAAAACCATCAAGCACATCAGTCAAACGATGTGCTCGAATTACAAACTGCTCTCCCTTATTGACGTCAACACCGCTTCATAAAGGGCCTCTTTGAGCCACTTAGCTTTTTCACTTAACTGTGATTGCTTTCTCCAAATCAATGCGATGTCGAAGTCGGCTACAGGTACTGGCGGAGCAACGGCAGTAAGGTGTGGCTGCATGAGGCTAATCTGCGCCATTTTTTCAGGAACAATGGCAAACATTGCACGCCCACTTACCAAGCGTCCGATGGTGAGGAAATTGCGAGACACTGCGGTTACCGAGCGAGTCAGTCCTACGGCATCCAAATGTTTGTCTACATTGCTGGTAAAGGCTCCCTCAGGGCTGACCAAACAGTGCGGCAGGGAGACGAAGGTTTCGATATCGACATACTCAATTGGCACCTGAGATTGGTCATAAATACAGACATGTTTTTCTGTATATAAGGTTTGTCCATCGAACTGCTCATCCAATTCAGGAATGCTGCCGATGATCATATCTAGACTTTCTTGCTCACTGATCGACTTATAATTATTGCGATTCACGTTGACGAAGCTAACCTTTGAATGAGGAGCATCGGTTAGGATGGCATCGTAAATCACCGGACCAAAAATAAACTCAGCGTAGTCGGTCAGACCTATCTTACAGACACCTCGATACTCATTGGGATCAAACACCGCCTTTGGCAAGACCTTATGTTGAACCAAGCTAAGGATCTGCTCTACGGTTGGAAAGAGCTCACTCGCACGCTCTGTCGGCACCATTTGGTGCGACTTTCTTTCAAACAGCTTATCGCCACACAGCTCTCTAAGTTTAGCGAGACTATGACTCATCGCAGACTGGCTAACGAAACACTTCTGCGCAGCGACAGAGACACTGCGGGTCTGATATAGGTGATAGAACACAATCAACAAGTTGAGATCTATCCGCTTCCAATCTAATTTTCCTCGTCCCATTTCATTCATAGTAGGTATCAAAACTATCGATTTGAATCATTATATGTCACGACTTAGTATCAGCGCTAATCGAAAATGTTATCGCTACGCAGGTATTACTTTGTCTACAAGCAACTCAGATTCGCTCACTCGCGAACCCACTCAGCAGCAATCCTTGTTTGCCATCTTTAAGATCTTTTTTGCCCTTGGCTGGGTAAGCTTCGGTGGACCTGCTGCACACATTGGTTACTTTAGAAATACCTTTGTTGAAAAGCTCAAATGGCTCAGTGATAACGACTACGCACAAATCGTTGCCCTCAGCCAGTTCTTACCAGGACCAGGCTCAAGTCAAGTGGGCTTTGCTGTGGGTTATCAGCGCGCCGGTCTTGGCGGCGGCATCATGGCCTTTCTTGGCTTTACACTGCCCTCAGTTATTCTCATGTTGGCACTTGCAGTATTGAGCAGCCAATTAACCGAGTCGAGCGTATTCCAAAACATCGTCCATGGCTTGAAGCTACTTGCTGTACTGGTCGTGGCTGACGCGGCTTGGGGAATGTATAAAAACTTCTGCAAGTCGGTGCTGACTGTCTCTTTGTGTATCGGGACAGCCATTGCACTGTTGGTCTTCCAGGGTATTGCCACGCAAATCATCGTGCTAATTATCGCAGCTCTTGTAGGTACTCGCTATCTAGCGACTGGCAACAATGAGTCCCCTGCAGGCTCACTTTCTTTCTCGGTAATGCCATTAGTTAGCTTTTTTGCTTTGCTTGTTGCTCTGCCGCTACTTGGACGCTTTTCGCCGTCACTGCAGCTGTTCGCGGACTTCTACCAAGCGGGTAGTTTAGTATTTGGTGGTGGCCATGTGGTTCTGCCTTTACTTCAAAATATTGTTGGTGACCAATTAACTCAAGATGCATTCCTGACCGGCTATGCGGCGGCGCAAGCGGTTCCGGGACCAATGTTTACCTTCGCCACCTATATTGGTTATGAGCTTATGCCAACGGCACCTATTGCTGGCGCCATCATCGCCACTCTAGGCGTTTTCGTTCCAGGCTTTCTATTGCTGGTAGGCGTTCTTAAGAATTGGCAACAGCTCGCAAGCATTCCAGCGGTGTCAGGGGCTTTAATGGGGGTCAACGCTGCGGTGGTTGGTCTACTACTCTCTGCGCTGTACCAGCCCGTTTTCGTCAGTGCTGTGGTCTCTTCGCTTGACTTAGCCTGGGTTCTATTTGGCGCCTTACTGATGAAACAGTTTAAACTGCCTATTGTGTGGATGGTCATCTATTTTGCTTGTGCTGGTCTGATTGCTCCGAGCCTAGCAAATTTAATCTAAATCAAGTATCGCTCTGATTTTGAGCGATATTTCTCGCAAGTTTTCTAGCTGATTCATACACTAATTATGAGGGGCAAATGCCCCTTATCGACCGTCAACTGCATCAAAAGGGTTAACGATATAAGCAAAAGCGTGTATTCATAGAATCACCTTCCAACATGGTTCGCACACGAACCTCTTGCTCTCACGACGCTATCTATGAGAGCAACTGTAACCGCAACCAGATTCGCGTGCCATGTATGTAGGTGACAGTAAGGAGGCGAGTTATGGACAAATCTACACCCCGCAATCGGCACCTCAACACCGCCAAAGCCGACTCAATCAATCAGGCTATTGAGCAGACGCACCTCGCTATTCACGAGCAAACACCTGAAGTCGTCAGATTGGCCTTTGCATCCTATGACAGTACTCATGGTCAACTGCGAACCTTTGCGCACAGTACGTTACAAGGCACTCCCTTGCTTCATTACAGCGCACCTATCTCTGCTCAGTCTCGCCTAGGTAGGATGGTCACTCGCCAACTAACTCGTGTGGTCAATGATATCCCAACCGAAATTGCCGATGACTCGCAGCATTCTAAATGGTTACTTGAACAGGGCTACGAAGCCTCATTCACTCGACCTGTGTTTGACAACGGTGAGTTTATAGGCCTGCTGTTTTTCGATGCTGATCGCAAAGGGTTCTTCGACTCATCAACCACCAGCGAGCTCATCAAAGATTCTGATAATCTCGTACGTCAGATTTGTAAACAGCGCCAGTGCGTCAACGCTATGTCCGATTTAGGCTTCTCTCTTCGCCGCACCAACTTCGAGCATCAGAACGAGAGCCTTGATCACGCCTATCGCGTGGGTCAGTACACACGCCTAATTGGTGAAAAAGTAGCAGAGCTTTATCAGTTGAATGATGAAACTATCGAGCATATGGTTCAGTTTGCTGAGCTGCATGATGTAGGTAAATACTCGAATCTTGGTACTAAGCAGCAAAGCCTTTGGCTGGAGGATTGGGGGGATCATTTGAAACTCACCGCACAGATCCAGCAAGGGCTCAATCTGATTAACGCTTTAGCTCGGCAGGTTCATGAAGAGCAACAAACCTGTGTTCAATTGCTAAGAGAGATCATTCAGTATCATCATGAGTATCTCGATGGCAGCGGCGCGCCTCGCGGCCTCAGTCACGCGCATATTCCTGTATCAGCGCGAATTGTTACCGTTGCTAACATTTTTGATGCCCTGACAAGTCACCGCTCCTACAGCGAATCTTGGTCACTAACCCATGCGCTTCTAGAGCTAGAGAAAATGGTTACCCTCGGCAAGATCGACGGAAACTGTGTTCAAGCCCTACGTGCGCAGCAAGACGCTGTAAAGCTTGTGATGCAATCAAACTTTCTACCGAGACATTAACCGTTAGCAAAGAAACGGCCTTCTACTCGTTGTGAATGCGCCCCGAAAAATTGAGTTTTTACTCGACTTATGTGCTCGGGGCCGCATTTATGCGTCAATCGCTTCTTGCAGTCCATTCTCTGTATGTCTAGTATTGTAGTGTTAACAATCAATTAACATAAATACAACTATAAAATTTATCGTTCTACACGTAAACGGAGTTCAAGAATGATACTGCCTAACGAAACGACTACTTCTAGCTGTACTCTACCACCGCCTAACGAAATGATCCTAAAGTGGGCGCATGAGAAACCTAACGAGGTTTACCTAAAACAAATCATTAACCGACAATTTGTTGAATTCACTTATGCCGAGGTTGCTGATAAAGCACTACGACTGGTTTCGGCACTTCGTGGGCTTGGTATTCAGCCTGGTGATAAAGTCGCGTTAATCTCTAAAAACTGTGCTGAGTGGTTTATTTGCGATCTTGCGATGATGCTCGGTGACTATGTTAGCGTGCCAATCTTCCCTACAGCAGGTCCTGATACCATTGAATATTGTCTCACTCACAGTGAGAGTAAAGTACTTATCGCAGGAAAATTGGATGACGCAGCGGCCACCAGTGAGGTGATGGGGAATCTTAGCGATCTCATCACTATTTCTTTACCTTACGACTCAGCACCAGAGTGCCAACACAGCTTTACTCAGCTGGTTGCCGACAATGAGCCAAGCGAAGAGCGCCCTGTTCACTATGATGATAAGCTGATGTCGCTGGTTTACACCTCGGGCACATCAGGCCTACCCAAAGGTGCGATGCTGACCTATGGCGCTTTTTCTTGGTCGGTACAACGACTGATTGATCATATCGGTATTGAAGCCAATGACCGCTTGTTCTCTTACTTGCCACTCGCGCACATTACCGAGCGAGTCTATATTTTTGGCTCTTCGGTACAGGGTGGCGTACCTACTGCTTTCCCAGAATCACTGGATACCTTTATTGAAGACGTGAAGATGCAGCGTCCGACGCTGTTTATCTCTGTACCTCGTCTGTGGAACTTGTTCCAACAACGAATTCAAGACAAGCTACCGCAGAAAAAACTCAATATCCTGTTGAAAATACCTTTCGTCAACACACTGATTAAGAAGAAACTCGCTGACGGTCTAGGCCTTGATCAGGCTCGTGTTTTAGGTTGTGGCTCAGCTCCTGTCTCACCTGCTCTTCTCGAGTGGTACCACAGTGTCGGCTTAAATATTACCGAAGCTTGGGGGATGACCGAATCCTTCGCCTACAGTACGCTCAACCATCCTTTCCGCGGGGATAAAATCGGTTCGGTGGGTAATGCAGGCCCGGGTATTGAGCTCAAGATTGCCGATGACTCAGAGATCATGGTTCGCAGTAAAGGCTTGTTCTCTGGGTACTACAAAAACGATATCGCAACACAAGAGTCATTTGATAGTGACGGCTGGCTGCATACCGGTGATATTGGTGTGATCGATAGTGAAGGCTACCTAACTATCCAAGGTCGCAAAAAAGACACCTTTAAAACCGCCAAAGGTAAGTTTGTTGCGCCCGTTCCTATTGAGAAAAAGCTCGCAGAGTACAGCCGCGTTGAGATGATGTGTTTGATTGGTTTAGGCCTACCTGCGCCAATCTTACTGGTCGTCCCTCACGACTTCCCGAACTTCGACCGCGAGCGTTATGCTCGTACCGCGGAACGAGTCGTCAAACGCATGAATCAAGAGCTGGAATCTCACGAACACATCAAAGGTGTTCTTATGGTTAAAGAGCCGTGGAGCATTGAAAACGGTTTGCTAACCCCTACCCTTAAAATTAAACGCCACCTTCTGGAGCAGAAGTACCACGAAGTCGGTCAGAACTGGCCAAAAGGTCAGCTGGTGGTATGGGAAGAGTGATCACTCTTCAATCCAGAAAAGGCGACCTTAGGGTCGCCTATTTTATTTCCAGAAAGGCCTACGGGACTCTTGCTTCGCTTCATAGGGAGTGATTCCGATATCATCAAGTAACCGTTCTGACATCTCTGCAAGCGCTTTTCGAGTTCTGTAATTTCGATACCAAACGCTAAGTACAGTTAAGATATTCTTTCTCAGCTGAAATCCACCGTTTCCTTGCTCTGCACATTCTAGCGTCGTAATGGTTCTGTCCATTTGTTTTCCCTCCGTCTTTTCGTATAATTTTTGTGCACACAGAGAAAACTGACAAACGATCTATTCTGTTATTGAGTTAAGGAAAACTTAAGTGAAAGATAAACTCCCTCCACTCCAAGGGCTGTATTATTTCTATCAAGCAGCCAAACTTGGCAGCTTTAAGGATGCCGCTTCAACACTTTATGTTTCAGCAGCGGCAATCAGCCAGCAAATACGCCAGCTAGAAGAGCAGCTTGGTTGTGAGCTGTTTTATCGACAACACAGAAAAGTCAAGCTCACGACCGAGGGACATTCGCTTTTTAAGGAGCTAAGTCAGGGCTTTGAACATATTCTTCGCGGCGTTCAGAGCATTCATAGCGACGCAGAGCCCAACCGACTCTCTATCTCTACCCTTCCCTCGTTTGCTCAACATTGGTTGGTACCCAGAATTCAGAGCTTTCGTGAACAGTATCCAGAGCTCAGCCTGCTGCTTGAACCCAATAATAAACTGGTGACTTTTCAAGATGACTCGGTTGATATCTGTATTCGCTATGGTGAAGGGCACTACCCAGATGTCGAGAGCCGACTTTTAATGGAAGACATTATCTATCCTGTTTGCCATCCCCTATATCAGGAGCAGCACAACATCCATACGATTCATGATCTGCATAAAGCCGACTTAATTGAAGATACCTGGCCTGATATGGACTGGAGCTTATGGCTTAACCATGTCGGCGCACCTATTGGAACGCGAACGCTTCAATATAATGGGGCGCACTTTGTTGTCGAAGGAGCATTGTCTGTGCAGGGGGTTGGATTGATTAAGCACAGCCTCGCTTACAGGTACATCAAAGAAGGGACGCTGGTTCGTATCGGTGACTTCGCGCTAAAACCTAGATTCGCATACTACGTATGTGCACCGGCAAACCACTTCAACCGGCCAAAAATTCAAACCTTCTTATCTTGGCTTAACAAAGAGGTGAATGAGTTTAAGCGCTGCGATATGTCGCACATTTCCATCATCGAAACCGACTACGTTCTAAGGCCAAACTCACTGTAGAACCTTAAAATTAAGCTATAAAAAAACCCGCCGAAAGGCGGGTTTTTACTATCTGAAGTCAAAGAACAATTACTTGTTGTCTTCTTTCGCTTTAGCGATAACTTCTTCAGCAACGTTTGCTGGACATGCAGAGTAGTGTTCAAATTCCATAGAGAATTGACCACGACCTGATGTGATAGTACGTAGGTGACCGATGTAGCCAAACATTTCTGATAGAGGAACGTTAGCTTTAATACGAACACCAGTAGTACCAGCTTGCTGGTCTTTGATCATACCACGACGACGGTTAAGGTCACCGATTACATCACCAACGTGATCTTCTGGAGTGAACACGTCAACGTGCATGATTGGCTCAAGAAGCTGTGCACCAGCTTTTGGCATAGACTGACGGAATGCACCTTTCGCTGCGATTTCGTAAGCGATTGCCGAAGAGTCAACTGCGTGGAATGAACCGTCGAATAGCTCAACTTCAACGTCTAGCGTTGGGAAGCCAGCTAGAACACCGTTGTCCATCATGCTCTCGAAGCCTTTCTCAACTGCTGGCCAGAATTCCTTAGGAACGTTACCACCAACAACTGAAGAAGAGAACGTGAAGCCAGAGTTTGGCTCACCTGGTTTGATACGGTAGTCGATTTTCGCGAACTGACCAGAACCACCAGACTGCTTCTTGTGCGTGTAGCTATCTTCAACTGGTTGAGTGATAGTTTCACGGTAAGCTACCTGTGGAGCACCTACTTCTAGCTCAACGCCGTAAGTACGCTTAAGGATGTCTACCTTGATGTCTAGGTGAAGTTCACCCATACCTTTCAGGATAGTTTCACCTGAATCTTCATCAGTCTCAACTTGGAAAGATGGATCTTCTGCAACCATCTTACCGATAGCGATACCCATCTTCTCAGTAGAACCTTTGTCCTTCGGAGAAACAGCGATAGAGATTACTGGTTCTGGGAAGATCATAGCTTCTAGAGTACATTCGTGCTTAGGATCACATAGAGTGTGACCAGTTTGAACGTTCTTCATACCTACTACAGCGATGATGTCACCAGCTTGTGCTTCAGTAAGTTCGTTACGCTCGTCAGCCTGCATCTCACACATACGACCGATACGCTCAGTCTTACCAGTTGCAGAGTTAAGGATAGTGTCACCCTTCTTCATGCGGCCTGAGTAGATACGGATGAACGTTAGTGCACCGAAACGGTCGTCCATGATTTTGAACGCAAGTGCTTTTAGTGGCGCATCAGCGTCAACTGTAGCAACTTCACCAGTCGCTTCACCAGTGTCTGGATCTGTTAGAGGCTGAGGATCAACTTCAGTTGGAGCTGGTAGGTAATCTACAACAGCGTCAAGAACGAGTTGAACACCCTTGTTCTTAAATGCAGAACCACAGAATGTTGGGAAGAACGCTAGGTCACGAGTACCTTTACGGATACAACGCTTAAGGTCTTCGATAGAAGGCTCTTCACCTTCCATGTACGCTTCCATTAGGTCGTCGTCTTGCTCTACAGCAGTCTCAACTAGCTCTTCACGGTAAGCTTCTAGATCGTCAACCATGTCAGCTGGAACGTCTTGGATTTCGTAGTTTTCTGGAAGACCAGAATCATCCCAAACGTAAGCTTTACGAGTTAGTACGTCTACAACACCAACGAAATCGTCTTCACGACCGATAGGCAGAGTCATTACTAGTGGGTTAGCGCCAAGAACGTTCTTAACTTGGTCAACAACGTTGAAGAAGTCTGCACCCATACGGTCTAGTTTGTTAACGAAGATCAGACGAGATACTTCTGATTCGTTCGCGTAACGCCAGTTTGTTTCTGACTGAGGCTCAACACCACCAGAACCACAGAATACACCGATACCGCCGTCTAGTACTTTAAGTGAACGATATACTTCAACTGTGAAGTCAACGTGTCCCGGAGTATCGATAACGTTTAGGCGGTGGCCGTTCCACTCACAAGTTACCGCAGCAGACTGGATTGTGATACCACGCTCAGCTTCCTGCTCCATGAAGTCAGTTGTAGACTCACCGTCGTGTACTTCACCAGTTTTGTGGATTTTACCAGTAAGCTTAAGGATACGCTCAGTGGTGGTAGTTTTACCCGCATCAACGTGCGCGAAAATACCAATGTTTCTGTACTTTGATAAATCTGCCATTGTCTTACTCTGTTTATAAGGTATAAATTGCGCGCAGAGTATATCACAATCTGTAAAGACCGATACCTCTGCGTGCATGTGTATTAAAAAAAAGTTATCCGAACCCGACTCGATAACACGCCACCTTGGGAGAAATGGTCTCTCAAGGCTTATATCATCAAGCTTCAACGGATTTGGGTGTTGTTACCAGATCGCAGTTAATTTTAGCTGCTCTTGGTGATTTTTCGATGTCATTTCGCAAAATCGTACTTTTGTTGGCGGTATTCTACCTGAAATTGAGCAAAAACCACCATTAAAGTTCATCAAATGCTGAAATCGCTTCTGAAAGCTTCTTCACTCCGTGGATTTGCATGCCTTCAATACCGCCTTTCGGCATGTTGGCCGCCGGAACAATCGCTTTTTTAAAACCGTGTTTAAACGCTTCCATTAACCGCTCTTGGCCACTTGGTACTGGGCGAATCTCCCCAGCAAGTCCCACCTCACCAAACACAACCACATCTTTAGGTAGCGGACGATCTCGAAAGCTTGAAAGCAATGCCATAACCAAAGCAAGGTCTGCGCTGGTCTCGGTAACTTTGACGCCACCCACTACGTTGACAAATACATCTTGGTCCGCCATCTGCAAGCCACCATGTTTGTGCAGCACAGCCAAAAGAAGCGAAAGACGGTTTTGCTCAAGGCCTACCGCAACGCGACGCGGGTTCGCCAGTTGACTGTAGTCAACCAGTGCCTGGATCTCAACGAGGAGCGGACGAGTCCCCTCCCACACGACCATGACTGAACTGCCCGATGTTTCTTCTTCGCCACGAGAGAGGAAAATCGCCGATGGGTTACTGACTTCTTTTAACCCCTGCCCCGTCATCGCAAATACGCCAAGCTCATTTACCGCGCCGAAGCGGTTCTTGTGGCTTCGAAGTGTTCTAAATCGGCTATCCGTGCCGCCATCAAGTAGTACTGAGCAGTCGATGATATGTTCCAGTACCTTTGGACCTGCCAAGGTACCATCTTTAGTCACGTGACCAACGATGAATATCGCTACATTGTTTTGCTTAGCATAACGAGTGAGTGCCGTCGCTGATTCTCGTACCTGCGCCACACTGCCTGGTGATGACTGGACATCAGCAACATGCATAACCTGAATCGAGTCGATAACCATCAGCTTTGGCTGCTCTTTTTCAGCGATTTGGCAAATACGATCAACGTTGGTTTCAGAGAGCATCTTGAGATGCTCTTTCGGTAGCCCTAAGCGAGAAGCACGCATAGCGACTTGCTGTAGAGATTCTTCACCAGTGACGTATAAGGTAGGCATCTGGGAGGACAACCAACACATAGCTTGCAGCAGCAATGTTGATTTACCTGCACCAGGGTTACCGCCGATGAGGATGGCCGCGCCAGGTACAACGCCACCCCCTAACACTCGGTCCAGTTCTTTGAAGCCACTGGTAAATCGCGGCACTTCTTGCAGATCAATCTCAGAGAGGGTTTGGATTGTCGACTCCGTCGCTCCACCAGCATAGCCCGTCAGTCTCTCGTTGCGAGCCACTTGAGGTGATGCAGCCAGACGGACTTCACTGATCGTGTTCCAACTGCCACATGCGTTGCATTGACCTTGCCAACGGGGAAAATCTGCTCCGCAATCATTACAAACGTAAGCTCTTTTCGCTTTTGCCATAATTTGAACTAACCTACTTACTCTAGCGTTACAATGCACTGAGTTGCATTTATTTATTGACTAATCTATTAGTTTCGGTGTGTAACCAATGAAAAGTATTGTCAATATATGACAATACCCTAAGAATAAAGTGAGACAATACCTTATCTTTCCTATACATACCGTTAAGGCTTTCGGCATGGCTGCCGATATAATAAGGCATTACGCTGTACTTATTCTGATGAAACTCATCATCAAAGGGACACTTTAACAAAACTCATGCAGCAAACAGAAATACTTTCCATTGCCGAACGTTTGATTTCAGCTTACCACGCTGAGGACTTCGACCAAGTACTCAACCAAGTCACCGAAGGCGAATCTGCGTCGACAAAGTTACTGGTGAAGATGGAGCTCAATCGTCTTATGGCGCCCTGCTATAAACGTATTGACCTTCGTGGGCGCGTCTCTACCAACTGTCACGAGTACCAGTTAGATGGTCTTGCACACTGGCTGGACGATCGCGCATTTAACTCCTATCACAAGCTCACTCGCAAATACGGTGGTTACACCGAGGGTGTATGGGAGCTTCTTGTTGATAAGAAAACCCTGAGCAACTTGGGTGATGAGCAACGCAATGCCAATAGCGGAGATTTAACCGACCCGCAAAGTCCTTATGCTGCCACCCCCATAAATCTAGGCTATGACCTCAAGCGCAAAGAATGCCGCTTAAAGGTCGAGTCGCAGGTATCTATTACGCTGGAAAACGGTGAAACCGTTATTGGTCTGAGCGTCGACCTCTCTAGCTCTGGAGCTAAGTTTAAAGTACCTGGCACCTTTGATTACGATTTAGGGCAAGTTATTACCGTTACGTTCGACGAGCTAGCGGAAACCAGTCAACTAAAAGAAATTACCAAACCTATTGAGTACCGAGTGCTCGGCGTTGATGGCCTGCATGGCATCTCTCCGGTGAAGTATCTACGCACGCTTAGATTAACGCGTACCAACGCTGTAGAACTTGTCGTCGACAAGATGCTCAACACTGAGTCCAAAAAGGTTCGCCACGACAATCAAGATCGTATTACTCGTGCACGGACTCGCGGATTTGAGCATACCTACCTGAAACACGCTTGTAACCTGCCACTATTCTTTAGTGGCAACGATCTGAAAGTCGCGTTGCTTACAGAAAACAACCAAGATATCTGGCGCTATTGGCACGACGAACGTAACCAGCAATCGCTAGCCTCGTTATTCTCCAACCAGCGAATGGACTTGCTAGTTAAAGCTGGGATAAAAGGATGCAGTAACGTTCTCTATACCTTTACCCACGAACACAATGGAATGAAGCTGTTCTATTCCATGATGATGCCCGAGGCGGATCGCCAAGAGCGTCAACTGTTCTGGCATGTTGGCGGCAGAAGAGCGAGTTGGCGTGCATTTAGGCTGTCGGTATTTGAGCTATCAACCGATGATATGTTGACCATATCAAAACACTACAGTGAGCTTGTTGGGCACGACGAGAAGTTGACGCATTTTGGCATACTGCAAGAAATCAGTGACGACAAATCCGCCAGCGACTATCTATTTACTGAAAAGCCAAGACTACCAGCCAGTACTCTCAATCAGTTCCGACACCCGAGAAATGTCAAAACGCAGCCTAGAGGGTTGTACTTTGACGCCAAATCTCGTCGAAGAGAGCCTAGATACCAATTTTCCTCACCACTTGTTGTCAGCGCGGGAGAGAATGTTCGAATCCAGGGTAAGACCGTCGATTTATCTAAGCACGGCGCGAGCATCAAGCTAGCAGAGCCTTTGGCTATTCCTTCTGGTTCGATCATTAGTGTCGACTATTTGGAGCTTAAACGTTACAACGACCAAATTCCCTTGAACCAAGTACCGTACGAAGTTGTTCGCATGTCAGCGGACAGAAAAACGGTGCACCTCTCTATTGTTGAATCTGGAAAGACGGTCAAAACAATCGCCTTCTTTAGAGGCATTATAGAGAACAACCAAGACAAGTTAGTCGCTCAGCAAGAAATCTTACCAAGCAGCTCATTGCTTGAGGCTCTGCACAACGTGCTACTAGGAAAAATGGTCTCTACGCCCGTTTACGTCGATAAACGCGGTACCTCAGTCAAATGCCGCTCAGTGGGTGTCAATTTTCCACTGCCCGGCTACTTGCAGTTCTTTGAACGCATTGGGCACGACCAAAAACTGGCGCTTGAACCCATCTTTAAAGGCAGAAGTAATTCGTTATTGGCCGAGCCTCTCAAACGTAAACCAGGTGCCAAACCTGTTGCCTGTGAGCTCTATATTGGCGTCCTTAAACTCGGCGATAGAATCCAATCGATTCACACTAAGGTTCGCGATGATTTCGAGTCTACCCAGCAGCGCATTAAGTTCATTAAAGATGCCCTAAGCATGGGTGAGCTGTATATTCTAAGAGTCTCTTCCGGACCTGTTTATGACGCGTTGACTACGCTCATGAAAAAAGACATCAATGAGCTGCTGTCGTTGAGCTTAAGTCATGCACGCAACCTAGAAAACGAAATGACCTCTATTATTGGATACTGCGAGCTCGTGGACATTACAGAAGAAGTGTTGATCCGACTTGAGATGAACCATTAATTGCGAAATATAAAAAGCCCTCGCAGGTTAACCTGCGAGGGCTTTTTTGAAATCACTAGCTATCAACTACCAGCCAATTTTCTTTTGTCTTGCAAGCAGACCTGACAAGATACAAACGATACCACCCAATCCAGCATGTCGAATAGCAACTTGAGCCTGCGCCTCAACTTTAGGTTTTGCATGATACGCAATGCCGAGACCCGCAGCCTTCATCATCACTAGGTCGTTCGCACCATCACCCACCGCGATCGTATTGTGCGGCTCCACGTCGTACTCTTCGGCAAGCTCAAGCAGAATGTCCGCTTTGGTTTGCGCAGAAACCACCTCTCCAACAACCTCTCCCAATAGCTTGCCGTCTTTGATTGCCAATGTGTTGGATTGCGCAAAATCTAGGTCGAGCATCTCTTTTAAGTGATCTGAGAAGTAGGTAAATCCGCCTGATGCAATCGCGGTTTTCCAACCATAGCTTTGCAGTGTTTTGATCATCTCGCGAAGTTCTGGCATCAAAGGCAAAGATTCACGCACTTCACTTAAAATGGATTCGTCAGCCTCTTTTAATGCAGCAACACGTTGGCGAAGGCTTTGCTCAAAATCGAGCTCACCCTGCATCGCTCGCTCAGTGACCTCTGACACTTGCTCACCGACGCCAGCCAGCTTAGCAATCTCATCAATACACTCTATCTGAATCGCGGTTGAGTCCATATCGAGCACAATAACACCTGGCTTGTTAAGATCAGGAACATCGCAAAGCCTTGCATAATCAACGTTCAGTTCATCAAGAATACGAATATGGTCTGGGGTAAGGTTACCTTCCATCAAAGCGACCTCGTATTGACCAACTTGCCAGATATCTAGGATTCGAGTGGTCTCGCCAACATAGAAGTCCAAATCATTGAACAATTCGGTGTATAAAGTGGGTGCGTAGACAATCCAGGTAGCAGCGCGCTTCTCTAGCGAGTGAGAGAGCAATGTCTCCGGAAATCTTTGTTTTAGTGGGATACGCTTACTGATCGCAAGCGGTTTGATAGCATCCATGGCTAATCCTTCCTTCAAATGAGCTCCCGAAACGTTACCCTATTGCAATTTGGTTGTGCAAGCATCAATATGAACCAATCAGTAATTTCTTAGTACTTTTGCACTTTTATGGACGGTTCACTGTTTTCGTTTAGGAATTTTTTGCGTTTGGTTGCCTTGTGCTTGATCGCGGCGATGGTGTTTTTTATTACCAGTAACAGCGTACTGATCAGCAAGGGAAACGAGCGCATTCAAGCTAACCAATTAGAAGTGCTATCAAAAGTACTTATCTCGCAAGCCTCAAAGTCGGCAAGGCAGATGCTTATAGACCAAGATCAAGAGCGTCTCGGTGCACTGACGAATCAGCTGTCCAAAGAACGCCTGGTTCTGGATGCGACGGTTTATGATTCTGAAGGGGTCAAAGTTGCCTCGAGTAACAATGCTCAGACAGTTCGTGAAGTATTGGGGCTCGATACCCCACTATCGACTGCCAGTATCGGACGCCAGCAACTGGTCGAGCCTATCATTAACGATAATACGATTATTGGCTTTGTTCGTATTACTTTTGAAACCGGCAAAGTAACGGCGATTTCAGATCACCACTACAGAAAAAGTGACCGCTTTATGTATATGATGATCCTGATGAGCTTCTTGTGCGGCATCTTGCTAATGGTACTGCTTAGACGGCAATCGAAAGACAAAGGCGAAAACCTACTTCTCAAGCAGCCCTAGATTTCTTAAGCAACCTTAGACTTCTTAAGCAACCTTAGACTTCTTAAGCAACCTTAGGCTTCTTAAGCAACCATCAAATACAAAAAGGCCTCGCAATTGCGAGGCCTTAAACTATCTAAGAAAACGTGCTTATTCAGCGTCACCCAGAAGTACTGAGTCCAGTGCAATTTCCATCATTTCATTAAACGTTGTTGCACGCTCGTCTGAAGTGGTTTGCTCACCCGTTTTGATGTGGTCAGAGACAGTACAGATAGCCAGCGCTTTCGCACCGTATTCTGCTGCAACGCCGTAGATACCCGCCGCTTCCATCTCAACACCAACAATGCCGTACTTGTCCATAACATCGAACATTTCTGGATCCGGTGTGTAGAACAGCTCAGCAGAGAAAAGGTTACCCACTTTCACATTGATGCCACGTGCTTTAGCCGCTTCTTCAGCATTCTTCACCATGTGGTAGTCAGCGATTGCTGCAAAGTCATGATCTTTAAAGCGAATACGGTTTACTTTTGAGTCAGTACACGCACCCATGCCGATCACTACGTCACGTACTTTAATGTCTTCGTTCACCGCACCGCAGCTACCAACACGAACAATCTTCTTAACACCAAAGTCTTTAATCAGCTCTGTCACGTAGATTGAGCATGAAGGGATACCCATGCCATGGCCCATCACAGAGATACGACGACCTTTGTAGGTCCCTGTGTAGCCGTACATGTTACGAACATCACATACTTGTACTGCATCATCCAAGAATGTGTCAGCAATGTATTTTGCGCGAAGTGGATCACCTGGCATCAATACTACGTCAGCAAAATCACCCATTTCCGCGTTAATGTGAGGAGTCGCCATTGTTATTTCCTTTACGTTGTTCGTTATCAATTCTGAAAAATGGTTTAAACGAGTTAAGAGCAAGCTAACTTGCTCTTAACTTACTGTCATTACAGGAAGTTCTTTCCGTAGTCCATTGAGGATGTACCAAAGTAGCTCGCAAGACTTTGACCAATATCAGCAAAGCTTTCACGTAGCCCCAAAGAACCTGCAGGTACTTTCTCACCATAGACGATAACTGGGATATGCTCGCGAGTGTGGTCGGTACCTTGCCATGTTGGATCACAGCCGTGGTCTGCCGTCAGAATCAGCACGTCGTCTTCTTGCATTAACTCGATCACTTCGTGAATGCGAGAATCAAAGTATTCCAGCGCCGCAGCATAACCGGCAACATCGCGGCGGTGACCGTACGCTGAATCAAAATCGACGAAGTTAGTGAAAACAATCGTGTTATCACCCGCTTCTTTGATCTGCTCTTTGGTTGCTTCAAACAGTGCTGGAATGCCTGTCGCCTTCACTTTCTTAGTGATGCCACAGTTCGCATAGATATCAGCAATCTTACCGATCGACACGACCTGACCTTGCTTTTCATCAACCAGTTTAGACAGCACAGTTGGTGCTGGCGGTTCGACAGAAAGGTCGCGACGGTTACCAGTACGCTCAAATTGACCTTTACCAGGACCAATAAATGGACGAGCGATAACACGACCGATGTTGTAGTCTTCAAGCTCTTCACGAGCGATCTGACAAAGCTCAAGCAGGCGTTCTAAGCCAAATGTCTCTTCGTGACATGCAATCTGGAATACCGAGTCCGCAGAGGTATAGAAGATAGGTTGCCCTGTCTTCATATGCTCTTCACCAAGATCATCCAAAACCTGAGTACCAGAGGCATGGCAGTTACCAAGGAAGCCGTCAATACCTGCACGCTCTAAAATGCGATCTGTTAGCTCTTTAGGGAAGCTGTTCTCTTTGTCTGTGAAGTAACCCCAATCAAACAATACTGGTACACCGGCAATTTCCCAGTGGCCAGATGGTGTATCTTTGCCCGAAGACAGTTCAGCAGCGTGGCCGTAAGCACCAATGACCTCGACGTCATCACGCAAACCGGCTGCAAGTGCGCCCGTTGACTCTTTATGGGCCATAGCCAAGCCTAACTTGGATAGATTTGGCAACTTCAACTCACCGCTACGTTGTTCGTTGTCTGCCAGACCTTTCGCACACTGCTCAGCAATATGACCCATGGTATCTGAGCCCACATCACCAAACTTATCGGCATCCGCTGTTGCGCCAATACCGAAAGAATCTAGAACTAAAATAAATGCACGTTTCATAACTTCTCTCCACCCTTATGCTAGATCTTCCGCACGAATATGGCGGTATACACAAGGGGTTTCTGTATAAACTGTATCACCAACGGTGATGGCGGCTTTAAGCGCGTCTGCGGCTTCTTGCCACTGCGCTTCATTGCGAGCATGAATAACAGCAAGTGGCTTGTCTGCACTTGCCTTTTCACCAAGTTTGATGAATTGATCGAATCCAACCGCATAATCGATAGTATCTGTTGCTACGCGACGTCCACCGCCCATACCAACGACAGCCATGCCAATCGCACGGGTGTCCATAGCTGAGACGATACCGTCAACATCAGCGAACACTGGCTTAACGATCTCTGCCTTTTCTAGGTAATTATCGTAGTTAGCAACAAAGTCTGCTGGACCACCTAAACCTTTTACCATCTTGCCAAAGCACTCAGCGGCTTTGCCGTTATTGAGTACCTCATTAAGCATCGCTTCCGCTTGCTCGGTATCGCTTGCCAGCTTGCCAAGTACCAACATCTCGCTGCACAGAGCCACCGTCACTTCGTATAAGCGAGGGTTGCGGTATTCACCAGTCAAGAACTGTACGGCTTCACGCACTTCCACTGCATTGCCCGCCGAGGATGCCAATACTTGGTTCATATTGGTAAGGATCGCAGTTGTATTTGTACCCGCGCCGTTCGCCACTGCAACAATTGAGTTTGCAAGCTCTTCTGATGCTTCGTAGGTTGGCATAAAGGCGCCAGAGCCGACTTTTACGTCCATCACTAGAGACTCTAGGCCCGCAGCCAACTTCTTCGACAAAATAGACGCTGTAATAAGCGAAATGTTGTCAACCGTCGCCGTGATGTCACGTGTCGCGTAAACGCGCTTATCAGCCGGTGCAAGATCGCCGGTTTGACCGATGATGGCTACACCCGCCTCCTTCGTTACGTCACCAAATACCTCATTGGTCGGGGTGATGTTGTAGCCTGGGATAGCTTCAAGCTTATCCAGTGTGCCGCCTGTATGGCCAAGACCACGACCTGAAATCATAGGAACGAAGCCGCCACAAGCCGCAATCATTGGACCAAGCATTAGTGAGGTAACATCCCCCACGCCACCGGTTGAGTGCTTATCGACAATCGGACCGCCAAAATTCATATGGCTCCAGTCGATAACCATGCCAGAATCACGCATGGCACAAGTCAGCGCAATGCGCTCTGGCATGGTCATTTCATTGAAGAAGATGGTCATCGCAAATGCTGCAATTTGACCTTCCGATACCGTGTCTTTCGCAACACCTTGAATGAAGAAGTTGATCTCTTCCGCGCTCAGTTCATAACCGTCGCGTTTTTTACGAATTATCTCTTGAGGTAAATACATTAGTGCCTCCACAGCGAAGTGCTGAAGTACAAAATAAGTGTAGGGTAGAAGTTGCGGGCGTGTGGATGGTTTAGATAGGCGTTTTATACCCCCTCTAACTCCCCCTATATTAGGGGGAGAACCTCGGGCTCGCTCCTATCGTCGCGTCGCCTATATTTTTGAATATAGGGCGATGCGCTAGCGAGCCAGTGGTTCCTCCCCTTTATAAAGGGAGGCAAGGAGGGGTCAATCGCGAAACCCCAAATCCCGCAAAGTAACTTAGTACGCGCTAGGATCCGCAGTTTCGTCAGTTACTTCTAATGTATTCAGTAGGTTGGTCAGTAGGCTTGATGCACCAAAGCGGTAGTGCATGTTGTCTGCCCAGTCTGCGCCTAGGATTTCGTCTGCCATTGCTAGGTAAGCAGCCGCGTCTTCCGCAGTGCGCACGCCACCAGCTGGTTTGAAACCAACGGTCTTAGCAACGCCCATATCGCGAATCACTTCTAGCATCATGCGAGCGTACTCTGGAGTCGCGTTGACTGGCACTTTACCTGTAGAGGTTTTAATGAAGTCAGCACCTGCTTTGATACAGATTTCTGATGCTTTCTTGATAAGTGCTTCTTCTTTTAGCTCACCGGTTTCGATAATAACTTTCAGAAGAATATCGCCACACGCTTCTTTACACTGTTTCACTAGCTCGAAACCTACTTCTTCGTTGCCAGCGATAAGTGCGCGGTATGGGAACACCACGTCTACTTCATCTGCGCCGTAAGCAACTGCAGCCTTGGTTTCTGCTACTGCGATTTCAATGTCGTCGTTACCGTGTGGGAAGTTGGTTACCGTCGCGATACGTACATCTGGTGTACCTTGATCACGAAGGGTTTTCTTAGCAATAGGAATAAAGCGAGGGTAAATACAGATCGCAGCTGTGTTACCCACAGCCGTTTTCGCGTCATGACATAGTGCGATCACTTTCTCGTTAGTGTCGTCGTCATTTAACGTGGTTAGATCCATAAGTTTTAGTGCACGTAGAGCTGCTGATTTTAAATCGCTCATTTCTATCTCCGGTCAATATATTCAATTAATTACCTGACAAACACGTCAGCAATAAATGAACGGACTTGGTTCCTTGAAGACTCGGCTCGACAAACTCGCTGCCTCACCAATTGCTATCCCTGTCACCGCACAGTACCTGCTCGTTTAGATCACCTGATTCCTATCTGTGGTGAGAACTGGCTCTGGCTGAATAACTCATCAATTGTCTGTGTCATTACCTTAAACACACGATGAGTTACTGAGTAGCCTATACAGTATAGGAGTGATCTCAAAAACGGTAGTACCGATTAAAACGCAAACGGTTTGTATCTCAAAAAAGTTCCGTTGTCCATCATTCATCCCTTATCCCAAAAGGACTATTGAGGTTTTCTGGCCCCCAAAAACCAAAAAAGCCCCGCAGCAATTTCTTGCTACGGGGCGATTTAATACGGCGTCTATATACTAATTACCTTAACGCGAGCAATTACATGCCAGCAAGGCTTAGACAGAAACCAGCAATCGTTGCTGCCATCAAGTTAGATAGCGTACCTGCGATTACTGCTTTCACACCCATGCGAGCGATATCACCGCGACGCTTAGGTGCAAGGCTACCCAGACCACCTAGTAGGATTGCGATAGAAGAAAGGTTCGCAAAACCACATAGAGCGAATGAGATGATTGCTTTAGTTTTCTCAGAAAGAACAACTGGCGCTGCGTCACCTAGGTATGGTGCGAAGTTCGCGTATGCTACGAATTCGTTCGCAACCGTCTTCATACCGATGAACTCACCAGCAATTGTCGCTTCAGACCATGGCACACCTAGTAGGAATGCTAGTGGTGAGAAGATCCAACCTAGAATCAATTCTAGACGTAGTTCAGGCATACCAACCCAGCCACCGATGCCGCCAAGCATACCGTTAACTAGAGCGATTAGACCGATGAATGCGATTAGCATTGCACCTACGTTCAGCGCTAGTTGAAGACCTGCTGATGCACCGCCCGCTGCTGCGTCGATAACGTTAGCTGGCTTGTCTTCACCTTCAGCTTGCATGCTGTGTAGTTGTTCTACTGGCTCGTCTGTTTCTGGCTTGATGATCTTAGCAAATAGAAGACCACCAGGTGCTGCCATGAAAGATGCTGCTACTAGGTACTCGATTGGCACGCCCATAGAAGCGTAACCTGCAAGTACACCACCAGCGATAGAAGCTAGACCACCACACATTACAGCGAATAACTCAGATTGAGTCATCTTAGGTACGAAAGGACGTACAACTAGAGGTGCTTCGGTTTGACCTACGAAAATGTTAGCTGCTGCTGACATAGATTCCGCACGAGATGTACCTAGCGCTTTTTGCAGACCGCCACCAAGAATCTTGATAACCCACTGCATTACACCTAGGTAGTAAAGTACAGAAATTAGCGCAGAGAAAAAGATTAGTGTAGGTAGTACACGGAAAGCGAAGATGAAACCGCCGCCGCCGAATACTTCAAACATCTTGTCAGAAACAAGACCACCGAATAGGAATGACGTACCGTCGTTACCGTAGTTAATCACGCTAGATACAGCGTCAGAGAAGCTACGTAGGATCTCTTGACCCCAAGGTACGTAAAGAACGAATGCACCTAGTGCAAATTGGATAGCAAATGCGCCAGCCACAGTTCTGATATTAATAGCTTTGCGGTTATCCGATAGTAGTACTGCGATAGCAATAAGCACTACCATACCAACCAGGCTCATAAACAGGCTCATAGTTTATGACTTCCTTATATAATAAATTTGGCGTGTAACAAAAATTGAAGCTCAAAAGCGGGGGCGATTATACAAACCCACAGAAAAGAAAGTAGTACCCCCCTCACACTTTCGTTCTGAACACATGGGAGATACACTGAGATTTGTGATAAATATCACAAATAGACTCTGCAAACGTTTTCGAATTCACAATTTAAGTAAATTTTAATCACAAAAATTAAACGTAGATTTGCCATTGACATCCAATTGTGAGGCAACCGTTTGCTCGGATTCATTTCTCAACTCAATTAAAGAAGATAGCACCAAACTTATCATTTTAGGCTCATTAGGACTGCCCTGATAACCACTTAATGGCATATCAGGAGCGTCTGTTTCTATTAACAAACTTTCCAAAGGCAAAGCCGCTATCGTCGCGCGTGTTTTCTTTGCTCTTTCGTAGGTAATGACACCGCCTACGCCAATTTTTAAACCCAGTTTTACGAAGTCCATCGCTTGTTGCAGACTGCCACTAAAGCCATGTACAACTCCGCCATATTTCGGCTGAGTTTGTTTAAGTAATACCACAAGGTCTTGATGAGCCTTTCGACAATGGAGTAATACTGGCAACTTGCAGTGGTTGGCTAACGTTATCTGAGCTTCTAGAACTTGCTTTTGAAAAGCTTCATCTTCACGACCGTGATAAAAGTCGAGCCCGCACTCGCCAATCGCCACACATTTTTCCGGAACCTGTTCCTCAACCCGTTGAGCGAGTCGCTCGAGACTGCTTTTCGTAACACCATCCAAAAACTGCGGATGAAAGCCTAATGCATAATAGATCTGGTCGTAGCCTGTCGAGAGCTTTCTAATTCGCTCCCAATTCGCTTCATTGATCCCAGGGACAACAATTTTCTGTACACCAGCGCTCTTCGCATCGAGAAGTACCTGTTGGATCTCTTTTTTATCCGCAAGCAGATCGAGATGACAGTGGCTATCTATCATCGCGGTTGGGCTCTTTTTTGTATGGAACGCAGCTGCGTTTGTTCTCTGGAGTGAGACCGAGAGAGGCACACCATTCGTCATACTTCTTTAGCCATTTCTTCATTAACTTCAACATCATGACTCCAAAAAAAAGGTGTAATCGATTGCAGCATTTAGCGCGTCGCGCCTCGCTATACAAAGGATAGCTGCAATAGTTAGAGTTTTGTCACTAAGTTGTGACTTATACCTCAATGCTGCCATGCAAAGCGTTTTTTTTGCACAAGCAAACGATAAAATGGCACGCATTGTTTGTAAACTGTTCGGTTTGCTTGTGGCTGGCCAGATCATGTTTTTACAAACGACTACTTTCTAGGCAAGTTATTTTGGATACGCCTAGCCTATCGAATCGTCAATGATGCCCCATCATTCGACACTATAAGGGAATTGATCGTGAAAAAAACTATTCTAAAAATGTCTGCACTCGCAGTGGCAGTTACTTCATTTGGTGCATTCGCAGCAAAACCCGCAGTGGTTTACGATACAGCCGGTAAATTCGACAAATCATTCAACGAAGCCGTGTTCCAAAATGGTGTAAAAGTCTTCAATGCAGATAAAGGCATTAAGGTACGTGAATTTGAACCACAGAACGAAGCACAGCGCGAACAAGGTCTTCGCCGTTTGGCAAGCCGTGGATTCACACCAATTGTTGCTGTTGGCTTCAACATGGCTTCAGCGGTAGAAAAGGTTGCCACTGAGTTCCCAGATATTCAATTCACGATCATCGACATGGTGGTTGATAAACCAAACGTGCAATCTATTGTATTTAAAGAGCATGAAGGTTCATTCCTAGTCGGCGCACTTGCCGCTAAAGCATCGAAAACCGCGAAGGTTGGCTTCGTAGGTGGCATGGACATTCCGCTAATTCGTAAGTTTGAGTGTGGCTACCGCCAAGGTGCGAAATACGCAAACCCACAGATCGAAACCTTCCAAAACATGACTGGCTCGACACCAGCAGCGTTTGCTGATCCAGCAAAAGGCTCTGAGCTTGCGAAATCACAATTCTCTAAAGGCGCGGACGTTATCTACGCAGCAGCAGGCGGCACAGGTATGGGTGTTTACCAAGCAGCGAAAGATGCGGGCAACTTCGCTATCGGTGTTGACTCAAACCAAAACCACCTACAACCAGGCACTATGCTGACGTCAATGGTTAAGAAAGTAGGCGTTGCGGCTTACAACACATGGGAAGAAGCAGAGCAAGGTAACTGGGAAGCAGGCATCAAGGTTCTTGGCCTTAAAGAAGGTGCGGTTGAGTGGGCATACGATGACTACAACAAAGATCTGATCACTCCAGAAATGAAAGAGTACCTAGACGGCCTTAAAGCTGACATCGTATCAGGCAAGATCGCCGTTCACGACTACATGTCTGACAACACGTGTAACATCTAAACTCATTACACTCAGAATGAAAACCTAGGTTAGGTTTATTTATCAATAACCTAGGTTCAAATATAACAACGCCGCTGCCTAAAAACAGCGGCGTATAATTATAAGGCAGTATCTAGTGACACATGGACAATCTATTGCCATCGAACTCAAGCAGATCGATAAGCGATTTGGTGCGGTGCACGCCAACAAGTATATCGACCTGAAAGTTCCACAAGGCACGATTCACGGCATCATTGGTGAAAATGGTGCAGGCAAGTCCACTCTTATGAGTATTATTTACGGTTTTTACCACGCAGATGCAGGCGAGATGACCGTCAATGGCGAACGTTATAAGCCGGCGAACTCTCAAGAAGCGATCAAGGCAGGCATCGGCATGGTGCACCAACACTTTATGTTGGTGGAGACTTTTACCGTACTCGAGAACATTGTTCTCGGCGCTGAAGATGGATGGAAGCTACAAGAAAGTCTTGGCAAAGCTAAGAAGAAACTCAAGGCACTGGCCGAAGATTATGGCTTGGAAGTCCCTTTAGATGCCATTGTTGGCGAGCTTCCGGTAGGTCTTCAGCAGCGAGTGGAGATCTTAAAGGCGCTCTATCGCGGCGCGAAGATCTTGATCCTCGATGAACCAACGGGCGTGCTGACACCTCAAGAAGCGGATCACCTGTTTAAGATCCTCGACAAACTTCGTCAGCAAGGCACCACCATTATGATCATCACGCACAAACTGCGTGAAGTATTAGCGATCACCGATAATATCTCCGTCATGCGCCAGGGGGCGATGGTGGAACATGTAGTGACCGCCGACACCAATAAAGAGCAACTGGCTGAGCTGATGGTAGGACGCAAAGTTCGTCTTAAAGTCGATAAGTCAGAGGCCAATCCGAAGAAAGAGCTGATTAAAGTCGATAACTTACAGTACTTTGATGACGCAGGTGTCGAGCGTGTGAAAAGCGTGAGCTTTGGCGTGCGCCAAGGTGAAGTCGTCGGTATTGCTGGCGTATCAGGCAACGGTCAATCCGAGATCCTCGCCCTGCTTTCCGGCATCATCCAGCCTTATTCGGGCAGCATTGACATTAACGGCAGCCACATCGATAAGCACACGGTGCTTGATCCGCAGCAGGTTCGCGCGATCGGCGTGGGTCATATTCCTGAAGATCGCCACAAGCAAGGACTCATCAACAAGTTCGAGGCGCAAGAGGCCTATATCCTCGGCTACCATCACCTGCCGCAATACAACAAAGGTCTTCTGCAAGACAAGCAGGCCATCAAGGAGAGCTGTCAGGCGAGCATGGATAAGTGGGATGTGCGCCCCAACGACACGACTTTGAAAACCGCTAACTTCTCCGGTGGTAATCAGCAAAAGCTAGTGATTGCCCGTGAAATGGAACAAAACCCGGATGTGCTTTTGGTCGGACAGCCGACGCGTGGTGTTGATATCGGCGCCATTGAATACATCCACCAGCAAATCATCGCTGCTCGCGACGCAGATAAGGCAGTGCTTTTAGTCTCGGTAGAGCTCGATGAAATCTTGAGCCTTTCTGACCGTATCCTTGTCGTGTTCGATGGCGCGATTGTCGGCGAAGTCTCAATCAAAGATGCCGATGAGAAAACCTTAGGTCTGATGATGGCAAACATTATGCCTGACCACCTAAAATCGGCAGCGGCTAATCAGCCACAAGGAGAAAGTGCATGAGCCAAGCAAAAGTTCCAGCTTGGGTAACCGTGGCTCTGCTACCAGCGATTAACGTGTTGGTGGCATTCCTAGTGTCTGCCCTGCTGTTTATGTATATCGACATCAATCCGATTGATGCTGCAAAAGTGATGTGGACGGGTGCCTTTGGTTACGCCGAAGGCTTTGGCTACACCATGTATTACGCCACAGGCTTTATCTTTACCGGTCTTGCTGTCGCCGTCGCGTTTCACGCGGGTCTGTTTAACATCGGTGGCGAAGGTCAGGCCTACATTGGCGGCCTCGGTGTCGGTCTTATCTGTCTCACCTTAGGCGAATATGCGCCTTGGTACATTGTGTTTCCGGTAGCAATTGTTGTCGGCGGCCTATTTGGCGCAGCGTGGGCATTTATCCCTGCTTATCTGCAAGCCAAGCGCGGCTCACACATTGTTATCACCACCATCATGTTTAACTTTATCGCCTCTTCTTTGATGGCGTACTTGTTGGTTGATATCCTCAAGCCAGAAACGACAATGGCAACAGAAAGCCGGGTCTTTGCAGCTTCAAGTTGGCTACCAAAGATGCATGAGATCCTCGCGGTCGTTGGGATTGAGATGGCGCCAAGCCCAATGAACCTGAGCTTTATCTTTGCTCTGTTGTGCTGTGTATTTGTGTGGCTACTGATGTGGCACTCACGCTGGGGTTACGAGATCCGCTCTGTTGGCTCTAACCCATCGGCAGCCAACTACGCAGGGATTAAGTATGTAAAGATCATCATCTTGACCATGCTTATCTCGGGTATGCTGGCGGGCTTCTTTGGTCTGAACGTACTTCAAGGTGAGCTACACCAGATCAAGCTAAACTTCGTTGAAGGCTTTGGCTTTACCGGTATCGCTGTCGCGCTCATGGGTCGCAACCACCCAGTTGGGGTATTACTGGCAAGCTTATTGTTCGGCTTCCTATACCAAGGTGGTGCAGAGCTGAGCTTTGAGTACGGTGTAGACCGAAACATCGTTGTGGTACTCCAAGGCTTGGTGATTCTATTCTCTGGCGCTCTTGAGCACATGTTCCGCCCTTCTCTAGAGAGAACCTACCTCAAACTGTTCGGCAAAAAACAAGCTGAGCAACAAGCAGAGAAAGGAGTCGCTTGATTATGTTTGAAACGATTATTCTCATGCTTGATGCCACGCTACGTGTGGCAACCCCGCTTATCCTTGCCTCGCTTGCTGGCATGTTTTGTGAACGCTCGGGCATCGTTAATATTGCCCTAGAAGGTAAGCTTCTGGCGGCAGCATTTGCGGGTGCTGCGACAGCACATGTCACAGGCTCCGCTTGGCTTGGTCTGTTTGCTGGTATTGGCGTATCGGTATTACTTGCCCTGCTCCACGGTTTTGCCTCGATCACCCACCGCGGCGATCAAGTCGTCAGTGGTATGGCAATCAATATCCTCGCGGCAGGCCTCACCATTACGCTTGGTCGTCACTGGTTCCAGCAAGGTGGTCAAACACCAGCACTTTCAGGCGATGCGCGATTTGCGCCTATCACCTTCCCGGGTGCGGATGCGGTAGCGGATGTGCCTGTGCTTGGTCTGCTCTATTCAGAGCTTATCAGCGGCCACTCGATTCTGGTTTACATGGTGGTCTTCATCGTACCAGCTTGTTGGTACCTACTGTTTAAGACGCGCTTTGGACTTCGTCTACGCGCTGTGGGTGAATCGCCATCAGCCGTTGATACCGCAGGTATATCAGTAGTTCGTATGCGCTACGCTGCGGTCGCTATTTGTGGTGTGCTGGTAGGTATCGGCGGTGTTTACTTATCGGTGGCACAAACGGCGCAGTTCATTCCTAACATGAGCGCAGGTAAGGGCTATATGGCTCTGGCGGCGCTGATCTTTGGTAAGTGGCGTCCGTTTACGGCAATGGGTGCCTGTTTGCTGTTTGGCTTCTTGGATGCATTGGCGATTCGTATGCAGGGGGTGTCGATTGGTGACTTCCCAATTCCAGTTCAGGCAATTGAAGCGATTCCGTATGTGTTGACGGTGTTCTTGTTGGCTGGGTTTATTGGTAAGGCGGTGGCGCCTAAGGCGATTGGGGTGCCTTATACTAAGGAGCGTGAGTAGCTAACGCTTCGCGTTTTTACCCCTCCTAACCTCCCCTTATAAAGGGGAGGAACCAAAGGCTCGCTGCGCATCGCCTTATAAAAAGAGCAATGTTACGTTAGTAACGAGCAGTGGTTCTCCCCCTTAATAAGGGGGAGCTAGAGGGGGTAAGCTCTTAAAAACCCACACACCAAACAAAAAAAAGCCGCTCTCCCGAGCGGCTTTCCCATTCAATCAACCAGCATTAATGCTCACGCGTCGCGCGGAACTTAATATCCGGGAAACGTTCTTGCGCTAGGTTTAGGTTTACCATAGTTGGTGCAACATAGCTTAGGTTGTCGCCACCATCCAACGCTAGGTTGGTTTGGTTCTTACGCTTGAACTCTTCGAGCTTCTTATCGTCGTCACACTCAATCCAGCGTGCTGTCGCAACGTTAACGCTCTCGTAGATCGCTTCAACGTTGTACTCAGATTTCAGACGCGCAACAACCACGTCAAACTGAAGCACACCAACCGCACCAACGATCAGATCGTTGTTTTGCAGCGGACGGAATACCTGTACTGCACCCTCTTCAGATAGCTGAACCAGACCTTTCAGTAGCTGTTTCTGCTTCAATGGATCTTTTAGGCGGATACGACGGAACAGTTCCGGTGCGAAGTTTGGAATACCAGAGAACTTCAGTGATTCACCTTGAGTGAAGGTGTCACCAATCTGGATAGTGCCGTGGTTGTGAAGACCGATAATATCACCTGCGTACGCATTTTCTGCGCGCGCACGGTCACCCGCCATAAAGGTGACTGCGTCAGAGATACTGACGTTTTTACCGGTACGAACGTGGTTCATCTTCATACCTTGCTTGTAGGTACCCGATACGATACGCATGAAGGCAATACGGTCACGGTGTTTAGGATCCATGTTTGCTTGGATCTTGAACACGAAACCAGAGAACTTGTCTTCTGTTGCTTCAACGTCGCGCTCGTTCGCTTGACGTGTTTGTGGTGCTGGTGCCCACTTAGTCAGACCATCTAGCATGTGGTCAACGCCGAAGTTACCAAGAGCGGTACCGAAGTACACTGGCGTTAATTCACCTTTTAGGAATGACTCAAGATCAAACTCAGGGCATGCGCCCATTACTAGCTCAAGCTCTTCACGCACGCTTTCAGCAAGATCAGCGCCCACAGCTTCATCAAGATCTGGGTTATCAAGACCTTTGATGATGCGTACTTCTTGGATTTCGTGACCGTGGCCAGATTCATAAAGAATCGTTTCGTCACGGTGGATGTGATAGACACCTTTAAACTCTTTACCACAACCGATTGGCCAAGAGATTGGCGCACACATCATGCCCAGTTCGCTTTCGACTTCGTCCAATACTTCCATTGGGTCACGAACGTCACGGTCAAGTTTGTTCATGAAGGTAACGATAGGCGTATCGCGAAGGCGGGTAACTTCCATCAGTTTACGAGTACGATCCTCGACACCTTTCGCAGCGTCAATAACCATCAAGCAAGAGTCAACCGCCGTCAGTGTACGGTAGGTATCTTCCGAGAAGTCTTCGTGCCCTGGGGTATCAAGAAGATTAACCAAGCAGTCGTTGTATGGGAACTGCATCACGGAGGTTGTTACCGAGATACCACGCTCTTTTTCCATTTCCATCCAGTCCGATTTCGCGTGCTGAGCACTGCCACGGCCTTTTACTGTGCCTGCTTTCTGAATCGCATTTCCGAATAACAGTACTTTTTCAGTAATGGTGGTTTTACCCGCATCCGGGTGAGAGATGATCGCAAAAGTTCTGCGCTTAGAAACTTCTTGCTGAAATTGAGGATTTGACATGAATCTCGATCTTCTTGGTTTGTAGAATAGCGTTTGAGAGTATTGGCTCAACCACTACTCGAAGGCGTCGAAAAAATAATGGGCGCTATTTTCACCGATCTGGCTTCGATTCTCAATCACTAGTTTCCTCAAGCAACTGACTAACCGTTCAAAGGCTCAGTAACTTACTTTCTCCGCTTAAGTAACAACGGGTTACACACTGCTCAACGTAAATCGCCTCCCATATACTTTTTGCCGTAAACCGAGTTTCGATAAATAAGAGCGTTTCCCAGTGCTTTTAGCTATCGCAATTTCATTTCGTTTTGACCTTAGGGTCTTTAATTTGGGGAACACTCCATGAAAACTTTTAAACCTTGGTACATCGCACAGATGTCAAACGGGGTGGTTCAGTGGGCGGGCATCGCCCTGATGCTGACACCGCTTATTATCGAACGCACAGGCAGCGGCGCTCTTATGGGCAGCGTAATGTCTCTGATTGGCCTGTTTGGAATCAGCGCACCACTCATTGGTTGGCTCGCCGATAAATATGGTATCCACCGCCAGATGCAAAAAGTAGCGCTATTCTCGCACCTATTTTCACTGGTGTTGCTCTACTTTGCGCAGACGGAAATCTACACTTACCTGTTGGTTGGACTGACTATAGGTATCGGTACGGTCTCTCAATTGGTACTGAACCCGACATTTGTTCTTAACTCTCTTCCAGAAAACGAGCAAGCACGTGGGCTGAGTCGCCTATTTCAGTTCCAGTTCTTGGGCGTGGTGATTGCAGGCTCGCTCCTCGGGATTGTCAGCCTATTAGGTTGGACTAGTGAACAAAAGCTGCTGATGCTCATGGTATTGGTCTGTATTTCTATTGTTACTGTATTTATTGCACCGCCACCGAAAGTCAAAGTGCCTGAGGCTGAAAAGCAAAGCGACGATGAATCACTGACAAAGAAAAGCAACAAGCGCACTGCAATCGCATTTGTGATGTTCTTGGCAACCGTGTTCATTTCCATGTTTACTGCCAGTAACTTGATGGAAACTGGACCTATCATCATCAAAGAAGTGTTTAACGTCGATCTTGGACACTCTGCCTTTGGTCTCGCAGGCTCCGCGGTATTAACCATGGTACTCCTTGAGCCAGCTGGTCGCCTCGCAGAAAAAAGCAGCCCTTATATCATTTGGATGGTGTCACTGGCTTGCTATGCAGTAACCTCGATAGGTCTGTGGTTAGCAATAGGCACCAATATTCCAAGCCTTGTTCCTATCTTGTTAATAGTACTACTCATGCAAGCGATCTCTTGGTTTGATATGGTCATTCCAGCGATTGCAGAAGAGCTAAGCCCAAGCTCTCCAGCTTTGACCCAGGGCATTCTGATGTTTGCGATGGCGATTGGCTTCGGAGTAGGTACTTACATTGCAGGTCAGCTCATCGACGCTGGAGGTTTTGTATCGGTTGTGGATTATTGTGCGGCAAGTATCATTGTGACCTTGATGTTAGCATTCGCTACTCTGTTGTTTAAACGTAAGTAATTACTCACATTAGAGAACAAAGGCTGGATGACTCCAGCCTTTGTTTTATTCAATCACAGCTGCCACGCATGCCCGACAGTAATGTAATACGCCCACTCCTCTGGACCTTTCGCAGCATCCACACCTACCCGCATATTAAGCTGTCTTGCGACCAAATATCGGAAGCCGCCACCGACGACACTTTGATACTCTGCATCGGAGAAGCTTTGTCCATCTTCAATGGCTTTACCGGTTCCAGTAAATCCGATGATTGACCAACGAGGTGTGATGTCATAGCGCGCTTCGAGCTCAGCCAATGCCATATCCTGTCCTTGGTAGCGCATGGCCGCAATGCCGCGCATATTAATAAAAGGTCTGGCGTAGTATGGCGCATCATCGGTAACCGTTTGGTAATCCCCTCTGACGCCGATAATGAGATCATCTCGGACGGGTGCGAAGTAGTTCACCTGTGCACGAGCTTTTGCGTAGTCGACGTCGCCACCAAATGCCGTATTGTGGAAGTCGGCACTTAGCTTAGCTTTTAGCCCGTCATTAGGCGTAAAGATGGTATCCCGACTGTCATAAGTAACCTTGAGCTCGACACCTGCGTCCTCTAAATCAAAATCGATTGGCGGAATATTTGGGATCGAGCCGCCTAAATCGAACGTACTTTTTGAAGAAAGAATCGAGTACTTGGCACCAACAAACCAATTGCTGCCGGCGACTCGGTAGTCAATATCCTGCATGAAATAGAGACCATCGATATTAAAATCAAACGGGGTATCGACAACGTAATATTTGAGGTTGAAAGAGCCATAGAACAAACCACCTTGGTAGCGCCAAGTATCCTCTTGCCATGAACCAAAATGGAATGCGCCAGTTAGCCAAGAGCCATTCTCGGTTGCCGCCGCTGCTACTGCCGTGACACTTGGCGGCAAACCCACCACTTCGTCGGGGTTCTCTTCTCTAAGCTGTTTGCGCTTCTCAGATTCATGGAAAAACAGTAGCGCGGCACCACCACCAGCGCCAACGGCTGGGTCAGTAATAATGATGGGCACTGGCATAAAACCCACGGCGTTATCCAGCACCCATTTACTCGCATCAAACATTCCATCTTTGGGATCAATAAATTGCCCCATCGCCCCAACATTTGACGAGACACACAAGGCTGAAATCGCTGCCAGAATTATCCTATTATTCGTCTTTTCCATGACCTCTCCCCACGCGTAAAAACGCACAGCATTAGCGGATATCAATCGTTACATAATAATCACGTTTAGATAACAAAAGCCACTGAGTTGGCGACACTTTTTAGTAAAAATGTCAGCCTGTCGGCTCGCTGTAAGCATTCAGCTCGTCTATAGTTACTAGTGGTAAGTCTATGGTTTAGATTATTATTTTAACGGCGTTCATACTTTTATATTGGTATGAGTAGCGAGTGATATCTAGTTTTTAATCAAGAAGTGAACTCGTTACTATTTTTCAATGTCCTAAAGTGGCAGAATACGCAGATCCTACAAAGAGAGAGTTAGCAACGGTGTCAGAACAAGCTCCATTAGATATTCGAATCGAAGAAAATCAAGCCCGTGTGAAAGATCAACTCAATCGCATTCTTTCCAGCAAAGCATTCGACCAAAGCCCTAAGATGAAGCAGCTCCTCTCTTTCGTTGTAGAGCAAACTTTGGCGGGTAATGGAGATCGCTTAAAGCAATTTACGATTGCTACCGAAGTCTTTGATCGTGATGCTGATTTTGATCATCAAGCAGACCCAATTGTTCGAATTCAAGCGGGTCGCGTCCGACGCACTCTCGAAACGTATTATTTAACGGAAGGGGTTAATGACCCATTGGTACTGTCGATCCCTAAAGGTCGCTACAGCCCTCTCTTTACCCCTCAGGTTCCACAGGCCGCTCGTCAATCAACAACTCTGGCGCAAATGGTTGGCGAGACCAATAAATCGCTTAATCCAACCATTACTGTACTGCCATTTTTGTCTCTATCAGATGATGCTGAAAAACGCTTCTTTGCAGAAGGTTTTGGTGAAGAGCTCGCCACTGAGCTTGCTCGCTTTGACATGCTAAAAGTTGTCTCGATGCATGCCCTTGGTGATACCAATATTGACCCTCGCACGTCCGCGGATGTTAAAGGGCTTGGTGAGAAGCTCAACGTATCGTTTATTACCTCAGGTACTATGCAGGCCCTTGGCAACAAAGTGCGTATCTATGCCAAGTTATATCGCACCGACAGCGGAGAGCAAGTCTGGGCTGAAAAGTACACCTGTGACCTCGCTACCGAAGACCTATTCTCTGTTCAAGACGACATCATCGCCGAGATTGTTGCTGAGCTTGCGTCTAGCTTTGGAATTATCCATCGTGAAATCTATGCAAGCTGCAATCAGAAGAAGATCGAGCACTTATCGACTTATGAAGCCACCCTGCGCTATCGTCACTACCTAATGACGCTGACAGAAGATACCCACCTTCAAGCCATGCAAGCATTGCTTAGCGCGGTTCAGAACGAGCCTGATGTGGCGCTGCTTCACTCTATGCTCGCGGTTCTGTACTTTGACGCCGAGATGCTCGGTATGGGACAGGTCGACAACGCTGTTGAAACTGGTCTGAACCACGCTCGCCGCGCGGTAGAGCTAGAGCCAAGCAACCAAGAAGCTCAAATGGCAATGCTGATGGCACATCAGTTGAAAGACGACGTTAACGGCATTATAGAGACAGTCGACAAAGTATTGGATATCAACCCGAATGCCGCTTATCAGATTGGTTTGTGTGGCTGGGCATTGTGCATGGCAGGCGAATTCGAACGAGGCCTAGAGCTGATTCGCAGCTCTAAAGAGTTGAACCCGTTCCGTCCACCTTGGTTCTCGATTGCCTCTGTGGTGTATAAGATCATGCAAGATGACTTTGACGGTGCTGAGAAGTCGGTCAGCAAGCTATCGCTGCGTCGTCTATTTTGGATCCCGATGCTCAAAGCGGTCATCCAAGTCTACAAGGGTGAATTCAAACAAGCGCAAGCAAGCTACAAAGAAATGCTACAAATCCGCCCTGACTTCGAGGGCAATGAAGAGCGATATTTGGGTGCCTTTATCTCAAGCCCAGCCATTAAAAACAAGCTACTTGAAGCCCTAGAGCGTTTATAAAAAGTTAGAATCGAAAAGAGAGCCGATTGGCTCTCTTTTCTTATAGTTTGATGGCTGTGAATTCCGAATTAGTCGTACAAAGCGTCGTCGTAGATCTCTTCGGCTAAGTACTCATCTTCAATTTCTTCTTCGACGATCTCTTCGGCGATGTACTCTTCTTCAATATATTCTTCCGCCAGATATTCCTCAGCAATGATCTCGTCTTCAACGATCACATCCGTTGCCACTTCACAAGCACCCTCATAGTAAGCACCATCAATAGCACCACCGACCGCGCCAGCACCGCCGCCAATCACAGCGCCAGTTTTTGCTCCATCACTGCCATCAACAATACCACCAACAATCGCTCCGGTAATCGCACCATCGACTGCACCGACGACGGCGCCTTCCGCTTCTTGATCGCAATAATAAGCAAAAGTACTTGAGCTGAGCATCAATAGGCATGCTCCTAAAAGTAAACGGGTTTTATTCATAAATAAGCTCCAAATTATTGTGCTAGTTGGTTCTTGTGCAAGTTGGTTCTTGTGCAAGTTGCTCTCTGTGCGAGCTGGTCACTGTGCGAGCTGATTGTAGGCATCGATACTCATGCCGGCGCTGAAACCGCCGTCAACACCAATTGATTGGCCATTCACAAAGCTACTGTCTTCCGATGCTAAGAAATGCACCACCGCGGCGACTTCTTCTGGCTGCGCGATACGACCAAGTGGGACGGCGCGCTTCTCCATGCGAAGTTGTGGCTCGCCACCGGACGTGTGCGCACGCGGGGTATCGACAGAGGTAGGACAGACGGCGTTGACCCTTACTTGCTTGGTACCAAGTTCAAGTGCTGCGGTTTGAGTAATACCCAAAACCGCCCACTTTGAGCTAGCAAGCGCACCCAGGTATGGCACGCCCTGTGTACCGGCAACCGATGCAATATTGATAATGCTGCTGCCTTTTGGCATGTAAGGTACAGCGTGTTTGATCGTCAAAGCCGTACCCAGCGCATTCACTTCAAAGTTGGCGTTGTACTCCGATTTCTTCGACTCCATGATGGTGCTGTAGCCATTGGTCGAGCCAGCACAATTCACCAACACGTCAATCTGGCCATAGCGCTCGAACGCAATCGCCATAAGCTCGCTTAGCGAGAACTCATCGGTCACATCGGCATAGACATAGTGCGCCTCCAGCGTCTGCAACGCAGGCTCGTTCGCATTGACACCGGCAATCACCAGTTTTGCGCCTGCATTGATTAAACGCTTAGCAATCGCTTCTCCGATACCTGACGTTCCACCAATCAATACAACGACTTTATCGGTAAGCTGAAATGGCATAGACATTATGCGTCCTCATGGATTTAACTCGGTTAGAATTTCACTGTGACTCAGTGTAACGACTCTGCGAATTGGGATGGAGTTAGTAACTGGAAACGATCCAGTAACAAGGGAACTAAAAAGTAAGAATAAAGTAGAGACTAAGGCATCCTTGCCTTAGAGTTGAGAGGAACTGTTTACGCTAATTGGTTAGAAGAACCAAGTGGCACCAATACGCACTTCACGATTGCCATCAAGATGCTTCATGCGTGACTCTGTGCCTGCTTTGAAGAAGTGTTCTGAGTATGTGACGTTACCCCAAACGCTGCCATCGGAAGTCAGTGGCACACCACCTTCGAAGTTAAGTTCAAGTGACTGCTCGTTTTTACCAAACGCGTTGTTGTAGTTCGCGTACTGTGGGTTCACGGTGACATAATGACCTTGCTCAGACAGATAGAATGAGTTGAACCAGTTTGCCTGCCAACCATTTTCAGAACGACCATTGTCGTACTCGTTACGCATCACGGCGATGTTCGGGTAAGAGACCCAGTTTTCAAACGGAGTAATCACTTTTGCAACGGCGCCTACTGCTGCGGTTTGCTCTACACCGCTTTGCTTTGCTACCCAGTTTGAACCATAGCTAATGTAATCAAGCGAGAAGCCAATTTCAGGAAGCACCTCTGAGCCCGTCGCATGCACTTGGAAGTAACGTGCGCGAATACGAGACAGGCCAAAGTCTTTCGACTTACCTTCTTGTCCGTCAAGGTTGGTTTGGAAGTCGGTCTCAAACTGACCTAGGTAGCCAATGTCTTCATTGTAAGAGCCAGCCATGTTCAATTGCAGGCGAGTTAGGCCGTCTTTGCCTTTCGCGCCAGAATCAACTTTTAGGTAGGTTTGAGGACGAGTCACGTCAGCAGGGTCATTGGTTTGCTCTTCCGATGCCTGAGCATTGACTGTCAGTGCAGCTAGGAACGCTGCAGAAAGAGTTGAAATGTGCTTCATGTTTTTAATCCCATGATTATCAATAATTGCGGGCAGTATGAAGCACTGGCGAGTTATTCGAAGTAACTCTGGGTAATGTAACCTATCTATAAATCTGACGGTTTAGTCGGCGTTCTAACTAAGTTTTAGGCACGATAGAGCGGAAATTTAGAGTTGAGGCGCGTACGACACACCTCTGTCACATTGCAGAAAACAGAAAGTGATAGCACATGATGACCGCGTCTTCACGACCATCTTCAGTTGGGTAGTAATCACGGCGTCGGTCGACCTCATTAAAGCCCTCCGCCAAATAGAGCGACACAGCGGGCACATTACTCTCTCTCACCTCTAGCCATGCACTCTCCGCTTGGGAAGTCTCACAGTAGGCTAAAAAGTGCTGGACCAATTGACGACCATAACCTTTGCCTTGATGAAGTGGTGACACCGCAATGTTTAATAGCGACACTTCACCAACAATATTCTGAGCATAGAAATAGCCAACTGGCTGTTCATCCACCAGCATAACCACATTGTGCGCGCCTCGACCGTTTAGGTCATGGAGCATGGAGGTTTTCCAAGGGTGGCTATGCGCTTGACTCTCAATACTTACAATAGCGTCGAGATGGGATGTTTGTATCTCAGTAAAGGTGATATCAGTTGTAGGCACGAATTTGATTCCAAAGCTGTCGTTTTTGACTGTCGTCACCTTCGATCTCTGCCAAATAAGACGATTGAAGAAACTTAGGTTTTGATGGTATGTCGAGCAGTTGCAACCAGTGCTCAAAACGGTCAGCAGCGTGCTCATCGCCTGCGAACCACATCCAAGTCGGGACAGATTGCGCGTCAAGTTGACCAAGCTGTTCTGGCGTGATGTGCAAGACACTATCAAGCTCTAACTTCATCGCCTTTAAGATTTTTTCAAAGAATGAGACGAGCTCTCCCTCCGGCTTCACGGCTGACACAAACAGCAGTTGGCAAGATGGAGCGAGTGAAAATGTGGCTTGAGCACTGTTTGGCATTCTCTCTGGGTGAGTGAGCTCCCAAGTTTGAATACCCATCAGCTGTAGCGTGGTGCTGTTATGCATAGGACTGCCTGCTTATCAGGTTCGACCAAAATCCGAGTATGTTGGGCGAAGTGTAACAGAGGCGAATTGGATCACCAACACACGAGTAAGTAGGATCTTACTCGTGTGAAAAATGAATTAAAGCTCTAGAAACTCTGGGCTGTATTCAATCACGCCCGATTTACCGGAAAGAAGAGTCTGAATCGAGTCTGCCGTCAATGATTTTACTTGGAATGCACCTTCAGGTACTTCCCATTGACAGCTCAATCCCTCTTCGCTTGCGGAGCTAAAGCCAAACTTTGAATAGTAATTCGGATCGCCAAGCACCACACACGCTGGATAGCCAAAGTCTGGTAGGGTCTCGAACGCTTCTTTTACCAAAGCCTTTGCAATACCTTGACCTTGGTGCGATTGAGCCACTGCAAGTGGAGCTAAACCCTGCCAAGCATAGTCTTCGCCATTGAGCGTTACGGGTGAGAACAGCACGTGGCCAATCACTTCCCCTTCGTCAGTGCATGCCACAAGCGACAGCGTTAAGCGGCTGTTCTCGCGAAGTGCCATCACCAAGTTTGCTTCCGCCTCTGTATCAAACACTGACTTAAGTAGGCGGTCGATGGCAAGAATGTCAGCGGGTGCTTCAGTTCGAATAAGCATTAGGTACCTCACTTGCGCCTTGAGCTGGCTGCAATCCTTTATGAACGAACTCTGCAAGATGCATCAATGCTGACAACATTGGTTTTGGAAGCGCGTCAAGATCAACACTATCCATTAAGTTCTTTACTTCTAAGCCTAGTTCGGTATCACCCTCAATGCTTAAACGGCGTTGGAAAAACAGCGTATCAGGATCTTCCTTACGCCCCGCGATTAGGACTAAGTCATTCAGATTACCGCTAAAACTGACGTCTTCTTGCTCAACAGATTCGGAAACGACGAGCGTCTCATCGTTGTAGGAAATATACCAACTGAGGTTTAGATCACGAATATGAACTTTCAACCACTTCTGTTCTAAAAACTCGAAATCACCGTCCTCAAGTGCTTCTTTAAAAACGGTTTTTAGCCCTTCAAGCAGCGCTTTATTCTGAATTTTGGTTGGCAGAAAATGGACTGGAGATCGCAAAATTTGTGCTGCGTTTTTAACTAGTTGACTTCGAATCTTGTCTAACACGCGGTTTTTCCGTTAGTTTGTACTTAAGAAACGACATAATACGGTATTCGTACAAAAAAAATCCTGTTGTGCGTCAAATATTTTTTGCTTTTGTCTTAACCCTTTTCTAACGGATAAATCACAGTTATAGTGTGTGGGTTACTGATATATAAGCGCTTCAGAAAACTGGTAGTACATTGATGTCATCCAAATTGTTAAAGGAATACTTTGCTAAGTTAACATCCAATAGCCCTTTCTTTTTTGCTATTTTGGATGACGAGCACCGTTACTGGATGGTCAATGATCGCTATTGCGATGTCGCGGGACTTACCCACAGTGACCTGGTCGGTATGAATGACCACGAGGTTTTAGGCGCCCGTTTCTACAATCACCTCAAGCCGTACTATGAGCGTGCCTTTCTTGGTGAATCCATTGAAGCCGAAGTCACGCTCGATGAATCAGATATCGAATCTAGTCTTCACTTTAGCGTCTCTCCTATTGAACTCAATGGCGTAATCGAATACATCGTCTTCCATGCCATCGATACGTCAGAAAAGCAGATCATCACTCGCTCCCTAGAGGAATCCGAAAGCAAATTTTTAAAGCTTGCTGAGTTAATTCCCGATGGGTTGCTACTGGTTGAAGATGGCTGCATTTTGTCGGCAAACCCGGCTTCAGCACGCCTATTTGGCTACTCAAGTCAAAGCGACTTACTCGGAGAGTCACTAACACGACTCCTGCGCAACGAAAACGACAATCAACGAATACAACTTGATCTGAGTCAGGTCGACGCTAAGACACCGCTTACCTTCTCAACCAGTGACTATTGCGGCATTCAACGCAGACTCTCATTGCATGTCGATAGTGCCAATCTATTTGGTGCCAATGCGCACCTAATATTAGTCCAAGACCTTGATGAGAAACCGAGTCCTGTTGCAAAAAACAGTCATGAAGACGCGAATATCGACGCGCTCACCAAGCTGTATAACCGCCTCGGGTTTACACGCTGTTTGGAGCATTTTATTGAGGAAAGCACCCCGTTTGTGATGCTTTACCTTGATATCGACAATTTTAAGAATATTAATGACTCATTGGGTCACCATATCGGCGACCGAGTGATTCAAGAGGTCTCAGCACGCCTCAAACGCTACTTGCCTCAGCATGCGGTTCTCGCTCACCTTGGTGGCGATGAGTTTGGCATCATTTTGCCAGAGCCTGATAGCAACATAGCCGCTGATGAGCTAGCAGAGAAAATCATTAGCCTAATTAACCAACCCTTCGACCTACACCATTTCAGCAAAAGACTCGCTTGCTCGATTGGTAGCGTCCAATCACCAAACGATGGCAATGATGCTCGCATCCTGCTGCAAAACGCCGATACCGCAATGTACGAAGCAAAGGCTCGCGGTCGTAACCGTTTGGTGAAGTTCAACGACCAAATGAACAAAGAAGCACGTATGCGCTTGTGGCTTGAGATCGAGCTACAAAAAGCACTGCAACAAAATGGTCTTGAGGTATGGTATCAGCCTAAGGTGAACGCGCGTGACTTCAGCATTAATGGTGCTGAAGCGTTGGTGCGTTGGAAGCACCCTGTCGAAGGTTACATTAGTCCAGCGTCTTTCATCCCTGTCGCCGAGCAAGCGGGCCTGATCGAGAGTTTAGGCCGAGTGGTTATGCGTGATGTCTTCACCACTGTGAAACGCTGGAAACTTCAAGGCATCTTGCCAGGCCGCGTCGCGATCAACCTATCGCCTGAGCAATTTGGCAACCCTAAGCTTATTGACTACATGGAGCGCTTACTGCGCAGCACCGGACTCGATCCAAGCTGTATCACCTTTGAGCTGACCGAAAGTGCGGTAATGAGTAACAGTGAACACACCTTGCAGATGCTCAACTCAATCAAGAAGCTTGGCTTTGCGCTCTCTATTGATGACTTTGGTACCGGGTACTCTTCGCTCTCTTACCTTGCGCACTTCCCTATCGATGAACTTAAGATAGACCGAGCGTTTATCATGGATATCGATACGCTACCAAAACAGCTCACGGTGATCGAGAACATCATCAACCTTGGTAAATCACTGAATCTGTCTGTTGTTGCCGAAGGCGTCGAGACGCGCCATCAAGCGACACTACTATCCAACTTAAACTGCAATTCGATTCAGGGTTTCCACTTCCATCGCCCACAACCAAAGCATGAAGTCGAAGCACTATTTGCTCAAAACCGCCGACACAGAAACTAGCCAAAGAGACTGAGCGTTTATCCCCCAAATTAGCTTACCTCTTTGGTGTTAATTCGTTGCTTATTAAGCGAAACCTGCCTTATATCAAATTGACCTTTATCAAATCTTCATAAAATGCGCTCTACTGACAGATTTATGGTAATGAGCATATGGAACTCTTATGCCCAGCAGGCAACTTACCTGCGCTAAAGACTGCAATTGATTGCGGTGCCGATGCCGTTTATATCGGCTTTAAAGACGATACCAATGCCCGCCATTTTGCGGGGTTGAACTTCACGGGTAAAAAGCTTGAACGTGCCGCGCAGTATGTTCATGACCACAACAAAAAGCTGCATATCGCCCTAAATACCTTTGCTCACCCAAATGGCTTTGAGCGCTGGACGAATGCCGTTGACCAAGCCGCAGACCTAGGTGTTGATGCACTGATTGTGGCCGATATCGCCGTACTGGATTATGCTGCAAACAAGTACCCAGATCTTGAATTGCATCTTTCAGTACAAGCCTCTGCGACCAACGTAGCTGCCATCGATTTTTATCATAAGAACTTCAATGTGAAGCGCGTAGTTCTGCCTCGCGTACTGTCGATTCATCAGGTCAAACAGCTGTCTCGAAACATGACGTCAGACGTTGAACTTGAAGTGTTTGCGTTCGGCAGCCTCTGCATCATGTCTGAAGGGCGTTGTTATCTGTCTTCTTATTTAACGGGCGAATCCCCGAACACAGTGGGCGCTTGCTCTCCAGCGAAATATGTGCGCTGGCAAGAGACAGAAAGCGGGTTAGAGTCACGTCTAAATGACATTCTAATCGACCGCTATGCACAAGGTGAAAACGCTGGCTACCCTACGCTTTGTAAGGGGCGTTTTGAAGCGGAAGTTGACGGTGAACGCAAGCGCTACCACGCCCTTGAGGAGCCAACTAGCCTAAATACCCTATCTATGTTGCCTGAGCTGTTTGCTGCGAATGTCGCATCAGTGAAAATTGAAGGTCGCCAACGCAGTCCTGCCTACGTCGAGCAGGTGACTCGCACCTGGCGAGAAGCCATTGATATGTACCAACGCAACCCAGAGCAATACCAAGTAAAACCAAGCTGGGATAGTGCTCTAGCCAACGTTTCTGAAGGCACACAAACGACACTCGGTGCTTACCACCGTAAGTGGCAATAAGGAGCAAAATACATGAAGTATGCATTAGGGCCACTGTTGTACTTTTGGCCAAAGCAAGATGTAGAGAGCTTCTACGAACAAGCAAAATCAAGCTCTGCCGATATTATCTATCTAGGCGAGAGCGTGTGTTCTAAGCGCCGTGAAATGAAACCTACTCATTGGTTTAATATTGCTAAAGAGCTCAGCGCATCGGGTAAGCAAGTGGTGCTATCCACTATGGCACTACTCGAAGCGCCGAGTGAAGTGAATATCATGAAGAAGTACATCGACAACGGTGACTTTGCGATTGAAGCTAATGACGTATCCGCTATTCAACTCGCCAGTGAAAGCAAGGTGCCATTTGTCGTTGGGCCAGCGGTAAACACATACAACGCTCGCACGCTACAGTTGTTTGCTAAGCAAGGCATGATTCGTTGGTGCATGCCAGTTGAGCTGTCACGCGAATGGCTAGAAAACGCCATGAACCAAGCAGACGACTTGGGCATTCGTGATCAGTTCGAGGTAGAAGTATTTAGCCACGGTTATTTACCGCTCGCGTATTCTGCGCGCTGCTTCACTGCTCGTGCGGAAAACCGCGCGAAAGATGACTGCGAAACCTGCTGTATTAAATACCCGACAGGCCTCCAAGTAGAGAGCCAAGAGGGCCAGTCGGTGTTCAACCTAAACGGTATCCAAACGCAATCTGGTTATCAGTACAACCTAATCAACGATCTTAAGTCGATGGAAGGCTTGGTCGATGTTGTACGTTTGAGCCCACTTGGACTGGATACCTTTGCAGAGGTTGACCGTTTCAGAGCCAATGAAGACGGCAGTAACCCAGTCGCCTCACTCGACCGTCAGTGCAACGGTTACTGGCATCAGATTGCTGGTCTCGACGTTAAGCAGATCTAGTTAAAGTCAGTCCAATGTATAAGGCCTCGCAATTCGCGAGGCCTTATCGTTTCAGAGGGCTAAGCCGTGGCTTCAGCATAGCCACTCGTTTGCAGCTTACGGATGTCACGCCAGATCATCACACCCACCACAACACTCAACGCCACATTGGATAGCGGATAAGCAATCCAAACCCCAGTCACTCCCCAGAGTTTTGGCATCACATAGAGGAATGGTAATTGAATCAGCATGTTCCCTAAAGTGACAAATAGCGCCTTTCTGCTGTAGCTGATCGCTTGATAGTAAGCGGCAGCTACCACTATAAATCCATCTAAGAACATCGAGAAAAGATGCAACCTTATCCCCGTCACGGTGTGTTCAATAAGCAGCGGTTCTGATGAGTTAAATACCGATACCGCTTGATATGGGAACAAATTCAACAGTCCGATAAATGCAGCCCCGCCTAACACAGAACTTAACATAGCGACATTAAACAGCTTACGCATATTATCTTCACGGCGCGCACCATAGTTGTAACTCAATAGCGGCTGCATCGCATTGGCAATACCTTCGGCAATCAAATAGTAGAATGCGACGATGTAACCAAGTATCGCATAAGCTCCGACTAAGGTAACCGAGCCATACTCTGCAAAGAGTGCATTGTGTATCGCCACCATAAATGAGCCATAAGCGTACATAAAGAAGCTCGCCAAGCCGATAGAAAAGATCTTGGGCAGCAAATGGAACTGAAACTTAAAGTCCTTGAGCATTAAACGCATCTTTGCTCTAGACGTAAAGAAGTAACCAATACCTAAAACAGTGACCACAGATTGAGCGATAGCGGTTGCTAGAGCAGCCCCTGTTAGCTCCCACCCCAGTAAGGCAATAAACCAATAGTCGAGCGCTATGTTGATCACCGCGCCCAGCACCATAAGCAATGTCGCCATGTTAGGGCTATCGTCATTACGCAGTAGAAACGGAACTGCGATGGAGCCGAGCGCAAACACACCACCGACAATGAGTATATCGAGATACTGCATTGCCAACTCATACATGCGACCCTGCGCGCCCTGAAGCAATATCATTTCATCCGCAAATTGCCACAAAGCAATCGCGACAATAGGGCTTAATGCGAGCAAGGCCATCATACCGGTTGCCAATGCCTGTTTCGCACCTGCAAGGTCATTCTCACCCTGCTTGATGGAAGCCAAAGCGCCCGTACCCACGCCGACCATCATCCCAAGTCCAAGGATGACACTGATAACAGGCCAAGCGACATTGATACCCGCGAGACCTTCCCCGCCCATATACTGGCCAATGAATATCCCATCCACGACTTGATACAAGCCGTTGACGAGCATGGCGGCAATGGTTGGGATCGCATAGCGCCAAAACTGTTGATAGATTGATTTTTGTTTCATAACGACTTTACTACGATTTTATTGTTATCAGATGGCTCATTCAGAACCCTATTCTGGCCTCAGAGCCTTTGTCAGTAGCTGGTTGAGTGATGCAAACTCACTCTGTGAGAGGTTTACTTTTAGTTTTTCAGCAACGGCGCCGTAAATCTCGGTTTCTGATGCCAAAGGAATGCGAGCCTTCTCCGTAAGTATCACTCTTTTCGCCCGGGCATCTTCTGGGCATGGTAGGCGCTCCACCAAACCTTTCTTTTCCAACCGCTTAACCATGTTGGTTGCCGAAGGTTTAGATACCTCTAACTCCTTGGCGAGATCAGTAAGGCGTATTGGTTCTAACGAAGCCTGTACCGTCTTCAAATAGTCATACTCATTAAAACTAAGATGCGAGAGTGGATCTTCCTTACAGTAACTGCGCCAGACCTTAGCAGTCAGTCGCTCCATTTTCTCTAAATTGACTTCTATAGACATTCATATTACTTATTAATTAGCATAGCTAACTATTTTAGGGCGATTAGAAATAAACTTCAACGCATAAAAAAACACCAGCCAATGGCTGGTGTTTTCGAATTCAACGTGTCTCAGAGAATTAGGCGTCGCTAGGCTCTGCGTTCGCTTGCTCTTCTTGCTGTTTCTTCGCTTCTTCTGCTTGTTGAGCTCTAACGATTTCAAAGATTTTTGTCAGCTCTAGGAATGCGTACTTATGCTCTGCAAAATCGTAGACGTTTTGGGCGATTGCCAACTTATATAGCGATACGGCTGTTGGGAAATCACCGTCGATTTGATGACGCTTCGCAAGATAGAAGTACACTTCTGTCAAACGCTCTGCCAATACATTGTTGTCTCTGCTGCTTGCCAGAATCGCTTGGAAGGCCTGCTCTTCTGATATTTGGTCTAACATCAGCGCGACCAAGATCCAACCCCAATCTTTATTGCGAGATAGATATTGCTTATTGAGGTTAATCGCAGCTTCTGATGGACTCGCTTCACGAGAGATGATGTAAAGCCATAACGCGCGGTATGGATCTGATGGCTCTTCTTGGTAATAACGCGTCATGCCTTCGATAGCGAGAGGAATACGGTCCCCGTAATAAAGTGCAATTGAACGGTTGCGGAGCGCGTAAGAGTTGGCAGGATCCAGCTCTAAGCTTGAATCAAATGCTTCATAGGCTGAATCAAAATCACCAATCTGCGTGAAGTATTGGCCGACTTGGTTGAACACCACTGGCTGAGCAGGGTTAAGCTGAAGCGATTGGTTGAAGTCAAGCTGCGCCAAATCACGCATACCTAGACTATTGAAATAAGAACCACGCTCAAAGTGCATTTTAGCGCGCACGTCATTATCAAGATCACTGCGTTGAAGTAGCTGAGTCAGTCTTGCAACCTGTACTTCATATTGAACATTGGCTTGCAAAGGCACTGCCATTGGTGGGTTTAACCACTGCTGATCTTGCGTTGATGAGTTGGATGCACAACCCGTCACGACGGCCACTAAACTCAATCCTAAGATTCGAAACCACTTCACTATATTCTTCTCCTTAATGCCTGCTATCGCTAAGCGTAACTGACGGCTTTTATTTAATTTTTTTGCCGTGCTGCTTTAATGGTATAGCAGGTAATTTCCTTCGCGCACTAAAAAAGGGGGCGATTGCCCCCTCTTTATAGCATGCTTTTAGACGCAATGGTCTAGAAATGCGAATTATTCTGCGTCAGGTGCCGCTTTTTCATTCGCAGCTTCCGCTGGCTGTTCTACCGCTTCTTTCATGCTTAGACGTACACGGCCTTGGCGGTCGATTTCAAGTACTTTAACTTGAACTTCTTGGCCTTCTTTCAGGTAGTCAGTCACTTTCTCAACACGCTCTTGAGCGATTTGAGAGATGTGTACTAGACCATCTTTACCTGGAAGAACCGTTACGAATGCACCGAAGTCAGCTAGACGAGCAACTTTACCCGTGTAGATCTTACCAACTTCAACTTCTGCTGTGATAGCTTCGATACGAGCGATCGCATCTTTCGCTTGGTCACCGTCAGTCGCCGCGATCTTGATAGTACCGTCGTCTTCGATCTCGATAGTCGTACCAGTTTCTTCAGTTAGCTGACGGATAACCGCGCCACCTTTACCGATAACGTCTTTGATCTTGTCTGCGCTGATCTTCATTGTGTGGATACGTGGAGCGAACTCAGAGATCTCTTCACGAGCACCAGAGATAGCTTCATCCATTACAGAAAGGATGTGCTTACGTGCACCTTGCGCTTGGTTAAGAGCAATTTGCATGATCTCTTTAGTGATACCTTCGATCTTGATGTCCATTTGAAGTGCAGTGATACCAGTGTTAGTACCTGCTACTTTAAAGTCCATGTCACCTAGGTGGTCTTCGTCACCAAGGATGTCAGAAAGAACAACGAAGTCGTCGCCTTCTTTAACAAGGCCCATTGCGATACCCGCAACAGAAGACTTGATTGGAACACCTGCATCCATAAGTGCCAGAGACGTACCACATACAGAAGCCATTGAAGATGAACCGTTAGATTCAGTGATTTCCGATACAACACGAACTGTGTATGGGAATTCTTCAACAGAAGGCATTACTGCTGCGATACCGCGCTTAGCCAGTTTACCGTGACCGATTTCACGACGCTTAGGAGAACCTACAAAACCCGTTTCGCCAACACAGTATGGAGGGAAGTTGTAGTGTAGTAGGAAGTGATCTTTACGCTCACCAGTTAGCTCATCGATGATTTGAGCATCACGCTGCGTACCAAGAGTCGCAGTTACGATTGCCTGAGTTTCACCACGAGTGAACAGTGAAGAACCGTGAGTACGTGGAAGAACACCAGTGCGCACGTCTAGTGCACGAACCATGTCTTTTTCACGACCATCGATACGTGGGTTACCCGCGATGATGCTGCGACGTACAACTGTCTTCTCTAGATCGTGGAAGATAGTGTGAATTTCTTTCGTGTTCGCTTCTGGATCTTCAGCAAGAAGAACATCGTTCACTTCTGTTGCAATCGCGTGAATGCGGTCGTAACGAGCCATCTTTTCAGTGATTTGGTACGCTTCAACTAGCTTAGCTTCCGCTAGCTCTGCGATACGCTCGTTAAGAGCCGTGTTCTCTTCTGGAGCAACCCAATCCCAAGCAGGAGTAGCAACTTCTGCTGCAAACTCGTTGATTGCTTTGATAACAACTTGCTGTTGGTCGTGGCCGTAAACCACTGCTGATAGCATCTCTTCTTCTGTTAGGTTGTCTGCTTCAGACTCAACCATAAGAACAGCGCCTTCAGTACCCGCAACAACTAGGTCTAGTTTAGAGTTTTCTAGCTCAGTGTTGCTTGGGTTTAGTACTAGTTGACCATCAATGTGACCAACACGTGCTGCACCGATAGGACCGTTGAACGGAATACCAGAGATAGCAAGAGCAGCTGAAGTACCGATCATTGTTACCATGTCTGGTTGAACGTTCGGGTTTACAGACATTACTGTCGCGATAACCTGAACTTCGTTTTTGAATGCGTCTGGGAATAGTGGACGAATTGGACGGTCGATTAGACGTGCAGTCAGTGTTTCGCCTTCAGAAGGACGACCTTCACGCTTGAAGAAACCACCTGGGATTTTACCTGCCGCGTAAGTACGCTCTTGGTAGTTTACTGTTAGTGGGAAGAAGTCTTGACCTTCAACAGCTTCTTTTTTACCAACAACAGAAACGAATACTGACGTATCGTCCATTGTTACCATTACAGCTGCAGTAGCTTGACGTGCGATAACGCCTGTTTCTAGCGTCACAGTGTGGTTGCCGTATTGGAACGACTTAACAACTGGTTTTTCGAACATTGTATTTCCTTTTTTCTGGAGCAAGTCCAGATCATTTGATTGTGCGCTCAATGCATTACAAATCGCGACTAGTTCAAACAAACTTAGCTCTTTGCTCTAAGCAGCTAGTTCTGTGCCGCTAAAAGCGAGCAAATGTGCTTGGAATAGTCGCGACCCTGCGGTCGACAAAATGGACTGTAATGTACTGAGCAGATTGTGACTAAACGGATATGCTTTAGACAACTCTGTTTAGACGGGACGTAGTATAAACTACTTAGTGGAAGTTTTGCCATTAACTAAAGAATTTAGCTAACAAAAAAGGGGCATATAGCCCCTTTTAACAAACTTTCTATGCAGACGCTGATTAGCGACGTAGGCCTAGACGTTTGATTAGGTCTTGGTAGCGAGCTAGGTTTTTACCTTTTAGGTAATCTAGAAGCTTACGACGACGAGAAACCATACGTAGAAGACCACGACGGCTGTGGTGATCGCCTTTGTGTGCTTTGAAGTGACCTTGTAGGTGGTTGATAGAAGCTGTAAGTAGAGCTACTTGAACTTCTGGTGAACCAGTGTCGCCTTCGCCTTGTGCGTATTCTGCAACGATTGCTGCTTTAGTTTCTGCATTCAGAGACATAATTCTCTCCTAATAAGAGTAAGTTTAAAATTTGTAGCAGCCAATCTCTGATTCAGCCACTACGCGAAGCGCGAATTATAGGGAATAATTCTAGCTAGAGCAAGGAGTATTCGTTGCTCTATTGAGCACTTTCTTCCTCACGGAAAACAACGAGTCGCTTAGGTGCAAGCTTCGCATCGTCATTCATCGCGCCAACGCCGATGAATAAACGCTCTTCACCCATGGTCATGCGTACTGGCGCATCGACTGGCAAGCCTGAAACCTGTACTGGCTGACCATGCTGAAGCAAGTCACCAAGCTCAGGTGATACATTCACTTCTTGAAGGTCTTGTACTGCGCTGTCCATTGGCATCAGCAGTGGGTCAAGCAACTCTCGCGGCTGACGCTCCTCGCGCTTCGCCTGCTCGAATAGCTCGTTAAGCTGCTCTAGGGTCACCATGTTCTCATAAGGGTACTTAGCAACCGCCGTACGACGCAGCATAGTCACGTGCGCACCACAGCCTAGCATTTCACCGAGATCATCGACGATAGTACGGATGTACGTGCCTTTTGAGCAGTGTACTTCCATCTCTACTTCGTCACCTTCAAAGCGATGTAGGACGATTTCATACACAGTGATCTTGCGCGCCTCACGCGGTACTTCGATACCTTGGCGAGCGTACTCATAAAGTGGCTTACCTTGATATTTCAGTGCTGAGAACATTGACGGCACTTGATTAGACTCACCACGGAACTTATCGATGCATTCATCAAGAAGCTCTGGAGTTACGTTGATATCGCGAGTTTCAACCACTTCGCCATCAGAGTCAGAGGTATTGGTGCGCTCGCCAAGTTTAGCGATTACGCGGTAGCGCTTGTCTGAATCCAATAGGAATTGCGAAAACTTGGTGGCTTCGCCCAAGCAAATTGGCAGCATGCCCGTTGCTAGTGGGTCAAGAGCACCCGTGTGCCCTGCTTTTTCAGCAAAGTAGATACGCTTTACTTTTTGCAGAGCATCATTCGATGAGATACCGGTAGGTTTATCTAGAAGGATAACGCCGTTGACTGGACGTCCCTTGCGACGTCTAGCCATTACTGCTCTTCTCCCTCAGCGCCGTTTTCTTCGCTACGACCAGCTTCGTTTTGCTTACGCTTATCTTCGCTGACCACTTCGCTCACTAGGTTAGACATACGCATACCCTCGACAAGCGTGTTGTCGTAGTGGAAACGTACTTCTGGCGTTAGACGTAAGCGAATGCGCTTACCTAGCATCATTCGAATATGAGCCTCATGCTCACGAAGTGCCGCAATGCTTGATTCAGGGGTTTGCTCACCCACACATAGGAAAGTCACGAATACTTTTGCGTAAGCTAGGTCACGAGACACTTCTACGTCTGAAATCGTCACCATACCAAGGCGAGAGTCGCGAACTTCGCGTTGAAGGATAAGAGCAAGCTCTTTTTGTAGTTGCTGCGCAACACGTTGTGTGCGGCTAAATTCTTTTGACATTTCTTTACTTCCTATAGAAAGAATGGGGGGATGGTAATAACCAGCCCCCCATGGCGTATTCAACAACCATCAATACTCAAGTTAAAAACTGAGTAGCGATTTTGTCAATTAGTCTAGAGTACGTTTGATTTCAACGATTTCGAATACTTCGATTTGGTCGCCAACGCGAACATCGTTGTAGTTCTTAACGCCGATACCACACTCGTAACCGTTCTTAACTTCTTGAACGTCATCTTTGAAGCGGCGTAGAGATTCTAGCTCACCTTCGTAGATTACAACGTTATCACGCAGTACGCGGATAGGGTTGTTACGCTTGATAGTACCTTCTGTCACCATACAACCAGCGATTGCGCCAAGTTTTGGAGACTTAAATACGTCACGTACTTCTGCAAGGCCGATGATTTCTTGCTTGAATTCAGGAGCAAGCATACCGCCCATTGCTTGTTTCACTTCGTCAATCAACTGGTAGATGATTGAGTAGTAGCGTAGGTCTAGGTTTTCAGTATCTACAGTACGGCGAGCAGAAGCATCAGCACGTACGTTGAAGCCTAGGATGATCGCGTTAGAAGCTGCTGCTAGTACTGCATCAGTTTCAGTAATACCACCAACACCAGAACCCACAATGTTCACTTTAACTTCGTCAGTAGACAGTTTCAGTAGAGAATCAGAGATTGCTTCTACAGAACCCTGTACGTCCGCTTTCAGTACTACGTTAAGCTCAGCAACGTCACCAGCAGTCATGTTCGAGAACATGTTTTCTAGTTTCGCTTTTTGCTGACGCGCAAGTTTCACGTCACGGAATTTACCTTGACGGTAGTTTGCTACTTCACGAGCTTTACGCTCATCACGTACAACTGTTGCTTCGTCACCTGATGATGGGACACCAGATAGACCTAGGATCTCAACTGGGATAGATGGACCAGCTTCAGTCACTTCTTTACCTAGTTCGTCACGCATCGCACGTACACGGCCGTATTCTTGACCACAAAGTACGATGTCGCCTTTACGTAGCGTACCAGATTGAACCAGTACAGTAGCAACTGGACCACGGCCTTTATCTAGGAATGATTCTACAACCACACCAGATGCCATGCCGTCAGCAACCGCTGTTAGCTCAAGTACTTCTGATTGAAGTAGGATAGCTTCTAGAAGACCATCGATGTTAGTACCTTGTTTCGCAGAGATGTGAACGAACATGTTCTCACCGCCCCACTCTTCAGGGATAACGTCGTATTGCGCCAGCTCGTTCTTAACGTTGTCTGGGTTCGCGTCTTCTTTATCGATCTTGTTCACTGCAACAATCAGAGGAACGCCCGCCGCTTTCGCGTGCTGGATAGCTTCGATTGTTTGTGGCATTACACCATCGTCTGCAGCTACTACTAGAACAACGATATCTGTCGCTTGAGCACCACGAGCACGCATTGCGGTAAACGCCGCGTGTCCAGGAGTATCAAGGAAAGTGATCATGCCGTTGTCAGTTTCTACGTGGTATGCACCGATGTGCTGAGTAATACCACCCGCTTCGCCTGATGCAACGTGAGTACGACGGATGTAGTCAAGTGTCGATGTCTTACCGTGGTCAACGTGACCCATGATAGTTACAACAGGAGCACGAGAAACTGCTTCAGATGTTTCATCACGGTCAGACAGTACTGCTTCTTCCAGTTCGTTCTCTTTACGTAGAACCACTTTGTGGCCCATTTCTTCAGCAACAAGCTGTGCAGTTTCTTGGTCGATAACTTGGTTGATAGTCGCCATTGCGCCCATCTTCATCATCACCTTGATAACTTCTGTTGCTTTCACAGACATCTTGCTTGCTAGCTCAGAAACAACAACGGTTTCGCCGATTACAACGTCTTGCTTAGCAACCTGAGCTGTCTTATCGAAGCCGTGCTGCATAGACGTTGGCTTAGCCAGTTTGCCTTTCTTACCACGCTGGTTACGACCGCCACGACCGCCGCGGTTGTCTTCTTGCGGGCTAGCTTTCTTCTTACGACGACGAGGTGCTTTCTCTTCTTTACGGTCTTGAGCATCTTCTGCTTCACGAGCGTACGTAGAAGTTGTCGTGTGGTAATCTGCTTTTTCGTTGTCTTTAGATTTTTTCTCTTCTTCAGACCAGCGAGCGGCATTCTCTTCCGCTAGTTTGCGAGCTTCTTCAGCTAGACGAGCCGCTTCAGCTTCCGCCTTACGTTGCGCCTCTTCTTCTTGACGACGTTTTAGTTCGTCAGCTTCTTTCTTCGCTTCAGCATTCTTTGCGTTCATTTCTTTCTTAGCCTTTTCCGCTTCTTCGCGCTTAGCAGAATCTGCTTCAGGTTGCTCAGCCTCACGTTTAGCTTTTTCCTCTGCTAGACGTTTTTCTTCGGCTTCGCGCTGAGCTTTCTCTTCTGCTTCACGCTGTGCTTTCTCTGCAGCTTCACGTTTGGCTAGCTCTTCGGCTTCACGTTGGGCACGCTCTTCCGCCTCACGATTTGCTGCTTCCTCAGCTTCACGTTTTGCTTGCTCGTCGATCGCACTGCGCTTGACATAAGTGCGCTTCTTGCGCACTTCTACTTGTACATCTTTGCTCTTACCGCCACCGGCAGAAACAGACAGAGTGCTACGAGTTTTACGCTGCAGCGTAAGACGAGTAGGCTCTGACTCACCAGATGTATCACCATGTTCTTTCTTAAGGTGAGTAAGAAGCGTTTGCTTCTCTTCATCGTTCACCTGATCGCTTTCTGATTTCTTCAGACCAGCATCAGCAAGTTGTTCAATTAGGCGTTCAACTGGCGTACCAATCTCTTCGCTAAGTGCTTTAACCGTAAGTTTTGTCATGCAACTACCTCCTTGCTGATTATTATTCTTCGTCGCCGAACCAACAGATGTTACGTGCAGCCATGATTAGCTCACCTGCGCGCTCTTCTGTTAGCCCTTCAATGCCCTCTAGCTCATCGACACCTTGATCTGCAAGGTCTTCAAGAGTAGCTACACCTTTTGCAGCCAGTTTAAATGCCATTTCACGCTCTAGACCTTCTAGTCCTAGTAGGTCTTCAGCTGGCTCAACACCTTCGAATGACTCTTCCTGAGCAAGAGCTAGTGTCGTTAGGGCATCTTTTGCACGGCTACGAAGCTCTTCTACAAGCTCTTCGTTTAAGCCGTCGATTTCTAGAAGCTCGTTAACTGGCACGTATGCCACTTCTTCTAGAGTTGAGAAGCCTTCCTCAACAAGCATTTCCGCGAAGTCTTGCTCGATGTCTAGGTGCTTCATAAAGTTTTCGATAGAAGCTGATGCTTCTTCTTGGTGTTTCTTCTGAAGGTCTGCAACTGTCATTACGTTCAGTTCCCAACCTGTAAGTTGAGATGCTAGACGTACGTTTTGACCGCTACGACCGATAGCTTGCGCTAGGTTATCTGCTTCAACTGCGATGTCCATTGCGTGCGCATCTTCATCAACGATGATAGAAGCAACGTCTGCTGGCGCCATTGCGTTGATAACAAACTGAGCAGGGTTATCGTCCCAAAGAACGATATCGATACGCTCACCGCCAAGCTCACCAGAAACCGCTTGTACACGTGCACCACGCATACCAACACACGCACCCACAGGGTCGATACGCTTGTCGTTTGTTTTCACAGCGATCTTCGCACGAGAACCCGGATCGCGCGCCGCACCTTTCAGCTCGATTAGCTCTTCAGCAATCTCTGGTACTTCCACACGGAACAGCTCAGCAAGCATTTCTGGCTTAGAACGAGTAATGAATAGCTGGAAACCGCGAGCTTCAGGAGCCACTTTGTATAGAAGACCACGTACGCGGTCACCTGGACGGAAGTTTTCACGTGGAAGCTGGTCATCGCGTAGGATCACGGCTTCTGCGTTGTTACCAAGGTCTAGAATGATAGTGTCACGGTTAACTTTCTTAACCACACCTGTCACTAGATCGCCTTCGTTGTCGATAAACTGCTCAACGATTTGCGCGCGCTCAGCTTCACGTACTTTCTGTACGATAACTTGCTTCGCTGTTTGCGTCGTGATGCGGTCAAACGTTACTGACTCGATTTCTTCTTCTACGAAGTCGCCTAGTTCAACAGATTCATCGTCATACTGCGCAGCTTCGATAGAAATTTCTTTCGTTGGGAATTCAACTTCTTCTACTGCCATCCAGCGGCGGAAAGTTTCAAATTCGCCAGTTTTGCGGTCAATAGCAACACGAACTTCAATTTCCATTTCGTGTTTTTTCTTTGTAGAGGTTGCCAGTGCAATCTCTAGCGCTTCAAAGATACGCTCACGAGGAACAGCTTTCTCGTTAGAAACTGCTTCTACTACCGCTAAAATTTCTTTACTCATTTATCTAGCCTCTAAGCTTTTATTATTAGGGACCTAAAATTTAGGGATAAGGTTAGCTTTTGAAATGTTGCTTAGCGCCATTTCTTCTTCGTTACCATCAGCAAGGATGGTCACTGTCTCGCCTTCAATAGATTGGATGACACCTTTCCATTTACGACGGTTGCCGACAGCCATTTTTAGAACGATGCTGACCTCGTGACCAATAAATTGTTGGTAATGTGCTGCTTTGAAAAGTGGTCTTTCTAGGCCTGGTGAAGACACCTCTAGGTTATAAGCCACCGTAATTGGGTCTTCGACATCCATTACTGCACTTACTTGATGACTTACTTCTGCGCAAGCATCAACAGTAATACCATCTTCATGGTCGATATAGATTCGAAGGGTAGAATGCTCACCTGCACGGATGAACTCTAAACCAACAAGCTCGTAGCCAATTGCCTCAACAGGCGCTTCGAGCAATTCTGTAAGTTGTCTTTCTAAACCAGTCATTTAACCACTCCAGAAACAAAAAAAGGGCATATAGCCCAATTTAAATTCCAAGCACTTGTATTTGCGGCCTTTTAAAAAGCGCAAATAACAAAAAACCCCGATAGTCGGGGTTTTTTGTTGCTGGACCCTGATCATCGAGAAAAAATAACACCCTAAAAAGATAGTTGGTGTTTCCTCGATGTGCAGTGATTTTTTCACACTGCTAAACTTGCAATCCATCAACACTTAGAAAGTATTGGTTGCGGGGGCCGGATTTGAACCGACGACCTTCGGGTTATGAGCCCGACGAGCTACCAAGCTGCTCCACCCCGCGTCCGACGTGCTGAGCATTATACGCTCAACAACCTGTATTACAAGTTTATAAATAATGGTGCCGAGAGAGGGACTCGAACCCTCACACCAAAGGCACTAGCACCTCATGCTAGCGTGTCTACCAATTTCACCATCTCGGCATCTAAGCTTTTCAATTCGTTAGAATCAATCGACTTATTGAGGGATCTCGTCGCTGTTTTCAGCTGGAACATCACTCGCTGCATCAGCTGCTTGCTCAATCACTTGACCTTGAGTAGGGTCAACCCATTGAGACTCACCTTTGTGAGTGTACATGTTGCCAAGTACTAAGCTGATAACAAAAAATACGATTGCAAAAATTGCAGTCATTCGGGTTAGGAAATTTCCTGAGCCACTAGCACCAAACACTGTGTTTGAAGCGCCAGCACCGAATGAGGCTCCCATATCTGCGCCTTTACCTTGTTGAATCAACACTAGGCCAATAACACCAAGCGCAGCCAACAGGTAAATCACAAGTAGAACTTGAATCATGTGTCCACCTATGTTCCTAATTGTTGAGCCAGCGCTGCTTTCCTTGCTGAACGCATTGAAAACCTGGCTATGACCTCCTAAGAGAAGGCGGTGGCAATACTAGCGAATGCCGCACTGACTGACAAGAGAAAAATGACAAAAATCTTTCGCCGAGCAACTGAACGCTCAAAAAAAGGGCAAAAGAACAATTACCGATAAGAATAAGCGAGTAATCATATAAAAAATAAGCAAGAACCAAAAGAACTAATTTGGTTCTTGCTCATGCTAAATAGTCTCTACTTAGCAGTTTTCTTTTACGATATCAGCAATGTACTGTGCTGACTGATTCACTAGCGCGTCATCCTCGCCCTCAACCATAACACGCAGCAGTGGCTCTGTGCCCGATTTGCGAAGTAGTACACGACCTTTATCGCCAAGATCCGCTTCCGCTTTCGCTACCGCCTGTTTTACAGCTTCTGCTTCTAGCGGGTTTGCATCGCCACTGAAACGAACGTTAATCAGCACTTGTGGGTAGAGCGTCATGCCACTTGCGAGTTCATTGAGCGACATCTTCGCGCCAATCACAGAAGCAAGCACTTGTAGCGCAGCCACGATAGCATCACCCGTCGTGACTTTATCAAGCAGAATAACGTGACCTGAGTTTTCTGCACCGATGCGCCAGTCACGCTCAAGCAATTGCTCCATTACATAGCGGTCACCAACGGCTGCGCGAACGAATGGGATTCCAAGTTGCTTAAGACCGTTTTCCATACCTAGGTTGGTCATTAGAGTACCGACAACTCCACCTTTTAGCTCGCCACGACGTAGTGCGTCACGGGCAATAATGTAGGCAATTTGGTCGCCATCCACTTTGTTACCTAGGTGATCGACCATGATGATGCGGTCGCCATCACCATCAAAAGCAAGGCCAAGGTCGGCTTTTTCTTCAACCACTTTTGCTTGTAGAGCTCGTACGTCCGTGGCACCCACTTCAGCGTTAATGTTGGTACCATCTGGGTCAACACCAATAGAAATTAGCTCAGCGCCAAGCTCTTTAAATACTGAAGGTGCGATCTTATAAGTGGCACCATGAGCACAATCGATAACGATTTTTAGACCGGCTAGGCTCAAATCATGTGGGAAGGTGCTCTTACAAAACTCGATATAACGACCCGCCGCATCGGTCAAACGACTTGCTTTACCAAGCTCTGACGACTCAACACACTCAATTTCTTTATCCAGCTCTTCTTCAATCGCTAGCTCAATTGAGTCCGGAAGTTTTGTCCCCTCAGAAGAGAAGAACTTAATGCCGTTGTCATAATATGGGTTATGCGAAGCTGATATAACGATGCCAGCTTCCGCGCGGAAAGTCTGCGTAAGATAAGCCACAGCAGGAGTTGGCAATGGACCAGTAAAGATGGCTTTTAGACCCGCAGCAGAAAGACCCGCCTCTAGAGCCGATTCCAACATATAGCCAGAGATACGCGTGTCTTTACCGATGATTACTTTTTTTGTGCCTTGCTTTGCAAGAACACGACCCGCAGCCCAGCCTAGTTTAAGTACAAAGTCAGGTGTAATTGGGTATTGGCCCACTTTTCCACGAACACCGTCGGTACCAAAATAACGTCGTTGTGACATTCTATTTCCTTATTCGTTTTTATAAATTTGATTGCATCATCTGGACGATTTTCATCGCCTCAACGGTTTCCACCGCATCATGAACGCGGATAATCTGTGCCCCTTTCGCGGCAGCGAGCGTCGCACAGGCAAGGCTTCCCGCTAAACAGTCCGCAGGCGCTTTATCTAACAATTTGAAAATCATTGATTTACGCGACATACCAGCAAGAATAGGCAATTCAAATTGATGGAATTTATCTAGATGCGCTAGCAGATGATAATTATGTTCGAGTGTTTTGCCAAATCCAAAACCCGGATCTAGGATGAGTCTATCACGAGAAATGCCGGCAGCTTCGCACGCAGAGATACGTTCTTGTAAGAATTCCGCCACGTCTTTCAAAAGATCCTCATAGGTCGGATTCATTTGCATAGTGCGCGGCTGACCTTGCATATGCATCAGACAAATCGGCACGCCAGCCTTAGCCGCCACTTCTACAGCGCCAGGTTCTTGAAGTGCACGGACATCATTAATGATATCCGCCCCCGCTTCTACCGCTTGACGCATCACTTCCGCCTTACTCGTATCGACAGAAATCCACACGTCATGTCGTTCACGGATGGCTTTAATGACCGGGATAACACGCTTTAGCTCTTGTTGCAGCTCAACGTCTGGCGCTCCGGGGCGCGTTGACTCGCCGCCTACATCGACAATCGTAACCCCAGACGCAACCATAGCGTCAACTTGTTCAAGTGCGGCATCAACCGAATTGAATTTACCACCATCGGAGAATGAGTCTGGCGTGACATTGACGATGCCCATGACTTGGGGCGTATCGAGAGAGAGTGTTTTGTTGTTTGCTTGTAAAATCATAACTGCTTTAAACGACAAAAGCCCCGAGCTAGGCTCGGGGCTTAATCACAAGTGGTTACTCTGAGTCTTTCTTAGTTGGCTCAGAAGACACGTTTTCTGCCTTTGTTTCTGAGTCAGCGGCTGGCGCAGCTGGCTCTTCTACTTTAGGCTCTTCAGCTTTAGGCTCAGGTTTAGCCTCTGCCTTTTCTTGCTGCGCTGCCGCTTGGTCAGCCCAGCCTGCTGGCTCACGAATATCCGATTTGCGCTCCATCAGGTCATCAATCTGACCTGCATCGATGGTCTCGTATTTTACAAGCGCATCTTTCATGGCGTGCATGATATCCATGTTGTCTTCGAGTATCTGCTTAGCACGATCGTAGTTTCGGTCAATCAAGAGACGAACTTCTTCGTCAATCAGTTTCGCCGTTTCACCCGATACGTGTTTCGTTTGGGTTACGCTACGACCTAGGAACACTTCACCTTCATCTTCCGCGTACAGTAGAGGGCCCAGTTTTTCCGAGAAGCCCCACTGTGTCACCATCTTACGAGCGATATCTGTCGCACGTTCGATATCGTTTGATGCGCCTGTTGATACCTTGTCTTTACCGTAGATAAGTTCTTCGGCCAGACGACCGCCGTACAAGCTTGAGATCATCGACTCAAGGTGCTGACGAGACATGCTCACACGGTCTTGCTCTGGTAGGTACATAGTCACACCCAGTGCACGACCACGTGGAATGATAGATACCTTGTACACAGGATCGTGCTCAGGAACCAAGCGACCAACGATGGCGTGACCCGCTTCGTGGTATGCCGTTGACTCTTTGGTTTCTTCAGAAAGCACCATAGAGCGGCGCTCTGCACCCATCATGATCTTGTCTTTCGCTAGTTCGAACTCAACCATAGACACGTTGCGTTTGTTACCACGCGCTGCAAACAGAGCAGCTTCGTTTACTAGGTTAGCAAGGTCTGCACCAGAGAAGCCTGGCGTACCACGTGCGATCAAAGATGGCTCAACGTCTGACGCTAGAGGTACTTTGCGCATGTGTACTTTCAAGATCTGTTCACGACCACGTACATCAGGTAGACCAACCACAACTTGACGGTCAAAACGACCAGGACGAAGTAGTGCTGGGTCAAGTACGTCAGGACGGTTAGTTGCTGCAATAACGATGATACCTTCGTTACCTTCGAAACCATCCATCTCTACAAGCATTTGGTTAAGGGTTTGCTCACGCTCATCGTGACCACCACCAACACCAGCGCCTCGCTGACGACCTACCGCATCGATTTCATCGATGAAGATGATACAAGGTGCTGCTTTCTTCGCTTGTTCGAACATGTCACGCACACGAGATGCACCAACACCCACGAACATTTCTACGAAGTCAGAACCAGAAATCGTAAAAAACGGTACCTTCGCTTCGCCGGCAATCGCTTTAGCAAGAAGCGTTTTACCAGTACCTGGAGGACCAACCATTAGAACACCCGTTGGGATCTTACCGCCCAGCTTCTGGAAGCGGCTTGGATCACGTAGGTAGTCTACGAGCTCTTTCACGTCCTCTTTTGCTTCGTCACAACCTGCAACGTCAGCAAAGGTGGTTTTAATCTGTTCTTCGCTCATCATGCGAGCTTTACTCTTACCAAACGACATAGCGCCTTTACCGCCGCCGCCTTGCATCTGGCGCATGAAGAAAATCCAGACACCGATAAGAAGAATCATAGGGAACCACGAGATGAAGATAGTGCCAAGCAGGCTCTGCTCTTCCGGTGGCGTACCCGAAACTTTCACGTTTTGATTAATTAGGTCATCAAGAAGTTTTTGATCATAAACTGGCATGTAAGTCACAAAACGACTGCCACCGCCACGACGAGTAAAGGTTATCTCGCTGTCTTTGAATTGAGCTTCTTGAATCTGGCCATTGCCAACTTCCTGTACGAACGTGGTGTAATCTACCGCTCGACCGTTACTTTCTCCCGGCCCAAAGCTTTGGAATACCGACATCAACACAACGGCGATGACTAACCACAAAATTAAATTCTTTGCCATGTCACTCAAGGTGTCAGCCTCTCGATAACTAATTGTAATTAAAGGTAGGGTACTACAGTTTTTAGGCTGTAGCTACATTGTTAATTTTGTCTTTGTAAACTAATGTTCAGCCTTTGAAACCATTAGCCACAATAAACACCTCACGAGAGCGAGCTCTAGATGAGTCAGGCTTGCGAATCTTCACAACTTTGAAGGCTTCACGTACCTGTTTTACGTATTCATCAAACCCTTCGCCTTGGAACACTTTCACGACGAAACTGCCGCCAGGTGCTAAAGTTTGATGACACATATCTAATGCTAGTTCAACAAGATACATTGCTCTAGGCTGATCGACAGATAAGTTTCCTGCCATGTTCGGAGCCATATCAGACATTACTACGTCGACCATATCCGGTTGGATTCTTTCTAATAGTGCATCGAGCACCGCTTCTTCACGAAAATCGCCCTGAAGGAAACTCACACCAGAGATAGGATCCATTGGCAACAAGTCACAGGCAATCACCTGTCCTTCGTCGCCAACGACTTTGGCTGCGTATTGAGACCACCCACCAGGAGCAGCACCAAGATCAACCACAGTCATCCCAGGTTTCAGTAGCTTATCTTTATTTTGAATCTCTTCAATCTTAAAGATAGCACGTGAACGATAGCCTTTTCGTCTGGCCTCGTTGGCATATTTATCATCAAAATGCTCTTTTAGCCAACGACCAGAACTGGCCGAATGTTTTTGCTTACTCATTCAATTTCCAACTCGATAAGGGCAAGCCCTTAGAATAAAGTATAGTCTTCGTCATTAGATGGCGTTAAAATACGACTTTTCAACCCTAATAGTAAATAAATTTGGCCGCGTTATGAACCTAAGCACCAAACAAAAACAGCACCTAAAAGGCCTAGCACACGCACTGAAACCCGTTGTGCTTATGGGCGCAAATGGACTAACAGAGGCTGTTCTAGCGGAAATCGAAATCGCTCTTGACCACCACGAACTGATTAAAGTGAAAGTGGCGTCAGAAGACCGTGAAACTAAACTGCTGATTATCGACGCAATTGTGCGCGAAACGAAAGCGGAAAAAGTTCAGGTTATCGGTAAGACTCTTGTTCTTTACCGTCAGTCAGAGCAAAAGAAAATCGAACTGCCACGCAAGTAATTTGTTGAACAGTTGATTTTATAGAAACAATTTGTTTCAAAGTGGAAAAGGTCGCATCTGCGGCCTTTTCATTTTTCTGACAATGGGTATCTGTCAAACGAGCGCGATGCCACCATCATGCAGGCACAAAAAAAGCCGCCAATTTGACGACTTTCTTTCAACCTTTCATTCAACAACACTGCTTAAACGTAAGCAACCTTGTCGATTTCGAAGTCCTTTTGACCACCAGGAGTTACGATAGTTACTTCGTCACCTTCCATTTTACCGATAAGGCCACGCGCGATCGGTGAGCTTACTGAGATGCGACCAGCTTTAATATCTGCTTCGTCATCACCCACGATTTGGTATGTCTGCTCAGCATCCGTATCGATATCAATGAGAGTCACAGTAGAGCCAAAGATGATCTTGCCCGTGTTGTCTAGCTTAGTCACATCGATAACTTGCGCTACAGACAGCTTGTATTCAATATCACGAATTTGCGCTTCACAGATACCCTGCTCTTCACGAGCCGCGTGATATTCTGCGTTCTCTTTTAGGTCGCCAAGTTCACGCGCTTCTGCAATTGCTTCAGAAATCTGTGGACGAAGTTTAAGTAGACGATCTAGCTCTTCACGTAGCTGCTGTTCGCCACGTACAGTCATTGGAACCTTTTCCATTATAACAACCTCTTTTCCAAAGCATCCTTTGGACAATAAAACCCTACTCAAGCAAGCCTGAGTACAATTTGAAAAATAAACTGGATTAAGCCTAGTGTAATCAATCCGTGGATACAAATCACTGAGATTCAGATATTAAGGTAATGGGCACACCCGACTACTTGCACTGGCTATAATGCTCTTAGTTAAGAGGATCGGAATAGATCCCTTCGAGCAACGCAACAATATAGCCTAGTTGGCTTTGATTTCGCAAGGCTAACTGCATTTAGGTTAGCACGAAAATGTGAGCGATGTAGATTCACTATATCGAAGCCGTACAAAGACTATCCGATACCACTTTTTGCGAAAATTTAACGCTTTATCTCGACTTAATAGGTTGCTAGCCTACATTAAAACTAAGCCCATTCTTCTTTGAACCGCCATGACACCTAAACTCTCACTCAGCTGTCTTCTGCTTTTTTCATCATCGATATTTGCCGCCGGCATCGATGCCAGCAAGCACTTACCATACGGCAGTCGAAATGCACAGCTAATCGCACCACTCTCAAGCCCAGATCAGCCTCTTATCGCGGAAAATACCGATCAATTCTTTCCACCAGCGAGTACGTTAAAAGTCGTCACAGCTTTGGCAGCAAAGCTGACGCTACCCGATAGTTTTCGATTTGAAACCACGCTTTATACATCAGGCAATGACCTGATCATCAAGTATTCAGGAGATCCTACCTTTAGTCGAGAATCACTGACGACTATGCTCAAAGAGGCGAAATCAGAAGTAGGTTCACGCTTTAATAATATTTGGTTAGATGACCGAGCTTTCGCAGGCTATCAGCGCGGTGTTGGGTGGCCTTGGGATATTCTTGGGGTTTGCTACAGCGCTCCAGCGTCGGCCATTACCCTTGACGGTAATTGTGTCCAAGGCGCGCTCTACACCAATAGCAATGGTTCCACACGTGTTAATATCCCATCACACCAGCCTGTCAGTGCATCAACTACTGCGCTTAGCGTATCCAAACAACAACAAGAGCAAAGTCATTGCGACCTAGAGCTCGAAGTCAGCCCAAATAACCAGTACTCGATTAGTGGCTGCGCGGTGCAACGTCAGTCCCCCATCCCCCTTAAATTTGCTGTCTCTTCTCCTGAGCAATTTACAGTCGACGTAATTAAATCTGAGTTACAACGCCTTGGCGTCACGCTCTCAGGTGAAGTGCGAGTAGGTACGCCCAACATAACCAGCCAGAAGCCACTGTTCGTCCAGCGCTCTCGTCCGCTGAATGACCTGCTTGCTGTCATGCTCAAAGATTCCAACAACCTCTATGCGGATAACATCACCAAAACCCTAGGCGCGACCTACTTTAATGAGCCCGGCTCTTTTAACAACGGTACTGAAGCGATTAAAGCCATTTTGAAAGATAAAGCGGGCATCGATCTTGAACTCGCCGTTCTTGAAGATGGCTCAGGATTATCTCGTAATAACCGTGTGACAGCCAATCAGATGCAGCACGTCCTTAGCTACATCCATAACAATGACAGCCAATTAAAACTCGCTCGATTAATGCCAGTTTCAGGAAATAACGGCACACTAAAGTATCGCTCAAGCATGCGAAAAGCCCCTATAAAGGGTGCACTTGTCGCAAAAAGTGGTTCATTGTTTGGTACTTACAATATGATGGGATTTGGCCTGGGTAGTAAAGGAGAACGTGAGAGCTTGTTCGTGCAATTTGTGACGGACTATCACCCTCAGAAGCCTACGACCAGCAAACCTGTAGAGTCGCCGCTCACCCAGTTCGAGAAAGCCTATTATCGACAAGTCGTCGATTACAGTTTCTCGTTAGAACGCTCAAACAACAAAGCGCAGCAATAGCTGCGCTTTGCGTTCTCTGCGATTAGATAGCCGAGTTCTTGAGTGGTTAAGACAATCCTAAGAAGTGATTGACCACAGTGAAGTAAATCCACATACCTGAGATATCAACGATAGAGGCTAGCACTGGGCTCACAAGCACTGCTGGGTCCAGTTTGAATACACGTGCAATGATTGGTAACACGCCACCTAGAGTCGTGGACACTGTGACCTGAATAAACAGTGCCACGGCAATGGCCATCGCAATCAAGTTAATATCAAAGCCACCCGCTGAGTTTGCATCGCCAAAGACCAGTATGCGCCCTACCATCACGAGTGCAACGGCTGCCGCAAGACAGACCGCCACGCGGCTTTCTTTCCACAACACGTCAAGCCACTGCCTTTTGCGTAGCTCGCCTGTCGCTAAAGCTCGAATGACCAAGGTCGCAGCCTGAGTACCCGTATTACCGCCAGCGGCGGCGATCACCGGCATATAGACGGCAAGCAGTACAAGCTGGCTAAGCGTATCTTCATACTGTGCAATAATAAGCCCAGATACGATACCCAATAGAGCCAACGTAATGATCCAGCCAATACGCTGTTTAACGTGCTCGAGTACACCTGTTGTTAGATAGCCACCTGTGGTTTCCGCTTCTGAGTGAATTAACCCCAAATGGTGAGCGAACAGTCTTGCTCGCTTATCGTGACCTTGCAGATCAAGTTCTTCAATTAGAAATTGCACTTGCCCTAGGGCACAGTGTTGTAACACACCTACTGCTTCATCAATCGGCATCACTGTCAGTAAGTTCAGTTGCTGATCTGTGTCGTATTGTAGGAATGCTTTTGTTGCTGCACTGATCTCCTCTTCCGAGAAGCGAGGTGCTGCATTTTCAATATATGTATTGCTCATTACCGTCATGGCGAATCTCCCGATTAGCGTTGGTAACGACCATCAAAACGTCAACTCTCTATGGGCGCAGTTAGACACAGTACAACTGCCATGCAACAAGCACACTTATAGAGTGACTAAATAGAAGAAAGGAGAAAAATATCAGGGTGTTACAGAAAGGAATACACCTACCTCAACGGTAGGAGCGAAGATCGCAATTACCGACGTGAGGCTATTCTTCTCCTTTCATACTAGGAGGATGGTCGGTATTGTTCATAGTTATCTCCGAAAAAACTACCCTACTGGTAGCGCGGCGTAGGATACCAAAATACGCCTGTGAGTAAAGTCCAATTTCGGTATAGAAATCTTTTTTTACTTTTGTTCATATAAGTGTCATTTCACAGGCACGAACTCGTTGTTTTTCTTCATTCTTATACAACAAAAAACGCCGCGTGAGAAACGCGGCGTTTTCGATAGACATTGATATCCCTATCAATCGACAACCTTCACTTGAAGCTCTCTTGGCACCTCAAAGAACATGTTCTCCTCACGGCCTAAGACTTCTTCCACGTCATCAGCACCTAGGGCTTTGATTCGGTCGATGATTTGATTAACCAGTTCTTCTGGCGCTGACGCACCCGCGGTCACGCCAACCAGACCTTTACCTTCAAACCACTTTGCTTCAATCAGATCAGGCGTGTCTGTGAGGTATGCCGGTGTACCCAGTTTTTCTGCAAGCTCTTTCAGACGCGTTGAGTTCGAAGAGTTGGTCGAGCCTACGACAACCATAACATCCACGGCACCAGCTAGTTCACGGACTGCATCTTGGCGGTTTTGCGTTGCATAGCAGATGTCATCTTTACGAGGGCCTTGGATCTCAGGGAACACTTCGCGAAGCTTATCAATCACATCCGCGGTTTCATCCACAGACAGTGTGGTTTGACTCACGTAATGAAGGTTACTTGGGTCTTTAACCTCGAGCGTTAGTACGTCTTCTGGACGCTCAACAAGGTACATGCCGCCAGTCTCACTTGAGTACTGACCCATAGTCCCTTCCACCTCTGGGTGACCTGCATGGCCAATAAGCACTACTTCCATATTACGGCGACTCGCACGAGCCACTTCCATATGGACCTTAGTTACCAGCGGACAAGTCGCATCAAATACCGTCAGTTCACGCGCTTTTGCTTCTTTACGAACCGCTTGAGACACACCGTGAGCTGAAAAGATCACAATGTTGTCATCAGGCACTTCACTCAGTTCCTCAACAAAGATCGCTCCACGCTGCTTAAGGCCTTCAACCACGAAACGGTTATGTACCACTTCATGACGAACATAGATTGGCGGCTGATACATCTCAAGCGCACGTTCAACAATGCTGATCGCTCGGTCTACACCCGCACAAAAGCCACGTGGGTTAGCTAGTTTAATTTTCATTTCATTACTCATTGAGGAACCGCTATTACTTATCGTATTTATCTGGGTGGTTTTATTCTACTTCGAGAATTTCAACTTCAAAGGTGACATCTTGCCCTGCTAACGGGTGATTAAAATCGACCGTTACCGAATCACCCGCAATATCCGTAATGATACCAGGGATCTCCATACCATCAGGACCAGAGAAGGCCATTATTGTACCGACTTCAACCTCAGAGTCACCTACAAACTTTGCGCGATCCATATGGTGAACATTGTCTGGATTTGGCATACCAAACGCATCTGCGGCTTTTAATTCAATGGCTTTGTTGTCACCAGACGTCAAACCCACCAAGCATTTTTCAAAATTGTCACTTAAGCTACCGTCACCAATAATAAATTTGGCTGGCTTACCCATATTATGGGTGCTGTCGGCTACAGAGCCATCGCTCAGCTTAATAGTAAAATGGAGGGTGACAGCGCTATCTTGGGAAATGATGCTCACGTTACGGCTTCCTTGTGTTATTGAGTCTGTGTTGATTGATACGCACAGCAGCTCTTTATCATTTAGCTTGTTATATAAAAAAGCGCCGTGCATATCAACGCACAGCGCTTAAGGTTATTCGTTATCTGCGCTACTTTTGCTCTTTATTGCGAAAGCTATCGATAATAATCATCGCCGCACCAATACAGATCGCCATGTCTGCTAGGTTGAAAGCAGGCCAATGATAGTTGCCCCAGTAAAAGTCCAAGTAGTCGACAACAAAGCCATGAACCACACGATCAAAGACATTACCTACTGCGCCGCCGATGATCATGGCATACGCAATGTTGTTCCACTTCTCTTTTGCCGGAAGCTTGCTCATCCAATAGGTCAGCATACCGGTGACGACAAACGCGATGCCGGTGAACAGCCAGCGCTGCCAACCTGCCTGGTCGCTTAAGAAGCTAAATGCTGCACCATAGTTATGGACGTAGAGCAAATTGAAGAATGGCAAGATTTCAATTCGATTTGCCCAACCGTAACCCATGTTATCCATGACTACGAGCTTGATGCTGATATCAGCAATAAAAATCACTACCGCTAGCCAAAGCCAGCGTACACCTGATTGTCGAAATGTGATTGCCGTTTCGCTCATCTGTTTCCTTTATCGCTACCTTTGGTAGCAAACACTCAATGAATTATATGTTCAATCAGTTAGCTGATAAAAACAACCCCAGTAAAAACTGGGGCTGTTAAATCTTTCAAAAGTTCCGGTTAGCTTACCATTAAGCGAACTTACGAACTTCGCCTTCACCGTCTACGTTCGATACGCAGCGACCACAAATCTTCTCGTGACCCGCGATAGTACCTACGTCTGGAGTGTGATGCCAACAACGGTCACACTTCTCATTTTCAGTAGCTGCTACTTCAACGAATAGACCTTCTAGGTCTGTTGCTTTCGCTGCATCTGTCTTCTCAGACATTGGCTTAACCGCTGCTGCAGACGTTAGCAATACAAAACGTAGCTCGTCTTCTAGTTTGCTAAGCTTCGCCGTTAGCGCATCATCAGCAAACAGTGTGATTTCAGCTTGTAGTGCACCACCGATGGTTTTCTCGCCACGAGCCGCTTCAAGCTGCTTGTTTACTGCATCACGAACCGTTTGGATTTCAGCCCAGAATTCGTTGTTTAGCTCTTCGCCTTCAGCAAGACCGAACAGACCTTCGAACCACTCGCCAGCGAACACAAACTTCTCACGCTTGCCTGGCATTTCGTTCCAGATTTCATCAGCAGTGAACGACATGATAGGTGCCATCCAACGAACAAGTGCTTCAACGATGTAGTAAAGCGCTGTCTGACAGCTGCGCTGTGCGTGTCCGCCCAGTTTCGCTGTGTACTGACGGTCTTTAATCACGTCTAGGTAGAACGAGCCCATTTCGATAGAGCAGAACTGCATTAGACGCTGAGTCACGCCGTGCGTGTTGTACTCTTCGTATGCTTTTACGATCTCTTCTTGAGCCGCTAGCGCGCGACCTACCGCCCAGCGATCCAGGGCCACCATTTCTTCTGCTGGTACTAGGTCAGTTTCTGGGTTAAAACCGTTTAGGTTTGCTAGGAAGAAACGAGCCGTGTTACGGATACGACGGTAAGCATCTGCAGAGCGTTTTAGGATTTCATCAGAAACCGCAACTTCGCCAGTGTAGTCAGTCGATGCTACCCATAGACGCAGGATGTCCGCACCTAGCTTGTTAGTCACATCTTTTGGCGCAACAACGTTACCGATTGACTTAGACATCTTACGGCCGTGACCATCCACCACGAAGCCGTGCGTTAGCACTTGCTTGTATGGCGCTTCGTCTTTCATCGCGATAGATGAAATCAGCGAAGACTGGAACCAACCACGGTGTTGGTCAGAACCTTCCAAGTATAGGTCTGCACTGTTGCCGTTAAATTCTTCACGAGAATCTACAACCGAGTAGTGAGTCACACCAGAATCGAACCAAACGTCGAGTGTATCCAGAACTTTCTCGTACTGGTCAGCGTCGTCGCCAAGTAGGTCTGCGATTTCTACATCCCACCAAGCTTGAATGCCCTTCTCTTCCACTAGCTGAGCCACTTTTTCAATCAGCTCTAGCGAGTTTGGATGAAGTTCTGCTGTCTCTTTGTGAACGAACAGAGCGATTGGCACACCCCAAGTACGCTGACGAGAGATACACCACTCAGGACGACCTTCAATCATGCCTTCGATACGGCTTTGACCCCACTCAGGCATCCATTCAACACCCTTGATTGACTCTAGTGCTTTTGCACGTAGACCCGCCTGGTCCATAGATACGAACCACTGAGGTGTTGCACGGAAGATGATTGGCGTCTTATGGCGCCAGCAGTGTGGGTAGCTATGCTCGTATGCATGATGATGAAGTAGAGCACCTTTTTCTTTCAGTACTTCTACAACCGCATCGTTAGCTTTAAACACGTGCTGGCCAGCAAATAGCTCAGTATCAGGCAAGTAAACGCCATTTGAACCTACTGGGTTCGCCACTTCTAGATCGTATTTTTGACCAACCGCGAAGTCTTCTTGACCGTGGCCAGGTGCTGTGTGAACCACACCAGTACCTGATTCAGTCGTTACGTGATCGCCTAGGATCGCAGGAACAGTGAAATCATAGAATGGGTGGTTGAACTGAGAAAGCTCTAGATCCGCACCTTTCGCAAAACCAAGGTTGTGGAAGTGCTCGATACCCGCACGATCCATCACGTCTTTCGCAAGCTCAGAAGCCACGATAATACGCTCAGGGTTGTCACCCTCAGTTTGGATAAGTACGTACTCAAGATCGTCACGTAGACATACCGCACGGTTAGCTGGCAGCGTCCATGGTGTGGTCGTCCAGATAACAATTGAGATGTCACCCTGACCTTCATGACCTTCGCTTAGTGCGAACTTAGACACTAGCGCAGCTTCGTCTGCCGCTTTAAAGCGTACATCGATAGAAGGAGACACTTTATCTTTGTACTCAACTTCTGCTTCAGCAAGTGCAGAACCACAGTCTGTACACCAGTGAACTGGCTTGAAGCCTTTTAGTAAGTGACCGTTATCAGCGATCTTACCTAGTGCACGGATGATGTTTGCTTCAGTTGCAAAGTCCATAGTGCGGTAAGGCTTGTCCCACTCACCAAGAATACCTAGACGCTTGAAGCTCTCTTTTTGACCTTCAACCTGACCTGCCGCGTATTGGCGACATTTCTCACGGAATTCAGCCGCAGTCACTTTTTGACCTGGCTTACCCACTTTCTTCTCTACCATTAGTTCGATAGGCAGACCGTGGCAATCCCAACCTGGAATATATGGTGCGTCAAAACCTGAAAGTGTTTTGGATTTAATAATAATGTCTTTAAGAATCTTGTTTAGAGCGTGACCAATGTGAATGTCACCATTCGCATATGGAGGGCCATCGTGTAGCACGAAGGATTTTTTGCCTTTTTTAGCTTTACGGATCTCACCGTAAAGATCTTCTTTGTACCAACGCTTAAGCATTTCTGGCTCACGATTGGCCAGGTTGCCGCGCATTGGAAACCCTGTTTCAGGTAGGTTCAGGGTATCTTTATACTCACTCATCGATTCTTAATTCCGTTGTATTGGGCGAAAGTTAGACATTATGTTAGCGGTGGAATCTTCCGCTAACCCTTAAACTGACGTAGCCACACCCTTGCTACATCAGCATCCAATTCTATTTGCTGCTTAAGCAGCTCCAATGACTCAAATTTTTTCTCATCACGGATTTTATGAAGCAGTGCCACTTCAATTTGTTGACCATAAAGGTTGCCCTCGTAGTCAAAGATATGCACTTCAAGATCTGGCGTTGTCCCCGCAACCGTTGGCTTTTTACCTACATTGGCAATGCCCGGTAGCGGCTTATCATCAACACCAAACACCTGCACCGCATAGACGCCGCGGACAGGAACGACATAACGCTTAAGTGAAATGTTGGCAGTTGGAAACCCAAAGCCACGCGCTAACTTTTGACCATGGGCAACACGCCCGGACAAAGTATAGTGACGCCCCAACATTTCTGCGCTCGCATCAAGCTCGTCATTGGCAAGAGCCTGACGAATGGCCGTTGAACTGACTCGAGTCTCTTCAACACGAAAACTTGCCGTATTCACAACCTCAAAACCGAACTCTCCGCCCGCTTTTTGAAGCATCTCGAAATTGCCTTCACGCCCTTTACCAAAGCGGAAGTCATCACCGATGACAAGGAACTTAACACCCAATTTACCCACCAACAAGTCTCGAATAAAAGACTCCGCAGTTAAGCTGGCAAATCGCTGATTAAAGTTCACACACAATAGGCGGTCCAGTTCCATTTTCTCAAGCAGTTCGTACTTATCACGCAACCGTGTCAAACGCGCTGGCGCTTTGTCTTTGGCAAACAGCTCCATAGGTTGAGGCTCGAATGTCATGACAACCGCAGGCAAACCCAGTTGCGATGCTTTCTGCTTTACTTGATTCAGTACGCGCTGATGTCCGAGGTGAACACCATCAAAATTGCCGATGGTTAAAACGCAGCCATGGTGCTGATTTTTAAGGTTATGTATGCCTCGAATGAGTTCCATGAAACGACTAAACCACCTGCTTGAGTAAATGTTACGAGTGTGAAACTGACGGATTATAACCAATCATTGTTAATCTGTCGCTGCTTTTACGTCTTTAGGACGAATTCCCAAGATAAGCAGTGCAACTAAGTAAGTGACGCCACCAAGACCAATCAGAATCGTTAAGGTCAAAATACGCTCTGATAAGCCCCAGCTTAGCCATTGCTGCATGTCTTGTAGCTGCCACTGCAATACCGCCACCATGGCCGCAACCGCAACCACTAGACGAACAACAAAACCAATGGTTTTCTTGGTTATACGGTAAACATTTTGACGGTGAAGACCACGATAGAGTAGTGCCATGTTAATGAAGGCAGACAGGGCCGTTGCCATCGCCAGACCCACATACCCGTAGTAGTAAGCAAAGATAGCATTGAAGACCATGTTAGACGCCATGGCAATAATGCCATATTTCACCGGTGTCTTAGTGTCTTGACGCGAGTAATAGCCCGGTGCCAGCACTTTGATCAACATAAAGTTAAGCAAGCCAGATGCATAAGCCAAGAGAGACAAAGATGCTTGCTCAACATCGTGAGGCGTAAACTCACCGCGCATGAATAGCACCATCAGCATAGGTTTGGCGAGTACCATTAGTCCCAACATGGCGGGCAAGCCAAGTAGGATCACCATGCGCACCCCCCAATCCATGGTGTGGGCAAAGCCTTCACTGTGCGCATCCACGTGCTTGCGCGACAGTGCCGGCAAAATCACGGTAGCAATCGCAATACCAAACAAACCAAGCGGGAACTCTAGAAGACGGTCTGAATAATAAAGCCAACTAATTGAACCTGTGGCTAGGAAACTGGCAATGAAGGTATCGAATAGCAAGTTAATTTGACTAACCGATACGCCGAACAGCGCTGGGATCATCAAGGTACGGATCTTAGTTACGCCGGGATCGCGCCAACCCCATTTAGGTTTAACGAGTACACCCTCTTTTATAAGGAAGGGAATTTGAAACGCGAACTGGACAAAGCCGCCCAAGAATACCCCTATCGCCAAACCAATTTCTGGTTGAGCAAGGTTAGGTGAAATGAACCACGCACTGGCAATGATCATCACGTTAAGAAAAACAGGGGTAAAAGAGGAAACCGCAAACTTACCTAAGGTATTGAGAATCGCCCCAGACAAGGCGACAAAGGTGATGAACCAAAGATAAGGGAAAGTGATCTTGAGCATCAAACTGGCGAGTTCAAACTTGGGTGCTGCGGGTCCATCGTTGAGCCAATCAAGAAACCAACCAAAGCCAAACAGTGCCGTCACGACACTCGAGCCAAGAATACCCAGCAAGGTAACTATGGTAACAATGACGCCAAGCGTCCCTGAGGCTTTGGCAATTAACTCTCGAGTTTTGTCTTTATCACCCGAGGCATGATATTCAGTAAGTACCGGCACAAATGCCTGAGAGAATGCGCCTTCTGCAAAAAGACGTCTAAGAAAGTTGGGGATTTTATTGGCAAAGAAGAAGACATCAGCGCTCGCCCCTGCCCCCATTAGATTCGCCACCACCACATCACGAACCAGTCCCAATACTCGAGACACCAGCGTCATGGCACTCACTATCATGCCTGACTTAAGAAGGCGTTTACTCACGATAACCTCTGAATTACCTAGCCAATGCTTTGCTATTTATCGGTTTCAATAGCCTTTGTTATTGAAGAGAGGATTAGTATTAGCATTGGTCGAAAAATACTGTTAGAATCCCCGCCATCTTAACCGCGATAGCCCACAGATATCAAAAGTTGTTTTATATCGTCGGGTTTTTGCACAAATCATTTGACAATTGAGCGCAAATGAGGGATATTCCTCGCCCTTAAATTGTCACCGAACTAAGTTTTTGGGAGTTAGACCCTTGGCAAACAGTAAATCTGCTAAGAAGCGCGCTATCCAAGCTGAGAAACGTCGCCAGCACAACGCTAGCCGTCGTTCTATGATGCGCACTTACATGAAGAAAACAATCGCAGCTATCGAAGCTGGCGACAAAGAAGCAGCAACTTCAGCATTTGCAGAAGTTACTCCAATCCTTGACCGCATGGCGACTAAAGGCCTTATTCATAAGAATAAAGCTGCTCGTCACAAGGCACGCTTCTCTGCTGCAATCAAAGCTCTATAATTTAGACTTTGTATTGTGTTAAAAAAACCGGCTAATGCCGGTTTTTTTGTATCTGTCGTTTCTTTCGCTGCTCTCTTTCGCAACATTCGTTGCTCGCGCCTTCCACTACCTACTAGTGATCACTGCAATACATACCATGTAGTGTTTCAATTAATTGACGTACCTCTCCACTGCTTAGTGTGTAATACACCGTTTGAGCTTCTTTTCGAGTGGACACCAGGCCATCTCGGCGAAGCCAAGCTAAGTGTTGAGATAATGCAGACTGACTTAGCTCTAGGCGAGAACACAGTTCACCGACAGACAGCTCAGTATTGTGTAGCATACACAGAATTTGCAGGCGCCTCTCATTAGCCATCGCTTTCAAGAGTACAACCGCTTGTGCTGAGTTTTTCTCCATATCCTGCAAGTTCATAGTCTACCTCTAAATCTTTTCGCGACACCGATTACTACCTACTGGCTGCTTTTTGAGCAACCTTGGCAATTTCCAGCACATTCTACATGGTTAGGACGTGTATGGTAACGCTTTGTTTAATTAAGTGTAATTGGAAAGAGTAATTTGTTAGCTTACTCAAAACGCAAGTAAGTCAGTAAAATCCGCTTCGCATACACTCTTCACCGCAGGGTGTTGAATCATACGCTCCGCAAAAATGACGTAGTACTCTTCTTTGATATCTTCTATATCACCGATAAGCTGCAAGTGTCGCTGGTCTTTAATTTCCGACATGTAGATACTCGGCGCTAGGAAAATCACATCATCTTTATACATAGAGAAGGCTTTCATCAGAGCTACGTCATCAAACTCGCCTAGAATGTTAGGTTGAATCCCCTGCTGATCAAACCATTGAAGCACTTTTCGTCCCATTGAGGTACGACTACCTGGGATAAGAAGGCGGGTCTGTTCTAATACTTCTGGAAAGCTAACATTGTCCATATGTCCTGAAGTAAAGAAGCTCATACGACTCTCCCCTAACTTCTTGCTGAATAGCCCCGGACTCTGACTCGAATCAACTGGGCAATCAGACAGGATCATATCCAACTTGTGCTGAGCGAGTTGTTCTAACAACATCTCGTGCGTCGATTCAAAACAGCGTAGATGAATATTGTTGTCTTCTGGTATCGTCGTCATCAAAATCTTACTCACCAAGCGTTTTGATAACGCGTCAGCAACGCCGACATCAAACAGCAAGTTAGAGCGCTGACTGTAATTAACGATGTCGAGCATCTCATAACTTAGGCCAAACATACGATCGGCATACTTATACACCAGCTGACCCAGTTCTGTAGGTTCAACACTACGGCCGTTTCGCTTGGTTAGCTTGCCATCCATGCGCTCTTCCAGTGCTTTGATTTGCCCCGTGACAGTTTGAGGGGTTAAAAACAGAGCGTCTGCCGCTTTGGTGACTGAGCCTTGTTTACACACCATCCAGAAGTAGTACAAATGATTATAGTTAAGGTGAGACATGCTATTTCGCCTAAAAAGAGTGACCTACATTTATAGCAAAATCTGTCCAATCCAACAATATTCGTTAAAACCGAAATTATTAAGTAAATAATACTGTTTTTACGAACCACTAACTGTCACATTAGACACGCCACTGTCATATAACTGACAAACCAGACAATATAAATCGATTTAATTCATTAATCAGGTCAGATTAATCTCTTTTTCTCACATAGAATATAATTCATAAAAATCAACAAGTTAAAGTCGCAAATTCAAATTTATAGACTAAAAACCAACCTAAGATCGCACTTAATTCACATAGAAATAGTTTCGTCATATTTCTGTAATATTCGAGTTCTACTATCGCGTCAGATTCAACAACAGGCCGCAAATAGATTAACCAAGGCCAAACGGAGAAAACTATGATGAACCAAGCAACTACAGCGACGACTCCTATGTCGACTACGACGCGTTGGCTGCGCTGGGCTAACTTGGCATTCATGCTTTACTTATTGCTACTTGCTGTTTCTATGGTAGGTAGTGGCTTCAAAATGGCGACTGGCGAGCACGCAAAAGTGCTGTTCGAGTTTGCTTCTCACCCAGTTGCTGGTTTGATGATCGGTTTGGTTGCTACGGCACTTATCCAATCTTCTAGTACCGTTACTTCTATTATTGTTGGTCTGGTAGCCGGTGGCCTGCCTGTCACAACAGCAATCCCAATGATCATGGGTGCTAACATTGGTACAACCGTAACCAATACCCTAGTAAGCCTAGGTCACGTTCGTTGCAATACAGAATTTAAACGCGCTTTTGCAAGTGCAACGATTCACGACTTCTTCAACCTGCTTGCTGTAGCTATCTTCCTGCCGTTGGAAATGATGTTCGGTGTGCTAGATAAGATCTCTAGCTGGCTTGTATCACCTATGATGGCAACTGGTGATGTAAGTATGGGCGGTCTCAACTTCATCAAGCCAATCACTAAGCCGGTAGTGAGCGCAATCCAAGAGCCACTAAGTGCATTTGGTAGCGTCACAGGTGGTGTGCTACTCATCGTTCTGGGTATCGCGACTATCTTTGTTGCTATCACAGTGATGGGCAAACTGATGAAGAGCCTGATGGTTGGCCGCGCTCGCGAGATTCTGAAGAACGCAATTGGTCGTGGTCCAATTCACGGTATCGTATCTGGCTCAATCGTTACTGTACTGGTTCAGTCTTCATCAACGACAACAAGCTTGATGGTACCGCTAGTAGGTACAGGTGCTCTAAAGGTTCGTGATGTATACCCATTCACGCTAGGTGCGAACATCGGTACATGTATCACGGGTCTACTTGCTGCGACGGCGGTATCTGGTGAATACGCTGTATTTGCGCTACAGATTGCTCTAGTGCACTTGGTGTTCAATATTATGGCAACGGTGTTCATTTTTGGTATTCCGTTCTTACGTGAGCTTCCAGTGAAAGGCGCGGACTATATCTCAGATATGGCCATTAAAAACAAAGCTGTGGTTGCTGGTTACCTAGTCTCTATCTTCGTAGTGATTCCTGGTTCCATCCTCGCGCTAACAGCCTAAGGTTAAAACTTAAAAAAAGACCCAGCTAAGAAGCTGGGTCTTTTTTTATCTAAAAATCGCCATAGTCGTAGGCATCATACGCGTCGTAAGCATCATAGGCGTCGTAATGCTCGATGAGATCCGCTTCATCGACGTAATCCCAATAATAATATCTGTCATAGTAGTAGTTGTAGAACGGGTCGCCGACATAGTAGGTTTTGATGCGCTTATCTTCTGTCCAAAGGTAATAATTTGATGCTTTGAGCACAAGGACAGATAGGGTCTGCTCACCTACTTTTATCTCAGTTTGCTCCACAATAGTGCCAACAAACGTCATCGGTTTGCCTAGCATAAAGATTTTGGGGTCCAAAAAGCGTTCTACTTTGACCACAAAGCGACTGCTACCCTGACGTGTTTCATCTGGCCTTCCTTTAGAGTCCAACTCAAAATGGCTGATCTGCAGCTCACTACTATTCGCTGAAGGATTGGTGAGCTTAGCCACCACACCACCCCAACGAGCGGGTTGACCCTTGAAAGGTGTCGCGTCTTCACGGGCATCTTGGTAGCTAACAAGCAGCTTTTCATCCGCTACTTTAATCTCATCTGGTCCACTGCTACACCCCACCAGCAAGGCGACCAACATCCATACGTACACTCGCATTATCTGCTCTCCTAATCATCACTCATTTCATTATGAGTCAAGGTGTTACCGCTTAGCAAGTTGCACCCTGAACTTGAGTTTAGGCTTCCAGATATTGATACACAAACACTTCTAATCAAACCTAATACACCCCAACAATACGACAACCAGAATCTAACCCAAGATTGACGCTGCCGACCTTACTCAGCGCACATTCCTTGTTTACTCTAATACGCAGTTACTCAATCTAGGACCTTGTCATGAAAACAAAAATTCTACTTCTAGCCTCACTTATCGCCTCTCCTAGTTTCGCCTATTACTGCGATCAAACCGCAGAAGGTGCGATTGATGGTGCGGTAGACGGCGCAATTACTGGTGCCGTGGTTGGTGGTATTGTCGATGGTGGCAGTGGTGCAGCGGCTGGCGCAGCTATCGGAGGCGGTACCGGTGCGGTTGTTGGTACCATAGACGGAGCGTATGACGAGGGTGCCTGTGAAGTGGCAACAGATGTTGTTGTCGAAGAGGAAATCGTCGAGGAAGAAATTGTTGAAGAAGAGATCGCCGAAGAGTACTACTACGACTAGCATTTTACCTTCACATTTTGGCAGTAACCTATAAGTAACATCCCCCTATGTTACTGCCATCCTCTGTTCCCCGCCGATAAACTGCCGTGATTGAACGCCACAAAAAAGGTCAATCATGCACAAAATTGCTCTCGTTACTGGTGCATATCAAGGCATCGGTTTAGCCACATCGGAAATGCTTATGGAACAAGGATTCCATGTCATCATGGCCGATATTCAATCTTGCGGCGCACTAGCCAATGACTTCCGTCATAAAGGCTATATGGCGTCACACGTTAAAATTGATCTCGCCATGTCATCGATGTTTCCAGCCATCGCCAACAAAATCCATGAAGAGTTTGGTCACCTGGATGTTTTGGTCAATAACGCTTCTATCCTAACCGATTTCGGTAAGCATCCATCTCTGATCGATGAAGACACCTATCGACGCGTAATTGAAGTTAACCAGATCGGTCCCTTCTTGCTGACACGAGCACTGACCCCGCTGCTCAAGAAGTCGAGCAGTGCTAGAGTGGTTAATGTTTCCAGTCAAGCAGCCCAACTGTCGCAGTTATCCGACATGCATTCCCCTTGGCGAGATGACATCTGCGCTGCGTATCAATCGTCCAAGATTGGTGTCAACGCCAACACTGTTCTGTTCGCTAAAGAGCTAGAACCTTTTGGGATTAAAGTGAACTCTTACTGCCCTGGCTGGGTTGATTCAGGTATGAATCTAGAAGAGCTCCCTGAGTACGGAGAGAGCGTCAAACTGAAAACGCCACGGGAAGGCGCCGATACCGCGATTTGGCTAGCGACATTAGCTGAGGATGGCCCAACGGCTGGTTTCTTCACCGAGCGCGAGGCGATAAGCTGGTGATCAGCAGAAAGAAAAACGCCGAGCTTGATGCTCGGCGTTTCTAATCAACGTTACACAGAGAACGGGTAACGAATAGGTTCATGGCTCTCATAGCCAATCACCTCAAAATCATCCAATGTCACCCACGTTTCAAGGTCTTCAAGAGACTTAATATCAGGGTTAATACGGAATGTTGGCGCTGCCAGTGGTTCGCGCTTAAGTTGCACATCTCGCATCAGTTCTAGCTGATCTTCATAAATATGCGCGTTGACAATTTTGTGGTACGCCAGGCCAGGTTTCTTACCTGTGATTTGAGCCATAATCGCCAAGAACACGTAAACCTGAACCATATTAAAGTTTAAGCCCAGCGGTACATCACATGAACGCTGCGTGCTATTTAGGTATAGAGTGTCGCCCAATAATGAGAAATGGTGGCTATACATACAAGGGCGCAGACAACCCATATGGAACTCACCAGGGTTATAGAAATTAAGGATTTCTCCGCGATCATCGACCCCATTCGTCAGATCATCGACAATCTTACGCAGTTGGTCAATATGACCACCATCCGGTTTTGCCCAAGCTCGGCCCTGAACACCGTAGACGCGGCCCATATCATCTTCACCTTTACGGTAAGGATTGTTTAGCCACGCGTCATTTAGGTTTGCATTGGCATCCCATGTCTTAGTGCCAAGCTTGCGAAAATCTTCCGCATTATCATAACCGCGAATGTAACCCAGTAGCTCTGCGACCGCCGCTTTCCAAAAGCTCTTACGTGTTGTGACTAACGGGAAGGCATTGCCGGCAACATCGTAGGTAAGATCCGCATTAATAACAGTCAAACAACGTTTACCTGTTCGCTCATTCTCTACCCATACACCCTCGTCAACGATACGCTGACATAAGTCTAAATACTGCTTCACGACAATTCCTATTACTTTGAAACGTTTGAGGTGGTTGCGCCATTCACTTTGTAAGCCCACGCAACCATCAAGGCACCAATGATAACCATTGGTAGGGATAAGATTTGTCCCATTGAGATAAATCCACCGAACAAGCCAAGATGCGCATCCGGCTCGCGGACGTACTCTACCATAAATCTAAACGTACCATAACCGAGCAAGAACAAACCTGAGACAGAGCCTTCAGGACGCGGTTTGCGAATAAACCAGTTCAGGATGAAGAACAGAACCACACCTTCTAGGGCAAATTCATAGAGTTGTGATGGGTGGCGCGGCAACGGGCCACCGTTAGGAAAGATAATCGCCCACGGCACATCGGTGACTCGTCCCCAAAGTTCACTGTTCATGAAGTTACCTAAACGCCCCATACCTAAACCAAACGGTACAAGCGGCGCAATAAAATCAGCAACATTAAAGAAGGTGCGACCATTTTTTCGTGCATACCAGAACATCGCACTGATGACACCCAACAACCCACCGTGGAATGACATACCACCGGTCCATACCTTAAACAGGTAAAGCGGGTCTTGCATCAACTCTTCGAAGCCATAAAACAGCACGTAACCGACGCGACCGCCAATAACGACCCCAAGGAAGCCAGCAAACAGCAGATCTGAAACCTGTTCACGAGTCCAACCAGAGCCTGCCTTATCGGCGCGGCGATTTGCCAACCATAGCGCAAAAGCAAAGCCAATCAGGTACATCAAACCGTACCAGCGAACCGACAAAGGACCTAACTCAAACAGAACAGGGTCAATATTAGGAAATTGGATATATCCCTGAGACATAAAACGCTCACTTAAAAATTATTGATTAATTGGGGCTAGAACATCATAGAGAATGCAACGAACAATAGAAAGACCGCAAAAATCTTCTTTAGTTTCGGTGTTGGCATGGTCGTAGCCAACTTGGCACCAAAACGAGTCGTAATCATCGACGTCGCGGCAATCGCAAATAACGCGGGCAAATAGACGTAGCCGACGCTGTACTCTGGTAAACCGTCCACTTTCGCACCATGAATCACGAACCCTATCATACCGGCAATCGCAATCACACAACCACACACTGAGGATGAGCCGACTGCTTTACGCATTTCGACACCGTGTTTGCTCAAAAATGGCACCGACATTGAGCCACCACCAATCCCGGCTAGACTGGAAATCATGCCAATACCCGCACCGCAACATGTCGTCACCGCAGGTGAAGGCAGCGAACGCACGGATTGCGACTTGATCGATAAAAACATCTGAATGGCGAGCATAAGCACAATGAAAGCGAACACTTTAGGTAAATAATGAGAGGGAATCCACTCAGCAACATAAGATCCAGCAAAACCACCGATGACGACACCAGGCATCAACCACTTGATAACAAACAGATCTACGTTACCCAATTTGAGGTGATTGAGCGCAGAAGAGCCAGAGGTAATAATGATGGAGGCAAGCGAAGTAGCCAATGCAATGTGCATCACTACATCACTCGAAATGTGAAACTTCGGTAGCAAAAACGCCAATGCGGGCACCACAATAAGTCCACCGCCAATCCCTAAAAGACCAGACATGGTCCCTACTACAGCGCCAAGCAGCAACAAAAGCAGTATTAATTCGTAATTCACAAAACGACCAAAATAGTAAAGTTAAAATTTGCCTGCACGAATAAAGCCCGCGAGCCCTTTATTCTCGAAGTATTCGCGCATCTGATTGTAGATGGTTTTACCATAAGGTTGCATCAGCGCTTTGTCAGCAAGTTGCTTAAGCTCATCAAGCGAGCTTTGTTGAAGCAAATACTTTACCTTAGCAACGTTTGAGGTGTTCATACTTAACGTGTCATACCCCAAACCAACAAGCAGTAGTGCACCAATTGGATCGCCCGCAAGCTCACCACAAATACAAACAGGTAGATGATAAGACTGACAGGTTTCAAATATATGTTTCATCGCTGCCAATACGGATGGATGCAAGGTTTCGTAGATGTCGGCAACCTGAGCATTATTTCGATCAACCGCCAGCAGATACTGGGTTAAATCATTGGTTCCCACCGAGACAAAGTCGACCCGCTCAGCCATAAACGGCAAGATGTAGAGCATAGAGGGCACTTCGATCATCACACCAATTTCCGGCTTCTTCACCTCAGGGTGCTCAACGAGAACCTCTTGATAAGCTTGTTCAATCAATGTCGCGGCATCATCAAACTCTTGCACTGACGACACCATGGGCAAGAGGATACTCAAATTATCAATGCCGACGCTGGCGCGCAACATCGCCCTGATCTGAATAAGGAAGATATCAGGGTGATCCAGTGTGAAGCGGATACCACGCCAGCCCAAAAATGGGTTGTCTTCATCAATTGGCAGATACGGCAGCGCTTTATCTCCACCAATATCCAGCGTTCGCATCACAACTCGCTTGCTTGGATAAGCACTCAGGACAGAACGATACTGATGTAGCTGCTCTTCCTCAGATGGAAACTGCTGCTGAAGCAAGAACGAGATCTCGGTTCGATATAATCCAACACCGTCTACGTTCTTATTAATAGAAATACTGGTATCGGCACTCAAACCTGCGTTGAGCATCACTTGGATACGCTGACCATCTTTGGTAGCAGCTTCTAGCCCCGCGGTTGACTCCACCATCTGAGACAACTCAGATTCTTCCGTTACCAACTCTCGATATTCAGAGAGCAATTCATGGCTCGGGTCAGGGAATATTTCACCGCTGTACCCATCAACGATACCGAGCTTGCCACTGAGCAGTGCAGGGTTGGTGTTTACGCCCATTACAGCAGGAATGCCCATTGCACGCGACAAAATCGCTGCGTGCGAGTTGGCAGCCCCCTCAAGAGAGACGACTGCGAGCAGTTGTTCTTTTGGGATAGAAGCGAGAATCGAGGCGGTGAGTTCTCGAACGACAAATATCACCGGCTCACTAAATTCATGAACCGGGTATTCAGTATCATGTAAGAAAAACAGCAGGCGCTGTCCAAGCTCTTTCACATCCTGTGCACGTTCACGTAGATAGACGTCAGACATTTTTGCAAAGCGATTGGCATAGCTTTCAACCACCTGTCTTAAGGCCCAATCGGCCTTATCGCCTTTTTGAATCTGCGCCTTGAGATCATTTCTCAACATTGGATCGTTGAGCAAGTGGGTAAAGAGATCGAATATGGCTAACGCGTCTTTGTTCAGCTCGAGATCGAGCTTTTTACGCATACGCTTAAAATCGGCCAGCGCATTCTCAATCGCCACAGAAAGAAGCTCTTGCTCTCTAGCAACATCCAAGGTGGAGGCGGGAAAAACATCACTAAGATCAGGCTGAGTGTTGTCCCACCAAATCGGGCCTATGGCCACACCGGATGACGCACCAATACCTTTAATCACTGGGACTGCGTTATCGTCAAAGAATCCATGTCCTTGAGCGATGGCGTGGGCTATCAAAACCGCAACCTGCGCAGCCAGCGTGACAAGGAAAGACTCTTCCATTTCACTAAACTGACGGGATGTTTTTTGTTGCACGACCAATACGCCAAGTACTTGCTTGCGATGAATAATTGGTGTGCCTAAGAAGGAGTGGTAGACATCCTCACCAAGTTCTGGGAAAAACTTGAAAGCAGGGTGTTTAGCAGCTTCGGCTAAGTTGATAGGCTCTGCTGTACGCTTCACCAACCCCACCAAGCCTTCATCAAAACCAATTTGGATTGTGTCACCCTCAAAGGTGAGGCCTTGAGTGGCCATCAACTCTAAGCGCTGCTTATCTTTGTTAGCAAGGTAAATCGTGCAGCACTCGGTGTTCATGGCTGCACATGTTTGTTGTACTAACATCTCGAGGGCCGCATGCACGTCTTCAACTTTTGAAACGTGCTCAACTATATCCCTTAGTTGCGATAGCATACTTACCCTCTTCGATGCTTTCTTTTGCCTTTAAATTTTCGTTCCTTAAACGGCATTGCCAAGGATGCAAATTCTTTCATCGCTCGGCGATAGACATCACGCTTAAAAGAAACGACTTGTCTTACTGGGTACCAATAGCTCACCCAACGCCAACCATCAAACTCAGGGGTATTACCGCGCTGCATGTTGATCTTGGATTCATCACAATCCAGACGCAGTAAAAACCATTTCTGTTTTTGCCCAATACAGACAGGTTTCGAATCCCAGCGAACTAAGCGCTTGGGTAACTTATATCTTAGCCAATGGCGACTGACCGCAACGACCTTGACGTCGTTCTTAGTGAGCCCCACCTCTTCATACAGTTCTCGATACATGGCCTCTTCAGGGGATTCACCTTCGTCAATACCGCCCTGAGGGAACTGCCATGAGTGTTGTCCGTATCGTTTAGCCCAGAAGACCTGACCATGGTTGTTACAGATTACAATACCAACATTCAGTCGGTAACCATCGCCATCTATCACTGGCCAACCTCAATTAAATTTTCATTACCTTGATTTTTCCACATATCCCCAACTTGAGCAAACTTAAGGATGTGTAAATTTGAACAATTCCCAGTTCTTTGAAAGCCATTGGATAAGATTCGAACAAAACGCTAGTTATCAACACAGCAATGAGACCTAGACCACATTTATTCACCTTTTCTGTGAATAACTGTGTGCAGAATCTTTGATCTCTAGGAAAAACTCAACTTAGTATAAAAGCCCTATAAAAGCCAACAATGTACCAATTAAATTTTATTAGCATAAATTCAGTAACTTAAAGAAGTATCAATCATTTGTTTTTGAACTAGCAATTTAAAAATTAACGAAAAGATCAGATCGGTTAAAGATCAACCACAAGCTAAATTATCCACATCGAATTTGATAAAATTCATACAAACCCTGATATATCAAGTGTTTTATAGGCATAATACCACTGATTATTTATACAGAAGTCGATAAATCACCGGTATTTACCATCCTACCTGTGGATAAGTTAATAATAGATCAACTTTCCACCAGAGTGATCTCTTTTTGTACAGAGCACAAATACGCTAACGTGGTAAACTCAATCTCGTCTATCCAGCCAACTGTACTAGCAAACATGAAAACGACTCCAGCTACAGAATCAGAACTGCTCGAACGTGCTCGCAGCATCGCAGGTGTGTCATTTGGCGAACTTGCCGAGCAAGCAAATATGAAAGTGCCTGAAAATCTCAAACGAGATAAGGGCTGGGTGGGACAACTTCTCGAATGGCATCTCGGTGCCACGGCTGGCAGTAAGCCGGTTCAGGACTTTCCAGAAATCGGTGTCGAGCTCAAGAGCATTCCTGTCGGCTATAATGGCAAGCCTCTAGAATCGACTTTTGTGTGTGTTGCGCCCTTGACTGGCATCACAGGGTTGACTTGGGAAACGAGTCACATCAGAAACAAACTATCTCGCGTGTTATGGCTGCCGGTTGAAGGTGAACGTGAAATTCCGGTCGCAGAGAGAAGAGTGGGTTCTCCACTTATCTGGAGCCCGTCAGAAGAAGAAGAGACGCTGCTGCGCAATGACTGGGAAGAGTTGATGGATCTTATCGCGCTTGGCGGGGTCAACCAAATAACAGCCAGAAGCGGCGAGGTATTACAAATACGCCCGAAAGCCGCCAACAGCCGCGCTAAAACCGAAGCTTATGGTGCGAGCGGACAGCCAATCAAAACCTTACCTCGAGGCTTTTACCTCAGGGCAAAGTTTACTAGCTACATACTAGATACTTATTTTGCCTAACATCTGCCCTGGTTTTCAATGCAGATTCAGTTCAATGTCGCAATACCGGTTCATCTCAGCGCTTCCGCACTCATCATAGGCATTATGAAGTCGCAAATATGCTTTCTCAACGCCTAGACGGGTCAGAGCTTCTTTTACCGAGTCTAAAGACTCGTAATGGATCGGCTCATCGTCTTCTTTGATCGGTTCAAGTTTGTGCTTGTATTCCACTGCAAGTAGATAATGTGAAATATCAGCACAACCAATTACGAACACTCTAGGCGGTTTATAAGAATCTTTGTGGTGTCCATGTAACCATCGATCGAGCTGATGCTTTTGCATAGTCCACCTCCTTCTCTTTTGTGGATAATGCTTTACTGATAACTCTCAGTTTAGCCAATAAGTAGCTAGTTGCGCATTTATTGAACAGATCTTTTATAAAAACGGGGTATAGTGGAATCAAACAACGACAAGCAAGGATGGCTCAATGAAATACCACAAGCTCCCACATTCTTCGCTCGAAGTGAGCAAAATCTGTTTAGGTACCATGACCTTTGGTGAACAGAACAGCAAACAAGATGCATTTGACCAGTTGGATTATGCCGTTGAGCGTGGCGTCAATTTCATTGATACCGCAGAGATGTATCCCGTCCCACCTAAACAAAAAACACAGGGATTGACGGAGTCCTATATCGGCGACTGGTTATCTCACTCAGACAAGCGCCAAAAAGTTATTGTCGCCACCAAGGTTGCAGGCCCACGTAACGTACCTTACATCCGCGATAATATGAGCTTAGATCGACGTAACATTCACCAAGCGATCGATGACAGCTTAACGCGCTTGAAGACTGACTATATCGACTTGTACCAATTGCACTGGCCACAACGGAAAACCAATTGCTTTGGCCAGCTGAATTACCCCTACCTTGAAGGCAATGAGGAAGTCACACTTATTGAAACGCTAGAGGCGCTCAATGAGCTCATCAAAGCTGGAAAGATTCGTTATATCGGTGTCTCGAATGAAACCCCATGGGGGGTGATGACGCTCCTTAAGCTCGCTGAAAAGCACGATCTACCGAGAATCGTCTCAATTCAAAACCCTTACAACCTATTGAACCGCAGTTTTGAGGTGGGTTTATCAGAAATCAGCCACCATGAGGGCGTCGACCTGCTCGCCTACTCTCCTCTCGCTTTTGGCTGCTTGAGTGGTAAATATCTTAATGGACAAAAGCCCGCAGGCGCTCGCTGTAGTCTATTTGAACGCTTCGTTCGTTATTTTACGCCGCAAGGCATCGAAGCGACACAAGCTTATGTCGATCTCGCTCATAAGCATGATTTAGATCCCGCGCAAATGGCGCTCGCTTTCGTCAATCAACGTCCATTTGTTGCTTCGAATATAATTGGAGCGACAAATCTCACTCAGTTAAAAAGCAATATAGACAGTATCGACGTTACGCTTTCAAATGAATTACTAGAAGAGCTTCAAGTAATAGGGGCACAATATTCTAATCCATGCCCCTAAACTTAGGTATTGAGAATATCTACTACAACTCATTAGATATTTCTCGATATTCTGATAGTCGGCGGGTAGTCGTACTACCCGCCTTGGTTTACGTAGCTATTCGCGACTGTAATTCTCGACGAAGATGACGAGCTTTACGTTTAGCGACAACTTGAGGTGCAGCGACACGACCTAGAGGACGACCTTCTTTGTCTAAGCCAATGTCTCTCAACAAGTGCTCATTGTGCAAAGGTAGTTGATAAGCACTGCGGCGGTAGCGTCGTTTCCACTCACGTTCTTCTTTTTGAATGTCTGCTTTAATAAGCCAAGTTGCGATAGTTAGATAAAAAGATGTACGCATAATAATCTCCTGATTGGAATATTACAGAGGAGAGAAATAGCGGTCTTGGAGGTAATTAGACTCTTACGTGACTGCTATTCCGCAGCCTCATAAGGTTACGGATTAATTAATCTTGTGCTGATTTTACTACCGGTTTATCGGCCATAATTACGATCGAATCACGATCGATAATATGCTCAGCATCGGTACGGAAAGCAGCACAAGTGTTGATAAAAGAAATGCGATTCATCATTTTCTGCGCCTCCATACTGACTTATTAATCCTGAAATTTGATAGGTTGAGCGTCTTGCTCACGGTTAATTCTTATTCAATCCGTATATTAAATCAACATATCATATAAAAAAAAGTTAAAAACAACGGAAAACTCTAGTCACAAACCGAATGAGGACTTAAAGGCCGACTATTACATAGCTTTTACCTTTAACTATGGTGATTAATTTTAAACCGGAAATATACAACACGATATTGTACTGGATATTCATAGTGCGACTAACATCTAGTTTAGACTGCAACCTGTATGAAAAAAATAAAGGCGCCACGGCGCCTTTAGGTGATTAAGCTGAATAACTGGAGGAAGTTAGATTGTTTCTTCCGTGATTAGATTGTGCTTATTGAGTAATCTATACATAGTAGCTCGAGAAATACCCAGCTCTTTTGCCGCTAAAGTAACCTGGCCGTTATGGCTATCTAGCACCAAGATAAGTGCGTCACGTTCAGAACGCTCTCGTATGCTCTTGAGGCTCCGCTTGCCAGAGAATGTACCTGGAAGTTCGAAGTGCTTCTTAACTAACACCTCTTCTTCAGTCATGAGTACGGCACGTTTAACTTGGTTCATTAACTCTTTAACATTGCCTGGCCAGTGGTAGTAAGTAAGCGTTTTAATGGCATCATCATCAATCGACTTAACAGGAGAGTTAAACTCTTTTGCAAACTGGTTGATGTAATGAGCGACGAGCAAAGAAATATCAGTCGCGCGTTCTTTTAGGCTAGGGACATTAATTCTAAGCACATTGATACAGTGAAATAGCTCTTCATTGAAGGAGCCGTCTCCCAGAGCTTTTTCAATATCCGAAGAATCGGCAGCCAGAATACGCACATCAAACTCTTTGGTTCCTTTCGCCGTTTCTATTTGACCATCTTGATAGAACTTCAATAAGTTAAGCTGCTGTTTCGCGGGTAGAGTAAAGATATCGTTGAGAACGATCGTTCCCCCAGAGGCTTGATCAAGTAGCGAGCTTTGTTCGGGATCGTGCATCCCAAAAAACTCATTCTCAAAACGAGCATCTGAGAATGCGCGACAATTTACCGCTACAAAAGGCTTTTGTGAGCGAGCAGAACAGCGGTGAATCGCTTTCGCCACAGACTCTTTACCTGCGCCAACTTCGCCATGAATCATGATACTGACATCGGTGGGGCCAATTCGACGAATCTGATCGCGTAAACGTCTTATTGGTAAAGATTGTCCGACAATCCCGAGATCGCTGTCATTACCATTATGCGGCCACACCTTCTGCTCGAGCTTGAGCATACCCAGTTGGTGTCCTATGGTACTCATCAATCGTGAGTCCGGAATAGGTGTCGTAAAAAAGTCGATACAGAAGTTAACGATAAATTGGCAAATCGTATCTGAGCCCAATTGAGACTCGCGAATAAAGGCTATCCAACGCACCTGCTTGTGCGTGCTGACTAGTTTCGCAATCCCGTTAAGACTGAAATCATCGCGAGTTAGGTCTACAATTCCAATACAGGGACCAATCTCTGAAAATAACGCATCAGCTTTACGTAAATCTGAACATTGGGTACAGCGCCATCCCGCCTGCTCCAATACAGAGAGCCATGGCTCGTACACGCCCCCTACAACCACTAAAGAGCCGGGGATTGAATCCATCCGAAATTCGGTTCCCATTACATCATTCCTATTATTGTTTTTAGATTCAATAGATTTATTCTATGCAAATAAAACCATCTATCAAACACGGCAATCGCGTTTAAAACGTACAGATGTGTCTCATAATTAAGACTAGTGTACGATTTCTAACTTTTCTATAAACATTCTCGGAAATGTGGCATGAAAAAAGCCCCTCCGAAGAGAGGCTTTGTAGGAATCATTCACCATCTTGCTGATGGATATACGATTATTGTTGCGGACGCATCGCTGGGAATAGGATAACGTCACGAATCGTGTGCGTGTTAGTAAATAGCATTGCTAGACGGTCGATACCAATACCTTGACCCGCTGTTGGTGGTAGACCGTGCTCTAGTGCAGTAATGTAGTCTGCATCGTAGTACATCGCTTCGTCATCACCTGCATCTTTCGCATCAACCTGCGCTTTAAAGCGTGCGTCTTGATCTTCTGCATCGTTAAGCTCAGAGAAGCCGTTCGCAACTTCACGACCACCGATGAAGAACTCAAAACGGTCAGTGAAGAATGGGTTGTCATCGCTACGACGCGCCAGTGGAGAGATATCTGCTGGGTAACCAGTGATGAACGTTGGCTGGATTAGCTGAGGCTCAGCTGTCTCACCAAAGATCTCTTCAAGAAGCTGACCGCATGTCCAGAACGTCTCAACCTCAACGTGTACAGATTTCGCAATCGCTACCATCTTGTCACGGTCAGTGAGGTCTTCTTCTGTTAGCGCTTGGATTTCAGCGTGGTCTGGGTTGTAGTGTTTGATCGCTTCGAACATGCTCATGCGAGCGTAAGTGCCACCAAACTCAACGGTTTCATCACCGTAAGGCATAGACGTCGAACCTAGAACATCCATCGCTACCGTGCTTAGCATCTCTTCCGTTAGATCCATCAGATCTTTGTAGTCAGCATACGCTTGGTAGAACTCCATCATAGTGAATTCTGGGTTGTGACGTGGCGATAGGCCTTCGTTACGGAAGTTACGGTTGATCTCGAATACGCGATCAAAGCCACCAACCACTAGACGTTTTAGGTAAAGCTCAGGTGCAACACGTAGGAACATGTCGATATCAAGCGCGTTGTGGTGCGTGATAAATGGACGTGCCGTTGCACCTCCAGGGATCACGTGCATCATTGGCGTTTCAACTTCTAGGTAGCCTTTTGAGCTCATGAAATTACGGATTGCCGATACTAGCTTAGAGCGAATAATGAATGCGTGGCGAGAGTCTTCGTTAACGATTAGGTCAACGTAACGCTGACGGTAACGCATCTCTTGGTCAGTGAGACCGTGGAACTTCTCTGGTAGTGGACGAAGTGCTTTCGTTAGCAACTCGTACTCTTCCATGTTCACGTAAAGATCGCCTTTACCAGACTTGTGCAGTGCACCTTTCACACCGATGATGTCACCGATATCAAGGCCTTGGTATTTCTCTTTCAGCTCTTTTTGAACATCTTTTGCTGCGTATGCTTGGATGCGACCAGACGTTTCTTGAATTGCTAGGAATGGACCACGCTTAGCCATAACACGGCCTGCGATTGCCACTACGTGGTTTAGCTCTTCTAGCTCTTCTTTCGTCTTCTCACCAAATTCCGCTTGAAGGTCGCCCGCTAGGTGCTCACGACGGAAATCATTTGGGTGGCCGTTCGCTTTGCAGCTTTTACGGATGTGATCCAGCTTGCTACGACGCTCAGCGATTAGCTTATTCTCTTCTTGTGCGTTTTCGTTTTGAACAGCATCAGTCATTTTTCGATGTATCCCGTTTTAAAAGTGGTGAAAAGCTTACAGGCCTGATTTTAGGCTAGCTTCGATAAATTTGTCCAAGTCGCCATCAAGAACCGCTTGAGTGTTGCGATTTTCAATGCCAGTACGCAAGTCTTTGATGCGTGAATCATCAAGTACGTAAGAGCGAATTTGGCTGCCCCAACCGATGTCAGATTTAGCATCTTCGTTCGCTTGCTTCTCTGCATTTTGCTTTTGCAGTTCATGCTCGAACAGTTTTGCACGTAGCTGTTTCATCGCTTGATCTTTGTTTTTATGCTGAGAACGATCGTTCTGACACTGAACCACGATGTTAGTAGGAACGTGGGTAATACGAACCGCAGATTCCGTGGTGTTAACGTGCTGACCACCCGCACCAGACGCGCGGTATACGTCGATACGAAGATCAGACGGGTTGATCTCGATATCAATGTTGTCATCAATCTCTGGATAAACAAACGCAGACGCAAATGAAGTGTGGCGACGGCCGCTTGAGTCAAATGGAGACTTACGAACCAGGCGGTGAACACCTGTCTCTGTACGTAGCCAGCCATAAGCGTACTCGCCTGATACCTTCACAGTTGCGCCTTTAAGGCCTGCAACTTCACCTTCTGATACCTCAATGATTTCTGTCTTGAAGCCTTTCGCTTCTGCCCAACGAAGATACATACGTAGCATCATGTTGGTCCAGTCTTGTGCTTCCGTGCCACCAGAGCCCGATTGCAAGTCAATGTAGCAATCTGACGCATCGTGATCACCAGCGAACATACGACGGAACTCAAGCTTCTCCAGCTTAGCTTCCAGTTCAGCAAGTTCTGGTTCAATTTCATCGAAGGTTTCTTGATCTTCTTCTTCAACCGCAAGCTCTAGAAGACCGTCTACGTCTTCTACACCTTGGTCAAGAAGGTCGATGGTTTCAACAACCGCTTCCAATGAGGCACGCTCTTTACCTAGTGCTTGCGCACGCTCAGGCTCGTTCCATACATCCGGTTGTTCAAGTTCTGCGTTGACTTCTTCTAGACGCTCTTTCTTAGCGTCATAGTCAAAGATACCCCCTCAGGATATTTGTGCGTTCAGACACATCCTGTAGGCGATTTTTGATAGGATTGATTTCAAACATATTTGCTCAGCATTTATGAGTAGAATTTAACCGCAGAATTCTACTCAAAAATGTGACGAAGATACAGGAAAATATCGATTTTCCTTGACCTATTTCATGAGCCCCTAGCGAGGCTCAATATGGTCGACCATCAGTTGCAGTGACTGGTTTCCACGAAACTCGTTGATATCCAGTTTATAGGCAAGGGTGACGGTTTTTACTGAGGCATCTGGCCAGCGTCGTAGATCCACATTAAAGGCGATCGCATCCAGCATAATATTGGTACCAAACCCTTTGTGCATGGGCTCGACCATCAGCTTAAGATGCTTCTCACCAACCAGTTTTTGATGCAGCACCTTAAACTCACCATCAAATACAGGATCTGGGAAAGCTTGTCCCCATGGACCACCAGCACGAATCTGTTCTGCCGTGTGCATAGAGAACTCTTCTGGTGTTAACTCACCGTCTGACAAAATAATTCCCTTCAGCGCGGTATCGCCAAGCTCCTCACGCACCACTTGATCAAACAGCTTACTAAAGCGCTCAAAGTCTTTTTCCATGATGGTGAGACCCGCCGCCATCGCATGGCCGCCAAACTTCAAAATTAGCCCAGGGTTTTGCGTATCAATTCTGTCGAGCGCATCGCGCATATGCAAACCTTGAATCGAGCGACATGAGCCTTTGATCGTGCCCTCGCCGCCATCTGCAAACGCAATCACAGGGCGGTGAAATTTATCTTTGATTCGAGATGCCAAGATACCAATCACGCCCTGATGCCAATCTCGCTGAAAAAGCGCTAAACCATAAGGTAGCTCTGATTTGTCACTGATTTGCAAACGCTCACAAAAAGCCAGAGCCTCTTGCTTCATTCCTTCTTCGATATCTTTTCGGGTTTGGTTAAGACCATCGAGTTCGCTCGCCATACGACGCGCCGCATGGATGTTATCCGACATGAGTAGCTCGACGCCAAACGACATGTCGTCCAAGCGGCCCGCAGCATTGATACGCGGACCCAGCGCAAAACCGAAATCAGCCGCCACCAGTTTTCGCGCATCACGTTTTGCGATCTCAATCAGAGCTTGAATACCCGGTCTGGCCTTGCCCGCACGAATACGTTGTAGTCCTTGGTGCACCAAGATGCGGTTATTCTCATCCAAAGGAACAACGTCAGCGACCGTGCCAAGTGCCACCAAATCGATAAGCTCCATGAGTTTAGGCTCAGCCATACCCTGCTCTGCAAACCAGTTGCGCTTTCGCATATAAACGCACAGTGCCATCATCAGATAAAATGCCACCCCAACGCCTGCCAGCGCTTTGGATGGGAAACCGCACTCATTGAGGTTTGGGTTTACCATCGCATCAACGTTAGGTAACTCAGAGCCTGGTAAGTGATGATCCGTAACCAACACCTTGATGTTATTATCTTTGGCGTATTGGACACCTGAGATAGAAGACACGCCATTATCGACCGTCATGATCACTTCAGCACCAATCTCAATCGCCTGATCGACGACCTCCGGGCTCAGACCATAGCCGTCTTCAAAACGGTTAGGTACCAAATAGTCAACATTGCGACTCCCGAGCATACGCAATGCCAATACTGAAAGCGCCGAACTTGTCGCACCGTCAGCATCAAAGTCTCCAACCACAATAATGCGCTTTTGCTGCTCAATCGCGTCAAATAACAGTGCAACGGCGGCGTCAATACCCGCCAATTGTTGGTAGGAGTGTAACCCTTTGGCGGCTTTTTCTAGTTGAGAAGCATCAGAGACTCCGCGACTGATGTATAAGCGGCGCAGCAAAGCAGGAATGGAGTCTGGAAGTGCGGAAATATCGACTTCAGGACGACGTTGGATTTCTATCATAAAGTGTATTGGGCCCCGTAATCGGAGCCCTTATCCTAGTTCTTATTTGATTTGTTCTAGACGTTTAATCAGGTCTGCCGGTGGAAGGTAGCCACCCACCATTTCGCCGTTTGGCAAGAAGATCGCTGGCGTACCGCTAATGCCCAGTTCACGGCCAAGGTTGTAGTGCTTTGTAACCGTCTCTTGGCACTGTTTAAGATCACCATCGAATGTCGCTTCTTTGCGATTCACTTTTGCATCATGCATCGCCGCAGCTGGGTCTTCTGAACACCAGATTTTAGCCATTTGTTCTGCCACCGAACCCGTAGCACCTTGGCGAGGATAAGCTAAGTAACGAACTGTGATGCCTAGGTCGTTATAGCCTTCCATTTGACTGTGAAGGCGCACGCAGTATCCACACGTAATGTCGGTGAAGATAGTCACCACGTACTTTTCGTCTTTGGCTTTATACTCAATCACACTGTCAGAAAACGCAGCGATTTTCTCTGCGTTGATTGGCGCTTGGCGCTCAGCAATCACGTCTTTGTAATTACCTTCTGCATCAATGGAATAAAGCGTACCTGCAATAAAATGGTCACCTGTAGGGGAAGCAAACAGAATGCCTCCTGGGGTTCTCACTTCCATTAAACCTGGGATATCAGATGGGACGATCTCGGAAATCTCAATACCAATTTTGGCAAAACGATCTCGAATCGCCGCTTCATCTGCCTGAGTGTTCATCTCTGCTGCGACCGCCGCTGGCACTGGCGCGGCTTGAGTAGCTTGCGTCTCTTCAGCTCCGCAAGCTGTTACGAAAAATGGCAGAGAGAGTAGAGTTAAGCGGCGTAGTACGCTCATTAAAATCACCTTTGTATAGAAAACGTTAAATTAAGCCCTTGGATGATGCTGGCTATGAATGTTCTTCAATCGCTCTGTTGCTACATGAGTATAAATTTGTGTCGTAGATAAGTCACTATGCCCCAATAACATCTGTACGACACGCAGATCTGCCCCATAGTTCAAAAGGTGCGTCGCAAAAGCGTGTCGCAACACGTGAGGCGACAACAATTCGGTATCAATATCCGCCAGCACAGCATAGAACTTAATACGATGCCAGAAAGTTTGCCGGGTCATTTGTTTGGCGCGCTTGCTCGGAAAGACCACGTCTGACGTTTTCTCGCCAAGCAGTAGCGGGCGTCCTTTTTCAATAAACTCCGAGATCCAATCGACGGCATTTTCTCCCATTGGGACCAAACGCTCCTTGTTGCCCTTACCGACCACACGCACCACACCTTGTCTCAGACTGATGTTTTCCATGGTCAGACTGACTAACTCGGTGACACGAAGTCCCGTCGCGTAAAGAAGCTCTAGCATGGCTTTGTCGCGAAGCTCAATCGGGTCGTTAGGATCTGGCGACTCCAACAGGGCGGTAACTTGATCCTCGGTCAGGTCTTTCGGCAGACGCTTCGGGAGCTTCGGGCTAACCAATAAAGCGGTGGGATCATCGGAGCGAAGCTTCTCCCTATGAAGATATTGGAACAGGCGACGAATCGCAGACAGCATCCTAGCTCGTGAACTTTGTTGGTAATTTTGATCTGTCAGCCACGTTTGGTACTCCTGCAAGCCAGATAAGCTGATGAAATCCAACCTGTAGTTGTGTTCATGCATCCACTTCAATAACTTAACCAGGTCATTTCGATAAGATGCCAGGGTGTTTTCTGACAATCCTCGCTCCATCCACATGGAATCTAAGAATTGTTCCACTAGCCCCTGATCTTGGATATTCACGTCGCTCACGACTACCTCTTGGATGTTTATACAGTACTTTCAACAGAGTAAGCGAGAAAAAACAAGAATGCTATAAAAAACAACAAGCAGATCAATAAGCGCTGCAAAGATGGGCGAATTCAGAGTAGAATCACTGCCACTCATTACAACAGCGATACAGTGAAGTTATGAAAATAGGTTTATTTTACGGTTCATCAACCTGCTACACCGAGATGGCGTCAGAAAAAATACGCGAGATCATTGGTCCAGATATCGTGGACATATTTAACGTAAAAGACACACCTATTTCCAAGATGAGCGACTACGATCTACTTATCTTAGGGATCTCTACATGGGATTTCGGCGAACTCCAAGAAGACTGGGGCGGGATATGGGATCAAATCGGTGGCGTGTCACTAAGCGGCAAGGTCGTGGCATTATTCGGCTTAGGCGATCAAGAAGGCTATGGCGAATGGTATCTGGATGCAATGGGAATGCTTCATGAAGAGCTTAAGCCAACAGGTGCGCAGTTCATTGGCTACTGGGATAACCAAGGCTATGAGTTCGAGGCGTCTAAAGCGCTGACCGAAGATGGTAGCCAGTTTGTCGGTCTCGCTCTAGACGAGGACTCACAATATGAGCTGAGTGATGAGCGTATCGCCACTTGGTGCGAACAGATCCTCGTCGAGTATCAGCAAACGCTTTAAACCTGAATGACAAAAAAACGGCGCCTAACAAGGCGCCGTTTTTATATTGATACTTAGTGATTAAGCCGCTTCTTGTTCTAGCTTCTCATGGTTACGACCTACAAAGCACATACAGATGATAGCGGCAACCGTTGGCATTACCCAGCCCATACCAACGCTAAAGAGTGGCAATGCATTAAAGAATGACACATCAATACCCGTTACTTTTGCGGCATCAATCATAGCGAACGACAGAGACACAAGAATAACCACGCGGTATGCCAATTTCGGGTTTGCTAGGTACTTGCGAGCAAATGTCAATGCCACTAGGGCAATGGCAACCGGATAGAGTGCGAACAGTACTGGTACAGACAGAGAAATCAGCTGAGCCAGACCAATGTTGGCTACAACCGCACACGCCACGCCAATGATAACGACCCATTTCTGATAGCTGATTGACGTTAGCGAGCTAAAGTAATCTGAACATGCAGAGATAAGACCAATCGCCGTCGTCAAACAGGCCAATAGAACAATAACAGACAGAACAATCTGACCATATGGACCAAACAGAGCCTGCACATACTGACTTAAGATAGCGCCGCCATTATCTGCACCCGCTGCAACCGTTGCACTAGTTGCCCCTAGATAGAACAAAGAGATATACACAAACGCTAGACCCGCAGCAGCAATAAGCGCAGAGCTGATCAGGTATTTAGTGGTCGCAGCTTGCTCAGTAATGCCTTTCTTGCGCAGCGCATCGACAATCAACATACCAAACATCAACGAACCAAAGGTGTCCATTGTATTGTAACCCTCAAGGAAACCTTTTGTCAGTGGCTGACTTAGGTACTCACCAACCGGTGCAATCATCTCGCCTTGTGGGTCAATAAACACCGCACCCGCCAAAACAATCAAACCGATAAACAATACCGGAGTTAACACCTTACCGATTACATCGATCAACTTACCCTGTGACCATGCAAATGACATAGCCACAGCGAAGAACAAGATTGAGAAAATCGTTAGGTGCATTTGCGCCGCATCAGCAAAGAATGGACGAATAGCCATTTCATAGGCCACAAGACCCGTACGCGGAGCTGCGAAAGCTGGACCAATGATAATAAAGATAAGGACAGCGATTAGAGTCGCTGCTTTCTTCGGCAGATCTTTCGTGAGGTGCTCCCAAGAGCCCCCAGCCACTGCAACAGCAATAATGGTAATAAGAGGAAGACCTACTGCAGTGAGAAGAAAGCCAGTCATGGCTGGTAGCAGGTTTTCACCCGCCAATTGACCCGCTAGAGGTGGGAAAATGATGTTGCCCGCGCCTAAGAAAAAAGCAAACAGCATAAAGCCGACTGCTATAATATCTGTTGTTTTTAACGTCTGTTTCACAGATATGCCCTTACTTGTTATGTTGTGTCTGCCGCAGCACTCTTAGTTGCCACGTAAAATTAGGCGGGCATGATGAACAATCGATGATTAATAAGCAATAGAAGCGGTGATAAACACCACATTAATTTGTTGTTACAGTTAATTGGCAGTTTGATCCACTAATTTTAAACTAAAAGGTAAATTTTTATCTTGATCATTTTCTCACACACATCGCTTACATGCAGAGCATTTCACTACTCAATAATTTAACAATAGTGACAAACCCTTAAAAGCAAACGATTAACAAAATAAACTATGATTTGTAGCACGACAAAAACTAAAGGCTTTCAATTCAAGCAGTTCTCTATACACGATGGCAACTCAGGAATGCCTGTCAGTACTGATGGTGTTTTACTGGGGGCATGGGCAAGGTTTCATTCATCTGACACCCTATTGGATATTGGTACCGGCACCGGACTACTGACCTTGATGCTCGCCCAGCGATTTATCGATTCAGTAATCACTGCTGTCGATATCGATGAGACTGCCATTGTCGATGCAACCTATAACATTCAGCAGTCACCATGGCACAAACGCATCACTGTGCTCCACTGCGATATATTGGCGCAACCATTTGAACACCGTTTCGATGGCATCATCTGCAATCCGCCGTATTTCAATAGCGGAGAGACCGCGAAAAATAGCCAGAGAGCAACCGCTAGACACACACATACCCTCTCCCATGAGCATTTGCTTGATCGTTGTGACCAGCTCCTGAATAAAGAAGGAAGTGCTAGCTTTATACTACCTAAAGTCGAGGGAGAGCAATTCATCGATCTTGCCCAGCACAAAGGCTGGCACTTGAATCGAATTTGCTATGTACAGGCAACCATCAACAAGCCGTGTAACCGATTACTGTTTACGCTGAAGAGGCACTCTGAAGCCTGTGATGAAGAACGCCTCATTATTCATAGCGCATCTGGCGGATACTCCGAGGACTTTATTGCCCTAACCAAAGATTTTTACCTTAAAATGTAAGTGCGCCGCGCCTCGGTTTGAGTATAATAGCCGCCCTACTTTTTCCCTGATCGATGTTTTTTTGCTCGGGGGCAACCTACGTCTTGTGGAGACACTACCGTGATCAGAACCTTTGCCGAACTAGATTTAGATCCAATCCTTTTAGAAGCGATTGAAGAAATGGGCTTTAGCCGCCCTACCGAGATCCAGGCTCAGGCTATTCCACAAGCATTAGATGCACGTGACATTCTCGCTTCAGCGCCAACAGGCACGGGTAAAACGGCCTCGTTCGCTATCCCTGCAATTCAATACTTGCTCGACTTCCCTCGTAAAAAAGCCGGTCCAGCACGTATTTTGATTTTGACTCCTACTCGTGAACTTGCGATGCAGGTGGCAGAGCAGGCAACAGCGCTGGCGAAATACACTCGACTTAAAGTTGCAACCATCACAGGCGGCGTTACCTATGACTCACACGCCTCCACACTTGCCGAGACTCAAGACATCGTCGTAGCGACGCCGGGTCGTTTGATGGAGTATATCGAGGCAGAGCGCTTTGATTGTCGTGCCATTGAATGGTTAGTATTAGATGAAGCTGACCGTATGCTTGATCTAGGCTTTGGCCCAACGGTTGATCGCCTATCAGCAGAATGTCGCTGGCGTAAACAAACACTGCTTTTCTCAGCGACGCTAGAGGGACGCGGTGTAGAAGGCTTTACAGCTGATCTTCTAAAAGAGCCTGCTGAACTCGAAGCGCAGCCATCGACGCGTGAGCGCAAGAAGATCACCCAGTGGTATCACCGCGCCGATGACGCCGCACATAAGCTTAACCTGCTCAAACACATCCTGACTGAGCAAGCTCAGCGCACCATAGTGTTCGTAAAAACCCGTGAGCGCTTAGGCGAGCTGCGCCAGCAATTGGATAGTTCTCAGATCCCATGTTCTTGGATCCAAGGTGAGATGCCGCAAGATCGCCGTAACAACGCCATCAGTCGTTTCCGCGATGGCCAAGTGAACGTTCTGCTCGCAACCGACATCGCTGCTCGTGGTATCGACCTGCCAGATGTTTCTCACGTTATCAACTACGACATGCCGCGCAGTGCTGACGTCTATCTGCACCGCATCGGTCGTACTGCTCGGGCAGGTAAAAAAGGCATTGCTATCTCTATTGTAGAAGCCCACGATCAACCAATGATGGATCGCGTCGCTCGCTACACTAAAGAGACTATCAAAGAGCGCTTCATCGACGGCATGCGTCCAACGCACAAAAAGCCAGTCTTCAAGAAGAAAAAGCCGAAGAAAGACGACAAGAAAAAAGCGGTGAAGAAAAAGAAAAGCGCTAAGAAGAAATAACGAGCGCGCCACTCTAGATATAGCTCTATCAAATAATAACTACACAACTAGGTATGTTGTAGTCCCTAATATGCGTCATCCCCTTGAAAAAGGGGATCTTTCACCGCAAGTGACTCACTTAATTTGAGAGCGACACTCGCGGCCAGAGATCCTCACTTTCGTGAGGATGACGAAGTATAATTTGAGCATGACGAGATATACCGCGAGCATTAGCTAGTTACTTCTGCTTTATCTCGACTCCACTAATCACTGCTCTTCGCGCTTAAACACCAGTTCCGTCGCCGTCGATTCTTCTTCAACAAAGTAGTAGCCCGCAACATCGAATGCCGTCAGTTTATCAATCGAATCAACACGGTTCTCGATGATGTAACGTGCCATCATACCGCGCGCTTTTTTAGCGTAAAAACTGATAACCTTGTATTGGCCGTTCTTACAGTCTTTGAATACCGGCGTGATCACCTTACCGTCAAGCTGCTTTGGCTTTACTGCCTTGAAATACTCGTTTGAGGCTAAGTTAACCAATACATTGTCGCCCTGCGCATTCAATGCATCATTAAGCTTGTTGGTAATGATGTCACCCCAGAATTGGTAGAGGTTGGTTCCGCGCTCATTAGCAAGCTTGGTTCCCATCTCAAGACGGTAAGGTTGCATCAGATCCAAAGGTTTGAGCATGCCATACAAACCCGACAGCATTCTTAGGTGCTGCTGAGCATAGTCAAAATCGTCTTCCGACAAAGTCTCGGCTTCAAGTCCCGTATACACATCGCCCTTGAATGCCAAAATGGCTTGGCGTGCGTTATCGGTCGTGAAGGTTTCTGACCACTCTTCAAAGCGGGCGACGTTAAGCCCTGCGATCTTGTCACTCACCTTCATAAGTGCGGAGACATCGGCAGGCGTTAATTTACGACACTCTTTAATCAGCTCTGCAGAATGCTCGATCAACTCAGGTTGAGTAAACCTTTCTGTCGCAAGTGGTGACTCGTAATCAAGGGTCTTAGCAGGTGAAACAACAATAAGCATGACTTTACTCTTTTAATATTGGTTTGCTTCAGTATAAAAAAAGCCATGCACTTTCATCAACGAAATAGTGCATGGCTTAATCTATTTTTGAGATAGGTAAAAGCGATTACTTGTTCGCCGTTTCCTTGTTGTTATCCCAAATACCTTCTTCAAGCTGAGATTTCAGCTCAGGGTAGTCATTCGCATCAAAGGTCGGAACCTTCCCTGCTTTCAGTTGCTGGTTGTAGTCTTTCGCCAGCTTAATCACGATACCTGACAGCAAGATAATCGCTATCAAGTTGACAATCGCCATCAGACCCATCGAAACATCGGCTAGCGCCCAAACCATTGGCAGCGTAGCCATCGAACCGAACATCACCATACCCAGTACAATAATGCGGAACACACCAAGACCCGCTTTGTGGTTGTGCTCAAGGAAAATCAGGTTGGTTTCTGCGTACGAATAGTTAGCAATGATCGAGGTAAATGCGAAGAAGAAAATCGCAACCGCAACAAAGATACCGCCCCAATCACCAACCTGAGAGCTCAGCGCTCGCTGGGTCAGCTCGATACCCGTCACCTCACCATGTGGTACATACTCACCTGACATCAGGATAATAGCCACAGTTGCGGTACAGATAACAATGGTATCCGTGAACACACCTAGCATCTGAACGTAACCTTGAGATGCTGGGTGTGGCGGATATGGTGTTGCAGATGCCGCCGCGTTTGGCGCAGAACCCATACCCGCTTCGTTCGAGAATAGACCGCGTTTGATACCTTGAATCATAGCTTGAGCAATTGCGTAACCTAGACCACCAGCCGCTGCTTCTTGCAGACCAAACGCACTCTTGAAGATGTAGGCAAGGACTTCAGGAACCTTCTCGATGTTCATAAACATCACTACGAAAGCAAGAACAAGGTAAGCCAAAGCCATCACAGGAACGATAAGCTCTGCCGTACGAGCGATCTTGCGCACACCACCAAAGATGACGAATGCAGAGATAAGTACAATCACCACACCGACAATCATTGGGTCAAAGCCAAACGCTGTGTTCATCGCATTGGCGATAGCATTGGCTTGTACTGCGTTAAATACCAAACCAAAAGCGATGATTAGGAAGATAGAGAACAGCACGCCCATCCAGCGCATGCCCAGCCCCTTTTCCATGTAGTAAGCAGGACCACCACGGTAGTTGCCATCATCATCTTTGGTTTTGTATAGCTGTGCTAGGGTACTCTCAGCAAACGAGGTTGCCATACCGAGCATAGCAATTAGCCACATCCAGAAAATAGCACCCGGACCACCAGCGGTTAGTGCGACTGCAACACCAGCCATGTTACCAGTACCAACACGTGCAGCTAGGCTTGTACAAAGAGCTTGGAAAGAAGAGATGCCTGCTGTGTCAGCTCTGCGGCTGTTTTTCAGCACACTGAACATGTGACCGAAATGGCGGAACTGAATAAACCCGAGGCGCACTGTAAAGTAAATCCCCACACCTACGAGTAGATAAACCAGAATCGATCCCCAAAGTAGATCGTTCATTAAATTGATAACGTCTGTCACTTTAAACCTCACTTAAAGTTAGAGTCCGAGCTGCACTTCCAAGTGCGTCCTAAGTGCCATGGTTATCTCCATCCGTGAAGTTTTGTTAGTTTCTCTGTTTTTCACGGCAACTTAGCTTGTATTTCTTACCACTTGAGAACGGCATACAAGTCGGCGTATTTTTTGACGGGGCGGATTTTGCAGGCATGCCACGTAAAAATCAATACGCAATGATATGTATATATTTGTTATTTTTCACCATAAAATCACGAAAAGTTAACAGTTAGCAAAGCAATTAACTTTCAAAGCCGTCCCAAAACCATAACATTTCACCAACAACTAACAAGCATAGTCAGCGACAAGTCACTCTGCTGAGAAAACGCGAGCAAACCTTGTTACCACAACGGCTAGCGCTTATTTTACAAAACGGAATACTTTTTACTCACTCTCAGGCAATGAGAACGTTTCTCGTAGCACGAACTCTCTGCCCTACGGCTCCACTTGCACACGGTTTTAACAACATAGCACCACCAACTCTTTTTCGTTTTGTGATTCAAGCGGTTATTTTTTGCGCAACCGTTTGGCTCAAAAGTGTGAGATTGCGTTCAAAATGGCATAAAAGATTCATAATCACGAAACAAATGAGAAACATATCAAAGTTAGTCTGCGTAAGAATATGGTACTTAAAGGTCTCCGTAGGGAGAACAACAAAAGTAGAGGTAGCTTATGGACGGCTTTGAACTGGAAGACATTGCGGAAATGGATGCACCGAGAGCCCGCGCGGGTCGCTCGAAACCTGTCAAAAGAAAGTGGCGCGAAATTGAAGCCATCAAAGACAGGCAGCGTCTGCAAAAAGAGCTCAACGATATGGATATCGGTTTGGACTTCTCATTGGATGATGTAGACCTATAACCTATCCCACATTCACCATAGAATTTTCGGTAACGACGAGCCTGAAACGTCGCTGCTGATGACAACCAAAGCCCTCCTTAGCGAGGGTTTTGTCTTTTATACAGGTCATCTTTTTCTTACGTAAAAGAGATAACTAATTGACGAAAGTCAAATGATAACTCATATCAATATCATTTACTCTGTATTTCTGCTCGCTATTGACCTACAATACGCCCTCGTTTCGAACGACAGCATCGCTTCGCTTTGGACATCACCCCAACACATTATCGGTACTTTCTAGTAACAGCAGAAGGCTATAGAAATGAACAAGACGGCTCTTCGTCTCACTTTATGCTCGCTACCATTGCTGACCATCAGCTATATGACGAGCGCCAACGATCTCAACAGTGCTCGCAATGTCGAAGCACAAACCATCACACAGAGCGCGCAAAGCCAAGCTCGCATCAATAAAAGCAGCGATAAGGCATTCGAACTGAAGTCTGACATTGCCATGCTTGAGCAAGAAGTTGCCAACCTAGAAGTCTACGAGCGTCACCTAAAAGCCGTCGTTGGTAACCAAGAAGAAGAGATGGCGAGCATCAATGTTCAGCTCGAGCAAATCAGCGACACGCGCCAAGGCGTTGTGCCTTTGATGTATCAAATGCTTGAGGGGCTTGAACAACATATTTCGAGCGACAAGCCAATTCGTCAAGATGTACGCCTTGCAAGACTGGAAGAGCTTAAAGCACTGATGCCTCAAGCTGATGTCAGCGATGCCGAAAAATACCGTCGCATCCTTGAAGCCTACCAAATTGAAATGGATTACGGCATCAAGCTAGGCAGCTACCGTTCACTTATTAATGTAGGCAGTGAAATTGAAGCTGAGCAGTTGTACCTAGGCAGATTGTCACTGGTTGCTCGCAGCCTTGATAGAAACCAATACTGGACATGGGACAGCAACCAAAACAGCTGGGTTGTGGTTGACGCTGCGCTTGCTCCGCAAATCGATAAAGCCTTTGCGATTGCAAACAAACAAGCCTCTCCAGCTCTGATTGAGCTACCGGTTTCTCTACAGAAGGATCCAAGCTAATGCGTAACACAGTATTGATGGCCGCGCTGATCGCATTTGGCTTCTCTCAACCAAGTATTGCTGCCGACTCACTGACGTCGAAAGCACAAACTGCACAGCAACAAGAAAAAGCCCACAGCAGCGAACGTGAAGCGAAGTTCAAACAAGAAGAACAAACGCTAGCGGCACGCAAAGCGGAGCTAGAAAGCCGTAAAGCGCAACTTGAAGCAAGCATTGAATCACTTAGCAATGCGTTTTCTGACAATGAGCGCACGCTAGCTGAGCAGCAAAAGAAACTGCACCTTGAAACCGGCAGCTTAGGTGAACTGTTCGGCGTCGTTCGCCAATCAGCGAAAGAACTTCAAGTTGAGCTAGAGCAATCTGTCGCTAATACCGAACAGCCTGAACAAATCAAAGCGATAGACGATATTGTTGCCGCTAAAAAACTGCCTTCAATTCAGGAGCTGACCGGCCTTTGGAATGCTTACCAAGCGCAAATCGCCTCAAGCGCGACCTATGCTGACGTGAAAGTCCCATTTGTTAACGGCGCCGGTGAAATTACCACGATTAACGCCACCCGCTTAGGCAACTTTGCCCTGCTTGCAGAGCACGGTCCGGTTGCTTGGGATGGCAAGCTTGCCAGTGATTTCCCTCGCTTACCGAAAGAAGTCCCGACTTCAGCGGATACAGCGGGCATAGTAACAGGTCAAGCACCTGCTGTTATCGACCCGAGTCGCGGCGATATTTACAAGCAACTTGCTGATAACCCAACACTTAGTGAGCGATTCGCTCACGGTGGTATCGTCGGCAAAATCATCGCTGGTCTATTTGCGATTGGTATGATCATCGCTCTGTATCGTGCTGTAGTTCTTACTACGACAGAACAGAAAATCAAGAAACAGCTTAAGTCACCAGAAGCGCCAACCGATAACCCGCTAGGTCGCGTACTAGGCGTCTACAACAGCGAGAAACAACTGCACGTTGAAGCACTTGAGCTAAGACTGCTTGAATCCATTATGGATGAGCAGCAGCACTTAGAACGCGGTTTGAGCATGCTAAAACTTCTCGCAGCTCTAGCACCTATGCTCGGTCTGCTAGGCACAGTCACCGGCATGATTGAAACCTTCCAGGTGATCACTCAGTTTGGTAACGCCGAGCCAAGAGTCATGGCTGGCGGCATCTCAATGGCGCTGGTCACTACGGTACTGGGTCTTATCACGGCAATGCCACTGCTACTTGCTCACAACCTACTGAGCTCAAAAGCAGAAGCCATTCGCAACGTTCTTGAAAGACAAAGTGTCGGTCTGGTTGCACAGCAAGCTGAAGCGCAAACCACGGAGAGCAAGCAAGCGTATGCCGCATAACCTCTTCAGTTGGTTGCCAGGAAGCGAGCACCTAAACCAGTTTATGACGCAAGGTGGGCCAGTATTATGGTGGCTGGCCGCCGTAGTGTTTATATTTTGGGTGGTCGCGATTGAGCGCGTGATTTACTTTGCCAAGATATTCCCGTCAGAACGCAAGCTCTGGGTCAATCAATGGGCCGCGCGTCAAGATCACTACTCTTGGTATGCACAATCACAGCGTAATGCCATGCTCAGCGAGGCAGAAAACAAGCTCAAGCAAAACATAAACCTGCTGAAGTGCTTACTCAGCCTCTGCCCGATGCTAGGTCTGCTTGGTACCGTAACCGGCATGATCACTGTGTTTGATACGCTCGCGGCACAAGGCAGCGCGCAACCAAGACTCATGGCTGCAGGTATTTCAATGGCAACCATCCCTACTATGGCAGGTATGGTTGCAGCACTGTCAGGTATGCTTGCCTTTTCCCGTATTCAAAAATGGAGCAGCAAAAGCCTGCTTCAACTTGAGCAGTTGCTAAGAAGTGAACGCCAACATAGCCATGTTCACGCTAGCAAGGCTGCGGATGGAGACTCACAATGAGATTAGGTCACCGAAGAAAACAAAATGAAGAAGCCAATATCGATATGACGTCCATGCTGGATATCGTCTTTATCATGCTGATCTTCTTTATCGTAACAAGCTCATTTGTTCGTGAGTCGGGTGTTGATGTGAATCGCCCGCAAGCAAGTCACGCTGTGAGCCAAAAAGACGCGGGGATATTCGTTGCCATTACCTCTGCCAATGACATCTACATCGACAAACGTCGTGTGGATGTAGAACGTGTCCAAGCGACTATCGAGAAGCTACTACTCGAGCAGCCGAATGCCTCAATGGTGATTCAAGCTGACAAACACGCCTTCAACGGCACAGTCGTCGAGGTGATGGATAGCGCAAAAGGTGCGGGTGTCACTAAGATCGCCTTGGCAACGGAGAGTCCATAGATGATTCGAGTTCTTGCGAGCATACCGCTCGCAGCCGCGCTCGCGATTGCCCTATTCTCGTTTATGAGCTGGATGATCGATATTGGTCCCAAGTCCAAGCCAGATGAAAAGCCAAGGCTAAGCTATGACTTGGTCATGGTAGAACCCGACAGTGAAACCGCGAGACGCCAACGTACACTGCCTGAGCCACCAAAAATGCCATCGACACCGCCTTCCGCAGCTGTCGTAGAGCAAAGCTCGCAGGTATCCAGTGTACAAACGCCAAGCACGCCGCAGTTACCAAACATCTCGGTATCAACCTCGGTTGCTGGTGTTTCCTTGAATGCGCCGACCGTTCCTGACATTGGTCAGAACCAACAGGTCATGCCGCTACACCGTAAAGAGCCGCGTTATCCGCGTCGAGCTTTGCAGCGTAACATTCAAGGCTACGTCGTGATGTCATTTACTATCGATGAACGCGGTCGCCCAACGGATATTGAAGTGGTGGAAGCCAATCCAAAACGCATGTTTGAGCGTGAAGCTATGGTTGCTCTTAAGCAATGGAAATACCAGCCTATGGTGGTCAATGGCGAGGCGACGCCTCGTGTTGGTCAGACTGTGAAACTAGAGTTTAAGTTAAATCAATGAGTAAACGTTTATTGGCGCTCTCAGCCTTATTTCTTAGTGTGATAAGTGGCAGCGCATTCGCCAACCAAGAGCTCGGCATGCGAACTGCGGCTCAGGTATCTAAAGCGTATGAATTAGAGCAAGAAGAGAAACTTGGCGAGGCAATCACCTTGCTTGAAGGTTTGCAGCCAAACGCAAGCTTCGACCGTGCTTATGTTGCTCGTATGCTGGGTATTTATTACTGGCAGGCGGAGCAACCGAGCAAAGCCATCACTCAGCTACAAATCGCCGTCGACACCAAAGCCTTTAAAGACGAACAAGGCTGGCAAACAGAGCGTATGCTTGCCGAGCTTTTGCTCTCCGAAGATATGCCAGAAAAGGCGTTAGTTCATTTTGACAACCTCACTAAGACAGCCGAGAACTACGAAAAGCTATCGAAAGAGCAGATAACGGGTGTATGGTTAAACAAAGCTCGCGCTCACTACCTGCTCCAACAGTGGAGAGCGCTGCTTGCCTCAATCAAGCATTACCACCAGTTGGACAGCACGCCGAAACTGCAACCACTGAGTCTACAGCTCACCGCGGAAATGCAGCTGAATCATCTAAAGAGTGCAATCCTAACCACCCAGAAGCTACTCGCGTTACAGCCTGATAATCTGATGTGGTGGCAGCAACTAAGCTCTCTATACATGCAGACTAAGCAATACAAGCTCGCACTCGCAACACTTGTATCGGCAGAGCGCGCTGGCATTGAAGTACCTGACAACCTGCAACTGAGCAAGGCACAGCTTTATTCTCAGCAAGGTATTCCAGAGAAAGCTGCGCAGGCTTATGCCAACCTGCAGCTGAAAGAGACGGACATCGATACGATTATCAAACAGGCGAGACATTGGCAGATGGCGCGTGAGTGGTCAAACGCGCAAACCGCTTGGCTCGCTGCGGCGAGACTCAACGCCAAATACTACGAAGAAGTGTCACGTCTTGAGTTGCAACAAGGGGATTTTAAGCAAGCTTTGAGCTCACTAGCCAAAGTTCAGGGCATGCCTGAACAGGAAAGATTACTCTTAGAAGCGCGAGCCTATGTGGGCTTGAAAGACTACGCGAAAGCGACCAAGGTTGCCGAACAGGCACACAGAGTCAAGCCAACAACACAGAGTGCAGATTGGCTGCAATACCTACAACAGATGAGCCAAGCTCACTAATGGTGGCCAAAATTAATCGCTAATCGCACCTTACGATGCTTGATTCCCTCTTTATGAGGGAATCGTCGTTTTTAGAGCAGCTAAACACTCTCGAATTCGTTTTGTCTTACTCGCTGAGCCAGCTGTTTATAGCGGTCTGCAATGGTCTCACCAAACACGGGATCATCTTCCACTATCGTCCACTGACTCTCTACTGTTTGCCAATCATGAGTGGTAAATCGCTTCTCTATCAAAGGCAAAACAGACTGCTCTTCAAGGTCTAAATGTCGCTTCTGATCTTGAATAAACTCTGACAGCCTGCCAATAAACAGTTCTTGAGGTACCACCGCATCGTGCAGAATCATCTCGACAATATCGAGAAACGAATGGGTCTTGGCCGATAAAGCTTGATGGTCTGACTCTAAGTTATCGATCTGCTCCTGCGAGCCATACTTTTCGATAAAGTAATGATAAAGAATGTCTTCTTTCGGGTGGTGGATTTTTTCAGAGTGATTTGCGAGGTAATCAACGATCTCTTTGATCACCCCATAATTGATAGGTTGCTCTTTTTCGAGTAAGTGCAATTTTCGATTTAAAATCGCGAGCAATCGCACCATATAGCCGTGCTCGCGCCTAATCCTTTCGATCATCATAATCCTGCTCCCAATTTCCATACTCTTTATAAGTGTATAAGAGAATCAGGCAACGTGTTTTGATGGTGCTCGAAAAATCGTCAACTTAAAGATAATGCTAGTCGAGTACTGGCTGCCAATTGATAGCAGGCTTACCAAGCTCTTCTAGCAAATGGTTCGTCTTGGAAAAATGACCACAACCAAAGAAACCTCGACGCGCCGAAAGCGGCGATGGATGCGGCGCCGTCAATACATGATGTCTTTGACGATCGATCATCGATCCTTTCTTTTGAGCATGCGCACCCCAAAGCAAGAATATGATGTTCTCGCTGTTTTGATTTAGCGCTTCTATCACTCTGTCAGTAAAGGTTTCCCAACCCAACTTGGCGTGAGAGTGTGCTTGCCCCTGCTCGACCGTGAGCACAGTGTTTAGAAGCAGTACGCCCTGGTCGGCCCAGCTTTTGAGATAACCATGCCCTGGGATCTCGAACTCAGGAATATCTTGAGCGAGTTCCTTGTAGATATTGACGAGCGACGGCGGCGTCTTCACACCCGGAAGTACCGAGAAACAGAGACCATGCGCCTGATTGGGACCGTGATAAGGATCTTGACCAAGAATCACCACATTCACATCGGCAAATTCAGTAAATTGAAATGCATTGAACACATCGCTTGCTGGTGGATAGATGATTTTACCCGCGTCGCGCTGCTGCTCCACAAACTCAAGGGTTTGCTGAAGGTATGCTTGCTGTTTCACTTTACCGATGACGTCTTGCCAGGTGAGTGTTGTCATTATCGTCCCCAAGATGGTGAAATCTGGGGCGTAGTCTATCACTCAATGGAGGGTCACCACTACTGTCATTTGGCTTTATGCCACGCACCTTTGACGCGTTTTTTGAACGTCGGTGCTGTTATCTAATGCGTCAGTTTATCAATGGTGCTGATTCTTCATCTGTGGCGTTCGGTAGTGCCCGTGACAATGAATATGACGGTTAGGACTTGGATAACGTGATGAACGTGTTGTACTTGGTCTTGGAGCAGCTGGACGAGTCATATGGCACCTACCTTATAAAGTCACAGAATTATGCAACATGCATGTAATTCATTATGAAAGAAAGATGCCAAAATGCTTAATAGAACAGCAAAAAAAGATCAATTAATTGCAAACAGTCTCAATTGCTGGATCTCATCGGCCCAGATTTCAGGCTCTATTGTCTCTAAAATCAATGGGATAGAGTCAAATCTAGGATCTTTTGCGATATACTCAAAACAGTCCCATCCAATCTCACCTTTCCCAAGCGATTGATGGCGATCGACCTTACCTGCTAAAGGTATCTTTGAGTCGTTTAGGTGCATAGCCCTCAAATAGTGCATACCGACAACACGATCGAATTCAGCAAACGTCGCCTCACACGCCTCTTTGGTTCTAAGGTCATAACCCGCCGTAAACGTATGGCACGTATCAATGCAGACACCAACCCGCGATTTATCATCTACCTTATTGATAATGTGTGCGAGATGTTCAAAGCGCCAACCTAGGTTTGTACCCTGTCCCGCCGTATTCTCAATCACGGCAATCACCTCAGGTACCGCTTGGTGTGCAAGATTGATCGATTCTGCAATCCTGTCCAGACACTCTTGTTCTGAGATCTTCTTCAAGTGACTACCGGGATGGAAGTTCAATAAGGTCAGCCCGAGCTGATGACAGCGTTCCATTTCATCAATAAAGGCGGCGCGTGACTTTTCGAGTTTCTCTTGCTCTGGTGCACCTAGGTTTATCAAATAAGAATCATGCGGAAGAATTTGTTCCGCTCGGAAGCCGTATTTTCGACATTCCGCTTTAAAGTTTTGAATCACTTTTTCATCCAGTGGCTTTGCCACCCACTGACGTTGATTCTTGGTAAAAAGCGCAAAGGCATTGGCCCCAATGTCACTTGCTCTTTGTGGCACATTATCCACACCACCCGCTGCCGAAACATGCGCTCCAATAAATTTTTTCATGTCGTTTGATACCCGATCGAGATCACATTTTTAGAACTGTTATTTAGCGATCTTATACTTTCAGTTTGAGCTATGGAAACCCTTGATTTTAGGTATAGCGATGAATAAATAAACTCATTTTGTAGTTTTATTACAACAAAATGAGTATTCAAATAAATTTTAAATATTAAAATATCATTTTAAAGCACCATTTTTAAAGGTTTAGTTGACCTTAATCAAAAATTTAACCATGAAGTTTTTAATGTTTTTTGTTGTATTTTGATCTAAATCAATACTAAAATACCCACAACGAGTTATACATAAGCCAGCTCAACAAAATTTGAAAATTAACACCATATAAATGCCACTCTGAAAGTGGATTAGGAGATAGTGATGATTCAAGGTATCCAAATTACTAAAGCAGCAAACGACGATCTACTAAACTCAATCTGGTTGATCGACGGCGAGAAAAACGAAGCACGTTGTGTTGCAGCAAACGCTGGTTTTGAAGCTGACCAAGTTATCGCAGTTAGCGATCTAGGTGAGTACGAAAGCCGTGAAGTTGCTATCGAAGCTGCTCCAAAGATCGAAGGCGGTCAGCACCTAAACGTGAACGTTCTTAAGCGCGAAACTCTAGAAGACGCAGTAGCTAACCCAGAGAACTACCCACAGCTAACAATCCGTGTTTCTGGTTACGCAGTGCGTTTCAACTCACTAACGCCAGAACAGCAACGTGACGTTATCGCTCGTACCTTTACTGAGTCTCTATAATTAGAGACGCTAAGTAAACAGATACTAAAAAACAGACGCACAAGCGTCTGTTTTTTTTATGCCTGTAAATCGGCAATCAACCGATACAAAAAAACCTCCCGAAGGAGGTTTTTGATGCGCATTGAATAAACACTGTAGTCTGTACTGTGTCATCCCTGCGCAGGCAGGGATCTTCTCAAAGCGCCCTCACAGCATCTAAGTATTACTTCAGCGTCACGCGAGCAAACTTACGTTTACCCACTTGGTAAACCGCTTGGCCTGCTGCTGGTACTAGCTTAGTGTCTTCAACTTTTTCGCCATCGATCTTGACCGCACCTTGGCGGATCATACGCATAGCGTCAGACGTTGAGCTCACAAGGCCCGCTTCTTTTAGTAGGTTACCGATTGGAAGGCCCGCGTCGAAGTCGAACTCAGGCATCTCTTCTGGCATCGCACCTTTTTGGAAACGGTTGATGAACTCTTTTTCCGCCGCGTCAGCATCTGCTTCTGAGTGGAAACGAGCGATGATTTCTTTCGCTAGCAAGATCTTAACGTCACGAGGGTTTGCACCACCTTCAACATCTGCTTTGAACTGGGTAATCTCGCCTAATGGACGGAATGAAAGCAGCTCGTAGTAGCTCCACATCAAATCATCAGAGATAGACATGATCTTACCGAACATTTCTGATGGCGCTTCACTGACACCGATGTAGTTGTGAGCAGACTTAGACATCTTCTTCACGCCGTCTAGACCAACTAGTAGTGGCATAGTAAGCACAACTTGTGGTTTTTGACCGTGCGACTTTTGCAGTTCACGACCCATAAGTAGGTTGAACTTTTGGTCTGTACCACCAAGCTCTACATCCGTCTCCATCGCTACTGAGTCGTAACCTTGAAGCAGTGGATACATAAATTCGTGGATTGCGATTGGCTGGTTGTTGCCGTAACGCTTTTTAAAGTCATCACGCTCAAGCATACGAGCAACAGTTTGGTTTGCAGCAAGGCGAATCATGCCCTCTGCACCAAGCTCAGATAGCCACTCAGAGTTAAATGCAATCTTAGTCTTTGCAGGATCTAGGATTTTGAATACCTGCTCTTTATACGTTTCTGCGTTACGCAGTACGTCTTCACGAGTTAGCGGTGGGCGAGTCGTGTTTTTACCCGTTGGGTCGCCAACCATACCGGTGAAGTCACCGATCAGGAACGTCACGTCGTGGCCTAGGTCTTGGAATGCACGTAGTTTGTTCAAAATTACGGTATGGCCTAGGTGAATATCTGGCGCAGTTGGATCGGCACCCAGTTTAATGCGAAGAGGACGGTTCTCTTTTAGCTTCGCAATCAGTTCTTCTTCTGGAATTAGCTCGTCAACACCGCGTTTGATTTCAGCCAACGCTGCTTCAAGGTTCGCCATTCTTGTTCACTCCCACAGATTTGGCAAAAATATAATAGTTGGACATCTTACTTGAATAGCGATGTTTTTTGAAACCAGTTAGACTATTTGGTTTAGGAAATTTCAAAATAATGTTGAATTAAACGCTCATGGTCTCTGTTTTTAAGCGCTTGCCTTGGCTCCATCGCGCGCTCATCGCCTTTTTTAGTGCCATTATCGTCGTTGCACTGTTTCTGCCAGATATCTCAGAGCTGGATGATAGAAACGACCGACTCGAAATTGGCAAGCACTACGCGCTCTCCATTGATAGCGATGCATTCCCAATTGGTAATGCTGCACCGCCGACCGTGGTGTTAAAGTGGGAAGAGCATACCGTTCGCTCCGGTGAGAGTGCGGCAATTCTATTTCAACGTCTTGGACTCTCTCCTCGCCTGCTTCACGATCTTATCTATACCAATGATGATATTAAGCAGCAGCTTTCGCGTTTGCGCCCCGGTGATAAGCTTACCTTTGGTTTTGACGAAAACAGCGACTTCGTGCAATTAAAGCGCCGTATCAATGACTATGAGACCTTCAAGGTCACCAAAACCGATAAAGGCTTTGCCTCTAGCTGGGACAAAAAACAGGTCGACTACCAATACAACTATGCGCAAGCGGAGATCAGCTCAAACTTCTGGAACGCCGGAATCGGCGCAGGATTGACCGCCAACCAAATCATGGAGCTTGCGGGTATTTTTGGTTGGGATATCGACTTTGCGTTAGATATCCGCTCTGGCGACTACTTTAAACTACTGTATCAAGAGAAAGTCGTCGAAGGCGAAGTGATTGGCCGTGGTAAAATCATCGCCGCTATCTTTAAAAACCAAAATGACACGTTTACCGCCATCTTTGATGACAAAACAGGTAACTATTACGACGAGAACGGTCGAGCGATGAAAAAAGCATTCTTGCGAGCACCACTCGACTTTAGGCGTGTAACGTCAAACTTCAATCCGAACCGTCGCCACCCAGTCACAGGTAAAGTTCGAGCTCACCGAGGCACCGATTATGCTGCTCCAGTTGGTACACCGATCTGGGCAGCAGGCGATGGTACGGTAATCAAATCTAGCTATAACCAGTTCAATGGTAATTATGTGTTTATCAAACACAGTAACACCTTTATTACCAAGTACTTGCACCTACAGAAACGTAAGGTAAAAACCGGGCAGCGTGTAAAGCAAGGACAGACTGTAGGAACACTTGGGGGCACAGGTCGAGTGACCGGTCCTCACCTCCATTATGAATTCTTGGTTAATGGCGTTCATAAGAATCCAAGAACGGTCAAGCTTCCACAATCTAAGTCTTTAACAGGCAAAGCGAAGCAAACCTTCTTAGCCAATGCGCAGAACCGCCTCAATACTTTAGACCGATACAGCGAACTGCTTTACGCCAACAACTAAAAAATCAAAGCAACAAAAAAGCCCCGAGCATTGCTCGGGGCTTTCGTTTACTTAGAGTGTATTACTTGCTTGGTGCGTCGCGATACATCTCTTCGATTTCGTCCTGGTAACGGTCGTTGATGACTTTACGGCGCAGTTTCTGCGTTGGTGTCAGCTCACCCTTATCCATAGAAAAGCCTGTTGGTAGCAGTTTGAACTTCTTCACCTGTTCAAACTTAGCCAGTTCTTTTTGCAGCTCGGTAATGCGTTTCTCAAACATCTCAACCACTTCATGATGCTTAATCAGCTCCAGACGGTCTTGATATTTGATATTGAGCTCTTTGGCATACTCTTCCAGTGTATCAAAGCACGGTACGATCAAAGCAGAAACAAACTTACGGGTATCAGCGATAACCGCAATCTGCTCAATGTAATGGTCTTTACCGATAGCGCCTTCAATAGCTTGCGGCGCAATGTACTTACCATTTGAGGTCTTCATTAGCTCTTTGATGCGATCAGTGATAAACAGATTACCCTGCGCATCAAATTCACCCGCATCACCTGTCTTCAAGAAACCGTCAGCATCAAAGGTCTTCGCAGTTTCTTCAGGTAGCTTGTAATAGCCACGCATGACCATAGGACCACGGACGAGGATCTCATTGTTGTCGCCGATCTTAACCTCAGCACCTGGCATTGGCATCCCAATAGAGCCTGGGTTATAGCAGGTATCATCCCAACAAGAAACCGTCGCTGTGGTTTCGGTCATGCCGTAGCCTAGCTTGACGTTGATACCAATCGCTTGGAAAAAACGACCAATGGTTTCGTCAAGTTTAGCGCCGCCACATGGCATAAAGTTAATACGACCGCCAAGCAGCTCACGCAGTTTAGCAAGCACGATCTTGTCTGCCAGCGCGTAGCTTTTCTTTAGCAAAAAGGATGGCTCGACATTATCTTGGCGGCATTGCGCCATTTTCGCACCCATGTTTACCGCCCAGGTAAACAGGATCTTGCGATGAATTGGCGCTTTAGATACACGTTCATGAATCGCAGAGAAAATCTTCTCGTAGAAGCGTGGCACCGCACTCATTACCGTTGGGCGAATTTCGCCTAACGCGTCACGTACCTGCATTGTGTCTTGCAAGTAGCAGTTCGTGCCACCTTTATACAAGACGTAGAATGTCCACGCGCGCTCAAACACATGAGAGAGCGGAAGGAAACAAAGAGACACATCGCTCTCGCTTAAGCTTAGTCTCTCATCGTGTCCGCGAAGCTGTGCTGCAATGTTTGCATAGTCAAGCATGACACCTTTTGGCTGACCCGTTGTCCCTGAGGTATAGATCAGCGTCAGTAGATCGTCGTAGTTAGCTTGTGACAAACGCTCTGTGAGTTCTGACTGATTCTCGATACTGGCATCAGCAATAAACTGCTGCCAACTCACCGAGAAGTTGTTGTCTTCAACCACGATCTCTTCACTCATCGCAACGATGAGTTCTAGCTGCTCACATTCATGAAAAATAGATAGCGCTGCATCGTATTGCTCCTGTTCACCAACAAAGAGAATACGTACATCCGCATTTTGAACGATATAACTGGTTTGAGCTGGCGTATTGGTAGGGTATAGCGGCACAGTCACTGCGCGCACTTGTAATGCAGCCAAATCAGCAATGGTCCATTTCGGCATGTTGTTCGAAATGATACCAATCTTATCTTGAGGTTGGATTCCTTTTCCAATCAGAGCCAGAGACAACGCATCAATGTTGACTCCAAACTCCTTCCAGCTAATCCCTTGCCACACATTGTTGATTTTATGTCGTAAGGCGATCTTGTCGCCACCTTGTGCGATTCGGTCACGAATCTTCTTTACAATATGGAAATCTAAATTAGCCATGTTCTATCTTTACCTTTTAGCTTACACATGTAAGCCTTTTGAGCGCACAAGTGTACATCTGCCGCTGAAAAAGGCAACAGACCCATATCAAAGTTATCAATAATTCCTACCCGATTTACCGTGCGATGATAATAAAGCGCTGAAACCAATAAAAAAGCCCCAAGCACAGCGTGCTTGGGGCTCGATAACTAAAGTTGTAATGGATTATGACAAAGCAACAACTTCGCCACAGATAACCATTAGCTGATCACGTAGCCAGATGTGACCTTTGTCTTTTTCGCTCGACTCGTGCCAGCTTAGGAAACCGCTGATTTTGTTGTTTTCTGTTGGCAGAGTAAGTACTTGTAGCTGCTCTTTATTAACAGCGTTTTCAACTAACCAACGTGGAGCGATCGTCACTAGCTCCGACTGACCTACCACATACAGCACATTGCTAAGGCTAGTGCCTTCGTAAGACGCTTGACACTCAAGGTCGCGATAAGCCTGCTCTGAGAAGCTGCGTACACCGTGAACTTTAGACAGCTTAGCGTGCTTTTCATTGGCTAGTTGCGCTGTGCTTACTGCACCATGGATACGTGGGTGGTTTTTCGCTGCAACCACAACCAACTCATCTTGGAAGATCTCTGTGCTTGAGAAACCTTGCGCATCGTAACGAGCGTAGTCGATAACAAAATCGATCTCTTGGTAGCGCATACGATCAGCGAGCTGACGATCCGCTTCTGCGTCTAAGTGAAGCTGCACGTGCGGCGCTTGCTCAGAGATAGTTTGCATGATTTTTGGAGCAAAACGCATGTCACATGGAGAGCAAATCGCCATCTTAAATAGACGAGTTGATGTCTCTGGTGTGAAGATAGAGCTTGGAAGCTCGTTGCGGATCAATTGTAGCGCTTGGCGAACAGGACCAAACAATTGACGTGCTCGTTGTGTAGGTTGAATACCACGGCCCTGACGCATAAATAGCTCGTCATTAAACATCACTTTTAGACGCGCTACTGCGTTACTTACTGCAGGTTGCGACATACCCAAATTGTGCGCCGCGCGAGTGATATTCTGCTCTTGCATCACTGCGTCGAAAACAGTCAATAGGTTTAGATCTACGCCGCGTAATGTGCTTTCCATGCGGTAACTAGCGATTGCGCTCATAGCATCTTTTTTGTCTAACATTTAGTAAGCCTCGTGTAATTTCAATCTCGACTATGGGGAACAGGTAACCAATAAAAGAGAGCAATGAGAACAGCGTCATCGCCTCAGGGGTACCCTACATCATTCTATTAATCCTCTGCATACTTCGAGGACGAAACCAACTATCCACCAATAATTAACTCAACACCAACAAGATTGACAAAGAATCATCAAATTTTATCAGGTTAATTACAATAACCTTTAATAACAGTAATTTAAATCATATATAAAAAAAGATAAATTACATTTTTAATAACTTTTGTCCAAGTTAGCATGCCAAATCATAACTAGGCACTATAACAAGGTGCAAAGCTCTACCTCATAGTCTATTTGATACACGATTAAATTTCAGCCACTACTATTCGCATTATATATAGTTTGTATTCATCATCGTCATACGCTACACGGACGAAAATCCAATACAGAGAGCTCTATATATGTAACCGGATGAACTGTATGACAATAACAACAAAGCCCAACCTAGAGTGAGGTTGGGCTTTGTTGTAAATCGGTAAGGATGGTAATGGTCAGATAGAAGCGTAACTTGGGAAGTCTACTTTCTCCCACAAACTCTCACGCAAACTCGCACTGCATGACCAGTTGCCGCTAACGAGCCAGTTGGCAATACCTTCTGCGACGTCGGGGTAGAACACGCGCTCCGCCTGCTTTTCATCCAACCAGTCTCGGATAACACCGGCATCTAAAAAGTCCATAGACTGAGCCAGCCCTAAACTCTCTAACGTCGCCGCATTACTTTGCTGCTCAAACTGGCCATCTAGTGGTTTCACCAACAGCTTTTTACCCAGGCTAAGTGCTTCTGAAGGCAGTTCAAAGCCTCCGTTAGCAATCACACCAGAGCAACGATGCAAATCGCATTGAAAGCTTTCATGGCTAAGCGGCTTCATCAAGATATTCTCGAGTTGCGCGTGTTCGATATTGTCAGAGTGATAGCAAACAAAATTATGCCTCGCAAAGCGAAGAAGAAGATCAATGATGGCATCGGTGTTTTCAAATGGCAGGTAGACCAAAATAAAGTCTTCCGAGGTAACATCCTGCTCAAGGGTGTGAACGATGGGAGGCAGAATCGGCTGACCGAAATGATACCAGTGAAGTCCCAGTTGATATTGCGACGGTGCGAAATGCTGTATCACAGAATCGTCTAGCCAGTTCGCTCCTTTTTGAGGAACGTCGAAAAGAAACGCGTTCTGATGACTAATACTGACTGTGGGGACTTTTTGCCTTTTCGCCGCCCATGCAGAAACCGGCTCAAAATCGTTCACGACAAGGTCATAACCACTGACATCTAACTCTCGCACCTCTGCAAGAAACGAAGGCAAACTGTTTTCTAGCGCGGTTTTCATGTAATTCACCCGACCGTTTTCTGTGACAAAGCTAAAACCTCTGCGGGTTTGATAGTCACCAAACTGTTCCATCGAGAAGTATTTGTCTTTCGCTCGCCCAGAAAAAAGAAAATCGACGTCTACATCATGAGACTTCAGCGCATGACACATCGCCCTTGCACGTGCAATATGCCCATTTCCCGTCCCCTGAACACCGTAAAGTATTTTCATTAATGCGGTTCCTTTTAAAACTTGTCTAGAACGTAGTTAAGCGCGATCTGAGCCGACGAAAGACCAAGAGCTGCGCCAATGACGACATCGGTAAGAAAGTGAACCCCGAGTAAGATGCGTGACGCTCCGATGAAGGCAGCCCACATCAATGCCGCATCGTGCCAACCTGGATAGAAATGACCAATGATGGTCGCCATTAAAAATGCTGCCGCCGTGTGCCCGGATGGCAAACTGTAGCGATCCGAGGGTGTAATAAAGGCATGTAAAAGGTTGGAGAACTCTTCGGGTCTGCGGCGCTTGAAGCTATTTTTGGCCAACCAATAAATCGGTAGTTCAATCGCGAATGCCAGCAGAGCAGCGGCAAAAAACAGCTTGCCTACAGTGTCGTCAAAGAGCCAAACCGAAACGCCAAGTAAAAGGTATAAGTGCCCATCGCCGGTGCGTGATACCCAGCGACTCACTCGGGCCACCTGAGCGTTAAATCGGTGCCCCAAACAAAACAATGAAAATGCCAAATCCATTCTTGCAATCGGTTCAATCGTTCGCACAACCTACTCCTTGTTAGACGCGCAGTTCATGATCAAAAAGTAGTCAGCAACAATGACAATTCGGTGACGGTTTATTGGAGAAATGATGAAAGTTAGCGCTAGAGGAACCCTAGTCACTAACTTTCATTTGATTGAGAGAGGATTTATGGCGTGTTAAAGCTCTTCATGCTTATGAACCAATCCCCAATCCGCGAGGATGGCGTAGGCTGAAGGAATCATGAATAGCACTAAAGCTGTGGAAGCAAAAATACCAAACACAATGGAGATAACCAGAGGCTGAATAACCTGAGCCTGCAGGCTGGTCTCGGTTAACAAAGGCAGCAAACCAGCGGCTGTGGTCATCGATGTTAAGAACACGGCTCTGAAGCGCTCACGACTCGCTTTCACTACTGAGTCATGCACAGAGTCACCTTCATCAACGTGATGACGTATGTACTGCACCAGCAAGATTGAGTCATTCACAACAATCCCCGCCAAAGACACAAAGCCCATAATACTTGGCATACTCATCGAGTGCCCAAGTAGCAAATGCCCCCAGACCACGCCAATAAAGGCAAGCGGTATCGCCAGCATCACCACAAACGGTTCTAAATAACTTCTAAACTGGTAGCTAAGAATGGTGAAGACGCCAAATAGTCCTAGCAAAAACCCTTTAGCCATCGATGCGCCTGTCTCTGCGCTGTCTTTGGTTTCACCCTCAAAATCAAAACGCAATCCAGGATACTCTTTCTGAAGCTTAGCGACTTCTTCGGCTTGGAACTGTCTAATGATATCGGTGGAGCTCGCTTTGCTGGTATCAACATCACCAAAAACGCTGACCGTTCTCAGGCCATTGACGCGTTGGATGCGAACGTAATTACGCTGAAAATCCAGAGTCGCGACCGATGCTAGCGGCACTTGAGAGCCGTCTGCTAAGAAAATCGGGAAATTCGATAGCTGCTGAATGTCGCCGATATCTTGCTTGTCGAGTTTTACTTCAATCTTGATGTTCTCAACACCGACTTGGATCTCATCGGCGGTTTGACCAAAGAAGGCCGCACGCAACTGACTTGCGATCATCTGACCATTAACCCCAAAGCTTTCCGCACCCGGGCGCAGTTTAACTAAGATCTCTTCTTTACCAAGGCGCATGTCATCGAGTACGCCGCTCACACCATCAAATTCATTGAGGTATTGCTGGATCTCCACCGATGCGGCTTTCAGCATATCTAGATCATCATGTGCGATGCGCACTTCAATCGCACGACCACCTGGTCCCATCGTAGGCTGCTTGAACACCATAGAGATGGGGTCGGCAAGCTCCCCGACATCCTCACGCCAAGCATCGATAAACTCATCGATGAGCGTATTGCGGATCTCTGCACTCAGCAGATCCAGTCTGACCGTCGCTATATGAGGACCCGACTCGTTGGCATCTTGGTTGGTATTGAACTGGCTGGTGATCTGCTTGACTAGGGTTTCACCACCTTCCATCTCTTCACTCCACTGCTTATTAAGCTTTTCAGCGGATAGAACGATTTTATCAACCACTCGCTCGGTCTGAGACAAAGATGCCCCCGGCGGCAGAATAATGCGAGCTTCGGCAATGTCACCGTCCAATGCAGGGAAAGGATTGAACTTCACCACACCACCAGCAAGTAGGCTGACAGAGATAAGCAGCGCCGCGAACACACTGCCCATGAAGGCGTAGCGATAAGAGACGACTTTATCTACCGCATTGACTAGCGTGGTATTTCTGAAGTGCTCAAAACGCTCCAGCAGCACACGTTTAAACTTCACAGGCTGCTTATCACGGTTGTGCTTATGCAGCGAGTGAGACAGGTGATTTGGCAGAATCAAGAAGGCTTCGACCAGACTTAGAGACAACACAAGTATCAGCACTTGAGGCACAGCTCTAAGCACGGCGCCCATCTCCCCTTGCAAGAACAGCAAGCTACCGAAGATACATACTGTGGTTAAGAAAGATGAGATAACACCTGGTAGCACCTTCTTAACGCCGTTTATCACCGCATCATCAATTTTCTGCCCACGGTCTAGGTGCGCCTGTATCGACTCTGCGATCACGATGGCATCATCCATCATGATACCAATCGCCATTAGCAGTCCCACCAATGACATGATGTTGATGGAGAGCCCGAGATTCGCCATCAAGAACAGACCACCAAGGAACGCCACCGGCAAGCCCGCGGCCACCCAGAATGAGTAACGGAAACTAAAGAACAGCCACATGGTCGCAAACACCAGCAAGATGCCTTGCCAGCCGTTTTTCACCATCATGGTCAGACGATCCCACAGTATGGACGACATATCATTGGTCATCTCAAGCGTGACCCCTTCAGGGGCGATCAGGCGCTGAGCTTCAACAAACTCCGTCACCTTCTCTTTCACACGTAGCGCGTCGTCTTCTTTGTTCTTGCTGATTTTAAGTACGGCAGATGGCTTGCCGTTAAACAGGACTTTTTGCTCATCCAGTTCGAATCGGTCGGTAATGGTCGCGACATCTTTGAGACGAATCAACGCACCACTTGGGCTGGAGCCCACTACGATCGACTCCAACTCTTGAGGGGTAATACGCCTCTCATCAAAGCGAATCAGAAAGTTCTTATCTTCCGTTTCGACATTACCGCTTGGCAGCTTAATGTTTTGATTACCAATCTGGGTCGCAATATCACCGATACTTAACCCAAGCTGACGCATGATTTGAGTATTCAGCTCAACACGGTACTGGTGATCAGAAAAGCCACTGACATCAACGAGCGAAACACCGTAGTCGAGCTTGAGCGTGCGTTTTAGCTGCTCCGCATAGGCTTTTAATTCTGGCCAACTGGTCTCAGCGGTGATCGCCACATCGACAACAGGTTCGTTCCAGTCCAGCTCTTGCACGACAGGTGATTCAATCTCATCAGGAAAGTCATTAATCGCGTTGATCTGGGTTTGAACATCCACCAGCATTCGGCCAATGTCGGCTTTTTCATCAAGCTTAAGGGTCAGTCTTGCGGAGCCTTCAATCGCTTCACACTTGGTCTCGACGATGTTTGAAAGGCCGTCAACGGCATCTTCCATACGTACACACAAGCTCTCTTCCACTTCTTGTGGAGAGGCGCCAGGGTAAGTGATCGCAGCCATAATGTAGGGAGGATCGAACTCAGGAAAAGTCTCACGCTTGATGGTCGATAGCGAGCTGATACCCAGTATCAGCAGCGCGAGCATCAATAGGTTTGCGGCTGTTGGATGTTTGGAGAAAAATCGAATCATTGGGTGACCTCTTCGGTGCTGTGATCATCGCTTTGACTATCACGCAGTAGCATCCCCTCAATGGCAGGCAAGATATCGTTGAGGATCACTTTCTCACCCGCTTCGAGATCACCAGAAATGATCACTTGGTTATCGCGGCGATACTCGACATTCACATCACGCATTTCCAATCGATTTTCGGCGTTCATCAAGTAGATTTTGTCGCCATGCAGAGCACGCTCAGGAACAGACCAAGATTGCTGTTTTTGCCCTTCAATTGTCGCCTTCACAAACATGCCATTAACCAACACAGGTGTACCGGCTAAGCCGTTGCTGCTTGGTAGTTGAGACACCTCTAGGATCACCCCAGCGGTGGCTTGGTTGGCATCAACCGTTTCACTAACGCGCGCAACTTTTGCAGGCCAAGTCGCGGTTAGGTTGCCGCTACTGAGTTCAACCGTCGCTTGCAATTTATCGAGCTCGCCGCGTTCGGCTTGGTTTTCATCCCATGAGAGTGTGTCAGAGAGCAGCTGTAAGTCATGGATCGACAGCTGAGCTTCCACTTCCATGACATCATTGAGGTGCGCAGTGACCATGGTTTGCTGTAAGTTGACCACCTGATTTATCTCAGCATCGACTTCTGAGATACGCATCGTCATCGGCAGGGTAATACGAGTTTTCTCCAGCGAACGCTGCGCTTCATCCGCTTTCGCTTGGTTCACCTTAACCAATGCTTCAGACACGCCACGCTCATCTGGCATCAGCGCAAGTTGGTTTTCAATCTCTTGCACCAACTTCTTCTGTGAAAGCATATTTTGCTGCTGAGTATCAACATCGGACTGTGAAGTGAGCCCGCGCTTATTTAAGTCCACACGGCGCTGATACTCGTTTTCCGCCAGTTTTAAGCGGTTCATCTCAATCGACAGGGTTTGCTTTAGGTTGGTCTCTTCTTGATCGAGTCGCGCTAACTGGGTTTGGCTCGATTTCAGATCAGCAATGGCTTGAGATAGCTTGAGCTCATAATCTAAAGGGTCAATTCGAAGAATTTCTGTGCCCGCCGCTATCACTGTACCTTTCTCTAGATTCGGGTGCTTATAGATGACCGCGCCCGTCACTTCAGCAATGGCTTGCCACTGTACCTTCGGCTCAGCACGGCCAAAACCAATCGCTACTGGCGCTGACATCTGTGGTTGTAGCGGCAAAATATCCACCACACGTGAGCGGTCGCCTGCAGGTTTAGTTGGCACGTCTGGACGCAGGTTAACAGCGGCGATTAACGCCACGACGCCTACTGCGAGCGCAGGAAAGAACAGGAGTTTTTTGTTTATAGACTTCATAGAGTTACATTCTGTAATTAGGTTTGGTCACGCAGTAAACCACGTGAGAGCAGACGAATGTTGTGTTCTAACAGTTCATCAAGGAAAGATTCGGTTAACTCAATACCGTGTAATTGCAGCATGGCGGGCGGCGCCACAAATGGGAAAACCATTAGAGCAATAAAAGAGACTTTACAGAGCTTTGGATTGACATCGCTGTGCAGATATCCCGCTTTTTTGAGCTTACCAAACATCAAATCATGGTCTGGCCTTCCCATATCGGTGAACACCTTTTCAAACAATCGTCGCTGCGTCGCTGAAGGCGGCATGTGCATGACTTGAGCGACCAATCTCGGAAACTGAGGGACTTTATTCATTTCATGGTAGTAAATACGCATGAACTCAAACAGATTACGATGATCGCTCTCGTTGAAAATGTCATCCATCTTCTTTTTCATCGGCATCATGGTTTCGCGAACCATAGTCTCAAAAAGACCTTCTTTGTTACCAAAGTAGTAGCGAATCATGGCAATATTGACGCCCGCCTTTTGAGCAATCAGACGTGTTGAGACTTTGTCATAAGGCATGACGACAAACAGTTCTCTCGCATGGGTAAGGAGCTTGTGCCTCGCATCCGTGCGTTCTTTGGGGCGACCGACTTTACGCGTGGTCTCAGTAGCGTTCGTCATACCAATCCTTGCTTTTATTAATCATTGATTAATTGTAGAGTAAAGCTTGCTCAATCGGCGAACAGTTAAATTCATCAAATATTAATCATGTGATTAATTAAGCACTCCCCTTACCTCGGATAAAAAGCGAACTGCTCCGATATCAATAAAAATTCAGATTAATCCTTGACGCATGAAGCTGAGTGCGGTACTAATCTTGTAACTTATTTTTGTGGAACGCATAACAGTGTCATTACGTTTTTCTCTACTCCTGAACCTCCTCCTTATCGTGAAAACATCGCGCGGGTAGGTTGTGGACGAAAAACACCACATAAAGAATTCCAAAAAACCCGCTTACACAAGCGGGTTTTTTTATATCGATTGAACTGGACGTAAACGATTAACCTGGAAAAAGAGGAAGCAAATATGAACGATCAGGTGATTATATTCGACACCACATTACGTGACGGCGAACAAGCACTTTCAGCAAGTCTAACAGTGAAAGAGAAGCTGCAAATTGCTTATGCGCTCGAGCGTCTAGGTGTTGATGTTATCGAAGCTGGTTTCCCTATCTCCTCTCCGGGTGATTTTGAATCGGTGCAGACCATAGCGAAACACATTAAAGATAGCCGCGTATGTGCCTTGTCTCGTGCGGTAGCGAAAGACATTGATGCGGCAGCTGAAGCCTTAAAAGTGGCGGACGCGTTCCGTATCCATACCTTCATTTCAACATCGACCGTCCACGTTCAAGACAAATTGCGCCGCAGCTACGACGATGTAGTTGAGATGGGCGTTAAAGCGGTTAAGCATGCGCGTAACTACACCGACGACGTCGAGTTCTCATGTGAAGATGCAGGTCGTACTCCGATCGATAACTTGTGTCGTATGGTGGAAGCGGCTATCGATGCTGGCGCTCGCACCATCAACATCCCAGACACAGTAGGCTACACCGTCCCAAATGAGTTCGGTGGCATCATCCAGACACTTTTCAATCGCGTTCCAAACATCGACAAAGCCATCATCTCTGTGCACTGTCACGATGACTTGGGTATGTCAGTGGCTAACTCAATCGCAGCCGTGCAAGCTGGTGCTCGTCAGATCGAAGGGACCATCAATGGTATCGGTGAACGTGCAGGTAACTGCTCGCTAGAAGAAATTGCGATGATCATCAAGACGCGCCAAGAGTTCTTAGGCGTTCACACCGGTCTTCAGCACCAAGAGATCCACCGCACCAGTAAGCTAGTGTCTCAGCTATGTAATATGCCGATTCAAGACAACAAGGCGATTGTTGGTGCCAACGCGTTCAGCCACTCCTCAGGCATCCACCAAGATGGCATGCTAAAGAATAAGAATACTTACGAGATCATGACCCCTGAGTCTATCGGTCTGAAGAACAAAGCACTGAACCTAACCAGCCGTTCTGGCCGCGCGGCCGTTAAGAGCCACATGGATTCAATGGGTTACAGTGAGCATGAGTACAACCTAGATACTTTGTATCAAGATTTCTTGAAGCTTGCGGATCGCAAAGGTCAGGTATTCGACTACGACCTAGAAGCATTAATGCACTTTGCAAACTTGCGCGAAGAAGACGACTTCTTTAAGTTGAACTACTTGAGCGTGCAATCAGGCAGCATCATGGCAACGACTAGTATCAAGATCCAGTGCGGTGACGAAGAGAAATGCGAAGCAGCTGTGGGCAATGGTCCAGTTGACGCACTTTACCAATGTATCTATCGCGTAACCGGTTATGACATTGTGCTAGACAAGTTTGATTTGACGGCGAAAGGCGAAGGTGAAGATGGCTTAGGTCAAGCGGATATCATCGCGAACTACAAAGGTCGCAAATATCACGGTACGGGTGTCTCAACCGACATCGTTGAGGCTTCAGGTCAGGCACTACTTCATGTTATCAATAGTATCCATCGCGCTGATCAAATCGAAGTGATGAAGCAGAAGAAAGTCGAAACGGTATAAGACAGATTACTTGGCTCCACTCCTCGGTGGAGCCAAGCCAAAGATTCGTTTGCTCGCACAGCCGCGAGCAAACCTAAAAATATAAGCAAATACAACATTTAAGGAAATTAGCCCCATGGCAGGTACTTACAAGATTGCGGTTCTACCAGGTGACGGTATTGGTCCAGAAGTAATGGCTCAGGCTCATAAAGTGCTTGATGCAATTTCAGAGAAACACAACATTACCCTAGAGCGTGAAGAGTTTGATGTAGGTGGTATTGCCATTGATAACCACGGCTGCCCGCTTCCTGAGAGCACGGTAAAAGGCTGTGAAGAGTCGAATGCGATTCTATTTGGTTCGGTTGGCGGTCCTAAGTGGGAACACCTTCCACCAAACGATCAACCTGAACGTGGTGCGCTACTTCCACTTCGTAAACACTTCCAACTGTTCTGTAACCTGCGCCCTGCGCAGATTCACGCAGGTCTAGAGGACTTCTCTCCACTGCGCGCTGATATCTCAGCAAAAGGCTTCGACATCGTGGTTGTTCGCGAGCTAACGGGCGGCATCTACTTTGGTCAGCCAAAAGGTCGTGAAGGCGAAGGCCCGACAGAGAAAGCGTTTGATACTGAGGTATACCACCGCTACGAGATCGAGCGTATCGCTAAGATCGCGTTTGAATCTGCACGTCTTCGTAACAAAAACGTGTACTCAATCGACAAAGCGAACGTTCTACAGAGCTCTATTCTATGGCGTGAAGTGGTTGAAGAAGTTGCGAAGGACTACCCAGATGTGACGCTTAACCACATGTACATCGATAACGCGACCATGCAGCTGATTAAAGACCCAGCGCAGTTTGACATCATGCTTTGCTCAAACATCTTCGGCGATATCATCTCTGATGAATGTGCGATGATCACAGGCTCTATGGGCATGCTGCCATCAGCAAGCCTAAACGAAAGCCAGTTCGGCCTTTACGAACCAGCAGGCGGCAGTGCACCAGATATCGCAGGCAAGAACATCGCTAACCCGGTTGCTCAAATCCTTTCAGCTGCACTAATGCTGCGTTACAGCCTAGGTGAAGAAGCGGCAGCGCAAGATATTGAAGCAGCAGTGAGCAAAGCCCTAGCAGCGGGTGAGCTTACTGCCGACCTAGCCGGTGACAAGCCAGCATTGAGCACCTTTGAGATGGGTGACAAGATCGCAGCGTACGTACTGAATTCATAATTAAAACACTGCCCTAGCCGATGGCCGTTCAATTCAGCTAGGGGAAGCAAGGAATTAAGCAATGTCTAAAACTCTATACGAAAAAGTCTACGACGCTCATGTTGCCGTCGAAGCAGAGGGCGAAAACCCAATTCTTTATATCGACCGTCACTTGGTTCATGAAGTGACTTCACCACAAGCTTTCGATGGCTTGCGTGAAAAAGGTCGTAAAGTGCGCCAAGTAGGCAAAACTTTTGCCACTATGGACCACAATGTGTCAACCACGACCAAAGACATCAACGCCTCTGGTGAGATGGCGCGTATCCAAATGGAAACGCTATCGAAAAACTGTGAAGAGTTTGGTGTGACGCTTTACGACATCAACCACAAATACCAAGGCATCGTGCACGTAATGGGCCCTGAGCTAGGCATTACACTGCCAGCGATGACAATCGTATGTGGTGACTCTCATACCGCGACTCACGGCGCATTTGGCTCACTTGCCTTCGGTATCGGTACTTCAGAGGTTGAGCACGTTCTAGCGACGCAAACTCTAAAACAATCGCGCGCTAAAACTATGAAGATTGAAGTGCAAGGCAAAGTGGCACCAGGCGTAACAGCGAAAGACATCGTTCTCGCGATCATCGGCGAAACAACAGCTGCGGGCGGCACTGGATACGTCGTTGAGTTCTGTGGTGAAGCCATCACTGACCTTTCCATGGAAGGTCGTATGACGGTATGTAACATGGCTATCGAGCTAGGCGCGAAAGCAGGCCTTATCGCACCCGATGAGACCACTTTTGAGTACCTAAAAGGCCGTAAATTCGCACCTCAAGGTGCTGAATGGGATACTGCGGTTGAGTACTGGAAAACGTTCAAGACCGATGCTGACGCGACCTTCGATGCAGTAGTCACACTAAACGGTGCTGACATCAAACCTCAAGTCACTTGGGGCACCAACCCAGGCCAAGTTATCGCGGTTGATCAGCCAATTCCAGCGCCAGAAAGCTTCGCCGATCCAGTAGAGAAAGCATCAGCCGAAAAAGCGCTGGCCTACATGGGGCTAGAAGCGGGCAAATCACTAAAAGATTACAAGGTAGACAAGGTGTTTGTTGGCTCTTGTACTAACTCTCGTATCGAAGACATGCGCGCGGCGGCAGAGATTGCTAAAGGCCGCCAGGTTGCTTCTCACGTTCAAGCGCTGATCGTACCTGGCTCTGAGCAGGTTAAAGCTCAGGCAGAAGCGGAAGGTTTGGACGCTATCTTCAAGGATGCTGGCTTTGAATGGCGCCTACCGGGCTGCTCTATGTGTCTCGCTATGAACAATGACCGTTTAGGTCCACAAGAGCGCTGTGCATCGACCAGTAACCGTAACTTCGAAGGTCGCCAAGGTCGTGATGGTCGTACGCACCTAGTAAGCCCTGCGATGGCCGCTGCAGCCGCTATTGCTGGACATTTCGTTGATATCAGAGAGCTAGACTAAGAAGGAACATACCATGTCAGGATTTAAACAACACACCGGCTTAGTCGTCCCTCTTGATGCAGCCAACGTCGATACCGATGCGATTATCCCTAAGCAGTTCCTGCAAAAGGTAACTCGTACGGGTTTTGGTCAGCACCTATTTCACGACTGGCGCTTCCTAGACGATGCGGGCAAACAAGATAACCCAGAATTTGTTATGAACGCGCCTCGTTACCAAGGCGCCAGCATTCTGCTTGCTCGCGAAAACTTCGGTTGTGGTTCATCTCGTGAGCACGCCCCTTGGGCACTGGCGGACTATGGCATCCAAGTCATGATTGCACCAAGTTTCGCAGACATCTTCTACGGCAACTCTATCAATAACCAGATGGTGCCGGTTCGTCTAACAGAACAAGAAGTTGATGAGCTGTTCACTTATGTTGAAGCCAATGAAGGTGCGGAGATCACCGTTGATTTGGAAGCGATGAAAGTGACAGCAAATGGTCAATCTTATAGCTTTGAGATCGATGAATTCCGCCGTCACTGCCTACTGAACGGCCTGGACAACATCGGTCTAACGCTACAGCACGAAGAGAAGATTGCGGCTTATGAAGCGAAGATCCCAAGCTTCTTAAAATAATCTGCTAACGAATTAGTTGAACTATCCAATCCCAGCCCTACTTTCTTAAGTAAGGCTGGGATTTTTTTATATCGTTTGTCACTACACTGAAAGAACTCGGCTCTGAGTCGGGTCTGTTGGATTAATCACTTAATGGAATGGATATTCGCTATGCTACGTGTTCTCTCTTTGGTTTTTCTCATGTTTACCACCAGTGCTTTTGCGGCGCCAAAATCTGAACTTTGGTCGTATTGGGATAAAAGTAATGACAGCAACACGCAAAGTGTTTCGCACCAAGCATGGCAGAGCTTTCTAGACCGATACTTAGTCACTGAAGGCGAGAATACCCTAGTGCGCTATGTCCGCGTTTCTCCCAACGATAAGCAAGCGCTCAAAACCTACATCAGTGACCTAGCTCGAATAGACCCAAGACAACTTAACCGCGCTGAGCAGTACGCCTACTGGGTGAACCTCTATAACGCCATCACGGTTGATTTGATCCTAGATGAGTACCCTGTGAAATCCATCACTAAGCTTGGCGGCTTATTTAGCTTTGGCCCATGGGGTGATGAGGTGATTACTATTACAGGGCAAGCTCTTACCTTGAACGATATCGAGCACCGCATCCTTCGCCCGATTTGGAACGATTCTAGAACACATTATGCGGTCAACTGTGCCAGCCTAGGTTGCCCGAATCTGCAAACCCAGGCATTCACGGCCAATAACACCGAGGCACTGCTAGAAAGTGCTGCCAATGCATTTGTGAACTCATCGAAAGGCGCGAGCATTTCAGGAAATACCATCACTTTGTCGTCGATTTATGAATGGTTTGAGGCAGACTTTGTGCAGGATGGTGGTGCATTGAAGCATATGGCGAAGTATCGCCCTGATCTTGCCAATTTCGATGGCAAGATCAAATACGATTACGATTGGGACTTAAACAAGAAGTAAGGGTTAAAAGCTTGAGCCTGGCTGTTTTAAGAATTCAATCTCTTCTGCGGTAGACTCCCTACCTAAAATCTCATTTCGGTGAGGGTATCGTCCGAAGCGTTCAATAATCGCTTTGTGGCGATACTCAAATTCCAGGTTGTTTTCGATTCCATTGCTTTTAAACAGTAGTACCGCTTCCTCATGTATTTTCAACGATTCACTGTGCATGTAGGGCATATAAAGAAAGGTGCGCTGTTCAGCTAAAAGTATTTCGTCAGCGCCACCCGCGACCGCCTCTTGTGCCAATGCCAAAGCCATAGGATCCGAAGCAAAAGACTCGGGCGTGCCTCTATGCAGGTTTCGAGAAAACTGATCGAGCACAATCACTTCTGCAAGCCTGCCTTCAGCCGATGAGCGCCAGCGATGTAGCTCTCCTTGGCGCGCTTGTTCATGAAGCGCTCCAAACCTTTGAGCAATCACCTCATCCAGTGCTTTGTCCCCAGAAAACCAATCCTTTGGCGATAACTCTTGAAACCAAAAGTCGAGTACATCCTCCTCCGTTAGCATTACTTGAATCCTTTCACTTTTTTGATGAGATCATAAGCGTTTTGGATCTCTTGAGATTTCTCTTTCGCCATATTCATCATCTCTGGCGGTAGACCCTTCGCCATGAGTTTATCAGGGTGATGTTCGTTCATTAGCTTACGATAAGCTCGTTTAACAGCTTTGGCATCCGCATCTTCAGAAATCCCGAGAACATCATAGGCATCAGAGAGCTGTGACGCACTGCTTGCTTGTTGCCAACTGCCACCACTTTGCTGCCCACCTTGATAGTGACCCCCACCAAAGTTGCCACCGCCCTGTTGGAAGCGAAACGCGGCTTCTTGCATACGCAGGCGCTGCTCGAGCTGTTGTGCTGAGAAACCGAGACCTTGCGCTATGCGGTGTAATACTTCGCGCTCTGTTGGGTGAACACTGCCATCTGCGAACGCAGCTGAGATTTGAAGCTCAAGGAAGAACTGCAAAAGGTCATGGCGACCGCCAGATGAAATACGTACTTTATCTAGGACTCGCTCAAGCGGAAAATCTGCAGATTTACCCTCACGGAAGGCCTCTTGTGCAGCACGTTTTTGTTCGCTGTTGAGGTTCATGCGATCCATCATTATGGTCGCAAGCTGGATCTCTTCGCGTGTTACCTGACCTTTCGCCTTCGCCACATGGCCCATAACAGCGTACGCTGCATTAAGAAACTCTTCTTGGCGCTGCGCCTGATCTGCGCCACCAAAACCGCCACGTGCGAAACCGGACTGATTTAAACGTCGAGCTTTGTCAAACTGATGCCCTAAAAACAAGCCAAACAGCGCCCCTAACGGTCCGCCAAACAACATGCCGAAAAATACGCCTAAAATTTTACCTATCATGTGATGTATGTGCTCTTTATTTATGAATTTTTGCGCTGATTCGCAGTCTACTAGTGTCGTTGAGGTCAATTTCCTTTATGATAGAGACCGTCTTATAAACGATTCAATATCAATCGAATTCAACTGAATGAATCAAGTTAAACAGGATAGTACAACTCGATGTCACGTTTTTCCCGCACCTATCTAGCGGCCTCTATTGGTGCTGCGCTGCTAGCGTCTTACGCACATGCCGAAGAAACATCGAAAAACAGTGGGCAACCTATGCCACCAGCAGAGCAATGCTCCGTTGATACTGCACAAAGTTCAGATTCCAATCAAGAGCCAATCAACATTGAAGCGGACTCTTTAGAGGCGATCAATGGACAAAGAGCCACGTACAAAGGCGATGTTGTTGTTATTCAGGGCAACAAAACCATTACTGCGGACAGTGTTACCCTGCACCAAGACGACAATGTTGTCGTCGCAGAAGGCAACGTCACCTTGGATGACGGCCAGTTTAATGCTGTGTCTGACAAAATCACCAACGATCTAAACAAAGACGAGATCACTGCCGAAAACACCCAGTATAAGATGCTATGTGGCGGCGGACGTGGTGATGCGGTGTATATTTCTAAGACTGGCAAATCCATGTACCAGATTAGTGATGGTTCGATTACCACTTGTCCTGAAGACGATAACTCTTGGCGCTTCCTTGCCGATGACATCAAAGTTGATCAAGAAAAAGAAACCGCGACACTTTACGGAAGCCGTGTAGAAGTCAAAGACGTGCCGATTTTTTATATGCCGTATATGACTATGCCGACCAGCAACAAACGAAAAACTGGTGTGTTGTTCCCTTCTCTATCTCTTGGCTCAAAGAACGGTTTAGAACTACAAATTCCTGTTTATTGGAATCTCGCCCCAAACTATGACTTGCTGACCACGTTTCACTATATGCAATCACGTGGCTTACAGCTAAAAGGCGATTTCCGCTATTTAACTGGTACCAGCAATGGTAATTTCAATGCCGAATATCTAGCTGACGACCAGAAATACCCGGAAAAAGGACAACGCTGGGCATTTCAATACAAAAATAGCAGTAACTTCAACCAGCACTGGAAGCTAGATTTAGATTACTCCCAAGTCAGTGATAATGACTACTTCCAAGATCTTGACTCAAGCATTGGTAGTCGTTCGGAAGGTCAACTTTCTCAAAAGGGAACGGTTGCCTATCGTGAAGAGTTTTGGGATGCATCTCTTACTGTACAAGACTTCCAGATCTTAGTTGACGATACCAACCCATATCAGTTGATGCCTCAGTTTGAGTTCAACTACTATCGACCAGAGATATATAAGCACCTCAACTTTGACTTTATCAGTCATGTCTCGCGCTTTGAGACCGAAGACCAAGATAAACCATCGGCAACGCGTCTTCATTTAGAGCCTGGTGTGGTCTTGCCACTCTCAAATACTTGGGGTACCTGGACGACAGAAGCGCGTTATATGCTAACGCAGTACGAGCAAAATATTGATGGATTAAACCTCACTGAGCTCGGCCCACTCGAGGAGCGCGTCACTAGGACCCTGCCTGAATTTAGAACTCACGCGGGTATGGTATTTGAACGTGATACTGCGCTTTTCAGCGGTTACACTCAAACTCTAGAGCCTCAGGTTCAGTACCTGTATGTCCCAGAAGTCGACCAAAGCAACATCTACAACTACGATACAACCTTACTTCAGACCGATTACTACGGTTTGTTTCGAAGTCGTCGTTTTAGTGGTGTAGATAAAATCGCTGCTGCCAACCAAATAAGCTACGGTGCGACAACACGCTTTTATGACGGCGGGCAAAAAGAGCGCTTGGCGATCTCATTCGGTCAAATTTACTACCTAGATCCAGCGAGTAAAAACCCAAACAACGTATCTGACACAGATTCGTCAAATTACTCTTCATGGGCGATTGAGACCGATTTTAACTATGATGATCGTGTCTTTTATCATGGCGGCATCCAGTATGATATCGACTCATCATCCGTATCACTGGCAAACAGCGCGGTCGAATATCGAGTAGAGGATGACTTCATTCAAGCCAACTATCGCTACGTCACTAAGGAATACATCGAGAGCATCAATGCCTACAGCAATGATGAGCTCTCCAAGTTGACGAGAAATGGTATTAATCAAGTCGGCCTGCTCGGTGGTTATCAAATCAACCGAAACTGGATCGCCACAGGTCAATACTATTACGACATGACCGAAAGGGTATCGATCGAATGGCTGGCAAAACTGGAGTACCACTCCGATTGTTGGTATTTTGGGCTCGACTACAGCCGCCAACTGCGTAGCTGGGAATCAGGGATCGTCGGCATCGGTGGTGCCAACTTTGAGGACAATGTTCGATTTAGCTTTGGTATTACGGGGCTAGGTGGCAGCTCGAAAGCACCTGAGCCGCCAAATGGCAATGCGCTGAAATACGGTCGACCGTTTATACTTAACGAATAGAACGTACGTGGCTCACACCAAGACATCACGCAAGGAACTTAATTCACTTCACAGACTCTCAGTCTGTGAAGTTTTTCACTGGGAATATCGATGAAATTTATTAGTACACTTTTTTCAACCTGTTTATTGGCCGTACTGTCATTTCAAGTCACAGCCGAGCCTGTTGAGCTTGATCGCGTGCGCGTTATTGTTAATGACGGGGTGATTTTGCAGAGCGATATCGACTCAGCGACCAAAACTCTGACCGCGAACGCTCGTAAGAACAATCAAGAGCTGCCGTCTGATGATATCTTGCTTGAGCAAATTCTAGATAAACTCATCCTAGAAAAACTTCAGCTTCAAGAGGCTGATCGTATTGGTGTTCGTATCGACGATAACCGTCTCTCTCAGTCTTTGTCTGATATCGCTGCAAACAATGAGCAAACTCTCGATCAGCTTCGTCAAACGGTTGCTGCTGAAGGGCTGTCTTGGGAAGCGTTCCGTGAACAGATTCGTGACGAAATTGCCGCAAGCGAAGCTCGCAATGCCATGGTAAGACAGCGCATCAATATTCTACCAGCAGAAGTGGACAACCTATCTGAGCTACTCGCTAAAGAGAGCGACGCTACTGTGACCTACAAAATTCGTCACATTCAGCTTCGATTCAATGATGGTGAAGACAAGAGCGTCCAAGAGAAGCAAGCCGAAACGATTATCGATCGCCTGAACAAAGGTGAAGACTTCGCAACATTGGCTTATACCTTCTCGAAAGGCCCGAAAGCACTGGAAGGTGGTGACTGGGGCTGGATGCGTAAAGAGGAAATGCCAACCATTTTCGCTGATCAAATCAATATGCAAACCAAAGGCACGGTTATCGGTCCATTCAGAAGTGGTGTTGGTTTCCACATTCTGAAAATTGAAGATGTGAAAGGACTAGAGACAGTTTCTGTCACTGAAGTTAACGCTCGTCATATCCTGATCAAGCCTACCGTCATTCTTAGTGACGAAGGGGTGAAGCGCCAACTTAACGAAATCATTCAAAAGGTTCAGTCTGGTGAGGCAAGCTTTGCTGAAATGGCCGAGCAGTTCAGCCAAGACCCGGGTTCTGCAGTGCAAGGCGGTGAGCTTGGTTATCAAACACCAGAGCTTTACGTTCCTGAGTTTAAACATCAGGTAGAAACACTACCCGTTAACCAGATCAGCGAACCGTTTAAGACCGTACACGGCTGGCACATCGTCGAAGTCTTAGATCGACGCGATGTGGATAAGACAGGTTCTGCGATGCAAAACCGTGCTTATCGTATCTTGTTCAATCGTAAGTTTAACGAGGAAGCGTCTGCTTGGATCCAAGAACTGCGAGCAAGTGCCTTTGTCGAAATGGTGATCGATGAGGACGAAGAGAATGCAACCAATTAAGCGTGTTATCGTTACGGCAGGCGAGCCTGCGGGAATAGGTCCTGACTTAGCGGTCGCACTATCGCAAAAGGAATGGCCACATCAAGTGGTCATTTGCGCCGACAAGTCTTTGATCGCAGAACGAGCACAGCAGCTCGGTATAAGCGTCGAACTCACTGATTTCGATCCACAGAATTTCGATTCTCATACACCTGGTCGATTGGTTATTTTGCATGAACCACTTGCAGTGCCTGCTAAAGCAGGTGTTCTGGATGAGCGAAACGGGCAATACGTATTAAATACCCTAGAAAAAGCCGCAAAAGGCTGTATGAAAGGTGAATTTGATGCTATTGTCACCGGCCCTGTGCACAAAGGGGTGATCAATCGCGCTGGCGTTAGCTTTAGTGGCCATACAGAGTTCTTTGCCGAGGTATCAAATACACCACTTGTGGTGATGATGCTCGCAACGGAAGGGTTAAGAACTGCACTGGTTACGACTCACCTTCCCTTATCGGAAGTACCTAATGCCATCACCGAAGATCGCGTAACGCGAATCGTCGACATACTGCATCATGATTTGGTCACCAAGTTTGGTATCAAGACACCAAACATCTATGTCTGCGGCCTAAACCCTCACGCGGGTGAAGATGGCTGCCTAGGAATGGAAGAGATTGAAACCATCACTCCTACCCTAGAAAAACTTCGCACAGAGAAAAATTATCAGCTTGTTGGCCCATTACCCGCCGACACGATATTTAATGACAAATACTTACGCGAAGCGGATGCTGTCTTAGGCATGTATCACGATCAAGTACTCCCTGTATTGAAATACAAAGGCTTTGGTCGTTCAGTAAACATCACACTTGGTCTACCTTTTATAAGGACATCGGTTGATCATGGCACCGCGATTGATCTTGCTGGCACAGGCCAAGCAGACTTTGGCAGCTTTGAGACGGCGCTGGCGTACGCAATAGACTTAGTAGAGAGCAGACAATGAGAAATGATGTCCATTTAGGGCACAAGGCCAGAAAACGCTTTGGTCAGAACTTCCTGAACGATCCTTACATTATCGATGGCATCGTATCCTCGATTAACCCAAAACCGGGTCAAAACCTCGTTGAGATCGGCCCTGGTCTTGGTGCTATCACTGAGCCAGTGGGCAAAGAAGTCGATAAGTTCACGGTAATCGAGCTAGACCGTGACTTGGCGGAGCGTCTGCGTAATCACCCAGATCTAGCCGATAAATTGACGATTCACGAAGGCGACGCAATGCGTTTTGACTTCACCCAGTTGGTGAAGCCAAACAACAAACTGCGTATCTTCGGTAATCTGCCATATAACATCTCTACACCTTTGATGTTCCACTTGTTTGAATTCCATAAAGACATTCAAGACATGCACTTTATGCTTCAAAAAGAAGTGGTTAACCGTCTAGCTGCAGGGCCAGGTAGCAAAGCTTATGGGCGTCTGACGGTCATGGCACAATACTACTGCAAAGTAGTACCCGTACTTGAAGTGCCGCCAACGGCATTCGTACCGCCGCCAAAAGTAGACTCTGCAGTTGTGCGTCTCGTTCCTTACGAAGAACTGCCTTACCCAGCAACCAGCCTTAAGTGGCTTGATCGTGTGTGTCGCGAAGGTTTTAACCAACGCCGTAAGACCGTGCGCAACTGTTATAAAGCACTGATGTCCGCAGAAATCTTGGAAGAGCTTGGTGTGAATCCATCAATGCGACCAGAGAACCTGACACTGCAACAGTTTGTCGACATGGCGAACTGGCTCGACGCCAATCACCAATAATAGAAAAAACGCTCACTAGCTTGCTATTGAGCGTTTTTTTTGTCATATCTGATGGATGAACACCATAAGCTGCCAGGAGAGAGACATGGAGTCGACTACGCCATGCGTAAAATGCCAAGTACATACTAAGTACGTAGAAGAGCAATCCGATCCAGACAACAATCGTTATGTGTTTGCCTACATCATTACCATCAAAAATCTCAGCCAAGAAACCGTGCAACTCATCAGTCGTCGCTGGCTCATTACCGACGCCAACGGCAAACAACTTACCGTAGAAGGTGAGGGTGTCGTTGGTCAGCAGCCTGTGATAGAAAAAAATGACGAATACACCTATACCAGTGGCACGGCCATCGAAACACCGCTAGGCGTCATGCAAGGTCACTACATCATGCTTGACGAAGCCGGCAAAGAGTTTATCGCGGAGATCGAGCCCTTTCGCCTCGCTATCCCCAATATTTTGAATTAAGGAACACTGTGGCAAATTATATTGTCGGAGACATTCAAGGCTGTCTTGATGAACTGCAGCTTCTTTTATCGAGCGCTCAATTCAACCCAGAGCACGACACTGTTTGGTTCGCTGGTGACCTTGTTGCTAGGGGACCAAAGTCACTGGAGACTTTGAGGTTTGTGCGCTCGTTAGGGTTATCAGCAAAGGTATGCCTTGGAAACCACGACCTTCACCTTCTAGCGGTATCATTAGGTATTCACAAAGCGAAGCCAAAAGACAAAACCCTACCTATTCTAGATGCTCTTGACCGTGACGAGCTGCTTGATTGGTTGAGACATCAACCACTTCTGCTTGAACACGATGAGTTTGTTGTGTGCCATGCTGGTGTCTCACCACAATGGACGCTAGAGCAAGCGAGGGCCTGTGCAGCAGAGGTCGAGACGGAACTGAAAGGCGCTAACTGGAAAAAGCTGATCAAAAAGATGTACAGCAATGAACCGGATCTGTGGTCAGAGTCACTCTCAGGCTTAGAGCGTTTTCGTTACACCATTAATGCATTCACTAGAATGCGATTTTGCTTCCCTGACGGGCGTTTGGATATGGGGTGTAAACTGCCACCAAACGATGTCAACGCAAATGAGTATGTTCCTTGGTTTCAATTGCCCGAGCGACAACCACTCAGCAAGGCGGTTTTATTCGGGCATTGGGCAGCGCTCGGAGGATACGTGAGCGATGAGGTCATAGGTCTAGATACCGGATGTGTTTGGGGTGGCGCACTGACCATGATTCGTTGGGAAGACAAAAAGCTATTCAGCCAACCAGCTCTTTAATCTTTCGATAGAATATAAAACCAATGACTCCAAAGCCTGCTAGCTTTGGAGTCAATATCAGCGTTAACGCTCTAAAATGACAAACTCCATGTCATAAGCGTTTTTCTCATCAGAGCGATAGTGCTCGTTATGAGTCTGCTTCCAACCCTCTCCCCATTCCGGGAACTGAGTGTCACCATCGATCTCAGCATTAATATGGGTTAGATAGAGTTTGTGTGCCATCGGTAGACAATGGGTATAGAAGCTCCCACCACCAATGATCATCGCCTCTTCAACATCACTAACCAGCAATAGTGCCTCATCCAATGAAGTCACAGTATCGACGCCTTCAATCTCAAGCTCAGCATTACGACTCACCACGATATTGCGACGACCAGGTAGTGGGCGACCAATCGACTCATAGGTTTTACGGCCCATGATGACGGGCTTTCCCATAGTACAACGTTTGAACCAAGCGAAATCCGCGGGCAAATGCCAAGGCATCTGATTGTCTTTGCCAATAATTCGATTGTTTGCCATCGCGGCTATCATACTGATGATCATGAAATTATGTTCCTAGTTAAACAATTGGTCGTCGGCGGTAGAATAACAGCCCAGGCATGGCAAGACCAACGGCAAGACCAGCGATAATGAACATGGCCTTTAAAAAGTTTTCCATAAGAGTGGCCAAAAGCTCTGGCGTGAAGCCTAAATGGTTGATTTCCACCATAGCAATCATGGCTTTAAAGGCAAATACACCCGGCACCATAGGGATTAAAGCGGCCACGGTAAACACCTTAGGATGCGCCAAAAACTTATGAGACCAATGCACGCCAATCATCCCTACTATGGTTGCGGCAAAAAAGGTCGCCCACTCGATAGGCACGCCATAATGCATCATGAGAAAGCGAGAGCCATGACCAATTGCACCGCCGATAGCACAATACGCTAACGCATTCTGGGGAACATTGAATACCAAAGCAAAACCCACGGCAGGAATCGCGGCAAAAAACATATCGTTTAGCAGTGCAACTAAGAGTTCAAATACGGACATCATTGCACCCACCCTAGTACATTGGTAATACTCATTGCGCCAACGATCCCTAAACAGGTTGCGAGCGTCAGCAGACTCGCCATAACAAAGCGAGCGATACCCATATTGACGTAACCTTTGATCATATCTGCTACAGAGTTGATGAGCGGAAAGCCCGGAACCAGCATAAGGACTGAAGAGGCCATGACGAGCTGCGGCTGTGCACCAATGCCATAAATCACGGCTTGTGCGGAGATGAGTGTGGTCACAAACGCGGTAATCGCAAAGTTAAGTAAAGGGTTGAAATGGCGGTGACCAAACTCTTGCCTAACGATCATGCCACACGCTGATGCAAGAAAGGTCATGGCGAATACCGCCCAATCACCACCGGCTAACCGGCTAAACGCCGCACATGACAGTCCGATCATTACCACCACTAACCAGCGGTTATATCTTTCGGGGCTAATTTGATCGATCTTCTTTTGAGCGAGTTGATAGTCTAGAATGCCCTTCTCCATCATGATGCAGATACGCTGTATCTGCGTCACAACACGCATATTCAGGCCACGATCCGGACTTCGTCTCGCGGTAGTCACACAGTGTTCTTTGTATACCGTGGTCACGACCAGCGAACTGGCTGACAACGAGACTTCAACCTCATCCATCCCCGCCGCTTTCCCTATACGGTGAGTAATGTGTCCAACTAAGGTGCTTTCAGCGCCATGGGCTAACAGCATCTGACCTGCTTGAGCAATCAGTCGAGAGACTGCTCTTTGATTTGGTGCCATGTTTCCTTCCTAGCGATAATTCTTACCGCACTGCCTGGTATCTTGCAGTGCTTAGTACCCTTAAGGTTCTGTATCACAACAATGCAAACGTTTAAGCGGGTTAGTTTGCCTCAGATTACGTATCAGAGAAATGATTTAGGCACAAAAAAACCGCAATAACAATTGCGGTTTTTCAAAATCAATGGCGATTTAGTCGCGAACGTAGACAACGTGACCGTCATCTTCTTCGTCGTCCCAATCATCCCAGTCATCGTCTTCAGTGATAACGTCTTTACCTGACATAGCGTCTTTATGGTAGTCATCCCACATGAAGTCGACTTTCTCTTCTTCAGAGATCTCTTCTTCAGCACGCGGTAAGGTCTCCATAAAGTCTGCTAGCTTGTAGCAAAGCTCTTTGGTGCCGTTTTTGTTAACCGCAGAGATCTTAAAGTATTCATCTTCCCAGCCCAGCGCATCAAGGATCTCTTGAATCACTTCATTCGCTTCGTCTTCTGGCATCAGATCAACTTTGTTGAACACCAACCAACGCGGCTTATCCGCCAGTTTTTCACTGTACTGCTCAAGCTCATCGATGATGGTCAATGCGTTTTCGATTGGGTTAGATTGATCGATAGGCATAATATCGATCATATGAAGCAGCACGCGACAGCGCTCTAGGTGCTTCAAGAAACGAATACCAAGGCCAGCACCATCCGCAGCACCTTCAATTAGCCCCGGAATATCAGCGACTACAAAGCTCTTCTCAGGGACCACACTCACAACACCAAGACTTGGGATCAGAGTGGTAAATGGGTAATCAGCTACCTTAGGTTTTGCTGCAGATACCGCGCGAATGAAGGTTGATTTACCTGCGTTTGGCAAACCAAGCATACCCACATCTGCAAGCAGAAGTAGCTCAAGGCGCAGTTCACGCATCTCACCTTTGGTACCTAGCGTCTTTTGACGAGGTGCACGGTTAACCGATGATTTAAAACGTGTGTTACCAAGACCGTGCCAACCGCCTTTGGCAACCATGACCTTTTTGCCATGCTCAGCCACTTCTGCCACGATTTCATTGGTGTGAATGTCAACCGCGCGAGTACCAACTGGCACCTTCATGACTTTGTCTTTGCCACGCTTACCAGTACAGTTACCACCACGGCCATTTTCACCACGCTCCGCTTCATAGAAACGCTGGAAACGGTAGTCGATTAGTGTATTTAGGTTTTCATCTGCCTCGATATAGATATCGCCGCCGTCGCCGCCGTCGCCGCCATCAGGGCCACCTTTCGCTACAAATTTCTCACGCCAAAAGCTAACAACACCGTTACCGCCGTCGCCCGCTTGGACTTTTACTACCGCTTCATCAACGAACTTCATCTCTTACTCCGACTACTTCTTCGCTTACCCACCAAAAGGCTCAAGCGTCATCACGACGCGCCTTATGGCTTCATTCGATTATCACTACATTTTAGCAGATGACAGAGACGACTCCCCACCAAGCTAGACCTTATCTAAACCTAGAGATTCGTCTCTATCGACTGCCTTCATTTCAATACAAATAAAAAACCCCGCCGACTCGGCAGGGCTTTTGAATTCAGCTTGAAAGCATTGGGTAATTTAGCTAAACGCTTAATTACTCAGCTTCGATGCTAACGAATTTACGGTTCTTAGGACCTTTAACTTCGAATTTCACTTTACCTTCAGTAAGAGCGAAAAGAGTATGGTCTTTACCGATACCAACGTTAGTACCAGCGTGGAACTTAGTACCACGTTGACGTACGATGATGTTACCTGCAAGAACAGACTCACCACCGAAACGCTTAACACCTAGACGTTTGCTTTCTGAATCGCGGCCGTTACGAGTAGAACCACCAGCTTTTTTGTGTGCCATTGTTAAACTCTCCTAATCGATTAAGCGTTGATGCCAGTGATTTTCACTTCCGTGAACCACTGACGGTGACCTTGTTGCTTACGAGAGTGCTTACGACGACGGAACTTAACGATTTTAACTTTATCGCCACGACCGTGTTGTACTACTTCAGCAACAACCTTGCCGCCCTCTACTAGAGGAGCGCCAACTTGAATGTCTTCACCGTTAGCAACAAGTAGAACTTTATCAAATTCAACAGTTGCACCAGTTTCAACGTCTAATTTCTCTAAACGAAGAGTTTGACCTTCGCTTACACGGTGTTGTTTACCACCAGATTGGAAAACAGCGTACATATTTTACTCCGCTTTTTCCGCACAGCCTTTTGATTGTTATTTCAACAAATAGGGTGTGCGCTAAACTAATCATCAATAGGGCGCAGATTCTACGCGAATGATTACCCTATGACAAGCCATATTTTGAAAAAATTGGCGAAACACTAATCGCCAATGAAAAGTGCGGCAATAATGCCCTTTCACCATGTATTAATCAACGTTTTTTAGTGTATTATTCACAGATTATAACTAATGACTAAGCCTTACTGGCTCTAAGCTCAACCGGGTATGTAATGGATTTTAAAGCTATCCAAGCACTGACTGCCGACGATATGGCAAAAGTGAATGAAACAATACAAGCACAATTAAACTCAGAAGTTAGTCTAATCAATCAACTTGGTTTTTATATCGTGAACAGTGGTGGAAAGCGCATAAGACCACTACTTGCTCTCTTGTCGGCCAAAGCGCTCGGCTACCAAGGAAACGCTCATACGACTGCTGCAGCCTTTATTGAGTTTATCCACACGGCAACCCTACTGCACGATGACGTCGTTGATGAGTCTGACATGCGCCGTGGTAAAGCGACCGCAAACGCAGCATTTGGCAATGCAGCGAGCGTTCTGGTCGGAGATTACATCTATACTCGTTCTTTCCAAATGATGACTGGTCTTGGCTCTTTGCGCATTTTAGAGCTCATGAGTGACGCCGTTAACGTAATCGCAGAAGGTGAAGTTCAGCAGTTAATGAACTGTAATGATCCAGATACCACTGAAGATAGTTACATGCAGGTCATCTACTCTAAGACTGCCCGCCTGTTTGAAGCGGCAACTCAAGTAGGTGCCATTCTCAATGTTGCCGAGCCAGAAGTAGAAACCGCACTGCAAAACTACGGCAAGTTTTTGGGCACCGCGTTTCAGCTCATCGACGACGTGATGGATTACACCTCATCAGGTGAGGACATGGGCAAAAACGTCGGTGATGATTTGGCAGAAGGTAAGCCAACACTTCCGCTTATCCACGCGATGCAACATGGTGAAGCCCATGAGGCTGAAATGATTCGTGAAGCGATTGAGAAAGGCAATGGTCTCGACAAGATAGAAGCCATTATGTCGACGATGAAGCGTGTCGGCTCGCTTAAATACACTGAAGACATCGCATTTAGAGAAGCGGACAAAGCCGTAGAGGCGATTTCTATCCTTCCGGAGAGTGACTATAAAGAAGCGCTAGTTGCTCTTGCTTACATGGCTGTTAAACGTACCGCATAAAAAAGAGGTAGCGGCTCGAGTTGCTACCCCTTTTTACAGTTACCGGTTGGATGCGACTCAATAGTACTGTTCGCATCCGTTGTGCAATTGCTGGTCTTCCTCAATTTCCTCAGCACCGAGCGCCCACTGAGTGTCGCTGCCTAGCGGCTCTACAAGCACTGAGTTTGACACTTCGTCAATCACCAACACTTTTCCGACTCCATGTTGGGACTCAACCCACATGCCCTTTCGAACGTTTTTAATTTCCATTTTGTCCCCTCCCCTAACGCCATTGCTTACGCGCTTATATAGGGTATAGATCAAAAAACCCAGCTTATGAAAGCTGGGTTTGTCTTTTAATCACGTTCTAACGACGCTTAATACGTCTAGGCGAAATTATTTAGCGAACTCGACACCGATTTCGATATCTTTGTTTAGCGTCTCTAGCATGCCATCAAGCGCTGCTTTCTCGTAGTCGCTTAACTCACCATAGCTAAGAATCGCTTCTGCGCCGTCTTTACCCAGTTTCACAGGCTGAGCGAAGAATGGGGCATGTTCACCGTCACCTTCAACGTAAGCACATTCAATAACGCTCTCTTCGCCTTGTAGCCCCTTAACAAGAGCAAGACCAAAGCGGCAAGCTGCTTGACCCATAGATAGCGTTGCAGAGCCGCCACCCGCTTTAGCTTCAACGACTTCTGTACCAGCATTTTGAATACGTTTAGTCAGAGCTTCAACTTCTTCAGCAGTGAACTCAACACCTTCAACTTGAGATAGCAGTGGAAGAATTGTCACACCTGAGTGACCACCGATCACTGGTACACGAATGTCACCTGGATCTTTTGCTTTTAGGTCAGCAACGAAAGTTTCTGAACGGATAACATCAAGCGTAGTGACACCGAATAGCTTGCGCTTGTCATAAACGCCCGCTTTTTTCAGAACTTCGGCTGCAATTGGCACAGTCGTGTTTACTGGGTTAGTGATAATACCGATACACGCTGTTGGACAAACTACCGCGATTCTTTCTGCTAATGATTTTACGATACCCGCGTTAACATTGAATAGATCTGAACGATCCATGCCAGGCTTACGAGCAACGCCAGCAGAGATAAGCACAACATCTGCACCTTCTAGTGCCGGTGTTGGGTCTTCACCTGCATATCCCTTAATAGAGACAGGTGTCGGGATGTGACTTAGGTCAGCAGCAACACCAGGAGTCACAGGGGCAATATCATATAGGGCTAAATCAGAACCGGCAGGAAGACGGTTTTTAAGTAGTAGAGCTAGGGCTTGACCGATGCCACCCGCGGCACCAATAACAGCTACTTTCATGGTAGTTCTCCTTGAGATTGGTATCTCTTATTAATAGTCTTGTAGGGTAATTTTTCATCAGTTAGTAAAAAGCTATAGTAATCACTAATCGATTACAATCAATTAACCTCAGCTTTGCGAGCTCGCGCAACTCGCCAAATACGTGCCACTAAACTAGCACGTAAAGTCCGCTGATAAAACCCACTTTTCCCCTTGGTAATTATGAGGTTATAGCACCTACAACAAGTATGGTTTAAAGTGATATCGTTGGCAGAAACCATGGATAAGTTGGTTAAGATACGGGTTCTGTGCCACAATACGGCGATCACTGCGAGTAGAACGAAGAATAAGAGGCGTATATGCGCAATAATGACAAACAAGACAATCTGGTTCGCGCCTTTAAAGCGCTATTAAAAGAAGAACGATTTGGTTCTCAAGGTGAGATTGTCGATGCATTAAAACACGAAGGGTTTGAAAATATTAACCAATCCAAAGTGTCACGTATGTTGACTAAGTTTGGCGCAGTGAGAACCCGCAACGCCAAAATGGAGATGGTTTACTGCTTACCAGCAGAACTTGGCGTCCCAACTGTTTCGAGCTCACTTCGAGAGTTGGTTCTTGACATTGACCATAATAATGCGCTTGTTGTCATTCACACGGGACCAGGCGCTGCACAGCTTATTGCTCGACTGTTGGACTCCCTAGGTAAGGCAGAGGGCATCCTTGGGGTCGTAGCTGGTGATGACACTATCTTCATCACTCCAACGTTAACCGTTTCGACCAAGCAGCTGTTTGATTCAGTGTGCGACCTATTTGAATACGCTGGTTAAGTTTTAAACATTAACATTTAGAACAATCTATCACGGAACCTCAGTGTTCCGTGATTTGAATCACATCTTGAAAAATCAAAGAATTGACCAAAAATAAACCTTAATTGTTTGTTTTTGTTGATTTATATTCCAAAATATATACATCCCCTTTCATCTCTAGCACAGACAATTCCCCTATTTCTATTAACAATCCAGTAATTTTCTTCCAAATTATTTGGTATGATTGCGCCACTTTTTCAACATATGGATTGAAAAAGATGCCGTTTCCACATAGGAAACCTCTGAAGACAACTATAGTTATTCAGGGCTAATAATGAATAAGGAAGGGAAATTCATGGCATTTAAGAAACTTGTTAAAATCGGTGCTATTGCCGCTGCAGTGATGGGCGCGGGCGCTGTTAATGCTCAAGAGTTCATCACAATTGGTACTGGTTCTGTTACGGGTGTTTATTACCCAACAGGTGGCGCAATCTGTAAACTTGTGAATAAAGGCCGTAAGGAACACAACATTCGTTGTTCAGTAGAGTCCACTGGTGGTTCTATCTACAATGTCAACACTATCCGTGCTGGTGAGTTAGATTTCGGTATCGTTCAATCTGACTGGCAATATCACGGCTACAACGGCACAAGCAAATTTGAAGAGCAAGGCCCTTACAAAAAGCTTCGTGCAATGTTCTCTCTACACACCGAACCGTTCAACATCATCGCTCGTGCTGATGCAGGTATTGAAAACGTAACAGACCTTAAAGGTAAGCGCGTCAATATCGGTAACCCAGGCTCTGGTGACCGCGCAACTATGGGCGTGGTTATGGATGCAATGGGTTGGACCAACGACGACTTCAAACTGGCTTCTGAGCTAAAAGGTTCTGAGCGTTCTCAAGCACTTTGTGACAACAAAATTGACGCATTTGTGTATGTTGTTGGTCATCCAAACGGATCAATCAAAGAAGCAACAACGTCTTGTGACGCGAAGCTAATCTCAGCGACTGGTGAGAAAATCGATGGTATCGTATCAGCAAACCCATACTACGCTTACAGCACAGTACCTGCTGGCATGTACCGTGGTACAGAGGGTGACGTAAACAGCTTCGGTGTAGCGGCAACTATGGTAACCACGTCAGACGTTTCTGACGAAACAGCTTACAACGTTGCTAAGGCTGTGTTTGAAAACTTCGACACATTCAAACGCCTACACCCAGCATTTGCAAACCTGAAGAAAGAAGACATGGTGAAAGCTGGTCTTTCTATCCCTCTTCACCCAGGTGCTGAGAAGTACTACAAAGAAGTTGGCCTTCTAAAATAAGACCACTTCGCAGGGGAAGCACCGCTTCCCCTGCCTCTTTCTATCATGAGTAACACTCAGAACAACAAACACTAGTACACCCAACTGGTGTGGCTATTTGGGCTCTCTTTCCAAGCCCGTCATTTAGAGCCCTAAAAAAACACAACGAAAACTACACGTTTGCATCCATTGACTACAATGTTAAATGCGAAATACGGTTCTGTGCCTTTGTTCTAAAGTCACAGACCTAAAAATAATAAAGGACAACGTACATGACGCAGACAACACAACCGTCGCAAGATGTGCAAGACATGGTCGCACAAGCCGACACTGGAGCAAGAAGCCCGAAAGGGATACCCGCCAAGATCCTTTGGTTTGTTCCGCTTTGTTGGTCGCTATTTCAACTTTGGTACGCATCACCACTACCATTTGTGTTCAATTTTGGCGTACTGAACGACACTGAAGCGCGTTCTATCCACCTGACATTTGCTATCTTTTTAGCGTTTACTGCTTACCCAGCAATGAAGAATTCTCCTCGTGACCGAATTCCTGCCATTGACTGGATTTTAGCGCTTGCGGGCAGTTTTTCTGCCGCTTATATCTATCTATTCTATACCCAACTCGCTGGTCGCTCTGGCGCACCAACGACAATGGATATTGTCGCTGCCGTAACGGGTATGATTCTTTTACTAGAAGCAACACGCCGTGCACTCGGTCCACCGCTGATGGTGGTTGCTGCGGTATTCTTGTTGTATACCTTTGGCGGCCCATACATGCCGGACGTCATCGCGCATAAAGGTGCGAGCCTAAATAAAGCGATGTCACACCTATGGCTAACCACTGAAGGTGTGTTTGGTGTGGCTCTTGGCGTATCGACCTCGTTTGTATTCCTGTTCGTACTATTCGGCGCCATGCTTGAACGTGCTGGTGCGGGTGCTTACTTCATTAAAGTAGCGTTCTCACTACTTGGTCACATGCGTGGCGGCCCAGCAAAAGCGGCAGTTGTCGCATCAGGCCTGTCTGGTCTTGTTTCTGGTTCTTCCATCGCTAACGTAGTAACGACCGGTACATTTACAATCCCGCTGATGAAACGAGTCGGCTTCCCTGGCACCAAGGCTGGTGCGGTAGAGGTCGCAGCATCAACTAACGGTCAGCTCACTCCACCAATCATGGGTGCCGCGGCCTTCTTGATGGTTGAGTACGTGGGTATCTCTTATGTTGAGGTTATCAAAGCGGCCTTGCTGCCTGCGCTTATCTCATACATTGCGCTTATTTACATCGTGCACCTTGAAGCCTGTAAAGCGGGCATGACGGGACTTCCGCGTCGCCATAATCCAACGCTAGTACAAAGTCTGCTGTCGTTTACAGGAACCATCTTAGGGCTTTGCGTTATTAGTGCTGTGGTTTACTACGGTATCGGCTGGACTAAAGATGTATTTGGCGATGCCGCCACCCCAATCGTTGGTGTAGCTCTACTACTTTCATACATAGGCTTATTGCGGGTTTCTGCTAAATACGCCAATGAAGGCGGTATCGAGATCGATGCTGAACTAAACGAAGTCCCTGACCCAGGTCCAACCATCAAGTCAGGTCTGCACTTCCTACTTCCTATTGTAGTACTTGTTTGGTGTTTGACTGTTGAGCGCTTCTCTCCAGGTCTATCTGCATTCTGGGCAACGGTGTTTATGATCTTCATCCTAATCACTCAACGTCCACTCATTGCCTTGATGGCAAAAACCAGTAACGTCACTGAGGAGCTCAAAGCGGGGTTTGTGGACCTAGCCGAAAGTCTTGTTTCCGGCGCTCGAAACATGATTGGTATCGGTGTAGCTACTGCTGCGGCGGGCACGGTTGTGGGTGTGGTTACCCTAACAGGTATCGGTCTTGTAATGACCGACTTTGTTGAGTTCATCTCAGGTGGAAACATCATCTTGATGCTGCTATTTACCGCCGTTATCTCGCTTATCTTAGGTATGGGTCTGCCGACGACAGCGAACTACATCGTGGTATCAACCTTGATGGCGCCTGTTATTGTGACACTTGGCGCGGCGCACGGTCTGATTATCCCATTAATTGCCGTTCACCTGTTCGTATTCTATTTCGGTATTCTGGCTGATGATACGCCACCGGTAGGTCTTGCAGCCTTCGCTGCGGCAGCCATTGCTAAGTCAGACCCTATCCGTACCGGTATCCAAGGCTTCACCTACGATATTCGTACCGCGATTCTGCCGTTTATGTTTATCTTTAACACTCAGCTGTTGATGATGGGCATCGACTCATGGTGGCACTTAGCTCTCACCGTTATCTCTGCGGTCATCGCGATGTTGATCTTCTCTGCAGCGACGCAAGGGTGGTGGTTTACTAAGAACAAGTGGTGGGAAACCGTGTTACTACTTGCTCTGACCTTCACCTTCTTCCGACCAGGTTTCTGGTGGGATATGGTCTATCCAGCGAAAGTTCTTTCACCTGGGGTTGAGATAGCTCAAGTTACTGAAAACTTAAATGTTGGACAATCCCTCGAGTTGAGAGTCGCTGGCGAAACCCTTGAAGGCAAATACGTTGAGAAGACAGTTCGCCTACCATTTGAGGATGATGCTGTCGGCGCAGACGACCGTATTGCTTCTATGGGTCTAATGCTTAACGAGACCGACGGCAAGATGATTGTCGATATGGTGGAGTTTGGTAGCCCTGCTGAAGCATCTGGTTTGGACTTCGACTGGGAAATCAAATCTATCGTGCAGGAAGCAGATAGACCAATGAAAGAGTGGGTCTTTGTACCTGCCCTACTTTTGCTTCTCGTTATGGCGATGAATCAAAAGCGCCGCGCTCGTCGTGAGAATTTGAGCGCCTAAGGTAATTTTGGCTCCAAGTATTTAAGCTTGGGGCCCTCTACCTTAAAACGGAACGGATAATACTAGCCAAGCTTATGCTTTACCCTATGCTAGTAGGGTAGGAACCAAAAAGAGAAATAACATGTACAAGCAAATCCTTGTTCCTGTCGATCTGAATGACAAAGGCTTTTCTGACAAAGCCGTCGAAATTGCGGTTTGGCACGCCAAACACTCAAACGCAGAAGTCCATCTACTGAATGTGCTGCCTGGCATTCACATGTCTATGGTCGCGACCTACTTTCCTAAGGACGCTGCTGCGCAAATGAAGAATGATGTTAAGGCGCAGCTTAAAGCGTTCGCCGAACAACACATCTCTGACGACGTGGTGTATAAGGTGCATGTCGCGGAAGGCAAGCCGTACGCGACCATCCTAGACTATGCTGAGCGTCTTGGCGCTGATCTTATTGTCATGCCAAGCCATAAACGTTCGAAGATCGATAAAGTGGTCTTGGGTTCAGTGGCAAGTAAGGTAGTGCAGAACTCCCCAATCAATGTACTGGTTGTGAAACCACAAGCCAATTAGACATCGGGGCTACCTCTGCGTGCTTCGAATTAGCTCTGTTAGACAAGTCCCACCCTACGTGCAACGTAGTTCACTTAAGAGGAGCTGCGTTGCGATTAACAGGGTATCGGGTTTTTGATATTTTTACCGCCCTAGGCCGATTTGGCTTAGGGCGTTTGTCTATGAAGAGGATAGACAAATCACCTCGAAGGCTCTTTAGGCGTTTCGGCGTGTTACCTAAAGATACCGCTTTACTCATCACTTTGAGCTGGCTGGCTATAAATTGGCAAGCATACTTAAAACTTATTTCATTAGGTAAGCGTCCGTGTTCAACGGCGGCTTGACTAGCTTCTCGTCTCACCAAGTTATAACCGAGTAGCAGTCCCCATAACTCTTGATAGACAAGCTCGACTGTTTTGCTTCTCAACACTAAAGCGTTATGTTGCATCGAACTCTTGATGTCACGATAACCTAATTCGATCTCCCACCTTTCATGATAAAGCTCTGCCACGGATTGAGCATCGTACTTATCTCTAGGAAGAGAGGTAAACACCGTCTTGGATTTACCTTGGACCTCGTAAGTGACCGCCCTGACAGTCCATTTCTCAGGAAGATTAGGGTTTTTCTTACGAGCCTGCGGTGAGGTCTTCATTTCCACAAGCATGTCACTGCTTTCTTTATCGTCTAATAGGGTATATTTGACTCCTTTCTTTGCAGGGAGAAGCCAGTGTCTATTTATTCCACTGCTTTGGAGAGAAAGGAGTAAATCTGCTCCATAGAAACCTTTGTCCAGTAATGTCACAGAGTTGTCTGGTAAAGCGTTGATAAAGGGCATCGCTAGAGGGATTTCACCTCGGCGATAAGGGCTTATCGCAGCATCAACGATGACATGAGAGCGAACGTTCATCATGGTCACAACCCTCAATACTGGATGAGGGGTTTGTCTATTGCTAGACGTATTACCAGAGCCAAAATGTTCTCTTAGTTCGGGTGTGTCAGCTGTTCTAAAAAGAGCACCATCTACAGCAAAAACCTGTAGGCCCTGCCAAGTATCATCAGGGTATCGCTCAAGCCCCCACGTTCTCCCACATTGCCTAAATAGCCATTCAGGTGCTGCTTTACCCAAGCGTTGCCTTGCTTGGGTTAAAGCACTCTTTGCCAACAGTTCTTCATCAGCCAAACCGTCTGCACAGACGTTCATTCTCCGTGCGACTTCGGCAATGGGTTCATTACGGAAAAAAGCCATACCAACAATTAACCACAAAACCATATCACTCGGTAATCGGCGTCGACGGATTGTCGCTTTATCAGACAGAGAGGCTGCTTTAGCGACCCACTCATCAGGAATGTGTTCAGAGAATGTAGTGAGTTGAGCTACATCGACAGGGTTTTCTTCGAGGAAGTCGGCAAAGAAGTTTTGAATAGACATAAAAAATCGGAAACCTATAAACAGGTTTCCGATTGTCTCTCATCAGAAGGATCGGTCAATCGATTCTTATCTGATCTACATTGCACCCTACGTGGGACTTTTTACTTTCAGAGCACTAGCTTTGGAATGTCCTAAACGACTCGATTCTGCTCAATCCCTTGGCTGGTCGCCTCTAGGTTACTGACCAATATCTCACACAGCCTAGTAATCGATGAGTCACTCCCCCATGCGACATGAGGCGTTAGAATTAAGTTTGGCAAGTGTTGATTCGCGACCAATGGGTTATCCATCGGTGCCGGCTCTTTTGTAAATACATCGACACCAGCGCCAGCAATTTCGCCACGTTCCAATGCACTGACCAATGCGCTCTCATCAACCAAGCCACCTCGACCCGTGTTGATGAGCAAAGCCGTTGATTTCATCTTACTGAGTGCATTCGCATCAATAAGGTTACGGGTTTCATCCGTTAACGGACACAGCAGAGCTATCGCATCACTCGTCTCAAGGCAGTCCTCAAATGAAACGTACCCTGCTCTGCACTCGCTTACGCCCCGACGCTCAGCAAACTGCACCTTAACACCAATAGCGCGTGCTAACGCGGCGGTAGCTTGACCTAGTGTTCCACTGCCAATGATGCCGAGGGTCGATCCCGCCATATCTTGAATAGGGTGTGTAAAGAAGCAAAACTTGTTCTGACGCAGCCATTCCCCATCAGCAATATCTTTGTGATAAGCAAACAAGTTTCGTTTAAGGGCAAATAGCAGCCCGATGATGTGCTCCGGGACCGACTGGGTCGCGTAACCTTGAATATTAGTGACTCGGATCTGATGTTTGCGGCAGTAGTCTAAATCAACATTATTGACTCCCGTCGCAGCAACGGCGATGTGCTCCAGTCGAGATGCTGTGTTTAGCGCTTCTTCTCCAAGGTACACCTTATTGCTAATCACAATATCGGCATCGGAGATCCGTTGCGCGACCTCGTGCGGCGCTGTCTCGGGGTAATTGACCCATTGGTGGTCAAAAGCAGGTTGGGGAATAAGAATATGTGCAGGAATCGTGTCTCGGTCTAAAAACACAATCTTTTTGGCGGCCATGATTTCTCCTTTGATATTCACGGCCGACAAACAATTTATGGCCGAGGCAGGCTCTTATAATCGGGTAAATGTGGCGCGGGGTCAAAGTGCTCAATCACAAGTTGTTCAGTCTGCTCGTAGAAATCACAAGGAACAAAAATCGATTGTAACTGCTCTGATTGCGGATGATAGAAACACAGCTCTGAAGCGTGCAGCTCAAGTCGCTGCGAATAATTCATCGCGTCTTCATGAGCGTAAAATTCATCGCCAACAATAGGGTGTCCTAATTCAAGCAAATGCACTCGCAGCTGATGTGAGCGGCCCGTGATAGGAAACAATCGAACAACACTGGTTTTCTCTTCTTGCTGAACGACCTGATAGTAAGTCTGCGAGGGTTTGCCATGCTCGTAACATACCTTTTGACGCGGACGGTTTGGCCAATCACAGATCAAGGGCAAATCGATCAGCCCTTCGCGCTCGGAAGGCGTCCCCCACACTCGCGCGTAGTAGATCTTATGAGTCAGACGGTATTGGAACTGCTTCTTGAGTGAACGCTCGGCTTCCTTCGTCTTTGCTAAAAGCATAAGTCCAGAGGTCGACATGTCTAATCTATGTACCACCTGAATCTCCGGATAGTCGACCACCAATCGACTCCACATACTGTCGTAATGCTCAGCAGCCTTCCCCGGCACGGACAAAAGCCCTGATGGCTTGTTAACCGCAAGGATGGCCTCATCCTCATAGACGATATCAATCCAAGGGTCAGTTGGCGGAGTGTAACTTAGCATAGCCATATAAAGGTCTCGCGCTGTATAGCTGGGTAAAAAAGTAGGAAAACAAAAGGCGCAACTTTCGCTGCGCCATTCTATCAGTTAAATAATGTGTCAGCGAAACGCTTAATTATGACTGACCACAATCAGGCGAAGTGAATCCAGCTGAACCTGAGCCTTGTTGATGTACTCATCTAACTCAGAGATTTGAGATTCAATGGCATCAATCTCTTCATCACGAATATTTGGGTTAACCGCCTTAAGGGCTTGTAGACGCTCAAGCTCACCATTTAGGCTTGCATACATGGCTTTATGAGCCTCTTCACGCACCACGGTTAGCTTCTCTTCCACAGCACCATTGCCCGCTTCAATCAAACGATGTACATCCGCTTGAACCGAGGTAACGAGCTTACTTGCTAGATGGCGGTTTACTGGGCTTAGCTGGCGATTAAAACCTTCAAATTCGACTTGTGCTGAGAGGTCATTACCACGCCCGTCCATCATCATGCGAATTGGTGTTGGTGGCAGGAAGCGACTAATACCGCTCTTCTTTGGTGCCTGAGCATCGACAACGTAAACCAACTCAAGCAAGATGGTTCCTACTGGCAGTGCTTTGTTCTTTAAAAGCGATACCGCACAGGTACCAACGCCTTCGCTCATCACCAAGTCGATACCACCTTGAATCATTGGGTGTTCCCAGCTGATAAAGTTCATATCCTCGCGAGATAGCGCGGTATCACGGTCAAAGGTGATGGTTGCCCCTTCATATGGGAGACCTGGATAACTTGGCACCATCATATGCTCAGATGGCGTCACAACGAGGGCATTCTCACCTTTGTCGTCTTGGTTAAGGCCTATGGTGTCAAATAAGCTAAGGGCAAACGTCACTAGGTTAGTGTCGCCATCCGTTGCCGAGATCTTCTCAACAATTTCTTGTGCGGCCTCACCACCGTTAGAATGCATTTCGAGCAGGCGGTCACGACCTTGCTCCAACTCATGCTTGAGTTCTTGGTTGTACTGTCGTGAGCCCTCAATGACATCATCGAGCTCACTCGTATCACCGCTTGCCAACATGTTAATGATGCTTTCTTCATAGCGGTCATATACCATACGACCCGTCGGACACGTTTCTGCGAACGCATTGAGACCTTCATTAAACCAACGTGCAAGAATGCCCTGAGAGGTGCCTTCAAGATAAGGAACATGCACATCAATATCACGCTTTTGACCAATACGGTCCAAGCGACCAATGCGCTGCTCCAGTAGATCTGGGTTAAATGGGAGATCGAACATTACCAACTGGTTAGCAAACTGGAAGTTACGACCTTCAGAGCCGATTTCACTACAGATCAGCACCTGAGCACCGCCCTCTTCTTGCGCAAAGTAAGCCGCGGCTTTATCACGTTCAAGAATAGACATGCCTTCGTGGAACACAGTGGCACGAATACCTTCACGCTCACGTAGAGCCTGTTCGAGTTGCAAGGCAGTACTGGCGCGTGAAGCAATCACCAACACCTTTTCACTGCGCTTCGCGGTAATCTTTTCAATCAACCAATTCACACGAGAATCGAATTGCCACCAGCTTGAATCTTCCCCTTCAAATTCTTGGAAGATCTCCTCTGGATAGAGCATTTTCATCGCGCGCGCTTCAGGCGTCATCTTGCCACCGATCATGCCAGAGACACGCATTGATGTAGTGTACTGCTGAGGGATCGGCATCGGAATCAGATTCACGTTACGGGTAGGGAATCCTTTAATTGCCGCTCGTGTGTTTCTGAACAAAACACGCCCCGTACCGTGGCGATCCATCAGGTTATCGATAAGCTCTTGGCGCGCCGTCGCTTTCTCTTCATCACTTGCGTTGCTCTCAAGCACATTGAACAGTGGCTCAACGTCTTGCTCTGAAAGCAGTTCAGTGATCTGGTTTTTCGCATCATCAGCCAAGGCTTGACCAGAGAACAAAGCCGTTACTGCATCTGCGACGGGTGCGTACTGGTCTTCTTCTTTAACAAAAGCTTCGTAATCAAAGAATCGGTCAGCATCGAGAAGACGCAAACGGGCAAAGTGACTTTCGCGACCAAGCTGCTCTGGCGTTGCAGTCAGTAGAAGGACACCTGGTGTCTTTTCCGCTAGCGCTTCGACAACTTGATATTGTCGGCTTGGCTGCTCTTGACTCCATTCTAGGTGGTGCGCTTCATCGACAACCAATAGGTCCCATTCCCCTTCTAGAGCTTGCTCGAAACGCTTGCGGCTCTTACGCAGGAAATCCAGTGAACACAATACAAGTTGCTGAGTATCAAATGGATTATCTGACTCGGCGTAGGCTTCGATACAGCGCTCTTCATCAAAGATAGAGAAGTGCAGGTTAAAGCGGCGCATCATCTCAACTAACCATTGATGCTGAAGCGTCTCTGGCACCACAATCAAAATGCGCTGAGCACGTCCTGAGAGTACCTGCTGGTGAATGATCATACCCGCTTCAATGGTCTTACCCAGACCCACTTCATCCGCTAGCAATACGCGAGGCGCAAAGCGGCGACCAACTTCGTGTGCGATGAATAACTGATGCGGAATCAGACCAGCACGCATACCACACAGTCCACGCATTGGACTCTTGTGCTGTTCATATTGATTACTTAGAGCACGATAACGCAGCACAAAGTTATCCATACGGTCAATCTGACCAGCAAACAACTTGTCCTGAGGCTTGTTAAAACGAATTTGATGGCTTAAGAAAATCTCACGCAGCGCAACATTGGTATCTTCAGTATCCTGACGTGTACCGATATAAGTAAACACACCCTGGTCTTCAATGACCTCCTCAACCTCTAGCGACCAACCCTCTTGGCACTCTATGACATCACCGACATTAAACGTAACTCGGGTAACAGGCGCATCATTACGTGCGTAAACGCGATTCTCTTCTGATGCTGCAAACATAAGTGATACTGTTCTCGCATCCAATGCGACGACCGTACCTAAACCTAAATCACTTTCCGTATCGCTAATCCAGCGCTGCCCTAAAGCAAATGTCATAGAGAGACTACCTCAATTCGTATCGATTTCTTTTTTATTTCGGCGGTAACTCAGCTTGCAATTGCCTACAAACTGCGCTCAAAACTCCGCCCAAATAATAGTAGGTGATCGCGCAAATTTTGCTCGCGCCATCCCTTGGATGAAAGGTCGCTAATCTTACTCGAAGGCGTGATACAGGTCACGCCAATTACAAGGAAAACCTGAGTTTTTTTTGAATTGTCGTGGTTGACATCAAACTGCAAAAAAAGAGTGTCATTTCTGAGAACCTAAGTGAGATTTTTCACTTATACTCAAATTGTGAACCTAAGCGATATGCCACTACTCGCCAAGCCCTGATAGTTGCATCTCTCGCATGGTTTACAGGGAATCAGGTTCAATCGACTTTGTCAGATTGAACGCATCACGGTTGACTCACTAGGATAGGAAATCAGAGCCAGCGTAGATCCCCAGCATCGTTTAAGAGCGATTAGCGCAGTAAACGAATGCAACACGGAAGGACAGTCTGACTCGATCCCCATCCGAGTTAACCGCAAAGGACCAGCGCCAGTTGCGGCAAGGAGACTCTATGGGCGATACCGACCGTAAAATTTTCGTTCTCGACACCAATATTCTTCTCCACGAACCTCACGCCATTTTTTCATTCAAAGAACACGACGTTGTCATTCCGATGACGGTACTCGAAGAGCTCGATCGCATAAAAGACAGTAAGCGAGACGTAGCGCGAGATGCTCGAGTCGCCATACGAGCACTTGAAGATATTTTCAAAGACGCCACCCCAGATGAAATTTCTGAGGGCATTCCTTTTTCGAGTAATTTAGATGCAACTGGAACCATCTCTATCTTGGCAGACTATGTCTTGCAAGAAACGGTCAAAGCATTTGCCGACAAAGAGGGTGATAACCGCATTCTTAATGCCGTATTGTACCTACAGAACAAGCGCTCCCCACGTGAAGTCGTGTTGGTGACCAAAGACATCAACATGCGCTTACGTGCCAAAGGGGCAGGCGTGCGTTTTGTCGAAGACTACCGAACCGACCAATTGATCGACGATGTTCAATACCTCACCAAAGGTTTCCAAAAATCAGAAGGGGCTTTTTGGGAGAACATCGATGAAGTGGAAACGAAAACCTTAGCGAGCAAGACGTATCACACCTTCGACCGAGAGGCTATCGACCCAACCTTTATTAACCAATACCTAATTGATGAATCGAGTGATTTTGCAGGCCGTGTTGCCGATATTGATGGCGAAAAAGTCACGATTCGCGACTTGAGCCAAGAACGGATGCTGTGTCGCCAAGCCTGGGATATTCGACCTAAAAACATCTATCAAGGTATGGCGATGGATGCCCTGCTCGACCCCGACATCGATCTCGTTATCCTAACTGGTGCAGCCGGTAGTGGTAAAACGCTACTTGCCATGGCGGCAGCGTTGGAAATGACGATTGAACGAGGCATGTTCGATAAGATCATCGTCACCCGAAACACGCCAGACATAGGCGAGTCCATCGGCTTCTTACCGGGCACAGAAGAAGAAAAGATGATGCCTTGGCTAGCTGCGATCACCGATACCTTAGAGGCGCTGCATAAGAATGACCATTGTACAGAAGGGTCTCTGAAGTACATTTGTGATAAAGCTAATATTCAGTTCAAATCGATTAACTTTATGCGGGGTCGTTCGATTCAAAACGCGTTTGTACTGCTTGATGAATGTCAAAACCTAACGGCGTCGCAGATCAAGACCATTATCACGCGCTGTGGTGAAGGCACTAAGATTGTTTGCTCTGGTAACTTAGCGCAGATCGACTCGCCATACTTAACCCCAGTCACCTCAGGGCTGACTTATATGGTAGAACGCTTTAAAAACTTTGGCGGCAGTGCCAACATCCACCTTAACGGTGTAGTGCGCAGTCGCTTGGCAGAGTTTGCTGAGGAGAATTTGTGAATCTTTCGCGGAATGACAATACCTCGCCATAAAAATACTCGTCATCCCCTTGAAAAAGGGGATCTCTTTCAGCGTATAACGCGCTGTGGGAGATCCTCGCTTTCGCGAGGATGACGGGCTATCGAATGACAGTTTTGTGGTAGAACGAGGGAAGTTAGTCCGTGCCACCCACGGTTAGTGCATCCAACTTCAAGCTTGGCTGACCAACACCAACAGGCACACTCTGACCGGCTTTACCACAAACGCCAACGCCACGGTCAATGCTCAGGTCATTACCAACCATGGAAACCTGCTGCATGGCTTCAATACCCGAGCCAATCAAGGTAGCGCCTTTTACTGGGGCCGTGATCTTACCATCTTCAATAAGATAAGCTTCTGAAGCCGAGAATACGAACTTGCCAGACGTAATATCGACCTGGCCACCGCCAAAGTTAGGTGCATAAAGACCTTTTTTAACCGTTGAGATAATCTCTTCTGGCGAGTGCTCACCTGGCAACATATAGGTATTGGTCATGCGCGGCATTGGCAAGTGTGCGTATGACTCACGACGTGCGTTACCTGTTGGGTTCACACCCATTAAGCGAGCGTTAAGCTTGTCTTGCATGTAGCCTTTTAGTACGCCGTTCTCAATAAGCGTATTGTACTGACCATGGACACCTTCATCATCGACATTGAGTGAGCCGCGAAGATCTTGCAGTGTGCCGTCATCAACAATAGTGCAAAGATTAGAAGTCACTTGCTCGCCAAGCTTACCAGAGAATACCGAGGACTCTTTACGGTTGAAATCGCCTTCCAAGCCATGGCCCACCGCCTCATGAAGCAGCACACCCGGCCAGCCCGAGCCCAGTACAACCGGCATCGTGCCAGCAGGAGCATCAATCGCTTCTAGATTAACCAAGGCCTGACGAATCGCCTCGTCTGCATAGTTATAGGCAACCTGCTGGCCTTCTTCCGTAGATAGGAAGAAATCATAGCCATATCGACCGCCACCACCAGCGCTACCGCGCTCACGTCGCTCACCCTTTTGCGCTAATACGCTAATAGATAAACGAACAAGCGGGCGAACGTCACCAGCAAACGTGCCATCTGTTGCAGCGACTAGCATCTGCTCGTAGACGCCACTGAGGCTCACAGACACTTCTTTTACCAACGGCTCTTTGGTTCGGATATAGGCATCGAGCTGTTTCAACAGTTCTGTCTTCTGTTGTTTCTCCCAGCTCTCTAGCGGGTTTACCGCAGCATAGTAAGCCTGATTATCGCTACGCGTTAGCGCTTTCACTTGCGCGCTTTGGCCTTGCTGCGCGATACCACGAGCGGCTATCGCGCTCTGTTTCAGGCCTTCAAGTGTAATTTGGTCGGAATAAGCAAATCCCGTTTTCTCTCCCGTTACAGCTCGAACACCCACACCTCGGTCGATGTTGAACGAACCATCTTTAATGATGCTGTCTTCTAGCACGAGTGATTCATGCCAGCTGGATTGAAAGTAGATATCCGCATAGTCTATTTGGCGGGTCGCAATACTTGCCAGTGTCGCTTCAATGTCTTGCTCAGAAAGACCAGTTGGGCCCAATAGCGCGTCTTCTATGCGTTCCATATTTGATTACTCTTTTGTAAGTATAATTAGTGTAGATGCTGTTCGAAGCGGATATGTTTTGCGACAGGCATACTCTGTCTCACCTCTTCAACCACATCAAAATTCAGTTCAGCGGTAATGGTGCCGGCTTGCTGTTCAAGTTGCCCTTGAATCTCCCCCCATGGAGATATCACCATAGAACGCCCCCAGGTTTCTCTTCCACAAGGGTGCGTACCACATTGATTGGCGGCAATGATCCAGCACTGGTTTTCTATCGCTCTTGCACGTAACAGCACTTCCCAGTGCGCTTTGCCCGTCACCGCTGTAAAGGCGGCGGGCACGACGATGACGTTTGCACCTTGTGCTCTCAACGCACAGTATAGGTGAGGAAAACGCAAATCATAACAAATAGATAGACCTATCGCGCCGAAATCGGTGGGTACCATGGCAATGTTACCTCCCGCCTTAAACGTCTCGGATTCCCGATATTTTCTATGACCGTCGTCGACGTCAACATCAAACATATGCAGCTTGTCATAGTGATTCATTCGCTGACCGTTCACATCAAAAACTAACGTTGTGGTAGAGACTTCCTTATCAGACACCCGAATAGGGAAACTGCCGATGATCAGATTCACTTTGTATTGCTTAGCAAGCTCAGCCAATTTTGTTTGATACGTCCCTTGACCTAAATACTCTGCGTGCTGGTGATAGTCTTCTCTTTGCCCAAACACCAGAGCATTTTCAGGCGTTAATATCCAACGCATCCCTTTATCGGCCAAAAAAGCGACTTTCTCCTTAATGTGTTGAAAGTTGCTCTCAGGATCGGGCCCTGAGGTCATTTGAATGATTCCAAAGCGTTCCTTGCTCATCGAATTCCTATTTCTCCTGCTTTAGATCCTCTGGCAGCTTGTATTCCCCTTTACTTCGGGAGATCTCGCTAACCGTTGGCGAATCTAGTGGTCCTTTGACCGAATAATTAACCTGGGTAACAACCTCAACAACCGGAGAGATAACCGTCGTTACTGCCAAAACGACCAACGCGGTTTGGGGTGTCACAGCAAAGGCGGTGATAATTGGAATACCCGAGGTCATATCCGGTGTGAAGCTCACTTCTGCATCCACAGTTTGTGTCGGCAACTCAGCTAAGCCTTTGATCTTCATTTCACCCGCGACCGCATCCATCATGATGTCGTTCGTCACAAACACACCATCGCGAATCTTACCGGAACCTGTGATGGAGTTGAACGCCATCCCTTTATCAAACACATCGGTAAAATCGAGCTGCATCTTGCGTATGATCGAGTCTAAACTGAACAGGCCTAATAATCGAGCAGCGCCACTGACATCTGAGATAACCCCCTTGCCGAGTTTGGTGTCCATCTCTCCGTTCACGGTATTAAGGCGCATTGACCAAGGCGCACCTTCCCAATCTAACTTAGCGTCCATCTCAAATGGTGCACGCTGAATACCAGAGGTGATGCCAAATCGCTCCATTAGGTCGCTGTTGTTCTCACCCTTGACCTTAAAGTTCACCTTAGTCTTATTCTGGTCACCGGACACCAGCCAACTGCCGTCGATATTAACCTGGTTGGTTCCGCTAGATAGGTTAAGCTTGTTCCAAACAAGCTTGTTACCTGAGCGTTCCACATCCATATCCACTTTGCCCACTTTATAGCCTTGGAACCAAAAGTTATCGATCGTTAGTTGTGTATCAGGCAATACGTCAAATAGTGAGCGCTCAAAGTCAGTCACTAATGGTGCTTGTGGGTTATCTTGCGTGATGATCGATTCATCTTCTTCAGCAAGCACATCGAGCTCTGGCACATAGATGTGTAGACGATTAAGCGCTAAGTGCAGCTCGTTATTGTCGCTATAACTCGCTTCCCCTTTCGCCTCTTGGCTATCTAAAGAGAACTGCCAGCCCCCTTTCTTGTATCTAGCATCGAAGTCCACATCGTGCCATTCGATACCTCCTAAAGTCAGCTCCTTCGCCTCAACGGTTGCTCTTCTTGGCAACGGAAGTTCTGGCTTAGGTAAATCATCCAGTACAGCTTTTTTATCGCTCGGCGGCTCTTTGAACACTTCACTCCATTGGTCGAGGTTCAATTTATCCGAGCGCACCTGCACGTAGTGACCGACAATCGGGCTAATCTTGAAGCCGCCCTCACCGAGTACTAAGTTCGTCGCTTCTAAAACAGGGACGTCTTTGGTGATATCAATTTCCGTCTGATACTTAACCGAAGGCAACTGCAGTCGAGCAGAGATGCTTTCTTGATTTCCCGATGCCTGAAGTCGTGCCTTGCCTTTTTCACCGAATGCCTTGCTGAGCGGATAAGGATACTGGCTGGCAATGGTCGTTAGGTTGGCATCGAGATCCAATTGATAAGTAAAACCAACGTCATTGAGCTGAATATCGACATCCAAATGCCAAGGTGAGTGCCCTGCTAATCGGCTGACAACTTTGTCACCGATATACGGCTCTAAAGGTGCTGTTTTCCAATCGCCCACGGCATCAATGTTCACCGCATAGCCCTTGCCCGCATTCTGGCCTTGGAAATCAAGGTTGATTGGCTGATCCAGTAAGTTGGCCGACAATCCTGTTGCTTTGACCACATCATTATCGAACTCAACTCGACCAGACACTTGCTCTAACGTCATAGGTGGCGCATCGATTTCAACATGGTTATTACTCAGCTCAGCAAAACCCCACGCTCGTGATGGCGTGCTATCGCCTGAAAACGGAATATAAAGCTGGAAATCGGCATTGACGTCACCACTCACCTGCACGGCCGTCAGCGCCGCACCGACTGAGTCGACTAATGGCGACGCAGTCATGTAATCGCGTACCGCACTGCCTTTGCCTTTCGCTTTCGCTTCAATCTCTAGGTGGCCATCTCCGCTCAGCACAGGAATACGACCTGTGATGCGTTGCCCCTTAACGTTCATTAGTGTTGCAGCACGAGAATCAAGGTGCATGCTCTCATTTTGGAACAATAGGTCGAGCTGCAAGTCTGTAAGCGGCGGCCAATTGGTATCAAAACTAAACTTCGCATCTCTCAAGCCGACAAAGGCTTGGAACATACCGTTGTTTTCTCGATACGGGAAATCAGACAATCTGCCGTACCAAAGCAGTTTTGATGTTTTTACGCGACCCGCTTGAATGGCTGCAGACAAGTAATCTGTCAGACTTTGTCCCATCGCCAGCGTTGGGAGATAACGCCATACTTCACCGGCATTGTACAAGTCTGCTTCAGCGTAAAAGGATAGGAATGGGCTGTCGTCTTTTGGAAAATCGAGCCTAAATGCACCAAGTACTTGAAGGTCAGGCGTTGCGGCCGTCACTTTATCTGACCAGAGTGACCAACCTTGCTCACCATGGTTCTCCCAATGGATATCAACAAGACCTTGTTTGATATTCAAGGGCGCTTGGAACACATCACCGTATGGGAATCTGTCATCAATCACTGATACGCGAGCATAAGCTCGCTCAGTATTACCGCGAACCTGACCAGAGACCTGCGAAAAGCCAGGCAACAGAGCCCATTGTGACATGGATACTTGCTGCAACTTGGCTGAGTACTTCAGTGACCCCTCACCTTCAAGTTGGGAGACACGTATGTCCTCAATACGACCACCAGGGTTCAGCTTAGTTAGCCAGTCATTTAGAGCTGCATTGTTGCTCAATGTGGTTAATGGCTTAAGTGCATTAACGTCCAATTGAGAGACATTCACCTGCCACTGATTATCACGATTCCAATCCACCGCGACATCGAGCTCTGGCCAAGCAATATCATCGGTTCGAGCGTTGACTTGGTGAACGTTCAGTTGCCAACCAGATTCAGATGGCAAAAGGTGCAGTACCGCCGACTCGACAATGAGATCATGCTGTGTGTTAGCTTTTGACCAAGAAAGTTCTGAAGGCAATACTTCAAGATACGCTTCTTTTGCTTTGCTCCCCTCAAGCTTTAACCAAGCTCGTGAACTGACTGACCCCGTTTCGATGCCAGTTTGCTCTCTTTGTTCTTGTGATAGCCATGGTGTCAATGACATCTGTTCAACGGAGACATAAAAATCGCCACTGACGCTTGTTAAAGAACCATTGTCGACAAAGTCAGCACGCACCTCGAGCGCATTGAGGTTCACATCGGCAATCGATACCACCCCCTGCGCAAGGTGACGACGCTGCTCATTGCGCCATTGAAGATTTTCGATTTCAAGTTGACGCGCTTCGCCCGAGATCGAGGTGTAATGAATACTCGAGTTAGCGACGGTGAAGCGGTCCAATTGACGTAGCAACAAGTTGTCGAGTCGCTGAATTAACTGCTCGCCACTTTTGGCTGGCGTTTTATCTTGCTCCGAATTCGTACTCTCCGTTGCTTTTAGCAAATCCACCGAACGAACATCGAGCACCATGTCATTGATGACCATGTCGGCAAGTACGGGTTGCTGCTGCAATAGAGTTTGTATGAGGTCGAACTCTAGTTCTAGGTTCGCCACCTTGAACTCAGTTTCAGGGCTATCAGGCAGGCCAACGGAGACCCCTTGAAGTGAGATGGAGGGGTGGGTATTTCGCCAAAAACCGCGAACATCTTTAAGCGAGACGTTAAGTCCGGTCCCCTGATTGATCCAAGTGACAATCTCAGGCTGGATTTTATTGAGTTGTGGCAAGCCCACACGCAGCACTGTGACCGTGGAGGCAAGCAGCACCAACACGGTCAGTAAAAGCCAAAGAAATAGGCGTACGATTTGATTAACGCGAGGACTCACAAACTTCTCATCACATCATAACAACGTCAAATTGTTCTTGAATATACAAAGGCTCTGCTTGAATACGCACTTGCTTACCAATAAAGACTTCAAGTTCAGCTAACGCATGTGACTCATCACCCTCAAGCGCATCCGCCACAGCTGGCGCGGCATAAACCACAAAGTTGTCAGCATCGTAAGCACGGTTGACGCGCGTGATTTCTCTTAGGATCTCATAACAGACTGTCTCGACCGTCTTCACTGAACCACGCCCTTCACATGTTGGACAACCGCTACATAGGACATGTTCAATACTTTCTCGTGTGCGCTTACGAGTCATCTCGACTAAACCAAGCTGAGTAAAGCCATTGATGTTGGTTTTTACTCGGTCTTTGGCTAGCGCAGCTTCCAATGACGTCAAAACACGCTGACGGTGCTCATCAAGCCCCATATCAATGAAATCGATAATAATGATGCCACCAAGGTTGCGAAGTCGCAGCTGACGAGCAATAGCTTGCGTCGCTTCCACGTTGGTATTGAAGATGGTCTCTTCTAGATTGCGTCTGCCTACAAACGCACCCGTGTTGATATCCACTGTGGTCATGGCTTCGGTCTGATCGATGATCAGGTAGCCACCAGATTTAAGATCGACTTTACGTTCCAGTGAGCGCTGAATCTCATTCTCAGTGTCAAACATATCGAAGATAGGCTTATCACCTTCGTACAGCTCGAGCAAAGATTCCAACTCAGGTACGAACTCACTAGTGAATTCTTTTAGGCTCTCGTAGATAAGGCGAGAATCGACTTGAATACGGGTGATCTCTGTGCCGACAAAATCACGCAAGATACGATGAGCTAAGCCTAATTCACCGTATAACGTAGAGCGTGTCTTGTATTTAGTGCGGCGCTCGTTAATTTTGAGCCAAAGTCGCTTTAGAAAAGCAGCATCTTGGGCAAGCTCTTTTTCATTCGCACCCTCTGCCGCAGTTCGGATGATAAAGCCACCATTTTCATCGCAATACTCAGCGACAACCTGCTTTAGACGCAAGCGCTCTTCTTCACTCTCAATGCGCTGAGACACGCCAACATGACTGGCTCCCGGCATAAAGACGAGATAACGAGATGGTAAGGTAATGTCGGTAGTGAGACGCGCGCCTTTGGTGCCTAGCGGGTCTTTAACGACTTGCACAACAATATCCTGACCTTGGCGAACCAGCTCAGAAATATCGCGAACTTGGAATTGTTTTTTCTCGTTCTCGGCAACACACTCAGTGTGGGGAACGATATCAGAGGCATGCAAGAAAGCCGCTTTCTCTAGACCAATGTCGACGAACGCCGCCTGCATACCCGGTAGAACGCGACTTACCTTACCCTTGTAGATGTTACCAACGATGCCACGCTTTGCTTCACGCTCAATATGGACTTCTTGTAAAATTCCACTTTCAATCATCGCAACTCTTGTTTCACTAGGAGTTACGTTTATCAACAGCTCTGCACTCATGAGCGCACCTCAATATTTTTAATTATTTATAAATTCTTGCAAGAGCTGGTCAGTTTCATACAGTGGCAGTCCCATAACAGCGTAATAACTGCCCTCGATACGAGTGACAAAACGCCCACCTAATCCTTGGATACCATAACTGCCAGCTTTATCTTTGGGTTCACCGCTTTGCCAATATTGTTCTATTTCTTGTTCGCCAAGGGGTTTGAACCATACATCGGTCGTCACAACCACCGATACTTGCTTTAATTCGCTTACTACACTGACCGCTGTCAGTACTTGGTGTTTTCGTCCGGACATGCTGCTGAGCATAGCTCTAGAGTGACTGAAATCACTCGGTTTTTCTAATACCGTCTCGTCAAGCACGACGACCGTATCAGAGCCGACAACCACACTATTGGGCTTGCTTAATGCTAACCCGGCTTGCGCTTTTTCTAGCGATAGGCGCTCAACATATTGCTCAGGTGACTCACTCACCTGCTTTTGCTCTTCAATGTCTGGGCTGACAATCGAAAAATCGTAACCCAGTTGAGTCAGTAATTCACGGCGCCTAGGTGACGTCGACGCCAATACAATATTCAAAGAGTGAGCCCTATCTGACATGCCAATGCCTTCTTACACGGCGCAGCAGTAAAAACATCCATGGCCAAAGTATACAGTTAATCAGACCGCTCCACAGCGACATCGGATTAAAAGTCACGTCTTGGATCAAATACTCGCCGAAAAAGATGCACACTTCGAGCACCATAGAAAGCAATGCCATGATGGTTGCCTGCTGCCATAGCGCCATGTTCCTGAGTACTAAGAAGTTTAACGCTATAACGTAGACGACAATCGACATCATCATTCCGCGGATACCTAGCGTAGAGCCGACAAGCAGATCCCAGACTAAGCCGACAAACAGAGCAGTACCCACATTGACACGATGCGGCAAGGCCAGCACCCAATAGCCGAGTACTAAAAACAGCCATGAAGGACGGATGAAATCCAATACGCCAGGCCAGGGAATAGTTTGCAGAACGAGTGCGACCAACAACGATGTGCCAATCACCATATGACTGCGAAATGAACTGTTAGCCATGATTGTGTGTTAATCCTTTATTCTGCATTGAGGATATCTTCCACTTCTTGCTGTTGCCTGTCGTTATTTGGCCAGATCAGCAGTAGGTAGCGTAATCTGTCAAAATCCACTACCGGCTCCGCGACGATATTGGCAAACTCTCGGCGATTGTCACGTTGAACCGATTTGACATGAGCCACCGGGTACCCCTCAGGATAGATGCCACCAAGACCAGAGGTGACGAGTAGATCGTCAGGCTGAATATCCGTACTGGTTGGAATGTGTTCCAACTGTATTTCATCAATGGATCCATTACCTGACCCAATAACACGAATATCATTTCGGATAACTTGAACTGGAATCGCGCTGTTCGAGTCAGTGAGCAACATAATTCGACTGTTGTGAGCACCAACAAAGGTAACCTGACCGACAATACCGTTCTCATTGATCACCGGCTGACCTTCATAAACGCCATCAATGCGGCCTTTATCGATCACCACTTGGTGGCGATACGGAGAGGTATCGACCGCCATTACTTCGGTGACAACTTTCTTCTCGTCTCGGACAAATGATGAGCCAAGAAGTTCTCTAAAGCGTTGGTTTTCTTCACGATATTGATCAAGCAAAATCAAATCGCTTTTTAAGCGAAGCACCTCTCGTTTGAGGTTAATGTTTTGCTCTGCCAAGCCCTGACGGGTATTTAGGCGTTCATAAACGCCGTCAAACATCGAGCGAGGAAGGTTAGCCGCATATTGAATCGGTGCCACGGCACTGTTCAACAAGTAGCGAAAATTTGAGAATGTGTCTAAACGACTATCAGCCAGCATTAAGCCGGCTGATAATGTAACAGCAAGAAATAACCGAAGTTGTAAAGAAGGACCTCGACCAAATATTGGTTTCATGTACGCATAACCTTGATGTGGACTCTAGTTTTAGTGCCACACCAAAACTAGAGAGAAACCATTATTCTTCTGTAAATAGATCGCCACCGTGCATGTCGATCATTTCTAGCGCTTTACCGCCACCACGAGCCACACACGTGAGTGGATCTTCAGCGATAACAACTGGAATACCCGTCTCTTCTGTTAGCAGGCGATCTAGGTCACGAAGCAGTGCACCGCCACCTGTTAGTACCATACCGTTTTCAGAGATATCCGATGCTAGCTCTGGTGGACATTGCTCTAGCGCAACCATCACAGCAGATACGATACCCGTGAGTGGCTCTTGAAGTGCCTCTAGGATCTCGTTTGAGTTTAGGCTAAAGCTACGTGGCACACCCTCTGCAAGGTTACGACCACGAACCTCGATCTCTTCAACAGTATCACCTGGATACGCAGAGCCGATCTCGTGTTTGATCTTTTCAGCCGTCGCTTCACCAATCAAGCTGCCGTAGTTACGGCGAACGTAGTTGATGATCGCTTCGTCGAAACGGTCACCACCGATACGAACAGACGATGAATAAACAACGCCGTTTAGCGAGATAACCGCAACTTCAGTCGTACCACCACCGATATCGACCACCATTGAACCCGTTGGCTCAGACACGCGAAGACCCGCACCAATTGCCGCTGCCATTGGCTCATCAATTAGGTACACTTCGCGCGCACCCGCACCCAGTGCCGATTCGCGAATCGCACGACGTTCAACTTGAGTAGAACCACAAGGGACACAGACAAGTACACGAGGGCTTGGCTTAAGTACGCTGTTGTCATGCACTTGCTTGATGAAGTGCTGAAGCATTTTCTCAGTCACGTAGAAGTCAGCGATTACGCCATCTTTCATCGGACGAATGGCAGAAATGTTACCAGGTGTACGACCTAGCATCTGTTTCGCTGCATGACCAACGGCCGCAACGCTCTTCGCTGAACCCGCACGGTCTTGACGGATAGCTACAACAGAAGGCTCGTCGAGGACGATACCCTGTCCTTTTACATAAATCAGTGTGTTGGCAGTACCTAAATCAATCGATAGGTCGTTAGAAAACATGCCACGCAGTTTTTTAAACATATTCTTCGCTCGTCCTGCAAGAATTAGAAGACAAAAATTGCACTAAATGTACCAATGCCGCGCCATCACAGCAAGGCATTGAAGCAGAAACATTGGAGGAAACCCCCATTTTCTTACAGTTTCCTTACTTAACGCAAAAAATTCACAGGATTTATTGGCGAGATGCGATTAGCCAGCCTTCATAAATACGCTCAATGCCATCCCCTCGCCCTAAAAAAACCGTCTCGTTAAGCCGCGAATGCGAACCAAACCATAAAACCCACCAATAACGCGACAACATACGATAACCCGTGACCCGCAATCTGGTATTCTATGGGGATATTCCACCAGTTTATAATTACTATGAATCGTTCGCATTTTACTGTTCTGCTTTTGTCTAGTGCCTTAGCATCCGCCTCATTAGTTGGGTGTAATGACGACAGTTCGGTATCCCTGGGAGACCCAATTCCTACCGCACCAACCAAAAAGCATGGTCCTGACTGTGACCCAAGCGCAGTGTCACAAACCATTCGATTCATACACGTCGCAGACTTACATGGCCATTTTGGTTATCGAGAACAATTCTATAGCAAGATCAAACAGGCACACCTGTCTGCCCTTGACGACAACGCCTATACGCTGTTTACCAACGGTGGCGATGACTACGAAAAAGGTACGGTCGCAGAGCAATTGTCTGGGGGTTACGCGACACTCGAAGCAACTCAGGCGCTCGCATTCGACTATCGCGTTATCGGTAATCACGATTTTGCTTGGGGCCCTGAACAGTTATTAGAGTATTCAAGAGACGACGTAGCGACCGTGCTCGCGTCGAATACATCCTACTATGGGAACGATACGGAAGGCTTTAACGGTGTCGACTTTGCGATTGCAGAGGTGGGCTGTGTTAAGGTCGGATTTTTCGGTATGACCTCAGGGCCATGGAATGAACTAGACCAAGAAGTCACGCCTCCTGGCGATTTTATTGACGATTTTAGCATGCGTTGGGACTGGAACAACCGCGCAAGAGAGCTCATTTCAGCCTATGGTGAGCAGGTCGATTACATGGTTATGCTCAGCCACCTCGGCCACGGCACGGATACCGCTTTGGCTGAATTTGTCGATGGTATTGACCTTGTCCTTGGCGGGCATACCCATGACTCACCGACCACAACTCGTATTAACAACAGTACGGTTGTGTTACCTGACTTTAATGCTAAAGGTTACACCGACATTACGGTTACCTTTGATCTTGCCACTAAAACCGCGACGACGAGCGATCCTCAACCACAAAGTATTGCTGAATCTTCACCTATCGATCAAACCACTCAAACCAAGATCGATAGCATCATGGGAACCTATGCGCCAGACGCCAGCACTGAAATCGCAATTTCTCAAAAACAGCCCTCACGCGACCAAGTTCTCGACATCCTTCATGCCAGCCTGACCGACTTTACCGCTCCGAAGACAGCAAAACGTTACACAATTAACGCGAGTTTCCTCAACCGCGATGAGATCGAAGACAGCGAGATTTGGGCCCCTGGCTCATTGACACAAGAGGATTTTCACAACGCCTACCCGATTGAGCGCCAGCCGTCCAACACGCCGGGGTTCAGCGCCTTATATCAGGTCATCGTTAGCGGAAATGAGCTGATTAACATGATTGAATCTGACACTGAGCTTGCCTATCGAGGTCCTGCAGTAAACGATATTGATGTAACGGAGAATTACAACATTGGATTATTCAAGTCAGCGGCCTGGAATCCAGAGCTTTTTTTCAATGCGAGTTACTACACGAAGGAAGAAGCAGAACTAATAGCCGAAGCATGGGAGAGTTTTGATAACTATGCGCGTTCACGCACGGCGAACTGCTTATACCTCGATGCCGATGACCTACTGTTTAGCTGTGACCAAGATGCCCCCAACACCACTTCAATCTGGAATTTCTCAGACAGCAGTGACATCTTTGCCACAGAGCAAAATCAAGCCTCATCAGTGGAACTCACTGATGAACTTGGCGATGCTCTGCTCTGCGGTAGCAACTTGCTTAGCTGCGGCACCACAGAGTCACTTTCGGTTCCTGCACTGCCTGATGGTAGTATCGGCAACATTATCAAGCTCGGAGCCCTGACGGCGTTGAGCAATGGTCGTTTTGAGCTCTCGACACAACATGCAGCGAATGGTGATTTCGCGAGTCTTGACCGCATTTCGAATTACACCTTGGTCTTCGATGCTCTATGGCCAGCCAGTGACAAATACCGAGCCCTTGTCGATGCCAACGACGACGATGGTCAACCCAACATCTATCTCTCTCCAGAAGGAGATATTGGAGTCTCACCACAATATGAAGGTTATTTTGAGCCTAATACTTGGTATCGAATTGCCTTGGTATTTTTTGCATCCAGTGAAGGAGACGTCGCGTACAAGCTCTATGCCGATGGCGACTTTATTGCGTCTATGCGTTATGCCGGTTTGGGGCACTTTTGGGCGATGGACAGAAGTGGGCTTGTGCTATTTACTGATACAGCTGACGGTAAGTTTGAGTCGGGCGAGGTCTACCTAAACTCGCTCATGTTCACACCTCGCTCACTGACCAGCAATGATATTGCGGCGCTCGGAGGGGTGAAAAACGCCATTGATTACACCCCTTCCGTTCGCACACTTAGCCAATCAGTTGAACGTGCTTACCAAAATGCGCCAGTAGATTGGGCTCACAAGTGGGTCACACAGCGTGCCAAGTTCTTTAAGAACAGGGAAAAATAGCCAGACGGCGGACTAGAAATAGTCCGCATATAACCTTAGTGGATCCGGTTGAAGTCGTGCTTTGCGCCAGTTCGAATCAAAGTGATATTTGAGATAAACGTTAAAGACGCTTGGCTGGTAATCGCTCGCAAATTGCTGTGATACATAACCGACAAAACTCCAATGATCGCTGATCCGATATTCAGTATAAAGCTGCAAACCAGCACTGACCCCTTGTGATGTTGACGGAGACGTACCTGGAATATTGTATGGCGCATCAAACGACGCATTGGAGAATGAGACCGTTCCCCTCACTCCATAAGTCCAATCAAAACTATGACGTCGATAGTAGGAAACGGGCACAGAGAACGACGTATAGTTTTGCGGGCTGTAATACTTACCATGGCCAATAATCACTTCATTGACATTTTTATCGTATCCCATATAGAACACGGTGCCTCCTAACGAGAAGGCTTCTTCATCAGTACTGATAAAGTTGTAGTAAGTCCCGAGCATGCCTGACGTACGATCGTTATCGGCAACATTATTGCCTGTCAATTGATGGTATTCAAGATAACCCCAGACCCCATAGGGGCGACCATCATTCCATGAGGCACTCAATGTCGCACCAGTGCGAGTGACCCCGCCAAACTCCGTCGTCTCCCCTGTGCGCTCGGTAACAGATAGGCCCGAATAAGAGATCAAACTCGCGGTAACCGGACGCTTAGAGAGATTGCCTCTCAATGTAACATCTCCCCACTCGGTCACACCTTCGATACCACCAACCCAGTCTGTATAACGAAAACCAACGGGCGTAGTACCAATATCGGCTTGCCAGTTATCCGCTTCCCAACCAATCGAAAACGCCTGCCCTACTCGATCACGCTCAAATTCAACATTGGTATTGTAGTACGTCAAAGAGCCGCTATTGAGGTACACGCTATCGGTTCTAAGCTTAAGTCGACCGTTCCATTCAGGCATGGCAATCCCAAGCTCAAACGGGACGGTTAGGTACTTTGAGCCACCTGGAACATTATTAAATTCTGAGCCAACAATGAAATATGACTCGTGTCGTTCATCCAAACGATCCAATGTGGCAATGATATCATTGGTCATCCAATTGTCGTCTGCTGCACGATAGGCGCTACCGATATCACGGGTACGGTCGAGTCCGAGTCGCTCTTTGTCGTCCAAAAGCAATGCTTGGCGAGCATACTGTTTCGTCAATACGTCATTAGGCTGCTCAAGTGATGCTTCTTGTAGTTGCCAGTAATTAAAAGCGCTTAGCGATTTTAACGGCAAATGGTTGTTAAAGAAGTTGATATAAGGCTTATTGTTGGTTTGAAGCGCCATTGATAGGCTACTTACCACTTGCTCATCACTGAGTTCGAACACACGCTGAGCCTGAATTTCTAACACAGGGTCAACATATTCGGGTGAGGCGGCCAACCACACACTCATTCGGGCGTCAGAAATAGGAAAGCCTTCCTCTAAACACGCCAAATAAATCTCAGACGCCTGCTTGGTTTTCTGCTGCGCTAACAGTCTATCTGCTTCAAACAAGCTGTGTCGCTGAGTCATCGACGACGAGAGAGCATTCCTTCGTTTTGCCTCTTGATACACCGACTGATGGAACTTGGCATTATTCACATCAAACGCCGCTTGTGACATCAACTCCAGCTCGGGAATAGAGAGCTTAGCCACGTCGACAGCATCCATTTCAGCCTGTGCACGTTCATCAAATGGCGTTTCGGACCACAACACGATTGCACTAGGGCGATCCTTTTTCGCAACGTCATCAATGTAACGGAAGAGATCATCACCTCGTAACCCTTGTGCAGCAATTTGCTGGCGATAGTATTCGAGTTTCACTCTAGAAAACGTTGCAACTTCAGCGGCCGTCAGCTGCTGAGCCTCGGAGGCATTAATGACATCAAACGCTTCTCTCCAGCGTCCTTGACCTGATAGGTAGAGTACATAAGCATGAGTATGCTCACTATCTTTATGTGCCTGATAGGCGTTTGTCATCACCTTATCAGCCAATCGAGAGTTACCCAAACGTAATACTTGCTCGGCAATGTTTCTTTTTACCCAAGGTAAATAAGCGTTGCTCTCCAGTACCTTTCTGAACTGTTCTCGAAACTGTTCGTTACTTTCGGGTAGCTCACTGCTAGCGACCAGTTGGTCGTAGACAAACAAATGCTCTACCTCAGCGGCATACGCTTCAATTTGAGCTCGTTGAGATGGGCTCAGGGTGTTTAGCGCCTCGTATTCTCCTCTATTGCCCGTTTCAGGGTCATAGGTTTGCACCCACAACTGTATTGCTGAACTACTTGAAGGTTCTATCGTCAACGCTTTATTCGCGGCTTGGTGAGCTAACGTATACTCTTGTTGTCCAAGATAAATTCGCCCTTTGATGGTATAGGCGAAGGATTGTTGCGGATCGAGAGAGATCGCTACATCGACCTGCTGCATTGCTTGTGCATATTGCTGAGCACCTAAAGAGCGCCTTGCGGCATCAAGCGCTTGCCAGAAACGTACAGAGCGAATTTCAGCCTCGTAGAAGTCAATAAGGTCAGGCGAATCATCGAGTTTTTGTGCCTTTAGGAAGTAATCGAGCGATGTTTGGAAATCATTGATGCTGTAATAATAACGCCCTAAAGCTGTCAGGGTGTCTGGATCATTGGGATACTTGCGGTTGGCAGCGAGTAAGGCGTTCAACGTCGATTTGTTGTACTGACCTTGCTCAACACTCTCGAACGCAGCGAGCTTACCTCGATAAATCGGATCTCTTCTTAGTGTTTTTTCACGCTGCCAGTTCTGTCTTGCTGTCTCGTACTGCTGCTGAATAGACAGGTTTTCGGGGTGATAACTCGCAATCAGCTCAAACGTCTCCATCCACTCTTCGGACATGGGTTGAGTCTGCAGTTCATTCATCCACAACGTACTCGCGAACACCCCCAATCGGGAGTCATTGGCAAGCTCTCGATAGATGGCTAATGCCTCCTCCTCTCGTCCATAGCGGGAAAGGTGTCGAGCAAGACCCAGTCTAATTTCCCCTACGTCGGGAAAACGCCTATTTAATTCCTCATAAGATTCGAGCACTTCTTGTTCATACTTTGGAAACGTCGACTTTAGTCCTAAATAACTCAGTTCACTGCTAATATCAGGGCGATGAGGACCATAAAGCTTCTCAAACAGTTCCAACGCAGCTTCATTCTGACCACCACGCTGCAGTAACAGCGCCTGATTGTACTGGTCTTGTTGGGTGGAGTGTAGGGATAAGTAATTACCAAAAGCAGACACCAACTCTAAGTTAGTGCTCTTATCAAGCTTAGCAAATAACGCTTGTGCTTCTTGTAGCTGGTTATTTCGCACCAACCAACGCGCTTTCGCAAACACAGCCTCTGGACTATTTGGTGCAATAGCGAGCCAACGCTCTACCGCGCCTTCAACTAAGGTTTCATCTTGTTTGAGCTCACCAATCACAATCTGGTTTTCTAGCCAATCTGGCGCGTTGCTATAAAAGATCGATGGCACATCCACCGCCCAGACGGAGGTACTGAAAACGGTTAATGCTGTCGCTGCTATCTTAGTTGATACCGCCTTCACTGTTACTGTTCACCTTTTTCAGCCCAAGGGAGCGATAGCTCACCCGTATCGCTAAAGCGATACTGGTTGTCATACCAACCCAAACCAAACAATGCCAACACGTTGTTGTAGTACTCATCGTTGCGATCCGTTACTAGATTTGTGCGGATACGATTTGCCCACAAGTCTGCCACGTCCGTTGACGAGTGAATCATTAGTAAAGGTAACAGGGCAGCATCAAAGCCCACAGGGCCTTTCTTCTCTAGCCTTCCAGTTTGAGCATAGGTGTTAAGCGGTGCAAAGCCCTGAGTCATCGACTGCTTCGCAAAAGACGTCAATGAATCGATAATAGGCTGATAACCATCCATTGCATTCGGCATCATACCCGCCCAAAGGTAGCTTCGAATGGCATTGTAGTTACCAATGTCGGTCGTCTGTTGGTCGTAACTAATGGCATTACCATCATATAGCAACCAATCCGGGCTAACGCCTTTCGCCTGACTAGTCGTCAAAAGCTTAAGTGACCCTTGATAAAGATCTTTCCATTCTCCTTTGGTGTCGCGCGATGCAAACGCCGCTAACAATGGCATTGGAGTATAGCTAGGGTTGAGCTTGACCTTACCTTGCAGTTCAAAGCCTTGTTTACCGGGTAAAAGCTGTCTGTTACCTGGCCCAAAAACGACCGTTTCTTCTCGCAAAATACGTTCAGCTAGCAAATAGCCGACATTCTGATAATAGTCATCACCCCATAAACGCCCAGCTTCGATCAAGGTATACGCAATCCACAAATCTGAGTCAGAAGCAGAGTTAGCATCGAGCACACCGTATCCCTGGCTGGTTTTTCCCCACAACCAAGCAGGAAGACGAGCGGTGAGATCACCCTGCGCCAAATTCTGTTGAGTCCAGTCATAAAGCAGATCAAACGCATTACGATCATTTGCCACCAGCGCAAAAAACAGGGCGTAAGACTGCCCTTCCGATGTCGTAATCAACCGCTTATCCGAACCATCGACAATGCGCCCTTTTGGTGTCATGTAAACCGCCTTGAAACGGCTCCAATCTTGCCATTCATCTGCGTGCACCACGGTTGTTGTCACGCTTAGCAAAAGAGCTAGGGTCGTAATCCAAGACTTCATAGCTAAGCTCCTTTATTTCCCAAACGTCGCTTGGCATAACGAGACAGCATTCGCCACATCAACATGGTAAATGCAACGACCAACAACAAAGCCACGGCAACCATTAGCATTGGGCGATCAGAAAAGTGATACCACACAAGATCGAACAGTGGCAGTTGACCTACGTAGTAGTAATCGCCTACTTGATGACTAGTGATGTCATTCTGAGTGATGGCAACTGCAGAGCCACTAATAGTATCCGCTCGCGCATTCATTGCACCAAAGAGCAATGGCACCGACGCATCATTACGGGCCGACAAAACAGTAACGGTGCGCTGCTTAGTCAGTGGAGACTCGAAACTTGCAATAGAGGCAAACTCACCGCGAGCTCGCACGTTGGCACTCATGGTTGCCTGGCGACCAGATAAATTCGCTATGCCCTGCGCTTGCGGCTTCTCAGAAACTGCAGTGGCTTCAATGAAACGCCCTAACTCACTAGAACTCACATGCGCTAAGGACGTCGATGTCAGTTTGAATTTGTCAGCGGCCTGCACGCCAAGAACCAAAATATCTTTATCAACTAAGCTCGCTTCATCCCAATCTTCCAACAAATCGAACTGGTAGGCTGGGAGGCCCGTTTTTTTCGAGATTAAACCCACAGTATTCAATAACAGCTCGACCTCTTCGCTGCTTGGTTTTGGCGAAATCACAACGGATGTCTCTGATAAGTCCGCCATTCGTGAATATGGGAACCCAGAGCTCACAAAAGAGTGAGCATTTGGCATTCGGATGTAGTGAGGAAAGCCTGAGAAATCTAGCGTCGAATCACCGTCTACCGCCGCATAATAGATAGACGGACCCACCCCCTCACAGATCCCCGTTGACACGTTGGCTATCTGGAAATTAAACGCCACGGTATTATTCTCGGTGATTTTAAAACCTGGCAGTTGTGTTGATGAACGCGCACTAAACGACTCGCTGCCTAAGATAGGCACACGCCACGTATCTTGTTCCCCCTCGCTTTTATTCTCATCTAGCGGAAACGCACGCACAAAACGGTCATTAACCGAGATATTAAGCCGCGACGTTTTACTGCCCTTCAGCGGTGGCGAATAGCGATAGCTCAGCTTCATTGGAACGGTATTCGCGTTCCAAGTAAACAAGTCAGGAGGCAGAGTGAAACTCACTCGAATCGGCGGTAACTCAACGCCTTGTGATTCTAATTGATAGTTCCCCTCGATAAGCTCCGAGAACTTCACGGGTCTGTCAGTCGGTAGCCAATTGGGCGCATCATAGGGTTTGCGAGGTGCAACCTTATTTACACTGTTGATATACGCCACCTCCCCCGACATCAACTGACTACCGGCAACAAGCCCTTTCGCTGCTAACGCTAACTGCTCTTCATCTTTACCAAGTACTAGTAACAGCTTTTTACCCGGCGCGCTGGGGTGTGTCACCATCTGGATAGTCGGCTTAGTGATCTCTGGCAGGTCCTTAATTAACTCAGGGCGTTTGTCATTGGTCGCCAACACGATAGCATGATGGTTCGGCGTCTCTTGTTGGAATACAGGAAAGCTCACCTCTCGCCAATTTGCTTGGCTTGAAAAGTATGACGCCACCACTGACGCTGAGTGCAGGTTTTGTAAGCCAAAATCTGACGGCATTACGACTGGAATGCTCACATCTTTTAGATCACGAGCATCAAAAAAAGGCGCTGGAAGCAAACTGAGTTCATTGGCGACTTCAATATCGCGAACATCTAGAGTAATACGGCTCGCTGAGCCCAGCTCCCACCACAATGCAGGATCGCTAGCGTCACTGCACTCTTCATCAATGCGACCAATTAGCTCAAATTTAATCTGGTTGTAGTTCTTAAAAAAACGCCCATCTAGCTCAATCACTTTGGTTAACAGCGGCGAGTCGCTTTGCGCGAAATCCACCACATCCATCAACTCTTCGTTGAGATAGACACGTAAATGAGAGACACGAGCGCGCAACGCAGGAGATGGAGCGAACTCTAAATTCAGCGAGCCGCCAGTGATTATCTGATCAAGTCGTGATCCAAAGCCTAGATAAGCAGTGCCGCCACTTCCTTTTATCGAGATCGATGACGGACCAGCTATTTCACTGAAGGTATAGCTCACTTGCTTGGTCGAGGTATCAACAAAATCGGCCCACACTGAGGTCGACAACATAGATGCCGCACCTAGTAGTAACCCCGATAAAGCATGAATCAGTTTCATTCTTTGTTCCTATACAATCCAGCGAGGGCGATAAGAGGCAACGCTTGCCACCATATCGAACCACTTAAATACGACCGTTTTAACCATAGCAGGGCTAAATTCAATCATTTTCTTGATGCCAATCGCACTCGCGTAAAGCATGCTTTTCAAACTCTCTAATGGTTTATCTTGCTCATACGCTTGCTGCCACTTTGACCATGTATCAGAGCGAGCAAATGTACATTGCACAAAGCGCTTCTCTTTCTCCATGGTCATTGGTAATAGCTCTGCACCAATGACGCCATCTCGACTAAAACGGACGACACAGCGAAACGATTCTTTGATTCCATAACGCTCCAGGGCGACCAAAACTTCATCGCCGTTTTGGATATTAATGTTTGGGTCCACTTGCATTCCAAGACCGCTAAACGAAAAATCCTTTAATCTAGCAGGATAGTGATGACCCGATGTCGTCATAAACGAAACGGGATAATCGACATCAATTCGATGCGCCATACGTACCTGCTTCTCTTCTGCAGCTACAGCCAGCGCCACACCCAGAACAATGAGGTTGTACATCACCCAAAACAGGTTGACTAAAACGGTGGTGGTATCTGTAAACTCGTAGTCAAACAATCGGAAGATTCCGACAGCAAATCCTGTCAAATTAAGCAATAACAAACCAATAATGGGCTTACTGATGTCCCAATCAAAAAAGCGCTTATCAATCAACCCGCCTTTAGCGGTCACATTGAAGCTACCTTTTCCAGGTGAAAACAAGGCAACCGTCGTAGGAATCGCAATGTACCAAGCCAATACCGTCTCATACACTTCACCCCAAAAAGAGTGTCGATACTGACCTTGTATCCGCGAGTTCGCGACGTTCGCGTGAAACATGTGCGGCAAGACAAACAGCACAATAGCCAGCGCTGGCGCATAAATGATGTAGGCATCCAATATCAAGAAAGCCAGTGGCGCGACCATAAAAATCAAACGCGGTATACCACTTAAAAAGTGCATCATACCGTTAAGGTAACAAAGTCGCTGCTGCCAAGAAAGTCCTTTCCCAAACAATGGGTTATCCGTCCTAAAGATTTGAGCCATACCTCGAGCCCATCGGATACGCTGCCCGATATGAGCGGACAGACTGTCGGTAGCAAGGCCAGCCGAAATAGGCTCTTTGAGATAGGCACTGCGATAGCCCAAACGATGCATTTTGAGTGCTGTGTGCGCATCTTCTGTCACAGTTTCCACGGCAACACCACCCACTTCTTCAAGAGGGCCACGTCGCAGGATGGCACACGACCCGCAGAAAAAGGCGGCATCCCACATATCGTTACCATCTTGAATCAAACCATAGAACAAGTTGCCTTCATTTGGCAGTTGTCTAAAGCGCGATAGGTTGCGCTCAAATGGATCCGGCGAAAAAAAGTGGTGAGGGGTCTGTACGAGTGCCAAGTTATCGTCTTTTAAGAACGCTCCCATAGTGACTTGGAAAAATGCACGTGTCGGTATGTGGTCACAATCAAATATTGCAACATAGTCGCCATGAGTGCGCTTGAGGGCGTAGTTTAGATTACCCGCTTTAGCGTGTTCGTTGGTTGGCCGTCGGATATAGCCAACGCCAGCTTGCTCCGCAAACGCTTGAAAATCATCCCTTTTACCATCATCAAGGATATAGATACTGATTTTGTTTTTTGGCCAATCAATGGCTGTCGCTGCCAGAACGGTCGCACGAACAACTTCTAACTCTTCATTATAGGTAGGAATAAACAGATCGATACTTGGCCAAGTGTTAGAGTCCTCAGGTAACGCTTCAGGCGTTCGATTCAAAGGCCAGATCGTTTGGAAATAGCTGAGAAGCAGGACCATCCAAGAGTAGGTTTCCGCCATGAGCAGTACTAGCCCCAAGATCATGTCCAGATCTTTATCCCAGTTGATAGTCGATGAATATCGCCACCAGAGATAGCGACACGACGCAATCAGTGACAAGATGATAAGCAACATATTAGGCAGACGCCCTTTGACGCCCCGAACAGAGGCAGCCACTACTGCGAGTACACTGACAAAAACAACCTGGGCAGTTATCGAGAAAGGCACTGTCAAGCAAAGTGCGGTAAGAATCAATAGGACGGCATAAAGCAAACTATCTGGCACAAAATGGTTGGCACTGCGTTTTACTCCTCGCCCTTCAAGCCTATCATCAATTTTTGTCACAAGACGCGCAGATAAGCGCCGACATAGCCCAAAGAAACGAGCATTCATTGCTCTTATCGCATTGAAGTGACGCGTTAGGGTCCAATCTTTCCACGTGAAGTCTTGCTTGATAACCGATAACCAAAAGATTTGTATACAGAGCCTAAGATTGTCGCCAAAACCAAATTGGTTCATGTCTATCTGCGGAAAGTAGCGATCCCAATCGGATCGCGAGGGGATTTGGCGCGAGAAAGCGACCACAACTAAGAAGCAAAGCAGTGGCAACGTATGACGGTTTTTCAACGCCATTTCAGATACTTGAATAGACTCTGAAAACTGACGAAGCAGATCGAGTGAAATAAATCGAGCAACAAACATGTTTATGAGCGTAGCTGGTTCTTTTCTATCTGAGACAACAACACGGTTGCCAATTGCCTAAATTCCACCGCCGCATTTGAGCGCTTTGCCGCGGTCATCACATTACCAAGCATGGCAAAGGCTTCTTGAATAGCAATATCAAAGTAAAGATGAGCAGAGATCAATCGAGTGCCAAGCGTCTCTTCTAGGACGAGTGTCATATCTCTTGATAGAGCCATATCATGACGACACTGATTGAGTACGAAATAAGTGGAAGGGTCAGCCTTACTTAGCTGTAAAAAGCGGTTGAGTAACGTAACTGAACTCGGCGTCGGATTAACAACATTAATCGTTAACAGAACGCTCTCCACAGCTGCAGCGACAAAGTCATGATGCGCAGAGACAATTATGATCTCAAACTTATCTTGGGCAGCGCCCAACATCTCGGACAAACGAGAGCGGTACTCCGCAGGCTCTAACAAAGTGCTTCCGTGAGGCAGAAAATAGCTGCCAATCGGGTCTTTTAAGAGCGCGCTTTTCCAACTGTCGCCGCTCTCAATGGCATCTGTCCAGCCCAAAACATTTTCAGTTGAATGACCAAACCAAGGACCAATGAGGTTTTTAGCGTCCAGGTCTATCAGCAGTACTTTATGCCCTAATACTGTATAGGCAGCTGCGAGATTAGCAGCGACACTGTTTGCTCCTACTCCAGCATGAATACCTTTGACAAGTAATACGGACATATACGTTTACTCTCCTTCAAGCAACGACTCTGAAGACGGCTCGATTGGGTTCTCATGCAATACCAATGATTTACCTTCTTTACTGGCTTGCACTGTTTGATTTGATTGCAAAAAACTCCATTTACTTTGCGATGATTCTAATTCGTTTTTACGTTCCAAGTTCTGATAACCAGTTGATGGAATACCGTACGAATTATAGATTTGTTCTACATCGGCGGTGTGTTTTTGCATTACCTTATACTACTCTCAATAAGATAAGTTTGTTCTAAATTTGAGCGAATAGTACACTAACACACAACTAATATCACTACTATGAATGGTAAATAAGCAAATGATTCAGCAGATCATATACATTAACTCCTGGGAGTCATTGGAAAATTTGTTGATGCAGGGCGAAAGATTCCCACTTTTCGAGTCGAAAACTGGTTTATTTACCTCCCCATTAAGTAAGGACTTTCTTACAAAAAGTGAACATTTAACCGCAAAAGGCAGCGAGTTCATCAATCAAAGCTTTGACCATATCTTTCTATCAGAGCAGGGGCTGTCTATCTCTGACTTTCTTGATGATCTGTCAAGACTCCCTTTTAATAAGGATATTCAAATAGTTATATTGCTTGATCTAAGCCAGAGCGCAGATTTGGATGTAAAATTTGCGATCGAGCAAGCAACAAATAATTTTGTGGATATTACTTTTTTGTTAATAGACATTAATAATAAACACGATGTAAACGAACATAAGGCAAACTTGCGAGGCAACTCTATATTTTTGGGCGAACTTAAAACCCTTAAGAAACAATGTTTTTTAAAGATTTCCCTGTACCAAAATGCCAATACTCGCATTGAGAACAAGCTTTTTGTGTTAACTACAGATGGTGACTATCAGCAGCGAAATGTACTTCCGGTACTTGTCTCTTCACTTGCAGCCAGCAGTGAATTCCTACAAACCCATGGCTTTCAATCTTTTGATAATTTCAATTTTCCCAATGCCATTATCGAAAGTAGCAATGCATCTGTCGTCGTACTTCCATGTCGTGGTTTTGGCGATATAGGTCGCGTTGCTGAAACTATCCTCGAAAGTAAAAACCTTTACGGTGAGAGCATCCACTTCGTAGTCAAAGAGTTAACACCTTGCATTCGATATAATGATTTTCATATGCTAATCACTGCTGGTGCTCAAAGTATTGTCGAGCATAATAAAAATGAAGCAGCTCTCTATGATCAAGTTCGCCTTGCGTCGTTAACGAAGATGGAAGCTAGCTTCCTAAGTATGCAAAATCTACTGGAGCAGTTCGAAAGCCCAGTAAGCGAGAGCGGCTTCATCAGTTACAGTGACTTTAAATCGATAACACTGGATGCGATTGAACTTTGTAAGAATACTCAAATTGAGTATGCGCTTGTCGAATTAATTCCATACTCTTCAGTGCCACTCAATGAGGTAGTCTCGTATAGTAAGATGAAGCGGAGAGGAGACATTGCCTGCCAAATCGATGGTCGTGTCTTGATCTTTTTCAGCTCGTTACGCCGATATGAGATACACCAGGCTTTGCTCAATGTCTTCGCAGTCGCGCCAAGCGAGTTGTTCATCGACGAAATACAGCTGACAACGGCAGAAACGATCATCGACCGACTATCCAACCTTCAGGCAATCGACTACCTTGATAAAAGTGAGACCGATACATTGGAGGCTGATACGGCTATACCTATGAGCCGTTATGCTAAACCTGTCATTTGGGATGACGTATGAACATTGAAGACTTTCTGATTGTCGCTGGCTTGTTTACCCTTGTTGGATTAGCCATCGGCATTGTTGCGCCTAGTGTGTTCAGGATAGTCGCTAGACTTATTTCCCGGCTCAGCAAGCGCCCAAAACACTTAAGAGAAACCAAACTTTAAACCATGCATAGTACTAAGCCCATTGTTTCCATTTCCCTAGGCTGGTGGACACTCTACTTTGCGCTGAAGCTGGCCTTATACGCCAGTGATACATTGAATTTTTCTCCTTTGTACAACTTCAGCTTGCTTTGCTTTATCGCGATCCCTCTTCGCTCTCGTTGGCTCAACATAGCTAGACACTGTGTTGCCGTCGTATTGGCACTGCTTTTACTCCATCATGACTCCTATTTACCACCAATAGAACGCCTGTTTAGCCAATGGGATCTTGTCAGTCAATTTGATACCGCTTACCTTTTTGCTTTGGCAAAAGATTTTGTCTCGGTCGACTTTTTGTTGCTCGGCTTCGTCCTATTTGTGGCTTACCTTTATCTCAATCAGATCTTACGTCTATCGACATTCGTAGTTTTGGGTATGATCGTAGCGTCTATTCCAAGTTCCTTCTGGCAAGTCTCCTTCACGACCGCCTCTCCACTCGAAAAGACTGAAGTTCAGCCCGCTGGAATATCGCCAGAGACACCGCAAGTGGCGATAGATACTTCATCAGAGGGGCTCACCAACTACATTGGTCAGTTTTTCAATCAGCAAGCATCAAAAACCTCAACGCTAACCAGTATTGATGCACTTGCAGAGCAGCCTAACTTCGATATTTTATTCCTCAGCGTTTGTTCACTGGCTTGGGACGATTTGGAGTACTCAGGCAACATCGATCATCCGATATTTAAAGAGTTCGATATTCTATTTAAGAAGTTTAACTCTGCCACATCGTATAGTGGCCCTGCCGTTTTGAGGATCTTGCGGGCTAACTGTGGTCAGCAATCTCACGCAGACCTGTTCAATGATAATCTCACTCAACAGTGCTCACTGTTCGATCAGCTCGCTCGCCTTGGGTTTAGCAAAGAGGTTTTCATGAACCACGACGGCAAGTTTGACGGTTTCAATAAGCACATTGCCAACAACATCGGTAGCTTCTCACCGGCCGTCGATATAGAGACGATGTCGCCGTCGCAATACGCATTTGATGGCACCAAGATATACAGCGATGAACAGATTCTCTTGCAATGGGAGCAACTTTCACACGACAAACCGACAGTGAGCCTCTACAACACGATCAGCATTCACGATGGTAACCGCGTTGTTGGTCAATCTGGCTCTCGCTTGGTCACTTACAAACGCCAACAGAAAATTCTGCTGGATGAGTTGTATGCCTTCTTCCAGTCACTAAAAGAGAGCAAGCGAAACGTGGTTGTCGTATTGCTTCCGGAGCATGGCGCAGCCGTTCGGGGTGACCGTATGCAGATATCGGGAATGAGAGAAATTCCCACAAAAGCAATCACTAACGTGCCTGTCGGCATTAAGTTTTTTGGTAACGCGTCTATCGACAACCGTACGCAGTTAGATGTCGAAGAACCCGTTAGCTTCTTAGCCCTTAGCGATCTTCTTGCCAATATCGTCACGAGTGACATGTACCAAGGTAAGTCGACATCACTTGCATCGCTTACCCAAGGTCTGCCGACAACACCAGTCATATCTCAGAACTCTGGAACCACCATGCTCGAAGTGGATGGCAAGCAGTTCTATAGCTTTGACGATCAATCTTGGACTGAGTACAGACCCCGCAGTAATTAAACCGACACGGTTACGTTCCTTGCATAACAAGCATAAAAAAAGAGCTCTATCTAGCGAGATAGAGCTCTTCTTCAATGACTTTGGTTTAATCTTAACTAAGAGCGCTTCCAGCGATTTCTGCGTCCAGGTTTGATCGTTGCCGCTTTCGCTTTAACTTCCGGCAGCAACTGAGTTTCAGCGGCGAAATAACGCCCCTGACCTCCAGTAACACCCAGATCTATCAATGTGTGCCACTCTTTCTTAGTTTCCACGCCAACCGCAATCACCTTGGTTGGGGCATCACCACACGCACCAACCATACTTCGCACGAAGAGCTGGTTTTCATCTCGCTGATCAATGCGCTTGACTAGGCTGCGATGCAATTTGAGGTAGTCGACTTTTAAATCTTTTATGTAGTGCGTGCTGACAATCGAACGTCCCGCTTGCCCAACGATCACGGTGCACCCTAGCCCAGAGAGCATTTTAACCACATGACGAATATAGTCGAGATGCTGCACTAAGCGAGCCTCTGAGAACTCAAAGCTCAATTGCTTTCTGACGCCAACCGGTAGTTGCAGTAACTCATCTCTGAACCACTTGAAGTAGTTCTTGTTGGCAAATGGCACCACGTAGACATTAATCGAAACGGGCAACGTAATCTGGCCTTGCTTGATACTTCTAAATAGCTTGCCCAGTACTGCTCTATCAAAGTTCGCCTCATAACCGACTTGAAGCAGAGCCGAATGGAACCTAGACGCCTTCACCGTTCCTCTTTCTGGATCATCGATTCTGGCAAACAGCTCTTTGTGAATCGTATTCAGCTCTTTGCCTTTCTCGTACAGATAACAGGGCTGAGCATAGATCAACAAATTCTCTGGCAACAAGGCTTTATCAAATAAGGTTCTCCAGCGGACGCTACCACGCTCATCAAACGGTTGGGCTTGCTTTTGGAATCGACTCCAGTTATTAACTCGCTGCAGTTGAGCGCTCTTAAGAGCCGTTTCCGCCTCTTCCATGATGCGTCCTCGACGCTCCCCTTCGGAGTACATACTCACCCCGATATGACACCAATTATCTTCATCAAGAGGCGCAGGCGGCGGTGCCTTCTCCATTTGGCGAATACACTGGCTCGCCAGGTTCGCAACGTCTTTACTGCTTTGATGTGGGATAAATATGGCAAAATCTGCATCGTAGTAACGAGAGAATATGGCATCTGGGTATTTTTGAATCGATTGAGACAATACCTCTCCGACCTCAATTAAGAAGTCATCGGCAGCGGATTTACCTAACTTTTCCTGCGCCTGTTCCCAGTCCTCAATGCGGAATAAGATGACACCACCCTGAGCGCCACTTTCTTGCAAAGCTGACTCCAGCTTACTATCAAAAAGCATACGATTGGCGCTGCCAGTCAATGGGTCGAGGAAGGTTTGAGTCCTAATAAAGGTATCGAATCGACTGCGCTCTTGGCGCGCATCCTGAAGCTCTTCAATTAAGATATCCAGCGCTTCACTGGCGGTGTATGGCCACTCACGCTCATCCCCTTTAGCGTATTGTTCAACACGCCCACCGAGGATCATACGCCCCCGCTCTTCGAGAAGCTCAGAGCCGACTAACTGCTGCCGCAGCCATTTCACGCCTTGCATTAAGCAAAATACAATCAAGCCAAATGCCAGCGTCACCGACCACATGGCTTCTATCGAATAGCGAACATCTAAATAAGGGGGTAAGGCGACAAATTCTACGCGGTAGCCTTCATTTCTCTCGAGTTCGAAGCCTTGCTTGTAGACAATGGTTCTGTCTATGGTTGGCGAAGTATTCTTATATCGGTAGACAATACCGGCTGATGAGAGCAGTTGCATCTCTATGATATTACTTGCCTGAAGCATTTTAGGCATCCAGCGCTGCATCATGTACGCAGCATCTGGGTCTTCAAGCTCTTTATCTATCACCTTAACAATCCCTGCTAAGTGGTGATTTAAATACTCTTGTCCCATTCGCTTAATCGACAAAGTGCCACCGACAAAGAGAATAAAGACCGCACTCATCACGATCACCGTAACAAAAGCGACCAAGCGCGTGCTCAGCTTGAGAGTGGGAGTTTGCCTCATAGGTTGTCAAAGTCCTTTTTGAACAGAGAAATAGCCAGCTATATTAATGTTTGTTATATCAAATTTAACCAAAACCTTTAAGTAACAGGCTATGGCAAGGTTCTAAGAAACACAAAAAAACCGCGATGATCATCGCGGCTTCTTATGTTCAATACCATCAGTGCTACACACTGATCTCACCAAACCTCGATTTAAAACGGGATGTCGTCGTCGAAATCCATTGGTGGTTCATTGTATTGTGGCTGCTGTTGAGCAGGTTTTTGCTGTGCTGGCTGCTGAACTGCAGGCTGCTGTGGCTGACCCCAACCTTGTTGTTGTGGAGCTTGCTGCTGCATACCGCCTTGGTTCATACCACCCTGCATTGGAGCACCGCCGCCTTGACGGCCGCCTAGCATCTGCATAACACCGTTAAAGCCTTGAACCACAACCTCTGTTGTGTAGCGGTCTTGACCATTTTGGTCTTGCCACTTACGAGTCTGTAGTTGACCTTCGATGTACACTTGAGAACCTTTTCTCAAGTACTCGCCAGCCACTTCTGCCAGCTTGCCGAATAGTGCAACACGGTGCCACTCAGTTTTTTCGCGCTGTTCGCCAGTCGCCTTATCACGCCACGATTCAGAAGTCGCGATTGTAATATTCGCCACGGCACCGCCGTTTGGCATGTAACGAATTTCTGGGTCGTTACCTAAGTTACCCACTAGAATGACTTTGTTTACTCCACGGCTTGCCATGTTTTGCTCCGTAACCACAGTGTGTTTTAAAATAGCCCAGTAGGATACCACGAACCAACCAGACAGCAACAGCGCTTATGTGAACTATCCTACAATCCAGCACACGTGTCTGAATATAAGTCTAGCGTTGAAACTTCAGACCTTCTACAAGATGCGCCCACCTTATATACATATCAGTTACTTGATTTGCTTTAACTCTCTCCCATTTTACGTTGTAAACGCTGGAAGCCAAATTTTATAAACTTCAATATGCACGCTAGTTCAGTGGCAAAATTATTAATGATTATGAGAAAAAATAGCTATAAGCGAACCATACAACACGTCAGTTTTGGGAAAGATCCAGAAGTCACACAGCGCGTAAGTGAGCTGTCCAATCTATGCATCAACAGTATCGAAACCATTACTCCGAACGACTTGCTCAATGTCGCGTCGGGACCCAGAAATCGCATCCTTCTTTTTGATTATGAAGAATCGCTAGACCTATTCAAACAAGTGCTAAATCTCCCCCTTGCCAGCAAAAATTTTGAGACGATTCTCATCAACGTTCCTCACAGGTTAACCACTGAAGAGATTCTCAAATATGGTCACATCAAAGGGCTTTTCTACACCCATGAGGATGCAGGTAAGATTACCTATGGGTTTGGCGAGATCATCAATGGAAAAAACTGGTTACCGCGAGACGTGGCGAGCCAACTTATACACCATTATCGCTATGTCGTTTCAGCGAATACCTCTACCACAGTGGTAGATTTAACCTCACGAGAGATAGAAATATTACGCTGCTTGCAATCAGGTGCGAGTAATCTCGAAATCTCAGAAGATTTATACATAACGGAGTCGACGGTAAAGTCTCATTTGTATCAAGTTTTTAGAAAGCTATCGGTCAAAAACAGGCTCCAAGCTATTGCCTGGGCAAACCAACACTTGCTGTCATAAGCAACCTTTCTTCTACAAAAATCAGACCCATTACTCTTTATTTTACAAGCATCTTTATCACTTGCATGTGAATCGAACTTCACAATATTTCTACTGTCATAACCCAACGTTACTCTGTAGACTATGGCGTATTCGCCATCGTTGGCAGTGAATTAAAACTTATAAAGATAAAGGGTCTTATCATGATCAAAAAGTGCCTATTTCCAGCAGCGGGCTATGGAACACGCTTCCTACCGGCAACTAAATCGATGCCTAAGGAAATGATGCCAGTCGTTAACAAACCTTTGATTGAATATGGTGTGGAAGAAGCCATTCAAGCAGGTATGGACGGTATGTGTATCGTTACTGGACGTGGCAAACACTCGATCATGGATCACTTTGACAAGAACTACGAGCTTGAACACCAGATCAGTGGTACCAATAAAGAGGAACTTCTGGTCGATATTCGCGACATCATCGACTCTGCGCATTTCACTTACATTCGCCAACGCGAAATGAAAGGCCTTGGTCATGCGATTCTTACAGGTCGTGAACTGGTTGGTGACGAACCGTTTGCTGTAGTCCTTGCCGATGACTTGTGTGTCAATGAAGATCAAGGCGTACTCGCACAAATGGTTGCACTATATAAGCAGTTCCGCTGCTCTATTGTTGCCGTGCAAGAAGTGCCAGAAGATGAAACACACAAGTACGGCGTGATCTCTGGTGAGATGATCAAAGACGATTTATTCCGTGTTGACGACATGGTTGAAAAACCAGAGCAAGGCACAGCGCCAAGCAACCTAGCGATCATCGGTCGCTACATCCTAACCCCAGATATCTTTGAGCTTATTGAGCAAACAGAACCTGGCAAAGGCGGTGAAATCCAAATCACTGACGCCCTTCTTAAACAAGCAAAAGCAGGCTGCGTTCTCGCTTACAAATTTAAGGGCAAGCGTTTTGACTGCGGAAGCGTAGAAGGCTACATCGAAGCAACCAACTACTGTTTCGAAAATCTTTACCTCAAAGATGAAAAAGCCTCAGAGCTGGGTAAGCACGCGACTAAAAAAGCTTAAGCACGTTTAAGCTCACTGAAGCATATAAATGGCCACTACTTAGTAGTGGCCATTTTTCTTTCAAAGCCTGTTTTTTTATCCAGTATTTCTTTGCACAAACTTCACACTATGTAATACTTGTCACACTACGTATTACATGAGTGGCAACAATGGACAAGATCGAAGTTAGGGGCGCCCGCACCCATAACCTTAAAAACGTCAATCTCACAATTCCTCGCGACAAACTTACCGTTATCACAGGTCTCTCTGGCTCAGGCAAATCATCTCTTGCTTTTGATACCCTATATGCAGAAGGTCAGCGTCGCTATGTAGAGTCCTTGTCCGCTTATGCAAGACAGTTCCTTTCACTCATGGAAAAACCGGATGTTGACCACATCGAAGGTCTGTCACCTGCTATTTCCATTGAACAAAAGTCCACCTCTCACAATCCACGCTCAACCGTGGGTACCATTACTGAGGTCTATGACTATTTGCGATTGCTGTACGCTCGAGTTGGCGAACCGCGTTGTCCTACCCACAAAGTACCACTGGCCGCTCAAACTGTAAGCCAGATGGTCGATAAGGTGTTGGAGCTTCCTGAAGGCTCCAAGATGATGTTGCTGGCACCTATTGTTAAGGAGCGTAAAGGGGAACACGTTAAAACCTTAGAGAACCTCGCCGCTCAGGGCTTTATTCGTGCTCGTATCGATGGTGAAACTTGCGATCTCTCTGATCCGCCGACTCTAGAGCTCCATAAAAAGCACACAATCGAGGTCGTTGTGGATCGCTTCAAGGTACGCGATAACCTTCAGCAACGTCTGGCTGAATCTTTCGAGACGGCACTTGAGCTCTCTGGTGGCATCGTTGGCGTCGCTTGGATGGATGAGCCGGAGAAAGAAGACATCATCTTCTCAGCGAACTTTGCTTGCCCATATTGTGGCTACAGCTTACAAGAGCTAGAACCTAGATTGTTCTCATTCAACAATCCAGCGGGCGCTTGTCACACCTGTGACGGACTCGGTGTGCAGCAGTACTTCGATCCTGACCGTGTCATCGTAGATGAAAACCTCAGCATTGCAGACGGGGCAATCCGTGGCTGGGATCAGAAAAACTACTACTATTTCCAGATGTTAACGTCGCTGGCAAAGCATTATGACTTTGATCTGTTTGCGCCGTTTAAATCACTCCCTAAGAAAATTAAAGACGTCGTATTGACCGGTTCTGGACGCACTGAGATCGAGTTCAACTACGTCAATGATCGCGGTGATATCCGCGTCAAACGTCATCCATTCGAAGGGATCTTGAACACCCTAGAGCGTCGCTATCGCGATACAGAATCAAACTCGGTTCGTGAAGATCTGGCTAAGTACATCTCTACCAAGTCTTGTGGAACGTGTGGCGGAACTCGCTTGCGTGAAGAGGCGCGGAATGTCTTTGTCGACGATACGACACTGCCAGAGATCGTTGAGATGAGTATCAGCGAAGCGATGGCTTTCTTCCAGTCACTCAAGCTAGAGGGTCAGCGAGCTCAAATCGCCGAAAAGGTGATGAAGGAGATCAACGACAGACTCCATTTCCTCGTCAACGTCGGCTTGAACTACCTTAACCTATCTCGCAGCGCTGAAACCTTATCTGGTGGTGAAGCGCAGCGTATTCGTTTGGCCAGCCAAATTGGTGCGGGCCTAGTTGGGGTAATGTATGTACTGGATGAGCCTTCCATTGGTCTCCATCAGCGTGATAACGAACGCCTGCTTAATACCTTGACCCACCTAAGGGATCTCGGGAACACAGTTCTCGTGGTTGAACATGATGAAGATGCCATTCGTACAGCCGATCATGTGATTGATATCGGTCCTGGTGCTGGGGTTCATGGAGGCTCAGTAGTTGCTGAAGGCACGATTGACGATATCATTGCATCAGAACAATCCCTTACCGGTCAATATCTGAGTGGTAAGCGCGAGATCGCAATCCCTGAAAATCGCACCCCTATGGATCCGAAAAAGGTAGTCACGCTACAAGGCGCGACGGGTAACAACCTGAAAAATGTTGACCTTACGGTACCAGTCGGTCTGTTTAGCTGTATTACTGGGGTGTCGGGTTCCGGTAAATCAACGCTGATTAACGATACCTTCTTTAAGATCGCCCATACCCAACTCAATGGTGCTACGACTGCAGAGCCGTCACCATATAAGAAAATTGAAGGGCTTGAGCATTTTGACAAGGTCATTGATATCGACCAAAGCCCTATCGGTCGAACGCCACGTTCAAACCCAGCAACCTATACCGGTATCTTCACGCCAATCCGTGAGCTGTTTGCTGGCACACAGGAAGCCCGCTCACGCGGCTATAAGCCAGGGCGCTTTAGCTTTAACGTGCGCGGTGGACGCTGCGAAGCATGTCAGGGTGATGGCGTCATCAAGGTAGAGATGCACTTCCTTCCTGATGTATACGTGCCTTGTGATGTGTGTAAAGGCAAGCGATACAACCGTGAAACACTGGAAGTTCGCTATAAAGGCAAAACGATTGATGAAGTTCTACAGATGACCGTCGAGGACGCAAGAGAGTTCTTCGACCCTGTTCCTGTCATCGCCAGAAAACTACAAACCTTGATGGATGTGGGCCTGTCGTACATCCGTTTAGGTCAAGCAGCAACTACGCTGTCTGGTGGTGAAGCACAACGTGTGAAGCTAGCAAGAGAGCTGTCAAAACGCGATACGGGTAAAACCTTATATATCTTAGATGAGCCGACAACGGGTCTGCACTTCCACGATATCGAATTATTGTTGTCGGTACTGCACCGTTTACGCGACCACGGCAACACCGTTGTGGTGATTGAACACAATCTTGATGTCATCAAGACCTCAGATTGGATCATCGATTTAGGCCCAGAAGGCGGACAAGGCGGCGGTGAAATCATCGCAGAAGGCACGCCAGAAACTGTGTCCCAAGTCGAAGGTTCTCACACAGCACGCTTCCTAAAACCTATGCTAAAAGGTTAAATTAGAGCATCATACATAGGAGGTCAGTTTGACCTCCTATGATTTTCTTGGGTTTAACTAGTCGCGAACATGGCAATCATTCATACCAATGGAACGGAACTCGAACCAGTAAAGGTTCGCCCTCCCCTTAATCGCAAGTTTATGACCGCCATGACGGTGCTGTTTCTTATTGCGACGCATCTATTTTGGCCAAACCCTGGGGGAACCGGTCTGGCACTGTCGTTCAACAACACAGCATGGATTGTTTTCTCGATAGCCATTGGCTTGGGGCTTTACCAGCTAGGCACTAATCGAGTACTAAAATTTAGCAAACTAACCGTAGGGCTTGGGCTTTCCTGTGTATTGATGACGCTGCCCTTACTCTACAGCGGTCCAGATATCGCGTCTGTCGCACCTCGATATGTCGCCCTGTGGTTTGGTTTTTTATTTTTTGTATTGCTGCAGCAATTTCAATTTACCAACAAACAGAAGCAACGCTTGCTGTGGCTCATCGTACTCGCTTCTCTCATTGAAGCCTCAATCGGTTATGCTCAGCTCCTACTGCTCACGCCTGACAATTGGTTCGGTTACAATGTATCGGCCAACCGTCCCTATGGCATTTTTCAACAGCCTAACGTTATGGCAAGCTTTCTCGCTACAGGTTTCGTGCTCTCTGGCTACTTACTCGCTAGGCAAAAGCATAAGTACAACTGGCGAATCAGTGACGTCTCTATCCTCTATGTCACCCCCATGATTACCATACCTTTAGTCGTAGTACTGGGCTCTCGAACCGGTTGGCTTGGCGCTGCGATGGGGTTTGTATTTCTTGTGCCATATCTTTACCGCCACTCGACCAGAAAACGCTTTAGAGGCTGGACTCTCGCCACTCTTTCTGGTTTGGCTCTAGGGCTACTCTTAGGGTTCGGTAACTCAGGAAGTCAGAATCTGATCACGCAAAAGTCGAGTCTCGAAGATGTGCGTTCAACCATCTATAGCCAGTCTTTAGATATGTTGATTGAAAAGCCATTCACAGGCTACGGACTGGGTAAGTTTGAATCTGAGTATTTGATTTATACCGCGAGACAGCACCAACTAAACGACAACTTTGCACCAGGTCTGCCTGCTCTTGATCACCCACACAACGAAATGCTGTTTTGGGGCATCGAAGGCGGCCTACTCCCAATGCTCGGTATTCTACTGGCTGCTCTATTTGTCTTGAGTCGAATCTACACCGCGAAAAAAGGGACTCGACTCGCTATATTTGCACTGTTTCTGCCCATCGTTTTGCACAGTCAACTTGAGTACCCGTTTTACCATTCGCTGATCCACTGGATCACATTCATTATTCTTATCTACTGGGTAGATCAACGCACGCCAAGGATTAAACAGCTCTCTTTTACTTCGTTTACCAAAACGCTCTCTAGGGTTCTGTCATTGCTCATCCCTATCTTGGTCAGTGTGTATATGGTCGCGGCGCTGCACACCAACTATGTACTGACCAAATTTGAAAAGTCGCAACCGGTCGACGCAAGCTTACTTGAGCAAGTAACGAATCCTGTGGTTTGGAAAGACAGGTATCACTGGGATCTATACAGCACCTACTTAAAACTTGGACTCGCAACCGGAAACCCAGAGTATATTCAGCCTTATATTGATTGGTCAGTCGAGGTGATTAAGAGTAAACCCAGACCAGCCTTCTATCGAAACTTGATCTTGGCGTATCAAGGTAGTGGTGAGGTGAGTAAGGCCCAGCAGGTGCTCGCTGAGGCGCAATATCTATTCCCGGATCACACGTTTGCTCTGGCACCAATATCCAAGCCAACCAACAGCGGCAGTGACGCCGTAAGTACTGCATCTACCACTCTCTAATAAAATGAGGCTCGCCATATCGGCGAGCCTCATTTTTTGTTTATTACCCACCCCATTCATAAAGCGCTGGGATATCGATAATGTCATTGTCGAATCGAATCGTTATCGACTGCGGTTCAATCGCCAGTAACTGGATCGAATTGAGTCGATCGCCTTCTTTCATTTCCTGACCATTTACCTTAATCCACCTTCGGTTCGTATCCGACGAGTACATGTGGGTCTGTAAATTAAGGGCTGGCAAACGGCCTCGATAGCGGGCCTCGTTGCTCTCTAATGCTATATGGTCAGCATTGCGAAGCAGAGGATTTTCCGGCTCATTACTCATCGCCGCCGCCACTTTTCTCGCGATCTCTGGATCAAGGCCGCTCAAATCAAGATCATCCAACCCAAAAGGTTCATTAGATGTGTTTGTTGGTTTTGGAGCGTTAAGCGCTGGCTCAGAAACACTAGGCAACTCACGCTCGATGTTTGATGAAGCTTGTATAGCGGCCGTTGGTTCAGGTATTGGCAGCGGCGCTACATACGTTCTTTTCGGGAGCGGCTTTAACTCAGAAAACGTCGGATACGTTAATACCGAGTACCCTTCGCTAGTGGCGGGACTATCCGATGGGCTTTCAGCAAGCGCTGCACTACTCACCATCGCCACAAGAAGTAGACTCACAGAAGTAACCTGACTCATTGCATGGATTCCTCAGGGTTATCCCAAACCAGGCTAGGTGCGTCGGTCTGGGTCATAAGCTCTAGCTGTCGGAGTGTGTTTCTTCCAGCAATGCCATCGACATCCATATTTTGCCAGCGTTGGAAGATCTCAACTTTACGCTCTAGTGTTTTATCGAACACGTCATTGCCGGTTGGCTGGTCACCCAATACTTGAGACAGTTTGCTATCCAACAGCAACACCTGCTCGCCTTGTTGATTCAAGCGCAGTGTCGAGTAGATCTCACGTTGCCAAATCGAGTAGTACTCACCGGTCCATAGTGATTCTAGCCACTCTTTCGGCATGGCAATACGTTGCGTACCATTGAGCACCTCAACCTCATCACCAGCCACTCTGTAGAGCACGACATAGCCTTCTCTCCCTTTATGATACAAAGGCATAACAACAGGAAGGTTTTGTGCCGTGATCTGCGCTAACGTGCCAAGGTACTTCTGGCATTGAAACAAACCATTGGTTTCAGAGTCGCACATGCCATCTAACACGCTGGCTCTATACCCCCAAACAGCATAAAGCTCCTGGATCGCAGCAATTTTGTCATCACGATTTAGCAGTTGCGGAATCAATTCGGCAGGGTATAGAGTCTGTTGCGGCTGAGGCTCTTCGGCAATCACCGTTCGCGCATCCACGGGTGTCTCGACAGGTGCCGTTTCATTGGGAACATCCGTCGCCTGCAGCGACGCCCATGAGAGCTGAGCCCAAGACAAGGCATCAGCTCCCTTCCAGTACAAACCCGCCGCAACACACACGCCCAAGAGGGCAGGCAGAGCATATTGACCTATGGCTTGACGCCAAGGGCTAGCCGTTGATTTGGCTGCATTACCAACACCGGGAGCCTGAAACGAGAGAATATCTTCACACGCTTTGAGAGCGATAGACTTTGACACTCGCTTCTCACCTGAATGGTAAGCGTACTGCAAGGCTTTATCCCCAATTAGGTTAATCAGCCTTGGAATACCCTGACTCGCATTGTTAATCGCCGCTACTGCCGACTTGTTAAATAACGAAGTCTCGCCGCCTGCTGTCGATAAGCGAAACTCGATATACTGACGCGCCTCACCTTCTGATAATGGCAGTAAATGATATCGACCAGTAATACGCTGTGCTAATTGGCGTAATTGCGTCGTTCTTAGCTTCTGTTGTAACTCAGGCTGACCAATCAGAAGTACTTTCAGAAGCTTACGATCGTCGGTTTCCAGATTGGTTAAAAGGCGCAGTTGCTCTAGCACTTCTGCAGAAAGGTGCTGAGCTTCATCAATGACCACCAGCGTATTGATACCTTGCTGCTCATTGTGTTGCAAATACTGATAGATAGCTTGGCTTAACTGCTTGAGTGAGGCTTGCTCAGGATAAGAGATAGAGAATTCATCACAAATCGCTTCAAGCAGATCCTGGCTTGAAAACGTTGGATTTAAAATGAGCCCTGACGCCGTCTTATCATCAAGCGAAGCCAGCATGGCTTTGGCAACCGTGGTTTTCCCGGTCCCCACCTCACCAGTAAGCATGGCAAAGCCGCCACCCTGGCCGAGTCCAGCTTGCAAATGCTGCATCGCTTCTCGGTGGCGTTGACTTAAAAACAAGTAGCGCGAACTCGGTACTATCGAGAACGGTACCTCGCGAAAACCAAAATAATCCTTGTACATGGGTTAACCTTACAATATCACTCAAAGCAAAGTACCATTGGCGCTCAGTAATGCCAACGGCTAAGTAGTAAAAAGGGGAGCCAATTTGCAAGTCTTTCTTGTTGGAGGCGCAGTACGCGACCAATTATTAAATATTGATGTCTACGACAGAGATTGGGTGGTCGTCGGAGCTACACCAGAGGCGATGCTTGAGCTCGGCTTTCAAGCCGTGGGCAAAGACTTCCCGGTATTTTTGCATCCAGATTCTAAAGAAGAGCACGCATTAGCTCGAACTGAACGAAAATCTGGTAAGGGTTATACCGGTTTCGAATGTTTCTCATCGCCGGATGTCACGCTAGAGCAAGACTTAATGCGCCGCGATCTCACCATCAATGCTATTGCCCAAGATGAAACAGGCAAACTTATCGACCCCTACAACGGGCAGCAAGACCTCGAAGAGCGGGTGCTGAGGCATGTCTCACCAGCATTTAGTGAAGATCCACTTCGTGTCCTTCGCGTTGCAAGATTCGCCGCGAAACTTGCTCATCTTGGTTTTCAGGTAGCTCCCGAAACAATAGCGCTCATGCGCACTATGGTCGACGCAGGGGAACTCAAATACCTAACGGCCGAGCGCGTGTGGCAAGAGTGGCATAAGTCGTTAACCACACAATCGCCTGAGGTTTTCTTACAAGTTCTTAGAGACTGCGGTGCCCTAGAGGTCGTATTGCCAGAGATAGATGCGCTGTTTGGCGTCCCGCAACCAGAAAAATGGCACCCAGAAATTGATTCTGGCGTCCATACCTTAATGGTGGCTAAACAGGTCTCACGATTAAGCGCACTGCCAACCGTACGATTCGCAGCCCAAGTTCATGACTTAGGAAAAGCGGTCACCCCCAAAGAAGAGTGGCCAAGTCACAAGCTACACACGCACACAGGACAGAAGATCATTAAAGCATTATGCGCACGTGTGCGCGTTCCTAATGACTACCGAGATCTCGCTATCGCCGTGTGCGCTCAGCATTCGAATGTTCATCGCGCATTTGAACTGCGCGCCAGCACCTTTGTGAAAATATTCGGCCAACTCGACGTCTGGCGAAAACCAGAAAAACTTGAGCAGGTCTTAGTATGCTGCGAGGCGGACCACAGGGGTCGAAAGGGATTGGAAAAGGAACCTTACCCACAAGCAGAGCGCTTTATGAATGCATATCGAGCCGCAGTTGGTGTTAATGTCCAAACCATTATTGCTGATGGATTTAAAGGACAGGCGATAAAGGAAGAGCTGGATAAACGCCGCATCAAAGCTGTTGAAATGGCATTAGCCGAGGGAAGCTAAAGCGAGTGATGATGAATAGTGGCTCGAAGGAAAAGCTCTGAGCCACTATCAAGTGAAATTAGCTCATTAGCAGAAAAGCAAACAGACCCACACCTAAGATCAAGCGATAAATCACAAACGGCGTCATGCCCATACGTGAGATAAGCTTCAAGAAGAAGTGAATACAGATATACGCACTAACGAACGAAACAATGATGCCCGTTAACAAGAAACCAAAGTGAATCGGCTCACTGCCAGTGGCTAGTTTCAAGCCAAGATACGCACCCGCTAGCGTGATAATCGGAATCGACATTAAGAATGAAAAACGCGCTGCCGCTTCACGGGTAAATCCAAGGTATAACGCTGCAGTAATCGTCGCACCAGAGCGAGAAGTACCAGGAATGATTGCCGCGGCCTGAGCCAGACCAATGAATAACGCTTTCTTCCAGCCCGCTTGATATTCGTCATCCGCCAGCTTAGCGTTTTTATCAACCCACCACAGCAACAAACCAAATACGATTGTCGTCGTCGCAATCACATAAGCACTGCGCAGATAAAGCTCAATAATGTCCTTCATCAGCAAACCGAAGATACATGCCGGAATCGTTGCTAGAACAATCATCCACGCCAGTTTCGATTCTTTGCTTCGCTCTCCCTTGAATATGGATCCAAATAGAGCACTAAAAAGAGTGACGACCTCTTTGCGGAAATAGATCACCACCGCAGCCAGTGTGCCTACGTGTACAGCAACATCAAATGCCAGACCTTGATCTTCCCAGCCCAAAATAGCCGAAGGCAAAATAAGGTGCGCGGAGCTAGAGATTGGCAAAAATTCAGTAAATCCTTGCACCAAGGCCAGTATAAAGGCTTCAAAATAACTCATGATTAATAACTACCAACTAAAATTGAAAATCGATTTTTTTCAGTGAGTCTACATCGGACATAGTCTCTAAAATCTGTTCTACCGTTCGCCCGTCATTAGGAATAACAAGCTGCGGGTCGAGATCATACAGTGGCTGTGTGACAAAGGAATACTTAAAGATATCTTCACGCGGAACTAACGGCTTTTTTTGTGAGATTTCATTTCCATACAACAAGATATCAAGATCAAGCGTGCGATCCTGAAACTTTGCCGCATCTGCCGCCCTGCCCCACTTTATCTCAATCTGTTTTAACACTTGGGAAAGCTCAAACAAATTGAGATCGGTATCAACTCGCACCACCATGTTATAAAACTCACTGCCATCGAAGCCAAATGACTCACAGGCATAAACGGGCGAAAGTGCAAGATTGCGTCCTAGAGATGTCAGTTCTACGAATGCCGCTCTGATGTGCTTTTCACGCTCCACATTGGTACCGATGCCAATGTAAGTAGTGATCATGCTTGGCCTCGCTCAATAACGACACCAACGCTTTTTGCTTGAGGAACAGCTCCAGGTTTAGCAAGACGTATCTTAACCCAAGGCACATTGAATTGATTTTGAATGATAGCGGCAACCTCTTCAGCAACACGCTCTACCAGGAGGAAGCGCCCATTCTGGATATGGTTGAGTACTGCTTCACTTACTTTTGAATAATCCAAGGCATCAGCAACATCATCACTTTTTCCTGCTGGCGCATTATCATGGGCCATTTCAATATCAAGAATAAGCTTTTGTTTAATCTCTTGTTCCCAGTCATACACACCAATGGTGGTGATCACTTCAAGCTGCTCAATGAATACTTTATCCAATGCCATGATTTGTCCTTTGATTAGAGGTCGGATACCCATTTATCGGGAAAAAACGTACTATTTTCGTTATGATATCAGTCCCTATGGATAATTTCTTGCGAAAAGGGTTCCAATGACACCAATAGCACTCGCTATGATTATTGCAGCTTACCTGCTTGGCTCTGTGTCGAGTGCTGTACTGATCTGTCGTCTACTCAGACTGCCCGATCCAAGAACGGTCGGGTCTAACAACCCCGGAGCGACCAATGTCCTGCGTACTGGCGGCAAAGGGGCTGCGGTTGCTGTCCTTCTTTGTGACATGCTGAAAGGGACGATTCCTGTCTGGAGTGGCTATTACCTCGGCATCGATGCTGTAGTGTTGGGTGTCATTGCGATTGCTGCATGTTTAGGTCACATGTACCCACTATTCTTCCATTTTAAAGGTGGCAAAGGAGTGGCGACAGCGCTGGGAGCCATCGCACCCATTGGCTGGGATTTAACCGGACTCATCACCGGGACATGGTTATTGGTTGCCGCTCTGTTTCGCTATTCTTCTTTAGCGGCGATAGTGACGGTCCTCATGGCCCCTGTATATACCTGGATGGCGCGCCCACTATTTACCCTGCCTGTTGCTATGCTTAGCTGCCTTATCCTATTAAGGCACCATCAAAATATTCGCAGGCTATTTGAAGGAACAGAGCCAAAGCTAGGTAAGAAAAAGACCTCCTAGTTACCTATCTTCCCAATAAAAAAGAGCAGCCCAAGCTGCTCTTTTCTGTGCGTGCGATGTTGGCTGCTTACGCATGCTGAGATAAAAACTCGCTTAGCATCCCCGTCACATACTCTGGCTGCTCTAAGTTACTAATATGACCTGCAGAAGGGATCACGTTGATCGAGCTTCCGGTGATCAGATCATTCATTAGGTAAGACTCAAGCACTGGACGAGGCTTATCTTCTGCACCAACGGCTATCAAGGTCGGCAATGCAAACTTCTCAATCTCATCACAGAGATCACGACGACCAAACACCATTCGGCCAATTCGGGCAACTTGATCTGCCTGCTCACCTGACAAAGCGGCAAGTTTGGTTTCAAAACCTGAAACTAACTCTGTATTGTCTTGCTTGGCATTATTGGCAAAAAACAACGGCACAACCGCGTCGACAATGGGTGCGGGTACCATCTTAAGCTCAGAGATCGTCGCTAGCATTGAAAAGTACTTGGCATGCGCAACCTCAGGCTCTAAACCAACGAAAGTATCCATCAACACTAAGCTTTTTACTCGAGCTGGAGCCAGAGCCGTCAACTCAGAGCCCCACATTCCACCAACCGACAAACCGACGATTGAAAACGTCTCAATCCCAAGCTCATCCATTAACGCCAACAAGTGCTTGGCGTAATCGGCAAGATTACTCATTGATGCCGGTGCGGCTTGCGACTGTCCATGAGCCCACAAATCAGGAACGATACAACGATAGTGCTGACTCAGCGCTTCTACTTGCGGCTGCCACATTTGGCTATCCCACAAATAGCTGTGACCAAATAGGACGACCGGCCCCTCGCCGACATCCTGATACGTCATGACTTGTCCTTCAACGGTAAACTGCTTCATGTTGTCGTATTCCCTAATTAAAAACCATTACTTTGCTAATCAAGACTGTAGCACGATAAGCCAGTCTCGGACTTTAGGAGTTTTGTGCAGAAATGTCATTAAAAAAGGCCACTTGCGTGACCTTCATTGTTAACCTCTTATCGGACTTAGCTGATCAATTGGCCAGCGTGGCGTTGCCTCAACCGAAAGTTCGGCCGCTTCACCATTTTTAAGTCGCTGCATGCCCGCGTAAGCAATCATCGCCCCGTTGTCGGTACAAAACTCAGTGCGTGGGTAATACACCTCACCACCGATTTTGCTCGCCAGCGCCTCTAGCTCTTTACGCAAGAAACGGTTAGCACTCACACCACCCGCGATAACGATACGCTTCATACCCGTTTGCTTTAAGGCACGCTTGCATTTGATTGCTAGAGTTTCACACACCGCCTCTTGGAATGCGTAAGCAATATCTGCGCGCGTCTGCTCACTATCATCGTTCGCCGCAATGGTATTCGCTGCAAACGTTTTAAGACCTGAAAAGCTCATATCAAGACCCGGACGATCCGTCATTGGACGTGGGAACTTAAAGCGACCCGGCGTGCCTTTATCTGCAAGCTTAGAAAGCAGCGGCCCACCCGGGTAATCAAGACCCATTAGTTTTGCCGTCTTGTCAAATGCTTCCCCAGCGGCATCATCAATAGACTCACCAAGGATCTGATACTCACCAATGCCTTTTACTTCAACGATCATGCTGTGTCCGCCTGAGACCAGCAGAGCGATAAACGGGAATGGTGGTGGATTGTCTTCCAGCATTGGTGCCAGCAAGTGTCCTTCCATATGATGCACCGGCACAGCAGGCACACCCCACGCGTAAGCCATGCTACGTCCAATCGTCGTACCAACCAGCAGCGCACCCACTAGACCTGGACCAGCGGTATAGGCCACACCGTCAATATCTTTTGGTGTCAGATTTGCTTCTGCTAATGCTGCTTTGATCAACGGGATCGTTTTCTTCACGTGATCACGTGACGCCAATTCAGGGACAACACCGCCGTAATCAGCGTGCAGTTTTACCTGGCTATATAGTTGATGGGACAGCAGTCCTTTTTCATCATCATAGATTGCGATGCCTGTTTCATCACAAGAGGTTTCAATACCTAGAATGCGCATATTGTTCTCGACATATTTCGAAATTGGCGCAATATTACCTCGTCACGAGCTTGCAAACAAATTTTGTACAAGAGATAGACGACAAAGTACTTTACAAAGGGCATGTGATCGGATTAAAATTCCGCACCATTTTTGATCTAGCTGGTTTTACGCTTAGAACAGAGAGTTCCATTGAGAGTTCTTAGTACTAACCAACAAGCGCCAGCATTAATGAACAGTTAACCCCTGAGGTGAAAGGCATATGCCAGTAGTTAAAGTACGTGAAAACGAACCGTTCGACGTTGCACTACGTCGTTTCAAGCGCTCTTGCGAAAAAGCAGGTATCCTTTCTGAAGTGCGTCGTCGTGAGCACTATGAAAAACCAACTACAGTTCGCAAACGCGCTAAAGCAGCAGCTCAAAAGCGTCACGCTAAGAAGCTAGCTCGCGAAAACGCTCGTCGCGTTCGCCTGTACTAATAACTAGGTCCAGATAGGATTTTAGTTATGGCTCTGATTGATAAACTCAAAGAAGAGCAAAAATTAGCGATGAAAGCCAAGGACAAATTGCGCCTTGGTACTATTCGTTTAGCCTTAGCAGCCATCAAGCAACGTGAAGTCGACGAACAGATTACTCTGGGCGAAGACGACATTCTTGCCGTGCTGACTAAAATGGTTAAACAACGTCGCGATTCTGTTACGCAATTTGAAGCAGCGGGTCGTCAAGATCTTGCTGAAGCTGAGCAAGCTGAAATTGCCGTACTTGAGGATTTTATGCCTCAACCACTGACCGATGATGAAGTTGCAGCACTGATTGACAGTGCCATTACCGAATCTGGTGCAGCGGGCATGCAAGACATGGGTAAGGTAATGGGTGTGCTTAAGCCACAAATTCAAGGTCGTGCAGATATGGGTAAAGTAAGTGGTTTAGTTCGCTCTAAACTCGCTTAATTACTCAACCAAAATTGCAACAAGCCGTGCTATCCTTTGGAACGCACGGCTTGTTTGTATCTCTCTCTTGTAAAAAGGTTTTATGGCAGGAATCATCCCTCGTAGCTTTATCGATGACCTACTCGCTCGACTTGATATTGTCGACGTCATTGACGCACGCGTAAAACTGAAGAAACAAGGTAAGAACTACGGTGCTTGCTGCCCATTCCATAACGAAAAAACCCCTTCTTTCAGCGTAAGCCAAGAAAAGCAGTTCTATCATTGCTTTGGCTGTGGCGTACACGGTAATGCTATCGACTTTCTCATGGAGTATGAACGCCTCGAGTTTGTTGAAGCGATTGAAGAGTTAGCTTCGTCATTAGGATTAGATGTTCCAAGAGAACAGCGCAGTGGGCAATCGGGCAATTTCTCCAAAGGACCTACCGCTAATAGCGAACAGAAACGATCTTTGTATGATCTAATGGGGACCATAGGTCAATACTACCGAGATCAGCTTAAAGTTTCTGCAAACAAAGTCGCTATAGAGTATCTAAAGGGCCGTGGGCTCTCTGGAGAGATTGTTCAGAAGTTTGGCATTGGCTACGTCCCAGACGAATGGGATAGCGTGCGTAAGAACTTCGGTCAACAAAAAGCCACCCAAGACATGTTGGTGTCTGGGGGTATGTTGATAGAAAACGACAAGGGTAACCGATATGACCGCTTTAGAGGCCGTATCATGTTCCCTATTCGTGACCGACGTGGTCGTGTGATTGGCTTTGGTGGACGTGTTTTAGGCGATGGTACGCCAAAGTACCTAAACTCTCCCGAAACGCCAATCTTCCATAAAGGTAAAGAGCTTTACGGTCTTTACGAAGTGCTGCAAGCCTATCGTGAGCCACCACAGGTACTTGTCGTAGAAGGGTATATGGACGTCGTCGCGCTGGCACAATATGGCGTTGACTACTCTGTCGCCTCTTTGGGTACGTCAACAACAGGCGATCACCTTCAGGTACTGTTTCGCCAAACCAGTACAGTCGTGTGCTGTTACGATGGTGACCGAGCGGGTCGAGATGCTGCTTGGCGCGCAATGGAGAATGCTCTGCCTTACTTAAATGATGGTCGGCAGCTGAAATTCATGTTCTTGCCAGACGGCGAAGACCCTGATTCATTCATTCGCCAGAACGGCAAAGAGGCGTTCGAAGCCGAAGTGCAAAATGCCATGCCATTGTCTGAGTTTATGTTTTCTTCACTCATGCAGCAGGTCGATGCCCGCACTAAAGAAGGGATGGCAAAGCTTAGCACTCTAGCGGTTCCGTTGATTGACAAAGTACCCGGCGGCACATTGCGACTATACTTGAGGGAGCTTCTAGGGCGTAAACTGGGTCTTGTCGATGAAAGACAACTGCAACAGCTTATCGATAAGCAAGGTCAGCAAGAAACGCGAGCTCAGCCTCATAAAGAGATTAAACGCACACCAATGCGTGAAGTCATAGCTCTCCTTTTACAAAATCCGAGCTATGCTGAAATGGTACCTGATTTGTCCACAGTGAGAGATTTGTCACTGCCTGGGCTGAATTTATTTGTGGAAGTGGTTGATAAATGTCAAGCACATCCCCATATGACTACAGGCCAGCTATTAGAACAATGGCGTGGAAGTAGTAATGAGGCACTTCTGTCTCGTCTCGCAAGTTGGGTCATTCCACTTGACGACGACAACCAAGAAGACGTATTTATCGATTCATTGGACAAAATTTTATCCCAATGCATTGAAAAGCAAATTGAAAACCTGCAGGCCAAAGAAAGAAGTGTCGGCTTATCAGTCGAAGAAAAACGGGAGCTGCTAGCCTTGATGCTAGACTTAAAAGCGTAACCCAATTCAGTTAGTCAGCAACGAATAAATTTGTTAATATTAGTGGTTTGCATTTCGCATACTAAAATTCCTTCACCAGATCTTAAGTTGGATATCGTCTATGGACCAAAATCCGCAGTCACAGCTGAAGCTACTTGTCATTAAGGGCAAGGAACAAGGCTATCTGACCTACGCAGAAGTAAATGACCACCTACCTGAAGAAATCGTCGATTCAGAACAGGTAGAAGATATTATTCAGATGATTAATGACATGGGTATTAAGGTAGTAGAGACTGCTCCTGATGCTGATGATCTTGCTCTGAATGATGACAACAACATTACTGATGAAGATGCAGCCGAAGCCGCTGCAGCTGCACTTTCCAGCGTTGAAAGTGAAATCGGTCGTACTACCGACCCAGTCCGCATGTACATGCGTGAGATGGGTACTGTTGAGCTATTGACTCGCGAAGGCGAGATTGACATTGCTAAGCGCATTGAAGACGGTATCAACCAAGTTCAAAGCTCAGTGGCAGAATACCCAGGTACCATCCCATACATTCTTGAACAGTTTGATAAGGTGCAGGCGGAAGAACTTCGCTTAACTGACGTTATCACTGGCTTTGTTGATCCAAACGAAGAAGAAACAGCGGCACCTACTGCTACGCATATCGGCTCTGAACTGTCTGAAGCAGATCTTGAAGACGAAGATGAAGAAGACGCAGAAAGTGATGAAGACTCAGAGGATGAGGAAGAGGAAGATACAGGTATCGACCCTGAATTTGCTCTTGAGAAATTCACTGCGCTTCGTAACACCTACCAAGATCTTCAGTTAGCCGTAAACGAATTCGGCTACGACAGCCCACAAGTGGCTAAGTCGCACGAACTAGTACAAGAAGTGTTCCGTGAGTTCCGTCTAACGCCTAAGCAGTTCGACCACCTTGTGAACGAACTACGCACGTCTATGGACCGCGTACGTACTCAAGAGCGCCTGATCATGCGTCAAGCGGTAGAGTACGGCAAAATGCCAAAGAAATCGTTCATCGCACTGTTCACAGGTAACGAATCAAGTGATGCGTGGCTAGACGAAGTCCTTGCTTCTGACAAGCCATACGCAGAAAAGATCAAGCGTTACGAAGATGATATCCGCCGCTCTATCCAGAAGCTGGACATCATCGAAGAAGAAACTTCGCTTTCCGTACAAAACATTAAAGACATCAGCCGTCGCATGTCTATCGGTGAAGCGAAAGCTCGCCGTGCGAAGAAAGAGATGGTTGAAGCGAACTTACGTCTTGTTATCTCTATCGCGAAGAAGTACACCAACCGTGGCCTACAGTTCTTGGATCTGATCCAAGAAGGTAACATCGGTCTGATGAAAGCGGTAGATAAGTTTGAATACCGTCGTGGTTACAAGTTCTCGACTTACGCAACATGGTGGATCCGTCAGGCTATTACGCGTTCAATCGCTGACCAAGCTCGTACGATTCGTATCCCTGTGCACATGATTGAGACCATCAACAAGCTAAACCGTATCTCTCGTCAAATGCTTCAAGAAATGGGCCGTGAGCCACTTCCTGAAGAATTGGCAGAGCGTATGCAGATGCCTGAAGATAAGATCCGTAAGGTACTTAAAATTGCCAAAGAGCCAATCTCTATGGAGACACCAATCGGTGACGACGAAGATTCGCATCTAGGTGATTTCATCGAGGATACGACGCTCGAGCTACCAGTAGACTCAGCAACGATGACAAGTCTGCGTGTAGCAACGAAAGACGTACTAGCTGGTCTAACGCCTCGTGAAGCAAAAGTACTTCGTATGCGCTTTGGTATCGATATGAACACTGACCACACTCTAGAAGAGGTTGGTAAGCAGTTCGACGTAACGCGTGAGCGTATCCGTCAGATCGAAGCAAAAGCTCTGCGTAAGCTTCGTCACCCAAGCCGTTCAGAAACGCTGCGCAGCTTCCTTGACGAGTAATCGCATCAAGCTTTAACAAAAAGGTGAGCACTGGCTCACCTTTTTTGTATCTGCAAGGTTTAAGTGACTAAAAAGCAAGCGCAATTAGCCTACACTGCATCTAGACACTCGCCCTACCTTCCCCTATAATCATCCACCTATTGGCCCCTTAGCTCAGTGGTTAGAGCAGTCGACTCATAATCGATTGGTCCGCAGTTCAAGTCTGCGAGGGGCCACCAAATTTAGAAAGGCGCATAGAGAAATCTATGCGCCTTTTGCGTTTCAGTTACCCAATGATTTCAACGTACTACACGATCCCTCGAGAAGTACCAACTCTTCTCCCTTCCTCGATCTCCCATTGAATGCCATATTTATCAATCCAATAAAAGAAGGTAATTGGGAAGCCGTCTAACTTTTCAGGATGGTACGATGAACGAGGATCGATCATCTTGGCATCAGGCTGAACTTTTAGGTAATTAAACACCTCATTGCAGTTCGATACTTCCAGCGCGATATGACGAGGGCCACCCAGATCATAGGTTCGAGGTTGTGGTGGTAGCTCGCTATTACCGATCGGCCTATGGTATTTCATCAGTTCCAGGTAGATGTGAGCGTATGGATGTTTAACGAATAGAACATCGACAATCACATCTTGACCAGCAAGCCCCGCATCTTGATTAAATTGCGCCATAGAGACACCACGATAGTCCATCGGCTGACCTTGCTCATCGAAAGCTGGCTTAAACCCGAGTACTCGCTGATAGTACTCACTCGCATTATCGACATCATCTACGATGACATTAATATGAGAGAGACCGAGCACAAAGGCGCTGATGTCATTTTGCTCTATACGTTCGAGCAGCGTCTCTGATGCGGATGGGGCAATCTCCACTAGGTAATTCACTTTACGCTCACTGACAAGCTCTGGGTGACAAAGCAAATAGGGTTTGTCCTGCTTATGTTGCGTATCGCTTGACGCTTCTACTATCGCCACTGGCCATTGCTTACTTTGGAACCATTGAGGATTTATAGCAAACGCCGCCGCAACCATATCAAAAGGATTAAAGCCTTGCTTCGCGCCAAATACCGCTTTCCATTCTAAATACCACCCTAGAGAATGCTCAGCAAGGTAACGACTAAGCTGATTAGACTCCGCTAACTGCTCTAGATCTTTAAAATGAATCCAAACTTGCTGGCATACTTCGAACGGAACCAAGGTTAGGTCCACATCACCCTCTAACACCTTACGAAAAGCAGGAACATCAAATTCAAAATTAAGATCCCGAAAAGGCCTTGGTTGATGGGAGCCGGAAATGAAATGCTGATCCACTGAGCGTCGACCTGCAACACAAATAATCTGCTCAATCTGGCAACTCAACTCAGGAAAGTATTTTAATAACAGCGCGATATTGGTCAGTGCTCCGATAGCAAGAATGGTTAGCTTTCCTTGCTGTAGTTGTTCCGCTAACGCTTTCACACCGTCAGGTAATGTGGCTTTGGTATATTTGTCATCTTCAAAGTTTACCGCCGCACCAGCCGTTACCGTTAAGCTGTTTGGACCAAATCGTGCGGTAAACTCTTTCGCCTTGGCGGTAGTAACTGCAATATCGTCCGTATTACCGCGCGTCGAGCTTAACCCAACAATATCAACCTCCTGGCTACGAAACAAAGCGCCTAGCGCATAACCATCATCAACATCTCGGAACGCCATTAACTTGCCATGCGTACCAATCGTGATATCCGTGTCTATCCATAGACGTGTTTGATTGCCTTGCAGTGGTGCTTCCTTGCTTACTCTCTGCATTGTTTCTCCACAGTAGTCTCTAGTAACTCACCAATCGTGACCTCTTGGTGATGTGATTTATTTCTTCCGTTAGTTTTACAGTGATAGAGGTGAACGTCGGCTGCATCAAACGCCTCGGCAAGTAGCGCCTCGCCATCAAAAGCGAGCTCAGTAGGCGCGATAGCGATGGAGCCTATAGAGATGGTTACTCGATTAAAGGGAGGGTTTCCTCGGTGAAGAATACTCAAGTCTTCAATTGCATGATGGATACGCTTGGCGACCTCCTCTATCTCATGGGAAGTATTTGCCTCAATCACCACAACAAACTCTTCTCCTCCCAGGCGCACAGCAAACCCTTGACCTTTTACTTGTTCGCCAATCACCGACGCCACCATACACAAGGCGTTGTCACCCGCAATATGGCCATAGAGGTCGTTATAGGCCTTAAAGTTATCGATGTCACAAACCATGTATCCAACGTATCGACCGTGGCTGAGATGATGCATCAAGAATGCCTTACCATCACGTGAGTACTTGTAGCGAGAGCCAAGACCTGTAAGAGGGTCGGTGTCTGTTTGCTGTTGCAATACCCCTAGTTGGTTTTCTATCTTTTGGATAAGACTCATGTAGGAACGAGCAAGGTCACCTATCTCATCATCACGCTGCACTTCTTTTGGAATGTTTAAGCGAATGTCTTCCACATCCGATTTCATGGAGCTCGCCAGCCGTTTAAGTGGGCTCACAATCCAAAGCGTGACCCAATATATCAACACCAAAGAGACCAAAAATGCGCCGCTGGCCTCAAACAGCAAACTGCGTGCTAGCGCCTTACGAAAAGCTTGAAGCTCGGTGGCATCAAGCACCAACCAGAGTTCTCCTCCGTTTTCATTTCGCAGTTCAATACATACATGCAAAATGTTCTGCTCCAGCTCCAAAAGCCAATGCTGCTGGCTTAAATCAGGCTTAGACCAAGGTAAGGTATAGGTTTTGTGGATCTCTTGACTCGACTGTAAGCTATTGAAGTCACTTTGAAGCTTGTTTTTTACGTAAGTCAGCTTGTTGATTCTCGCTTGCGTTTTTTCATCTTTAGAGCTTAGTGCCGCGTCTAACTCTTTTAGCCGTGCAGCGAGCACTGTGACCTCAGTGTCATCAATATCCGTTCGCCAAGCCTGTTGTTCCTTGGGGGAGTAACGAACTCCTATCGGTTGACCTTGATAATCTGAAGTACCACTGATTTCTAGAAATCGAAGGTTGGGGATATTGAAAAGTGTGTCTTTAGTGGTTGGCATAAGCAGTTTGGCATAGTTTCGCCCAGCTACAGCGCCAGAGAGGAACGTATTGTGTGGGGCGAGATGTGCCTCGGCAATCTCAACCGTGGTATCGAGTCGATTAGACCACTCACTGGTGTATCTTGTGTAGGTCATCCCGACGATGATGAACATCACTAAAACCAGATGCGAGACAAACAGCATCTGGTTTATAGTCAACCGACCAAACAGATTGGGGCCCAAATTAACGAATCCTATTTAGACTCATACACTTCCAAAACGGGTTCAGTACAGGTGCCATTGATGCAAATATCTTTGTACGTGGTGTGGCAGTTTTGACAAAAACTTGGCTCTAGTGTCGGGTGCATAGAAGAGATGTCCTTGCCTTTTCTATCGTAGCTCCCATAAATTGCTTCGCCTGCAATATGCTCCGTGACCCAGACAATGCCTTGTACCTCAGAGACGGCAACCACAGTGGGACCATCGGTATAAGGACCGTGGGTCTTGTACTGTTCAATCTTTTCTGGGTTAACTCGAATGGTTAGTGGTGAGCCTTCACCGTTGTTGATCCAGCTGTAAGCCCGAACGGACTCTTGGATAAACAATGACGTGTCTGGCGGGAGTACCGTATCGGCTGGCAGGTTCATAGATTCCTTTACTACCGGCCAATCTTCCCAGCCTTTGGGGTAACTAGCATTCGATTCTGCATATACCCACATTGAAAATAATAAACTAATAGAAGTACTTAATAGGCAACACTTGGCTACCTTTGAAACTAGCTGACTAAACATCCTTATCGAGTCCTGCTTAAGTTGTTATAATATTCAATGGTACAATTAATTAACATTTCTACCAATAGAGCAGTATCACATGATGCGCCTTTTCCGTGGTTCAGGCGTAACATAGAGCATACTTTCTCAAAAAGAGCGCGATATAGGTCACGCACAGAGCACCTAATCGTAACACGTAATTTCACATGTCGTTACACAAGTTCGAAATTTAGCCCTTTACATCTGCCATTAAGCAATGAACACTGCCTTTCGAATTACACAGTCAGTCGATACAGTAGAGCCAGCAACACATTATGAGTAACACAACGACAAAAAAGTCGAACCCACTATTTGAAATCCTCTTCAACGTTTTCATTCCATCTTTTATCCTGATGAAGTTCAGCGGTGACGAACACCTTGGAACGGCGATGGCTCTGGTTGTCGCTTTGCTGTTTCCTGTGGTCTACGGCGGTATGGATCTTATCCGCAATAAGAAGTTTAACTTTATCGCGGCGTTGGGCTTTATCAGCGTGTTATTGACCGGTGGTATCGGGTTGTTAGAGCTTGATACACGCTGGCTAGCTTTAAAAGAAGCATTGATTCCAGGTCTTATCGGCTTGGCGGTTCTTGGTTCGACCTTTACGCGCTATCCGTTCATGCAGAAAATGATCTTGAATGACACGGTACTCAACCTCGAGCTCATAACTGAGCGCCTGCAAGAGCGCGGTAAGACACAGGCATTTGACCGCTGCCTAATGTCGTCAAACTACCTGTTCGCTAGTACTTTTGCGTTTTCATCGGCTATGAACTACTTTCTTGCAACCTGGATAGTAACCAGCCCAGCAGGTACTGCAGCATTTAATGAAGAGCTCGGGAAGCTCACGCTCTACAGTTACCCTATTATCGCCATCCCAAGCATGTTGATGATGATGGGTATTTTCTATTATGTTTGGCGTCAAATCCGTGGCATGACCTCTCTTGAAACAGAGCAGATATTCCACACTAAGTAATCCTGAAAGCATTTTATGAAATAGCCCGATACGCACTCGTTGATCGGGTTTTTTTGTACCTCTACCGCTTTACCCATCCCAACCTTCGCACCTCTCGACGTGTCATCGGTTTCTTCATTCAACCTCTTATTACTTGTTTTCACCATTTCTTCAATTGATTCTTTGGCAAGTTTTTCAACAAACAGACTTTATTAACGGTTCAAAACAAACACCAAGAGCAACATCATTAGCCCACATATTTCTCAGTCTCCGCCTATAGAAAAGCAAAATAATGACCACTTTGCGATAGTTATCACAACAAATTCACTGTGCTATTTTTCGGATAGAATTAACGTGCACTTTTGAGTAGTGACCCATCTCACTTTTTAACACTACCACTTAGAAGGCGATAATATAACTATACATACAGGATAGTAAGCACTTACAAAGCGACCAAAAAATCACCATTACGTGAAGGAAACCAACTTAGAATCTCGATGAAAAAACATACAATTCGCCGTAAATTTAACGTTTTTGACGGACTCAATCTCAGTTTTGACGTTTTTGACGGGAAGCGTAATTGATAAATTGTGCTTTAAGGTGTTTTCTTAGTAACGCCTAAGGCCTACAGGCCACTCTTTAGGACCCTATTTAGAGAGGTAGGCTTTAGCAACATGTGAGAGGGAAGCACTTGGTCTCTCTGTGAAACAAAAGCAAATAGTAAGGAATAGCTATGCTTGCGCATATTAAAAAAACAGCACTAGCGACAGCAATTATTGCGACCGCAGTAACAGGTTTCAGCTCTGTAGCAACAGCAGCAGAACGCAGCGAACTCACTATCCACCCGAAAGAGTTCAACACCTTTGTTCGCAACTTCAACCCATATTTAGGTGCAACCTACTTACACACAACAACCGACTTCCTATACGAGCCGCTTGTTGTATTTAACGAAATGCACGGCAATGAGCCTGTGTTCCGTTTAGCTGAAGGCTTCAAAATGGCAGACGATCTTATGTCTGTAACCTTTGATATTCGTAAAGGTGTGAAGTGGTCTGACGGCGAAACATTTGATGCTAACGACGTATTGTTCTCGTTCAACCTAGTGAAGAACAACCCAGCCCTGGACCAAAGTGGTATCAACTCTTGGGTAACTAAGGTAGAGAAACTCAACGACTACCAGCTTAAGTTCTACACAACTGAGGCTAACTCAAACGTTCCTTATGAAATCGTTAAGGTGCCAATCGTGCCTGAGCACGTATGGAAAGATGTGAAAGATCCAACAACGTTCACTAATGAGAACCCTGTAGGCTCAGGACCTTTCACTGAAATTGATACCTTCACTCCACAGCTTTACGTTCAGTGTCGCAACCCTAACTACTGGGATAACGACAACTTAGAAGTCGACTGTCTCCGTGTTCCTCAGATCGCTAACAATGACCAGTTCCTAGGTAAAGTTGTAAACTCAGAGATGGACTGGACATCATCGTTCATCCCAGATATTGACCGCACCTATGCAGCAGCGTCACCAAATCATCAGTACTGGTATCCACCAGCAGGTACACAAGCGTTTCTTGTGAACTTCAAACACCAAGATCCTGCTAAAAAAGAAGCGTTGACTAACGTTGATTTCCGCCGCGCATTCTCTATGGCTCTTGACCGCCAAACAATTATTGATATCGCATTTTATGGCGGCGGTACAGTAAATGACTTCGCTTCAGGTCTAGGCTACGCATTTGCTACTTGGTCAGATGAATCGACGCACAACAAGTACAAGGGCTACAACTCTTACGACGTCGACGGTGCAAAAGCACTGCTTGAAAAAGCGGGCTTTAAAGATGTCAATGGTGATGGTTTTGTAGATACTCCATCAGGCAAGTCATTTGAACTACTGATTCAATCACCTAACGGTTGGACCGACTTCAACAACACAGTTCAGCTAGCGGTTGAGCAACTTGCAGAAGCCGGCATTAAAGCAAAAGCTCGTACACCAGACTTCTCTGTGTACAACCAAGCAATGCTTGAAGCAAACTATGACGTTGCTTACACCAACTACTTCCACGGTGCAGACCCATACACATACTGGAACTCTGGCTATAACTCGACCCTGCAAAGTGGTGACGGTATGCCTCGTTTTGCCATGCACTTCTACAAGAATGCTGAGCTAGATAACTTGCTAAACAGCTTCTACAAAACTGCGGATAAAGCTGAGCAGCTAGAAATCGCTCACGGCATCCAGAAAATCATTGCTCAAGATCAGGTTACTATCCCGGTTATGTCTGGTGCTTACATGTTCCAATACAACACGACTCGCTTCGCGGGTTGGTGGAACGAGCAAAATCCTAAAGGTCGTCCAAACATCTGGGCTGGTATCCCAGAGCGTCTACTTCACGTGCTGGACCTAAAACCAGTTAAGTAAGTAAACACAAACTGAAGCGGTACGTCCGTACCGCTTTCTTCCCCTAAATATCAGTGTTGATGTGTGGCGCTCGTCGTCAGGGGTTTACTCGTTTCAAATTTTGAGATGAGGCTACCAGCAGCAAGGAAAAGCTGGGTAATTAAGGTGTGAGTTATGGGTTATTTTTTAAGACGTTTGTCCTTTTATATGGTGGCACTTCTGGTTGCAGCCACCATCAACTTTATTATTCCTCGTGCAATGCCAGGCGATCCGGTCACTATGATGTTCGCCCACACAACGGTTCAGGTAACACCAGAACGTATTGCTGCGATGAAAGAACTACTGGGTTTTGTAGAAGGTAACTACTTCGTTCAATACCTACATTACATGAAAAACATTCTGAGCTGGGAGCTAGGTACCTCGATTCAATTCTTCCCACTATCGGTCAATACACTATTAGGCAGTGCTTTCGGCTGGTCACTATTTCTGGCAGGCAGCGCGGTTATTCTTTCGTTTTCAATCGGCTCGGTACTGGGCATTTTCGCCGCGTGGAAACGAGGTTCGAAGTTCGACACCTTCGTCACTCCAGGCATGCTTATCATCCAAGCAATGCCTCAGGTGGTTATCGCTATGATGGCCATGTTCATCTTCGCAATCGGTCTGAAATGGTTCCCTACAGGTTACGCCTACACTGCTGGCACCCTGCCTGACTGGACTAGCTGGGCATTCATCAAAGATGCACTCTACCACGCGGTCTTGCCTCTATTCTGTGCGACGATTATTCAGATCGGTGGCTTCCTGGTCAACATGCGTAACAACATGATCAACCTTCTCAATGAAGACTACATCACGATGGCAAAAGGTAAGGGGCTGAGTGAAAACCGCGTAGTGTTCAACTACGCCGCTCGTAACGCACTGCTACCAAGTGTGACTGCACTTTCGATGTCTCTTGGTGTTGCGATTGGTGGTCAGCTGATTGTCGAAATCATCTTTAACTATCCAGGTCTTGGCTCTGTGATGCTCAACGCTATCCACGCCCGTGACTACCAGGTTCTGCAAGGACAGCTGCTTATTATGACTCTGTTTATGCTCTTCTTTAACTTAGCGGCTGACATGCTTTATGTCGTGCTTGATCCTCGTCTACGCAAGGGAGGCAAATAACCATGAAAGGTTTCTTACAACTCGTGTGGCGTAATACCACTGCCAGACTTGGACTTTCAATCATAGGTTTGTTCGTGTTTATGGCGGTCGCCGCCCCACTTATCACCAAACACGCACCAGACAAACGAACGGGTAACTCTCATGAATACCCAAGTGCGGTGGTAAAACTTGCCCAAGCGAACCCTGATGGCTGGGTGGCACAAAATCTTGCAGATGATCGCCGAACGCTCCTAATGTCGAAAAAAGCCGATCATCCAATGGGCACAACTCGTATGGGTCGTGATATCTGGTCACAGGTTGTTTACGGCGCACGTGTTTCACTAATGGTTGGTTTTGGTGCCGGTATCACCGTTTGCTTCCTAGCCACCGTTATTGGTATCTCTGCAGGCTACTTTGGTGGTCGAGTAGACGAAGTACTGACCTCTGCCATGAACATCATGTTGGTTATTCCTCCTTTCCCATTACTGTTTGTGGTGGCTGCATTTATCGGCGAGGCAGGTCCGCTAACCATAGCTCTGGTCATCGGCTGTATGTCCTGGGCATGGGGCGCAAGGGTCATTCGAGCGCAAACCCTATCACTACGTGAAAAAGAGTTCGTAAAAGCAGCCGAAGTTCTGGGCGAATCGCGCCTTCGTATTATCTTCGTTGAGCTACTGCCAAACCTTATCTCCATTGTTGGGGCAAGCTTCATCGGCTCAGTCATGTACGCCATCTTGATGGAAGCTACGATTTCATTCCTAGGTATGGGCGATCCAAACACGATCAGCTGGGGCATCATGCTTTACAACGTTCAAACCTCATCTGCCATGCTTATCGGCGCGTGGTGGGAAGTGATTGCACCATGTTTAGCACTGACGTTCCTAGTGACAGGTTTAGCCTTGTTGAACTTCGCGGTCGATGAAATTGCTAACCCGCAGCTTCGTTCACATAAAGGTATGAAACGCTGGAAGAAAATCGCAGCACAAGACAAAAAGCAGCGTGAAGTTGAAGTCGCGCCTCAAAATGCACTATGGAGCGGAGATCGTTAATCATGTCAGAACCACTAATTTCAATCCGCAACCTTTGCGTTGACTATATTACCGATGCTGGCGACGTGCGCGCTTGTAACAACGTCAGCTTCGATATCGGCAAAGGCGAAGTCTTCGGTCTTGCTGGCGAGTCTGGCTGTGGCAAGTCAACAGTCGCTTTCTCTCTTATGCGTCTTCATAAGCCACCTGCTTATATCAGTGGCGGTCAGGTACTGTTTAATGGCGAAGACATTCTTCAATACAGTGACGACCGAATGCAGACATTCCGCTGGAGCGAAATGTCGATGGTCTTCCAAAGTGCGATGAACGCGCTAAATCCTGTACTGACCATGGAAGAGCAGTTCTGTGACGTCATTATGCGCCACACCAACATGACTCGTGAGCAGGCAGTAAAACGCGCTCAAGGTCTTTTGGAAATCGTTGATATTCACCCTAGCCGCTTAAATGATTATCCACACCAGTTCTCTGGTGGTATGCGTCAGAGACTGGTCATCGCTATCGCACTAGCATTGAACCCTAAGATGATCATTATGGATGAGCCAACCACAGCACTGGATGTGGTTGTGCAACGCGAGATCTTACAAAAGATCTATGCGCTAAAAGAAGAGTTTGGCTTTTCTATTTTGTTCATCACCCATGATATCTCACTCATGGTCGAGTTTTCTGATCGCATTGGGATCATGTACTCAGGAGAGCTTATCGAGGTTGCACCGTCGAAACAGATCCTTGAATCGCCTTATCACCCATACACCAAAGGACTGGGTAGTTCGTTCCCGCCGTTAACGGGCCCTAAGACCAAGTTGACTGGTATTCCAGGAAACCCTTTGAACCTTTTGGAGGTGCCTCAGGGCTGCCGATTCCAAGCTCGTTGTGATCGAGTACATGAAGCTTGTACTCGCGTACCCACTAAACTGCGTCAAATCGAGCACAGCCGTTTTTCAAACTGCCATTTATACGGTGAACCTATTGCCGTCGCGCAAGAGTTGTCATAACGACCACCAGCGAAGAAGTAAGTATTAACAAGGATTTCTGGAGAACAATTATGAGCAACTATGGTGAACTACTCATAGAAGGCAACAACGTCGTTAAAGACTTTCCGATCAATAGTAATGCGCTATCTCAGCCAATGATGCGTGCGATTAACGATGTCTCATTCAAGATGTACAAGAGCCGTGGATTATCAGTCGTAGGTGAGTCCGGCTCGGGCAAATCCACCACAGCTAAGATGATTGCCAAGATGTATGCGCCAAGCGGAGGTGAGATCAAATACCGCGGTCGTGACATTCAAGAGATCACCTCGCGCCGTGACCTCATGCAGTATCGCGAAGGCGTACAAATGGTATGGCAAGACCCGTTTGGTTCACTTAACCCAACGCACACTATTTTCCACCACATTGCCCGTCCTCTGCTGATACATAACAAGGTCAGCAAGGGCAACCAGAAAGAGTTGGAAGAGCGTGTTTACGACCTACTAGAACAAGTTGGATTGATCCCACCAAAAGAGACCGCGGCGAAATATCCGCATCAACTTTCTGGTGGTCAGAGACAGCGTGTCAACCTTGCTCGAAACATTGCCGTAGGTGCAGAGGTCGTGCTCGCAGACGAACCGACATCCATGCTGGATGTATCGATTCGAGCAGGCGTTCTCAACCTGATGGAAGAGATGAAGTTCGAGAAGCAGATGTCGCTACTTTACATCACCCACGACATTGCAACGGCACGCTACATCGCCGAAGACATCTCCGTGATGTATGTCGGTCACATGGTCGAATGGGGCGACACTGACGAGGTCATTGCTAACCCTCAGCATCCCTATACCCAGCTGCTGGTATCTGCCGTCCCCGATCCATCCAAGTCCATCCACGAGAAGCTGGAAGGAAACAAAGGTGAAATCCCATTGTGGACACCAGCATCAGTAGGCTGCCCATTTGCAGGACGCTGCAAGCACGCCACCACTAAGTGCCGTGAAGCCTTACCTAGCGTTACCAAGCTATCAGACAACCACTTCGTACGTTGCTACTTATACGAGAACTAATACCCGGCTCCCTTCTCGGGAGCCTAGCTGTAGGGATAAGTTATGGAAGAAAACATGCAATTACTCACTAACCACATTGGCTACCACATAAACAGTGAGAAGCGCGCCGTGTTAATGGCTCAACAGTCACAGCATGAACTCGCTAGTGCTTTTTTAGTGGATGCCCACAATGACGAAATCGTGCTCGAACTGAGCCCTATTGGTGGCGCTAACGTGGATAATTGGCATCAAGGTGTTTTCTTCACTCTCGATTTCAGTCAATGGACAGAGCAAGGTCACTACTACCTGCGCTATCAGACAGTACGCTCTCAATCTTTTGAAATCGCGGAGAATCAGCTCTACAACCGCTGCTTCTCAGACATTATCCACTACTTCAAATCTCAGCGATGCGGTGGGGAGTTTGATGCCGCCGACAAGCAAGCTTCGATTGTAGGCAGCCAAGATTCGGTGGATGTCCATGGTGGTTGGTATGACGCGTCTGGTGATGTCAGCAAGTACCTTAGCCACCTGTCCTATGCCAACTATTTGAATCCTCAACAAACCCCTATGGTGGTTTGGAATATGCTCAAGGCACACGACATAGTGTGTGAGCGCATCGAGAGCCCAAACTTTGTTGCTACCCGACTTCTAGAAGAAGCGCTTTACGGTGCCGAGTTCCTTTCGCGCATGCAGCATCACAGTGGCTATTTCTATATGACCGTTTTTGACAAATGGAGTAAAGATCCCACGCAGCGAGAGATCTGCGCTTACGAGACTCAACTCGGTCATAAGAAAACCAACCATGAGGCTGGGTTTCGTCAAGGCGGCGGCATGACCATCGCAGCACTGGCGAAAACCAGTCAGGTGAGCTCACTTTTAAAGGATAGCGCCACCACTTATTTAGAAGCAGCAAAAGCAGGCTATTGGCACCTCAAAGAGCACAACGAACAATACCTTGATGATCGTACACCGAACATCATTGACGAATATTGCGCACTTGTAGCATCAGTGGCTCTGTATCAAGCCACCTTGGAACCACAGTACCTAACGGAAGCAAGAAGCTGGTTTGATGCATTAGCCAAAAGAGCACTAAGCGACCAGCAACATGCTTTTTACTGGTCTGCAAATGACGATGGCAATCGACCTTACTTCCATGCTGCAGAGGCTGGGCTGCCTAACATCGCACTGACTGAGTATCTAGCAATAGAAACCGAAGCAGAGCGAGTCAAAGCAGCGCGAGAAACGCTCAATAAAGCCTGCCAATTTGAAATCAACATTACTCGTCAGGTATACAACCCTTTTGGCTACCCAAGGCAATACGTAAAAGCCGTCGATGGGGTCAAACATGACGCGTTCTTTATCCCTCATCAAAACGAGTCTGGGTACTGGTGGCAAGGCGAAAATGCTCGCTTGGCTTCACTTGCCTCAATGGCTTTTTTGGCTCAACCGCACCTAGAAGACTCCGCTTTGAAAGCTCAGTTATCGCACTATGCCGATAACTGTATTAGCTGGGTGTTCGGTGCCAACCCCTATGATATGTGCATGCTCGATGGTCATGGCCACAACAACCCCGACTACCTACCGAAGCTTGGTTTCTTCAATGCTCTCGGAGGGGTGTGCAACGGTATCACCGCAGGCTTTGAAGATGAGGCTGATATTGCCTTTAACCCACCAGTTCATAAAGACGACATGCTACAAAATTGGCGCTGGGGTGAGCAGTGGATCCCCCATGCAGGTTGGCTACTTCTCGCTTTGGCACTGTGGCAGCAACACTATAAAAACTAAGGGTTAAATATGGCTAGGTACAGAGTAGGAATTGATGGCGGTGGTACATCGTGTCGCGCCAGAATCATCAATGAACAGCAGCAAGTCATTGGTGAGGCGAAAAGCGGCAGCGCGAACATTATGTTGGGCGCCGAACTTGCTTTAACGTCGATTATTGAGGCGATTGAGTCTGCTGCCCAGTCAGCAGGTCTTGACTCAGCCGATTTTGCCCAGATGGATGTTGGCTGCGCACTCGCGGGTGCCGAGCACAAAAGTAGTTATCAGGCGTTTATGGCGACAACACACCCATTCGCAAGCCTAACGCTTAACACCGATGGCTACGGTGCCTGCCTTGGCGCACATCAGGGCGAAGATGGTGCCATCATGATTGCCGGTACAGGGTCTGTTGGTCTTCTCATTAAAGGGGGAAATCAGTATGTGGTAGGCGGTCGAGAATTCCCTATTTCAGATCAGGGAGGCGGCGCCGTCATGGGACTTAGGTTGATCCAGCAGGTCCTGCTTATCCAAGATGGTATCAAGCCCCACTCTCCCCTCGCCGATGTCGTTATGGAACATTTCAACCAGGATATCGACGCCATTGTAGAGTGGTCAAAAACAGCGTTACCACGTGATTACGGTCAGTTTTCTCCCGCGATTTTTGAGTATGCCTACGTCAATGATGGGTTGGCAAAATCTCTTCTGATGGAAACCGCCAACGACATCGAGATGTTTTTGTGCGCGCTCAACAACAAAGGCGCGGACAAAATATGCCTGATGGGCAGTATCGCCGAGCGTATCTTTGACTGGTTATCTCCTACTGCTCAGCGCTGGATTGTCGCCCCTAAAGGGGATGCGATGGATGGCGCGCTGATGATGGCGGGTAACGAGCAACACAACCTTTACGAGTAAGGGATGAGTATGGATTTTCGTGTCGACTTAGCCATTGTTGAACATCTAGCGAAAGGCTGTCGCTTCGGGCTAACCTTGCATAACCTGTCTGAGAAGAGTCACGCCAATTGGAAGCTTAATTTTGCGTTTGAGTGTTTTGTGATTCCAGACAGCTTATCACAAGGCGAGCTCACACAAGTCGGCACCTTCTGTACGCTAAACGTCAACGAGACGCCGCTGTATGCCAATAACCATGTCTATGTCGAATTTTGCACCGCTACGTCCGCATTCAACTTACTGAGTGATGGCATTAACGACGCCTATCTCGACACTGATGCAGAAACCCAGCTTTCAGTTGCAGTTTCACCGATTGTGCTTGGGGCGGTTGACGACCGCCGAGTATCGCTGCCAGAGGTAGGCGCAGGACGCCACGCTCTTATCCCACATCCTCAATACATGGAGTTTGGGGAAAGCGTGTTTGAACTGACGCGTTACAGTCAGATTTGCGTCGAAGATCAATCCATGCAATGTGTCGCCAACTGGCTAAGTGAAGAGGTGGAGCGTCTATTCGGACTAAGCCATAAATCGATTGGGCAGCAAGACATTCGTTTTAGGCACTCTCCTGTATTAGATTCTGAAGCCTACAAATTGACTGTTGATGGTTCAGGGATTGAGATTGAGTCCAACAGCAACGCAGGCTTTACCTATGGCTGCGCAACGCTGATTCAGTTGATGGACTTTGACCATGATCGCCATACCATCTACGTGCCTCATATCCGCATCCAAGACGCACCTCGCTTTCGCTACCGTGGTGTAATGCTAGACAGTGCACGCAGCTTTCAGCCCGTGACCGAGATAAAGCGCGTTATCAACCTTCTTGCGCACTACAAGATCAATACCTTCCATTGGCACCTTACTGATGACGAAGGCTGGCGTGTTGAAATCAAAGCATATCCAGAGCTGACTGACGTTGGTGCTTGGCGTGGCCCGACTCACCCGCTAAAACCGCAGCTTCACAGCATCGGAGATTACTATGGTGGGTTCTACTCACAGCAAGAGATCCGCGAGATTGTTCAGTACGCTCAGGATCGCAGCATCCAAGTGATCCCAGAGATCGACATTCCTGGTCACAGTCGCGCCGCGATTACCGCGCTACCGGATCTGTTAGTCGACCCAGAGGATCAGTCTCATTACCGCAGTGAACAAAACTACACCGACAACGTGTTATCACCGGGCATCTCTGGCACCTACCAATTTCTTGATGCCGTGCTTGAAGAGATTGCTCAGTTGTTCCCAGCCCCTTACGTTCATATCGGCGCAGACCAAGTGCCAGTCGGGGTTTGGACCAACAGCCCGTCTTGTCGTGAACTCATGGCGGAGCAAGGCTATCGCAATCCGAAAGACCTGCAGGGTCATCTGCTTCGCTACGTCGAAGATAAACTCAGATCCATGGGCAAGCGCATGCTTGGCTGGGAAGAGGCGCACTTTGGTAGCAAGGTAAGCAAAGACACGGTCGTCTATTCATGGCTGAGCGAAGAAGCCGCTATTAATAGTGCCAAGCTGGGCTACGACGTCATCCTTCAACCAGGGCAAAGCACCTACTTAGATATGGCGCAAGACTACAGCGTTTGCGAGTTGGGCGTGTACCGCTCTCACATAATTACCCTAAAAAACGCATATCAATACGAACCTCTCGTCCAACTTCATGAGCAAGACCCAATCAAGAAACGCATTTTGGGCATGCAGGCCGCACTTTGGACAGAGAGAGTTACCTCTCCGGAGCGGCTCGACTACATGATGTTTCCGCGCTTGGTTGCGCTTGCAGAAACCGCATGGACACAAGATCACTCAAAAGACTTCCACGCCTTCTTGTCTCGGCTTAAGCCACACCTCCAATTGTTAGATAGACAAGATGTGCGATACAGACACCCATGGCCAGAGAGCCAAAAAAAGAATGGCTGACGTTCAACACTCAAAGCCAACATTACTTAACGAATTTAAATTTTCCCCAATAAGGATATCATCATGCAATACGGCTACTTCGATAACGAGAACCGAGAATATGTCATCACTCGTCCCGATGCCCCCGCTCCTTGGACCAACTACCTAGGCACAGAGAAGTTCTGTACCGTTATCTCTCATAATGCTGGCGGCTACTCCTTTTACAACTCGCCTGAGTACAACCGTGTAACCAAATTCCGCCCAAATGCGACGTTCGATCGCCCAGGACATTATGTATATCTGCGTGATGATGAGACAGGTGATTACTGGTCAATCTCATGGCAGCCAGTCGCCAAAAGCCTTGATGAAGCAAACTATGAAGTAAGGCATGGGCTTTCTTATTCAAAGTTTAAGTGTCAATACTCAGATATTGAGGCGACAAAAACTCTGTTCGTACCAAAAGGCGAAGATGCTGAGGTGTGGGATGTGGTGATCCGCAATACCGGTGATAAGCCACGCACCATCAGCGCCTTCTCGTTTGTGGAGTTTTCTTTCAGCCACATCGCCTCAGACAATCAAAACCATCAAATGTCGCTATACTCAGCAGGAACTAGCTATCAAGATGGTGTTATTGAGTATGATCTCTTCTACAACACCAACGATTTCGAAGGCTACTACTACCTTGCTTCTACTTTTAGCCCAGATAGCTATGATGGTCAGCGCGATAGCTTCTTAGGTCTATATCGCGACGAATCCAACCCAATCGCAGTTGAAAAAGGGCAATGCTCTAATCACACACAAACCTGCTACAACCATTGTGGTTCACTGCACAAGCAATTCGTCATCGCACCGGGAGAAGAGGTGCGCTTTGCCTACGTCCTTGGTATTGGCAAAGGCAACGGTGAGCGTCTTCGTCAAAAATACCAAGACTTAACTGAGGTCGATGCAGCGTTTGATGCCATCAAGGCTCACTGGGATGAGCGCTGCGCGAAGTTCCAGGTGAAATCTCCTAACGAGGGGCTAGACACCATGCTGAACACTTGGACTCTGTATCAAGCCGAGACCTGTGTCGTATGGTCACGCTTCGCTTCATTTATCGAGGTTGGAGGACGTACTGGACTGGGCTATCGAGATACCGCTCAGGACGCTATGGCCGTTCCTCATTCTGCACCGGCTATGACTCGCAAACGAATCGTTGATCTACTACGTGGCCAAGTGAAAGCTGGTTACGGTTTACACCTATTCGATCCAGACTGGTTTGATCCAGAAAAAGCCGATGTTGAGCCATCAAAATCACCAACCGTGGTTCCGACACCAAGCGATGAAGATAAGATCCACGGCATTGCCGATACTTGCTCTGACGATCACTTGTGGCTGGTCCCAACGATCTGTCGCTACGTGATGGAAACCGGTGAAACAGATTTCTTTGATGAGGTAATCCCATACGCAGACGGCGGCAATGCAACCGTCTACGAGCACATGAAAGCGGCACTTAACTTTACCGATGAGCACGTGGGAGCGACAGGCATCGCCAAAGGTCTACGCGCAGACTGGAATGACTGTCTAAACCTAGGCGGTGGTGAGTCATCCATGGTGGCGTTCCTGCACTACTGGGCACTGCAAGACTTTGTTGACCTCGCACGCAACCGTGGCGAGCTTGATGATGTCGCCTACTACCAACAAATGGCGCAAAAAGTTCAAGACGCCTGTGAAACGCATCTTTGGGATGAAGACGGTGGCTGGTACATCCGTGGTATCACCAAAAACGGCGACAAGGTCGGTACCAGTAAACAAACCGAAGGTAAGGTTCACCTTGAGTCCAACACCTGGGCAGTGGTTTCTGGCGCAGTTAGCGAAGAGCGCGGTAAGAAAGCCATGGATGCGGTCGATGAGTACCTCTACTCAGACTTCGGCTTACATCTAAACGCGCCATCGTTCGCAACACCTAATGACGACATCGGCTTTGTCACTCGCGTTTATCAGGGCGTAAAAGAAAACGGCGCGATCTTCTCACATCCAAATCCATGGGCGTGGGTAGCCGAAGCGAAACTAGGCCGTGGCGATCAAGCCATGAAGTACTACGACGCACTAAACCCTTATAACCAAAACGACATGATCGAAACACGCATCACAGAGCCGTACTCATACGTGCAGTTCATCATGGGCCGTGACCACCAAGATCATGGTCGCGCCAACCACCCTTGGTTAACGGGTACTTCTGGCTGGGCTTACTTCGCCGCAACCAACTATATTCTCGGCGTGAGACTGAGCTTCGATGGCCTAGTGGTTGACCCATGTATTCCAACAGAGTGGCCAGGATTTGAGGTGACGCGTCAATGGCGCGGTGCAACGTATCAAATTACGGTTGAGAACCCAAACAATGTCAGCAAGGGTGTTCAGTCCATTACCTTGAATGGTCAAGCCATTCAAGGCGCGATCGCGCCTCAAGCCGAAGGCAGCGTAAACCAAGTACATGTTGTTCTAGGTTAACGAGTGCCTCGATGGGTCCTTAGTTCGGACCCATCGAACTTAAGCGTATCACTACAAGAGTAGGTAACCTCTTAGGAGAGAGAGATGATCAAATTTGGAACAGGTGGTTGGCGCGCGTTCATCGGCGAGGAGTTCACTAAAGATAACGTAAAACTCGTTGCTCAAGCGGTGGCAAACATCATCAATAGCGAAAACGTGGCAGAACGCGGATTCGTGATTGGCTACGACAGGCGTTTTCTATCCGATAAAGCGGGGCGCTGGTTTGCGGAAGTCCTGGCCGCGAACAACATCCCAGTGAGCTTTATCGACAAGTTTGTGCCGACCCCTATAGTCATGTACAAGGCGAAGAGTATGGGATGTGCCTACTCGGCTTGTATTACCGCGTCGCACAATCCAGCCGATTACAACGGGATTAAGGTCTTTATCGAAGGTGGCCGTGATGCCGACGAAATCATTACTGAGAAGATTGAAGCTCAAATCGCCACTCTCAGCCTTCAGGAAGTGATTTCCGGCGACTTCGATGTATGTGTTGAGCGCGGCGCGATTACTGTTATCAATCCGATGAACGAGTTTGTTGATTCCATCATCGATCTTATCGACATTGAAGCCATCAAAAACGCCAATCTCAAAGTGCTTATCGACCCGATGTTTGGAGTCGCGAAAAACGCATTGCAGACGGTGCTCATCAACGGTCGCTGTGACGTTGACGTCATCAACGATGGTAAAAACCCAGACTTTGGCGGCTTAATGCCTTCGCCAAGTGCAGCGACACTATATCGTCTTAAGCACCTAGTAGCGGCAGAAGGCTATGATATTGGTATAGGTACCGATGGCGACGCAGACCGCCTTGGCATCATTGATGAGCAAGGTAATTTCATACACCCGAATGAAGTCCTGCTGCTGCTCTATTACTACCTACTTGAGTACAAAGGCTGGAAAGGCTCAGTGGTTCGTAATATCGCGACCACTCACCTACTAGATAAAGTCGCTGCCGACTACGGTGAAAAGAGCTTTGAGGTTCCTGTAGGCTTTAAGCACATCAGTAGTCAAATGGAGGCCGACGATTCACTGATTGGCGGTGAGAGTTCAGGTGGTTTAACTATTCGCGGCCACATCAAAGGTAAGGATGGTGTATTTGCCTCTAGCCTTTTAGTCGAAATGCTCAGTGTCACTCAGAAGACGCTTTCCGAGTTGCTATCAGAGATCTACGGCAAGTATGGCTACGCCTACACAGCTGAAGGCGATTGCACCTTTAAACCATCACAAAAAGACAGCTTATACCACAAACTTTATGTCGAAAAACTGCTTCCTGAGTTTGATTATGACGTAGAAAAGGTAAGTTACGCCGATGGCGCGAAAGTGTACTTTAAGAACGGTGGTTGGGTGATTGCTCGCTTCTCGGGTACGGAGCCCCTATTACGAATTTTCTGTGAAATGGAAGATAAGGAACAAGCGGAATATGTTCTTCAGCAGATGAAAGACTTTTTGTCTTTGTAGTCACTGTTTCCTTCTCTTTTTGCCCTAAGTGACCTCGACTCACCTTCTTGGTCACCTATTAGCAAAAAGCTCCCTATAGGTGGAGAACATCTTTGCCCGGAACGACTGTCTCCGGGCTTTTTTAGTACTTATGCAAACGCGACAATGCCCTGCGCATCGACACTCACCGCGACACTCTGGCCAACATCAAGCGCCTCTAATGAGGTGGCCAAAACGCGCGTGCCCTCAATATCAACCACATAGCGACAATGGTCACCCATGAACTGCTGCTCGATAACCGTAATAGTGCTCTTTTCTGATTGAGTCAATTGAATGTGCTGTGGGCGCACCAAGAGTTGGCAATCAGCCCCCTGCTCAATCAAGGCACACGACTGTGCTTCAACTTGGCCGATAGCCGTCTCGAAAGTCGTGTCATTGATATGCTTAGCTTGCAAGTAACTGCCACCGCCTAAGAAATCTGCAACGAACTTACTCGATGGACAGAAATAGAGTTCCGAGGCCGCGCCATATTGCTCGATTATGCCTTGGTTCATCACTGCCATTTTGTCGGCAAACGCGAACGCTTCTTCACGGCTGTGAGTCACGAAAATCGCTGTCACACCCTGCTTTTTGAAGATTTTGCGGATCTCACGAATGAGCTCGTGACGCACTTGGGTATCGATGTTGGAAAATGGTTCATCAAGTAACAGTAGATCAGGTTTGTACGCCAAACTGCGCGCAATCGCCACACGCTGCTGCTGACCACCCGATAGTTGATGCGGGTAGCGGTCAATGAATTGTTCTAGATGCACCAATGACAGCATTTCCTTCACGATTGCATCTTGCTCTGACTTCGGAGTGCCCTTTAGCCCAAACGCAACGTTCTGCGCCACCGTTAGGTGAGGAAACAGCGCATAGTCTTGGAAGATCATGCCAATGTTACGCTGCTCTGGTGGCATCCAGGTTTCACCGTTATCAATCTCGCGCTCACCGAGCGTCATCTTGCCCGCTGACAGGGGCAATAGACCCGCGATGGCCTTCAGCAAGGTGGTTTTACCGCAGCCACTGGCACCCAACAAACAAACAATTTCACCTTGATTAACCTCTAGAGACAAATTCTCAAGAATCGTTTGCTCGTCATACTGACAAGATAAATTTTCAATCGACAGTGCAGTGGTCATCAGTGGTTTTGCTCCAATGAACGGTTAACAATAATGAGCGGGAGTAAGCCAACGAGTACCAGCAAGACCGCAGGCATCGCAGCAAGCTCCAAATGCTCATCTGAGGCAAAGTTAAATACGTAGGTGGCCAAGGTTTCAAAGTTGAATGGACGCAATAGCAGCGCAGCATTGAGCTCTTTCATCGACTCAATAAACACCAACAAGCCAGCAATCAACACACCACGTTTAATCAGCGGCAGATGCACGCGAACCAACATCTGGTTCTTCTTGCAACCCATAGTGCGCGAGGCCATATCAAGCGAAGGCGAAACCTTACTGAGGCTGGTCTCGATACTGCCAATCGCTACCGCTGAAAAACGCACCACCATGGCAAAAATCAGCGCAAACATTGAACCAGAGAAGATCAGACCTGGGCGCTGCCACTCCATCGCTTTGGCAAAGTCATTTACTGAATGATCCATAAACAGGACAGTCACCATCACGCCAATCGCCAGCACCGTTCCCGGCACAGCATAGCCCAGCGACGAGGCACGCATGAAAACGACACCCTTACGACTTGGATCCAAACGGCGATAGAAGTTAACCACCAAAGCGACGATTACGCCAATGATGGCGGCAATGATCGAGACCTGTAAACTGTTAATGGCATAGGTTTGAAACTCTTCCGTCCAGCTTTGCTCAAAGTACTTGTAGGCATAAATAATTAACTGGCCAAGCGGGAAGATAAACGCAGCTGATACCAAGCCCCAACACCAAGTTAATGCTGCCCACTTTTTCCAACCTCGCAATTCATAACGAAAATCTTCATGGCTATTGTACTGGCTTTGAAACAGTTTCTGTTTACGACGACTGTAGCGCTCAGCACCCAGTAGAAGCACAATCACCACCATCATCATGGCGGAAATTTTGGCGGCCGCACTTAAATTGGAATAGCCAAGCCAAGTATCGTAAACCGCTGTGGTTAAGGTGCTGACTGCAAAGTAGCTAACCGCGCCGAAGTCACCAATGGTCTCCATCGCCACCAGCGATAGACCTACCGCAATGGATGGACGAGCAAGCGGCAACGAGATACGCCAAAAGCTTTCTAACGGCGAGCATTTGAGAAGTCTTGCAGACTGCAGCAAAGAGACATTTTGCTCCATAAACGCCGCGCGGCACAACAGATAGACGTATGGGTAAAGCACCAAAGAGAGCACAACCGTAGCACCGCCTACTGTGCGGATATCCGGGAACCAGTAGTCGCCAACCTGCCAAGCAAAAACATCACGTAACCACACTTGGACAGGGCCTGCAAAATCAAACCAGTCAGTAAAGATGTAGCCAATGATGTAACTTGGCATCGCCAGTGGCAATACTAAGGCCCACTGCAATACGCGTTCGCTAGGCAGCTTGCACATGGCCATTAGCCAGGCACTGGGCACCCCGAACACAAGAGAGAGCAGCAAAACTCCAACGACCAATTTGATGGTATTGAGAACATAGGTGGGCATCACCGTGGACATCAGGTGTGCAAAAAGATCACTTGATTCACCAAGTGCAGTATAGAAGATCGCTAAAATAGGCAAAACCAGTAGCAGAGTTAACACTCCACTACTGGTTTTCCAAACAACATTTTTTTCTTTCATTGCCTAAACATACATCAGGCGACGCGAAGTCGAGAAGTCATAAACCAGAATAAATAAGGGGGCATTATACCCCCTTTTATCGATTATAGGTCGAACTTAACTTCATCTAACAATTTGATCGCTGCGCTGTGGTAACCAGCAATGTCGTCTAGCGAGATAGTATCTGCTTTAAAGTCACCCCAAGATGCTACAAGCTCAGAACGCTTAACGCCTTCTTTTACTGGGTACTCAAAGTTCACTTCTGCGTACAATTGCTGAGCTTTGTCGCCTGTTAGGAACTCCATTAGCTTCAGTGCATTTTCTTTGTTTGGCGAGTGCTTCGCCATTGCCATGCCACTCACATTCACGTGTGTGCCAGTGGTTTCTTGATTCGGGAAGTTGATGTAAACCGCATCAGCCCACGCTTTCTGTTCTTTGTCATTAACCATTTTGCCTAGGTAGTAGCTGTTACCTAGAGAAACATCACAAAGGCCTTCTTTGATCGCTTTAACTTGTGCGCGGTCGTTGCCTTGAGGCTTACGAGCTAGGTTGGCTTTAACGCCTTCTAGCCACTCTTTGGTTTCTGCTTCACCGTGGTGAGCAATCATAGATGAAACCAAAGATACGTTGTATGGGTGTTTACCGCTACGAGTACAGATTTTGCCTTTGTACTCAGGGTTAGCAAGGTCTGCATAGTTGAACTCTGCACCTAGCTTACCTACACGGTCACGAGATGAGTAAACGTTACGAGTACGTAGCGTCAGTGCAAACCACTCGTTTTCTTTGTCACGGTACTGAGCAGGAACGTTTGCGTTAATCACGTCGCTGTCTACCGCTTGAACTACGTCCTTGTCAGTCAGCTCTGCAAGGCGGCTGATGTCCGTTGTTAGCACAACGTCAGCTGGGCTGTACTCGCCTTCTTGCTGAAGCTTCTCTGCCAAACCTTTCTTAGCAAACTTCACATTTACCTTGATACCCGTTTCTTTCGTGAACTCGTTGAACATTGGCTCAACAAGGAAAGGTTGACGGTAAGAGTAAACGTTGACTTCTTCTGCAGCCATCGCTGGAGCAGCGAAGCTTGCTGCAATTGCTGAAAGAGTTAGCAGTTTTTTCATTGTGTTAGTTCCTTTAATTCATAATGAGAACGTTTATCAGTTGCGTTATTATATTCATATTTATTAGGAAAACAATGATCCAATATAAAAAAACCTGCCATATAAGGCAGGTTTTTAATAGAAGTGTAACTAAATGTTACTTCATACTTACGAACTCTGGGTAAGCACCAACACCACAATCGTGCATGTCCATACCTTCTAGCTCTTCTTCTTCCGATACACGGATACCAATTGTTGCTTTCAGTACCGCCCATACCGCTAGGCTTGCTGCGAATACCCAACCGAAGATAACTGCCGCACCTAGAAGCTGTGCACCGAACGTTGCGTCACCGTTGCTTAGTGGAACAACCATTAGACCGAAGAAACCACACACACCGTGAACTGAGATAGCACCTACTGGATCGTCAATCTTAAGCTTGTCTAGACCGATGATGCTGAATACCACTAGCGCGCCACCTACTGCACCAATTGCTACAGCATAAACTGGTGATGGAGACAGTGGGTCTGCTGTGATAGCAACCAGACCAGCTAGTGCACCGTTCAGAATCATAGTTAGGTCAGCTTTGCCCCACGTTGTCTTACACACAAGCATTGCTGCGATTGCACCCGCCGCGGCTGCTGCGTTGGTGTTTAGGAAGATTTGACCAACCGCTGTTGCGTTCTCGAAGTCAGAGACCATCAGCTGAGAACCGCCGTTGAAACCGAACCAACCTAGCCATAGGATGAACGTACCTAGTGTTGCTAGCGGCATGTTCGAGCCTGGGATTGGGTGGATTTCACCGTTCTTACCGTATTTACCCTTACGAGCGCCTAGTAGTAGAACACCTGCTAGAGCTGCTGCTGCACCCGCCATGTGAACGATACCTGAACCTGCGAAGTCACTAAAACCTGCTTCTGATAGGAAACCGCCGCCCCATGTCCAGTAACCTTCCATTGGGTAGATGAATGCTGTTAGCACTACTGAGAAGATTAGGAAAGACCAAAGCTTCATACGCTCAGCAACCGCACCAGATACAACTGACATTGCTGTTGCAACGAATACTACTTGGAAGAAGAAGTCCGACTCTAGAGAGTGGTCTGCGCCTTCACCTTGAGTACCAATTAGCGCACCAAATGATGGTAGCCAACCGCCTTCGCCGTTATCAACATACATGATGTGGTAACCGACGATGAGGTAACAGGTACATGCAATCGCGTACAGACAGAAGTTCTTGGTTAAGATTTCTGTGGTGTTTTTAGAGCGAACTAGGCCTGCCTCTAGCATTGCGAAGCCTGCTGCCATCCACATTACTAGTGCGCCTGAAATAAGAAAGTAAAAAGTGTCCAGCGCATAACGCAGTTCGCTGACAGTTGTTGCTAATTCCATAATAATTTCTCCAATCCCTTAAAGTGCTTCAGCGTCCATTTCGCCCGTACGAATACGTACTGCTTGGGCTAGGTCGTACACAAATATTTTTCCGTCGCCAATCTTGCCGGTTTGAGCAGCGTTAGTGATCGCTTCAATAACTCGGTCTACGTTGTCTGCGTGCGTCGCAATTTCAAGTTTTACTTTCGGTAGAAAGTCCACTTGGTACTCCGCACCACGATATAATTCTGTGTGTCCTTTCTGACGGCCAAATCCTTTGACCTCAGAAACTGTCATACCTTCAATACCAACATCTGCAAGTGCTTCTCTTACATCATCGAGTTTGAATGGTTTAATGATTGCGTTAATAAGTTTCATGGCATCCCCTTCGCCTTTTATCCCTGTTACGTATTCTAGTAATCAAGGTGCGTGCCAACTTTTTAAGTTATTGATATATATAGAATTGATGATTTCATGTTACACAAATGAAAATACCTTGCACTTTAATGGTGCAAGACATTCACAAAAATAATGCGTTTTATGTTATTAGCACTAGGAGTGTGCAAATTTGGGGCAAAGGGTCATTACCTGTTATGAATAAAACGCTCCCATTGCTCTAAAACTGAGCGAAAATCCTCTAGCCCACACTCGCTATGGCTCTCACTTTCATAGACAGAAAACTCTTCATCCATCTCCATTAAGCTATCAAAAGCTAAGGAGTTTTCGTAAACATGAACCTCGGAGTCCACCACACTTAATGAGATCTCTTTACCTTGCCACTTAAACTCATTGCCCGAAAACTGGGCAGCTTGGGTGAGCAACTCGGTAATTTCCATGATGGTGCGGTCACTGGTACTGATCTCTTCTTGCAGCAAGCGAGCAATCACTTCTTGGCCCATTTCGCATCTCACTAGGTACTCACCTGTGAAACTGTTTTTAATAAACTCGAATTCCATCACTGTTTCTCTTGGTAATCTCGCGGCGATTATACCTTAGTTTTCGAGACAATCGGGTATACTCATGACATCGCTCTCTATGACTCAGATCCTATGCAACTTAACTCTCTCATTGCTAAACAAATTGTCGATCGTGCCAAGAAGATCATCGAGCACTCCATCAACGTGATGGACGAGAATGGCGTGATCATTGGCTCTAGCGACCCGTCACGCTTACACCAAACACATGAAGGGGCACTGCTAGCGATCCGAGATAATAGAACCTTAGAGATCAATGATTCCGTTGCCTCCACATTGTCCGGTGTTAAAAAAGGCATCAACCTACCCATCATCTACGATAACAACGTCATTGGTGTTGTCGGGATCTCAGGCACGCCTGAAGAGGTGAGAAGCTACGGTGAGCTGGTAAAGATGACGGCTGAGCTTATTGTCGAACAGGCTGCACTTATGTCGCAGGTTCAATGGAATAAACGCCACCGGGAAGAGTTACTACTGCAGCTCATTGAAGGATCAAGTTTAAATGAGGGACAACTGCTCTCTATTGCTCAGCGGCTCGATCTTGATCTCGCACAGCCTCGTGTAGCCACAGTGATCAAAGTGATCCCGCTGCCTGGAGAACCAGTCACACTGGAGCACCTGCAGAAACTGGTACATCTTCTGGAGTACCCTGAGCGCGATAACATCGTCGGAATTGCCTCGGTATCGATGAATGAGATCGTGGTATTGAAACCGGTGACGGTCGTCAATAACGCATGGAATCGCAAAGAGGAAGAAAAGCGAGTCGCTAAACTGCTTAAGCGTATCGACCAAGAGTGTGACTTCTCTATTCAGATGGCTATCGGAGACTATTTCCCTGAACTCGTCGGCATAGCAAAGTCTTACGAAACCGCCAAAGCCACCATTGAAAGCAGTCATATCAATGATGGTCCCATACTGTTCTACCAAGACCGGAAACTCTCGGTGCTGGTGAGCAGCATTAAACATGACCCGTGGCGTGCGACTCAACTGAAGGCTCCGATCGAAAAACTGGTAGCTGCAGATAGTAAAGGCGTAATGCTAAAGACACTGCGCACCTTTTTTGAGCAAAACTGCGATCTGGCTCAAACTTGTGAAACCCTCCATATCCACCGTAACACTTTGCGGTATCGACTTGAGAAAATAGAACAGACAACTAAATTAAATATCAATAACTTAGATGAAAAAGTTCAGCTCTACCTTGCGTTAAAATGTTTGTAAAAAATCCGTTAATTTGTGCAATTGCACAAATTAACGATAACCAGCAGTGATAAATTCGTCAGTTCGCATAAAGAAAATCTCCCCCTAAATGGCTACTCTTCCGCTCAATAAGGGTCACAAGACCCAACTAAAAAATTAATAAAATTAGTATTGCGGAAACCAAACCATGATTGAAGTCTCTACCTTAGGCGCATTAGCAGCTCTGGTTGTTGCTATTGCCCTTATCCTTAAAAAAGTGCCACCTGCTTACGGCATGATCATCGGCGCGCTTGTCGGTGGTGTCGTTGGCGGCGTTTCTCTCACCGATACCGTTGCGCTAATGATTGGCGGTGCACAAGGCATTGTCACAGCAGTATTGCGCATCCTTGCTGCTGGTGTGCTGGCGGGCGTATTGATCGAGTCAGGAGCTGCAACATCCATCGCAGAGACCATCGTAAAGAAAGTGGGCGAAACCCGCGCGCTTCTCGCTTTGGCGATTGCCACCATGATCCTAACTGCCGTTGGCGTATTCGTTGACGTTGCAGTTATCACTGTTTCGCCTATCGCACTTGCCATTGCACGCCGCGCAGACATCTCAAAAACCGCTATCTTGCTGGCGATGGTCGGCGGCGGTAAAGCGGGTAACGTGATGTCACCAAATCCGAACGCCATTGCGGCGGCCGATGCGTTCAACGTACCGCTGACCTCAGTAATGGCAGCCGGCGTCATCCCGGGTCTCTGCGGTATGATCTTCGCTTACTTCATAGCGAAAAAGCTGGTCAACAAAGGCTCAAAAGTAGCAGAGAGCGAAGTGGTTGCAGTTGACCACTCTAGGCTACCTAAATTTGGCGCTGCGATTGTGGCACCTCTTGTTGCTATCGCTCTGCTTGCGCTTCGCCCTATTGCTGGCATCAACGTTGACCCGCTCATCGCACTACCACTAGGTGGTTTGATCGGTGCTGTCGTCATGGGTCGCTTTGCCGATACCAACCACTTTGCAGTGTCTGGCCTATCACGCATGGCACCAGTAGCTGTGATGCTTCTTGGTACGGGTACACTTGCTGGCATCATCGCTAACTCTGGCCTAAAAGATGGCCTTATTGATGTTCTGACCGCCTCTGGTCTTCCATCATATCTACTTGCTCCAATTTCCGGTGCCATGATGGCACTTGCAACCGCATCGACCACAGCAGGTACGGCGGTAGCATCTAGCGTATTTAGCTCTACCATTCTTGAACTCGGCGTTCCTGCTCTAGCGGGCGCAGCCATGATTCACTCTGGTGCTACTGTTCTGGATCACATGCCACACGGTAGCTTCTTCCACGCCACTGGCGGCGCTGTGCATATGGATATTCGCGAGCGTCTCAAACTCATTCCTTACGAGTCTGCGGTTGGTCTGATGATCGCGTTCGTTTCGGTAATGATCTTCGGTGTGTTCGGTCTATTTGTTTAAGGTTTAATTATGAAAATTATCATCGCTCCAGATTCATACAAAGAAAGTCTTACGGCCATGGAAGTTGCCGAAGCTATTGAGGCAGGATTTAAGAAGATCTTCACCGATGCCGAATACATCAAACTACCTATGGCAGACGGCGGCGAAGGCACAGTGCAATCGCTCGTTGATGCCACTGATGGCTCTATTGTTACTTGTGACGTAACTGGGCCGCTCGGGCAAGCCGTTGAGGGCTTTTTCGGTCTGATGGGTGATGGTTCCACTGCCATCATTGAGATGGCGGCAGCGTCCGGTCTTCATCTGGTTGAACCTGAAAATCGCAACCCACTGCTGACCACCACCTTTGGCACGGGTGAGCTAGTTAAGGCAGCGCTGGATCGCGGAGTAAAGCACATTATCGTCGGTATCGGTGGTAGTGCGACCAATGACGGTGGTATTGGCATGGCGCAGGCTCTAGGCGCAAGACTCCTTGATGTTGATGGCAATGCACTGGGTTTTGGTGGCGGTGAGCTAAGTAAGCTTGCGAGTATTGACCTTTCTGAGCTAGATCCTCGCCTAACGAACATCAAGCTAGAAGTGGCGTGTGATGTTGATAACCCACTATGCGGCCCGAAAGGTGCCTCTCATGTGTTTGGCCCACAAAAAGGGGCAACACCTGAGATAGTTGAAACGCTCGACGCTAACCTAGCGCACTACGCTGAAGTGATTAAATCAACCAATGGTCGTGACGTCTTAGATACTGCTGGTGCTGGCGCTGCGGGAGGCCTAGGCGCTGCACTTTTAGGCCTGTTCGATGCCGAGCTTCGTCCGGGCATTCAGATCGTGATGGATGCTGTAAACCTTAGCGAAGTGGTCAAAGATGCCGACCTTGTGATTACTGGTGAAGGTCGAATTGATAGCCAAACTATCCATGGAAAAACACCAGTTGGTGTGGCGCGCACCGCTAAGCAATACGATATTCCTGTGATCGCGATTGCTGGTAGCACAGCGAAAGATTGCGCAGTGGTGCATGAGCACGGTATTGATGCAGCTTACAGTGTAGTGCTTGGCGCGACCGATTTGCCGACGGCGTTGAAAGAAGCGGCGTTTAATGTCGAGATGACTTCTCGTAATATCGCTGCTGCAATGGCGATGAACTTCCGTAAATAGTTTCCTTTTGCTAAAAAGAAAAATGCCCGCTCAGTTGAGCGGGCATTTTTTTGTCATTCCACTGGCGTGCGCCTATCTCGATAGGCTTGCTGGACGCTGTGAGAAGATCCCTGCCTGCGCTGGGATGACACCCACAAAACAGACCAAGTCTTATTAGAACTCGATGTTACGACCGAAGTTCATTGGCCAGTTTGTTGGGTTCTTCTTGCCTTCACGGATGTGGCGACACTCTGCCAACCATGTCAGTAGTTCCCAACCGAATGCGGCTGTTAGTAGCGCATCTTTCTCGTCAGAGTTCTTCTGAGGAGCAAATTCAGCAATATCAGCACCCACTAGGTTGATACGCTTAGTCGCACGAAGCTTGCGGAAGATGTCGTAGTACATGCGCGCAGTCACACCAAATGGATCTGGGCTTGAGTTTGCACTGTGGTCTAGAAGATCTAAGCCATCTAGGTCAAACGTTAGGTACACTGGGCGACCGTCGCCTTGCTTCTCAAGGATCTGCTCTACGATGTAGTCGATGCCTAGGTCGTAGATTTCGTCCGCTAGGAAGAAGTTACCACCGATAGCCTTCGCTTTACCTTGTTGTGATGCACACCAGCGGCCACGCATACCAAGACTTACACTGGTAGACGGATCCATTGCACCTTCTGATGCTAGACGGCAGTACCAGTTGCCTGAATATGACTCGTAGTCAAAATCTTTGCGAGTCAGCAGGTCAAAGTGACCGTCAATGTGGATTAGCGATACAGGACCGTGAACTTTAGCCAGTGCCGCAGGGCCAGGGTAAGCCACAGTGTGGTCACCACCAAAGAAGAATGGTGTGATACCGTGATTAATAACCATGTCATCAACAACTTCTTGCGCGGCACGCATTTCTTCGTCTAGGTTGAATTGACCTAGGCCATCCCAGTTTCCGTAGTCGATGATGTTACACAGTTCGAACGGCATAGTACCGTCTTGGTGAATCATGCCCATACCCGTTTTTGATGCTTCACGGATAGCGGCAGGACCGAACTTGTGACCACCAGCGTTTGGTGAGCACTTATCCATGGTTAGGCCGTACATTGCAATGTCAACGCCTTCAAAGCTGTTCACATATGGCGCACCAAATGCACCAACGTGCTGCTTACCTAGCAAACTGAATGCTTCAACGCCTTGCTCAGCCATGCGCGCTTGCATAGGAGCGATGTCTTCGTTGATGTAGAAATCCGCATCTGACTTGTTCCAGTAGATGTCTTGGTATAGGTCTAGTTTGTCTTTCGCAATCTCAACACGTTTTGGCTTAAACATGGATAATTCCTCTAGTTATTGGAGGTAGCCGCTAAAGCGACTTCTCAAGATAGGGTTATTATAGTGGCTAAATCGGGTGTAATTAATTACACTTCAGGACAGCAATATGATATTTCAGGACAATGTCTGTGTATTCTTTGAACCATCAACACTTCTTGCAGGCAATTATCGGTCATTGGGAAACCATCGTGCGTCAATCCCTCGGTCGTGACTTTGATGCTCAGCAGTTCCTACGTAAAGCCGGTATAGTGCGTATCACTCAAGGTCACTACCACCCGCTCCAAGTTTCTCAGGTGCATCAGCTTATTGATCTCACTGTAAACCAACTGCACATTGACGGGTTAGGTCTGCGCATCGCTAAGCGACTCAAACTTCAAGATATGGGCGCTTGGGGCTATGCGATGATCAACTGTCAAAACATAAAGCAGTTGCTCGACACCGGTTTGCAGTTTTCGTTTGTAACCAAAGACTATGTCGACATCCATATAGGTTACGACAGTGAATGGGCTTACATCACGATTGTTGACCGCTCCGAAGGGCGCTCTGCGCAGCACTACAATGTCGAAGAGTCTCTATGTCATTATTACTTGGGGTTACAGCAGTTCTTAAACGAGCGCTTTGACTCCGAGTTAATCGAAATTGATTTCGCCTATCCAGCTCCTAGCTACCAAGCTCTCTACAGAGAGGTTTTCGAACACAATCTGATGTTCGACAGACAGCAACATCAGCTACGGTTCCCTGTTGATTGGATTCACCACTCAATCAGCCTACAACCCTCGCTTATTGCCCACATTGCGACTCAGCAAAGTCAGCAGTTTGACAGTGAGAAGGATGCTCCTCTCAGCTACCAAATTCGAATAAAACTCTTGTCTCAGCTCAAATATGGATTGCCCAGCATGGAAACGGTGGCCGATGAGATGAATATGACATCGCGAACCTTGCGCAGGCGCTTGGAGACCGAAGGAACAACCTTCAAACATTTAGTTCTCGACACCCGCATGCAGGTGGCAAAAGAGTTGTTACTCAGCTCCGAGCTCTCAACAACTGAAATCGCAGACATGCTGAACTACCACTCGTCTCCACCGTTTTTCCGCGCATTTCAAGGTTATGTGGGCGTTAGCCCGAGTCAGTTCAGAGCAAATAACAAATCCAACTAAGAGCACGCCTGCTCGGCGCGCTCTGTTTCAACCGTTATTGATGCACCGTCTGCTCAGCGCGCGCTTCGCCAACCGTTTCTTTCCATTTCTGGTTTAGCGCCTCAATGCTTGTGCCCTGTCTTACCAGAAAGTCTTTAAATGCGTTCCAGTGAGCGGTCAACACTTGGTGTTCCGTCGCATTTTCACGCATTGCTGCTAAGCCCCACTCATCTGGAATGAACACTTCATCAAAGCCTTTGCGTGGACGATTTGCCTTGATAGCACGAACGAACTCGTCACTCTTGCGCTTCACTTCATCTAACGGACCAAAATGGCTTGGGTCAATAACGATGATGTAAGAGCCACCGACAGGTGTCGGAGCACCCTCTTTCAAGCAGTCGCTTGGCAACGCTGGTAGCTCAGGTGCGATTTTCGCTTTCGGGTTAATGATGGCAGACAGAACCTCGTTCCAAATGTTCAGGGAGTATAGGCGCGGCGTTAGGAAGGTCCAAGGCGCATCACAGTCCGCAACACGTCCATAACCGGGAATCAGTCGTCCCCATTTTGCTGCATCATCCGTCAACTCGCCCGTTTCTTGATCGACAAGAGCCGCGACGTTCAGACGTTTATTGTTAATCAAGGCATCACTGATATTGGCGTCATATCCTTCACCGAGCATGATGGACGTGACCAATGGAAGCTCCTCACCACCGACGCAAGCTGCATCGAAAGGTGGGCAGGACATCGCAGGATCCATACCACCAAATGGCGCGTTGAGTGGAATAGAGTTATTCGACGTCATTGCAAACATACCTTGCTTAGCAGCAAGTTGGGCGTAATTGGAGAAATTACCGCCATCGACGTGGTTATAGCCAAACACAATGGAGATGCCGTGCTTTCTAGCTTTCTCAATAGCTGATTCCGCCATAAGCGTTAAGGTGTAGTGACCAGAAGAGCGTTGACCGTCAAAAACGGCCCATGTTTCACCTTCAGACTCTACAACTGGCTTACTCGAAACGTCCATCACTCCAGCTTCAAAAGGAATCGTGACCGCTTCCATTACACCCAACCCCTGATGAAGTTTACCTTGCAAGCCACCATTCATGGTGTTTCTCGCAATGATGTCAGCGTGCTCTTTGTCCGCACCAACATGCAGCCAAGCTTGTGAAACGACGAATTGATAGTACTCGTTGTCGAACGTGAGAGTAGGACTTGCAGACATAGATAACTCCTTTCAAATGACTGACTAGTTTTTGTGTACGCTAAAAATAGTCAATGAAGCCACTCTTGGGTAGTTACTGGCAGTTACAGGTAAAAAAAAGCCCAGTCCAAAGGACCGGGCTTAAAATCATGTGCGTATGATTTTCAATTACTTACGGATAGTTTCCGCAGCGCGCTCAGCGCCAACTTTCGCTTCCCACTTCGCGTTTAGCTCTTCGATTGAAGTGCCAGAACGTTTTAGGAAGTCTTTGAAACCGTCCCAGTGAGCGTCCATTACTTGGTGCTCATCAGTTGCAGTTGCAAGAGCTTTTAGACCCCACTCATCTGGGATGAATACTTCGTTGAAGCCAGCGCGTGGGCGGTTTTCTTTCAGTGCTTTAACGAACATGTCAGACTTACGCTTCACTTCTTCGATTGGACCGAAGTGGCTTGGGTCGATCACTAGGATGTATGAACCACCTACTGGACATGGTGCATTTTCCATAGTGAAGAAGTCACTTGGTACTGCTGGAAGCTCAGGAGCAATCTTACCTTTCGGGTTGATGATTGCAGTCATTACTTCGTTCCAGATGTTTAGCGAGTATAGACGTGGCGTTAGGAACGTCCATGGTGCTTTACAGTCAGCAACGCGGCCGTAACCTTCGATTAGAGAGCCCCACTTACGAGCGTCAGCTGTTAGTTCACCCGTGTCTTGGTCAACAAGTGCTGCAACGTGTAGGTCACGGTCGTTCACGATAGCGTCACAGATGTGAGAGTCGTAACCTTCACCGATCATGATAGACGTTACTAGCGGAAGCTCTTCACCACCGATACATGCAGCGTCGAATGGAGGACAAGACATTGCTGGATCCATACCGCCGAATGGTGCGTTTAGAGGTACAGAGTTGTTTGAAGACATCGCAAACATGCCTTCTTTCATTGCCATCTGTGTGTAGTTAGAGAAGTTGCCGCCGTCACAGTGGTCGTAACCGAATACGATTGAGATACCGTGCTTACGTGCCTTCTCGATAGCCGTTTGAGCCATTAGCGTACATACGTAGTGGCCAGAAGACTTCTTACCGTTGTAAACAGCCCAAGTTTCACCTTCAGACTCGATTTCTGGAGTCGTAGTCGTGTCAAGGATGCCCGCTTCGTAAGGGATAGTTACCGCTTCGATAACACCCAGACCTTGGTGTAGTTTACCCTGTAGGCCACCTACAAGTAGGTTGTGCGCAAGGATATCAGCGTGAGCTTGAGATGCACCAATGTGCTTCCAAGATTCAGAAACGATGAATGAGAAGTACTCGTTGTTAAACGTAGTAGTAGGGCTGCTAACTTTAGCCATGGTAATGTCCTCTGTATAAGTAGGAATACGTTTTTATGAAAACTGTAATCACTTTAACCGATGAGGCATATTTCAGAAGTAAAATACTGGATGCTGTTACTTAAACTGTTACCCGTTTTGATGATAAGCGTCACAGAACTGTGAGGCTAATCTGGCTATAAAAAAAGCCGCTCTAATGAGCGGCTTTTTCAAAGTCGTTTAAAAATCAAGGATTAAGCTTGACCTTTAACTTCTTTAAGACCGTTGTATGGTGCTTTTTCACCTAGAGCTTCTTCGATACGAATTAGCTGGTTGCTTTCTTTTAGGTTTAGCAGCAACACGGTCAGAGCGGCTCATTGCTCTTAGAGCCCTAAAAGTTCTTAGGACCTTAAAAGCAAAATGCCCCACTAAAAAGTGGGGCATTCATTAAAGCTTTAAGCTAGTAATTCAAACTATGAATTACTGACCTTTAACTTCTTTAAGACCGTTGTATGGTGCTTTTTCACCTAGAGCTTCTTCGATACGAATTAGCTGGTTGCTTTCTTTTAGGTGTAGCAGCAACACGGTCAGAGCGGCTCATTGCTCTTAGAGCCCTAAAAGTTCTTAGGACCTTAAAAGCAAAATGCCCCACTAAAAAGTGGGGCATTCATTAAAGCTTTAAGCTAGTAATTCAAACTATGAATTACTGACCTTTAACTTCTTTAAGACCGTTGTATGGTGCTTTTTCACCTAGAGCTTCTTCGATACGAATTAGCTGGTTGTACTTAGCAACACGGTCAGAACGGCTCATAGAACCAGTCTTGATTTGACCTGCAGCAGTACCTACCGCTAGGTCAGCGATAGTTGCATCTTCAGTTTCGCCAGAACGGTGAGAGATTACAGCTGTGTAACCTGCGTCTTTAGCCATCTTGATAGCAGCTAGAGTCTCAGTTAGAGAACCGATTTGGTTGAACTTGATAAGGATAGAGTTAGCTACGCCTTTCTCGATACCTTCAGCAAGGATCTTAGTGTTAGTAACGAACAGGTCGTCACCTACTAGTTGAAGCTTGTCACCTAGTAGTTCAGTTTGGTGCTTGAAGCCATCCCAGTCAGACTCGTCTAGACCGTCTTCGATAGAAACGATTGGGAATTGGTTAGCAAGCTCTGCTAGGTAGTGGTTGAACTCTTCAGAAGAGAAAGTCTTACCTTCGCCCTTCATGTTGTAGATGCCAGCTTCTTTGTCGAAGAACTCAGATGCTGCACAGTCCATAGCTAGAGTTACGTCTTTACCTAGTTCGTAACCAGCAGCTGCAACAGCTTCTGCGATAACTTCTAGAGCTTCAGCGTTAGACTTAAGGTTAGGAGCGAAACCACCTTCGTCACCAACTGCAGTGCTGTAGCCTTTAGACTTAAGAACTTTAGCTAGGTTGTGGAATACTTCTGCACCGATACGTAGACCTTCTTTAAGAGTCTTAGCGCCAACTGGTTGGATCATGAACTCTTGGATGTCAACGTTGTTGTCTGCGTGCTCACCACCGTTGATGATGTTCATCATTGGTAGAGGCATAGAGAACTGACCTGCAGTACCGTTTAGCTCAGCGATGTGCTCGAACAAAGGCATGCCTTTAGCAGCTGCAGCCGCTTTAGCGTTTGCTAGAGAAACAGCTAGGATAGCGTTCGCACCGAACTTAGACTTGTTTTCAGTACCGTCTAGGTCGATCATTACTTGGTCAACGTCAGCTTGAGCTTTAGCGTCTTTACCAACTAGAGCTTCAGCGATTGCACCGTTCACAGCTTCAACAGCTTTAAGAACACCTTTACCTAGGAAACGTGCTTTGTCGCCGTCACGTAGCTCAAGAGCTTCGCGAGAACCAGTAGATGCGCCAGATGGAGCCGCAGCCATACCTACGAAACCGCCTTCTAGGTGTACTTCAGCTTCAACAGTTGGGTTACCACGTGAGTCGATGATTTCACGACCTAGAACTTTAACGATCTTAGACATTAATGTTTCCTCTCATTAAATATAAATGTCAAATTTAGGGCAGCCGCACAACCTTCGCTGCCGCCCGTATCCTTTTTACTTTTCTTCAGTACCGCGCTGGTACTCACCTGCTGCCTTAACAAAGCCAGAGAACAGTGGGTGACCATCGCGTGGTGTTGAAGTGAATTCTGGGTGGAACTGCGCAGCAACAAACCATGGGTGTGCTGGGTTCTCGATCACTTCAACCAGTTTCTTGTCTGCTGAAAGACCAGAAACTTTAAGACCTGCTTTTTCAATCTGAGGACGAAGTACGTTGTTCACTTCATAGCGGTGACGGTGACGCTCGTGGATCTTCGCATTGCCGTATAGTTCGTACGCTTTCGTCCCTTTCTCAAGGTGACATAGCTGAGAACCAAGACGCATTGTACCGCCAAGGTCTGAGGTTTCAGTACGTTCTTCAACTTTACCTTCACCATCAACCCACTCTGTGATCAAGCCTACCACAGGGTATTTCGTCTCTTTGTTAAATTCTGTTGAATGTGCGCCTTCCATGCCCGCTACGTTACGTGCGTATTCGATAAGCGCTACTTGCATCCCTAGACAGATACCTAGGTAAGGTACTTTGTTCTCACGTGCGTATTGAGCTGCGCGGATCTTACCTTCTACACCACGATCGCCGAAGCCACCCGGAACAAGGATAGCATCTAGACCTGCTAGTGCTTCTTCGCCTTTGCTCTCAACATCTTGCGAGTCAACGTACTTGATCTTCACGTTCAGACGGTTCTTAAGACCCGCGTGCTTAAGTGCTTCGTTCACCGACTTGTACGCATCAGGAAGCTCAATGTACTTACCAACCATACCGATAACAACATCACCAGTTGGGTTCGCTTCTTCGTAGATAACCTGTTCCCATTCAGATAGGTCAGCTTCTGGAGCGTTAATACCAAAGCGAGTACAAACAAGATCGTCAAGACCTTGCGCTTTAATCAACTGAGGGATCTTGTAGATAGAATCTACGTCCTTCATTGAGATAACCGCTTTCTCTTGTACGTTACAGAACAGAGCAATCTTCTTACGCTCGTTAGCAGGGATCATGCGATCGCTACGGCAAACAAGAATATCTGGCTGAATACCGATAGATAGAAGCTCTTTTACAGAGTGCTGCGTTGGCTTAGTTTTCACTTCGCCCGCTGCTGCTAGGTAAGGAACAAGAGTCAGGTGCATGAACATTGCACGCTCACGACCAAGCTCAACCGCTAGCTGACGGATTGCTTCCATAAATGGTAGAGATTCGATATCACCAACGGTGCCACCAACTTCAACGATCGCAACGTCATGGCCTTCAGAGCCAGCGATTACACGATCTTTAATAGCGTTTGTGATGTGTGGGATAACCTGAATAGTCGCACCTAGGTAGTCACCACGACGTTCTTTACGTAGAACGTCAGCGTAAACACGACCAGCAGTAAAGTTGTTGCGTTTTGTCATCTTGGTACGGATGAAACGCTCGTAGTGACCAAGGTCAAGGTCAGTTTCAGCGCCATCTTCCGTGACGAACACTTCACCGTGCTGAGTTGGGCTCATTGTGCCTGGATCAACGTTGATGTAAGGGTCAAGCTTCATCATGGTCACTTTAAGACCACGTGCTTCTAAAATTGCTGCAAGAGATGCTGCTGCAATACCTTTACCTAGAGAGGATACTACCCCGCCAGTAACAAAAATATAATTTGTCGTCATGTTTAACCTGAAGTTGGTTGAATGAGGGAAAATGGATTTCTTCTGGACGGGATGCAAATATACCAGAAGCCCTTTACCGCCACAACGTGAAACTTATCACATTCAAAATTTTTATTTTTTGCTTCAAATCAATAGTAGAAACTTACACCAGCGAGAAGTGGTTCACAAATCCGAGCTGTTTTCTTGTTTTTTTACATCATTCCAAAACGCATCTAGCTCGTTAAGACTAAAGTCTGTCAATAACTTACCTTCGCCCGCAACACGAGCTTCTACACCCTTAAATCGGCGTGCAAATTTGTCATTAGCTTTTCGCAGCGCCACTTCAGGATCTTTCTTCAAATGACGAGAAAGGTTCACTGCGGCAAACAGCAAATCGCCCACTTCTTCTTCCAGTTTGTCTTCGTTTACATCGACTTGTATCGCTTCTTCAACGACCTCTTCGATCTCTTCTTGAACCTTCTCAACCACAGGCCCAAGCGCGTCCCAATCGAAGCCAAATTTTGCGCAACGTTTCTGTATTTTGTTGGCTTTAGAAAGTGCAGGAAGCGACTGTGGTATTGAGTCTAGAATACTTTGCGCGGTTTTGCCTAGTTGCGCTTTTTCCTTCTGTTTCTCTGCTTCCCAGTTGGCGTTGATCGCCGCTTCATCTTCAAACTCAACGTCAGAAAAAACGTGCGGATGGCGGCGGGTAAGCTTCTCGTTAAGCCCTTCTACCACCTCATTAAAATCAAACAGCCCCTGCTCTTTCGCCATCTGACTGTAGAAGATGACTTGGAACAGCAAGTCACCCAGCTCTTCTTTTAGGTTCGGCCAGTCTTTGTTGTGGATGGCATCCACCACCTCAAAGGTCTCTTCGATGGTGTGAGGAACAATGGTTTCGAAGGTTTGTTTTCTGTCCCATGGGCAGCCTTTTTCTTCGTCGCGGAGCTGCGCCATGATGGTGAGGAGTTGGTCTATAGGTTGGGTCATGTTGGGTTCCTGGTTACGACAAGGGCGAGTGTGGTAGCACTCGCCCTTGGTTGTGTTTTTTGGTTTGTTAGGGGTTGGGAGCGCGTGGTTTTTTACCCCCTCTAGCTCCCCCTATTTAGGGGGAGAACAGAATGCTAGCTCCTAGCGTCGCATCGCCTGTTATTCGTATGCTCCTCCCCTTACTAAGGGGAGGCTGGGAGGGGTAAAATCCACCGAACCTAAAATAGTACGCCCAATTACCCCAACCGCTTCACATTCATCACATCTTTAATCTGCTCAATACGCTTGGTCACGCGCGACAATACCTCAATATTGTTCACTTCCAGATCAAAATCCATGATAGATAGCTGACGCTTGTAATCGCTACGGCTCTTCATACTGGTCACCTTAATCTTTTCGTTGGTCAGCAAGGTGGTGATGTCTTTCAGTAGACCGCCACGCTCCATCGCCTCAACACGAATCGTCAAGATGTATGAACCAACAAATCCACTGCCCCATACCGTATCGATAATACGCTCTGGTGCGTGATGACTAAGCTCCTCAAGCTGCTCACAGTCAGCGCGGTGCACTGAGATACCACGCCCTTGGGTGATATAGCCTTTTATCTGATCGCCTGGAATTGGCTGACAGCAGCGCGCTAAGTGAGTCATTAGGTTATCGACACCTTCCACCACCACTGCATCTTTATGCGGGCGGCTTTGCGCGGGTGCTTTATTCTCAGACTCTTGCAATCTTTCTAGCGCTTGCTGATCTTCTTCTTCCGCCGTTGGCTTATTTACTAAGGCGTTGATGTGGTTGATGATCTGATTGATACGCAGATCACCACTGCCGATACCGACATACAGCTCGTCCGCCGAGTTTACGTTAAAACGCTTAAGGGCATATTGCTCAGCATCTTTGAGTGTCGCGCCGATCTTAGCCAGCTCGGCCTCAAGGATCTCACGACCCGCTTCTAAGTTCTTTTCGCGGCTTTGCTTTCTAAACCACGCGTTGATCTTAGCGCGTGCCCGACCAGAGTGCACAAAGCCAAGTGATGGGTTCAACCAGTCACGAGATGGGTTGGGCTCTTTGGCCGTGATGATCTCAACCTGATCGCCCATTGTCAGCTTGTGGGTAAACGGAACGATACGTCCTGCTACCTTAGCGCCAATACAGCGGTGTCCCACTTCAGAATGAATGTGGTAAGCAAAATCAAGCGGAGTCGCGCCCATAGGCAGGTCGACCACATCACCACGCGGTGTAAAGGCATAAACGCGATCATCAAACACCTGACTGCGAAGCTCATCGAGCATCTCGCCAGAGTCAGACATCTCTTCTTGCCAATCGAGTAGCTTACGCAGCCACGTGATCTTCTCATCGTAACCACTGCGACCACCACTGCCGCCTTCCTTGTACTTCCAGTGCGCGGCAACACCCAACTCTGAGTCTTCGTGCATCTGTTTGGTACGGATTTGGATTTCAATGGTTTTGCCTTCAGGCCCCAGAATCACGGTATGAATCGATTGGTAGCCATTTGGTTTAGGGTTAGCAACGTAATCGTCAAACTCGCTAGGTAAGTGCTTGTATTTGGTGTGTACCACACCTAGAGCGGCGTAACAGTCTTGCAAACGCTCAGCGATGATTCGCACCGCGCGCACGTCAAACAGCTCGTCAAAATCCAGACTCTTCTTCTGCATTTTGCGCCAGATGCTGTAGATATGCTTTGGACGACCACTGACTTCTGCAAGGATGCTCGAGGCTTGCATCTCACTGGTTAGATCGTCAACAAAGTCTTTGATGTATTGCTCACGGACGATACGACGCTCAGAAAGCTGCTTGGCAATTTGTTTATAGGTGTCTGGCTGCTGGTAACGGAAGGCGTAATCTTCGATTTCCCATTTGAGCTGACCGATACCCAGACGATTGGCGAGTGGTGCGTAGATGTTGGCACACTCTTTCGCGGCCGCGCGGCGCACTTCATCAGGCTCATCTTTCACTTCGCGTAAGTTACAGATACGCTCTGCAAGCTTAATAACCACGCAGCGGAAGTCATCCACCATGGCAAGCAGCATACGACGAACATTATCAACCTGACCCGAGGCTTCAGAGCCTTCAAGGGTAACGTTGAGCTGACCGATAGCGGCCATTTCTTCTACGCCATCGATCAGTTTAATGATTTCTTTGCCGTAGTTTTCTTCTAGCAATTCACGATCATAAAGACCACTAGAGACCACGGGATACAATTGCGCCGCCACCAGCGTCGCTTTATCCATAGACAGGGTAATGAGGATTTCATTCATCTCTCTCCCGCGCCACAACAGCAATGCCCCTTGCTCACTATCGGCAACGATTTCCTCGCACTGACGATACACGTCTTTCAATCTTTTTGAGGTGTTTTTATCTTGCTTAAGTGATGCAATCCAATTATCCAAATTGAATTGCTCTTCCGGGTTCAAATGCGCGCTTCTTACCGCAACCATTTCTTTTTCTTCCTAGTTTATTGGTTCACTAACCTATCCCAGTTAGCGTTATTACTATGACATCTGCGCTATTTTTCAAACAACGCCATCGACTCTAGATGACTGGTATGAGGGAACATATCCATCATACCTAATCGAGTCAATGTATAGCCTTGTTCAAGTAGGCTTTGACTGTCTCTCGCAAGGGTAGCAGGATTGCAAGAAACATAAAGGACACGTGTCGCACCTAATGCGGAAACTTGGTCGATCACGCCGCTTGCGCCAGCCCTCGCAGGGTCCAACAAAATTTTGTCAAACTGCTGCGATGCCCATGGCATGCTCGATAAGTCCTGCTCAAGATTAGCTTGATAGAATTCGACATTCGAAATGCCATTTAGTTTCGCGTTGTCCGCGGCCCAGTCGACCATATCTTGAACCCCTTCAACACCAACCACGTGGGCACTGCGACTGGCCAGCGGCAGGGTAAAGTTACCCAACCCACAAAATAGGTCCAATACGCGATCCGTTTCTACTGGTGCTAACCACTCTAGCGCTTGCGTCACCATACGCGCATTGATCGCTTGATTGACCTGAATAAAGTGGGAGGGCAAAAACGGCAGCTTGACGCCAACCTCGGCGTAATAGGGCTGCTCTCCGACCACTCGATCTAATTGATTGGCCTCTGGCATCAAATAAAGCGTGATCCCCATTTGCTCAGCATACTCGATTAAGCGAGTTTGCTCTTTCTCGCTCAGTGCTTTGGTATGACGAATAACCGCGATAGGTCCTGCCTCGCCAAGCACAAGTTCAAGGTGCCCTAAAATACTAGGCTGTCTAAAGCCATCAAAAATCTTACGTAACTCAGGAATCAATGCATTGAGCTTGTTATCGAGCACAGGGCAATGGTCGACATCGACGATCTGATTGCTCTGTTTGCGTCGAAAGCCCATCATCAGACCACGCTGCTTATCGACATGAATACTCAATCTCGCGCGGCGTCGGTAGCCAAGCCCCTCTCCTGTGATCGAAGGTGATAACGCTAGAGTCTGCCCTGCAAACTTAGTCATCAACTGCGATAGCACACGCTCTTTGTGGGTGATTTGTTCTTCACGCTCTAAGTGCTGCTGGTTGCAACCACCGCACTCATAATAATGTGGGCAAAACGGTTCGACGCGCTGCTCTGATGGCGTTAAGACTTTGATGAGATTGGCTTTGGCAAACTTAGCTTTACTTTCCGTCAACTGCACCAACACCTTTTCATTCGCTAGGGCTCTCTCGACAAATACAGGCTTCTTGTTGATGTAACCAATACCTGCGCCGTGGTGATCCATGCGCTCAATCTGCACCTCTTGGTGCTTTTTGGAGAAAGAGGTTTTCTTTGTTGGTTTAAAAAAACGTGCCATGACCAGTTCCAAGGCAAAGCGTTAATGCTCTGCGCCTTTAAAATATTGTTAGAGTTTCACTATTCTGAGTCTGAATGATTGTCGAACAGCGCTGCTTTGATTAAGCTTACGTCATCTTGAGGATGCAATACTGGGTATTGTCCCATATCCCCCCATCAGATAATACTCTGTTGGCAAATAATGACTTCGAATTAAAATGACAAGATACGGCCTTCGCGCTCGCGTAATCACATTGACCTTGGCACCGACCTTAATCATCGGTCTTCTTCTGAGTGCCTTTTTCTCGTATAACCGTTATCACGACCTTGAATCACAGGTACTGAATGCGGGGGCGAGCATCATAGAGCCACTCGCTATCGCCAGTGAGCAAGGACTTGTTAATCAGAGCCGCGAATCCGTCCGACGCCTTATAAGTTACGCCCACCGCAAAAACTCAAAATTTGTCCGCAGTATAGCGGTGTTCGACGCCTCTCATGAACTGTTTGTCACCTCAAACTTTCATCCCAATTTTGATACGCTGACGTTTCCCAAAGATAGACCTATACCGTTTCTTAGCTCATCAGAGTTTCATGATAACACTCTGATACTGCGTGCTCCTATTTTGGCAGAGAGCCAATTGGTATCGGACACCCGAGAATTGACCTCTACCAGCCAGATGCTTGGCTATATTGCAATTGAACTCGACCTCTCTTCGCTGCGCCTGCAGCAATACCAAGAAGTTTTCTCCGCCATCCTGGTCATGGTTTTAGGGCTTATCTTGTCTGGCATCTTCGCCTATCGACTCATGTACGATGTTACGCGCCCTATCTCACACATGAAGAATATGGTCGACCGTATCCGTCGTGGTCACCTCGACGTACGAATTGAGGGCAAGATGCATGGTGAGCTCGACTCACTGAAAAACGGTATCAACGCCATGGCGGTATCGCTGTCTGAGTATCATGTCGAGATGCAACACAGTATCGACCAGGCCACTTCCGATCTACGAGAAACACTTGAACAGCTTGAGATCCAAAACGTCGAGCTGGATATCGCGAAAAAACGCGCACAAGAAGCTGCCCGAGTGAAATCTGAATTCTTGGCGAACATGTCACACGAGCTACGAACCCCGCTTAATGGTGTGATTGGCTTTACGCGTCAGATGCTGAAGACTCAGCTCACTAATAGCCAGACAGACTATCTACAAACCATTGAAAAATCAGCGAACAACCTGCTGAACATCATTAATGACATCCTTGACTTCTCGAAGCTAGAAGCCGGTAAGCTGGCTCTGGAGAATATTCCGTTCGAGTTCCAAGATAGCCTCGATGAAGTCGTCGCACTGCAGGCCACCAGCGCTCATGAAAAGGGCTTAGAGCTAACCTTAAAAATCGATTCTAAGATCCCAAGCGGTTTGGTGGGAGACCCACTGCGTATCCAGCAGATCCTGACTAACCTTGTGGGTAACTCAATCAAGTTTACCGAGCGCGGCAATATTGATATTTCCGTAGAACTCAAGAGCACCAAAGAAGACCGAGTGGAACTGCAATTTATGGTGCGAGATACCGGTATCGGTATCTCAGAGCGTCAACAGGCGCAGTTATTCCAAGCATTTAGTCAAGCAGATGCCAGTATCTCGAGACGCTACGGCGGTACGGGTCTGGGCCTAGTTATCACTCAGAAATTGGTAGGACAAATGGGTGGTGACATCAGTCTAACCAGTCGCCTACACCAAGGCTCGACCTTCTGGTTTACGGTGAAACTCAGTTCAACCGATATTCCTATGCTGGACCCTATCGACCCAGCGGTGATCAATAACAAGCGCCTACTCTTGGTTGAGCCAAACATGCAAGCCGCCTCAGTGCTGCAACAAACACTGACCAATGAAGGTGTCATGGTGACCTATCGCTCAACCTTACCTGAGCGTATTGAGTCGTTTGACTACATCATTGTCTGCTTGCCTACCAATGAAGAAGTTCCACTGACGGTGATTGAGGATTGGATCGCTCGCTGTAAACAATCGACGTCGAACATCATCATTGGTACCGCGAGTACTCAGCTAGCACTCTCTGACTACTTGATGCAAACCCATGACGTGCAGTGTCTCACTAAGCCATTGTCACGTAAGAAACTGCTGCAATCGCTGGTTGAGAAGCAGCCGGCACTTATCGCCCCAGTGGTTGAGGTGGCCTCGACTGAGAAACGCGCATTGAATGTTATGGCGGTAGACGACAACCCTGCAAACCTTAAGCTGATTACGGCGCTTCTCTCTGAACGCGTCGAAACGGTCGTCTCTTGTACCAGCGGTCAAGCGGCTGTCGAGAAGGCGCAAGAGCAGCATTTCGATATGGTATTTATGGATATTCAAATGCCGCAAATGGATGGTGTGACGGCATGTAAACTGGTGAAAGAGACTCAGCAAAATGGCGCGACACCTGTGGTTGCTGTGACTGCCCATGCGATGACAGGCGAGCGTGATAGATTGCTGTCTGAGGGGATGGATGATTACCTCACCAAGCCAATTGACGAGACCATGCTACTGCAAGTGATCAACAAATGGGTACCAGTGCGTCCATCGGAGCCAGAGTCATGTCTCGATTTTGTCGCACCGAGCGACCTAGCACAGCAGTCAGAAACACCTCAACCTATTGTCATCGAAGCTCCGACCTCACAAGTGATCGATTGGAATGCTGCGCTCAAGCAAGCTGCAAACAAAGAAGATCTGGCTATCGATATGCTCCAGATGCTGGTCGACTTTATTCCTGAAGTCGCCGAGTTAAGTGAGAATATCCTTGAGAATAGCTTTGATGATGTCGAGCAGGTGATTCATTTGATCCACAAGCTGCACGGCAGTTGCTCGTATTGTGGAGTTCCAAGGCTAAAATCTATCTGCGCAACGATTGAAAAAGCACTGCGTGCTGGAGACACTTTGGAAGACATTGAGCCTGAGCTGTTTGAGCTGCAGGATGAGATGGATAAGGTTCTGGAAAGCTCAAAGCTGTATCTAAAAGGGGATAACAGCCAAGACAAGGGCTAGCTTTCAAAGATGACAGTCGCGACGGCATAGTGTCGCTCGTCAGAGATAGAGAGGTGGTTAGACACCACTCCCATAGAAGCCGCAATTTGTGCGGCTTTTTTATAGAGCGTCAGTAAAGGCTTGCCGTGCTCATCGTTTGTGACTTCAAAATCATGAAACGTGACACCATGAGCAATACCCGTACCTAAAGCTTTAGAGGCAGCTTCCTTGACAGCAAAGCGCTTTGCTAAAAAGCGCCCCTGCTGCTTCAGGCTCTGGAACTGCGTAAACTCATTGTCGGTCAAGATACGCTTAGCAAACGCCTCGCCTGTTCGCGATAGCGCCTTCTCTACACGCTCTATTTCCGCAATGTCTGTCCCAAGTCCTAAGATTGCCACTAAGTCTCGCCTCTATTCGTTGTTTACCGTGCGCGGATTAACCGCGGCGCGCCGCTTCCATGACTGCTTTCATGTCAGCAACCGCTTTATGCAGGCCATCAAACACAGCACGACCAATAATAGAGTGACCAATGTTCAGCTCGTAGATCTCTGGCAAGGCTGCGATAGGACCAACGTTGTGGTAAGTCAGACCGTGACCTGCGTTAACCGTGATACCGATGTCAGCCGCGTAGCTTGCACCTGCCGCAATCTTCTTCAGTTCGTCTTGCTGATCTTCTTCCGTTTCTGCATCCGCGTAGTGACCAGTGTGAAGCTCAATGAATGGCGCACCAGCCGCTTTTGAAGCATCGATCTGCTCGCGATCAGCATCAATAAACAGAGACACTTTAATGCCTGCTGCCGTTAGCTTCTCAGTCGCAGCCTTGATCTTTTCAAACTGACCTTTAACGTCTAGACCACCTTCCGTCGTCAGCTCTTCACGCTTTTCTGGTACCAAGCATACGAATTCAGGCTTAGTTTTTAGCGCGATGTCGATCATCTCATCGGTGACGGCCATTTCTAGGTTCATACGCGTTTGTAGCGTTTCACGCAGGATACGCACGTCGCGGTCTAGGATGTGACGACGGTCTTCACGAAGGTGAATCGTGATGCCATCTGCACCTGCACGCTCAGCAATCTCTGCTGCGTGCACTGGGTCTGGATACTTAGTACCGCGAGCATTACGTAGGGTCGCGATATGGTCAATATTGATACCTAAAAGGATAGAACTCATCGATGATTACTCCATGATCAGGACTGCTTCATTCGAAACAGCTCCCTGCTTTTTAATGGTTTTCCGCCAAGATACGGCTTTAATGCTATACGTGTAAAGCGTTTTGCCGCTTGTAACTGTGTTTTACTCAGGAAACGTCGCTCACTGATGGCGATGAGCTCTTCACCTAAAAAGGTGAGATTGTCTCTACGCACACTCGCGATGAATCCCTTCTGCTCCCGATAACGATAAGTCATTGTCGGATCTATAGGTTCGCCGGTACCAGCACAGTGCAAGAAGTCTACACCGTATCCCATTGCAGAAAGGAGAGCGAGTTCAAAACGCCGCAACGCAGGTTCAGGATTGGTATTGTGGGCAAGCTCTGTTAAAGCTTGAAGATAGTCGTGAAATAATTCAGGAAACGGTATCTCACTTGCCAATACGCGAGCAATCAGCTCATTCACGTACATGGCAGAATAGAGGTTCACACCGGTTAACGGCAGACCAAGACTGATGGCCTCCGCTTGTCTCAATGTTTTCATTGAGCCATTGCCGGACCACTTCAACAATAATGGGGTAAAAGGCTGTAGAGCGCCTTTGAGATTTGAGCGCTTACTTCGAGCGCCTTTGGATAGCAGCGTGACACGACCATATTCCTCACTGAATACATCGAGTATTAAGCTCGATTCACTGTAAGGTCTTCGATGCAAAACAAAGCAGCGTTGCAATCCATCCATAGGTCATATTCTGTCTAAAGGGGATCAGAGCAGCGAGTGCTACTCTGATCTAGGGTATTATTTGTTTTCGATATCGTCGATGTAGCCAAGGGAGCGCAGTGCACGCTCATCATCAGCCCAACCTGATTTCACTTTCACCCAGGTCTCTAGATACACTTTACGATCGAACAGCTCTTCCATATCAAGACGAGCTTCACGGCCGATGGTTTTGATCTTCTCACCACCTTTACCAATCACCATCTTCTTCTGGCCACTGCGCTCTACAAGGATCAGCGCATTGATGTGGAAGCCATCCGTATCTGGGTTGTAATCGAAGCGCTCAATCTCAACCGTTACCGAGTAAGGTAGCTCGTCACCGGTGAATCGCATTAGCTTTTCACGCAGGATTTCAGATGCCATAAAACGCTGAGAGCGGTCAGTCACATACTCTTCTGGGAAGTGGTGAATCGCTTCAGGCAGGTGATTACGAACGTGCTGGCGAATCACGTCGATGTTCTTGCCGTGCTTGGCCGAAATTGGCACTACATCAACAAATTCCATCTTCTTGGTCATCTCTTGCATGTGCAGCATCACGTCATTGCGATCTTTCACATTGTCTACCTTGTTGATACACAAGATAACTGGGAAGTTCGACTTACGCAGCTTGGTCAATACCATCTCATCGTCGTCGGTCCACTGCGTACCATCCACAAGGAATAGCACCAAGTTCACATCACTTAGAGAACTGTTTGCTGCGCGGTTCATTAGGCGGTTGATCGCACGCTTCTCTTCGATATGTAGACCCGGAGTGTCGACATAGATCGCTTGATAGTCACCTTCCGTGTCCACACCCATGATACGGTGGCGCGTTGTTTGAGGCTTGCGTGAGGTGATCGAGATCTTCTGTCCTAAAATGCGGTTAAGCAGCGTCGATTTACCGACGTTAGGGCGACCTACGATAGCCACAAAGCCACAGTGCTGCTCACCGGTACTTTCTTGGGTTGCTGCGCTTGTCGAGTCGCTCGTTGAAGCGAAGTACGCATCAAGATCGAACTCTTGATCAGAATTTGGTTTATCAGACATTGGTCAGTTTCTCTAGAGCCAGTTCCGCAGCCGCTTGTTCTGCCTTGCGGCGGCTGGTGCCTTTGCCGATAACAGGCTTATCCACACCTGCCACTTCACAGGAAACGGTAAACTCTTGGTTATGCGCTTCCCCTTTAATATTAGTCACTGTGTAGACAGGGAGTGGTTTTCTTCGACCTTGTAGAAACTCTTGCAGGCGAGTTTTTGGATCTTTCTGTGACACACCCGGCTTGATCGCATCAAGACGCGATTGATACCAGCTCAGCACGATGCCGCGAACCGTCTCGACATCGCTATCAAGATAAATCGCGCCAATGATTGCTTCAACCGCATCAGCCAAGATTGAGTCACGACGGAATCCGCCACTTTTCAGCTCGCCTGGACCTAATTTTAAGTAATCTCCCAAGACGAATTCACGCCCTAGCTCAGCCAGAGTATTTCCTCTAACCAAGGTGGCACGCATTCGACTCATGTCCCCTTCGTTTACCTTAGGAAAACGATGGTAAAGATCGTCAGCAATGACAAAACTTAAAATTGAATCGCCCAGAAATTCTAGTCGTTCGTTATGGTTGCCGTGGGCGCTGCGGTGAGTCAGCGCCAGCATCAACAGCTCGCTATCATTGAACTGATAGCCGAGCTTTTTTTCTAAAAGTTTAATAGGAGAATTCATGCTCTCTCGTTCAGTCTATTCCACCGATGCGATTAAATCTGACACCGGTTGGGATCCATGTAGGCAGAATGCTGTCTGCACCACGTTCAAATTCGAAGCTAATCCAAATGCCAACCGCTTTACCCACTAGGTTGCCTTCTGGCACAAAGCCCCAGTAACGACTGTCGGCACTGTTGTCACGGTTATCACCCATCACAAAGTACTGACCCTCTGGCACAACCCATTCGTTCACGCCATTGCGTGGCTGATATTGATCAACACGGTCGCGACGCAGTGGATTCACCAATACCTGGTGACCTACTTCACCCAACTTCTCATCCATTTGGATAAGCGGGATACCATTTTGGATAAACGGACTGTCTTGGACATTAGACAGCTTAACCGGCTTACAGCTTGACTCGCCAGGACGCTGAATACAGATGTCCTTACGAGCGCTGTAACGAACCGTATCACCCGGCAGACCAACGACACGCTTAATGTAGTCGATGTTTGGCTGCGGCGGGTACTTAAATACAACAACATCGCCTCTCTCAGGTTTGCCAGTTTCAACTAGCTGAGTGCGCCATACTGGATCTTTTAGTCCGTAGGCATACTTCTCAACCAAGATGAAATCACCAACCAGTAGCGTTGGCATCATTGAGCCTGATGGGATTTGGAATGGTTCGTAAATGAACGAACGCAACACCAAAACAAAGGCAATCACAGGGAAGATTGAAACACTATTCTCAACAAACCAAGATGGTGCGACCGCTTTGTTTGCGGTCTCATCATCAATTTGATTTGCTTGCGCTTGGATATCTGCCAGCTTCTGCTGACGCTGCTTTCTCAATACGAGCTTATCCAAAACCCAAACGACACCAGTCACTAACGTCACGATGACGAGGATCAATGAGAAGGTATTAGCCATTCAATTCCCTTAATTTTCGTATCTTTAAAAATAACGAAAGTGAAAGCACTCACTGAGCACTTTCACTTCTGCTGTATTATGTCGCCACGTCAGGCAAAAGAATTAGTCTTTGCCTACGTGTAGAATCGCAAGGAACGCTTCTTGAGGCAGTTCGACGTTACCGATCTGCTTCATACGCTTCTTACCTTCTTTCTGTTTCTTCAACAGTTTCTTCTTACGGCTCACGTCACCACCGTAACATTTCGCGATTACGTTTTTACGTAACTGTTTCACAGTCGAGCGCGCAATGATGTGGTTACCGATCGCAGCCTGAATCGCGATATCGAACATCTGACGAGGGATGAACTCTTTCATCTTCTCAACCAACTGACGACCACGGCTCTGAGACTGGTCTTTATGCGTAATGATAGCCAGTGCGTCAACTGTATCGCCGTTAAGCAGCACGTCCACACGAACCATGTTCGACGCTTCAAAGCGTTGGAAGTTGTAGTCCAGTGATGCGTAACCACGAGATGTAGACTTCAGACGGTCGAAGAAGTCGAGTACCACTTCTGCCATCGGGATATCGTAAGTGACAGCCACTTGGTTGCCGTGATAAACCATGTCTACCTGAGTACCACGCTTCTCAACACAAAGCGTAATCACGTTACCTAAGTAATCTGATGGTACTAGGATGTTACAACGTGCGATTGGCTCACGGATCTCTTCGATGTCGTTGGTTGCCGGCAGTTTCGCTGGACTATCAACATAGTGAAGTGAACCATCCGTTTTCTCTACTTCGTAGACTACCGTCGGCGCTGTCGTAATCAGGTCTAGGTCGTATTCACGCTCTAGACGCTCTTGGATGATCTCCATGTGAAGCATACCCAAGAAGCCACAACGGAAACCAAAACCAAGTGCTGCAGAGCTCTCTGGCTCATAGAACAGAGACGCATCGTTTAGGCTCAGTTTGCCTAGTGCATCACGGAAGTTTTCGTAATCATCAGACGATACTGGGAATAGACCTGCGTATACCTGAGGTTTTACTTTTTGGAAGCCTGGTAGTGCCACTTCACAGCCATTCTTAGCCGTGGTCAGTGTATCACCCACTGGCGCGCCAAGGATGTCTTTGATACCACAAACAACCCAGCCTACTTCACCAGTATTTAGCTCAGTCGTATCAACCTGTTTTGGTGTGAAGATACCAAGACGGTCTACACCCCAAACCTGACCAGTGCTCATTACTTTGATCTTATCATTCTTCTTCAGCACGCCGTTTTTGATACGTACTAGAGAAACAACACCAAGGTAGTTGTCGAACCAAGAATCAATGATAAGCGCTTGTAGTGGATCTTCTGGGTTGCCTTCTGGCGCTGGGATCGCTTTTACGATCTCTTCAAGAACGTCATCAACACCTAGACCGGTCTTCGCTGAACAGCGAACCGCTTCCATCGCGTCGATACCGACGATCTCCTCGATCTCTTCAGCTACGCGCTCTGGCTCTGCCGCTGGAAGGTCGATCTTGTTAAGAACTGGAACCACTTCAAGTTCCATTTCGATTGCGGTGTAGCAGTTAGCGAGTGTCTGAGCTTCTACGCCCTGACCCGCATCAACCACCAGTAGCGCACCTTCACAAGCTGCCAATGAACGTGATACTTCGTACGAGAAGTCAACGTGTCCTGGAGTATCGATAAAGTTTAGCTGATAGGTTTCCCCATCTTTCGCCGTGTAATCCAGAGTAACACTCTGAGCTTTAATAGTGATACCGCGCTCGCGCTCTAGATCCATAGAATCAAGAACCTGTGCCGCCATTTCACGGTCGCTTAAGCCGCCGCAAACTTGGATCAAACGATCCGACAACGTCGATTTGCCGTGGTCAATGTGGGCGATAATAGAAAAGTTACGAATGTGCTTCATAGATTTGGTGTAGCTAAACTCTTAAACAATTAGGGAATGAAATAGCGGAAAAAACACGCATTTCAATTAAGTTGGCAGATTCTACCCAATTTCGTTGCGGTTCGCACCTTATTTAGGCAATGGACTGCCCGAGCACCCGCACCAATTCAACCTGTTGGTGTGATGCAGCCTCCATTGGTGACACCCATTTTTTCGCAAGTCGGAAGCCAAAGTAGGCAGAAATTGCTGAAAAACCAATCACCACCAGCTCACTGCCGCCAAGTAAGGGCGCCAACCACAACTGGCCAGCCATCGCTCCCAAAAACAGAAACAGTAGTGGTAATAAATAGATCAATGCTGCCGATTGCAGCAGACTTTTCTCTGGAAACGCGATTTCGACAACATCGCCTGGGTTGACGGTTTTGGAGGTCAGTAGGTGCCAGTTCAGCTGTTTGTTACCGACCGCTTTGGTGACAATGCCGGTTCCACAACTGTTTTTTGATTGGCAAGAGCTGCAACTGGTTTGTTGGTCGCAGCTCAATTCGACTTGATAACGATGACCACGGTTTTTCACCGAGGTCACCGTTGCAAGAGCGGTCATCATGGGGTTACGCCTTCGTCTGCTTGCTGTACTTTATTCAGTTTAACAGATTGTGCGATACGCTGCGCAGTGGCTGGAGGAATGTCGCCGACGACAGAGATCTGTTTATCGCCGGTCACTATGCTGTGTACGGTGCGGCGCCCTTGGCGAATCAGTTGCCCTTTCATAGAGTTACTGTCACGCTCAGACACATAGACCGAGAAGCTAAATAACCCATCGGTGTACATTTGGCTTTCCACCACATCTTCTGAAGCTATCATTCGGTAGCGATTCAAGTCTTTCGGATTGAAACCACTTGGCACCCAACCCACTTGCCAGAACGTATTCTCGATGTTGCCTTTTGGAAGAGACAACACAGCTGGAAGCTGAACCTCATCTAAAGAGCTCAGCATAGTCGCAATGTGATCGTTGATGCTGTAAGAGATCACGCGATACTGCTCTAAGATCTCGCCATCACGATCCAATAGATCGGCGCGCAGTGGCAACTTGCTCTTTTCGTCCACCCACAATACGTAGGAATAACGCAGGCCATCTTTTGGTACTACTCTGAACACCTGCGCCGCAGCGCCTGCTTCTCGAGCACGTCCAACTCTAACGTAATCGTAGTATTGACTCAGCTTTTTGATGTCACTGTTTAGTAGTGGCATCAATGGTGCCACCATCTTACCCGACTCAATCGTAAATGGATCGACACCAGGTTCGATGTAGCTGACTTCGTTGCCGCGTCGGATAACTTCTCGGACAGGACCGCTCAAATAGACTAAGTGGGCGAGCTGCTGCTCTTCATGGGTCGCATGACGATAGAGCAGAGGTTCGATACTGCTCTTTTTGATAAGGATATAAGACAGCTCGTAGTTCAATTGCTGACTGGCTTCATTCATCTGATGCAACAAAGCCTCTACAGAAGATTCCTCTTCTGCAAAGGCCGAGTTAGCAAACAAACTGAACAGCAATAACGAACTGGTCAGAAGTTTTTTCATTCAATTACCGATTCTGTATCCGTATTCAGCGAAGCGTGGTCTTCGCTGTTTAAGCGTAATTGCAACTCGTAGTCTTGCAGCAACGCATTGATGCGACGACGCTGCTCTTGCACGTTAGCGCTTTCGTTTGAACTCGTCTTAGCGACTGAGTCACGAGTCAAGCTCACTGGCTCTGCACTACCGGCAAATGGAATCGTTTGTAAAACAGGAAGTTGCTCAATCTCTGGCTGCGTTGCATCTTGGCCAGAGAACTGTTGAACACCCAGAATCACAGCCATGGATACGCACGCCGCAATACCCACTTGACCAAACTGCGTGAGCCACGCTGGCAACTGACGCTTCGCCTGTGAAGGCGTTGGTTGTGATTCAATCGGAGTAACCGTTTCGGTGTTCACGCTTTGATGCGCAGGCTCATCTTCAAGAGCTAGCGCCACGCTTTCAGCGATGTTCCAATCCAGACTCTGGGGCTCATCACCTCGCATCACATCACCAATCAGATGATAGTTTTGCCAGGCTTCTTTGCTCTCCTGATCGTTCTCTAACGCTTCAATTAACGCGTCATCGATCAAGTCTCCATCCATGAATGCTGAAAGCTTCTGTTTGTCAGCCATTATATTCACCATAGTTGTAACTAGTTTTAGCGTTGAAGAAGAGGCTTAATCTTCTTCTCTACCGCTTCACGAGCACGGAAGATGCGCGAACGCACCGTTCCTACTGGGCAATCCATTACTTCTGCGATTTCTTCGTAGCTCAAACCATCAAGCTCACGCAAGGTCATCGCAGTCTTTAAGTCTTCTGGTAACGCTTCAATTGCAGCGAAAACTGTTCGCTTCAATTCGTTCGACAACGTTAAGTTCTCAGGGTTCGAAATTTCTTTCAAAGCGTTACCGGTTTCAAAAAATTCGGCATCTTCTGCATCCACATCGCTGGCAGGCGGTCTTCGACTCTGTGCCACTATGTGGTTTTTTGCGGTGTTCACTGCTATGCGATACAACCAAGTATAGAAGGCACTCTCGCCTCTAAACGTCGGGATCGCTCGATACGCTTTAATAAATGCTTCTTGGGCTATGTCCGCTACATCGCCCGAATTGCTCACGTATCTTGATATGAGATTGCAAACCTTGTTTTGATAGCGCAAAACCAATAGGTTAAATGCTTGTTTATCTCCACTTTGAACGCGCTCAATCAACACCTGATCGGTCGGCTGCTCGTTCATGCGAGCGTTCACTCCTATTCGTTATTACTCTTACCTTCTCAGATATGAGTATTAATTATGCATAATGTAGTCTTGACACCACCGCTAACATGAGCACTATTGTGACTCTATGCAATTTGGAAAGTTCCAAAATTTCTGCATTTTTTTGTTATTTATCATTCACAATGTGATTTGGCGTCAACTACAATGGGGTCAATTCTCTAGAATGGATTACTTAACGCCGCAACACAACGAGTTTTTCAATGTGTTACTCAAGGTGGTAATCCTCATAGCAAGTGCCCTTCGCCAGCTGCATTAGGCAGCTTCCTATCGTGCACTTTTAGCTGAGTAGAGTTTGCTAGCTCTACTATAGGTCAGGATTTTAATAGAATTATGAACACAAACCGAGAACATCTTTGTGATGTTTTAGTCATAGGAAGTGGCGCTGCTGGTCTTTCTCTTGCGCTTCGAGTTGCTGAGCGCGCGAAGGTTATTGTTTTAAGTAAAGGCCCGCTAAGTGAAGGGGCAACTTACTACGCCCAAGGCGGTATTGCGGCTGTTTTTGACGAAGCAGATAGCATTGAATCTCATGTCAATGACACCAATATTGCTGGTGCTGGGCTGTGCGAACAAGATACCGTGCAGTTTATTGCCGAGAACGCGAAAGAGTGTGTGCAATGGCTCATCGACGGTGGCGTTCCATTTGACCAAGTTGAAACGGCCAAAGACGAAGCCCCTCGTTACCACTTAACTCGTGAAGGTGGTCATAGCCATCGCCGAATTCTGCATGCGGCCGACGCCACAGGCATGGCGATGCAAACAACTCTTCAAGACAACGTATTAAGCCATCCAAACATTGAGATCTTCGAACGCTATAATGCACTCGATCTTATTACCGAAGATAAAGTCGGCGGACGCAAAGACAAGGTTGTCGGGGCTTACATCTGGAACCGAAACCAAGAACACGTAGAAACCGTGCGCGCGAAATTCGTGGTCCTCGCGACAGGCGGTGCCTCTAAGGTCTACCAATACACCTCAAACCCTGATGTATCATCGGGTGATGGTATCGCGATGGCATGGCGTTCAGGCTGCCGCGTTGCGAACCTAGAGTTCAATCAATTCCATCCAACGTGCCTTTTCCACCCAGACGCGCGTAACTTCTTACTTACGGAAGCACTGCGTGGTGAGGGGGCTTACCTAAAACGCCCAGATGGCACTCGTTTCATGCCTGATTTTGATGAGCGAGAAGAGCTTGCGCCGCGTGATGTGGTCGCTCGCGCTATTGACTTTGAAATGAAGCGACTTGGTGCAGATTGCATGTATCTAGACATCAGCCACAAGTCAGAAGAGTTCATTATTAAACACTTCCCGACCATTCACATGCGCTTGCAAGATCTGGGTATTGACATGACCAAGGAGCCGATCCCTATCGTTCCTGCCGCTCACTATACCTGTGGTGGCGTCATGGTGGATAAAACCGGTCAAACCGATCTCGACCAGTTATACGCGATTGGTGAAGTGAGCTACACGGGTCTTCACGGCGCCAACCGTATGGCATCTAACTCACTGCTCGAGTGTGTGGTTTATGCCTGGGCAGCGGCGAAAGATATCCTGACCAAATTTGACGATGCGAGCGTGGTTGATGCTATTCCAGACTGGGATGAAAGCCAAGTCAGCTGCTCTGATGAAGAGGTTATCATTCAGCATAACTGGCACGAGTTGCGCCTATTTATGTGGGATTACATGGGGATTGTTCGCACCGACAAACGCTTAGAAAGAGCGCTGCGTCGTATTCAAATGCTTCAGCAAGAGACGCACGAGTATTACAGCAACTTTAAGGTATCCAACAACCTACTCGAGCTTCGTAACCTTCTTCAGGTTGCAGAGCTGATGGTTCGTTGTGCGATGCAGCGTAAAGAAAGTCGTGGTCTTCACTACACGCTAGATTACCCAGATATGCTAGAGAACAGCGGGCCAACTATTCTGACACCTAATGTGTAACGAGCACTCAACGAATCGTCGATTCGACTCGCCTACCTTTAAAAGCAGCCGCTATATCGGCTGCTTTTTTATGCTCACGATTAAGTGACGATAACTTGTCTCACAAGCCGACGAACGCCAGATAAGACGCCAACCATATCGATGATCTTTTATCGCAATTACCCAGGGCGATAACGCGAGACTAAACTGTACGTTTCTCAGCGCTTCACTGTTTAGATACCAAACCTCGTCTTTAAGCAGCAGCCGTCCAACAACACAGGGCCTGAGCATTGAAGAGGTCATAACAAAAGTAAAAACAATTGGCACAATAACCAAAGGAATAGGCAAGAAGACGACTAGGCTACAGAGGAATAGCCTGATACTGATATCAATATAGAAGGAGAAAGCAGAAGAATGAAGGAGCAGGTCAAGGTGATGAGTCGATGCCTGCCCCCCAGACAATAGAATTAACGCACTTTGCTTAGGTTATGTGCCACGATTTTGTCGACCATTGACGCATGCCCAAGATTCTCGCTACGTCCATGCCCCATGACCCAGGTAAACAGGTCAGGATCATCGCATTCTAGCAGGGATACGAAGTCTCGTTGCTCTTGATCGTTGAGAGTATCAAAGCACTCTTCAAAGAAAGGCATAATTACCACGTCGAGCTCCAACATACCTCTACGACACGCCCACTTGATGCGCGCTTTTTCTTCACTAGAGTACATTCTAATCTCCATCTACTACTCAATATGAGCCGAGTGTAACAAGCAAGTGCATGCCCCACCACACTCTGTATCACACAAACTCAACTTTGCTCACAAGATTTCGTGCAACACACTCAATCTTATTTGCTTCCCTCGTCCTCACCCCATTTATCCTGCGCAGTTTAAGCTGACAAATGCCACGGTGAGGATTAACATAGCCACTATGTTTAACAATGAGATCACAATCTATGGAATGGCAACCAAGCATTCAAGCACTATCTTTAACGCCAGAGACAACGCTACCTTCATTAATGTTTACGCCGCTAACGTCATGGGGCGCCATTGAGTTATCGGGAGACGACGCCAAGTCTTATCTTCAAGGTCAAGTAACGTGTGATGTGGTCTCGCTTGAGCCTCAGCAGTCAACATTGGGTGCTCATTGTGATGCCAAAGGCAAAGTGTGGAGTATTTTCCGCCTATTTCATACCGAGCAAGGCTACGCAATGTTTCAGCCTCAGAGCGCGATTGTTCAAGAACTCGCAGAACTGAAAAAGTATGCGGTATTTTCTAAGGTCGAGTTTACCCAAAGTGATAAAGCCTGCTTTGGCGTGCTGGGCGAACAGGCGAGCGCTTGGATCGAGCAGCACTTCCCTGTGAGCGGCAACGTAAGACAACACAATGGCAGTACTGCGGTAAAAGTATCCGAAGAGAGATGGTTTGTTCTGGCTGATGCTGAGCTTGTCTCTGCGCTACAAAGCCAGGATTCACTCACTTGGGTTCAAGAAGCGTTATGGACCAAGTTCGATATCGAGCAGGGCCTACCTACACTGACAGATGCTATGCAAAGCCAACATATTCCTCAGGCGTTTAACCTGCAAGCACTGGATGGTATAAGTTTCAGCAAGGGCTGTTATACAGGTCAAGAAACCGTAGCAAGAGCAAAGTACCGTGGGATCAACAAGCGCATGCTGGCAACGGTAAAAGGCACATTACCAGCGCCGGTCGCAGATGGTGACGAGATCGTTATTGAGCGTTCGGTTGGCGAAAACTGGCGTAAAGCGGGCGATGTCTTAGCCACATTCCAATACGATGACAACACCTTACTTGCCTCTATTATCGTCAACAACAACCTTGAGCAAGATGTTGAGTTTCGCGTATCGTCTCAACCAGAAAGTCGCCTATCGCTCGCACTTCCTCCTTATCCGCTGGATGAAGAATAATAGATGTTCAACACCCCTATTACTGAGTATCTGACACGGAACGGCATTGCGTTTCGTGTCCTTATGCAATCTAGAGAGGCTGTATCCATTGAAGATGCGGCTTTATTGCGTGGCATCAAACCCAATATGATGGTGAAAACCATGGTACTCAGAGACATGGGCAATCAATATGCCCTCGCGTGTTGCCCGGGTGATCGCCAAATTGACCCAAAGAAAGTACGAGCACAACTCCAGTCCCGACGCATGACGTGTGTCGATAGCAAAGAAATTGAGTCGCTAACCGGCTATCAAATAGGGACAGTCACTCCCCTACTTATCAAGACCCCAATGCCAGTCCTCTTTGATCATTCGCTCCAAACCACACCCACAGTGACAATTAGCAGCGGTGAGCGCATTGCGGGCATTGAGCTCGCCCTTAGCGATCTGGTTCAGAACTGCTCTCCAATATGGGGTGACATCATTCGTTAGCGCCCAATTAAACGGGATCTTATGTAATATTTTGTTCACTCTGCGCAAGGAACTGTGAGAACCGTCGAGTTTTATCACTTACCTTAATGAAAAGTTATACATTTATTCAGCATAAATAGTCACAGAGTGAAAATTACGATATGGTGGTTTTGTGTTCAGTTCATCGTCACGACGAACTGAATATCACACTAGAGTGAATCTCTGCCTAGTGCAGTAACTCCACTTTTGTGTAATGCATCTGTGACATTTGGCCCGCTGTGCGGGCTTTTTTTTACCTGTTAGTATCGACTTTATCGCTCTCGCTCATCTGTAAAAGTTTATGTCTGGTGACAACTTTTTCTGATTTCTCCGGTCTATTAATCCGTAAGCAATAGCAAAGGTGCGCTTTTCTCCCTCACTAACTACTGGAGAATAATGTTGATTCTCGTTTGCTAGTGACTAGCCTATCTGAAACAGGATACCGAAATAAATGGAAGCCCCCTCAACGCGCTTTTGTGCTAGGTATCACGCGGAATAGGCTGGCAAGTGGAAGAATTGCAAAACGTACCACAAAACCAAAAAGTGACCCCGATAGAGGACAAATTAAGCCCTCTCAATCACACAATTTAGCTAGGGTTTTATCTATAATTCTCGAGCTAGGACAATGCTAGGTAACACGATAAGGAAGGCTAAATGAGACTGTTTAAGCGCTATACGCCAGGTATGATTGCTAAACATATAAGTCGATTGTTTAAAGGAAAGATCTACATCTATGGACTCGGTGGCTTTGAGTTCGATAACGGCAAATTGATCATCCCTGAGCGTGCAGAGAAACGCCACTTTCAAGCCGTAAAAGAAGTAAATCAAGAAGTGATGAAACTGAGGTGCGCCTACGCATAGCTGAAAGTTTAGTCATAATCTCGCTGCGCTCTCATCAACATCAAGGCAGCATCGCGTTAGACCTGAGCTCGCAAGCATAGGCTCGTAAGCATAAGCTCATTAGAATTAGCGCATTAGAAAAACACAACAAAATTAAGAAAGGACAGCATTCATGCTGTCCTTTTGCTTTTGGATCAGAGACTACGATTAATCTTGATTCACAACCGCTTTTGCAAGCTCAGGTAAGCGACCTCGCATCCCCAATGCCCGACTCATAATTTCCTGTTTTGCCCCTGGCAATTGTCCTACTAGGCTCATACCGATACCACGAAATAACTTCTTGGCTGGATTATCGCCTTCAAAAAGATCCTTAAAGCCTTGCATAGCCGCAATCATTTTCGCCGCCTCGGCTTTACGCCAGCGCTCGTATTCTCTTAAATGACGTTTGCGACCCAAATCTTGTCCTGAGTTCCATAGTTTGAGCAGTTCCTGTGCTAGGCTTGCTGCATCAAGCAGCCCAAGGTTAACCCCTTGCCCTGCTAACGGATGGATCGTATGCGCCGCATCACCGACTAAAGCAACGCGCTCAGTTACAAAATCTCGAGCATAACGCATGGTCAGCGGGAAAACGCGTCGCTCAGATTGAACTTGGCATAAACCTAAACGGCTATCAAATTCAGCGGTCAGGGCTTTGTTGAACTCAGCATCTGACATCTTTGCGAGTTTTTCTGCTCGCGTTGGCTCTGTCGACCACACGATTGAACACAGGTTATCATCCACCATAGGTAAGAAAGCCAGTGGGCCTTGAGAGGTAAACACCTGTCGAGCGACACGCTGGTGATGATCCTCTACCGAAATATTCGCAACCAAAGCGCTATGACCATAATCCCAATGCGTCAGAGGAATATCTTGCTGCTTTCGAACCCAAGAATTGGCGCCATCTGCACCAACGATGAGTTTGCTCGTAAAGGACTGACCGTTATCCAGCGTGGTCCAAACCTCGCTCTCACCAATCGCCATCGATTGACAGCGGTGCGGCATAAATAGCGTCACATTGCTTTGCTGTTCCACCTGTTCTAACAGCGCTAACTGAATCACACGATTTTCAACGATATGGCCAAGGTTTGGTTGAGACATTTGGCTGGCAGAGAATTCAATACGTGCAAAGCTATCTTGCTCCCAGACTTCCATCGCTTGGTAGGGTGCGCAGCGGTGATTTTGGATCGCTTCCCATGCATCCAGATTTTTTAAAATGGTTTCGCTCGCGCGGCTAAGTGCGGAGACACGAATGTCTGGGTCTCCACTCAAATCTTTGGAAGGTTGAGAGCCTTCCACAATTGCGATTCGAATTCCGGTATTTTTTAGGGCACGCGCTAACGCCAACCCCACCATTCCGCCACCTACAATGGCGATGTCAAAACTTTGCATCTTTGCCTTACCTTTTCACCACGCCCAACGCTCGGTTGAACACTGGCGTCTTCAGACGTGGGAAATTGTCCATCATTGCCAGTCCAAGATTTCGAGCTACGCGAAGCGTGAGCAAATCGTTGGAAAATACATGCACCAAACCTGATGTCATGGTTATCGTCAGCTCTCTATCCGACTGACGTTGTGCCTGGAACCTTGTTAGATTAGCGTATTCGCCGACGTCTTTAAGGTTTTCCAGTAACGAATCGACCAGAGTCGCAATATCGCGAATTCCTAGGTTGAAGCCTTGCCCTGCTATCGGGTGAAGGGTCTGTGCCGCATTGCCTACAGCAGCTACTCGATGACTCACGATTTGTGGACGGTGTTTGAGCAACAGTGGATAACTAACCACAGAGCCCACGCGAGTAAACCTCCCCAAACGCCACCCAAATGCCTGTTGCAGTTTCTCGAGAAACGATGAATCCGAGAGTGATTGCACATCCGCTGCCTCTTCTGGAGGCAAGCACCAAACAAGTGAGCTGCGCGATTGTGACATTGGGAGCAAAGCCAATGGACCATGTTCCGTAAATCGTTCAAACGCTCGACCGTTTGGTGCCTCGCTAGTCAGCACATTCGCGATAACGGCAACTTGATTGAAATCTCGAATCTCTTGTCCTAGTCCAACCGCTTGGCAAATCGCAGAATCTGCACCGTCGGCGGCAACCACTAGCTTAGCGTGAAGCTGCTGGTCACCTTCGTCAGAGGTGAGGTCAAGAACCACCTTATCTTGCTGCTGAACGAGGTGCGTAACTGCATTTGGGCAGAACAAATCGATGTGGGAGCGAGTGGCTAGTTCATCGCTAAACCGCTGCCCAACTTCAGCCAACTCAACAACATAACCCATCGCATCCAGACCTTCTTTGTCAGCATGGAAATCTGTCATTCCAGCATGACCTCGGTCTGAGACATGAATATGTGTGATCGGCGTAGCGTGATCCTCGATGAGACACCAAAGGTCGTAACGTTTCAGAAGTTCGACACTGCCATAAGACAGAGCAATAGAGCGAGCATCAAAGCCCGGGTGAGCGGCATTACCTTGCGCATATGGCTCGACGACCGCAATCTTTAACGCATGATTAGTGCTGGAATCTAGCGCCATGGCAAGCGTTGCGCCTGCCATAGCTCCACCAGCAATAACAACATCATACTCTTTGGGCACGGATATTCTCCTTGTAGCCAAACCCTCTCCGACCTTAGTGGATGGTAGGTGTCTCTGATTCTTTACTTGGTTTTACGCCAAACTCAGCATGGATGGTCAGAACGCACGCTTTAACATGCTCAATAACCTGCTCAAGCAACTGTGCCTGCTCTTCCATATCATCATCTTCATCGATGCCTAATCTTGCGATCTCTTCTAGGTCAGCGAGCGCTTCTTTGGTGTCCGCCGATGCCTTAGCAAGCTGAGCATTAATAAGCCCCAAGCCAGAGATGAAGTGATTGACCCACTCGCTGAGCCCATCTGCTTGTTCGAACAGATCGGCTTCCACACCTTCACCAGGGATAAACAGTGCGAGCTCAAAGCTCTGCTCAGCCGTAAGTTCTTTGATAGAAAGATCAAGAAGCTCTCTTGAGCGAGTCAATAATGATTGCGGCCAACCGAGTCCATCATTGGTGTAATCAAACAATAACGGTTGCCAGCTGTCATCCTTTAGCCCTAAACCACCACTCAACATACCGACCAATAGGCCATGTAGTTCGGCTGGGGAAACGGCAAGTCCTGCCTGCTGTAGCTCTGTCGCCACCGCAATGTAATCGGGTAGTGTTGATTCACTCATAACGATACTCGTTGTCCTGTGGGGTAGTCTACTGTAAAAAGAACATGACTACCTTGATTCAAATTTGATGTGCCATGCTACCACTTCACACACTTGGCGGAAATGGTGTCGCACTCGTTTCTGAATAGCTTTTGTGCGAATTGTCGATTTCGTGTGTGATTAGCCACGCATTTAACACTGAGTCACCGGAAAAGCTTGAATCTTAATGTGGCTTTACCTATAGTTTCTCCCTCAACATTACCGCTATTGGTGATACTTAAAAGAGTTCTTGTCATTATGGAAAATCAAGCTGTCGAAGTTGAAATTTTGGGTAAACTGACTCGGGTAAATTGTCCTGCAGATCAGAAAGATACCCTTGTTCAAGCAGCGAAAGACTTGGATAACCGATTGCAAGAAATGTCTGAAAGGACTAAAGTAACCAACGAGTTGAAACTGCTTACCATTGCGGCGCTTAACATGTCGTATGAGCTCAACAACCGCAGTAATGAGTCACTTCAAGAAGTGACTGAAATGAACGAGCGCATGGAGCAGCTCGCGGCATCACTTGATGATGCCATCAGCAAAGTAAAGCAAGGACAGCAAGCCTAATTTTACCCTGGGGTGTGCGTCAGTGGATTTAAGTCCCTGAGCCGATAAGCAATACCAAAGGGTTAGTACTTGATAGCTATTGAGCAAGCTCGGCCCGTACCGAGAAGCCTACGGTTATCATTGCTGATCCGCCTTGAACCAGCTGGTTCAAGGGCCACAATCCTCAACGGCACTCTGGGGTATTCCTAATGTCATTATCGACTAGGCAGCAAATTCGAACCTTGATTCGAGGTCGCCGCCAAGCCATCAGTTCAGACCAACAAATCCGATACTCTGATGAGTTAGCCGAGCGTGCTAAGCAGTTACCAGAACTTAGCCGAGCGAAAAAGATAGCCCTGTATCTTGCCACCGACGGTGAGCTAGATGCCCAGCCAATGATTGAATGGTGCTGGCAGCAAGGCATCGAAACCTACCTTCCCGTGATTCACCCTTTTTCCAAGGGCCAATTGTTGTTTCTGCGTTACGCACCAACAACGCCTCTGGTCTACAACCAATATAAAATCCTCGAGCCGCGCCTTGATGCGCAAATGATTTGTCCTCTCGCTGACCTCGATATCATTTTTACGCCACTCGTCGCCTTTGACGAGCAGGGTCAACGCTTAGGTATGGGTGGGGGTTACTATGATCGAACGTTGGCACCCTGGGAGTCAAAGTCAACGGGTCCTATCGCGATTGGACTTGCGCACGACTGTCAGCAGGTAAGCGCGCTGCCAACCGAGTCCTGGGACATTCCTCTTAGTACCATCATGACACCGAGCAAGATCTGGCGCTGGTAAATCCCCTCCACCGAGCAAACGATTGCTGTTTTTTGGCGATTTTCTTCATTTCGCCAACTTTACGCTCATTTTTTAATGATTTTGATATATAATTCGCCCGCATTTTCACCTTAATTCTAAAAACTGGGATTTCACCATGACTCAAGACGAGATGAAGAAAGCTGCTGGTTGGGCGGCACTAAAGTATGTTGAAAAAGGCAGCATTGTCGGTGTCGGCACTGGCTCTACTGTTAACCACTTTATTGATGCACTAGGCACAATTAAAGAGGACATCAAAGGTGCTGTTTCAAGCTCTGTAGCTTCCACTGAGAAGCTAGAAGCGCTTGGCATCGAAGTTTTCGATTGTAACGATGTGGCTGCGCTTGATGTTTACGTCGATGGCGCTGATGAAATCAACGCAACTCGCGACATGATCAAAGGCGGCGGTGCGGCGCTCACTCGTGAGAAGATTGTTGCAGCTATCTCAGACAAGTTCGTGTGTATTGTTGACGGTACAAAGGCGGTAGACGTATTGGGTAAGTTCCCTCTTCCAGTTGAAGTCATCCCAATGGCGCGCTCTTACGTGGCTCGTGAGCTAGTAAAACTTGGTGGCGACCCTGTATATCGTGAAGGCGTGGTAACGGATAACGGCAACGTCATCCTAGACGTTCACGGTATGCAAATTACTGATCCAAAAGCGATGGAAGACAGCATTAACGCTCTAGCGGGTGTTGTTACTGTGGGTCTCTTCGCGCACCGTGGTGCCGACGTGATCATCACAGGTACGCCAGAAGGCGCGAAAATCGAAGATTAATGACTCCACATTCGCGTTGTCGCCAGACTTATAACTGGCCGATATATTGAACGCGATTACGTCATTTGACTACAAACGGCACCCTTGGTGCCGTTTTTTCGTTTTCCTATAAGAAAATTATGCCTTATTCCGTAATTTTCTTACCCATCGTTAAACTTTTTTGTTACTTTATTGGTCACAAGACGCACAAGGAAAACGTTTGCCTCAAGCAGTTGGAAGCTCCCTCCCTGATATTCTCACTGTCAAATGTGCGCCAATTTAGCCCAAATTTCCCATGTTAAGGATGAGTTCAATGGCCAAAGTTTCACTGGAAAAAGACAAGATTAAGATTCTTCTGCTGGAAGGTTTGCATCCATCTTCTGTAGAGGTTCTACAAGCTGCCGGTTACACCAACATCACTTACCACAAAGGCTCTCTGCCAGAAGAAGAGCTAATGGAAGCAGTGAAAGATGTACATTTTATCGGTATTCGCTCCCGTACTAACCTAACCGACAAGGTGATCAACGCGGCAGAGAAACTGGTGGCGATTGGCTGTTTCTGTATCGGTACTAACCAAGTTAACCTTGAAGCCGCTGCCAAGCGCGGTGTGCCTGTCTTCAACGCTCCATTCTCAAACACGCGAAGTGTAGCTGAACTAGTACTTGGTCAGATTCTATTGCTACTTCGTGGTATTCCAGAGAAGAATGCTCTCGCTCACCGTGGTATCTGGAAGAAGAGTGCGGACAACTCTTATGAAGCTCGTGGTAAGCGCCTAGGTATCATCGGTTACGGTCACATTGGTACTCAGCTGGGTATCATTGCGGAAAACTTGGGTATGCGTGTCTACTTCTACGACATCGAGAACAAACTGTCTCTTGGTAATGCGACTCAAGTGCACACCATGACTGAGTTACTGAATAAGTGTGACGTGATCTCACTTCACGTTCCAGAAACCGCAGGTACCAAGAACATGATGGGCGCGGCAGAGTTCGAACGCATGAAGCCTGGCTCAATCTTTATCAACGCTGCGCGCGGTACTGTGGTTGATATCCCTGCGCTTTGTGATGCACTTGAAGGCGGTCACCTAGCAGGTGCAGCGATTGACGTATTCCCTGAAGAGCCAAAAACCAATGCAGACCCGTTTGAGTCTCCACTGATGAAGTTCGACAACGTGATCCTTACACCGCACGTTGGTGGTTCTACACAAGAAGCACAAGAGAACATTGGTGTCGAGGTTGCTGGTAAGCTAGCGAAATACTCAGATAACGGCTCAACGCTATCAAGCGTGAACTTCCCAGAGGTATCACTGCCAGAGCACACTGACTGTTCTCGTCTACTACACATTCACCAAAACCGCCCGGGTATCCTAACGCAAATCAACACCATCTTTGCGGATGAAGGGATCAACATCGCGGGTCAGTACCTGCAGACTTCTGCAGATATCGGTTACGTAGTGATTGATGTTGAGACGGCGCGTTCGGAAGAAGCGTTGGCTAAGTTGAAGCAAATTGAAGGGACGTTGAGAGCGCGTATTCTTCACTAATGGTTAGTAAGAGCTTTACCCCTCCCAGCCTCCCCTTAGCAAGGGGAGGAGCCAATGCTCGTTGCGCGCCGCTTTGCTAAAAGGCGATGCGACGACAGGAGCTAGCCTAGGTTCTCCCCCTAATATAGGGGGAGCTATCGGGGGTATAATGCGCTGAACTTACAACAAGTTAGTAATTAAAGTAGACGCCTTAGCCTCTAGCAAACACAGCTAACTCACTAAGCACTCCAAAAACCATCACTCACCAATCCGATAAGTCACATCCACCCGATCACGAATCGTAATCACCGAGTCCTGATAACTATTCGACTCCGCCTTACTATCCATCGCCATCGCACGCATCACTACCGGCTGATTCATTTGCTGACGGTACTCAATACGCCACACATTCCCAAGCTGCTGTTCAAAGCCTTTCGCCAATGAAGACGCTTTGCTTTGAGCATCTTTTATCGCCGCCATGCGGGCCGCTTCTTGATACTGCCCTTCGTCTTTCACTTTGAGTTGAATGTTGTCGACTTGATTGATTCCAGATTCTAGAGCCAAGTCTAAATAGTTATTAAGCTTATCTAGGTCCATCACTTGAACCGTCACCGTGCGAGAAGCTCGATAACCTATGAGTTCAGGCTTGCCCTTATCTGGGTAGTGATACTGCGGCGAGAGATACAGATTTGAGCTTTGGATATCGGCTTTATCGATACCATTCTTGGTTAAGCCATCAAGAAATTTATCGACAACTGAGTCCACACCTTGCTTGGCCTGGTCTGCATCCATCTGTGATTGCACCACGCGAACTGAAAACTCAGCCATATCAGGCTTGGCCTGGATCTCGCCGTAACCCGTTGTGGAGATGTGAGCAAAGTCTGGTTGATTCGCAAATACCGGTGCTGCAGCTAAACTCGCCGTTAATGCACCGACAACCCATTTACCAGCAAACAATTTTTTCATGAAGACTCCTCGTCTTATTTCTCATACTCAATGTTAGGCATAAGTTCAGACTATAGGTTCCCAAACATTGCAAAGCTGACAGAAAGTTGACCAAAGGTTTTTGTCGTTACTGCGGCAAAAACTGGCGAGCATGTCCTATGATGGCATCTGAGACCTCACTGAGTACTCCGCTCTCGAGCTGCCAGTGATGCCAGTAGATCTGATGTGACAGTAAGATATTAGGGGTCAATTCGATGAGGGCGCCAGACTCTAGCTCTTCTTGGATTTGAAGCTTGGGGATCAGACAGTATGCGACACCCGCAACAGCTAACTTCACAAACGCCTCTGAGCTTCGCACCGTATGTTTGAGTATGTTGCCACGCATGATATTGAAGTGCTGGTTAACAAACTTCTGATGCATCTTATCATGCTGGTCGTAAGCAACCGCTGGCGCTTTCATCAAAGTTTCACGATTCACGCCTTGGCTAAAGTAGCGCTTAATAAAGCTTGGGCTCGCCACACAAAGGTAATCCACACGTCCCAAGTAGTCGGCAACACAGCCTGGAATAGATTGTGGCTCGAGACTGATCGCGCCCACCACTTCACCATTTTTCAGCTTTTCTATGGTTCGACCTTCATCATCAACAATAAGGTCTAGTTCGACACGCTTAGATTCGAGCAGAGGAAACAGACTTGGAAGTAACCAAGTGGCGAGACTATCTGCGTTAGTGGCCAAGGATACCGATAAAGGTTTATCGCCAAGATCCGCGGCAAGCTCAGGCACCAATTCTTGCTCAAGTAGGCGCACTCGACGATATAGACCTAACAGCTTTTTACCTACAGCGGTTGGACGCGGTGGTTGCTCGCGAACCAATACCGGTTGCGCTAACCATTTTTCCAGTTGCTTCACTCGTTGAGATACGGCAGATTGAGATATATATAGGTGTTCCGCCGCTTTATCGAAGCTTTTTTGCTCAACAATGGCATCCAGTGCCTCTATCCATTTGTAGTCTAATCCGCGCATCTTTTAACCTCTCAAAACAGCCATTAGTTAAGCTTATTTATCATTAATATTATTAACTATCCTAATCATAATCGAATCGCTATTCTCTCGCTCTCTTTTATGCAGTGGTGAGGAAATTAAAGTGAATTTTTGGGTGCTTCTTCAAGGTTTCGGATTGGGCGCAACAATGATTATCCCAATTGGCGCTCAGAACGCTTATGTATTAAATCAGGGGATTAAACGCAATCACCACCTGACAACAGCAACGGTATGCAGCCTGCTAGACATGACGTTCATCTCACTGGGTATCTTTGGTGGCGGTGCGATTTTGTCGCAGAATGAGCTGCTGCTTACCGCTGTTACTTTAGGTGGTATCGCCTTTCTAACCGGTTATGGTTTGTTGTCACTGCGCAGCGCGTTTAAAGCACCCGCAGCAAAAGAGTCATCAGGCGAGGTATTAGCACGCGGAAGACGTACAGTGGTGTTGGGTGCCCTAGCGGTAACGGTGTTGAACCCACATCTCTATCTAGATACGGTTGTTATCCTTGGCTCCATTGGTGGCCAATTTGAGGGCAATGACCGAATTGCTTTTGCTATTGGTACGGTACTCGCGTCATTCGTTTGGTTCTATTCCCTATCGATGGGCGCGGCTAAACTTGGTCCAACGCTATCAAAACCTAAAGTTAAAAAGGGTATCGACTTGGCGGTGGCGGCAATGATGTTTACTATTGCTCTGTTACTAACAAAAGGATTAATGGAGTAAGTCTTGATGGACAGAACCGAAGCCATCTACCTCGCTAACGTCGCGCTTTTGGAGCAGTTATCCGTCTCCTTTTCCAAGTGGCAACATGAGCCTATTCTGGATTTTGAAACTGATGTTCGTATAGCGAAAGAGCTTGGCTGGACTGGGCTGCATAGCAAGAGCCTGTTTTTGAAAAAGAAAGGCGGCGGGTTTGCTCTGTTCCTAACCGATAAAGACTCAAGGCTAGACAAAGCGCAGCTAAAACAAGCGCTCGGCAAACGCACCTCTATCTGTAGCAATGAAGAAATGATTGAACAAATCGGCTGTGTTCCCGGAGCTGTCTGCCCTATCGGCTTGCCCGATGACATCGCCATCGTTGTCGATAGCCGTTTATTTGATGCCGAAGAGATCCTTTACACGCCCGGTAAGCCTGAGTGGACATTCGGTATTGACGGCAATGCTCTTAAGCAGGTGTTAGATAGCGTTCCAAACCAAATCATTGAAATAGAAAAAGGAGAAGCCTAGCTTCTCCTTTTTTACATCTGATGGTGACGCCTGAGCGATCAGTCCACTTTGTTCAAGTGCACATCCATCTGAGGGAATGGGATTTCGATACCTTCGGCATCCAAAGCTTCTTTGATCGCTTGTAGGGTATCAAAGTAAACGTCCCAGTATTGCTCAGTGCGAACCCAAGGGCGAACCACAAAGTTCACTGAAGAATCAGCAAGTGCAACGACACCCACGGTAATACCCGGCTCTTTAAGGATACGCTCATCCGCTTCTAGCGTCTTACGAATCACTTCTTGAGTTTTCTTCAAATCTGCACCGTAAGAGACGCCAATCACGTGGTCGATACGACGAGTCGCATGACGCGAATAGTTAGTGATCGGAGAGCCAATGACCGATGCGTTTGGAACCACAACCATCTTGTTGTCTGGTGTGGTAAGGATAGTTTGGAAGATCTGGATCGAATCCACTGAACCCGCTACACCGCCAATCTCTACATAGTCACCTGACTTAAACGGACGGAAACCAACAATAAGCACACCCGCTGCAAAGTTAGAAAGTGAGCCTTGCAGAGCAAGACCGATAGCTAAACCGGCAGCACCGATCACCGCTACCACTGAGGCGGTTTGTACGCCGATGCGACTTAATGCAGCAATGAGTACGATAACAAATAAGGTGTAGCGTACAATCCCATGGATAAACTCAACGACGGCTTTATCCATCTTCTTCTTGTGCAGCAGCTTAGCGACGCTGCCCGCTATCGCTTTAACGATAATGTTACCGATAAATAGGATAAGCAGTGCAGAGATGATGTTTACACCGTACTGGATCAGAAGATCAGAGTTATTGGTTAGCCATTTTTCTGCATGCGACAGGCTATCCACGAGCGGAGTTTCGATATCAACTGACTCACCAGCCATATTGCGTACCTCTTAAATAAAACGAATTGGGCAAAGCGAGTCTTAGCTAATACCACTGTACTATTAGCAAAGGCGCGCCGTAATTAGCAATGCATTCAGAAAATCAATACCAATACACATTACTTAACAAAAGGTTACGCAAACATATGCGTTAATGCCAGTTTTTTTAAGATCAATCACACAATTTTCATCAGACACAAAAAAAGCCGCTCCAAAGAGCGACTTTTTTCATCTTACTATCAGTTAAATCGTATGCGATTTAATCTTATAGTACGTCGATAGCGTTTAGGTCAGCGAAAGCTTTCTCTAGACGAGCAACCATTGAAGATTGACCAGCACGTAGCCATACGCGTGGATCGTAGTACTTCTTGTTTGGCGCGTCTTCACCAGTTGGGTTACCGATTTGACCTTGTAGGTAATCGTGGTTCTCAGCTTCGTAAGAACGGATACCATCCCAAGTTGCCCACTGTGTATCAGTATCGATGTTCATTTTGATAACACCGTAGCCGATAGACTCTTGGATTTCTGCTTCAGTAGAACCAGAACCACCGTGGAATACGAAGTTTAGAGCGTTAGGTGCGATACCGAACTTCTCTGCACAGTATGCTTGAGAGTCACGTAGGATAGTTGGAGTTAGAACAACGTTACCTGGCTTGTAAACACCGTGTACGTTACCGAAAGAAGCAGCGATAGTGAAACGTGGGCTAACAGCGTTTAGTTTCTCGTATGCGTATGCTACGTCTTCTGGAGAAGTGTAAAGCTCAGATGCGTCCATGTGAGAGTTATCTACGCCGTCTTCTTCACCACCAGTACAACCTAGTTCGATCTCTAGAGTCATACCCATTTTCGCCATGCGAGCTAGGTACTTAGCAGAGATTTCGATGTTCTCTTCTAGAGACTCTTCAGAAAGGTCGATCATGTGAGAAGAGAATAGAGGCTTACCAGTTTGAGCGAAGAACTCTTCACCTGCATCTAGAAGACCGTCGATCCATGGTAGAAGTTTCTTAGCAGCGTGGTCAGTGTGAAGGATAACTGGAACACCGTAAGACTCAGCTACTGCGTGTACGTATTTCGCACCAGCAACTGCACCTAGGATTTGTGCGCCTTGACCTTCAAGCTTAACGCCTTTACCAGCGAAGAAGCCAGCACCGCCGTTAGAGAACTGAACTACAACTGGAGCTTTAACTTTAGCTGCAGCTTCAAGAACACCGTTGATAGAGTCAGTGTTAACTACGTTAACTGCAGGAAGAGCGAAGTTGTTCTCTTTAGCAACTTCAAATACTTTCTGAACGTCATCGCCAGAGATAACACCTGGTTTTACGAAGTCGAAGATCTTAGACATGGAATAAGTCCTATTTTCTGTCGTTTTAAATAAAAATTGGCAATCGTTTGCTCACAATGGGCGGCATTGTATCAAAGTTAACCAGCCATTGCAGCATAGATAAAAGCGGACCAATCAGTCCGCTTTATAAAAAGATAATTATGCTTTAGCACGCTCTTCAAGCATTGCTACTGCTGGTAGTACTTTGCCTTCAACAAACTCAAGGAAAGCACCGCCACCTGTAGAGATGTAAGAAACGTCAGCTTTGATACCGAACTTGTCGATAGCTGCTAGCGTGTCACCACCACCTGCTACAGAGAAACCTTCAGATTCAGCGATCGCTTTAGAAATGCCTTCTGTACCCGCTTCGAAGTTCTTGAATTCGAATACGCCAACAGGGCCGTTCCATAGGATAGTTTTAGCATCTTTCAGGATTTTCGCTAGTTCAGCTGTTGAGTCTGGACCTAGGTCGAAAATCATGTCGTCGTCTTGAACTTCAGATACGTGCTTGATTTCAGCTTCTGCGTTCTCGTCGAATGCTTTTGCACATGCAACGTCAGTCGCAACTGGAATTGCACACTCATCCATTAGCTTCTTAGCTGTGTCTACTAGGTCTGCTTCGTATAGAGACTTACCAACGTTGTGGCCAGCTGCAGCGATGAACGTGTTCGCGATACCACCACCAACAACAAGTTGGTCAGCGATTTTAGATAGTGACTCAAGAACCGTTAGCTTAGTCGATACTTTAGAACCACCAACGATAGCAACCATTGGACGAGCAGGCTTGTCCATTGCTTTGCCTAATGCGTCTAGTTCGTTAGCTAGTAGAGGACCAGCACACGCTACAGGTGCGTTCATGCCAACACCGTGAGTTGAAGCTTGTGCACGGTGAGCAGTACCGAATGCATCCATTACGAAGATGTCACACAGTGCAGCGTATTTCTTAGATAGCTCTTCTTCGTTCTTCTTTTCGCCTTTGTTAAAGCGAACGTTTTCAAGAACAACTAGCTCACCAGCGTTAAGCTCTAGGCCGTCTAGGTAATCTTTTGCTAGTTTAACGTCGCAATCTAGTGCGTCGTTTAGGTAGTTAACTACAGGTTGTAGAGAGAATTCTTCTGCGTACTCGCCTTCAGTAGGACGACCAAGGTGAGACGTAACCATAACTTTAGCGCCAGCTTCTAGGCAGTGCTTGATGGTTGGTAGAGACGCAATGATACGAGCGTCAGATGTTACTTTACCGTCTTTTACAGGTACGTTCAGATCAGCACGGATAAATACGCGTTTACCTGCTAGATCCAGGTCAGTCATCTTGATTACAGACATGTTTAGTCCTCTCAACTAAAAAATAAATAAAGTTTTTGAAACCCGGCTTCTTGCCAAGTTTTAGAATTCATCAACTGCTTACTTATATTGGGCTCATGAATATTAATTTCAACCTTCGAAATTAATATTTTTCCCCAAGAGCGCCCTTGATACTACTGAGACGCTTGCATTGCTAACGCGGTGTCTAACATGCGGTTAGCAAAGCCCCACTCGTTGTCACACCACACCAGCATTTTGACTAGACGACCATCACTCACTCGAGTCTGTGTCCCATCAACAATGGCACTGTGCGGGTCGTGGTTAAAGTCCACGGAAACCAGCGGAGCTTCAGTATAGTCAACAATGCCGTCTAATGTACACCGAGAAGCGTTAATAATGACTTGATTTACGTCATTAACTTTCACATTCGTATTTATAGTTACACTAAGATCCATAGCGGTGACGTTAATTGTTGGCACTCTTACAGAAATTGCTTCAAATTTGTTAGAAAATTTCGGAAAGATGCGTTCGATGCCCTTGTGGAGTTTCGTATCCACCGGAATGATGGATAAACTCGCTGAGCGAGTACGGCGTAGATCGCCATGGTACGCGTCGATAACTTGTTGATCATTCATGGAAGAGTGAATGCTGGTGATCGTTCCAGAGTCGATACCAAAGGCTTCATCTAACGCTTGGATAACCGGCACGATACAGTTCGTGGTACAAGAACCATTGGAGACAATGGTGTGATCTTTGGTCAGAGTATGGTGGTTAACACCGTAAATAATGGTGTTATCAAGATCATTGCTGCCAGGGTGAGAAAACAGCACCTTCTTTGCACCAGCTTCGATGTGTTTCTCGCCATCAGCGCGGCTACCGAATACACCAGTGCAATCTAATACGATATCAACCTCTAGGTTTTTCCACGGTAACAGGCTGATGTCCTCAAGATGCAAAATACGAATGGTGTCGAACTGACCATCTTTATGCGTAAGGTACAAATGCTCTTGGTCATGAGAAACCTTCTTATCAAAACGACCATGACTGGTATCGTATTGAAGCAGGTGAGCCATCGCTTCAGGTTGCGCCAACTCGTTAACGGCGACGACTTTAATTTGGTCGTTCTTCTCGCTTTCGTATAGCGCTCTGAGTACATTCCGTCCAATGCGTCCAAAGCCATTAATTGCCACTCTTAGCATCGCATTACGCCTTTTTGTTCACGTGATAAGGGCTTGCATGGTAACCGATCGACCGACATTTCGCATTACGTGATTCGCAATTTGATTGCGCTATTTTTCACCATTAGTTGCGATGCATCTCTCTAACGCGCTCACTCTTCCTCGCAATAGCCTTGTTACACTCAAATAAGAGTCATGATCTTGTGTCTTTTAATCGCACAGTTTTTAACGCACAGGAGGTGTTCTCTATGACAAGCTCAACCTACTGCAAAGCTTGCAACAAACCCACCACTCACAAAGAGATGCTGGTACGCAAGCCAAGCAGTTACGATACCGATCCATCCTTAATGGGCAAGATTAAGCTGTTTGCGCATACGTTTATTAATGGCGGCCATTACTACGATATGGATCGCTACATAACCTGCCAAGACTGTGGCAAACGCACACTTGATAACAAGGGCAAAGAGTTTGAATAGCCATAAAAAAACCGAGCACTAGGCTCGGTTTTTCATTTCAAGAAAAGGTGCTTATGCAAGCAGCTCTTTTGCGGTGTTCACAACGTTTTCCGTTGTGAAACCAAACATCTTGAATAGCTCGCCTGCTGGTGCAGACTCACCGAATGTCGTCATACCGATGATCTTGCCACCGAAGCCTACATACTTGTACCAGTAATCCGCAATACCCGCTTCAACTGCGATACGCTTAGTTACTGCCGCTGGAAGAACTGCTTCACGGTATGCTTCATCTTGCGCATCAAATACGTCAGTAGAAGGAAGAGACACTACGCGTACTTTCTTACCTTCAGCCGTTAGCTCAGCGTAAGCATTTGTTGCTAGCTCAACTTCAGAACCTGTCGCAATAAGGATCAGCTCAGGCGTGCCTTCGCAATCTTTCAGAATGTAACCACCTTTAGCAACGTTTGCTAGCTGCTCAGCGTCACGATCTTGCTGTGTTAGGTTTTGACGAGAGAAGATAAGCGATGTAGGGCCGTCTTTACGCTCAATTGCGTATTTCCAAGCCACTGCAGACTCAACCTGGTCACATGGACGCCATGTGCTCATGTTTGGCGTCACGCGCAGTGATGCGATTTGCTCAACCGGTTGGTGCGTCGGGCCATCTTCACCCAGACCGATAGAGTCGTGAGTGTAAACCTGGATGTTTTGCACTTTCATCAGTGCTGCCATGCGCATTGCGTTACGAGCGTATTCCATGAACATTAGGAAGGTTGCACCGTATGGTACGAAACCACCGTGCAGAGCGATACCGTTGATGATCGCTGTCATACCGAATTCACGTACACCGTAGTGGATGTAGTTACCAGACGCATCGTCAGCCGTTAGCGACTGAGAACCAGACCACATGGTTAGGTTTGATGGCGCTAGGTCAGCAGAGCCGCCCATGAATTCAGGAAGCATCTTACCGAACGCTTCTAGTGCGTTTTGAGACGCTTTACGTGATGCAATATTTGCTGGGTTCGCTTGAAGGTCAGCAATGATCTTGCTTGCTTCTTGTTCCCACTGAGCTGGAAGCTCACCGTTCACGCGACGCTTAAACTCAGCCGCAAGCTCTGGGTAAGCCGCTTCATAAGCTGCTAGCTTCTCGTTCCAAGCTGCTTCTTTTGCGCTACCCGCTTCGTTTGCATCCCACTCTGCTTTGATGTCAGCAGGGATTTCGAATGGACCGTGTTCCCAGCCTAGGAATTCACGTGCTGCTGCGATTTCGTCGTGACCTAGTGGTGCACCGTGACAGTCGTGAGAGCCCGCTTTGTTTGGTGAACCAAAACCGATGATGGTTTTAGTACAGATAAGTGTTGGACGTGGATCCGCTTTTGCCGCTTCAATCGCTGCATTGATCGCGTCAGCATCGTGACCGTCTACTGCAGGAATTACGTGCCAGCCGTAAGCTTCGAAGCGCTTAGGTGTGTCATCAGAGAACCAACCTTCCACTTCACCATCGATAGAGATGCCGTTGTCATCCCAGAACGCGATCAGCTTGCCTAGACCTAGGGTACCCGCTAGTGAACACGCTTCGTGAGAGATACCTTCCATCAGACAGCCATCACCCATGAATACATAAGTGAAGTGGTCAACGATATCGTGACCTTCTTTGTTGAATTGCGCTGCAAGAGATTTCTCAGCAATCGCCATACCAACCGCGTTAGTGATGCCTTGACCTAGAGGACCAGTCGTCGTCTCGATACCTGGTGCGTAGCCGTACTCTGGGTGACCTGGTGTTTTTGAGTGCAGTTGACGGAAGTTTTTAAGATCGTCAATTGATAGCTCGTAACCGCTTAGGTGAAGCAGAGAGTAAATCAGCATTGAGCCGTGGCCGTTTGACAGTACGAAACGGTCGCGGTCAGCCCACTCTGGGTTTGAAGGGTTGTGATTTAGGTGAGAACGCCAAAGAACTTCAGCGATATCTGCCATACCCATTGGTGCACCTGGGTGACCTGAGTTAGCTTGTTGAACACCATCCATGCTTAGCGCGCGGATTGCATTAGCGAGTTGTTTACGAGAAGACATGTCTGCTCCTGAGTGCATTAAGCGAATTCCAAGTTTTTCATAGACTGATTGAATAATCAGCGGCGGCTATTGTCGCAAAGCCATATAGTCTCTGCAAACGATTTACCGTCATTTTTTGGCATTATCGCCGAATAATGTCGCCGGAATGTGGCGATCCACGCGCAAAATAGGCAAACGTTTGGCTATATGTTAAAAGCAAAAATCGCTTGCTAATCGAACATTGATGACTAGAATAGACGTCTAGATGTAGATACACCTACTATATATCATTGAATTTATTACAAGTGAGTGATTCGACACTCGCTTAAAAACAGTAATTGGAGCTCTCATGGCTAAGCACCTGTTTACTTCTGAGTCAGTATCAGAAGGCCATCCAGATAAAATCGCAGACCAAATCTCTGACGCGGTTCTTGATGCAATCCTAGAACAAGATCCAAAAGCACGTGTTGCTTGTGAAACTTACGTTAAGACTGGCATGGTGATGGTGGGTGGTGAGATCACCACTTCAGCATGGGTAGACATCGAAGAGCTAACTCGTGAAACCGTTCGCGAAATCGGCTACGTTCACTCTGACATGGGTTTTGACGCGGACTCTTGTGCCGTTCTAAACACCATCGGTAAGCAGTCTCCAGACATCAACCAAGGTGTTGATAAAGAAGATCCTAAAGAGCAAGGCGCGGGCGACCAAGGCATCATGTTCGGTTACGCAACCAACGAAACTGACATCCTAATGCCAGCACCTATCACTTACTCTCACCGTCTTGTTCAAAAGCAAGCGGAAGTACGTAAGAACGGCACTCTACCTTGGCTACGTCCAGACGCTAAGTCTCAGGTAACGTTCCAATACGACCAAGGTAAGATCGTTGGTATCGATGCGGTTGTTCTTTCAACTCAGCACTGTGATTCAATCTCAACACCTGACCTGCGTGAAGCAGTAATGGAAGAGATCATCAAGCCAGTACTTCCATCTGAGTGGATCAACAAAGAAACCAACTTCTTCATCAACCCAACCGGTCGTTTCGTAATCGGCGGTCCTATGGGTGACTGTGGTCTAACGGGTCGTAAGATCATCGTTGATACCTACGGCGGCGCAGCTCGTCACGGTGGCGGTGCGTTCTCTGGTAAAGATCCATCAAAAGTCGACCGCTCTGCAGCATACGCAGCACGTTATGTAGCGAAGAACATCGTAGCGGCTGGTATGGCTGACCGTTGTGAGATCCAACTGTCTTACGCAATCGGTGTTGCTGATCCAACATCTATCATGGTTGAGACATTTGGTACTGAAAAAGTTTCTCACGACATCATCGTAGAGGCGGTTCGTCAAAACTTCGACCTACGTCCATACGGCCTGCAAGAGATGCTAAACCTACTGCAACCTATCTATAAGAAGACTGCAGCATACGGTCACTTCGGTCGCGAAGAGTTCCCTTGGGAAGCGACAGACAAAGCGGCAATCCTACGTGATTTCGCTGGTCTGTAATTACTCTTAGTCTGAGTATTTACTCCAAAAAAGCCCTCAAATTTTTTTGAGGGCTTTTTTATTTTTTTAATCCTGTCTTTTCAAATACTTTGTTACCAAGTTGTTAACTTCAACTCAAATGGCTTTGATTTAATACCCTTTTGAAAATTGTGTTTTCCTGTAACACGGTCAATAGTTAATCAAAAGTGCCCTTGCGAATAGACCAATTTGCTCGGTTTGTTCGTATGCAAAATAGAGCACTTAAGAGGGGAAGACGCTAATAACGGTAAGCTGGTAAGGACACGTCAACTGCGGCGAGAGTCGCTGCTCGTGTTAACAACGCGACCATTAGCGCCTTGCCCTGATAAAACGAAGGCCAGTTTGTCAATCAGGGAGGACATATGCCTCGAACTGTAAATTCTGATGACTTCCAGAAGAAACATGAAGTCAGGGATCAAGATTACGCTAAAACCATTCCGTGCAACCAACTGAGTGTATCAGCCCCATTCCACTGGCTCGCGCTCGGCTTGCATGACCTCATACGTATGCCAATCATTAGTGCTTTCTACGGACTCTGCTTTACCGCAGCGGCGGTCGCGATCGTTCTATTGGTGCAATGGCAAGGTACACACCTCGTCATTATGCCAAGCCTAGTGGTTTATATGCTTATCGGGCCTTTCTTGGCGCTGGGTCTTTATGATGCCGCTTGGGAGAGAGAAAAAGGGCACAAACCGAGCCTGTTCCATTCCATGAAAGCCATTGGTCGCAACTCAACATCACAATGGGCGTTTGCCGTGTTACTCGCGGTAGCGATGATATTTTGGATGCGTATCGCTGCGCTGTTACATGCGCTCTACCCATCAGTGCAAGGCGCTCCCCTAACTGAGTTCGCGCCGTTTTTGATTACCGGCAGTGTTGTTGGCGCGGTTATCGCAGCGGTTATCTTTAGCATTTCAGCCTTCTCGATCCCTCTTATGATGGAACGTCGAGTCGATATCATGACCGCAGTCTTCACCAGTTTTAACGCTGTGAAATCCAACATTCCGGCCATGATAGTGTGGGCTCTTATCATTTGCGGCGGTATTTTAATTGGTTTTGCCACCTACGGGATTGGAATGATTGTGACCATGCCGATCCTCGGGTACGGAACTTGGCACGCTTACCATGAGACCATCAAGAAGAAGCATCATGTCTGATGTGTTGGCATAACATCACATCCTAAGTAGAATGGCGCCCTGTTTGGGCGCTTTTTGTTTGGATTGAACTTCGTGGATGCAGAATTATCAGAGCAGCTTCACTATCTTGCTTTAAAAACACTGTCTCGTTGTATTGAGCGTGCACGTCACTACTTTGAAAGAGACTTCCCCGTCCCAGCTCTCAACTACAAGCTGCGCGGAAAAGCCGCAGGTAAAGCGTACCTACAGACCTGGGAGGTCCGTTTAAACCCAGTGCTTTTTGTCGAGAATCAACAGGCGTTTATCGACGAAGTCATTCCCCATGAAGTCGCTCATTTAATTACCTATGCGCTCTTCGGTCGCGTGCGCCCGCATGGCAAAGAGTGGCAGATGGTCATGAACCAAGTATTCCATATTGCACCAAACACCACACACTCACTCAATATCCAGTCTGTACAGGGACGCACGTTTGAGTACCGCTGCCAATGCGACACATTTGCTGTGACCATACGACGCCACAATAAGGTCTTGCGCCAGCAAGCCAGCTACCGTTGTCGAAAGTGCGGCCAAATCATAGAGTACACTGGCAAACAACTGAGCTAACTATCGATAGCTAAGGTCTTTTTTGCGAGTTACACTAGGTTATCTCAACCTTTTTTAGACCTTACTATGATGCGCCGCTTTCTCACTTCTATCGCCCTAATGGCTATCACCGTTCCAATCACAGCAGTTGGTGCACCACCGAGTAGCTTTAGTAAAGCGAAGAAAGAAGCGGTAAAAATCTATGCCGACCATCCTGTGAGCTTCTATTGCGGCTGTGATATTCAATGGAACGGTAAGAAAGGCGTACCAGACCTTTCTGCGTGCGGTTATCAGGTTCGTAAACAAGAAAAGCGCGCAAGTCGTATTGAGTGGGAACACGTGGTGCCTGCTTGGCAGTTTGGCCACCAGCGTCAATGTTGGCAAGATGGCGGGCGCAAGAACTGCACACGCAACGACAAACAGTTCAAACTGATGGAAGCCGACCTACATAACCTCACACCAGCCATTGGTGAAGTCAACGGTGATCGTTCCAACTACAACTTTTCGCAGTGGAATGGGGTCGATGGTGTCAGCTATGGCCAATGCGAAATGCAAGTAAACTTCAAGCAGCGCAAAGCGATGCCGCCTGAACGTGCACGAGGGTCTATTGCTCGCACTTACCTTTACATGAGTCAAGAGTACGGGTTTAGGCTATCTAAACAGCAAGCTAAGCTAATGAAAGCTTGGAACAAAAGCTACCCTGTCGATAACTGGGAGTGCACTCGAAACGAGCGTATCCGCCGCATTCAGGGCAACGATAATCCTTTTGTCGCCGAAGCGTGTAAAAATCAGGGTTAATTCCTTAGCCAAGCCCTTGTAATTTCGAGGGCTGGCATCCATCTTATACCTCAATACTGTTTGTTCTTTGGAAATTGTTATGCGTATACCTCGTATCTATCACCCTGAAACGATTCAATCTTTAGGCACTCTCGCCCTAAGTGATGATGCCGCAGGGCACATTGGCCGAGTATTGCGTATGAAAGAGGGTCAAGAGGTTCTACTATTCGACGGTAGTGGATATGAATTTCCTGCGACGATTACCAGCGTTGGGAAGAAGAATGTCGACGTGGATATTCAAGAGAAGGTCGAGTCGAGCATAGAGTCACCACTTGATTTGCATCTCGGACAAGTCATTTCTCGCGGCGATAAGATGGAGTTCACCATCCAAAAGTCCGTTGAGTTGGGTGTGAACACGATTACGCCTCTCATCTCAGAACGATGCGGCGTGAAACTCGATGCCAAGCGTTTTGAGAAAAAGCTGCAACAGTGGCAAAAGATAGCGATTAGCGCTTGTGAGCAGTGTGGACGGAATACCATCCCTGTGATTCGCCCAATCATGTCGCTAGAGGAGTGGTGTGCAGAGCCATCTGAGGCGCTCAAACTCAACCTTCATCCAAGAGCAAAATACTCAATTAATACCTTGCCAGAGCCCGTGAATAAGGTTCGTCTTCTTATCGGTCCAGAAGGTGGCTTGTCTGCGCAAGAAATTGAAATGACAGAACAATATCAATTCGAAGAAACCCTGCTTGGTCCTCGTGTACTTAGAACTGAGACGGCGGCATTGACCGCTATTACGGCACTTCAAGTACGCTTTGGCGATTTAGGTTAACGGGAGAAAAATAATGCTCAAACTCGGTATCGTGATGGATCCTATCTCGTCCATCAACATCAAGAAAGATTCAAGCTTTGCAATGATGCTGGAAGCCCAGCGTCGCGGTTATGAAATCCACTACATGGAGATGAATGACCTACACCTAGATCAAGGTACGGCGGTTGCCGATACAAAAATCGTGACGCTTAAAGAAGATCCTAACGGTTGGTACGAATTTACTTCAGAGCAAACCATTGAGCTGTCTGAGCTAGATGCCGTATTGATGCGTAAAGACCCTCCATTCGATACAGAGTACATCTACGCGACCTACATTTTGGAGCGCGCAGAAGAAAAAGGCACGCTAATCGTCAACAAGCCGCAAAGCCTTCGTGACTGCAACGAGAAACTCTTCACAGCATGGTTCCCTGAGCTAACGCCAACGACTATCGTAACGCGCAAAGCAGAGAAGATTAAAGAGTTCCGTGATCAGCATGGCGATGTCATCCTGAAACCACTTGATGGTATGGGCGGCGCTTCTATCTTCCGTGTTAAGCAAGACGATCCGAACGTATCTGTGATCATCGAAACCCTGACTAACCATGGTCAAAACTACGCTATGGCTCAGACGTTTGTTCCTGATATCAGCAATGGTGACAAACGTATTCTCGTGGTGGATGGTGAACCAATGCCGTACTGCCTAGCACGTATCCCAGCTAAAGGGGAAACTCGTGGCAACCTTGCAGCCGGTGGCCGTGGTGAAGCTCGTCCCTTAAGTGAGACAGACAAGCAAATTGCCGAGGCAGTAGCTCCCACTTTGAAAGAGAAGGGCTTAATATTTGTAGGTCTGGATGTCATCGGTGACAAACTTACTGAGATCAACGTGACTAGCCCAACGTGCATTCGTGAAATTGAAGCCGCCTTTGACATCTCTATTACTGGCAAGCTAATGGACGCTATCGAGCGCCGTTTAGGCAAGTAGCCAATTGTAGAAGTCTATTGGGAGAGGCGATCATGAACTTAGCCAACCACTTTCTCGTGGCAATGCCGGGGATGAAGGATCCGTATTTCCAACGCAGCGTCATCTATGTGTGTGAGCACAATGAAGATGGCGCGATGGGGATCATGATCAGCACTCCAATCGATGTCACTGTCGCAAACATGCTTAAGCAAGTGCAAACTGAGCTTCCTATCGCCTCGCAAACGACACACAGCAAAAGCCTCGACGAGCCCGTGTTAAACGGCGGGCCCGTTTCTGAAGATCGCGGCTTTATCCTTCATAACCCTAAAGATCAGTACCAGTCCAGTATCCAGATCACCGACACGGTATCTGTCACCACGTCTAAGGATATTCTGGCCGTACTCGGCACTGACGCACAGCCGGATAACTATATCGTCGCATTAGGCTACTCTGGCTGGAGTGCGGGGCAACTGGAAACCGAGTTAGCTGAGAACTCTTGGCTCACCATAGAGGCCGACCCAAGCGTGATCTTTGATACCCCGGTTGAAGAACGTTGGAGTAGCGCTGTCGGTATGTTAGGGTTCGATATCGCTCAGCTTTCAACTGATGTTGGTCACGCATAGACTGCGCCCTAAGCTGCCCGGTTAGCGTCTTCACAAAACGCATTGTCTTCACAAACAGAGAAATTATGACATCCAGAACCATCGTTGCTTTCGATTTCGGAACCAAGAGTATTGGTAGTGCTATAGGCCAAGAGGTCACTGGCACAGCAAGCCCACTAAAAGCTTTCAAAGCCAAAGACGGCATTCCAAACTGGGATGATATCGAAGCCATGCTAAAAGAGTGGCAACCTGACCTCATCGTCGTGGGTCTACCCACCGACGTGCGAGGCAAAGCACTTGATGAAATCACCGCTCGCGCTAAGAAGTTTGCCAACCGTGTACATGGTCGGTTCGGCTTTCAAGTGGAAATGCACGATGAAAGACTGTCTACCGCCGAAGCTCGCTCGGAGCTGTTTGAGATGGGTGGTTACAAGGCCCTATCAAAAGGCAATGTTGACTGCCAGTCAGCGGTGGTGATCTTAGAGAGCTGGTTTGAGGCGCAGTGGGCTTAATGCTGCTTTAAACACAAAAAAGGATGGCAAATGCCATCCTTTTTTATTTTCCGCTAGCCGCGCTCCTGCGCAGGCAGGGATAGACTCAAAGCGCGCGACCTAATTCAATTAGTCTACTTTCAGCTCTTGCAACATAGACTCAGGCAATGCAAGCTCATCGTTCTTATTCACTTGAATACCCGCTTCAATGATCTTCTCTGCGATCGCTTTCGCTTCATCCAGTGAGTGCATTGCTGCAGTACCACATTGATACTCGTTAAGCTCAGGGATCTTGTTCTGGCTCTCGACTTTCAGTACATCTTGCATTGCATTTAGCCAAGCGTCAGCAACCTGCTGCTCAGATGGCGTACCTATCAAGCTCATGTAAAAACCAGTACGACAACCCATTGGAGAGATATCGATGATCTCAACCTGGTCACCATTTAGATGTGCACGCATGAAGCCGGCATATAGATGCTCTAGCGTGTGAATGCCGCGCTCAGACAAGATGTCTTTGTTTGGGATCGTAAAACGTAGGTCGAAAACAGTAATCGTGTCGCCTTTAGGGGTTTGCATTGTTTTCGCAACGCGTACCGCTGGAGCGTGCATCTTAGTGTGGTCTACCGTAAAGCTATCCAGTAGTGGCATGATATTTTCTCCTTGGTTTACTCACGGTTTCAACCTTGGCTAAAACCGTGAGAACTATGTCTTTTAGAACACTGTCTTTAAGAACCATGTTTTTAAGAACAATGTCTTTAGCGTGATTGTAAGTGGCACAGTATTGCTGCGCAACCTCAGTTAGCAAGCTTAGTTAGCGACCTGAGCTTGCTCTGGTGATAGGTAAGCAAAGTAATCAGACAAGAAGTCGTCGAAGTTAACGGTATCCGCCGATTCAATGCTCATTTGAGCTGAAACCGAACGAGTGACCTCATCTTCCATTACTTGAGTCGAATACGCCTTATATTCGTGAGAAAGGTTCTTCTGACGGTACTCTTTACCCAGTTCACAGCCCACTTTCCCAAGTCCACCTAGCTCTTTGGTTTTCGCCAATAGCTGGCCTGAGATAGAAAGCTCAGGATTGTCGTTCCACGCTTCTAGCTTGTCGCATACTGCAGCGTACTCGTTACCACCGTGTGCTGAATCCATATGCTTGGCAATCTCACGAAGATCAGCAAAGACGCGTTTTACCCAAGACTGACTATCGAGAACTTCACCGTGACAGCCGATTTGTAGCTGAAGACCCACTTGGCGACCATCAACAATGACCTTGTTCCAGTTCTCACGCCAGCACTCTAGCTCACAATTGTCCATCGGCTCAGAATCTTTGAGCGCGCACCAAGTTAGGAACAAGTCTAGGAAGCGAATCTGCTCCGCGGTAATCCCAATCGGGCTAAACGGGTTCACGTCTAAAGAACGGACCTCGATGTATTCAACACCGCCGCGAGATAGTGCTTCTGAGGGTTTTTCGCCGCTTCTTGCGACACGCTTTGGTCTGATTGGCGCGTATAGCTCATTCTCTATCTGCAGCACATAATCATTCAACTGACGGTACTCACCATCCACTTTAACGCCAATTTTGGCGAAGTCTTGTGATGGGGTATGAATCGCCTGATTAAGGCCTTCTAGGTATTGCTCTAGTCCATTAAAACCAATCTTCAATGCACTCTGAGCGCTGTTGGTATAACCAAGGTCACTTAGCCTTAACGACGTCGCCTTTGGTAGATATAAGGTCCCACCCACTTTTTCAAACGGAAGCTTCGTCTCTTTGCCTTGTAAGAAAGAGGAGCAGATAGCTGGTGATGCACCAAAGAAGTAAGGAATCAACCAACCAAAGCGGTAGTAGTTGCGGATCAACCCAAAGTAAGCTTCTGACTTGGCATCTTGACGAGTTTTCTCGTCTTGCTCACCAAATAATGCGTCCCAAAATGATTCAGGAAAAGAGAAGTTAAAGTGCACGCCAGAGATAATCTGCATCAAGCTACCGTAGCGGTGCTTAAGTCCCTGGCGGTATAGTGTCTTCATACGACCTGAGTTTGAGCTGCCGTACTGCGCTAAGGCGATGTCATCTTCTGAACCAACATAACAAGGCATAGACAAAGGCCAAAGCTTCTCGTCACCGAGCTTGGTTTGCGTGAAATGATGAATATCGGACAACTGATTAATCAGCGTATCAACATCACGCGACACTGGGGTAATAAACTCCAATAACGACTCTGAAAAGTCCGTCGTGATGTATTCATTAGTGAAGGCTGAGCCTAACGCCTTAGGGTGAGGTGTTGTCGCTAATCGACCATCGTCGGTGTAACGTAGCGATTCCCGTTCCACACCGCGTCCAAACTGACGGAAAACGGTCTCATCTTTAGCAACTTGATCCAGTCGCTTAGCAAAATTAGTCACAATGCGATTCGCTTATAGTTTGTTATTCCAATTGAAGGGTGGATGCACCGACAGACAGCAAACCTTGTTCTCCGTCAGATCACCCATCCTCCCTATATGGTCATGCTATTGAGAGATTTCAAGCTCTGTAATTGGAATATTCAATTTCTCTAGTTGTGGTTTTAAACGCTTGGCATCACCGACCACTATCAGCTGATATTGGCTCGGGTCAAACCACTTCGCTGCCAACGTATTGAGGGCCTCTTTTTCGACTGTGGCGACAATCTCATTACGCTGCTTAAGGTAATCCTTATCCAAACTATAGGTTAAAATCGACGAAAGCAGGCTGGCTTTTTGACTCGGTGTTTCATAAGTCAAGGCGTCTTGTTGCCCCACTGCGAGGCGCATGAAAGAGAGCTCCTCGTCCGTCATGCCATTTTCACTGTAGTTTTTCAGCTCAGCAATCATCTCTTCGAGAGAAGCAAGGGTTGCATCGGCTCTAACCTGAGCACTAAACACAATCGCGCCAACTTCACGGTTGCTAGCAAAATAACCGCTGGCACCGTAGGTATAGCCTTTGTCCTCTCTGAGGTTCTGATTGATGCGACTGTTGAAGTTACCTGCCAGGTTAAAGTTTGCTAGACGACTTAGGTAAAGCTCGCCCGTTGCATCAAACGGTAGGCCTTGACGCACCATACGTACAATACTTTGTGGTGCAGATGGTTTATCGACAAGATAAATTCGCTGCTCACCTTGAGATGGAATGATCTCTGGTGCGATAAGCGGTGCGGCTTGCCCTTGCCATAGCGACCAGAACGCTAATTGATCGGTGATCTTCTTCTCTGAGATATCGCCAACCACGACGATTTGGGTTCCTTGCGGCGTGTAGTGATCGCGATAGAAGGCTTTCACATCCTCTAGAGTGATAGACGATATGGACTCGGCACTGCCGTCTGATGAGCGACCAAAGACTGAGTCACCATAGAGCACATCACGGGTAGCTTGCGATGCCATCCAGCTTGGTTTTTGATGCTGATACACCAAGCCCTCTAACGTTTGTGCTTTGAGACGGTCGAAGTCTTCCTGTTTCATCGCAGGATTGAACAAGATGTCCTCAAGCAAGGTTAAGGTTTGTGGTAGGTTTCGCTCCAGAGCAGACACAGAAACTCGTGTCGTGTACGCGCCTTCACTGAATCCAATCCGGCTCCCCAAACTATCGAGCTCTGCTTGAAGCTGCTCAACCGTACGTGTTGTTGTGCCCTCTTCCATCATGGCAGCAGTGAGGCCAGCAAGACCTTCTTTGCCCTTAGGAACATAGCGACTGCCCGCTGGCATCTGGAAGTGGATCTCAACCGTTGGGGTTTCACTGGTCTCGGTGCCCAATAACTCACTGCCATTGTCGAAGTGAACTTGATACAGCTCAGGCATTTTCGCAGCAACCCCTTCCGCTACCTGAGGCATAACACTTCGATCAAAATCATCAACAGGACGGCGCAGCTCAAGATCGGCCTCGGTTACCTTTTTATATTCAGGCAGAGTGCGTGCTGGCGTCACGAACGTTGCTGGTTTCACCGCAATGTCGGTTCGCCCTCTTGGTACAACACTCAAGGTGACTTTATGTTTGTCTTCAATGAAGGTCTTGTAAGCGGCACTTACCTCTTCCGATGTCACCGAGCGAATCTGCTCCAGTTTTTGCTCGATGCGATCCGGCTGACCATAGAAGGTTTCATTCGCGGCAAGTTGAGTCACCTTGCCTTTTACGCTTTGCAGTGCAAACACAGCACCGGCTTCTGAAAGCCCTGTGATTTGCTTGAGTCGCTCGTCACTGATGCCTTGTTTATCAAACTCAGCTAGCGTCGCTAACAAGTCATTGTAAAGAGACTTCAAGCCATCTTTGTCTGTAGAGGCGCCCATGGCATACACATAGAAATTACACGCGAGTTCATTACAGTCACTAAACGCACCAGCATCGAGGGCTTTCTGCGTTTTGATTAGCTTCTGATACAGCAAACCGTTGGTACCACCACCGATAGCATCCGCCATCGCATCGAGAACCACTTGATCTTCCGCCCCGCGGTAACTCGTCGTTGGCCAGCCAATCACCACCATAGGTTGGCGGATGCGATCCTCGAGTGTGATGTAGCGATCTTCAGGCAGTACTGCCGGCTGTTTTGGTGCTTTTTCTACACTTGGACCTTTAGGTATCGAGCCAAAGTACTTGTGAATCCACTCTAGTGTTTGCGCCTTATCGATATCACCACCGATAGTGAGCACGGCATTGTTTGGACCATACCAGCGTAAGAAGAAGGCTTTTAGATCGTTGACATCGACGCGGTCGAGATCTTCTACATAGCCAATTGGCTGCCAAGAGTATGGGTGGCCTTCAGGGAACATCGCCTCTCCCATACGCTCCCAGATCAGACCGTAAGGGCGGTTATCAAAGTTTTGGGCGCGTTCATTTTTGACGGTATCGCGCTGAATTTCAAACTTACGCTGCGAGACAGCGCCAAGCAAAAAGCCCATACGGTCCGCTTCCAGCCACAACATTTTCTCAAGCTGATTGGACGGAACCGTCTCGAAGTAATTGGTTCGATCTCGAGTCGTTGTACCGTTTAAGGTACCACCAGCCTCCGTGATGATCTTAAAATGCTGTTGATCACCAACATGCTCTGAGCCCTGGAACATCATGTGTTCGAAAAAGTGAGCAAACCCAGACTTACCGATCTCCTCACGTGCAGAGCCGACATGGTAGGTCACATCGACGTGCACAAGAGGATCTGAATCATCAGGCGCTAAAATGACGGTCAGACCATTATCCAGCTTGTACTTGGAGTATGGGATCATCACCCGGTCGGGATCGGCTTTCATCTCCTCAACAAGGGTGATACCCGGAGGGAGTGCACTATCGCTTTGGGTCGAAAAGTCACTATTGCTACAACCGTAAACAAAGACCACCGACAGTAAGCCGAGCCAGATCTTTCTCATAAGAGCTCCTTAAAAGATCGAGAAAACTAGAATAGACCGTAGAACAAGGCCGTAAGCACCATATAGCGCAGAGCCTTACCTATAGCGATCAAAACAACACAAGGCAGAAATTTCATTCTTAGCCACCCTGCCGCTAAACAGAGAGGGTCGCCAATGACGGGTAGCCAGCTAAATAACAAGCTCCAATACCCATATTTTTGTAGCCAAGCCATGGCTTTATGACCATGCTTCTCGTTTTGAGTTCGATTTGGTAACCAAATCCCTATCCAATAATTAGTGAGACCACCTAAGGTGTTACCTATCGTGGCGACGATAATAACCCATACGGGCGAATACTGTTGCAGGCTCAATGTAGCAATAAGACCTGCTTCAGAGCCGCCCGGGAGAAGTGTTGCACTTAAAAATCCAGAGATAAAAAGAACAGCGAGAGCGGAGTCGGCGAACCAAGACTCCGCAAGGAATTGAGAAAACGTTTCTAGCATTGCATATTAAGAAGTACTTTACCGCGCGTGCGGCTGGTTTCTACCTGCTGATGAGCAGCCACCACTTGTTGATAAGGGTAGACTTGTTGGATCTCCGTTTTCAGCAACCCAACGCCCACCATATAAAGTAAGGTTTCCATCTGTTTAGTATCTGGCGATACCAACATACCACTTGCTTCAAAGCCAAGGAGCTTGGCTTTTTCACACACTAGCTCTGCGGTAATCGTAGGGATCGTCACGACTCGCGCATTATCTTTCAAACATTTCAGCGCATCTAAAGCCGTATCACCACCAACAAGATCGATAAGCACATCGACGTCACTTACACGCTCGGATGCCGGTGCAAACTCATAGTTAATGGCATGCGCGCCCAAGGTGGCCAAATAATCAAGATTTCGCTCACTGCACGTGGTGTACACTTCTGCTTTTGCTGCGACAGCGATTTGAACGGCGATATGACCGACACCACCTGCACCCGCTAAAATCAACACTCGTTCCCCTTCTTGAACTTGTGCTTTATTGATTGCTTGTGCCGCGGTTTGACCTGCCAGCGGCAACGCTGCGGCCGCTTCAAGTGTGACGGAATTAGGAATCGGAGTTAACTCTGACTCAGGAACACATACGTACTGGCTGTAGCCACCACCTCGAACAGGGAACCCGATAAAGCCAACGACTTCTTGCCCTATTTCGAACTCATGAGTACCCTCGCCAAGTCCTTCAATCGAACCAGCGATGTCATAGCCGGGAACCCAAGGAAGATTGTCTTTGTTCTCTGCAGCCGCCCAACCAAGACCTGCACGAGTTTTCACATCAATCGGATTGATTCCAGAGTAGGTAACCTTTACCAGAACTTCTCCGGCCTGAGGCTGTGGAACCTCAATCTCTTGAAACGCCAATACCTCTGCTGAACCAAATTCTGGAATCACGATCTGTTTACACTTCATTGCAGCTTCCTCTTCCTAATCAAGACTTCATAGTAACGATTTCCATAGTTGAGTCTAGATTAACTTTTCATCACTCAATAGCAAGTATGTAACAAATTCAATCACTTTAGCTGTGCGTTTGATTCCGGTAAGTCGCCAGAGACACTGAGCTAGTAACGCAAAAAGGGAAGCTCGCGCTTCCCTTTTGTTTATCAAATGCAGTTAAAAGTGCTAGCCAACGAGGGCTAACAAGATACCCGCAGCAACGGCAGAGCCCAATACGCCTGCGACGTTTGGTCCCATTGCATGCATCAGTAGGAAATTTTGCGGATTAGCCTGCAAACCTACTTTGTTTACTACACGCGCCGCCATCGGTACGGCAGAAACCCCTGCAGCACCAATAAGAGGGTTGATGTCTTCTTTTGAGTACTTATTGAGGAGCTTCGCCATCAATACACCCGCTCCAGTACCGATACTGAACGCTACAGCACCAAGTGCCAGGATGCCCAAGGTCTCGAAGTTCAGGAATTGCTCAGCTTGAAGCTTAGAACCCACACCTAGACCCAAGAAGATGGTGACGATGTTGATCAGCTCATTTTGCGCCGTCTTCGATAGTCGATCGACAACACCCGCTTCACGCATCAAGTTACCAAGACAGAACATGCCAACCAGAGGCGTTGCCGATGGCAAGAACAGAATCGTCATCAATAGCACGGCAAGAGGGAACAGAACCTTCTCGCCTTTGCTAACGTGGCGCAGCTGAGCCATTTTGATAGTACGCTCTTCAGGCGTGGTAAGTGCCTTCATGATTGGCGGCTGAATGATTGGTACCAATGCCATGTAGCTGTATGCTGCGACCGCGATTGCCCCAAGCAAATCAGGAGACAGTCGGCTCGCTAAGAAAATCGCGGTTGGGCCGTCGGCACCACCGATGATAGCGATTGATGCCGCATCCTGCATGGAAAACTCCATACCTGGTACGTAGTTCAGCAAGATCGCGCCAAATAAGGTCGCAAAGATACCAAACTGTGCCGCTGCGCCTAACCATAGCGTTTTCGGGTTAGCAATAAGGGCACCAAAGTCCGTCATCGCGCCCACGCCCATAAAGATGAGCAGTGGGAATACACCCGATTCAATACCGATATAGTAGACGTAGTACAGCAGACCACCCGGCTCAGTGAAGCCAGCATTAGGGATATTTGCCAACACAGCACCAAAGCCGATTGGCAATAGGAGTAGCGGCTCAAACCCTTTGCGAATCGCCAAGTACAACAAGATGCATCCGACCAAGATCATGCAGATCTGGCCGAATTCAAAGTTAGCGATCCCTGTTTCTGACCATAAGGTCATCAATCCTTCCATGGTGCTCCCTTACGCTAAGCTAACAAGAGGCGCGCCAACAACAACAGCATCACCTTCTTTAACGTGTACATCTTGAACCACGCCGCTTTGCGCTGCGCGAACTTCCGTTTCCATTTTCATCGCTTCGAGGATCAATAGGACATCGCCTTCTTGAACTTGCGCACCAGAAGCGACATTAACCTTAAAGATGTTACCCGCTAGCGGCGCAGATACCGCCTCAACATTGGTTGCTGCTGGAGATGGCGCTGGTGCAGCGGCCGCAGGAGCGGTTGCTGGCGTTACTGACATCAGTTCACCTTTTGGTCCCACTTCAACATCATAAACCTGACCATCGACCTTCACGCTGTATGCTTCGATACCTTGAGCAGACGTTGCTGGCGCTGCGACAGGCGCAGCAGGCTTCGCTTCTTCTTTACCTGGCGCTGGTTCAAATGCATCTGGGTTGTGACGATTTTTCAGGAACTTAAGACCAACTTGTGGGAAAAGTGCGTAAGTAAGAACATCATCCACAGTGTCTTCTGCTAGAGAAATGCCCTCTGCTTTCGCTTTCTGTAACAAGTCATCCGTCAGCGTATGTAGCTCAGCTTCGAGTAGATCGGCTGGGCGACAGGTAATCGCTTCACCACCTTCAAGCACTTTTGCTTGAAGCTCAGCGTTGACTTCCGCTGGCGCTTTACCGTATTCGCCTTTTAGAACACCGGCCGTCTCTTTAGTGATGCTCTTATAGCGCTCACCAGTCAGTACGTTGATAACCGCCTGAGTACCGACGATCTGCGAGGTTGGCGTTACCAAAGGAATAAAGCCAAGATCTTCGCGTACGCGTGGGATCTCTTCTAGAACCTCATCGATGCGATCCGCGGCACCTTGTTCTTTTAGCTGACCTTCCATATTGGTCAGCATACCACCAGGTACCTGAGCAATTAGGATACGAGAATCCACGCCTTTCAACTGACCTTCCCACTTCGCATACTTCTTGCGAACTTCGCGGAAGTAAGCAGCGATAGGCTCGATCTGCTCGAGTTTTAGGTTGGTGTCGCGCTCAGTACCTTGTAGCATCGCGACAACAGTTTCTGTTGGCGTGTGACCATAGGTTTGGCTCATCGACGAGATTGCGGTATCTAGAATATCGACCCCAGCTTCTACCGCTTTCACTGCTGTCGCAGTAGACAGACCCGTTGTCGCGTGGCAGTGCAGCGCAAGCGGTACTTCACAAGATGCTTTGATGCGAGAAATCAGCTCTTCTGCCTCGTAAGGCTTTAGCAGACCCGACATATCTTTAATACATAGAGAGTGACAGCCTAAGTCTTCAAGACGCTTAGCAAGATCGACCCAAGTATCGGTGTTGTGAACTGGGCTTGTCGTATAAGACAGCGTGCCCTGAGCATGCGCGCCGACATCAACGGCTGCTTTCACTGCTTTTTCAAAGTTACGAACATCGTTCATCGCATCAAAGATACGGAACACATCCATACCATTAGCATGTGCACGCTCAACAAACTTTTCAACAACGTCATCTGCGTAGTGGCGATAACCCAGTAGGTTTTGACCACGAAGCAGCATTTGCATAGGTGTGTTCGGCATGGCCTTTTTTAGCTCGCGCAAACGCTCCCATGGATCTTCACCCAAGAATCGAATACAGGCATCAAAGGTCGCTCCCCCCCACGTTTCTAGGGACCAGTAGCCAACCTTATCAAGCTCAGCTGCGATCGGTAACATATCTTCAATACGCATGCGCGTAGCAAACAAAGATTGGTGGGCGTCACGAAGTACCACGTCCGTGATAGCAAGTGGTTTAGACATGCTCATAAACTCCTTTTTAAGCTTTTTTAACTCAATCTATTTAGCGGCCGAAGTGCGGTATTGATGGACAGCGGCAGAAATTGCTGCCACCACATTCGGGCTAACACCATTTGAGGGGGATGGTTGGGTTTTATTCTGAGTAGGAACTGCGATCGGTTCTGGTACTTCTTCTGGTACCAATTTTGACATTAACCGAACGAGATAAACGAGGATTGTTAGGAATACAAATACCACGGCCATACCCGTTAGCATGAGGGTGGCTGCATCTCCTAGCAGGCTTCCAATATTAGTCATGTTGCTTCCTTTCTTTGTCATCCTGACAAGTTACTCAATCATTTTTGTGGCGTCACTGCTCACTGATTGACTCACAATGGCCTTGCATCGATCCATTGCAAGAGGTCTAGGATTATCTCGATTGGTGAAAGTTTGTCAATTTTGTTTAATCTTACGCCGTCATTAAAACGTCATTCGAATGAAAAACTATGATGCACACGACAATTTATGGTGTATTTAGGCTTACACAGAACTTCATACTATGACCTCACATGAGATCTCAACATAAACAAACTAAAGTTGAAAAACTGGGACACGCTTAAAATTACCGCAATTTTTCGTTTAAAAACATTACGTTGTAATAATAAGGTTATTGATATGATAAATTTTTGTTAATAAAAAACCCCGCCGAAGCGAGGTTTCTAAAGAATGGCGCGCTCGGAAGGATTCGAACCTTCGACCGCCTGGTTCGTAGCCAGGTACTCTATCCAGCTGAGCTACGAGCGCGCAACAAGTTTTCGCATTGTCATTCGACGCTGCAGGGCAATACCCTAGGTCTCTGTAAAGAAAGAAAATGGCGCGCTCGGAAGGATTCGAACCTTCGACCGCCTGGTTCGTAGCCAGGTACTCTATCCAGCTGAGCTACGAGCGCGCAACAGTTTTCGCATTGTCATTCGACGCTGCAGGGCATTACCCTTTTCTCTACAAAGTAGAATGAATGGCGCGCTCGGAAGGATTCGAACCTTCGACCGCCTGGTTCGTAGCCAGGTACTCTATCCAGCTGAGCTACGAGCGCGCAACAAATTTTCGTGTTGTCAGTTAACGATGCAGGGCTTCCCCTATCTCTTTCAAAAAGAACACTCTTTCAAAGAGAATGGCGCGCTCGGAAGGATTCGAACCTTCGACCGCCTGGTTCGTAGCCAGGTACTCTATCCAGCTGAGCTACGAGCGCGCAATAAGTTTTCGCATTGTCATTTGACGTTACAGGGCATTACCCTTCTTCTCTATAAGAGAAAGTCCTTTCCCAAAGGGCATCCTCTACAAAAAAGAGAGAATGGCGCGCTCGGAAGGATTCGAACCTTCGACCGCCTGGTTCGTAGCCAGGTACTCTATCCAGCTGAGCTACGAGCGCGCAAGGTTGTGAAGCATATCACATTTAATTTCTTTTTGAACAAAAAAATTGACTGAAACAGTCAATAAATGGCGGTGAGGGAGGGATTCGAACCCTCGATACGGCTACAAACCGTATACTCCCTTAGCAGGGGAGCGCCTTCAGCCTCTCGGCCACCTCACCACATGTATTTCGCTCCGAAGAGAGAAATGGCGCGCTCGGAAGGATTCGAACCTTCGACCGCCTGGTTCGTAGCCAGGTACTCTATCCAGCTGAGCTACGAGCGCGCAATATGTTCAATAAGAACAGTGTCATACAACACAATGCAAGAATGGCGGTGAGGGAGGGATTCGAACCCTCGATACGGCTACAAACCGTATACTCCCTTAGCAGGGGAGCGCCTTCAGCCTCTCGGCCACCTCACCGTCTTGCGGAGGCACATATTACGATTTACCAAAAATAAGTCAAACATTTTCTTGGTAAAAATAGGAAAAAACAGACTAAGCGTTGGCAAATTAACCAAACCACCATTTAATCGTAGCTTTCCTAAGCAAAATTCGCCTTGGTGCCTCTGTTTTATGGCAAATTTCACGCAACAAAAAGGCTGGCAAATTGCCAGCCCTCTCTAGTTAGGATTAGTAGTTGCCTGATGCAACGTTACCGTTTCCTTTCTCCGCTTGAATGCGCATGTAGATCTCTTCACGATGCACTGACACTTCTTTTGGAGCATTAACACCAATGCGAACTTGGTTGCCTTTAACACCCAATACAGTAACAGTGACTTCATCACCAATCATCAACGTTTCACCAACACGGCGAGTCAAAATCAGCATTCTTAGCTCCTTGAGTATTCTCTAATTATCTTGCTACGAAACTTATTATCCAACAAAAGTTATATTTTCGTAAACTATCTTCTGAAAAGTATTTACCCCAAATGTACCTGTTTTTCTTCTCTCTCAACGGATCCACTGGCGATAATGTAGTTATCATGCAGTACGTTAGCCGCTTTGTCGATAGCCCCTGGCTCGAGAACGAGTGTAATTGAGTGCGTATCTTCACAAAAGTGTAGAACAGATATGTCTGATAAGTTGAGAAGTTGTTGATATTGTGACGCTTGCTCTGCGGCATTTGACCCCACAAGTGTCAGAAGTGAGACGTCCTGCTCTGTAACGATCTTGTCTTCAATGACTAATTTTAGCTTGTCACGGCAATCTGTTTTCACCAACAAATGACTGTAGGTCGAATCTGTCACCCAGTGACTTTCTTCCACTCCCAACATCTGCTTTTGCTTATCAACAACATCGACATGTTCTTCACAGATACGTAGTGACACCACCTGTTTCTGTATTGCTAGACCACAGATCCCAGGTTTAGCCTCTTTACCCGCCACTAATGTCCCCTCTCCTGCGTCAAAGCTAGAAAGCACACGCAGTGGCACATGATTTTGCCACGCATAAGCCACACAAGGAAGATGGAGCACTTTAGCGCCTTTGTGGGCCATTTCGTGCATAGTTGGGAAATCGATGCTATCGAGCTTCTGCGCGTTTTTGACGACTCTAGGGTCGCAGCTGTAAACGCCATCGACATCGGTAAATATTTGGCATTCTTGTGCGTTTAGGGCACCCGCTAGGGTGACCGCTGTCGTATCAGAGCCACCTCGTCCCAATGTCGTTATATCGCCGACTTCATTTATGCCCTGGAATCCAGCGACAATCACAATTTTGTCTTGCGCTAAATGTTCATCGATGACACTGGTATCAATATGACTAATCGTGGCATTGTTGTGATTATTGTTGGTCATAATTCGTGCCTGGCCACCGGTCAGAGATATCGCCGCGTGTCCAAGTTTGCTCAACGTCATCGACAGCAGTGCCATAGAGATCTGTTCACCTGCAGAGAGCAATACATCCAGCTCTCTGACGTTTGGCACTTTGTCTACTTGTTTGGCAAGTTCAACCAAACGGTTGGTCTCACCTGACATCGCTGAGACAACGACAACCACTTGATTGCCGGTTTGTTTAGCTCGAATTACATGCTCTGCAACGCTATGGATACGCTCAACAGAGCCAACAGAAGTTCCACCGAACTTTTGCACGATTAGTGGTCTTTTCACCAGTCTTCACCTTCCCAAGACAACATAGTGTTGTCGAATTTTGAAATTACGATCTTGAGTGACCGCTCCCTGTATTAGGCGACGCCATGTGCCTCGCCTATTAAATAGATGTGCAGTTCTGCACTGTGCAATTGATTCACTGAATAGGTAGTGACCAAAAGCAACAATGCCCAATCAACAAACATTGATTGGGCATTTAGCGGTGTTTACTTAAGAGTTATAAACGCTCTTCAAGCCAACCACGGATAGATTGCAACGCTTCTGGAAGCGCATCGACATCACTGCCGCCTGCTTGCGCCATATCTGGACGACCGCCACCTTTACCGCCAACTTGCTCAGCCACCATCTTAACAAGGTCGCCTGCTTTTACTTTGCCAGTTAGGTCTTTAGTCACACCTGCGATCAAACCAATCTTGCCATCAGCAACATTGGCAATGAACGCGATACCGCTGCCCATTTGGTTCTTAGCGTTATCCATCATGGTGCGAAGATTTTTGCTATCCGCACCTTCAAGTGCGGCAACCAGTACCTTAGTACCATTGATCTCTTCGACTTTACCCATGATGTTGGCACTTTCTACTGCTGCTAGCTTGTCTTTAAGCTGAGCAATCTCTTTCTCTAGAGATTTCGCTTTGCTTGCCGCATCGCCAAGTTTCGCTTCGTACTGTGCCGCTGTCGCTTCAATCGCATCCAGAGCCGCTTCACCTGTTACCGCTTCAATACGACGAATACCCGCAGCAATACCACCCTCAGAGGTGATCTTGAATAGGCCAATGTCACCCGTGTTACTTGCGTGGATACCACCACAAAGCTCAGTTGAGAACTCGCCCATTGAAAGCACGCGAACTTCATCGTCGTACTTCTCACCAAACAGAGCCATCGCGCCTTTTGCTTTCGCAGACTCAATGTCCATAACGTTGGTTTCGATCACGTGGTTAGTACGGATCTGTGCGTTCACAAGACGCTCAACTTGTTTGATTTCCGCTTTGGTCATCGCTTCAAGATGAGAGAAGTCAAAACGTAGGTTATCAGGCTTCACTAGCGAGCCTTTCTGCGTTACGTGCTCACCCAGAACTTGACGCAGTGCAGCGTGTAGCAAGTGCGTAGCTGAGTGGTTTAGCGAGATAGCCGCGCGGCGCTCTGCATCGACAGTCGCTGCCACTTCATCGCCCTTAGCAAGTACGCCTTCAACCAGCTCACCGTGGTGTGCGATCGCGTTACCTAGCTTTTGAGTGTCTTCTACTTTGAATAGACCCGCTGATGTTTTCAGAACGCCAGCATCACCACATTGACCGCCCGACTCTGCGTAGAACGGTGTCTCTTCAAGAACCACAATCGCTTTGTCGTCAGCAGAGAGTGCTTCCACTTCATTGCCTTCAACAAACATGGCTGCCACTGTGCTGCTGCCTTCTGTGCCTGTGTAACCACAGAACTCAGTATCGGTATCAACTTTGATCGCTGCATTGTAGTCAGTACCGAACTGGCCAGCTTCACGCGCACGTTGACGCTGAGCTTCCATCGCCTTCTCAAAACCTTCTTCATCGATAGCAAACTCGCGCTCACGAGCCACATCGTTAGTCAGGTCTGCTGGGAAGCCGTAGGTATCGTAAAGTTTGAATACCGTTTCGCCGTCTAGCACTTTCTCGTCGCCAAGATTATCAAGCGCTTCAGTCAAGATTGTCATACCACGTTCAAGAGTACGACCGAAGTTCTCTTCTTCGATACGCAGTACTTTTTCTACAACGGCTTGTTGCTTCTTAAGCTCTTCACCTGCCGTACCCATTACTGATGCTAGGGTACCAACTAGCTTGTAGAAGAAGGCGCCTTGTGCACCTAGCTTATTACCGTGACGTACTGCACGACGGATAATACGACGAAGCACGTAGCCACGACCTTCGTTTGATGGCATTACGCCGTCAACGATTAGGAATGAACAAGAACGAATGTGGTCTGCAATAACGCGCAGTGATTGGTTCGAAAGGTCTTCGTAGCCGATCACTTCTGCTGCTGCTTTGATTAGCGTTTGGAATACATCGATCTCGTAGTTTGAGTGAACGCCTTGCATGATTGCAGAGATACGCTCGATACCCATACCTGTATCTACCGATGGTTTTGGTAGCGGCTCCATTGTACCGTCGGCGTGACGGTTGAACTGCATGAATACGTTGTTCCAGATCTCGATGAAGCGGTCACCGTCTTCTTCCGGAGTACCAGGACGACCGCCCCAGATGTGCTCACCGTGATCGTAGAAGATTTCTGTACATGGACCACAAGGACCAGTGTCACCCATTTGCCAGAAGTTATCTGACTCGTATGCTTTACCGCCTTCTTTATCACCGATACGAACGATGCGGTCGGCAGGAACGCCTACTTGCTTGTTCCAGATCTCGAATGCTTCGTCGTCAGTTTCATAAACTGTCACCAGCAGGCGATCTTTTGGCAGTTTTAGCGTCTCAGTTAGGAATTCCCAAGCAAAGCTGATGGCATCTTCTTTGAAGTAATCACCGAAGCTGAAGTTACCCAGCATCTCAAAGAAAGTGTGGTGACGAGCAGTGAAGCCAACGTTCTCAAGGTCGTTGTGCTTACCACCAGCGCGAACACAACGCTGGGCCGTAGTGGCACGAGTGTAGTTACGCTTTTCTAGGCCAAGGAAACAGTCTTTAAACTGGTTCATACCGGCGTTTGTGAAAAGCAGAGTTGGGTCATCGTGTGGAACCAACGATGAACTGTCTACGATTTGGTGCCCTTTGCTCTCAAAGAACTTAAGGAACGCGTTGCGAACCTCGTCTGTGCTCATGTACATGCAGCTCTTCCTGAAATAATTCGAGTTAGATTTTGGGGGCATATTGTAACCCCATGAGTAAGGATTCGCCTAGTCTTCTGGTAAAAAAGGCAACAAACGAAAGGAATTTAAAGTTTATTCAAGTCAGGACAAGTATTTGCGGGCAGTGACGGGAAGGTGTTATTCACTTTCTAGTGAATCTAGTGCGTAGTTTATTTGGTCAAAAGAGTAGCCTCGATACTGTAGAAATCGCACTTGCTTGGCATATTCTTTGGGATCACTGGCTTTTCCATGGCGAAACTTTTTCTCAGCTGTGGTTTTCGCCAGCTCAAACCAATCGACTTCTTCTTCCATCAAGGCTTCATTCACGACCGACTCTGAGACGCGCTTTTGATTCAGCTCTTGACGAATTCGACGTTCACCATGCCCCTTGTAGACATGCTGCCTTACCTGGCTTTTGGCAAAGCGCAGATCATCAAGATATCGATATGACTTACACAGCTCTATCGCGGCTTCAACCTCGGATTCCTCATAGCCTTTAAAGGCAAGCTTTTGGTACAACTCATACTCGCCATGATCTCGGCGACTTAACAGTTGGATCGCAGCTTCATTAGCGGACAGGGTCGGTGGCTTTCGTTGATACATAGAGACTAATAACTTGATAGGAAAACAGATACAACAAAGCCCCGCAGTGCAGGGCTTTGTTTAATTCAATTGAAGATTTATAGCTCTTCTGCCGGCGCTTCGCCAGTTTCTGCTTCTTCAACAATCGCAGGCGTTAGCAATAGCTCACGTAGTTTGCTATCAATCGCTTGTGCCGCTTCTGGGTTTTCACGCAGGAACTTACATGCGTTTGCTTTACCTTGACCAATCTTATCGCCGTTGTAGCTGTACCAAGCGCCTGCTTTTTCAACCAGCTTGTGCTTAACACCTAGGTCAACCAGCTCACCGTAGCGGTTGAAGCCCTGACCGTATAGGATCTGAGTTTCTGCTTGTTTGAATGGTGCAGCAATCTTGTTCTTAACGACTTTAATGCGAGTTTCGTTACCCACAACCTCATCGCCTTCTTTAATAGAGCCAGTGCGGCGGATATCAAGACGTACAGATGCGTAGAACTTAAGTGCGTTACCACCAGTGGTAGTTTCTGGGTTACCAAACATCACACCAATCTTCATACGGATTTGGTTGATGAAGATACACATACAGTTAGACTGCTTTAGGTTACCAGTAAGCTTACGCATAGCTTGAGAAAGCATACGAGCCTGCAGACCCATGTGGCTGTCACCCATTTCGCCTTCGATTTCCGCTTTTGGTGTTAGTGCAGCAACCGAGTCGACAACCATCACGTCAATCGCACCAGAGCGTGCTAGAGCGTCACAGATTTCAAGCGCTTGCTCACCGGTATCTGGCTGAGACACCAATAGCGCATCAATATCAACACCTAGCTTCTTCGCATAGACAGGGTCTAGGGCGTGCTCAGCATCGATGAACGCACAGGTTTTACCTGCTTTTTGAGCGGCAGCAATACACTCAAGGGTAAGTGTTGTTTTACCTGATGATTCTGGACCGTAGATCTCTACGATACGACCCATAGGCAGACCACCTGCACCTAGTGCGATATCGAGAGAAAGTGAACCCGTTGAAATAGTTTCTACGTCCATGGTACGGTTATCACCAAGGCGCATGATTGAGCCTTTACCAAATTGTTTTTCAATCTGACCTAATGCAGCGGCTAACGCCTTCTGTTTATTCTCGTCCATTACTTTCTCCACAACTATCCTTTACGGATATACGCTTTAGGCAACTTACGTGCTTGAGCTGTTTTAATCAGGTAAGCGATGCATTCAATTCATCGCAAGATGTATTTTATTATACTGTTGATTCATACAGTGTCTATACCTGTATGAAGATTTTTTTGTGACCTCAGTGTGACTTCACCAAGACTCTTTATATTTCAATAGGCTTAGCTAAACGGCTCATCTTCTAGAACATGGGTGTGTAACGTTCTTAGTGCATGCTCTACTGCCTGTAAACGAACACTCGCTCGGTCACCCGTTAGCAAACAGGTTTCTACCTTCTGCCAGCCCTGAGAAGATGCCCATGCAAAACATACGGTTCCGACTGGCTTCTCTTCACTGCCTCCACCGGGTCCAGCGATACCACTGATTGCGACACTTAGGGTTCCGTTTGAATGAGCTAGTGCTCCTTGCGCCATTTCAATCACCACTGGTTCGCTCACGGCGCCATGCTTCCCAAGCGTTTCTGACTTCACACCAATCATTTCCATCTTGGCATCGTTGCTGTAGGTGACGAACGCTCGGTCAAACCACGCAGAGCTGCCTGCGATATCGGTAATCGCGGTTGCCACGCCCCCACCTGTGCAGGATTCAGCGGTCACTAAAACCTGATCTCTCTGTTGCAGTAATTGACCTAGGTTGGCACTTAACTCAGATATGTTTTGCATTTGACACAACTCCTAGTCCTTCGTGTGGGACTTAATTGGGTTTAATACCTGCGCTTGCGTGATATCAGTGACGACTCTGCCCTTTTCGCTCTCGCCGCTTTCACGTATCCTAGGCGGCAATGAAAAACCAGTAGCAAAGAAGTGACAGTGAAAGCGGAACAAAAACACACACCAATGATGCAGCAATATCTGAAGCTAAAAGCAGAGAATCCAGATATCTTGCTGTTCTATCGAATGGGCGATTTTTACGAGCTGTTTTACGATGACGCGAAACGCGCATCTCAATTGCTCGATATCTCACTGACCAAGCGCGGCGCCTCCGCGGGTGAGCCTATTCCTATGGCAGGTGTTCCTTTTCATGCTGTCGAAGGCTACTTAGCTAAACTGGTCCAGCTTGGCGAATCGGTAGCAATTTGTGAGCAAGTCGGTGATCCTGCCACCAGCAAAGGTCCGGTTGAGAGAAAAGTCGTGCGCATCGTTACGCCCGGCACTGTCTCTGATGAAGCTCTGCTCTCGGAAAGGCTTGATAATCTTATTGCCGCAATCTATCACCAAAATGGCAAATTTGGCTACGCTACTCTGGATATTACCTCTGGTCGTTTTCAACTTTGTGAACCCAGTACAGAAGAAGCCATGCTGGCTGAACTGCAGCGCACTGCGCCTAAAGAGCTCTTGTTTCCTGAAGATTTTGAACCTGTTGATATCATGGCGAGTCGCAATGGCAATCGTCGTCGCCCTGTGTGGGAGTTTGAGATTGATACTGCGCGTCAGCAGCTCAACCAACAGTTTGGTACCAAGGATCTTGTCGGCTTTGGTGTCGAGAACTGTGTATTAGGTTTATGTGCAGCAGGCTGTTTGATCCAATACGTAAAAGACACCCAACGTACCGCGCTTCCTCATATCCGCTCATTGACACTAGACAGTCAAGATCAATCGGTCATTCTCGATGCGGCCACGAGGCGCAACCTTGAGTTGACCCAGAACCTGTCTGGCGGTCATGAAAACACGCTAGCGGAAGTGCTAGATCACACCGCAACCGCTATGGGTAGCCGAATGCTCAAGCGCTGGATCCATCAACCTATGCGCTGCCAAAAAACACTGAACTATCGTTTGGATGCCATCTCTGAGATCAAGCAAGATGCGCTCTATACCGAGCTTGCTCCAACGCTCAAGCAGATCGGTGACATTGAACGTATCTTGGCAAGGCTAGCACTGCGCTCGGCAAGACCTCGTGATATGGCTCGTTTACGAAGCGCGCTGCAACAGCTACCGGAACTGGCGGTCAGTCTTGAGACCGTGGCGCACCCTTATCTCAAACAGCTGGCTGACTATTCTGCACCTATGGAGTCGATGGCTGATCTACTTGAGCGAGCGATAAAAGAGAATCCTCCAGTCGTTATTCGTGACGGCGGTGTGATTGCCGATGGCTACAATGCTGAGCTCGATGAGTGGCGCGACCTCGCCAATGGTGCTACCGCGTACCTCGAAAAGCTTGAGCATGATGAGCGTGACCGCCACGGTATCGACACGTTAAAAGTTGGCTACAACAATGTGCATGGTTTCTATATTCAGGTGAGCCGTGGTCAAAGCCATCTAGTGCCGCCACACTACGTTCGTAGGCAAACTCTAAAAAATGCTGAGCGCTACATAATTCCTGAGCTCAAAGAGCATGAGGATAAGGTGCTGAACTCAAAATCTAAGGCACTCGCCGTTGAGAAAAAGCTTTGGGAAGAGCTGTTCGATTTGTTGCTGCCAAGCTTAGAACAGTTACAAAACCTTGCCTCTGCCCTGTCTCAATTAGACGTACTGCAAAACCTAGCAGAGCGCGCAGAGAGCTTAGATTACTGCCGACCAACGTTAAGCGAAAAAGCGGGTATTCAGATCCAATCAGGTCGTCACCCTGTGGTAGAGCAGGTCATGGATGAGCCTTTTATTGCCAACCCAATCGCGCTTAACCCTGAGCGTAAAATGCTGATCATTACAGGTCCGAACATGGGTGGTAAATCGACCTACATGCGACAGACTGCGCTCATTGCTCTAATGGCTCACATTGGCTGCTATGTGCCCGCTGAATCAGCAGAAATTGGCTCATTAGATCGCATCTTTACCCGCATCGGTGCCTCTGATGATCTCGCATCGGGTCGCTCAACCTTTATGGTGGAGATGACAGAAACGGCGAACATTCTCCATAACGCCACGCAAAACAGCCTAGTGTTGATGGATGAGATTGGCCGAGGCACTAGTACCTACGATGGCCTTTCGCTCGCGTGGGCAAGTGCGGAATGGCTCGCAACCAAGGTTGGTGCGATGACGCTTTTCGCGACGCATTACTTCGAACTAACAGAGATGCCAAATCAGCTTCCTAACCTTGCCAATGTTCATTTGGATGCGGTTGAGCATGGTGATTCAATTGCGTTTATGCATGCGGTTCAAGAAGGTGCAGCAAGTAAGTCTTACGGTCTGGCTGTTGCTGGCCTTGCTGGCGTGCCAAAAGCGGTAATTAAGAACGCGCGCCAAAAACTGACGCAGCTAGAGCAAATTGGACAAATCCCTGCTCGCGCAGAATCGCCACAAGTCGATATTGCTAATCAGCTAAGCTTGATCCCTGAACCAAGTGAAGTGGAAGAAGCACTGGCGCAGATTAATCCCGATGATTTGACGCCGCGTCAGGCGTTGGAAGAGTTGTATCGGTTGAAGCAGCTGCTTTAAGAGCGCGCTGCTACCCCCTCTAACTCCCCCTTATCAAGGGGGAGAACCAAGACTAGCTCCTATCGTCGCATCGCCTTACATTCAATCTACAGCGCAATGTGAGTGACACACAACTGCTCGCTGAGTGCAACGTCAAACTCTTGCTGTTGACCATCAAGTTCAACGACTAGGTTATATAGGTCGTCTTTATTAGGGGCTTCAGGGTTCGCATACTTAGGAGCTTCTATCTGAAACAGCGCCGATGCCTGATTAGCACGAACATCTATGGGCAGAAAATACGTCATGCCATTGAACTTAACAGAAGCAGAAACAAGGCCAGAACGAAAGGTTTGGTAATGTAGGTCGACTTTAAACTCGCAGCCGCCACCATGGTGCCATATCTGCTCCATCGCAACATGCTCAAGGCGCACGTGAGGAATAAACTGAAGATACGGCATTTGCCAAACACCCATACGCTCATCGGTACGCGTTTTTTCTTGGACAAGTGAGCAGGTTGGGGCCTTATCCATATCAACGAGCAAGTCATCCTCATCGAACTCAAGAAACAGGATTTCAACGCGATTCGGTCCTTCTTGAAGATGGGCTCTGACCTCTTTACGATAGGTCGTCTCACTGCCATCACAATCTATCACTGCTCGTCCATTGATGCGCACTTCCGCATAGTAATCCACGCCGCCAATCACCAAATCCACCGCCGGATTGGCCAGTTGCTGCTCGGTCAGCTCAAAGTCGTGCATTAAGTGCCACTCTTGCTCGATAATGGATAGCTCTGATAGGTGTTCAGGTAATACTTGGCTCAATGGGCCAGGAAACGTCAGATCATCTTGAGGAATAGAAAGATCCGTGAGGGGAGAGAGTTGCCAGAGGCCGTCGAGATTTATCTTCATTCGCTAAGTTTGACCCAGATCATATTTAGCGCAGTATAATCAAATCGTTTTTGGAAAGATAGCGCGATCAAAAAAGGTCAGCTTAGCTGACCTTTTCTCTAGAAGAGGAGCTACTCGTCTTCATCATCTTCTTCAGGGTACAGTGCATCTTCACCTTCGTAGTAAGTACCCCAGCCATCATAAATGATGTCGTACTTCTCGGCTAAGTGAACCAACTTCTCTACCTGCGCATCAATTTGTTCTGCATTAAGCGCCGACTCCATGGTCGCATCACAGCAAAGCAGCTTGTTGCCGTCTTCATCTTCGGTTTCTTCTGCTTCTAGAACTTCGAAACCCATCTTGAACGCTTCAACTACCGCTTTCTCTAGACGATCAAAGTCTTCTGCAAATAGGTGGTGCTCGATCTCGTAAAGTGCTTCTGGATCACTTCCATCTTCAATTAGTGCTTGAATGATATCGCGAGTTTCTTCCTTCTGAAATTCGATCAGTTCTTCAACGGACATATACTCATCTTGTTGAGACATAAAGTGCTCCAGCTATAAAATAGGTTAACGGCATGAATGATACGAGAAGTCAGCGGAGATCGAAAGATCAAAACGAGATCTTTCCTGACTATTTTTGTCTTTGCTTTAAACGACGAAACTCGATCTAGATCACATAAACATAATTTTAACATTTCTCTATCTCTGGAAACTGTCCTTGGCGATTCAGCCATTTGTGGTGACGATTGTTACGATTCATCAACGAAACATTATGAGATTGAAATGCATATCCGTATGTCCTTACTAAGGAGTCAGATAACAAGGTTTATTCGTTTAGCTGCTGTATTTTACCTAAAGCCCGTATTTTTATGCACAAAACGCCAATTAAAAATCAACAAAGACTCTCAAAACGCTCTGCATATTCACGCATCAAGGTCGGCTTTTTTACTCTCAAAACAGTTCCATCATTATCTGTTAACAAAGCTGACATCAATAAATATTATGGTTTAAGTATGTATTTACAGTAATTTTAACTGCCATGCTAACTTGCATCTTGATAACAAGCTTGTCATAAATAGCGGCAGTTAAAGCTGAAAGGAATCGTAATGAGTAAGTTGTACGTCGGCTCGGAAGTCGGTCAATTACGACGTGTTTTGTTAAACCGTCCAGAAAGAGCCCTAACCCACCTCACCCCATCTAACTGCCATGAGTTACTGTTTGATGATGTACTCGCGGTAGAAGCCGCAGGCGAAGAGCATGATGCATTTGCCAATACGCTACGCAGTCAAGATGTCGAGGTGTTGTTACTTCATGACTTGTTAGTTGAAACGCTTGCGGTCGAGCAAGCCAAAACCTGGCTTTTAGAGACACAAATTTCAGATTTTCGTTATGGGCCAATCTTTGCCAATGAAATCCGTCAATATCTATCACAGATGGACAACGAACATCTAGCGACAGTGTTGCTAGGTGGACTGGCTTACTCAGAATTGCCTCTGAAGACCCCTTCTATTCTTCAGAAAATGAGCAAGCCACTCGATTTCGTTATCGAGCCGCTACCTAACCACCTATTTACTCGTGATACATCATGCTGGGTCTATGGTGGCGTGTCGCTGAATCCAATGATGAAGCCAGCACGTCAGCGAGAAACTAACCATCTGCGTGCTATCTATCGTTGGCACCCGACCTTTGCTGGGCAAGATTTCATTAAATACTTTGGCGACGAAGATCTGCACTACGATAACGCCAACATAGAAGGCGGTGATGTTCTCGTTATAGGTAAAGGGGCGGTTCTGATTGGTATCTCTGAGCGCACGACGCCACAAGGTGTCGAAAACTTGGCTGCGAACCTATTTAAATCCGGACAAGCTAGCCAGGTAATCGCTATCGACCTACCGAAGCATCGCTCTTGTATGCACCTCGATACCGTCATGACCCATATGGATGTCGATACCTTCTCTGTCTATCCAGAGATCATCAATGATAAGTTGGATACGTGGCGACTCACAGCATCAAACGATGGGCAAATGCAGGTCGAGAAGCTACCGAATTATCTCAAAGCGCTCGAAAGTGCGCTGGATGTAGATCAGCTCAAGATCATCACAACCGGCGGTGACAACTACGAAGCAGAGCGCGAGCAGTGGAACGATGCAAACAACGTTCTTACTGTGAAGCCAGGTGTAGTGATTGGCTATGAGCGCAATGTCTACACCAACGAGAAATACGACAAAGCTGGGATTCAAGTTCTTACCATTCCGGGGAACGAACTTGGACGAGGGCGTGGTGGTGCTCGCTGCATGAGCTGCCCTATTGAACGCGATGGCATTTAAACATAACTATTTACAAAAGCCCCTATAAAGGGGCTTTTTTTGCATTTAATTAAAATAAATATTCACAAAATAAGAATTTATATGTATAACTAAAATCGAAAACTAATTCAGAGGTACGGACCATGGCTTACAACTTAAGAAATAGGAACTTTCTAAAACTTCTCGACTTTTCTCCTAAAGAGATTCAATTCTTGCTCGATATGTCGAAAGAACTCAAAGCCGCCAAATACGCTGGCACAGAACAGAAAAAACTCATCGGCAAAAACATTGCACTGATCTTCGAAAAAGCATCGACCCGTACCCGATGTGCTTTTGAAGTCGCTGCCTTTGATCAAGGTGCTCAGGTCTCTTACATTGGCCCGTCTGGCTCGCAAATTGGCCACAAAGAGTCAATGAAAGATACCGCGCGTGTATTGGGTCGTATGTACGACGGTATCGAGTACCGTGGGTTTGGTCAGGAGATTGTCGAAGAGTTAGGCGCGCACGCAGGTGTCCCTGTTTGGAATGGTTTGACGAATGAGTTCCACCCAACGCAGATACTTGCCGATTTTCTCACTATGCTCGAGCACGGCAAAGGCAAACAACTGCATCAGATGAAATTTGCTTACCTTGGCGATGCACGCAACAACATGGGTAATTCACTCATGGTTGGTGCAGCAAAGATGGGTATGGATATTCGCCTTGTCGCGCCAAAAGCATTTTGGCCAGAGCAAAGCCTTATTGATGAATGCCAAACTATTGCCCTCTCAACTGGCGCATCCATCACGTTGACCGAAGACGTTCAAGCGGGTGTCGCCGATTGTGACTTCCTCTATACCGACGTTTGGGTCTCGATGGGTGAATCTGCCGAGGCTTGGGATGAGCGAATTGCCTTGATGAAACCGTACCAAGTCAACATGGATATGATTAAAGCAACCGGCAATAAAAACGTGAAATTTATGCACTGTTTGCCGGCATTCCATGATGATCAGACGACTATAGGTAAGGAAATTGCGGATAAATATGGACTCAATGGCCTTGAAGTGACCAATGATGTGTTCGAGTCTGAATATTCAATCGTTTTTGATGAAGCAGAGAACCGTATGCATACTATTAAAGCGGTCATGGTTGCTACATTAGGCAGTTAATAAATATCACACTAATTGACGCTAAATGTTTGATGTAATCGCTTGCGCTCCCAAAATTTGGGCGTATAATTCCTCGCAATTTGTCTGGGGAACGATTAATGGCGCAAGCGAGTTTGACATCACTACACACTCTCGATAAGCAATTTGCTTATCATGCACCGTTATTATTTCCTATCGAATTCTAAGCCTCCCATCATGGGGGGCTTTTTTATGGTCGTTAATCTCTAAATCACTTAGAGAAAGTATCTGGTCTGGTTGTAACTATAGGGAAGATAAACATGGCGAATACGCTCTATCAAAAGCACATTATCTCGATTCCGGAACTGTCACGTGAAGAGCTAGAGCTCATCGTAAAGACAGCGGGTCAACTGAAATCCAACCCTCAACCTGAGTTAATCAAGAATAAAGTCGTGGCAAGCTGCTTCTTCGAGCCATCGACACGTACCCGACTTTCATTCGAAACGGCTATCCAGCGCATCGGTGGTGATGTGATTGGTTTCGACAGTGGCGGTAACACCTCTCTAGCGAAAAAGGGTGAGACTCTTGCAGACTCTGTGCAGGTCATTTCTTCCTATGTTGACGCGTTTGTCATGCGCCACCCACAAGAAGGTGCAGCGCGTCTAGCCTCTGAGTTCTCGAACGGTGTGCCTGTTATCAACGCCGGTGATGGTGCGAACCAACACCCAACGCAAACGCTACTCGATCTGTATTCTATCTATGAAACTCAAGGTCGCCTTGATGACATCAACGTGGCGTTTGTTGGTGACCTAAAATACGGCCGTACGGTTCACTCACTCACTCAAGCTCTGGCGAAGTTCAACAATGTTCGCTTCTACTTCATTGCACCAGAAGCGTTAGCGATGCCAGATTACATCTGCGAAGAGCTAGAAGAGGCAGGTATCCAATACAGCCTGCACACGGACATCGACAGCGTTGTTCCTGAGCTTGATATTCTGTACATGACTCGAGTACAAAAAGAGCGCTTTGATGAGTCAGAGTACGCTCATATTAAGTCGGCGTACATTCTGTCAGCAGAAACTCTAAAAGACGCACGTAACAACCTTAAGGTGCTACACCCACTGCCTCGCGTGGATGAAATCACGGTAGACGTAGATAAAACGCCTTACGCTTATTACTTCCAACAGGCAGAGAATGGCGTATACGCACGTGAAGCACTGCTTGCCCTTGTTCTTAACGAAGCACTTTAAGGAGAGATTCAGTCATGGCTAAAGAAACACAATTGCAAGTTGAAGCAATCAAGAACGGCACTGTCATCGACCACATCCCTGCAAACATCGGCATTAAAGTGCTTAAACTATTTGCAATGGACCAATCGAAGCAGCGCGTCACCATTGGCTTGAACCTGCCTTCTTCGGCACTGGGCAGTAAAGACCTGCTCAAGATTGAAAACGTATTCGTTACCGAAGAGCAGGCGAACAAGCTTGCCCTGTATGCACCACACGCAACGGTAAATCAGATTGAAAACTACGAAGTGTGCAAAAAGCTGGCTCTAGAACTACCAGAGACGATTACTGGTGTATTCGAGTGTCCAAACAGTAACTGTATTACTCACAACGAACCCGTCGATAGCAGCTTTAAGGTATTCGAAAAGCACGATGACATTCGCTTGAAATGTAAATACTGCGAAAAAGTCTACTCGCGCGAGATTGTGACTGAGCGATAGAACCGGTCACTAAATCCTTGTTAATAGATATTCAAGCCTACGATATTTCTAAACATCGTAGGCTTGATTTTTATTTGTCCTAGAGGCAGTCTAGACCTCTTACTAATCCCATCATAATGGATAAAACGATGACAAAAGTACTTCATACAGAATCTGCACCAGCAGCAATCGGTCCTTACGTTCAAGGTGTTGACCTAGGCAACATGGTACTGACTTCAGGTCAAATCCCAGTAAACCCGCAAACGGGTGAAGTGTCTGACGACATTTCAGAGCAAGCACGTCAGTCTCTAGACAACGTAAAAGCTGTGGTTGAAGCCTCTGGCCTAACTGTTTCTGACATCGTTAAAATGACAGTATTCGTGAAAGATCTAAACGATTTCGGCACGGTTAACGAAGTATACGGCAAGTTCTTTGATGAGCACGAAGTAGCAAACTACCCAGCACGTTCTTGTGTTGAGGTTGCTCGTCTTCCTAAAGATGTGAAAATTGAAATTGAGGCGATCGCGGTTCGCAAATAATCGCTCTGCTTGAATAGAAAAAAGGGTTGCCATTGGCAACCCTTTTTCGTTATTTCTTGGCGTTCAGTTCAGTGACTTCGGCATCTAACTCGGCAAGTTTCTCTACCATTTGCTCACGGCAGACATTGGCAAGCTTGCGTACGTCCTCTTTTCCGTAGCCTTCTACTGAGACTGGCGGCAGCATCTCTACGATGATATGTCCGTTATCCCACTTATTAAGCTTAAGGTGACTTGTGCTGCTACACACGATAGGGATGATTGGCACGTCGGCGCCAATTGCTGCGTGGAACGCACCTGTTTTAAACGGTAGCAAACCGCGACCGCGCGAGCGCGTCCCTTCCGGGAACATCCATACCGACAAGTTACTCTTCTTCATACTATCAACCACTTGGTCAATCGTACCTTTTGCCTTACTGCGGTTAGCACGATCAATCAGGATGTTACCCGTTAGATAGTAAAGCTGACCGAAAAGCGGCATCCAAAGTAAGCTCTTCTTACCAACGGTCACAACGTTTGGTGTCACCGCTGAAGATACCGTGAAAAGATCCCAGTTATTTTGGTGGTTGGCGATATAGATGTGCTGACCACGCTTGTATGCATCTTCTGGAAGACGAAGGTCGAGCTTAACGCCAAGGATTTTAGACATGGCACCAAAGTAACGACCAAAGGTAAATACGTGTTTTGGGTTTCTCGGGCTAAGTAGACAGTAGCCACAACCAAATACAAACATCACTACAGCGAAAATAGCCACTGCGATGCAGCGAAGTAAAGCAACCATTTTGTTCTCCGACAATGGCTTCATAAAAAAGCCGAAACCCTTGGATTTCGGCTAATTGAATCTTAAATGTTATTATTCATCGCCCGCGACACGGGTAATGTTGGCACCGAGCGCTGACAATTTGTCTTCGATGCGCTCATAACCGCGATCGATGTGATAGATGCGATCCACCAGCGTCTCACCATGAGCAATACAGCCTGCGATAACTAGGCTTGCAGATGCACGAAGGTCTGTCGCCATCACTTGAGCGCCGCTCAAAGAATCGACGTCACCACAAATCACTGTGTTGCCTTCGATCTCTGCTTTTGCCCCCATACGCATTAGCTCTGGCACATGCATAAAGCGGTTTTCGAAGATAGTTTCCGTGATCACACCACCGCCTTTCGCCATCATGTTCAACAGCGTGAACTGTGCTTGCATGTCGGTTGGGAAGCCTGGGTGTGGCGCGGTACGAATCGAGACGGCTTTGAGCTCACGACCTGTCATATCAAGCGAGATCCAGTCTTCACCAGTCTCGATATCAGCGCCCGCTTCTTCTAGCTTCGCTAGCACTGCCTCAAGAAGGTGTGCGCTGGTATTACGACATACTACTTTGCCACCCGATACCGCAGCAGCAACCAAGAAGGTTCCTGTTTCGATACGGTCAGCCACTACCGTGTGCTTACCACCCGATAGACGCTCAACACCCTCAATAGTGATGGTGTCAGTACCTGCACCAGTCACTTTCGCGCCAAGCTTATTTAGGAAATCGGCTGTATCTACAATCTCTGGCTCACGCGCTGCGTTATCTAGCACAGTTGTGCCTTCAGCAAGCGTCGCTGCACACATGATAGTGATAGTCGCACCAACACTGACTTTATCCATCACGATATGAGCGCCTTTCAGACGACCATCGACTTCGGCTTTTACGTAGCCGTCTTCTAGCGTGATGGTTGCGCCAAGCTGCTCTAGACCGTGAATATGAAGATCCACTGGGCGGGCACCGATAGCACAGCCACCTGGCAGCGATACTTGGCCTTTACCAAAACGCGCCACAAGTGGGCCTAGTGCCCAAATCGATGCACGCATGGTTTTAACCAGATCGTAAGGAGCGCATAGCTCATTGATTTCACTGCCATCAACATGAACTGAACCATTACGACGTACTTTTGCGCCAAGGCGGCTCAGCAGTTTCATCGTCGTATCGATATCGCGAAGATGGGGAACGTTCGCTACCTCAACTGGCTCTTCAGCCAGGATAGATGCAAACAAAATTGGTAGTGCTGCGTTCTTAGCACCAGAGATCGACACTTCGCCTGTCAGCGGAGCATCCGATCCAATAACTCGAAACTTATCCATTAATAAACCTTACAGAGACATCAGCTTTTTATCACGAGCCCACTCTTCTGGAGTATAGGCTTTAATTGAAACTGCGTGGATGTCATTACGCTGAATGTATTCCATCAGAGGACCATAGATCATCTGCTGCTTTTTAACTCGGCTCATGCCTTCAAATTGAGCATCTACCGCGATAACTTCATAGTGACTGCCTTCGCCTTTGACGTGCAGCTCTTCTAGGTTCAACGCGTTTTGTAATAGTTCCTGTACTTTTGTGCTATCCACAAGATACTCCTAAATGTGTTTCTCTATGACTGATTCAACGTTATATAGCTGAAACAGTATGTTCAGCTCATCGGGCACGAAGCTGAGCATTATATGACACTTTCGATTTTTTGCATGCTCTAATAAGTGGATTAACATCACCAATCCTGCAGAATCGAAGCGTTCAACCTGCTTGAGCTCCAACTTAACCTCTGGCTGGGTGAAAGAAACCGTTTGAATCGTGCGCCAAAGCTCGGGCACGGTGTCGCGGTCAATATTACCCACCAGAGCAAGCGTTGTGTCAGTACGCTGTTCTAATTTCGCCACCACGATTACTTACTACCTTCAAAACGAATAGGTGCCTTCGCTAACTGTTCGAGCTCTTGCGCCACGGACAGCACGCCTTCTTGGCGAATTTTAGTATTCCACTCTGACTGCTTGCTAGACAGCAAGCTTATGCCCTCAGCAATCATATCAAAGGCTTTCCACTCACCGGTTTTCTTATCTTTGCGAAGCTTAAACTCAAGATTTATGTTCGGTCTTGGGGAGTCCATAATGGTAACCTTGACACCGATAATTGTGGTTTTGTCGTCGATCTTAGGCTCGGGACCAAACTTCACGTCTTGCCCAGTATACTGAGTCAAAACCTGAGCATAAGAGGTCACCAGATAGGCACGAAATGCCTCGATAAACTCGAGCACCTCTTCACGCTTGGCTCCCTTGAGGTTTGGGCCCAGCAGTTTAAGCGCCGCATAGCGATAGTTCACATAGGGCATCAGCTCTTCCTCAACCACCACTTTGAGGTAGTCAGGATCAGCCTGAATTTTATCTTGCTCTGCCCCCAAGCGTGAAAATGCCTTGTCGGACACCTTCATAATCATATCGTAAGGCTGTGTCGCATCAATCTCCGTTGCCATCACATTCAATGACATAAACAGCGCAGAGACCATCAAAATAAACCGTTTAAACATGGCGTTACTCCTTACTTGTCTCATCAGAACCACCAATGCTGTAGAGCACCTGGCCTATCATATCTTCAAGCACTAATGCCGACTTTGTATCTTCAATACGGTCGCCATCCGCTAGGTAGCCTTCATCGTCAAATACAAAACCAGGGACCAAGCCGATGTACTGTTCGCCTATAAGACCTGAGGTCAGTACCTGCGCGCTTGATGTTTCTGGAAACTGGTAATCACTGCTGATCGACAGGCTAACCACAGGTAAAAATGACTCTTTGTCGAGGTGGATATCGCTCACACGCCCAATAACCACTCCGCCTACTTTTACTGGTGAGCGCACTTTAAGGCTGCCTATGTTGTCGAATCTTGCTTCCAAGGTGTAAGTGTCACCCGAGCCGAGACTCTTCACGTCAGCAACCTGAAAAATCATAAACAAGATTGCGCCAAGGCCTAACAACACAAAACTGCCTACCCACAATTCCAACTTTCTTGTCTGTTGCATCAAGAGTTCCTTTAATTATTGCTTTAAGCTTAGTTGCCAAACATTAAGGCAGTAAGAACAAAATCCAATCCGAGCACCGCGAGGGAAGAATGCACCACCGTGCGAGTCGTTGCTTGACTGATACCCTCAGAGGTCGGCGTCGCGTCATAACCATTAAACAGCGCAATCCAAGTTACTGTGATGGCAAAGACCACACATTTAATTGCGCTATTACCAATATCTCGTCCAAGTTCCACGGAAGACTGCATCGCAGACCAAAAGCTGCCGTGATCAATGCCCTTCCAGTCAACCCCCACTAGCTGTCCACCCCATATGCCGATGGACATAAAGATCATCGCGAGCAGTGGCATAGAGATCACGCCCGCCCAAAAACGAGGCGCTATCACTCTCTTGAGAGGATCAACCGCCATCATTTCTAAACTCGATAGCTGCTCTGTTGCCTTCATCAAACCAATTTCAGCTGTAAGCGCCGAGCCAGCTCGCCCAGCAAACAGCAACGCAGTGACCACTGGGCCAAGCTCACGAAGCAATGAGAGTGCCACCATCTGACCCAAACTGCCTTCAGCGCCATAGTCCACCAGCACGACATAGCCTTGTAAGCTCAGTACCATGCCTATAAATAGTCCTGAGACCATAATGATCGCCAAGGACTGCACGCCCACGTTGTGAAGCTGTTTCACTAACAAGGGAAAGTGTTTTTTAGGTTGTGGTCTGGATAGCAGCACACCGAGCAGCATAAACGTAGCGCGCCCCCAGGCATAACCGATAGAGAGCGCTCGTTGACCAACTTTCTGAATCCACAGACTAGGTGTCGTCATATTAGAAGAGCTCCTGTTCTAGGGGCATGGCGGGGAAGCGAAACGGCACTGGCCCATCCGCGTCACCATTGAGAAATTGTTGAATCTGAGGATCAGGGTTGTTACGAAGTTCATCTGGCGTCCCTTTCGCGACAATCTTGCCATTCGCTAATAGGTACACCCAATCCGCGATCGACATGACTTCAGGCACATCGTGTGAGACCACCACAGAGGTGACATTGAGCGCGTTATTGAGTTTACGAATAAGCTCAACCAAGACCCCCATAGTAATCGGGTCCTGGCCTACAAAAGGCTCATCGTACAAGATAAGTTCAGGGTCGAGTGCGATGGCTCTAGCCAGAGCGGCACGCCGAGCCATACCGCCAGAGAGTTCACTTGGCATCAAATCCGCCGCGCCTCGCAGACCCACCGCCTCGAGTTTGAGCAACACAAGTGTGCGAATCATGGATTCATCAAGAGCAGTATGCTCTCGCAGGGGAAAGGCAACATTGTCAAACACAGTCAAATCAGTGAACAGTGCACCTGACTGAAACAACATGCTCATTTTCTTGCGAACCTGATAGAGGCGTTTGCGAGACAGAGTAGGAATATTGTCGCCGTCAAACCACACCTCGCCTTGGTCAGGCAGCAGTTGCCCACCTATCAAACGCAGTAGTGTTGTTTTGCCGATCCCTGATGGTCCCATAATCGCGGTGACTTTTCCTTTTGGAACATGCAGCTCAATGTCATCGAAAATGACACGTGAGCCACGAGAAAAAGACAACCTGCTAATCGAAACCAAGTCGTTGTTTGACATAGACTTCCCTATCTCGAATTTCAAACTCAGTGACTCTCCATAATAATGATACAAGCGTGCAATTAAAACCCTAAGCTTCATTCAGTTGTATAAACAATTCAACAAATTCACAGTGATTAAGGAATAAGAGAGGTCACTCTAAAAAACAGCAAACGCTTTGCCTGTACTTTTAAAGGTACGCAATTCCGAGCGCTATCGGTATTTTATTTATTGATTAGCTTCCATTTTGGATGACAAAGCGTCAAAATTAGCCGCCAAATGTCTCAGAAAAAAATAAGTGGATTTAAACATGCTTGAAGCCGTGGTGTTTCTGATTATTGGACTGGTTTTTCTCGTATGGAGCGCGGATAAACTGGTGTTTGGTGCTGCAGCGTTGGCACGCAATGTTGGTATCTCGCCTTTAGTGATTGGTATGACGATTCTGGCAATGGGCTCTTCCGCGCCAGAAATGATGGTTTCAGCAACAGCAGCATTAGACGGAAAAACGGACACCGCCGTGGGTAACGTCCTTGGTTCGAACATTGCCAACATCGCACTTATCCTCGGCATTACCGCCATGATCAAACCGCTTTCTATCTCTTCAGCGGTTCTGAGACGCGAACTCCCACTGATGATTGCGGTCACACTAGTAGCGGGCCTTATTTTATGGGATAGCCACCTTGGTTTCCTTGAGGGCGTGATTCTATTTGCCCTATTTGCTGCCTTTATCTTGGCCATGCTTCGAATTAGTAAAGCTGAGCGAGAAACAGGTAATAATGATGCCTTACTGGACGACCAAGAATCTGAAGTCCCAGAAGGGGTCAGTAACGGCAAAGCCGCTATGTGGGTGGTTATCGGTCTCATCGTTTTGCCGTTAGCCGCCGACCGTTTGGTAGACAGCGCTGTCACCATTGCACAATATTTTGGTATGAGCGACCTTGTCATCGGTCTGACGATTATCGCGATTGGTACTAGCTTACCTGAGCTTGCCGCATCGCTAGCAGGCGTGCTCAAGGGCGAGGATGATATGGCAGTTGGTAATATCATCGGCTCTAACGTATTTAATATCCTAGCGGTAATGGGCATCCCGGGCATTCTTAACCCGTCAGTGCTCAGTGAGCACGCGATGGGGCGTGATTTTTGGGTCATGCTAGGCTTGTCTTTATTACTGGTCGTTATGGCGCTAGGTAAGTCGAAAAGCATCAACCGTATTGAAGGGGGAATCTTGTTTATCCTCTTCTTAGGCTACCAAATCTACCTGTTCGCAAACATGGCGGCGTAGGAGCAGCAGCATGACTGATTTTGATTTTATTCGCAGTGCAAAGCGAGTTTTAGATACCGAAGTTCAAGCATTAGTGCACCTAGAGCGCTATTTCGATGAGCAGTTTGAAGCGGTATGTCGCGCCATCATAGAGCACAAAGGCAAAGTCATTGTGATGGGAATTGGCAAGTCAGGGCATATCGGTAAAAAGATCGCTGCGACCCTTGCCAGTACTGGTACATCCGCATTTTTTGTTCATCCGGGTGAAGCCGCCCATGGCGATCTGGGTATGATCGAAGCTCATGATCTGGTGATTGCTATCTCTAATTCTGGTGAGGCACATGAGATTATCAGCCTATTCCCTGTGTTCAAACGCTTGGGGATCACCACGGTGAGCATGACGGGTAAGCCGGCTTCAACCATGGGTAAATTATCTGATTTCCACTTACAGATTACCGTGCCTAAAGAAGCCTGCCCACTAGGTTTAGCGCCAACCTCTAGCTCCACAGCGACGCTTGTTATGGGCGATGCTTTAGCTATCGCACTGCTTGAGGCTCGTGGATTCAGCGAAGAAGACTTTGCACTCTCTCATCCAGGTGGCGCGCTTGGTCGCAAACTACTTCTCAAACTCAGCGACATTATGCACTCTGGAGACGCACTACCTATGGTCAACCCGACTATGCTAGTGAGAGACGCCCTACTCGAGATTTCCAACAAAGGTCTGGGTATGACGACCATCGTTGACGAGAACAGTGCATTGCTTGGTATCTTTACCGACGGTGACTTACGTCGAATTTTAGACCGCCGAGTCGATATTCATGAGACCACGATTGGTGAAGTGATGATTGCCAATCCAACGACAGCAACGCCAAACATGCTTGCCGCCGAGGGTCTGAACTTGATGCAATCAAAGAACATAAATGGTCTGGTACTACTAGACGATAATAAAGTAGTGGGTGCCTTGAACATGCACGATCTACTCAAAGCAGGAGTAATGTAGTGTCTGAACAAGTCGAAACTTTATACGGTTCAATCAACAAAAGCATCGTTGACAAGGCAGCAGGCATTCAGCTTTTGATTTGCGACGTTGACGGCGTATTTTCTGACGGCCTTATCTACATGGGTAACGATGGCGAAGAACTTAAAACCTTTCATACCCGTGACGGCTATGGTGTCAAAGCGTTGATGAGCGCGGGTATCCAGGTTGCCATAATCACTGGTCGCAGCTCTAAGATTGTCGAGAACCGAATGAAAGCTTTGGGTATCTCATTGATTTATCAAGGACAAGATGACAAAGTGGTGGCATACCAAGACATCTGTCAAAAATTGAACATCGATGCTCAGAGCACGGCATACATTGGTGATGACCTAATCGACTGGCCTGTCATGGAGCAAGTTGGGTTAGGTATCTGTGTTGCTGATGGGCATCCTTTGCTCGCGAAGAAGGCTGATCATGTCACCTCTATTCGTGGCGGACACGGCGCTGTTAGGGAAATCTGTGATCTGATCCTAGAATCAAAGGGAGAACTTGAGCTTCACAAGGGTCTAAGTATATGAGTTTATCTCGTATTCTTTACAGTTTACTTGCAATTATTGCAGCAGGCAGTACTTACTACCTGTACAGCAAGGATGACTCGAATGTCATCCAGATAGAGCCAGATATCGAACTGCCCGCTTTTAGCGGCACAAACTTGCACAACATTTCGTACAGCGACACTGGGGTGCGCAGCTACAGCATCAGCTCTGCACACCTTGAGCATTTCTCCAAGAAAGGAGAAACGGTATTTCAGCAACCCGTTCTGCGTATTTTCGCTAACGGAGAAACGCAAGAGTGGGAAATATCCGCCGAGAAAGCCGTGCTGGACAAACAAGAAGTCCTTACGCTGTATACGAATGTCGTCGCACAAAACTTGCTGGCAGACTCTGGCTTTGACACCTTGTCTACCCAGCAAATGAGTATCAAACTCGAAAATCGTGATTTTTGGGCTGACAGCAAAGTCATTATGCTGGGCCCTAAATTTGAAACGCAAGGAGAGGCGATGAAAGGAAACTTCGCTAACCACCTCGCGGAACTGTATAAAAAAGTGAATAGCAAATATGAAACTCTCGCACCTTAGTCTCAGCCTGTGTTTGTTGCTTCCGACAGCGGCGTTGGCGCTATCAACGGATACTGAACAACCGGTATACATTGACTCAGACACGCAGCAGCTTGATATGAAAAGCAATCAAGTGACCTTTGCAGGTGATGTGAAGTTAAAACAAGGCAGTATTAACATCAACGCAGACAAAATTGTCGTTACTCGAGAAGCACAAACTGGGGCGATTCAAGTGATCCAAGGCTTTGGCGATCTCGCTACCTTTTCTCAGTTGACTGACGACGGTAAAACCCTATACGGCGAAGCGAAAGAGCTTCACTACTCGCTAAAAGACGATCAGCTCACGATGAAGCAACAAGCCATGCTGTCTCAAGACGACAGTGTCATCCGAGGTACTACAATTAAGTACCGAATTTCATCACAAAAGCTGGTTGCTGATGGCAACGCCAACGAGCGCGTATCCACGGTTCTTCAACCACAACAAGTTCAAGAGAAGTAGAGTCCAGTATGGCGTTACTTAAAGCCGCGCATTTGGCGAAAAGCTATAAAAACCGCAAGGTCGTATCCGATGTGAGCCTGTCGGTAGAGTCAGGTCAAATTGTCGGTCTGCTCGGCCCGAATGGTGCAGGTAAAACAACCTCGTTTTACATGATCGTTGGTCTGGTTGCTCGCGATGAAGGCACAATCACTATCGATGACAATGACATCAGCATTTTGCCTATGCATAGCCGCGCCAAAATGGGCATTGGCTACTTACCTCAAGAAGCATCCATCTTCCGTAAGCTGAGTGTTGAACACAACATTATGGCGGTTCTTGAAACCCGCAATGAGCTCACCCAAGAGCAAAGACAGGACCGACTGGAAGATTTGCTTGATGAGTTTAATATTCAGCATATCCGCAAAAGCGCAGGCATGGCCCTCTCCGGTGGTGAGAGAAGACGTGTAGAAATCGCTAGAGCTCTGGCTGCAAACCCGCAGTTTATTCTGCTCGATGAGCCATTTGCTGGGGTTGACCCAATCTCAGTAATTGATATAAAGAAAATCATTGAACACTTGCGCGACAGAGGGTTGGGTGTCCTTATCACCGACCACAATGTGCGTGAAACGCTAGATGTCTGCGAAAAAGCCTACATCGTAAGTCAAGGTCACTTGATCGCTGAAGGAAGTCCTGAAGATGTTCTCAATAATGAACACGTAAAACAGGTTTATCTCGGTGAACAATTCAGACTATGATTTAATAGGCACGGATACAATATTTATAATAGGCCCATAACACTGCATGAAACCCTCATTACAACTCAAGCTAGGTCAACAGTTAGCAATGACGCCTCAGTTGCAACAAGCAATTCGCTTGCTGCAGTTGTCCACGCTCGATTTGCAGCAAGAGATCCAAGAGGCACTGGACTCAAATCCTCTTCTCGATGTCGAAGAATCTTCCGAAGAATCGAACAACGAAGAGAAAGCGAGCTCAGACAGCAAAGATGAGGGCACTACTGCAGAGGTCACTAGCGAGCCCGATCTCAAGGACAGCTCTGAACAGATTGAAAAATCAGAGATTTCCAATGAACTCGAGATGGATACCACTTGGGACGACGTCTACAGTGCCAACACAGGTAACACAGGTATCGCCGTTGATGATGATATGCCGATCTATCAAGGTGAGACGACACAGTCACTGCAGGACTACCTCGTCTGGCAGCTCGATTTAACACCTTTCTCTGAGACCGATCGTGCCATTGCGCTCGCTATTATCGACGCGGTGGATGACTACGGATATCTCACCCTATCCTGTGAAGACATTCTTGAGAGTGTCGATATTGAAGATGTCGAGCTTGATGAAGTCGAAGCGGTTCGCAAACGCATACAGCAGTTTGATCCACTCGGTATCGCGTCGCTCAATCTTCAGGACTGCCTACTGCTGCAACTTGCTACCTTCCCAGAGGATACACCGTGGTTAGCTGAAGCCAAGTTAGTGCTCACTCATCACATTGACCAGTTGGGTAACCGAGATTACAAACTCGTTATCAAAGAAACCAAGCTCAAAGAAGCAGAGCTTCGCGAAGTTCTAAAACTGATTCAACAGCTCGACCCAAGACCCGGCAGTAAAATTACCCCAGATGAAACGGAATATGTCGTTCCTGACGTATCCGTGTTTAAAGACCGCGGAAAGTGGGTGGTACAGATCAACCCTGACAGCGTACCTAAGCTCAAGGTGAACCAACAATATGCTCAGCTGGGTACTGGCAACAGTGCAGACAGCCAGTATATTCGCTCAAACCTTCAAGAAGCCAAATGGCTGATCAAAAGCCTAGAGAGCCGCAATGAAACGCTGCTCAAAGTAGCTAAGTGCATTGTAGAGCATCAACACGACTTCTTTGAATACGGTGAAGAGGCCATGAAACCTATGGTGCTCAATGACGTCGCGCTTGCCGTCGACATGCACGAGTCCACCATATCTCGTGTCACCACACAAAAATATATGCATACTCCGCGCGGTATTTTTGAGCTCAAATATTTCTTCTCTAGCCATGTCTCAACAGACAATGGCGGCGAATGCTCATCAACCGCCATCCGCGCCCTAATCAAGAAGCTTGTTGCTGCGGAAAACCCAGCCAAGCCATTGAGCGATAGTAAAATCGCAGCTCAACTCGCTGACCAAGGAATTCAGGTCGCTAGGCGAACCATAGCGAAATACCGTGAATCTCTGGGCATCGCCCCTTCCAGTCAGCGAAAACGCCTACTTTAAGGTCATTAACTAAGAAGGAAAGTCTATGCAAATTCAAATTACAGGCCACCATGTTGATCTCACTGATTCAATGCAAGACTACGTTCACAGTAAATTTCAGAAGCTCGAGCGCTTTTTTGAGCATATAAATAACATTCATGTGGTTTTAAAAGTTGAAAAACTAAACCAGATCGCCGAAGCTACGCTCCACGTAAATCAAGCTGAAATTCACGCAGCCTCCAATGATGAGAGTATGTATGCTGCGATTGACTCGTTAGTAGATAAGCTAACTCGACAACTGAATAAGCATAAAGAAAAATTAAGTAATCACTAAAATGCAAATAAGTGAAGTATTAACATTGGACTGCACCAAAAGTGCAGTCCCTTGTACGAGCAAAAAGCGCGCCCTAGAAATCATTAGTGAGATCGCCGCAGAGCACACCGGACAAAACTCAACGGAACTGTTCGAGTGTATGCTTAGCCGCGAAAAAGTGGGCAGTACCGGTATCGGCAATGGAATCGCCATTCCTCACGCTCGTATGCAAGACAGCGATAAAGCCGTCGCTGTATTGTTGCAATGCCAAGATGCCGTCGACTTTGATGCCATTGACAATCGTCCGGTCGATCTTATGTTCGCCCTGCTTGTGCCAGACGCGCAATGTAAAGAGCATCTAAAGACACTTTCTTGCATGGCTGAACGTCTTAACGACAAAGCCGTGTTGAAACAACTTCGTAATGCTCAAAGTGACCAAGAGCTTTACGACATCATCGTTAGTCACTAATCAAGGAAAAAAGCTGACATGCGTTTGGTTGTGGTAAGTGGACACTCAGGAGCTGGCAAAAGTGTCGCTCTGCGTGTGTTAGAAGACTCAGGCTACTACTGCGTCGACAATCTTCCCGTCGACCTTCTCGGTCCTTTTGTCGATTCAACGCAAGATACTCAGCAAAGTGTCGCGGTAAGTATTGATATTAGGAACTTACCCAAGAATCTAGCTCAGCTATCACTGACGCTCGACCAACTTAGTCTCAAGCATGATGTAAAGCTGCTGTTTTTGGATGCCAGCAAATCAGTACTACTCACTCGATACAGTGAAACTCGTCGAATTCATCCGCTTTCACAAAGAGAAGACAAGCTGTCTCTAGAGCAAGCTATCGACTTAGAGCACGCTCTCCTTGCCCCAATCAAAGAGCAAGCAGATTTCATTATCGACTCAAGTGAGCAGTCGATTCATGATTTAAGTGAAACCATACGCTTTCAACTAGAAGGTCGAGAGAAGAAAGAGCTTGTCATGGTCTTCCAATCTTTTGGCTTTAAGTTCGGTATGCCAAGCGACGCTGATTATGTGTTTGATGTGCGCTTTCTGCCTAACCCACACTGGCAGCCAGAATTGCGTCCAATGACCGGGCTCGACGCTCCGATTAAGTCTTTCCTTGAATCTTATCCAGACGTCATCGAACTAAAGCAGCAGATCCAAGGGTTCGTTGAGCGCTGGCTTCCTCTGTTAGAAAAAAACAACCGCAGTTACCTTACCGTTGCGATCGGTTGCACCGGTGGTAAGCATCGCTCAGTCTACATTACTCAACAAATTGGTGAGTACTTCGAACAGCTTGGGCACAAAGTCAAAATCCGTCACGCCTCGCTAGAAAAAAACAAATAGGAAGTTACATGTCTCACTCACGCACTGTTCTTATTCTTAACCGTCTTGGTCTACATGCCCGCGCAGCGGTTAAACTGGTTGAACTTGCGCAAAGTTTTGATGCCACAGTGACGATATGTAACCACGAACAGAAAGAAGCCACGGCCGATAGCGTCATGGGTCTTCTGATGCTCGAGTCGGCTCAAGGTGAAAATATCACCATTAAAGCGACAGGCACTCAAGCAGAGCAAGCGCTCAACGCGGTATGCGACCTTGTTGAGCATCGCTTCGATGAAGATGAATAGTATCTAAACACTCCTACCCTCATGACAAAAACTTTCTCCTCATTCATAACTTCTTATTAATTAACAAGCAGAATTAGGCTAATATTCAGTACATTAAAAAGCAGTTGAGTGTAGGGGGCATCCATGGCAGAGCAAATAGAATTCGATCAAGCTCACCAAACCCTCCAAGAAGTCACTGAAGCGCTGGAAAACGGCCGCTTCGTATTCGTTCGTAGACAACTTCAGGATATGGAGCCTGAAGATATTGCCCACCTTTTAGAGGCCTCTCCACGAAAAAGCCGTGAGGTATTGTGGCAACTTACCGATCCTGAAGACTATGGTGAAATCCTCGATGAACTCAACGAGGATGTAAAAGACGCCCTTGTCTCTAAAATGGCACCAGAGAAGCTTGCAGAAGCTACTGAGGGCATGGATACCGATGACGTTGCATACGTCCTGCGTAGCCTTCCTGACGATGTCTCTCGCGAAGTTCTTTCACAGATGGATGCCGTCGATCGACTGCGTGTCGAAACCGCACTGTCGTACCCCGAGGATACCGCTGGCGGTATTATGAATACCGACTTCATTACCATTCGTAGTGATGTTGATGTCGATGTGGTATTGCGTTACTTGCGTATGAAAGGGGAGCTTCCAGAAGCCACTGATGCGCTGTATGTTATTGACGAAGACGATATGCTGATTGGTCACCTTTCATTGACCACTTTGTTAACCACTCAGCCTGATATCAAAGTCAGTGACGTCATGGACGATGCCGATGAAGCGATTCACGTCGAAACCAGTGACTCGGATGTAGCATCGCTGTTCGAACGTCGTGACTGGGTCTCCGCACCGGTTGTCGATAGCGAACATCACCTCGTCGGTCGTATCACCATCGATGACGTGGTTGATATCATTCGTGAAGACGCAGAGCACTCGATGATGAGTATGGCGGGTATGGATGATGATGAAGACACCTTTGCTCCAGTGGTTAAATCAGCAAGGCGTCGCAGCGTATGGTTAGGTGCTAACGTACTCGCTGCACTTGCTGCTGCCTCGGTTTCAAATATGTTTGAAGCAACGCTAGAGCAAATGGCAGCCATTGCCGTCTTGATGACAATTGTGCCTTCAATGGGTGGGGTTGCCGGTAATCAAACAGTGGCACTTGTAATCCGTGGATTGGCGCTCGGGCACATTGGTGACAGTAACCGCCGAGAGCTATTACTAAAAGAAGCCGCTATCGGTTTTCTCAACGGCATACTGTGGGCACTGATCATTGGTGGTATTGTTGTTGCTTGGAAAGGCGATTGGATGTTAGGCGGTATCATTTCTGCAGCAATGATGACCAACCTATTGGTCGCTGGGGTTGCAGGCGTAACTATCCCAATTCTTCTGAAGAAAATGAACATTGACCCTGCATTAGCTGGAGGGATGGCGTTAACGACCATCACAGATGTTGTCGGTTTATCGGTATTCCTTGGTCTCGCGACCATAATGATCAGTTAGAAAAAAGGCTCCGCGAGGAGCCTTTTTTAATGAATTTAAAACAGTGATGAGTGGCTAGAGTTTTCTTCTCAATAACAGCAACGCAATCGTCAAGAACACTAAGCTTGGCCCTAACGCACCAAACAATGGTGAGATGCCATAAACCAAGCTCACGGGACCAAAGAACTCGCTAGAAATATAGAAGGTAAAGCCAGCAACAACACCCGAAAGTATTCGTGCACCCATGGTAACGCTACGAAGCGGTCCAAACACAAAAGACAGCGCCATCAACATCATAACCGCAACGGAAATAGGCTGCGTCGCTTTACGCCAGAAAGCGAGCTCATAACGAGAAGCATCTTGCTCGGACGCTTTCAAATATTGCGTGTAGTCCCACAACCCACTTAAAGGCAGCTCATTCAGGTCAACAGTAACGATCGCCAGCTTATCGGGTACCAGTGACGTACGCCACTCTTGTGTCTCCATGGTCTCTTTACTCAACACAACATCATTCGCCATGTCAGTCACATGAACGCCATGCATTTCCCAGAGGTTGTCACCCAAGTAATCGGCACTGTCGGCATAAATGGTCGTGGTCAGATGTTTATCAGTATCGAAGCGCCATAAATTCAGTCCTTCGATCGACTGCCCATCGACCTTAGAAATAAAAATAAAATCATTGGCATCACGAGCCCAAACCCCGTTGCGGACTGAAACAATACTGCCGCCCGATATCGCCTCAAGCCTTAAGTCACGCGCCATTTGCTGTGTCGTTGGCGCCCCCCATTCACCGAGAGCCATCACCACAAGCATAAGGGGCAGAGCGGTTTTCAGTACGGAGAATCCGATACGGACTTTTGAAATACCGGCGGCCTGCATAACCACAAGCTCCGAGCTACTCGCAAGCATACCTAGGCCCACCAGCGAGCCTAACAATGCAGCCATTGAGAAAAACAACTCAATGTCACGCGGCATACTCAGTAACACAAAATAGACCGCGGACAACATGTCATAGCTGCCCTCACCCACCGCACGCAACTGCTCTACAAACTTAATCACCGCTGACAAACCAACAAAGACCGACAGGACCAATAAAATGGTGGTGATTATAGTGCGACCAACATAGACGTCTAAGATTCTAAACACGCTTAGGCTACCTCTTGCTTCTTAAACCGCTTACGACGCCAGTTTTCTCTGAATCGTCGAACAGGTACGGTATCCCATGTGTTAACGCCTATCGCTGCCACCAACAGGGCAAAGTTGACGGGCCACAGACCAATATACGTTGGAAATGCGCCATCTTCTAATGCGGACTTCATCGCACTGATTGCCATAAAATACGCAAAATAAACAAAGATCGCAGGTCCCATTTTAGCAAACTTGCTTTGTCGTGGATTCACGGCAGATAAAGGCACCACCAGCATGGTGAGCAGAGGGATACAAACCACAAGTGAAATCCTCCAGTGTAGCTCAGCTTGTGCTTTCGGTGTCGGATCACTGATAAGGTCGAGCGTTGGTATCGCCATCCAAGAACGCCCTCTTTGCTGAACTTCTCGTTGGCCTATCACCCCTTCGTATTCGGAAAAGTCGGTAATCATGTATTCCAAACGAGTGGGAACGCCTTCGTAGCGAACGCCATCGTATAGCGCGATGATCTGTCGCCCATCACTAAGCTCCTTCACATCCCCCGACTTCGCCGAAATCACACTCGGTAATACAGAATCACGAGGGCTAAGCTGTGCCACAAACACATTTTCTAGTTTGCGATTGCGAATATCATCAATGAACACGACCGAAGAGCCGTCTGGTGTGCGTTGAAAACTGCCTGTTTGCAGCAGTTCAACTGAGTTTTCAGACGCCAGCTTCTCACGAATCTGTACTTCTTGTTCTTGAGTCCATGGCGCGAGCCAAAATGCGTTCACAGCGGCCAACGTCGTGGTAATAACCGCTAGATACATAGCGGCACGAATAAGGAATTTGTTGCCAATGCCCGTGGCATTCATAACGGTAATTTCACTTTCAGCGTATAGACGCCCAAAAGTTACCAATATGCCTATGTATATACTCAACGGGAACATCAAAAGCCCCATGGTTGGCATACTGATGCCCGCTAACGTCATGATGAGCCCAGCGGGAATACTTCCATCTGACGCGTCAGCAAGCACTTGGATAAATTGACGACTGAAAAACACGAGAAAGAGCACGAAAAAGATGGCTAACTGGCTCTTAACTGTTTCTCTGATCAAATATCTAACAATAATCACAGTGAAAACACCTATACAAAACTTGTTTTTTTGATTGAATCGCTATAGTTTTCGGGTAAACCTTTTATTTTTTACTTTTTTGATCGATTCTTATCTTTAGATTATAGGCCGAATTGGCACATAAATTTCAAACACTAATAATCGATTATCTAACATTTAGTTCTATTTGTCTTTAGGATGTAGGAGTACGCATGGAGTTTAGTGTAAAAAGTGGCAGTCCAGAGAAACAACGCAGTGCGTGCATTGTCGTTGGTGTTTTCGAGCCACGTCGTCTCTCTCCAGTTGCAGAGCAGCTGGACAAAATCAGTGATGGCTATATCAGCTCGCTGCTTCGCCGTGGTGACCTTGAAGGTAAACCGGGCCAAATGCTTCTTCTTCACCAAGTACCAGGAGTACTATCAGAGCGTGTTCTTCTCGTAGGCTGTGGTAAAGAGCGTGAGCTTGGCGAGCGCCAATACAAAGAAATTATCCAAAAAACCATCAGCACGCTCAACGAAACAGGTTCAATGGAGGCGGTGTGCTTCCTGACAGAACTTCACGTTAAAGGTCGCGATACGTACTGGAAAGTGCGTCAAGCTGTTGAAGCAACCAAAGATGGTCTTTACACATTTGACCAGTTCAAGAGCAGCAAGCCAGAAACTCGCCGTCCGCTGCGCAAGTTAGTATTTAACGTACCAACTCGCCGTGAACTAAACCTAGGTGAAAAAGCGATCGCCCACGGCCTTGCTATCTCATCTGGTGTGAAAGCGTCAAAAGACCTTGGCAACATGCCACCAAACATTGCTAATCCTGCTTATCTAGCCTCTCAAGCTCGTCGCCTTGCAGATGACTATGACACCGTGACAACTAAAATCATCGGTGAGCAAGAGATGGAAAAACTGGGTATGACCTCTTACCTAGCGGTAGGTCGTGGCTCTAAGAACGAATCTATGATGTCCATCATGGAATATAAGGGCAACCCAGATCCAGACGCGAAACCTATCGTGCTTGTTGGTAAAGGTCTAACGTTCGACTCAGGCGGTATCTCACTAAAGCCGGGTGAAGGTATGGATGAGATGAAGTACGACATGTGTGGTGCAGCGTCTGTATTCGGTACCATGAAAGCGCTAGCGAAGCTGAACCTACCAATTAACGTCGTAGCGGTACTCGCTGGTTGTGAAAACATGCCTGGTAGCAACGCTTACCGCCCTGGTGACATCTTAACAACCATGTCCGGTCAAACTGTTGAAGTGTTGAACACGGATGCGGAAGGTCGCTTAGTATTGTGTGATGCACTAACGTACGTTGAGCGCTACGAACCAGAGTGTGTCGTTGACGTGGCTACGCTAACCGGTGCTTGTGTTATTGCACTGGGTCACCACATCAGCGGTGTTATCTCTAACCACAACCCACTTTCTCACGAGCTCGTTAACGCTTCTGAGCAAGCAGGTGACCGCGCTTGGCGTCTACCTATGGCTGACGAGTACCAAGAACAGCTCGCTAGCCCGTTTGCAGACATGGCAAACATCGGCGGCCGTCCTGGCGGTACTATCACGGCTGGCTGCTTCCTATCGCGCTTTGCGAAGAAGTATCATTGGGCTCACCTAGATATCGCAGGCACCGCATGGAAGTCGGGTAAAGCGAAAGGCTCTACCGGTCGTCCAGTCTCACTACTTGTCCAATTCTTGCTTAACCGCAGTGGCCAAGAGACTGAAGAGTAATCATAAAAAGGGCCGCAAGGCCCTTTTTTAGTTTTGGGCACGTGCAAATCCTTTGTATACAGACGTCACGATATGAATACTGCAACGTTTTACATTATTGGAGAAGACTCTGAGCAAGCGACACAGCAAGGCTGGTTTGCTTATGTGCACTTTCTCAGTCGTCACTTCGTAGGGCAAGGTGCCAAACTCTACATTAATTGCACCGACAGGCAGCATGCGGAAGCGGTAGCGGAATTCTTCTGGCAAGTCTCGCCTGAGCAGTTCATTGCCCATAACTTGGTGGGTGAAGGGCCCAAGAATGGCACGCCTGTTGAAATTGGTTTTGAGGGGCTTAAACCCAGTTGGAACCGTCAATTGGTAATAAATATGGCCAATAGTCACGCAACCTTTGCGAACTCCTTTGGTCAAGTGGTAGACTTCGTCCCTTGCGAAGAAAAAGCTAAGCAAGTTGCGCGAGAAAGGTATAAAATTTACCGTCAAGCGGGCTATCAGCTACAAACCATTGAGATTCAGCATTCAGAATCCTAATCAAGGTCAATCCTTATAAGTAAGCGTGACGTACTCTCGTTTATTTATAAGGTTTGGCAAATTTCTTTCACAGATTAAAGTAAGTATCCAAGAAAGCTATGGAAAAGACATATAACCCACAATCTATCGAACAAGCTCTGTACCAGACTTGGGAAGAGAAAGGCTACTTTAAGCCACACGGTGACACATCTAAAGAATCATACAGCATCATGATCCCGCCACCGAACGTCACTGGTAGCTTACACATGGGTCACGCTTTCCAAGATACCATCATGGATACACTAATCCGTGCTGAGCGCATGAAAGGTAAAAACACCCTTTGGCAGGTAGGTACCGACCACGCGGGTATCGCAACGCAAATGGTTGTTGAGCGCAAGATCGCTGCAGAAGAAGGCAAAACTAAGCACGATTACGGTCGTGATGCGTTCATCGACAAAATCTGGGAATGGAAAGGCGAGTCTGGTGGCACAATCACTAAACAGCTTCGTCGCCTAGGTGCATCTGTAGATTGGGATCGCGAGCGCTTTACAATGGATGACGGCCTGTCTAACGCCGTTCAAGAAGTCTTTGTTCGCCTATACGAAGACGACCTCATCTACCGCGGTAAGCGTCTGGTTAACTGGGATCCAAAACTGCACACAGCAATCTCAGATCTAGAAGTAGAAAACAAAGACAAAAAAGGCCACATGTGGCACTTCCGCTACCCACTAGCGGATGGCGTTAAGACCGCTGAAGGCAAAGACTACATCGTTGTTGCGACAACACGTCCAGAAACCATGCTTGGTGATACTGGTGTGGCCGTAAACCCAGAAGATCCGCGCTACAAAGATCTTATTGGCAAAGAAATCCTGCTTCCTATCGTTGATCGCCGCATCCCTATCGTGGGTGACGAGCATGCCGATATGGAAAAAGGCACGGGCTGTGTGAAGATCACACCTGCACACGATTTCAATGACTACGAGGTAGGTAAACGTCATCAACTGCCGATGATTAACATCCTAACCTTCGATGCCAACATCCGTGACGCCGCTGAAGTATTTAATACCAACGGTGAAGCAAGCGATGCATACGCAACCGAGCTTCCAGCGAAATACCACGGCATGGAGCGCTTTGCGGCTCGTAAAGCTATCGTGGCAGAATTCGAAGAGCTGGGTCTTCTTGATGAGATCAAAGATCATGACCTAACAGTCCCTTACGGTGACCGTGGTGGTGTGGTTATTGAGCCAATGCTAACCGACCAATGGTACGTTCGCACTGCCCCTCTTGCTGAAACAGCCACCAAAGCAGTTGAAGACGGCGAAATCCAATTCGTGCCTAAGCAATACGAAAACATGTACTTCTCTTGGATGCGCGACATTCAAGACTGGTGTATCTCTCGTCAGCTATGGTGGGGCCACCGTATTCCAGCATGGTACGACAACGACGGCAATGTTTACGTAGGTCGCACTGAAGAAGAAGTTCGTGAAAAGAACGGTTTGGCTCCAGTTGTTGTACTGCGTCAAGACGATGATGTACTGGATACTTGGTTCTCTTCTGCACTATGGACATTCGGCACGCAAGGCTGGCCAGAAAACACAGAAGATCTAAAAACCTTCCACCCGTCAGACGTACTGGTAACAGGTTTTGACATCATCTTCTTCTGGGTTGCGCGCATGATCATGATGACCACGCACTTCTGTAAAGATGAAAACGGTAAGCCGCAAGTACCATTTAAGACAGTTTACGTTACGGGTCTAATCCGTGACGAGAACGGCGACAAGATGTCTAAGTCGAAAGGTAACGTACTTGACCCAATCGATATGATTGATGGTATCGACCTAGAGTCTCTGGTTGAGAAGCGTACTGGCAACATGATGCAGCCTCAACTAGCGAAGAAGATCGAGAAAAACACACGTAAGACGTTCGAAGATGGCATTGAACCATACGGTACTGACGCACTTCGCTTCACTCTTGCAGCAATGGCGTCTACCGGTCGTGATATCAACTGGGATATGAAGCGTCTTGAAGGTTACCGTAACTTCTGTAACAAGCTGTGGAACGCAAGCCGTTACGTACTGATGAACACTGAAGACCAAGATTGTGGCTTCGGCGAAGGTGACATCGAGTACTCACTAGCAGACAAGTGGATCGAATCTCAATTTGAACTAGCAGCAAAAGAGTTTAACGCTCACCTAGACAACTACCGTCTAGACATGGCTGCGAACACTATCTACGAGTTCATCTGGAACCAATTCTGTGACTGGTACCTAGAGCTTACTAAGCCAGTTCTATGGAAAGGTAACGAAGCACAGCAACGCGGTACACGTCGCACGCTGATCACCGTACTTGAGAAGACTCTTCGTCTTGCTCACCCAGTACTGCCATACATCACTGAAACTATCTGGCAAAGCGTTAAGCCGCTAGTAGACGGTGTTGAAGGCGACACGATCATGCTACAAGCTCTACCTCAGTTTGAAGAAGCTAACTTCAACCAAGAAGCGCTTGATGACATCGAGTGGGTGAAAGCATTCATCACTAGCATCCGTAACCTTCGTGCTGAGTACGACATTGCACCAAGCAAAGGTCTGGATGTAATGCTCAAAGTAGCTGACGAGAAAGACGCAGCACGCCTAGAAGCAAACAAAGCGGTACTCGCTTCGCTTGCTAAACTAGAAGGCATCAAGGTACTGGCTGAAGGCGAAGAGACACCAGCATGTGCAACCGCATTGGTTGGTAAGTCTGAACTGATGATCCCAATGGCAGGTCTTATCGACAAAGACGCTGAGCTGGATCGTCTAGCGAAAGAGATCGCTAAGACTCAAGGCGAGATCAAGCGTATCGAAGGCAAGCTAGGCAACGAAGGCTTCGTAGCGAAAGCACCTGAAGCGGTAGTTGCTAAAGAGCGTGAGAAGCTAGAAGGCTACAAAGAGACGCTAGTTAAGCTTGAAGAGCAAAAGCAAACTATTGCTGCGCTTTAATAAGCAAGTATAAAAAACAGAAGCCGAGATTGGTAACACTCTCGGCTTTTTTCGTTTTTAACGTCAGTGGAAAGGGTTTAACGTCTACCTCATATCCCCCGTCATCCTCACGAAAGTGAGGATCTTCATCAGCGATTACCGCGGTCAAATTGTGTGAGTCACTTGCCGCACGAGATCCCCTTTTTCAAGGGGATGACGTCAGTTATCTAGTATTACAAAGATTACTTCAACACAGTCTCAAGCGCCTTCAAACAAAGTGCGACGTTCTCTCTTCTCGCGCCATAACCCATCAAACCGATACGCCATGCTTTTCCAGCGAGCGCACCAAGGCCTGCACCGATCTCAAGGTTGTACTCTTCTAAAAGCTGCGATCTTACCGCAACATCATCCACGCCTTCTGGAAGATAGACAGCATTAAGTTGTGGCAGACGGCTTTGCTCTTCAACAACAAAACTCAGACCAAGGTTTTCGAGCCCTTCACGTAGCAACATATGCATATCTTTATGGCGCTGCCACGCATTCTCTAGGCCTTCGTTCTTCAAAAGCACCAAGGACTCATGAAGCGCGTAAAGGCTGTTTACTGGCGCAGTGTGGTGATAACTGCGCTTACCTTCCCCGCTCCAATAACCTAGTACCAAGCTCTGATCCAAGAACCAGCTCTGAACAGGCGCTTGTCGGGACTTAATCACTTCAATGGCTGCAGGAGACAGGGTGACTGGTGACAAACCAGGAACACAAGACAAACACTTCTGGCTACCTGAGTAAACGGCATCCAATTGCCACTCGTCTACCAATAGTGGAACACCACCAAGCGAGGTCACTGCATCCACAATAGATAACATGTTGTGCTGCTTAGCAAGCGCACCTAGCGCCTTAGCATCACTCACTGCACCAGTAGAAGTTTCAGCGTGTACAAACGCTAGGATCTTCGCATCGGGATGCTCAGCCATCGCCTGTTCGACTTTAGAAATCGAAACTGGTGTTCCCCATTCATCATCCACTACAATCGCTTCACCGCCACAGCGAACCACGTTCTCACGCATGCGCTCACCAAACACGCCATTACGGCACACAATAACCTTATCGCCCGGCTCGACTAGGTTTACAAAGCAAGTTTCCATACCTGCACTACCGGGGGCCGAGACCGCTATAGTAAATTCATTCTCGGTTTGGAATGCGTATTTTAGCAGTGCTTTAAGCTCATCCATCATCCCGATAAAAAGCGGGTCAAGGTGACCTATCGTTGGGCGGCTCAATGCTTGCAATACCTGCGGATAGATATCCGATGGGCCAGGTCCCATTAGGGTTCGGTGAGGGGGCACAAAGCTTGAAATGGTCATGGGCAGTTATCCTATTAGGTTATTGTAGTTGTTGGGAAAAACATCACGTTGGACGTTAATGTCATCTACAATGGCGAAAAAACAACATTTTTGCAACATCCAACCACTCAAGTTTTTCATGTGAAATGCATAAACATCCATTGACTTTTGACACGCAAAAACGTTGAATAAACACACTATCTGTAGCCAATCGTTTTCATTGACGTTCTCGATGCTGCAGCGGAAGAGGAGCACTGCCCAGGCAAGTGATTTGTGAAGCCGCAACTTCAATACAATTCACTCATGGGGAGCAGTGCCGAGATGAACTAAATTTGTCGGATTTAGTTTGTCGGTTAAATGGGCTGAATCCCTTTAACTGTCACCAATAACTGGTGAAGAGCTTCTGAGGTCTATTCTAATATTCAGATTCCTCTGCTCTATTTCTCTCTTCAAACATCGGATGTTGGGTTACCAACCATAAACTTTAACTGGAAGTCCTGGAGAATCACTGTGAGCGCATTCAATGTAGCTAAATTTGGCGGAACTAGCGTCGCCAACTTCGAAGCCATGAGCCGTTGTGCCGAAATCATCGAAAATAACCCGCAAACCAAATTGATAGTTAGCAGCGCTTGTTCAGGCGTGACCAACATCTTGGTTGAACTTGCAAACGGCGTTAAAGACGAGACTCGTCGCGCTGAGCTCATTAGCAAGCTTCGCGATATCCATACCGACATCATGTCAAAGCTCAATGATGTAAGCTCTATTGAAGCACGTGTTGACGCTCTGATCGAAAAGGTAGCAACGCTATCGGAAGCAGCTTGCATTGCAGCGACTCCAAAGCTTACCGATCACCTAGTGGCATGTGGTGAACGTATGTCGACACACATCCTTACTCGTCTAATGCAAGAGCGTGGTATCGATGCAGTGCGTTTTGATATTCGTGAAGCGCTTAAGACTGACAGTGATTACGGTAAGGCAGAACCAAACATCGAAGCGACCAAAGCAGCAGCTAGCGAGAAGCTGGTTCCTCTTTGTAAGCAACATGTTGTAGTTACACAGGGCTTTATCGGCTCTGATGAAGATGGCGAGACTACCACGCTAGGTCGTGGTGGTAGTGATTACAGCGCTGCACTTATCGCTGAAGCCGTAGAAGCTGCAGGTCTTGAAATCTGGACCGACGTACCAGGTATCTACACGACCGACCCACGCATTGCACCAAACGCTCGTCCTATCCCAGAGATTAGCTTCAGTGAAGCGTCTGAAATGGCTAACTTCGGTGCCAAGATCCTGCACCCTTCAACACTACTACCTGCACTGCGTCATCAAATCCCAGTTTTTGTCGGTTCATCGAAAGCACCACAAGAAGGTGGCACTTGGGTACGACAAACCGTAGAGAGCGCACCTCTATTCCGCGCGCTAGCTCTGCGCAATAACCAAACCATGGTAACACTGCGTAACCCTCGTATGTTCCAAGCCTATGGTTTCTTGGCAAACGTGTTTACAGTGCTTGCTAAACACAAGATCTCTGTTGATCTAGTAACGACTTCTGAGGTCAGTGTTTCTCTAACACTTGATCAAACTGATACGGGTGGCGGTGCACCAGAGCTCCCACTTGAAGCACAGCAAGAACTAGAACAGCTTTGTACTGTTGAGGTTAAACAAGGGCTTAGCCTTGTCGCGCTTATCGGCAACCAAATGAGTGAAACCAAAGGCTCTGCTGCGGAAGTATTCGATACTCTAGACAGCTTCAATATCCGCATGATTTGCTACGGCGCAAGCCCTCACAACCTTTGCTTCCTTCTAGACGAAGGCGAAGCTAAAGATGCGGTAAAAGCACTGCATGAAGACTTGTTTGAGTAGACGGAAAACATTGAACAAAGGCGGTAGAAATACCGCCTTTTTTGTATCTATAGGATGGCAGATGATAGAACTTCAAGAAGCTATAGACGTAAAAAAGCCCCAGTCTTTCGACTGGGGCTTAGTATAAGTGGCGGAGTGGACGGGACTCGAACCCGCGACCCCCGGCGTGACAGGCCGGTATTCTAACCAACTGAACTACCACTCCGCAGTGGCATACTCGCTAATGCAAGTGTCCAAAATTTAAAGCCTGGCGATGTCCTACTCTCACATGGGGAAGCCCCACACTACCATCGGCGCTATTGCGTTTCACTTCTGAGTTCGGCATGGAGTCAGGTGGGTCCACAACGCTATGGTCGCCAAGCAAATTCTGTTTTGCCTTCAGATTTTCTGAAAATCTAAAAACGATAAATCTGGAAAGCTGTTATGCGTTCTCATACACATTCAATGTTCTTACTTTGAGTCCATCAAAACCCTTTGGGTGTTGTATGGTTAAGCCTCACGGGCAATTAGTACAGGTTAGCTCAACGCCTCACAACGCTTACACACCCTGCCTATCAACGTTCTAGTCTCGAACAACCCTTTAGGACACTTAAAGTGCCAGGGAAGACTCATCTCAGGGCTCGCTTCCCGCTTAGATGCTTTCAGCGGTTATCGATTCCGAACTTAGCTACCGGGCAATGCCATTGGCATGACAACCCGAACACCAGAGGTTCGTCCACTCCGGTCCTCTCGTACTAGGAGCAGCCCCCTTCAATCTTCCAACGCCCACGGCAGATAGGGACCGAACTGTCTCACGACGTTCTAAACCCAGCTCGCGTACCACTTTAAATGGCGAACAGCCATACCCTTGGGACCGACTTCAGCCCCAGGATGTGATGAGCCGACATCGAGGTGCCAAACACCGCCGTCGATATGAACTCTTGGGCGGTATCAGCCTGTTATCCCCGGAGTACCTTTTATCCGTTGAGCGATGGCCCTTCCATTCAGAACCACCGGATCACTATGACCTGCTTTCGCACCTGCTCGAATTGTCATTCTCGCAGTCAAGCGGGCTTATGCCATTGCACTAACCTCACGATGTCCAACCGTGATTAGCCCACCTTCGTGCTCCTCCGTTACTCTTTGGGAGGAGACCGCCCCAGTCAAACTACCCACCAGGCACTGTCCGCAGCCCCGATAAGGGGCCAACGTTAGAACATCAACACTACAAGGGTGGTATTTCAAGGACGGCTCCACGAATACTGGCGTACTCGTTTCAAAGCCTCCCACCTATCCTACACATGTAGGGTCAATGTTCAGTGCCAAGCTGTAGTAAAGGTTCACGGGGTCTTTCCGTCTAGCCGCGGGTACACTGCATCTTCACAGCGATTTCAATTTCACTGAGTCTCGGGTGGAGACAGCGTGGCCATCATTACGCCATTCGTGCAGGTCGGAACTTACCCGACAAGGAATTTCGCTACCTTAGGACCGTTATAGTTACGGCCGCCGTTTACCGGGGCTTCGATCAAGAGCTTCGACCGAAGTCTAACCCCATCAATTAACCTTCCGGCACCGGGCAGGCGTCACACCGTATACGTCATCTTACGATTTTGCACAGTGCTGTGTTTTTAATAAACAGTTGCAGCCACCTGGTATCTGCGACTCCCCATAGCTCCATCCGCAAGGGACTTCACCGCGAGGAGCGTACCTTCTCCCGAAGTTACGGTACCATTTTGCCTAGTTCCTTCACCCGAGTTCTCTCAAGCGCCTTGGTATTCTCTACCCGACCACCTGTGTCGGTTTGGGGTACGATTCCTTACAATCTGAAGCTTAGAGGCTTTTCCTGGAAGCATGGCATCAATGACTTCACTACCGTAGTAGCTCGATATCGTGTCTCAGCCTTAAAGAGAGCCGGATTTACCTAACTCTCAAGCCTACGCACTTGAACCTGGACAACCGTCGCCAGGCCCACCTAGCCTTCTCCGTCCCCCCGTCGCAATTGTAAGAAGTACGGGAATATTAACCCGTTTCCCATCGACTACGCCTTTCGGCCTCGCCTTAGGGGTCGACTCACCCTGCCCCGATTAACGTTGGACAGGAACCCTTGGTCTTCCGGCGAGGAGGTTTTTCACCCCCTTTATCGTTACTCATGTCAGCATTCGCACTTCTGATACCTCCAGCAGACCTTACAGTCCACCTTCAACGGCTTACAGAACGCTCCCCTACCCAATGACCTAAGTCATTGCCGCAGCTTCGGTTTATAGCTTAGCCCCGTTACATCTTCCGCGCAGGCCGACTCGACTAGTGAGCTATTACGCTTTCTTTAAATGATGGCTGCTTCTAAGCCAACATCCTAGCTGTCTAAGCCTTCCCACATCGTTTCCCACTTAGCTATAATTTGGGACCTTAGCTGGCGGTCTGGGTTGTTTCCCTCTCCACGACGGACGTTAGCACCCGCCGTGTGTCTCCCGGATAGTACTTACTGGTATTCGGAGTTTGCAAAGGGTTGGTAAGTCGGGATGACCCCCTAGCCTTAACAGTGCTCTACCCCCAGTAGTATTCGTCCGAGGCTCTACCTAAATAGATTTCGGGGAGAACCAGCTATCTCCAGGTTTGATTGGCCTTTCACCCCTAGCCACAAGTCATCCGCTAATTTTTCAACATTAGTCGGTTCGGTCCTCCAGTTGATGTTACTCAACCTTCAACCTGCCCATGGCTAGATCACCTGGTTTCGGGTCTATATCCAGAGACTGAACGCCCAGTTAAGACTCGGTTTCCCTACGGCTCCCCTAAACGGTTAACCTTGCCACTGAATATAAGTCGCTGACCCATTATACAAAAGGTACGCAGTCACACCACGAAGGTGCTCCTACTGCTTGTACGTACACGGTTTCAGGTTCTATTTCACTCCCCTCACAGGGGTTCTTTTCGCCTTTCCCTCACGGTACTGGTTCACTATCGGTCAGTCAGTAGTATTTAGCCTTGGAGGATGGTCCCCCCATATTCAGACAGGATATCACGTGTCCCGCCCTACTCGATTTCACTGATGATGAGATGTCGGTTACGGGGCTATCACCCTGTATCGCGGCACTTTCCAGAGCCTTCACCTGTCTCATTAAAAGCTTAAGGGCTAATCCAATTTCGCTCGCCGCTACTTTCGGAATCTCGGTTGATTTCTCTTCCTCGGGGTACTTAGATGTTTCAGTTCCCCCGGTTCGCCTCGCTGAGCTATGTATTCACTCAGCGATACCTGCTTATGCAGGTGGGTTTCCCCATTCAGGAATCCCAGACTCAAAGGTTATTACTACCTAATCTGGGCTTATCGCAAGTTATTACGCCTTTCATCGCCTCTGACTGCCAAGGCATCCACCGTGTACGCTTAGTCACTTAACCATACAACCCCAAAGAGTTTCAGATGAAACCATGAGATTGTTTAATCAAACAACCAAAGTTGTCTGCAATTTTTATACATGTGCAGACTCGATTTTGCCAGACTCAAATATGAATTACTTTCGTAATTCCCAAGAACACTTGAATGTGTGTTGGTACCTACATCTTTCGATATAGGATTTGAGAACTTTTAATTGAATAAGAATAATCAATTCTTATTCGTCAGCTTTCCAAATTGTTAAAGAGCTAATTACTTTAAATAAGTAACCATTTTTAAATATTCTCGAGAGAAAACACTTAAAGATGGTGGAGCTATGCGGGATCGAACCGCAGACCTCTTCGCTGCCAGCGAAGCGCTCTCCCAGCTGAGCTATAGCCCCATCTGGAAAAGGTTTCCTTACTCTTAACTTACAAACCTAATCAATCTGTGTGAACACTCATCGCAATAATCTATTCGTATAAGGAGGTGATCCAGCCCCAGGTTCCCCTAGGGCTACCTTGTTACGACTTCACCCCAGTCATGAACCACAAAGTGGTGAGCGTCCTCCCGAAGGTTAAACTACCCACTTCTTTTGCAGCCCACTCCCATGGTGTGACGGGCGGTGTGTACAAGGCCCGGGAACGTATTCACCGTGGCATTCTGATCCACGATTACTAGCGATTCCGACTTCATGGAGTCGAGTTGCAGACTCCAATCCGGACTACGACGCACTTTTTGGGATTCGCTCACTTTCGCAAGTTGGCTGCCCTCTGTATGCGCCATTGTAGCACGTGTGTAGCCCTACTCGTAAGGGCCATGATGACTTGACGTCGTCCCCACCTTCCTCCGGTTTATCACCGGCAGTCTCCCTGGAGTTCCCACCCGAAGTGCTGGCAAACAAGGATAAGGGTTGCGCTCGTTGCGGGACTTAACCCAACATTTCACAACACGAGCTGACGACAGCCATGCAGCACCTGTCTCAGAGTTCCCGAAGGCACCAAAGCATCTCTGCTAAGTTCTCTGGATGTCAAGAGTAGGTAAGGTTCTTCGCGTTGCATCGAATTAAACCACATGCTCCACCGCTTGTGCGGGCCCCCGTCAATTCATTTGAGTTTTAATCTTGCGACCGTACTCCCCAGGCGGTCTACTTAACGCGTTAGCTCCGAAAGCCACGGCTCAAGGCCACAACCTCCAAGTAGACATCGTTTACGGCGTGGACTACCAGGGTATCTAATCCTGTTTGCTCCCCACGCTTTCGCATCTGAGTGTCAGTATCTGTCCAGGGGGCCGCCTTCGCCACCGGTATTCCTTCAGATCTCTACGCATTTCACCGCTACACCTGAAATTCTACCCCCCTCTACAGTACTCTAGTCAGCCAGTTTCAAATGCAGTTCCGAGGTTGAGCCCCGGGCTTTCACATCTGACTTAACTAACCACCTGCATGCGCTTTACGCCCAGTAATTCCGATTAACGCTCGCACCCTCCGTATTACCGCGGCTGCTGGCACGGAGTTAGCCGGTGCTTCTTCTGTCGCTAACGTCAAACGATGCAGCTATTAACTACACCGCCTTCCTCACGACTGAAAGTGCTTTACAACCCGAAGGCCTTCTTCACACACGCGGCATGGCTGCATCAGGCTTGCGCCCATTGTGCAATATTCCCCACTGCTGCCTCCCGTAGGAGTCTGGACCGTGTCTCAGTTCCAGTGTGGCTGATCATCCTCTCAGACCAGCTAGGGATCGTCGCCTTGGTGAGCCATTACCTCACCAACTAGCTAATCCCACCTGGGCATATCCTGACGCGAGAGGCCCGAAGGTCCCCCTCTTTGAGCCGAAGCTATTATGCGGTATTAGCCATCGTTTCCAATGGTTATCCCCCACATCAGGGCAATTTCCCAGGCATTACTCACCCGTCCGCCGCTCGACGCCGTTAACGTTCCCCGAAGGTTCAGTTAACTCGTTTCCGCTCGACTTGCATGTGTTAGGCCTGCCGCCAGCGTTCAATCTGAGCCATGATCAAACTCTTCAATTTAAGATTTTGTCGGCTCAATGAATACTGACTTCAAAACTCATCCTTACTAAAAGTAAGAAGTAATTTTAAAGCTATTATCGTTCCAACAGAACGATAATGAATTGACTGTGCCAAGTCTTTCGACTTGATTGGTCACTCAGTTCATTGAAAACCTAATTTGAAACCGAAGTTTCTAATTTGATTATCATCAACGAGTGCCCACACAGATTGATAGGTTTATATTGTTAAAGAGCAATTCTCTAAAAAGAGAGAGCTTTCAGTGCCTTAGCACTTAAGCAGGACGCGTATAATACGCTTTCTACTTTGAAAGTCAACATAAAACTCTAAGAAAATCTCTTAAAACTTTATGGTGACCCGTCTACTTAAAGACAAGTCGAAATTAAAGCCTGGCGATGTCCTACTCTCACATGGGGAAGCCCCACACTACCATCGGCGCTATTGCGTTTCACTTCTGAGTTCGGCATGGAATCAGGTGGGTCCACAACGCTATGGTCGCCAAGCAAATTCTGTTTTGCCTTCAGATTTTCTGAAAATCTGAAAACAATAAATCTGGAAAGCTGTTAATGCGTTCTCTACACATTCAATTTGTTCTTGCTTTGAGTCCATCAAAACCCTTTGGGTGTTGTATGGTTAAGCCTCACGGGCAATTAGTACAGGTTAGCTCAACGCCTCACAACGCTTACACACCCTGCCTATCAACGTTCTAGTCTCGAACAACCCTTTAGGACACTTAAAGTGCCAGGGAAGACTCATCTCAGGGCTCGCTTCCCGCTTAGATGCTTTCAGCGGTTATCGATTCCGAACTTAGCTACCGGGCAATGCCATTGGCATGACAACCCGAACACCAGAGGTTCGTCCACTCCGGTCCTCTCGTACTAGGAGCAGCCCCCTTCAATCTTCCAACGCCCACGGCAGATAGGGACCGAACTGTCTCACGACGTTCTAAACCCAGCTCGCGTACCACTTTAAATGGCGAACAGCCATACCCTTGGGACCGACTTCAGCCCCAGGATGTGATGAGCCGACATCGAGGTGCCAAACACCGCCGTCGATATGAACTCTTGGGCGGTATCAGCCTGTTATCCCCGGAGTACCTTTTATCCGTTGAGCGATGGCCCTTCCATTCAGAACCACCGGATCACTATGACCTGCTTTCGCACCTGCTCGAATTGTCATTCTCGCAGTCAAGCGGGCTTATGCCATTGCACTAACCTCACGATGTCCAACCGTGATTAGCCCACCTTCGTGCTCCTCCGTTACTCTTTGGGAGGAGACCGCCCCAGTCAAACTACCCACCAGGCACTGTCCGCAGCCCCGATAAGGGGCCAACGTTAGAACATCAACACTACAAGGGTGGTATTTCAAGGACGGCTCCACGAATACTGGCGTACTCGTTTCAAAGCCTCCCACCTATCCTACACATGTAGGGTCAATGTTCAGTGCCAAGCTGTAGTAAAGGTTCACGGGGTCTTTCCGTCTAGCCGCGGGTACACTGCATCTTCACAGCGATTTCAATTTCACTGAGTCTCGGGTGGAGACAGCGTGGCCATCATTACGCCATTCGTGCAGGTCGGAACTTACCCGACAAGGAATTTCGCTACCTTAGGACCGTTATAGTTACGGCCGCCGTTTACCGGGGCTTCGATCAAGAGCTTCGACCGAAGTCTAACCCCATCAATTAACCTTCCGGCACCGGGCAGGCGTCACACCGTATACGTCATCTTACGATTTTGCACAGTGCTGTGTTTTTAATAAACAGTTGCAGCCACCTGGTATCTGCGACTCCCCATAGCTCCATCCGCAAGGGACTTCACCGCGAGGAGCGTACCTTCTCCCGAAGTTACGGTACCATTTTGCCTAGTTCCTTCACCCGAGTTCTCTCAAGCGCCTTGGTATTCTCTACCCGACCACCTGTGTCGGTTTGGGGTACGATTCCTTACAATCTGAAGCTTAGAGGCTTTTCCTGGAAGCATGGCATCAATGACTTCACTACCGTAGTAGCTCGATATCGTGTCTCAGCCTTAAAGAGAGCCGGATTTACCTAACTCTCAAGCCTACGCACTTGAACCTGGACAACCGTCGCCAGGCCCACCTAGCCTTCTCCGTCCCCCCGTCGCAATTGTAAGAAGTACGGGAATATTAACCCGTTTCCCATCGACTACGCCTTTCGGCCTCGCCTTAGGGGTCGACTCACCCTGCCCCGATTAACGTTGGACAGGAACCCTTGGTCTTCCGGCGAGGAGGTTTTTCACCCCCTTTATCGTTACTCATGTCAGCATTCGCACTTCTGATACCTCCAGCAGACCTTACAGTCCACCTTCAACGGCTTACAGAACGCTCCCCTACCCAATGACCTAAGTCATTGCCGCAGCTTCGGTTTATAGCTTAGCCCCGTTACATCTTCCGCGCAGGCCGACTCGACTAGTGAGCTATTACGCTTTCTTTAAATGATGGCTGCTTCTAAGCCAACATCCTAGCTGTCTAAGCCTTCCCACATCGTTTCCCACTTAGCTATAATTTGGGACCTTAGCTGGCGGTCTGGGTTGTTTCCCTCTCCACGACGGACGTTAGCACCCGCCGTGTGTCTCCCGGATAGTACTTACTGGTATTCGGAGTTTGCAAAGGGTTGGTAAGTCGGGATGACCCCCTAGCCTTAACAGTGCTCTACCCCCAGTAGTATTCGTCCGAGGCTCTACCTAAATAGATTTCGGGGAGAACCAGCTATCTCCAGGTTTGATTGGCCTTTCACCCCTAGCCACAAGTCATCCGCTAATTTTTCAACATTAGTCGGTTCGGTCCTCCAGTTGATGTTACTCAACCTTCAACCTGCCCATGGCTAGATCACCTGGTTTCGGGTCTATATCCAGAGACTGAACGCCCAGTTAAGACTCGGTTTCCCTACGGCTCCCCTAAACGGTTAACCTTGCCACTGAATATAAGTCGCTGACCCATTATACAAAAGGTACGCAGTCACACCACGAAGGTGCTCCTACTGCTTGTACGTACACGGTTTCAGGTTCTATTTCACTCCCCTCACAGGGGTTCTTTTCGCCTTTCCCTCACGGTACTGGTTCACTATCGGTCAGTCAGTAGTATTTAGCCTTGGAGGATGGTCCCCCCATATTCAGACAGGATATCACGTGTCCCGCCCTACTCGATTTCACTGATGATGAGATGTCGGTTACGGGGCTATCACCCTGTATCGCGGCACTTTCCAGAGCCTTCACCTGTCTCATTAAAAGCTTAAGGGCTAATCCAATTTCGCTCGCCGCTACTTTCGGAATCTCGGTTGATTTCTCTTCCTCGGGGTACTTAGATGTTTCAGTTCCCCCGGTTCGCCTCGCTGAGCTATGTATTCACTCAGCGATACCTGCTTATGCAGGTGGGTTTCCCCATTCAGGAATCCCAGACTCAAAGGTTATTACTACCTAATCTGGGCTTATCGCAAGTTATTACGCCTTTCATCGCCTCTGACTGCCAAGGCATCCACCGTGTACGCTTAGTCACTTAACCATACAACCCCAAAGGGTCTTTCTATTTGTCTTCACTTTTGAAAAGTGAAAGCAAACGGTCAAACAACCAAAGTTGTCTGCATTTTTATACATGTGCAGACTCGATTTTGCCGGACTCAAATATGAATTACTTTCGTAATTCCCAAGAACACTTGAATGTGTGTTGGTACCTACATCTTTCGATATAGGATTTGAGAACTTTTAATAGATAACAATCAATCAAATTGTTATCTGTCAGCTTTCCAAATTTTTAAAGAGCTAATCACTTCGTAATGAAGTAACCATTTTTAAGAATTCTCATCAGAGGCTTTTTACCTCAAGAATGCTTAAAGATGGTATCCCGTAGGGGAGTCGAACCCCTGTTACCGCCGTGAAAGGGCGGTGTCCTAGGCCTCTAGACGAACGGGACACTGTGTCTTAAATCTATAAACCAATCAATCTGTGTGAACACTCATCGCAATAATCTATTCGTATAAGGAGGTGATCCAGCCCCAGGTTCCCCTAGGGCTACCTTGTTACGACTTCACCCCAGTCATGAACCACAAAGTGGTGAGCGTCCTCCCGAAGGTTAAACTACCCACTTCTTTTGCAGCCCACTCCCATGGTGTGACGGGCGGTGTGTACAAGGCCCGGGAACGTATTCACCGTGGCATTCTGATCCACGATTACTAGCGATTCCGACTTCATGGAGTCGAGTTGCAGACTCCAATCCGGACTACGACGCACTTTTTGGGATTCGCTCACTTTCGCAAGTTGGCCGCCCTCTGTATGCGCCATTGTAGCACGTGTGTAGCCCTACTCGTAAGGGCCATGATGACTTGACGTCGTCCCCACCTTCCTCCGGTTTATCACCGGCAGTCTCCCTGGAGTTCCCACCCGAAGTGCTGGCAAACAAGGATAAGGGTTGCGCTCGTTGCGGGACTTAACCCAACATTTCACAACACGAGCTGACGACAGCCATGCAGCACCTGTCTCAGAGTTCCCGAAGGCACCAAAGCATCTCTGCTAAGTTCTCTGGATGTCAAGAGTAGGTAAGGTTCTTCGCGTTGCATCGAATTAAACCACATGCTCCACCGCTTGTGCGGGCCCCCGTCAATTCATTTGAGTTTTAATCTTGCGACCGTACTCCCCAGGCGGTCTACTTAACGCGTTAGCTCCGAAAGCCACGGCTCAAGGCCACAACCTCCAAGTAGACATCGTTTACGGCGTGGACTACCAGGGTATCTAATCCTGTTTGCTCCCCACGCTTTCGCATCTGAGTGTCAGTATCTGTCCAGGGGGCCGCCTTCGCCACTGGTATTCCTTCAGATCTCTACGCATTTCACCGCTACACCTGAAATTCTACCCCCCTCTACAGTACTCTAGTCAGCCAGTTTCAAATGCAGTTCCGAGGTTGAGCCCCGGGCTTTCACATCTGACTTAACTAACCACCTGCATGCGCTTTACGCCCAGTAATTCCGATTAACGCTCGCACCCTCCGTATTACCGCGGCTGCTGGCACGGAGTTAGCCGGTGCTTCTTCTGTCGCTAACGTCAAATAATGCAGCTATTAACTACACTACCTTCCTCACGACTGAAAGTGCTTTACAACCCGAAGGCCTTCTTCACACACGCGGCATGGCTGCATCAGGCTTGCGCCCATTGTGCAATATTCCCCACTGCTGCCTCCCGTAGGAGTCTGGACCGTGTCTCAGTTCCAGTGTGGCTGATCATCCTCTCAGACCAGCTAGGGATCGTCGCCTTGGTGAGCCATTACCTCACCAACTAGCTAATCCCACCTGGGCATATCCTGACGCGAGAGGCCCGAAGGTCCCCCTCTTTGAGCCGAAGCTATTATGCGGTATTAGCCATCGTTTCCAATGGTTATCCCCCACATCAGGGCAATTTCCCAGGCATTACTCACCCGTCCGCCGCTCGACGCCGTTAACGTTCCCCGAAGGTTCAGTTAACTCGTTTCCGCTCGACTTGCATGTGTTAGGCCTGCCGCCAGCGTTCAATCTGAGCCATGATCAAACTCTTCAATTTAAGATTTTGTCGGCTCAATGAATACTGACTTCAAAACTACTTATGTAATTTTAAAGCTATTATCGTTCCAACAGAACGATAATGAATTGACTGTGCCAAGTCTTTCGACTTGATTGGTCACTCAGTTCATTGAAAACCTAATTTGATACCGAGGTATCTAATTTGATTATCATCAACGAGTGCCCACACAGATTGATAGGTCTATATTTTTAAAGAACATCTCTTCAACTGCTCGCTGCTGCGTTTCGTCTGAAGAGGCGGCTATTCTAGCGAGATGATTCTCAGTGTCAAACACTTTTTTCTAATTATTTTTGATTTTTTCAAATCTAACTAGAAGACCATCTTGTAAGCTAAATGCCTTACTGACTATCGCCTTGAACCCTTGTGGGCTCTGCCGTGTCAGTGGAAGCGCATTATAGAGAACCGATTCAGCTTGGCAAGCCTTTTCTTGATAAAAAATTCAAAAATGACGTGTTTGAAGAAAAAACATACTAAGTGCCGTGAATTTGGCATTTATATAGTTAACTTTCGAACAGCCACTATTCTCTCTCTTGCTTTTCCGTAGACAGGATAAGATATAAAGAGACAAGTCACTGAATAATAGTTCCTACTAGTCACCCATAAACCGTGAGTTATAGAACTGGATAACAAACTAGTTAGCTTGTTCTTCGAAATAGTAAGAGATTCGAGCGCGCGGATTCAAATACTCTCGGATCTCTTCGGGTAGTCTCTCCGGATGTATAACCGACTCGATCTTCAAGTCTTTATTCTCTAGGGCGATGATCGGTGCCTGAAGCTTAGGTACCGTCGGGTCGTACATTAAAACGTTGGGGTTAAGAAGGCTACCACTATTAATTGAAACAACCAGCCCCACCATGTCATTCGACAGTTTAACTACCGTACCCGGTGGATAGACCCCCATATATTTGATAAGGATATTGAGGTTTTCATTGTTGTAATGCTGCTTACCCTTCTTATAAAGATAGGATAACGCCGTGTAGGGGATTTTTTTCTCAGCCGGATTTTGATGATGACACAGGTTATCGAAAGCATTGGCTACTGAGACAATCTGGGTAATGGCATCAATTTCTTCGCCTTTCAAACCATTTGGGTACCCAGTACCATCCAACAGTTCGTGGTGCTGCTCTATAACGGTGATAACCTCTTCAGGTAGTGTATCAATAGCAATAGCGATGTCTTTACCATACTTAGTATGTAGCTTTAGGTAATTAGACTCTGGCTCAGTGAGTGGAGTGGCTTTACGCAGAATGGCAGATGGGATCTTGGCTTTACCGATATCATGGAACAGCGCCCCCATTGCGACCATCTTGATTGAAGCCGCATCCATTCCTTTAGCTTTGGCTATCATCATGGCCAAAATCGAGACGTTCAAGCAATGGAAGTAGAGGTCTTCAAACTCAGTTTTGCTGCCCATAAGGTGCAGCGTCACATCATCTTGAGACAACAGCGACTCTACAATATCATCAACAAGCTGCTGCGCCTCTTTAGCTGCTTGCTCGGGGCGACTTCTAAGTTTGGTCATGAGGTTACGGATACGAGCAAGAGAGCGGTCAAACTCCTTCTCACAGCGTGAGACTTTTCGGCGATAAGCAGACAATTCTTCAATACGCTTTTGTTTCTCTTGCCAAAGCATATCCGATTCCGTTTTTGCTGATTCGTCGATAGGCTTTGACGAAGCTTCTTGGACCGGTAAAGGAAGCGTATCACTCAGTTCGGGCGTGACGTAAACATACTTACAGCCTAGTTGCTTGATAACTTGAACTTGCTGATCAGACTTAACCTTAAACACGTTAAAAAGGAAAGGATGCTCATTCCATTTGAGCGGTATCTTGATATGGAGTCCGGGTTGAATTCGATCCACAGATATTTTGATACTTGCCACAACTTTACTGCAATTTGGCTGAAAAACACGCGGCAAGTTTAAAGAAGTTCGAAGCTTAGTTCATCCCTTTATCAATAAAATGTGATTCAGTGATATAACTAATAGCACTATCAATAAAAATGCCCACTGTCGATGTGGGCATTTTTACTACTGTGATTTACGATCTAGGATCGCTTGAATCCGAGGGTCTAGCTTCTTACCATGCTGACTTTCATACTCTTCGCGCTTCAAATCAACCAAGTTTTTGACCGACTGACTTGGCAGCCCTTTAGGTACCTCGGTGACTAACTTGCCCTTTTCTTGCAAGCTCATCGCCTCACGGTAGAACTCTTTAAAGCGTTTGACGATAATCGATTGTGGCAAGCGACGTAGTTCATAGCCTTTGTTTTGCATGATCCACTTTTCAATCTGATTCTTAGGCGTCTTACTGACCACACGGTTCATGGCTTCAAGCGACTCTGATTCTGTTAACTGACTCTTGAGTAACGCTAGCTCCCCCATGATAGGTGGCCACTTTTCACCAGCTTGCAAACGCTCACGACAATGCTGAATTACACGCATTAACTCTGACTCTGTCAGACTATCTGCAAAATCCAAAAAGCGTCCCGTTGGACGTCGACCGTAGGACTTAATCCATGTCGACTCATAAATACTCAGCAAAGTACCAAAAATGTAGTTACACCAATCGCTTGGTTGTCGCTCAGTTTCAGTGTCTGTTTGCATCACTGCGCGAGAGCCGGTTGTAACAGGACGAGACTCTACCGGGTGAGATGCTTGAGGCTTAGCGACTTGAACTTCTGTCTTTGGCGCAGACTCAGGGCGTGAAGACTCGGATTTTGCAGACTTCAAGTGTTCTAGGTTACTGCTTACTCCCATTTCACGGAGTTTTTTTTCCATTGCACCAAAATCTAAATTTTTTGGCTTATTGCCCGTACTCATATCGAACCTTTTACCTCAAGAACCGCACACACGGTATCTTATCAAAAATTAGGATTCTTACCCTGCCCACGCAGGTATTCACGAAACTCTTCTGATGGGCTCACCTCACCCGACTTTTGGCTTTGCTGGAACGACTGTCGTCGTCTTTCATCCGCCTGCCTGCGTCTATCCTCGGCTTGCTTCTCATTCACTATCCAGAGTCTCAACTTATTGAGCATCTGGGTAACAGACAGAAACTCATTCGCTCGCGCTTTGTAATAGACTACAAACTTCTCCCAGAACAGATGCGGATCGGCAGCCATGCCCGAATGCAAAATGGATTGCATCGCCCACTCTGCAATCTCGTTCTCTTGCAAATCATGAGTCGAAATATACTTAGCATTAGAAGGAGAATTTGAACGCTGTCGACTCGGTACAGGTCGTTCATTTTGGCTATGAGTATTTTCAAAGTACTCTTGAAAGCCACCCGACCCTTTCATCATTTCAAGCCAATCACGTAAGATAGCATCGCGTCGTACATCATTCATATTACGAACGTCTCGCTCTCGAATAAAACGCTGCCAGAGGTTATCGCGACTTGCTACCGGTACCTTATAGAGGTTCATAGGATGATATGTCCACGGTGGCGCACTAGAGGCTTGTGGTGTTGTTACCACAGGCGTCTTCGGCTGGCTATCGTGTGCCATTGACGTTTCAATCACAGGTAAGCTATTCGGCTCAGATAACGAAAGCGTTAGGTGATGAATCTGACGAGAGCCAATTGACTCCACTCGCCCTTTTTCAAGCAATCCTTTTTGCGACAATGCAGTGAGCACATCGGCAAAACCAAACTCTCCGAGCAAACACTCTTTTGCGACATCCGCAAGCGCAACAGCCACAGAGCCGTCCTGTCCACACAAGTCAGCCAACTTCAACAACACTAACTTATGGCTCGCTTCTAGATTGGTTTGTTGCCAAGCGAGATAGGTAAATTTTGCGCTCACAGTAATTCTCCTCTCTGATAGCTAGATTCTAGCGCTTAGCCGTGGTTGAGACAAACGAAGACCGCTAAGAATAAGACATGAGAGAAACACTCTCACAAGAATGAAAAGGGTTTGTGATAGGTCCAGATACAACAAAGCCCCGACTTTCGTCGAGGCTTTATCGTTTAAATATGGTACCGGTGGGCGGACTTGAACCGCCACGCCCGAAGGCAACGGATTTTGAATCCGTCGTGTATACCAATTTCACCACACCGGCATCTTTGGACTGACGTCCTTTGATGTTTGGCATTATACGTAAGCATTTAGATCGCGCAAGAGCAAAACGCTGAATATTCTATTGTTTGCTGCTATTTTCACCACAATGTGAAGCAATGCGATGAGCAAGGCTTTCCCCTCGGCATTGAAATCGCTATGCTGTGGCGAGTTTAAGTTATGGAAGTTTGTCTCAATGGAAACCCAATCTCTCCCACCTGCAGGATTCTTTCGCAGGCTTGGTGCGCTGTTCTACGATAGCCTAATTATTCTTGCTGTGGTCATGATGGCTGGCGGTGTTGTTGTTGCGGTAATGGAAGCTCTGGTTGCTGCGGGGCTTATCTCCTACGCTCCCTATGCTGATGCCAGTGATCTTCTCGGAAACCATCCGTTTTGGAGCCCTGTGTACACTGCTTATCTCGCGTTTGTTTGGATCTACTTTATCGTATTCTTTTGGACCCGAGCAGGTCAGACGCTTGGTATGCGCGCCTGGAAGATTGAAGTGCAGAACCTTGAAGGCGGTAGAATCACTGTGACTCAAGCGCTTATTAGACTCGCGACGTCTGCTTTTGGACTATCAAACCTTGCCGTTCCTATCGACCCGAAAAAGCGTGGCTTTCACGATATTTGGGCGAAGACTAAGGTTGTGGTGTTACCCAAAGCGAAGTAACACTCTAATCGAGAATAAATAAAAAAGGTGCCATTCGGCACCTTTTTAGTTCTGGTTTCAATGATTACGCTTTGAACGCTTTAAATGCATTGATTAGACCGTTGGTTGAGCTGTCGTGAGACGAGATTTCGCTGTCGTCTGCTAGCTCAGGTAGGATTTGGTTAGCCAGTTGCTTACCAAGCTCTACACCCCATTGGTCAAAGCTGAAGATGTTCCAGATAACACCTTGAGTGAAAATCTTGTGCTCGTACATCGCGATTAGGTTACCCAGAGTACGAGGTGTGATTTGCTTCACTAGGATTGAGTTAGTTGGGCGGTTACCTTCAAAGATCTTAAATGGTACGAGATCTTTCACTTCTTCCGCACTCTTACCTGCTTTTGCAAATTCTGCTTCTACAGTCTCTTTAGACTTACCGAACGCGAGCGCTTCAGTTTGCGCGAAGAAGTTAGACATTAGCTTCTGGTGATGGTCGCTCACTTGGTTGTGAGAGATCGCAGGTGCGATGAAGTCACAAGGGATAAGCTTAGTGCCTTGGTGGATTAGCTGGTAGAACGCGTGCTGACCGTTAGTACCTGGTTCACCCCAGATGATTGGACCCGTTTGGTAGTCTACTGCGTCACCGTTACGGTCAGTAAACTTACCGTTAGACTCCATGTTGCCTTGCTGGAAGTACGCAGCAAAGCGGTGCATGTATTGGTCGTACGGTAGAATCGCTTCTGATTCTGCGCCGTGGAAGTTGTTGTACCAAATACCGATAAGAGCAAGTAGTACTGGGATGTTGCTTTCCAGATCAGTCTCAGCAAAGTGCTTATCCATCTCGTGAGCACCAGCCAGTAGCTCAACAAAGTTGTCGTAGCCAACCGCTAGGATGATAGAAAGACCGATTGCAGACCAAAGTGAGTAACGACCGCCGACCCAGTCCCAGAACTCGAACATGTTGTCTGTGTCGATACCAAACTCAGCAACAGCAGTTGCGTTGGTAGATAGCGCAGCGAAGTGCTTAGCAACGTGTGCTTCATCTGATGCAGACGCTAGGAACCAGTCACGAGCCGAGTGCGCGTTTGTCATGGTTTCTTGAGTCGTGAATGTCTTAGAAGCGACCAAGAATAGCGTTGTCTCAGGGTCAACTTTCTTCAGAGTCTCGGCGATGTGAGTACCATCAACGTTAGACACGAAGTGCATGTTTAGGTGGTTTGTGTATGGCGCTAGCGCTTCAGTTACCATGTAAGGACCAAGGTCAGAACCACCGATACCGATGTTCACAACGTCAGTAATTGCTTTGCCAGTGTAACCTTTCCAATCACCAGAGATGATACGCTCAGAGAAGCCTTTCATCTTCTCTAGAACCGCGTTTACCGCTGGCATTACGTCTTCGCCATTCACCATGATTGGCGTGTTGCTGCGGTTACGCAGTGCAACGTGAAGAACAGAACGACCTTCCGTTTGGTTGATGGTATCGCCTGCAAACATCGCTTTGATTGCGCCTTTAAGCTCAGTCTCGTTCGCTAGAGCAAAAAGGTTCTTCATTGTGTCTTCGTTGATTAGGTTTTTTGAGTAATCAACAAGAATGTCAGAGCCGAAGCGTGTAGAGAATTTGCCAAAGCGGTCAGCGTCTTGTGCAAATAGCTCTGCTAAATCCATATCTTGCGCAGATTCAAAGTGCGCTGTCAGTGCTTTCCAAGCTTCAGTTTGCGTTGGATTGATGTTTTTCAACATGGTCTCTATCCCAATTTTTAGTCGGTTTTATTCCCAATCCCCCCAAGGAAAAGGAACCCCCAGTTTAGCGAATAATAAACAGTATATTCTAAATACAGACGAGTGCCTTTGATGATCACTCGTCGTTACAATCTTGTATGTTGTTCACAAAGCCGTGGCTTTGTTTAGTAATAAATTTTCAGGCGTAATTATGAACCAGAGCGCCTGTACGCTCCTTGAGTTAGGTCACGTATCGGTTCACAATGTAAACAAATTTAGTAAACACCTTATATATGCATAGCACTATAATACAGAGGAGTGATTATGTGGCAACAAAAGACCCTTTACCTCAGCGCGAAAAAACGTGGTTTTCACCTAATCACTGATGAAATTGAACAACAATTACCACAACTTAGCGACTACTCTGTAGGTTTGCTACATCTTTTCATTCAACATACCTCAGCAAGTTTAACCCTGAATGAAAACGCTGACCCCACGGTACGCACGGATATGGAGAGCCACTTTAACCGCTACGTACCTGAAAACGCCCCTTACTACCGACACTCCTATGAAGGGAGTGATGATATGCCTGCACATATTAAGAGCTCATTGCTTGGTGCGAGTGTGTCAATTCCCATTAGTCATGGTCGACTAGCTTTGGGAACATGGCAGGGCATTTACTTAGGAGAGCATCGAGATTTTGGTGGTGAGCGCCGAGTGATTGCGACGTTGCAGGGGCAGGCTTGAGGTAAGAACCATGTTGGGTTTTGAGATCGCGGTGGGAAGATCCCTGCCTGCGCAGGGATGACGACTTAAAGTTACGAAATCACGTCGGAAGAGAGGTTAGTTGATTTCGTTGTAGCTCATTTCAACACGTGAGGTGAGCTTGGTAACCAGTTCATAAGCGATGGTACCAATGTGTTCTGCGACCTCTTCAGACGGTAAGTCCTCTCCCCACAAAATGGCTTCATCACCAACATTGTCTTCAGCATCTGGACCTAGGTCTACGGTAAGCATATCCATCGATACGCGCCCCGCGATAGGCACTTTACGGCCATTAACTAGCACTGGTGTACCATTAGGTGCTGTTCGTGGGTATCCGTCACCGTAGCCGATGGCTATCACGCCGACTTTGGTGTCTCGCTCGCTGGTCCAGGTGGCACCATAACCAACACTCTCACCTTTTTTCACGTCACGGACGGCAATCAGATGAGACTTTAGGGTCATCACAGGCTTAAAGCCCATATCGGCCGCTGTTTTATCACCAAATGGAGACACACCATACATAATGATGCCTGGGCGAACCCAATCGAGCTGGCTTGATTGCCACTCTAGCAGGCCAGCAGATGCTGCCATTGAGCGTTCACCATTGCAGCCTTCGGTAAGCGAGAGAAACAGCTCAATCTGCTGTTTCGTCATTGGGTTATCAAGCTCATCGGCACAACCAAAGTGGCTCATGTAACGCAGCGGCTTTGCTACGTTATTGCAGTGATGCAGACGCTCGACAAACTCTTGATATTGCTCCTCACGAACGCCGAGGCGATGCATGCCGCTGTCGACTTTAAGCCAGACGACAACCGGTCCTTCTAACTCAGCCTGCTCCAATGCGTCAAGCTGCTCATAACAATGGACCACAGTTTGAATATTGTTGGTAACCAATACAGGTAAATCGTTCGCCGAATAAAACCCTTCTAATAACAAGATAGGCTTTACAACACCGCTCGCTCTTAGCTGCAGTGCTTCCTCAATACGCGCCACACCAAAGGCATCCGCACCCTCAGCATTCTTAGCAATGTGTCTTAAGCCATGACCATAACCATTTGCCTTAACCACAGCCATCACTTTGCTGTTTGGCGCTTTGTGCTTAATGCGCGCTAGATTATGAGCCAACGCATCTAGGTTGATATGCGCTGTCGCTGCTTTCATGTAACTCATGCCGAACCCTTACTATTCTTCATCAAACGCAGGACCGGAGTAGTTATCAAAGCGAGAGAATTGACCTTGGAACGTCAAGCGCACCGAACCGATAGGACCGTTACGCTGCTTACCTATGATGATTTCCGCAATCCCCTTTAGCGCGCTGTCTGGGTGATATACCTCATCGCGGTAGATGAACATGATAAGGTCGGCATCCTGCTCGATAGAGCCCGATTCACGAAGGTCCGAGTTTACCGGGCGCTTATCAGCACGTTGCTCCAAGGAACGGTTAAGCTGAGACAGTGCCACAACAGGCACATTCAACTCTTTCGCCAACGCTTTAAGAGAGCGAGAGATCTCAGCGATCTCTAGGGTACGGTTGTCAGATAAAGAGGGGACACGCATCAACTGAAGGTAGTCGACCATGATGAGGCTAAGACCGCCATGATCACGGGCAATTCGACGAGCACGCGAGCGCACTTCTGTCGGAGTCAAACCTGAACTGTCATCAATATACATGTTCTTCTTTTCCATGAGCATGCCCATGGTGGTGGAGATTTTTGCCCAATCCTCATCATCAAGCTGACCAGTACGGATCTTGGTTTGGTCAACACGAGAAAGCGAGGCGAGCATACGCATCATGATCTGTTCTGAAGGCATCTCGAGTGAGAAGATAAGTACAGGCTTGTCGCTCGACATCGCCGCATTCTCACACAGGTTCATTGCGAACGTGGTTTTACCCATAGAAGGACGCGCCGCAACGATAATCAAGTCAGAGCCTTGTAGACCGGCAGTCTTCTTGTTGAGGTCATTAAAGCCCGTGGTCACGCCTGTCACACCGTCTTGCGGTGTTTTGTAGAGGATCTCAATACGCTCTAGGGTTTTTTCTAGAATGTTATCGACGTTTTGAGGGCCTTCGTTCTCATTGGTGCGGTCTTCAGCAATCTTAAAGACTTTACTCTCCGCCATGTCGAGAAGGTCTTCCGATGAGCGACCTTGAGGGTCATAGCCAGCATCAGCAATCTCATTCGCCACACCAATCAAGTTGCGCACCAAAGCACGCTCAGCCACGATATCCGCGTAAGCATTGATATTGGCTGCACTTGGCGTGTTCTTCGCCAAATCCGCTAGGTAAGCAAAGCCACCCACATCATCAAGCTGCTCTCGAAGCTCTAGATGCTCGGAGAGGGTAATCAAGTCAAGAGGGTGATTCTCTTCGAGGATCGCTTGGATACCTTCAAATATCAAACGGTGCGGTCGACTATAAAAATCGCTACTGATGACTTTTTCTGCCACGGTATCCCAACGCTGGTTGTCCAGCAGCAAACCACCTAAGACCGATTGCTCCGCCTCTAAGGAGTGAGGAGGAACCTTCACTGAGTCCACTTGAGCATCTTTACTTTTTTGATTTCGGATATCCGCCATGACCTTACTCGATAACACACTAAGACCCACCATTATATACTCAAGTAAGTGTGGGCTAAAGCAAAGAAAACGCGACTAAAACGATGAATCATGAATCAAAATTTGACCTATCGCTGACGATGAACGAATATGCGACACATATAATCCCCTGCCCATTTCCCCATGCCATGAGGTTTTCGTGTCCAAGAAGTTGATATTTAGTTTAGTGCTGCTTGCTTCGCCGGCGATCTATGCTGAAGAGTTCACGCCTTCTGGTGACAACGAAGACACACCACCCTCACCTCTAAAAACTGAAGTCGAGTTTGGCTATCAGGCGCACTCAGGTAATACCGACTCTCAATCGCTAAACGCTCGTGTTGGCGCTGAATATACTGAGGGTAGACACCGTACCAATGGTGAGTGGAAGTACTATCAATTGTACAAAAATGGGGAAGAGGACAAGAATCAACAAAACTATTTGCTGCAGAGCGACTATAAGTTGGGCCCAAGGACCTATCTATACGGAAACTATAACGGTTTTACATCTCGCTACAGCTCTTACTTTGAAGACCATACCGTTTCAGGCGGTTTTGGTTACCAGTTATTTAATACAGATTCAGTTTTGCTTGAAGCCGAATTTGGTCCAGGCTTTCGTTATCAAGAGCCTAACGTTGATGAAATCGATGATGATGAGATCATTTTCAAGGATATTGTGAAAGAAGCCATTGTGCGCGGTAACATTAATTTCTCTTGGAACCCACTGGATAACCTAACGGTCGCCACCAAACTTACCGTCACTGCAGGTCAAAGCAACACGCGTATGGATACGGAGTTAAACGTCACCAACGACATTACCGAGACCATCGCCCTTAAGCTGGCTTATGACAGTAAATACCATACCAAGGTACCTAGCCCTACCTTAAGCAAACGCGATTCAATCTTTACGGTTAATCTGCTTTTCGCTTTCTAGCTTTCTATCAAAGACAAACTTGGTCTTAATCTAATAGAAAATGAGCAAAAAAAAAAAACACCAGCCGAGGCTGGTGTTTTTCGTGTTCTTGTAACTGAAATTACTCAGCAGCAACAACTTGTAGTGCGATTTGCGCGAAAACTTCAGAGTGAAGTTGAACACTGATCTCGAACTCACCAGTTGTACGTAGAGCACCTTCAGGAAGGCGAACTTCGCTCTTAGCAACTTCAACGCCTGCAGCAGTGATTGCGTCAGCGATGTCACGAGTACCGATAGAACCGAATAGTTTGCCTTCGTCACCAGCTTTAGAAGCGATAACAACAGCTTCTAGAGCGTTAACTTTTTCAGCACGAGCTTCAGCAGCAGTTAGTTGCTCAGCAACTTTAGCTTCTAGTTCAGCGCGACGAGCTTCGAACATTTCAACGTTAGATTTAGTTGCCATTACAGCCTTACCTTGTGGGATAAGGAAGTTACGAGCGTAACCAGATTTAACATTAACTGTATCGCCAAGACCACCTAGGTTACCGATTTTATCAAGTAGAATAACTTGCATTGTTTAATCCTCTTTTCTAAACGGTGCCGATTACTGATGCTTATCAGTGTACGGAAGTAGAGCTAGGTAGCGTGAACGCTTGATAGCGCGCGCTAGCTGACGCTGATATTTAGCGCTTGTACCAGTGATACGGCTAGGTACGATTTTACCAGCTTCAGTGATGTAGTTTTTAAGAGTTGCTACGTCTTTGTAATCAATCTCTTGAACGCCTTCTGCAGTGAAACGGCAGAATTTACGACGACGGAAGAAACGAGCCATGGGCTATCTCCTGATCTAAATTAAAGTCTTGATGTCGGTAATGGATAACCACTACCAAGTACTAAGTGAGTAACGAATTACTCTGCAGATGCTTCTGGCTTAGCTTCTGTACGCTCTTCACGACGTGGAGCACGCTCAGAACGCTCTTCTTTCTGCTTAAGCATGATAGAAGGCTCAGTAACAGCTTTTTTAGTACGCATGATCATGTTACGTAGAACTGCATCGTTGAAACGGAAAGCAGTTTCTAGCTCATCAATAGCTTCTTGTGGAGCTTCAACGTTCATTAGAACGTAGTGAGCTTTGTGAAGCTTGTTGATTGGGTAAGCCAGTTGACGACGACCCCAGTCTTCTAGACGGTGGATAGTACCGTTAGCTTCAGTGATAGAACCAGTGTAACGCTCGATCATGCCAGCAACTTGCTCGCTTTGATCAGGGTGCACCATGAATACGATTTCGTAATGACGCATTGGTTGCTCCTTACGGATTATTAGCTTCCACGTTTGGCTCGGTCGTCCAGAGGAAGCAAGGAACTAATAAAAAAGACCGAGAATTAAGGACCGCGAATGTTACAGAAAGGGCGGACAATAAGCAAGCAATTTTAGAGGTGAAACAACCACGGAAATTATACAGTGCTGCTTAGGTGCAAAAAGCCTTGCTATTCATCAGCATAAATCTTCACCGTTAATGCCCCATCCACGCCAACAGAGGCTCGATACATGCCAGAACTGTTCATCGCAAAGTGGACATCGCCGTTGGCATCAATGGCGATCAAGCCGCCCTCTCCGCCCATCGTTTTCAGTTCACCTTGAATAATGGTCTCAGACGCCGTGTGTACATCTTCATCGAGATAACGCATGCGTGCTGCCACCTCTCCCGCCACCGTTTTGCGAATAAAATACTCGCCCATACCGGTGGTTGAAACCGCGACATTATTGTTCTCAGCGTAGGTACCCGCACCTATGATGGCGGTATCACCCACACGACCATATTTCTTATTGGTTACACCGCCGGTACTGGTCGCTGCGGCGAGGTTGCCCTGCTTATCAAGCGCGACCGCACCGACTGTGCCGTATTTCTTATCATCGGGGTATTTGGATTCTGATAGCGCAAAAAGCCCTTTTTCTTTCATCGATTGAAGCTGTTCATAGCGCCTCTCAGTAAAGAAGTAATCTTGTTCGGTGTAGTCATGACCTTGCTCAAAAGCAAACTTTTCCGCGCCTTCGCCAATTAAGAGCACGTGATCACTATCGCGCATCACATCACGAGCAAGCGCAATCGGGTTTTTGATATGCCTAACACCCGCCACAGCACCCGCATCTTGCTGCGCGCCGTGCATCACAGATGCGTCCATCTCCACCATCTCGTCGTGCGTCAATACCGAGCCTTTACCCGCGTTAAAATGGGGCGAATCTTCCATCACCTTTACCGCTGCAACCGTGGCATCGAGAGCATCACCTCCTGCTTCAAGAACCGCAGCGCCCGCCTGTACCGATTTACTCAATGCATCCAGTATCTCTTGCTTGAGCTCATCACTCATCTGCGTTTTTAAAATCGTACCGGCACCACCATGAATAGCGATAGCAAAAGGCTGAGTCATACATCACTTCCTTATTATTCGTTCTGTTTCAAAGTACTATAAACGACAAAGGCCTCCCAATGGGAGGCCTTTGAAAAGCGTGTGATTAGTGAGAACCACAACCGCCGCCACCGCAGCAACCGTCTTCTTTCTTCTCACCGTGGCCTTCGCCACCACAACAGCCACCTTCTTCACCGTGACCTTCGCCGCCACAGCAGCCGCCGTGCTCAGCTTTATGAATGTGACCGTGCTCGATCTCTTCTGCTGTTGCTTCGCGAAGTGCAACCACTTCAACGTCAAACGTTAGCGTTTGGCCCGCTAGCATGTGGTTACCATCAACCACAACTTCATCGCCGTCTACCTCTGTAACTTCTACAGGGATTGGACCTTGGTCAGTATCCGCTAGAAAACGCATACCTACTTCAATTGTGTCAACGCCTTGGAATACGTTAGCTGGAACACGCTGAACTAGCGCGTCATTGTGCTCGCCGTACGCTTCTTCTGGAGAAACAGTTGCAGTGAACTTGTCGCCTGCTTCTTTGCCTTCAAGTTCCTTCTCTAGGCCAGTGATTAGGTTGTTATGGCCGTGTAGGTAATCTAGAGGTGCTTCTACAGTTGCTTGGTCAACAACCACACCGTCTTCAGTTTTTACTTGGTACGCTAGGCTTACTACTGCGTTGTTAGCAATTTTCATGGATACTCCAAAGGATTGGCACTAAGACTAGACATTTAACTTCGCCTAATCTTATAAAAACAATGCCGCCGTTAGGCGGCGTGTGAGCATATTATGGGGATAGAAAATAGAAACTCAATCATTCCGGCTTAAAAATGCCGATTAATTCTTCATCACTTCGTTCAGATTTTTCTACAGCTTTAGGGGTTCGCTGCTCAGTGAACTCGCAATCCACGCACTCTACCCACTCAACATTGTTTTCGATCCACCAGCGTAGGCTGTCTTGTGTGGAACATTTCGGGCAGCTTGCCCCTGCGATAAATCGTTTCTTAATACTGCTCATGTTACTTCCTACTATCCAGACGACTCTCGTCACCTAATCCCAAAAGTTTCGGGACTGGCGGTCGTTTTCCATTTCACGGCCAAAGATCTCTTCGAGCTCTTTACGAGCTTCTTTTGAGCGCTGCGCCAGTTCTTTGTCTTCACTGTGTTGCGGCAACAACTCCTTGAGCATGGCATTATCCAGTTTTTTAAAGTGCGCTTCTGCGCGTTTGGCCTCATAAGGGTGAAATCCTAGCTCAATCAGCGCCTGACGCCCTAAGTCAAGTGCCCCTAAGAAGGTCTCACGAGAATAGCGGTCTACCCCGTGGTTCATTAACTGATACGCTTCTACGCGGCTGCGAGCTCGCGCCAGCACCTTAAGCGACGGGAAGTGCTGATGACACATATCCACCACTTCCATAATCTCTTCTGGAGAATCCGTGCAGACGATAATGGCTTCCGCTTTATGGGCACCTGCTGCCCTTAATAGGTCTAGCTGTGTCGCATCACCATAAAACACCTTATAGCCGTACTTTCTCAGCAGATGAATTTGGCTCGCGTCACTCTCTAGTACGGTGATTTTGACCTTATTGGCGTACATCAAGCGACCAACAATTTGTCCGAAGCGACCGAAGCCCGCAATGATGACTCGTGGCTGCCTATCCTCAACATCGGTTTTAATGGTAGTTTCTTGCTCTTGATTGAGTGATCTCTCAAACCACTTTTTCTGTCCCATCAAAAGCAGTGGCGTGGTCACCATGGATAAGCTCACTACGACCAACAAGAAAGCCGACTCTTCAGCAGGCAACAGACCCTGAGCGCTGGCAGCAGTGAAAATAACGAATGCAAACTCACCACCTTGACTCAAAATAGCCGCCATCTTACTGCGCGCTTTCGGGCGAATACCAAATAGACGCGCCAACACATAAAGCAGCAAGCCTTTGATAACCACTAGAGAAACAACCGCAAGTAGAACCTTAAGTGGTTCAGAGACCAGTAGCCCTAAATTGACTGCCATGCCCACAGCGATAAAAAACAGACCGAGCAACAGACCTTTGAAGGGCTCAATAGCTATCTCTAGCTCGTGGCGATACTCACTCTCTGCAAGTAGCACCCCAGCTAAGAAGGTGCCAAGTGCCATCGATAGACCCAGCTTTTGCATGAAGGCGGCAATACCCACCACCAGCAGCAGCGCCGCCACGGTAAACAGTTCACGTACGCCGCTCATCACCACATAGCGAAATAATGGTCGAATGAGGTAATGACCACCAATGAGCAGCGCAAGTACGCCGGCGAGCATCCATAATATGTCATCCCAGTTACCTGCTGTGTTACCTGCCAGTACCGGAAGCAGCGCCAACATCGGGATCACGGCTATATCTTGAAATAGCAGTACTGCAAAACCAGACTGACCCGTTTCGCCGCCCGCCAAACCCTGCTCTTCTATCACCCGCAGTGCAATCGCAGTGGAGGACAGGGCTAACGCCATCCCTATGGCTAGGCTTGTCTGCCATGTGAGCCCAAAAAGCGAGGCGATAGCAGACAACACTAAGGTGGTGACTAAGACCTGCGCACCACCGAGTCCCAGAATCGGTACCCGCATCTGCCACAGCTTCTTGGGATTAAGCTCAAGACCAATTAGAAACAGCAGCAGCACCACGCCAAATTCGGCAAAATGAAGGATCTCATCCACATCACTGATGAGACCGAGCCCCCATGGACCAATCGCCACACCCGCCAGCAGGTAACCCAGCACACTTCCTAACCCAAAGCGCTGAGCAATCGGCACAGCCACTACTGCCGCCGAAAGAAATATCACGCTGCTCTGTAGAAAATCATTCGCCATTGCCATCAGCCGCCTCCTTTACCGCAAGCGACGACATCATTAAAGACTCATCGAAGGGGTGCATCAGCCACTGCCTGTAAAGCTCAGCATGCTGATAGCGATCCATGTCATCCACACGGCGAGACCAGTAGAGAACCAAAGGCTCCATCCAATGCATTTTGCACAAGGCTGCGCTGAGCTCAAACGGCTGCAATATCTGCTCAAGTGGGTACTTGTTGTAGCCAGACTGGCTAAAGGCCGACTCTTTACCGCCTGTCGTGATCACGCTGCGCCAATACTTACCTTCTAAGGCACAATCATCACCAAACGCAAAGCCTTTGCCCAGCACTCGGTCAATCCACTCTTTGAGCAGCGATGGGCAGGAATACATATAAAGTGGATGCTGAAACACAATCACATCGTGCTCGAGCAGCAATTGATGCTCAGCATTGACGTCAATAAAGAAATCAGGGTACAGGGCATATAAATCGCGCAGGGTGACATTATCCAAGGATTGGATTTTTTTGAGCATCACCTGATTGGCGATAGAGTTTTGCGGCTCTGGGTGCGCATAGATCACCAGAACTTTTGGGGATTGGTTTGAGTGTTGTAATTCTGACGTCATTCCTTGAAAACCATCTCCATACTTACGGCTTCGTAAACTGCTCTCTCGTAACATCGAGAGTCAGTCACTCTTGTTTACCCTAATCTTTAAGGGTAGACAGTGATGATTGTTATTGAAATCATTCTGTTTTTGTTATCAGTTTGTTCCATCATATACCAAACTTCACCGTTCGTGCAGGTTAGTTTGCCCCTGATTGCCTTGCTATTTATGACTTCTCACAAGGGATAATGATCGACATTTCGCTGCTTTCCCCATAGTATTCGTGGGTCGAAAATTCAATCACTAGCTAGTTGTTTCCTTATGATCACCTTCTCTGATATTCAATTGCTTCGCGGCGGTAAACCACTGCTCGACCAAGCCTCTGCCACCATTCACCCTGGTGACAAAGTGGGTCTAGTCGGCAAAAACGGTTGTGGTAAATCCACCCTGTTTGCGCTGCTCAAAGACGAACTCTCCATTGATGCAGGCTCATTTAGTCAGCCATCCCATTGGGAGCTCGCTTGGGTGGCACAGGAAACCCCAGCACTAGAGCGCACCGCTATTGAATACGTGATTGATGGCGATCGTGAGTATCGTGCACTAGAACAAAAGCTGATCGACGCTGAGCAGCAAGACAACGGCACTCTGGTTGCAGAGCTGCATGGCAAAATCGAAGTCATTGGTGGCTACAGCATCCGTGCTCGCGCAGCAGAGCTTCTAGATGGTCTTGGTTTTAGCCAAGAGCAGATGACGTGGAATCTGACCCAGTTCTCGGGTGGTTGGCGTATGCGCCTTAACCTAGCGCAGGCGCTATTGTGCCGCTCAGATCTACTGCTGCTCGACGAACCAACCAACCACTTGGACTTAGACGCCGTCATGTGGCTTGAGCGCTGGCTACAAAGCTACCCAGGTACACTTGTCTTGATCTCGCACGACCGAGATTTCCTCGATCCAATCGTTGGCCGCATCATCCATATCGAGAATCAACTGCTGAACGAGTACACAGGCAACTACTCCTCGTTTGAAGAGCAGCGCGCGCAAAAACTCATCTTGCAACAGGCTCAATACCAGAAGCAGCAAAAGCAGATGTCGCACATGCAAAAGTACATCGACCGCTTCCGCTACAAAGCATCGAAAGCACGCCAAGCGCAAAGCCGTATTAAAGCGCTAGAGCGCATGGAAAAAGTGCTGCCAGCTCAGTTTGATAATCCATTTAGCTTCGAGTTCAGAGAGCCAGCAGCACTGCCAAATCCAATCATCATGATGGATGATGTTTCGGCGGGTTACGATGACAACATCATTCTTGAAAAGATCCGTCTAAACCTAGTTCCGGGTAGCCGAATTGGTCTATTGGGTCGCAACGGCGCTGGTAAATCCACGCTGATCAAATTGCTGTCAGGCGAGCTTGGCGCCAAAGGGGGCGATCTTAATTACTCGCAAGGGGTTAAGATTGGTTACTTTGCCCAGCACCAACTAGAAACCCTGCACCCAGAAGAGACACCGCTGCAACACATGATGCAGATCGCACCGCAACATACCGAGCAGCAGCTTCGTGACTATTTGGGTAGCTTTGGTTTCCAAGGGGATAAAGCACTTGAAAAAGTCGCGCCGTTCTCTGGTGGCGAGAAAGCGAGACTGGTGTTAGCGCTTGTTGTATGGGAAAAACCCAACCTATTGCTACTCGATGAACCGACCAACCACCTTGATCTTGATATGCGCCAAGCCTTAACGCTTGCACTGCAAACCTTTGAGGGTGCCATGGTCATCGTCAGCCACGATCGCTACTTGCTGCGTGCGACCACCGATGACCTATACCTAGTCCACGATCGCCAAGTAGCACCATTTAACGGTGACTTGGTTGACTACTATAAGTGGCTGACCGAGCAGCAAAAGATTGAGCGTAAAGAGGCTCAAGCCAATGAGCCGGATAAAACCTCAAATAACAGTGCCGCTGCCAAAAAAGAGCAAAAACGCAAAGACGCCGAGTTTCGTAAGCAAACCGCGCCAATTCGCAAAACACTGACAAAGCTTGAGGAAAAAATGGATAAGTTATCCGCCCTCGTCGCTGAGGCAGAGGAGCAATTGTCTGATACTTCTCTGTATGATGCGGAAAATAAAGCTAAACTTAATGAAGTACTTGCCAAGCAAGCCTCCAGTAAATCCGAACTTGAAGAAGTCGAAATGGACTGGATGGCGCAGCAAGAAGTTCTTGAGCAGATGGAACAGGAATTCAATCAATCATGACCCGCGAGCACGCATCTTCAAACCTCACTTTTGACCACCTATGGCAGTTCAGCCTGCAATACTACGGGGTGCGTGAGGTAAAAGAGGCGTGCTTAAATCTGCAAAATCACTATCACGGTAACGTCAATCTGCTGTTACTACTGAAGTGTCTGGACGAACAGGCACTTCGCTTCAATGCCGAGGATTGGCATCATGTTCAATCCTGTCTCGGTCGCACGGAAAAACTGCTGCATCAATTTCGCGATATCCGCCGTCAACTCAAACACAGCGTGGTTGATAGTCTCTATCGTGAAGCGCTTGAGTTTGAACTCAGTCTTGAGAAGCAGCAGCAATCCGACCTCGTTGATTGCATTAATGCGTTAACGCTAAGCCCGAAACAGGGTGAAGCACTGGTACTCGGCTATTGTCGCCAACTTGGCGCTGAGCATCTAGGGTTTATTTTCGCCAAGCCAGTCAGCGAACTCGCTACCAAATAAACAGCACACATGACGCGGTAAGCAGCGCCATACTGGAGTTAAAGCGGCGCCATGCCGTGGGTGTTGCCAGCCAGCGGCGAATAAAGGTGCCAAAGCCTACCCATACCGACGACGTTTGTATCTGAACCAGCAAAAAGATCACCGATATCCCCACCAGCGACCACCAATAGTAGTCACCGCTCAATGCAAACGAACTCACGGCGGTGACCGACATCACCCAAGCTTTTGGGTTCAAATATTGAAATGTCATGGCTTCAAAGCAGGTCATCGGTTTGGCTTTGCTATCAGACTCTCCTTTGTTGATCCCAGCGGTGAGAATTCGCCAAGCCAAATACAGCAAATAGGCGCTGCCCAGCCATTTGAGAACTTCTTGGACCATAGGGTAGGTTTGGAAGATCACGCCGAGACCTGCACCATTCAACAGGATCAAGCTGATCAGGCCGAGACCAATCCCAAGAAAGTGCGGGATCGATCTAACATAGCCAAAGTTAGCGCCCGACGCCGTTAACATGACATTGTTAGGACCCGGCGTCCCCGTCATGACCACGGCGAACAATGCTACTGATAGCAAAAATGACCAATCCATCCTTTTTCTCCTATTGCCACAAAATTGTATCGGTACAATTTTCACAAATACGTTGATTTATTGTTAATGCGAGCTCAAAATAACCCTAACAAAGCCATAAACCAGACGCAAAGGATTTATTGTCACCATGACAATCGAGACAATTACCGTATTCAAGCAAGATCCAGCGCCGATCTACAAGCAGATCGCCGATCAGATCGCCACGATGATCGAAGAGGGCGATCTTAAAGCAAACAGTAAGCTGCCTACCCACCGCTGGCTTGCAGATAAGCTCGGTGTCACGGTAGGCACGATTACTCGAGCGTATGCGGAGGTAGAGCGGAGAGGCTTAGTAGAGGCAAAAGTGGGGGCTGGCACCTATGTCTCCGATACCAACAAGCCAAGTTGGGTGTTCGAGCAAAGCACTGTGGCACAAGGCGAAATGAATTTCGGCTATAACATTCCGCCCCTTCTCGACAGAAGCGATATGCTGAAACAAGCTATGCAGCGCATCACAAGCTCGAACTCGCACCTCAACCAATTGATGCTCTATCAGCCACCCGCTGGACTTGATGCACACCGCAGCATTGTCGCTAAATGGCTCAATGAAAAAGGCATCAAGCTCGCCGCACATAGGATGTTGTTTAGTTCAGGCGCTCAGCATGCGATTCAAATGGTGCTCGACACCTTCACTCGCGCAGGCGATACCGTCTTAGTAGAAAAGTACACCTACCCTGGTGTGATTAGCTTGGCGCGTCAGAATCAGTTGACGCTCAAGGGTGTAGATATGGATGAGTTCGGCATCACGCCAGAGTCTCTAGAGGTTTGCTGCCAACGCTACTCTCCGCGTTTTATCTACTTAACACCCACGCTGCAAAACCCAACCACCGCCATTATGCCTGAAGAGCGCCGCCGCGATATCTTGCGTATCTGTGAGTCCTATGATGTCTACGTGATTGAAGATGAGATCAACGGCCTGCTGCTCGAACAAGCGCCAGCGCCCATGGTGAACTTCGCGCCTGAGCGGGTTATCCATATTGGTGCTTTCTCAAAGTGTCTCGCACCGGGTTTGCGAGTGGGTTATATGAGCGCTCCAGAAAAGCTTTATCAGCACCTCGTGATGACACTGCAAAACCATAGCTGGATGATAAGCCCGCTGCTCACTGCCCTAACCTGTGAGATGCTGACCTCAGGTGATGCCGAGCGTAACCTCACCATCATTCACAATGAGATGAAAAAGCGTATCGCTGTTGCAGTAGACGCACTGAGCGATTTTAACCTTCGTTACCAGCAAGGTGGGTTTCATGTTTGGCTAGCTCTACCTGAGCACTGGCGACTGAGTGAGTTTGTCAGCAGAGCAGCAGAGCAAGGGGTTATCGTCAAGTCGGGCGAGCTATTCGCACCTCCTGGCGGCTCAGTCGCACCTGCGGTGCGCCTGTCGCTGAGCTCACCTCAAACGATCGAGCAGCTACAATTAGGCGTAGATACTTTAAAAGCACTACTACAATCCAATCCCGTAAGTGAATTTACGTTATGAGCAGCAAACACTTTATCGCCGCCAAAGGGCTAGCCAATCCACACATCCAAACGCTTATCCCACGCTTTGTGCGCCGCAAAGCTTTGTTTGAGCCAATTTGGGAAACGCTCGACACCCCAGATGGAGATTTTGTCGAGTTGGCATGGAGTGAAGATCCCCACGGAAAAAGTGCCCAAGGCAAGCCTGTGTTTATTCTATTCCATGGCTTAGAAGGGTGCTTTTACAGCCCCTATGCCAATGGACTGATGCACGCCTTTGCTAAGCAGGGATGGCTGTCCGTCATGATGCATTTTCGCGGCTGTGGGCCGAATCCGAATCGACTTGCCAGGGCTTATCATTCCGGTGAGATTGGTGACGCAAGACAGTTCATTGAGCTTTTAGATCATCGTTACCCAAATAGTAAAAAGGTTGCCATAGGCATTTCCCTTGGCGGCAATATGCTGACCAACTATCTTGCGCACTATGGTGATGATACTAAGCTGAATGGCGCAACCGTCATCTCTGCCCCGCTCGACCTCGCAGCGTGCGCAAGACGTATAGAGCAAGGCTTCTCTAAGGTCTATCGCTCTTACCTGCTCAGCTCAATGAAAAAGAATGCGCTTAACAAACTCCATCTACTGAGTGAAGTGCTTGGTCTGACCGAAGAGCGCATCAAGAACATGAAAAAACTCTACGAGTTCGATGATTTGATCACAGCACCTCTGCATGGATTCAAAGATGCCGATGACTATTATCAGCGCTGCTCTGGTCTACCTCGCCTACGAGAAATCACGGTACCGACTCAGTTTATTCATGCCAAGGATGACCCCTTTATGACACACGAGGTCATTCCAACCTTTACACTTCCAAACCATATCGACTACCAATTGCTTGAACGTGGTGGTCATGTCGGTTTTATGACTGGCAGCCTGAGACGCCCGCGCTTTTGGCTAGAAGAGACCCTGCCAAGTTATTACCAGCATCTGATTGACTAGCCAAAAAGAGCAACCACTCCCTTTGTGAATCAGCAGTGGTATAATCCCGTGGTCATAGAATTGAGAGGTATTTATGATCATCCCATGGCAACAGATTGATGCAGATACGCTGGATAACCTTATTAAAGAGTTCGTGCTGCGCGAAGGCACCGACTATGGTGAGTCGGAAGTGTCGCTAGACGACAAGGTTCGTCATGTTCGCAGCCAACTCGAAAGCGGTGAAGCCGTCATCGTGTTCTCTGAGCTTCACGAGACCGTCGACATTAAATCTCGTCGCGCGCTGTAATTTTTCGGTAGCGACGTAAGTAGCTGCTATATTGAAAGGCTATTGAACTGAAACTGGCCCATAAGGTCTAACTCCTTATGTGAGTTAGCAAATTTATAACGACAATTACAAATACACAGGAAGTGTTATGTCAGCAAAACACCCGATCATTGCTGTAACGGGCTCCTCTGGAGCTGGAACGACAACAACGTCAGAAGCATTCCGCAAGATGTTCAACATGATGAGCGTCAAGCCTGCGTTTATTGAAGGTGACAGTTTTCACCGCTTTACGCGTCCAGAGATGGATATCGAGATCCGCAAGGCGAAAGAGCAAGGTAAACACATCAGTTACTTTGGGCCTCAAGCCAACGACTTCCCCGCCCTAGAAGAGTTTTTTCGCAACTATGGGCAAAATGGTACAGGTCAGTTTCGCCGCTACCTGCATACCTTTGATGAAGCCGTACCCTACAACCAAATGCCAGGCACCTTTACCCCATGGCAAGACCTGCCAGAAAATAGCGATGTACTGTTTTACGAAGGCCTGCATGGCGGCGTCGTCGACGGTGATGTGAATGCCGCTCAGCACGTTGACCTACTCATTGGCATGGTGCCTATCGTTAACCTTGAGTGGATTCAAAAGTTCGTGCGAGATACCCGCGATCGCGGCCACTCAAGAGAGGCGGTCACCGATTCGATTGTTCGCTCAATGGATGACTACTTAAGCTATATCACGCCACAGTTTTCGCGCACTCACATTAATTTCCAGCGCGTGCCAACCGTCGATACCTCCAACCCGCTCAACGCCAAAGGCATTCCGAGCTTGGATGAAAGCTTTGTGGTAATTCGCTTGCGTGGTATCAAGAATGTCGACTTCCCTTACCTGCTCGCCATGATTGATGGCTCGTTTATGTCTCGCCACAACACCATAGTGGTCCCTGGGGGTAAGATGAGTTTTGCGATGGAACTAATCGTCAGACCAATACTTCAACAGCTCATAGAAACTGGAAAAATAGGTTAGGTTTTGTGAGCCGAATCTCGATGATTTTTTATACCGTGATCATGTGCACAGTTTTGTATAGATAAATGGGCTTATGACACGATTAAAATCAAGAAAAGTGGCGCAAAAAAGGATACTATTTCTTTGAAACAGAAGATCGCTTGCGCCATCTTCAAAGTGCTTTTATGCTAGTAAGTCTTAACAAACGGGCTTGCTAACAAATATGGAAAGCAGCAAGCATACCCTGCAGAGGAAGTAAGATATATGGTTCTAGGTAAACCTCAAACCGACCCAACGTTAGAGTGGTTCCTTTCACACTGCCACATTCACAAGTATCCATCGAAGAGCACGCTTATCCACGCGGGCGAGAAAGCAGAGACGCTTTACTACATCGTAAAAGGTTCTGTAGCGGTACTTATCAAAGATGAAGAAGGCAAAGAGATGATCTTGTCTTACCTTAACCAAGGTGACTTCATTGGTGAACTAGGCCTGTTCGAAGAAGACCAAGAACGTACAGCATGGGTACGAGCAAAATCACCTTGTGAAGTTGCGGAAATCTCATTCAAGAAGTTCCGTCAGCTTATCCAAGTTAACCCAGACATTCTAATGCGCTTATCTGCTCAGATGGCAAGTCGTCTACAAGTGACTAGCCAAAAAGTAGGTGACCTAGCGTTCCTAGACGTAACGGGTCGTATTGCACAGACGCTACTAAACCTAGCGAAACAACCAGATGCAATGACGCACCCAGACGGCATGCAAATCAAGATCACTCGTCAAGAGATTGGCCAAATCGTTGGCTGTTCTCGTGAGACAGTAGGTCGTATTCTTAAGATGCTAGAAGAGCAGAACCTAATTTCTGCACACGGTAAAACTATCGTGGTTTACGGTACTCGTTAAGAGCGCGTCGCAAGATTTAAAAAGCCACCTTCGGGTGGCTTTTTTGTTTTTATCTTGTCATTCAAACTCTATCGTCATCCCACGAGCCGCGCGCCTGCGCAGGCAGTGGGCTTCTTTAAGCGCGCACCAAGCCTCGAGTAGATTCCTGCCTGCGCAGGAATGACGGGCGTTGAGAGGACTTCTAACCCCAAATTATCGTCGCCGCACGGCCAGTGGAATGACGGCGTTGTAGGGTTTATCGTTACTGATGCGTACTCTCAAAGATTTTATCTGCCGAAGCAGCAACAAAGCCTTGATAGTAAGTGCCATCGGCTAACTGGTAACGCTTAGCAAACTCATAGAAGCCGCCAGGAATCACCTGATCACCATCAGTAAATGCCACGGACACTTTGTCTGCCATCGTCGAGGATTGCTCCAAAAGAACTTCTGGTGAGCCTTTTACCTCACCACCCGATTCATTTATCGCAAATCCTGCATCACGAAGGTGTTGGTTTACACCAACGACCTCGGCAAAGCGATCAAGCTGGTTCACACTCACTGTAAAGTGATTCGCGCCATAACCATGAGCGGCAAGCCATGAGGCGTACTCGCTCTCTTGTGCCAGTGTTTGGAAGTCTTGATAGCTTAGATCCCACAAGCGGCCACCATATAAGAACTCAGCAGAAGATAGCTTAGCGCTGTCCACCTGCGCCACTAGCTTAGCCACGATATCTTGAAGCGATTGAGAGCACTCTTCTACCCGCAATTCGCTGATAAACACCTTAGGAAGCAGAGCATTGCTATGTTCTAGGTGAATCGCGGTCAGCTTTTTGGATTCAAAATCGTAATGGCCACTCACCTCGTAACCAAGGTCCAGAAACGGCTTAGCCAGCGTGTCGATACCGAGCGGTGCAACATTAAAGGTTCGCAGAGCAATATGGTCATTGATGAGCGACTCATCTTCTCTCAGCAAGTCATGAACCTTGTGAGCTGAAGGACATAAGCGAGTAATGTAGTCTTGCCACAAATGGCCAAATAACGCGTCAACAGTCATATCCAGATCCTTATAGTTCAATGCCAGGGCTCAACGTCGCAGGAAGAACGGTGTTATCGCCTTCCATCGATGCCATAGGGTAAGCGCAGTAATCCGCTGCGTAGAACGCACTTGGGCGAAGGTTGCCAGAAGCGCCCGGACCACCAAACGGCGCATCACCACTCGCGCCCGTGAGCTGACGGTTACGGTTTACAATGCCTGCTCGAATGTGGTCTGTGAAATACTGCCACTCCTCATCAAGCTCAGAGATAAGACCTGCCGATAGACCAAATCGAGTGTCGTTAGCAAGTTCTACCGCTTGCTCTAGGGTCTCGTAGCGCACCAGTTGTAGCAGCGGCCCAAAGTACTCCTCATCTGGAAGCTCCGCGATATCTGTCGCATCTAGCAGTGCTGGTGTTACGAAAGCGGCATTCAAGCGTTTTGCTTCAACTAAGCTCTTACCGCCCAGCTTCACCAGTTCAGCTTGCGCTGCAATAATATGGTCTGCGGCCTGCTCTGAGATCTGCGGTCCCATAAATGGGGCAGGCTCTGCAAACGGCTCATCAATGCGGATCTTATTAATAGCTGACACTAAGCTTTCTACTAATTGATCACCTTTTTCACCAAATGGCACATAAAGGCGTCGTGCGCAGGTACAACGCTGTCCGGCACTGATGTAGGCCGATTGCAAAATGGTGTACACCGCTGCATCCACATCACCAAACGCTTCACTGACAACAAGTGGGTTGTTACCGCCCATCTCAAGCGCCAGCATCTTGCCAGGTTGACCCGCAAATTGACGATGAAGAATATGACCTGTGTTAGCACTACCTGTAAACAGCACGCCATCGATGCCCTTTGAATCGGCAAGAGCAATACCGGTTTCTTTACCACCTTGAACCAGGTTAATGACACCGGCAGGCAATCCCACCTCTTCCCAAATCTTCATCGCGATTTCACCCACCAGTGGCGTTTGCTCTGAAGGCTTAAAGACTACCGTGTTCCCTGCCAATAAGGCCGGTACGATATGACCATTCGGTAAATGACCAGGGAAGTTATAAGGGCCAAACACTGCCATAACACCAAGGGGCCTGTGACGGAGGACAATTTGGTTTCCAGCAGCTTCGCGTTGGCTCTCGCCTGTACGTTGGTGGTAGGCACGAATCGAAATGGCAATCTTACCGGCCATTGCCCCCGCTTCAGTGCGCGTTTCCCATAGCGGCTTGCCGGTTTCTTTGGCAATCGCAATGGCGATCTCTTCACTACGCTCTTTAACCTTGTCGGCAAACGCCAGCACAATAGCCTCACGCTCAGCGAACGGTCTTTTTTTCCACTCAACAAACGCTTTACGAGCGGAAGATACCGCCTGCTCTACCTGCTCAGGTGTCGCCGATTGACCTTCCCAGATGATGTTATTGTCGTATGGCGACAGTGACTGAAACGCATCACCGAGACCTGCCACCCAGTTACCCGAGATCCATTGAGTTTGTTGAGACATAGTGAAATTCCTTTGGTCTTTGAAATGTGGCCGCTATTGGCGGCCATCTTATGCTTATTGCGGTTTGTCTTATTGCTACTGATGCAGCGACACGCTAAATGCCTACTGCGCCAACATGCGAACCATGTCGCCCTCAGCAACATTGAGTGCATCGGCCGCTTCAGGAGACAGCAATACGGTGCCAGATTCCGCATCAAACGCTGCTTTGGCTGCAGTTGCGCGGAAGTGCTCAAATGAGGTGTTAGCAATCAGGTAGTCTTGCGAGCTGGTATGCTCAGATACCGATACCTTGGCACGGAATGAATCGCGCACCGCTTGGATGTTGCGAAGGTCACATTCCACGGTTGGACCCGCATCGAAAATGTCGACATAGTTGCGACAGGTAAACCCTTCGTTCTCAAGCAATTTCAACGCCGGGCGCGTGTTCTCATGCACCTGACCGATAACCTCTTGAGCCTCTTTGCTCAGTAGGTTGATGTAAATCGGTAGTTTTGGCATTAAATCGGCAATAAAGCCCTTCTTACCAATACCAGTTAGATAGTCGGCTAAGGTAAAGTCGATAGAGAAAAAGTGTTCTTGAAGCCACTTCCAAAACGGAGAGTTACCCTCTGCATCCGACACACCACGCATCTCAGCAAAAATGGTTTTTGAGAAACGCTCTGGGTGCTCTGCCATCATCAAGAAGCGGCACTTAGACATCAGGCGACCATTCAAGCCACCACGAAACTCCGGACGCAAGAACAAGGTACAGATCTCGCTACAGCCCGTGTAGTTATTGCCAAACGTCAGTAGCTTCACCACGTTATTCACATTCAGCTTCGGTGATGAGTGCACCACAGTACTGATGTGATAAGAGTAGAAAGGAACATCCCAACCAATCGCACCTTCAATACCCGTTGTCCCTGCGACTTCGCCAGTTTCCGTATCGAAACCAACCATCAGGTAGCCTTCATCGGTAGGCGACGTGACATCTTGCTTAGCAAAGCTGTATTCAGAGTGGGTAATTCGGTTTGTCAGTAGCTCTTCATTAACGGGAAGAGAAGTAAAACCGTGACCTGATTCTACGGCACAAGTATGCAGTGCATCGTAATCAGATATAGAGATAGGACGAACAACAAGCATCAATAATCCCTCCTGACGCAAACTCTCTCGGAACATCCAAATCCGAGAGAGCATCAAATAGCCGTTTCTCGGCTGTCTGCTTAAACTAGCGTGCCAATGGCCTTGTCTAGCTTAGCTAATCCTTCTTCAACTTCTTGCTGAGTGATAACCAGTGATGGTGTGAAACGCACCACGTTGGCACCGGCGACCAGCACCATCAAGCCTTGTTGACCTGCAGCCACCAGAACATCACGAGCGCGGCCTTGCCACTCTTCGTTAAGTGCAGCGCCAAGTAGTAAGCCTTTACCACGGATTTCACCAAAGATGCCGTATTTGGCGTTAATCTTCTCAAGACCTTCACGGAACCAAGCTTCACGCTCCGCAACACCTTCAAGTACATCTTTACGCGACACGACATCAACAACCGCTTCTGCTACCGCACATGCTAGCGGGTTACCACCATAGGTCGAACCGTGAGTTCCTACCTTCATGTGGGCTGCCAGCTTCTCGGTTGTTAGCATGGCACCGATAGGGAAACCGCCGCCTAGTGATTTAGCCGTGCTTAGAATGTCAGGCGTAATACCAAGACCTTGGTAAGCGTAGAAGTGACCAGTACGACCGTTACCTGTTTGCACTTCATCAAAGATAAGCAGCGCATTGTACTTATCACAAAGCTCACGAACGGCCTGAACAAATTCTGGTTGCGGAGAAACAATACCGCCCTCACCTTGTAGCGGCTCCATCATGACCGCACAGGTTTTATCCGACATTTGCGCTTCAAGCGCGGCGATATCGTTATAAGGAATGTGTGTTACATCACCTGGCTTAGGACCAAAGCCATCAGAGTAGGCTGCTTGGCCGCCCACCGTTACCGTAAAGAAGGTACGACCGTGGAAGCCTTGGTTAAAGGCGATAATTTCTGACTTTTCAGCACCATGTACATCCGCTGCCCAGCGACGAGCAAGCTTAAGCGCTGCCTCATTTGCTTCTGCACCAGAGTTGGCAAAGAACACACGCTCAGCAAAGCTTACTTCGGTGAGTTTCTTCGCAAGGCGCAGCGCTGGCTCATTGGTCATTACGTTACTTAGGTGCCAAATTTTGTTGGCTTGCTCAGTCACAGCGTTGACCATAGCAGGGTGGCAGTGACCCAGACAGCTCACCGCAATACCACCAGCAAAATCGATATACTCGTTACCTTGCTGATCCCAAACACGTGCACCCTCGCCCTTAACTGGAATCATCTCCATCGGGTTATAACAAGGTACCATTACCTCATCGAACCACTCACGAGTTACCGCTTTTTCCGTTGTCATAACACATTCCTTCTTATTACTGCGTGTGGGTGAAAAGAGGTTTGCCTTCAACAAGGCGACTAAGGGGAACCTTCTCTTTCTATTAGCGGCAGAACATTTTCTATCGCCTTTCCACAGATGCAGCATTGTATTTACAATTATTTAACCATAGCAATAGTGAAAAATACTTTTTAGGTGCACTTTGCGCCGAATTCAATATCGCCTTATGACTATTTATGCACCATAAATGAATTTGAATGAAGTGTTTTTTGACAAGGAGGCAAAGAAAGTTCTCATGCAAGGTTTTCACTCGCCATACATCAGTAAATGCGAATAATTTTGCAATCCCATAAGTTAAACTTATGAGAGATAAGAAAACAAAAAAAAGTGATCTGGATCGACTATTTCTGCAACAAGAAGTTACGCAAAAGCTCGTGCCCTTGCTCAGTCTTGATGGATTCTGGGTGGAATTGCACTGCGTGGATGTTGAGGCTCTTATGACGATACCCCATGATTTCGTCGAACTCACCACTCTCAAGCTCGGTCCAAGCGGTCACCTCAAAGCAATCAGGTAGACTGTCACGATCAACAATAAGCGAGTGATAACGCGTCACAGTGAGAGGGTTGTTGAGTCCTGAGAATACACTCTGATCCGTGTGTCGAATCGGTGATGTCTTACCGTGCATGACTTGTCTTGCTCGTACCACCTCGCCACCAAACACCTGTGCAATCGCCTGATGACCTAAGCAGACGCCAAGCAGTGGTAATTTGCCAGCAAAGTGTTTGATCACCTCGAGCGAAATCCCTGCTTCATTGGGTGTACAAGGGCCAGGGGAAATGACCAAGTGGGAAGGGTTTAGAACCTCAATGCCTGCAATATCAATCTCATCATTGCGTACCACTTTCACCTCAGCGCCCAGTTCAGAGAAGTACTGAAACAGGTTAAAGGTAAAGGAGTCGTAGTTATCGATGATGAGTAGCATAGCGCTCGCGGTCACATTGAGTTTGCAAAAAATAAGGCGGTATTTTGCAACATGGTGGCAGAAAGGCAAGAAAAAATAAGAAGAAAACCGCGGCGAGACCTAAGGTCCCACCGCGTATGCGTTAGATTTGATCAGAATGTATTAGCGACTTAGCTGTCGACGACGCCATCCCATAAGACCAAGTACAGACAGAGCAAAAAAACCAACGGAGCCGCCATTTATATTGAGATCAATGACAGCAGGATCATGATCTGACGAGCGGTAATGATCTTGATACTTAGGCAGATCACCTTTGTACTCATCGTTATAATCAAACAAGGTCGATTCCGCCGCATTGATGTGCCATTCGGTCGCATCAACCACGCGCTTTGATAAGCTCGGGCTAATGAGGATATGGTCTAGCGCACCTACTTCATCATTGTAAGAATAGCTCCAACCGTCAGGGTGCATCTCACCCAGCACGTTAATAAAGCCATAGTTGTGGTCGATAACAGCGCCCTTATCTCCAAACTGCTCATCTTCACCAATGAAGGTATTGCGAGCAGCGCGAATGACTTTGCCATATTGCTCAGCCGTATAGTCTGTCAGTACCAGCATTGGGTCTTCTTTGCCGTAGGCATTGAAATCACCTAACACCACCTTATGCCCCTTAATTTGAGCAAGCGCATCACCCAATGCCACTGCTGCCGCTACGCGAAATGCCTCACATGAGCCTTGCTGATCGACATCTTGACCACCTTGCCCACCCTCAGACTCGGGAGCCGCATCTTCCCAACATTTGGAGCCTTTTGACTTAAAGTGATTCACTGCCACGGTCAGCTTCTCTTTGCCCCCCTTCACCTTGAAGGTTGGTGCTAGGGTATTACGCTGATAGTTCTTACCATCTTCGATCACTTTGCCATCATCATCCAGCACCTCTGGGGCGATCTGGCGCGGCATTTCTATCACGTTGACCTGCTTGAGTTTTACCTTGCTTGGGCGATAGATAACACCTGTCGTAATCGCATCGGTACCCACAGCATCTAACGCATCAATCACACCATCTTGGTTACTATCGACAGACACAAACTCATAGCGCTGTTTGCGATTATCCACTCGCGCATTTAGCTCGTTCACCAACTGAGCGATGGCACCGTTATCACCAAAACCATTGTTCTCAATTTCCATCAACCCAATGATGTCGGCATCTAAACGCAGCAGAGCTTGTAAGATTTTCTCTTGTTGTACCTCAAACTCGCCTAGGTTACTTGCCCCGCGATTACTTCCGAAACGGTTCTCATCACCACCAAATGGTGAAGTGAAATAGTTGAGTACATTAAAGGTCGCAACGCGCAGATCTTTTTTATTCCAAGGTTGCTCCGCTAGGTTAGGCTGTTCGGTACGCGGCGTATTACGAACAAAATTATCCTTAGAGATGGTACTGGTCACGTACAAGCGATAGTCGCCATAGCTGTAGCCAATCACACCCTCGATGCCAAATAGGGTATCGTTGATACGAATGTAATCTTCGGTGCTGCCATCTTGGTCGACATCGCTGCGACCAAACTCAGGGTAGTAAGGCACCACGCCATTGGCGGCTGGCGTCGGTGACTCGACGAATAGACGGCGAAGTGAGTTATCTTCACTCTGCGCCTTAGCCTCATCCGATCCGGCCGCGTATTTTTGGTTCGGATGCAGATTCACCCTCTCGTGAGCCAGCACCATGTTATTGCGACGAGCAGAATAGTCATAACCAAAGGTGCGGCTGACGCGCATATCTAGGGCTTGTGGCAGATTCACCAACATTCCCTCGTAGCGCTCAAGGGTTTGTTCAAAGTTCTCATCGGATGCCAACACCTCGACCTGTGTCGCTACAGGCGCTGTCTGCTCGCCCTGTTTTACCCAATCTTGCTCATTAAGTTTTAGCTGTGTTTGACCGTAAAACTCTTGGATTTGCCCGCGAACACACACCACATCTCCAGCCGCAAGGTTTGGATTAGACTGGGTGTAAACATACAAACCATTTGATGTCAGCGGGTTATGATCATCTTCTAGAGCCTGCAAATAGAAGCCTTGGTTAATGCCCGTGCTGACTGCGGATACCACGCCTTGAACAAAGAACTGCTCATCCGTGATATAAGGGTAGCCATTGATGTATGGCGAGCGACTCCCCTCTCCTTGAATCGCCTGAATCGCGGTAAATACCGGGTCATTACCATTATCGAGACACTGGAAGGCTTGCGGAGGCTCAAGAGCTTCGAGCTCCCCCAGTCCGGTAAGGTCATCTTTTGCTAACGTTACCCATTGCTGCGCAATGTAGACACTCGATGGCTGATAGGCATTTTGGTAGCGAACTAGGGTTTTATCTTTGCCGAAGGTCTCACCCATCGCACCAACCATATCCAGAACCTGCCCATTGCTATCCAACAATGCAATAGGGTCATCACCATTAAAGTTCAGCGCTTGATGAGTTGTTGCAACCGACGTTAGCGCCAGCACTGCCTCATCAGCCTTGGAGTTTGCAAACACCAATACCGAATGCGCTGGAATGGTGTAACTCGACAGGTCGAGCGAATCCCAAGAACCATTGCCATTAGGTGACTTTGCCAGTTGATAGTCAGTCAAAGTGACATCACTGTCACCTGAGTTCGCTATCTCAACGGCTTTGTTATAGCCACCACCTTCAACATACTGAGAAATAAAAATTTCGGCGTGCGCCCCAGCCGCTAATGCGGATGAGATAGTCAACGCCAACCACTGCTTTTTGTTTGTGCGTGTCATCATTCACCTCGAATTGAATGGCAATCTGTCCGTTGCCATGATTGCACTTTGTTGTATATAAGCTTGCTATTTTCGAGACGAGTGTTGTCATTTTTATTGCAAATGAATAATGGACATTCAGTTAACTGAGATATCGATCAAATTTAAAGTACCAAGTTTGCCACCTGTGCCAAACTATCAACAGGATAAGTGAATACGCACAAAAAAAGCCCCTTGGCGAACCAAGGGGCTTTAAATTCAATGATTTAATTATCAATAATTAAGTGCGTTACACCTATGGGCGAGCGACAAAACCCACCGCTTTGTACGCTTTCGCTAGCATCTCTGCCGCGCGAGCAGATGCCTTCTCTGCACCTTGGCGCATCACTTCATCCATGTAAGCACGATCGTCACGAATACGACGGTACTCAGATTGGATTGGCTCAAGCATAGCGACGAGTGCTTCACCGACATCTTTCTTAAATGGACCGTACATTTCAACGCCAGCGTATTGCGCTTCAATCTCTTCAAACGTTTTACCGGTTGCTGCAGAGTACAGACCCATTAGGTTAGAGATACCCGCTTTGTTGTCCCAATCGTGGGCAATGCGTGGCGGCGTCTCTGTATCTGTTTGCGCCTTGTTGATCTTCTTAAGAATCGACTTTGGCTCTTCTAGCAGCGTGATCACGTTTTTACGGTTATCGTCCGACTTAGACATCTTCTTAGTCGCATCTTGTAGGCTCATTACACGCGCATTCACAGTCGGAATGTACGGCTCTGGCACTTCAAAGATTGGCGATTCAGGGCTGTAGATGTTGTTAAAGCGAGTCGCGATGTCACGAGCTAGCTCTAGGTGTTGCTTCTGGTCACTACCGACCGGCACTTGATGCGCACCGTACAGCAGGATATCCGCAGCCATCAGCACTGGGTAGTCATATAGACCGACGTTAACATCGTTCGCATAACGCTGAGATTTGTCTTTAAACTGAGTCATACGATTCAGTTCACCCATTTGGGTGTAGCAGTTAAGAAGCCAACCAAGTTGAGCATGCTCTGGTACGTGTGACTGAACAAATAGCGTGCTCTTCTTTGGATCAACACCAACCGCAAGACAGATTGCTAGTGCGTCTAGAGTTGCTTCATGCAGCGCTTTCGGATCTTGGCGAACCGTGATGGCATGAAGGTCAACAACGCAGTACTGGCAGTCATAGTCGTCTTGCATTTGTTGCCATTGACGTAGAGCACCCAAGTAGTTACCGATACTTAGTTCACCTGACGGCTGAACACCACTTAATACAATGGGTTTGCTCATGATTATGATTCCTTCGACTTCTTGACGAGATAATTTAGGAGAATGAAAAACCGCGTTATTTTAACGCGGTTTTAGCAGTGTACTCATTGGCGAGTATTTTGCCAGTGTTTTATAACGAGGATACCCAAAGACACTGGCTTCGCGGCATTTTGAGGAAGTTAAGCGTCGATACCGACCGCTTTTAGCACGTCCGACACAATGTCAGCGACAAAATCAGGCTTGGCATTAGCAATTGGCTCACCATGGTTGTAACCATAGGTCAAACCAAACGCGTGACAACCCGCATTGCGCGCCGCAAGGATGTCATTCTTTGAATCGCCAACCATCAGTACTTGGTCGGCAGAGACTTGTTCTTGCTCCATTAACCAATGCAGAGCAATGGGGTCAGGTTTGCGCTTTTCAAACGCGTCGCCACCCAACACATGCTTAAAGTATTTATCCAGCTTGTGCTGCTCTAGTAGTTCTGGAACAAACTTCGATGGCTTATTCGTCAGTAGAGCGACAGTGATACCGTTTGCAACCAAGGTATCCAGCGTTTGATGCACTGCTGGGTAAAGGTGGCTAAGTTTGTGACCACTCGCTTTATAAAAATCATCGAACAGAACACGCGCTTTCGCGAGTAGCTCTGGAGACAAGCTCGAGTCAACCTCGATGCTTTGGCTCAGCGAGCGACCAATCAAGATGTCAGCGCCATTGCCAACATAGTCACGAACTTGCTCTTCTGTTACCGCAGGGTAACCAAGCTCTTGAACCGCTTGGTCAGCCGCTAGGGCAAGGTCAGGCACGCTGTCGAGAAGCGTACCATCGAGATCGAATACAACGAGTTTAATTGTGCTCATCATGACTGCCCGTTACTTGCTTTCTACTTTCGCAAGTTCAGCACGCATCTCATCAATCACCTCTTTATAATCAGGACGATTGAAGATAGCGCTACCCGCAACAAACATGTCTGCGCCCGCTTCAGCGATTTCGCGGATATTATCCACCTTAACGCCGCCATCAATCTCTAGACGAATGTTACGACCCGATGCATCGATACGCTTACGAACTTCACGCAGCTTATCTAGCGTTGATGGGATGAACGACTGACCGCCAAAGCCTGGGTTTACTGACATCAGTAGAATTAGGTCGACCTTGTCCATGATGTAATCTAGGCAAGAAAGCGGCGTTGCTGGGTTGAGTACCACGCCCGCCTGACAGCCGTGCTCTTTGATGAGCTGAAGCGTACGGTCAACGTGCTCAGACGCTTCGACGTGGAAAGTGATCATGCTTGCGCCAGCTTTAGCAAAGTCAGGCACTATGCTGTCTACAGGTTTCACCATTAGGTGAACATCAATAGGAGCCGTGATGCCGTAGTCGCGCAGCGCTTTACAGATTGGCGCACCGAACGTTAGGTTAGGCACATAGTGATTATCCATCACATCGAAGTGAACGACGTCAGCACCCGCAGCGAGTACTTTTTCGACATCCTCACCCAGACGAGCAAAGTCTGCAGAGAGAATGGATGGAGCAATAAGAAAATCTTTCATACCTAACCTCAGTGAAATGGATTGCAAGCGTGCGCAATTCTACCGAAGCGGTTGATTAAATCCTAGCCCCTAACGAGGAGTTATTGATCTCGTGGCTCAAATAATGCCAATAATTCATCGACTTTATTGCGCCCGGCACCATTACGACTAATGGTACGTTTCACTTTGACCACATTGAGTTGAGCACCATGATACAAGCGTCGCGTTAATGTCGTATCATGATTGGAGATCAGCACTGGAATGCCACGGTCAAATGCCGCGTGCTCCGCCACATCCGCCAGCGCAGCTTGGTCATCTAAGGTAAAACCATTACCTGCATAAGAGGTAAAATTAGCTGTATTAGAGAGCGGTGCGTACGGTGGATCGCAATAAATCACGCTGCCTTTGCGGGCGCGTTTAAAGGTCTCATGGTAACCCTCGCACACAAAGGTTGCTTTCTTCGCCTTCTCCGCAAAAAACTCCATCTCATTTTCAGGGAAATATGGCTTTTTGTAAGAACCAAACGGTACGTTAAAGCCACCCTTTTTGTTGTAACGGCACAAGCCGTTAAACCCAAAGCGGTTCATGTACAGGAATGCCACCGAGCGAAACATAACATCGTCGGTTTGATTAAACTGAGCGCGAATATCGAGATAGACTTCTTTACGATTATGCTCTGGAGTGAACAGACGTTTTGCCTCGGCAATGTATTGCTCTGGCTGCGTCTTAAGCAGGTTGTAAAGATTGATAAGATCGGGGTTAATATCGGCGAGCAGGTATTGCTCATAATCCGTATTCAGAAAAACAGAGCCTGCACCAACGAAGGGTTCTACCAACTTTCTAGCGTCTGGCAGATGCTTTTCAATGTCTTCAACCAAGCCATATTTTCCACCAGCCCACTTAAGAAAGGCACGTTGCTTCTTCATTACTTGCTCTATTTACTGCCACCCCAAAAATTAAGGCTGGGGAATATATCATAATTCAAATTGTTATGTTGACCTTTCTGGTAGAAAGGTCAACAGCGCTGGGTGTAAATGTTGACTGAGTCGCCGTTAACTCGCTCACAGGCGACTAAGTCGAAAGCTTATTCAGCCCAGCGTTCGATTTCTCGTTTCACTTGGCTCATCGCTTTTGGCCAAGGACCCAGAGACTTGATCTCACTAGGCAGATTATCTGCCGCATCTCGAGCCGATTGAATGCTTGGGAAGTTATCGTAGGTAACGATATACCACTTTTCCTCACCGCGCAGCGTCGGGTAGACACGAATTGGCTTATCGAAGGTGTGCTGGTTTAGGAACAGCTGCACGTCTTCCATCTCGGTCATTGCCGCGATTTGCAGCGTGTAACTATTCGATGGCAGTGCATTGAGCTGGTCTCTCGCAAAAGAGAAGGTAATGGGTGTTTGCAATGCTTCGCTCTCTTCTATCTCGACCACAGTCTCTTCTGGTGGCGTTTGTGGTGAGCGAGTCGCTTGCTGAGCGCTAGTGCTGGCACTATCCACCGCTTGCTGTATTTCCGTGGCTTTCTCGGCAGCAATATCCGTTTTATCCTCAAGCAGGGCATCTACGACATCGGAGGTAATGACAACACGCTCACCCGATTCCGCTTCGCCTACACTCGCGGTTTCTGACGTTACTGTCGGAGGCAGTGCCAATGAGTCATCCGTTGCTGTTAGATCATCAGGCATCTCTCGATTGGCCTTTTCTGCTTGCTCGAGCGTCGCCGCATCTTGTGGCTGATCTAAGGTCGGAATGACCGTTTGCTCACTCGATGCTGACTCTAGCGGCTCAACACTTGGTTTTGGTGACTGCAGGAGCCAACGGTAGCCTAAAAACAGCAGTAACAGAATCACTGCAATTGTGGCTGCAATCTTAGCCGGCGAACCGACTAAAGAACGAATAATCACTTTCTTTTCCACCTTGTGCTCTCCTAGCGCCAAAATCTCTCCGGGAAGTGGTCTGGTATTAGTAAACGCGCTTTTGGTTCTTTTTTCAACGCTTTCATCAAGATAGCGAAGCACTAAACTTTCAAAAAACTGCTCTGCTTCCGCGTCCGACAGCTCATCCACATCCAGCTCAACGGGCTTCGCTTCCATACCATGGCTTAGCCGGGAAAGCTTGCTCGACACGGAGTCACTAGCGGTAAACAGTACAATACTAATATTTTGCTTCGGGGTGTGCTGGGCCGCGGTGAACAACAACCACAGTTCAGCCAGCAGTGCTTGCGAGGCGTGATGGGCATTGTCTACCACAATCACGATGTTACAGGACTCGCCCTCTAAAATACGCTCGACACTGTCGTTGAGAGAATCTGTTGTGCTGTACATCGATTGAGGAAACAACTGCCTTAAGATGTTGCCGCGATTCACCTCATCTTCTTGATTCGCAAGACAGGTGACCAGCGACTGGTTTTTGTCGTGCGACCACGCTTCCAAGAAGCGATGTGCCAACCACGTTTTACCGGCTCCGGCTTCTCCTTTGACGACAACAAAATTCGATGCAAACTGAGTTAACAGCTGCATTCGCTCAAGTAATTGTGTCTGCGAGTCGAGTTCAAGCACTCGCAATTCGTAGGACAAACTCATTCGTTCCCTATTTACACCCATCCAAACTAAAAAAGGCCCCACAATGGAGCCTCTTCTCATATAAGCGTCATCAGCCTAACTAAGGCTTGATGAGACGACATTACTGTCGACACAAATCGATTGCTTGCTTGATCAAGTCACTTGGTACGTCAGAGACGACCTGAGCGGTACCGATAGACGTTGGCAACACCAAACGAAGCTTGCCCGAAAGCACCTTCTTATCGCGCATCATATGCTTCATAAAATCATCGAAGCTCATTGATTCTGGTGTGTGCACCGGCAACTTGGCACGCTCAAGCAGGCTAATGATACGAGTCACCTGCTCTGGTGTAATGTCACCAAGCAGTTGTGCAGTATGCGCCGCCATTGCCGTACCCGAAGAGACCGCTTCTCCATGTAACCATTTACCATACCCTAGTTCTGCTTCAATCGCATGACCAAATGTATGACCTAGATTCAATAACGCACGAATACCCGACTCTTTCTCGTCTTGCGCGACCACCTCAGCTTTGATCTGACAGCAACGTGCAATCGCGTAGGTCAGTGCTTGCTGATCGAGTTCATACAGCTTATCGAGATTCTCTTCAAGCCACTCAAAGAAAGACGGATCGTAGATAATGCCGTACTTGATAACCTCTGCAATGCCAGCAGCGAACTCTCGCTCTGGAAGGGTTTTCAAACACTCGATATCGATAATGACAGATTGAGGCTGATAAAAGGCGCCAATCATGTTCTTACCCAGCTCATGGTTAACTGCAGTCTTGCCGCCAACAGACGAGTCGACTTGAGACAACAGAGTCGTTGGGATCTGAATAAAATCAACACCGCGCTGATAACAAGCGGCAGAGAAGCCGACTAGGTCACCAATCACGCCGCCACCAAGAGCAACGACCACCACGTCACGACCATAGTTGCCGGAAAGCAAATGGGTCATCACGGTGTTGAAGGTGTCTAACGATTTGTATTGCTCACCATCCGGCAATTCTAGCAGCGAGGTCTTACACCCTTTGCTATCAAGCTGTTCAAGAATGGTTTGAGCATATAGAGGGGAAACTGTGGTGTTGGTAATCACCACCACCGATTTTCCGTCTGGAATTTGGGCAAATTGAGCCGAGTCTTTGAATAACCCGGCACCAATTGAAATTGGGTAGCTGCGCTCACCAAGATCGACCGTAATCCGTTCCATGGTTTGCTCTCCTAATAAAAAAGGTTTGATTAACCTTCTTCTAGCATTTTTACGATTTGGTTGGCTACCACTTTTGCACTTTGATCGTCAGTACGAACAACATAGTCCGCTACTTCTTTGTATAGATCATTGCGCTCGTCCGCTAGGTTCTCTAGTACTTCGCGTGGGTTATCCGTTTGAAGTAGTGGACGTTTTTTGTCGCGGTTTGTGCGAGCTAGTTGTTTTTCGATAGTAGTTTCTAGATAAACAACGATACCGCGAGCAGACAGACGGTTACGGTTGTCTTTGCTCTTTACAGAACCACCACCAGTAGCAAGTACAATACCTTGCTGCTCGGTTAGATCATTAATAACGGTTTCTTCGCGCTTACGGAAACCTTCCTCGCCTTCAACGTCAAACACCCATGCGATGTCTGCGCCTGTGCGCTCTTCAATTACGGTATCAGAATCAACAAACTCCATATGAAGTTGTTGAGCTAGGTGTCTACCGATTGTACTTTTGCCGGCACCCATAGGGCCAACAAGAAAAATATTACGTTTCTCAGCCATGTTCAGCATTAATTTACAACGTTAATTCAATGACATCGCCACAAGAAAAGACCGATAAGGAGCCTCGGAAAAAAGGGCTTGTGGCACCGATTCCTCACAGATAAGTCGTGATAAGACCCGAAATTATCAAGGTAAGGTGACTTGAATGCAACTTTATTTTTAGTCATTTTCAATTACTGGCTAAATTACAATGAGTTACCAAGCTCAGCCACGATGGGTGTAGGGGTAATGATCTGTGGCGTGACAAAGATTAATAACTCATTCTTGCCGATATTTTCGTAGGTTCGTCTAAATAATGCACCTAAACCCGGAATATCACCGAGAAGCGGCACTTTATCTATCTTATTTGAAAAGGAATGTTGATAAATTCCTCCCAAAACCACCGTTTCGCCATTGTTGACTAATACTTGGGTGCCAATTCGTTGAGTATCGATTGCGACCGTTTCTCCTTCGAGGGTTTTCAGCACTTCACCAACACGGTCTTGGGTAACGTCCAAATCTAAAATGAGTCGATTGTCCGGCGTAATTTGTGGGGTGACGGTAAGCGAGAGCACCGCCTTTTTAAACTCTACCGCAGTTGCGCCACTTGAAGTGGATTTGAGGTATGGGATCTCAGTCCCTTGCTCAATGTAGGCGGATTTCTTGTTCGTGGTGATAAGCCTTGGGCTTGAAATGATCTCTGCTTTTGACTCGTTTTGTAGCGCCGAGAGTTCTAAGTCGAGTAAGGTGTTTGAACCTAGACTCGCCACTTGAAAGGCGATACTCGATGCATTGTCGGAAATGGCTGGCAAGTTTACGTTCAGAATATCATCGATTTCAAGGCTCCCGTCACCAATGCCTGCGGCGGCCAGGTTACTCTCAATCGAGCCACCAATTGTCGTATTGCCATTGGTCGAACTGACACCCCAACGAATACCAAGCTCTTCAATATTACCTTCTTTGATCGTCACAACACGCGCTTCTATCTGTACCTGCTTAACCGGTACATCGAGCTCTGCAATGATCGATTTAATCACGTTAATGTTGCTCGGCAACTCACGTAACAGGAGGGAGTTGGTCCGCTCATCAATCGCGACAGAGCCTCTTTCAGAGAGCATACTCACCGCCCCTTCGCCACCAATCATGGCGGCGACATCCGACGCATTCGCGTAGTGAATCTTGACGATCTGCGACTCGAGCTGCCCTATTTGCTCAGTCAGTCGGTTCTTTTCAAGCGCTTGCTTCTCCTGCCTGTCTAACTCAGCCTTGGGAGCGACCAACACTACGTCCCCTTTCACTCGCTTATCAAGCCCCTTCACTCGTAAGATAATGTCCAGAACGTCTGTCCACGGCACGCTATCTAATCGCAATGTGAGATTGCCTTGCACCGTATCGGATACGACTAGATTGAAATCGTTGTAATCGGCAAGAAGCTGAAGCACGTTGCGCACAGGCATATCTTGAAAATTAATCGAGGTTAGTTGCCCTTTGTTGATGGTTTCGAGCGCTTTCTCATCGGCTTTTTCTTGAGTGAGTGGAATAACGGTCACTCGAAGTTGATTCCCTCTTACCATCGTTTGATAGTCGACAGCTTGGGTTGAGGAAACTTGAAGGCGAGCGTGTGGCGCTTCATCGAATACCTCTATCGTGTTCACCAATGTGGCAAAATCGGTTACATCATAAATCGACATCTGCTCAGCGCCCACCGAGGTTTGTTGGAGCATGATATCGAGACCATACTCAGCCCCGGCGACATCCACCGCAATAGCGTTATCAGATAACTCAATAACAATGACGCCCTGACGCTTGTCATCCACCTCAAAGGATACGCGCTTTAGATTGTTGGCATTTGCCATACTGGAGACTAAGCCAAACAAAACTAACGCCAGAGCAATGACTAGATATCGAGCCCCAAAATTAACGTGATACTGCACTGCCTTCTCCACTACTTCATCGCCAACTTAATCTGACGCTGATACCAACAACCTAACCCATCGGATAAGGTTTCGCCGATGATCAGCCCGCTATCGGTGATCTTTGCAATCTTGCCATTGTTCTCGCCTAGATACTGCCCGACCTCAACTTGAACCACTCGACGATTAGGCAACATCACCAGACCACTCATCTTTCCACCTTTGCTCATCACACCTTTTACTTGCAATTCATCGAGTCGAAACCGCTCCAAACCTTGCTTAGTTCTTGATCTAGGTTGCCAGCAACTTTTATTTCGGTCTGGCGTTTGAAGAAGCGCCGTTTTGGGTAAATCAAATGGCGAGCGAGAGTGAAAACTCTTGAATTCAACGAGTTCAGCGGGTTTTAGTAAGCGCTCTGCGACGTGCTGTTGCTCGGTTTTCGCTTCCGTCATGACAATAAAACTCTCCAATGAGTCTTGATGGGCATTGCAGCCACCGAGTAGCGTCGTAATAAGCCATAATGTCCACCTAGGGTTTCTCATTCCAAGCGCTCCTGAACGTATTGATAAGTCGACGCATTAACACGAAAGTGCAACGTACTGCTCTCAAGGCTCACTCGCTGCCACTCGGCGTTCTCAATCAATACTATTCTTGGAAGCTCGGCAATGGCTTGTGTGTATCGACCGATATCGTCATAACTCCCAGTCAGTTCGATATCGATAGGTAACTTGAGTAAAAATTGCTGAGGTTTTCGCTTACCCCAGTTGATGCGTGTGAAGGTCAAATGGTTATTCAAGCCTTGCTCATTCATCGCAGCTAGCACGCTTGCTAGCTCTTGCTGAGCAGGTAGCTGCTTCATTAATCGCTCGTAGTGAATGGTTAAATCCTCAATCTGCTTAGCTGCAATCGGTAACATTGCTGCTTTGCGTGCGACCACCTCTAATTCTTGCTTTAGCTGGCTCTCTTGTTGCTTGTAATAATTCAAATCTTCATAGCTAGGCTTGACCAAAAACCACGTACTCAACATTGTGGATACCAGCAAGATGAACGCGGCCAACAGCAGCTGTGGACCTAATGACCAATCGATAATATCGTCTAAATCGAAATCCAATGACATTAGTGCTCACCATCTAGTCGTTGTTGCTCTTTCGATACCCGCTCTTTCGAAACCCGTTCTTTCAATACCGATAGCAAAAGTGCCTCACTATCGAGGTGAAAAGAGAGCTGAAAGGATTGGAACTTGTTTCCAAATCGTTCTCGGTTGTGAACAATAGAGTGTATCTCCACACTATTGATCACCTTTGATTGCTCAAACCGGTCAAGCATTTGCGCAAGTACAGCCGTACTCTCACCGATCTCGCTGAGCGCTCACCTCTCCTTCCGTCTTAACCATGGCGAAGTAAGCACTAACATAGCCAACGAATGTTGCTGTGATGAACATCAGCATGAGTCTCTGGCGGCGTTGGTTGCGCTGCTCTTCTCGCCACGGCAGTAGGTTGATCAGCGCCATGTTAATGACTCGCTAACCAGTCAAGGCCGTTAATCGCAACGCCAAATGCTGCCGAAAAACTCGCAGGCAACCGCTCACTGCGTTTACTCTTGTGGCAACTCAAGGTCGAATAATCAGCAACCTTTACCTCGCACGATAAGTGTTTAGCGACAACACTAGCTAACCCCTCTTCCATCGCATGCCCACCCATGAGCAGAACGCCTGATATCGAATCTATGCCTGCAACAGACCGATAAAGTTGAAGCTGAGAGACGACTCGGCTTGCTACTGACTCAAACATCACTTCAGAATTGGATTTAAAACGCGCGGATGGGTTAGATAGCAAGGTATCTTGTGTATCTATCGACCAAGACTTAGCAAGGTCAGGCGATACGCCTGTGGGAGGAAGCAAAGTAACATGTTGATGACCAAGCTCTAAGACGGCAAAATTCGATAGGGATGACGCTTGAGTGACCAGCCAACTCTGAGCGCCACGTAACGCGCCATTCGTGGTATCCATCAACTTGGGTTTAAACCCCAACTTAGCAATGGTTTGACTCCAGTTGGATACCATTGATTGCTTAGTCACATGAACTCGATAGGCGTCACTGCTCGCACCCTGCTCTGGCGCATGTTGGACAAAATCTAGAGCGATATCATCAACAGGAAACGGCGTTTGATGATTCATCGCCTGTTCGATTGCAAAAACCTGCTCTTGCCCTTCAAGCCCTGCCTCTAAGTTCACCACCTTACTGATCACGGCACTTTCAGGCACGACTATCGCTGCGTTACTGCGCATTAACGGGGCAATCTTTCGGAGAATTTTAAGTTTCTTAACACTATCCTGATGTTTAAGGGTGTGAGGATCGGAGAAAATAGCACCACATCCGTTGAGCTCCAGATGGTTTACTAGGGTGAGGCTCACCCCATCGCGAACCAAGACAACAGCCTTGGCGCTGTGGTGACCTATATCAATCCCCGTAATCCATTTTCTTGCCATGAAAAATAACCTCAACAAATACATAAACAACGCGAAAAGGTTGAGATTGACGCTCAAATAAGCGTTAATTAACCCTATAGGTATATTTTTGTCCTAGCCTACAAGTAATTACCTACTCGTAACCTTAATTAATCAGGGAAATCTCGGTGAAGTTCATAAAGAGACTGTTGGTTTTTGCATTGATTTGCATACTCTTTGGAGTCGGAACAATTTTTGGGTTTTACTACTACGTAAAACCAGAATTGCCTGACGTCGCGACCTTAAAAGATGTCCAACTCCAGACACCAATGCAGGTGTTTAGCCAAGATGGGAAGCTGATCGCACAATTTGGCGAAAAGCGCAGAATCCCAATATCTTACGACGAGATCCCACAAGATCTAATCGACGCCCTCATTGCGACGGAAGACAGCCGCTACTACGACCACTTTGGTTTCGACCCTATCGGTATTACCCGTGCTGCGGTCGCCGTTATCGCGTCAGGTAGTGCCTCACAGGGTGCGAGTACCATCACGCAGCAGCTAGCTCGTAACTTCTTCTTATCTAATGAGAAGAAGATCATGCGTAAAGTGAAAGAGATCTTTATCGCCGTTCACATTGAGCAGTTGCTTACAAAGCAAGAGATCATGGAGCTGTACGTTAACAAGATCTTCTTGGGCTACCGCTCATACGGTTTTGGCGCAGCAGCACAGGCGTATTTCGGTCGTAACCTTGATCAGCTCACGCTAAGTGAGATTGCGGTACTTGCAGGTCTTCCTAAAGCACCATCAACCATGAACCCTATCTACTCTGTGGAGCGTGCTACTCAGCGCCGTAACGTGGTGCTATCACGTATGCTGTCTGAAAAATACATCACGCAGGCTGAGTTTGATGAGGCGCGTGCTGAGCCAATTATTTCTCAATACCATGGCGCAGAGATCGAGCTAAGCGCTCCTTATGTCGCAGAGATTGCGCGCGCTTGGATGGTGAGTCGTTATGGTGAAGAAGCCTACGAATCAGGCATGCGCATCACCACCACCATTGACTCGAAGCTGCAAAAAGCGGGTCACGTAGCTGCGATTAAAAACCTTCTAGACTACGACGAGCGACACGGTTACCGCGGCGCTGAAAAAGTACTGTGGAAGGCGGGTCAAACAGCCATGACCAACGAAGAGATTGCTAAGCACCTGAGACGTGAGCCTACCTATGGCGAGCTTCGCCCAGCGGTTGTGACTGGCGTTGCAGACCAATCCGCGACGGTTTATGTGAAGAGCTATGGTGAGCAGACCATCAGCTGGGAGAACATGAACTGGGCGCGTAAGTTCCGAACCGATGATCGCCAAGGTGCAGCACCGAAAGCACCGAGCGACGTGGTTGCGGTTGGTGAACAGGTTTGGGTGCGTGCCGCTGATCTTGATATCACGCCAGATGTGTCTCCAGAAGAAAAAGAGGCGCAGACTGAAGACGATCAAGTTGCCGAGCCGATCGCCATCACGTGGCGTTTAAGCCAAGTACCAAATGCAAACACGGCCTTCGTTGCCATTAATCCCGAGAACGGTGCGGTGCTATCGCTCGTGGGCGGTTTTAACTTCGTGCACAGTAAGTTTAACCGTGCAACGCAATCTGTTAGACAGGTAGGTTCTAGTATCAAGCCGTTTATCTATGCAGCTGCACTAGATAAAGGCATGACGCTGGCGAGCTTGGTTAACGATGCTCCAATCAACAAGTGGGATAAGAGTGCTGGCACCGCTTGGCGCCCTAAAAACTCGCCACCGACGTACACAGGCCCAACGCGTCTTCGCATCGGTCTGGCACAGTCTAAGAACGTCATGGCGGTTCGTGTGCTGCGTGAAGTCGGTCTGGATGAGACTCGTGATTATCTGACTCGATTCGGTTTTGATAAGTCTAAGCTTCCTCGCTCTGAGACCATTGCACTGGGTGCTGGTAGCTTGACGCCGGTTCAAATGGCACAAGGTTTCTCTGTGTTTGCTAACGGTGGCTACTATGTAGAGCCGTTCTACATCAGCAAGGTAGAAGACCCATTTGGTAAGGTTGAATTTGAAGCCAATCCAAAAGTCGTTTGTCATCAAAACTGTCCGGATATGCAGGCTCCTGAGTTCGCTACAGAGACTACCGATGAAGCAGCACCAAGCATTGAAGAAGCCACTAATGCGTCTGAAATCGAACCACTGGATATGGCTCAGTTTAACGAAGAAGACCTGACTGAAACCAACGAACCGCGCTATGCACCGAAGGTTATCTCAGAACAAACGGCGTTCCTGACGCGTGAAATGCTCTACAGCAACGTTTGGGGCGGCGGCAACTGGCGTGAAGGCACTGGTTGGAATGGTACTGGCTGGCGTGCTCAAAAACTTAAGCGTCGTGATGTGGGCGGTAAAACGGGTACCACAAACGACTCGAAAGACGCTTGGTACAACGGCTATGGTCCGGGTATCGTTGCGACCGCGTGGGTTGGTTTTGATGACCATCAGAGAAAGCTTGGACGTACAACGGCGAACCCTAACTTAGGTAAAGATCAGATCACTGGTGCCGAAGCTGGGGCGAAAACCGCTCAGCCTGCATGGGTAGACTTTATGGGTATGGCGCTCGAGGGTCATGAAGTGGTCGCAAGACAAGTGCCGAATGACATCACTCGCGTGCGTATCGACCGTGATTCTGGCCTTCTCACTAACAAGACCGATGGTTCGACCATGTTTGAATACTTCAAGATTGGCACCGAGCCAAAAGAGTACGTACAGGAGAGTCTCACGGATACCTTGTACTCAAATGATGAGTCTGGCGGTGAGAGTCTGTTCTAGATTGGACTTAACAAGTAAAAAAGGGGCGCTAAGCCCCTTTTTTAACATCTAAATTTCAGCGCTACTCGCCAAGATAACTGCTAATCGACTCTGCCAACTTCTCAAAACGTGCACGCAGCGGTGAGCCAGGTCTGTAAGCCAACACAATACTACGAGACGGCGTCGGATTCACAGCAGTCACATAGCACACACCATCTTTTTCTTTCTCTTTCGGAAGAGACAGTTCAGGCAGCAAAGTGATGCCTGCTCCAGCGGCCACCATGTTACGCAACGTCTCTAGGCTGGTTGCTTTAAATCGCTCGTCATCTCTCGCGCCAGCAGCAAAACAGAAACCTAGCGCTTGGTCTCTTAGGCAATGTCCATCACCCAGTGACAGCACGGTTTGCCCTTTCAATTCATCCATTTCTACATGGTCGCGCTTCGCCCAAGCATGGTCGCATGGCACGGCAATGCTCATTGGCTCGTTAAAGACTTCAATCTCTTTAAACGGTGCGGTCTCTGGCACAGAGGCGAGAACTAGGCAATCAAGCTTACCCTCTTCAAGCTGTCTGACCAATTGATGCGTTTGAGCCTCATGCAGGAATAGCTCAAGATCAGGAAACGACTCTTTAAGCTGAGGTACAATGCGCGGCAAAAGGTAAGGTCCCACCGTCGGAATAAACCCGATATGCATAGGGCCCATCATCTCGCCACTTTGACCCGCAGCCATCTCGCGAAACGTTTTGACTTCTTTAAGCACACGCTTTGCTTGCTCAACCAATTGCAAGCCTGCATCGGTAAACAACACGCGACGACTGCTACGCTCCAACAAAGAGGTACCTATCTCATCTTCCAGTTTACGGATCTGACCACTCAGTGTTGGCTGACTCACAAAGCATGCCTCTGCGGCTTTACGGAAGTGCTTGTGCTCAGCCAGTGCCACTAGGTATTCAAAATCACGAATGTTCATCGCTTACTCCGATAGAAATTGACTATCGATACCATAACAATAAACGATTAGAACTATCAAACCATTTTTTTGATAATGGTCCCAACGAAACAAAGCGATAGACGCTACTCTCTGTTAGCAACGCTAGACTCACAAGAATTTAATTATCCAGAAGGACATAAGTATGTTTGCATCTAAAGAAGGCCAAGCAGTACCTCAAGTGACATTCCCAACTCGTCAGGGTGATGCGTGGGTCAACGTGACAACAGATGAGCTGTTTAAAGACAAGACCGTGATTGTGTTCAGCCTACCAGGTGCTTTCACGCCGACATGTTCATCAAGCCACTTGCCGCGCTACAACGAGCTATTTCCTGTGTTCAAGGACCACGGTGTCGATGAAATCCTATGTGTATCAGTCAACGACACCTTCGTTATGAATGCGTGGAAATCAGATCAAGAGGCAGAAAACATCACCTTCATTCCTGATGGTAACGGCGACTTCACCGATGGCATGGGTATGCTGGTTGAGAAAAACGACCTTGGCTTTGGCAAACGTTCGTGGCGCTACAGCATGCTGGTGAAAAACGGCGTGGTAGAGAAGATGTTTATCGAGCCAAACGAGCCAGGCGACCCGTTCAAGGTATCAGATGCAGATACGATGCTGAACTACATCGCGCCAAGCTATAAGACTCAAGAGTCAATCACTATATTCTCTAAGCCAGGTTGCCCATTCTGCATGAAAGCGAAGCAAAACCTGATTGACCACAACCTTCAGTATGAAGAAATCGTACTGGGTAAAGACGCGACTACTGTGACTCTACGAGCAGTAAGCGGCCGTACGACCGTACCTCAGGTATTTATCGGTGGTAAGCACATTGGTGGCAGCGAAGAGCTAGAAGCTTACCTAGGTTAATCTTCCTACCCATAAAAAAATGCGAGCCAAATGGGCTCGCATTTTTTGTTTTTCTGCAAACTTATGGCTAGCTCGCAATCTCAGCAGCAATCACAGAGATCTCCACCAGCAGTGCTTCACGAGCCATATCTCCAGTCACACAAGCGCGTGCTGGCGCATGGCCTGCGGGTACCCATGCGTCCCATACCGCGTTCATTGCTTGGAAATCTTGCATGTCTTTAAGATAGATGGTCGCAGACAGCATGTGCTCTTTGTCGCTGCCCGCTTCAAGTAGCAGAGCCTCGACCTTATCGAGCATGGTTTGCGTCTGTTCAGTAATGTCTTTAGTAGCATCTGCACACACCTGACCACAAAGGTAGATAGTGCCATTGTGCTTAACGATGCGGCTCATGCGCTCTTTAGTATGAAGGCGTTCAATCATAATGTTATTGCTCTTTTTTAGGCTATCCGAACGATAGGGCTGAAACAGGGAGGCCTATTCTATCGGATACCAAGCGCAAGCAACACGCGAACATTGTGACATGCTTGGCGAACCGCAGTTTTTCTCTGCTACTGGTAAAAGCAAATGTTTAGATTGTTCGAAAATGAGAGGTTTAGATTGAAAGGGAGAGAGCTTTGAAAAGCACTAAAAAGAAAAAAGCCCCGTAGTCAACCTTGACTCGGGGCCTTCTTAGATTCTTCTAAGAAAAAGCAGTGGTACTTTAATAGACCGTGCCTTTTCTTGTTTGTTCCCAGAAAAATGATCTTTTTTTAAAATTTTTCCGATCTTTTCTTTACTTGCCTATTTTTCAATAAGTTAAGCAACGTTCATCTTGGCAATAATTTGCTCTACCAAGTTCACTTCCAACGCTACCTCATCACAAGCGTGCTGTCGTGGACATTGGTCACAGTCCTTCAGAACTTTCTCAGGCAGCAGCGTCTTCGATGTTGGGATGAAGTCGTGCTTCATAAAGAACTCTGGCGTACGAGTCAGAACGAACACTTTCTTAATCGCCATCTTACGTGCTTTCTCTACCAAGTGCTGAACAATCGCTGTGCCCTGCCCTTGACCTTGCCAGCCCGCTTCAACACCTAGAGAGCGGATCTCAGCCAGTCCTGAGTCATACACATAGAGCGACGCACAACCGGTAACCTCACCATGATGTTCTGCGACGGCGAACGAGCCAATATCACGCACCAGTTCATTGCGGCTACGAGGTAGGTTTTCACCCAGGTTCGCCCAGTAAGCGACCATGCTCTCTAGCGCATCGATATCCGTCAGGCGAGCAGAGCGCACTTTCACCGCCGAGTTATCACGTGCAGTGAGACGTTTCTCTGCTTGGTCTACCGCGTAAGCAACTTGCTGCGGCGCTACACCACCAAGGGCATTACGCTTTTCTAGGCAGCTCTCAATGGTCAGGATGTCATAAACATCGTTCTCAATCACTGGCGAGAATTCTTTCAGCTCTTCAATGGAGAGCTCTTCGAGTGCGCAGCCTTTGGCAATCGCACTGACTACCGCAACACCTACGATATGGTGCGCTTCACGGAATGGAATACCTTTAGCAACTAGGTAATCTGCAAGCTCGGTAGAGTTTGCATAACCTTGCTTCGCCGCTTCGAGCGTACGCTCGCCGTTTACCTTGATACCATCGAAACACAGCGCGGCCATTTCCATGCAGTCGCTCCAAGTGTCGAGTGCATCAAATAGCCCTTCTTTGTCTTCTTGCATATCTTTGTTGTACGCAAGTGGCAGAGCTTTTACTGTCATCATCATGCCAGCTAGCGAGCCGTAAACACGACCGGTTTTACCACGGATAAGCTCTAGAGCATCTGGGTTCTTTTTCTGAGGCATCAGAGAAGAGCCAGACGTCACGGTATCCGCAAGTTCAATAAAGTTAGACTCACCTGAGTTGTAGAAGATCATATCTTCAGCCAGACGCGATAGGTGCAGCATGGAGATAGAGGCGATAGACATCAGCTCCATCACATGGTCACGATCGGATACCGAGTCCAAGCTGTTACGAGTTGCTCTTCTGAAACCTAGGTTATGAGCAAGCTGCTCACGATCCATTGGGTAAGCCGTACCCGCTAGTGCACCTGAACCCAGTGGGCAGGTATCTAAACGCTTAATGGCGTCATCCAAACGAGAGTAATCACGCTCAAACATCTCAACGTACGCTAAGCACCAGTGAGCAAACGTCACAGGCTGAGCACGCTGCAGGTGGGTATAACCCGGAAGAACAGTATCTTGATGTGCTCTTGCAACCTCAACCATTTGCGATTGCAGTCTGTCGAGACCCAGCAAAAGTTGCTGACCTTGCTGACGACACCAAAGTTTCAGGTCAGTCGCCACTTGGTCGTTACGAGAACGGCCAGTGTGCAGCTTCTTACCTAGGTCGCCCACTTTGCCAATCAGTTGTTGCTCAACCCAGCTGTGGATATCTTCCGCATCCGAACTTAGGATCTGCTTTGGATTTTCCATCACTTCGAGTTTAAGCTCGTTCAGTGCTAGCTCTAGCTTCTGCTGTTCATCTTCAGTCAGAACGCCGACCGAAACCAACGCCTTTGACCAAGCAATTGAGCCAACAATGTCTTGCTCAGCAAGTCGGTAATCAAAGCGCAATGAATCATTAAAGTCTTTGAATCTCGTATCTGCTGCTTGGGTAAATCTTCCGCCCCATAATGCCATCGTGTCTCTCCTAACTGCTCAGTCTGCGTCGCTGCTTCTGTGGTTACTTATTGTAAGAATAAACCGCTATTCTCGCTGAGTGAATTGAATGCAACTCAGTGTCTTTGTTGATAGGGTTCAAGGTACGACAAACCGAATTAAAAATAAAGTAAAGATTCACATTTTTTACATAAATATTCATAAGGTTGTTCATGTGTTCTTTCTATCCCTCTCACGACCATCGGTAGAAAATAATCTTCATCTCTAAAACAATCAGCAAGCAATTCAATACAACCCAAATCATTCATAAATAAAATGCAATGTTATCAACAAATTGAACAATTCAAGATATACATCACACGTTATTAATTTCTCTATAGAACACTCAACAATCGATGTGCATCATAACGCACTGCAACTTTAATTGGTGATATCGGTTCCGATTTTATAACTACTGGTTGCTAATTCAAATAATAGGGAAATCAGAATGAATACTACAAAAACATATAACAAAACGCTTTTGGCTAGTGCAATAGCGACGCTCTTAATTACGGGCTGTGGTGATGACGCTTCGGATGGCGCACCAAATGCAGGAGCCCCTGAACCAAAAGATGCCGTCGTGCTAGTGGAAAAGCTCGAGCTGGATAGTGCAGAATGTGCCTTTGGTGGCCTAAAAGTTCTAGCTGGTTACGACGAAAATGAAAATGGAACGTTAGAGGAAAGTGAATACGTTTCAAACAAAACAATATGCAATGATGGTACCGGCGAGACTTCAGACGAAGGCGATGAAATATTTGATCAAGCTCTTGTTTCGACCGTTCTTATTTCAAAAGACGACAATCGATGCTCCGCTGGAGGCCAACAAGTCCTCGTAGGCATCGACCAAAACAACAATGGACTACTCGATAATAGCGAAGTTTTAGAAAACGAAATCTTATGTAGCTTAGGTGCTGACTTCGCACCTAGTCCAGTAATCAACGCTATTACAGCCAACCCTGCGATTGTGGCTACAGGTTCAACTACGACATTAACAGCTACAGTGTCCAATATGACCGATAATGACACTCTTGTATGGAAAGACAGTCGAGGTAATGTATTGACGCCACAAGATGTTAATGCACCGAATATTCTATCAATTACGACTGGTGACCTCTCCGGAACAGAAACTTACACACTTGAGATCAATACAACTAACGAACAGGGACAGAGCGTTGTCCAGCATAAAGATGTTCAAATTACTGTTGCTGATGCCCCAGCTCCAACCCAGGCAGTGTCTTTAAATACTAAGCAGGTTTTCCTTCCTGAGGGATACAACACCAGTCAACTAACCGGCGATGTTTACGGCAGTATTATCTATGCCAAACCTCAACCAACTAGCGCAGCCGCCATGTCTGGGGGGATACCGACACCTGAAGACACTCAGCTTGCTGGCTTCGTAGCGGAGAGGACAACACTGGATAAGGGATTAAGTACAGAAGTCGTGCTGCAGTCAATGATGAGCGCGTTTGCTACTCAGCTCTCAGGCTGGTCTCCGTTAGTGCAAACCTCACAAACTATTCTTGAAAATGGTGATATCAATGCATCATACAAAATCACACTAGGCACCGAAGAAACACTAACAGCATTGCTTCAAACGCTGATCCAACAGACTGCTATCGACAAAGTCGGCGGTACCGCTAGTGCCCTTGTTCCGGCTGCAACAGAGATCGCAGCAAAAGAATATCAGCTAGACATCACATTAAGCTACGCTCCTGAATCGGGTGGGGCGGTCCTTACGTCAACACTAGTAGCAAAAGACAAAGCAACTCTGTATTCGGACCTTATAGTGTCGACTACATCAGAAAGCATTACCTCATCGAAACAGGCAAAACTCTTATTGCAGAACGATAGCTTTACTGCTGTGAATCAGACAGTGTCCAAAGCAGATTTCTTGTTTGTTATCGATAACTCAGGAAGCATGTCTGATGAGCAACAAGCCATTAGTGACCTAACCAAAGCCTTTACTGACACAATGCTAAACGCCAGTGTCGATTTCATGGTAGGTACAATCACTACGGATACTGATGAGTTACGCGGCGAAGGTTTCACCAATGATATTGCGCAAATAGCCCAAGACTTCAAACCTGGCACATGGGGTAGTGCTACCGAAAGAGGGATTTATTACTCTGAGAAGGCGTTACTACCCGGTGGGACAGTTGAAGCCGCTGGCTACCCAAGGGCGGGGGCGTCATTGTCCGTGGTCATTATGAGTGATGAGCCGAGCCAATATCCAACATCGATCAATGGGAAGTTTGATGTAGACGGTAACATTTTCGTTGATAAGGGTTATCGCGTGTATTCTATTGTAAACCCTAACGATGCATCGTACAGCCAGTATGATGATCTCGCTACTAGAACATTAGGTAAAACACTCAACATCAATGTAACCGATGAATATGGTTCATTTGTTGAAACGATGGCTCAAAATGCTGGGGCATCAAGTGCAGGTTACGAACTGACCCAAGCTAAAACGAAGCAAATACTCTCTTCATCTATCGCGGTCAAAGTTGCTGGCGTTTCTGTCGATAGAGACTCGACCGACGGTTGGCAGTATTACCCACTATCAAAATCAATAGTGTTTACCGGATCAGCTATCCCCAATGAAGGGGAAAACATCAGTATTGCCTACCAGTATGTAGAAACACAGCAAAGTAACTAGTTGTTGTACTATTAGGTAATTCTAAATAAGAAGCCCTCAGTTGGTCGACACAACTGAGGGCTCCTTTTTATTTAACGTTAAAAACAGTCAACCAACGCTACTTTTTCTTCGCTTCGTTCAATGCTCTGATACGGCTTGATAGCGAGTAAAGGCGGATGAAGCCTTCAGCGTGGCTTTGGTCGTACACTTCATCTTCACCAAACGTTGCGAACTCTTCTGAGTAAAGGCTGTTTACGCTGCGTTTCTGAGTCACAATCGCTTGACCTTTGTATAGCTTAACCACAACTTCGCCGTTCACGTCTTGTGCCAGCTCTTCAGACGCCGCCAAGATAGACTTACAAAGAGGTGTGAACCAACGACCATCATAAACAAGGTGTGAGGCTTTCACGCCTAGCTCTTCACGGAACTCAAATGATGTTTTGTCTAACACTAGCTGCTCAACTGCACGCAGTGCTTCCATCATGATGGTGCCCCCTGGAGTTTCGTAACAGCCACGAGACTTCATACCGACCAAACGGTTTTCAACGATGTCGATACGACCTACACCGTGCTTCACGCCTTTCTCGTTTAGGTAAACTAGAGCGTTGTATGGCGTCATTTTCTCACCGTCAACGGCAACTACTTCGCCTTTTGCGACTTCTAGCGTCACGTATTCTGCTTGATCAGGTGCTTGCTCAGGATCCACTGTCCATGCCCAGCAATCATCGTTTGGCGCATTCCATGTATCTTCTAGTACGCCGCCTTCCGTTGAGATGTGCCATGCGTTTGCATCACGTGAATAGATCTTAGTTAGTGATGCGCTGCAAGGGATGTTGCGCTCCGCTAGGTAATCCAGACACTCTTCACGGCTCACGAGATCCCACTCACGCCAAGGTGCAATCACTGTTAGGTCTGGGGCTAGGGCTGCAAACGCACCCTCAAAACGCACTTGGTCATTACCTTTACCTGTACAGCCGTGACACAGTGCATCAGCACCCACTTTACGCGCTACTTCTACTTGAGCCTTAGCAATAATCGGACGCGCCATTGAGGTACCTAGCAGGTATTTACCTTCGTAGTACGCACCCGTTTTTAGCGTTGGGAAAATGTAGTCAGCAACCATTTCTTCTTTCAGGTCCGCGATGTAGCATTCAGAAGCGCCTGATGCTTTCGCTTTTTCTTCGATGCCCACAAGCTCTTCTTCGCCCTGGCCTACATCAGCAACGAATGCTACAACTTCACAGTCGTAGTTCTCTTTTAGCCATGGGATGATCACTGACGTATCTAGACCGCCAGAGTAGGCAACAACAACTTTTTTTACAGATGGTTTACTCATGTCTCTCTCCTTGTCCGAGCCTGATTTTGGCGGTCAGCTTCTCGGGGTTACTTCACTTTAAATTCGTTAATCTTAAATTTGGTTTACTTTTTGATAATTCAGTTTGGGACGAACTGTGTGCCGATACTCTGACCTGCAAACAATTCGACTAATTTTTCTGGGTATCGCCATGTCGCCACTTCAATTGGGCGACCTAGGTCATTGGCCGCTTCCAGTGCGGCTTGTACCTTAACAATCATGCCATCGGTAATCACTTTGCCTTCAATCAGCGCATCCGCTTCTTGCTTAGTCAGGCTTGGTAGCAGATGACCTTTGCCATCCAGCACGCCGCTCACATCAGATAGCAATACTAATTCGGCATCCAATGCGCCAGCCACTGCCACTGCCGCTTGGTCGGCATTAACGTTCATCAGCTGACCTTGGCTATCAAGTCCGATTGAGCTAATGATTGGCAGTGCACCTGCAGCTAGAATCGCTTGTAGAACCGCTGGGTTACCTGGCTTAGCATCACCTACGGCGCCAAGCTCTGGATCTAGCTCAGTCACTTCACAAAGGCCGCCGTCAGCAAGGCTCAAACCTACCGCTTTAAGACCCGCTTTGATCGCATCGCCTTGTAGCAACTTATTTGCAGTGCCCGCTAGCGCGCCCGCAATCAAAGGAATTTGATCATAAGGTGTCACGCGCAAACCTTGCTTCTTAACGGTAGGAATGTCGAGCTTCTTCATTAGGTCGTCTACTAGATAACCGCCACCGTGAACAATCACGATGCTTCGCTGTGCTTGCTGGCTGTAATCAGAAATAGCCTTAAATAGTTGTCCAAGCGTATCTGAGCACGACAGTGCCGCGCCGCCCAACTTGATCACTAATGATGTATTTTGCTGACTCATGCTGCTCTCCTCGACTAAACCAACGCGGTTAGCTGTGCAAACTGATTTTTGATGTTCAAACACTGCATCGCTTGACTCGATGCACCTTTTAGCAGGTTATCAATCGCCGACACCACGATGATGTGTTGGCCTTGAACCTTATAACCGATATCGCAGAACGGGGTGTTCTCAACATCTTGAATTCTTGGGATAGTTTCCCCTTTGACGCGTACGCCCGGTTTGCCTTCGTAAGCCGTGGCAAATGCTGATGCAACCTGCTCCGCAGTCACACCATCGCTGAGCTTCATGGTGATGGTCGCCAAGATGCCACGCTTAAAATTGCCTAAATGCGGAGTAAAAATCACATCACAACCCAAATGCGTTGCAATCTCTGGTTGGTGTCTGTGATTAAAAATCCCATAAGGCTGAAGGCTGACCTCGCAAAAGCTGTTGGTCATCGACGCTTTACGTCCTGCGCCAGAGACACCACTCGTTGCATTGATAACTGGCCACATAGTGCTATCAACAAGACCAGCTTCTAGCAGCGGTTTGATTGCCAACTGTGAAGCGGTTGGGTAACAACCTGGTACTGCCACGAGCTGCGCGCTTTCAATCTCTTTTGCGTTCCACTCGGCAAGACCATACACCGCCTTGTCCAACCAGTTTTCGTGCTGATGTTCAAAGCCGTAGAAGGTGGTATAAAAGTCATCGGCTTTCACGCGGTAAGCGCCTGATAGGTCAAACACTTGGCAACCTTGTGCCAAAAACACCGGCGCCAAATCGTGGCTCACCTCGTGGGCTGTTGCCAAAAACACAATGTCACACTCGCTCGCTGCTTTTTGCACATCGACCAGCGGCTGCACGGGCATTTCAACTAAGCCTGCCAACTTGCCATGCAACTGAGAAATCGGTTTGCCAGCATCGACACTATTGGCGGACACGTACAAACCTGATAGCGTGAGCTCTGGGTGTTTGGTCACCATGAGAGCCAGTTCTGCTCCTGTGTATCCTGATGCGCCAATAATAGTGGTTTTTAGCATGACTCTGATTCCGTAAGTAAGTCGATTTAACGTTGTTAGTGAATCTTGCAATTAATGATTATAAATATAGAAAAAATGCCATTAATTGATTTTTTATTCATTAATTATGATTTAATATGTGTTTTACAGTCTTAAGATTAATCTGTCAACAGTAGAAGCGAAGATAATATGCAATTACCTAGTTTTTTAGAGGTCTACAAAGGCCTTATCGGCACACCTTCGATTAGCTCCACGGACCCAAGCTGGGATCATGGCAACGAGAAAGTTATTGAGAAGCTGGCGACTTGGATGAAAGACCTAGGTTTTGAGGTTGAGGTTATCGAAGTTGAACCGAACAAGTTCAATATGATTGCCAAGAAGGGACAAGGCGAAGGCGGTCTACTATTGGCAGGTCACAGTGATACCGTGCCATTTGATGAAGGTCGTTGGAGTTTCAACCCGCATGATCTGACCGAAGCTAACAACCGCTTCTACGGCTTGGGTACTGCAGATATGAAAGGCTTCTTCGCGTTTATCTACGAAGCTGTCAAGAAAATCGACTGGAGCAAGCAAACCAAACCACTTTACGTGTTGGCAACCTGTGATGAAGAAACCACTATGCTGGGCGCAAGACACTTTACCGACAACGCACCGTTCAAACCGGATTACTGCATTATTGGCGAGCCCACCAGCCTAGTGCCTATTCGTGGTCATAAAGGTCATGTGGCCAATGCGATTCGAGTGACGGGTAAATCGGGTCACTCTTCAGACCCAGCATTGGGCGTTAACGCCATCGAAATCATGCATGAAGTGTTGTACGCAATGATGAAACTGCGCGACAAGCTAGTGAAAGAGTATCACCACCCTGGTTTCGCTATCCCCAGCCCTACCCTCAACCTTGGTCATATTCATGGCGGTGACAGCGCTAACCGGATTTGCGGCTGCTGTGAGCTGCATTACGATGTCAGACCGCTGCCGGGTATCAGCTTGGATGGTTTGGACAACCTATTGCGTGATGCACTCAAAGAAGTGGAAGCGAAATGGCCGGGGCGCTTAACCATTACCGCGCTACACGAACCAATTCCTGGCTATGAGTGCGATCATAAACACCCATTTGTTGGTGGAATGGAAACATTGTGTGAAACCCCATCAGAAACGGTTAACTATTGTACTGAAGCACCATTTTTGCAGCAGCTGTGCCCAACCTTGGTGCTCGGCCCTGGCTCAATAGACCAAGCTCACCAGCCAGATGAGTTCTTAAGCTTTGATTTTATTGACCCGACCATAGATATCTTAGCCAAGGCAATGCGCCAATATTGCTTCGAGTGATCGATATTCTGTAATAAATTTTCAACAATTCAACCTTTTAACTCGACCAAGTGTGCGTTTTTCGTGCCAGCACGATAAATGCAAACTTGGTTTACTTTATTTGACTCGCACTAACATTTTTCGCTAGATTGTGAGGCTGATAAGGAATAACGGATGTAGTTAAATTACAAGGCAGGACGACTATGAACGAAAAATATGCCCCATTGAAGAGCAATGTTAGGATGCTAGGGCACCTGTTGGGTAACACCATCAGGGAAGCGCATGGAGACGAGATCCTAGAGAAAGTGGAGAAGATTCGTAAGCTTTCTAAATCCGTAGTACGCGCAGGCAATGAAGCCGATCGTGACATTCTCATTGAAGAGATTAAAAACCTGCCAAATGAGCAACTGACCCCAGTCGCTCGCGCATTTAACCAGTTCCTAAACCTCACTAACATCGCCGATCAATACCATACGATCTCGCGTAGCTGCGAAGCCGATGTGTGTGAACCAGACCCAATCTACACCCTATTTTCTAAGCTTAGCCAGCAAGATGTCAGCAAGTTTGATACCGTTCAAGCCGTGCGCGACCTCAACATCGAGCTTGTACTGACCGCTCACCCAACAGAAATCACTCGCCGTACCATGATCAACAAGCTGGTCAAAATCAACGAGTGTCTTTCTAAGCTCGAGCTTAACGAGCTGTCTGATAAAGAGCGCAAAAAAACCGAGCGCCGTCTCGAGCAGCTCATTTCACAAAGCTGGCACTCAGATGTAATCCGTCAGCAGCGCCCAACGCCACTTGATGAAGCGAAATGGGGCTTTGCCGTGGTTGAGAACTCACTATGGGATGCGGTTCCTGAGTTCTTGCGTGAGTTTGATGAGCGCCTAAAAGGCTACCTAGACGAAGGGCTGCCAATCGATGCGCGCCCAGTACACTTCTCATCTTGGATGGGCGGTGACCGCGACGGTAACCCGTTCGTGACGCATAAAATCACGCGTGAAGTGATGCTGCTGTCACGCTGGAAAGCGGCTGAGCTTTATCTAAAAGATTTCCAAGAGCTTATCACTGAGCTTTCTATGGTTAAGTGTAACGATCAGGTTCGCGACCTTGCCGGTGACGAACACGAACCGTACCGCGCCATTTTGAAACCCGTTCGTAAGCTATTGATTGATACATTGGAAGTGCTAGAAGCACAGATCAATCAACAAGACGTACCGAACAAGCTAATCCTTGAAGACATCTCCCAGCTTTGGGAGCCGCTCATGGCTTGCTACAAATCACTTCGTGAAAGTGGTATGGCCATCATCGCCGACGGCTCACTACTCGACACTCTTCGCCGCGTGAAGGCGTTCGGAGTTCACCTAGTACGTCTCGATATCCGTCAAGAAAGCACACGTCACTCAGATGTGATTTCTGAGCTAACGCGTCACCTTGGTCTCGGCGACTACGACCAGTGGAGCGAGCAAGACAAGGTTTCTTTCCTAATCAACGAGCTAAGCTCAAAGCGTCCATTGCTACCACGCGATTGGGAACCTTCAGAGCCAGTTCAAGAAGTTCTCGATACGTGCCGTGTGATTGCATCACAATCACGTGAAGCGTTTGGTGCTTATGTGATCTCTATGGCCCGCACGGCCTCTGACGTGCTAGCTGTGCACCTTATCCTTCAAGAGTGTGGCTGTAAGTTCCGCATGGACGTTTGCCCACTGTTTGAAACCCTTGATGACCTGAACAACTCTGAAGCGGTCATGAAGCAGCTATTCGATATCGACTGGTATCGTGGCTACATCCAAAACCATCAAATGGTGATGATTGGCTACTCTGACTCAGCAAAAGACGCCGGCGTAATGGCGGCAGGCTGGGCTCAGTACAGTGCGATGGAAAAACTGGTTGAAGTTGGTGAAGAAGCGGGTATCGACATCACCCTATTCCACGGCCGTGGCGGTACGATTGGTCGTGGTGGTGCGCCGGCACACGCGGCACTGCTATCTCAGCCACCGAAGAGCCTAAAAGGCGGCCTACGTGTGACAGAGCAAGGTGAGATGATCCGCTTTAAGCTGGGTCTACCAGAAATTGCGGTCAACAGCTTCAACCTGTACGCAAGTGCAATTCTGGAGGCGAACCTAATGCCGCCACCAGAGCCGAAGCAAGATTGGCGTGACCTAATGGAAGTGCTTTCTGAAGTATCATGCGATGCGTATCGTAAAGTGGTTCGCGGCGAGCCGGACTTTGTTCCTTACTTCCGTCAAGCAACCCCTGAGTTGGAGTTGGGCAAACTGCCTCTTGGCTCTCGCCCTGCGAAACGTAACCCGAATGGCGGCGTAGAAAGCCTGCGTGCGATTCCATGGATCTTCTCATGGAGCCAAAACCGTCTGGTACTGCCTGCGTGGCTTGGTGCTGGTGAAGCGATTCAATACTCTATCGACAAAGGTCACCAAGCACTGCTTGAAGAGATGTGTCGCGAATGGCCATTCTTCTCAACGCGCCTAGGCATGCTAGAGATGGTTTACACCAAGTGTAATATGGAAATCTCTCGCTACTACGACAAGCGTCTGGCGGATCCAGAGTTGTTGCCTCTTGGTGACAAGCTGCGTGGTCAATTGCAGAAAGATATCGTTGCGGTACTGAACGTAGAAAACCACAACCACCTGATGCAAAGTGACCCTTGGGGCCAAGAATCTATCCGCCTGCGTAACATCTATGTTGAGCCTCTCAACATGCTGCAAGCGGAGCTGCTATATCGTACTCGTCAAAGCGAAGAAACCGAATCTGAGCTAGAAGAAGCACTGATGGTGACCATCGCTGGCATCGCAGCTGGTATGCGAAATACTGGCTAAACGATATATTATTTTACAAAAGAGACAAAAGGTCGCACATTGCGGCCTTTTCTTTTTACTGGCATACTTACTGAGAGTTTTGTTAGTTTTTTGAAGTGGTATCGCATTCTATTCCACTTTTTGCTTATATAATTCAGATATAATTACATTCCGCTGTTCGATAAATAAAAAAACACGACGTCAGCAGCGCGGGTCACATGTTCATGTGGCTGTCTAGGTGACAAAGGCTTTAAACACGGTTATTAGTGCCCACATTTGTGCGGTGCGCTGTTCTTTTGTGCGATACACAGTGCTTTGTTAGATGCACAGCTCTTTGTAACACGCATAGCTCTTTGCGAGACAAGTAGCGCTTCGCGCGAGTTTCCCGGAATCACGGCAGATTCCAGGGCGCTTGCTCGGTGCTCACACGTTTAACCGCAAACGCACTTATAAGAACAATATAACTATTACTAAGATTTTGACCATTTGGATTTAAGACATGTCACTACCACACGTTATCCTTACTGTCCTAAGCACTCGTGACGCGACTGGCTACGACATTACTAAGGAATTTTCTGCTAGCATCGGTTACTTCTGGAAGGCAAGCCACCAGCAAGTTTACCGTGAGCTAAACAAGATGGCTGATAAAGCCCTCGTTACCTGTAAACTTGAGCCTCAAGAAGGCAAACCAGACCGTAAGGTTTACTCAATTACTGACGCTGGCCGTGGAGCGCTTGGCGAGTGGTTTGAGCAACCAACCGTACACCCAACCGTTCGTGATGAGTTCTCAGCGAAGCTAGCGGCTTGTGCAGTTCAGCCTTCAGCGGCTTTCCGCATCCAACTCGAAGAGCTTATCGAAGAGTCTAAAAAGCTGGTTGCACACTACCGCGAGATTGAAGCAGCCTACTACGCAACACCAAGCACGCTAGAGAAGCACGCACGCCTTGAGCGTCTCACTCTTCGTCGCAACCTACTTGCACGTCAAGCATGGTTAGACTGGGCAGAAGAAGCGCTTGCTGAGCTAGAAGCACTCGCGTAATCTAGTTCTGATTCAACGCATAGCAAAACGCCAGTCTGCAAAGATGAACTGACCCCCAATAGTTGGACATTCCAATTACTGGGGGTCTTTTTATGTCCAAACACCACAGAGCATTCAAGCTAAAATTGGCTAAGTATGCACAACACGAGGGGTCAAGAGCTCTTGCCCTTAAATTCGGAGTATCGTCAGACCAAATTCGTTATTGGGTGTCGGTTTATCAAATTCATGGGGAAAATAGCTTTCGTCACGAGCAAGCTCCCTATAGTCAAGACTTTAAACTAGAAGTTCTAAAGACTATGCGTATTAATAACTGGTCCTTAAGATATACCAGTGCTTACTTTGATTTATCGTCTCCAGGGATACTATTTCAATGGCAAAAGCTTTATGCTCAGCAGGGTATATCCCGGCTTAAACCACAGAAAAAAGGCAGACCTTGCATGACAAACCACTCTCTTAAACCTAAGCCATCTGAGCAGATGACAGAGAAAGAACTAAGAGAGGAACTTGAGTATTTACGTGCAGAGAATGCTGTCCTAAAAAAGTTAGAGGCCTTGGCTCAAGCCAAAAAGAAAAAAGCAAAGCAAAGACACTCGTAGTCGATGAGCTCAAGGCAAAGTACCGCTTGCACCATTTACTCAAAGCTACTGGGTTAGCCCGAAGTGTGTATTACTATCATCGTAATACAACACAGGAGTCATACTCTGAATCGAGTTTAAAAAGGCAAATACGTGATATCTATCAGCAACACAAAGGGCGCTATGGATATCGCAGAATCACATGCACCTTGAGGAAGGCAGGCATGGTGATTAACCATAAACGAGTTCAACGTCTTATGATTGAGCTTGGTCTTAGGTCCAAGGTCAGGCCCAAGAGATACAAATCATACAAAGGCGAAGTTGGGCGGATCGCTTCGGACTTATTAAAAAGAGAATTCAATGCCAACAAACCGAACCAAAAGTGGGTAACGGATGTGACCGAGTTTAAAGTCGATGGTCAGAAGGTTTATCTGTCACCCGTTATCGACTTATTCAACCAAGAAGTCGTGAGTTATGAGGTGCGTAAGTCAGCAGCATTACCCTTGGTCACTGACATGATAAAAAAGGCGATAAAGACACTTAAAAAGCATGAGAATCCCATCGTGCATTCAGACCAAGGCTGGCAGTATCAAAATAAGGCGTATCAAAACCATCTCAAGAAGAAAGGGCTCGCTCAAAGTATGTCTAGAAAAGGGAATTGCTTAGACAATGCGGTTGCTGAGAACTTCTTCGGAATACTCAAGACAGAGATGTATCATAACGAAGTCTTTAAAAGTGCAGATGAACTGATTGAAAGAATTAGAGAATACATAGACTATTACAATAACGAACGAATTAAGCTGAAGTTAAAAGGCCTGAGTCCGATAGCATATCGAAATCAAGCCTTAGCAGCCGCTTAGAAATGAGTCCAACTTTATGGGGTCAGTTCAAAGACTGGCGTTTTTTGTTTGGGACTAAAACTCTCGGTTATGCTTCAGGGCGAACGCCGAGTGTGTGGCACAGTGCGTAAGTCATTTCTGCGCGGTTTAGGGTATAGAAGTGGAAATCTTTCACACCTTCGCGGCTAAGAACACGCACCATATCGATCGCTTGGCTCGCGCCCACCAATTGGCGAGTCATTAGGTCGTCATCAAGACCCTCGAATTGTTTTTGCATCCAACCCGGCACTTTCACCTTGTTCATTGCTGCAAAGCGTGACGCTTGCTTAAAGTTAGTCACAGGCAGAATACCTGGAACAATCTCTACATCGATACCAGCCGCCACACAGCGGTCACGAAAGCGTAGGTAGCTCTCTACATCAAAGAAGAACTGAGTGATCGCACGGTTCGCACCCGCATCCACTTTACGCTTTAGGTTAAGAAGATCCGCCTGAGCACTCTTCGCTTCTGGGTGAACCTCAGGGAACGCAGCGACTGAAATATCAAAGTCGTGGCGAGATTTTAGTAGCTCAACTAGGTCAGACGCATACATGTCTGGCTGACCGCCGCCTTCTGGAATATCACCACGCAGAGCAACGATGTTCTTAATACCATTCGCCCAGTAGTCTTCAGCGATATCGATAAGCTCATCACGTGACGCATCGATACACGTTAGGTGCGGCGCTGCCACAAGGCCCGTCTCTGATTTAATTTCTTTGATAATAGAGTGCGTACGGTCACGCTCACCAGAGTTAGCACCGTAAGTCACTGAGACAAACTTAGGCTTGAGTGTTTTTAGGCGATGAACCGATTTCCACAGCGTCTCTTCCATTGTTGGCGTGCTCGGCGGAAAGAACTCGAATGAAACATTAATATTGTCCGATAGCTCAGCAATATTCTGGTTCAAAGCATCAATGTGGCCTGCGTGTGTATATCCCATGGTCCTCTCCCTAATCACCAAGATTGGTTATCCCATCCAATCTCAGATTAAAACCTGTCTGTCTTTAAATGATGATTTTTTAATTTTTGACGTTTAGACGTCTATATGTCTACAGAATGAAATGAATGGGTTTTAAAGTCAATAGAGGGATTATGAATTTTTTTCATGTGGAGAGTTAGGGAAATTGAAGATGGGGGTGGGAGTGGTTTAGCGGGGGAATAGTTTAGATAGATAAGCGCTGGAAGTTTCGCAGCGCTGGCGCTTTCCCCCTCCTAGCCTCCCGGCTACGCGCCCCGCTTGTAAGGGGAGGAACAACGGCTAGCTACGCATCGCCTATGATTTCGCTATAGGCTACGCGACGATAGGAGCGAGCCCGTCATTCTCCCCCTAATATAGGGGGAGCTAGAGGGGGTATAGCTCTTGATCTTTCTTTTGCTTTTGCTTTTGCTCTTAAAGCTCTCAATCAAAAAAAGCTCGACATCAAATTCAAATCCGACTGAATCGCCCCAGCCGTCACTTCACGACCGGCACCAGGACCACGGATAACCAGCGGATTGTCTTTGTACCACTTACTCTCAATCGCAAAGATATTGTCGCAAGGTAGAAGGTTTGCCAGCGCATGCTCTTTCGATAGCGCTTCAATCCCCACACGAGCCTTACCTTGTCGATCTAAACGAGCAACATAACGCAGCACTTTGTCTTCACGTTGAGCCTTCTCTAAACGCTCTTGCAAGATCTCGCTAAGCAGTGTGGCTTTCTCAAAGAAGCCCTCTAGCGATAGCTCGGCAAGCTCTTCAGGAACCAAAGACTCCACTTCGACGGCGTCAGGCTCGATATCGAGCCCCGATTCACGAGCCAAGATAACGAGCTTACGCATCACGTCAGAGCCATCAAGGTCTGAGCGAGGGTCCGGCTCGGTTAAGCCCTGCTGCCACGCAAGGTCTACAAGCTCTGCAAACGGTACAGAGCCGTCAAACTGCTGGAACAACCACGATAAAGTGCCAGAGAATATCCCTGAAAGCGCAACGATGTCATCACCACTTTCACGAAGGTCGCGAACGGTATGGTTTATTGGTAACCCTGCGCCCACAGTGGCGTTGTAAAGCCAGTGACGACCGGTTTTCGAAAACGCATCTTGCACGGCGTGATAGTCATTACTTGGAGCAGAGCCCGCAACCTTGTTTGCTGAGATGAGGTGGAGACCATGCTCTGCGATGCTGACGTATCTTTCCGCCAGTGCCGCACTTGCAGTCACATCTAATACTACGCCTTCGTCGTAGCCTTGAAGTGCCGCTAGGCGTTGTAGCCAGATGTCACCTTGGTATTCAATCGCTTCGTCTTCATAGCGCGTGAGCACCTGCTGCTCGTCGATGCCATCTTCATCAAACCAATAGGTCTGGCTATCGATAACTGCGACTAAGTTGAAACTCATACCACGACGTTTCTCAAGCTCGCTTTTCTGCTCTTTAAATAGAGATAGCCAGCTTGAGCCAATATTACCTTTACCGCACAGCGCCACCGCAACACGCTTTTGCGCTTGAAATAGCTGAGTATGGACCGATTTCACGAGAGGTTGAATGTCTGACTTACGTAGCACAGCAGCAAGACTCAATTGAGACTCAGCTTCTGAAATAAACTCAACTGGCGCATGTTTAAGTTGCTGATAGAAGCCAAAGCAGTGGTTGGCATTTTTCGTTACGCCCGCCCCCACTGCAGCCAGCATGGAATAGCCTTCTTTGAGCTTAATTTCCGCTTCAATCGCCAAGTCTTGCAGCTCAGTAAGCGCACCAGAGGCAATTTCCGCGGTATAAGCAAGGCGAAGTCGAGATTGGTCCGCCTGCGCTTCAAATGCTAACGGTGCCAATTGTGCACGCTTAAGACTATTAAGCACTTCAGTCTGTGCACGCTCAAAATCGTGACCCGCACCAAATGCCAATTCAATAAGCAGAACTTCATCGAGTGACGTGATGATTTTTGCGCCGCGCCCTGATGCAAGCACACGCTCAATGCGTGTTGAACCAGACTCAGGTTGATAGCTGCAGCGTAGATTCAAGTCCATCGCGCTTTGAGCAACAGGCTGAAGCGTACGACTGTGCAATACAGGTGCTGCAAGGCGAGCCAGTTCGCTGGCTTCATCTAAACGCAGCAGAGGCAATAGGCATGCATCGCTCACCACGCGTGGGTCCGCACTGTATACACCCGCCACGTCACTCCAGATCGTCACGCATGACACTTCCGCCAATGCGCCAATCACAGTAGCAGAATAGTCAGAACCATTACGACCCAGCAGCACGGTTTCGCCGCATTCACTTTGCGCCATAAAACCGGTGATCACCACACGGTGATGCGCATGCTGCGCCAATACTTCTTTGATCAGCGGGTAGGATTTAGCGCGGTCTACCTCTGGCTGAGTGCCGAACTCAGCGCGAAGGAAGGCTCTTGCGTCTTGTGCCACTGCAGGCAAATCGCTCTGTCTAAGCAGTGCTGCCAGTAGACGTGAAGACCACACCTCGCCATGTCCTAGTACCGATGCGCGCTCAGCGTCTGTGAGCGGATAGCTAAGCTCACCAAGCGTGCTAAACTCATCGTGTAACTGAGACACAAGACCTTCGGCTTCTTCACCTGTTAGTAGTGACTCCACCAGCTCAATCTGAAACTGACGAAGCGCCTGTAGGTGCTCGTGCGCAATGCGCCCATCTTTATTGAGCGCATCTAGAAATTCGATGAGACGGTTAGTGGTTTTACCCGCCGCCGAGACCACGATAAGGTCTTCTTCATTCGAGTAGTCTTTTAAGATGGAAACCACTCGGCGATAACATTCAGGGTCCGCTAAGCTGCTACCGCCAAATTTGTGCAACTGCTTACCTTGTCTGTTATTTAGGGTACTGCTTTGACTCATGCCGGCTTATCCTTTAAATGCAGATGCTTTCTCAAACGCTTGGGCTAGGTCATCAATCAGATCTTGCGCGTCTTCTAGACCAACAGAGAGGCGAAGGAGCTGCTGAGAAACCCCCGCTTCGGCTAATGCTTCTTCGCCCATCGCACGGTGCGTCATAGAGGCAGGGTGACAAATCAGACTTTCGACGCCACCAAGAGACTCTGCGAGCGAGAATAGCTCTAGCTCACCGACAAAGTACTTAAGCTGCTCAAAGCTACCTGCGAACTCAAAGCTCAACATAGAGCCAAAACCAGACTGCTGCTTCTTAGCAATCTCATGACCAGGGTGCTCAGGCAGACTTGGGTGATAAATCACTTTTACCAATGGCTGCGGCTTAAGAAAATCTAGGATCTGTTGCGAGCTTTCTTCATGGACGCGCATACGTGCGCCAAGGGTACGAATACCACGCAAAGTCATGTAGCTATCAAAAGGCGTGCCTGTCGCACCGATGCAGTTGCCCCACCATGCGAGCTCTTCTGCATGCTCTTCGGTTTTGGTGATCACCACACCGCCAATCACGTCAGAGTGACCGTTGATATACTTGGTCGTTGAGTGAATCACAAAGTCTGCGCCAAGCTCGAGAGGCTTTTGGTACACAGGTGTCAAAAAGGTGTTGTCTACTGCTACCAGCGCACCGACATTTTTCGCTTTTTCACACACGGCGGCAATATCGACAACACGCACAAGTGGGTTAGACGGCGTTTCAAGCAAGATCAGTTTTGGTTTTTGCTCAAGCGCAGCATCGAAGGCTTGCTCGTCACTTTGGTCAACAAAATTAACCTTAAAGTCCCCTTTTTGGGCACGCGTGTTGAACAAGCGGTACGTGCCGCCGTAACAGTCATGAGGAGCAATAATCGTGTCTTCTGGACCTAAGAAAGCAGACACCCAAAGGTTGAGTGCAGAGGTACCACAGTTAGTCACTACCGCGCCTTTACCAGATTCCAGCTCATACAAAGCAGTTTCTAACAAACCTCGGTTAGGGTTTCCTGAGCGGGTGTAATCGTAAGTCGGCACTTCCCCAAACGCAGGGAAACCATAGTTAGTAGAGAGATAAATAGGTGGCACCACAGCGTGATGCTGGGTATCCGATTCGATACCAGTACGTACGGCTATTGTCGCTGGCTTCCGATTGCTCATAGAAACTTCCTTTCTCAGATCGCATGGCTAGTTGGTGTAACCACAGTGTCTACTTTTACCGGTAATATGGGAACCGGCAAACGCCACAAACGTTAAAGAATTAACATTGCATTAAAATAAATGTCCACATTCGTTGCCCCACTTTACTTTCCAAAATGTGAGACGTCAACACTTCTAGACGTCTATATGTCTTTGCTTATGGCAGTAAATCCCGCTAAAATTGCAGCATTCTTATTACTACTATTTATGATTAACAGAGCGAAGGTGTGTAATGGCAGATTGGAATGGTGAATACATTAGCCCATATGCGGAGCACGGTAAGAAAAGCGAGCAGGTAAAAAAAATCACAGTGTCTATCCCGCTGAAGGTGCTAAAGGTATTGACCGATGAGCGTACTCGTCGCCAAATCAATAACCTACGCCATGCAACCAACAGTGAACTATTGTGCGAAGCGTTCCTGCACGCCTACACTGGCCAGCCGCTTCCGACCGACGAAGATTTAAGAAAAGACCGTCCTGATGATATCCCGACAGAAGCGAAAGAGCTGATGACGGCGATGGGGATTGAGTTTGAAGCGTTTGATGAAGAGTAAGTATTAAACGGTAATAAAAAAGACGGTATTAATACCGTCTTTTTTATTACTTTAAACTCGTGCTATTACTAGCACCTCTTCTCGTCATCCTTTTTCATTCGTCATCCTCACGAAAGTGAGGACTTTTTCAGCGCATATGGTGCTCAATTTATGTGAGTCACTCGCCGTGAAAGATCCCCTTTTTCAAGGGGGTGACGAAAATGCGCCCTTAAATGCCGCATATTTTAAAACCCCAATATGCCGTCATCCTCACGAAAGTGAGGATCTTTGTCAGCGCGTATGGTGTTCAATTTGTGTGAGTCACTCGCTGCGAAAGATCCCCTTTTCCAAGGGGATGACGAAAGTGAGACTGGATGATGAACAACAGCGAAACAAGACAGTGCAGAGCTAGCACTACGCTGTTGAACTATTAAGCCATATAGCTATCAGGCAATTCAATACGAGCCACGCCAGATTCAACCGCAGCTTTCGCTACCGCTTTAGCCACACGAGGAAGCAAACGCGGGTCCATTGGCTTTGGAATGATGTAGTCCTTACCAAAGGTCAACGCCTCAACACCTGCGGCATTAAGTACGTCTTGTGGCACTGGCTCTTTCGCTAGCTCACGAATCGCTTCTACCGCTGCCAGTTTCATCTCATCATTAATCTCACTCGCACGCACATCAAGAGCGCCACGGAAGATAAACGGGAAACACAGCACGTTATTTACCTGGTTCGGGTAGTCTGAACGACCTGTACCCATAATTAGGTCATCACGAACCTGATGAGCAAGCTCAGGTTTGATTTCTGGATCTGGGTTTGAACACGCAAACACAATTGGCTTGTCCGCCATTAACTTAAGCGCTTCTGGTGGCAACAGATCAGGCCCCGAGACACCTAGGAATAGGTCCGCGCCTTCGATCACATCTTCTAGCGTGCGCTTATCTGTGTTGTTGGCAAACAGCTCTTTGTATTCGTTAAGATCGTCACGACGAGTGTGGATCACACCTTTGCGATCCAGCATGTAGATCTTCTCACGCATCGCGCCACATTTGATCAAAAGCTCCATACACGCGATCGCCGCCGCGCCTGCGCCAAGACAGACAATAGTGGTTTCTTTCAGATCTTTACCCTGAAGCTCAATAGCGTTGAGCATACCTGCTGCAGTTACAATCGCCGTGCCGTGCTGGTCATCGTGGAATACCGGCACATCACAACGCTCGATTAGGCGTCGTTCAATCTCAAAACAGTCTGGCGCTTTAATATCTTCTAGGTTGATACCACCAAAGGTGTCTGAGATGTTCGCAACAGTATCTACGAACTCATCGATAGTGCGGTGTTTTACTTCGATATCAATGGAATCTAGGCCCGCGAAACGTTTAAACAGTAACGCTTTACCTTCCATAACTGGCTTAGACGCCATTGGACCTAGGTTACCAAGACCTAGGATTGCGGTACCGTTAGAGATCACTGCGACCATATTGCCTTTCGCAGTGTATTTATAAACATTCTCGGCATTTTGCGCGATTTCACGCACAGGCTCGGCCACACCAGGGCTGTAGGCCAATGCGAGATCCGCTGCTGAGTTGGCGGGTTTAGTTAATGCTACTTCGATTTTTCCAGGTACAGGGTTGGCATGGTAATCAAGCGCTTGCTGGCGAAATTCGTCAATTTGATGGTCATCGGACATGGTTAGCTATCCTGCTTTTATAAGACTGATTAGTTACTTAGATGATGTAGTTATGAGTATAAGCCCGTTTATTTTTATTCGCGTTGCTTCTAAAGGGTTACACACACAGAGTGGGTACATTTGAACGGAGAGGAGGTATCTCTGATGTTCATTACTCTGACGAACCAATACTACGCGAGTTTATTAGGCTTTTGAATGGATGGAAGGGATGAAGCGAAGAAAAAAGTAGAGATAGGTAACACGTTATGCAAGCAGATGTTGACAGGTAAAAAAACAGCAAAAAAGCAAAAAGGACGCCGAAGCGTCCTTTTTTAATCTGCAAAAGTAATAATTACTTCTTGCTAGATAGAGCACCGAAACGCTTGTTGAAGCGATCAACACGGCCGCCAGTATCAACGATACGTTGCTTACCAGTGTAGAATGGGTGGCACTTGTCACATACGTCTAGGTGGATAGAATCTTTACCTAGAGTAGAGTTGAATTCGAATGTGTTGCCGCAAGAGCAAGTTGCTGTTACAGCTTTGTATTCTGGGTGGATACCAGCTTTCATGGGAAACCTCAATAATTTAGGCCGTGTCGCCATCCGATTCTAAGCCGGACACCACACGTAGTTAATAAATAGATGATACCATCGCTTTGCATTTCAATATGAAAGCAAGAAGCCATGCCATCAAGGCGCAGTATAGTAATGAATAGTGCCAAGGGAATCAACTAAAATTGCGACTTTTTTCGCCACCTTCGGTGAGCCTTAGCCGATAAATTGATTATCCAGTCTATACAAGGCGACCCATACCGTTAGAATAGACGTCTTCTTTATCAATATCGACCTAACTATGCGCCCAAATGTCGCTCGAGTGGCTCTTCCCGTCCCACTTGATAAACAGTTTGACTACCTCGTCCCTGCCCACCTTTTTCCTGTGGTTGGCGGGCGCGTGTCTGTACCATTTGGACCAAAAACGCTCGTCGGTATTGTGATGCAGTTTAGCCATGAGTCTGAGTTTCCGATAGACAAACTCAAGCCGATAAAAGCGGCGTTAGATACGGCTCCCGTTTGGTCTAAGCCTCTTTTTGACCTTATCTCATGGTGCAGCCTTTATTACCAGCATCCACTTGGCGACACCTTGAGTAACGCACTACCCGCAGCTCTTAGAAAAGGCAAGCCTGCTGAATTTGCCGCAACCGTGGAGTGGCAGATCACAGAAGCTGGCAAGACTCAACTAATGTCCGGCTTTGGGCGAGCAGTGAAGCAAGCCAAAGTCATGCATATGTTGGAATCTGGTCCGTGTTCGCATCAGCTTTTTATCGACAGTGACGTCAGCACTAGCGTACTCAAGACACTGACAGAAAAAGGCTGGATAACGTCGATAGAGAGACAAAACCAACAAACCCAATGGCCAGAGGCGATCTGCAACGATCCTGTCGATCTTCGCTTGAATGCCGAACAGGCCGTTGCGATAGCGTCGGTCAACAGTCAGACTGAGTTTGGCTGCTACTTGCTTGAAGGCGTCACTGGTTCAGGCAAGACCGAAGTCTACCTGCAGATGATTAAGCCCATACTGGAGCGCGGACAGCAAGCTTTGGTGTTGGTGCCGGAGATTGGCCTTACTCCGCAAACCATTAATCGCTTTCGTAAACGTTTTAATGTGCCCATTGAGGTTATCCACTCAGGTCTTAATGACACTGAGCGGCTCAACGCGTGGCTAAGCGCACGCGACAAAGTGGCGGGTATTGTTATCGGTACGCGCTCGGCGCTACTTACGCCATTTGCCGACCTCGGTATTATTATTGTCGACGAAGAGCACGACACCTCATATAAGCAGCAAGACAGCTTGCGTTACCATGCCCGTGACGTCGCGGTGATGCGTGCGAACAAAGAGCAGATCCCGATTATTCTTGGCTCTGCCACGCCGTCTATGGAAACGCTACAAAATGCGCTGGCGGGCAAGTATCATCATTTAATACTCAGCCAGCGAGCAGGACTAGCGGTACCGACGACCAATAAGGTCATTGACGTCAAAGGTCAGTTTCTTGAAGCCGGACTATCAGCGCCACTGATTGCTGAGCTGCGCCGCCATTTAGAAGCAGGCAACCAGGTGATGTTGTTCCTCAACCGCCGTGGATTTAGCCCTGCCCTCATGTGCCACGAATGTGGCTGGACAGCAGAATGTCACCGCTGTGATGCCTATTACACCTATCACCAGTCGAGTAACGAGATCCGCTGCCACCATTGTGGCTCCCAGCGTCCTATCGTTCATCAGTGTGAAGGTTGTGGCTCGCATCAACTGGTTACCGTCGGTGTGGGTACAGAGCAGCTTGAAGCTCAGCTAGAAAGCCTATTTCCTGAATACAATACCATTCGTATTGACCGAGACAGCACCAGACGCAAAGGCAGCCTAGAAGCGGCGCTCAATGCCATCAAAAACAATGAGTACCAGATCTTGATTGGTACCCAGATGCTTGCCAAGGGGCACCACTTCCCTAATGTCACACTAGTCGCGCTGCTTGACGTAGACGGGTCTCTTTACAGCAGCGATTTTCGCGCGTCAGAGCGTTTAGCACAGCTGTTTATTCAGGTGGCTGGACGTGCCGGACGCGCAAGCAAGCCCGGTGAAGTGCTGCTGCAAACTCACCACCCAGAGCACCCACTGCTTCAAAGCTTACTCCATAAAGACTATCGCCATTTTGCCGAGACCGTGATTGAAGAGCGTAAACTGGCGCAGTTGCCTCCCTTTAGCTTCTTGACCCTGGTTCGCGCCGAGGCCAATAACAGCAATGACGTCGAGACCTTCTTGCGCCAGGTTCGCTACTCTTTAGAAGCTCACCCGCTGTTTGATAATGCTTGTATGGTGTTAGGTCCAACCCCTGCACCGATAGCAAAACGCGCAGGAAAAGCGCGTTGGCAACTCATGCTTCAAGTTCCCTCAAGACCACAGATGCAAAAAATCATCACTGCAGCCAAACCGGTTATCGCGCAATTACCGCTGGCGAAAAAGGTACGTTGGTCATTAGATATCGAGCCACAAGATTTAAGTTAATCGGTAAAATTTGATTAATAACAAAACGATAACCACTACGAGTTGTGATATGCTTCACAATTGTATTGCAAAATCTGTTAATCAGACCGTAACTTTCATTCGAGAAATGAATAATATTTAGTAATAGTTCATGATTATAAAAACGGATTTTGAAAATCTATTTATTAGATAAATTAAACATTTAACACAGCAATAACCCATCGCGAAACATAGCACTAAATAATAATAGTTATTCGATAGGTCTAGACATTTAAAAGAGGACAAACGTTTATGGCGACAATGAAGGATGTTGCCCAGCTTGCAGGCGTCTCTACGGCTACGGTATCAAGAGCTCTGATGAACCCAGAAAAAGTCTCATCATCTACTCGTAAGCGAGTGGAAGATGCGGTTTTAGAAGCTGGCTATTCTCCAAATTCACTCGCACGCAATCTTCGCAGAAATGAATCTAAAACCATTGTGACGATTGTACCTGACATCTGTGACCCATATTTCTCCGAGATCATTCGTGGTATTGAAGATGCCGCTATGGAGCATGGTTATCTCGTATTACTGGGGGACAGCGGTCAGTCAAAAAAACGTGAAACCTCGTTTGTGAACCTCGTATTCACCAAACAAGCTGATGGTATGTTGCTGTTGGGAACGGATCTTCCTTTCGACATCAGTAAGCCAGAGCAAAAGAACCTGCCACCAATTGTCATGGCGTGTGAATTTGCGCCTGAGCTTGAACTGCCAACCGTTCACATTGATAACCTGACCTCAGCGTTTGAAGCGGTGAACTATCTATCAAACCTTGGGCATAAGCGAATCGCTCAGATTGCTGGTCCAGACTCAGCATTCTTATGCCGCTTTAGACAGCAAGGCTACCAGCAAGCCCTGCGCCGTGCTGGCCTGCCAATGAATCCCGCGTACACCGTGAAGGGTGATTTCACCTTTGAGGCTGGCGCTAGACTTGTTCGCACCCTCTTGGCACTGCCAGAGCCACCAACTGCAATATTCTGTCACAATGATGTGATGGCGATTGGTGCCATGCAAGAGGCGAAGAAATTAGGGCTGCGTGTTCCTCAAGATCTCTCTGTCGTCGGCTTCGATGATATCCAATTTGCACAGTACTGCGATCCACCGCTAACGACGGTCTCACAGCCTCGCTATGAGATTGGACGACAAGCCATGTACATGATGCTCGAAGTGCTAAAAGGTGCTGATGTAAGAGCAGGCTCTCGTCTTCTGGATACGGAACTTGTGATCCGCGACAGTGCGGCTCCTCCAAGAATCCTGTAGTTGGCACGATACTGACTTGCAACTTGACCTTGTGGAATTTACCATGAGGTCAGTAAGTTATTTCAATCAGAACCTATCTAAGTGGCAAACCGAGACTATGTAAGACGGGGCAAAGGCACCAGCCGCCGACCTGCAAAAAAGAAGACTTCCGGTAAAAAACCGTGGCGCAGTGGTCTGCTGGCAATTATCTTAGCCGGCGCGTTTGGCTACGGGCTTTACATACTCAGTAATGACCCAGAGCCGCCGAAGCCACAACCTACTGTCACAAAGCCAGCTAAGCCGAAACCAAAACCCGCTAAGCCGATTCCACCGCCTCCAGAAGAGAAGTGGGACTACGTAGAAACGCTGCCAAAGCGCGAGGTTGAGGTTCAAGCGAAAGAGCAAGTGGTCTCTAAGATCCCATACATCATGCAGTGTGGCGCTTACAAAACCTTGGCTCAAGCCGAAGCTCGTAAGCTCGATATCGCCTTCCAGGGCATCTCTAGCCAGATCCGCAAAAAAGAAGGCAGTAGCTGGTTTAGAGTGGTACTAGGCCCTTACAAACTAAAGCGTGATGCCGAGCGTGATAAGCATAAGTTACAGCGCGCTAAGATTGAGCCTTGTGCTATTTGGAAGGAAGCGCAGTAAGCTCCTCCGCGGCTTCGTCATCTTCACGCCCACTCCTCATCTTCACACCGACTCCGTCATCTTCACGGAAGTGAAGATCTCCTGAAGCGCTTGACTCACTCAAATCAATCGAGTTTGCTAAGCGCTGTGGGAGATCTCCTTTTTCAAGGAGATGACGATATACTGTGATAATACTTTTTGCTTCTTGTAGAGGCTATTTTTCTCGCCCCCTAAGTCAAACACTTCCCTAGGGCCTAGAACCTTCTTTTCCCCAGTCCCCCTCTTCCCTCCCTTGAATTCCATTCCTCGCGTCCACATATCCATTCCATAACCGAATTAAAACCAATAAGAGGCAAACGTCGTGACTACTATTGTATCTGTACGCCGTAATAACAAAGTCGTGATCGCTGGTGATGGACAAGTATCCCTTGGCAACACAGTAATGAAAGGGAATGCCCGTAAGGTTCGTAGACTCTACAACAACCAAGTATTAGCAGGCTTCGCTGGCGGTACCGCTGACGCGTTTACTCTATTTGAGCGCTTTGAAAGCAAACTGCAAATGCACCAAGGTCACCTGACCAAAGCCGCGGTTGAGCTTGCTAAAGACTGGCGCAGCGACCGTGCACTTCGTAAGCTAGAAGCACTATTGGCAGTCGCGGATGAAACCGCTTCGCTTATCATCACAGGTAACGGTGATGTAGTGCAGCCAGAGAACGACCTAATCGCGATTGGCTCTGGTGGTAACTTTGCACAAGCCGCTGCGACAGCACTACTAGAAAACACAGAGCTCGATGCACGTGAAATTGCAGAGAAAGCCCTAAAGATTGCTGGTGATATTTGTGTCTTCACTAACCATCACCACACGATTGAAGAACTAGATAGCGACGCTTCAGAAAACAAGTAACGTCGACTAAAAATAGAATTTCTCAGGCTGCTGACGAAGTACGTCATCCCTACATAAGCGGGGATCTGTTGTTAGCAAGCACCAAGCCTTTGAGTAGATTCCTGTCTTCACAGGAATGACGTGCTTTTAAGCATGACACTGAAACTAACTAGGTCATGAGTCGAATTTCAAACTGACGAGCTTTAAAGTCAGAAGTTTTGTAAGGAATTGATTATGTCTGAGATGACTCCTCGCGAGATTGTTCATGAGTTAAACCGCCACATCATTGGCCAAGACAAAGCAAAGCGCTCTGTGGCTATCGCCCTGCGTAACCGCTGGCGTCGTATGCAGCTTGAAGAGAGCTTGCGTGTAGAGGTATCACCAAAGAATATCCTAATGATCGGTCCAACAGGTGTGGGTAAAACCGAGATTGCACGCCGTCTGGCGAAACTTGCCAATGCACCGTTTATCAAGGTAGAGGCGACCAAATTCACTGAAGTGGGTTACGTGGGTAAAGAAGTCGAGACCATCATCCGCGATCTTACCGATGTGGCGATCAAGATGACCCACCAGCAAGCGATGGAAAAAGTAAAATTCCGTGCGGAAGAGCAAGCAGAAGAGCGCATCCTTGATGCTCTATTGCCACCAGCGCGTGATGCTTGGGGTCAAAACGAGCAACCTGAGGAAACTTCATCAAATACACGCCAGATCTTCCGCAAGAAACTGCGTGAAGGCAAGCTAGACGACAAAGAGATCGACATCGAGACTGCAGCACCACAGATGGGTGTGGAAATCATGTCTCCTCCTGGCATGGAAGAGATGACCAATCAGCTACAAAGCATGTTCCAAAACCTTGGTGGCGACACTAAGAAGAAGCGCAAACTAAAGATTAAAGAAGCTTTCAAAGCACTGACGGAAGAAGAAGCAGCGAAACTGGTTAACCAAGAAGAGCTGAAAGAACAAGCGATCTACAACGTTGAGAACAACGGCATCGTGTTTATCGATGAGATCGACAAAATCTGTAAGCGCGGCGAAGCGTCTGGTCCTGACGTATCTCGTGAAGGTGTACAACGTGACCTACTCCCTCTAATCGAGGGCAGCACGGTTTCTACCAAACACGGCATGGTAAAAACAGACCACATTCTGTTTATCACGTCAGGTGCATTCCAAGTGGCTAAACCATCGGATCTTATTCCTGAGCTTCAAGGCCGTCTACCTATCCGTGTTGAACTAGAAGCACTAAGCAGCGATGACTTCAAACGCATCCTAACTGAGCCAAAAGCGTCGCTAACTGAGCAGTACATTGCCCTGATGAAGACCGAAGAAGTGGACGTAGAGTTCACAACCGATGGCATCCAACAGATCGCAGATGCAGCATGGACAGTTAACGAAACCACCGAGAACATCGGTGCCCGACGTCTACATACCGTTATGGAACGCCTAATGGATGAGATTTCATTTGAAGCAACAGACAAGCCTGGTTCTAAGCTGGTGATCGACTCTGGCTATGTGAAGTCTAAGCTTGGTGAGTTTGTGGAAGATGAGGATTTGAGCCGCTTTATTTTGTAGTAGTTCACAGACTTACTTCAAACGGCGCTTTGTTTAAGCGCCGTTTTTATTCGAGTACAAAGGCTGAAATTCATCCTAAACTCTAGCTCTAGCTCTAGCTCTAGCTCTAGCTCTAGCCAATTATTGCTGTCTTACCACCACTACTCTTCATTTACCAAACTTCCGTCCCCCCTTGAAAAAGGGATCTTTTGAAGCGCGTACCGTCTATGCCATGTACGCAGAACCCTGTCATCAGAGTACTTTAGGATCGAGTCACTATCGTGTTAGTCACGCGCGTCGGGAGATCTTCACTTTCGTGAAGATGACGTAGGTGGGGAAGATGATGAGAAAGGCGGAGGTGACGAGGATGATGAAGATTGCGAGGTAGCTGATTATAGTGATGGTCGTGAAATCGGCGATTAAAGTTCGGGTGACGGACTACGAAAATAAAAGTTCGTGGAACTTATAATATAGATAATGAAAAAATAGGTCGTCATCCCCTTGAAAAAGGGGATCTTTTACAGCGCGCACCGTCTATGCCGTGTGCGCGGAACCCTGTCATTACCTTACTTTAGGGTCGAGTCACTATCGTGTCAGTCACGCGCATCGGGAGATCTTCACTTTCGTGAAGACGACGTAGGTAGGGAGTATGGCGTAGGTAGGAAATATGATGAGGGTGACGGGATATGAAGATAACAAGAATAGTGAAGATAACGAAAGTGGTGGAATTGACAACGATTACCACAGCTCTGTTGTCAAATCTCGCCAATAGGGATTGTTACTCGTCACTAATTCGTTTTTCCATTCTCGATTCCAATGTTTAAGCTGCTTTTCGCGTGCTATGGCATCTTCCATTGAATCAAAGAGTTCGTAGTGAACCAACAAACTGACATTGTACTTTTTAACAAATCCATCCGTCACGCCATGCCTGTGCTTCCACATACGTTGCTGTAAGTTTGAAGTGACTCCAATATAAATAACGCCGCGACCCTTTGAAGTGGTAATGTAGACGCATGGTTGCTTTGTCATACTAAATCCTTTTTTTCCTTTTGATTGGGTTAAAACACATCCATGCTAAAGTGTTTCTGGAATTAGATTTACGGCGCACTTCACGCCTTTCCCAATATCATACTAATCTCATACTACGACCTTATAATTCATGCGTGTTTAGCCTGTTCTGCTTTTCCCGTATACTAAAACAAACTGTTAAATTAAAAATCGCACATGAACTCATCTTTTCGAATCTGGTTAGACGCCGCCAGACCTAAAACGCTTCCACTTGCGCTGGTATCGATTGTGACAGGTAGCGCCCTCGCCTTCTCCAAAGGAGAGATGTCATGGAGTGTTGCAGTCCTCGCCCTACTCACGGCTACCTTGCTGCAAATCTTGTCCAACCTCGCTAACGATTATGGTGATGCGGTAAAAGGCACCGACAACGAAAACCGTCTCGGTCCAATGCGCGCGATTCAGTCTGGTGAAGTCACGCAGCAAGACATGAAAAAAGCGATTATTTTGAATGTGGTACTAACGATAGCCTCCGGTCTGTTTTTGGTATTGCATGCCCTTGAGTCACTGGAGAACATTCTCGCCTTTATTGGGCTGGGCGTGTTAGCTATCGCTGCGGCTATTGCATACACAGTGGGTAACAAGCCCTATGGCTACGTTGGTCTTGGCGATATCTCAGTCTTTATCTTCTTCGGTTTACTGGGCGTCTCTGGTACCTACTTCTTGCACACTGGACACCTCGATACCCTATTGTTCTTGCCGGCAATTGGCTGCGGACTGCTGGCGGTTGCGGTTCTCAACGTCAACAACATGCGTGATATCGAAAATGACAGCGCGTGTGGCAAACGCACCGTCGCCGTTCGACTAGGCGAACACAAAGCGAAGCTGTATCACTTTATTCTGCTCATGGCCGCGGTTGCGGCTTTTGCTATTTACCTATCGGTTCAGCAATCACCGCTTTGGATTAGCCTGCCATTTGTGCTCAGTCTCGTGGTCGTTCTCAAGCACGGCAAAGCCGTATGGCAAACAACGCAGCCAGCACAAATCGCCCCTATGATGCCTATCGTGGTGAAGTGCTCACTGGTCACTAATATCCTGTTTTCTGGAGTGGTTATAGCTCAAACTCTGATCACTTAATTGAGCCTTGTCATTGCATTGACCTATTCACCCGATATACTCGATTTATACTTTTTGTAAACTGCATAGAAGAGTCGCCATGGAATACAGTACTTCAGCCCTATGTGATATCTACTTAGATCAAGTAGACGTTGTTGAACCAATGTTTAGTAACTTTGGCGGCAGAGCCTCGTTTGCAGGTCAAATTACCTCAGTAAAATGTTTTGAAGACAACGGGGTCATTCGAGAGATGCTAGAGCAAGATGGCGTGGGTCGCGTCTTGCTGATTGACGGTGGTGGTTCGCTACGAAAGGCGCTGATTGACGCTGAGATAGCCCAGCTTGCGGAAGACAACGAATGGGAAGGCATTGTAGTTTACGGCTGCGTACGCGAAGTAGACGAGCTCGAAGATATGAATTTGGGTATCCAAGCGCTCGCCTCTATTCCTGTTGGCGCCGCTCAGTCTGATGTTGGTGAAGTCGATGTGCCAGTGAACTTTGGTGGCGTGACCTTCCTACCAGAAGACTATGTGTATGCCGACAATACGGGCATCATCTTATCTCAAGAGCCTCTGGATGTGAGTTTCGATGAAGAGTCTGATGAGGTCGAAGAGTAATCAATCTCAGCCTCGCATCGAGCAACAACTTGTTGAAATTAATAAAAAAAACGGGAGCCAATTGGCTCCCGTTTTTACATTAACTGTTTCTGCTATTAAGCCAGCAAAGATTAGTCATTACCGAACAAGTCTCGCGTGTAAACCTTCTCAGCTACGTCTTCGAGTTCAGGCAACATACGGTTTGAGATAATCAAATCCGCTTCCTGTTTAAACGCATCCACATCGCGAATCACGCGTGAATGGAAGAAGTGATCTTCTTTCAATACGGGCTCATACACAATCACTTCGATGCCTTTCGCTTTCAGGCGCTTCATGATGCCCTGAATGCTCGAAGCACGGAAGTTATCAGAGCCAGACTTCATGATAAGGCGGTAAACACCTACAACTTTCGGCCCACGCTTCATGATTGACTCCGCAATGAAGTCTTTACGGGTACGGTTAGCATCTACAATCGCACCAATAATATTGTTCGGCACTTCATCATAGTTGGCTAGAAGCTGCTTTGTATCTTTCGGTAGGCAGTAGCCGCCATAACCAAACGAAGGGTTACAGTAGTGACCACCAATTCGTGGGTCAAGCGCGACACCTTCGATGATTTGGCGCGTATCCAGACCCAAGGCTTCAGCATAAGAGTCCAACTCATTAAAGTAAGCCACACGCATCGCTAGATAAGTGTTTGAGAATAGCTTCACTGCCTCTGCCTCTGTCGAGTCAGTAAACAGCACATCAATATCTTCTTTCTGCGCACCTTCAATCAGCAAGTCTGCGAACACCTTAGCACGCTCACTGCGCTCACCAATAATGATGCGAGAAGGATTTAGGTTGTCGTAAAGCGCACTGCCTTCACGTAGAAACTCCGGTGAGAAAAAGATGTTCTCAGAGCCTACTTCTTCACTTACTCGATTGGTGTAACCAACAGGAACCGTAGATTTAATGACAATCACTGCATCTGGGTTTACTGCGATAACGTCGTTAATGACCGCCTCTACTGAGCCTGTATTGAAGTAGTTAGTCTTGGGGTCATAGTCTGTTGGTGTCGCCACAATCACGTAATCCGCACCAGAATAAGCTAATTCCTTATCTAACGTTGCTGTAAAGTTTAGATCATCACGCTTAAGAAACACCTCTATTTCGGTATCCACAATTGGTGATTGCCTATTACAAAGCATGCCTACTTTATCTGCATCAATATCTACTGCTACTACCTCATGATTCTGAGCCAGCAGCATTGCATTTGATAGGCCAACGTAGCCGGTTCCAGCAACTGCTATTTTCATAGTTTCTTCTTACTAATTTATTAATAATTCTGTTCGTGAGATTGAACCCATACAAGGTCACGAATTCCATCCGTTGGTACAAAGCCAGTCGGTGCTTCAAGCATCAGTTTACGCAATCTCGGTTGATCATAATCTTGTGCTGCTTGTTGTAAATCGTCAAGTAACTCATCGTACGTATGCTGATCTATCGAGACTTCCTGAGCTGTCATGATGCGATCGTGAGATGTTTCCGAGACATTATCTCCGATGAGTAATTCTTCAAACAATTTCTCACCAGGTCTCAGTCCTGTGTAGAGGATTTCAATATCACCATCTGGGTTACTATTGTCTTTAACTTCCAAACCTGACAAATGTATTAGGTTTTTTGCAAGCTCCGCGATACGGACTGGCTCACCCATATCCAAAACAAACACGTCTCCACCTTTACCCATAGCGCCTGCCTGGATAACAAGCTGAGCGGCTTCCGGGATAGTCATAAAGTAACGAATTATATCTTTGTGAGTTACCGTCACAGGACCACCTTTGGCGATTTGAGCCTTAAACAAAGGGATCACCGAGCCTGAAGAGCCAAGCACATTACCAAAACGTACCATAGAAAACAGGGTATTGTGTTCTTGTTGGTACCCTTTGGCCAATGCTTGTAGTCCGAGTTCAGCTAAGCGCTTAGTTGTCCCCATAACGTTAGTTGGACGGACTGCTTTATCTGTCGAGATCAATACGAAGGACGACACATTAGCTTCAATCGCAGCACATGCGGCACGATAAGTACCCAACACATTATTTTGCATACCTTCAACGACATTGAACTCAACCATAGGAACATGTTTATAAGCAGCAGCATGGTACACTGTATCAACTCGGTAGGCTTTCATAGTCTGTTGAAGTCGCTCTTGATTCTGAACGTTGCCCAGAATCGGTATCAAGGAAAGATCTGGAAACACTTGACGCAGTTCTCTATCGATTCGATACAACGAATATTCTGATGCTTCAAACAGTATTAGGCAAGTTGGTTGATGCTTAATGATTTGACGACACAACTCAGAGCCAATAGAACCTCCAGCTCCTGTAACCATCACCGCTTTACCCTTGATATTTTTTTCGAGCAAGCTCTGATCAGGAGCTACCTGATCGCGACCAAGTAAGTCCTCAATCGCAACCTCTTTGAGTTGATCAATCTTCAGTTCTCCACTGACAATATCACTCAAGTTAGGGATGGTCATCACTTCTACTGGATAATCGGAGAGTAATTCAATGACTGATTTTCGCTCACTGCGCGACGCCGATGGCATCGCAAGTAACACCTTTTCGACTTTGTGCTTGTCGATAAGTCTCGCTAGGTATTTACGACGAAACACTGTGATGCCTTGGATCGTTGTTTTATGCATCTTACGGTTATCATCGATAAATGCTACGACGCGATACTCATCGCTTTGAGAAACAACATTATAGAGCTGTCGCCCTGCTTTACCTGCACCATAAATGAGTACAGGAATACGCCCTTTCACCAACAAGTCAGCCACTAAAAAACGTACTAACAATCGCGCTCCACCGCACATCGAAACCAAAAACGTGGCATATATAACCGGAACCGAGCGAGGGAGAAACATTTGAAAATAGTGAGAAAACAGAACGATAGATAGGCCCGATAGCGCAGCACCAAACGCGACGGTAACGACTGCTTGTAGGCTCAAATAACGCAATACCGCTCGATACAGCCCAGTATTCGTGAAGATAACCAAGGTAACCAATGTCACCGCTGTGAGGACATACCAATAGTCCGGATCGACCCAGTACTTCGCGATGGACCCCATACGTGAGTAAAATGCGCCCCAAAATGCCACAAAGATGAAAATAATATCGATAACAACACTGACTAGCCTCTTAGCTGGCCTTGGCATTGTCCAAATAGGATTCAGAGAGAGCACAAACTAACCCCTGCGAAGAATAGAAACTTAAGATTTAGACACGCGATCTCCTGCGCCCTTACCGGTTGCAGTGGCAATAATATAACGGAAATACAACGTTAGATTTAAAGTATCTAGCATCTTTTTATCCGTTTTGGCGAGAAGTTCTGGTGTCGACATATCGATGTTGCTCACCTGGGCTAAACCAGTGATACCAGGTAACACATCGTATACGCCCAACTTATCACGTTCTGCAATTAGCTCTGTTTGATTAAACAGATTAGGGCGAGGGCCCACAATACTCATCTCACCCTTCACAACATTAATAAGTTGAGGTAGCTCATCGATTTTGGTCTTGCGCAAAAATGTCCCCATTTTCGTGATCGAAGCACGACTTGCCAGATGACTTGCGACATGAGCAGTGTCTTTACTCATAGTGCGGAACTTCACCAACTTAAATGGTTTCTTATTTTTTCCAACTCTCTCTTGGATAAAAATTGGAGAACCAGTGTCGAAATAGCCAACGATCGTCACAATCAATAAAATCGGGAAGGTGACTATCAACCCTATAGCGGCTAGCAAAAAATCTAAAACTCGTAACATTACTTTATCGCCCCAGCCTAATTCGACTCTTTAATCATACGCAGCAAACTTTCTCTCAGCGAATATGGTGGCGTCCAGCCAAGTAAACTGCTATTTTTTTGAATATCTATTCGCAGTGACCCGAGCAAACGGTCAACGACATCACTTTTCCCAAGAACTTTACCAGCAATGATAAAGAGAGCTTCAGGGATAGGCAATAGAATAGCGCGTTTTCCTTGTACTTCGCTAAGTAACTGAATCAAATGCTTAGTAGAAACATCGTCATCATCAGAGACTAAAAATGCTTGATTAGCGGCTTGAGGGTGAGTAATGCATGTGTCGATAAAATCAACCATATTGTAGGTAGACACCATACTTCTGTCGTTTTTATTGATACACCCAAATGGCAGAGGTAGACCTTTGTTTGCCAATCGACTTAATGCTGCAAAATTAGCTTTGACATTAGGCCCATAGATTAGTGGTGGCCTGACAATGACGATTTCCATCCCCAACTCATCAGATACGTTAAGCAGTTCTTGCTCAGCCTCTAGTTTAGAGCGAGCATAATCATCCTGAGGAGACGCGATGTCATCTGCACAGAAAGGCTTTTCCTCAGTAAACTCTCCGTGGACCTTAATTGAGCTTACATAAATGAATCGCTTTACTCCTTGCTTTGCCGCTAATCTCGCGAGTTGAGCAGTGGGCTCTACATTGATCTTTCGATACTCTGCTAGTGGTTCAGTCGAAGAGTCATTCATCATATGTACACGGGCAGCACAATGAATGACCACGTCTATGTCTTCTAAATCCAAGTTGCCTTCATCAAGATCCTCTAGACTGCCCTTAACAAATCTAGAACAGCTGCCTTTGGGAGGAGTACGTCCAAAGCAGACCATTTGATACTTGTTTGAAAGCGTTCGATTGATCTGGCTTCCTAAAAAGCCATTCGCTCCAGTGAGAAAAATTTTCATCGATTACTTCCAATCAAAAACTTAAGTAGACTTCCCAAATACCAATAGAAGTGTTTTGAAAATAGATTCCGATTGCGGTAAGCCCCTTCATGAACCGCGTATACTTCGCTAAGATATTTTACGCTGGTATCAAAATCACGCTGAGCCCTGAAGCAAATATCAACATCCTCGTAGTACATAAAGAAACGCACATCAAAACCTTGCAACTTAGCATAAAGATCTGAAGAAAAGACTAAAAAAGCCCCAGACGCCCACTCTACTTCAGCCAAGTTAGTCAAGGACTCTTTGCTGTAACTTTTGGTTACGGGCTTTCTGGCAAATAGATTCATCAAGCTATTAATATTGGGAAAGTACCTTAGTGAATCTTCAGACACAGTGTATTCTTCATCTTTAAAAAGATTCACCGTGAATATACTGCCATTCTGCTTTTTTAACAGCGTAGTCATACGTTCAAACTGCTGACACTCAATAATAACGTCAGGATTAATGACCAAGAACCAACCATCATGACTAATACCATGCTGTTGAGCCCAAGAAAAGTTATAGTTATTGTTATGTCCAAAGCCCATGACTTCAGGCGTTGAAAGATAAACAAACCCTTTTTCGTGGCAATATTCCTTTAAAACTTCACTTGATAAGTTATCTTTAATAATTATCGTAACATCAGGAAGTGCTGATATCTCAGTCCAGTTTTCATTTTGCATGATGAGTTCATCATGTCCATGACTGACAATTGAAACAAAGTAACCGCTCATAAATTGCCTTATTTTAATGCTTTTTAGTTAAAGCTTCGAAAAGATGAGAATACTTTTTAGCCATAGATGTAGCAGTAAAGTCTTGGCAATAACGTTTATAAATATTTTTAGAGAGTGTCTGAGACTCGTGTAAAGCACCATGTATCGCATTCACCAATGAATCTATATCGTCCATTTTAAATATTTTCACTTCATTAGATGAAAATACTTCAAGAACGACGTCCATATCCGAAACAACAATCGCTTTTGATTGGGCTGCAGCCTCGATAAGTGCTAAAGGAAAACCCTCACCTCTAGATGGTAATACAAAAATATCCAGTTCACCTAAAAAGGAAGCGGTATCATCAATAAAGCCTCTAAACACAACCCTATCTTCAACTCCCATTTCTCGACAAAGAGTCATTAGCGAGTCTTTTTCAGGACCATCACCTGCTATATGGAACTCATAATCAGGTAAATGAGCCAACGCATTAACAACTTGCTCTAACCCTTTTCTCTTTGTCAATAAGCAAGCGACTCCTAGTTTATACCGCTGATCACTGACTTTCTTTTTGGGCACTTTTTCAGCCGAGTCAAATGTTCTACCATTATAAATAAAGGAGTGATTACGATTGAAAAAAAACGGGAAATAGAACCTTCGCATAGAGTCAGAAAGGAACACAATATGGTTATGCCAACTTAAACATACTCTCCAAACTAAACTATATAAAAATGCCTTGGTCTTACTATCATAATCATAGCGAAGGTTAACCATGTCTTTTTGGTGTAATGTGGTGACTGTTTTTGTCCCCTTCATTCGACCGATCAGTTTATGAAAAAAAACAAATATATCAGGTTTCATCATGTGTGAATGAACAACATCAAAACTGGAAAAGTCGACTTTTTCAAAAAAGCCAATTTTCTCTGTTTCAACAGGGAATGACAGTTCATTACTGCTACTTCGAAAATAGAAAACCTTTATTTGAATGTCAGTATGAAGCTCCAAGAGTCCAGTAATAATGTCTAAAGCCACTAGATTAGGGCCTTTTTTTTCTAGCGATGGTAAGATGACTCCGTACTTCATTACTTTTTAATACCACTTAAAATTTATTGAGCACTTCTTCATATTCATGAACAACTCTCTCTATTGAAAACTTGTCAGAAGAATTCTTTACTTCGCGTATGTCCCATTGTTTCTCTAAACCCAGTCTTAGAGATTCAGCCAAAGCCATCACATTTGTCTTGTAAGATAAGAAACCATTCACACCACCCTCAACTATCTCACTTGGACCGCTTGTACAATCGACAGATACTACTGGAACACCGTGAGATATGGACTCCACTAGGACATTAGGAAAGCCTTCATAGTCCGAGCTAAGAAGGGTAATAGTACCGGGTTTGTATACAGAGCTAAGATCACTAACGAAACCAGGAAAAGTAACATGATCTTGAAGTCCCAATCTATTCACAAGGTCAACTAGGCGATTCTTCAAGCTTCCTTCGCCATATATCGATAGATGAATGGCTGGGTTTACCTTGTGGCAAAAATAAAAGCTGATGATAGCCCTATCAAATCTCTTCTGTTTTTCCAACCTACCGATGCAAACAACTTCGTTGACTCGCTGACTTCGACAATCATCCAAGCTAACACTTAAGCAAGGATTATTAATTACTTTAACTCGTTCACTATCGACATTTAGAACATTGACCATATCATCTTTCATAGCGAAAGACTGAGCTATGAAGTAATCTGAATAAACATATATATTCCTCAAAAGCCAACGATACAAATAGCCATATATAAGATGATTAGAAGCAAAAACTGATTGAGATAGAAAGTTAATATTTCTAGAAACGACCTTGAAGTTGTACTTCTTACTCAACAACTTCCTAGCAGCGATACACATCACGCTTAATTCATGACTGAAGGTCAAAAATATCTGAGGCTTCACCGTTTTAATATAGTTCTTTAATGAATTCAGCGATAGCTTCACCGAACCAACATCTAAACTGCGCAGACGAACTTTTGGCGAAACCTCATTAAGACGCTTCTTGTCTGCAAGATTCAACACCAGTAGGTCAATATCATATCCCTGATGCGCCAATTGATTAGCGATTTTTACGCATACACCTTCAGCGCCACCGCCATGTAATCCACTTACAAACAAGACAATTTTTTTACTCATCGCGACTATTTGTAGAACTCTTTATACCAATCAACAAACTTAGGAACGCCCTCTTCAATCCCTACCTTAGGCGCATAATTCACCGCTTGCTTTAGAGACGTTGTATCTGCCCAGGTAGCAGGCACGTCACCATCTTGCATAGGCATAAAGTTCTTTTTAGCTTCAATCCCTAGAGCGCTCTCTAAAGTGCTAATAAAATCCATTAGTTTAATCGGCGAACCATTACCGATGTTATAAATAGAATAAGGTGCAGAGCTTTCGTTAGGTAGTATTTTTGAACCACCTGGCTCTGGTATAATATCTTTAACTTTAAGGATTCCTTCAACGATATCGTCGATGTAAGTAAAGTCGCGCATCATGTCACCATGGTTATACACATCAATAGCCTTACCTTCGATAATAGCCTTCGCAAACTTGTAAGGAGCCATATCTGGACGTCCCCAAGGACCATAAACCGTAAAGAATCTTAAACCAGTTGTTGGTATTTGATAGAGGTGCGAGTAGGTATGAGAAATAAGTTCATTGGCTCTTTTCGTTGCAGCATACAGGGAGACAGGGTGATCAACCGCATCACGCTCAGTAAAGGGTTGCTTCTCATTCATACCATAGACGGAACTACTAGAGGCATATATCAAATGCTCAACATTATTGTGGCGACACCCTTCAAGTATATTTAAGTGCCCTGTTAGGTTTGTATCCGAATATAAGTTTGGGTTATCTAACGAATATCTAACACCAGCTTGCGCACCAAGGTGAATCACTCTATCAAATTGGTTCTGGCTAAAAATGGTAGCAATCAGTTCTCTATCAAAAAGGTCCGCGTGGATAAAGCTAAAGTTACTATATTTTTCCAGCCGCGCTAACCTTGCTTTTTTTAGGTTAACATCATAATAATCATTCAGGTTATCGATACCAATAACCTGCTCACCTTGTTGACAGAGTTTTAGCGCAGTAGCACAACCTATAAAACCGGCAACACCTGTTACTAAATACTTCATTCTACCTCCGAAGCATTATTAATTGAAATTCAGAGCATAACCAATATTTTGGTCAGGTCTGACGGTAGGACGAGATCTTCCCTACTAAGCGGCGCTTGCTTATCAGCTAGCGACCTACGACTTCCGATTCTATTTACTCTATTTTTTTAACAACTCTTGCAGGTACCCCTACCGCTACACAAAAATCAGGGATAGACTTAGTCACTACTGAGCCAGCCCCAATTACACTATTCTTACCAACCGTTACTCCTGGTAAAATGACCGCATTTGCTCCAATCCAGCACCCTGATTTCAGTGTCACTGACTCGGCCTTGTAAAAGCCCTGATAATATATAGGCAAACTAACGTCATCATAAGCATGAGTATCCAAATAAATATGGACTGAAGAGCCGATAAGAACATCATCCTCAATAATGATCTCAGCACCTCCGGGCTCTGGATCGGCATGCAACATGCTACCTGGACGAATAACAACATTTCTCCCTAAAGAAATTTTGTCTGTTGCAACAGCATATGCACCAGCTCGAACAGACGCACCATCGGCAAACACTTTAAATTTTTTATTACATAACCAGTAACCTAATCGTTTGGAGTGTAGCATCCAATGAGTCAATGGCATATCAGGCCCTACTCTATTCGAGTAGAGCCAAAATTTTACTTTGTTGTAGATGGAAAGCACTATTGCTCTCCCTCATTATTTATTTTTTCTAACTTGTACTTTAATTGCCACTGACCATTAACCTTTTCCCAAAGGTCATGATTTCGGAACTTCTCGACTGTTTCCCAAAACTGCTCCTCTGTTATATTGTGAAAGCGCAAGAAATGCTCTAAATCATTACCAGGAAACTCTCCCTGTAAACGATTCACAATATCGACAGCCTCATCTCTTGTCATTCTGTCATTCCAAATATCGTAGCAAGTTTGGTCAGTCGCTCGCCAGAAGCCAAATTTCAAGTACTTGAACCAGATGTTAATTTCACACAGCTTTTCATCAATATTGTCATAATCGAGAAAATTACCTGGTAAAGGACCTGCTCGCCTTCCTGTGAATCCTCGCTCTTTTACGAACTCATAGTTTTGTCGACCATACCAACGTAAGAAATGTCCAAGATAAATACTTTTCACACCAGCGTCTTTAAGCTTCTGATAGTCCGGGTATTTATAGAAGAATATGTCTCTCTCAGAAATATCATTATCGAGCCAGTCATGGATCGTTTTTTCTTTGATTAGGTCACTTTTATCGATGGCAAGTGCAGATGGCTTACTTTCAGCCCTTTGCAAGCCACCAAATTCAAATGCTATATCTTCACCCCAGACGACTAGGGGCACATCATAGATTAATGCTGTATTCACTACACTAGAGAACATTGCACAATGCTCTGCCCAGTTAGGCTCTCCTTGACGTAAAAAACACTTCTGTCTAATTTTGCGAAACACACTTGGCTTGATAGTAATCTTCATATGATCGACATTTAAGTCTTCAATCATACCGTTCAAGTTATCTATGCCTTCAGTTGTGGGGACATGGGCAGCCAGTGTTACACATAGTACTTTCAGACCGTACTCTTCTGCTAAAACGGCCGCTTGATACCAGCTGTCTTTGCCTCCACTGACCGCTACAATACAGTCATAGAATGGGTTATTTTGCGCCTTTATGTCATTGACGATAACATCGAGCTCTTCACGACGTTTCTTCCAGTCGATAGTTTCTTTAATCTCTTTCGTGCGACAAGCATTACAGAAGCCGCGCTCATCAAGTACAATGCCCGGCTTCGTATCTGGCATGACACAATTTGAACAAAATCTCATGACTTACCCTTCTTTCGCTTTGTAGTTTGCTTCATCGATATAAGTGCGACCAAGGAGAATGTATTCATCCTCAAAGCTCTGAGGTTCAAGTAGTTCGGTCTGCTGATATTCTCTCGGATCCTCGACCGCTAGCGCTTGCTCGCTTGGAGCAATATTTACATCCAAGACCGTCTCTTTGAGCTTCCATTTTCCCGATGCCTCTTTTTCCCATACTCTAGGATCACGGAATTTATCGATGTACTGAAAAAACTGTGATTCTGAGATATCAGCCCATTCAAGGAATCGGCCAAGTGCTTTGGGTTTAACCGGTAAGTACTGTCGGATTAACTCTAAACCTTGCTCACGCGTAATACGCTTTAAGCGAATATCACGAGCAACATGATCATTCACTTTTCCATACCCAAACTTCAAATACTTAATGTAATCGTGCACGCTAGCATTGTTAGCGCAAGCAATGGACTCATAAAGATTATAGGTACGCTCTTGCGGACTAGTCTCATAACCGTACTGTTCGATCATGTCTTCGATTTGCTTCTGAGAATCCCACTTCACGTAGTTTCCAACGTACAAGCCACGAACTCGAGATTTTTCGAGCTGCTCATCTGACGGGTAAGTAAATGCCTGTAAGTCTTTCACCGATACTTTTTGACTACTACCAACCAGGTGTTCTGCATCGATACCGCGAAGTGCGTGTTCTTTGCGTACCTTTTTTGTCATTTCTACGCGGTCGTGATGGCTAAACATTCCGACTTGATCCAGCCAACCATTTACACCCCAGATTATTAGTGGGATATCAAGTTTGGTCGCAACCTGAACAGGGAAAGTCTGACTACCTGCGAGGACATGCCAATACATGTCACCCATTTTATCTAGAGTAAGACGTGTGATTTCTTTTACTGTATCTGGCCCCACAGTGGACATCATGTGATCACAATCTAACTCAGTAATCAAGCGAGCAAGGTTGCGAACCCCAACCTTAGTCGAAAAGTGGGTGTTGTACGTTACCAAAAGAGGGTTAAGGCCGTGTTTGTTCTTGATTAAATCAACAACGAAGAAATCATCGCCCGTACCGGTTACTGGAATAACACAATCATAATGCGAACCCGACCTTTCTTTATAGTGGGCAAGTAACTGTTCTAGCTCATTTGCTTTTTTCTGCCAATCGATTTGATATTTTTCTTCGTGTACGCGACAACCACTACAAACCCCCTCATCATCGAGAACAAGATTAAGGGCGTGGTTTCCAGGATATAAACAACGTTTGCAATATTTCATCTATCTATACGCTTAGTATGGTCGACCAAGAAAATCTAGCTCAAAGTTCTCATATTTAACTTCCGAGCTTAATCTCACATTCAAATTCGCACTTCTCATTTGTGCTTTTGCAGCAATGGTACTGTGCTCCATATGCTGGAAAATGTTAGCCGCAGCTAATGCTTGACAACCACCAGCAGTTGCCCCCTCTGCCAGTTGGTCAAACCGGCCAACGCCACCTAACGCTATGACTGGGATAGAGAGACGCTCACTGACGCTGCGAAGCAGCTGTGTATCATAGCCTTCACGGCTACCATCCCTATCAACTGAATTCAGTAGTATTTCACCTGCGCCCAACGACTCTACTTTCATAGCCCACTCGACCACATCAATGTCTAATGCGGATTGCTTTTGATAATCAAAAACTCGATATTCATCCCCATGCTTTATCGCGTCAATTGATACAGTAATGCACTGACTACCGAATAGGGATGATGACTCCGTAATAAAGCCTGGGTTATCTAAGGCCAGTGAATTAATAGCTACCTTGTCTGCTCCAGCTTTCAACAACTGGCGAATATGCTCCAAGCTTTTTATACCGCCACCGACAGTTAATGGGACAAAACACTCTTTTGCTGCCCAGCTCACTAGTTCCACATTTGGTGCTCGTCCATCTTTCGTTGCATCAATATCATTGACAATGATCTCATCAACATCCCAGTTAACAAAAAAATCTATCGCCGTTTTTACATTACCTATTGGTAGATATCTTTTGAAGCCAAAGCTCTGAACCACAAGTTCACCTTTGGTAATGATACACGGGATTAATCGGGTCTTAAGCATCACTCTCACCTTGTTGCTGTGTTTGAGCCCAATCTAGAAAGCTTTTCATTGCAGCTAATCCATTCTTTTGACTTTTTTCAGGATGGAACTGCATACCAAATACGTTACCTTTCTGGACCGATGCCGTCATTTCGACGCCATAGTCAAACGTTGCCAATTTATACTCTTCAGGGCAGTTAACCCACAGACTGTGCACAAAGTAGAAATCTTTGTCTTCACCCAAATAGTCGAATACACTCTGGTTCTTTTTAAGGATCAATGAGTTCCAACCTACATGAGGTACACGTAAGTTCTTTCCCGGTTTCATGTATTCAACTTTCCCTGGAATCCACCCCAGACCTACGGTTAACTCTATCTCTTCCGATGACTCGAACAATAGCTGCATACCTAGGCAAATTCCCAGTACCGGCTTTTTATTGACTGTGGCTTCTGTGGTTAATACATCGAGAAGCTGCTTCTCTCGAAGTTTTTTCATTGCATCAGGAAACGCTCCTACACCCGGCAAAATAATACAATTGGATGCTTTTATCACGTCAGGATCACTGGTGATTCGAATGTCGAAGTCGCCGACATGGTTAATAGCGTTCTCTATAGAACGAACATTGCCCATATCATAATCTATAATTGCTATTTTCATTTTTTTCACTTTCAAGCTTGGGCTACAAACTAAACCCATCATCGACAATAATATTTTGCCCGGTCACATATCTAGATTGTTCTGACAATAAGAATAGTACGGATCCAACTACTTCTTTAACATCTAACATACCTGCACCGTGTGTTTGCGACTTGTATGCGTCCAAAAATGGTTCAGGTTGGTGGTCAAAAATACCACCAGGACTTACACAGTTGATTCGGAAGCGGCTGTCATTCACGTACGCAGCAGCATACTTACTTAAGTGCTGAATCGCAGATTTAATTGCAGCGTACTCTACCGGCATCGTCATCGGCGTGTTGTCATATATCTCAAATTTTGGCGCTACTACACCATAGATTGATGAGATATTAACTAGCGAAAGCGGCTGTTCCGTTCGTTGAAAATAAGCGGCAGCTTGTTGCACAAATAAGAAAGCACTACCTAGATGTAAGGACATATTTTCATTGAAACTAGCTGCCGAGACATCGAAGAAGTGTTTGCCGTATGTTTTGTTTCTCGGGTATGTCGTGTTCACTGCACCATCAATGGCTTGATGACTTGCCTCGAATAGCGCCTTCACAGATTCTTCTTTGGTAATATCAAGCTCAAAGAGTGACAGAGCACTGTTGGTTAGATCAACACCTACCCCTTCCAAACGCTGCTTCATACCTTCAACATTAAGGTCGGCAGCAATCACAGTTGCCCCTTGTTCAAGAGCCGCAGGGACAATTTTTGAGCCAAGTAATCCGCCAGCGCCCGCAATTAAGATCGTTTTACCCGTTAATAGCGCGTTCATTATTCGTCACCCATCACTATGGCTTCTGCCAGCTTGAAATCATAAATGTCATCAATATCGACCGCTCGATGCTTTGGCACCACGACGCTCGTCACCTTACCACTAAATATGCCGTAATGCTGCAATACGAACTGTGGCGTTGTCGTGTAAACAACGGTGGTAATATCGAATACTTCAGGGGCATCTTGGCGGCGAGCTACTTCGCCCTTAGGCTTATTTACCAACTCTACAGAGCCTTGCGCTGTTCTCGTTACCATATTAAAAAATGGGCTACGATTCGCTGGGGTTACTGAAATACAGATATCGGCCATATCTTTTTCTAAGCGTTCCAACGATAGTTCGACGTCTTCTACGCTACGTAAAGGGCTTGTTGCTGGTAAGCTAACAAAGCGTTCAAAATCGCCGTATTTGTCCTGAACCCAACTAATCGCATGGCGCCAAGAGTACCACTCAGCACTCGTATCTGTCGCAAGCTCGTCTGGTCTTTCGATCAACTCCGCACCTGCTGCAACGGCAACCTTTGCAATATTACTGTCGTCAGTGGAGACAAATACCTTAGAGATAGACGGACACGCTTTTGCTGTTTCAATTGAATACTCTAGTAACGGCTTGCCGGCCAATGGCTTGATGTTTTTCCCGGGTAACCCTTTCGAGCCACCACGTACAAAAATAAAGGCGTAATTTTTCAAAAAAACTCCAGTTTCTTATCGATGGTTTGCACCACTTTTAATCGTTTCAATCAGCTCAATGGTTTTCGCCGCCTGATGAAGCCCTACACAATTACTTTGTTTGCCTTTAGTTTTAGCGATAAAATCCAGCACCATATTAAGGTACATGTTGTTTTTATCCCAATCAGGCTCACTGTAGATCACAGAGGTATCAGTCAACAGCGTTTGTTTGACTTCATTTTTGATCAAATCCCATTCTATCGTTCCTTGAGAACCAACAAAACGGCATCGTCGATATGCCTGGCGCTGCAAAAAATCAAGATGAATACTCACCACGGCACCACTGTCCGTTATAGCAACTGTGTCCACCAAGTCTTCTACTTCAAGGCTGAGCTGAGTCGAGGAGCGTAAATGAGCAAATTGGATTTCCAAATTACCCAATAACCATTGGGTATAATCTAGCTCATGGCTCAACTCCAGTAGAGCCCCCCCTCCGAGGCTTTCTTTCGCAGAGACCGTTTCTCTGTAGTCTTTCGTCGGACGCCAATCCGGGAGATACTGACCAATTTCAACCTGTGCATTCAGCAGGTTGCCAATACTCTGTGACTCCAGCAGTTGCTTCACTACTTGGCTGGATGGCAAATAGCGTAAACAGTAGCCCACCGCTACCGGAGTCTGAGTATGCTCAGCTATTGCGATGAGTTTTTTGGAGTCTTCGAAGCAGGCGGTCACTGGCTTCTCTATCAGCGTAGGAATGCCCGCCTTAAGAAAAGGAATAGCATGTTGGGCATGAAAAGGGGCTGGAGATGCGATAATCACTAATTCAGCACCTTGGCGAATAACCTCTTCAATACTGGACACGACCAGATCGCAATCTGACACGTTTTCACCTGGGACCCGCCCACTTGCAGACATTGCAAGTAACCGAGTTTCAGGAAAAAGATGTTTTAGGTTTCTTCGGTGCCGGGTAGCAATATTACCCAGCCCAATAACAGCGACAGTCTTCACAATTAGTCCATACCTAGCGTGTGGATGTCGGCTTGAGCTCGATTAAAGTCATCCATGCGACCAATATCCAGCCAATACTCATGTATCGGAAACATCAACACATTGTCTCGCTCATGCATGTGTTGTTCTAAAAGCGTAGGCATGTCGATATGGTGGTTCATAGGGACAGAGGAAATAACGCGCGGAGAGACCACATAAATACCAGCGTTGACAAAGAAACGCTGGATTGGCTTCTCAACCATACTGCTTATCTTGTTCCCTATGCCATTGATAACACCGTAAGGGATCTGGTAATCATACTCACGAACACACATGGTTGCATCTGCATCGTTTTCAACATGGAAGTCAAGCAAGCGTTGGAAATCAACCTTAGTTAGTACATCGCCATTCATCATGATCAGCGGTAGGCCTTGCGGTAGATCTTTAGGGAGCAAGCCTAACGCACCTCCAGTACCAAGCGGGTGCTCCTCATGAACATAGCGAATGTTAACGCCCAACTCACTCCCATCACCAAAATGAGACTGGATTTGCTCTGGCATGTAGTGGGTGGAGATGTAAAAGTTAACAAAGCCTGACTTGATAAAGCTACGAATTACCGTCTCAAGAATAGGTTTGTTGCCAATGTGAAGCATCGGCTTAGGGCATGTATCAGTTAGAGGTTTTAAGCGAGTACCAAAACCACCAGCCATGATGAATACTGGATTTTGGTGTTTTGGTTGATGAAGCGCCTCATGTAATGTTTCTAAGCCAACAAGTTTTCCATCTGAGTCCAACAAAGGAACAGACAGGATATCTTGGCTATCCATCAATCTAATTAGCTCTTCACGGGATGTTGCTTTGAGTGCAGTTGTGGGTTGAGTATTCATCACTTTTGCCACTGACTCAGTCAGTGGCAAGTTGTTCAACAAGCCACGACGAATGTCTCCATCCGTGACTACACCAATTAGGTTCTGTTGCTCATCGACAACCAGAGCTACCTTTAGAGCCTCGGTATTAATTATCTCTAACGCATCGCGAATCGTGTTTTGAGGTTTTATTAATACGTTTTTCCAACAGTGAATCATTACTCACCTTTTTATTTGTTTCTCTACCTAAATTGAAGTTAGGTATTAATACAGCTTAACCACATTTCTTACAGGATAACATATGCTACGAGTATCTAGCGATTGTGTCACTGTCGTACCAGCCCCCACAATCACATCCTCCCCTAGGTCAATCGACTGGATAACAGTAGCATTAGCGCCAATATAGGTTCCTCTGCCAGTCGTCACTTGGCCACATAATGTCGCCATGGGAGCAATATGATTGTAAGAGCCTATTTTACAATCATGTTCAATCAAAGCGCTCGTATTGATTGTACTGTGGCAACCAACTGTTGCCCCAGTCTGTATAACCGCCATAGGTAAGATCTGGGCGCCTGTTTCAATTTTTGAGTAAGGTGAAACGAATGCACTGTCAGCGATAACCGTCTCAAACTCAAAACCTAAAGAAAGAAAATATTCATTAATTCTTTGCTTGAAACCCGACTTAGGCATCATTCCAATACCATTGACCAAAAGTACCTTGTCTTTGTCAAATCTGAGAATATCTTCGTCCTTCTCAAGGATAGTGATTCCTTTAAATACAGAACGTTGGCTGACATCTTCAGGGCTTATCACGGCCAGTATTTCTCTTCCTTGAGTAAGCAATATTTCAGCAAGGACGGAGGCATGACCACCTCCACCTATCATCACAATAGGAAGCATAGCCTTATCACTCAACAATCAGGTCTCCTGCTTTGTATCCTTTGCTTGCCTGACTACCGATAAGCTCCCAATAGCGGTAGGGAGATAGGCCAGTACCAGGGCGCTTGATAGTAAGGTTTGATTCCGTTAATTCTTCACCCTTTTCAATATCCATTGCTGCCACTAGGCTTTTTCGAGCAACAGATTTGTTTTTCACTTCGGAAACAGTTGGAGTTTTTACATTAGAACCCAATGCAACCTCAATCTGACGGATCGCTTTAACCATTGCCTCTAGTTCTTGTGGCTCAAGTGAGGCTTTATGATCTGGCCCTTCCATGTTTTTATCCAGGGTAAAATGCTTCTCGATCAAAACAGCGCCACGGGCAACGGCCGCAATTGGAATCGTAATTCCTTCACTGTGATCCGAATAGCCTGCAGTTAAATCGAATGCTTGCCCTAGCGTATCCATTGCCCTGAGGTTAATTTCCTCCATCGGCGCTGGGTACTCTGTCGTACAATGAAGAATAGTGACTTTCTCTTTTAGGGCTTTTTGACCGGCTTCGGTCGCATAAGCTTCTTGAAAAGCTTGCATGGAAGGTATTACAGTTTCGTTGGCGATATAGCCGAAAGCAATGACCCCGAGAGCGGTCTCAATTTCAGAAAGCGTTGCCATACCCGTTGATACGATAAGATCACAGCCAGTGCGAGCATGAGCCAATACCAGAGGAGCATTCGTTAACTCACCAGACGGTAACTTTAAGCGCGTCAGACCAAGATCATTGACTAAGAAATCCAAACTTTCGAGATCGAAAGCCGTTGATAGAAACTCAATGCCAATCGACTCACAGTACTTTACCAGCTCATGGTGAGTCTCGTAGGATAACTCTAAACGACTTAACATCGCTAACTGAGACTCTTGCTTTTGAGTATTTGCTACTTGATATTCGGCTTGTTCCGCTTCTTCAGTAACTAGATTCTTTGCTTTAAACGTTTGGAACTTTACTATATCCGCTCCGGCTTTGTGAGCAGCGTCGACCAAAGCAAACGCTAATTCTTCTTGACCATTATGGTTAACACCCGCTTCAGCAATAATCAAAGTCATTGTGGTCTCACTCTGCTTTCTCGTTTAAGTCAGGTTCAATATTTACATCATAAAAAGACTTACAAGGTTCAAAATCTAGCCCCTTAATCATCTCTATGACTTGCTTGCTACTGTCACCCTGACCGTAAGGGTTAATAATACGTTCATCTGGCGACTTATACTCTCGACTCACGGCGAGAGCAATCGCATTACTGATGGATTGTTTCGTAGCCTTTGCGTTTAGGACACTTTTTGCAGCCAATCGCCCCTTTTGCCTGGAGCCAATGTTCACAGTAGGAACATCAAAGGCTGGCACTTCAATAATACCGCTCGACGAATTACCAATGACTGCAGCCGCGTGTTTTACCGAACTTAGATAACGAACTTGCCCAAGTGATGGGATTGCCAAGACACGTTTTGGTTGATTGGCCGCATAAGCCTCCAGCATCGGAATAATACGTCGACCACCGTCATCAGCATTCGGGTAAGTCAGGATAACTTGATGATCAGGGTACTCATCCAACGCATCTAAAAGTGCTTGAAAGCTTTCCTCAGGAGACTCATCGCCCAAAGTAACAGGGTGATAAGTAACCACAAAGTAAGGCTCCGTAAGTTCGAAACTGAGCGAGTGACTCAGCTCAGAGACCGTCATGAAAGACGCTCGATTTAGGTGATCTAAGCCAATCGCACCCACATTTTTTACACGTGCCGGAGATTCACCGAGCTGAATAACTCGATTTCGATATTCATCTGTTGATGTGCCGTGAAGGTAACTCAACTTAGTAATCGCATGACGGATCGCATCATCGTAAGCACCTTCCGTGATCTCTCCACCATGAAGATGAATAATCGGAATGCGAAGTATCATTGCCGTTTGGGCTGCAGCAAGTGCTTCAAAACGGTCCCCGAGAACAACAAGGACATCTGGTGATAGTCGCGACAATGCATCGGCAAATCCTAACACCCCTAACCCCATACTCTTGGCAGTACCCACCGCCGAATCAGAAGACAACAAAATCTCTATTTTTTCATCGATATCGAAGCCATCTTTTTCAATTTGCTGGTAAGTATCACCAAACTCAGGGGATAGGTGCATACCTGAAACAAGCAACTGAAGTGTAATATCAGGGTCGCTTTGGAGGTCCTTTAAAAGCCAAAAAAGCAGACCATACTCTGCTCTTGTACCAGTAAAGACCGCAACCTTTTTATGTATCTGCGTCATTTATACCATACACCTACTTAGTCTTGGATATCCACAGGAGTACTTGGAAGGTTGATTAAGTGCGTCTCTATATACTTAGAGTACGTGAGGTCATCACGTATAGCATTCTCAAACATCGGTAATCTGTGCATGAGCTGCCAAATAGGTCGAGTCATCACACCGGAACTGTTTGTGCCTGCAAGCATCTCTTCGCGGCTTTCTTTGTCGGGGCAAATAACGGCATTCAACCAATAGTTTGATTGAGCATACTCTGGCTCAGTGACAAATTTAAAGTCGGTTCCGTTGAAGAAAGCCTTGTAGCTTTCTGCCAGCAGCCTCTTCTTTTTAAGATATTGCTCGATGACTTCCATCTGAGCACAGCCTAGGGCTGCATTCAGGTTTGGCATACGATAGTTGAAACCAGGCTCATCATGAAAAAACTCATAAGGATGAGGAACTTTGGCAGTCGTAGTGACGTGCTTGGTACGCGCCCCTAACTCTTGAGTCTTACATAAAACCATGCCACCACCACCTGTGGTGATAATCTTATTGCCATTAAAACTGACAGCGCCAAAGTCGCCAACAGTGCCGGTATGTTTGCCCTTATAAAACGAACCTAGGCTTTCTGCGGCATCTTCAACCAAGGTGATGTTCCACTTCAAGCTAACGGCAACCAACTCATCAAGCTCAACGGGGTGACCGAAAGTATGCATTGGGACTACGGCTTTGATTCTTCGGCCCGTTTTTTTATGGATGCATCCTGCCTCGGTAACGTCGGCATTCTCTTCCAAAAATGCATCCACCGCTTTAGGGCATAAACCTAAACTTACTGGAGACACATCAAGAAAAATGGGCTCAGCCCCCATATGATAAAGCGCATTGCAGGTCGCAACAAAAGTCAAAGCTTGCGTGATGACCAGATCGCCTCTTTGAACATCAGCCATATACAATGCAGCGTGTAATGCTGCCGTGCCATTAACCGTTGCTACCGCTTTTGTCGAGCCAGTATAGGCCTCGATTTTACGTTCAAAGTCATCAACAAACTTCCCGACACTAGAAACAAATGTGCTGTCAATTGTTTCCATTACATAAGCTTTTTCGTTGCCATCAAACGTCGGTGCGTGCAACGGAATAAACTCATCGGTTTTGTAAGTCTCTCTCACAAATTCAATAATTGATGTCACTTTCATTGAATACTCCGCTTACATCTTGCTGTCGAGGTATTTGCCCGTCTCTTTATGACCAAAGTCAGGGATCATAGTAAAGAACAACTCGACGATTTGCTCTTTCGTCCACGCTCGCTGATCTTTCATCTCAGAAATGCTGTTCTCGAACAGGGTAAGAAGCGTTTGTTCATAAAGAGGATCATTTTTGATGATGCCTAGATTTTCGAATCGAGACATGTCCAACGTTTCTTTATCTGTGAAAAACTCTTCAAAGTCTTTTTCACCCGTTGTATCGCTTACAGTGAACAAGCACGGCCACTTTCCTTGCTGTGGCAGCGTGTGTGCAAGCTGACGCGCTTCCTCTTCCGAATCACACAAATAAGGCTCGTAACCAAGCTGCTCTAAGTACTTCACAGCAATATCCGCAAACGAAATAAGATGCAAAGCCTCACTCAATTTTGGGAAGAAAATATCGCGATTTTCACCGAAAATACACGACATCAAGCATAACTCTCCCGACTCTTGAGGCGTGACAAAATATCGTTTGATATCATTTGGAGCCACAATAGGCTGACGTTTCTGAATTCGTTGGTTGAACCCATGTAACAATGAACCATCTGAAAATGCGACATTAGCAAATCGAGCTGTTGAAATAGCGATTTGCTCGCTTTTTCTCATCAGGAACATTTCCATGATGCGCTTTGACGCCCCCATCATATTGACCGGGTTGGCCGCTTTGTCAGTGGACACGCAAAAATACTTCTTAACGCCGGTATCAATCGATTGCTGGATCGTTTTATCGGTATTGAACACATTCACATCAATCATTCGCATCAATGTAAAAGGATCTTTTTCACTACGAACATGTTTAAGGGCCGAAAGATTCAGTACATAGTCATAGTGTCCATCAGATTGAATAAACGCATCATACTCAACTGAGCCGATATCAAGTGCAAGAGTTTGGAAATCGCCGTCGATGTACCCGTGTGAACTTCTCAGATCACGTACCAGCTCAACCAAATTATTTTCACTAATGTCTACGACATGTAATTTCTTAGGTTGACGCTTAAAGATCTCTTTTGTAACCGCCTGACCAATAGAACCAGCGCCCCCTAAAACGAGAAAGCGCGATTCTGATACAATTTTGCTTAAGGTAACTTCATGCTCAGCAATATCATAGCTAAAAAGCTCTTTATCACGGCCTATTAATGGAAGAATCTGGTTCATAAGTGCATTCCTGGCTTGATTTACTTATTACTGCATGATTGGAATCGTCGGGCCAAACATACAGGTGAGAGTTAATTTTTATCTCGATAATTTACGACTTAGATCGGATTTTTTTTGCTGGTATGCCAGCCCATATTTCATCTGCTGGGATATCACTTCTTACAACACTGTTAGCACCAATTATACTGCCATTTCCGATACTTACCCCACCAAGAATACGAGCCCCCACACCGACAATCACCTCATCACCAACCGTTGGCATTACGTCTTGTCCGCCTACATTTGCATTACCAAGAGACACGCTGTTAAGGAAATAGCAACCATCTCCTATCGTCACCTCTGGACCGATCACAATGCCCATATGATGACCCAGCTTGAAGGGTACCCCTATTTGAGCCTTTGGGTGTATGTCAGTACTATATTTTTTCTTCGAAAAACAATACAACACTGTGGATAGTCGCTCAAAGCCAGCACGATAAAGATATGAATTGATACGATAGCTCATTACTACCCTAAATTCGGGAGAAATGAGCATTAGAAAGGCCATTTTAACACTCAGTTTCTTTTCTTTAACAGTCAACTTATTCGCTGAGAAAGCCATATCTTGTGCGATTGTTTTAAAGAGTGAATAATTAGACATTAGACATTACCACTTTATTTGACTCCTTAATCACGTAAATAGCCATAACAACGTTTGCTATGATCGTTGCGTACGGAACATACAAAATACTTATATTAGTCAATGCAAACAGTAACAACACATATACTATCATTGACAAGACATTAATGGTCATCAGCACTTTAGTTTTGCCAAAGTAGCTCAGGAAGGGTACGTACGAGAAGTATATTGCATTCACACCGAAAGCAAAAAGGAATAACGACACGTAACCAGGAACCCCGGCATACCCCTCACCAATGATGAAAGTATAAAAATCTTCAGATAGAACAAGTGATAATAAAAATGGCAAAAAGCACAAAGGAGCGTATTGTAAGCTCCTCTTCCTAAACGAATGAAAATCAAAGCTACTCTTCTTTAAAAGACCATATATATATGGCTCATACGCTCGGTAGCCAGCGATTATTAACACCAATAGAATTGAAGCAAATTGATAGCCTACTGAGTATACACCTAGCTCAGCACTATTGTAACTTCCGGAAAGCAACACTCTATCGAACTGCCCTTTAATAAAAGAAGATAAATTATTCAGAATTAAAGGAGAACAAAAAACAACTATATAATTTACATAAACAAAAGCCTTTCTTAATGATAAGCGACTTTTTTTCGACGTTCTATTTGAACTACATATTTTACGCGACAATGCAAAGCTAAAGAATAGTGACAACATATTTGCGAGTATAATGGCTAACACTCGCACTTCTGGATTTTGAGCGAAAAGCTCAAACAGTACCAAGGTAACAATCACGGAAAATAAGCTAAATGATACTTGGACTAGCATGTAGTCTCTTGCCCGTTGCAAGCCCTGCATCTCGGTTAAACGTACTTTCAAAAATGCTTGTGAGCTAGAGCATAATACGACATAAAGTAAAAAGTCATCATTCAGTATAAATGCTACGCTTGACAGAATAACGGTCATTAAAGCAATGTAAATGTACCCTACGCTTAATAGATGCTTTAACCCTCTCTTGCCGTAATAAAAAATGTATCTTATTATCGCAGCTTCCTGAGCATAAGAGATAAATACTAAAGCCAGCGCACTCCATGCGTGATAAAGCGCTAACTCACCATACCCATCAGCACCAAGTTGGCGAGTCAAATATGGCATAAAAGCAAAGGGGACTACTTTTGCTATCATCTCACCAAGCATGTAGTACAGCGTATTTTTCTTATTCATTGTTTACTTTTTTGTGAGTAGATAAGAATCAATTCCTACTTTCTTAACGTTAACACTTTCGAAGCCAAATAGTTCTTTAAGCTCCTGAATATTTTCGCTCACCTCTCTCTTTGATAGGGCATTAAACTTAGTACGGTGATAATACTCTCTGAGGTTTGTTTTATGCAAATAGAAGCGTATTAATTCTTTAAAGTCAAAGGATACCTTATCATTGACAGTCCCCCTTTTAGAGTTAGATTTTGCCAACTCCAGTATTTCTCTTGAGAGAATATTAAAAGCGCACTCTTCATCCGAGAAGAACACTACTTCATTAAGTCGACTAAGCCTTTGATAATCATCATATAAATTACGATCGCCATCTAGAAAATCAATAATCTCAGACGCATTTTTGACTTTGGCACCAATATTATTGGCATAGATCAGATCAAACGTATCATTTTCTACGGGAACAAAACTGATCACTGGCTTACCAATCGCCGTCGCTTCAATAGCGGTCGTGCAGCCGTTATGAATCATAACTTCGCAAGCATGTAGCCATGACGCGATCTCAAATTCAGAATTAACAATGACATTCTCCATATCACTCGTTAATTCTTGCCAAAGTTCATGCCCCTCAGATGGATGAGGTCTGATGACCACAATATGATCGTCCAAATTTTCAGACAATGTTTTAGGTACATCTAATAACGCATCAAATATCAACTTCGAATGATCATAAAATCCATAGAAGAACTTTTCTGACTCATCATCATCAATATAGCCACTGTCACGTAGAAGCTTCAAGTAATCAAGGCCTTTGGCTGGGTTAACATCTCCAAACCTAGATACTATTAGTATGATTTTCTTGCCTGCTACCAATTCGTTAATTTTTGCTAAGCTTTCAGTATAGAGTGAACTCGTATAGCTCTTGTAAAAATCAAATCGGGGGTTTCCTGTATAGACAAGCTTAGGCGAGCTCCGAAACTCTTCCGGCATGGCCTTTAATTCGAGCGGTCCATTAATGAAAATGCGGTCTAACATGTCCAACAGTTTGGAAGAAAACCTAGAGTTCACTGACGGATCGTTCAATGGAGGCAACACACCCTCCTCGTCAAGCGAGAGTACGATATTACCTTTCTGTTTTAGCTCTCCAACTAATCGGCTTTCAAATGATGCAGCACTTTTTAGTAGTATTATTCCAGGGGTGTGTAAAGCTCTTGTGATAATCTCTTGGTCTCGACCAATAAAGACACCATTAATGTCGTCTCGTAAACAAGCAAGACCTACTGCCAACCTAGATTTGTACTCTCTTTTCTTAACCTCAACTGGCAAATATAAGACTGTCAATTAATCCACCTCAAACAATAAAACTACAAAACGAATACATATCACACAACGCTAAACTTGATCTTGTTACGCCCGATACGGTAAAGGAACGGACTTACTGAGCAGTAACCCATTTTCATCCTTTTGAGATAGCTTAGGTTCTACATTAACTGGCCACTCAACCCCAATTTCTGGATCATTCCACTTGATCGAGTGCTCAGCAGATGGGTTGTAGTAATCAGTACACTTATAAACAAATTCCGCTTCATCACTGGTCACATAAAACCCATGAGCAAACCCTTCTGGTACCCACAACTGACGTTTATTCTCTGCCGATAAATAGACTCCAACCCACTGACCAAACGTCGGCGAACCTGTGCGAACATCGACAGCAACATCAAACACCTCACCTGAAACGACACGCACTAACTTACCTTGAGTGTTTTCAGTTTGATAATGCAGACCACGCAAAATACCTTTGCTTGATTTAGAGTGGTTGTCTTGCACAAACTCTACTGGCGCTCCGGTGACAAGCTCCTCAAACTTCTTTTGTTGCCAGGTCTCCATAAAGAAACCGCGCTCATCACCAAAGACTTGAGGTTCAATAATCTTTACATCTGGGATGCTCGTTGCTATTACTTTCATACTCTATTACCTAGCAGTAGTGTTTAATATTATCTAACGCGTGTTGCCAATCACTCGGCTCTACTGCAAAGACCTTTTGGATCTTGTCGCAGTTCAAACGTGAGTTGGCTGGTCTTGGTGCTGGCAACGGATATTGGTCTGCCGTTATCTCATTAACCTGTGGCGTCTTTAACAATGCACCATGTTTGTCGGCCGACTCAAATATGGCTTTCGCAAACTGAAACCAGCTGACATGCGGAGTACCAGAGAAATGGTAGATGCCCGACAGCTCACTATCTGTGAACATATCCATTATATTGACTAACGCCTTGGCAATGTCTCCCGCATAGGTAGGGCCACCAAATTGATCACCGATAATACCCAGCTCTGGTCTGTCTTTGCCCAACCGAAGCATGGTTTTTACAAAGTTATTGCCATGTTCCCCAAACACCCACGCGGTACGCAAAATCGCATAGCGAGAGCAATTTGCCATGACAGCCTCTTCGCCAGCTAGCTTACTTTGACCGTACACCCCTTTTGGGTTCGGCGTATCAGTTTCTAGGTAAGGTTCAGATTTGTTACCATCAAAGACATAATCGGTTGAAATATGCAGCATCAACGCTCCCAAAGACTCGGCAGCCTGGGAGAGATAACGTGGACCATCTCGGTTGATGGCATAGCTCATTTCTATATCGGTTTCTGCTTTGTCGACCGCAGTATGTGCTGCGCAGTTGATAATGACGTTCGGAGCCACCTCAGCAAGCACGGAAGAGACTTGGTCCTCATCAGTAATGTCTAGCAGTTCGCGATCGTAGGCGATAACACTGACATCATCGCGCTTAGCTAATACTTTCGCCAAACAATGACCCACCTGGCCATAACAACCCGTAATCAGTACTTTCTTCACTTATCGGCCTTTTTCGTTTTATCGTTAACAAGACGCGCTAAATACTGTCCATACTCGTTTTTCATCATAGGCTTGGCAATTTCCAGTAATGCTTCATCAGATAACCATTGGTTGCGCCAGGCAATCTCTTCTAGGCAAGCGACTTTTAGGCCTTGGACATTTTCAATAGTTTGCACAAACGATGACGCCTCATGCAAACTTTCATGAGTCCCCGTATCCAACCAAGCAAAACCACGACCAAGCAATTCCACATTTAATGACTCATCTTCGAGGTACATTTGATTTAGCGTGGTAATTTCTAACTCTCCACGATGAGACGGCTTAACCTGCCTCGCCCAATCGACAACGCGATTGTCATAGAAATACAAACCGGTGACAGCATAGTCTGATTTAGGCTGCTCTGGCTTCTCTTCAATCGAAACCGCCTTCATTTCGCTATCAAACTCTACAACACCAAAGCGCTCAGGATCTTTCACTTGATAGCCAAATACTGTTGCTAGGCCCTGAGAGGTAAGCTCTCTCGCACGCTTTAACTGCTGCCCGAACGATTGGCCGTAATAAATGTTGTCACCCAGCACTAAACAGACAGAATCATCACCAATAAAATCTTCACCGATAATAAACGCCTGAGCTAGGCCATCTGGGCTCGGCTGAACTTTGTACTCAAGATTGATTCCATAGTCAGAGCCGTCACCAAGCAAACGCTGAAAGCCAGCCTGATCCTCTGGAGTCGTAATGATGAGAATGTCACGAATCCCCGCCAACATTAATGTGGATATCGGGTAGTAAACCATGGGTTTGTCGTAAATTGGCAGAAGCTGCTTAGACGTTCCGCGAGTGAGCGGATAGAGACGGGTGCCAGAACCACCAGCGAGGACAATACCTTTCATGAGGGAATTTCCAGTTTTGGTTTAAACTCTGGGTTCAGCAAGCGTCAAAATCCAGAGCAATATAGTAAGAGGGAGTTTGATTGTTATTGTGTGCCCAGTCGTTCACGAGAATATGAGCCATCGAGGACTCGAGTCCACCACTCTCGATTGTTCAGGTACCACTCTACGGTTTTTCGAATACCAGATTCAAAAGTCTCTGCAGGTACCCAACCTAGCTCTCGCTCGATTTTTGAGGCATCGATAGCATAACGAACGTCATGTCCCGGACGATCGGTAACATAAGTAATCAGGTCTTGGTATTGTGCGACACCTTGTGGTTTATTCGGCACCAACTCTTCAAGCAGAGCACAAATCGTTTTTACAACGTCAATATTGGCCTTTTCATTATGACCACCAATATTGTACGTCTCGCCAATCTTACCTTCTGTGACCACTTTATAGAGTGCACGCGCATGATCTTCTACAAACAACCAATCACGAATCTGCAAGCCGTCACCGTATACCGGCAGCGCTTTGCCCTCGAGCGCATTTAAGATCATCAGTGGGATCAGTTTTTCAGGAAAGTGATAAGGACCATAATTGTTAGAGCAATTGGTCACCAATACAGGGAAGCCGTATGTACGCCCCCAAGCTCTGACTAGATGATCTGAACCTGCCTTACTTGCAGAATATGGGCTACTTGGATCGTAGGAGGTCTCTTCGGTAAAGAGCTCATCGGTTCCCTCTAGATCACCATACACCTCATCGGTGGAAATATGGTGGAAGCGGAACGCCGCTTGCTTGGCGGTATCGAGTGTTTTCCAGTACTGACGTGCAACCTCAAGCATGTTAAACGTGCCAACGAGATTGGTTTGAATAAATGCCGCAGGGCCATCAATTGAGCGATCTACATGAGATTCTGCCGCTAAGTGCATTACCGCATCAGGTTGATGTTTTTGAAACACGGCTTCAAGCGCACCAAAATCACAGATATCAACTTGCTCAAACGCATAACGCTCTGACTGTTGTGCGCCCGGTAACGACTCTAAGTTACCTGCATAGGTCAGCACATCCACATTAACGACGCTGTCAGATGTGTCATTCAAGATATGACGAATTACTGAGCTACCAATAAAGCCAGCACCACCAGTCACTAATATTTTCATACACTTCCCTTGAATTTGGAACGCTACCGCCCTTGAGTCACACCCTCAAAAGCAAAGTTTAGCAATGATTTAGGGCATTTTAGCCCCAGATAAAAGTGGGTGAATTGTACCTGAGTTAACCGCAGTGCGCGAACATTTATGATTAATAAACCTTAGTATAGGCTCTGGCATTCCAAGAGGATAGGATGAGCGAGAGTATCATGTAGGGCTCAAGTGCAATCTATCTTTACACTCTCTTGGTCGCTCAAATTTTGTGCGCCAACTCTAATTGATAACCTTATTATTTAGAAGTCGATTCCACTTTTCGAAAACTGGATTAATGAAACCAAGGGCGCTGCCGTACTCTATTAGCATCACCTGTTAAATTTTATCACTCTCTGGCTGGGCATTGCTCAGAAGAAGTGAGTAGCAACTAACACTGGGAGTTTATCTTCAATGGCATTTGCTCTAACCCTTCGTTATGCGTCGTTTCGTCATAAAAACAAAGGCGCGGGTCGCGTTCTTGAACTGGCTGTGATTGCAATCGCAATGGTGGCGATTGGCGCACTATTAACCACCGATAATATCCAACTCATTTTGGCATCGCTTGGTGCACTTTTCTTTTGTATCGGTTCATTTTGGTTTTTCAAAAAGTCGGACGACATGCGCCGCTCTATGCCTGACTAAATCGTGCATTAACAATTTCGTTCAGTAATTAATCGTTAGCATTCACACACTAGTAAACAATGCGAGTAGGCGGCTCAAGATAGGGGGAAATACACTCTACCAGAGCCTCTTTCGCGTCCTTTTCTCCATGAATAAGATGAAGCTGCTTCAATTGGTCTTTACACCCCGTTATGTAGCTCATCAAATCCTGCTGATCGGCATGCGCTGAGTACCCCGACATAGTATGTATGCAAGCTTGCACAGCAACACTTTGATTATCGATCTCAACACGTTTCACTTTTTTCTGTAACTGCCTTCCTAGAGTTCCTTTCACTTGATAACCAGTAAAGATCACGTCGCTACGAGAATCCGGTAGCAGAGCTTTTAAGTAGTCCATCACACGCCCGCCCATACACATACCCGATGCAGCAATCACAATGGCAGGCTCACCGGTCGACGCGAGACGATTCACCAGCGCTATGTGCTCTTTATGACTATCGATGACCACGCACTGACGAAACCCAAGCGGATAGCGCCCTGCATCACGTTTACCTTTCGCCTCAGCGGTCCACAACTTACGATACTGGCGATAGGCTTTCGTTATCTTGGCAGCCATGGGGGAATCAACAATGATAGGGAGCGAATCTGATAACTGCTTTTGATACAGCAGAGATTCGATGTCATACAGCAGCTCTTGAGTTCGGCCGACACTGAAGGCAGGAATAATAATAGTCCCGCCATTTTGCAGGCTCTTCATTATAATAGTGAGCAGTCGCTCACTTCTTGCCTCAACGCTTTCATGCTGCTTGTTGCCATAAGTGGTTTCGATAAAAAGGTAATCGGCCCGCTTTGGGGGCAGAGGGTCTGGCAGTAGCGGCGTATTCTTAGGACCAAGGTCACCAGAAAACACCGCTATTTCTTGAGTGGGCAGCTTAACTTCAACGTACGCACTCCCCAAGATGTGCCCCGCGGGGCTAAAACGAATGTAAGTGAAATAACTTTGCTGTTGAGACTTTATCGGCACCCAAGAGCCATACTCGGCGGGTTGAAGCTGGCGTTTAATTCGCTCTAGAATGCGACTTCGCTGAACACGGGTTAAATCTAGCTGCAACCTTAATCCGTCATCAAGCATAAGCGGCACTAAGTGCGCTGTCGCGTATGTGCAATAGATCGGACCTTGGAACCCTTTAGCGAGCAGCCAAGGTAGTCGTCCTATATGGTCAATATGAGCGTGAGTAAGCACTAACGCACAAATGTGTGAGATCTTAAACTCTATCTCTAGCGACTTATTTACTGCATCATTTCCTTGAAACAAACCACAATCAATTAGCAGCCCATCACCATGGATAGTCAATTCATGACACGATCCAGTGACGGAATTTTTACCACCATGGTGTGTGACATGAACATCATCGGTCAGTGATATCTGTTTACTTGCCTTTCGCATAACATTACCTCAGCTCGTTGATTCAACCACACGCAATGCCTGACTTCGCTCTCCCTCAACGACACCACTTTTCATTGCGCTCACCATCTGCGAAATAACTGGGCTCACTTCTCCTTCGCTGTTCACCAAGAAGTAACTGTGTCCAACGGGATAATCAAAACGCTGATTGAAACAATCACAATCAAACTCATACACGTTTTTTGGCAAGACACTGAGCTGCTCAGGGCCAGTCATCCCAAGACGGCGCGATGCAGTCATATTTTTAAGGTTGGCGACTTTTGAAGCAGACATGGCGAGATCATCACTGGCATAAAACACCAACACATTTTTCGCCGAATCAACAATATGCCGCCCATCTTCACCTTCTTCTAAGCAATGATTCTCCACATCAGCCGCGACCATAAACACGTTTCGAAACAGAAGAGGCATACCACCAAGGCGTTCATCTTTCACCCATGATGACATGGCACTTTTCAGCACCCGATTTCCCATCGAGTGCGCTAAAACATTCATCCGCTTTAAACACGGAAACTGCTGCTGCGTAGCCTCTCGACGCCACAGATCAAACTTGTAAAACAACCGCGCAAACGCCACGCCAGAATGCTCCGCTGCCTTTTGATCATCCCAATAATCATCCGCAATCGCGACAACATGGTCATCATCACAAGGCCAGATAATCGGTATCACGAGCGCCAGACCGGGTTGCTGTTTATCCAGTAACGCCTGCAACCTGGCACTACGCTCAAACACCTCTGGCTCCATATTGTTATTAAAGCCGTGTAGATAAAAAAGCAGCTGAGTTTGTTCTGGTAAAGCCTTAAGTCTTGCGAATAACGTGGAAGAGAGAATCTCAACATAATCACCCTCACCACGTCGCTCACAGAAATAGAGCCATTTTGAAATGTCGGTATTTTGAGTATCAAATGAGATAGCGCGATTCTTTTTAGAACGTGCTAACTGGATAGGAATTCGGTTAGTGATAAATAACATGCGGCCCCCTTATTGCTCATAAAAACCATCGAGCATACGAAGCTTCTTGGTTATTTGCGTTTAAGAAGCCTGTATTTGCGAGGCAAGATGCACTCAAAGGTTAGTGCTTACACACACGCAACATTGAAAATAAAGATAACTCTCTACTTTAAATTCCCCACCCTCACTTCCCCCGTCATCCTCACGAAAGTGAGGATCTCCCCCCACAAGTGACTCACCCACGTCCACCGACAAACCCCACCACTCGCCTCACAAGATTCTCGTCTTCACGAGAATGACGGAACCTAAAACACACCAAGCCTCCCATTTGTCACCCCCGCCCATTACTAGATACCATCACTCAACATCCGTCATCCTAACCCAATGCCCGTAATCTTCGCTTCCCTCCGTAACCCTCACTTCCCTGTCATCCTCACGAAAGTGAGGATCTCCCCCCACAAGTGACTCACCCACGTCCACCAACAAACCACACCACTCGCCTCACAAGATTCTCGTCTTCACGAGAATGACAGAACCTGAAACACACCAAACCTCCCAACTGTCGCCCCCGCCCATTACTAGATACCCTCACCCAACGTCCGTCATCCCAACCCAACGCCCGTAATCTTCGTTTCCCCCCGCCACCCTCACTTCCCCGTCATCCTCACGAAAGTGAGGATCTCCAACCGCGCGTGACCAACTAAAAATCCAACCACCAGCCCACTACACAACCACACTCATATCCCTTGTGATAACGATCACAACAAACAAAAATGCAATAAAATTAACCTAGCCACTTTTACCGTCACCCAACCGTATAATTTTCAACCAGTTAGAATCATCACTCTACAGTATTCCTCCATCTCACCCATTTGCATATTTATGTGATCGTCATAACCTAGTTAAACAGGAATCGCGACCACCACAAATCGCCCTACCAACCCGAGTACTAACAAACATAATGACCGGGTTTCTAAGGACAGTGTTCGGCTTAAACAATAAAACACAACAATCGTTGGCCGCGAATTAGCAGCAAAAACAGTTGGAATAGTTATGGCTTGGCAAATGATCAGTGTAGTGATGAGCACGTTTGCAGTATTGCTCATCGCGCATAAACTCGCGCCTACTCTAGGCTTGGTAGACAACCCAGATTCGCGTAAACGTCACAAAGGACAGATCCCCCTCGTAGGCGGCGTCTCCATTGCAGTATCATTTTGCACCGCGCTAATACTCATACCCGAACTCATTCCCTTTCAGAGCCTATTTGTGGCGTCAGTCGCAGGATTAGTACTCCTTGGCGTCCTCGACGACCGCTACGACCTAAGTTGCCGTAGTCGTCTGATCGTACAGGCCTTTATAGCCACTCTCATTGCTCTAATTGCAGACGTTCAGCTAGTAACTTTTGGCGGTGCCTTTGGCTTTGGTTATGTCACCTTTGATTGGCTATCGCTGCCTCTAACGATCATTGCCGTTATCGGCGCTATCAATGCCTTTAATATGGTAGATGGTATTGATGGTCTGCTTGGCAGTTTAGCAAGTGTCACACTCCTCGCGCTTTGTCTATTATTTGCTCTACAAGGTGATATAGCGCACTTACAACTGTGTTCACTACTACTTTGCGCTATTGGTCCCTACCTTGTCTTTAACTTGGGCCTACTCGGCAACAAGTATCGACTCTTTATGGGCGATGCAGGCAGTATGATGATTGGCTTTGTAGTAGTATGGCTACTCTTCACCCTAACCCAACAAGCGGAATCATCCATCATCTCAACCATTGATGACTCCGTGCGCCCTGTGACAGCACTATGGCTGATTGCCGTTCCGCTTATGGACATGGTGGCTATTATGGTTAGGCGCATCAAAAAAGGCCAATCACCAATGACACCAGACAGAGGGCATCTCCACCATATTTTTCAGCGCGTTGGATTTAACTCCAAACAGACCCTCTTTATCATCACAGCTATCGCTACATTATTTGCTTCACTTGGCATCATAGGCGAGTTAGTTGACGCCCAAGACTCCACCATGTTCTATCTGTTTTTGGCGTTATTTGGTGGCTACTATTGGAGCCTTTCAAAGATCTTCCGCCTTACCGCCTATATTCGCCTAATGAGACGAAATCAGCCTCAAGAAGCCTCTGCAGGTTGATGACCGATGAGTAACACAATGTGAATATAGATGCACAATTCGTGATATTGGTCATTATTATCTGAAAATCGAAGTGATATAGAAAAAATATATGCAGGCCCACCTTCATATGCGACCAAAACTCCAGTAACATTAAGCGATGGGTCACAAAAAAAGAACCCAACAAATTCTAATTACATAAAAAATGTTACTCAGTAGGATACATGACTTTACTCCTCGGCTTTGTGGCGGTCACCGCCTTCATCACGTTATTTTTTGCAAGACAACTGGCTAAAGTTATTGGTCTTGTTGACAAACCAAATGCAAGAAAACACCATCAAGGCGCAGTACCATTGGTCGGTGGTATCTCAATATGTATCACCGTGACCATTACAGTACTCGCGTTTGATATAGACCTTGATCATGCAGGCCTATTCTTGTTTTCAATCTGTACCCTCACCGCATTAGGGGCAGTTGATGACAAATACGATATTAGTTTTAAGTCTCGCATGTTATGCCAAGCGCTGCTTTCACTTGCTATGATGCATTTTGCAGAGCTAGAACTGCATACACTAGGGAACATGTTTGGCTTGGGCCACACCGAGCTTGGTGGTTTCGCGGTATTGATTACTGTGTTAGGCGTGATTGGCGCAATCAATGCGTTCAATATGGTGGACGGGATTGACGGGCTACTTGGCGGGTTGTCGATTGTATCTTTCGGTGCTTTAGCATTTCTTCTTTATCAAGACGGGCACTCGGGCCTGGGTTTGCTTTGTCTTATCTTTATTGCAGCGGCGCTGCCGTATATCGGTATGAACCTAGGTTTATTAGGACGCAAGCGTAAAGTGTTTATGGGTGATGCAGGGAGCATGATGATTGGTTTTACCGTCATTTGGCTGCTTCTTAGCGGAAGCCAGGATGAGTCGGGCGCGATTATGAGGCCGGTAACAGCACTTTGGTTGATTGCGCTACCGTTAATGGATATGGCGGCGATCATGATTCGTCGTGTTCGTCGTGGTGATTCGCCGTTTAAACCAGACCGTGAACACCTGCATCATATTTGTCAGCGTTTGGGGCTTAGCTCGAGACAAACGCTGCTGGCGATTTGTGTGCTTGCTTCGGCGCTGACTGGATTTGGTTTATATGGTGAGATGGCACAGATTCCAGAGCCCATTATGTTTTATGGGTTTATTGCGTGTTTTATCGGGTATGCGTTGTGTCTGTCGTATATCTGGCGTATTACTCGCTTTGTGCGCAACAAGCTGGGACAAGACGTAGGAGCTGAGGCCGCCGAGTCTAAGTAAACCCGCCCCTGTCAATCGGCCTTTGACTCTTCTTAAGTTAAAGGTCGAGGTCTCAGATGCGCTATGCTTCGGGCATTCGCGCTAACATATCAACGCTCAAACCTACTGGGTGACAGACTCAATAGTATTGAAGCTTAAGACCATAAGTTTCGATATGAGCAAATGACTCACTCGATATCAAAGCTTTCCTAACACCTGCCTTTAACCCGACACCCAAGCCCTGCTAGTGTGAATCGCGTATAATCCAAGCTCCCAGACAGTACCAACTGCCCAACGAAACTTACTTCCAAAGCTCTCGGATAGTCGCAGCCACCCATCAGTACTCATGTTCAATCGCTCGAGAAGCATGCTTTCCTTGGAGATGTCAGCGCTGAGTTAAAAGTGTATTTCCACTAGTTACTCCTGATTGATCATAATCTGCAGCTTTGTCCATGTTACGAACGGATAGTTTGCCTCAGATGGGTCAATTTTAAATTGACGTTAGTAGGTCATTTTTACATCGGCGCTGACATGAGTAAGCCTACGGCATCCTAGTCGCCAAAGTGAACAAAATCCAAACAGATAGAGTAAGCCTGGCAGGGTGTTGGAAGGACGTCAAAAATATATGGTGTCCTGTATTTTCTTTTATTCGTTCCAGATAATTAGAATTTGGGGGTTATGATGCGCTTATATTTAATTCGCGATTTCTAATGGCATAAAAAAATGGGCAATGGATCTCATCCATTGCCCATTTCCATTAAATCTGTAATTCACGGAAAAATCATAAGCATCGCGTCTAACCGACAGGCTAATCACCAAAAAATCATTGAGTTGGATGGTGACTAGAAAATTGCGAGAATTCGACAAACCGGTAAACTCAAAATTTTTAACCAACCTCTCTATCTGAGTATGCCGTCCCGCCCTTTAAACACTGACATATTCATGAATCTTCCCAGAAGGTTTACGCTGCCACACCATCAAACTGCTCAATCGCTTTTGCGATCGCACTAGCCCAGTGATGCGCATCTGTCTCTGATTTAGCCTCAACCATTACACGAATAAGAGGTTCAGTCCCCGACTTCCTCAATAAAACGCGCCCTTTCGCCTCAGAGGTGTGAGCGCCAAGCGCTTTTTCCGCTTGGTGCACAGCATCGAGCACATCATCAGAGTTTAGCGGGTCAGTACCATCAACAAAGCGCACATTGATCAGTACTTGTGGCAGCATTGGCATATCTGAGGCTAACTCAGTAATCGTCAAGCCAGTTTGCTTAACAACGCAAAGTACTTGTAGTGCTGCAACAATTGCATCACCCGTGGTCACCTTATCACGGCAAATTACATGACCTGAGTTTTCACCGCCAAGCCACCAATCGCGCTCTAGCAACTGCTCCATAACATAGCGATCACCTACTTTTGCGCGAACAAAGGGAATGCCTAAATTTTGTAGCGCCAACTCTAATCCCATGTTTGACATGAGAGTACCGACCACACCACCGTTCAGGCGCCCCTCTTTTAATGCCTGTTTTGCTAATACATACAGGATTTGGTCACCATCGATAGCTTCACCATGCTCATCCACCAGCATGATACGGTCACTATCACCATCTAAAGCGATACCAATATCTGCTTTTTCTTCCAACACTTTCGTTTGAAGCAATTTCAAATCAGTTGCGCCGCATTTTTCATTGATGTTTATGCCATTTGGCTTGTCACCAATCGAAACCACTTCTGCACCAAGCTCAGCAAAGACATTCGGTGCAATATGGTAAGCAGCGCCGTTTGCACTATCGACTACCACTTTTAGACCCGTCAGTGTTTCAGATGCTGCAAAGGTGCCTTTACAAAACTCGATATAACGGCCAGCAGCATCATCCATCCGAGTCGCTCGGCCAAGTTGGTCTGACTCAACGCACTCAATCTCTTTGTCAAGCTCAGCTTCAATCGCAAGCTCAACTTCATCAGGCAGTTTCTCACCCGACGCTGAGAAAAACTTAATCCCATTGTCGTAATATGGGTTGTGCGAGGCGCTGATCACGATACCCGCTTCTGCGCGAAATGTTTTTGTTAGATACGCGACAGCAGGCGTCGGAATTGGACCACACATTACCGCGCTGATACCTGCAGCCGATAACCCCGCTTCCAAAGAGGATTCCAACATATAGCCAGAGATACGAGTGTCTTTACCGATAATGACTTTTTTAGTCCCCATGCGAGACAGTACTCGTCCCGCAGCCCAGCCAAGCTTCAATGCAAAATCAGGGGTAATTGGAAAAGTACCTACTTTTCCTCGTACGCCATCAGTGCCAAAGTATTTACGTTGCATAGTGTTATCTTTCTGTTTTTGATTACTGTTTTACTGGACGAACCCAGTCTTGCTTGATGGTAAGTTGTGCACGTGTAAGCACCAACTCGTCATTTTCTACATCTTTGGTGATAGTGCTCCCTGCACCAATCGTTGCACCTGACTTAACCGTTACAGGTGCAATCAGCTGTGTATCAGAACCGACAAATACATTGTCTTCAATAATTGTCTTAAACTTATTGGCGCCATCATAATTGCAAGTAATAGTGCCGGCACCTATATTGGTTCCATTACTGATTTCACTATCACCTAAGTAAGTTAAATGATTCGCTTTGGAGCCTTCACCAATTTTTGTGTTCTTAAGCTCAACAAAGTTGCCGACATGCGAATCATTTGCCATTGCAGTGCCCGGTCGTAATCGAGCAAATGGACCGATAGTGCAATGAGCGCCGACGCTAGCTTGCTCAATAATCGAGTGTGGTCGAACAACGGTACCTTCAGCTATTTCACAATCTTTAAGCACTACTCCAGCACCCACTTTGACGTTACTACCAAGCTTTACTTTGCCTTCAACAATAACATTTATATCAAGTTCAACATCCATACCGGTCTCAAGTTCACCTCTTAAGTCAAAGCGACTTGGATCTCTTAGCATGACACCTTTTTCTAAAAGACGTTGAGCTTGCGCATTTTGGAATGCTCTTTCTAATCTAGCTAGCTGAGCACGGTTATTCACACCCTCAAATTCTATTGGGCTTTTTGGATGAACAGTCTCTACAGCACAGCCTTCATCGTGCGCTGCTGCAATGACGTCGGTTAGATAGTACTCACCCTGGGCATTGTCGTTACTCAAACCTGAAAGCCAGCGCTTGAAGTCCTTTCCTGAGGCTACCATTACCCCCGTATTCACTTCCTTAATGAGCTTTTGCTCCTCAGACGCGTCTTTTTGCTCTACGATAGCAACTACAGGGCCATTCTTGCGTACTATGCGTCCGTAGCCAGTCGGGTCATCAAGCATCACAGTTAACAATGCGATGCCTCCTTTGGGGTAAGCATCGACAAGGTTTTGTATCGTTTGTTCTGATATCAATGGCACATCGCCATACAGAACAAGAATTTTTTCGTCATCAGATAAGTGAGGAGCAGCCTGCGCGACGGCATGCCCTGTCCCGAGCTGTTCAGATTGCTCTACCCAAACTAAGTCATCACTCGCTAGAGCTGCTTTCATCTGGTTACCCCCATGGCCATAAACCAAATGAAGTCCTTTAGCATCTAAAGATTTGCAAGTATCAATCACATGCTTGACCATTGGTTTCTTCGCTAGTTCATGGAGGACTTTGGGTTTATTTGAATACATACGGGTTCCTTTCCCCGCAGCGAGAATGACAGCACTAAATTTCACTGGTATTACCTAATAATGTTGAGTTAAGTTTTTAGTATATGGAAACCGCACGAACACCAACGTCATACAAGGCTTAAAAGAACCTCAATTAGGTGATTTTCGTTCTTTACACAGTTCATTCGTTTACGTTTGATGACACCTTTAAAAGTGCTCTCACTCTTTAATAGGTTCAAACACATCTGTCTGATCCTCGCGAAAGCCTGCGCTCGTTCACGTTCGTCCACTCTAATGCGAGAATTGTCCTCACAAAATGCTGTATCGAGAAACCAGTACATTACCTCTCCGCTCCATTGAGAACACGGAAGAGTCTGCTTAGAGGATACGTTGTAGCTAAATTAAATCGAAGAGAATTAAGCTGCAAAACTGCAACTTTACCACGATGACATCACACCGATCAGAACAGCAGTGATAGTAGACTATGCGTATTTAAATCTATTCGATGAGCAACGTATCAACGGCGCATTTATCAGAGCGATACTACGTTGCGCGATAGAGCAACCGCAGCCAATAGACGGCGCAAAACGCCAATATAAGCCCCACCCCATTGGCGCACCAATCATACCATGATGCTTTCCGACCTGGTTGCAGCATCTGTAGAAGCTCAATAGCACCACTTAAAAACCAACATCCTAGCAATGACAAAACAAACAATCGTCTGGGTACCACCAGTGAAACCGCAAAGCCTAACACCAAGTAAGCAAAAACGTGCTTGAGTTTATCAGCACCATCAAAAGTCACAATTGATGCAGAATAGTTAGGCATCAGAGAGAAATAGAGGATCCCTCCAAATGTGGCCAATAAGCCCAATTTGCACACGATGTCATAGTACGGGTGAGAGACAACGGCCTGACGAAATTTGTTACCTATCACGCTGGAGTGAGATCTTTGTGGTTGCGCTTGTTTGCTTCAGCTGGCGCTTGTTTATCATTGTCTAGATACAAGTTTTGATAGCAATAATTCGTAGCATCCATATAGCCCTCAACACTGCCACAATCAAAACGTTTGCCTTTAAACTTAAACGCCATCACACAGCCTTGTTGGGCTTGCTTCAACAGTGCGTCAGTAATTTGTATCTCACCACCTTTCCCCGGCTGCGTATTTTCGATGTGCTCAAAAATATCCGGCGTTAGAATATAGCGCCCAATGATAGCTAAGTTGCTTGGCGCGGTGCCAGCCTTTGGTTTTTCAACCATATTATCAACGCGGTACAAATCCTCTTTGAGCTTCTCACCGGCGATCACCCCATATTTGTGAGTTTCCGATTCCGGTACTTCTTCAACGGCAACGATAGAGCATCGAAACTTATTGTAGAGCTCGACCATTTGCGACAGTACGCCTGACTCCTCGTTAACACAAAGATCGTCTGCCAATACGACAGCAAAAGGGTTATCACCCACAAGCTCTTTCCCTGTGAGGATCGCATGTCCAAGGCCTTTCATTTCGCGCTGTCGAATGTAGGTATAAGAGGCGGAATCAATCAAAGAACGAATGTCCGTTAGGAGCGACTCTTTGGACGAGCCACTGATTTGGTGCTCAAGCTCATAGTTTTTGTCAAAATGATCCATGAGCGTATGCTTTCCTCGACCGGTGACAATCACCATGTGATCCATCCCGGCCTGAATGGCTTCTTCAACGCCATACTCGATGAGCGGCTTGTTGACGACTGGCATCATCTCTTTAGGCATGGATTTTGTTGCAGGAAGAAAGCGAGTGCCGTAACCAGCGGCAGGGAATAAACAGTGTTTTATCATAATAATTTTTCCAACTAACAGGGGAGCATAGAGCAAGAAGCAACACACGCTCTCTTTGCGTTGACCTCACCTTAAACGGAGCCTAAATGTAGCGGCCTAAGAAGCTGAAAGTGACTATTGGGGGGAATTTACAAGTCACTAAAACTGTCTCAAATACGTCTCATCCTTGAGACAGTTTATTTTTAACTATCTGAATTTGAGCAGTAAAAATCCGCCTTCTTAGAAGGCGGCTTTAGCTTTCAGCCCCCTCAAAGGGGGCGTCTCCGCGCTGTTAGTTCATCTTTAACTCCAACTGAGCCTCATACTCTTGGTCTTTTTTGTCTTGATGTCTAACGTAGCGCCGAATTATGTCCTCGTTCACACCTACGGTATCAACAAAGGATTCCCTCGCCCAAATATGATTTCCCCATAGTTTCTTTCGAATATGAGCAAACTTATTGAATAGGCGAATTGCAGACCGCCCCTTCAAAGTGCCCATTAACGTTGAAATTGAAACTTTCGGTGGGACGATGACACCAAATGAACGTGATCAGGCTGAATATTTAGCTCCAGTACCTCACAATCCTTCATATTGCAGAGTATGTAGATAAACTTGTACAACTCTTTGGCTACGTTGCCCTTAAGAATTTTGAACCTGTACTTTGGAGTCCAAACTATATGGTATTTGCATCGCCAGTAGACGTGTGATGAACTTCTACAATCGCCTATGTTAATTGTTTCCTCTTACTTGTGGTGAATAAGAGTCTTACTTCTAACATGGACGTGTTTTCGGGCAACAGCCCTTAGGAACAATCACCACCGCCAAAGGCGGTGGTTTAGGGATGACAATAAAAAAGGATCACAAGGATCCTTTCTAATATTGTGACTGTTGGGAACTACTTATCACCATTAAACAAGTCGCGCGTATAGACTTTGTCTTCCACATCCAAAAGCTCTTGCGCCATGCGGTTTGAGACAATCACATCAGAGCGAGACTTAAACTCTTCAAGGTCCGTCAACACTTCTGAATGGAAGAACTCTTTTTCTTGAAGGACTGGCTCATAAACCACCACTCCAATGCCTTTGGCCTTGAGGCGTTTCATGATGCCCTGGATACTGGAAGCTCGGAAGTTATCGGAACCCGACTTCATGATAAGGCGATAGATACCCACAGTTTTTGGGTTGCGCTTCATGACGCTGTCAGAAATAAAGTCTTTACGCGTAGTATTCGCAGCAACAATCGCCTGAATTAGATTGTTTGGAACATCGGAATAGTTCGCCAAAAGCTGTTTAGTGTCCTTTGGTAAGCAGTATCCTCCATAACCAAATGACGGATTGTTGTAATGACTGCCGATTCGAGGATCCAAACCAACTCCTTCGATGATTTGACGACTTTCTAATCCATGTGTCTCAGCGTACGTATCGAGTTCGTTAAAGTACGCTACACGCATAGCAAGATAGGTGTTAGAAAACAGCTTTATCGCCTCTGCTTCAGTCGAATCTGTGAACAGCACATCGATATTTTCTTTCTCTGCGCCTTCAACCAACAAATCTGCAAAAACTTTAGCACGCTCACTACGCTCACCGACAATGATGCGAGAAGGATGTAAGTTATCGAACAATGCAGTGCCTTCACGTAAGAATTCTGGCGAGAAAATAATACTATCAGTACCAAATTTTTCTCTAACTGACTGGGTAAAGCCTACCGGCACAGTCGATTTGATCACCATCGTTGCATTTGGGTTCAGTTCGAGTACATCGGCAATGACGGCTTCTACCGATTTTGTGTTAAAATAATTGGTCTCAGGGTCGTAATCCGTTGGTGTCGCAATTATTACATAATCTGAATTTTTGTAGGCTGCCTCTTTATCTAAAGTGGCGATAAATTTGAGTTCTTTCTCTTTAAGAAATGCCTCAATCTCTGCGTCCATAATAGGAGATTTTCTACTGTTTAGCATCTCCACTTTTTCAGCGATCACATCCAACGCCACGACTTCACAATGCTGCGCTAACAGCATTGCATTTGATAGCCCCACATAGCCAGTTCCGGCAATAGTAATTTTCATAATAACTCTCTAAGCCTTGTAATAATCTTTATACCAAGCAACAAAACTATTGACGCCTGTTTTTATGTCAACACTCGGTTTATAGCCAGTAGCTTCATATAATGCTTCTGTAGATGCCCATGTTGATGGTACATCGCCGGGCTGCATTGGCATGAAATTCTTCTTCGCTTCAACGCCTAACGCTTCTTCAATCGCGTTGATAAAATCCATTAATTTCACTGGTGAACCATTACCAATATTGTAAATGGAGTAAGGTGCGTCACTGCTATTTGGTGTATCTCGATAGCCGTCATCACGAACAGGTATCAAGTCTTGCACGCGTATAATGCCTTCGACAATATCATCGATAAACGTAAAATCACGGTACATGTTGCCATGGTTATACACATCAATAGTCCTACCTTCAGCGATAGCTTTTGTAAACTTAAATGGAGCCATGTCAGGCCTTCCCCAAGGACCATAAACTGTGAAGAACCTTAATCCAGTAGTTGGAATATCATAGAGGTGAGAATAGGTATGAGAGAGAAGCTCATTGGCTCTTTTGGTCGCAGCATACAAAGAAACGGGATGATCTACCGCATGAGACTCTTTAAAAGGCTGCTCTTTATTCATTCCGTAAACAGAACTGCTAGAGGCATAGACTAAGTGTTGGATGTTATTGTGACGACACCCTTCTAATATATTTATGTGCCCCGCTAGATTCGCGTCCGAGTATGTGTGAGGGTTTTCTAGTGAGAACCGAACCCCAGCTTGCGCACCAAGGTGTATGACCTTATCAAATTGCTCTACTTGGAACAATGACGCAACAGCGGTTTTCTCAAATAGATCTAATGTGCGAAAGATAAAATTCTTATGAGGTTTCAAATTTTGTAATCGTTCAAGTTTCAAATTAACGTCATAATAAGTGTTTAGGTTATCAATACCGATAACGGTATGTCCCATCTCACATAACTTATGGGAAACCGCGGCTCCTATAAAACCTGCTGCCCCTGTCACCAAATATTTCATATTTTTCCTAACCAAGTTCTCTAATATATTACATTTGAAATTCATGAACACTCGTGAAAAGCCATACTAACATATGGATAATTCATAAGCTTTACGTCACTCATATTCTGCTAATACCTAAAAAAGGCAATCAAAACCAATCGCACCCTTCGTTGTTTAGTATTTAGTGTTCACTTTACAAATAATGACACTCTTCAAACCTTCTATTTATTTACCATTTCCCTACATTAAAGCAATAAAGAGCTATTAATACTATTACCGTTCATATCTTTACTAGAAAGAATGGGCTCTGCTTCAATGGGCCACTCAATCCCAATCTCAGGATCATCCCAAGCTATAGAGTGCTCAGCAGATGGGTTATAGTAATCTGTGCACTTATACACAAACTCCGCCTCATCACTGGTCACATAAAACCCGTGAGCAAAGCCTTCTGGTACCCATAGCTGGCGTTTGTTCTCTGCTGATAAGTATACTCCTACCCACTGGCCGAACGTCGGTGAGTCTTTGCGGACATCGACGGCAACGTCAAACACCTCGCCAGACACTACACGTACTAGTTTGCCTTGGGTGTTTTCGGTTTGGTAGTGCAGGCCGCGCAAAATGCCCTTGCTCGACTTTGAGTGGTTGTCTTGCACAAACGGGGTTGACTTGCCGGTGACCAGCCGCTCAAATTTGTTCTGTTGCCAGGTTTCCATAAAGAAGCCGCGCTCATCGCCGAAGACTTGAGGCTCAATAATCTTTACATCTGGGATGCTTGTTGCTTTTACTTTCATGCTCTGTTTCCTAGCCGTACTGTTTAATATTCTCTAGCGCGCTTTGCCAATCACTTGGCGCTATCGCAAACACTTGCTGGATCTTGTCGCAGTTCAAGCGAGAGTTGGCTGGTCTTGGTGCTGGTAGTGGGTATTGGTCAGCTGTGATCTCATGCACCTGAGGGATTTGAGGTAGCACGCCGTGTTCATCTGCTGATGCGAAGATAGCCTTAGCAAACTGATACCAGCTAACATGTGGCGCGCCAGAGAAGTGATACACGCCCGCTTGCTCAGGACCGGTAAAGCTATCCATCATCATCACCAGCGCATTGGCAATATCCCCCGCATAGGTAGGACCGCCAAACTGGTCACCAATAATAGCTAGCTTTGGTCTATCTTGGCCCAAGCGAAGCATGGTTTTAACAAAATTATTGCCATGCTCACCAAACACCCACGCGGTGCGCAAAATCGCATAGCGTGAGCAATGCGCCGCGACCGCCTCTTCGCCTGCTAGCTTACTTTGTCCATAAACCCCTTTCGGGTTCGGTGTGTCGGTTTCTACATAGGGCTCAGCCTTGTCGCCATCAAAAACATAGTCAGTCGAGATATGCAGTATCACAGCGCCAAGCGACGCCGCTGCTTGGGCGAGGTGTCGAGGGCCATCACGGTTAATGGCATAGCTCATCTCGACGTCGGTTTCTGCCTTATCTACCGCGGTGTGTGCAGCACAGTTGATGATGACATCAGGGGCCAACTCTGTTAGCACTGAAGCAACTTGACTCTCATTGGTGATGTCTAAAAGGTCGCGATCGTAAGCAATTACATCAACATCATCACGCTCAGCTAATACATCGTTCAGACAGTGGCCTACCTGACCACGGCTGCCGGTAATCAGTACTTTCTTCACTTAGTTAGCCTTCTTGGTTTTGTCATTCACAAGACGCGCTAAATACTGCCCGTACTCGTTTTTCATCATCGGCTGAGCAATCTCAAGCAGCGCTTCATCGCTCAGCCATTGGTTACGCCAGGCAATCTCTTCAAGACAGGCGACCTTAAGTCCTTGAACGTTCTCGATAGTCTGCACAAACGACGACGCCTCATGCAAGCTTTCATGGGTCCCTGTATCTAACCAAGCAAAGCCACGCCCAAGCAGCTCAACAGTTAGCGAGCCATCTTGCAGATACATTTGATTCAACGTGGTGATCTCCAGCTCGCCGCGCTCAGACGGTTTAACCTGCTTGGCCCAATCGACAACACGGTTATCGTAGAAGTACAAACCGGTGACCGCATAGTCTGATTTAGGCTGCTGAGGTTTCTCTTCAATGGATACGGCCTTCATCTCACTATCAAACTCCACCACACCAAAGCGCTCAGGATCTTTCACTTGATAGCCAAACACGGTGGCTAGACCTTGCGAGGTCAGCTCTCGGGCACGTTTCAACTGTTGTCCGAACGACTGACCGTAATAGATGTTATCGCCTAGCACCAAGCAGACGGAATCATCACCAATAAATTCCTCACCGATGATAAAAGCCTGGGCAAGTCCATCTGGAGATGGCTGAATTTTATATTCCAGGTTAACCCCATAGTCAGAGCCATCGCCAAGCAAGCGCTGGAAGCCAGCCTGATCCTCTGGGGTGGTAATGATGAGAATGTCACGAATACCCGCCAACATCAAAGTTGAAATTGGGTAGTACACCATTGGCTTGTCGTAAATAGGAAGTAGTTGTTTAGATGTACCGCGAGTAAGTGGATAAAGGCGAGTGCCAGAGCCACCGGCGAGAACAATACCTTTCATAGTCGTTAGGTCCTGGGTTGATAGTTCTTGAATTGATAGTTCCAGAATCAATAACACCTAGAGCTTTGGGGCAAAGCCTTAGGTGAGTTTTCAATGGATAGTGGTTAGTACTTACTGCGTGCCTAGACGCTCACGAGAATACGAGCCATCGAGTACCCGACTCCACCACTCACGGTTATTCAAATACCACTCAACGGTTTTACGAATACCGGATTCAAAGGTCTCTTCTGGTGTCCAACCCAACTCACGCTCAATTTTAGAAGCGTCGATAGCGTAGCGGACATCATGCCCTGGGCGATCCGTTACGTAGGTAATGAGGTCTTGATAGTGTGCAACACCTTGTGGCTTGTTTGGTACCAACTCTTCAAGCAGCGCACAGACCGTTTTCACCACCTCAATATTGGCTTTCTCATTGTGGCCGCCAATATTGTAGGTCTCACCGACTACCCCTTCCGTCACCACTTTGTACAAGGCGCGAGCATGGTCTTCGACAAACAGCCAATCGCGGATCTGTAATCCATCGCCATAGACAGGTAACGATTTGCCTTCAAGTGCATTTAGGATCATCAAAGGGATCAGTTTCTCAGGGAAATGGTAGGGACCATAGTTGTTAGAGCAGTTGGTCACCAACACAGGGAAGTCGTAGGTACGTCCCCAGGCGCGAACTAGGTGATCCGATCCCGCTTTACTAGCTGAATATGGACTACTTGGCTCATAAGAGGTCTGTTCCGTAAACAGATCATCCGTACCCTCAAGATCGCCATACACCTCATCGGTAGAGATATGATGGAAACGAAACGCCGATTGCTTCCCCTCACCGAGGTTCTTCCAATACTGGCGTGCAACCTCAAGCATGTTAAACGTGCCCACCAAGTTAGTTTGAATAAAGGCGGCAGGCCCATCGATAGAGCGATCAACATGAGACTCGGCGGCTAAATGCATCACCGCATCCGGTTGATGCTGTTCAAACACCTTCTCTAGCGCACCAAAATCGCAGATATCCACCTGTTCATACGCATAACGATCAGATTTTTCAGCATCTGGTAACGACTCCAAATTGCCAGCATAGGTCAGCACATCGACATTGACGACGCTGTCAGAGGTCTCGTTCAAGATATGACGAATTACAGCGCTGCCTATAAAACCTGCACCGCCGGTCACTATTATTTTCACTAATCTTCCTATTGTCCTGTGTTCAACCATTTATATCTATATCATCATAGAATCGGTTTATACGTTGTTATATTCAAATATAGAAGTGCTATGCTATTAACCACGAACACCGCTGTCATATAAGGCTCATATGTGCCTTAATTCGATATCTTTGGTCCATTGCACAGCGCATCCCTTTATTTTTACACGAAAAAATTATGTACATCCCTACGGAAAAATCATGAACATCCGCGTCAATAAAGGCTTACCAGAACCTTCAAAAAAAGTGTTCAGTATTCATCGCACACATCGCTCTTTTGTGTATAATACTCGCTTTCAAAATCGTTTCACTCCTTCGATTGTTTAACCATATCTGTCTGATCCTAGCAAAAGACTCTGCTCTATCGTCCGCTCTAAATACGAGAATTGTCTTCGCAAAATGCTGTATCAAGAGACCAGTGCATGACCTCTACACCCCAATGGGATCGTGTTGCCTCAAGTAACGTTTTAGCTTCGAGTTCCTTAGAGCAAATGTAGTAGCGAATACTGACCTCTTGCTCTGTCGCTACAGCCGATTCTTGATGACTCGAAGCAACGATGCTCATGGTTCTTAACTCAGGCCATTCATACTCAATGTAACCCAAGATCGATAAATCTGTATTCACTAAAGCCACTCTTATTTCCATTCGAAAGTAATCAGCAAACGCTTGCTCTAACATTCCTTGGTTACCCTATGGAGCCAACAGATAATCCGCTTCTTTATCTAAAATTTTCTGCACGATTTTCTTTTGGCGACCAATCGCATCAATAATGGCTAAACATGCTTATATATCAGTTGGTTAAAGCAAGCCTGGAGTAGTAGTGAACTCATTGCTTTTTCCGTAAACTTTATGCTGTCCGAGACTGACTGTAGTGGTTTAATGATCCCGGACACCAAATTAGGTAGTAAAGTCTCCGCCATAAATGAGGTGTTCAATGACTAAACGACAACGACGTACATTTTCTTCTGAGTTCAAAGTAGATGCCGCAAGCTTGGTTCTTGATCAAGGATATTCAATATCTGAGGCGGCACGCTCTCTAGACATCGGTGATACGGCCTTACGACGCTGGGTCGATCAACTCAAGATTGAGCGTGGCGGAGAAACGCCAACGGTTAAAGCTCTGACGCCAGAACAGCAGAAGATCCAAGAGTTAGAAGCTAGGATTAATCGCTTAGAAAGAGAAAAATCTATACTAAAAAAAGCTACAGCTCTCTTAATGTCGGACGAACTCGAACGTTCTCGCTAATTGACCAGTTGAGGGGGCATGAACCGGTCAAAGTTCTTTGTAAGCTGTTCGATGTCGCGTCTTCCTGCTACTACGAGTTTAAACAACGAAAGCCGGATGCTAATCGCATTCAGTTAGTCAGCCGAGTAAAGCAGCTCTTTAACATGAGTCGCGGCGCTGCTGGTAGTCGGACTCTTGCTTCTATGCTTCAGTCTGAGGGCTTTGATGTCGGACGCTTCAAAGTACGCAAGCTTATGCAAGAAGCAGAGCTGATAAGCAAACAACCAGGCTCGCATCGCTATAAGCAGGCTAAGCTAGAGCGACCAGATATCCCCAATAGGTTGAAGCGAGAGTTCTCCGTTACCACTCCAAATGAAGTTTGGTGTGGTGATATTACTTACATCTGGTCTGGTTCAAAATGGAGTTATCTGGCTGTTGTACTCGACTTATTTAGCCGCCGTGTAGTAGGTTGGGCACTATCAGACAGACCCAATGCAGAGTTGACTTGCAAAGCCTTGGATATGGCTTGGGAACAACGAGGGCGGCCTAGCAACGTGATGTTCCACTCAGACCAAGGAAGCCAATACAGTAGCCTAAAATACCGTCAAAGGCTTTGGCGATATCGTATAACTCAGAGCATGAGTCGTCGAGGTAACTGTTGGGACAATGCCCCTATGGAAAGGCTATTTAGAAGCTTAAAAACCGAATGGATACCAGCTAATGGGTATCTGACTCAAACTCAAGCAAAGAGAGATATCAGCTATTACTTGATGGATTACTACAATAGGCAACGGCCTCATCAAGCAAATGATGGGCTGTCGCCAGTTACTGCCGAAAATCGGCTTAAGTTAGTGTCCGGAATTTGTTGACCACTACACTGGCTATCGTCGAAGTAGATGGAGCGTCATGACTGAAATCGCCAAATCGTTTTAAAAATTCCAACTTAGCTTCGCCGTAAAGGAAAATAGCTTTCCTATCATCTTGACCAGAAAGCACAGCGTAAATTTTTAAAAAAATGATATCAGTTAACTTGTACTCGCTCGACTTTGCCTTGTTGTCAGTTATCTGGAATAACATCTAAATGCATAAATGGTTGCTTCTTGCAAATTGTTGGGCATCCAAATTATCTATGGAGTTGTTAAAAAACACTCAAAATGATCTACAAATTGATCATCAGACTATTGGTCGTTGTGTGGTAAAGCTAACTAATGCAGCTCAAAAAGTGAGAACAAAATACGCTACGCACCCTCTAACATGTTCATGATTATCCCTTCCTCAGGACTTAACCTAGCTATCGAAAATTATTATATGCAAATTTTTTTATGAACTTAGGTGATAATCTTAATATATATAGTAGAATCAAGTGTAAGCAATTAGTTAATGTCATGTTCCGCAATTTCTTCAAAGCATAAACTCTAGAGAAAAGATCGTTATTGGCTTTCTTTAGTCCCCTTCTCGCATGGAATGTACTATCCAATCTAAAATAGAGCAAAGCTTCATTAATATTCGCGAACCTTTTTCCTGCAGCCAAAAGGTCGACCCAAAAATAATAATCTTGCGTATTCATCAAATCAGAGTTATACCTAAAGCCTTCCTTGAACACATCAACCTTGAAAACCACTGTAGGGTGATTAAATGGGCATCTTTTGATTATGTTTTCGCTAAGTGCTTTGTGAGTTCCATGCATTCTCTTGTAAAACAACTCGTTTCCACTTTCATCGATTTCTATAACGTCAGTTCCGAGCACATCAATATCTTGGTGTCCAGTTAAATACTGTACTTGTAATTCTATCCTGTTATTAACCGAAATATCGTCTGCGTCCATTCGAGCTACAAAATCAAAACCACCATAATGCAATACTTGATCAATAGCATCATTTAATCGATGAGCTAGGCCAAGGTTAACCTCATGAAAAGTCACTACCACCCTTTGGTCAGAAGAATAGAATTCTAACAAGTTAGCTATCTCGACAGAGACAACACCATCTACTTGAATAAAAAACATCAGGTCTTGATATGATTGATTTAGTATACTTTCAATTGATTCTTTCAAGTATTCAACTGTATCTTTTTCATATACAGACATTATAACTGCAACTTTGCTACCTAACATTTTTTCGCCTAAAATAACCATAATAATACAAGCTCAAGCACCAAAATAAATAAAAACCAAGAAGATGGATTCAACAAAATCACTTTATGTCAAACTACCCTTTTTATTCTTCAAGAAATCTAAAATCGCACGAAAAATATACTTCAATCTTAATATCTTCTTATCATAAAAGATCAAGTATATAAACGGCTTTGTTAACAAAATAAACAACCTCTTTAACTTCCAAGAGAAAGGAACATACCCTTTCCTCATCATATATAGACTATTTCTAAACTGATAATATAGCCTAAAGGGTGAAGATACTCCAAAATACCAATACCCTATCTTTTTATGACCATCACCACTTCTATGGCAAATTACCAACGAATGATCTACAAATACTCTGTAACCTTGGTCCCAAGCTCTCCAACACCAATCCCAATCGACCAAATCTATAAATAGGTCCTCATCCTTTCCACCGATAGCAATAAATGCATCTCTTGAAGAAAAAAAACCGGAACTCAAGGTAGTCTTCGCTTCTTTACATTCTGAATTAGTTGAATCATCCAAATCTTCACTTCTAAATTCAGTTGTTGGCCCAATGCCCGCTACGTTGATACCACTATCCGTCAAGCTAATATATCTTTGATGGATTCTTTCTATATACCGATTTGGCAAAGAAGAATCCTGATCCATTTCAATGAAAAAGTTAAATCCTCTGCCTAAAGCAAACTCAAAACCTATATTTTGAGCCCTTGCTATACCATAATTTCCACCGAGGGATATTAGATGGACTTGCTTAGAGTCAGAAAAGGCTTTCTTCATACATCTAATCTTATCTATGTCATCCGAGTTATCAACTAGAATTACCAATCCAGCTTGATTAACATAGCTGTTAATATTTTGGCGTATTTCATCCAAATCAGGGTTATAGGCTACTGTTATTATTGCTACATTATCCATAACAACGCTCTCTAAAAAGATGTCTGAATATCATGGGACATAAAACCAAAGTGACAAAAATGAGAACATGTGGATTATAATAGAACTTTACAAATAAAGTCGTCACTGGCCAATACAGTGCTAAGTAGACAATTAACGCCAATGAAATAGGGCTTTTCTTGATTTTCATCAGCATCACATTGACGATTTGAATTAGATAACCAACATATAATGGAGAGAATAAAATTCCAAATAAGCCGAAGTTTCCCCATGCTTCACTTACAAATAACGAAACCAAGAAACCGGCAGTACCTGAGTCAGTCCCTTCTGGATTAGCATAATTCATCATCAATTTTGAGACTCCAGGTGACTGTTCTATACCGAACGGAACTGAAAATACACTCAAACCAGAAAGACCGACAAACGGTTCTATCTCTGGAAACATTTGAAAACTGACGAAGACACCTACAACCTGAGAAATCAACACTCTTTGCAAAATACCGCCACCATTATTTATATCAAACAGACCAGATATCTCCTTACCCATAATAAACACATACATAAAAACAACTAGAACCAAGATAGAAAAAGCAGCCTTATAAAACTTTACTCTAGACAAGATAAAATTGGTTAAAACATGAATCAAAATAAAACCGATAAGGTAGATGAGCAGTGGAGCTTTCTCAAAATTGTATGTAAGTATAAGCACACTGAGTAATGAATAAACAACAAATGCTATTAGATGCCAAGCACTCTTTGTAGTTCTGTAGTATATAAAGAACACGTAAGACAGAAAAGGAGTTAACATCAGACCTAACACTTGTCTTATAAAGGAGTTACCGCCAAAATCGCTTTTCAAGCTCATCCTTAAACGTGCCAAATCCCATGCACTAGAAGACGTGAAGACTCTCAATATTGGAATTTCACCTATGGTGTAAAACGTATAAAATACGCCAAAGAAGGAAAGGCTACAGAGGAATCCTAGACCATATGCACCATACGTAAACAGATCTACGCTTGATACTCTATAATTATAAAAAAACTTGCTCATACTTGTCACATTAAGAGTCAAGTTTGCTAAAATCATCCCAACTGGCATTACTATAATTGTATATAGTATTGCTAACCAACCCAACACTCTGACTTCTTGGCTTAAGTTTATATATCTAAACCAACTACTCCCATCTAGATTATTAACTATAATTACAGCCCCAATTGTAGTGTAGAGTAACAGATGATAGTAAAATATGAATGATGTAGGGTTTATCTCTCGAATACTCATCGTACCCGAAGCTATTCGAAATAGATAATACGAGATACATACGCATATTGTTGTAACAATTACATATAGCATTAGAGTAGAGACCAATAATCCAAATACATTTTTTGGGCGTTCTCTTTTTGATAATTAGAACCTAACTTGTAGGCGTTGCGTGTCAAATTTTCCCAAAAAACCTTCGAGTTCAAGTCCTCATTCGAAGCATTAATAAATTCTATTTTTTGCTCTTCAGGATTATATTCGAAGACAATACCGCACTCATTCTCAGTCACTAAATTTGCAAGTTCACTAATTTGGTTATTGACTATTAGAGGTACTCCAAGACTTAAAGCTTCTGATGCTTTGGTAGAAAACAAATTAGATGTCATCTGCAACGCTTTGAAATAGTCTAGTTCGTTAACTACTCCAGGAATAATTACTGCAAGTTGCTTTCTATAAAACTCTGGCATCTGATCGTTGGGGATTGAGGTCGTTTGAAGCTTCGTTAAAAGATTTTTATTGTTTGTTGCAATCTTGAAATCATGATTCGAGCAAAAATCTAGTTTTAGTTTATTAGCAACATATTCTATACTTTCTAGATTATGCCACAATCCAACTGAGCCAACATAACCGAAACTCTTTTTCTTCCATCGTTCATCGAATTCGCTTTCAATGTCACCTGCTCTTTGATGTTTTTCAAATCCTATGATTGGTATGTAATGAATATTTTTGTAAGTACTATCCTCGAGCTTTAGCAATTCTATGGCATTTTGAGTGACTAGCAAAGATAGATCAGACTTTTTAATCAGTTGTCGTTCCCACTCCTTACCCGAAACATAAATGTATTTTCCAAACAGACGAGATGTGTATGGAAATTCTGGCGGAAGCAAACTTCTCATATCAAAAACTACTTTGATGTTTTTATCCGGATACTCTTCCTTTATGTACAAGGCAAAATCAGTAGCATAATAACTTCTGCAGTGGAAGATGATTTCGTCAAGACTCTGAATCCTATCATAGATTTTTGATTTGAGCTTTTTGTAAAATATTTTTTTAAAGATGAAGCTAAACATCTTTCCGTTAAGCAACCAAGAATTAAAGAAGAATAACCCGCTGCTAACAGATGATTCTAATTCTTTTAGATTCTTACTATGTGTTTTAAATCTTCTATATGTAGATATCTTAGGCAAGATACATATAGACTGTACAGAATTAAATACGTTGCAGCTACTCAGATAGTCTGCAAACTTAATCATCTGCGAGTATATCAGACCACTTTTTGTAGCATATGCTCCAAATGATAGAAATACAATATCCTTCTTCTTTAGCTTATCCATTTAGCAGCTCCATTACTAGAATTTTGCTAGCATTTCCATCTCCATACAAGTTCTTTGGCATGCGATTGAAATCAAAGTCGCGTGAACTTTGATATGCTTCTAAAATATTACTTTTGCTAGCTCCTACTAAAACATTCGCTCCTGACTCAATCAACTCAACCCATTCAGTCTCATCTCTCAGAGTTATACACTGTTTACCAAAGAAATAGGCTTCTTTCTGTAGGCCACCACTATCTGTCAGAACTAGGTTACAATTATTGATTAGCCATACCATCTCAAGATAACCAACTGGTTTAATGACGGTAATGTTGCCCAAGTCTAATTCTAATTCAACCAGTTTTTTGTGAGTACGAGGATGTAAAGGAAGTACTACTTGTTTGCTCTTAGCAATCTCGTTCAGACTTTCAAAGATAGCTGTGATTCTGTCATCCGAATCTGTGTTTTCTGCTCTATGAATCGTACATAAAACAAAATTATCGTTAATATTACAATGAGGCTTAAGACTTAAATTCCTATAAAAATTCGCACCATCTTGCATGACATCTCCACACTTAACTATCTTACGGCCAAATTTGTCAAAGCCTTCCTCTTGCAAGTTTCTTACAGCTGTTTCTGTTGGACAGAAAAGGATATCACTTACTCTATCTGTCAGTATCCGATTTATTTCTTCTGGCATCTGGTTATTAAAACTTCGCAACCCAGCTTCAACATGAGCAAGCTTTATATTCAACTTAGAGGCTGCAATTGCACCAGCTAAAGTTGAATTAGTATCACCGTAAACCATTACCCAATCTGGGTTTTCTTTAATCGCAATTTCTTCAATTTTTTCTATCATTCGCCCAGTCATTGCGCCATGCGACTTCCCTCCGATTCCGAGCCTATAATGGGGTTCTGGTATTTTCATTTCACTAAAAAATACATCAGACATATTCTCATCGTAATGTTGCCCAGTATGAACGATTATTTCAGTTATCTCGGGATGGCGAGAAATCTCACGGCTAACACTCCCAGCTTTAATAAATTGAGGTCTAGCCCCTAAAATAGTTAGAATCTTCATTCTCGTATAACCTTTTAGAAAATATGTAAATTACAAATAAAAAAGAAAGAACTATCATGTTGAATTAGCTTAGCACACATAAATTCAAATGAGCCGCTATTTGTGAAGTGCTATACTGATTTTGGTTTAGTCAATATATAGGACAGCAATAAATGAACACCGTAATATAATGAAAACGATACGGAAATTGCAAATATCGACATAGTTTCACTATCAAAATAGAACAAAGATAGCATTATCATAGAGAAAAGTGCTATCATGCACATTAGGTTCCAGGTTTGTTTTTCTGCGATGTAAAGCATAAAACTTAATGGTCCCGCCATAAATCTGAGAAAAAGAGCAGGTAGCAATAACTTTGCATATAAACCTGCCGTAGTCCATTCCGGGCCAAATACAATAGAAAATAGATATTCTACGGTGAAGTACAATACCAATGTAGGTGGCAAGCCCATAATAAACAGCGCCTTCAGCGTCTTTATATATATAACCCTTGAATTGCCCTTTTTATAGTCCTCTGCCGCTTTTTGTTTAAAAACATCTAATATTGAAGTTGATATCAAAGTAATAGGGATTTGAAGCGTTTTCTGAGTTAAGTAATAAAAACCAGCAACAGTCGGAGAATAAAGTGTTGATAGAAGTATGTTCGGCGCTTGATTTGCCATTATATTTAGCACACTCGAAGGACCATCCAATAAAGGGAATTTGCTATACTTTTTAGCTAATTTAAATGCCTGCGCTATACGAAATGAAGTCAGAATTGCTTTATCACGTTTCAGCAACTCTCTAATAAATAGACCTATACCAAGTATCAACCCAACCAACGAACCAAGAATCAAACCGCTCACACTGTTTGTCGGAAAGAGTGCTAATTGTCCTCCCGAACTGCCAGTACTTTTAACCACCCTATTTTGGGCCAGATGCAAATATCGCTTTTGGCGATTCTGCCAGTAGTTGATTGACTGATAGCACCCTGTCAGCATTGTCGCAATAGGCACTATATAAAGCCAAGTTTCAATGCCCTCTTGGCCTAAAAATACTGCTATTTCATGACTAAAAAAAGCGACAAGCATAAAAATGCAAATACTTGAAAGAATAGTCACCAGCAGAGCAACGAACATTACGTTAATTGCATCTTTTTGTCTATTCGGTAGCAAAATTGCCAATTCATACCTTCCAGTACAAACCACCGAGAACACTGCGACCAAGGCTGTATATAGCGCAAACAGTCCAAAATCACTCGGACTGTAAATACGAGTTAATATTGGTGTAATGGCCAATGGTATTACCTGAGCAACAGATGTTCCCGTCATCAACAACATCACACTCTTTACAAAGTCTGATTTTGGTTTAATTCTATTCAGCATAGCCTAATCTTTATTAACATAGCCATGCATAGGTAAACTAAAAATTTCCACTGACAGCTTTTCTGCAAACGGGAAATCTCCCTTTGTATAGCCTAAATATGAAAATGCGGTTTGCTCATGCATACAAGTGCGATAATAGACCATTGTTGGAATACTTGTGTCATTAAAATACTCAATATACTTTTCACGCTCTTTCGAGACAACTGAATACTGAGCCCATGAACTGCTGTAGCCCTTAGGAACTATAGGAAGCTTGAGATCACCAGCGAGGTTTTTGGAATACTGGTTGGCAAGTTCATTGCGTTTTGTCAATTCTGTAGGGAATTCGGCCAATTTTTCTAATAATATAGCTGCTTGAATTGTATCTAAACGGCTATTAACACCGATACGAACGTTATCATACTTATCACTACCTTTCCCATGTACACGATATGAACGTAGCAACTCCGCGTACTCATCATTATCGGTAAACACAGCCCCACCATCACCGTAGCAACCCAATGGTTTTGCCGGAAAGAAGCTAGTTGTGGCGATATCACCAAAACTACCCGCTCGTTGGCCATTGATTGAACCGCCAAATCCCTGTGCCGCATCTTCAATCAACTTGAGATCGTACTTCTTCGCAATACGCTCTAGTTCAGGATAGTTAGCAGGAAGTCCAAACAAGTCCACCGCGATAATCGCTTTGGGGTTAAGCTCTCCGGCCGCCAGTGTTTGTTCAATGCGTTTTTCCAAATCTTTCGGGCAGATATTGAACGTGTCTTCGTCGGAGTCCACAAAAACGGGGGTTGCTCCTGCAAACGCAACCGCCTCTGCTGTCGCGAAAAACGTGAACGTTGGGCAGAACACCCCGTCGCCTGGTTTTACATCCAACACCATCATACACAGTGTCAGAGCATCGGTACCATTGGCACAAGTGATTGCGTGTTTCACACCAACATATTCTGCAAGCTTCTCTTCAAGCTCGAAGACTTCAGGCCCCATGATGTATTGACCATGGTCTAGTACATCATGAATACGCTTATCAATACGGGTTTTAAGGTGTTGGTATTGTGCCTGTAAATCAATGAATTGCATATTAGTTCTCTACTTTACTCAAAACAGAGTCAATCAGTTGGTAAGTGGTATTGGTGTGAGGACAGTCCACTTTGGCATTACCCGTAAGTGGAAGGTCAAGTTGTTCACCGTATTCACTCATCCAGCCGATTTGTTTTGCTGGGACACCCACCATAAGCGCATAGGGTTTAACGTCTGCATTGATGACTGCTCCGGCACCGACAAACGCATATTCCCCAACGGTAACGCCACAAACAATTGTGCAATTAGCTCCCAATGTTGCGCCACGCTTCACTAAGGTGTCAAGGTATTCGCTTTTACGTTCAATGCCAGAGCGAGGGTTGTACACATTTGTGAACACCATGCTCGGCCCGCAGAACACTTCAGCTTCTAGGTGCACATTGTCATATACCGATACGTTATTTTGGATCTTGCACTTGTCGCCGATGGTTACTTTGTTGCCAACAAAAACATTTTGGCCAAGGGAAACACCCGAGCCAACACGCGCACCACCGCAAACATGGGTAAAATGCCACACGCGAGACGCTTCTCCAATCAAAGCACCATCGTCAACGATGGCGCTTTCGTGTTTATAGAATTTTGTCATAACGTTTACTTTAGAACTTTAAACAATAATGGGTGTGCTTTTTCATCAGCTTTTACTATGTCGCTGTGACGAATATGCTCAACCGTTTCAATTGCTACGCGGTTTTCATCCACACCATAGCCAGTGCCTTTGAGCACATTTTCATAACTTTTAGTGTGTAGATCCGTAAAGCCACCAGAAAATTCCAACTCTTCATCACCAATGGTAATGCTGCGGTAAGTCATTTTTTCACCTTGGACTGCGTTCTCAGGAAGGTTGTTCGCATCTATTGATAAGAACCAGCGAACACGAGCACGTTCATACTCTAGGTAGCCACTTGCCGTCTTCTCATCTTTAAAGTGCACTTCGTTGTGCTTCAAATCACCAAAGACAAAATGCAACATGTCATAGAAATGCACGCCTACATTGGTCGCGACACCACCCGACTTTTGGTCAAACCCCTTCCAAGATTTCAGATACCATTTGCCGCGCGACGTCATGTACGTCAGGTCAACATCGAAAATCTTATCGGCAGGTGCGGCCGCAACCTTCTCTTTTAGCGCAATGATAGATGGGTGCAGACGCAATTGGAGAATTGAATTTATCTTTGCACCATACAATTCCTCGTATTGCTTCAGCACATTCAAATCGTCTGAGCACAATACCAGTGGCTTTTCGCAGATTACGTCAATGCCATTTTTCAGCGCATATTTCATGTGCGGCGCGTGTAGATAGTTTGGGCTACAAATTGAGATGTAGTCCAGCTTTTCACCTCTCAGTTGTTGGTCTTCAACAAAAGCTGAAAAGTCTTCAAATTCAGTAAAGAATTCCGCTTCAGGGAAATGGCTGTCCATGATGCCCACGGAGTCATTGATATCCATCGCCACAACCAAATCATTACCGGTATCTTTGATAGCTCTTAAGTGACGGGGTGCAATGTAACCTGACGCACCAATTAATGCAAACTTCTTCATTACTACAACCTTATATCCGCATCGTGAACACCCAAAATGTGTTTCACATCATAAACAACATGATTTTCTTTACATAGAGAACGTATTTTTTCGATACCTAGCTCTTTAATCTCTGAATGGTCAACTGCCAAAATTACACCGTCATAATCGGTATCCACGATTTCACTTATTAGTTCGATACCATACTCTTCTTGAACTTCTTCTTTATCTGCCCAAGAGTCATAAACATCGACCAGCATATTGAAGTCCTTCAGCTCGTTCACGATATCAATAATTTTGGTGTTACGGACATCCGGACAATCACCTTTAAAGGTAAAGCCCATGACCAAGACTTTTGCTTCATCAATGTGGATTTTCTTACTTGCCAGTTTCTTTACAAACTGAGTCGCAGTGTATTCGCCCATGCCGTCATTAATACGGCGGCCAGCAAGAATCACCTCTGGTCGGTAACCTACTTCTTGGGCTTTATGCGTCAAATAATATGGGTCAACACTGATGCAATGACCACCTACCAAACCCGGTTTGAACTTGAGGAAATTCCATTTAGTACCGGCCGCATTCAATACTTCTTCTGTATCGATATCTAGCTTATTAAATATCTTCGCAAACTCATTGATAATCGCAATATTCAAATCGCGCTGAGTGTTTTCAATTACCTTTGCCGCCTCTGCCACTTTAATGGAAGACGCTTTATGCGTACCCGCAGTGATAATAGACGCGTACAAAGCGTCAACCTTGTCAGCCACTTCTGGGGTCGAGCCTGAGGTTATTTTAAGAATCTTAGTCAGCGTGTTTACTTTGTCGCCTGGGTTGATGCGTTCCGGACTGTATCCTGCGAAAAAGTCTTCATTGAATTTAAGGCCCGACTCTTTTTCGATAATTGGTAAGCAGACTTCTTCTGTTGCACCAGGATAAACGGTTGACTCAAAAATAACGATGTCACCTTTTGAAATCACGGTAGATAGAGCAAAAGAAGCCTTACGAAGAGGTGTTAGGTCCGGCGCTTTACTATCATCAATTGGCGTAGGAACCGTTACAATGTAAACGTTCGCGTCTTTGATGTCAGCCAAATCAGACGTGTAAGACAAGTATTCTGCTGTTTTTAGTTCATCCGACTCTACTTCAAGTGTTTTATCGATACCTTGGCGAAGTTCTTCGACGCGCTGTTGATTAATATCAAAGCCAATCGTCGGATATTTTTTGCCGAGTTCTACAGCCAATGGCAAGCCTACGTAGCCCTGCCCAATAATAGCTAGCCTTATATTGCCTAAGGTTTCACTCATTGAAATTCCTTACTAATTATTAGAGAAAAAAATTTGAAATTGTAAATGAACAGTTGCCAAAGCTATGGGAAATCATGAACATCCTTGCTACGTAGGGGTTGAAAGCTAGTCAGAAACATCATTTCTAACCGACCAACAAGTCACGTTTAAATCATAACTTACTGGTTTTGTTATTCATTAAAAAATCGCGAGAATTCGATAAACCGGAAAAGTCAAAACTTTAACTGCTCTCTCTACCTTATTGGGTCGTCAGCCCTTTAAACATGGGCACGTAAATGATTTTTCCCTGATGCAAGATGACAAATAAATGCCTCAGACATTTCGCATTCACTGAGACACTTTCTATTCATTTTGAGACAGGCTATTTCACCTATCTCATTGTAATTCATTGTTTTTGGTATTTTTATCCCACCCGCCCCAATAGGTCTAGATTTTCACTAGACCTAGAGCTTCCGTTACATACTCGCTTCATCGGGGACGAGAGCAGGTAACAACGTTCTGACTCACCGATACTTATTTCTTATCGTTAGTGTAAGCATAATTATAATAACCATAGCCATATGAACTCGAAGCTTTCTTCTCTATCGCATTAAAGATCACGCCTTTCACCTCAATACCAGATTGCTCAAATCGACCTTGGGCAACTTCTATCTCTTTAATCGTGTTTTGACCAAAGCGTGCAACCATTAGAGTCGTACCTGCTAATGCGCCCACAATACTTGGGTCGGTTACTGCCAGCACAGGTGGTGTATCAAGGATAACTAGGTCGTAGTGTTCAGATGCCCACTCGGTAAACTCTTTAAATCTTGGATGCATTAGGAGCTCAGATGGGTTTGGTGGAACTTGACCGCGAGTTATTACATCAAGGTTATCAACGGCTGTGGATTTTATTGCCTGTTCAGTACTAATTTTTCCGCTTAGCATTTCAGACAAACCATCGTCCCACTTGAGATCAAAGTGCTTCTGCAAATAGCCTTTACGCATATCCGCATCGACAAGAAGTACTTTTTGACCTGTTTTCGCCGCCACAGCGGCAAAGTTTGAAGAAACAAAAGATTTACCAATACCCGGCGCAGGGCCAGAAATCATTAGAATATTGTTTTTCGCTTCCATCATGGCAAAGTGCAAGCTGGTACGAAGGCCACGTAGCGATTCAATGGACAGATCAGCTGGGTTAGATTCTGCTAAAAGTTTTTGCTTCCCTTTATTGCGCTTCGACAATTGTTCCAGCTGCAACTGCATGTCTGATTTAGGAACACTTGCATACACAGGTAAGCCAATCGCTTCAATCTCATCTGGAGACTCGACACCTCTGTGAAAGGCCGCTCTCACTAAAACAAACGCTACACTCAGCATACCGCCCAGTAGTGTTGCTAGCACAACGATCAGTGGTTTCTTTGGTTTAACTGCATTGGTGTAAGACTGCGCTGAATCAACAATGCGTACGTTGCCGACTGTACCTGCTTTCATAATATTCAGCTCTTGCACCTTATTTAAAAGCTGAACATAAATTTGCTGGTTTACCTCAACGTCACGCGTCATACGCAATACTTCGCGCTGTGTTTTTGGCAGTTTTTGGATTTGCTGATTCAAACGCTGCTTTTCTTTCAGCAAAGTTTCACGTTTTTCAAGCAGCGAACGATAAGCAGGGTGATCAGGCGTAAAACGTTGGCTCACTTCACTTTCTTTGAAAGTGAGTTCATTGAGTTGCGCTTCAAGTTCTACCATCACTTTTAGCGTTGATTGAGCCTCTAAGCCTAAATCTACAGATTCATTTTCTTGACGATATTGGTTTAACGTGTCTTCTGCCGCTGTGAGACTGGTTTTAATGTCTGGTAAATGGCCTTTAAGAAAATCGAGGCTTTTTTCCGCTTCTGCGGATTGGCGCGCTACGTTTTGTAGGAAGTAATTTTGGCTGATGTCGTTGAGAACTCGCTCTAGCGTAATTTTACGCTCACCCTCTAACGAGAGTTGTAATATACCCGTTTGCTTGCCGCGCTCGGAAATCGAAAGCGCTTGCTGCAGAGAGTTTATGGCATCGATGCGAGCAACCTTACCGAGTGAATATTCTTGTTCATTTTTACCCGACAGCTCAGTAACAAACAACTTATAGCCGTTGCCTTCAGCGAGCACTCCTACATCACCCGCCAACAGGACATTGCCTTCTGCATCATAAAGCTCATAAGTTTGATTGTTTTCGTCCAACTGTTTCAATGTGAGCGATTGATCTTTTAAATAATGCCAACGTTCAGGCACCTCTAATCGACCAACATCAATAAACGCTTGCTCACCCATAATTCTTGCCAAACCTTTTCCGATAATAGGAAGATACTCTGGTGTTGCTCTCGTCGTTAAATTTAACTTATCAACCGTTTGCCCCAAGACCATACGAGAGTTAATCAGCTCGATCTCAGTTGTTGCTGAGGACTCTTGGGCAAACATATCACCAAGCCCTTCACTTAACAGTGACGACATACCACCACTTTTTTGCTCAACTTGTATTAGTGCATCGGCTTTATAGATGGGGGTGGCTAAAAGTGCATAAGCAACACCGAAGCAGGCGAAGAAGAAAGTTGTGAATAGGATGACCCATTTGGCGTCTAGGAGGATGCCGAAAAGTTTGCCTAGGTCGATTTCGTCGGGAGTGGACGTGTTAGGTTGTTGTGATGTAGTCATGATGAAAGTATTGTTCCGGTTAAAGCAATAATTTTAGGTCCTTGGTCCTTGGTCCTTGGTCCTTGGTGATTACTCGGGGTCGTAAGAAGCACTTTCTTCTTTGACTGAGCCTCGACGAATTTTAATTAGTTTTGCTAGCATGGCAGAAATATGTTTTGCTTCACTGATGAACTCCTTTGATTTCTCTTTATTCAAATAGTTCAGCTCTGCTGCTATGTATAGCTGTGTAATCATTTCTCCACATGAGCCTTTGGCTATGTAAAGAAACCGTGCTGATTCTCTAGCTGTCTCACGCTCTTCACCTTCAGTAATGTTGGAAGGCACTGAAAAGAGAGCTTCGTGATAATTGATCTTTTAAGCTGAAGTTCCTGCAAGAATCGAGCTCCTTGATGATTTCGACGCATAGCCGTGAACTCTTTTTCCAAACTTCTAGTTTTTCAAATTGCAAAGTAAGTCCTTGGTCCTTGGTCCTTGGTCCTTGGTCCTTGGTCCTTGGTCCTTGGTCCTTGGTCCTTGGTCCTTGGTCCTTGGTCCTTGGTCCTTGGTCCTACAGAATTTTGTTTTTTGGTTGTTTTTGTCAACCAAAAGCAACCGCAATAATCAACATTATCGACTTGATTTAAGTCGACTCCACCTAGAACCTAGGCCCATCTTTCTCCTAGGACCGCTCTACCTACAGCTTTTTAACCCACTCCCCCGCACTCCGTTCAATCAACTCATAGGCATGATCAAACGCTTCGCGGCTTTGTCGATATGGGTCTGGGATGTCTTGTTGACCAATCCATTGACCGAAGAGCATGGTTTTACCGCGAGCTTCTGGAGCGATGCTGGTTAGGGCTTCTATGTGACCTTTTTCCATGACTAGGATTAGGTCATAGTCTTTGCAGAGTTCGCTTGTTAGTTGCTGAGATGCGTGGGGTGTTAAATCGATATCGTGTTCTTCGGCAACTTCTATTGCTGTTTTGTCTGCTGGTTTACCGACTAGGCCGCTTTTGGCTGATGCGATGCCAGCGGATGCTACTGTTTTGTTTGGTAGCATCTTAGCTAGCATATATTCGCCGATAGGGGAGCGACAGATGTTGCCTACGCAGACGACTAGGATTTTGTTGAACATGTTTAAAAGCGGTCCTGTGGTTCTATGGTTCTATGGTTCTATGGCCTGCCATAAGGCCATAGAACCGCTTAAATCCTTTAGTTGTTCCAACCCCTATATGAATTACCCGCATCACCAATATTCTTAAGCCCCGTTAGCGTTGGTAGTAACTGCGTCATTAAGCGATTCCAGCGAGCTAGTGGTGTGGCAGTAACGTAGACAACGTCGTATGGTTCTAGTTCGAACTCTGTGCCTAAGAACAAAGCTGTGGCGTCTTGCATGTTGAGTTGGTAGATGCTGGCGATTTTGTCGGTTTCACTGCCGCGGGTTGGGCGGATGACAAAGATACCCGTTGCTTCGGCTGCGACTTCATTGATGCCACCTACTGAACTTAATGCTTCAGTTAGGCTCATGCCGTTGCGTTCCATTTTTAGGGTTTGTGGGTCGCCAACCTCACCCATTACAAACACTTTTTGCGCGTCGTTGCGTGGCACGTGGATGATATCGCCTGGTTGCATTAGGCGGTTTTGCTGTAGGTCGCCTTTTTGCATTAACGCATATAGGGAGATACGCTCTTCGATACCGTTACGAGTTAGAGTGACGTTTCGCCAATCTGCATGCTCCTCAAGCCCACCAGCTTGGTTTACAGCATCGAGCAATGTCATTGGGATGTTGGTGACCGCACGTTGCCCTGGAGAGCCAACCTCTCCTGTTACGTAGACTTTTTTTGAACGAAATGAAGCCACGTTTACATCAACTTGTGGGCTCTCGATATACCGTTCGAGACGCTTTGTCATCTCCATACGGATTTCACGAACAGTTTTGCCCTCGACATGCACTAGGCCAATGTATGGATAAAAGATGGTTCCGTCAGCATTCACCCAATTACCCGCCTCTGCAGAGCTACGATAAGAACCCGCAGGAATCGTGAGCTCGGGGTGGTCCCAAATGGTCACATTAAGGATGTCACCCGGACCGACTTTATACTGGTACTTGGCAATCTCAAGATCTAACGTCGGGTTTGATTGAGCAACAGGCTCTGGCGATTTGAATGAAGCAACACGTTCAGGAGTAAGAGGATAAACATTAACGAGCTTAGAAAGGTCTGTAGTTTCGCCTTCCGCTTGCACAACATTTTTATCACTGGTCGAGATGTGACCACCAGGTAAAGTACACCCTGCAATCGCTAGTGGAAGCAGAGTGGCAATAGTCAATTTTTTAAGATTGTTCATGGGTATTTGAAGCCAGTTCCTAGTTTTGGTCCGAGTTTACTCGTCCCGGTCCCTGAGAGTGAATGCTAGTGAGTATTTTTCTTTTGTTAAGAGCGAGGGTCAAGGTGTGAATATCATTTACTTACCAATTTGGGCACTAGATCGCCTAGTTTTAATACGCTACCGCCCTTTGGTCGTGTTGCGCTTAACCCTATTGCGCATCCTTAAGCGAGTTTTTTCGTAACACGACTGGCAACGTTACATTTAAGTAAATAATTACCGAGGCACGTACTTTATATCATGAATATGAAACTAAAATGTCACACTCAATTGACGTATTTTTTCTTTTGAAAGCTCTATCTTTACTCAAAAACTTGTAAGAAACTTACCATTTTTTGAGTCATTGCATTATCCACATAGAAAAAAGCATTACAAGCAACTCGTCTCGTATTGCGATATGGTATCTATGATGGTTTTTGGCACGTCTCGATAGCGTGATATCACGCATGTCGCATGACGTTAACGTCATTAGCAGATAGGTATGGTTAACTGACATATTGATGTGTATTCCAACCCCTCGCGACTATTTGTTTTAAGCCAAATCGCTTTAACGCTATGCTGCGTTTAGGGTTGGTAACCATTTATCTTATACTGTCGCAGTGGTGCTTTAAGCACTCTGTGAAGCAACAGTCATTTTGGTAATATTATTCCGGAATTACGCCTAAAACCCAAGGACTTTCAGCCCCCAAAACGTGGCACAGATCACAGGACTGTCAGCATAAAATATTTTCACTGACAGTCCTGTAAGGATTTGTATTGCTAGTTAGAAGAAGGTCTTTGCAGCCAAGGGGATCGAGCATCAGTCACGCTAAACAGCTCGTATTTACGGCCAAGCATCTGCCCACCATCTCGCGTTATTGGCTGCCAGTTAAAGCTAGCTCGATTTGCGCTTGGTTTGACGGTCATGATGTCAAATGGAATAGAGACATAGAAGCCTTTGGTAAAGCTGCCTTCTCCGAACTCTTCTGAGCTAAGGTCGGTAAAGCTGGCGTAAGCTCCAGCTATAACACCACTCTTAAACTGCTTTGAGAAATCTATTCGAGTACCTAAGTCTCCTGCCAAAAACTTACCAACACCCACTTTTAGTAAAGTATTGTCGATGAATGACCACTGCGGCATGTAATAACCGGTTAAGAAGCCTGTCGTTCCTTTCGTTACTACTTTAAATGGGCGTCCAAATTCGGGTATCGATTGGTCTTCTTCATCAAAAACGCCAAATGGACTTCTTGGGTCGCGCTGTGACACTATGTTTACGTCAGCACCAATGGCCCAGTTTTTATTTAGGGGCCGATAAAGGAGTTCACCGCCCGCGCCTGCAAACATCGTCTCTAGGTAGCCCCCATAGACTTGACCATAGAAGCCATTGCCAAATTCTTGGAAATAGGTTGCTTGAAGGTTTTTCACCCAAAGCGTGTTGTCAGATACGTAAGCTCTGAATAGTGTCCTTACCCTCGGAACATTAGTGCCATCCGGTGGGACGATATAGTTAAACTTATCGTAATTATCTAGCAAATTAAGATGCACTGTACCCGATAGATTTAAATTTTTAGTCGTCCACATTTCAGCGCTGCCATCGATACCGATTTCATATAGGTAGAAATTTTCAGCGGAGCCGATCGACTGTGCGAGGGTTGGCCTGAAGGAGTAGTCAAAACGGTTAAAGCCATCGTATTCTGTTGAGCCGTTGCTATCGCTAGCTAGTTCAGTTTCTACCATTGCATCGGTAACTTCGCGATCTATCGGTTGCTCAATGGCGATCTGCTTGAAAGCTTCAACATCTATTTGCGTCTCTGTTTGAGGCTGATTGAGGTTAGTTTCAATGATTTTGTATGAGGAAATCTCTGGTGGCAGCTCGCTGGCAAGTACTCTTGCAGCGCGTTCACGTGCTTCTGCTCGATCTCGGTACTTCGTTTGCTTACCGATTATAGTTACTGATGAACCGCTGCGTTTTATTGCAACGTCATCATAACCGGCATTCTTGCTCAGTTCGCCTGCAATTTTGTCCCAATCAACCGCCGCTATGTTGTCCGACGTTTCAGTTGGGCGTAGTTCAGGTTTTGGTTCGTCCAACCAATACGATTTTGCGTCATTAAAATTAGTGCGCAATGTGACGCCAAGTGCGACAGCGTTGCCTCTCTGATAACTTGCTCGAATGTCGCCCCAATTGCCTAATTGATAAAGAGCACCAACGTTCCACGGTGTTGAGGGGGTCATATCAACACCCGCTCTCACTACAGGAAAGTCTTGAGAATAGTCATTAGAATCATATTCAAGTTTAAAACGGAGTGGTTGCCAAGGTGTTTGGTATTCAATACCACCGAATAATGCTGCTGGTCCTTTAAACCAGCGCTCGTAGTCGACCATCCCACCACTGCCTTTCAAATCTGAAGGGCGCGTGCAGTAGCCATCACTAATTTTGCAAAAAGGATTAACGATATTGTCACGAGTACCTAGGTATCCCCAGCCCATACCTAAGGTAAAGTCTAAGTTTCCAAATCGTTTGGTCGCAGCGATAAACTCCCCATCAAACAAACCTGTACCGCCGAAATCACGCAAACCGATCGATGTTTCAGGTAAGTAATCGCCTTCTTTCAGTAAGCGAAATTTTAGGTCAATACCTTTGTCTGTGTATTTGGTGTCGCCGCTAAAGCTTGGGTCGTTACTGTATAGCAAATCTTGGACTAGTGTGTAGCGAATCGTAGTTTCGAGCCATGGCATCACCTGTAAGCTGATATTGTACTTGTGGTAATGCTCATTCCAGTCACCGTTAAAGCTAAACTCACCCTCGGCCGCCATTCGACCTGTTGGCATTTGCATTAATCCAACGCCACCAAAATCAGATTGAGAGGGGGTTAGCGTTGCTGGTTTGAAAGCATCGGCTTTTGCGGTGGCCGTTAACGCTAGCGTGACGGCTGCAGCTATCAGTGAAGGTGTCATCGTATTATTCATTGTTTTTTACCTTGTGACGCAGCAGCTCAACGTAATCCTTGTTGAGTGATTCAAATTCAGAGGGCAGGGACTTAGTAGGGACATAAACGATAGCGCCTGGTGCTATGAAGTGAGGTTTGAAATTCCATAAACCATAATCGGTTTGCTGAATGTTCCCATCAGGTTGAATAACCCAAGCGATGCTTTCGCTTGCTGATTTTAGCCGTATATGTCCCATTGATTTAAAGTAATCGGCTAAGAACCATTGAGCGCGGTGAGGAGTTTCCTCTATCTTGTTAATCGCTCCCATGAAGATGACTTGATTGTTCCTTGGACCAATATTTAGTTCGTAGTTACCTGTTAATAATGGGTTGCCTTCATGCTGTGATTGCACAACATCGTAGTCGAGTGAAGTAAACTCTCGATACTTGAAACTGAATTGTTGGATCTGTTCTAAAAGGTAATTGGCACCAATTTCCGGCTCTTGTTGCTGCAGTGATTCTAGTTTCTTAACGAGCTCATCAACCTGGTTTTCAATTATTGATTGTTTACTTAATGAAAATAGTTGGGCTTGAACGCTATCTAGAGAGGTTCGATTCTTTAGAGCTTGTGAATGGGTGTCTCTTAATACGGTTTCGAGGCGTGTAGGTTGGGAATATTCCAAACGAACAGACTGCTCTGGGAGTAACACCGATAGCTCAGCGCTGACTGCAAAAAAGGGACAGGCAAGTAGTAGTGCAGAACAACGTCTTTTTAGCCATCCGTGTATCATTATTCTTTTCCTTGTTGGATCTAAAAGCTTTCGTTACGACGCTTACATCGAAGGGCGCTTTAATACGGTGAATTCTACTTTTGCCATATCTGGGCCTACGTAATTTATCGACTTGACTACTCTGTTTGACTTTGTGTCTCGCCAATATTGATTGGTGATAGTTGCATCGATGGCGTCAAAGCGAACTTGCTCTGTGTAGTTTTGGGTCTGATAGCTTGCTATAGGTGTGTTTACTTGCTCTAGGGTATCTTCAGTTCGGACAAGCGTTCCTTGATAGCCATACCGATAGTCTGGCATCCAGTCGTAGTTTACTGACCAAGACGAGTTTGTAATCTGAGTATGCGTAATACCTTGTAGATTGTTGTCATATAAACCGATGGTTTTCACCAGCCTTCCATCTTCGAAGATGAACATGGCTCGGTCTGAGGACATCCACTTGTACTGGGTTTTTCCTGTCGCGGGATTGGGTTCTGCGAATGCAAGCACAACAAAGATTTGGGCGCCATCGTTAATACGAAGGTAGGCGCTAGCGTATGGGAGTTCTTTAATTTGCTCTGCAGTCATCACAACATCGTCTGCTCCTAAGAAAGCTTCGGATAGCGTTGAATTAACATCTTGAAAGCGCTGTGAACAGCCACTAAGTGCGAGCAAGGCTCCAGCTAGAAGGGTAAGTTTGAGCTTCAATACAACATTCCGCGATAAACTGAGTTTTGTCTCTTCGAATCAAAAATCGAGAGCACTTCATTATTTTCTGTGCATTAAAAACAAAGCTTCTTTCACTACTAAAGCGTGAAAGAAGCTTGTCTAAATGACGGTTACTGGCCAGCCGTAACTGTCGTGGTTGTCGCTGTAGAATCTTCTGAAGACGCTACTGCAACTACCGCTACCGCTGCTGCTGCACCAACGGCAACAGCGCCAGTCACAGCACCACCAGCCGCAGCACCACCAGCACTCGCGCCAGCTGCTGCGCCTTCTGCTTCAGCAAACGCTGGTGCAGAAAGACCCGCTGCAATCGCCATGATTAGTGCGATTTTTTTCATGGTTATATCCTTTTTACTCAATTATCGATAATTCAGTGCATCTAGTTGAACACACTGACTTTCAATGTTAGTCCATTGTATAAAGCGTTGTAAATGAGATTTTTTTTACAGTTTGCTGACAAAAGGTAGTTTTTGAGCAGGTTGTCACGGTTCTAAGAGCGGTCCTGGGAAAAGGCGGTCCTTGGTCCTAGGTGTGGGGAGACCGGTTCTCGGTGTTTGAGTTGAAGGGGAATGTTGGTTTGGAAGGGAGGATCTTAGTTTTCATTTTTCGAGAGACAATTATTCACCGTATCCAAATAGCACCAAAAACAAAAGCCCCCGCTCTTAAACCCGAGGACCAAAGACCGAGGTTCATTCTCTACCAAGCTCTTACCCAGTCCCCCAAAATCTTATATACTCAATCCATTATCCTATTCAAATTGGAAGAGTTTTTATGATCATTGTAACTGGTGGTGCTGGCATGATTGGCAGCAATATTATCAAGGCGCTTAATGAGGCTGGCTTGAATGATATTCTGGTGGTAGACAATCTTAAAAATGGACGCAAGTTCAAAAACTTAGTAGACCTTGATATCACAGATTACATGGACCGTGATGACTTCCTGACGCAGATTATGGCGGGTGATGACTTTGGGCCGATTGAGGCGGTGTTCCATGAAGGCGCTTGTTCGGCGACAACTGAGTGGGATGGCAAGTATGTGATGCTCAATAACTATGAGTATTCTAAAGAGTTGCTTCATTACTGTCTGGATCGTGAAATTCCGTTCTTGTACGCTTCTTCGGCTGCGACTTATGGTGAGACGACGGTATTTAAGGAAGAGCGTGAGTATGAAGGCGCGCTGAATGTTTATGGTTATTCTAAGCAGCAGTTCGATAATTATGTTCGCCGTTTGTGGGCGGATGCTGAGGCGCATGGTGAGACGCTGTCGCAGGTGACGGGATTCCGTTACTTTAATGTTTATGGTCCTCGTGAGCAGCATAAAGGCAGCATGGCGTCGGTTGCGTTCCATTTGAATAATCAGATGAATGCGGGTGAGAATCCGAAGTTGTTCGCGGGTAGTGAGCACTTTATTCGTGATTTTGTTTATGTGGGTGACGTGGCGAAAGTGAACCTTTGGTTCATGGATAATGGCGTTTCTGGCATCTTTAACTGTGGTACGGGTAATGCTGAGAGCTTTGAGGCTGTGGCAAGTGCAGTGATTAAGCATCATGGTAAGGGTGTGATTGAGAATATTCCGTTCCCGGATCATTTGAAGGGTGCTTATCAGGAGTTTACTCAGGCGGATTTGACAAATTTGCGTGCGGCTGGGTGTGATGTTGAGTTTAAGACGGTTGCTGAAGGCGTGGCGGAGTATTTGGCGATTGTTAATGGGTGATAGGTAGAATGGTGTTGCGTATACCGTTCTTTTACTGGCGTTAGCTTTCACTAGTAGTGTCCTCTGTTTGCGTCATCCCCCATTTACGTCATCCCCTTGAAAAAGGGGATCCTATAAGGCGCGCGAAGAAGGTAGTTGCGCTGGGATTGTGGCGTAGTTGTTGAGTCCGGAGTGCGCTTTGGGAGATCCTCACTTTCGTGAGGATGACGGGGATAGGTTAAGATAGCGGTATGTTTTTTAGTGTATTGCTTCCAAAACGACAAAGACACTATCCCCCCCTACTGCGTCATCCCCTTGGAAAAGGGGATCTCATGAGGCGCGTGATGAAGGTAATTGCGCTGGGATTGTGGCGTAATTGTTAAAGACGGAGTGCGCTTTGGGAGATCCTCACTTTCGTGAGGATGACGGGGATAAGTGAGGATGATGGGAATAGGTGAAGATGGCGGTATGTTTTTTAGTGTATTGCTTCCAAAACGACACAGACAATCTCCCCAACTACGTCATCTCCTTGAAAAAGGAGATCTTGTGAAGCGCGTGATGAAGGTAATTGCGCTGGGATTGTGGTGTAGTTGTTGAGGGCGGAGTGCGCTTTGGGAGATCCTCACTTTCTTGAGGATGACGGAAAATAAGCGAGTATGATGAGATTAAGTAGGGATGACAGGGATAAGTGCGTAATCAAGTAATTAAAAGAGACAAATCATAATGAACATTCTTATGGCCCTGTCCCAGCTCGAAGTGACTGGGGCTGAGGTTTACGCTACTACGGTGGGTAATGAACTGACGGCTCGGGGTCATAATGTGTTTTATGTCTCTGATACCCTGACTAAGCCTCACGATGGTGAGTTTTTTTCGCTGCGGTTTAATAAGCGCAGTGTGCCTCGTCGTTTTTGGCATGTGGGGTATTTGGTTTATTTGATTAAAAAGCACAATATCCAACTGGTGCATGCTCACTCTCGAGCATCGAGCTGGAGTTGTCATGTGGCGTGTAAGATGACTGGCACGCCGATGGTGACGACGGTGCATGGACGCCAACCTGTGCATGCCTCGCGCAAGAAATTCCATGCGATGGGTGATAAAGCTCTTCCAGTGTGTGAAGCTATTCGGGACCAATTAAACAACGAACTCGATGTTCCATTAGAGCAAATGGAAGTCAGCCGCAATGGTATTGAAACTGATCGCTTCCAAAAAACCGCTGCTCCGACCAATCCCAAACCGGTTGTGACCATTGTTGGTCGTTTAACGGGTCCTAAAGGTGACTTGTGTTATCGCTTGCTCGATGAATGTTTGGATGCGACTAAGTATGATATTCGCGTCGTTACTGGCTCTGAAATGACCGAGCGGTTTGAGCAGTTCACCTCAACGGTTAACTTTGTTGGCTACACCAATGACGTGCCGAAAATGCTCAGTGAAGCGGACCTTGTCATTGGTGCTGGCCGTGTGGCGATGGAATCTTTGCTGTGTGGCAGACCGACGTTAGCGGTGGGTGAAGCTAGCTGTGTAGGCATTGTGGATGAAACCAATGTTGCTAAAGCGATGGCATGTAACTTCGGTGATATCGGCGCTAAAGAGATGAATATCGACTTCTCTACCATTACCGCATTGGTAGAGAAAGGCTTAAGCACGCCTCATTGTAGTGACGCCACCAGCCAGGTGATTCGCGATAACTACACGCTCACGAACATCGTCGATCAAGTTGAGCGCGTGTACCAAGATACCTATGTAGAAAAGCTTAGACGCGAAATGCCGGTGATTATGTATCACCGCTTTATCGATAAGGATGAAGATAAGAACGTCTTTGCGCCTTACATTCATATCGATATGTTCGATAAACACCTAGCGATGCTCAAAAAACAAGGCTTTGAAACCCTGACATTTGAAGACATTGCCGATGGTCGTACGATTCGACGTTTAGAGCCAGGCAAACGCTATATCATGATTACTGTCGATGATGGCTATGTTGATAACCTTGAGCTCATGCTGCCTGTACTGAAAAAGTATGGCTTTAAGGCGACCGTTTATGTTGTGACGGGTGAAACCTTTAATCGCTGGGATGTAGAGACCGAGCAGAAAGAACGTGAGCTGGATATTATGAATGCTGAGCAGGTTCGTGAGCTATCGGATTCTGGGTATGTTGAGATTGGTGGTCATACGCTGACTCACCCAAGACTCAGTACCTTGTCTTACGAGCAGCAAAAACACGAGATTGAGAACAACAAAAAAGAACTGGAGGCGATTATTGGCAAGCCTATGGTCTCTTTTGCCTACCCTTATGGCGACCATAATGAAGAGTCGAAGCAATTAGCGGGATCATTAGGTTACACCTACGCGGTAGCAACTGACTCGGGCCCACTAAAATTCCATCAAGATCGCTTCCAGATACGACGTATCGCCATCTTCCCGAAAACCGATGCGTTTGGTTTATGGCGCAAGGTTCGCGGCAATTATCTATTCAGAAAGGTTAAACAATAACATGCGACTTCTCATTTCTCGCCTACAGCTGTTGAGGGATAAAGTCCGTCGACAATTAGGGATTTTCTTGTTTGATAAACCCAGACCAGCAGTCGCAATAGATAAAGCGAACATCAAGCACATCGTATTCATGCGCACTGATGCTAAGCTTGGTGATACCTTTGTTTCCTCATTTGTTTTTGACGATATCAAAGCCCACGACCCAAACATCAAGATTACTGTGGTGACCACACCAAACATGAAATCGTTGTTTTTGGACCACCTTGGTGCTGACCAGGTCGTGACACTTAAAAAGCGCCCTAGTTACACAGAAATAACCAAAGCATGTATCGAAATAGGCACCTGCGATGTTTTGGTATCCCTTAACTTGAATCCAAAAATGAAGGACTTGTTCTTTCTAAAGCAGTGTAAAACCAAACACATCGCTGGCCTTTATGACTCACTAAAAACCATCGACATCAAGCTTGGTGAGAAAACCCAGACACACCACTTTGCCGATCGATTCGCTATCTTGTTGGAAGAGCTCGGGATAGCGGCACATCCACGGCACTATATGATTCCAAAAACGCCAGAGTCGCAACAAACCGCTGCCCGTTTTATTGAAGTACACAAGCTTACTCGCTTTGCCATCATCAATGCGCATGGTAGTGGCAGTGCACGCCGATTAAATGCGGCATCTGTGCATCGCCTTGTTGAGATTATTCAGAACAAGGATGCGTCTCTTCCGGTGATACTATTATCGTCACCAGAGACCTTTCAGCAGACTGAAAAGTTCATCTCAGAACTTAATATTGATGCGATACATTACGATATCAGTAAATCGATCTTCGATGTAGCTAGCCTGGTAGCCAAGGCTGAGTGTGTGGTGTCTGTCGACACGGCCATTGTTCATATGGCTTCGGGCTTGAATATCCCGCAGCTCGCGTTTTATAACGACGACCCGGCCAACTTTGCCCAGTGGCATCCAAACTCTGAACTCGCACTCACAAGTACTGTGCCTGTCATCAATGCAGTTCCGGATATAAATGGGCTAGACTGGCAAGATGTAGAACAAAAACTCGCGCAGCTCATTGCGAAAACTAAAGACTAGTAATTATGAAGATTCTTGTTATCGGCCCCTCTTGGGTGGGCGATATGGTAATGTCGCAAAGCTTATATAAAGCACTGAAAATAAAGCACCCTCAAGCAACCATTGATGTTCTCGCACCGGCATGGTGTAGACCTATCCTTGCACGCATGCCTGAAGTGAACCGTGCTATCGACATGCCAATTGGTCACGGATCTTTTGACCTCAAAGGGCGCTGGAGAATTGGGCGTGAGTTAAAAGCCGAGGCTTATACTCACGCCTTCGTACTGCCCAACTCTGCGAAATCAGCCTTGATCCCGTTTTTTGCAGGGATTCCAAATAGAATAGGTTGGAAAGGTGAGATGCGTTATGGCCTACTGACGGATCTTCGACCGGACAGGCGTTTGTTCCAATACTATGTTGAGCGGTTCGTTGCCTTGGCAAGTGACAAATCAGCGATGAAGCAAGAAGTTCAACTTGAATCTTGCCCTCGCCCTACTCTCGTTGTCGATACGCAAGCGCAAGCTAGCACCTTCGAGAAATTCAACCTAACCAGTGACCGCACTATCATAGGCATGTGTCCTGGTGCTGAGTTTGGTCCTGCAAAACGCTGGCCTGACAAGCACTATGCAGAAGTGGCTCAGCATGCCATAGATAACGGACAGCAAGTGTGGCTATTTGGCTCTGCGAAAGACAGAGAGGTAACCGAAAAGATTCGCTTGGCACTAACCGAAGAGGCACAAGTCTATTGTCATAATTTGGCAGGTTCTACCTCATTGATTGAGGCCGTCGATCTACTCGCTGCTTGTGATACCGTGGTGTGCAATGATTCTGGTCTGATGCACATTTCAGCGGCAGTAGGGACAAACGTCGTGGCAATCTATGGCTCGAGTTCACCAGATTACACGCCACCGCTAACCGACAAGCTGACTATGGTGCATACCGATATTGAGTGCAGACCATGCTTTAAGCGTGAATGTCCCCTAGGCCATATGAACTGTTTGAATCAATTGGGGTCTGACCAAGTAATTAAGCACCTCCGGTAGTGACTCAAATTGCATTAGTGTAACTTGAGTGGACTGCTAGGTTTGAAAGCGGCAGGTTTAAACTAGCGTTACTATGGCAACAACCCAAAAATCCTTGCAGTCTATTGAGGTCATCATTACGACATACAACAATGTCCGTGATATGCGAATCGCTCTTGAAGGTTATTTACGACAAACAGACTCATCATTTTCACTGTGCATTGCCGATGATGGTTCGGGACCAGAGATCAAAGCACTGATTGAGGTCTATCGTGCTCTAGGGTTATCCATTCGTCACATCTGGCAGGTTGATGATGGCTACCGCCGAGCCTTGATTCTCAACAAAGCCATAGCCAGTTCTGCTGCCGACTTCATCGTAATGACCGATAACGACTGCATTCCCTCTCAGTATTTCATTGCAGACTATCGACGCGTGATGTCATACGATTCGATGTTTTTTGGGCGACGCGTTGATTTACCCGGCGGTGCCAGCCAATTAATAAGAGATGGCAAAGTGTCATTAGCGAGCATCGAACAGTCATGGTGGCTTTTATCTCAAACATTAAAGGGGTATTTAAAACGCCCCGAAATTGCAATCCGGTTCCCCGATTTCATAGTAAAGTACTGGAATCGTAAGCCAAGAGGGGCAATTGGTGCTAATCTTGCTGTTCCCCGTGAAGCCCTGCTGAAGGTAAATGGCTTTGACGCCGACTATCAGGGTTATGGCATGGAAGAGACAGATTTAGTTTGGCGACTCGAACAATTTGGATTGAAAATACAAACCATGCTTGGCCGTTGTGCTTTGTTTCATTTGTATCATCCAGAAAAAACACAGCTCGATACTGCCACTGAAATGTTTGAAGCTAAGAAAAAACAAAAACGTATTTACTGCCTAAATGGCATTGAGTCGATGGAGACCCAACACAATGACTAACGCCCCTACAATCTCAATTGTTTGCCCTTGCTACAACGAGGAGCAGGTAGTTGGGCTATTTATGGAGCGCATCAGCGCCGTACTGGATAGCACATCGTACAGCTATGAGATCATCCTCATCAATGATGGCAGTAAAGATAATACACTCGCCACGATTAAAGAGCTGCAGACACAATACTCGAGCATTCGCGTAGTCAACCTCTCTCGTAACTTCGGTAAAGAAGCTGCCCTTACTGCAGGTATCGACCTCGCTCGCGGTGAAGTAATGATCCCGATCGATGCGGATCTGCAAGATCCCCCAGAGCTTATTCATGATTTCTTGCGAGAGTGGAAAAAAGGCTTTGACGTGGTCGTAGCAAAGCGTGTCGACCGCAGTACCGATACATGGGCAAAAAAACTCACAGCTGAACTGTTCTACAAATTCCACAATGCGGTTGCTCAGGTAGAGATCCCTGAGAACGTGGGTGATTACCGTCTTATCAACCGTCGCGTCGTTAAGGCAATACAACTACTTCCTGAGAATCAGCGCTTTATGAAAGGGATTTTCTCGTGGGTGGGCTTTAAGACCTCGGTTGTTGAGTACAAACGTGAAGCTCGAGAAGCAGGTGAGACCAGTTTTAATGGCTGGAAGCTGTGGAACTTTGCCCTCGACGGTATCACCAGTTTTAGTACCGCACCACTGCGTATTTGGCTTTACATCGGGTCATTTATCTCGGCATTGGCGTTTGTTTACGGCAGCTTCACTGTCGTGAAAACCTTGATTTACGGTATCGATGCACCTGGTTACGCCTCTTTGATTACCGTTATGCTCTTTCTAGGTGGCGTACAGCTCATTGGTATTGGTGTGATGGGCGAATATATCGGGCGCCTCTATATGGAATCTAAACGACGACCAACTTATATTGTCGAAGAAGACAGCTATATCGAGAAGACTGATAACATTCATCGCAGCGAACAGACAAGCAAGCTAGAAAAAACCAACGATGGCGACGACCATGACCCAGCTGCTTGATCGTTTGCTACAGTATCGACTGGTTCGCTTTGCATTAACAGGCGGTATTGCTACCGCTATTCATATTGCTGTTGCCTTTTTGTACCTGCACCTTATCCAAGATAATGTATTTCTCGCGAATGTGTTTGGCTTTAGTTTGGCGTTTATCTTCTCGTATTTTGCACAAACACTGCTGGTATTCAAAAACTCGGTAAACTGGGGGAATGCGCTGCGTTTCTTTATGGTTCAGTTTGGTGCATTACTGGTAGCCCAAGGGATCAGCGAGATTTTCTCTGATATCAACAGCTATTTACGAGTCATCATGGTGGTGTTTATCCTGCCTATCGTGACATACATTATCCACAAGGTGTGGACCTTCTCGGACACACAACCTCCTCAACAATAAATAATAGAGAGTAAAAGGATGTCGTTGACCTCTAGGGCTGATAGCGCGTTTCATTGGCTATATTCGTTAGGCTTTTTCATCGGGCTCGGTTTTTGTTTCCTATACGCACAAAACCAGATTCTCACTGGTGACCAAACTCAGATGCTCTACAAGGGCTACTTGGGGGCTTATCAAGGCACCTGGCTAAACTTTGGTAACGCAGCCAGTGCGGTGGGTAATGTACCAGGCTCACTATCTACCTGGTTGATAGGGGGACCTCTGCTTATCTGGGACTCACCCTGGTCGCCTATGGTATTACTGATAGCAATGCGTGTTGTTTCTCTGATACTTCTTGATAACGTCATTAAAAACACGTTTGAAGATGAATACAACAAGCTCGCAAGGCTGCTATTTTTAGCTCTGTACTGGCTAAACCCTTGGTTCTTGTACGACAGCTTGCTCTATAACCCTTCTTACTTGTGTCTATTTGCTGCAATGCATCTTTGGTCCGCAACTAAGATGCGTGAGCATAAGTCTTTTGGGTACACCTTTATTCATGTGTTGTCTATCGGTCTCGCGATGCAGCTTCACTACTCATGGCCAATTCTAGCGGTTATTTCGGTGTATCTCTTCTATCGCAACATGGGCCACATATCTTGGGCTGGAGCCATTGCCGCCGTGCTTGCCCTAGTAGCTTCACTGATCCCGTATTTTCAAGAGTATGCTGTAAACGAGTCCATCTCTCGTGAGAGTGACCGCTACTTTGGCTATGGCCTAGTTCACGTTTACCCAGTTTTAAAAGCTCTGCTTTATTGGCTGCGCTATGGCTCTATGCTGTTCTCCAACAAAGTGATTGCGTTTGGCGAGTTTGATTGGCTTACCAATATTGAATGGATTAAAGTCACTGCGCTTGGCCTCTGGAAAACTCTGATTTTCTTGATTGGTGGAATCAGTGTTGTGGTATCTGCGCGTCTAAACTGGCTGTGCTGGCAACGTATCAAACCGCTGATACGTCGCTCAAACGATGTTATTTCTTCTGTATCTTGGATTGAGCTTTATGCATTCAGTGCCGTCATTGGAGTGTTGATTAGTGCGGCTTTGTCCCCTATTACCTTCTCTTACTGGCACCTGATCATGGTCTATCCGTTTGCTATCATCCCTATTCTGTCTGGGATTTTGCGCTTTCTGACTAATCAACCTCAGGGAGTTAATCGCTCCGAAGCAGTTGAAACCCGCTTCACTCGTTTTGTTGCTCGTTATTCAGTGACCCGCAAGATTGCTGAAGTGTTCACAGATTCACACAAGCTGCGCCTCATGTTAGTCGCAAGCTTTGGCTATTTATTGATACTCAATCTTTTAGCCTCACAAGATAGTCTTAAGTTCTCTTATCAAAGCGACTACGTGTCACAAGTAGAGAGCTACCTACACCAAGAACAATTGCTTCCAAGAGGTCAATAACTGAGATGCTACGCCTGCTCTACACTTTAGTTCTGACGCTTGTTGCCCCGCTATTTCTATATGGTTTGTTTAAGCGCAAGCAAGGGAAACCGAGTGTAGACGGGCGTTGGAAAGAACACTTTGGTATCACTCCAGACATATCGCGAACCAAAGGCCAGCCTGTAATCTGGTTTCATGCCGTATCGGTAGGTGAAGTGATTGCTGTTAGCCCACTTGTTCGCCGTTACGCTAATACGAATCCAAGTCATACCATTGTCATCACGACCACGACACCCACCGGTGCCGAGCAAGCGAGCAAACTCGCTGATATCGCTCAGCATCGCTATATGCCGCTCGACTTTGCCTTTGCCGTAAGAGGATTTATCAAGCGAGTTAAACCCAACAAGCTCATGATTGTAGAGACAGAGCTTTGGCCGAACACGCTTGTGACCGTCAAACATGCCAGTATTCCTATTACTGTGATTAATGCTCGCCTCTCTGAACGTTCTTGCCAGAACTACGCAAAAGTCAGACCCTTCTTTTGGTTAGCCGCTCAGCATATCGATACCTTGTGTTGTCAGTTTGCTGAAGATGCAGAGCGCTTTATTCGCTTAGGTGTGGATAAAAGTCGCGTCTCGGTCACCGGCTCGGTCAAGTTTGATATCACGGTAGACCCAGATATCAAAGTGCAGGGTGACGAACTGAGAGCAATGCTGGGAGCTTCAAGATTGGTTTGGATTGCAGCCAGCACCCACGAGGGCGAGGATGAGAAGGTACTGTCTGCTCATCAAGCGTTGCGTAAAGTTCAACCTGATGCTCTGCTGGTGTTGGTACCTCGCCACCCAGAGCGTTTTAATCAAGTCGAACGACTTAGCACTGAGTTCGGTTTTTCTGTCGAGCGGAAGAGTCTTACCCACCAGCCAGTTTTATCCAGCACGTCAGTGTTCTTAGGCGATACTATGGGTGAGATGATGACCTACCTAGCAGCAAGCGATCTCTGCTTTATGGGTGGAAGCTTGATTGGAAGTAAAGTGGGAGGACATAACATTCTTGAGCCAGCCGCTCTTGGCGTGCCCTGCATCACTGGGTCGAGTTACTTCAACTTTACTCAAGTTGTAGAACAGATGCTGAGTGCTAACGCGATTGAGGTGGTCAGTGATGAATACCATCTTGCTCAAACACTCGAATCCTTGATACAAAACCCTCAGCGCGCCGACGATCTTGCGCTTTCTGCGAAACAGGTGGTAAATCAGAGTCAGGGCGCTATCAATCGCACTCTTGAAATGATGGGGAGCTAAGCTAGCTGCCCATCATTTTCTGACTACTCATCGTCTAGGCTATCGATGCCAAAGTCTGTGTAGGCTTTCTGCTCTTTTCGAACCAATGCAAACAGTTCGTCATTTACAGGCAACCTTGGTAGCTCTTTATGGTAGATGTGGACTTGTGTTGCTTTATAAAAACAACTGTGGATTTCAACATCTATTAGCTGGAGGCGGTAGTCGACATCACTGTCCTCTCCAGTACCCGCCGCCTCATAACGCATGTCAAAGCCATTGATTCGTAATAAATCCTGCTTATGAATAGAAAAGTTACAGCCAACAATGCCTTTGCCTTGCTTTTGTAACTTATTACGCAACCAATCATTTTTGATACGGTAGCCCTTCTCTACGTTTTTACCTTTCCCGCGAAGCCCATCAAATACCATGGTCGCAAAGTTCTGCTCAACAAAGCGCTCGGGAGTATCACATTCCACCAGCAGTTTGCTGCAACGCGGTGATAGGTCAGCGCGTCTACCATTCACACAGCGGTTCAGTTTCGCTTCGCTTAAATGATCTTCTACAAAATGTCGTTGCGGAACGCAATCACCGTCAATAAAGATGAGGTAATCACTTTGACTTGCTTTGACACAAAGGTTTAAACAGCGATTCTTTCTAAACCCTGCATCTTCATGCCAAATATGCTTGATACTTAGCGGGGAGGCCTCTATTCGTTGTTGTAATTGCTCAACAACCTCTGCTCTAGAGCCATCATCAGCCAATATCACCTCAAAGTTTTGCTCGGTTTGCCCTTCTAATGCTTTAAGCACTACCGAAAGCACATCAAGGTTGTTATAAAAGGCAATGATCACTGACGCTTTATACATGTGATTGGCTCTCTTTCTTTAATATCGCATCACCAAAACGCACCGCAAGCACACACATAAAGGCGGCCATCAGCGTTTGGTAGTTGAGTTCGTTGCTGTAGAAAATACCGCAGATCAGGTAGGACATAGCCACTAATAAAGCAGACTGGTACCAAACATTGCTCGGCGAGAGTCTCACTCGAGACAACAGGGCTTTCGCTGCGTAGTATCCGCTGATTGCCAAGCCGACAAGGTATACTAGCCCCATTCGGTTGATCACATTTAATAACGCATTATGGTGATCAGTCGTTGAGGCTTCGCCACTCGATAATGTCATCATATCGTTGTATCGGTCCGTAGAGTGTAAAAACGCTTCGAACGTTGACTCTAAGTTTTCGAACCCACTACCGAACAATACTGACCTAATATCGTGTGTAAGATTGTATTGGAAAAACGCTAATGCGTTTATCCATATGTTAATACGGCCTAAATTGGATCTATCTGTGAAATCAAAAATCGATTTCAAGCGAAGAATCGTATATTCAATGAGTGTTGGCACAGAAAGGTAAATAACACCAATCAAGACGACAAATAACACTAAAAATGGTACCAGCAAGCGGCGATTAAACAGGACGAAATACACTCCTGTCATCAGAATGGTGGCTAGTAACGGCGCTCTAGACCCCGACGTTAGCAAAGCAACAATCGCAAATATATAGCCGGCAATAAACAACCATTTCGATGCCTTCGATTGGGTGCTAAACAGAAGTGGTGTCATCAACACGAGAAAGTAACAAATGAACTCCCCCCAGCGCCCCATATCCCAAAAACTGCCGACTCTAAGCAGTGCTCCTTGAGCTCCTGCAGCGTACACTTGAGACCATGAGTAGATTGAATAGCTACTCGCTATAATTGTACCCAAAACGAGAGCATATAACGCTCTTGTCCTCACGCTTTCATATTGAAGAAACAGCAGGCTGATAGGCAAGACTAAAAGCAAACTGCCTTTACCGGCATAATCTTTCAGACTAGCGACACCACCATAGGAAAACAGCGAGCATACCGCCCCAAGAACAATTAAACCTAGTATCGCTTTGGTCAAATTGCTCATCTGAGAAAAACGAAAGTGCTCTCGATTGGTTACCCAGAAGGACAGAAATGCAAGCAGTAAAAGCACTGAAAAGATGCTAAGGCCTGCTTTAGATACAGCTAAAGACAGGGCAAGCCCTGCGATACTCCAGCTAGCTAACTTAAAGCTATAGCTTGATTGTTCTATCTTTGTCACTTCACAATTCTCAGTTTTACTGCTCATTTGGGCGAGCATAATAGCAAAACTCTATACGCAAACCCACTCTTACACCTTGATTAATGGTCGGGTTTAACCCTGAATATGTATAAAATTATCGGGTTTGTAATAGATCCCCTTACGTCTCACCTCTTTCTCGAATGAGCGTTTTAATCGGTCATAGTTTGTTTGTTTCCAATCATTTCCATTCTGTTGATGGCATTTATCGAAATCGATGATCCAAACATCACTTGAGTCATCTATCAGTATATTGTGGATATTAAGATCGGTGTGGTTTACTTGCGCATCGTGCATTTTTCGGATCTCTTGGCCGATCTTTTGATACATATCATTAGGCAGAGGGCCTTCTTCTAAGATAGCTACTAAATCTCGTGCATTGTGTACTTTCTCTGTTAATAAGTCGGCGCGATAAAATACACCTGTCTTTACCGCTCTCGCGGCAATAGGACGAGGTACGTTCACACCAGCGTCTATCAATGAATGCAACAATTGAAACTCTTGGTAGCAGCGTGTGTCATCCCAACCTGAAAACCAATACTGATCTTTAACAAGTTTGCCAAATAACCCACCTCTACGATAATGACGCAGCGCGGCAGCGAGGGTATCAGTCTGCACAAACCAAGTAGTCCCACGACCCTCCGCTTTACCGATGACTCGACCTTGAAACTGCCAATAGTTAGGATCGAATACCTTTTGCACCGGCTCTTGCAGCAACTCTTCGTCAAACCAATATTTGGTATTGTTCTCAGCAATTGTTCTCACATTCACATCCCTAACTTGTGTATCTATCTAGAAGTTTTCACCTGCTTTCCATGTTTCTGATTTTACATTCAAACCGCCCCCCTGCATAATCTTTACATCCGTTCTTAGCGTTGCGATTTTATGGCACTTTTTGAGACCCCCCCTCAATCTATTTGTATTCTCCGCCTATCTGCCATTGGTGATGTCTGCAATACCATTGCAGCTGTGCAAGCCATTCAAACCTATTGGCCTGAGACAAAGATTACGTGGATCACAGGTAAACTTGAGGCAAAGCTTCTAGAAAGCGTTACCGATATCAACATCATCGTATTTGATAAAAAAGCGGGTTGGAAAGGCTATCGACAGCTATGGAAGCAGTTAAATGGTCAGCGTTTTGACGCCTTGCTTCACATGCAATACGCATTTCGAGCCAGCATTGCGACAATGGGTATCAAAGCTACATACAAGCTTGGTTTTGATGGCGAACGAGCACAAGACTTCCAGGGACTGTTTACGAACGTAAAAGTGCCCTCCCCAGAAAAAATGCACGTTCTCGATGGCTTAATGGCCTTCACTGAATCACTCGGCATCCCTGCTACAACCCCATCTTGGTTGCTTCAGTATCATGAAGACGATCAAGAATGGGCAGCGCAATATTTGCAAGAAAAGCCTAACCTAGTGATCGTTCCCGCCGCCAGTAAGGGCTATAAAAACTGGACGGTAGAGGGATACGTGGCAGTGATTAACCATGCCAAAGACCTCGGCTGGAACGTCATATTGGCAGGCAGCCCAGCAAAAATCGAGGTTGAACTTGGTGAAAAGATTGAAGCAAGCTTCACAGACCCTATTATTAATCTGATTGGTAAAAGCAGTTTACTGCAAATGCTCGCTCTGCTTGACCAAGCAGATTTAGTGATCGCGCCAGATACTGGCCCTTGTCATATGGCCAATGCCATGAAGACACCGGTTATCGGGCTTTATGCGCACCACAACCCATTACGAACCGGTCCTTACAACTATCAAGAGTACGTCGTCTCAGTCTATGAAGAAGCCATCATGGCTGAGACTGGAAAACCAAGCCAAGAGCTAGAATGGCGCACCCGAGTGAAAGATAAATCCGCCATGCAACGTATCCAACCACAGCAAGTAATCGACATGTTCGACCTTGTTTGTCACGAGGAAAAACTATGACATCACCATCCACATCTCATCAACAGCGAGCATCCATCGCAGCGATTATCATTACTAAGAATGAAGAGGCGTCGCTAGAAGAGTGTTTGCAAAGTGTCTCTTGGGTTGATGAAATCGTTATTGTCGACTCGGGAAGTACGGATGGCACTCAACAAATCGCAGAAAAATATGGTGCGAAATTCTTCATTAACAACGAGTGGCCGGGATTCGGTAAACAGAAACAGTTAGCGCAATCTTATACCGACTGTGACTGGATATTAGCGCTGGATGCAGATGAGCGTATTGATGATGTGTTGCAGCAAGAGATTCAAACAATGCTACTCGCCTCACCGAAGAATACGGTGTTCAGCCTTAATGAACTCACTTGGGTCTTTGGGCGCTTCTTAAAGCATTCTGGTTGGTATTATCATCATGTTCGCTTATATCCAAACGCGCTGACACAATATAACGATAACCTGGTACACGAGTCCGTCATTATCCCTGATGGAGTCAAAACCGAGCGACTTAAGGGTGACATTCTTCATTACTCTTACAAAGACATGGAGCACTACCTGGTGAAGTCGGCAAGTTATGGCCGAGCATGGGCTGATCAAAAGCAGAAGCGCGGTAAGTCGGCCTCACTCTCGCAAGCAATACTGCATGCGTTAGGGTGTTTCTTGAAGATGTATATTCTAAAACGCGGATTCTTGGACGGTAAGCAGGGCTTTTTGATCGCGATTCTCTCAGCACACTCGACGTTTATTAAGTACGCAGACCTTTGGGCAAGAGCGAACGATAGCCAGCAAAAATCGTAGAGCATCACTCGCTGTATCCAAACTTTGAAAGCAAAGGGCTCTGTCTAAACGAAGCTATGTATCCACGGACATAGCCTCTTGGCTTTTTCATTAGATAATGCCTTTCCACCACGAATTGACATCACGAGCACAAGCACTCACATCAATTCTAGACATATCATCTTGGCTTACCTTGTCCTCAGACTGGGGCGGACAAAACGCGATATGTCGACCTTCTGAGTTTAAGGTTTTCCAGCGTAACGGGGTCGCTGAGCGTTTCGCAGGGAAGAAGCCGACCGTAGGAACATCGAGTGCCGCTGCAATATGAAGCGGTCCAGTTGAGCCAGCAATGAAAAGACTTGCGCAAGCAAGCGAGCAAGAGAAGTCGACCAGACCATCATTATTATCGTAGATCACGCTTGGTAAGTCGCTATCTGTGAGCATTGACTGTAACTCTCGCGCTTTTTCTTCTTCACCCGGCCCTGCAGTTAGCACTAGCTCAAAGTCCTCTTCTAGTCCGCTTAGCAGTGAGCAGTACTGTTGCAAGCTCAGGTTATTAGCAGAACCACCGCTACCAGCATGGACGTACAGCCATGGCTTCGCTTTATTGAGCCCTAACTGCTGTGATAGTTTCTCTTTTTGTTTGGCGAGTGAATCGAGTGAGAAAGAAAAGTAAGGCGTTTTAGGCTCTACGATTTCGACAGACTGGTCGTTTAAAAATGCACGGATCAGATCTAAGTTGTACTCAAATTCCGGTTTTGCACTTTGTGAGCGCTTTTGTTTGATACGTTTATTATAGAAAACCTGTGCAAACTTGGTCGCTGGCGCTAGTCGATAAGGAATCTTTGCCCTCAATACGAGCAAGGCATTGTAAGTATCAGAAAACAGGTTAATAGACGCATCAAAGTTTGCACTTTTTATAGTGCGGACCAGAGCCTGCTGAGTCGCTTTATCCGCTTTTTTACCTGCATCAATAATTACTTCATCAATCCAAGGGCAAGCCTTGGCAAGTGCTGCGGTGTAACCAGGGACCAATGCGGTAATACGACAGTCTGGCAAGGACTGCTTCAACATTGCAAAGCTTGGCCAGGCAAGCATGAAGTCACCAATCTTGTCATTACGCACTACGAGAATATTCTTCATCCTACTCATTGTTTCCACTCAGTTAAGCCAACCACTGATGATAGCAAGTCCACCACATAATGATAACTGTTGCTTACCTCTTTGTTCCTGTCTATAACATGGTAGACTTATGACCAAAACTCGACAAAAGAGAATACCGTGAGCCCTAAACGCCTATCCAGAGTCATTTACCCTGGCACATTCGATCCCATTACTAATGGTCATCTCGATCTTATCGAGCGCGCATCGACCATGTTTGATGAAATTATCATTGCGATTGCGGCCAGCCCAAGTAAGAACACGCTATTCACATTGGATGAACGCGTGGCGTTTTCTCGTCAAGTCACCAGCCACCTTTCCAATGTAACCTCTAAGGGCTTTTCAGGTTTGCTAGTTGACTTTGCCAAAGCAGAGCAAGCCAACGTATTGATCCGTGGTCTACGTACAACCGTCGACTTTGAGTATGAGTTCGGTCTTACCAATATGTATCGCCGTTTGCTGCCTGGGTTGGAAAGTGTGTTTCTTACTCCTGCCGAAGAGCATGCCTTTATTTCTTCTACACTAGTACGTGAAGTGGCAATTCATGGTGGTGACGTGACTCAGTTTGTTCCGCCGATTGTGGCCAGTGCTCTAGAGTCTAAAAAAATCGTTTAGCTATCCGTGCTTTTATAGCTCGAACCAATGTCATCAGTGAGGCTCTTTTTGATGCTTTATGTGTCAGGTCGTCGATAGACGTTTAAATAAGTTACTCACTGACACAACAATCTATTTCGAGCAAATTTAATACTGTCCACATTGCCTCTTTCGACATAGAATGCACGACTTGCTTTATTACTGAGCGTGAAATTGATGCGTGCTCATTGAGCGTATGAAACGATTACGCTTTAGGATGGTCTTAGACACCATGAACCATTATCAGAACTCGTCGTCAAACTCAATTTAGACACCTTCTGTGCCTTACTTGTTAGGAGTAAAAGATGATTAATAAAGAACGCACACTTTGGATTTTATTGATAGGTGCGTTACTTATCCGCTTACTGTCATTGGGCTTTTATCCTTTGATGGATACTACGGAATCTCGCTATGGCGAGATGGCACGCTTAATGGTCGAAACCGGAAACTGGCTAACGCCTCTTTTTGATTATGACGTTCCTTTTTGGGGCAAGCCACCTCTATTCACTTGGATGAGCGCCATCAGTGTCGAAATGTTCGGCCTGTCTGAATTTACTTTGCGTTTGCCACACTGGGCTGCTGGTGTACTTGTCGTATGGCTGTCGGCTTGGTTTGCGAAGAAAAATGGCTATAACCCATTAGTCGCAGCCGTTGTTCTCTCAACCACGCTAGTGTTCTCTATCTCAGCTGGTGCAGTCATGACGGACATGGCTCTGACAGTTGGCCTAACAATGGCGATGGTAGGTTTCTACCAATGCTGGCTGGGTACAACATTCTGGGGCTATGTCGGCTTTGCGGGTCTAGCCGTCGGGCTGCTTGCCAAAGGCCCCGTAGCTATCGTGCTATTTGGTCTTGGTGTGTTCCCGTGGATGGTGCTTCAACACGGTATTATTGGTGCATTTGTTGAGCTTTGGCGTCGATTCCCACTTATCAAGGGAACACTGCTAATGCTAGCGATCGCACTGCCATGGTATCTAATGGCCGAGCGTGCAACGCCAGGTTTCCTCGACTACTTTATTGTTGGCGAGCACTATAAACGCTTTGTAGAACCGGGGTGGGAAGGCGATCTCTATGGTTCTGGGCATCAGGAGCCTAAAGGGAAAATTTTCTTCTTTTGGCTACTGGCAGTACTGCCGTGGTCTCTGATTTTGCCAGTGGTTATGCTTGTGCGTGCGAGATATGGCTTAGAACAAGCAAAGCAAAACAACGGTTTTACTAGTTTTGCTCTTTGGTGGGCACTGTCACCGCTTATTTTGTTCACGCTGTCGAGCAATATTCTGCCAACGTACGTTCTACCGGGCACGCCTGCTGTCGCCATTCTATTGGCGATTTTCTGGAAGCAGAAAGATATTATTTGGATGTCTATAGCAGCTTTAGTCGTGCCAGTTGCTCTTATTGCTGCAACTTGGCTACTTCACACAGGCCAAGTTGCCGATAATAGTGATAAATCCATCTTTCAAGAGATTGACCTTTCTGTGCCAACATACTATCTGGAAAATCGCTCATACTCTGGTCAGTACTACAGCAACGGTCAGGCCAAAGCGATCAATACTCTTGAAGACATTAGGCAGAGAGAAGATTTCTATATGGTAGTTCTTAAAGAGTGGCAAGAACGATGGAAAACTATCGCGGGAGACGAAGTGACTTGTAGCGAGCCACTGGCTGAGAGTGACTCTCGTGTTGCGCTACTTTGCCAATTTAAATGATTCGTCAAGCAATACGAAAAGTAGATTGAAACCATAAAAAAGACCCACAGCAAGCTGTGGGTCTTCTATTTCTGAGACTAGGTGATTAGATACCGTAAGACGCTCGATACGCTTTAACTGCCTCTAAATGCTCAGTATTACCACCTTTCTCTTCAAGGTAAGTAATAAGGTCAGTCAGGCTTACGATTGAAATCACTGCGCAGCCAAAGTCGCGTTCAACTTCTTGAATCGCAGATAGCTCACCTTTGCCTTTTTCTTGACGGTCAATAGCAACTAGTACACCCGCTAGGTCAGCGCCGTTTGCTTTGATGATTTCCATTGACTCACGAATCGCAGTACCTGCCGTGATTACGTCATCCACCAGCATAATACGACCTTCAAGTGCGCTACCCACTAGGTTGCCACCTTCACCGTGGTCTTTCGCTTCTTTACGGTTAAAGCAGTAAGGAGTGTCGATGTCGTGGTGATCAGCGAGTGCTACCGCTGTTGTTGTTGCGATTGGAATGCCTTTGTAAGCTGGGCCAAATAGCACGTCAAACTCAATGCCAGAGTCTGCTAGTGCTGCTGCGTAGAAGCGACCCAGACGAGCCAGATCACGACCTGTATTGAAAAGCCCAGCGTTAAAGAAGTACGGGCTTTTACGACCAGATTTAAGGGTAAACTCGCCAAACTTTAGGACTTCTTTCTCTAATGCAAATTCAATAAATTCACGCTGGTATGCTTTCATTTTATCTCTCTCTTTAATTTCATTCACAATGTACATCGCGTCACCCACGCGGTACATCTGTCATCCCCTTGAAAAAGGGGATCTCGTGCAGCAAGTGACTCACATTATTTGAGCACAGTACTTGCTGACGAAGATCCTCACTTTCGTGAGGATGACGGGTTGTTTCGGCTTTTAACGTGCACTTCGTTCAACGTAGTACACTCGTCATCCCCTTGAAAAGGAGATCTCGTGCGGCAAGTGACTCACATTATTTGAGCCCGATACTCGCTGCTGAAGACCCTCACTTTCGTGAGGATGACGGTATTTTTGAGTTTTAATGTACTCTACATTCAACGCACATACTCGTCATCCCCTTGAAAAAGGGGATCTCGTGCAGCAAGTGACTCACATTATTTGAGCCCGATACTCGCTGCTGAAGATCCTCACTTTCGTGAGGATGACGGGCTATTTCGGTTTTTAATTTACTCTGCATTCAACGTAGTACATTCGTCATCCCCTTGAAAAAGGGGATCTCGTGCGGCACGTGACTCACATTATTTGAGCACAGTACTTGCTGACGAAGATCCTCACTTTCGTGAGGATGACGGGTTATTTCGATTTTTTAGTGTGTCCTGCACACAAAAAAATAGCCCCCTTACGGGAGCCATCAATCAATCTTCTAATGCCAGCTTCTGAGCTGCTACGATCTCGGTAATGCCTTTCTTCGCTGACGCCAGTAGCGCCATTAACTCATCGTGGCTAAACGGTTCGCCTTCTGCGGTGCCTTGGATTTCGATCATGCGACCATCTTCAGTCATCACAACGTTCATGTCGGTATCGGCTGCCGAGTCTTCGGTGTACTCAAGATCACACAGTACGTCTTCACCAAGAATACCTACAGATACTGCCGCAACGTGGCCTTTCATTGGATTCGCTTTTAGCGTGCCTTTTGCTACAAGGTGAGCAAATGCGTCTGCCATTGCAACGCTAGCGCCTGAGATCGAAGCGGTACGAGTACCACCATCCGCTTGGATAACGTCACAGTCGACTGTCACCATGATTTCACCCATGGCTTCTAGGTCTACGACTGCACGTAGGCTACGAGCGATTAGGCGTTGGATTTCCATGGTGCGGCCGCCTTGCTTGCCACTTGCCGCTTCACGGCGCATTCTTGAGTGCGTTGAGCGTGGTAGCATGCCGTATTCAGCGGTTACCCAGCCTTTACCTTGGCCTTTTAGCCAGCGAGGTACATTCTCTTCCACTGTTGCGTTACACAACACTTTGGTATTGCCGAACTCTACCAGCACAGAGCCTTCTGCGTAAGCGGTATAGTTGCGAGTAATTTTTATTGGGCGCACTTGGTCTGCTGCGCGATCATTTGGACGCATGGACATTACCTTTGTTGGGGAAGCGAATTTGGTTGGGCGAAGATTATAACGGAGAAGCGAGTATGGGTCTAGGTTGTGTGACTTCGATTCGAGCTCTGTGCTACCATGAAGACAGTTTGAACACATTTATTGAATCCAAGGGAATCATTTCATGATCTACAGCATGACCGCGTACGCGCGCAAAGAGGTCAAAGGTGACTGGGGTAGCGCAGTATGGGAAATCCGCTCTGTAAACCAACGTTATCTCGAAACATACTTCCGTCTTCCTGAGCAGTTCCGTGGTCTTGAACCTGTCCTTCGTGAGCGCTTCCGTAAGCGTTTGGCACGCGGTAAGGTCGAATGTCACCTTCGCTTTGAAGCAAACCCTGCAGCGAAAAGTGAGCTGAACATCAATGAAACACTCGCTAAGCAAGTGATCGGTGCAGCGAACCAGATTATGGGGCTCACTGGTGAGCAAAACCGCATTAACCCATTCCAAGTCATGCAGTGGCCAGGTGTGATGGAAACGCCAGAGCAAGATATGGACACCATCAACAAAGCACTGCTAGATGGCTTTGAGGGTGCACTGAGTGACTTCATCGAAGCGCGTGGTCGTGAAGGTGAAAACATGAAGGCGTTGATCGTTCAGCGTTTAGATGCCATCACAGAAGAAGTGGTGAAGGTTCGCGCTCGCATGCCAGAAATCATCGAATGGCAACGTGAACGTCTACTGGGCAAATTTGAAGAAGCCAAGATTGAGCTTGATGCCTCTCGCGTTGAGCAAGAGTTGATTCTTCTGGCGCAAAAGTCTGACGTAGCAGAAGAACTGGACCGTCTAGATTCTCACGTTAAAGAAACCAACAGCATCATGAAGAAAGGTGGTGCTGTCGGTCGTCGTCTCGACTTTATGATGCAAGAGTTTAACCGCGAGTCGAACACGCTAGCGTCTAAGTCCATCAGCACGGATATCACCGCATCAGGTGTTGAGCTTAAGGTGTTGATTGAGCAGATGCGTGAGCAGATTCAGAATATTGAGTAATGCGGACGCAATAAAAAAGCAGGCTTGATGCCTGCTTTTTTTGTCTCTGAAGTTGAGTTATAGCAACACCAAGTAAGTCATAAACAGCGCCGACAGCACATAGATCACCGGGTGAACTTCTTTACCCTTGCCTGCCACTACCATACTAAATGCATAACTGATAAAGCCCATCGCCATACCGTTTGCTGGTGAGAAACTCAGCACGGTAAACATAATGGTAAAGAAGGCAGCGATGCGCGACTCTTTTTTATCCCACTTAATATCGCCAAGGCGACCAATCATATAGATACCAACGACTACCATCGCTGGTGCCACCATTGCCGCAGAGAACAATGAGAATAGCGGGTATAGGAATAGAGACACAAAGAACAAACCGGCTACTACAACTGCCGCTAGACCCGTTTTCGCACCTTGAGAAGACGCGATACCCGACTCAGAGAATGCTGTAACCGACGTTGTGCCAAGCAGCGAACCCATTACAGTACCACCTGCATCTGCAACGAGCGCTGAACGAGCATTTGGCACCTTGCCGTCTTTGTCGATGATGCCAGCGTCACGGCCCACACCAACAATCGTGCTCAAGCCATCAAAGAAGTCGACAATTAAGAAGATAATCACGATGAACAGTAGATCGAACATCTTCTCTGCTGTTAGACCAGAGAAATCAAAGATCGCACCAAAGCTACCTGCCATGCTTGGTGGCATCGCGACGAGCTGATCTGGAATTGGTGCGTTGCTTGTGCCCATAAAGGTGTCAGCAAGTATGGTTAGAACGATGGCCGATATGAACGAGATAAACGTCGCCAACTTGATATCGCGAACCATGCAACCCAGCGCAATAAAGATACTGATGTAAGCGATCATAACCTGAGGGTTCAGGATATCGCCCATGCTCACCAAGATGATTGGGTTTGAAACGATGATACCGGCGTTCTTAAGTCCCAAGAAGGCGATAAACAAGCCGAGCGATACGGTAATCGCCAGCTTTAGGTCTTCTGGAATCGATTCGATCATTGCTTTACGGATCTTAGTCATTGATAAGATCAAGTAGATGATGCCCGAGAAGAAGATACCCAGTAGCGCTTCATGCCAAACCAGAGCCACTGAGCCGCTAAGAAGCATGCCTTTAAAGAAGCCATTCATGCTCATACCAGGTGCAAGCATCACTGGGTAGTTACCAAAGAAACCCATAATTAGAGTCGCAAATGCCGCAGCTAGCGCCGTTGCAGTGAATACCGCGCCGCGGTCCATGCCGGGAATGTCACCCAAGATGGCTGGGTTCACCGCTAAGATGTAGCTCATCGCTAGAAACGTAATAAAACCTGCGTATACCTCGGTGCCGATCGTAGATTTACGCTCGCTCACCTTGAAGGTAGCTTCGATAAAAGAGGGGTTGGCTTGCCTTTGGCCAGCTAATTCTGCACTCACAGTGGAACCTTTAAAGATAGAAATGACGGAGACGCAAACGTATGCGCGACAAAAATAATGGCGCGAATTTTAATCAGCCAGAGAAATAAATCAATGTTTTTCTTGTTGGTTTTTATCGCTTAAAAAACAAAACCTTGATAAATAAGCAAACGTTTGCCTTAAATGTTACCTGCCAACTCTCGGTACCTACCCTACGCGCCTTATGCAAGTCCTCACATCAAAGAGAAGACAGCTTGTCGTGCTGCCCTCAATCGTGATACTCTTCGCCTCCATTTTTCTGGCCGAAATTTCAGCACTTCGGACAGTGTTTTATCTAAAATAGAAGAAGGTACTGACCGGCTTCTATTCCTTCAACCCAAGAATGCGGACACTGACAAATGATTGGTAAAGGCACCCTTTATATCGTATCGGCACCAAGCGGCGCTGGTAAATCGAGCTTAATTGCAGCTATGTTGGAAAAAAACCCAACCTACGCAATGAAGGTTTCTGTTTCTCACACCACTCGCGGCATGCGCCCTGGTGAAGAAGACGGCGTGCACTACCACTTTGTTGAAAAATCAGAGTTTGAATCACTGATTGAGCAAGGCGCGTTTCTTGAGTATGCCGAAGTGTTTGGTAACTACTACGGTACGTCTCGCTTGTGGATTGAAGAAACGCTAAATAAAGGCATCGATGTCTTCCTAGATATCGACTGGCAAGGCGCGCGCCAAATCCGCGAGCAGATGCCAGAAGCGAAAAGCGTCTTTATTCTGCCGCCGTCAAACAGTGAGCTTGAGCGTCGCCTAAACGTGCGCGGTCAAGACAGCGATGAAGTGATCGCAAAACGCATGAGCGAAGCAAAATCAGAAATGTCACATTACAACGAGTACGACTATGTTATCGTCAACGATGACTTTGATGGCGCACTTGTTGATTTTAAAGCGATTTTGCGCGCTGAGCGCTTGAAGCAAGACAAGCAAGCCGTGAAATACAAAGGCATGCTGGATGCCCTACTAGCAGAATAAATCGCTCGCTATCAGCCCCTATTCTGTTTTTCGCCTAGCGCGATGAAATGAAATAACAGGCGATCTCATTAGTGATATCGCCGATTAAACCCTAAGTAACAGTAGCTAAACGGATCATTTGTGATCTAGAATCTAAATGTAATAGCCTGTATACTTTCTCGTCATCAAAAATTTAGTTAACTATTGGAGTTCTTATGGCACGCGTAACTGTTCAAGACGCTGTTGAAAAAGTTGGCAACCGCTTCGACCTAGTTCTTATTTCGGCTCGCCGCGCACGTCAGATGCAAATCGGTGGTAAAGATGCACTAGTGCCAGAAGAAAATGATAAGCCAACGGTTATCGCTCTACGCGAAATCGAAGAAGGCTTGATCACGAAAGAAGTACTAGACGCACGCGAGCGTCAAGAGCAGCAAGAGCAAGAAGCTGCAGAACTAGCGGCAGTAAGCAGCATCGCTCACAACCGTTAATTCGACCTATCCAATCAGAGTTCCATCGACTTTCGGGCCTATAATTTGTACCTATTCGATAGCCTTAAAGACGTTGCCCAAGAATACCTAACAGAGCCTCAAATTGAGGCTCTGCGTCAATCTTATGTGGTAGCAAGAGATGCCCATGAAGGGCAGACCCGCTCTAGCGGTGAACCTTACATCATCCACCCGGTTGCGGTTGCTCGTATCCTCGCAGAAATGCGTCTGGATATTGAAACACTGCAAGCAGCACTGTTGCATGATGTCATTGAAGATACGGAAGTCACCAAAGAAGAGCTAGAAGAACAGTTTGGCAACACCGTCGCGGAACTCGTGGACGGCGTCTCTAAGCTCGACAAGCTAAAATTCCGAGATCGCAAAGAAGCTCAAGCGGAAAACTTCCGCAAGATGGTGCTTGCCATGGTGCAAGACATCCGCGTGATCTTGATTAAGCTCAGTGACCGTACTCATAACATGCGTACATTGGGCGCGCTTCGTCCGGACAAGAAACGCCGTATTGCTCGTGAAACCCTAGAGATCTATGCGCCGCTTGCGCATCGTCTAGGTATTCACAACATCAAGACCGAGCTTGAAGAGTTGGGTTTTGAAGCGCTTTATCCAAACCGTTATCGCGTTCTGAAAGAAGTAGTGAAAGCTGCTCGTGGTAACCGTAAGGAAATGATCCAACGTATCCATAGCGAGATCGAAGGCCGCCTCGGTGAGGTTGGTTTGAACTGTCGCGTGTTGGGTCGTGAGAAGAACCTGTTCTCCATCTATAACAAGATGAAAACCAAAGAGCAGCGCTTCCACACCATCATGGATATCTACGCCTTCCGCGTTATCGTGGACACGGCGGACACCTGCTATCGTGTACTTGGTCAAGTACACAGCCTATATAAGCCACGCCCAGGTCGCATGAAAGATTACATTGCGGTACCAAAGGCGAACGGCTATCAATCCCTTCACACCTCTATGGTTGGGCCTCACGGTGTTCCTGTTGAAGTACAGATTCGTACCGAAGACATGGACCAGATGGCGGACAAGGGTGTGGCAGCGCATTGGGCATACAAAGGCAATGGCGACCGCACTGGCACTACTGCGCAGATTAAGGCGCAGCGTTGGATGCAAAGCCTGCTTGAGCTACAGCAAAGCGCAGGTAACTCATTTGAATTTATTGAAAACGTAAAATCCGATCTGTTCCCAGATGAGATTTACGTGTTCACACCAAAAGGTCGTATTGTAGAGCTGCCACTTGGCGCGACAGCGGTCGACTTTGCTTATGCGGTGCATACCGATGTCGGTAACACCTGTGTGGGCGCTCGTGTTGATCGTAACCCATACCCACTAAGCAAGGCTCTGAAGAACGGTCAAACCGTTGAGATCATCAGTGCACCAGGCGCTCGTCCAAATGCGGCATGGCTAAACTATGTCGTGACGTCACGTGCTCGCACTAAGATCCGTCAGGTGCTGAAGACCATGCGTCGTGAAGAGTCTGTGGTTCTAGGTCGCCGCCTGCTTAACCATGCATTAGGTCGCCACTCTGTTGATACCATCTACCCAGAGAACATCAACGAAGTGCTCACCGATCTCAAGCTAGAGTCACTCGACGACTTGCTTGCTGCGATTGGTCTTGGTGAGCTGATGAGCATCGTGATTGCGAGACGCTTACTGGGTGATACGGACGAGCTAACACAAACAAGCTCTATTCCATCATCAGGTAAGAAGCTGCCAATCCGCGGCGCAGAAGGTATTCTTCTCACGTTCGCGAACTGCTGTCACCCAATTCCAGACGATCACATCATTGCCCATGTGTCACCGGGTCGTGGTCTTGTGGTTCACCGTGAAACGTGTCCAAACGTTCGTGGTCACCAGAAAGAGCCAGACAAGTACATGGCGGTAGAATGGAGTGACGACTACGAGCAAGAGTTCACTGCAGAACTTCAAGTCGATCTGCAAAACCACCAAGGTGCGCTTGCTGAGCTCACTAATGTGATTGCTAAGACTGGCTCGAACATTCACGGCATTTCGACGGAAGAGCGTGATGGTCGTTTGTATACTGTGACGGTATTGCTGACAACCAAAGACCGTGTGCACCTTGCTGGCATCATGAAGCGCATTCGCGTTATGCCACACGCACTGCGAGTCAGACGTCGTAAGAACTAAGGCTATTGCTTGATCTAACACGGGTTCGATGAATATCGAGCCCGTTTTATTTGGAACATCCTAATGAATTTAGAACGCTACAATCGTATTCAGGAAGTGCTAAAAGCACGCCAACCCGACCTGACTTTGCTGCTAGAGCAAGTTCACAAGCCGAACAATGTCTCTGCCGTCATTCGCACCGCCGATGCCGCAGGTGTACACAAGGTCCATGCCGTTTGGCCTGATGAGAAAATGCGTACCCTAAGCCACACCTCAGCTGGCGCGCGTAACTGGGTGGAAGTTGAAACCCACGACACGGTCGCAGATGCTGTGCGCGAGCTTAAAAGCCAAGGCATGCAGGTACTGGCTACCAACCTGTCTGACAACGCCGTCGACTTTCGTGAGATAGACTACACCAAACCAACAGCCATCATCCTTGGTGGTGAAAAGAACGGGATTACTCAAGATGCGCTCGGTGAAGCGGATCAAGACATCATTATTCCTATGGTTGGCATGGTGCAGTCTCTTAATGTCTCGGTCGCCAGTGCACTTATCTTGTTCGAAGCTCAACGTCAGCGTCAGCTAGCGGGCATGTACGATCGCGATGCAAGTGTGCTTCCAGAAGAAACCATCCACCGCATCCTCTTTGAGCGTGGTCACCCGGTTCTCGCCAAGGTCGCTAAGAAGAAAAATATGCCATATCCACCACTCGATGACGAAGGGCAGATTGTTGCTGATGAGTCGTGGTGGAAGGAGATGCAGAAGAAGTAGCCTTATCGGCTTCATACCATATAGAAAGCGCCGTGAGGGCAGAGCTCTGTAATATAGGTTGAAGCCATTAAAACTGTACAAAAAGACAGTAAAATGCTTGAATATTCTCATCTAACACTCTGATGGATGGTGAATATGGCTCAGTTACTGTCGGCAATTCCTTTAACTTCGCTTTCTGGCGTTGGGGCAAAAGTCGCAGAGAAACTTGAAAAGGTAGGATTGCACACAGTGCAAGACCTGCTGTTTCACCTACCTCATCGCTATGAAGACCGCACGCGTATTTACCCTATCGTCAAACTGCACCCCGGTCTTTGGGGTTCAGTGCAAGGTGAGGTGATGAGCAGCGATGTGGCCTTTGGTCGTCGCAAGATGCTGACGGTAAAAGTTAGTGATGGCAATGGCACCATTACCTTGCGCTTTTTCAACTTCACCGCGGCTATGAAGAACAACTTCTCTGAAGGGCGCATCATTGTCGCTTATGGTGAGGTAAAGCGCGGTAATCATGGTCTTGAAATCATCCATCCTGAATACAAGTTTCATACTGAAGGGAAAACGCCAAAGCTAGAGCAAACACTGACGCCCATCTACCCGACAACTGAGGGGTTGAGGCAGCTCACTCTAAAGAGCTTAACCGACCAAGCCCTTGAGCTAATGGACGGTGCAGCAGTAGATGAACTCCTCCCAAGCGGCTTGTACAACCAACAGATGACGCTTGCTGAGGCGCTGCACGTAATTCACCGCCCGCCACCGAATATTAACCTCGACGATTTTGATGAAGGCAAGCACCCTGCGCAGCAGCGTCTTATCATTGAAGAGTTGATGGCACAGAACCTATCGATGTTGGCCGTTCGCAGCAAAGGCCAGCAAGATGCTGCTATCGCGCTGCAGCCTGTCGAGACGCTCAAACAAAAGCTACTCGGACAACTGCCCTTCTCACCAACAGGTGCTCAGGCTCGCGTCGTTCAAGAGATAGAAGCCGATCTACAAAAGCCAATCCCTATGATGCGATTAGTTCAGGGCGATGTGGGCTCAGGTAAAACGCTGGTTGCCGCTTTGGCCGCCGTGCGCGCCATTGAACACGGCTATCAAGTCGCTATGATGGCGCCTACTGAACTGCTTGCAGAGCAGCATGCCATTAACTTTGCCGGCTGGTTTGAGTCTATGGGCATCCAAGTCGGTTGGCTGTCTGGTAAGCAGAAAGGTAAAGCGAAAGAAGCCGAGCTGGCGCGCATAGCCAGTGGTGAAGCACAGATGGTGGTGGGGACTCATGCGCTGTTTCAAGAGTCGGTTGAATTTAACAACCTCGCCCTTGTCATTATCGATGAGCAGCACCGTTTTGGTGTCCACCAGCGTCTAGAGCTACGTGCAAAAGGGGCGAAGCAAGGCTTCTACCCGCACCAATTAATCATGACGGCAACGCCAATTCCAAGAACGCTGGCGATGACTGCTTATGCTGACTTAGAAACTTCGGTTATCGATGAGCTTCCACCAGGTCGAACCCCGATTCAAACCGTCGCTATTCCCGATACTAAGCGCGATGATGTGATTGAAAGGGTGAAAAACGCCTGCCTACACGAAGGCAAGCAAGCCTATTGGGTGTGTACCCTTATTGATGAGTCCGAGGTACTTGAGGCTCAAGCGGCCGCCGACACTGCTGAAGACCTGCAGCGTAAACTACCCGACCTAAAAATAGGCCTAGTGCATGGCCGCATGAAGCCAGCTGAGAAACAAGACGTCATGCAGCGCTTTAAAAACAATGAACTGCATCTATTGGTGGCGACCACGGTGATTGAAGTGGGCGTGGATGTCCCTAACTCCAGCTTGATGATTATCGAGAACCCAGAGCGCCTTGGTCTGGCTCAGTTGCACCAGCTACGCGGCCGTGTGGGCCGTGGTAGCGTGGCGAGTCACTGTGTGCTGTTATATCACTCTCCACTCTCTAAAACCGCACAGAAGCGCTTAGGCGTGCTTCGTGAGAGTAATGATGGCTTTGTGATCGCGCAAAAAGACTTGGAGATCCGTGGACCGGGTGAACTACTGGGTACCAAGCAAACGGGATTGGCTGAGTTTAAGATAGCAGATTTGGTGCGCGACCAGCGGTTAGTGCCAGAGGTGCAACGCATTGCGCACCATGTTCATGAGCAATATCCAGACAACGCCAAGAAGATTATCGACCGCTGGCTAGGCGACCGAGAGTTTTACGCGAAAGCGTAAATGGTAGGTTGGACGTCACAACTAGGTTAGGCACTCGCGTCACGAGATCCTCACTTTCGTGAGGATGACGAAGTAATTTCTTCATTCAAAATCGAACTAAAAACTTGTCATCCTCCGCCACGCTGTCATCCCCTTGAAAAAGGGGATCTTCTACAGCCCACGAGCAAATCAAAGCATCCACTATCTCAACCCATTCTTGAGCGCAGGAAAACTCACTTGTGCCTTCAAGCCTCCACCACTGCGATTGGTAATGCTTACAGAGCCGTGATGCTGGCTGATAATTCGTTTCACGATCGCCAAGCCCAAACCGGTGCCCTCACTGCCGCGGGCAGTATCACCGCGAGTGAACGGTTCGAACAAACGACCTATCTGGCTCTCTTCGATGCCTGGACCATTATCCTCGATGGTGACCCAAGCCAGTTTATTGTCCACCGTCATCCCTGTCGTGACCTTCACCCAACCATTACCGTAACGAACCGCATTCACTACCAAATTGGTAATGGCCCGCTTGATGGCAATTGGGCTGCCTTCGATATCTTTGATGTTCTTCATTGGCGCGTACTCAATTTGCACCTCATAGCCCCCCTCTGAAGAGACAATATCGGATGAGATGTCATTGAGACTCATCGGCTCAAACGACTGAGTGTTGACCGGTTTAAGGTAATCCATGAACTGACCGATGATCTCATTACACTCTTCAGTATCACTAATGATGCCTTCCGCCAGATAGCTATCCTCTGGTGACATCATCTCTGTCGCGAGTCGAATACGAGTCAACGGTGTGCGGATATCATGGCTAATACCGGCCATGAGCAATGTGCGGTCTTGCTCAAGCTCTTGAATGCCCTTCGCCATTTGATTGAATGCACGCGTCACAGAGCGAATCTCTGACGCGCCTCGCTCTGGCAGTGGCGGCGGAATCTCCCCCTTACCCACCAGCTTCGCTGCATTCTCCAAGGCAGTTAATGGACGGTTTTGCAATCGAATAAACAACCAACCACCCACAATGACAAGCAATGCCATAATCAAGCTATTACGAAACAGCGGCGCGAAGTCTTCTTCTTGCAGCTCAGACAACGGAATACGGATCAATGAGTTCGGCAAGGCATCAATCTGCATCCAGAGAATATAACTCTCTTCGCCTAAGATAAGCCGCACCTCGGTATTGGACTGCAGCTCATCGGTCATCTCTTCACTCATCAAGTCGATAGGCAGTGCATGATTAAACTCATTCGCCATCGCACTGTCATCAGCATGAATGGTCACACCTAACTGAGCCAGCACCTGTCTGCGCAGCGGCGCATCCATCTCAATCTGACCATCGACATCTTCGGTATCTTCCAAGAAGAACACCAACTCATGCGCCAGTATCTTGTTGAACTGCTGCAAACTCGGTACCAGCGCGTAGTTATACACCGCGTAGTACGAGAAAACCTGACTGGCGATAAGCAGAGTAAAGAACAGAAGAATGGATTGGGTGAACGAGCTACGAAAGCGCATAACGTTTCCTTTGGAGCGAAGACGAGAGTTGATAATAAACAAAAAAGGCTCTGAATCCATCCAGAGCCTTCATAAAACCAGCGAGATTATGCTTCTTTGCCGTCTGGCACGAAGACGTAACCTAAACCCCATACCGTTTGAATGTAACGAGGTTTACTTGGGTCAATCTCGAGCATACGACGTAGGCGAGAGATTTGAACGTCGATTGAACGCTCCATTGCTGAGTATTCACGACCACGAGCCATGTTCATCAGTTTATCGCGAGACATTGGCTCACGCGCGTTAGTCACTAACGCTTTCAGTACTGCAAACTCACCAGAGGTTAGAGGCATCGCTTCTTCGCCGCGGAACATCTCACGAGTACCTAGGTTTAGTCGGAAGTCACCGAACTCAACCACAGACTCTTCTTGGCTAGGTGCGCCTGGCGCTTCAATAGTCTGACGACGCAACACCGCTTTAATACGAGCCAGTAGCTCGCGCGGGTTGAATGGCTTAGGAAGGTAGTCATCCGCGCCAACCTCAAGGCCAACGATACGGTCTACCTCATCGCCCTTCGCTGTCAGCATTAGAATCGGCAACATGTTGTTGGCGTTACGTAAACGACGACAGATCGACAGGCCATCTTCACCAGGTAGCATTAAGTCCAATACCATAAGGTGAAAATTTTCACGGGTTAACAGGCGGTCCATCTGCTCACTGTTAGCAACACTGCGTACTTGGAATCCTTGCTCTGATAAGTAACGCTCTAGTAATGCACGCAGACGTGCATCATCATCAACAACTAAAATCTTGTGATTTTCTTGCATATTCGATTCCACCACTAAAAAGGCTATCCACACACTAAATTGTCTAACACTATGACAAATCAGCGTATCAGCGGTAAATGTAACATTCCTTGCGTAAGAATTGTGCACGGAATTGTTAGAGATTATTAATTATGGTCTATATTATTCATCTTCGTCACAGTTCTATGTGATATGAGCGATGTTTATCGCATGTTGAGGAAATTTACCCCCTGAAACCTATTTAACCCTGTAGCCATATTCCTTGCGCTCGCTAACGCTTTGTAACATTCTGAAACTTGGTTTTAGCGTACGAGGCGTCGTTCTGTCATATACCCTGTATACGGTATCTTGTTTTGAATTGTTCAAGGAAAGGTTATGACTCTAGCGCCCCAATGGGAACTTCATTTTTCGCGTGATAATTTTGCCCAAGCACTTAAGCACTGGCGAAGCTTCAATGGCATGTCTCAACTAGACCTCGTGGAAGCGCTGAGTTTGTCTCACCGGGCTTTTCAAGGCGTCAATCAGCCGATGCTGAGTAAATGGGAGCATGGCAATGGCCAACCCTCACTCATGCGACGCGTTGGCGTGGCAGCGTTTTTTCAGCAGCCTTATCAGTACTCAGAAGAAGAGCTGAGGCTCATTCAAAGCGTTGAGAAATACGATCAGTTCTTTGTCGGATTCGATACTTTATACCCATGCACTATCGATCGCTATGTCACCTACCCTTGGGAAAAACTGCCTGAGGTCTATCGCGAGCAGATCCTTTACGCGCAAGAGAACTATCGCAACATCGGCTTTGATGACCTGATCAGTGTGATGTCTGTCAGTGAAATACATGTAGTGGTCGCCCTTCACAATAACGCGATGGTCGGTCATATCGTTTATGGTAAAGATGGCAGCGGCCAAGACTGCCTACTTAGCTATCTCGCCCTCGATAAAACGCTATATCGTCAGGTTCACCGCCATGCTTGCGAGATGTTTGAAGGCAAGAAAGTGCTCACCACAGCGATCAAACCGTACGCTAAGACGGTGATTTCCGACATTTATATCCCAGAAAAGTACAGCATTGGCGAACTCAGCGTATATGAGTGCAATATTAATGCGCTGACTGCCAACCCGTTCTTTGAACAGATTCATGATGAAGGTCGGATCTTGTCGCTGCTGAGTCACCACCAGAAAGTACAAAGAGATCGTCGACTCAACGCTGCCGAAGTTCACAGCGAGAAAAGCGCTACTCCAGCATAGATTGAGCTTTTCTGTTTTCATGGCAATATGTAGTCATGTGCGAATCAATCCACGACTCCGTGAGTGGACTCAGTTCGCAATGATGAATGGCGAAACGATTGAACAATGAAAACAAACCTAATTACCCGCGAAGGGTATGACAAACTTAAAAAAGAGCTCGATTTCTTGTGGCGTGAAGAGCGCCCTGAGGTGACGAAAAAAGTGACTTGGGCTGCGTCGCTTGGAGATCGCTCCGAGAACGCTGACTATCAGTACAACAAGAAGCGCCTACGCGAAATTGACCGCCGCGTCCGCTACCTTCGCAAGCGCCTAGAGCAAGTCACTGTGGTCGATTACTCCCCTCAGCAAGAAGGCAAAGTCTTCTTTGGCGCTTGGGTCGAGATTGAGAACGAAGATGGCGACACCATGAGCTTTCGTATTGTCGGCCCTGATGAAATCTACGGTGGCGCAAAAGGCTACATTTCCATTGATGCACCAATGGCAAGAGCGATTCTAAAGAAAGAAGTCGATGATGAATTCGTGGTAAAGACACCAGAAGGCATCAAAGAGTGGTTTGTTAATCGAATAAGCTACAACGGTTTATAACAAAATGGCCCAGAGAACTGGGCCATTTTTGTATTTAAATCTCAACACCAATATTACTGATGCCCTGCTCTTTCAATTCTAGGCGCAGGTCTTTAATCAACTCAATATCGCGCTCTTCGCTGTCACGTAGCGGACGGAAGATAGCCCATTGAACATCCCACTCTTCACACACAGCTTCGTTTTCTTTTTGATTGTCATTGGTGATCTCAACACCAGTTTCAGCCTGCTCTAGTTGAGCAACCGTCGCCACTGACTGCTGACTAATTTTAAGGCTCGATTCCAGTAGGTAATCACGGTCAAGCAAACCATGCAGAAGCGTCGACAGCGCAAAACATGCATCAATCGCCGGGTATACGCCATACATCTCGAAATCTTCTGAGTTCGGAATGACCTCTTCTAGCTTCTCAAGCTGCTTTTCGAAGTTGATTTTAGCGGTTTTCACCGTCAGCAGTTCCCATACCGCATCCAAAATATTGCGGTACACGCGCGCTTCCGCAAACTCGGTTTGCTCACAGAACATAGCGAAGTTGGGGTACATACGTTCGCACAAACAGGTCATAAAAGTGATATGCTGCCAAGGCTCAAATTTTTCGATACGTACCTGAATAGGGTTCTTTAACATGGTCGCTCTGCCGTAGTGAATGTAGACAGCGGAAGTGTAACCAAACGGATAGGGAATAGCCAGAAATGACGACGCAAAAGCATCGCCTAGCACTTGTGACGGACAACAATGACCACTACCGAAAGCTCCTTGAAACCAAACAGTTGCCAGATCTCGAGATCACCACTGACCTCAATGGCGCAACCATCTTGTTGGCCGCACCACCAAAACTGGCAAAGCAATTGGATGACGCACAGGATGTCGAGTGGGTTCAGTCAACGTACGCAGGTATCGATGCACTGCTTGGCGAGTCACTTCGCAAGGATTACAAACTGACTAATGTGAAAGGCATATTTGGTCAGCAGATCAGTGAATACGTTCTGGGTTACTCGATTGGCTATTTCCGACATTTCGACCTTTACAAGCAGCAGCAACAAAAACGTGATTGGCAGCCTCACACTTATCAATCCATGATCGGCAAACGCATGGTCATTTTTGGTACTGGCGCGATTGGTAGCCATCTTGCCAATACAGTCAAAGCCCTGGGGATAATCCCTGTAGGCATTAATCGCACCGGAATCCCACCAAGACAAAGTGCCTTTGCAGAGACCTACCATATCAATGAGGCGGGCAAAGCGCTTGAAAGTGCGAATATCATCGTCAACACGCTCCCTAATACGCCATCTACTGACGGTCTTTTCGATGAGCGCCTATTTGCGGCTTGTCGCCATGCGCTGTTTTTTAATGTTGGGCGCGGTCAAACGGTGGATGGCAATGCTCTGCTTAACGCCTTGGAGCGCGGCAATCTGGTGCATGCGTTTTTGGATGTGTTTATTGATGAGCCTATCTCGCAAGAGTGCCCCTACTGGAGTAATCCAAACGTAACGGTGACGCCTCATATAGCGGCAATCAGTTTTCCGGAGCAGGTGGTCGAGATATTTGCTGAGAATTATCTGCGTTGGCGTGATGGGTTTCAGCTGCAGAATTTGATTGATTTTGAGCGTGGGTATTAGGGCGGTATTTAAGCTTTTGGATCACCATGATCCAAAAGCTCTATGACCTAAACGGATACAGCTAGTTTGCAGGATACTCCTCAAACATCTTATGAACCTGCTCCTGTACAAACACATCTCTGTCGGCTGGCTCCATGGTCTCGGTTAGCTGGCGCTGCGAGACTGAGCGCCACACTACATCATTGGTTTTTGGGTCCACAAGCTCGACCACCAACTTACCAAATTTCTTCTCCTTCACTCGTGTTGGGGTGCGGACACCCACACCGTAGCCGCTGTTGTAACCACCCGTTCCGATACCAAATCCAAAACTAGGACCATCGGCTCTTAATTCTGTACCCTCAAGGATGTCATAACGAACAACCAGATCTGCACCCTGCTCCACCATGGAAAAACCTCGAACATTGAGCTCGTTATCAACGGCTTGTTTGATGCGCGCGCCGTCTAGGCTGACTGGTACTGACGCACTTTCTTGGTATTGATACGTGTTGAACGCAGCGAAGTTGACGCTAGAGTTATAGTCGGTTGCGACGTCAGAGGCACAACCGGTGAGAAGTAGCAGCGAAGCTAGAAAGGAAACAAGCACTTTGAACATAGGGTTGCCTCACAACACAAGACCTAGTTAAAGCGTAGTCAAAGTGAAACAAAAATGCCGTTACTCCCCTTTGGGAAATAACGGCATCTCATTATTTAGACGTAAGTAGCCAGCAGCTTATTACTTGTGGTATGGCTTAGATAACTCGTGAACTGCCTCTACAAACACGCCTGCATTCTCTGGTGGCACATCCAAGTGGATGCCGTGACCTAGGTTGAATACATGACCTGTACCACCGTCGCCAAAGCCTTCTAGGATGGTCGCCACTTCTTCACGAATACGCTCAGGTTGCGCGTAAAGCATGGATGGATCCATGTTACCTTGAAGCGCCACTTTATCGCCTACGCGAGCTTTCGCATCGGCAATGTTGATGGTCCAGTCTAGGCCAACCGCATCACAGCCCGTTGCAGCGATTTGCTCTAGCCACATGCCACCGTTCTTAGTGAACAAGGTCACTGGAACGCGGCGACCTTCATTTTCACGGATAAGGCCATCGACAATCTTATGCATGTACTGAAGTGAGAACAGGTTGTAATCGCGAGGTGTTAAGACGCCACCCCAAGTATCAAATACCATTACAGACTGAGCACCTGCTTTGATCTGAGCATTTAGGTATTCGATAACGCTGTCTGCTAGCTTATCAAGAAGTGCATGCAGGATTTGTGGCTCTGCGTACATCATCTTTTTGATTTTAGTGAAGGCTTTTGAGCTGCCACCTTCTACCATGTAAGTGGCCAAAGTCCACGGGCTGCCAGAAAAGCCAATCAGCGGAACATCACCATTCAGGTCTTTACGGATCTGACGGACGGCGTTCATTACGTACTTTAGCTCGCCTTCTGGATCTGGAATACCAATCTTGTCGACGTCAGCTTTGCAAGTGATAGGACGCTCAAACTTAGGACCTTCACCCGCTTCAAAGTACAAACCTAGGCCCATTGCATCAGGAATCGTCAAGATGTCAGAAAATAGAATGGCGGCATCCAGTGGGAAACGGCGTAGCGGCTGAAGAGTCACCTCAGACGCTAGCTCTGCATTCTTACACAGTGACATGAAATCACCCGCTACTGAGCGAGTCTCACGGTATTCTGGAAGGTAACGGCCCGCTTGGCGCATCATCCATACTGGTGTGTAGTCTACAGGTTGCTTTAACAACGCTCGAAGATAGCGATCGTTCTTTAATTCCGTCATTCTTTTTTCTCCAATTCGAAAGGCGTTAGTTTACCGCTATTCATTCATGGTTGGCAGCCTTAGATAACAATTCTTTTACCAAAATTTGAGGGTCATCGCCTGTGTTGCGCTACCGCTCAAAAAAGAGTCACTTTGCAAAGCAGATCATATTATCAATACGCAGTTTTGAAGTGAGTTTGCCAAGGACCAAAAGGAATGTTAAAAGTTTGTTTGCTAGCGAAAATTACAATAATACTACTGAGTCTCTAGACTCAGCATCTCATAACGACATCTTACTTACCCCCTCCGCACGCGGAGGGTTTTTTTTGTCATTTTTCTGCTGCAGCCACCTCGACGGTCGCATGAATGAGCGACCTGGCAATGGTCCCTTCAGGCGCGACTAAGGGGAGCTCATTGGTATTAAACCACTGTGCGTCTTTGAGTTCGCTGTAGTCTGGTTTGATATCCCCACTCTCATAGTCAGCTAGAAACGCCATCATCATGCTCGAAGGAAATGCCCATGGCTGACTGCCAAAATAACGAATATTGGCAACCTTGATGCCTGTCTCCTCTTCCACCTCACGGGCAACGCAAGTTTCTAGTGTCTCACCCACTTCTAGGAACCCGGCGATAACCGTGTACATGCCGCCTGCATGCCGATTATGCTGTGCCAGCAAGATATCTTGCCCTTTGCGCACGGCGACAATAATGCAGGGAAAGATACGTGGATAATGCAGCGTTCGGCAGTCTTGGCACTGCATAGCGAGTTGATTGTGGTTGAGGTGATTGCGACCTCCGCATTGAGGACAAAAACGCATAGACTGGCTCATGTAGCCGTATTGAATTGCTTTAGAAATTTGATAGAACAGCGCTTCTGGAATATGAAGCAACTCGCGCAGCGAGGTTAGCTCTCGCTCTCCTTCTAGGTCGGCATCGTTAAGCCACATCACGGGCTTACCGTCAAACTCCCCTACTTTTATTGCCTGCTGAGCAGGCAGTGAAAACTGCTCTGCCGAACCAAGCGGCACATCACCGTCTGCAAGCCAAAGTTCATTCCCTGACACCACACACCAATAAGCCTGGCGAATGACCTTTTCACTTTTTTTTAACATCATGAATCCTCTTCACTTGCAGTTCGTCCATTTTACTGGCAATCTAAATTCATACCAGCTAGAAAACTCGAAATTCTAATTCTGGTGAATGAGAAATGAATTCTCTTTTACTCTTTGTCGTTACAAAGCGTGCAGCTGCCAATTGCAGTGCCGATCATGAGGACATGGTCATGTTAAATAAATTCAAACAAGTACAAGAACAATGGGGTGGCTCTAGCGAAGTCATCGACCACTGGCTAGAAACAAGACAAGCGCTTATTGTTGAATACTGTAAGCTCGGTTCCCTTCAACCCGCTCAAGCCCAATCTAACGTGGTTGAGCTTCCCTCAGCGAAAGAAATCAGCTCCTTTTGTGATCATCTCGTCGACTACATCTCTGAAGGCCACTTTAAGATCTACGACATGGTGATGGATAAGTGGAAGGCGACTGGCTTTAAGACCAACGATGATATCGATGCGACCTACGCTAAGATCGTTCTCACCACAGACCCATTACTTGAGTTCAACGACAAGTATGTACAAGTATCATTTGAAGATGAGCTTCCGGGTTTCGAGGACGATATGTCTAAAGTTGGTGAGATACTTGAACTGCGATTTGAAGTGGAAGATAAGCTGATTCAGCTAATTGCGGATAGTTTGGCGATTCCGCCAGGTGCTTAGGTATATATAACGCACGAGCGATTTATTTGCCGTTCATTACTCGTCTGTTGTGTTCTCACCTCCGCAATAACGTCATCCTCACGAAAGTGAGGATCTTCGACAGCGAGTATTGTACTCGATTTGTGTGAGCCACTTGCCGCACGAGATCCCCTTTTTCAAGGGGATGACGGTTACACTGGTCACAGTTTTACTATCTCGAATCCAATTAATACCTAAGCCGAATTGAACCGCCATCCTCACGAAAGTGAGGACCTTCGCCAGAGAGTATTGTGCTCGATCTGTGTGAGCCACTTGCCGCACAAGATCCCCTTTTTCAAGGGGATGACAGCTACACTGGTCACGGCTTTACTGTCTCGAATCCAATGTATACCCTATCCGAATTAAACCGTCATCCTCACGAAAGTGAGGATCTTCGCCAGCGAGTAGTGTGCTAAATTTGTGTGATTCACTTGCCGCACGAGGTCCCCTTTTTCAAGGGGATGACAGCTACACTGGTCACGGCTTTACTGTCTCGAATCCAATGTATACCCTATCCGAATTAAACCGTCATCCTCACGAAAGTGAGGATCTTCACTAGCGAGTATTGTGCTCCATTTGCGTGAGTCACCAGCCGCACGAAGTCCTCTTTTTAAAGGGACGACGGCCACACAGGTCAAGTGTTTTACTGTCTCGAATCCAATGTATACCCAATCCAAATTAAACCGTCATCCTCACGAAAGTGAGGATCTTCACCAGCGAGTATTGTGTTCAATTTGTGTGAGTCACTTGCCGTACGAGATCCCCCTTTTTCAAGGGGATGGCACCATTGGGGTAACAGGTATTGCTGGGTCACCGATAACGCAGCAATAATGGCACTTCTTTCAAAAACAACAGACACAAAAAAGGCGCCTTTCGGCGCCTTTTTTTTATCATTTCGCTCTGCGATTACTCGTCAGAAGAGAAACCTGCGTTTAGTAGCGCAGCTAGGTTGTCCGTCGCTTGTTCAGCTGATGGACCTTCTTGAGCTTCGTCACGCTTAGCTTGACGGTCTTGGTGATACGCAAAACCAGTACCCGCTGGGATCAGACGACCCACGATAACGTTCTCTTTCAGACCACGTAGGTCATCACGCTTACCAGATACCGCTGCCTCTGTTAGTACGCGCGTCGTTTCTTGGAACGATGCTGCAGAGATGAACGATTCTGTTGCTAGCGATGCCTTAGTGATACCTAGTAGGTCACGCTCGAAACGTACAAGTTCTTTGCCTTCAGCTTCTAGCTGACGGTTTGCGATCTTAACGCTTGAGTATTCAACCTGCTCGCCTGGTAGGAACTCAGAGTCACCAGCATGAGTGATTGTACACTTACGTAGCATTTGACGAACGATAGTCTCGATGTGCTTATCGTTAATCTTTACACCCTGTAGACGGTATACTTCTTGAACTTCGTTCGCGATGTATTGAGTCACAGCGTGAATACCACGTAGACGTAGAATGTCATGTGGAGTTTCTGGACCATCAGCGATTACGTCACCACGCTCTACGCGCTCACCTTCGAACACGTTTAGCTGACGATGCTTAGGAATCATCTCTTCGTAGTTATCGCCACCATCACGAGTGATGATTAGACGACGCTTACCCTTCGTCTCTTTACCGAATGAAACGGTACCAGAGTGCTCAGCAAGGATTGCTGGCTCTTTTGGCTTACGAGCTTCGAATAGGTCCGCAACGCGAGGTAGACCACCGGTGATATCTTTGTTACCGCCAGATTTCTGTGGAATACGTGCTAGCGTATCACCCACACCTACTTCTGCGCCATCTTCGATGTTCACGATCGCTTTACCAGGTAGGAAGTAAAGTGCTGGCATTTCAGTGCCTGCGATCATTACGTCGTTACCTTGCTCATCAACAAGTTTGATAGCTGGACGCATATCTTTACCTGCTGCTGGGCGAGCTGCCGCTTCTGTTACTTCGCTTGAAGATAGACCTGTTAGGTCATCTGTTTGACGAGAAACAGTTACGCCGTCGATCATGTCTACAAACTGGATGCGACCTGCTACTTCAGTGATGATTGGAAGCGTGTGCGCTTCCCAGTTCGCTACTGTTTCACCAGCTTGAACTGCATCGCCGTCACCTTTAGTCAGTAGTGAACCGTAAGGAAGTTTGTGCTTCTCTTTGGTACGACCGAACTCATCGATGATCGTCATTTCTGACGCACGAGAGGTGATAACCAGTTTCTTATCTTTGTTGATAACAAACTTAGCGTTGTGAAGTTTTACAGAACCTGTGTTCTTAGCTTGGATGCTGTTCTCTGCTGCTGCAGTAGATGCCGCACCACCGATGTGGAACGTACGCATCGTAAGCTGTGTACCTGGCTCACCGATAGACTGAGCAGCGATAACGCCCACTGCTTCACCTTGGTTCACTAGGTGACCACGTGCTAGGTCACGACCGTAACACTGTGCACAACAACCGAAGTCTGCATCACAGGTAACTACTGAGCGCACTTTCATGCTGTCTACAGAGTTATCTTCCATGATCTGACACCACTTCTCATCAATCAGAGTATTACGTGGGATCAGAACTTCTTCAGTACCTGGCTTAAGAACGTCTTCAGCAACTACACGACCTAGCGCAAGCTCAGAAAGCGCAACTTTAACGTCACCACCTTCGATATGCGGCATCATGTCGATACCTTCGTGCGTACCACAGTCGTGCTCGTGAACAACTACGTCCTGAGCAACGTCTACTAGACGACGAGTTAGGTAACCCGAGTTCGCTGTTTTCAGTGCTGTATCCGCAAGACCCTTACGAGCACCGTGCGTTGAGATAAAGTACTGAAGTACGTTTAGACCTTCTTTAAAGTTCGCGGTGATTGGCGTCTCGATGATTGAACCATCTGGACGCGCCATCAGACCACGCATACCAGCAAGCTGACGAATCTGAGCTGCAGAACCACGAGCGCCCGAGTCAGCCATCATGTAGATGCTGTTGAACGACTCTTGTTGTTCTTCTTCACCGTCACGGTTGATAACCGTTTCAGATGATAGGTTGTCCATCATCGCTTTCGCTACGCGATCGTTGGTCGATGCCCAAATATCGATCACTTTGTTGTAGCGCTCACCCGCTGTTACAAGACCAGATTGGAACTGATCCTGGATTTCGCGAACTTCTTCTTCTGCTGATTCGATTTCGTCGTACTTCGCTTGAGGTACAACCATGTCATCGATACCAACAGATACACCTGAAAGTGCTGCGTAAGCAAAACCAGCGTACATAACTTGGTCAGCGAAGATTACAGTGTCTTTTAGACCCAGCTTACGGTAAGCCTCGTTCAGTAGGTTAGAGATTTGCTTCTTACCTAGCTTTTGGTTTACCAAGCTGTATGGAAGACCTGATGGCACGATTTGCCATAGCATTGCACGACCGATAGTGGTATCCACCATCTTAGTCTCAGTTGTGCTGTTGCCGTCTTCGTCAACTACCGTTTCAGTGATACGTACTTTTACGCGAGCGTGTAGCTCTGCGCTCTTAGTACGGTATGCCTTCTCAGCCTCTTCAGGGCCAGCAAGGTACATACCTTCACCTTTCACGTTGATCTTGTCACGTGTCATGTAGTACAGACCCAATACAACGTCCTGAGAAGGTACGATGATCGGATCACCTGATGCTGGCGACAGAATGTTGTTTGTCGACATCATCAGAGTACGAGCTTCAAGCTGTGCTTCTAGAGTTAGAGGCACGTGAACCGCCATTTGGTCACCATCGAAGTCCGCGTTGTACGCCGCACACACTAGTGGGTGTAGCTGGATCGCTTTACCTTCGATTAGTACTGGTTCGAACGCCTGGATACCAAGACGGTGAAGTGTTGGTGCACGGTTCAATAGTACTGGGTGTTCGCGGATTACTTCGTCTAGGATATCCCAAACGATCGCTTCTTCGCGCTCTACCATCTTTTTAGCTGCTTTGATTGTCGTCGCCATGCCACGAGTTTCTAGCTTGCTGTAGATAAATGGTTTGAATAGCTCTAGTGCCATCTTCTTAGGAAGACCACACTGGTGCAGACGAAGGTATGGACCTACTGTGATTACAGAACGGCCAGAGTAGTCTACACGCTTACCCAGTAGGTTCTGACGGAAACGACCTTGTTTACCCTTGATCATATCAGCAAGAGATTTCAGAGGACGCTTGTTCGAACCTGTGATCGCACGACCGCGACGACCGTTATCTAGAAGGGCATCAACAGACTCTTGCAGCATACGCTTTTCGTTACGTACGATGATGTCCGGAGCCGCTAGCTCTAGAAGACGCTTCAAACGGTTGTTACGGTTGATTACGCGACGGTATAGGTCGTTCAGATCAGACGTTGCGAAACGGCCGCCATCTAGTGGTACTAGAGGACGTAGATCTGGCGGAAGTACCGGAAGCACAGTTAGGATCATCCACTCAGGGTTGTTACCTGATTGAATAAACGCTTCAACTAGCTTCAGACGCTTAGTGATTTTCTTACGCTTAGTTTCTGAGTTTGTAGACTCAAGCTCTTCGCGCATCATCTCTGCTTCAGCGTGCATGTCCATAGTAGACAGCAGATCTTTGATCGCTTCTGCACCCATCTTAGCAGTGAACTCATCACCCCATTCTTCTAGACGATCAAGATACTCTTCTTCAGTAAGCATCTGTGATTTTTCTAGATCCGTCATACCCGGCTCTGTTACTACGTACATTTCGAAGTAAAGAACGCGCTCGATATCACGTAGCGGGATGTCCATTAGCAAACCGATACGAGATGGTAGCGATTTTAGGAACCAGATGTGAGCTACTGGAGACGCAAGCTCGATGTGGCCCATACGGTCACGACGAACTTTAGTTTGTGTAACTTCTACACCACACTTCTCACAGATAACACCACGGTGCTTCAGACGCTTATATTTGCCACAAAGACATTCGTAGTCTTTAACTGGACCAAAGATACGCGCACAGAACAGACCATCGCGCTCAGGCTTGAACGTACGATAGTTGATAGTTTCTGGTTTTTTAACTTCACCAAAAGACCATGAACGAATCATGTCAGGTGAAGATAGACCGATTTTGATTGCATCAAATTCTTCGGTCTTATGCTGTGCTTTTAGAAAGTTTAATAAGTCTTTCACAATCAGCTCCTGTAAGGAGTTTAAAAAGGAACCCGCTAGGTCAGCAAACCTGTGCGAGCCCCTTTTCTACCAGATAATCCAGAGGGATTATTCGTCTTCTAGCTCGATGTTGATACCTAGCGAGCGGATCTCTTTCAACAGTACGTTGAACGATTCTGGCATGCCAGGTTCCATGCTGTGGTTACCATCGACGATGTTTTTGTACATCTTCGTACGGCCGTTAACGTCATCAGACTTAACCGTTAGCATTTCTTGAAGCGTATATGCAGCACCGTATGCTTCTAGTGCCCATACTTCCATCTCACCGAAACGCTGACCACCGAACTGAGCTTTACCACCAAGTGGTTGCTGAGTTACTAGGCTGTACGAACCAGTTGAACGAGCGTGCATCTTGTCATCAACAAGGTGGTTTAGTTTCAGCATGTACATGTAACCTACAGTTACAGGACGCTCAAACGCATCACCAGTACGACCGTCAAACAGAGTTAGCTGACCAGATTCTGGTAGGTCACCCAGTTTTAGAAGTTCTTTGATAGACTTCTCAGACGCACCGTCAAAGACAGGTGTAGCAATCGGTAGACCGCCACGTAGGTTCTTAACCAGAGTACGTACTTCGTCATCAGACAGTGATGCAATATCAACGTTCTGACGAGTACCACCTAGATCGTAAACCTTCTGCAGGAATTCGCGGAATTTCGCTAGCTCTTGCTGCTCTTTCACCATCTGGTTGATCTTGTCACCGATACCTTTCGCTGCCAGACCTAAGTGAACCTCAAGGATCTGACCGATGTTCATACGCGAAGGTACACCCAGTGGGTTAAGTACGATATCGACAGGCTGACCTTTCTCATCGTAAGGCATGTCTTCAACAGGGTTGATCTTAGAGATTACACCCTTGTTACCGTGACGACCCGCCATCTTATCACCAGGCTGGATACGACGTTTAACCGCGAGGTAAACTTTAACAATCTTAAGAACGCCAGGCGCTAGATCATCACCTTGAGTGATCTTACGACGCTTAGTTTCAAACTTCTTATCGAAGTCTGCTTTTAGCTCGTCGTACTGCTCTGCAAGTTGCTCAAGCTGAGTTTGCATTGCATCGTCTTCTAGCGTTAGCTCTAGCCACTTCTTACGATCGATAGTATCTAGTTTAGCGTCAGAGTAACCACCTTGAAGTAGTACAGCTTTCACACGGTTTAGAAGGCCACCCTCAAGAATCTGGAATTCTTCAGTTAGGTCTTTCTTCGCTTCTTTCAGCTGCATTTGCTCAATTTCTAGAGCACGCTTGTCTTTCTCTACGCCATCGCGAGTGAAGACTTGAACGTCAATGATGGTACCTGAAATAGAGTTAGGTACACGTAGTGAAGTATCTTTAACGTCAGATGCTTTTTCACCGAAGATCGCACGTAGTAGCTTCTCTTCTGGAGTTAGCTGAGTTTCACCTTTAGGTGTTACTTTACCAACTAGGATGTCGCCACCCTTAACTTCAGCACCGATGTAAACGATACCTGACTCGTCTAGTTTAGACAGAGCAGACTCACCTACGTTTGGAATATCCGCTGTGATCTCTTCAGAGCCCAGCTTAGTATCACGTGCCACACAAGACAGTTCTTGGATGTGGATAGTCGTGAAGCGGTCTTCTTGAACTACGCGCTCAGATACTAAGATCGAGTCTTCGAAGTTGTAACCGTTCCAAGGCATGAACGCGATACGCATGTTTTGACCAAGCGCTAGCTCACCAAGGTCTGTTGACGGACCATCAGCAAGAACGTCACCGCGTGCTACTGGCTCGCCAGGTAGTACGGTTGGGCGCTGGTTAATACAAGTGTTCTGGTTCGAACGCGTGTACTTAGTCAGGTTGTAGATATCGATACCTGCTTCGCCAGGGATCAGCTCGTCTTCGTTAACTTTGATAACGATACGAGAAGCATCTACAGACTGAACTGTACCGCCACGTTTAGCTACTGCTGTTACACCAGAATCAACCGCTACGTTGCGCTCGATACCAGTACCAACTAGAGGCTTATCAGCCTTAAGTGTTGGAACAGCCTGACGTTGCATGTTCGCACCCATCAATGCACGGTTCGCATCATCGTGTTCTAGGAACGGGATAAGCGATGCAGCGATAGATACTACTTGGTTTGTTGCAACGTCCATGTAGTTAACATGGTCGCGTGGGTGAAGACCAGATTCACCTTTTTGACGTGCTGTGATTAGCTCGTCAGCAAAAGAGCCTTCTTCCGTTAGCGCAGCGTTAGCCTGAGCGATAACGAATTGGCCTTCTTCGATTGCTGATAGGTAATCAACTTCGTCAGTTACTACACCGTCAACAACGCGGCGGTACGGAGTTTCTAGGAAACCGTACTCGTTACAGCGCGCGAAAGCTGATAGAGAGTTAATTAGACCGATGTTCGGACCTTCAGGTGTTTCGATAGGACATAGACGACCGTAGTGAGTTACGTGTACGTCACGTACTTCGAAGCCAGCACGCTCACGAGTTAGACCGCCAGGACCCAATGCAGAAATACGACGCTTGTGCGTTACTTCTGAAAGTGGGTTGTTCTGGTCCATAAACTGAGATAGCTGTGAAGAACCGAAGAATTCTTTAACTGCCGCAGAGATAGGCTTCGCGTTGATTAGGTCTTGAGGCATGATTGCATCAAGGTCACCTAGGCTCAAACGCTCTTTCACTGCACGCTCAACACGTACAAGACCAACACGGAATTGGTTCTCAGCCATTTCACCCACAGAACGGATACGACGGTTACCTAGGTGGTCGATATCATCGACTTCACCAATACCGTTACGGATCGCGATAAGCTTCTTCATCACTTCGATGATGTCAGTCTCATCCAGCGTACCCTGCTCTAGAGCATCTTCACGTAGGATAGAGCTGTTAAACTTCATACGACCAACAGTCGATAGGTCATAACGCTCTTCAGAGAAGAATAGGCTTTCGAATAGTGCTTCTGCAGCTTCTTTTGTTGGCGGCTCACCAGGGCGCATCATGCGGTAGATTTCTACCAGTGCAGAGATGCGGTCTACCGTGCTGTCGACACGTAGAGTGTCAGACATGAACGGACCGTGGTCTAGATCGTTCGTAAATAGAACTTCTAGTTTCTTAACGCCTGCCTGAGATAGGTTCGCTAGTGCTTCTAGGCTGATCTCTTGGTTTGCACCAACGATGATCTCACCTGTCGCTTCATTGATGTAGTCTTGAGAAGCTACTTTACCTACGATGTACTCGACAGGTACTTCAATGAACTCAACGCCATCTTTTTCTAGTTGACGGATGTGACGAGCAGTAACGCGACGACCAGTCTCAACATAAGTTTTGCCGTTTGCTTCGATATCGAAAGAAGCAGTCTCACCACGTAGACGCTCAGGCACCAACTCCATAAGTAGAGTTTGGTCCTTAACTTCGAAGTTTACTTTTTCGAAGAAGATATCGAGGATTTCTTGCGTAGACTTACCTAGTGCACGAAGAATGATCGATGCTGGTAGTTTACGACGACGGTCGATACGAACGTACAGGTTATCTTTCGGGTCAAACTCGAAGTCGAGCCATGAACCACGGTAAGGAATAACACGTGCGTTATAAAGAACTTTACCTGAAGAGTGAGTCTTACCCTTATCGCTGTCGAAGAACACGCCTGGGCTTCGGTGCAGCTGGGATACGATAACCCTCTCGGTACCATTGATAACGAAGGTACCATTGTCTGTCATAAGCGGAATTTCGCCCATGTAGACTTCTTGTTCTTTAATGTCTTTTACGGTACCTGCTGGTGCGTCTTTATCAAAGATAACTAGACGTAGTTTTACGCGTAGTGGCTTTGAATACGTAACGCCACGAATTTGACATTCTTTAACATCAAATACTGGCTCACCAAGACGGTAGCTAACGTATTGCAGCTCAGAGTTGCCGTTATAGCTCTGGATTGGAAATACAGAACGAAACGCAGCTTCAAGTCCGTATTGACCCTCTGGATCCTGTTCGATGAATTTGTCGAACGAATCAAGCTGGATCGATAGCAGGTATGGAATGTCCAAAACTTGTGGACGAGTACCAAAGTCCTTACGGATGCGCTTTTTCTCGGTATAAGAGTAAACCATGGGGTTCCTCAGCTCGCTGATAAGTGACCCAAACTGCCCTTCCATCCTAGTTACTTAAGGTGGAGTATGGGGCAGTGACTAACAACTGTTTACTGTAGTGACGTTGGCTCTAGCGTCGAGACAACGTTTTTTGCTTGGTGCATAGACGCTTAAACAGCGGGAAAATTCATCTATGCCCTACAGCGCAAAAAGGCCGGTGGTCAATAAACCACCAGCCATTAGCCTATTCGGCTAAGAAATTAAGCAATAATTACTTAACTTCAACAGAAGCACCAGCTTCTTCTAGCTGAGCTTTAAGAGCTTCAGCTTCAGCTTTGTCAACGCCTTCTTTTAGAGGTGCTGGAGCTGAGTCTACAAGACCTTTAGCTTCTTTAAGGCCTAGACCTGTTGCGCCACGTACCGCTTTGATAACAGCAACTTTGTTACCGCCAGCAGCAGTTAGGATTACGTCGAATTCAGTTTGCTCAGCAGCAGCTTCGCCACCAGCAGCACCGCCAGCTACAACAGCAGCTGCAGCAGATACGCCGAATTTCTCTTCCATAGCTTCGATAAGCTCAACAACTTGCATTACAGACATTTCTGCAACTGCGTCTAGGATTTGCTCGTTAGTAATAGACATAACAATTCTCTTTTAAGTCAACAATAAGTTTATTTTGCAACCAGTAAAAAGCAAGCTGATTAAGCAGCTTCTTCTTGCTTCTGGTCGCGTAGTGCAGCGATAGTACGTACCAGCTTGCCTGCAGAAGCTTCTTTCATGCACATCATTAGGCGTGCAATAGCTTCGTCGTAAGTTGGTAGTGTCGCTAGTACTTCAGCATCAGTAACCGCGCCTTCAAATGCAGCAGCTTTGATCTCGAATTCTTTGTTCTCTTTAGCGAAGTCTTTGAAAAGACGCGCTGCAGCACCTGGGTGCTCGTTAGAGAACGCGATTAGAGTAGGACCAGTGAAAGTGTCAGTTAGACACTCATAGTCAGTACCCTGAACCGCACGGCGTGCTAGAGTGTTACGCACAACTTTCACGTAAACGCCCGCTTCACGAGCTTGTTTACGTAGAGAAGTCATTGCGCCAACTTCAACGCCACGAGAGTCAGCTACAACTGCAGAAAGTGCACCACTGGCTGCTTCGTTGACTTCAGCAACAATTGCTTTTTTGTCTTGAAGGTTTAAAGCCATCTTGGATTTACTCCTGGTTGTTTTTACACCACCCGAAATCGTCACGATTTTGGGAGTTCATACGGTGCTTTCCAGAAGAAAGATAAACGTTACGCTCAACTTCCTTTCTATCTGGCACCATCTACGTAGGTAGTATTAAGTTCTTTTCAGAACGCCTACGGTCTTGGATGGAGACTTAAATCACTAGGATTTCAGCCTCAACCACAAATTTTGATAGGCGCAAAATTATACAAGAATTTCGCGCCTATGCAAGCAATTAAGCTTGAGTGTTTAGTGTAGATTGATCTACAGAAACACCAGCACCCATAGTAGTAGAGATGCTTACTTTCTTCAGGAAAGTACCTTTCGCTGAAGACGGCTTCGCTTTCTTAAGCGCAACTAGTAGAGCTTCTAGGTTCTCTTGTAGTTGGTTAGCTTCGAAAGACACTTTACCGATGGTAGTGTGTACGATGCCGTTCTTGTCGTTACGGTAACGAACCTGACCAGCTTTAGCGTTCTTAACTGCTTCAGCAACGTTAGGAGTTACAGTACCAACTTTCGGGTTTGGCATAAGACCGCGAGGACCTAGGATAGTACCTAGTTGACCAACAACACGCATTGCATCCGGAGAAGCAACAACTACGTCGAAGTTCATTTCGCCTTTCTTAACTTGCTCAGCAAGATCTTCCATACCTACGATGTCTGCGCCAGCTTCTTTAGCTGCTTCAGCGTTTGCACCTTGAGTGAACACTGCAACGCGGATTTCGCGGCCAGTACCGTGAGGTAGTACAGTTGCACCACGTACGTTCTGGTCAGATTTACGAGCATCGATGCCTAGGTTAACAGCAACGTCTACAGACTCAACGAATTTAGCCGTTGCTAGTTCTTTAAGAAGAGCTACAGCTTCGTTGATTTCGTATTCTTTAGTTACGTCAACTTTTTCGCGGATTACGCGCATACGCTTAGTAAGTTTTGCCATGATCTTAACCCTCTACCACTAGGCCCATTGAACGAGCAGTACCCGCGATAGAACGCTTCATCGCTTCGATGTCAGCACCAGTCATATCAGCAGCTTTAGTTTCTGCGATTTCTTGGATTTGAGCGTCAGTTACTGTACCCACTTTTTCAGTGTTAGGACGACCTGAACCAGACTTAACGCCAGCAGCTTTCTTAAGAAGAACAGCAGCAGGTGGAGTCTTAGTTACGAACGTGAAAGAACGGTCGTTGTATACAGTGATTACTACTGGAGTCGGTAGACCTTTCTCAATAGATTCTGTTTTTGCGTTGAACGCTTTACAGAATTCCATGATGTTCACACCGTGTTGACCTAGAGCAGGACCAACCGGTGGACTTGGGTTTGCCATACCAGCTGCAACTTGCAGTTTGATATAAGCTTCAACTTTCTTAGCCATGATATTTCCTAATTTTGGGTTCAAGCGCTATCCGAATGGGAGAGCTCCCCGTGTTTTGAAAAAACTTTCTACAGTCGTTACTGTAAAAAGGCGCGAAATTATAAGCATAATTCGCGCCTTTAACAACCCTAAAATGGTGTTTTTTTATACTCTCGTTTTTATTGGCCTAAGCCTTTAAAAAATGAGTATTAATCAAGTTTATCAACTTGACCGAATTCAAGCTCAACTGGTGTTGCACGACCAAAGATCGATACAGACACTTTTACGCGGCTCTTATCGTAATCCACTTCTTCAACAGTACCATTGAAGTCAGCAAACGGACCTTCGTTAACACGTACCACTTCACCCGCTTCGAACATTGTTCTTGGACGAGGAGCTTCGCTAGCTTTCTCTAGACGATTAAGGATAGCGTCAGCTTCTTTATCTGTGATAGGTGCTGGACGGTCAGAGGTACCACCAATGAAGCCCATGACACGCGGTACACTACGTACTAAGTGCCAAGACTCATCGTTCATGATCATCTGAACAAGAACGTAGCCTGGGAAGAACTTACGCTCGCTTTTACGGCGTTGGCCTGCGCGCATTTCCACAACTTCTTCAGTCGGTACTAGCACTTCACCAAAGTACTCTTCCATTGCGTGCATTTTGATATGTTCGCGAAGAGACTGAGCCACACGTCCTTCAAAACCAGAAAAGGCTTGAACAACGTACCAGCGTTTTTTCGGAGCTTCACTCATGAATTAACACCCTCTATAACCCGGTTATGAACGCAACAAGACGGACCATAATGCCGTCGATACCCCATAACGCAAGCGCCATTACAATACTTACTGCAAGGACAATCAGCGTAGTCTGCATCGTTTCTTGGCGTGTAGGCCAAACCACTTTGCGAACTTCTACGCGTGCTTCACGTGCGAACGTGATAGCTGCCTTACCTTTTGTTGTTGTAGCTGCAACACCAAGTGCCGCGGCAATCAATACAACTACACCTGCAGCGCGAAGAACTACAGATAGCTCTCCGTACAGGTAATTACCCACAACAGCGGCGGCTAGCAGCGCAAAAGCGACGATCCACTTAATTACATCTGCTGCATTTGAGCTATCAGGAGTTTCAGCGTTTGCTTTCATAAAACCAACCTGTGACAAGTCTTAACTAGACGACAACAACCCCGCTGCTGCAGGGCTTATTCCTTTAATGTTGATAAAATTTGAGTCAAACCAACATATTATGCAAAGGCTCAGGTAGAAATCGCTTTCCAACTCAACCCTTATAAATCCTTTATTCATTCACTCTTTGAGCAGTCATTGAGTGAATAATGCGCCCCTATAAATAGTAGCGCAGAAAAAGGGCATCAAATGATGCCCTTTTTAGCATTGCTTAGTCAAATCTTATTCAAAGATTTTCCCAGAGCTTGCGACAATTCTAAGAATTAGTCGAAGATCTTAGCAACAACACCAGCACCTACTGTACGGCCACCTTCACGGATAGCGAAACGTAGGCCTTCATCCATAGCGATTGGAGCGATTAGCTCAACTTTCATTTGGATGTTGTCGCCAGGCATTACCATTTCTACGCCTTCTGGTAGAGAGATATCACCAGTTACGTCAGTTGTACGGAAGTAGAACTGTGGACGGTAGCCTTTGAAGAACGGAGTATGACGGCCGCCTTCGTCTTTAGAAAGTACGTATACTTCAGACTCGAACTTAGTGTGTGGGTTGATTGAACCAGGAGCTGCAAGAACTTGACCACGTTCAACTTCGTCACGCTTAGTACCACGTAGAAGTGCACCAACGTTCTCACCAGCACGACCTTCGTCAAGAAGCTTACGGAACATCTCAACACCAGTACAAGTAGTAGTTGTAGTCTCTTTGATACCTACGATTTCTACTTCGTCACCTACGCGTAGGATACCGCGCTCGATACGACCAGTTACAACAGTACCACGACCTTGGATCGAGAATACGTCTTCGATTGGTAGTAGGAACGGTTGGTCTACTGCACGCTCTGGCTCTGGGATGTAAGAGTCTAGTGCTTCAGCAAGCTCAACGATTTTGTCTTCCCACTGCTTCTCGCCGTTTAGAGCGCCTAGTGCAGAACCTTGGATAACTGGTAGGTCATCACCTGGGAATTCGTACTCAGATAGAAGTTCACGAACTTCCATTTCTACTAGCTCTAGAAGCTCTTCATCGTCAACCATGTCACATTTGTTCATGAATACGATGATGTATGGGATACCAACCTGACGGCCTAGTAGGATGTGCTCACGAGTCTGAGGCATTGGGCCGTCAGTTGCAGCAACAACTAGGATACCACCGTCCATCTGTGCAGCACCAGTGATCATGTTCTTAACATAATCCGCGTGTCCTGGACAGTCTACGTGTGCGTAGTGACGAGTTGGAGTGTCGTACTCAACGTGAGAAGTTGCGATTGTGATACCGCGCTCACGCTCTTCTGGAGCGTTATCGATAGATGCGAAGTCTTTCGCTTCACCGCCGTACACTTTTGCAAGAGTAGTACAGATTGCAGCTGTTAGAGTTGTTTTACCGTGGTCAACGTGGCCGATAGTACCAACGTTTACGTGCGGTTTCGTACGTTCAAATTTTTCTTTAGACATGAGTTGTCCCTCTAGGTACGGATTTAGGTGGCTTTGAAGACCACGCAACCAAAAAATCTTGGTAATAAAGCTTCTTTCAACCAATAAACATAGTTTAGGCGAAAGAAAGTATCAAAAGGAAAATTGCTTTGAGAGCTGGTGCTGATAGGCAGACTCGAACTGCCGACCTCATCCTTACCAAGGATGCGCTCTACCACCTGAGCTATATCAGCACTCTAAATGAGTTGGAGCGGGCAGCGGGAATCGAACCCGCATCATCAGCTTGGAAGGCTGAGGTAATAGCCATTATACGATGCCCGCAACACGTAACTCTGAGAGCTATTCCCTAAAGAATATGGTGGGGGGGGACGGATTCGAACCATCGAAGGCAGTGCCGGCAGATTTACAGTCTGCTCCCTTTGGCCACTCGGGAACCCCCCCAAATTTTACTTACCATTTTCGTCATCATTGCCCTAGGCAAAGTGAAAATGGTGCCGACTACCGGAATCGAACTGGTGACCTACTGATTACAAGTCAGTTGCTCTACCTACTGAGCTAAGTCGGCATAAGTGGAGCGCATTCTATTGAATGAATCTTGTGGATGCAACCGTTAAATTAAAAAAAAATCCGATTTTCACCACATTCTTTTTGTTTGACGACTTTTTGTACACATTTCGGGGAATTAGCGTGACCTGGTTGCATGAATTATTTGATTTATCGCTTGCTTCAGGTATGTTCAGCACTCAGTCACTTTAATCCATGGTTAGGTTACCTATGAGTCCCTTTATGTCATTCAGTCGAGAGCAATGGTCAGCGCTTCGTAACGCCGTACCGATGACACTCACAGAAGAAGACCTAAAAGAGCTTCAGGGCATCAATGAGAAACTAACCATGCAAGAAGCCACAGATGTTTACCTGCCGCTCTCTCGACTGCTTAACCTCTATGTCGCAGCAAGGCAGCGCCGCAATTCGGTACTCGGAGAGTTCCTCGGGAACAGTGAGCACACCCCACCCTTTGTTATTGGTATCGCTGGTAGTGTCGCCGTTGGCAAAAGCACCACTGCGCGTCTACTCAAAGCGTTATTAAGCCGCTGGGATAACCACCCGAAAGTGGAACTCATCACCACTGACGGTTTTCTGTATCCCAACAAAACGCTATTAGAAAAAGGGCTGATGGGTAAAAAAGGCTTTCCTGAATCCTACGACATGCGCCGCTTGGTGCAGTTTGTCTCGGACGTTAAGGCATGTAAACGCAATGTCCAAGCCCCTGTCTACTCACACATTACTTACGATATTACCGAAGAGCAGAAAATTGTTGATCTACCGGATGTGCTGATCATTGAAGGGTTAAACGTATTGCAAAGTGGTATGGACTATCCGCACGACCCACATCGTGTGTTTATTTCTGACTTCTTGGATTTTTCACTGTACGTGGATGCCGACAGTGAGAAAATTGAGCAGTGGTATGTAAACCGCTTTATGAAATTCCGTGAGGGTGCGTTCACTAAGCCAGGCTCTTACTTTAGCCACTACACCCAGCTCACTGAAGCCGAAGCGACCTCTAAGGCGAAGTCTATTTGGGCATCGATTAATGGCTTGAACCTAGAAGAGAACATCTTGCCGACGAAAGAGCGTGCGCAGTTGATTTTGCAAAAAGGTGCGGATCACAGCGTTGAGACGGTGTACTTAAGAAAATAGTCGCGAATTGGCATCGACTGTTGCGAGCCGATGCCTCAATAATCTCAGATCAGGCTTTTCTTAGCGATATTTCACCACCGACGTATGCCTCGACCCCGCGCTCGGTTTCTAACAGCACAGCACCTGTTGCATCAATACCTTTGACGATGCCTTTGACTTCTCGAGCCCCCATAATCAGCTTCACCTCTCTTTCAAGGAAGTTATCATGCTGATTCCAACGCTCAACGAAACCATGCAGGCCACGCAGTTCGTAGTCTTCCAGTGCGGCGTGCCACGCTTTGATAAACGCCACCACTAACTCGTTACGGCTAAACGGTTTATCGGCAACTTCACTAAGAGAGGTCCATGGTTGGTCGATACCGGTCACCTGTTCACTCATGTTCAGGTTCATACCCATACCAATCACTAGATTCGCCGCCCCACCCGCTTGACCGGACATTTCAACGAGAATGCCCGCAAGCTTCTTATCTTGGTAGTAGAGATCGTTTGGCCACTTAAGCTTAACGCCATCAATACCCAAGCTTTGCAGCGCTTCGACAATCGCCACGCCAACGACAAGGCTTAGGCCCATTGCCGCTGCCATTCCGGCTTCTAAACGCCAATACATCGAAAGGTAGAGATTGCTACCAAACGGTGAGACCCACTGTCTACCTCGGCGACCACGCCCTTTGGCTTGGTACTCAGAAATACACACACTGCCCGAATCGAGTAAATCCTGTTTGTCGAGCAAGTATTGATTGGTCGAATCGATAATTGGGATCAGCTCAAACGGTGTTGTCAGCGCATCACCAATGGCTTGCTCCGATAATAGCTCCATAGGTTGAGCCAATTGGTAGCCCTTGCCTTGCACGCGAAAGATATCCACCCCCCACTGTTGGATGCCTTTGATGTGTTTGCTGACCGCAGCACGCGAGATCCCAAGCTGTTCGCCGAGCGCCTCACCCGAGTGAAAGCCGCCTTTTGATAGCTGATTTAGGATTGCCAGCTTCATTTGATGTTCTTTCATAGCAAATCCTTCAAATAAACTTCATGTTGCGCGCCCATAAAGCGAACCTCATGTTCAAGCTCTACGCAAAACTTGTCTAAGACACTCTGACGAACAAATGCCGCAAGTTCGACAATGTCCTGCGCTCTTGCTTCGCTGTGATTGACCAATACTAGAGCTTGGTTGGGGTGTACCATGGCGCCACCAATTTGGTGCCCTTTGAGACCACACTGATCAATCAGCCATCCCGCAGCAAGCTTCATACCTTCATTGGCAGGATACGCCACCAAAGCCTCAAACTGCGCTTTGAGAACATCATATTGCTCGAGACTGATGATCGGGTTCTTGAAAAAGCTACCGGCATTGCCCGTCACTTTGGGATCGGGAAGCTTTTCCTGACGCACCCTAACGACAATATCAAACACGGCTTTGGGCGTTGCTGTGGTTGGATCTAGTGATTGCAGCGGACCGTAACTCAGATTTGGCTGCCACTTCTTATCAAGCGCTAATCCTATTGCAGTAACAATGGCTTTATCTTTAAGCTGATGTTTGAAAATCGAATCGCGATAGCTGAATAGACACGCCTCACGCGTCAGCCTTTTCACCTCAAAGGTTTCTAAGCAAAGGTAGTCGACGTAGCTGCAAACATCTTTAAGCTCAATCCCATACGCGCCAATGTTTTGGATGGGTGCGCTGCCTGAGCAGCCAGGGATCAGGGCGAGATTTTCGATGCCCGCATAGTTATGCTCGACACACCATTCGACCAAACTCGGCCAATCTTCCCCACCAGAGACATGCAGATGATATTGCCCGTCGGTCTCACTCACATCGATACCGCGTAAGCGATTGATAATGACTACACCTTCAAACGGTGTGGTAAACAGCATATTGCTGCCCTTTCCGAGCATAAGCTTTGGCAGAGCTAGCCACTCTTGGCGTTGATAAACCGCAATAAGGTCCTCTACTGAGTGGACCTCAACCAAGACGTGACATTGTTGGTCGATACCAAAGGTATGGTACGGGCGAAGCTGGGCATTGTTTTGAATTTGCATGGGCGTCAATTGATGGCTTACACTGCCGCTATTCTATCCTTTTGAAATCCGTATTGGCTATGGATACGTTAAATTTCGGTGTGCTTGACCCAATAAAGCTGCCAATCGCAAAGAAACTCTACAAATCGCACTACCCAGCGGGTAAACCAAAAAGTGACGAACGCATTCTTACTTTAAGTCGCAATCAATCGCTCAGTGCACTGGTGCGCTTTCGAACGATTGAGCATTACCGACTAATGACTGGCATGCTGGTTCTACCGGAACAACGTGGCGCTGGTCTTGGTCACCAGTTGATGACGTATTTAGAGCAAGGTGAACTCAAAGAGGGAGACTACTGCTTCGCTTTGTCGCACCTTGAACGCTTTTACTCACAACATGGCTTTAAAACCATAGACGAGGATTCATTACCAAATCCGCTTAAGCAACTGTTTTCTCGCTACATTGGCGGTGGGAAATCGCTGTTAGCAATGCGTTACATTGATCCCCGTTAAACTTATCAACGGTTTACTACCCATTTGGGGCAAGAGTTTGGTAAAATTCTAGGTTCGCAATTTTGCAATGACCAAAGGTACAGTCTCTACATGATGGCTTTTAGGAACTCTTTTGAACAGCTTCCCTCTATCGCACAGGATCCGAGCAAGCTCGATGTTTTGCTCTCCGCCAGCGACTATCGCGAATATTTAATTCAAGCGATACGCGAAGCAAAGTCAAGAATCTACCTAGTCGCACTGTATTTAGAAGATGATGAGGCAGGTCGTCAGATTTTGACTGAGCTTTATCAGGCGAAACAGAACAACCCTGCCCTAGATATCGCAATCTGTGTTGATTGGCATCGCGCTCAGCGTGGCCTTATTGGTGCTAAGCAATCCGATGGCAATGCAGTGATGTACCGTGAGTTTCGCGAGAAATACGAACATGCCGTCCCTGTATACGGTATTCCTGTACGTGGTCGAGAGGTGTTTGGCGTATTGCACCTAAAAGGGTTTATCGTCGATGACAAGGTGATTTATAGCGGCGCTAGCCTTAATAACATCTACTTGAACTACCAAGACCGTTACCGTTTTGACCGCTATCACGTGCTTGAGAATCAAAAGCTTGCCGACAGTATGGCGAACTTTGTGGCTTCAGAAATGATCGCTAACCCTGCGGTTAATGATCTCTCGCTCCCACAAAAGCCGACCACCAAAGAAATCAAGGCCGAGATCCGACAGCTGCGTGGTTCGCTATCCCAAGCTCGTTATGAATTCGATGCTGAGCCTGCTAATGAACACCAAGTGTCCGTCACGCCGATCGTGGGCATTGGTAAGCGACGCAACAAGCTAAACCAAAGCATCAATCAGCTTCTGGCAAGCGCCAAAGACGAGATTTTTATTTGTACGCCTTACTTTAACTTCCCTAAATCGGTTGCTAAAGAGATCAAGCGCGCGCTAAAGCGCGGGGTAAAAGTGCGTATTGTCGTTGGTGATAAGACGGCTAACGATTTCTACATTTCACCAGAAGAAGACTTTAAGACCATTGGTGGCCTGCCTTATCTATATGAAATGAATCTGCGCCGTTTTGCCAAAGCCAACGAAGCGCACATCGCAAGCCGTAATCTGTGCATTCGTCTTTGGAAGCACGATGACAACAGCTTCCACTTGAAAGGTATTTGGGTAGATAAGCGTTATATGCTGATCACAGGAAACAACCTGAACCCACGCGCTTGGAGCCTAGATCTCGAGAACGCGATTCTGATTCAGGATCACTACTCGCACCTTGTTGATAAGTTTGATGCTGAGATTGAGAATATTCTTGAGCATACTCAGCTGATTTGTACTTATAAGCAGTTGGAGAAGGTTGAGAATTATCCGGTGCCAGTGCAGAAGTTATTGAAGAAGATTACTCGGGTTAGGGCTGATCGGGTTTTGAAGCAGTTGCTTTAAGAGATTAAAGAGCTTTACCCCTCCTAGCCCCCAGCTGCGCGCCCCGCTTGCAAGGAGAGGAACGACTGGCTCGCTAGCGCGTAGCCTATTGTAAATAAGACAGCGATGCGACGATAGGAGCTAGCCTGTAGTTCTCCCCCTAGATAGGGGGGAGCTAGAGGGGGTAAACGCGAAACTCAAATAAAACCCAAGACTCAACCCAAACCCCAAACACAAAAAAACCAGCCTCACGGCTGGTCTTTTCACATCTAACCTAAATCAATTAAGACTTAGCTTCACGGCTCGCACGCTTGCGGTCGCTTTCCGAAAGGAACTTCTTACGGATGCGGATGCTTTCAGGTGTTACTTCTACTAGCTCGTCATCGTCGATGAACTCAAGCGCTTGCTCTAGAGTCATGATGATTGGCGGAGTAAGAACCTGTGCGTCATCTGTACCAGATGCACGAACGTTAGTTAGCTGCTTACCTTTAAGCGGGTTAACCGTTAGGTCGTTGTCGCGGCTGTGGATACCGATAACCATGCCTTCGTAAACCTCAACACCGTGACCGATAAACATACGGCCGCGCTCTTGTAGGTTGAACAGTGCGTTAGTTAGCGCTTTACCAGCACCGTTCGAGATAAGTACACCGTTTACACGCTGACCGATCTCACCGCCCTTGAATGGACCGTAGTGATCGAACGTGTGGTATAGAAGACCAGAACCAGACGTTAGTGTCATGAATTCAGTTTGGAAACCGATTAGACCACGAGATGGCATCATGAAGTCCATACGGATACGGCCTTTACCATCTGGAGCCATGTCAGTTAGCTCACCTTTACGAAGACCGATAGCTTCCATGATGCTACCTTGGTGCTCTTCCATAACGTCGATAGTCACGGTTTCGTACGGCTCTTGCTTCTGACCATCTTCTTCTTTGATGATAACTTCAGGACGAGAAACCGCTAGCTCAAAGCCTTCACGACGCATGTTTTCGATAAGGATAGATAGGTGTAGCTCACCACGACCTGATACACGGAACTTGTCTGGATCGTCAAGTTGCTCAACGCGCAGTGCAACGTTGTGTACTAGTTCTTTCTCTAGACGCTCAAGGATGTTACGTGAAGTCACGAACTTACCTTCTTTACCTGCGAATGGAGAAGTGTTTACTTGGAACGTCATGGTTACTGTCGGCTCATCTACAGACAGTGCTGGTAGCGCTTCAACTTCACCCTGAGCACAGATAGTGTCAGAGATTTTTAGCTCGCCAAGACCCGTGATCGCGATGATGTCGCCCGCCGTTGCTTGTTGAACTTCGTGACGCTCAAGACCTAAGTAACCTAGGATAGTACCTACTTTACCGTTGCGAGTCTTACCGTCAGCACCGATAACAGTCACTTGTTGGTTAGGCTTAACCGTACCGCGAGTTACACGGCCTACACCGATAACACCTACGTATGAGCTGTAGTCCAGCTGAGAGATCTGCATCTGTAGTGCACCCTCTGGGTCAACTGCTGGCGCTTCTACGTTGTCAACGATAGCTTGGAATAGTGCTTCCATGTTCTCGCCTTCTTCGCCTTCTTCAAGCGTAGCCCAACCATTTAGTGCTGATGCGTAAACTACTTGGAAGTCTAGCTGCTCGTCAGAAGCACCTAGGTTGTCGAATAGGTCGAATACTTGATCCATAACCCAATCAGGACGAGCACCTGGACGGTCAATCTTGTTGATTACAACGATTGGCTTAAGACCGTGCGCGAATGCTTTTTGCGTTACGAAACGCGTTTGTGGCATTGGACCGTCTACTGCGTCAACGATAAGTAGTACTGAGTCTACCATCGACATAATACGCTCTACTTCACCACCGAAGTCCGCGTGTCCCGGAGTATCTACGATGTTGATGTGGTAGTCGTTCCAGTTGATCGCGGTATTCTTAGCAAGAATGGTAATACCACGCTCTTTTTCAATATCGTTCGAGTCCATAACTCGCTCTTCAGTTTCACCGCGAGACTCAAGAGTACCGGATTGCTGAAGCAGCTTGTCAACAAGGGTAGTTTTACCGTGGTCAACGTGCGCGATAATCGCAATGTTTCTTAACTTATCAATCTGTGGAGTTGACATAGATTTCTTTCACTCAGTCAAGAGTCGCCGCACGATAGCCGCTGACTCGATTAAAAAAACGCCCGCAATATACCAGAAATATCGAGAGTTGTGATCTTCTTCGTTGAAATCTTGCTTAAACATAGTCGGTTTACACTGCTTTTGCTGCATATAGAGAGGGAAAACCTGGGTTTCACCAAAACTGCGCAACATGAAACGTCATGAAAAGGTATCGGTTGACAGGCGCGCCAAAACCATGCTGAATGTATGGGCTATTTGATTCAACTTGGTGCAAGAATTTAACATTGCACACTTATGGTGCAATCAATGATCATTTTGGTGCAAACGTTTGCTCCAATTTGGGACTAAGTTTTTCATAGCATTGAAAAATAAAGGATTTATTTTTTGGCACGGTTTTAGCTTTACTAGAATCAGCATCGATTAACGCACTTCAATGAGCAGACGTTAATCAATGCCGATTAACACTAATCGTGCACTTAACCGCTTTAATAACACTGGAGGTTTTCCAAGATGTCAGTAGAAAATGTTCTATCGCTGATCCAAGAGAACGAAGTTAAATTCGTAGATCTACGCTTTACAGATACTAAGGGTAAAGAACAACACGTTTCTATCCCTGCTCACCAAGTAGACGCAGACTTCTTTGAAGAAGGTAAAATGTTTGACGGTTCTTCTGTTGCTGGCTGGAAAGGCATCAACGAGTCAGACATGGTGATGATGCCAGACGCAGCAAGCGCGGTTCTTGACCCATTCACTGAAGATGCGACTCTGAACATTCGTTGTGACATCCTAGAGCCTGCAACTATGCAAGGCTACGACCGCGACCCACGTTCAATCGCTAAGCGCGCTGAAGACTTCCTACGTTCAACAGGTATCGCTGATACTGTTCTAGTTGGTCCAGAGCCAGAATTCTTCCTATTCGACGACGTTAAGTTTGCAACAGACATGTCTGGTTCATTCTTCAAGATCGATGACGTAGAAGCAGCTTGGAACACAGGTACAGACTTCGAAGGCGGTAACAAAGGTCACCGTCCTGGCGTTAAAGGTGGTTACTTCCCAGTAGCTCCTGTTGACTCTTCTCAAGACATCCGCTCTGCAATGTGTCTAGTTCTAGAAGAAATGGGTCAAGTCGTTGAAGCTCACCACCACGAAGTAGCAACTGCGGGTCAGAACGAAATCGCAACTCGTTTCAACACGCTAACAGCGAAAGCGGACGAAATCCAAGTTTACAAGTACGTTGTACACAACGTTGCTCACGCATTTGGTAAGACGGCAACATTCATGCCTAAGCCACTAGTAGGTGACAACGGTTCTGGTATGCACGTTCACCAATCTCTAGCGAAAGACGGTGTTAACCTATTCGCTGGCGACAAGTACGGCGGCCTATCTGAAATGGCGCTTTACTACATCGGTGGTATCATCAAGCACGCTAAAGCAATCAACGCATTTGCTAACGCATCAACTAACTCGTACAAGCGCCTTGTACCAGGCTTCGAAGCGCCAGTTATGCTTGCATACTCTGCACGTAACCGTTCTGCTTCTATCCGTATCCCAGTGGTACCAAGCCCGAAAGCACGTCGTATCGAGCTACGTTTCGGTGACCCATCAGCGAACCCATACCTATGTTTTGCTGCAATGCTTATGGCTGGTCTTGACGGTATCAAGAACAAGATCCACCCAGGCGAAGCGATGGATAAAGACCTTTACGATCTACCAGCTGAAGAAGCGGCAGAGATCCCAACAGTGGCTTACTCACTAAAAGAAGCGCTAGAGTGCCTAGACGCTGACCGTGAGTTCCTAACTGCTGGCGGTGTATTCTCTGATGACTTTATCGATTCTTACATCGACCTTAAGTCTCAAGACGTAGAGAAAGTAAACATGACAACTCACCCACTTGAGTTCGAACTATACTACTCTGTTTAATAAACACTTTGTTTAGTAGATAGACCTGTATACGTTACATGTTTTCATAATTATTAGGCTCGCCTCGCAGGCGGGCCTTTTTCGTATTCAGCCCTTTGTAGACTGGGGCTAGCATGGACTTTATCTTTCTATTTGATTGAAGGTTCAAGCATGAATTCCGCCTGGCTCTGTTCCCCCATTCTTTTTCGCTCTCGGCTTTTAAGTTTCAGTATATTGGGACTCAGCCTTTTTAGTGCTAACTCGTATACAAGCGAAGTCTATGTCTGGAAAGATACACAGGGTAATCTTCACTTTAGTGACTTTCCCGAGCACAAAGACGCCAAACGCATTGAGCTCCCTGACGCCCCTCCTCCACCTCAAGTATTGAATGAGAGCGATGTCGATTGGACCTCTAGCTCCCTTGCGGACAAAGAGGACAAAAGCAGCAGTGCTCTTCCTTTGAGCGTGAGCATCCGCTTTCCAAAGCATGACGCGACCATTCGCAGCAACGCCGGCGTTATCGATGTTATTGCAGAACTCACACCCAATCTCAGAACGGATCAGCAGCTTCAATTACTGCTCGATGGCTCGCCAGTTATGCCTCCGCAATCGAATCCTAAGTGGCGACTCAATAACATCGATCGCGGTACACACACGTTAACACTTCAGATTCTACAAAGCGGCAAGGTAATTGCATCATCAGATACAATTACTGTGCATCTTCATCGTGCATCGGTGCAATAGAGAGCCTATCTACCCTGACGCTTTTACTCTAACCCAAATTGCGCCATACTTAGCTTACTAGATGCACCAAATTAGTGCATTGAGTTTTCGATGCTCGTGCAATGCACCATTTTTGAACAGAGTAAGGATAGCGTGTGGCGAATTGTGAATTGACGGATGCAATACTCAATAATGTGGTAACAGCCACGTTGATGCTAAATGAAGGGCTAACGGTTCAGTATGCCAACCCCTCAGCGGAGCAATTGTTTTCTCAAAGCTCAAAGCGCCTGGTTGGCTGCCATTTGTCTCAGATTATCCAACATGCCTCACTTGATTTAGCACTGCTGACACAGCCACTGCAAAGCGGCCAGAGCATTACCGATAGCGACGTCACCTTTGTCGTTGACGGAAAACCCTTGTTGCTCGAGGTTACCGTAAGTCCGCTTTCTTGGAATAAAGAGCTGATGTTGCTGATTGAAATGCGCAAGATCGGCCAGCAAAAAAGGCTGACGCAAGAGCTTAACCAACACGCCCAACAACAGGCGGCTAAGCTTTTGGTTCGCGGGTTAGCGCATGAGATAAAAAATCCACTCGGTGGACTTCGCGGCGCAGCACAACTGCTATCCAAGATGCTCCCAGACCCGTCACTCAATGAATACACCAATATCATTATTGAGCAGGCTGATAGGCTCAGGGCTCTGGTTGATCGTCTACTTGGACCCCAAAAGCCGGGTACTAAAAAACAAGAAAACCTGCACCTAATACTAGAAAAGGTTCGCCAACTGGTGGAGCTAGACGCTGGCACCGGCATAGCAATCGAGCGCGACTATGATCCGAGTCTCCCTCCAATACTGATGGATACAGACCAAATCGAGCAGGCGTTGCTTAATATCACCAGCAATGCCGCACAGATCTTGTCCAAGCAAGAGAATGGCATGATCACGCTGCGTACCCGCACCGTTCATCAAGCCAACATTCACGGACAGCGTCATAAACTCGCCGCTCGCATAGAAATTATCGACAATGGACCAGGCATTCCTGCCGAGCTTCAAGACACACTGTTTTACCCTATGGTGAGTGGTCGCGAAGGCGGTACCGGACTTGGTTTGTCCATTTCGCAAAACTTGATCGACCAACACAATGGAAAAATAGACGTAGAAAGTTGGCCCGGTCGTACCATTTTTACTATTTATCTGCCCATTTAAACGCCCTGAGAGGTTGTTGGATGAGCTTGCTGTAAGGAAGTTTGGCTATGAGTAAAGGATATGTATGGGTCGTCGATGACGACAGCTCAATACGATGGGTTATGGATAAAACCCTGTCGTCAGCAAATATCAAATGTGAGACCTTCGCGGATGCCGAAAGCGTATTGATGGCGCTTGAGCGAGAGACGCCTGACGTATTGGTGTCGGACATTCGCATGCCGGGTATCGATGGTATAGAGCTTCTAAATCGCGTCCAACAAAGCGCACCAGAGCTTCCCGTTATCATCATGACGGCGCACTCCGATCTAGACGCCGCAGTGAACGCCTATCAAAAAGGCGCCTTCGAGTATCTGCCTAAACCCTTTGATATCGACGAAACCTTAACGCTCGTCGAGCGAGCCATCACTCATAGCCAAGAGCAAAAAAGTGCTCTAAGCAGTGACGATACGATTACGGCAGAAGCGCCAGAGATCATCGGTGAAGCCCCTGCGATGCAGGAAGTGTTTCGCGCTATCGGCCGCCTCTCTCGCTCTTCTATCTCGGTCTTGATTAACGGAGAATCTGGTACGGGTAAAGAGTTGGTCGCCCATGCTCTGCACAGACATAGCCCACGCTCTGCAAAACCTTTTATCGCACTAAACATGGCGGCCATCCCTAAAGATCTCATCGAATCGGAGCTGTTTGGTCACGAGAAAGGCGCCTTTACCGGCGCTAATAGTGTTAGGCAGGGTCGCTTCGAACAGGCAAACGGCGGCACGCTGTTCTTGGATGAGATTGGTGACATGCCTCTTGATATCCAAACCCGCTTACTGCGTGTTTTGGCAGACGGCCAGTTCTACCGCGTGGGTGGTCACTCAGCAGTTAAGGTGGATGTTCGTATCGTTGCGGCGACGCACCAGAATCTGGAAAAGCTGGTTAACGATGGCGAGTTTCGTGAGGATTTGTTTCACCGCCTCAATGTTATCCGCATCCATATTCCAGCACTGAGAGAGCGCAAGCAGGATATTGAAAAACTCACTCTGCACTTCCTGTCTCTGGCAGCGGAGGAGCTTGGCGTCGAGACCAAATCGCTCAACCCAGACACTGTAGAGATCCTTAATAAGCTGGATTGGCCAGGTAACGTACGTCAGCTCGAGAACACCTGTCGCTGGTTGACAGTCATGGCGAGTGGCAGCGAAATACTGCCGAACGACCTACCGCCAGAACTGCTCGATGAACCAAAGCGCATGACAGAGATGAGTGGTGGCGACTGGCAGCAGCTTCTTTCTTCATGGGCATCACAAGCCCTAGAGTCTGGAGAGACTGAAATCCTTAACCGAGCTCAGCCAGAATTCGAACGTATCTTGCTTGAGGCGGCACTTTCTCACACCAATGGTCACAAGCAGGATGCCGCTAAAGTGTTAGGCTGGGGTCGTAACACTCTGACTCGTAAGCTAAAAGAACTCTACTAATACTGACGTCACACATTCGCACACACTTTACCGACAAAACTATCACTTATTTAGGCCATTAATTGTGTTAATGGCCTAAACTTTACCCCCGCTCTGCCGATTTATTATAGAGACTGGCGAAACCCTCGCCCGTTAACTTCATTCTGTTTGTTTCATCAGTTAAGTACGTTGTTTGTATGCCTGGATTATTCACTCTGTCGCTCAAGAAAGCACTGATTGCACCCTTTATTGCGGTGTTCTTGTGCTCGGTTGGCACTATTCTATGGCTACAAAAACAACGTTATGACGACCTTGCGATGGAGGTCGGCGACAGACAACTCTCTAGCTTGTCCACGAACGTAGTGCATAGTCTTGATATCTATCTCGACAAGCCAATGACCGCCGTCGAGACTCTGGCGCACGCCATCGAATACCACCAGCTCTACACGCCCAATGATACCGCTAAATTGGAGGCCTACCTGCGCTCCAGCTTCGCCTCTCTTAACGTACAATCTCCGCAAATTGACTTAATGGGCTTTGGCGGGGAGCAAGGTGAGTTTCTTGCGCTGAGGGTAACCAAGCGTGACGGTGAAGAGTCTGAGTTTTCGCTGATGGTCAAAGACATTGGTACCGAAGATACCCTCAATGTCTACTCCTCTGATACACGCGAGTCGAAGGTCGTGGCCACGATTTCACCCTATGACCCACGCGAGCGCCCTTGGTATCAACCTGTACGTCAGCAGCCTAACGCGACCTGGTCAAAAGTCTATACCAATGCAGATGAAGCGCAGGAGATCACTATTTCCGCGCTCTCTCCTGTGTTTCAATCTCTTCGTGGCACACGTGAACTGATTGGTGTTGCGGCCATTGATGTTCAGATTGATACCTTTAGTCGTTTTCTTAATGATTTGGATACCACACACAGTGCCAGAGTTTACGTGGTGGATGAACACCATGAGCTCATTGCTCAAAGTGGCACTGGAACCATTTTGGATAAATCGGGCCATCGTCGCTCGTTGTCTAACAGCGAAAGCCCGCTGCTGCAGTATCTGAGTCAAAGCATCCACAATATGGAGCCAAGCGCCCCCAAGCTTCTCGCGTTCGATGATGAGAGCACGACACAGTACATCATGATTAGCCCTTATCAATCCGATAAGCGTTTGAATTGGTATGTCGCGGTGGTGATTTCTGCCGATGACTTGATGGGCAATATTCCTGTAGTCAGCAATCGTATGCTCTGGGCAGGGCTTATCCTTGGTCTACTTGGATTGGGCATGGGGATTGTCGTTCTCAACAGGCTTACCGTGCCGCTCTCGGAAACAGCAGAAGCGGCTAAGCAAATTGCCAATGGTTCATGGGATTACCCGTTACCAAAACGCAATCGCATTAGCGAAATCTCACAACTGTTGCAAAGCTTTTCGTCGATGCGCTCACACCTGCAAGCCTCGTTTCATGCTTTGAGAGAGCAGCTGACTCGCGATAACTTAACCAAGCTGTACAGTCGTCAGGGCTTTATCGAGACGTGCGACTCGCTAAAGGCGCAGCAAAGTAGCAGTGGTACTATGATGCTACTTGGCATTAATCAATTTCGTGACATCAATGATAGCCTTGGGCATCACTATGGAGATGTACTACTCACCATCGTTGCCGAGCGCCTCAAAGCTTGGGTTTTAGCAGAGAATGGCGTCTTAGGTCGTGTTGCTGGCGATGAGTTTGCTATCTATCTACCCAGCATCACCGCAGAGCAACAGCTTTGCTATCAGCATCGTCTGCGTCAGGTATTCTCAGCACCCTTTGTGGTGGCGGGAGAGCCACTGAGCGTCAACATCTCTATCGGAATCACCTCTGACTGCGCAAAGGCAGACACCTGCTTGCGAAATGCGGGTATTGCGCTCAGTCATGCGAAAACCGAGAGTAATCACGTCAGCATCTATACGCCTGTGATGGCAGAGCAGTCTAAGAACAAAACTCGATTGCTGACCTACTTACGCCACGCCATCGACCATGACCTGTTCGAAGTCTACTTCCAACCCCTTGTCGATATTCGCTCCGGCCAGCCATTTGGCGCAGAAGCACTTCTGAGGCTGCGCGATCATCAAGGGCAGTTTATCTCTCCACTCGATTTTATCCCTCTGGCGGAGAGCTCCGGTCTTATCAAGGCAATTGGTCAACACATGGCAGCGGAAGCAATGCAGACGGTCAAGACAGAGATAGACAAGGGTGCGTTGCCCGCCAATTTCCAGCTGCATATCAATGTGTCCGTTCTTGAACTGTCAGACGGAGACTATGTAGAGCAGTTGAGTCAGTTGCTTGAGAGAACTCGATTCCCTGTCAGCCAACTGACCATCGAAGTAACGGAATCAAAGCTCGCTGATAACGATCCGGTACTATTGGATAATATGAGCCTCATTAAGTCGCTGGGCGCAAGCATCGCGATTGATGATTTTGGTACCGGTTATTCCTCGCTAGCCTATCTGCACAAGCTGCCGTTTGATAGCTTGAAGATCGACAAGGCGTTTGTCGATCGACTGACACGTGATAACGTCGACGACAGCGTCGTTGCCGCCATTACCAAGCTTTCTAAGAGTTTTGGCTTTAGCCTGGTTGCCGAAGGGGTTGAGACCCAGCAACAAGCTGAGCTCATTCAATCCCTTGGATGCCATCATGCACAGGGCTATTTGTTCAGCCCGCCTCTTCCGATAGAGAAGTGGCCAAGTGTGCTTTGGGATGACCAAGTCAACTCACTCAACAAGATGGCCTAAGTCAGAACACCATTATCAGGCCCCATATCCCAGATGTAAAAAAGCCCACTACACTGCTTACTTATTGGTAGGCTCCTAGTGGGCTTTCGCTACTTGGTCGGCTCTTTGTCAGCTAACGTTAGATAACGCGTGAGAACTGCTGCTGACGTGCACGCTGGCGAAGGTATTTGTCAAAGCTCATGCAGATATTGCGAATCAGCAAACGACCTCGCAGAGTCACCTCAATCGTGTCATCTGATACCGCGACCAACTCATCGTTAATGAAGGTTTGCAGCAGTTTCAAATCTTCGGCAAAGTACTGATTGAAGTCGATAGCAAACATCTTTTCAACGAAGCGCTTATCTAGGCTGAAGTTACAGATCAGCTGCTTGATGACCTCACGACGGATCAAGTCATCTTTGTCTAGCACCACACCTTTCCACAACGCATGACGAGACTCGTTCACCTGAGCGTAGTATTTCTTCAGCTCTTTTTGGTTCTGAGCGTAGCTGTCACCAATCATAGAGATAGCAGAAACACCAAACCCAACCAAGTCACAATCGCCCTGTGTGGTGTAGCCTTGGAAGTTTCGGTGCAGCTCCCCTGCGCGCTGAGCAACAGCCAACTCATCTTCAGGAAGCGCAAAGTGATCCATACCGATAAACTGATAGCCCGCACCGGTCAAGGTAGCAATGGTATCTTGCAGGATAGCCATCTTCTCTTCAGCTTGCGGTAGGTCCTCATCTTTGATTTTACGCTGTGCAGCAAACAGGTTTGGCATGTGCGCGTAGTTAAACACCGACAAACGACCTGGGCGCATGGTAAGCACCTGCTCAAGTGTCTGTGCAAATCGGTCTTTGGTCTGCTTTGGCAAGCCGTAAATCAAGTCTAAGTTGGTCGAGCGGAAACCTAGCTCTTTCGCTCGCTTCGCCATAGCAAAGATAAACTCTTCATCTTGCTCGCGGTTTACCAGTTTTTGAACCTCTTTATTGAAGTCTTGAACGCCAATACTTAGTCGGTTGAAGCCTTCCTCACGTAGGTGGTCAAGCATATCCAGCTCAATTTCGCGAGGATCGACTTCAATACTGATCTCAGCATCCGCTTCAAAGAAAAACTCACCACGTAAGATTGCCATTAGGCGGCTGATTTGGCTCTTCGTCAGGAAGGTTGGCGTACCACCACCAAAATGCAGCTGGGTGACTTTTCGGCCCTGCAGCAACGACGCACGCTGGCGAATCTCGTGCTCAATAACATCAAGATACTCATCGGCTTTGTGCGCATGACGAGTGATCACCTTATTACAGCCACAGTAGTAGCAAAGCTTGTGACAGAAGGGGATATGAACATACAGCGAAAGCGGACGATCTGGGTATTGAGTACACGCCATATCGTAATCAGAAATGGTATACGCTTCATGAAACTCAACCGCCGTTGGATACGAGGTGTATCGCGGACCGGAATAGTTGTACTTGTCGAGGATAGCTTGATCCCAGACGATCTGTTGTTGAGTTTCGGATTGATTTTGAGACATGGTCATACTTCCAATAAACACGTTGCTTTCGCCCCACTAAACCTACGAGCTAAGACCGACGAGAAATGCCTGACGGTATAGGGAGTCAACTAGGCGCTATTTTGCCACACAAATATGACGGGTATCCCGTCAAGAAGTGGAATTGTGCAAGTGATCGCCAATTTTGCTATCACGATCACTTGCTAAAGGTAGGCACACTAAAGCTAACCCACCAGTTTGATATCGATTTGGTCATTAAGAGGCTGGACGGTGCGTTGCAGCGTTTTTAGCTCTTCTACAATAGCATCGTTAAGGCGTGCTTCCGCTTTTTGGCGCGTCAGATTGTCACGCATTCGCTGCTGCTTTTCCATCTCCTGTCTCGCATCACCGCGAGGCATGTCTTTAACGATATGGAAAAGCTCAGCAGTGGCAGGAAACTCTTTATCAAAATCGACGCGCTCATCACCTTGAACATAGTCCATGATGTTATAGAGTCGAATCGCCGCTTCCGACAGGTCGCACTGCCCCTGAATCGTCGCTAAGCAAATGGTATCCACACTCTCGAAGATGTTGGCATTACGCTTTTTGATTGCCAGCTCACGATGCTGTTGTTGCAACTCCTTTTGCTTTTTGAGTTGCAGTAGCAAATAGCCCGCGTAGCTTGCCAAGCCCACAATAATGAGCACACCAGCAATGGTTAACAGCGTCACGGTATTCATCTACTCTACCCCTTGTTAGCCTTTGAACTGATCCATGTCGATATCTTCAAACTGCGACAATAGATCATCATCACTGTTTGCTTTCTTGCTTGGTGTAGACACCTCAGCCACTGGCATATCAAGCTCTTCGTCTTCATCATACTCAGGCTCCATAAGACCAAGTTGATTCATCAGCTTCTCAATACGGTCCAGTTTCTCGTCCACGTATTTCTGTAGACCAGCACCTAGGTTCTCACCGCTTTCAATGCGATCGAGCAACACGTTCAGTTGCGCATCGTTCTCTAGCATCTCCAGCTCTTGCTCAGCAGATAGACGACGCTCAACCTTAGTTGGCTTCTTCGTAGGCTCAACGATAAGCGGAATCTTTTTCTTACTGCCTAGGCGAGGGTCTAGCTTAGCACCACCCGTCGACTGGTTAACTTCTTTGCCTTCAGAGTGGCGGCTGCCTGACTTCTGACCTTTGCGTTTTTTCAAACGCTTGCGCAAGCGACCGTCAACGTCCGCTTGAGAACGGTTACGGGTAACCGCAACTACCGGCTCTGGATTAGAGCCCGGCTTTCTTGATTTTTTCTTACGACTCATTACGTAAGCTTCCTCAGTAAAATGACATCATTACCAATGAATTCAATATCCAGCCCGTCTCGCTCTGCTAAATACAAGAACGTGGCTCGACTAAAGAAAACAACATGTGTCTGGTCATTTTTGTAGTGCCATTTAGCAAATGCGTCTACATCTATCACCAGTTTTGTCATTAAGCCTAACCATCCTCCAGGCTTAATGAGCGATAACCATTGTTGCCAAACTTGGTTTGGCTCATACAAGTGTTCGATAACCTCTGTCGCGGTCACCACATCGTAGCTATTATCGAGTACGGATTTATCCGGATAATAGTACAGATCGTACAGTGCCATGTCATGACCTTGCTCAGTGAGCATCAGTGACAGAGTCGGACCTGGACCACATCCAAAGTCTAGTCCTTTTGAACCGGGCGCAATTCGCTGCAAAATTGGGTCTGCCAATCGAGACAAAAAGCGGCGGTATCCTTGGTCTTGGGGATCGTTATTGTGGAGGTCATAGTGCGCCTTTTCACTTACTGCATCCAGACGCTGCTCTCTTGGCACAAACACCAATTCACAACGCGAGCACTGCAAGTAATCACGCTTTTTGTCACTATGGTAATGGTGGACGGATTGTCCCGAACACAGTGGGCAAGATTCCACAATTCCTCTCCTGAACGATACCCTGATCAATACAAGGGTGCGAAACATACCAGAAAGTGAGCACGGAGTGGAGTAAAGACGGGTATTTTTTCTACAATTTGTGTAATTTTGGCCGAGGAAGGTTGGCGGAAGACAACAAAATGCCCTTCCGCCGAATTAGCTTACATCCAATCCGTGTTACGGATGATGCCCACGGCGATGCCTTCAATGGCTAAATGCTGCGCCGTCAAGTCGACTTCAATCGGCGAAAACTCTTCGTTTTCTGCATGTAATAGAACCGTTGCGCCTTTGCGCTCTAAACGCTTCACCGTCACATCTTCATCAACGCGCGCGACCACAACCTGACCGTCACGAACGTCTTGAGTTTTGTGAACCGCTAGTAGGTCGCCATCCATGATGCCGATGTCCTTCATACTCTCGCCGTTTACGCGAAGTAGGAAATCCGCCTGAGGCTTGAACATACTCGGATCCACTTGATAATGTGCTTCTACGTGCTCTTGAGCCAAGATAGGCTCACCCGCCGCTACTTGACCGATAAGCGGTAGACCTTGGTCTTCGTTTGCTGCTTGTTGCTCAAGTAGAATTCGGATACCACGCGAAGCGCCTGGGATGATTTCAATCGCTTTTTTACGAGCGAGTGCTTTTAGGTGTTCTTCGGCCGCATTCGCTGAGCGGAACCCTAGTTCCTTAGCGATTTCGGCACGCGTAGGTGGCATACCTACGTCGTCTATCTTGGCTTTGATTAGATCAAAGACCTGCTGTTGTCGGGGCGTTAGCGGCTTCATACATCACCTGTCTGTTTATACAGTTAACTGTGAGTATATCCAGTAATACTGTAATTGCAACGATAATTGGTTGTTTTTTTAGCAGATTGACACCATAACTAAACACAATGGCGCATAGAATTGTAAATATGTCGTTGTGCTGTTTTTTCAGTAAAAGGTAAGACCAGTTTCTGGTATGCTTGCGGCGCACTAAATCTAATGCCTAGGATTAATACACAACATCGTGTTGCCATGCTTCATCCTCTGGCATTGTTTCTTTGAACAAATTGAGGCTGTGAACCTTTATGTCTTCAGGACAATCACTGTTCCGTTCCTTTATAAAACTGCCCATGTCGGTGCTAGTAAAAGGGACGGCGATTCCATCTAACCCCATCGAAGACCACAATATCGATATCTCGAAACCTGTGGTGTATGCACTGCCCTTCAGCTCAAACGTTGATCTCCTGACCCTACAAAAGCAAGCGCTCGCGGTAGGACTGCCAGATCCGCTTGAGCCGATCGTGCTCAATGGCGAAGAACGTGATCGCTTTGTGTTCATAGCTTCAAGACCGACGCTGATTACCAGTGATCAAGACGTCCCGAATGAGTCTATTGCCCTCTTCTCTGATCTACTCAAAGAGCACGAAAAAGACCCATCACTTGATGTTCAGGTGATTCCTGCGACGGTCTTATGGGGTCGTAAGCCTGGCAAAGAAGAAACGCCGAAGCCTTATCTGCAACCGATGAATGGCGTACAGAAAACCATGGCGGTATTGGCATCAGGCCGAGACTGTATGGTTCGCTTTAGCCCAGTGGTATCACTGCGCTATATGGCCGATTCTCACGGCACCGATGAGTCTATTGCACACAAACTCGCTCGCGTGGCCCGCATTCACTTCTCGCGTCAGAAACTCGCAGCATCAGGTCCTAACCTGCCAAACCGCCAAGTCTTGTTCCATCGTCTGCTCAACTCGCAAGTTATCGAGCAAGCGATCAAAGATCACGCGCAAAGCAACGACGTTAGCGAAGAGAAGGCGCGCAAAGAAGCACAGCAAATCATGGATGAGATCGCAGCAGATTTCTCCTACAAGCTGGTAAAAAGCGGTGATCACGTTCTGACATGGCTTTGGAACAAGCTGTATCAAGGCATCAATGTCAGCAACGCCTCTACCGTTCGCCGCCTGGCTCAAGACGGTCACGAGATTGTTTACGTTCCGTGTCACCGCAGTCACATGGACTATCTGTTGCTCTCTTACGTGCTGTACAAAGAAGGCATGGTTCCGCCGCATATTGCCGCGGGCATCAACCTCAACTTCTTCCCAGCCGGCCCTATTTTTCGCCGCGGTGGCGCCTTCTTTATTCGCCGCAGCTTTAAAGGCAACAAGCTGTATTCGACGATTTTCCGTGAGTACCTCGCTGAACTGTTCGCGAAAGGCTACTCAGTGGAATACTTCAGTGAAGGTGGTCGCTCACGTACTGGTCGCTTACTGCAAGCAAAAACCGGCATGTTGGCGATGACGATTCAAGCTATGCTGCGCGGTCTTAACCGTCCTGTCACGTTAGTACCTGTTTACATTGGCTACGAACACGTGATGGAAGTGAGCACTTACGCGAAAGAGCTACGCGGTAAGCGCAAAGAGAAAGAGAACGCGGGTCAGGTACTTAAAACGCTGCGTAAGCTGCGTAACTTCGGTCAAGGCTACGTGAACTTTGGTGAGCCAATCCCACTTAACCAGTACCTCAACGAGGCGGCGCCTAACTGGACGCAAGACATCGACCCAATGGGTACCAGCAAACCACAGTGGTTGGTTCCGGCGGTCAATGACCTTGCGACTAAGATGATGACCAACATCAACGACGCTGCCGCCGCTAATGCTCTGACGCTTTGTGCGACTGCTCTGCTAGCATCACGTCAGCGTGCTCTGTCTCGTGACAGCTTAGTTAACCAGATCGATTGCTATCTATCACTGCTTAAACACGTGCCTTATTCGAAGACATGTACGCTGCCTAATGCAACGGCAGAAGAGCTTGTCGCGCATGCTGAGTCACTGGATAAATTTGTTATTGAGTCGGACACCCTAGGTGACATTATCTCACTAGACCGTCACCAGTCGATTCTGATGACCTACTACCGCAATAACATTATTCACCTGTTCGCACTGCCATCACTTATCGCACAGATGTTGATTCGTCAGCACAAACTGTCACTGGAGCAAATTCAATACAATGTGCAGAAGCTCTATCCTTTCTTGAAAAAAGAGCTGTTCTTGAGCATTGAAGAGAGCGAGCTAGAGTCGATGGTCGATAGCATTATCAATGAGCTGTCGCGCCAAGAACTGGTGCTGGTTGATCAAGGCGTCGTGTCAATGAATCAGTCCAACACCCAAACTCTGATGCTATTGGGCCGCACAATTTCTGAGACGCTGCAGCGCTACGCGATCTCTCTTAACCTACTGGCGTGCTACCCAGAGCTTGGCAAGCGCGATCTAGAACAAAAGAGCCAAGACATTGCTCAGCGCCTGGGTCGTCTGCACAGTATCAATGCGCCAGAGTTTTTCGATAAGGGCGTATTCGCGGCACTATTTAGCACACTAAAAGAGCAAGGTTACCTAGATATCGATGGTAACTGCGATATCGCAGCCACTGAAAACCTCGCTGGTATGCTCTATGGTCTGTTGTACCCAGAGGTACGCCTTACTATTCAAGAGAGTGTTCATCAAAGCGACCCAAGCTTAGATGACGATGAAAGCATCGAGAGTGAGTAACCCTCTTTAAGAAAACGAAAAAGCGCGGTCATTTTGCAATGACCGCGCTTTTTTTAACTCGATAACTCTCAGTTACTTCAACAGAAATGCACTTAGCAAACCTATGGTGACTGCCATTCCTACATAGTTATTGTTGAGAAATGCCTGAAAGCAAAGTGGGCGTTCACGATGGCGGATTAGCCACTGCTGATAGACAAACAGCGCACTCACCGCAAGTAAACTCCAGTAGAAGCTTGCGCCCAACTGGTAGCTGTAGCCAAGCCCCATCAACATCAACAATGTAATCAGCTGCAACACACCAATGATGAGCTTGTCGCGCTTGCCAAACAAAATGGCGGTCGACTTGATTCCTATCTTAAGATCATCTTCTCGGTCCACCATGGCGTATTGGGTGTCGTAAGCGATGGTCCAAAGAGCGTTAATCACAAAGATAAACCAAACCATTGGCGGCAAAGCGTCAGCTTGAGCGGCAAACGCCATTGGAATTGACCAACTAAAAGCCAAACCAAGAAACAGCTGCGGAAGGTGTGTGTAACGCTTCATGAAGGGATAGATAAACGCTAAAAAAACTCCGACAAATGAAAGCTGAATCGTCAACGTATTCATGGTCAAAACCAGAATAAATGACGCCACTGCCAAAAATAGAAATAGGCCAATGGCCTCTTTTGATGACACTTGCCCTGATGGCAACGGGCGACCCTTGGTTCGCTCTACATGCCCATCGACTTTGCGGTCGGCGAAATCATTGATCACACAGCCCGCACTACGCATCATGACCACACCTAAGGTAAAGACCACAAGCACCAAAAGATCAGGGATGCCTTCTGCAGCAACAATCAGTGCCCACAGCGTTGGCCAAAGCAATAGTAACGAGCCAATAGGCTTATCCATGCGCATCAGCTGCCAGTAAGCTCTGGCTTTTGTCGAGGTCATTGACCACACTCCTGTTGGTAAATCGGTGACTCAGGCAAGAAAAGTTCGGCAACCAATATCGGGTGTCCTTTTACCCAAAGCCGTGAGCGGCGAGCAAAAAGATCGCCCTCTGGCGTGGCAATCTGTGCCACTTGTAATGCATCGCGCGTGGTATCAGCACTTGAAAAGACCGTCACACCAATCGGCACCGTCCCTTGTTGAGAAATATCATATTGGCTGCGGTCCATCGACTCAAGCGACATCAGCGTGCGACCTATAACCCAAGGCTGGTTGTCACCAGACAACACGACTTCTCTCAACCAACAAGGTTCGTGGTCAAGAAGCTCCATTTCCTCCTGAGACATAGTATGAAGTGGGCTGGCTTCATTGCGCACGACTTCGACAGAGAAGTGCTGACAATGCTCTGCCAATTTATGTGAAAGCGACCCTTGCTCCGTCAACCACTGCAAGGCATGGCGATTAAGATGAGGAAACTCGTCAGGAGACTGCCATTGAGCTTGGCGTAATATTTTCAGATAGTCGAAAGCTGAATCATTCATTTTGCTATTCAATAACACGCTTGAAGCGCGTACAATCATTGTTCATCTGGACGGCGTATTGTACCACCAACCATGTCGGTACACTCCAGCGTTATTACGTCATTGTAACAAAATTAGGCTCATGGAATATCGGCTAATTCGAGTTTAAAAGAGAGAAATATGTGTAAACGTTACCTGACCCAGTTTTTCCTGATCATGGGCTTGACTGCCGCTATGCCTGCATTCTCCGCAGAGGAGTCGGCACCTAGCCTTGCGTATTTCACTCTCGAGCCGGAATTGACCACTAACTTCCACACCAAAGGCAAGCGACTTGGCTATGTTCAAGTGCGTATCGATGTCATGGTCGGCGACGTTAATGATTTAGCGATTATTGAGCATCACCAGCCGCTAATTCGTGATGCCGTGATTGAACTGCTAGGCAAACAAAATGCGGATGTGATTAAGTCTTTGGCGGGACGAGAAGAGATCCGTCAGATGCTGGTCGAGAATCTCAACAACTTGCTATTGGCAGAGACTGGTAAAGCGGTCATTGCCGACCTTCTGTTTACCAAATATCTCTACCAATAGAATGAGCGTGTTGGGTTAGGCTATTTTCAAGCGTCTTTAAGCCTTAGCTGTCTTCAAACGATAGCTGTCGAGCAGACCCAACGCCACACCCGCCAACAAACCGGTCAGGTGCGCCATGTTGGCAATTGCAAGGAACGGCTGAACAAAGCCAAGCACCAACCAAACCAGCATAAAGGCAACGATAGGCTTAGGGATAATAAGACCAATATCAGGACGCTTCACCGTGAGCATCCACAGGTAGCCGACTAGCGCATACACAACCCCAGACAGACCACCGAAGTTTGCTCCCTCAATCCAATACTGGCCGATTCCCGAAATAGCGGCGGAGACGAAAAAGATCTCTAACAGCTTCTTACCACCAAGGCGCTTATCGATATCCCCACCTAACTGCCACCACCACAGTAGGTTAAAGATGATGTGCATGGCAGAGAAATGCAGCAAGGCGTGACTAAACCAGCGCCATACTTGCCACTCCTGTCCATCAAAGGCTGGGAAATGCAGCCAAGAGAACACCCACTGCCCTAATCCAACAAACTGAGTGATATAGATTACCGAGCACAATACCATGACAGAGAGTGTTGTTATCCCAGCTTTCGCTTTAAGCATCGAGGTAAAGCTTGGCGTTTGATAGCGGAATGCATTGCGACGCGTTTCTGCCATATCCCATGACGATGCTTGGTATTTGGGATTCATAGGGTCGTCGAGAAAATGCTTGAGTTCAACCTCCGCTTCAAGCTGGTCTTCACTGTTCATCAGCCAGAGTACGAACTGACCACCACCCTCGGGCATCATTTGGACATCAATCTTTCTCGATGCCATGTAATCGATAAATGCCTGCCCCATTCTCGGGTTCTGCAGGGTGATAAGTCTAACCATTGCTGCTCTCTCTATGTGTGACTCTCTACCGGCAAGGCTGCTCTGTGCCACGCTTCAAAACCGCCATCGACACTGTATACCTGCTCAAACCCTTGATTAAGGAGATACTGAGCTGCGCCTTGGCTACTGATACCGTGATAACACATCACCAATACTGGTGCTTCAAATTCAACCTGCTGCATGAAATCAACAATGCTGTCATTGGTTAAGTGGTATGCCTCAGTGGCATGAGCGACATTAAAACTCTGGATATCACGGATATCCACCAGCCTTGCTTCGTCGTTGTCTTGTAGTAACTGATGTGCACCGTGCACGTCAATATGTTGAAACTGCTCCATAGAGTCTAATCCTTTACTTTCATCGCACTTAGCGCTACGTCAAAATTAAGCGTATTGCATGCGTTTTTTTTGGTTATTTTCTCTTGGTCGATAATAGCACTATTCAGTGCTGACAAAGTACCGACACCTTTTAGGGTTATCCACTTCAGTCTACATTTTCACCAGCTGTGTGTAACTCTGTGGATTGCGTTGATAAAGTGGTTTTGGATCATTTGATCCACTACATCTAGGTATGATCTTGATCTAACTGTGGGTAAAGCAAAAGGTATCCCCAAGGCCAAAAGCCTCTCAAAGCACCATTTGTCGCTGCTTTCTGACAGTTGGCAAATAATTTCATCACAGACTTATCCACAGGCAAGAGACGGAATTTTGCGATCAATTATCGGATCGCGATGACCACTTGATCTGGTACTTAACAACGCATTGCCGAGATCAAAAAAGCCGAGGTCAATTGACCTCGGCTTTTGAAAATTTGCTTCGCGATGTGTTGGGTTTAAAACTCACCCACTGCCGCTTTCAGCTTCTTCATCGCATTCTTTTCTAGCTGACGGATACGCTCTGCAGACACGCCGTAATTATCGGCGAGATCTTGCAAGGTTGACTTGTTGTCATCCAACCAACGTGAACGAACGATGTGTTGGCTGCGATCATCAAGCGTCGCTAATGCGTGGCTTAGACGATTGTTGGTGTGAGCTTCCCAGTTTTGAGCTTCGTAGTCTTCAGCCAAATCTGAACTCTTATCTTCTAGATACAGAGCAGGCGCGGTGTAGGTTGTACCTGAGTCATCATCGTCGCTTGGCATCTCGAACGTTGAATCTTGCGCAGCAAGACGAGATTCCATTTCACGAACCTCTGATGGTTCAACACCGAGCTCTTTCGCTACCGTTTCAACTTCGCCATTGTTAAACCAACCTAAGCGCTTCTTCGACTTACGTAAGTTGAAAAACAGCTTACGCTGAGCTTTGGTGGTCGCGATCTTAACGATACGCCAGTTACGCAGCACGTACTCGTGGATCTCTGCTTTAATCCAATGCACTGCAAATGAAACCAGTCTTACACCCACTTCAGGGTTAAAACGTTTCACTGCTTTCATCAGACCTATGTTGCCTTCTTGAACCAAGTCAGCCATAGGTAGACCATAACCGGAGTAGCCACGAGCAACATGAACAACAAAGCGAAGGTGCGATAAGATCAGCCCTTTCGCTGCCTCTATTTCACCATCGTAGTGTAATCTTTCTGCTAGTTCACGCTCCTCATCAGCGGTCAGCATAGGGTAGCTGTTCACTGAGCGGATATAGCTGTCTAAGCTATCTTGTGTTACTAAAGCCATTGGATACGCTTGGTTTGCCATTCACTTCCTCATCTATCTCGAGTAGGGTCAACACCTTCTTAACCTGACAATACTGGACCTAAACCATGACAGTTTCAAGAAGGGGTTAGTAATTATGCATAATCAATAGGTCTAAACAAGTGTTATTACCGATTAAATTTAACTCATTAATAGGTAAACACACCATTAATGAGAGCTAAATCTCACTATGTTATTGAAACGTTGAACGATTATTCGCTCAGGTCGACCAACGATGTTTATGCCACTATTTAAGACCCTTTTCGCTTAAACCGGTTCAATTTCTTTTAAATGACGCTTTGCAGAGATTCTCGCCGCGCCAGTGCCCAGGAACAAACCCAGCATTAGAATCAGTAAGGTTTCATCCCAGCCAAGTCCAAGCAATCGATAATCACTGTCGTAAAGCATGGCCAAATCGGTGACTGTGCTGTTGATAATAATCGTCAGCAACGCGGTAAGCAGCCACGCGACGACCGCTCCAATCAATCCAAACCACATTCCTGAGTAAAGATACGGTCTAAGGATGTAGGCATCCGTCGCGCCTATCAGTTTCATGGTCTGGATGGCTTCTTTATTCGCTAGTACATTAAAGCGCAACGTATTACCGACAATGAGAAACACCGACACTAACATTAAAGCAGACAAGCTGATCACCAAGGTCGATGCCAGGTTCTTGATCGCATCAAAGCGCCCTAGCCAATCTTCATCGCGGCGCACATCGGTAATGTCGCTACGGGTGCGAAGCTTAGACACCAATTCTCGATCTGTCTCTACGCTGGTATCACTGGGAATGATCACCAATACACCTGGCAATGCGTAGCCATCCAGTAAGCTTAAGGCTTGATCGAGACCTGAGTGCTGACTCAAGTCCGCCAAACCTTGCTGCGGCGTGATGTATTCAACCTCACTCACAGTGTCCCAACTCTCGATATCATCTTTCAGCACTAAAACGCGTGCATCCGGCACCCCAACATCGATAAATGCGGTCACTTGAGACTGGCTGGCCACATTCGACGTCACTGCCGCCACGTTCTTGCCTAGTAGGTACAAACATGCGGGCATGGTGAGCGCCATAGAGATAACCGCTAGCGTAAGAATATTGCCCAACGGACGCTGCCACATTTCTACCAGTGACGATTTAGCCTGTCGCCAGTGCACAGTAAAGAAGCCATCGGACTTGAGACGATGCTTAGCCGGCTTTTTATTACGCTTAAACACCATCGCTCACCTCACTTAAAAAGCCTTGATTAAGCTCTAGGTAACGGTATTGAGGGCGAGAGCGTACGAGATGTATGTCATGCGTCGCTAACAGGATAGACACGCCAGCACGGTTAAACTCTTCGAATAACTTCAACACTTTGTTCGAAAGCTCAGGGTCTAGGTTACCCGTTGGCTCATCCGCAAGCAACATTGTCGGGCGATTGACGACAGCGCGGGCGATGCCGACACGCTGCTGTTCACCACCAGAGAGCTGACTTGGCAAACACTTCATCTTATCGAGCAGCCCAGTTTTATCTAGCGCAGCTGAAACGCGGCGCTTGATTTCATTCTCCGAGATAGACTCGATACGCATCGGCAGCGCAACGTTATCAAATACAGTGCGATCCATCAGCAAGCGGTGATCTTGGAAAACAATGCCAATATTACGGCGCAAGAACGGAATATCTTTCGAAGGTAGTCTGCTGATATCGTGGTCATTAAATAGAATGCGACCATCGGTTGGTCGTTCAATCGCACAGATAAGCTTTAGTAAGGTACTTTTCCCTGCGCCGGAGTGACCTCCCAAAAATGCCATCTCACCACGCTTTAAGTGAAAATCGACTTTTTGCAGCGCTTGTCGCCCACCTCGGTAGGCTTTACTCACTTGCTCAAATTTGATCACCGAATCATTCCTCTGATTTGGATGTCTTAGGTCAGAAAGGGGATGCCATGCATCCCCTTAATTTATTCTTCTCGACTAAACAGTGCGTCGATAAATTCTTTGGTCTCAAACGGCCTTAAATCATCAATGCCTTCACCAACACCAATATAGCGGATTGGGATTTGGAACTGATCCGCCAGCGCAAAAATCACCCCGCCTTTTGCGGTACCATCAAGCTTAGTTAACGTAATACCTGTCAGCGGTGCTACATCACTAAACAGCTTAGCTTGGCTAATCGCGTTTTGGCCGGTACCGGCATCAAGCGTCAGCATGATTTCGTGTGGTGCAGAATCATCAATCTTCTTCATTACACGCACAATCTTGCGCAGCTCTTCCATCAGGTTCGCTTTATTCTGCAGACGACCCGCGGTATCCGCGATAACGACGTCCACACCACGCGCTTTCGCCGCTTCAATAGCGTCGTAAATCACCGATGCGCTGTCCGCTCCAGTATGCTGAGCAATCACTGGGACATCGTTACGCTCTCCCCAAACCTGCAACTGCTCAACCGCCGCTGCACGGAAGGTATCGCCCGCCGCTAGCATGACTTTCTTGCCTTCCGCTTGGAACTGCTTAGCAAGCTTACCAATCGTCGTGGTTTTACCCACACCGTTCACACCCACCATTAGGATAACGAACGGAGTCTTAGTGGTATCGACTTCTAATGGCTTTTCAACATGACTAAGGATGTCAGCCATCTCATCTTTAAGAAGACCATACAGCGCTTCGCCATCTTTTAAATCGGCACGAGACGCTTTTTCTGTAAGATTATCAATAATTTTTACTGTGGTGTTCATGCCCACGTCAGCAATGAGTAGCTGCTCTTCTAGCTCTTCAAACAGCTCGTCATCGATCTCTTTGCCTTTAAACAGACCAAAGAAACCAGCACCGATATTGGCTTTGGTACGGCTCAGACTGCGTTTCAAGCGCGCAAAAAAGCTCTCTGTTGGTTTTTCTTGCTCCTGAACTCGAGCAACAACTGGGGCTTCTGCTTCTGCTTCTGCTTCTGCTTCTGCTTCTGCTTTTTCAGTATCTTCGGTTTCGTCAGCCGCAACGACTACTTGCTCTGCGGGCTCAGTAGCGGTTGGTTCTGCGTCGTCTTGTTGTTCAACACTCGCTTCAACCTGTTCAGCTTGTTGCTGCTCAGCATCAGTCGATGCTTCTGCTTCTAGCGGTTCGGATTGAGTCTCCGCGGCAGTGTCTTGCTGTTTTTGCTCTGTTTGATCTTCGTCGCCAAAGCCGAGCCAAGAGAGAAGTCCGCGTTTTTTCTTTTCTGTCATCTGAAACTATCCTGAATACTGTCTTTTCAAATGTCTTAAATTCGTCGTAGCCTAGACGTTATAGGTTAACGTCTGGCGGTGCAAAAAATATTTGTGACAAAGCAGTGAAAACTTTTCTCAGAGATTGGTACACTTCGTCACTTATTAATTTAAGCTCGTTAATGAGCCCGTTATAGTATCACTTTATTGGCGGTCAAAAAATCTATGGTTAGACGTCGCAAGCAAACTCCATCACAAAAACCATCGTCTCAGATGGGTAGCGTTCGCATCATTAGCGGACTTTGGCGTGGTCGCAAGCTCCCTGTACATGATGCGGAGGGTTTAAGACCAACGACAGACCGCGTTAAAGAGACGGTATTTAACTGGCTGGCACAAGATGTTCCCCATACCAAAGTACTGGACCTGTTTGCGGGCTCTGGCGGTTTAGGGTTTGAAGCCGCATCAAGGCAAGCCGACCATGTCACTATGATTGAGCTTAATGACAAAGCCTATAAGCAGATCGTTAGTAACATTGCGCTGGTCAAAGCGGACAATATCAAAGCTCATCATGGCGACGCGCTCAGCTTTTTATCACAAGCTGGCGAGCCACAAGACTTAGTCTTCATCGATCCTCCGTTTAGAAAGGGATTACTGCCGGATGTCATCGACCGTTTAGAGAATAATGGTTGGCTTGCAGACAATGCGTTAATCTATATAGAAACGGAGAAAGAACTGCAACTTGACGCCATTCCAGAGCACTGGGACTTACTAAAAGAAAAGACGGCGGGTCAGGTTAGCTACCGATTATTTGAGAGGGAATCACAATGAAAGCGCTACTCATGCTAGCAAAAATCGCCTTCGGGTTTGTTTGGTTTGTCTTAATACTGAATATCTTCCATCCATTTCCAGGCAAAGGTGCCATCGCTCTCTATATCATGACCGCGTTCTTGTTCTTGATGCACGGCGTTCAAATGGCAATCTTTCTTGGTGCCTTTGGCGACAAGTTGAAACTGGGCACATGGGAGAAATACTCGATACTTGCGTTTGGTATTTTTGCCCTGCTGGATATCCGTCAAAAACACATGATGGGGCCTGCTCCAGAGCCAGAAGACCAAACTGCTGAAAACAGCGATAAAAAGTAATGTTTAGAAAAAGAGCCGCAATAGCGGCTCTTTTCTTTTTTGAGCCGTCACCTGAGGTATTTAACCTAGGTAACTCTTCACCCCATTCAGGAACATCTGGGTTGAAATCATAACCAGCAACAAGCCCATCAATCGCTCGACGGCCTTAAGACCTCTCTCACCCAGCATTTTATGGAAGAAGTTATAGAACATGAGAATAAAGAAGGTCGCCCCCCAAGCAATCAAAACCGCAGCAGACAGCTCAACCAAGCTGTCCGGGTTTTGAGTCGAAAGCAATAAAACCGATGCGATGACAGAGGGACCCGCAATCATTGGGATCGCCATAGGTACAATAAAGGGCTCTTCCCCCGCGGCTAAACCCGTCACACTGCCAGCCTGTGGGAAAATCATGCGTATCGCTATGATAAATAGGATAATACCGCCGGATATACTTAGTGTCTCTGGCTCAACGTGTAAGAAGCTTAGTATGCCTTTGCCTGCAAAAAGGAACAGAAGCAGAATGAGCAAAGCAAAGCACAATTCACGGACCAATACCTTTCTACGTCGCTCTGGGTCGAGGTGTTTAAGTATCGAGAGTATGATGGGAAGGTTGCCGAGCGGGTCCATGATAAGGAATAACATGGTCGCCGCTGAAAGAATATCCATGGATTACAGCCTGCTATCTAAGAATTTGCAGTGGAGTATAGCAGGCTAATTCTTAATTAGTGAGAACAGACTCGCTCGATGTTTAGCGTCCACAGACCCTCATTCTCAATCACTTTCTGCTTTTCGATAAAGAACGCTAGCAAAGCCTCAAGATCAAAGCCTTCTCGGCTACATGTACGGAAAGTAGCATCCGCGCCAAACTGATCAAGAACGGTTTGCTCTAACTGCTCACGGCTCATTGGTTGCTCACGCAGCAGGTTAAGAACTTTGTGGGCATGGATAGATGTTGTCATGAAGATTACCTCACTAAATAGCGTGCTACTATGCTAGCCAATCTTAGCGTGGCGCATCATGATCTGACGCAAGCCAAAGCGACGCTATATCATTTGAGTTGAGCTCGACAGCGCCGAAGCCACAATAAGGCTATGCGCAAGGTAGTAGCTTCCCGACACAGCATAACTGGCGCGTTTGGATTGGAAATGGTACTTATCCAGTGCTAGCAACAATGCAGACAGTGCAAGACACGCCGCCCCCGCAAACCCAATCATAGCCTCAAACGAACGGGTAATTAGCCACGCCTCGCCTGCGGCACACATAAGATGAACCAGTGATAAACCCATCAAGGCAACGGGCATAAGGAATGAATCGAGCCTAGGTAATAGTAATAAGAAGGTGACGATAGCAATGCAGAACAGCAATGCAGGCAGCCAAAGCACAAACTCACTGTTCACTTGCCCCCACATAGCCCAGCTATAAGCGAGTTGCGCCGCTATATATCCAAAAAAACTAAGTTTGGTAAAACGTCGCCACTGCACCACCCCGTCGCTGATAGTAAATAGCGCTAACCCTACCAATATCCACATTTGGTAAGGCTCGAACATGCCCGTCTTGATGAGTATGACTGCCAAAAGAATGTGTGTTAGTCCACTAAACACCACCATTCGGGCTTTGTCGCCTTTCTCACCAGCAAAAATAAACAGCAAACACGATAGGGCTACAGCTAGCCAACTCCACATACACACACCTAATTCTTATTTTCGGACCCAGTGTAAGAAGCTGATGGTGACTGTCCAGTGGCAAGGTTCAAAAGTTGGACTTGTCTTAAACTAAAAAAGTTTGCCTTTGACAGGCCAAGATTCAGTGTGAGTACGTCCCTTTTGTCACTCAAACATAAGAATTACAAAGCAAACGTTTTCCTTTCTTTGCTATGACGTAAGTGACTTTTTTCTAAGATGGATCATTAACGCTAACGTAAACCAACATTCCCAACTCAGAAGCCTTAACTCAAGCAACTGTTTTATAAGAATTAAAACCTAATACACTCTGACGGAGCTTGTCCGTTAACTTTCTAATAACTTAATAAAAGTTACGGTTTTCCTATCACCTCATAAGAAAATCAGCCCTACTTTCTCATCTATCAATACAGCGCCCTCTTATTTAGACACCAAAAACAATGCTTAACTAGACATTCACCTCAGGCTGACACCAAGCCCCCAAAACAAACACCAGATATAACGAGCACTATGTAATCACAAATTTATTCTTAAATAACATGCACTTAATTTAAATCTGCGTCACAAAATGACGTGCGGACAAAATTAACCCAGATTAAATACACTGTTTCTTTGTGGCATAAAGATCATATTTAGGGTGGAAAACTTATAAAAATGGAGTTTTTTTGACAATATCCTTGCCTAAAAGCCAAAACAGGTGCTATTCTTATATCCAACGACAGAATTAATAATAGGAGCAGTGTTATGATTTCATCTTCTCAGAAGCAAGGTCTAGTGATGATAGCCGTAGTGGTAGGGCTAATGACACTGCCGATGCTTTACTAATAGCGATGAGTAGACTTTAATCTACAAGATCAAAAAAGGGACGCTTAATGCGTCCCTTTTGCTATTAGAGGTAAACAGTCTCATTTAGAGATGATGTGTAGCACCTTCTCCCAGTGCACGTAGTAGAAGCCCATTGCAAGCAAGGTGATCAGTGCCATCAACCACATGGCGGTGCGCCAAATAAAGCGACTGCTTCTAGGCGTTAACTCTTGTTCACACTCATCACAGGCACGAAGAAATCCTGATTTGTCATCCAACTCAAAATCTTCTTCATGAACGATCTTGTTGCGAATCGTCGCGATGTATCTCAATTTGCTAATCACATCATGCGGTAGTCGTTCTTCACAGCTAGTCACAAGTTGATGTAAGCCCTTACCATCGGCGCGATATTGCTGCCTAAGCAACTTCTCTAAGCGCCTCGTTCGTAAAACAACACGTTCAATATCAGACATATGCATCCCTCCAACCACCAGCGAACTGTGAAAAAAAGGTGTGCTGGCTAATGTCCAAAACTTTGGTTCACTCCATTGTTAACCATCTGTATTAAGAATTCGACAATTGTAAGGTAAATTCAAGTAAAGATTTAAACCTAATTCAGCCCGCTTTTGTGTGATATGAGCCTAAAAATCTTGGCTAAACCAACGATGACAGCTTATTTTCTGCTGGTTTTGTGCGATCTTAGTTCCAGCGTACTGAAATGAATGGGGTTTGTATGCCTATCTCTCTGATTATTGCTGTCATTGTACTGATCGTTATTGCTGGCTATCTTTTTGTTTTCATTCAAAGAAAACACACACTTGGTATTGATGCACCAGAGCGAAAAGCCTCTGTCACCATTCTTGATAAGCAGGTTGTTGCCACCGAAGACCCGACACAAGAAGACGAATACTGGATCTACATTCAAAAAGGCGCGTTTGGCCCCAAAAGAGAGTTCCAGATTGGGGTCCACTACTATCATCACCTCAATCCTGGCGATAAAGGCGTACTGACTTATCAGGGTGATAAGTTCCTACATTTTGCGCTAAATCGTTAAATCCCATAGATTTACGTCGCTTATCAGTCGTGGTAGCGTAACGCTTAGCTCAATCACATGGATGTTAATCATGAGTTTCTATTCTAACGTGAAACTAAAAGCCGTTTTCACGTGTATCGCGCTGCTTACCTCTGGCTGTAGCTCTGCTTATCAGGGTCGAGTCAATGATGCAGAAATACACCTGGTCGACTATTTCCAACGTGGTGACGGTGCACAGGCGCTGATTGATAATATGGATGCATTGAGTATCGACCACTCATACGTCATGGGGTTGCCTGTGATGAAAAAGTGGGATGCGAGCGCACCTAAGGCACCGCGCTTTGTATATGGTGATGACACCCCGGTCTACTATTATTCATTTACCGATGAGCTCATTGCGCGCGAGGTAGAATCACTACCGAAGCCAAGCCAAGCTAGGCTGCACCCGTTTCTTAGTGGGTTTAACACCACAGACATGAATGCCGCCGAGCACATCGAACGCGAGCTAACATTTCGTCCTGGGTTTTGGAAAGGTATTGGGGAGGTGATCACTCGTCATGACCATCTAACCGCACTCACCGCCGATGAGAAACCTAGAGCAAACCACCCAGCACTTGCCAAAGTCTATGACTTAGCCGCTAAGCACGACCTTCCCGTACTGCTGCACACCAATATCACCTCACAGCGCGAGGATAACCCGCTTTATCTACAAGAGCTTGAAGAGGCACTCAGTAACCACCCCGACACCCGCTTTCTCTGGGCTCATGCGGGTACCACGACCACACTCACTCGAACCATCAAGATGCGATTCCTCTATCAAACCGTGGCCGACCTTTTAAGTGAGCATGACAACCTGTACATCTTGGCGTCTTGGAGTCTCATTGAGGTCATCGCGCCCCAAGGTCGAGTCGACAGCCGTTGGCTATCATTGATTGAGGCGTATCCAGAGCGGTTTATGATCGGTAGTGATGTCGTGGGTCAGTTTCAGTATCAGCAAGGAGCGCTCGCGGTATGGGACCCGGTACTGTCTGCACTGCCTAAACATGTCGCCAACAAAATGGCGTATCAAAACATGCTGACCGTCTTACCGAAAAGCACCCCGTCAGGCGATAACTAACTTAACGCCTGAACCTTCTGACTCCAGCGCTGGGCATCGGCCAGCGCTGAGAACACTTGATTTTGTGATACCCCAAGTTGAGCTCGATGCTTCTCAAGCCCTTGCCAGTCGGCGGATTCGAAACACTCTCCCATCGACAGCAATCGTCCATACGGACCTTGCCTCTCTAGCAGCGCACGTTTGATCTCTTCGCATAGTGGCAGTTGAGTAATCAATTGGTCTAGGGAGAGATCCATCAAAGCATCCAGAATCGAGAATAAGCCGATCATAAATGCCTGATCTTTGTAATCTCTAAACGGCGGGTATTTGGTCATCAATCGGCAAAATTGAGCACGTTGCAATGAGAGCTCGTAGAGTGCTTTGGGCTTACTGCTCGAAATGAACGACGCAACGGTCAGCGACACAAACAGTTTGAGTTTCTCTTGCCCTAGATACACCAAAGCTTGTCTAAATGAGGAGATTTCAGACTCGAGGCGTGGATTCATGGTATTGACAAACTGGAGCAGCTTATAAGAGAGCGTAACGTCTTTAGCAACGATCTGCTCAATCTTGTCAAAGTCCACTTCAGGCATACACACCTGCTGAAACAGCTCCATCGCCACCAGCTGCTCAGCACTGATATAAACCTGCTTTTCCATGACGGGCTTGCTAAAGAAAAAGCCTTGAAAGAACTTAAACCCAGCTTGCTTGGTCAAGAGGAACTCTTGCTCTGTCTCAACACGCTCAGCAAGGTAATGCCTTGGACTGCCCTTGGCTTTTTGACGCTGAACAAACTCACATGCCTGCTCGACGCCCATCGACATGATGTCTAGCTTAACGATCTGTACAAACGGTAAGAAGCGCTCCCACGCGTCGGTATAGACGAAGTCATCAAGGGCAATGATGTAGCCACTACGCGCTAACTCTTTGACTGCATCATATAGCTCATCGTTTGGTTCACAGGTTTCAAGGATCTCAATCACCACACTCTCTTTGGGTAATATGAGTGGCAGCCTGCGAATCAAGCTCTGCTGAGGGAAATTGATAAAGCAACGCGAACTAGAGAGCGCTGGGTTGATACCCAATGATAAGAAGTTTTCTGCGATCAACCGGTAGGTGGCGCGATTCGCTTCTACGTGAGCCGGAAAGGCGTTCCGTTCTCCGTCACGGAACAGCAACTCGTAACCCAAGGTGTGCCGACGGGCATTAAATATGGGCTGACGAGCTACGTAGGTGGCGTACATATCCAAAACGCGGCCTTACGATTTCGCGGCGGCAAGCAAAGCGCCACATCCTACAAACATAGAGCCAAACAACTTATTAATACGCCCCATAACACGATCAGAGCGAATATAACGCCCCATCTGTGAAGCCAGCGACGTATAACCGAGCATAACGATAGAGTCTATCGTTACTGTCGTGATACCGAGAATCATGAGCTGCTGAACTTGGTCGCCAGCAGGGTCGATAAATTGAGGAAACAGTGCGACGAGGAAGACGATCGACTTAGGATTGGTCAGATTAATCAACACAGCACTGCGCAGCAGTTGACCTGCGGTACGGCTTTCATGTTCAGAGCTAGCCTTTACGGATGAGGTATCACGCCACTTTTGAATACCAAGCCAAATTAGGTAAACCACACCTACCCACTTGATAATGCTAAACGCCAGTGCTGATTTTGCTACTAAAGCACCGATTCCGGCCCCCACCAGCATAATGTGGATTGCCAAACCAATTTGCAGTCCAGCAATGGCAGCTAGAGATTTACGTGTTCCGTAACTTAGACCGTTACTGATCGAGTTAACGGTACCCGAACCCGGCGCCAAGCTAAATACGATCGCTGTAACCACATAAGCGAACCAAACATGATAATCCATTGTAATTCCTCACCACTGGTTTACTCTTAACTGAATAAGACGTTCCGTGGAATGATAACCCTGTAAACTGACACAAAAGTGTCTAAAAAACAGCGCATTATACATAAAAATTGAAGCAGGCCCATGTATGCACACGATAAATGCTACTGACATCTCTTATACTCAAGAGCCAGAGTTTGAGCAAGTAATAAACACTCACATTGCTCAATTATGGGAGAATCGACAGGAAGGGAAGCTAAAAGCAAAGGATGGTACCCAATTATACTGGTGCAAATTAACGCACGAGAATCATCAAAAAGCCCTCATCGTGGTCAATGGACGTATTGAATCTGCATGGAAATACCAAGAGCTGTTCTACGACTTCTTCCAACAAGGTTACGACATCTATTCGTTTGACCACAGAGGCCAAGGCCTATCAAGCCACCTGGCCCCCAACCCTGAGATGGGCCACGTCCATGAGTTCGATGACTACCTCGATGACATGGACCTTGTATTAAAGAGTTTTGACTTAAGCCGCTATCAGCAGCGCCATGTCCTTGCTCACTCTATGGGCGGAAATATTGCGACTCGCTATATTCAAACTCGTCCTGCTCACAACTTCGATAAGATTGCGCTCAGTGCGCCTATGTACGGCGTCAATGTGCCATGGTATTTAAAGCCAATCGCTCCATTTGTGGCGCAGATTATGACAGCCATCTACCCGGTGCCAACCTATGCCCCTGGGTATCAAGGCTATGTGGCCAAGCCCTTTGAGATCAACCCGCTCTCCTCAAGCGAGGTCCGCTACCACTGGTTTAGAGACCTGTACGAAAGGATGCCGGAGTTAAAGATTGGCGGACCAAGCACTCGGTGGGTATGGCAAGGCTTAATGGCTGCCAAGCAGTGTATCCAGCAAACTAGGCAGGTAAAGATACCGCTACTTCTGGTGCAAGCTGGCGCAGACCAGATTGTGAGTAACCAAGATCAGCAGCGCTTTGTTAGCAAGCTCTCACGTACCAATCAACACGCCAAGATGGTGACGGTCGAGGGCGCAAAACATGAAGTTTTGTTTGAAAAAGATGCCTACCGAAATCAAGCACTCGATGCCGTAAGCCATTTCTTTTCAAAGCAATAACACGTAACAAAGAAGGTAAATGAGGAAATATTTCTGTCACCCATTTACCCTCTTTTTCTGGTTTAATATCCCCTACAATATCCCTATTAGGTTGCCCCTTTGGCGACTCCCCTCCACGTTCGACACGAAGAGAAAGTTATGACCCTTAATCGAGATTCCATCAACATTGTCGCTTCTGATTTAGACGGCACCTTACTGGCTCCAGACCACCTACTGAGTGCTAACACCAAGCAAACGTTAAAGGAACTGCACGCTAAGGGTTACACTTTCATTTTCGCAACCGGTCGTCACCATGTGGACGTCGCAGGCATTCGTCAATCTGTGGGTATTCCTGCCTATATGATTACGTCGAACGGCGCGAGAGTTCATGACCAGCAGGATGAACTGCTATACAGCCAGAACGTTCCTGAAGACCTAGTACAACCGATCGTTGATGTGCTCAACACCGACAGTGAGCTGTTTGTTCACATGTACCAAGACGATACATGGCTGCTTAACCAAGAAGATGAGTATCTGCGTAAGTTCCACACCGAAACAGGATTTAGCTATCACCTATTTGACGCCAACAATGCGCCAACAGATGGTATCGCCAAGATCTTCATTACCCATCCAAAGCAAGACCACGAACACTTAGTAGAATTTGAGGATGCATTGAGAGCTAAGTTTGGTGACGCTCTGAATATCGCCTTCTCGACGCCTTGGTGCCTAGAAGTGATGGCGAAAGAAGTCTCTAAAGGTGATGCGCTAAAAGCGGTCGCCGAGAAGCTTGGCTTAGGTCTTGAGAACTGCATCGCCTTTGGTGATGGCATGAACGATGTTGAAATGCTGACGATGGCAGGACACGGTTATGTGATGGAAAACGCTCACGACAAAGTGAAAAAAGCCCTACCAAACAACACCGTTATTGGCAGCAACGCCGACGATGCTGTCGCTGAATTTTTGAAAAAGCATCTGCTGTAAGCCGAATATCAACAATCAAACTCCCATGCTCACCCCTATATAGCGCATATCCTAGCTATTGGGCGTGGGAGTTTTGTTTTATGTCGTTGGTGGCCAGTCGCTTGTTTAGCGCGCCACTCGACCCAAAATCGCAGACCATTCGCTCTCTGACACTGGCATGACCGACAAGCGATTACCACGCTTCACTAGCAGCATGTTTTCCAGTTCAGGCATGGTTTTGAGCACACTTAACGGCAACACACGCTTAAACTTTTCAACATATTCAATGTCTACCATTAACCAACGTGGGTTATCGGGTTCAGCTTTGGCATCGTAATAGTCACTATTGATATCAAACTGGAAATGATCGGGATACGCCTCTCTAGTAATACGAGCGATACCGGCAACCCCTATGGTTTTGCACGATGAGTGATAGATCAGCACTAAGTCGCCAAGCTTCATCTCATCTCGAATCATGTTTCGTGCTTGATAATTGCGGATCCCTTCCCAGCATGAGCTCCCTTTGACACGCAGAGTGTCGATGGAAAACTCATCGGGTTCTGTTTTAAATAGCCAATATGCCATAATGGTTTAGATACCTGTGATCGTTCTAAATAAGGAAAATTTAATGACAATGTCGCGCCTACCGCTCGCGGTTGTTCCGCTCATATTGCTTCAAGCATGTTCGTCTTTCAATACAGAGACGCCGCCAAGCGCGCCTCCAGTACCTTCTGCGGAGCTATCACGTCCAGAAACTATCACACCACAAACTTATGTCATGCGCGGCCAAGCTGTCATTGGACACGAGACCCGCACCATTCAGCCGTGTGGTAGTCAACATCAGTATTGGCTAGATTTGCCTAAAGAGGTTCGTCCTGAGGCAGAAAAGCTCACTCGTGAGCCTTATCAGCCAATATATGCGGAAGTGGTTGGCTATCTAGAGCCGCCGAGCCATCGTGGGTTTGATTCTGATTACACTGGCCGCTTTGTGGTGAAACACGTTAACCTGCTAACCGCCGAAAACCCCAAGCGCTGCGATCAACCGCTGCGACCAACACAGGTACTTGGCAATGAACCTTTCTGGTCTCTCAAGTTTGACAGCGCCAAGCAAGCGAGCTTTGCGATAATGGGCGAAGATAAACAGTCGCTCACACTCAAAGATCGTAAAGTGACTCAGACCACCCGCCGCTATGAGTTTGATGATGCGAACCTTCAGATGAGTAGCAAGCTTTGTAATGACACCATGAGCGACTCTATTTATGGCTGGACAGGTGTGCTGACCATGAACGGTCAGACTCGACAAGGCTGTGCCACGCTTTCGAACTCGGATACGACACTAAACTGGGCTGGCAGTTATGTGGCACAATCCACAGAGACCGCGGGCTTTACCATCTCGATGACGCTGCTTCCTGACCACACCGCTATCACTCGCTACGAGTATCCAGATGACTCTCCAGCAACCGAAGAGCGTGGCTTTTGGCAACAACTGAACAATCAGCAAGTCCAGGTCATCATGACGCGCCACCAGCAGCAGTATTTAGTGTCACAACGCATTTTCACCCTAGACGGCAATAAGCTGGTCGCTAAGCAAGAGAAGGTGGGCGATATCGTCTACCCAATCGCGAACGGTGGTTTAGTGCTTTATAAGGGCGAATAGAACCAACTATGAGCCAGAAGTGTCCACGCTGTGGTTTTATCCACAACTGCTACTGTGAGGCGATCCCAACGATCGCCTCTGATCTTTGTTTTACCCTACTCACTCACCCTAACGAGCCGCCACGCGCCACCAATACTGGCAAGCTTATCGATAAATTATTTGATGACTGCACAATTACTGAGTGGCAACGCAAGTCGCCGTGCGAACGCTGCTTGCCTGACACTAGCCCTCATAGTCCAGTACTGGTATTTCCGTGTGAAGAAAGTGTGCCGCTTGCTAAATGGCACCAGAAACAGCAAGGTGCGAAAAGTAATTTCATTGTGCTTGATGGGACGTGGCAAGAAGCCCAAAAGATGCTTAACCGCAGCGCTTGGCTGCAATCGCTGCCCAAAGTACACCTTGATAGCGCCGAGCTATCGCAATACCAATTAAGAAGAAACCAAGAGCCGGGCAATCTCTGCACCTTTGAAGTGTGCGCCGAGATTACTAGAGAGATCGGGAGTGAACATGACGCCAATGCCATGCTCACTTTCTTTGAAGACTACTTGCTGCGCTTTCAGGCAGAGCGCAGCGGACATGCGTTAACACGCTAGCCTCTATCGCTCAGCGCGTAACTCAAGTAACTGCTCGATGTCGCTAATCTCGACATCTGGCAGCACTTTCATTCGGCGTGTGTCACGAGGCGTGAATCCTTTATCGTTAAACCAACAAGCACTGAAGCCATTACGCTTCGCTCCCTCAACATCGGTTACCACATGATCGCCGACATGCAGAATGTGCTGACGCGGCAAGGCCAAAAAGTCTGCGGCTTTATCAAACATGTCCGCAAAGGGCTTGGCTCTGCCATCAGGGCCCGCCTTAAGCACTAAGGCAAAGTATTGACTCAACCCGATCTTGTCGACATCCACATTGCCATTAGTGATCGCGACCAACGGCATTGCGGCACTCAACTTACTTAAAACCCGATGTGTTTCATGTGGAACATCGAAGTCACTACGCCACTCCAATACATGACGAATTAAGGTTTTTGCAGCGTCGGTAGCTTTAGGATCATCGTAACCCAAATGCTCCAAACCCTGCTTCACTTGCTGATAACGCCACTCTGTGACGTCGTGTTTCAGCATAGGATTTTGCTCTATCAGCTTAAACTTAAAGGCCTGCCACTGCGCTTTATCCCACTGCTGACTGATCGGATGGGTTTGTAGTAGCCATTGTGTGGCTTTTTGTTCGACCTCGCGAATAATCGGCCAGTTATCGTAAAGCGTATCGTCGAGATCAAAGGTCATCGCCTTGATCGGTTCTAAACTGCGATAAAAGCGCATCAGGAATCCTCTTGTTGCTTAGGCTTACCTTTCTTATGTGCTCTTGGGTGAGCTTGGTCATACGCTTGGGCAAGATGTTGGAAATCAAGGTGAGTATAGATTTGTGTGGTCGAGATATTCTCATGGCCCAGCAGCTCTTGAACCGCACGCAGGTTGTTGCTCGACTCTAGCATGTGCGTCGCAAAAGAGTGACGCAGTTTGTGCGGACTGACGTGGCTCGCCAATGATTGCTTCTGTCCCCACTCTGCCATGCGCTTCTGCACGCTGCGGTGTGATATACGGGTACCAAGCTTTGAAACAAATAATGCTGGCTCACCGGGTTTAGCCAGCTCACCACGAACCTTTAGCCATTTCTGCGCCCACTCAGCCGCATAGCCCGAAAACGGCACCTTACGCTCTTTGTTACCTTTACCAATCACACGGATCTCTCCGCTCGATAGGTTGAGGTGTTTAACATCGATACCGACCATTTCCGCCAAGCGAAGACCTGCACCATACATCATCTCCATCATGGCACGATCGCGAATCGCCAATGGATCGGTCTCATCCACTTCCAGCAGCTGAGAAACCTCATCAACATCCAAATTCTTAGGGAGCGGCCTTTGCTTGCGCGGGGCACTGACGCCTTTCGCGGGGTTCGCCGTTAGCTCTCCTCTCAAGATAAGAAAGTCAAAGAAGCTGCGTAGTGAAGATAAGCGCGTGGCAATACTGCTGGCTTTCATTCCTTCACGCATGCCTTTGCCAGCCAGCTGCCTCACCCAGCCAGCATCAACTTGAGTCCAGGCTTTTACACCCATCTCATTTAAGTGCTGAGCCATGGTTTCTAGTTGCTGACGATAGTTGCGTTGAGTGTGCAGGCTAAGCCCTTTCTCACTGCGAAGGTATTCGTAGAACTTATCGAGTGGCTTTTGCAGTCCACTCGGTAAGTTGATTTTAGGCGTGACTTGGTCTGACATTGTCTTCCTCTTGCACCTGCCAATCGAGATGCTCACAAAGATAGGAAACCACCAACGCGAGATGGCGTAAAAACAGGGTATCCATATCCGGTTGGAAGTGACCACCATCTTCACTTGAGAAGATCAGCAATCCTTGCACGAACTTACGTTTAAGAGGCAGCACCACATATGAGCCGAGCTCTGGCACGTGACCATCGGCGATCTGCTGCTCTGTAAATAGCATAGTACGGTCGGCCTGACGCAGGCGACCAAGATAAGCGTCTTTGCCATTCAAATGGTTAGTGGTGAAACGCTGCCAACTCTCAAGTGAGAGTGGATCGGCACTGTCATCGCTATCAATGAGCTTAAGGTAGCCACGCAGGTTAAGACCCGCTGCCGTTTGCTTAATGGCGGATATGACGCTTTGTAGATCATGGCACTTCAAGAGGTTCTCTTGCAGCGACATGAATTCATAGAAGGTTTTATCGTTGCGAGCAGCCAGAGACATCAATGCGGTGATCTCTTCTTCAAGCGCTTCAATACGCTCGCGCTGTCGCTGCAACTGAATACCAACCAAGGACACGGCGCCTTGCTGTTGGTGCGGGAGGGAAAGGGATTCTACTAGTGATTCTCTACCCTTAAAAAAATCTGGATGATCAGAAAGATACTCGGCTACCACTTCTGCTGTTAGGTGGCTTGCTTCAAACTCAGACAAAATGCTTCCCTTTAATCCCTGTCAAATAGATAAAAAAATGGCGGGCCAGTGAACGGCCCGCCATTAGTATAATGGGTTATTGGCTAACAAGAAATCTGCCCATCGAAAACGTGAGCCGCCGCGCCAGTCATATAGAGCGGATGACCCGGCCCCTTCCAACTGATTTTAAGGTCACCACCTGGCAGATGCACTTTTACGGTTTCATCTAATAGACCTTGCACAATGCCAACTGCAACCGCGCCACAAGCACCACTTCCACACGCTTGTGTTTCGCCCGCGCCGCGCTCATAAACACGAAGGTTAACTTCACCGCGACTCAGCACTTGCATAAAGCCCGCGTTTACGCGCTCTGGAAAGCGCTCGTGCGACTCTAACAGAGGGCCTAATGTGTCCACGTCTGCGGTTTCTGTATCATCGACAACCGTCACTACATGCGGATTGCCCATACTCACTGCCCCACAGAACAAGGTATGGTCACCAGCACGCAGAATATAGGTCTTCTCTTTCTGCTTCGCCTTAAATGGGATCTTGTTTGGCTCGAACTCCGGTTGGCCCATATTGACCGTCACGAGATCGTTCTCTTCCAACTTAAGAACCATTTTGCCTTTCTTGGTACTGACACTGATGCTGTACTTGTTGGTCAGCCCTTTCATCTGCACAAAGCGAGCAAAGCAGCGCGCGCCGTTACCACATTGCTCAACCTCACTACCGTCAGCATTGAAGATGCGGTAATGAAAATCCGTCTCTGGATCGTAAGGAGCTTCAACAATCAGTAATTGGTCAAAACCAACACCAGTATGCCTATCTGCTAAACGGCGGATAAGCTCAGGCGAAAAGAAAACGTTCTGGGTAATACAATCAACAACCATAAAGTCGTTGCCCAGACCGTGCATTTTAGAAAAGTGGAAGTGCATAGTGGTTCAGTTACTCCGGCAAAATGCTTTCTAATTCCCAAAGACTCTCAAGTGTTTCACGCTTACGAACAAGGTGTGCCTTATCTCCATCCACCATCACTTCCGCCACGCGCGGGCGAGTGTTGTAGTTTGAAGACATAACAAAGCCATAGGCACCCGCTGAGCGCACAGCCAGCAAATCATTTGGCTCTAGCACCAAGGCACGGTCTTTACCGATAAAGTCACCCGTTTCACAAATTGGACCGACCAAGTCGTATGTCGTCGCGTCACCTTCACGAGGTGCCACTGGGATGATGTCTTGCCAAGCTTGGTACAGCGCAGGACGCATAAGATCGTTCATTGCCGCGTCGATAATCGCGAAATTTTTGTGCTCAGTGTGTTTTAGGAATTCAACCTTGGTCAGAAGCACACCAGCATTCGCGGCAATTGCACGACCCGGCTCAAAGATAAGCTCAAGCTCTGGATGGTTCTCTAAGCGAGCCAGTAGCGCTTTAGCATAATCCGAAGGTTGTGGTGGCAGTTCGTCACGATAAACCACACCAAGACCACCGCCGACATCAAGGTGACGAATATCCACACCGTCAGCGCGCAGTTGGTCGATAAGCGCGAGCAAGCGATCGGTTGCATCGATAAAAGGTTCAATGTCCGTTAGCTGCGAGCCGATGTGACAATCAATACCGTGAACCGCAAGGTTGTCTAGGCTTTGTGCAAACTTGTACACTGCAGGGGCACAGTCGAATGCGATACCGAATTTATTATCACGAAGACCGGTTGAAATATAAGGGTGCGTGTTGGCGTCAACATCTGGGTTAATACGCAGAGAAATTGGCGCAATCACGCCCATTTCACCCGCAACTTGGTTGAGACGCTCAAGCTCTGGTTCAGACTCGACGTTAAAGCATTTAATACCCAGCTCTAGTGCGCGGCGCATCTCTTGTGCCGTTTTACCAACACCAGAGAAAACCACTTTACTTGGATCGCCGCCCGCGGCTACCACACGCTCTAGCTCGCCGCCCGAGACAATATCAAAGCCTGAGCCTAAACGTGCGAGTGCATTAAGTACACCGATGTTCGAGTTTGCTTTCACCGCATAGCACACAAGGTGTGGATGATCGCCGACAGATTTATCAAACGCATTCCAGTGACGCTCTAGCGTCGCGCGCGAATAAACATAAAGTGGTGTGCCGTATTGCTCGGCTAGTTCGGTAAGTGACGTATTCTCGGCCCAAAGCTGGCCATCGTCCTGATAGTTGAAATAATCCAAATCCTGTATCCCTTTACACTGTGTCGATGGCGGTGGTTATTGTGCTTGCTCGTTTGCTGGCGCTTCTTCTGCAGGAAGATAAAGTGGACCCATTTGGCCGCATCCCACAAGTCCAACCACAACGAGCATAAAAATTGCCGTAATCGTCTTTTTCATTTTGCATGTCGTGATTATTGAATCAATGCCCCCTATAATCGCACCACGAATTAGAAAAGCAATAGGATTACAAAATGAACGACACGGAATTTCACCAATTAGTCGATGAGCAGATGCAAAACATCGAAGAGGCGATTGACGATTCAGGTGCAGATATCGATTACGAAGTGACAGGCAACGTCATGACGCTAGAATTTGAAGACCGCAGTCAAATCATCATTAACCGCCAAGAGCCTATGCATGAGATTTGGCTAGCGTCTAAATCAGGTGGTTTCCACTTCAAATTGATTGAAGGTAAATGGACATGCTCAAAGACTCAGCTTGAGCTGATGGCGATGGTAAAAGAAGAGTGTGAAAAGCATGCTGGCGAATCTATCGACTGGGTCTAACCCCAATCGATAGTCATTACGCATTAACGGCTTTTGAATTTCTCGAGTTTGGAGAGCCACCATCATTACGATAAGGAATGATGTAAGGTTCTCCCTCCTCGGCATGCACTAACTGGTAGTACTGAGGAAGGTTAAAGTTAATCAGTTTCGATGACACCTCTCCACCATTATCCACATGGGAGGTGTAGAAGCTGTTCACACTCGCGATCATCTCATCTTTACTGCCACGCATCTGGTGGTAAACCTCCACCTGATTCGACTCATCCAACACATAGATGTTGAAGCCGTTATCCGTGTCTTCAAAGAAGAACTGAATCAAGCCCTCACTCGCAAACCCATCGACCACTTCTGGAAGCTGATACTCTTCTTCGCGATCAAGCATGAGCAGTGGCGAGCCTTGAAGCTTATTAGTCGAGATGCTGCGATAGAAGTCCACCGAGTTCTCAAGCTTTTGGACTGACACGCCGCGACGCTCAAAGAATAAGCCATACATCTGATTCGCGACTTTGAGTGCTTTGAATCGACGACGCTTCTCTTGGTCGATCGGCTTCAATCTCAATTCAATACACTCGGCGAGAAGTTGGTAGACGGTATTTCTCAGCACACCACGAAGGTTCTTGCTGTAACAGAAAACGTCGACAGACTCTGGCGGCAGCGCATCTTGGTGCATCTTACCCAACACCGTTTTCAGCGCATCAAGCATAGCGGTATCACCTTCAAAATGAAGGGTACGCACTTCATGCCAAGAGTTGCGATAGACCAGGTCAACAGAGCCGATGAGGCTTTGCCCTTCACTACCAAAACTCAGGATATCAACGTTTTTGAGGTCCACTTTAGAGGCTTTTGCCGACAAGTCCTTGGTTGGGTCGTTCTCAAAGTTGATGAACATCGCCAACTGACTTATCTCACAAGGGCTACCAAGCGCCTGCATACTTGGGCGGCGCTTACGCAGTGAGAAGGTGTTTCGTAGATCGCTCACCATTTGATAGAACTTGTCGATATCAATATGAGCATCACGCACCACAGAATTGAGTCGTGTTGACTCGGTGATTAAGCCATTGAAAAACGCCCATGCCACGAGCTTACTGAGGTACTCGTTATGCTCGAGTGGTGCTTGACCCAAGATTCGGTGCGGGATCAACGGCTGCTTGTACAGGTACCAGCCTGATTGATAACTCTTACCTTCCTGCACCTCGATAAAGGTAAGGTCAGGTTCGTGTAAGTCAGGCGAGATCTGCGGATTGAGCAGAGTAACCTTACCCGGCAACACCTCAAATGCCGCATACAGCTTACGCGCCAAGATACTGATATCTTGTGGGCTGATCGCAGAAGTAATGTCATTGCGTCGTGCAAACTGGATAAGGTTACGATAGCTAAGCATGAGCGCATCAAGCAAGTCGTTGTGAACGCGCATCACCTGCTCAACCTTCCAGTTACGGCGATCGTCTAGCTCTTGCAATACCTCAAGTGACCAGTTCCATTTTGTCGTCATGTGCGACAGCGCTTCACGGCGCCACGGCATAGAACCAATGCCTGGTTCACGAGAAAGCTTCTCGTGTGTTTTGAGATAGAAACAGCGACGAACAAGGTCGAGACGCGTGGAATCTCCGATACGCTCAAGGTATCGAGTCACCTTTTCGAGCATCAGGTAGTAGGCATCCATCCCGTAGAGATCAGGCTCATGGGCAAAGAAGCGACGCTTAGTGTCGATGCTTAGCAGTTGCGTATGCGGATATTCCCAAGAATAGGCCTCAAGTAGGATCGCCTTTAACACCGATTTATACGGTGAGTCGATACTCTTATAGAGCTGCCATAGGCTAGAGCCAAAGTACTCTTCCGCTGGGATGCGATTTAAGCGACCGAAGTCGATCCACTCATCGCAATTGATGTGACCTTTTTGGCACATTTCAGCGACATAATCCTCGTAGCATTCCTCCATCTCAGGGGGAACGATTTGCCACAATAGTCGCTGACCACCCAGCCTAACGGCTGAGCGATAGAATTCATCAAGCAATAGCAGGTGTTGTGAGGAGCCACAGTTGTCGCCCGTCATCTCCTCAGAGATGTTGCTGCGAAAACGCTCCTCATCCATCAAGAAGAAGTTCGCTTCTACCCCTAACCCTTTGGCCCAGTCGGTGATCAATAAGCATTTATTGCTGAGTTTCTCACGAGACTTGGTCGACATCTCAGGTGAAATACACACCCAGATATCCAAGTCACTCGAGGTACTTTGACCAATCGATGAGGTACTCCCCATGGTGTAAAGACCAAGGATGTCATTCTCTGTCGGCTCAGGGAGTGGTTGACCAAGCGCTAAGGCGATGTCATCAAGGAACTGCTGCTGTAGAGCATTCGCTTCAAAACCAAACAGACCGCATGGGCTCTCTGCTTCATAGAAGCCAGGGATGATGGGGTGATTGAAATGGAAAAGGGCTGGAATCAGTTGGAATACACGCTGTCCTTGGAGATCCATAAGCGCCAGCGCGCGCTCAATACGCTGCTGGTTAAGGGTATCTAACCTTTGGATGAGAGTTTGAGTGTATGCCTGCAAGGGTGATTCCTAGATTCAATCTAACTGCTATTTTGCATAGGTTTTAAACAAAAGAGCGTTCAAAACGTGATCAATGTAACATTTTTATTATAGGCGGTAAAGCAATACTCGGCACTACGACAACTCATACCCACTAATGCGGGACTTGGTTTAGCCTTCCAAATCATAGCGGACAATTCTAACAGTAGTTACCACAACAAATGCGATTAAACTCACAGTATTGATAATATTTGTGATCGGTGAAGTTATCCCTCACTTTGGGTATTGGGAAATCACTAAGCATTTCATAGAGTCGATGGTACGATTACGCTATTGAAACCACCTAGATGTTTACGAGAACGATATGACACAGACTCAGCCAATTCGAATTGCCACCCGAAAAAGCCCACTTGCTTTGTGGCAGGCTCACTATGTAAAAGATGCCCTAATTGCTGCGCACCCAGGACTCGAGGTTGAGTTGGTGACAATGGTAACCAAAGGTGATGTCATTTTAGATACCCCACTTGCCAAGGTTGGCGGTAAAGGACTTTTCGTAAAAGAGCTCGAAGTGGCGATGCTCGAGGGTCGTGCTGACCTAGCGGTTCACTCGATGAAAGATGTGCCCGTCGACTTTCCTGAGGGACTTGGTCTAGTCACTATCTGCGAGCGCGAAGACCCGCGCGACGCATTTGTCTCTAATACCTATGCGAGCATTAGCGAACTACCACAAGGCGCTGTCGTGGGCACCTGTAGCTTGCGCAGACAATGCCAGCTAAAGGAGCAGCGCCCAGACCTCATCATCAAGGAGCTACGAGGCAATGTCGGCACCCGTCTAGGCAAACTCGACAACGGTGAGTACGACGCCATAATTCTCGCCGCAGCAGGTCTTAAGCGCTTAGAGCTTGAGTCTCGCATTCGCAGCTTTATCGAGCCAGAAGAATCGCTACCTGCCGTTGGTCAAGGTGCAGTTGGCATTGAGTGCCGCCTCGATGATGAGCGTCTTATCAAGCTGCTTGAGCCTTTAAATCATGCGGAAACAGCAGATCGCGTGCGCTGCGAGCGCGCAATGAACCTAACTCTTGAAGGTGGCTGCCAGGTTCCAATCGGCAGCTATTCTTTAATTGATGGCGACAACATCTGGCTACGCGCTTTAGTGGGTGAACCCGATGGTAGCAAAATCGTTCGCGGTGAAATCCAAGGTAGTCGCAAAGATGCCGAAGCGTTAGGCGTGCAACTTGCTAACCAGCTCCTTAACGACGGCGCAAAAGAAATTCTAGAGAAACTCTATCAAGATCACGAGTAATGCGAGATGAGAGTACTGGTAACAAGGCCTGAAACCCAAGGTGCCGAACTCTGTAAACAAATCGAACGTATGGGGGGCTTTGCCCTCCACTATCCTCTTATTGACATTTCTTTTCCCACTATTCAAGCAGCCGACAGTGTGCACTTTTGTCAATCAGACATCGTCATCGCCGTCAGCCAATACGCAGTGCAAGGCCTAGAGCACTACCTCAACCGCACCTCCGTTTGCGCGCCTAAACAGGCTATTTATCTTGGCGTTGGTCAAAAAACCGCACATGAATTAAGCAAACTGGTACAACAAAACGTAAACTATCCCTCGATAAGCGACAGTGAGCACCTGCTCGCTTTGCCAGAGCTTGCACAGATTTCAGGACAAGTCGTGACCATCCTCCGAGGTAATGGCGGGCGTGAACTCATTTACGAGCAGTTGACGAAACGCGGTGCATATGTGCAATATCTGGAAATGTATCAGCGTCAGTATCGCTCGTTCGATAAACAAGCCCTCGAGCACTGGCAAGATAGTAAAACTGACACGTTAGTGGTCACAAGCGGTGAACAACTTGAATATTTGCTGTCTCAAGTACCAGAGTCAAACCATGACTGGTTAAGACAACATCAGCTTTTGGTTCCAAGTGAACGAATCGCTAATCTCGCGATGACACAGGGATTTAATAACGTAACGAACACCCAAGGTGCATCGAACTCTACTCTATTTGCTGCTCTCCAGCGTCTAAAAACAGGACTTAACAATGACGAACAAAAATAAAGACGAGCAAATCCAGTCTGAAGACAAACAAGACGTTACTACTCTAGCCCCAGAGAACACCCAAGAATCGATCGAGCCTGAAGCGCCAGCATCGGAAGCAGAAAGCCCGCAGCCTAAATCACCTGAATTTGAAGAAAAGCAGGGTAAGCGCGGGGTGAAACTCGGTACCGCTGCCATTATCCTTGCACTGCTACTTGGTGGTGGCATGACGTTCATGATGCAAAAGCAAGCGGGCGATTATGAAGCTCGCATTGCAAGGCTTGAAGCACAGATTAAAGCATCACAAAGCTCATTGAGCTCTGAGATGCAGCAGGTTCAGGCAGATACGCTGGAACAAGCGAAAACCATGACCCACAAAGCCGAAGTCGTGCTTGGGCAGCAGAAAAAGAGCATTGAAAGCCTGCAACTTGCCGTGGCGGATGTGAAAGGTCGCCGTCCAAATGACTGGCTGTTAGCGGAAGCGGATTACCTGGTTAAACTGGCGGGCCGCAAACTGTTTTTGGAGCATGATGTCGTCAGTGCGACACGCTTGATGGAAAGTGCGGACCAACGTATCGCTGCGCTAAACGACCCAAGCCTTGTATCCCTACGTCAATCCATGGCAAACGACATTACTAAGCTTCGTACCGTGCCTTTGATTGACCGTGACGGGCTAGTACTACGCTTAACGTCACTGCAACGCCAAGTCGACCAGCTTCCACTAGCTAATGCGATTCTTCCTGATGCCCCTGCTGTTGAGAAGCGCCAGGTATCGCAAGACATCTATGACTGGCAAGATAACCTGATGACATCACTGAAGGATTTCTCAGAAAACTTCATTACCTTCCGTAGTCGTGACGGTAACGTGATCCCGCTATTGTCTCCAGAACAGCACTTCTATTTGAGAGAGAACATCAAGTCTAAAATCGAGACCGCGATTCGTGCGACCTACGAGGAGCAAGGTGAGATCTACAAGATGTCGCTAGAGACGGCTGAAGAGTGGTCAGAATCCTTCTTCGATATGGATAACAATAGCGTCAAAGAGTTTAACGCTGCACTTGGCAAGCTTAGTCAACAAAACATTCAGGTCGACTATCCAGTTAAGCTAGAAACGCAAGCGAAGCTGTCTGACGTGATCAGCGAGCGTTTACGCCGTGAAGTCACTACCATCATCACGGAGGAGAAATAATGATTCGATTAATTTTTCTCTTCGTCGTCCTTGGCGCAGGTCTATTTGTTGGTACTCAGTTTTCCGGTCAACAAGGCTATGTGCTGATCTCGATTGCTGATAAGACCATCGAGATGAGTGTCACCACGCTTGTGGTGTTTGTGATCGCTGCGCTTGCAGCACTGTTTCTACTTGAGTACATCATCAAGAAAATTCTCTACACCAGTGTGACCACCTTTAATTACTTTAGTGTGCGCAAAATGCGTCGCTCTCGCCGCTATACCAATGAAGGTATCGTTAAGCTACTAGAGGGTGACTGGAAGCTCGCAGAGAAGAAAGTAACTCGCTGGGCGAATTACCACGACATGCCACTACTGTGTTATCTGGTAGCGTCAGAGGCAGCCTTGGGACAAGGTGATAAAGCAAAGCGTGACCACTACCTAAATCTTGCTTCTCAACAAGAAAACTCTGAGCTGGCCGTGCAGCTTACTCGAGCTAAACAAGCAGTCCGCGAAGAAGAATGGGAAGTCGCAGCGTCGACTCTTGAGACATTAAAAGCTGAACACCCAAGTAACACCATCGTTTTAAGCCTACTGAAGACAACCTATCGCGAACTTGGCGAATGGCAGGCTTTGATTGATCTTCTGCCTAAGCTAAACAAAGCAAAACTTATCGATACTGAAGAGCAAGCGGAATTAGAAGAACGAGCTCAATGTGGTCTGCTTGAAGACATCGCTAGCCAGCAAGGCAGTGAAGGCTTAATCAGCCATTGGAATAAACTACCTCGTAAGACACGCCAAAGCACGCACTTAGTCGGATGCTTCACCAAGCAGCTTATCGCTCGTAAGGCAGACGCAGAAGCGTTCACTGTTATCAAAGAGACGCTCAAGAAGCAGGGGCATGACGAGCTGTATACGTTGCTACCAGAACTTAACCTAGCAGACGCGCATCCCGTTGTTGTGATGCTCGAAGATGTCGTGAAGAAGCAACCAGATAATGCAAAAGCACAAAGCGCATTAGCACAGTTCTATTTCCGTGATGAAAAATGGCCAGAAGCACAGCGTCATTTCGAGCGTGCGTTATCTATCCGACCAGATGTCTCCGATTATGCCTATTTGGCAGACACGCTAGAGAAACAGAACCTGACTAAAGCAGCAGGTGAAGTTTCTCGTAAGGCATTGACCCTAATCGAAAGTAAATAAGCTATCAGTCTATGCATAAAAAGCTCCCTTGGGAGCTTTTTTTATAGCTGGAAATCGTCTAATGCTTGAAGCGTGAGTCGATTGGTAAAAGCATTCACTCTCGCGTGAACGGGGCTCCAGCCTAGCAGAAATCGTTGGTAATCTGCCCATGCCAGCCCTAATAGCGCGCGCCACTGCTGGCACACATCATTCGAGTCGACGTTGGGTTGATACTCTTCTAAAGCCGCCCTCAGCGCTTGAAAATAAAACTCGACATATTCATCGATCGATAGCTGCGTATCATCGAAGTTGAGTACTGTAGTGAAGAACAGAGCCACATCTTTTACGCCCACACCACCGCCAACGTATTGGAAATCCACCGCGCTGACTTGTGAGCCTGATTGATTAAAGCAAAAATTGGCAAGCTTAGCGTCACCATGCACCAAGGTCTGATATCGACAGCGATTAAGTATGTCATCAATACGCTTAGCCGCCAGTTTGTATCGGCTTGGCGTCATTGCTTGCCATTCGTCGGGGCGGGTAGGCAAATGCCAATAGGTTCCCTGCTCCCAAAGGCATAAAGGCTTCGTATCGAGCCAAAAGGCATGAAAGCGGGCAAGCAAGCTCAATACGGCTTTTACTTCATCCGTCGTTGGCTTTTTTACCACTCTCGCACGTTCTTGAAGCTTGAGATCCTCCAAAACGAGTTCATAGTGCGAACCATGGTTGATCGCTGCTAAACAGCCTGGTGTCCAGCCAAAAGGCATTTGAGAGACGTATTGCCGATACCAATTAAACTCAACCTGATAGGACTTCAATTTCCTCTCGTTCGATAACTGGGTGTTCCACCCCTTTGGATGATACTCCGGCGCTAACTCTGGCAAGTCGATCGACTTAATGACCATACTTGGCAGCTCTGGATTATCCGTAGTTACTCTAAACAACTGTCCATAGCCACTCCAAAGGCTCTGTATCGGCTCTTTAGAGATCACTCGATGCGTTTCACCAATCAGTTTTTTTATTGCCAACGTTGGCTCATACGGGCTGGAACTCAAACCTCAGATACCTCTAGAAATAGAAACTGATGCTCACTGTGACAGACAATACCATTAAACGGAAGGATTAGTCAGGTAAGCAGTAAGTATGGGGTTTTTGAAGAATTGCAGATAAGAAAAAAGCCCGCTGATTTCTCAGCGGGCTTTCTAATGTGGCGGAGAGATAGGGATTTGAACCCTAGAACCGCTATTAACGGTTGCCGGTTTTCAAGACCGGTGCTTTCGACCACTCAGCCATCTCTCCACAAATTGTCATCAACAGATTCGTACACTGATGATGTGGTTACTTACTACTGCAAGTAACAATATTTAAAGCCTGGCGATGTCCTACTCTCACATGGGGAAGCCCCACACTACCATCGGCGCTATTGCGTTTCACTTCTGAGTTCGGCATGGAATCAGGTGGGTCCACAACGCTATGGTCGCCAAGCAAATTCTTAATTCGGAAAGCTGTTAATGCGTTCTCATACACATTCAATTTGTTCTTGCTTTGAGTCCATCAAAACCCTTTGGGTGTTGTATGGTTAAGCCTCACGGGCAATTAGTACAGGTTAGCTCAACGCCTCACAACGCTTACACACCCTGCCTATCAACGTTCTAGTCTCGAACAACCCTTTAGGACACTTAAAGTGCCAGGGAAGACTCATCTCAGGGCTCGCTTCCCGCTTAGATGCTTTCAGCGGTTATCGATTCCGAACTTAGCTACCGGGCAATGCGTCTGGCGACACAACCCGAACACCAGAGGTTCGTCCACTCCGGTCCTCTCGTACTAGGAGCAGCCCCCTTCAATCTTCCAACGCCCACGGCAGATAGGGACCGAACTGTCTCACGACGTTCTAAACCCAGCTCGCGTACCACTTTAAATGGCGAACAGCCATACCCTTGGGACCGACTTCAGCCCCAGGATGTGATGAGCCGACATCGAGGTGCCAAACACCGCCGTCGATATGAACTCTTGGGCGGTATCAGCCTGTTATCCCCGGAGTACCTTTTATCCGTTGAGCGATGGCCCTTCCATTCAGAACCACCGGATCACTATGACCTGCTTTCGCACCTGCTCGAATTGTCATTCTCGCAGTCAAGCGGGCTTATGCCATTGCACTAACCTCACGATGTCCAACCGTGATTAGCCCACCTTCGTGCTCCTCCGTTACTCTTTGGGAGGAGACCGCCCCAGTCAAACTACCCACCAGGCACTGTCCGCAGCCCCGATAAGGGGCCGACGTTAGAACATCAACACTACAAGGGTGGTATTTCAAGGACGGCTCCACTAATACTGGCGTACTAGTTTCAAAGCCTCCCACCTATCCTACACATGTAGGGTCAATGTTCAGTGCCAAGCTGTAGTAAAGGTTCACGGGGTCTTTCCGTCTAGCCGCGGGTACACTGCATCTTCACAGCGATTTCAATTTCACTGAGTCTCGGGTGGAGACAGCGTGGCCATCATTACGCCATTCGTGCAGGTCGGAACTTACCCGACAAGGAATTTCGCTACCTTAGGACCGTTATAGTTACGGCCGCCGTTTACCGGGGCTTCGATCAAGAGCTTCGACCGAAGTCTAACCCCATCAATTAACCTTCCGGCACCGGGCAGGCGTCACACCGTATACGTCATCTTACGATTTTGCACAGTGCTGTGTTTTTAATAAACAGTTGCAGCCACCTGGTATCTGCGACTCCCCATAGCTCCATCCGCAAGGGACTTCACCGCGAGGAGCGTACCTTCTCCCGAAGTTACGGTACCATTTTGCCTAGTTCCTTCACCCGAGTTCTCTCAAGCGCCTTGGTATTCTCTACCCGACCACCTGTGTCGGTTTGGGGTACGATTCCTTACAATCTGAAGCTTAGAGGCTTTTCCTGGAAGCATGGCATCAATGACTTCACTACCGTAGTAGCTCGACATCGTGTCTCAGCCTTAAAGAGAGCCGGATTTACCTAACTCTCAAGCCTACGCACTTGAACCTGGACAACCGTCGCCAGGCCCACCTAGCCTTCTCCGTCCCCCCATCGCAATTGTAAGAAGTACGGGAATATTAACCCGTTTCCCATCGACTACGCCTTTCGGCCTCGCCTTAGGGGTCGACTCACCCTGCCCCGATTAACGTTGGACAGGAACCCTTGGTCTTCCGGCGAGGAGGTTTTTCACCCCCTTTATCGTTACTCATGTCAGCATTCGCACTTCTGATACCTCCAGCAAACCTTACAGTCCACCTTCAACGGCTTACAGAACGCTCCCCTACCCAATGACCTAAGTCATTGCCGCAGCTTCGGTTTATAGCTTAGCCCCGTTACATCTTCCGCGCAGGCCGACTCGACTAGTGAGCTATTACGCTTTCTTTAAATGATGGCTGCTTCTAAGCCAACATCCTAGCTGTCTAAGCCTTCCCACATCGTTTCCCACTTAGCTATAATTTGGGACCTTAGCTGGCGGTCTGGGTTGTTTCCCTCTCCACGACGGACGTTAGCACCCGCCGTGTGTCTCCCGGATAGTACTTACTGGTATTCGGAGTTTGCAAAGGGTTGGTAAGTCGGGATGACCCCCTAGCCTTAACAGTGCTCTACCCCCAGTAGTATTCGTCCGAGGCTCTACCTAAATAGATTTCGGGGAGAACCAGCTATCTCCAGGTTTGATTGGCCTTTCACCCCTAGCCACAAGTCATCCGCTAATTTTTCAACATTAGTCGGTTCGGTCCTCCAGTTGATGTTACTCAACCTTCAACCTGCCCATGGCTAGATCACCTGGTTTCGGGTCTATATCCAGAGACTGAACGCCCAGTTAAGACTCGGTTTCCCTACGGCTCCCCTAAACGGTTAACCTTGCCACTGAATATAAGTCGCTGACCCATTATACAAAAGGTACGCAGTCACACCACGAAGGTGCTCCTACTGCTTGTACGTACACGGTTTCAGGTTCTATTTCACTCCCCTCACAGGGGTTCTTTTCGCCTTTCCCTCACGGTACTGGTTCACTATCGGTCAGTCAGTAGTATTTAGCCTTGGAGGATGGTCCCCCCATATTCAGACAGGATATCACGTGTCCCGCCCTACTCGATTTCACTGATGATGAGATGTCGGTTACGGGGCTATCACCCTGTATCGCGGCACTTTCCAGAGCCTTCACCTGTCTCATTAAAAGCTTAAGGGCTAATCCAATTTCGCTCGCCGCTACTTTCGGAATCTCGGTTGATTTCTCTTCCTCGGGGTACTTAGATGTTTCAGTTCCCCCGGTTCGCCTCACTGAGCTATGTATTCACTCAGCGATAACTGCTTATGCAGTTGGGTTTCCCCATTCAGGAATCCCAGACTCACAGGTTATTACTACCTAATCTGGGCTTATCGCAAGTTATTACGCCTTTCATCGCCTCTGACTGCCAAGGCATCCACCGTGTACGCTTAGTCACTTAACCATACAACCCCAAAGAGTTTCAAAGAAACCTCGAGATTGTCGTTAAACAACCAAAGTTGTCTGCATTTTTATACATGTGCAGACTCGATTTTGCCGGACTCAAATATGAATCACTTTCGTGATTCCCAAGAACACTTGAATGTGTGTTGGTACCTACATCTTTCGATATAGGATTTGAGAACTTTTAAATGAATAACATTAATCAAATGTTATTCGTCAGCTTTCCAAATTTTTAAAGAACGAGATTTGCTTTCTATTTAAAGAAAGAAACCATTTTTAAATATTCTCAAAGAGAAAACACTTAAAGATGGTGGAGCTATGCGGGATCGAACCGCAGACCTCCTGCGTGCAAGGCAGGCGCTCTCCCAGCTGAGCTATAGCCCCATCAGTGTGATGCTTATCACCAATCATCTGGGAGGAAGATTGGTGGGTCTGAGTGGACTTGAACCACCGACCTCTCGCTTATCAGGCGAACGCTCTAACCACCTGAGCTACAGACCCAAGCATCGTCTTTAATTCATAAACCTAATCAATCTGTGTGAACACTCATCGCAATAATCTTTCGTATAAGGAGGTGATCCAGCCCCAGGTTCCCCTAGGGCTACCTTGTTACGACTTCACCCCAGTCATGAACCACAAAGTGGTGAGCGTCCTCCCGAAGGTTAAACTACCCACTTCTTTTGCAGCCCACTCCCATGGTGTGACGGGCGGTGTGTACAAGGCCCGGGAACGTATTCACCGTGGCATTCTGATCCACGATTACTAGCGATTCCGACTTCATGGAGTCGAGTTGCAGACTCCAATCCGGACTACGACGCACTTTTTGGGATTCGCTCACTTTCGCAAGTTGGCAGCCCTCTGTATGCGCCATTGTAGCACGTGTGTAGCCCTACTCGTAAGGGCCATGATGACTTGACGTCGTCCCCACCTTCCTCCGGTTTATCACCGGCAGTCTCCCTGGAGTTCCCACCCGAAGTGCTGGCAAACAAGGATAAGGGTTGCGCTCGTTGCGGGACTTAACCCAACATTTCACAACACGAGCTGACGACAGCCATGCAGCACCTGTCTCAGAGTTCCCGAAGGCACCAAAGCATCTCTGCTAAGTTCTCTGGATGTCAAGAGTAGGTAAGGTTCTTCGCGTTGCATCGAATTAAACCACATGCTCCACCGCTTGTGCGGGCCCCCGTCAATTCATTTGAGTTTTAATCTTGCGACCGTACTCCCCAGGCGGTCTACTTAACGCGTTAGCTCCGAAAGCCACGGCTCAAGGCCACAACCTCCAAGTAGACATCGTTTACGGCGTGGACTACCAGGGTATCTAATCCTGTTTGCTCCCCACGCTTTCGCATCTGAGTGTCAGTATCTGTCCAGGGGGCCGCCTTCGCCACCGGTATTCCTTCAGATCTCTACGCATTTCACCGCTACACCTGAAATTCTACCCCCCTCTACAGTACTCTAGTTAGCCAGTTTCAAATGCAGTTCCGAGGTTGAGCCCCGGGCTTTCACATCTGACTTAACTAACCACCTGCATGCGCTTTACGCCCAGTAATTCCGATTAACGCTCGCACCCTCCGTATTACCGCGGCTGCTGGCACGGAGTTAGCCGGTGCTTCTTCTGTCGCTAACGTCAAACGATGCAGCTATTAACTACACCGCCTTCCTCACGACTGAAAGTGCTTTACAACCCGAAGGCCTTCTTCACACACGCGGCATGGCTGCATCAGGCTTGCGCCCATTGTGCAATATTCCCCACTGCTGCCTCCCGTAGGAGTCTGGACCGTGTCTCAGTTCCAGTGTGGCTGATCATCCTCTCAGACCAGCTAGGGATCGTCGCCTTGGTGAGCCATTACCTCACCAACTAGCTAATCCCACCTGGGCATATCCTGACGCGAGAGGCCCGAAGGTCCCCCTCTTTGAGCCGAAGCTATTATGCGGTATTAGCCATCGTTTCCAATGGTTATCCCCCACATCAGGGCAATTTCCCAGGCATTACTCACCCGTCCGCCGCTCGACGCCGTTAACGTTCCCCGAAGGTTCAGTTAACTCGTTTCCGCTCGACTTGCATGTGTTAGGCCTGCCGCCAGCGTTCAATCTGAGCCATGATCAAACTCTTCAATTTAAGATTTTGTCGGCTCAATGAATACTGACTTCAAAACTACTTATGTAATTTTAAAGCTATTATCGTTCCAACAGAACGATAATGAATTGACTGTGCCAAGTCTTTCGACTTGATTGGTCACTCAGTTCATTGAAAACCTAATTTGAAACCGAAGTTTCTAATTTGATTATCATCAACGAGTGCCCACACAGATTGATAGGTTTAAATTTTTAAAGAACGTTTCTTCGAGAAGCTAAACTTTCGTTTTTGAGCCTTTCGGCTTTTCTCTCGAAGTGGGCGGCCATTTTAACTAGATAACTTGTCGTGTCAACCACTTTTTCAAATTATTTTCGCTTAGACTTTTTGCCCGCCAAACCTGTTGGGCTCTTGCTTTGCTGCCCTCCCGTTTGGTGTGGTGCGCATTATAGGGAGAATGAGAAGCCGCGCAACCCCTTTTTCAATATTTTTTAGAAAAAACGTTCTTTTGATTGAAATACCATCAAAAAACAAAAAGGAGAGTATAAAAACTCTCCTTTTAGCCACAAATCACTAACAATTAGATAAATGCGTACGCATCACCATACATGTGATCTGATTTTGCCTGCTTGTTTTGCGTGAACTGTTCACGTGCAGCGCCAGCCATTTCGAAACGGCCTGCTATATAGATATCGAAGTCAGCCAGTGAATCAAAATCATCACTGACAGCTTGAAGTACGTTGCCCTGTTTACCGGTCCACTCAGCCAAAGTTTCTTCAATAACAGGAATGAACTGAATGCGCTCATGAGCATTAGCGATGTCAGTTAGCTCTTGTTTGGCATATAGCTGAGCTTCATCGCGACCACCCCAGTATAGATAGATAGGCTGCGCAATGTTTTGGCTAATACAGTGATCAAGAATAGAACGTACATAGCTAAAGCCAGTGCCACCAGCAATCAATAGAATTGGGCGTTGGCTATCTTCACGAATCCATGCTTCGCCATGAGGGGCATCAATCTGAATGTCGCCACCCACTTCAAGTGCATGTTTCATTGACTCAACTACTTCTAGCGCATAAGCATTGTGCTCAGCAGCACCAATATGGAGTTCAATCTCGCCTTCATGACGGCAAGGGCTGCTAGCAATAGAGAAAGGACGCTTGTCGGCCTCTCCCATTACTACCATTAAATACTGACCTGCTTTAAAGCTAACAGGCTGTTCTGGGTGCAGCAAAATTTGATAGGTATTCGCTGCTAAAGGCTCAATAGACTTAACTTTACAATTGATGGTCATGGTTTATCTCTTTTATTCGTCTCCAAAGGTGATCACCAAATCACTCTTTGGATAAGCAAGGCAGGAGAACATCCAACCTTGCTGCTTTTCTTTCTCGGTAAGTAATGGTTCCAAATCATAGTCCACCGCACCTGATTTGATACGGCATAAACAAGAAGCGCAGGCCCCCACCTGGCAGCGGTGAGGAAAAGCAAGATTCTGGTTGAGCGCAGCCTCTAATACTGTCTGCCCTTCTTCGACTATAAACTCAAGGTTTTGAGGCTTGAGCACTACTCGCTTTGTCATAGGATATTGAGTTCATCCCAAATGCTGTCTATCTTAGCAACCAATGCTGGGTCTTTTTTAATTGGTATGCCCCACTCACGCGTCACTTCGTCTTCAAGTTTATTGGTTGCATCTAAATAAGCTCTAGAGGTGCTATCGTTGACCAGCAATGTATCTCTGGACGGGTCCATTCTCGTAGTAATCGCCCAAATCACGTCATTCCAATCACGCACATTCACGTCTTGGTCGCAGGCAACAATAAACTTAGTCGCCAGATAAGGTGAGAGTATAGTCTCTACTCCTTTCATTACCTCAATAGCTTGACCTGCGCGTTGCTTATCTAGAGTCAGCAGTACCATACGATTTGTACCCGTTCCCGGTGCAATATACAAGTCAGTCACCTCTGGATATTGAGCTGTAACCTGTTTCGTCAATACGGTTTCATCCCAACTATTCGAGCGCTCGATATCTTGTACCGTTTGATACTTGGCCGCTTTCAGTTCCAATTCTGCATCCCACTTAATCGTGGCATCCAGTCCCATTTTGGAACCTAGACCTGTCACAGGAGACGCAAAGTCCAAAGAATCTATCGGTGTGCTTTCAATCATCAAAGTATCGCGACTCGGTACCATATGGTCATTCATGGCTTGCGTGACTTGCTGCCAATCGCGGCCATCAACGCTTTCATCACACACAATCACAAACTTGGTGTACATGAACTGACGCAAGAAAGACCATACCCCCATCATCACGCGCTTAGCGTGCCCTGGGTATTGCTTCTTCATTGTTACCACCGCCATCCGATACGAACATCCTTCTGGCGGAAGATAGAAGTCTTCGATTTCCGGGAACTGCTTTTGCAAGATAGGCACAAAGACTTCGTTCAGCGAAACCCCGAGTACTGCCGGTTCATCTGGTGGGCGGCCTGTATAAGTGCTGTGATAGATAGGGTTTTCACGCATAGTAATGTGCGTGATAGTAAAGACGTGGTGCTTTTCTTTTTCGTTGTAGTAGCCGGTGTGGTCTCCATACGGACCTTCATCGGCAAATTCTTGCGGATCGATATAACCCTCAAGGACAATTTCGGCACTCGCTGGCACTTCAAGATCGTTGCTAACTGATTTGACCACTTCGGTACGTTCGCCGCGCAGCAATCCAGCAAACGCATACTCAGACAGAGTATCTGGTACCGGCGTCACCGCTCCAAGAATGGTAGCCGGGTCAGCGCCAAATGCGACTGAGACCGGGAATGGCTTTCCTGGATTGGTTTCCATCCAGTCTCTTAGATCGAGTGCACCACCGCGATGCGCCAGCCAGCGCATGATGATCTTATTCTTAGCGATTTTCTGTTGGCGATAGATACCTAAATTTTGACGCTTCTTATTCGGCCCTTTAGTGACCGTTAGTCCCCACGTTAGTAAGGGTGCGACGTCATCAGGCCAGCAACTCATTACAGGGATTTTATCAAGATCGACCTCATCACCTTGCCAAACGACTTGCTGGCAAGCCGCTTTACGCAGCCTTTTGGCAGGCATATGCAGCACTTTCTTAAATAAAGGGATTTTATTGATCGCGTCTTTGAATCCACGAGGTGGCTCAGGTTCTTTTAGGTAGGCCAGTAGTTTGCCTACTTCTCTAAGCTCGGATACTTGCTCTCGTCCCATCCCCATCGCCACTCGCTGTGGCGTGCCGAAGAGATTAGTCAATACCGGCATGTTGTAGCCGATTGGATTTTCGAACAGCAATGCTGGTCCACCAGCTCGCAGAGTCCTATCGCTGATCTCCGTCATTTCATAATCAGGGTCGACGGGATGCGAGATGCGTTTGAGCAGCCCCTGGCTTTCCAGGTGCTGTGTGAAATCACGTAAGTCCTTGTAAATCATAGGGGATACTTCGCCTTGAAAGATGGTGCCATTATATACGTAAATCTATCATCTAGCGAAATGTCCTCTCAACTAACCAAAGAGGCTAACAAATTCAGTTAGTTCGACAACGCCTGCAAAATAAGACTCGATTTGACCTGGCTATTGGTTGAAAGCACATCTCTTACCCAACCACTATGACCATTCTGCGCTAGCTGTGTCGCCACAAAGCTTGCATCTTCGACTCTTGTCATTCGCGTCACCAAGAAGGTTTTTACCTCACTTGGGAGTGGCGTAATTTGAGCAAGCTCAGTGATCGCCTGGCGCTTGAGACTAGGGTTACGTGCGGCTGCCATAATCTGCTTCTGTGCAAACGGTGAAGAGACACTCGCCAGCCTCTCTAGCTCTGCTTGGCTATGATAGTCGGCGCGCATTTTCCACAGTAAGTCATACAGAGCTTCGTCTTCGTTAACTTGAGCCATACGTACTAAAACTCGTGTTGATGGCAACCATTCCGTGATCTTGGCTTCGGTAAGCTGTTGTGTAATATAGGCGTTTGCTTTGGGTGACAAACTGTCAAACTCTTTGACGAGCAGGTCTTCGCGAATCTTACGTTCATAGTCACTGCCCTGTGACAACCAATCACGCAAAACTAACTGTTCACTTTCAGCCTGAAGGATAAATTCCAAGGTTTTTTGGTCGCTGTTCCAACGCTTTATTAGACGTGCTGATATGGCGGGATAATTAAAGGCAGGGATCGAAAATTCATAACCATCACCGCGCTCGAGCATAGTGTATGTGGGCGGCAAGGATTTTTGGCTTTGTACGAAAATGGCCATTTTAGGGGAAAGAATACGCTCACTGTCTTCAAGATGCTTGAGCAGCAAAAATCTCGTTACCTCTTGCTGAGGCAACGCGAGTCGATTTAACGCAAATCTGAGGCTGTCGGTATCGTCTTGTTCTACCAACAATAAAAAATCGTCTACTTTCTGCAAAACCACAGGGCTTTGCATCCAGTGATCAACCTCCTGCTGCGTCATTTCCTTAGACGCATAAACTGGCTGTGAAAATGACACTGCCAATACGAGGAGTAAAGACGCTAACCATCCTTGTAGCATATTAACCTCCTGTTAACACACTCAGTATTGTGCGCGTGAAACAGGGGAAGTGCAAACAAAAACGTCACCCCAAAGGGGTGACGTTTAAAATTTGAGACTCGTTGTCCGCTTTGCGGACTCGATTAACGATTACTGGCGACGCATCGCGTCAAAGAACTCATCGTTAGTCTTAGTCATCGCAAGCTTGTCGATTAGGAATTCCATCGCATCGATTTCGCCCATTGGATGAACAATCTTACGTAGGATCCACATCTTCTGTAGCTCATCGGCTTTCGTCAGTAGTTCTTCACGACGTGTGCCTGAACGGTTGAAGTCAATCGCTGGGAATACACGTTTTTCAGCAATCTTACGGTTTAGGTGCAGTTCCATGTTACCTGTACCTTTAAACTCTTCGTAGATAACTTCATCCATCTTAGAACCAGTATCCACTAGCGCTGTTGCGATGATAGTTAGGCTGCCGCCTTCTTCTACGTTACGAGCTGCACCGAAGAAACGCTTAGGACGGTGTAGTGCGTTCGCGTCAACACCACCAGTAAGAACCTTACCTGATGAAGGTACAACGGTATTGTAAGCACGAGCTAGACGAGTAATAGAGTCTAGTAGAATAACCACGTCTTTCTTGTGTTCAACAAGACGCTTAGCCTTCTCGATAACCATCTCGGCAACTTGAACGTGACGAGACGCTGGTTCATCAAACGTCGATGCGATTACTTCACCTTTAACCAGGCGCTGCATCTCAGTGACTTCTTCCGGACGTTCGTCGATAAGAAGAACCATCAATTCACATTCAGGGTGGTTGTGGGCAATGCTCTGCGCAATGTTTTGCAGCAGCATGGTTTTACCCGCTTTAGGTGGTGCAACGATGAGACCACGTTGACCTTTACCGATTGGAGACGCGAGATCAAGAACACGTGCAGTAATGTCTTCTGTTGAACCGTTACCACGCTCCATAGTCATGCGCTCATTAGCATGCAGAGGGGTTAGGTTTTCAAACAGGATCTTGTTACGTGCGTTATCTGGCTTGTCAGCGTTAACAGTGTTTACTTTTAGAAGTGCGAAATAGCGCTCGCCATCTTTTGGTGGGCGAATCTTACCGGCAATCGAGTCACCTGTACGCAGGTTGAAACGACGGATCTGACTTGGAGAAACGTAGATATCATCTGGGCCAGCAAGGTATGAACTGTCTGCGCTACGCAGGAAACCAAAACCATCTTGAAGAATCTCTAAGACCCCGTCACCAAAGATATCTTCACCACTTTTCGCATGGGCTTTTAAGATGGCGAAGATGATGTCTTGCTTACGCAGACGAGCTAAGTTTTCCAGACCAAGAGATTCGCCAAGTTTAACGAGCTCAGAAACAGGTCTGTTCTTCAATTCTGTTAAGTTCATTGTGGTGGATGTTTGTTTAGTCAAAATAGGATCTGTTTTGTTGTTAAGAAGGATTTGGTCACAGGATCGACCAAGAAGTGAACACTTGTTTAATTAACGTGCGATAAATTATCACTAAAAAAGAGTCTAGTCTAGCTTTGAAAAAAACAAAACCGTGTATTTGTTAAGATACACGGTTTTCGTTACTTCTCATTATAAGTTCTCGTCTAAGAACTCTTTTAGCTGAGTTTTTGACAGTGCGCCAACCTTAGTTGCTGCCACTCCGCCATCTTTGAAAAGTAGTAGCGTTGGAATGCCACGAATACCAAACTTAGGTGGAGTACCTGCGTTTTGGTCGATGTTTAGCTTGCCGATAGTGAGTTTGCCTTCGTACTCATCTGCGATTTCATCGAGGATTGGGGCAATCATCTTACAAGGACCACACCACTCCGCCCAGAAGTCAACAAGAACCGGGCCTGCAGCATTAATTACGTCAGTTTCAAAACCGTCATCCGTCAGCTGCAAAATCTTTTCACTCATCTTTCACTCCGATATTTTTTGTATTGATGAGATAATCACCAACAATTAGATCTCCTATTGGAATGTATTTACCTTCGTATTGCAAGCTTAAGCTGATATTCTATACCGATGAAAAAGACGCATATCACAGAGCAAAAGTTCGCCGATTTAGATTTGCACCCGCAAATCATTGAAGGATTGGAAAAAAAAGGGTTCGAATACTGTACCCCTATCCAAGCCTTGGCGCTGCCGGTACTGCTCGCCGGCCAAGATATTGCAGGACAGGCCCAAACCGGGACGGGGAAAACGCTTGCGTTTCTCACTGCTACCTTTAACCATCTGTTAAATACGCCTGAACATGAAGGCCGCAAAGCGACACAACCGCGCGCGATCATCATGGCTCCAACGCGCGAACTTGCTATCCAGATCCACAATGATGCCAAGCCGCTCATTGAAAGCACGGGTCTGAAAACAGCACTTGCGTACGGTGGTGATAGCTACGACAAGCAGCTTGCTAAGCTGGAACAAGGCGTCGATATTCTTATCGGTACCTGTGGACGTATTATCGACTTCTATAAGCAGCGTGTCTTTAACCTCAACAACATTCAAGCTGTAGTTCTTGATGAAGCCGATCGTATGTTCGACCTTGGCTTTATTAAAGACATTCGCTTTTTGTTCCGCCGTATGCCTGAGCCTAAAGACCGTCTCAACATGCTGTTCTCAGCTACCTTGTCATACCGTGTACAAGAGCTTGCGTTTGAACACATGCATAACCCTGAGCACGTAGTGGTTGAGCCTGAGCAAAAGACCGGTCACCGCATTCAAGAAGAGCTGTTCTACCCATCAAACAATGAAAAGATGGCGCTACTGCAAACGCTGGTAGAGGAAGAATGGCCGGATCGCGCTATTATCTTCGCTAACACCAAACATAAATGTGAAAAAGTATGGGGCCACCTAGCCGCTGACGGCCATCGCGTTGGTCTTTTGACTGGTGATGTACCACAGAAGAAGCGTGAAAAAATCCTTGAGCAATTCACAAAAGGTGATGTGGACATTCTGGTTGCGACGGACGTTGCAGCACGTGGTCTACACATCCCTCAAGTGACGCACGTATTCAACTATGACCTACCTGACGACTGTGAAGATTACGTTCACCGTATTGGCCGTACAGGTCGTGCTGGTGCAAGTGGTCACTCAATCAGCTTTGCTTGTGAAGAGTACGCGATCAACCTGCCAGCGATTGAAGAGTATATCGAGCACTCCATTCCAGTGTCTGACTATGACTCAAGCGCACTGTTGACCGAGCTGCCTGCGCCACTCGTAATGAAGAGCCGCAACTCAGGTCCTCGTCGCACGAATACAGGTGGCTCACGACCATCAAACAGAAAGCCTCAAAGAAGGCCAAGATCACCAAGGTCTTAATAGACCGAGATCTGAAATAAGCAGTAATCTGAACAGGAAGTAAGCAGTTTTTATGAGTCTCGCAGTGAATTCTTCACCTTTGTATGCGGCTATCGATCTTGGCTCCAACAGTTTCCATATGTTGGTTGTGCGTCATATCGATGGCAGCATTCAGACCATGGCCAAGATTAAGCGCAAAGTGCGTTTGGCCGCAGGCCTTGATGATGAGATGGCCCTCAGTCAAGAAGCGATGCAGCGTGGTTGGGATTGCCTTAGTCTTTTCGCAGAACGACTTCAGGATATCCCAAAGGAAAACATCCGTATCGTCGGTACCGCAACGCTGCGTACCGCGACCAATGTCGATGTATTCCTAACCAAGGCCAATCAAATCTTGGGTTACCCAATCCAAGTGATCAGCGGTGAAGAAGAAGCAGCGACCATCTATAAAGGTGTGGCTCATACGTCTGGTGGTACGGGTCGTCGCCTTGTGGTCGATATTGGCGGTGCCAGTACTGAGCTTATTATTGGCGAAGGGTTCGAGCCAAAAGCGTTGACCAGCTTAAAAATGGGCTGCGTGACTTGGTTAGAGCGTTTCTTTAAAGACCGCCAACTGAACAAAGCCAACTTCGAACGCGCTATCGAAGGCGCCAAACAGACACTCGCCCCAATTCTAGAGCAGTATCAGGGATTGGGCTGGGACGTGTGTGTGGGTGCCAGTGGTACAGTTCAAGCTCTGCAAGAGATCATGCTGGCGCAAGGTATGGATGAGGTCATCACTCATGCCAAACTCAAGCGCCTGCAAAAACAAGCGATGCAAGCTGATCATCTTGAAGAGCTCGACATTGATGGCCTAACGCTAGAACGTGCTTTGGTGTTCCCAAGCGGCCTATCTATCCTGATTGCCATTTTTGAACTACTCAATATCGACTCCATGACGCTTGCGGGCGGTGCGCTGCGCGAGGGAATGGTGTATGACATGGTTGAAGAGTTGCAACAAGATGACATTCGTGCGCGCACGATTAATAGCGTGCAAACCCGTTGTCAGCTCGATGTGGAGTACGGCGATCAAGTTGCTGTTACTGCCACCAGCTTATTGGTGAGCTGTGGTAACGAAAACTGGATTGAAGAGCCACATGCTATTGCATTGCTCGAAGCTGCATCAAAACTGCATGAAATCGGCCTAACCTTAGACTTTAAAAAGGCCGGTGAACATAGTGCGTACTTACTTCAAAACTTAGATCTACCGGGTTTTACTCGTGCACAAAAACATCTGCTTGCTGAAGTAGTTCGTCGATACAAAGACCAACTGACACCACTGCCATCGCAGCATGCTTTATCGACACAAAGTGCCGAGCGCGTACTGCGACTACTGCGCTTATCGGTGATCATTACTCACCGCCGTCAGCGTGATCTGCAGCCTCAATTTGCAGTGCAGTGTGAAGGCAACAGCCTAACGCTCTCTATCGACAAGCAGTGGTTAGAAGCCCATCCTCTGTCAGCAGCAGAGCTGGAAATCGAGTCTAACCGACAGTCAGATGCCGGTTGGCCACTGACGATTCAGGCGGTCTGAGCCTGATTCAAGCGGCTCAAACTGATTACTGTAAAAAAAATCCCGAACCAAACCATTCGGGATTTTTTATATTTTGCTTCTAGAGACTCATTAGGCTTTTACGCCGGTCACCTTTAACTCTGGGTTCACTGCGGTAAGCTTCTTCACCAAGAAATTGAGCAGCACACCATACATAGGTACGAACAAGCCGAGACTGATCACCAGTTTGAAGCCGTAGTCGACCAAGGCGATCTCCGTCCAGTGCTCTGCCATAAACGGATCTGGGCTTTGGTAGAATGCGATAGCAAAAAAGGCTAGCGTATCCAGCGCGTTACCAAACAGTGTTGAACATGTCGGAGCCACCCACCACTGCTTCATTTGGCGCAGACGGTTGAAAACATGCACATCTAGTATTTGTCCCAGCAGGTAAGCCATAAAGCTTGCCGCAGCGATACGAGCAACAAACAGGTTAAATTCACCCAAGTGCCCAAAGCCTTGGAACTGCCCTTCAAAGAACAATACCGATAACCCATACGACACCGCCAACGCAGGCAGCATGACCAAGAAGATGATCTTACGGGCTAAACCAGCACCAAAGATACGTACGGTCAGATCGGTCGCAAGGAAAATGAATGGGAAAGTAAATGCGCCCCACGTGGTGTGGAAACCGAAAATAGTAAACGGTAGCTGCACCAAGTAGTTACTGGATGCGATGATCACCAAGTGAAATAGAACGAGAAATGTCAGGGCTTTGCGCTGCTGCGCAGGAGAAAACGGATTCATATTGTACCTTTTTCGTTTTGCTTGGGGTTGAGGGAACCCAAGTTGAGGCAAAGCCTCGAGTGACTAATAAAATGGTTTATTGTGCCTGCTCGTTTAACTCATTGTTTGATTAACTAAGCTCAGCGGCGGGCGATTATACATTAATCAATTTGACGCGCAATAGAGGATAATAGAGCAAACGTTTTCGATCTAACGACTGAATGCATTAGGTCAAAAGCCGCGACGAAATAGACCAGCTAAGAAATCAAACTCTTCTTTGCTCGCCGAAATATCCAAGGCCTCAAACCACATTGACTCACTGTAATGCTCGCCTTTTAGCAGCATACGACAACCTTCAAAATCCACCAGCCAAGTATGAATGTCCGCATCCCACTGCTTTTCTACCACAGTAGCTGAAAGCTGGCCGAGCATCGACACCGCTAGCGAGTCAAAACTATCAAAGTCAAAGGAAGGCGTGATGATAAGCAGTTTACCTTCCTGTTCAATATATTCACGAAGACCAAAATCAGCCATGACCCGTCAAGTGCTCCTGTATTAAGTCGAGGAATGGATCCGCATACTTCTCAAGCTTGCGCTCGCCCACCCCGTTCACGGCGAGCATTTCACCATACGAGGTCGGTAAAATTTCTGCCATATCAATCAAGGTAGCATCGCTAAACACCACATACGGCGGTAAACCATCTTCATCGGCAATCGACTTACGCAGTTTACGTAGTTTGGCAAACAGCTTCTTGTCGTAGTGTTTCGACGCCAGTTTATCGGATTTCGCGCTGCGCGCCGCGGTATCAAGTCTCGGTACGGCAAGCTCTAGCGTGGTTTCACCACGCAGCAGAGGGCGCGCTTCTTCTGTCAGTTGCAACGTCGAGTTGCGAGTGATGTTCTGACTCAGTAGCCCTTTGTGGACCAGTTGCCTAAAGATACTCACCCAATAATCGTGACTATGGTCGCGGCCAATACCGTAAGTGGTGAGCTTGTCATGCCCATGCTCGCGAATACGGATATTCGACATACCACGCAGCACCTCTACCACGTAGCTGATACCAAAGCTTTGATTGACGCGATAGACACAAGAGAGTGCTTTTTGCGCCTCTTGGGTAGCATCAAAGTGCTTAGGAGGATCCAAGCAGATATCGCAGTTACCGCAAGGCTGCTCTCGGTACTCTCCAAAGTAATTAAGCAGCACCTGACGACGACAGGTTTGCGCCTCCGCAAAGGCACTCATGGCGTTAAGCTTATGGCTCTCAACCTGCTTTTGTGGTCCCTCGGGTTTTTCATCCACCATGCGGCGCAGCCAACCCATATCGGCAGGATCGTAAAGCATCATCGCTTCTGCGGGTAACCCATCACGCCCGGCTCGGCCGGTCTCTTGGTAATAAGATTCGATGTTGCGCGGGATATCAAAGTGAGCAACGAAACGTACGTTCGGCTTATTAATACCCATACCAAAGGCCACCGTCGCCACCACGACCTGAATGTCGTCACGCTGAAACGCATCTTGAACATAGGCACGCTCATCGGTGTCCATACCGGCATGATAGCCAGCCGCTCGGATATGGTTACCACACAGTTTTTCCGTGAGCATTTCCACTTTCTTACGGCTACCACAATAGATGATTCCGCTGCCGCCCTTGTTCTCGCCAAGAAAGCGCACGATCTGCGAGACCGGCTTATGCTTCTCTACCAAGGTGTAACGGATATTAGGTCTATCAAAACTGCCCAAATATTCGTGCGGGTTTTGTAGATTGAGCCTGTGGATGATGTCTTTGCGAGTGGCATCGTCGGCGGTTGCTGTCAGCGCCACAACGGGCACGTAGGGAAATTGCTCTTTTAGTCGACCGAGTGCGGCATACTCAGGGCGAAAGTCGTGCCCCCACTGAGAAATACAGTGCGCTTCATCCACGGCAATCATCGACAGCTCAATATGCTCTAGCCTTTCGATGAAGTCGTGCATCAACACACGCTCTGGCGACACATACACCAGCTTGATCTGTCCGCTGCTCATGCGGCGATAAATATCAATTAGTGCCTCTCTCGACTGAGTCGAGTTAATGCACTCTGCAGCGACGCCGTCAGCCTTGAGCTGGTCGACTTGATCTTTCATCAGGGAAATCAGTGGCGAGATAACCAAGGTCACGCCGGGTCTCACTAAGGCAGGGATCTGATAGCACAGAGATTTACCACCACCGGTTGGCATGATCACTAGTCCATCGTTGCCCGCAATGGCACTATCGATAACCTCTTGCTGTCCCGGACGGAACTCTTGATAGCCGAAAACGGACTCTAAGACCGACTGCGAACTGGGTAGTGATTCAGATTGTTCTGCAGCGAGTACGGCTGTCATGCAATATCCTGATGAAAGTCTTTGATGGGTCGAAAACGCTACATTGTAGAGGGGTTGTCACTTGAAGGAAACTCAATTTACTCTGCGGGGTGAAGAAAAAGTAGCTTCAGATCGAGCATTAAATAGTCCAAAACACCACAACACGTTATACTCAAACGCTTTCCTCCCCCCTTTAGGTCACAGACCTGCTCTTGAGAAAATTTGCATGTCATTAGAAGAACAACAAAGAGCCAAACAAGGCGTACTGCTCGCCATCGGTGCTTACACAATGTGGGGCATCGCGCCTATCTACTTTAAGGCACTAAGTAGCGTCTCTCCCTTAGAAATTCTCAGCCACCGAGTGATCTGGTCATTTGTGTTACTGACGGTCTTGCTGCATGTTGGTCGACGCTGGCGCAGCGTTCGCGATGTACTGCGCTCAAAAAAGAAGATGGGCTACCTAATCACCACCGCACTATTAGTAGGTGTTAACTGGCTTATCTTTATCTGGGCGGTTAACGCCAATCACATGCTTGATGCTAGCCTGGGTTACTACATTAACCCGCTCATCAACGTGATACTCGGCATGCTGTTTTTAGGTGAACGACTTAGAAAACTGCAGTGGTTTGCGGTCGCACTTGCCACCATCGGTGTACTGATCCAGCTAATTGCATTTGGTTCGGTACCCGTTGTTGCCCTCGCACTAGCAATGAGCTTTGGCCTCTACGGTTTGCTGCGTAAGAAAGTCAGTTTAGATGCGCAAACCGGGCTATTCATTGAAACCTTAGTGATGTTGCCAGCTGCCGCCATTTATGTGCTATTTATCGCGGATACGGCGACGTCAAATATGATGGATAACAGCACGACATTGAACCTACTGCTTATCTCTGCAGGTATCGTTACCACGCTACCACTATTGTGCTTTACCGGTGCGGCGACACGCTTGAAACTGTCGACTCTTGGCTTTTTCCAATACATTGGCCCGAGCTTAATGTTCTTGTTGGCCGTACTAGTGTATGGCGAAGCCTTTACCTTAGATAAAGCGCTCACCTTTGCCTTCATCTGGGGTGCATTGGTGGTATTTAGCTTCGATGGACTAAAAACCAATCGCAGCAATAAGAAGACAATGGCTAAAACTCAGTAATACAGATACAGAAAACAATGAACGAAATCACTATTCTAGTCACTCTCGCCACGGTGCACTTTGTTGCCCTCATGAGCCCAGGCCCAGACTTTGCGCTCGTGGTACAAAATGCGACTCGATTTGGACGACAGACTGGCTTTTATATTGCCCTGGGATTGTCATTTGGCATCTTGCTGCACTCTATTTTCAGCCTAACGGGCGTGAGCTATGTCGTACATCAGCACCCAACACTGTTTGCCGTGGTGCAAATCGCTGGCGGCAGCTATTTGCTTTACCTAGGTATTGGCGCCTTGCGCTCCGTATGGGGTAGATGGGCACAGCGCCACCAGCCAGGTGACCTTGCCAATGACCCTAGTCTTCTGCTTTCTAGCCGAAGACAGGCGTTCTCTCGCGGCTTTACCACCAATATTCTCAACCCGAAAGCCTTGGTGTTCTTTATTAGTTTGATGTCTAGCTTGGTGCCATCAACCATGTCGATTCCGGGTAAAGTGGCGGCTCTCGTAATTCTATGGTCGCTTTCCTTGGCTTGGTTCTCGTTTTTAGCCTGGGCGCTATCGACTAAGCGCATGCAGCGTAAGCTTGGATCAGCGGCTATCTACATTGATGGGCTATGTGGTGTGCTGTTTTCAGGGATTGGTGTGACCATCTTCACTCAGGTGATTTCCGGCCTTTAGGGTATTTTGCGCCATTCGACACGCAGCGTGTGCGAGATCTCTCACAAAGCCTTAGGTGTTTATCGCTTCGTGCTACAAGCATTCACCCCTGAAACTAGCTAAATATTTGTTTTTATTAGCATAGTGATAATTTCGCTTTGCTGAGACAGTGGATTATTACCGTTTAACTGGATTGCTCCGAGGCCAGTTTCGTTTAATATTAACCATGTCGGAAGGATGCTGACACGGAACAGGAAACGCTCACGGATTTGGGCATCTTCAGGAAGAAGATACGGTTATTCAGGATGAATGATCGGCATGGAAAGCAAATTGGACATTGAATGGACGCAATAGTAACTAGGATGGTTACTACTAAGGAAAGACAATGGACACCTCTGGATGAGGCAAGGACTTAGCATCAGGATGATGTCAGGGACACCGCTCAGGGAACAAGTGAAGTGCGCTAACGAGGATTGTTAGCAGATCAGGATAAGATCATTAGGACACCGCTAGGAAGGCGACGAAAGGACTAAGCTGACGGATTACAGCACACTATCATGGATTAGATGCATGGAGCACTTTTAGTAGCCGGATTGCTGCGAGTAAGACTATAACCCCGATGGGCGCAAGCCCTCGGGGTTTTTCTTTGTCTGCGATCTAGCGATTCAAAACAAGGCTCAACCTAGAACACTAGATACAAAAAAAGGAGCCCATCGATAAGCTCCTTTTGGTTAAACGTTCATGTTGAATCGTTTACAGCTTTTCTAGCTTGGCGTACTGCGTCACCAACCACTTGATACCCTCACCATTAAAGGCAACTTGTACGCGGCTTTGTGGGCCACTTCCTTCAAAGTTGATGATGGTTCCTTCACCAAATTTAGGGTGCATGACACGCTCACCCAGATTGAAGCCCGTTTCGTTGAAGTTATTCTTCACTTCCGTTTGGCTAAAGCGTCCCGCTGTCGTTGGACGGCTGACTTGCGCCTTCATACGAACTTCTTGCAAGCATGTCTCTGGCAGCTCTCTGATAAAACGAGACGGCTTATGATATTTGTCTTGTCCGTAAAGACGACGCATCTCTGCGTAGGTGATGAATAGCTTCTCCATCGCACGCGTCATACCCACATAACAGAGGCGGCGCTCTTCCTCTAACCTGCCCGCTTCTTCCGCCGACATCTGGCTAGGGAACATGCCCTCTTCAACCCCCACCATAAATACCATTGGGAACTCAAGACCTTTGGCACTATGCAGCGTCATTAGCTGCACCGCATCATCAAACTCATCGGCTTGACCTTCACCAGCTTCTAACGCCGCGTGAGTTAAGAACGCCGTCAGCAGCGTCATATCTTCCGCTTCTTCGGGTTTCTCAAACTGACGCGTTGCGGTGACGAGTTCTTCCAAGTTTTCAATGCGCGCCTTAGACTTCTCGCCCTTCTCTTGCTCGTACATAGCAAATAACCCAGAGGTCTTGATCACATGGTCAGTTTGCTCATGAAGCGGCGATTCAAACGTGTCGTCTTCGAGTGCATTGATAAGCTCAATGAAACGCGATAGCGCGCCAGCAGCGCGCCCAGCAAGAACCTTTTCATCCAGTAGTGCAATACTCGCTTCCCATAGCGTTGCCCCACGATCGCGAGCGGCAAAACGAATAGTATCTAGAGTTTTATCCCCCAACCCACGAGTCGGTGTATTCACAATACGTTCAAATGCGGCATCATCGTTGCGATTGGCCATCAAGCGCAAATAGCCCAGGGCATCTTTGATCTCTTGGCGCTCGAAGAATCGCATACCACCATAGATACGATATGGCAGCTGCGCTTGAATCAAGGCTTCTTCTAAAACACGAGACTGGGCGTTGTTTCGATATAGCATGGCGCAATCTGTCAGACTGCCACCTTTATCATGCCACTCTTTGATTTTACCCACGGCAAAACGCGCTTCATCCAGCTCGTTATATGCCGAGTAAACAGAAATCTTTTCACCCTCGTTACCTTCCGTCCATAGCTCCTTACCCATACGTTCAGTATTGTTAGCAATCAGCTCGTTGGCAGCTTCAAGGATGGTTTTGGTTGAACGGTAGTTCTGCTCAAGGCGAATGGTTTTCGCACCTAGGTACTCATCTAAGAACTTCTGTATATTCTCGACCTTAGCACCACGCCAGCCATAAATAGACTGGTCATCATCGCCAACAATCATCACCCTACAATCAGCACCGGTCATCATTCGTAGCCAGGCGTACTGAATGTTGTTGGTGTCTTGGAACTCGTCCACCAGAATGTGTTTGAAGCGCGCTTGGTAGTGTTCGCGAACAAACTTGTTATCACGCAGCAGCTCATGGGCGCGCAGCAGGATCTCTGCAAAGTCCACTAGCCCAGCACGGTCACACGCCTCTTGGTACGCGGTGTAGATCTGCAAATAGGTCTTAGTCACAGGATCTTGGTAGCTATCGATATGTTGAGGTCGTAGCCCCTCATCTTTCTTACCATTGATCCACCAAGCGGCCTGACGTGCTGGCCATTGCTTCTCATCAAGGTTCTGCGCTTTGATGAGACGTTTTAACAGCCTCTGCTGATCGTCGGTATCAATGATCTGGAAGTCTTCTGGCAGCTTAGCATCGAGATAATGCGCACGCAGGATACGGTGACAGATGCCGTGGAAAGTACCGTTCCACATACCAGAGGCGCTGCCCATCATCAGCTCTTCAATACGCCCTCTCATCTCTGCTGCCGCTTTATTGGTAAAGGTCACAGACATAATGGAAAACGGAGAGGCGTTCTCAACCGACATAAGCCAAGCAATACGATGCACCAGAACGCGCGTTTTACCACTGCCGGCACCGGCAAGGACGAGCATGTGCTCTAGAGGGGCTGCAACAGCTTCACGCTGCTTGTCATTGAGGCCGTCGAGAAGAAGAGAAGGATCCATGATGAGTCTTAGCTACTGGTTATTTATACATATCAGTTGATTATAACTCAAACAGTCTCGCCATTTCAGAAAATTTTCCTAATTTTAAAATTAAATAAAACATATATAAATCAGAATCATGCATTGATATTTAACATTATTAAAAAGTTTTTTTGATCTTTTTGAAAGATTTTTGTTTGGCTTCCTATCCTATTGAATAAGCAAGTCGCAAACAGTGACCTGTGAAAATAAACCAAATGGATCAAGTCTCGAGGAAAGTACTATGAAAACTACTAATCTAGCTATCACTGCAGCAGTTACCGGTCTAATCGCTCTTGGCGGCGCAACACTAGGCGCAGCACCAGCACACGCAGCAGATAAAGAGAAATGCTACGGTGTATCAAAAGCTGGGAAAAACGACTGTGCAACAAAAACCAGCTCATGTGCAGGTACTGCGAAAGAAGATAACCAGAAAGATGCCTTCGTTGTTGTCCCTAAAGGTCTTTGCGGCAAACTGGTTGGTGGTAGCACAGAGTCTGCGTAACCGTCCCGCTTGCTAGAAGCGACAATGCTATCAGCATAGCTTGATTGTAACTTTGTCTTCACTTTGTTTGTTCATACGTTTTCAAGTTACAACAAGACCGGAGGGGCGTAACGATACGCCCCTTTCGTTTTCTACAAGTTACCCACAAAATCAAACAGATCAGGGAGATCATCATGGATCGAAGTCGTGCCTTTCAGCTTGTTGGTGTTGGGTTACGCACACCACACCTAGACTACTTTGAGCAGCATGCTGATAAGGCAGGATGGCTTGAGATTCATAGCGAAAATTATTTCCTATCGCATACCGCTGAGTACCGTCAGTTAAAGGCGATTCGCGATCAGGTCAATATCAGCTGTCATGGTATCGGTCTTTCTTTGGGTTCGGCGTCAGAAGTAAACACTCAACACTTACATCAGCTCAGACGGCTCATCGATGACATTCAGCCATTTGCTGTTTCGGATCACCTAAGCTGGAGTGAGCACGGTGGGCATTATTTTAATGACTTACTGCCACTTCCCTATACGGAAGAAGCGTTGATACTGTTTTGTCGCAATGTGCTTCAAGTACAAGATGCAATTCAAAGGCCGCTATTAATTGAGAACCCATCCAGCTATTTGCGATTCAATCACTCGACGATTCCAGAATGGGAATTTCTCTCCGAAGTGCAACGTCGTACTGATTGCCGTCTGTTACTCGACCTAAACAACGTGCATGTCTCTTGCTTCAACCACGGCTACGATGCAAATCGCTATCTTTCCGCTGTCGATCCAACGACCGTAGACGAGATTCATTTAGCCGGTTTTACCCGTAAGCAGCTTGAGCAAGGTGAAATTTGGATTGATACCCACAGTGCTCGGGTATCGGATGAAGTATGGGAGTTATATCGAGAGTGGAACAGTTCAAACGCTCCAGTCCCTACTCTCATTGAGTGGGATCTCGATATCCCCGAGCCGCAAGTGCTACTCGAAGAAGCTGAGAAAGCGATCGATATTCTCGTTGAAAATAGCACGCAGACATTGAGGAGCGCATAATGAATCCCAGCGAACTAAGTCTTAGTGAACTGCAATCGGCCTTCAGTCGCTCCCTCTGCCAAACTGATAGCAGCATCAACCAATATATTGTCGGCGACCACTTTAGTGCCGATGATCGTATGCAAGTCTATCGCAATAATTTCGTCATTAGCCTAAGTGAAGTATTAGCAGCCTGCTATCCAATAACATTACAGCTCGTGGGAGAGGAGTGTTTCCAGTCAATGGCAAAACACCACATCATTCATCATCCCCCACAATCAGGCAATGTCGCCGACTATGGGGAAGGCTTCACGCACTCCGTATCTGAACTGGACAACATTACAAGCGCGGTTCCCTATTTAGTCGATGTCATGACGCTAGAATCAGCGATTGATGCACTTAATCAATGTCCGCTAAGCAGCATTAATGATGACATCGAGCCACTCGTCAACATGAGCCTAGTACCAGAGACACAACACAGTGAGCTTGTGTTTCATGTGAAACCAAATCATCGTTTGATGCAGTCTGAATTTGCTATCGCGAGCCTTATAGAGGCAATTCACAACGAGCAGCTCGATGATTTCAACATCAATCAAACCGAATCCGTGCTCGTCATAAAGCAAGGATTGGCATCCCCTAACATACATGTGATTGACGAGACTAGCTTTCAATTGTTGGTCGCTTTATCTCACCAGCAGCCACTGAAGTTCATTGATCCTGCTCTCCTAACGGCACTACCAAGTATATTCGCCTTGGATGTTGTAGCTGGATTTACTCTGCATAACGAGCACACCGCAAGGAACATGACATGAAATCAACACTCTCTAATTGGCTAGTAAGCTACGATAAGCTAATCGATACGCTTCAAGCAGGCTTTGTACCATTGCTGCTACTGTTCTGCCGCCTCTGGGTCGCTTGGGTTTTCTTTAATTCTGGACTAACCAAGATTGCGTCATGGGACAGCACGCTTTATCTATTTGAGCTCGAGTACCAAGTGCCGATTTTACCCTGGGAGTTAGCGGCATATATGGGTACTGCAGCGGAATTGATCTTGCCGGTGTTTGTTGCTCTCGGTTTGTTTACTCGACCAATGGCAGCTGTCTTGTTTGTGTTTAATATCATTGCTGTTGTTTCATACCCACTGCTTTGGGAAAAAGGGTTCTATGACCACCAACTCTGGGGCTTGATGATATTAGTCGTCGTCGTATGGGGGCCTGGACCTATATCCGCAGATAAGGTCATTCGTTCACAGATAAAATAATCTGTTGATTGAATAATGTAGGAAGTAAAAAGCCCGGTATAAATATACCGGGCTTTTAATAAACGATGGATTACTTGTTCGCAAGAAAGGCTTTTAATTCTTCAGCTGAAATACCTTGTTCTGCCAATTCTTTGGCGAGTGACTCTACCTGCTCACCTTTACGAGATTCAATGACTTGCTGAAATTGATAAACAATATCTCGCAGTATATGGATTGGTACCTGCTTAGCGGCACTACGGATACGCTCTTCACTTTGGTTACCCAATTCATTGAGCAACTTACCAAACATGATTTTTTCTGGAGATTCTTCCATTTGCTCGAGAACACGAGCCATTTCGTACGTTGTCAAAGACATTACTGCGTTTATCCAGTTATTAATTAATACGGGGTATATAGAGCTAAATATACACCCGTTTTTTCAATTGGGAAAACTAAATCGATTTTAAATTAGCCGATTTTTACAGTTTGATGCCAGCCTTTACCAACTTTTGTCTTGAGTATAATTAGTGCAGGCAGCACAAGCCACATTTGCAATGCAATCATATAAGGTGCTTCTAACCCCATTCGCTGCATGATACCAACCAAAAGACCAGCACCACTCATCTGGAACAAGCCAAGTAGCGCAGCAGCTGTGCCAGCTTTATCACCAAATGGTGCTAATGCCTTACCCGCCGCAGCTCCCAATATAAGAGCAAAGCCTATCGATGAAAGAATGACTGGAACCATAAACGATGCCGGTGTGTAGAACTTCGCTCCCCACACCATGGCTGCGCCAGCTGTCAATAAAGTAACAATACCGAGTTGCAGAGTTTTATGGGTCCCCACCTTGTCCATGATTTTTGGCGCTAACATACAGGCAGCGATATTAAATACCGCATTAAGGCCGAACCAGAACGTAAAGGCGTTCATCGACAAACCCATTTGTTCCATCAAGACTACGGGAGCAGACGTCACATAGGCAAGAATAACCCCCATCGCCAGCAAACATAGCGTGGCATGAAATAAGAAAGTCGGTGTACTAAGCACCTGTGTGTAGCGAGACAAAGCAAAGTACTTTTCGCCACTTTGAGCAGGATTGGTCTCACGCATATTAAGCAGAACTATGCCTCCAACCATAAGTGCAAATACCGCCATAAAGCTGAAGTTTGCGCGCCATCCAAACTGCTGTGTTAAATAACTACCTAAAATTGGAGCGAGTGCAGGAATAAAACAAATGGCTCCGTTAAGGTAACTGATCATTTTTCCACTGCGCTCTGGCCCATACATATCGCGAACGGTTGCAAAGGCCGCTACAGATGTTGCGCACGCACCTAAGCCTTGTAGCAACCTTGCGGCAAGCATCCACTCGATAGATTGAGCTGCCCACGCCAAGCAAGCACTCATTCCATAGATAGCGATACCACCAAGGGCAACCGTTCGACGTCCTAGTTTATCGGCAAGTGGCCCTGCAAAGAGCTGACCTACACCCATCGCAATCAAAAACCAAGTGATCGTGTCCTGAGCACGAGTATGCGCGACATCAAAAGATGAAGAGATCTGCGTCAATGCTGGCAGATAAATATCAATAGCCAAAGGGCTAAAAAATACCAACATGACGAGCGCTGCTACTTGGACTTTAGAAGGGGTGTTATTCAAAGGTCGCCTCTTACCGATAGAATTTGTTCAATTGGGATGCGATTCTATATTCGTTATGATATGAGCAGAAATGGTTTATACTCATTAGCATTATTCCTAATAGGAATTTCTCACTATGAACTTAGAAAAGCTGAGTCGGATCGATCTCAATTTATTACTCTGTTTGTCGGTCCTCTTAGATGAATGCAATGTGACTCGGGCAGCAAATCGATTGTGCCTAACCCAATCCGCGGTCAGTAAGTCTCTATCCAAACTACGTGAGTTGTTTGATGACCCGCTATTTACTCGTCATGCTCATGGGTTGTCTCCCACACCCCGTGCCCTTCAGCTTAAGCCGAAACTTGATGTTTTGGTGGCTCACATGCAGTCGATTACTGCGCCACCAGAGTTTTCGCCGACTACCAGTGAATACCGTTTCCACATTGCAGCCGTTGAGAGCGTCTACCCTCTCATCATGCCGCATTTCTTACCTGCGATATTCAGTCAAGGTCCTAATCTCAGTATTAGTACTCATGCTTGGAACGAATCGACGTTTGAACAGATGCAAAAAGGCGAACTCGATCTTGGTATCACTGGTAAAGACATTGATATTCGAGATGCTATCCGCACTATGGTCGCCCCCGACGATATCCAAGAACTTGAGGTGTATAGAGACAATCAGATGTGTCTGGTTCGTGCAAACCACCCTATTCTTTCTAACCCTTGGAACCTAGATACCTACCTTTCCTTGCGACATGTACAAGTACGCTGTGATGGAAGCGACCGCTGGCTGTTGGACTACAAACTCGCTGATATGGGTAAAGAGCGTGATATCGCCATTACGGTTCCTGACTTTAATAATGCAGCGGCCCTTTGCAGCTATACCGATTTTGTCTTTACCGCACCGAGGCATTTTGTTCACTTGGTCGCTGAGCAAATGGGACTGAGAGTCTTGCCACTGCCCTTAGAGTTTCCTCCGATGGCTTACACCTTATTTTGGCATAAAGACAGAGACCGCGACCCGGCTCTAAACTGGCTTATTGACATCATTCGACAAAAAACATTGCACTTGAGATAGCGTTCCAAGTTTGTTCGTATTAACTAATGGTGGATAGTTTCATCTGAGCATAGAATCGATTGTATATCATCCGCAAAAGCGCTAGCTTATAGAGCAAATAATAGTAAGGTGACACGCTTCGCCGAGACAAAGGAACTACAGATGCAGGAACAGATTTCTCGCCGAGTTGAACAGATTCAATCTTGGCTCACCGACAATAACTTAGATGCGTTTATTGTTGCCCATGAAGACGAGTACTTGGGCGAGTATGTCCCAGCTCACAACGAGCGACTGCACTGGCTAACGCAGTTCACTGGGTCAGCAGGTGCAGCGGTTATCACTCGCCAATCAGCCGCTATTTTTGTTGATGGTCGCTATACGGTACAAGTTCGCAAGCAAGTTCCAGCAGGTACTTTTGACTACTGCCACCTTATTGAACAACCACCACTAACATGGACTATGGAGTCAGTTGAGCTTGGTGCTCGCATTGCAGTGGACCCACGCATGCATAGAGGGAGTTGGTATCAAGGCGCAATTGAGCAGCTTGCAGGTAAGTACGAGCTCGTTGCTGTTGATGAAAACCCGATTGATCTATTCTGGAGCGACCGCCCTGACGCTCTGCTAAGTAACGTTCGTTTGATGCCGTTAGACAAGGTTGGTCAAAGCAGTGAACAGAAGCGTAACGCGCTTGCAGAGTCGCTGAGCAAATCTGGTGCCGATGCAGCCATCATCACCGAGCTAGATTCTATTTGTTGGATGCTCAACATTCGTGGTCTCGATGTTTCACGCCTGCCTGTATTGCTTTCCCATGCCATCCTGTACTCTGATGGTACAACGCAGTTCTTTATCGACCCATCTAGAATCGAAGACCGTGAAGCCTTTGATTCTCACGTAGGGCAAAGTGTAGAAGTTTGCCAACCAGAGACTTTAGAGAGCGTCCTTAAAACTCTAGAAGCCAAAAAAGTCACGTTGGACCCAGCGACAAGTAACGCTTGGTTCAAGCTCAAGTTAGAGCAATACGGTGCACTACTGCTGGAAATCGCCGATCCATGTTTGATGCCAAAGGCGGCTAAGAATTCTGTAGAAGTGGAAGGCATGAAACAAAGCCACATTCGTGATGGTGCTGCGATGACCAACTTCCTCTGCTGGCTTGATGCAGAAGTTGCAGCGGGTAATCTGTATGACGAAGCTGTACTTGCTGACAAGCTAGAAACCTTCCGCCGTGCCGATGCAAGCCTTGTCGACCTCAGCTTTGATACCATTTCGGCCTCAGCTGGTAATGCTGCTATGTGCCATTACAATCATGAGAACCAGGAAGTACCAGGCCCAATCATTCAAAATACCTTGTACCTTGTAGACTCAGGTGGTCAGTACCTAGACGGCACGACAGATATTACTCGCACCATCGCAATCGGTACGCCTAGTGACGAAATGAAGCGTCAGTTTACACTGGTACTAAAGGGTCATATCAGTCTCGCATCTGCACTCTTCCCGAGAGGAACTTGTGGTCACCAGTTAGATGTATTAGCTCGCCAGCATTTGTGGGCAAATGGCTTCGACTACGACCATGGTACAGGTCATGGTGTGGGTCATTTCTTGAGTGTTCATGAAGGACCACAGCGCATAGCCAAGGCTGTCAACAATACCCCCCTGGTTCCTGGCATGGTGTTGTCAAATGAGCCGGGTTACTATCGTGCAGATGAGTTCGGTATCCGCATAGAGAACCTTGAGCTTGTTGTCGAAAAGGCAACAAATGGTGATAGCGTAATGTACGGTTTTGAGGCGTTGACTCGCTGCCCAATCGACAAACGCAATATCGTGACAGAACTGCTCACTGAAGGCGAAAAGGCTTGGTTGAATCAGTATCATCAAAAAGTCTGGAGCGACGTCTCTCCATTAGTCGAGGGAGAAGCGCTAGTTTGGCTAGAGGAAGCTTGTAAGCCAATCTAAGCTAAATCTGTTAGATGAAGAAAAGGCGCTGGTTTACAGCGCCTTTTTTTTGTTGTTTCACGTGAAACCTGTCAGAGTTACTATCCAGAATAAGACTGGTGCCAATCCTTCCAAACCGGTTCCATACCTGCCCTTTTAACAGAGGCCGCAACAAGCTCTGCACTTCGCTCATCACTAATGGCAAACTGCTCTAGCTCTTCTTCGTCGTTAGCGTAGCCGCCTGGCTGTGTTTTAGATGCTGCGCTAATACTGGTAATACCGAGAGGATAAACATGGTCTCTAAACGCGGCTGATTCACGAGTCGACAGTGACAACTCTACCTCGTTATTGAATAATCGATAAGCGCAGATTAACTGAACCAGCTGCTTGTCTGTCATCACCGACTTAGGTTGCAGTGCTCCCTCGCAAGGTCTAAGCCTTGGGAACGAGATCGAGTAACGCGTTTTCCAATAACGACTCTCAAGATACTGAAGGTGTGCCGCGACGTAAAAACAGTCGGTGCGCCACTCTTCGAGTCCTATCAGAGAACCGATTCCAATTTTATCAATACCAGCCTGCGCAAGACGGTCCGGCGTATCCAGTCGGTAATCAAAATCCATCTTGTTACCACGCAGATGATGCTCTGCATAGGTACGTCTGTGATAGGTCTCTTGATAAACCATCACCGCATCTAAGCCATGCTGCTTTAATGTCGCGTAATCTTCTCTATCGAGAGGCTGCACTTCCATCGCGAGATAGCTAAAGTGTCTTTTGATCTCTGGAATGACTTCGTTAAAGTACTTCATTCCCACCTTATTCTCGTGCTCGCCTGTCACCAAAAGGATATTGTCGAAGCCCATTTGTTTAATAACGTCACATTCGAGTGCTATCTCCTGCTTCGATAGTGTTTTACGTTTAATACGGTTCTCCATGGAAAAGCCGCAGTAAGTACACGCGTTGGCACACAGATTGGATAAATACAAGGGTATGTACATAGACATAGTATGACCGAAACGCTTACGAGTTAGAGCGAAGGAACGCTGCGCCATTTGCTCTAGAAAAGGCTCGGCTGCAGGACTAATCAATGCCTTGAAATCTTCTAGATCAAGACGAGATTTAGACAAAGCTCTTTGCACATCGCCCGCTGTTTTGCCATAGATAGACAACCTAACGTCATCCCAGTCATACTTAGCATGTTCTTCAACAAAGCTCATGGTGCCTTCTCCTACATCGAATCAAGGAATGCAGTAAGCGGACTAGACGCAACCGCGTAATTCACCGTACCAGCCAATCCACTTTCATAAGCGATGCGACCTGATTCTACTGCTAACTTAAATGCACGAGCCATCGCGACTGGGTCAGCAGCAGCGGCTATTGCTGTGTTAACCAAGACCGCATCGGCCCCCATCTCCATAGCAAGTGCTGCATGAGAAGGTGCGCCAATTCCAGCGTCGACGACAACAGGCACATTTGCTTGCTCGATTATGATCTCTAGGAAGTCTTTACTGACTATACCTTTATTGCTTCCAATCGGCGCACCCAATGGCATCACAGCAGCACAGCCAACTTCCTCTAAATGTTTACAAAGCGTCGGATCAGAGTGACAGTAAGGTAAAACAATAAAACCATCTTTTACTAACTGCTCCGCCGCCTTTAATGTTTCGATTGGATCAGGTAGTAAGTATTTCGGGTCAGGGTGTATTTCCAATTTTAACCAGTTAGTACCCAATGCTTCTCTCGCTAGATGAGCCGCAAATATTGCATCCTTTGCGTTTTTTGCACCTGAGGTGTTGGGAAGCAAGTTGACCTTATTACTGATTAGAGGACGCAAGATGTCATCATCTTGACCGTCGAGATCAACCCGCTTTAGTGCCATCGTCGCTAATTCTGAACCACTCTCCACGATAGACTTCATCATCAACGACTGATCAGCGAATTTACCTGTACCGGTAAAAAGTCTTGAGTTAAAGGTTTTATCTGCAATCTTCAGCATCAGTTAGCCCCCTGCTATCGCTTGAAAAATATTGATGGACATGTTTTCTTTGACAGTGAATGTAGGCCACTCCGATTTAGGAACGATCTGATCGTCGACAGCAATCGCACAACCTAGCGCGTCAATATCTAGCTCTGTAAGCAAGTTAGCTAGGTTAGTTTCTTGCGACATCTGATGGATGGAATTATTTACTTTTAACTGAATCATCTCTGCTCTCTTACTTCTTTTTACTTGTTGCCGCACACACTGCATTCAGTGTCTTTGTTAATTCGCAATGATTGCCAACTACCATTGAGTCCGTCGAATAGTCTCAAATCTGGCAACTGTTTATCTTGGCTATCACGATGAACTGCTAGGAGTAGCTTTAATGTCTCTAGCGCTTGATAGACCCCCATCATCCCAACCACAGGCCCCATTACCGCCGATTCCGAGCATTTTGACGTCCCTTTTATCTCGTCAAATGGGTACAGGCAGCGATAACACGGTACATCTAGGTTGGATGAAAAAGGGAATACGCTCAGTTGCCCATTCCATCCAATTGCCGCCGCAGTCACTAAATCGGTATTGTGTTGACGGCAGTACTGGTTAACAGCCTGGCGTGTAGTGATGTTGTCGCTACAGTCCACAACCACTTCTGCAAGCGATATCTCTAACGCTAACTGGCTAGCCTCAAGCCTCTTATCAATCGCTCTGACGCTAATATTCGGGTTTTGGTTGGTGAGACTTTTAGCCAAACACGCTACCTTAGCTGCACCGATATCTGCGTAGCCATAGGTAACTTGCCTAGGTAGATTGGACGTTTCAATGACATCATCATCTGCTAGCACTATTCGGCCTATCCCAGCTCCAGCTAGATAGATACTCGCGGCAGTTCCAAGACCACCGCAACCAATGATCAAAACATGAGAGTTCACAATATCTGCTTGTCCTGCTTCACCCACATTCGTCAAGCTGAGTTGTCTCAAATACTGTTTGAACTGAGCATCGTTAATCATGTGTTCGCTCACTCATAATCGTTGCAAAGTTATCAAGTACCGCCGGTACGTTGTCGGATAAGGTAATTGCTCGTACAACTGCTAGACTCGTAACACCACAGTCCCAGACGGGTTTCGCTGTTCTAAGATCGATCCCACCAATAGCGACCGTCGGATAGCCGATTACATCACCGTAAGGAATCGAATCGATGAGCTTTTGATATAAGGCCAACCTAACTAAGCCTTGTGGTCTCGACGGCATCTGTTTAGTCGTTGTCGGGAAAATGTGGCCCAAAGCAACGTAGCTCGGATTGATCTGGATAATGCGCAACAATTCGTAGTAACCGTGCGTCGATAGCCCTAACGCAATACCTTGCTCAGCTAGTTGCTTTAAGTCCGCAACTTCGATGTCTTCTTGCCCTAAGTGAACACCATAAGCACCATGCTTAAGTGCCAACTGCCAATAGTCATTAATAAAGACTTGTGCATCATGCTTCTCGCCAAGTCTTATAGCTTGTTCTATTTGTTGTTTAAGGTTAGGTGTATCAGGTTGCTTGATTCGAAGCTGAATCGTTTTAATGCCTAGCTCTAACAGACGCTCTATCCATTCAATGCTATCAACCACTGGATAGAGACCTAGCTTTTGCTTACTCACTTTAGGGAAAGCTTGGTTGGACGCATCAACGGCCCAGCCAACACGAATGCCAAGGTGATGGTTTTCAATAACGGGTACTGAAAACTGCTCGAGCTGAGCTGGCCATGTTTCACGTGAAACACTCCCTGCTCTTGCGAGCATCATCGTATCCTCAAGAGGAAAATCCAGAGCTAAGCAGACAACAAACCAAGCAAAATGATTATCCTTGTCTATGACCTTATTGGCGTCCGCTGAAGCCTTTATTGTGCCTTCTCTACACGACCAAACATCAGCGTAATTATTAGCGCTAGCGACATCGATGTAGACATCGCCAAATTCAAGCGATGCAAGGTTACTCGATAACTGTGTTTCATCTAAATCATGTAAATAGCGAACTCGATAGTCGCAGTTAGCGAAATGTTCGTTACGATGACTGTCGTTAGAAATCGTACTGACTTCATTTCCATTAACAATCGTCACTACCTCGCATTGGTCTGAGATAGAAAGCTCGATAGACTCGACAGCAAAGCCAACCTTACTTGCAAGTTGAAGTACATCCTCTATATGAGAATGTAAAGGCGCATAAATAGAGGGCAATAAAAGTTTCAACGGAAGCTCCTTAGTCTTCTAGTTGGTAGAGTTATTCTTCGGTGACAGCTGGGTGGTAAAGTTCGGCACCCGTCGCCCTAAACTCCTGAGATTTTTGACGCATTCCTTCAAGGGGATCATCGATTAATTTGACCTCAATATTTTCATTGGATTGATAGTCTTTTGCATACTCGCGAACCTCTTGTGAGATTTTCATTGAGCAGAATTTAGGACCACACATGGAACAGAAGTGGGCAACTTTCCCAGATTCTTGAGGCAAGGTTTCGTCATGGAATTGGCGTGCTGTATCGGGGTCGAGAGCGAGGTTGAATTGATCTTCCCAGCGGAACTCAAATCTTGCCTTTGACAGTGCATTATCACGGATCTGAGCGCCCGGATGACCCTTTGCCAGATCAGCAGCGTGTGCGGCAAGTTTGTAAGTAATAAGACCAGTCTTCACATCTTCTTTATTGGGCAGGCCAAGATGCTCTTTGGGTGTCACATAACACAACATAGCGCAGCCATACCAACCAATCATTGCAGCCCCGATACCTGAGGTAATGTGGTCATAGCCAGGTGCAATATCTGTAGTTAATGGACCTAGAGTATAGAAAGGCGCTTCGTGGCAATGTTCAAGCTGCTCCTCCATGTTCTCTTTAATCATATGCATTGGCACATGGCCTGGGCCTTCAATGATTACCTGAACATCGTGCTCCCACGCTATCTTAGTCAGTTTGCCAAGCGTTCTAAGCTCAGCAAACTGAGCTTCATCGTTAGCATCGGCTATCGAACCAGGGCGCAGCCCATCGCCTAGAGATAACGCAACGTCATAGCGTGCACAAATCTCACAGATCTCTTTGAAGTTGGTGTAGAGAAAGCTCTCTTCATGATGCGCAAGACACCACTTAGCGATAATAGAACCACCTCGGCTTACAATGCCTGTCACACGCTTTGCGGTTAATGGGATATGATGTAGAAGCAAACCCGCGTGGATCGTAAAGTAATCAACCCCCTGCTCCGCTTGCTCTATCAGTGTATCTCGCATCACTTCCCATGTAAGATTCTCAGCTACACCATTTACCTTTTCTAATGCTTGATACATAGGAACGGTACCAATCGGTACTGGACTATTTCGAAGGATCCATTCTCGAGTCTCGTGAATATTTCGTCCGGTAGACAAATCCATCACGGTATCGGCACCCCAGCGCGTACCCCACACCAATTTTTCTACTTCTTCTTCAATAGATGACGTGACCGATGAATTACCGATATTGGCGTTAACCTTTACTAAAAAGTTTCGACCAATGATCATTGGCTCAGACTCAGGGTGATTGATGTTTGACGGTATAATGGCACGCCCTTCAGCAACCTCTTTACGCACAAACTCAGGAGTGATTTCTTTTGGTAGGTTAGCGCCGAAGTGTTGTCCGGGATGTTGCTGAGTGAGCATTTCGTCTTTAAGCTTTTGACGTCCCATATTCTCGCGGATGGCAATGTACTCCATCTCAGGAGTAATAATGCCTTTACGAGCATAGTGAAGCTGAGTAACGCATGCTCCATCGGTAGCACGTCTAATGCGAGGTAATTGACCGTAACGAAGCTCGTCCAAGGTTTCATCAGCTAAACGCTCCTTGGCGAACTCAGAAGTCACACCGTCTAGTACTTCCGTATCTAGGCGTTCTTCTATCCATTGCTCCCTGAGCTTTGGGAGCCCATTGTAGAGGTCGATGTCATGTTGAGGGTCCGTGTATAGGCCAGAGGTGTCATACACGTGTATAGGCTCGTTAGGCTCGTATACAGGGTTATCTTGATTGCCACCAATTAGACTATCGGAAAGAGAGATCTTACGCATCGGTACCTGCAGATCGCTGCGGCTACCTTGAATATAGGTTTTCTCTGAGTTTGGATAGGGCGTCACCGATAACGTATCGATGAAGTTCTTTGCGTCCAGTCTATTTTGCTTACGTGTCGACATAGCATTTCCTTATATATCATATAGTTATAAAAGATAAATGCTTGACGGATGTGTGAATACAAGAGGTATCAACTGCAATAGCGTGAGCTATTTGATAATAAAAGAGGTGAAGTTACTTTTATTCTCTTGTTCCCTTCGCTGGTATTAACCAGATCAGGTTCAACGGATCCCGAATTAACGGTCTCAGCCCAGAGGGCACTCCGACAAGTATTGGCAACGATTATAGAAGAAAAGATTCCGAACATTCAATAACCGTTGAGTGGTTTTTGACTAACTTTTGGTTAAAATTTGAAAACCTATCCAACAGGCTGAGATACTTAACACAACGTTAAGGAGCACGTTTAGTCCCATCTTCAAAAATGCGCCTTGCTGCATTAGTAATACATTGTCCATCGAAAAGGTAGAGAATGTCGTCAATGCGCCTAAAAAGCCAAGACCAATGATCTGACGCCATGGCTCTGGAGCAAACACCTCTGCCTCAAAAGCCGCTATCAACAGCCCCATGATAAACGAACCGACAACATTCACGGTTAACGTACCATAAGGGAAACCACGCCCTAGGATCATCACACAAAGCTCAGAAATCAAATAGCGACTGCAAGCGCCAAATGCCCCACCGATTGCTATAAAGCCTAAAATTGAAAGCTGTCCCATAACCACTCTTTTTAAAAAACTTACTGATGGGAGTAATAATATACGAACACTCTATAAATTCGAGTGAAGATCTAGGAAACTAAGGATAAATTTTGATGATGTAGTGGGCTGAACCCTACCAAAAATTCAAAAGTTACAGGAGTAACGTTTGCACTGAGTGTGGTTTGATTGCTACAGTTGAATACAGTACGAGATAATTAAAGAATTACAAATGCAAAAAAACCTCGTCGTTAAACGAGGCTTCTTGAATAGTGGCGGGGACGCCCAGTCTAGGGTTGCATACAACCGGGACTCGACTTCCTTGAAAGGGAAGCTACCAAACTATAGATAATAAAAAACCCGACGCTTTCGCATCGGGTTTTCTAATAAGTGGCGGAGTGGACGGGACTCGAACCCGCGACCCCCGGCGTGACAGGCCGGTATTCTAACCAACTGAACTACCACTCCGCAGTGGTCTATTTAAAGTCTTATCTAAATCGTGCTTTAAACAGATAATGTTCAAAGCCTGGCGATGTCCTACTCTCACATGGGGAAGCCCCACACTACCATCGGCGCTATTGCGTTTCACTTCTGAGTTCGGCATGGGATCAGGTGGGTCCACAACGCTATGGTCGCCAAGCAAATTCTTTAATTCGGAAAACTGATTTTAAAAGTCTAAATACACATTCAAAGTTCTTGCTTTGAGTCCATCAAAACCCTTTGGGTGTTGTATGGTTAAGCCTCACGGGCAATTAGTACAGGTTAGCTCAACGCCTCACAACGCTTACACACCCTGCCTATCAACGTTCTAGTCTCGAACAACCCTTTAGGACACTTAAAGTGCCAGGGAAGACTCATCTCAGGGCTCGCTTCCCGCTTAGATGCTTTCAGCGGTTATCGATTCCGAACTTAGCTACCGGGCAATGCGATTGGCATCACAACCCGAACACCAGAGGTTCGTCCACTCCGGTCCTCTCGTACTAGGAGCAGCCCCCTTCAATCTTCCAACGCCCACGGCAGATAGGGACCGAACTGTCTCACGACGTTCTAAACCCAGCTCGCGTACCACTTTAAATGGCGAACAGCCATACCCTTGGGACCGACTTCAGCCCCAGGATGTGATGAGCCGACATCGAGGTGCCAAACACCGCCGTCGATATGAACTCTTGGGCGGTATCAGCCTGTTATCCCCGGAGTACCTTTTATCCGTTGAGCGATGGCCCTTCCATTCAGAACCACCGGATCACTATGACCTGCTTTCGCACCTGCTCGAATTGTCATTCTCGCAGTCAAGCGGGCTTATGCCATTGCACTAACCTCACGATGTCCAACCGTGATTAGCCCACCTTCGTGCTCCTCCGTTACTCTTTGGGAGGAGACCGCCCCAGTCAAACTACCCACCAGGCACTGTCCGCAGCCCCGATAAGGGGCCGACGTTAGAACATCAACACTACAAGGGTGGTATTTCAAGGACGGCTCCACTAATACTGGCGTACTAGTTTCAAAGCCTCCCACCTATCCTACACATGTAGGGTCAATGTTCAGTGCCAAGCTGTAGTAAAGGTTCACGGGGTCTTTCCGTCTAGCCGCGGGTACACTGCATCTTCACAGCGATTTCAATTTCACTGAGTCTCGGGTGGAGACAGCGTGGCCATCATTACGCCATTCGTGCAGGTCGGAACTTACCCGACAAGGAATTTCGCTACCTTAGGACCGTTATAGTTACGGCCGCCGTTTACCGGGGCTTCGATCAAGAGCTTCGACCGAAGTCTAACCCCATCAATTAACCTTCCGGCACCGGGCAGGCGTCACACCGTATACGTCATCTTACGATTTTGCACAGTGCTGTGTTTTTAATAAACAGTTGCAGCCACCTGGTATCTGCGACTCCCCATAGCTCCATCCGCAAGGGACTTCACCGCGAGGAGCGTACCTTCTCCCGAAGTTACGGTACCATTTTGCCTAGTTCCTTCACCCGAGTTCTCTCAAGCGCCTTGGTATTCTCTACCCGACCACCTGTGTCGGTTTGGGGTACGATTCCTTACAATCTGAAGCTTAGAGGCTTTTCCTGGAAGCATGGCATCAATGACTTCACTACCGTAGTAGCTCGACGTCGTGTCTCAGCCTTAAAAAGAGCCGGATTTACCTAACTCTTAAGCCTACGCACTTGAACCTGGACAACCGTCGCCAGGCCCACCTAGCCTTCTCCGTCCCCCCATCGCAATTGTAAGAAGTACGGGAATATTAACCCGTTTCCCATCGACTACGCCTTTCGGCCTCGCCTTAGGGGTCGACTCACCCTGCCCCGATTAACGTTGGACAGGAACCCTTGGTCTTCCGGCGAGGAGGTTTTTCACCCCCTTTATCGTTACTCATGTCAGCATTCGCACTTCTGATACCTCCAGCAGACCTTACAGTCCACCTTCAACGGCTTACAGAACGCTCCCCTACCCAATGACCTAAGTCATTGCCGCAGCTTCGGTTTATAGCTTAGCCCCGTTACATCTTCCGCGCAGGCCGACTCGACTAGTGAGCTATTACGCTTTCTTTAAATGATGGCTGCTTCTAAGCCAACATCCTAGCTGTCTAAGCCTTCCCACATCGTTTCCCACTTAGCTATAATTTGGGACCTTAGCTGGCGGTCTGGGTTGTTTCCCTCTCCACGACGGACGTTAGCACCCGCCGTGTGTCTCCCGGATAGTACTTACTGGTATTCGGAGTTTGCAAAGGGTTGGTAAGTCGGGATGACCCCCTAGCCTTAACAGTGCTCTACCCCCAGTAGTATTCGTCCGAGGCTCTACCTAAATAGATTTCGGGGAGAACCAGCTATCTCCAGGTTTGATTGGCCTTTCACCCCTAGCCACAAGTCATCCGCTAATTTTTCAACATTAGTCGGTTCGGTCCTCCAGTTGATGTTACTCAACCTTCAACCTGCCCATGGCTAGATCACCTGGTTTCGGGTCTATATCCAGAGACTGAACGCCCAGTTAAGACTCGGTTTCCCTACGGCTCCCCTAAACGGTTAACCTTGCCACTGAATATAAGTCGCTGACCCATTATACAAAAGGTACGCAGTCACACCACGAAGGTGCTCCTACTGCTTGTACGTACACGGTTTCAGGTTCTATTTCACTCCCCTCACAGGGGTTCTTTTCGCCTTTCCCTCACGGTACTGGTTCACTATCGGTCAGTCAGTAGTATTTAGCCTTGGAGGATGGTCCCCCCATATTCAGACAGGATATCACGTGTCCCGCCCTACTCGATTTCACTGATGATGAGATGTCGGTTACGGGGCTATCACCCTGTATCGCGGCACTTTCCAGAGCCTTCGCCTGTCTCATTAAAAGCTTAAGGGCTAATCCAATTTCGCTCGCCGCTACTTTCGGAATCTCGGTTGATTTCTCTTCCTCGGGGTACTTAGATGTTTCAGTTCCCCCGGTTCGCCTCGCTGAGCTATGTATTCACTCAGCGATACCTGCTTATGCAGGTGGGTTTCCCCATTCAGGAATCCCAGACTCAAAGGTTATTACTACCTAATCTGGGCTTATCGCAAGTTATTACGCCTTTCATCGCCTCTGACTGCCAAGGCATCCACCGTGTACGCTTAGTCACTTAACCATACAACCCCAAAGGGTCTTTGTTACGTAACCAAAGTTGTCTGCATTTTTATACATGTGCAGACTCGATTTTGCCGGACTCAAATTCCAAGAACACTTGAATGTGTGTTGGTACCTACATCTTTCGACATAGGATTTGAGAACTTTTAATTGAATAAGAATAATCAATTCTTATTCGTCAGCTTTCCAAATTGTTAAAGAGCTAGTTTCTTTCGAAACCATTTTTAAGAACACTTAAGCAAATGTGCTTAAAGATGGTGGGCGATACCGGGCTCGAACCAGTGACCCCCTCCTTGTAAGGGAGGTGCTCTCCCAACTGAGCTAATCGCCCACGAAAGTCATTCCGTGGAATGTTCAAGAATGGTGGAGCTAAGCAGGATCGAACTGCTGACCTCCTGCGTGCAAGGCAGGCGCTCTCCCAGCTGAGCTATAGCCCCATTTCTTGAGAGTTCCTTCAAAGAAGGAATGGTGGGTCGTGCAGGATTCGAACCTGCGACCAATTGATTAAAAGTCAACTGCTCTACCAACTGAGCTAACGACCCAATGGTATCCCGTAGGGGAGTCGAACCCCTGTTACCGCCGTGAAAGGGCGGTGTCCTAGGCCTCTAGACGAACGGGACACTAAGCAGTAAGTGTTGGGCACTTACTATTTTCTGCTTTCGCTTTTCAGCAAAAACAAAATCTCTTTATCTTTACAAACCTAATCAATCTGTGTGAACACTCATCGCAATAATCTATTCGTATAAGGAGGTGATCCAGCCCCAGGTTCCCCTAGGGCTACCTTGTTACGACTTCACCCCAGTCATGAACCACAAAGTGGTGAGCGTCCTCCCGAAGGTTAAACTACCCACTTCTTTTGCAGCCCACTCCCATGGTGTGACGGGCGGTGTGTACAAGGCCCGGGAACGTATTCACCGTGGCATTCTGATCCACGATTACTAGCGATTCCGACTTCATGGAGTCGAGTTGCAGACTCCAATCCGGACTACGACGCACTTTTTGGGATTCGCTCACTTTCGCAAGTTGGCAGCCCTCTGTATGCGCCATTGTAGCACGTGTGTAGCCCTACTCGTAAGGGCCATGATGACTTGACGTCGTCCCCACCTTCCTCCGGTTTATCACCGGCAGTCTCCCTGGAGTTCCCACCCGAAGTGCTGGCAAACAAGGATAAGGGTTGCGCTCGTTGCGGGACTTAACCCAACATTTCACAACACGAGCTGACGACAGCCATGCAGCACCTGTCTCAGAGTTCCCGAAGGCACCAAAGCATCTCTGCTAAGTTCTCTGGATGTCAAGAGTAGGTAAGGTTCTTCGCGTTGCATCGAATTAAACCACATGCTCCACCGCTTGTGCGGGCCCCCGTCAATTCATTTGAGTTTTAATCTTGCGACCGTACTCCCCAGGCGGTCTACTTAACGCGTTAGCTCCGAAAGCCACGGCTCAAGGCCACAACCTCCAAGTAGACATCGTTTACGGCGTGGACTACCAGGGTATCTAATCCTGTTTGCTCCCCACGCTTTCGCATCTGAGTGTCAGTATCTGTCCAGGGGGCCGCCTTCGCCACCGGTATTCCTTCAGATCTCTACGCATTTCACCGCTACACCTGAAATTCTACCCCCCTCTACAGTACTCTAGTCAGCCAGTTTCAAATGCAGTTCCGAGGTTGAGCCCCGGGCTTTCACATCTGACTTAACTAACCACCTGCATGCGCTTTACGCCCAGTAATTCCGATTAACGCTCGCACCCTCCGTATTACCGCGGCTGCTGGCACGGAGTTAGCCGGTGCTTCTTCTGCAGCTAACGTCAAACGAGCACGCTATTAACGTACCCGCCTTCCTCACTGCTGAAAGTGCTTTACAACCCGAAGGCCTTCTTCACACACGCGGCATGGCTGCATCAGGCTTGCGCCCATTGTGCAATATTCCCCACTGCTGCCTCCCGTAGGAGTCTGGACCGTGTCTCAGTTCCAGTGTGGCTGATCATCCTCTCAGACCAGCTAGGGATCGTCGCCTTGGTGAGCCATTACCTCACCAACTAGCTAATCCCACCTGGGCATATCCTGACGCGAGAGGCCCGAAGGTCCCCCTCTTTGAGCCGAAGCTATTATGCGGTATTAGCCATCGTTTCCAATGGTTATCCCCCACATCAGGGCAATTTCCCAGGCATTACTCACCCGTCCGCCGCTCGACGCCGTTAACGTTCCCCGAAGGTTCAGTTAACTCGTTTCCGCTCGACTTGCATGTGTTAGGCCTGCCGCCAGCGTTCAATCTGAGCCATGATCAAACTCTTCAATTTAAGATTTTGTTCGGCTCAATGAATACTGAACATTACATAAAGTAATGTTTGAATTGACTGTGCTGAATCTTTCGATTCAATGGTCACTTCGTTTCATTGAAACCTAATTTGATACCGAGGTATCTAATTTGATTATCATCAACGAGTGCCCACACAGATTGATAGGTTTATATTGTTAAAGAGCTTGTTTCGAGCTTCGGACTAAGCGTCCCTCTCAAAACGGATGGCCATTTTAGCGAGATAAGTTTTCGTGTCAACCACTTTTTTCAACTTATTTTGCTAAGCTTCTTAGAAGCTTGTGACCTTCTGACTCGTTGGGGATTTCGTTGTCCTTTCCCGTGTCAGCGAGGGGGCATTATAGAGATCGAAATCACATTGGCAATACCCTAAATGCAGTTTTTTCGCATTTTTTGTTTGTATGGTTATTTTTTGTGCTTTGGCGCTGTAAATTACTGCAATAACTCGCCAAAATAGCCCCATTCCACAGATTTAGAGACTGATATGACTTCAATTCGCAGTTACAAGGGCATAAAGCCACAATTAGACAGCTCCGTCTATATAGATGAAACCAGTGTTATCGTCGGTGATGTCCGCTTTGGTAAAGATGCCAGTGTTTGGCCCCTAGTGTCAGCGCGTGGTGATGTGAACCATATAGAAATCGGTGAGCGCACTAATATCCAAGACAACAGTGTATTGCACGTTACCCATAAGAATGCGGAAAACCCTGAAGGCTACCCATTACTCATAGGTAATGACGTTACTATCGGTCATAAGGTAATGCTGCATGGCTGCATCATCAAAGATAGGGTTCTTGTGGGTATGGGGAGCATCGTACTTGATGGCGCAACCATTGAGTCCGATGTGATGATAGGAGCAGGTTCGCTGGTGCCACCTAATAAAGTTTTAGAAAGTGGCTACCTCTATGTAGGCAGCCCTGTCAAACAGGCTCGTCCTTTAACCGATAAAGAAAGAGCCTTTTTGCTGCGCTCTGCCAATAACTATGTTCAGAACAAAAATGACTATATGCAGGAAGTAACGATCATTCGTTAGTTAATGATAATGCGTCCCTGTTCATCGAAAGCCTCATCTTCAACGAGGCTTTCAGCTATCTCTTCTATATCAAAGCGCGCCGCTTCAAACTGCTCAAAGGCGTTTTCCTTTGAAACCTCACTGGAGTTATTAAGCTTACCCAGCTTGTCCAAACTCACCAAACAGATAATCAACATTCCAGCCTGCTGAGCATGAAACTCAACCATGCCGGTTTCCTCATTCCAAGTAAGCTGGTCAGAAAACAAAATGGACTGATTCATTCGATTAGCCTTCTAGGTTCTTTCTTAGCTCTCGCAAGATCTGCTTAGTGCCCGGTCTCAAACCTCGCCATAACATGAAGCTTTCGGCCGCTTGCCCAACAAGCATACCCAGACCATCATAAGCGAATCTTGCGCCAGAATCCTTGGCCCATTGATTGAATGTCGTTAGTCCTTGACCATAAGTCATGTCATAACTGACGGTGTGGTTAGCAAAGATAGCACTACTAACATCAGGAAGCTGTTTATAGAGGCTGGTAGAAGAAGAGTTGATGACCACATCATAAGCGTTTGCAATATCGCTCATTGGCACCGCTGCAATTGGGCCAAACTCATCAAAAAGCTCAGAGAGCTGCTGTGCTTTTTCAAAAGTACGGTTGGTGATAGTTATAGATGCGGGCTTTTGATCGAGTAGTGGCTTGAGAACACCTCGAGCAGCACCACCAGCACCAATCACTAAGATGGAGGCGCCTTCTAACTGAACTTGGTGTTGTAGCAGATCTTGAACTAAGCCTTCGCCGTCGGTGTTATCTCCAATGATTTCGCCGTCATCAAGTTTCTTGAGCGTATTGACCGCACCGGCAAGCTGCGCGCGCTCGGTCAGACGACCTGCGAACTGATAAGCGTCTTCTTTAAACGGTGCGGTAATGTTGCACCCTTTGCCACCCGATAGAAAAAAGTCCGTTGCCGCTTGTTTGAAACCTTCAGGTTCCGGCTCTTGGCGACCATACTCTAGGTTTTGCGAGGTTTGTCGTGCGAAAAGTGTATGAATATACGGTGACTTACTTTGTGAAATGGGGTTACCAAATACAACGTACTGATCGGGCTTGCTCATGTCTGTGCCTACTGTCCTTGCCTAATGGGTGCCGAAAGGTATAGCTCGACACTATCATTTCGACACACATTCGCCAAGTTGAACCATGGCTATTTGAACTGTGGCTATCCGCTCAATTACCACTCTCTAGGTTGTAGATAGTCGCTATACAGCTTCGCCTCGGCACTTCCCTCTTCAGGTTGGTAACTGTATTCCCAACGAGCCAATGGAGGCATCGACATCAGAATGGACTCTGTACGGCCACCACTTTGCAAGCCAAACAGCGTCCCACGATCATAAACAAGGTTAAACTCTACATAGCGTCCGCGACGATACAGCTGGAAATTGCGCTCGCGTTCACCATAAGACTCGTCTTTGCGCTTCTCGACTATAGGCAAATAAGCATTGGTATACCCATTACCCACCGCCTGCATGTAGGCAAATGAGCGTTCAAATCCCCACTGATTGAGATCATCAAAGAATAAGCCACCTACACCGCGAGTTTCATTTCGATGTGGCAAGAAGAAGTAATCATCACACCACTTCTTATGCTCCGCATAAACTTCGTCGCCAAATGGCTGGCAGATTTGCTTAGCGGTATCATGCCAGTGCTGGCAATCCTCTTCGAACGGATAAAACGGTGTCAGGTCAAAGCCTCCACCAAACCACCAAATCGGATCTTCTCCCTCTTTTTCAGCAATGAAAAAGCGCACATTGGCATGTGAGGTAGGGATATAAGGGTTTTTAGGGTGAATCACTAGCGATACCCCCATCGCTTCAAACTTACGCCCGGCTAATTCTGGTCGGTGAGCTGTTGCGGAAGCGGGCATCTTGTCGCCAAACACATGTGAGAAGTTCACGCCGCCTTGCTCAAACACGTGACCGTCTTTCATCACTCGGCTGCGACCGCCGCCACCTTGCTCACGTTGCCACTCATCTTGCTGAAAGGTAGCAACACCGTCTTGTTGCTCGAGTTTTTGGCAGATATCGTCTTGAAGCTGAAGTAGAAACGCTTTGACTTGATGTTTATCGACTTGCTGCACAGGGTCTCCTTAACCTTGTCTTAGTACTTTTAAGGTGCGCGCATCGCGGATTTCACTAGGCTTGTTTCGACCGCCGGTTTCACCCTCGAGAATAGCCACTAATCGGTCACCGAGCTGCTCTTTCACTTCTTCTGTCGTCATGCATGATGGCATACCGGAAAGGTTAGCACTGGTTGAGGTAATCGGCTTGCCGTAGACCAAACACAGCTTTTGCACCAATTGATGGTCGGTCACGCGCACCGCAATGGTATCAAAAGCACCGCTTAACCAAGAAGAGACACGAGAGCTGGCTGGCATGATCCAGGTATAAGGCCCTGGCCAAGTCTGTTGAACACTCTCTAGCTGTTGCTGCGTTAACTGTGTTTCATCTATGTAGGGACGCAGCTGTTCAAAATTGGCCGCGATGAGGATAAGACCTTTCTCTACCGGACGCTCTTTTACTGCCAGCAGTTTTTCAATCGCCTTAGTATCATCAGGGTCACATCCAACACCGAACACACCTTCCGTTGGATAAGCAATTACTTCACCGGATTGAAGCGCCGCAACTGTGGTTTGAAAATTATCCACCGAGACTTCCTTTTATTAAAAGCTAAACAATTATTTTACATTTCAACGGCACTATGCTCAAAAGCCGGGTGAGAATCCAGAAAAAAACACAAAATTCACCCACGCAAACGTTTTCCTAAGAAAAAAATCCTCGTATAATGCGCGCAAATTAGTCCATTTGCACACGCCTTGAAGGAGCTTCGGATGAAAGTCGGCATTATTATGGGTTCAAAATCAGATTGGCCAACCATGAAACTTGCAGCAGAAATGCTGGATCAGTTTGGTGTGGATTATGAAACCAAGGTTGTTTCTGCTCACCGTACACCGCAACTACTCGCTGACTACGCGACCTCTGCTAAAGAGCGTGGCATCTCAGTTATCATCGCAGGCGCAGGCGGTGCTGCACACCTTCCTGGTATGGCTGCAGCATTCACAAGCGTTCCTGTATTAGGCGTTCCAGTTCAAAGCCGTGCCCTAAAGGGCATGGATTCATTACTGTCTATCGTGCAAATGCCAAAAGGCATTGCGGTTGGCACACTGGCAATTGGTGAAGCAGGTGCAGCAAATGCCGGTATCCTAGCAGCGCAAATCATTGGTGTTCACGATAATGCCGTGATGGAAAAAGTTGAAGCGTTCCGCAGCCAACAAACAGAAACCGTACTTGCTAACCCAGATCCTTCTGAGGACTAATAATGAAACATGTACTGGTTCTAGGGGCCGGACAACTGGCACGTATGATGTCACTGGCTGGCGCTCCATTGAATATTCAAATCTCCGCGTTTGACGTGCGTAGCGAGAATATCGTTCACCCGCTAACACTTGAAGTTTTAGGTAACGGTCTAGAGCAGGCGATCGCTCAAGCTGATGTGATTACCGCTGAGTTCGAACATATTCCACATGACGTGCTCGCAATCTGTGAGAAGAGTGGCAAGTTCCTACCTTCGACAGAGGCCATCAAAGCCGGTGGTGACCGTCGCATAGAGAAAGCACTTCTCGACAATGCCGGAGTGAAGAACGCTAAATACGCTGTCATCAACACACGCGCTGATTTCGACGCGGCTATTGAGCATGTTGGCCTTCCAATGGTGCTCAAAAGCGCTTTAGGCGGATACGATGGTAAAGGCCAGTGGCGATTGAAAACGCTTGATGACGTCGATGCTATCTGGACCGAAATGGCACAGTGCATTGCTGAATCAGACAGCCAAGCCATTGTTGCCGAGGAGTTTGTTCCTTTCCAACGGGAAGTCTCATTGGTTGGTGCTCGCAATAAGCAAGGTGAGATTGCTATCTATCCACTGGCTGAAAATGTGCACACCGATGGCGTATTGACACTATCTACTGCGATTGATGAACCTGAACTTCAAGCACAAGCGGCGCAGATGTTTACCGCTGTTGCTGAGTCTCTGGACTATGTGGGTGTACTCGCGCTTGAATTCTTCGATGTCAATGGTCAGTTGCTTGTCAACGAGATCGCTCCTCGCGTGCACAACTCTGGGCATTGGACTCAGCAAGGTGCCGATACGTGTCAGTTCGAAAACCACCTACGCGCAGTATGCGATATGCCGCTGGGCTCGACACAAGCCATTCGCACGACATCAATGGTAAACATTTTGGGTGAAGATACCCTGCCAGAAGCCGTGCATGCTCTGACTGGCTGCCACGTGCACTGGTATGGTAAAGACAAACGTGCTGGTCGCAAGATGGGTCACATCAATGTGACTGCAGACGACAAAGCCGCGTTAAAAGCGCAGCTGCTTGCCTTGTCTGAACTCCTAGATGAGACCGCTTTTCCTGCACTTAAACCAGCCGCTGAAGCACTTTAAGCTTGGTTAAACGCTAGAATTTAAAACGGCTCCCATTGGGAGCCGTTTTGTTATTCGCTTTCTTGCACTTTATGGCAGCGCCTTGACGCGCACTCAAGTACCGTACCTGATGCCCGCTTCTTTTCTACCAACAACTCAAAACCACAATACTGACAGTGCCCCTCGACTGGAGGGTGATTAACTGCGAACTTACACTTCGGATACTGATCGCAGGCATAAAAGGCCTTGCCAAAGCGCGACTTTCTCTCTGTCAGCGCGCCTTTAGCACATTCCGGACAGGAGACCGTCGCTTGGGTTGGTTGCTCTGGCTCTTCTTGCTTGTTGGGTGATTGAATAAAATGACATTCTGGGTAGTTACTGCAGCCGATAAACATTCCAAATCGTCCTTGGCGCAGCAGTAGCTCTGAGCCACAGTCAGGGCACGCTACACCTAACTCTTTGATGATATGACCATCATTTTGATGCAAGGGTTTAATGTAATCGCAGCTAGGGTACTGGTCGCAACCTAGAAAAGGGCCGTGTTTGCCATTTTTAAGGATCAGCTTACCAGCGTCACATTGAGGACACGGCTCATGATCCAGTGCATGCTCATGAGCCGAGAAAAGTTGATTGTCGATTTTACCACTCATGGTGTTCTCTTAACGCAAGCAACCCAATTGATTGGGCTGGGAGGATTAATGCACCACACCTCGTTCAGCGGTGTAGATGAGTTCTTCCATGAGAGTGTACGCGTTTTCGTTGCCTGGAACATTGAACAAAACCATTAAAATGATCCATTTCAGGTCATCGAGCTCAAAGTCGTTGGTTTCCAATCCCATTACACGGTCGATAACCATTTCACGGGTTTCTGTGGTCAGTACACCAATCTGTTCTAGGAACATCAATAGTCCACGACTTTTCACATCCATGCGCGTCATTTCTTGAGCGGTGTAGATCCGTGTCGAGGTCGCGGCACTCATCGCAATGGCGGAGTGATTGTCGGTGTTTTGCAGCTCAGCTAGATCCTCAAGCCATTCGAGTGCCTTGTAGATATCTTTTTGCTTAAAGCCTGCTCTTAACAGCTCATCCTCAAGTTCGTCTTGGTCTACCTGCAGATCTGCATCGCTATGCACGTAGGTTTCGAACAGGTACATCAGTATGTCCATCATCATAGCTAGCCTCTCCCCTTAAGAATATAACCACCGTTTACAGCAACAACATGACCCGATAATTCGAGCTCTAAAAGCTGTTGCATGACCTCTTGAACAGGAATATGGGTCTTTTGCGCCAAAATATCAACCGGCGTTGCCTCTATTCCTACGTTAGCCAACAGATCTGCAAATGGCAATTCTTCTTTATCAATAACTTGGTCAAAAAGTGTTGGTTGTACTTTTTTAGACCAGTTAGACAGAGATTCTATTTCACACAATACATCTTCAACACTTTGTACGAGACAGGCGCCCGTTCGTATTAATGAATGACACCCCGAGTGATAGGCATGGCGAATGGAACCGGGAATAGCAAAAACTTCACGTCCTTGCTCCGCTGCATATTTTGCGGTTATCAGTGAGCCACTTTTCTCGGCCGCTTCCACCACCACGACACCGAGTGATAGCCCGCTGACAATTCTATTTCGTCTCGGAAAGTGCTCCGCTCTTGGCTTTATCCACGGAAGGTGCTCACTCACCAAGGCTCCGTGCTGAGCAACCCTTTGCGCGAGGGAACGGTGGCGGGCTGGATAAATAGAGCCTAGCCCTGAGCCCAATACCGCTATGGTTTTCCCGCATGCATCTAGTGCTCCCTGATGAGCATGGCCATCAATTCCGAGTGCCAGGCCGCTTGTTACGCAATAGCCATATCGAACAAACTCAGCCGCAAAGCTGCGCGCAGTCTCGAGACCACCTGTGCTGGCATTTCGGCTGCCTACCATGGCGATTTGCTGATCGGACAACAAACTCACATCGCCTTGGACATAAAGAACCGGAGGACAGCCCTTAGACTCACGCAATAATGGCGGATAGTGCTCATCTTGATGGATTAAGATGTGGTTGTCGGCACCATTGCTCCATTCCATCGCTTTATGTGCAAGCTCAACTGACTTACGCCGAATAAAGCTCACTTGATTTGGCTTGAGCCCTATCGCAGATAAGGTTTGTTCATCTGACTCCACAATGTTGCGTGGGTCATCAACGGCTAGCAGCTTATAAAACGTGACGGGACCAATTCCCGGACACAGGGAGAGGCGGAGCCAAGCTACTCTCGTATTATCATCCATAGCATTCATCCATACCTTTCATCAATAGCATGGCCCATTAACTGGTCGGCGTTTTATCAGGATTAGCCACGATGGTTTGGCGAGTAATGGGCTCACTGGCCTCGGTAATGAGAGCGATACTGAAAAACGGATAGCTGCGAATCACCACAAGATGTCCAATTTCTATCGTCGGCAATTGTTGTGATAGCCCTTCGTGGTAGGTGTCAGTCAATCCGTGCTCCCCTTGAGCGAACTGAAACGCCTGTGCCGGTCTCACCAGTGTGTAGCTACTCCCTTGCTCAATACCAGACACAAACCCGTGATTAAGTACCACCGCCTGACCTCGAACCGCATAATGGGTGGCTTCCATCATGCCAACGATAGCAAGTCCATCGGCAGGTATTCCGGCGTGAGGTTCAAAAGATTGAAGATGTTCAGGCGTTTGAATCGACGACAGAGGAATCGCCACATCCTGCTGTTTAACTTCATGAATGAGCCTTTCAATCTCAAGCGTTGTAATGTCAGCACTCTGTGTTTTCATCTTCGCGACTGCCACCATCCTAACCTGCTGCATGCTGTACTCTGGTTGCAATGCAGAGAATGTTTGGCTTACGCGGTAAATGGCCCAATCGGTTTCATTACCTTGATAGTTGATATAAACATCATCTTGAGCGGTGACATACTTTAGCCCGTTGCTGGAGCCAATCACTTTGGGAAAATCTCGCAGCTCACTACTTAAAACCAACCCTTCTGTGCGTGTGTAGCGAGCTTGCGTTATCGCGTTAATCGCAGCGATTGGTGCTTTGCTCGCGATTTGAATACTCGGCGATAGCTTCTCAAGCTTTTTACGAGTCAATCTTGGCTGGCCATCGACCCAGCTCAGCGACAATCGGTCACCAGGATAAATAAGGTGTGGATGATGGATGTGTCTATTGTTTCCCCAGAGTTCTGGCCAGCGCCACGGAGAATACAGATAAAGGCTGGAAATAGCCCAAAGCGTGTCGCCCTTTTTCACTTGGTAGAATGAAGGGGCTTGGTCTTTTAAGGTGAGAGAATTATCAGCGAGGGAGGGAAAACCTAAGACGAGCGTGACGACAACAATGTAACCCCTCAATAACAGCACATTTCCCTGCTTCATACACCGCAATCCTTCGCTTTGTTTCAAGGGATGCTGTCATTTAGGTTGGAAAATGTCTAGAATTGAACCAACGAAGTCCAAGCCTATTCGGCACAGTTCAACATTTTGAGTGTATATGTCTGTATTACAAGTATTAACTTTCCCGGATGATCGCCTAAGAACGGTAGCAAAGCCCGTTGAAGCGGTAACGCCGGAAATCCAAAAAATCGTCGACGACATGATTGAAACCATGTACGACGAAGAAGGTATCGGTCTGGCAGCAACCCAAGTTGACGTTCATCAGCGAATTGTTGTGATTGATATTTCAGATACTCGCGACGAGCCTATGGTTCTGATCAACCCAGAAATCACTGAAAAACGTGGTGAAGACGGTATCGAAGAAGGCTGTCTATCGGTTCCTGGCGCTCGTGCATTGGTGCCTCGCGCAGCTGAAGTAACAGTAAAAGCGCTAAACCGCGACGGTGAAGAGTTCACTTTCGATGCGGACGATCTACTGGCTATCTGTGTTCAACATGAGCTTGACCACCTAGAGGGTAAACTGTTTGTTGATTACCTATCCCCTCTAAAGCGCAAGCGTATTAAAGACAAGCTTGAGAAAATTAAGCGCTTTAACGCTAAGCAGTAATCGAATAAGAATTTAAGTTAAGAGAGGTCAGTGTGAGCCAATCATTACGTATTGTGTTTGCCGGTACTCCAGACTTCGCCGCCCGTCACTTGGCGGCGTTATTGTCTTCGGAGCACGAGGTTGTCGCTGTTTATACCCAACCAGATCGCCCAGCAGGTCGTGGTAAAAAACTCACAGCAAGTCCAGTTAAAAACATTGCGCTTGAGCATGACATCCCGGTTTATCAGCCCGTCAATTTCAAATCTGATGAGGCAAAACAAGAGCTAAAAGATCTTAACGCTGACATCATGGTTGTCGTGGCATACGGTCTACTGCTTCCTCAAGCCGTTCTGGATACACCAAAGCTTGGCTGTATCAACGTGCATGGTTCGATCTTGCCTCGCTGGCGCGGTGCGGCGCCGATTCAACGTTCTATTTGGGCGGGCGATGCAGAAACTGGTGTTACCATCATGCAGATGGATATCGGCCTTGATACCGGCGACATGCTAAAGATCGCAACGCTTCCGATTGAAGCCACCGACACCAGCGCGACTATGTACGATAAGCTCGCCGAGTTGGGCCCTGAAGCTTTGGTTGATTGTCTTGGCGATATCGCGTCAGGCAATGCCAACCCGGTAAAACAGGACGATGAGCAAGCCAATTACGCCAGCAAACTGAGCAAAGACGAAGCCAAGATTGATTGGTCTCAAGATGCCGCGTTTATTGAGCGCTGCATTCGTGCATTTAACCCGTGGCCAATGAGTTTCTTCTCTGTTGAAGAGAACAACATCAAGGTTTGGCAATCGCGCGTTGAAGCGAATGCGACAGACGCCAAACCGGGGACTATTCTTAAGGCTGATAAAACAGGAATTTACGTCGCAACAGGCAAAGACACCTTGGTTCTGGAGCAGATTCAGATCCCAGGCAAAAAAGCCATGTCAGTGAGTGATGTTCTTAATTCCAAAGCTAGCTGGTTTGAAGTCGGTAGTATCCTAGGATAACGATAGCTACCGCGTACGATATTTAGGGCCAGTACTGACCAGTACGGGCCCTAGTTTGTTTTCATAGCAACACAATTTTAGGTAACTAACATGAACGTTCGCGCTGTCGCGGCTAATATCCTTTTCCAAGTGGTTGATAAAGGCCAATCGCTATCGAGTGCTCTTCCATTGGGTCAGCAGCAGGTGAAACCTCGCGACCAAGCACTGCTACAAGAGATCTGCTTTGGTGCACTTCGAATCTTGCCTCGTCTTGAATCTGTCGCCTCCGAATTAATGGATAAACCCCTAAAAGGCAAACAGCGCGTATTTCATCATTTGATTTTGGTCGGACTCTACCAAATCGGTCATATGCGTATTCCTGCGCATGCCGCGGTTGGTGAGACAGTGGAAGCAACCAAAGCGCTCAAAGGCCCAAGACTGCGCGGCTTGATTAATGCGGTACTGCGTAACTACCAGCGCAATCAAGAAGAGCTAGACCAAAAATCGGTAAGCCACAACGCAGGTAAATATGGTCATCCAAGTTGGCTGCTGAAGCTGCTGCAACAGAGCTACCCTGAGCAGTGGGAGAGCATTGTTGAAGCTAACAACATGAAGGCGCCTATGTGGCTGCGCGTGAACCACCAGCACCTACCTCGTGATGACTATCAGGCACTTCTCAAAAATGAAGGCATAGATTCCACCTCTCACCCAGAAGCGCAAGATGCCCTAAAATTGGCCGCGCCTTGCGATGTGACCAAATTACCGGGCTTTGAAAAGGGCTGGGTCTCAGTTCAAGATGCGGCGGCACAGCTATCGATTAACTATCTACAGCCACAAGATGGCGAGCTAATTCTAGACTGCTGTGCAGCGCCAGGCGGAAAGACTGCGCATATCCTAGAGCGCACCAAAGAGAGTCAGGTTGTCGCGATTGATTGTGACGAAACACGTCTTAAGCGTGTTCATGACAACCTAAAACGTCTGAATCTCCAGGCAAAAGTCGTCTGTGGAGATGCAAGAACGCCACAAGAGTGGTGGCAAGGTGAGCAGTTCGACCGCATCTTATTGGATGCACCGTGTTCTGCGACTGGCGTTATCCGCCGCCACCCCGACATTAAGTGGCTGCGCCGCGCTGACGACATCGAAGCACTAGCCGAGCTACAACGCGAAATCTTTGATGCCATGTGGCAGCAGTTGAGAGTAGGCGGCACTTTGGTTTATGCGACATGCTCTATCACGCCGCAAGAAAACAGAGACCAAGTGATTGCTTTCTTGGCTCGTACGGCAAATGCCGAGCTTATCGGCTCAGATAAAGAGAACCCTGGACGTCAGATTCTTCCGGGTGAGCACGATATGGATGGCTTCTATTACGCTGTTCTACAAAAGACACAGTAATCGAACATTAGATAGTGAACTTAAAAATCAATAGCATGCTAACTTATTGATGGCTATGCTATTGGCGTAATGAGTTTATAAAAAACAGAAGAGCGAAATGTTATGAAAATCATCATTCTTGGAGCTGGTCAAGTTGGTGGCACCCTAGCGGAGAACCTCGTTGGTGAAAACAACGATATTACTATCGTCGACCGCGACAGCGACCGCCTAAGAGAGCTGCAAGATAAGTATGATTTGCGCGTGGTGAATGGTTACGCCTGTCACCCAGACGTTTTAAGAGAGGCCGGCGCACAAGATGCTGACATGTTGGTCGCGGTGACCAACATGGACGAAACCAACATGGCAGCCTGTCAGGTCGCGTTCTCGCTCTTCAATACACCAAACCGCGTGGCACGTATTCGCTCTCGTGAGTACCTGATCGAAAAAGAGAGCCTGTTTAACTCGGGTGCTATCCCTGTTGACCACCTTATCGCGCCAGAAGAACTCGTTACCAGCTACATCGAACGACTGATCCAATACCCAGGTGCATTGCAAGTGGTCAGTTTTGCCGACGAGCGAGTTAGTTTGGTCGCGGTTAAAGCTTACTACGGCGGCCCGTTGGTTGGTAATGCGCTGTCTACATTGCGTGAGCACATGCCACACATTGACACCCGCGTAGCAGCAATATTCCGTCAAGGGCGCCCTATTCGTCCACAAGGCACCACCATTATCGAAGCCGATGATGAAGTGTTCTTCGTTGCGGCAAGCAACCACATTCGCTCAGTAATGAGTGAACTGCAGCGTCTGGAAAAGCCGTATCGCCGCATCATGATTGTGGGTGGTGGTAATATCGGTGCCAGCCTCGCTAAACGTCTGGAGCAAACCTACAGCGTTAAACTGATTGAACGCAGCTATCAGCGCGCTGAAAAACTCTCTGAAGAACTAGAAAACACCATCGTATTCTGCGGTGATGCCGCTGACCAAGAGCTGCTTGCCGAAGAAAACATCGATCAAGTCGATGTGTTTATTGCCCTCACCAACGAAGATGAAACCAACATCATGTCAGCCATGCTGGCGAAGAAAATGGGCGCTAAGAAGGTGATGGTACTGATCCAGCGTGGTGCCTACGTGGACTTGGTGCAAGGCGGTACCATCGATGTGGCGATTTCACCGCAACAAGCTACGATTTCGGCGCTACTGACACACGTTCGCCGCGCTGACATCGTTAACGTTTCGTCACTGCGTCGCGGCGCTGCCGAGGCCATCGAAGCCGTTGCACATGGTGACGAAACCACCTCCAAAGTGGTTGGCAAAGCCATCGGCGATATCAAACTACCACCCGGTACCACCATTGGCGCCATTGTGCGCGGTGAAGAAGTACTGATTGCCCATGACCGAACCATTATCGAACAGGACGACCACGTGGTGATGTTCTTGGTTGATAAGAAATACGTGCCTGATGTTGAGGCATTGTTCCAGCCGAGCGCGTTCTTCTTGTAAGGCAATTTTATGGTTAACGCCCGCCCGGTCTCGTTCGTTATAGGGTTAGTACTCTCTAAACTCGCCCTATTCATGTACGTACCGACATTGGTCGCCTTCTTTACGGGTACTGATGGCTTCCTCGATTTTGGTCTAGCGGTCATCATCACCCATGTTGCGGCATTCTTGTGTCTATCTATAGGCCGAACCAAACACTTTAAGCTTGGTGTTCGAGATATGTTCTTGATCACCAGTTTAGTGTGGACCATTGCCAGCGCTTTCGCGGCGCTGCCCTTTGTGTTCATCAACCACATCAGCTTTACCGATGCCTACTTCGAAACCATGTCAGGTATCACGACAACAGGCTCTACGGTACTCAGTGGCCTAGACAATATGGCACCGAGTATTTTGTTGTGGCGATCCATCTTGCAATGGCTTGGCGGTATTGGTTTTATCGTTATGGCGGTGGCGGTGCTCCCCATGCTCAACGTGGGTGGTATGAGGCTGTTCCAAACCGAGTCCTCCGATTGGTCTGATAAGAGCAGTCCACGCGCCAAGACCGTCGCAAAAAACATCGTTGTGGTGTACCTAGTGCTGACTGGGCTGTGTCTGCTTGGCTATCTCGCCACTGGTATGAACCTTTTTGATGCCATCAATCACTCCTTTACCACCCTATCCACCGGAGGATACTCAACCTCTGACGGCTCAATGAATCATTTCTCACAGGGCTCACATTGGGTCGGTACCGTGTTTATGTTTTTGGGTGGTCTGCCATTTCTGCTTTTTGTTGCTGCACTGTCTAAACGAGATCCTAGGGTGCTTTTGAATGATGCTCAGGTACGAGGCTTCGGTTATCTATTTCTAGTCTCTAGTACCGTTGTTGCGCTTTGGCTGTTTATTGAAGATGGCTATGCACTCACCGATGCCTTCCGCGTGTCCATGTTCAACATCGTCTCTGTCGTCACCACTACTGGATTTGGACTGGAAGATTTCACCGCTTGGGGACCTCTCCCATCCGTGGTCTTTGCCTTTATGATGATGGTCGGTGCTTGCTCAGGCTCGACATCCGGTGGTATCAAAATCTTTCGCTTTCAGATAGCGGTGACTCTGCTTCACAAACAAATGATGAAGCTTATCCACCCTTCAGGCGTGTTTGTTCAACGATACAATCAAAGGCCGGTAAACGACGATATCGTCCGCTCAGTTGTCGCCTTTGGGTTGATGTTCTTTGTGACCATTATCGTGCTGGCGGGTGCACTCAGTGCCATGGGACTGGATCCAGTGACCAGTATCTCTGGCGCGATAACGGCCGTTGCCAACGTGGGCCCAGGAATGGGATCGGTAATTGGTCCAACAGGAAACTTTGCCCCTCTACCGGACGCCGCTAAGTGGTTACTCAGCTTTGGCATGCTCATGGGACGCCTAGAAATCCTGACCCTTATCGTATTGTTCTTCCCTGCGTTCTGGCGCCGCTAAGCATTTTGACGGAGCGCTAAACAGGCTCTACGTACCAATAGACGGCGAAGAAGTGACACGCTGCGCCACCTAGCACAAATAGATGCCAAATAGCATGATTGTAAGGAATGCGCTTATTGGCGTAGAACACCACACCGAGCGTGTAAATCGCGCCACCAACAGCTAGAAGAATCAAACCGGATGGGTCGAGATGTTTGGCAAGCTGGTAAATCACGATCAGCGACAGCCATCCCATCACCAAATAAGTAATCAATGATGCGCGTTTAAATCGATACACGAAGAACAGCTTCATTATGATGCCAATCACGGCCAACGCCCAAATCACGATCATCAATCCCACCGCAAGGGGGGTCCTCAGGCTGACAAGCATAAATGGGGTGTAGCTGCCGGCGATAAGCAAGAAAATGGCGCAATGATCAAAGGTCTTGAGCCAGCGCTTACTGCTTGGGTTTGGGATGGAGTGATACAGCGTTGATGCGAGAAATAAGGTAATCATGCTACCACCATATAAGCTCATGCTGGTGATGGTCATGACGTCGGCACCCGCTGCCAGTGACCGCTGCAGCAGCATTACCAATCCGATAATAGAAAGGATAACGCCAATGCCGTGGGTAACACTGTTTGCCCACTCTTCACGTAGACTGTAATTAGAAGTGATCGTCGACATTGAGCATACTCTCATTTTCGCCAGAAAATCAGAGTATGCCACACTCAGCGAACATGTGTTAGCTCAAACTTAGGTGGTTTGCTCTAGATAATCGAGGACTTGTTGTCCAGCCTCTTCACCTGACAGAGAACTTGGCAGTGTCAATTCTCGTTTCAGTTGACCTAGACCAATCAAGCTAGAGAGCATACCTTTCACTCCCTCTTTGTTGCGGTCAATCTCAAACCACAACTTGAGCTCATCTTCACTTCGATAGGCGATGATCTCGAGCTCACGCCAGCGTCCGTGATAAGGCCCTGTGGTTGGTACAAACTCAAACTCTTGAACAAATGGCATCGCAAAGCCCTTAGCTGCCTCGCATTCAACCTGACGAATACGCAGCCCTTGGTCTTCAAGTGCGACGAAGATGCCATCAATCAAAGGATCGGGGCGAACGGTCAGCATGTCTTTATCTTGAGGGTCCGCCGCCATTGCGATATCCAAACCCGTTTCCAACCAGACTCGAGAATCACCAATCGTCACGGGCGTATTCCAAGGCACATCTAGCTCGACATCAAAGTCACGGGTTTCACCAGGCTCGATGGTAAAGGCGTATGGAAGCGTCCACGATTGCAACTCGTAGGTCTTGGAAACTTTCTTTTTAGGGACGCCATGGTGGTTACTGTTGTCGTTTTGGTTTTGAGCCACTTCATCAATATAGCGACAACACAGTTTAAGCTTGATGTTATCAACTGTTTGCGCCGTTTTACCACCATACACATGAATGGTCACTTTTGCCGTTTCCCCCGGGTGGAGAAACTCTTGATGCAGGACAGAGTCAACTTTGGCCGCCCCTATCCCAAAACTTGCTAAGGTTTTTTTGAAAAAAGACATACTTACTTCCCTTTATAACCAAAGACACTGTTAGTGTTGTATCGTAAATCTGTCGAGAAAACAAACGATATGCGCACAGAGTCGGTGAAGAAAAATTAACCACTTTTTTTATGGGATCTATCGAATATACCTAAGCTTACTGCTATTCTATGCGTGGTGTGCATGCACACCGTAATTCCTGATTACTTATTTGGAGTGGCATTAGTCAAAAAAGAGCGACATTGGGAGTCTATTCAGTGTTTCTCATAAGTAGTCAGGCCAACTATTTGGCAACGGAATTGCCTGACTTGTTAGGTTACCAAAATATGCGCCCAACACCCGTCAGGTTCTCGCACTCAGTACATCGCAGTGCGTCAATGCGTCGTCGCAGTGGTTTTGTCTCTGCTCCTGTCGCGAAAAAAGTCGCTCCTTCAATGACCCTGGTTGAGCAAGGTGTCCGAATGACATCAACGCCAACACGCGTTGTTAAAGCAGCTTAATAAAAAGCGCAGTCTGTCTGCGCTTTTTTTTGCCTTCCATTTCACCACATATTGGTATTCTCAATGAACTTTGATACTTTTACTCAAAAATACCTATAAATTTTGTGGAGAAAGTTATGAAGTGTCACCGCGTCAACGAACTAATCGAGCTCATTCACCCTGAATGGCAAAAAGATTCTGATCTTAACTTGTTGGAATTCCTAGTGAAGCTTGCTAATGAAGCGGGCTATGATGGCAAACTGGAAGAATTGACCGACGATGTACTCATCTATCACCTAAAGATGCGTAACAGTAAAAAAGACGAAATGATCCCAGGCCTTGCCAAAGACCAAGAGGATGATTTCAAGACCGCTTTGCTCAAGGCTCGCGGCATCATCAAATAACGAATAGTTATAAAAACGACCCTCTAAGGGTCGTTTTTTATATGAGCCTTGGCTAATTTTGTTGTTAAAGGTTGATAGCCTTAAAGAAATGAAATTGTTATCAGGGTTATAATCCTTGGGTTTTCATACTGCGTACTGAATAGAACTGCCACATAAAATGGCATGGTGTCGTACACAGTCAATGCAATGTCGGAATAGATAGAGTGCGTCCGAAACGCACCGTCAGCCCAAGAAGGACACTCAACAATGAGTCAGGATAAAATCGACGTAAAGGATGTAACACCCAAAACGTTCAACCCCAAAACCCACAAAGGCAAAGGCGACAGATTCAACCCAAGTAATCGAATCTATGTACGCGAAAGCAAAGGTACCTTTCAAAAACTCAGACGCTACGGTGGCTGGTTCTTACTCGTACTGTTTGCCATCATCCCATGGATACCTTATGGCGAGAGACAAGCGGTACTGCTCGATATCGGTAATCAGCAGTTTAACTTCTTTGGTACCACCCTTTATCCGCAAGATCTCACTTTACTCGCTCTGCTATTTATGGTGGCGGCCTTTGGTCTGTTCTTTATCACCACCTTTCTAGGTCGCGTCTGGTGTGGCTACTTATGCCCGCAAACTGTGTGGACCTTTATGTACATCTGGTTTGAAGAAAAACTGGAAGGCAGCGCGAACAAACGCCGCAAGCAAGATAGCGGAAAGCTCACCGGTAACCTTATTGCTCGCAAAGGTCTCAAACATGCCGCTTGGATTGCGATTGCACTCGCTACCGGCTTTACCTTTACCGGCTATTTTGTACCCATTGGTCCACTGGTCAGCGATTTCTTCACCTTCAATGCCAGCTTTTGGCCTGTATTCTGGGTTGTATTCTTCGCCGCATGTACCTATGCCAATGCAGGATGGATGCGCTCTATCATGTGTATCCACATGTGTCCTTATGCACGCTTCCAGTCTGCGATGTTCGACAAAGACACCTTTATCGTCGGTTACGATACTAAGCGCGGTGAAAAGCGAGGACCTCGATCTCGCAAAGCCGATCCCAAGCAGCTTGGCTTAGGCGACTGTATCGACTGCGATCTGTGTGTACAAGTTTGTCCAACGGGTATCGATATTCGCGATGGTCTGCAATACGAATGTATTAACTGCGGCGCCTGTATCGACGCTTGTGACAAGACCATGGACCGCATGGGCTACGACAAAGGGCTGATTAGCTACACCACTGAACATAGACTCTCAGGTAAACACACCAAAGTCATGCGACCAAAACTGCTCGGCTATGGCGCGGTATTGCTAGTCATGGTGGGGCTGTTCTTTGCGCAAGTCTCTGCAGTAGATCCGGCAGGCTTGAGTGTCCTTCGCGACCGTAACCAATTGTTCCGCGTCAACAGTGACGGTTTGGTCGAGAACACCTACACCTTAAAGGTCATCAACAAAACACAGCAAGAGCAGCAATATACTTTGAGCGTCTCTGGTTTAGAAGGGGCAACCTGGTATGGCAGACAAACCATCACCGTTGAGCCAGGTGAGGTGTACAACCTGCCGATGAGTCTGGGTGCAAATCCTGATGAGCTAAGTTCACCTGTCTCGACAATTCAGTTTATACTGAGCGACAGTAATGACTTCTCCGTACAAGTGGAGAGTCGATTTATCAAAAAGCTCTAGCTCGCTAGCAGCACGACATAATAGGAAAAGGCTCGGCAACGAGCCTTTTTTATCATCACGATGACAGATACTGCGTTCAACTTCGATGCCCTGACACCCGATTTCATGTGGTACGCCCTTGAAAGTATTGGAGTCAGAGCCGAATCCGGTCTACTTCCCCTCAATAGCTATGAAAACCGTGTTTATCAGTTCACTGATGAAGAACGCCGACGCTATGTGGTGAAGTTTTATCGCCCTCAACGCTGGACACACGCACAGATCCAAGAAGAGCACGATTTTGCTCATGAACTACAAGAATATGAAGTGCCAGTCTCTGCACCACTCATTATCAACGGACAGTCGATTCATGAGTATCAAGGCTACCTATTCACCCTGTTTGCGAGCGAAGGCGGCAGACAATTCGAGGTCGATAACCTTGAGCAGATTGAATGGGTGGGACGCTTCCTTGGTCGTATTCATAAAGTCGGTGCAAGCAAGCCATTTGAGCACCGCCCTACCATAGGTCTGGATGAGTATCTGTATCAGCCTCGTACCCTGCTGCAAAACTCGAGCTTTATCCCAGCGCATTTAGAGAACGCCTTCTTTAGTGATTTGGACATGCTTATTAATCAGATTGAAGCGCATTGGCAACCCACTGAGACCATTAGGCTGCATGGCGATTGTCACCCAGGCAACATTCTATGGCGTGATGGTCCAATGTTCGTCGATCTCGACGACGCGCGTAACGGGCCTGCGGTTCAGGACCTGTGGATGCTGCTCAATGGTGACCGTCAGGACAAACTGATGCAACTCGACGTGTTATTGGAGGGGTATCAAGAATTCAGCGACTTACCTAGCAGTCAATTGAAACTTATTGAGCCTTTACGCGGTCTACGTATGGTGCACTACATGGCATGGCTAGCCAAGCGTTGGCATGATCCTGCGTTTCCGCTCGCGTTTCCTTGGTTCAACGACGCCAAATATTGGGAAGGCCAGGTACTGGGGTTTAAGGAGCAAATTGCCGCTCTTAACGAAAAGCCACTTTCATTGCAGCCGCAGTGGTGACAAACTAGTCGAAATCCATCAATAGGATTGAGTTATACACATGGAGAAAATAATGAAAAAAATCATCGCACTTTTTGCGACGCTACTCGTCAGCCTAAGCGTCAGTGCCGCACAGTTCCAAGAAGGCACACACTATAAAGTGTTGGAGCTAGAAAAGTCATCTAAGCCCGTCGTCACCGAGTTCTTCTCATTCTATTGCCCACACTGTAATAGCTTTGAGCCTATCATTGCTCAGTTGAAGAAAAAGATCCCTGCTGACGCGAAATTCCAAAAGAACCACGTCTCTTTTATGGGTGGTAACATGGGTATGTCGATGAGCAAGGCTTACGCGACCATGATTGCACTTAAAGTCGAAGACAAGATGGTGCCAGTGATGTTCCGCCGTATCCATGACCTAAACCAACCACCAAGAAACGATGAAGAGCTTCGTCAGATCTTCCTTGATGAAGGTGTTGATGCGAAGAAATTCGACTCAGCATTCAAAGGTTTTGCTGTTGATTCAATGGTGCGCCGCTTTGACAAACAGTTCAAAGACAGTGGCTTATCAGGTGTTCCAGCGGTTGTGGTGAACAATAAATATCTAGTGGAATCTGGAAGTATCCAGTCTCTGGATGAGTATTTTGAGCTGGTTAACTTCCTACTGAAGAAGTAACCCTAGCGTCAAAATAACGGATGTAGAAAAAACCGAGCCCAGTCAACACTGAAGGCTCGGTTTTTTTATTTACGATGAATCTCTTTTAGCGCTTCATCTTTTTCTTGCCAGACCTCTCCCAGCCATTGCTGAAAGCGACGTTTGTATGGCTTGTCATTAAAGTAATCGCCGCGGACATTCTCGTCGACGGGTAAGGTTCGCACCTTAACAACGATCTTGGTCATGTTCCCCATCAACGCTGCCTTAAAAGGCTCAACACGGTTTTCTGGGTAGGCAAGTGTCACATCGATAATGCTATCAAACTGTTCGCCCATCGCGGCCAGTGTGTAAGCTATGCCACCCGATTTAGGCTGCAGTAAGTGCTCGAAGCCAGCTTTGCTGCGTTTTTGCTTCTCTGGTGTAAAGCGCGTCCCTTCGACATAGTTCACGACCGTCGTCGGGGTATCCTTAAACTTGGCGCACGAGCGGCGGGTGGTTTCCAAATCTTGACCACGCTTCTCTGGGTGCTTAATCAAATACTCGCGAGAATAGCGCTTCATAAAGGGCATATTCAGCGCCCAACACGCCATCCCCACGAATGGCACATACAGCAGCTGCTGTTTAAGGAAAAACTTTGGCATTGGAATACGGTCTTTAAACACGCTGCACAGCACGACGATATCAGTCCAGCTAAGGTGATTGCTGATCATCAGATACCAGCCATCTTTTTTCAGCGATTCTATGCCTTCAATATCCCATTCGAGCTTTGGATTCACCAAATGCAGTATGCCGTGGTTTATGGTTGCCCATAGCCACATAAACTTGTTTGCCAGCGAGGTACACAGTGCCTGAATAGGCTTAAACGGCAACACCAGTTTGATCAACCCAAAACCCAAGATTGGGATAGAGCAAAATGCCGTGTTGAGAATGACGAGCGACGAACTCATTACAAAAATTAGGTATCCAAGCATATCTAACGTTCTATGAAGTATTTGTAACAGTTTTATGGCGGTTAATTGTACAAGGGGAAAAGCCCCACGCAACGATTAATTAATTGGTCTGATTTGTGTTGTAACTTGCAAAAAACAATCTTATTCTGAACCAATAACATAACATAAACATATAATTACAACCGTTACCTCGATATTCAGAATGTGATAAGGAACCGTTATGAAAAGGGCATGGAGTGTCTTAGCAGTGTCACTGAGTGTTGTCTCTCATGGTGCAGTGGCTAAATTAGGAGAAAGTAATGGCTTTAGTGGCGAGATAGCAATAAACGCCGCTTACGCCAGTAAAACGTCAAATCTCACCAATACCGATGATGAATTCCGTACCTACAATGGGGGACAGCAAGAAAATAGCAGCGCGCTCGTTCTGCCTCTAGGTAACGTTCAATACACATGGGGCTCACGCTCCAACCATCAAGTTTTCTTAGGTACCTCTCGAGCAGACGTAGCAGTCGGTACTTTAGCGCTAGAAACAGGCTATCGCTATCAGTTTCAAGGTGGTACCAAGTGGAGTCTAGCAGTACTCCCAACCATTCTTGAGGGCGAAGTTTGGCAAGACCCCTACCTCCTCAATACCGCGCGAAGCACCACGGATGAAAAAGGCACGGCCTACCGTATGCAGATCGATAATATCGCCGGTTCTCTGTTTAGTCTCGACCTAGCTTATGGTAAACGCGAACTGGATTCAGAACTATCCGGCTCGGGAGCGGGCTTAACCGCCGAAGAAATGGCAACACTAGACCGTAATGCCGATATCTTCTACGGCAAATTCAAGATGATGCTACCGATCAATCGAGGCGTTCTGTTGTTCCCGGCGCTGATCTACACCCAGCAAGATGCCAATGGCAGCGCGATGAAGAGTAATACTTATGGTGCTGAAGTGTCTTCCTTCATCTCGGCAGGAAATCACCAATTTGCCTTCACTGTAACCTACTTGAATCGTCAGTATGACGGTGCCAACCCAGTATTTGATGATGTCACTCGCAAAGATGATGAGTGGAAAGCCTTCTTGGCCTATGAGTATCCAGGCATCTTTTATTCGGACAACCTATCATTGGTTGCTTTCGGTGGTATCAACAACAGCAGTTCAAATATCGAGTTCTATGACTCCAAAGATTGGATTACGTCTGTCGGTCTAAACTGGGATTTCTAATAGAAGCCCGCCCAAAGCATTAAAGTAATCAATATATGGCTTAGCAACACGTGTTGTTAAGCCATTTTTTGTCGTTAAAGTATCCGCACTAAATATAGGTGTACGTGTTGAACGTGCCTTTTTACTGACGGATGTAGTATGACGATAAGCAAGCCTCTTCTCAGCGCCACATTGCTGGTAGTGTTCTCCCATTCTGTATCGGCGGCTCTTGCACCCGAGAGCGGGTTTAGCGGAGAGATATCCATCAGTAGTGCGCAGGTTGGTGATAAGTCGAATCTTGTTGCGAGCTTAGATCCAAAAATAAGCGCCTCACAAGAAGCCTATGATAATTTTTGGATGCCACTTGGCGTGGTGAAATACACCTATGGTACTCAGCGTGACAAAGAGTGGTTTGTCGGTACATCTCGAGACGACATCGCAGTCGGTACCTTTGTGCTCGAAGGTGGCTACCGTCAGCAATTGCAAGACGGCTCCATTTGGAGTGCCTCTTATCTCCCTACCGTGATTGGTGAGCCCATCTGGAAAAACCCTTACGTTGGTGCCGATCAGCTCGAAGAGACCGAAGCAAAGGGCGAAGCCTATCGCCTACAAATAGAGAATATTGCAGGCTCATTGTTTACACTTGATATGGCTTACGGCAACCGCGAGGTAACCGACGAAAGCTCCGCCGCCAACCTAACAAACAACCTGTCGAGTCAATACGACCGTAACAGCGACATGTACTACGTCAAAGGCTCTTACACCCTATCGATGAACAACGCTTGGACGCTGTTTCCCTCGCTGATTTACCTCCTAGATGACGCCAAAGGCGAAGCGCTTAACAACCAAGGTGTGGGCAGCGAACTTACTGCTTTGTTTGTTCATAAAAAACATAGCATTGCCGCAACCATGAGCTACATGAATCACGAATATCGTGGTAACAATGCGATATTCGAGCAGTCTAGTCGTATCGACGACAAGTACAGTGCATTTCTTGCCTATGAGTACCTGTCGCTAGGAAACATTGAGTCCCTATCGCTGATCTCGCTCTCTGGCTACAACGCGACAGACTCCTCAATAGCCTTCTATGACTCCGTAGATTGGATCACCTCTATTGGTATGAACTTCGCGTTTTAACTACACCGCTTGCGCAGTAAGCTGCTTGAGCAATCTGTCCATCGCGCGGTAGCCTAGCGCCTCTGCAATATGAGCTCTCTGGATGTTGGGCTCATTGGCAAGGTCAGCAATGGTTCGCGCCACCTTGATAATACGATGATACGCGCGTATCGATAGACCGAGTCGATGCAGAGCATTCTCCAGAAACTCGGCATCGGCTTTTTCTAATCGGCAGTAATGCTCAATTTCACGACTTTGCAATAGGGCATTCACTTTACCACTTCGCGATAGCATGGTCTCTCTGGCAACCAACACACGCTGCTTAACCACTTGCGTGGTTTCTCCCCTATCGCCACCTTCCGCCAAGGTCCCTTTGGGCAGTGAAGGTATCTCGATAGACATATCAAACCTGTCCAGCAGCGGTCCGGATAATCGGCTCAGATAACGAAGAATGAGCTGCGGATTGGTTCTGGCTTGATTGCCTTCGTAGTAGCCTGTAGGGCTCGGATTTAGTGCACCAACAAGCTGAAATCTCGCTGGAAAACGCGTTTTTCCTTGGGCGCGAGAAATGATGATCTCACCAGACTCTAGTGGCTCACGAAGTGAATCCAGCACTTTACGCTCAAACTCCGGCATCTCGTCTAAGAAAAGCAGCCCGTTGTGCGCCAGAGAGATTTCTCCCGGTCTTGGAATAGATCCGCCACCAACCAGTGCGGCCATTGAACTGGAATGATGGGGCGCTCGAAAGGGTCTGGTTTTCCAGTTGCTCTCGTTGATCTCCTGCTGAGTTAACGAAGCGACAGAGGCGGTTTCCATCGCTTCTTCTTCACTCATCTCCGGCAGCAAGTCACACAGGCGAGAGGCAAGCATTGTCTTGCCGGTGCCCGGTGGTCCCAAGAACAATAGATTATGATTACCTGCCGCTGCGATCTCCAAGGCACGTTTGCCCTGTTGCTGACCAATAATATCTTGAAGATCGCGCGTTTTAGCGCAAGATGGCGCTCGGGCTTTACTGGTCACCAAAGAGAGCGTCTGCTGCCCCATCAGATAACTGCACACATCCAATAGTGAGGAGGCAGACTTGTGGTTCTCTTTGCCCACGAGCGCGGCTTGGTCGCCATTGTCTTCTGGTACAAGCAAGCAGCGCTGCGCTTTGTTAGCGGCGAGCGCGGCAGGTAGCACGCCCTTCACCGATCTAAGCTCCCCTGACAGCGCCAGTTCACCGACCAGCTCATGTGCCAGTAGCTTATCGTGTGGCAGTTGGTCGGACGCGGCGAGTATTCCTAACGCTATCGGTAAATCAAACCGCCCTCCCTCTTTAGGCAGATCCGCAGGGGCGAGATTAACCGTAATTCTTTTGGCCGGAAATTCGAAGCGAGAGTTGATGATGGCACTGCGAACTCTGTCCTTAGATTCTTTTACGGTTGTCTCGGGAAGTCCTACCAGTGTAAAGCCTGGCATGCCATTACTGATGTGCACTTCCACCGTCACCAAAGGTGCCTCCACACCAACACTGGCACGGCTATAAATAATAGATAATCCCATAGAATCCCTTTTTTATTCCGACTTCTCTTTGTTAGACGGTTAAAAGTCAGATTTTTATATATACCCAATGTTATATCTCGACATTTAATGCTGAGTAAATGTGAAGAAAGTATGATTTTTTGCTTGTCAGCTAACAGAAATTTGTGATACCACTAGGGACGCAAACAATTTCGTTAGACACAACGCAACGATTAATAAACAAGATAATGACTTTTAACGCACACTCTCACACTCTGATTAGCCTGATTATTGTGGTCCTGATTGGTACCGCACGGGGGCATGTGGGCGTTAAATAACCACAAGATTTTAAAAACCCCCGCACTGAAAAGTCCGGGGGTTTTTTTACAAACTCATATTAGTAATTTGATAGTGATCACTCATTGAAGGCCAACTGGCTGAGATGACAGGAAGAATGGAGCACAACATGTGCAAGCGAACGACAAATCGTCACGATAAGCGTGGCACTCAAGGAGGCTATAATGACAGGTGCTGAATTAGTTGTAGCCGCATTGAAGCAGCAAGGTATCGAGACCGTGTTTGGTTACCCAGGGGGAGCCATCATGCCAATCTACGATGCCTTGTATGACGGTGGTGTGGAACATATCCTTTGCCGACACGAACAAGGCGCTGCAATGGCTGCCATCGGAATGGCAAGAGCCACCAAAGATGTTGCTGTTTGCATGGCAACCTCAGGCCCTGGAGCCACCAACCTTGTCACCGGCCTTGCCGACGCTTTCCTTGATTCTATCCCTCTCGTTGCCATCACTGGCCAAGTTGCTAGTTCACATATCGGTACTGATGCCTTCCAAGAAATGGATGTGATCGGTATGTCTCTCTCGTGTACCAAACACAGCTACCTCGTGACTGATATCAACGAACTCGCTCCCACTCTAGCCGAAGCATTTGAAGTTGCTAAAACAGGCAGACCTGGTCCTGTCATCGTTGATATCGCCAAAGATGTCCAACTTGCTAATGCTCCGGTGGACGTGCTTCCTCCATTTACACCACCTGCGATCCCAGTTGCTGATGAGCAGCAGGTAAAACGCGCTCAGCAACTACTTGATGAAAGCTCTCGTCCAGTGCTGTATGTCGGCGGTGGTGTTCAGCTTGCCAATGCGACCGAGTCGGTTCGCGAGTTCCTTCGCATCAACCCTATGCCAAGTGTCAGCACGCTTAAAGGGCTGGGTACGATTGACCGCCACGACCCTCACTACCTAGGCATGCTCGGTATGCACGGCACCAAAGCCGCGAACTTAGTGGTGCAGGAGTGTGACCTACTCATCGTAGTCGGCGCGCGCTTTGACGACCGTGTGACCGGTAAGCTAGATACGTTCGCACCGCACGCGAAGGTGATTCACATCGATATCGATGCGGCAGAATTCAATAAGCTTCGCGAGGCACATGCGGCACTACGTGGTGACATCAATGTGATCTTGCCTCAGCTTGAGCTATCAAAAGACATCAACGCATGGGCGCATCACAGTGAGAGTCTTCGCAGCGGCTTCAAATGGCGCTATGACCACCCAGGTGATCTGATTTTTGCCCCGCTGCTGCTAAAACAGCTGTCGGACATGATGCCTGAGAATTCCATAGTCTCTACCGACGTTGGTCAGCATCAGATGTGGGCTGCTCAGCACATTCAACCAAGACTGCCTGAGAACTTTATTACCTCAGCAGGTCTCGGCACTATGGGCTTTGGTCTGCCAGCGGCGATGGGCGCTGCGGTAGGACGTCCTGATGACCAATCGGTACTGATTACTGGTGATGGTTCATTCATGATGAACGTTCAAGAACTCGGCACGCTTAAGCGCCGTCAGATCCCAGTAAAAATTGTACTGTTAAATAACCAACGTCTTGGTATGGTAAGACAGTGGCAGTCACTGTTCTTCGACGGCAGACATAGTGAAACGATTTTGGATGACAACCCAGATTTCGTCATGCTTGCTAAAGCCTTTGATATTCCTGGCAAGACCATCACGCGCAAAGAAGAAGTCGAGCCAGCACTGAAAGATATGCTGGAGTCAAAGACCTCTTACATGCTGCACGTGCTGATCGATGAAGAAGAAAACGTATGGCCTTTGGTTCCACCAGGTGCCTCAAATAGTGACATGTTGGAGAATACCTAATGGACAGATATCTACTAGACATCAAAGCCGATGACAAACCTGTCTTGCTTGAGCGCGTATTGCGCGTGATTCGCCACCGTGGCTTTATCATCAAACAAGTGGCCGCCACTCAAAACCATGAGAGTAAGATTGCCAGTGTTGAGATCATCGTAGATAGCGATCGCCCGATCACTACCTTGATCAACCAGATTGAAAAGCTTTGGGATATTCGTACCGTCGAGGTAACAGAGCTTAAAAACAACGAACTGACCAATCACAACCTACAAGAACAAAGTGCATAAGGAAGGAATGCTAAATGGCTAAAAGTACAGCAGATTTTATTTGGTTTAATGGTGAGATGGTTCCATGGGCAGAGGCGAATGTACACGTCTTAACCCACGCAATGCACTACGGCACATCGGTTTTTGAAGGGGTTCGCTGTTACAACACGCCAAAAGGGCCTGTGGTATTCCGTCACCCTGAGCACGCTAAACGTCTAAAAGATTCTGCAAAAATTTATCGCTTCCCAATTCCTTTTACCGAAGAAGAAATCATGGAAGCGACACGTGAAACACTGCGTCAAAACAAGTTGGAATCCGCGTATATCCGTCCACTTGGCTTTGTAGGTAATGTCGGTCTCGGTGTTTGTCCACCAGAAGGTACGGTCATGGATCTCATCATCGCCGCTTTCCCATGGGGCTCTTACCTAGGTGAAGAAGCACTCGCAAACGGTGTAGATGCGATGATTTCTAGCTGGAATCGCGCCGCACCTAACACGATTCCAACGGCGGCGAAAGCGGGTGGTAACTACCTATCATCACTACTCGTTGGCGGTGAAGCCCGTCGTCATGGTTATGATGAAGGCATCGCGCTGAGCGTTGACGGTTACCTATCAGAAGGCGCGGGTGAGAACATTTTCGTGGTTAAAGATGGCGTGATTACGACGCCACCAGCCACCAGCGCTATCCTTCCTGGTATTACCCGTGACTCTATCATGACGCTAGCAAAAGACATGGGCTATGAAGTGCGTGAAGCCAACATTGCTCGCGAAGCGCTATATCTTGCCGATGAAGTGTTCATGACAGGCACAGCGGCGGAAATCGTTCCAGTTCGCACTATCGACAAAATTGAAGTAGGTGAAGGTAAACGCGGCCCAATCACTAAAGTGATGCAAGACGCGTACTTCGGTTTATTCAACGGCACCACTGAAGATAAGTGGGGCTGGTTGGACTACGTCTACCCACAAGATAACCAGTAAGCACCAAGTAAATTTAAGGAAGTATTACAATGCCAAAATATCGTTCTGCCACCACAACCCATGGTCGCAATATGGCTGGTGCGCGTGCTCTATGGCGCGCAACTGGCGTTAAAGATGAAGACTTCGGTAAGCCTATCATTGCTGTTGTGAACTCGTTCACTCAGTTTGTTCCAGGCCACGTACACCTGAAAGATCTTGGTCAGCTCGTCGCTCGCGAGATCGAAGAAGCGGGCGGCATCGCGAAAGAATTCAACACTATCGCTGTAGATGACGGTATCGCAATGGGCCACGGCGGCATGCTGTACTCACTGCCATCGCGTGAACTCATCGCCGACTCAGTCGAATACATGGTGAATGCACACTGTGCCGATGCGATGGTATGTATCTCAAACTGCGACAAGATCACCCCGGGAATGCTGATGGCCTCAATGCGCCTTAACATCCCAGTGATTTTTGTGTCTGGCGGCCCAATGGAAGCAGGTAAAACCAAGCTTTCTGATCAGATCATCAAGCTGGATCTGGTTGATGCGATGATCCAAGGCGCCGATCCAACGGTTTCTGACGAACAAAGTGAGCAAATTGAGCGCTCTGCATGCCCTACCTGTGGTTCTTGCTCTGGTATGTTTACCGCTAACTCTATGAACTGTCTGACTGAAGCACTAGGTCTATCTCAGCCAGGTAACGGCTCTCTACTTGCCACGCACGCAGATCGTGAAGTGCTATTTAAGAATGCAGGTAAGCGCATCGTTGAACTCACTAAGCGCTGCTACGAGCAAGATGATGAATCAGCACTGCCTCGAAACATTGCCAATAAAGATGCATTTGAGAACGCAATGGCGCTTGATATTGCCATGGGTGGCTCAACCAACACGGTACTTCACTTGTTGGCAGCTGCCCAAGAAGGTGAAATCGACTTTGATATGGAAGACATCGATCAGATGTCTCGCCGCGTGCCTAACCTATGTAAAGTGGCACCATCAACGCCTAAGTATCACATGGAAGACGTACACCGCGCGGGTGGTGTTATCGGTATCCTAGGTGAACTTAACCGTGCAGGCATCTTGAATAACCAAACCAAGACCGTACTTGGTCTGACAATGGAAGAGCAGCTGGCTCAATACGACATCATGCTGACTGACTCGGAAGAAGTGAAATCCTTCTACCGCGCAGGTCCTGCTGGCATTCGTACCACACAAGCCTTCTCACAAGATTGTCGCTGGGACACCCTTGATGACGACCGTGAAAATGGCTGTATCCGCACTAAAGAAAATGCGTACAGCCAAGACGGCGGCCTTGCGGTGCTAAAAGGCAACATCGCACTGGATGGCTGTATCGTTAAGACGGCAGGCGTGGATGAGAGCATCCTGAAGTTCCAAGGTCCTGCTGTGGTATTCGAGAGCCAAGAAGATGCGGTAGATGGCATCCTAGGCGGCAAAGTGAAAGCCGGTGATGTTGTGGTTATCCGCTACGAAGGTCCAAAAGGCGGTCCGGGCATGCAAGAGATGTTGTACCCAACGACTTACCTAAAATCTATGGGTCTAGGCAAAGAGTGTGCGCTACTGACTGACGGCCGCTTCTCTGGCGGTACATCGGGTCTGTCTATCGGTCACGCCTCTCCAGAAGCGGCTAATGGCGGTACGATTGGTTTGGTAAAAGATGGCGATATGATCAACATCGATATTCCAAATCGTGAGATCACGCTTGTTGTTTCTGAAGACGAGCTAGCCGCTCGCCGCACAGAGCAAGACAAGCTTGGCTGGAAACCTGCTGATCGTGAACGTACAGTTTCTCTAGCATTGAAAGCCTACGCCAATCTAGCCACCAGCGCCGACAAAGGCGCGGTACGTGACAAGTCCAAACTCGAGGGCTAATCATGAGTGACGTAGATAATCATCCCGTATCTGGCGCAGATTATCTGCGTCAGGTTCTCAGAGCACCAGTGTATGAAGTGGCGACTGTATCGCCGCTTCAAGATATGCCAAGACTCGGCGCTCGCATCGGAAACCAAGTCCAAATCAAGCGTGAAGACAGACAGCCTGTACACTCGTTCAAGCTTCGCGGCGCCTACAACATGGTGGCAAACCTTAGCGATGAACAAAAGCGTGCAGGTGTGATTGCTGCTTCAGCAGGTAACCACGCTCAAGGCATGGCGCTGTCGGGCACCAAGCTCGGCATCAATACGACCATCGTGATGCCAAAAACCACACCAGACATCAAGGTAGAAGCGGTACGCGGCTTTGGTGGCAACGTGGTGCTTCACGGTAGCAATTTTGATGAAGCGAAAGCTGAAGCTGAGCGTCTTTCAAAAGAGCATGGCTATACCTTTGTTCCCCCTTTCGATCACCCTCTGGTGATTGCAGGACAAGGCACTATTGGTATGGAAATGCTGCAGCAAAATGGTCACCTTGATTACATCTTTGTCCCTGTGGGCGGCGGTGGTCTGGCGGCGGGTGTTGCCGTGCTAGTCAAGCAGCTTATGCCTGAAATCAAAGTAATTGCAGTAGAGCCAGAAGATTCCGCTTGTCTAAAGGCCGCTTTAGATGCAGGTGAACCAGTCGTCCTTGACCAAGTGAGCATGTTTGCAGACGGCGTAGCAGTGAAGATCATCGGTAACGAGACCTTTAGGCTATGTCAGCAGTACATTGATGGTCACATTACCGTATCTAGCGATGAGATCTGCTCAGCGGTGAAAGATATCTTTGAAGACACCCGCGCTATTGCAGAGCCATCTGGTGCGCTTGCGTTAGCGGGTCTTAAGAAGTTTGCTGAGAAGCATCAGCTTAAAGACAAGCAGCTGGGTACTGTGCTTTCTGGTGCAAACACCAACTTCCATGGTCTTCGCTACGTCTCTGAGCGCTGTGAGCTGGGTGAGAAACGTGAGGGCTTACTCGCGGTGACGATCCCAGAGCGTCAGGGGGCTTTCTTTGAGTTCTGCAATATCATTGGTGGGCGTGCCGTTACTGAGTTTAACTACCGTTACAACGATGATGAGCTAGCAAACATCTTCGTTGGTGTGAGACTGGTTGGCGGCCAAGATGAGCTCGATGGCATTATTAGCGACCTTCGCACCGGTGGCTATCCTGTCGCTGATCTCTCTGATGATGAGATGGCGAAACTGCACATTCGTTACATGATAGGCGGTAAGCCATCGAAGCAGCTTAAAGAGCGTTTATACAGCTTTGAGTTCCCTGAATACCCGGGTGCCCTGCTTAAGTTCTTGAGCACGTTAGGCACGCACTGGAACATCAGTCTGTTTAACTACCGTAACCATGGTGCCGATTATGGTCGTGTATTGTGTGGGTTTGAGCTTGAAGATAGCGATCTAAGCGAGTTCTCAACTCACCTTCGAGAGCTTGGTTATCAGTGCAAAGATGAAACGGACAACCCGTCCTATAAGTTCTTCTTATCCTAAAATAAAACACCCCGTTATGGGGTGTTTTTGTATCCGTTGCAATTAAGCTTACTGGCTTTCAACCAACTCAAGCTCCGGTGATTTCGCTTCACTGTATTGGCGATAATTCACCACGCGATCCCTGCCCTGCTCTTTTGCCATGTAGAGCGCTTTGTCTGCCATCTTAACCAGCCCCTCAATATCAGACGATGGCTCAGGGTAAGTCGACACACCAATAGAAACGCTTAGTTGACCCAACGATAGCCCTTTATGCTCAAGGTGCATGGTACGTATCTGTGTCACGATATTGTCGGCGTACTCAGTCGCTTCATCCATATCACTGTGCGGCAAGATCACCGCCAGCTCTTCCCCACCCAAACGGCAAGCAATTTCATCATCAGAGACGGTGCGTTTTAGCATCGCACTGATCTCTTTGAGCACGTAATCACCCGCATCATGGCCGAAGTTGTCGTTAAATCGCTTGAAGTGGTCGAGATCCAACATCAACAGAGATAGCGACTCCGTGCTGGTCGCCGAGTTATTCACATGTTCTGTGAGCTTCTGCTCGAAGAAACGGCGGTTGTAGAGTCCTGTTAATGGATCGCTAAGTGCTTGCGAACGCAGCTTCTCTTGCAAGCTCAGGTTCGCCAGTGCCAACCCTAAGTGCTCGGCAACGCTATAGGCAAGCTGTGTTGTGATCTCATCAACCTCTATCTCTCCTTGACCAAAATAGAGATGCATAATGCCAATGGTGTTGCCATGAGCGGTCAAAGGGATGCACAGAGTTTGGTTCTGCTCGATCGATGCCATATGCTCGCAAGAGAGATTATGGAAGGTCTCAATCGACAGATGACTTCGACCTTTGCGCAGCGACCAACATTCGTCGGGCGCAAAGCTGCGACTTCCCGGCCATGCCTCACCCCAATCCAATTGCGTCACCAACTGATTTCGAGAAGATCGCATCAGCGAGATACTGCCGTTTACCTTACCAAGAATACGCGGCACGATATCCTCAACCACACGCTGCGCTTCAATCAGGTTATTACAAGCAGCAAGCATATTCGCGAGGCGATGCATGAGCTCAATTTCTAAGGTGCGTTGGCGAATTCGCTCATCTTGTTTCTGTTTCTCTGCGGTCACGCTGAGGATGATTTGTCGATGACTCCAGACAGAGGTAGTGATAAGAATCGCTAAACTCAGTAGCGCTAATCCGATTAAGATGCCCATCAATTGATAGGTAATGCTTTTTAAGTGGTGCATTGGAACGGCAAGCACAATCACGTAGTCTTGATCGCCGACGTACATCTTGCGCGCCGAGTAGAACATGTCGACTGACAACACTGAGCTAAAGCGGACATCTTCACCAACACCTGTTTCCCATGCCTTGATGAACTCTGGGCGGTCTGCGTGGTTATCGAGATCCACCAGCGCTCTGTCCGACAGCGCCGTGTCCCCCACAACCGTACCAAAGCCATTAATCACCTGAATTCGCGCGTCAGCATCGGCTTGAGTGAGATCGCCGATGTAGTCATCAATCGCCTGACTGCTGACAAAGCTTGGTGCATCTTCTTGAATTTCATAGATAACATCCGCAAGCAACGATTCTGTAGTTCGCCTTACGGAGTCATGGATGGATTTCTCCAATGTGATATAAAAACCGTACAACCCAACCAGCATACATACTGATAGCGCTATGACTGGCAGCATCTGCCACTTCTTATCAATCAGCTTAGACATACAACAACGCTACTTTTACCGAACACCATATTAACAGTTTTCAAAATAGCGTCATTTTTAATCAAGAGCAACGATTAGATGATATTTATGTCGATTGCAGCCAGTCACGATAGAGCTGCTGCTCATCGCCCAGATAATCCACCATCCACTCAAGGAGCTTATGGTTATCATGTTTTCGCCACACCATGCAGCATTCACTCGATAGCTTAGCGTCCAGCAATACACGCTCAACCAAAAGACCTTGGCGAACCAAAGGCTCAGCAATATGGCTGGGCATGTAGCCAATTCCTACATTGCTTTTCAAACACTCAATCGCAGTGAACCAGTTAGGAAGCAACAAGCGACGCTGCTGCGGAAAGTGTTCTGTGTGACGTTTTGGCAATTCACGCGAGGTATCATCAATGCAAATGGCAGGATATTGGCTGACTAGAGTTTCATCCAGCGTGTCTGCTAGTGCGCACGGATGCGTCGGCGACATCACCAGAGCCCAGTCTAGACTACCAATCTTCTTAACCCCATATTCGCCACTAACAGGAATTGCAGATGTCGCGCCAATCACAATATCGGCACGCTCCTGTGAGATAGCCTCCCAAGCTCCGTTGTACACTTCCATGTTGATCTGCAGCTCAGCAAACTCAAACTCACGGTAAAAGTCTTCAATAAGATCCGACAGCTTGTCGACCTTAACGATATTATCTAGGGTCAGCTTTAAGCTACTTTGCCAGCCCTGAGCTGCACGGCGGGTTTGGTGAGTCAGTTCATCCATGCGGCGCAGCATTTGGCGAGCTTCCAATATGAACACCTCGCCGGCAGGCGTCAGCTCTACCTTGCGTGGTAAACGGGTGAACAGCTGCACGCCAAGTTCTTGCTCTATCTGACGCACGCTATAGCTGATCGCAGAAGGGACTTTGTGCAGCACTTCTGCTGCTGCGCTAAAACTGCCTAAATGTGCGACCGCATCGAGCATTTCTAATGAAGAACGTGAGTACATAACTAGATTTCAAATTTTTTGATAGATGACCACAAAATATAGCGTTTTATTTTTGTTTTATCCAAAAATAGAATACACCCCATCAGCAGTATGGGCTGGCGCCAATCCATTCCTGTGAAAATATTTCAAGGAATAACAATGAAAATCTCTAAACTTCAACTTGTCTACTTATCCGCATTGTCCATGTTGGGCTTTATCGCCACGGATATGTATTTGCCTGCGTTTAAACTTATCGAGCAGGACTTTGCCACTGGGCCCGAGCAGATCGCGCTATCACTGACGGTATTTCTTGTTGGTATGGGGCTGGGTCAATTTGTATGGGGGCTGGCGAGTGATCGCTTTGGTCATCGTAAAACGCTGTTTGCCGGACTCGCTATCTTCACCGTCGCGTCATTTGGTCTGGCTTGGAGCGAACAGGTGTGGCAGTTGTTATCGCTGCGTCTGCTGCAGGCGATTGGTGTCTGTGCACCCGCTGTTATCTGGCAATCTATGGTTATCGATAAATTTGATAAGAAAGCCAGCCAACAGATTTTTGCCACCATTATGCCGCTCGTCGCACTATCTCCGGCACTCGCGCCACAGCTTGGTGTCTTGCTGACAGAAATGTGGGGCTGGCATAGTATTTTCGTGGTTCTGGCGATCACAGGCGCGCTACTGGCAATGATCACTCTATCACTTAACGATCATCCAAAATCCATCGAGCAACGATCGTCCATTGGCGCCGATCTTAAGAGTTTGTTTGGATCAAGAGAGTACATGGGCAATGTGATCATGTACGGGGTGGCATCGGCGGCATTTTTCGCTTACCTAACTGGTATGCCAGAAATCATGAGCCAGCTTGGCTACTCAGCGAAAGACATTGGTCTTAGCTTTATCCCGCAAACCATCGCCTTTATGGTTGGTGGCTATGCAGGTAAAAAGCTAGTGGCAAAACTCGGTGATGATGCAGTACTTAAGCAGTTACTTGGGTTAGAAACCGTGGCTATTCTAATGGTGTTTGTAGCGTGTCAGTGGGAGCTTAGCAGTGTTTGGCCAATCCTATTGCCATTCTGTTTGTTAGCTGTCGCCAATGGCGCTCTATACCCAATCGTAGTGAACCGTGCGCTATCGAGCGCAACGCACTGCTCAGCAACGGCTGCGGGTCTGCAAAATAGCCTACAGATAGGGGTAAGCAGCCTAGCCAGTGCCATTGTGGCCGCGTTTGCTGTTATGGCGCAGTCTGCGGTTGGCTACGTCATTCTAGGCTGCTTGGCTATCATGTGGATTGGCTATCTGATTGCTAACCCAGCGGTCACCGAGGAGCTAACGATTCCTGATAACTCTCGCGTCGTTAGCGACGAATAAAGACAAAAAAGGGCGACCTCGCACAGTATGCAGGTCGCCCTTTCTACTTATCGACTGGACTTATTATCGACAGTGCTTACAGACTTTTCAGTCCCCATTTCTCTGCCGTCGCGTCAAAGAAGCCTTGGGTCTTCTTAAGCTCTACCCAGTGGTTTACGTAGTTAATCCATACTTGGTCCTTTTGTGGCAGCAGCATAGAGATTGGCGTTGGCTTACGTGGCTCTTCTACTGGCACAATCGCCAATTGCTTAAACTTGGTCACCAAGGTCGCTGCTTCAACGTTTGAAGTCACAGAGACATCAGCTCGGCGAGCCAATAGCTCTTGGAAGTCACGCGCTGGCGCTTCAATCACGATGTGTTCGGCATCAGGGAAGAAGTCTTTGACCATCTTCTCTTGCACTGTACCTAATGTCGCTGCCACCTTAACTTCAGGCTTGTTGAAGTCTGCCCAATCAGCGTACTTCTCAAGGTCTTTCTTTTGCACTACTGGTACAAAAGCTAAGTAGAAATACGGTTGGCTGTACCCTGCTACCTTAGCGCGGGACATGTTAAGTGACGCGCTTCCCGTGATATCGTATTTGTTGGCGGTAATACCGTTAACCAATGTCTTCCAATCGGTCGCCACATATTCCACCTTGACGCCAAGATCTTTGGCAAGCTCAGTGGTCACATCAATATCAAATCCACGATAAGAGTTGGTCGCCGGATCTTTCATGGTCATCGGGTTCCAGTCTCCCGTGGTTCCGACCCTAAGCACACCTGAGTCTAGGATCTTTTGTAGACGACTGGTTTCTGCCGCTACCTGACCGATAGAAAGAAAAGTAATAATAAAGCCCAGAATCCACTTCTTCATTGAATAGTCCCTAAAATTATTAAACATTCGTGGTACATCCTTGATAACATAGCAGTAACAGATGGATTTTTCAGGAATATTTAGGGACGATTGTGAGCTATCGATTACTTGCTGTTGTTTTGTGCCTACCACTACTAAGTGGTTGTTCTGATTACGAGTGGGGCTGGTATGTGCTCGACCCCTCCACCGAACAAGGGAAAACCAACCTCGGCTTCTTATTGGCAGGTTTTAAGGACACTATCTATGTGTCGCTGCTCAGTATGGTATTTGCCATGCTGTTGGGTCTACTTGTTGCCTTTCCCGCACTCTCTGACAAACCTTGGCTGCGCGCGATAAACCGCGTCTATGTTGAAGTAATACGCTCCATTCCGGTGCTGGTACTGCTGCTCTGGGTCTACTACGGCATGCCCACACTGCTTGACGTTTCACTTAACCATTTCTGGGCTGGCGTGATAGCACTGACTATCGCTGAGAGTGCTTTTATGGCTGAGGTGTTTCGTGGCGGTATTCAAGCCGTGACTCGTGGTCAACATGAAGCGGCAGAATCGTTAGGGCTCAACTATTGGCAGAAAATGCGCTTGGTTATTTTGCCTCAGGCGTTTAGGCAGATACTGCCGCCGCTGGGGAACCAGTTTGTCTACATCTTAAAGATGTCTTCACTGGTGAGTGTCATTGGCTTAAGTGATTTAACTAGGCGTGCCAATGAGCTGGTGGTTAACGAATACTTACCATTAGAGATCTATACCTTCCTAGTGTTGGAGTACTTAGTGCTGATTCTGCTGGTTTCTCAGGCCGTGCGATGGCTAGAGAAAAGGATTGCGATCCCAAGTCACTAACCACCAGCACAATATATCACAAGGCTTAACTAAGCTTCAGAAACCAAAAAGGGTCTCAATGAGACCCTTTTCACTATTAGAATGTAATCTTGATTACTTTTTCTTTACTGGACGCTGCCAGCCTGTGATCTTGCGCTCTTTAGCGCGAGTGATCACTAACTCACCTTCTGCTACGTCTTTGGTTAGGGTAGTACCCGCACCAATCGTTGCGCCATCAGCAATCGTCACCGGCGCCACCAACTGGCTATCTGAGCCTACGAACACATCGTTACCGATAATGGTCTTAAACTTGTTCGCGCCATCGTAGTTACAGGTAATAACACCGGCCCCAACGTTAGTGCGCTGACCGATCTCTGCATCACCAAGGTAAGTAAGGTGGTTTGCTTTAGAGCCTTCGCCTAGGCGAGCATTTTTCACCTCAACGAAGTTACCCACATGAGAGTCATTGCGCATGTCAGCACCAGGACGTAGGCGAGTGAATGGACCTACGGTACATTGTTCACCAACCGTCGCGCCTTCAATCACGCTGTATGGGCGTACAATCGTGTTGTCATCGATTTCACAGTCTTTCAGCACACAGCCGGCACCAATCACTACGTTATCGCCTAGCGTTACGCTACCTTCGATGATGACGTTAGTATCGATTTCGACATCCATACCACACTGCAGCTGACCACGTAGGTCGAAGCGTGCCGGGTCACGCAGCATAACGCCCTGCTCTAGCAGCTTCTGTGCTTGCATAGATTGGAATGCACGCTCTAGACGAGCGAGCTGAGCGCGATCATTAACACCTTCAACCTCAATTGGGTTCGCTGGGTGTACCGCTTCTACTGCACGGCCTTCATCGTGCGCTGCAGCAATCACGTCTGTTAGGTAGTATTCGCCTTGAGCATTATCGTTGCTAAGGCCAGATAGCCAGCGCTTAAGATCGCCACCCGTTGCGACCATCACACCCGTGTTGATCTCTTTAATCAGCTTTTGCTCTTCAGTCGCATCTTTTTGCTCGACGATAGCAACCACAGGACCATTCTTACGCACGATACGACCGTAACCCATTGGGTTATCCAGCACGACAGTAAGCAGTGCAATACCGCCTGTTGGCTGCGCATCTAGCAGGTTTTCAATAGTTTGTTCAGAGATTAGCGGTACATCACCGTACAGAACAAGAACCTTCTCGTCATCGGCTAGATGAGGTGATGCTTGATCCACTGCGTGACCGGTGCCCAGTTGATCGGCCTGCAAAACCCAGTTTACGGTTTCTTGCTCAAGAGCAGATTTCATTAGGTCGCCACCGTGGCCATACACTAGGTGGATATTTTGAGATCCCAAGCCTTCGCACGTATCGATGACATGTTTCACCATCGGCTTACCCGCTAAGGTATGCAGCACTTTCGGCTTATTGGAATACATGCGGGTTCCCTTTCCCGCGGCGAGAACAACTGCGCTGAACTTCATTATTATCAAACCATTGACGTTAAAAATATTGTCAACATTCTAACGATGAATCGCAGCAGTGTTAATGTCGGTATGCAAATTTACGCTAAAAAATAAGCAAAAAGGCGACCAAACGGTCGCCTTTCTCATCGCAGTTAATCTAATCGGGCTAGATTAACGACGTTTTTTTGTCAGTTCGATTACTCGAAGCTGAGCAATGGCTTTAGCCAGTTCACTGGCCGCTTGCGCGAAGTCCATGTCGCCATGCTGATTAGAAATCGATTCTTCAGCTTTGCGCTTGGCTTCTTCTGCCTTCGCTGCGTCTAGTTCCTCACCACGGATAGCCGTATCAGCCAGTACAGTCGCTGTACCAGGCTGAACTTCTACAATACCACCAGAGACATAAATGAACTCTTCGTGGCCGTGCTGTTTAACGATACGCACCATACCAGGCTGAATAGCGGTCAGCAGCGGTGTGTGACCATGGAAGATACCAAGTTCACCTTCGCTACCGGACACCTGGAACGTTTCTACGCGACCAGAGAAAAGCTTTTTCTCAGCGCTTACTACGTCTAGGTGAAAGGTTATTGCTGCCATATCGCCTCCTATTTAGCCTTATAGCTTCTTAGCATTCTCGATAGCATCGTCGATAGTACCGCAGTACATGAACGCTTGCTCTGGAATGTCATCGTAGTCACCAGCTAGTAGACCTTTGAAGCCACGTAGAGTCTCTTTAAGAGGTACGTAGATGCCAGGGTCGCCAGTAAATACTTCCGCTACGTGGTAAGGCTGAGTTAGGAAACGCTCAATCTTACGAGCACGAGATACTACTTGCTTATCTTCTTCAGATAGCTCGTCCATACCTAGGATCGCGATGATGTCTTTCAGCTCTTTATAACGCTGCAGTGTTTGCTGCACACCACGAGCTACCTCGTAGTGCTCTTGACCAACCACTAGTGGATCAAGCATACGAGACGTTGAATCTAGTGGGTCAATCGCTGGGTATAGACCCATAGCAGCGATGTTACGGTTAAGTACAACCGTCGCATCCAAGTGCGCAAACGTTGTTGCTGGAGACGGGTCAGTCAAGTCATCCGCTGGTACGTATACCGCCTGTACAGACGTGATAGAACCAGTTTTTGTTGACGTGATACGCTCCTGAAGTACACCCATCTCTTCTGCAAGAGTTGGCTGGTAACCTACCGCAGATGGCATACGACCTAGAAGTGCCGATACCTCTGTACCTGCAAGTGTGTAACGGTAGATGTTATCAACGAATAGTAGTACGTCACGACCTTCGTCACGGAAACGTTCTGCCATTGTTAGACCAGTCAGTGCAACACGTAGACGGTTACCTGGTGGCTCGTTCATCTGACCGTAAACCATTGCTACTTTTGATTCTTCAGGCTTCTCAACGTTTACAACGCCTGCTTCCTGCATCTCAAAGTAGAAGTCGTTACCTTCACGAGTACGCTCACCTACACCCGCAAATACGGATAGGCCTGAGTGTTGTAGTGCGATGTTGTTGATAAGCTCCATCATGTTAACGGTCTTACCTACACCTGCACCACCGAATAGACCGATTTTACCACCCTTAGCGAATGGACAAACCAAGTCGATTACTTTAACACCCGTTTCTAGAAGAGCGACTTCGTTAGATTGCTCTTCGTAGCTTGGCGCTTCACGGTGAATCGCATAGCTTTCTTCTGCACCGATCTCACCACACTCGTCAATCGCATCACCAAGTACGTTCATGATACGACCAAGAGTCTTAGTACCTACTGGTACTGAGATTGGCGCGCCTGTGTTCTCTACTGTTACGCCACGACGTAAACCATCAGAGCTACCCATTACGATACAACGAACTACGCCACCGCCTAGCTGTTGTTGAACTTCAAGAACAAGACGCTCTTTAGAGTCCGTTACGTTTAGAGCGTCGTATACACTTGGTACGTCACTCTGTGGGAACTCTACGTCGACTACCGCACCGATGATCTGTACGATCTTACCTGTAGCCATCGTTAATCCTCTAATCTATTTCGTTTTACCTAAGCTTAAACCGCAGCTGCGCCGCCAACGATTTCTGATAGTTCTTGTGTGATAGCCGCTTGACGCGCCTTGTTGTACACAAGCTCTAGATCATCAATCAAGTTGGTCGCATTGTCCGTTGCAGCTTTCATTGCAATCATTCGAGCCGCTTGCTCACAAGCAAGGTTCTCTACCACACCTTGATACACTTGAGATTCGATATAACGAAGCAATAGTGCGTCTAGTAGTGGTTTTGGCTCAGGCTCATAAATGTAGCCCCATGAATGTTCGCGCTGCATCTCATCACTGTCAGATTTAGGCAGAGGTAGCAATTGATCGATCGTTGGTTCCTGAATCATAGTGTTCACAAAGTGGTTATACACTACATACAGGCGATCCAATTCGCCTTCGTCATATTTCTTCAGCATGACGCCTACAGTACCGATTAGGTCTTCTAAGCTAGGCTCATCACCCAGACCAGATACCTGTGCCGCTACTTTCGCACCGCTGTTGTTAAAGAATGCCGTTGCTTTTGAGCCAATCACAGCCAGCTCAACTTCAGCACCCTTTTGTTTCCAATCCTGCATCTCTAGGACAGCTTTTTTGAACAAGTTAATGTTCAAGCCGCCACAGAGACCACGGTCGGTAGAAATAATGACATAACCAACACGCTTGGCTTCACGCTCTTCTAAGTACGGATGTTGGTACTCTAGGTTTGCGTTAGCCAAATGACCGATCACTTTACGCATAGTTTCAGCGTATGGACGAGAAGCTTCACGCGCGTCTTGCGAACGACGCATTTTTGAAGCTGCTACCATTTCCATCGCTTTCGTAATTTTCTGAGTGCTTTTCACACTACCGATTTTATTACGTATCTCTTTTGCGCCGGCCATCGTTACTCTCCATAAGTGGTGACCAGAAGGTCACCCACCAATTACCAAGTCTGAGTTGCTTTGAAATCGTCAGTCAGTTTCTTAAGCTGAGCTTCGATATCGTCGTTGTAAGCACCCGTAGTGTTGATCTCTTTAGCAAGATCAGCATATTGACTGTGAGCATACGATAGAAGCGCTGCTTCGAAGTCTAGAATCTTGTTGATTTCAACATCATCTAGGTAGCCGCGCTCAACAGCAAAGATAACTAGCGCTTGGTCAAATACAGACATAGGAGCGTATTGCTTCTGCTTCATTAGCTCTGTAACTTTTTGACCGTGGCTTAGCTGACGCTTAGTTGCTTCATCTAGGTCAGATGAGAACTGTGCGAATGCCGCTAGTTCACGATAAGCCGCTAGTGCAGTACGGATACCGCCAGATAGCTTCTTAATGATCTTAGTCTGTGCTGAACCACCTACGCGAGATACTGAGATACCTGGGTCAACGGCTGGGCGTACACCCGCGTTGAAGGCTTCAGTTTGTAGGAAGATCTGACCATCGGTAATCGAGATTACGTTCGTAGGTACGAACGCAGATACGTCACCCGCTTGAGTTTCGATGATAGGAAGAGCAGTCAAAGAACCTGTCTTACCTTTCACTTCACCATTAGTGAAACGCTCTACGTACTCTTCGTTTACACGAGCTGCACGCTCTAGTAGACGTGAGTGAAGGTAGAATACGTCACCTGGGAATGCCTCACGGCCTGGTGGACGTTTAAGTAGTAGAGAGATCTGACGGTAAGCTACCGCTTGCTTAGATAGATCATCATAAACAATCAGAGCGTCTTCACCGCGGTCACGGAAGTACTCACCCATTGCACAACCAGAGTATGGCGCAAGATATTGCAGTGCAGCAGATTCAGATGCAGATGCTACAACAACGATAGTGTTTTGTAGTGCACCGTGCTCTTCCAGTTTACGCACAACGTTTGCGATTGTAGATGCCTTTTGGCCAATCGCTACGTAGATAGAGAAGATACCAGAGTCTTTCTGGTTGATGATTGCATCGATCGCCATCGCGGTTTTACCGATCTGACGGTCACCGATGATAAGCTCACGCTGACCACGACCGATTGGGATCATTGAGTCAACTGACTTATAACCAGTTTGTACTGGCTGATCAACCGATTTACGGTCGATTACACCCGGTGCAATCACTTCAACTGGTGACGTAAGTTTCGCTTCAATTGGACCTTTACCATCAATTGGCTCACCTAGCGTGTTTACAACACGACCAAGCAATTCTGGACCAACTGGTACTTCAAGAATACGACCAGTACCTGTTACTTTCATGCCTTCCTTAAGGTCAGCATATGGGCCCATTACTACCGCACCAACCGAGTCACGCTCAAGGTTAAGTGCTAGTGCATAACGGCCACCCGGTAATTCAATCATTTCACCTTGCATCACGTCCGCTAGGCCGTGAATGCGAATGATACCATCGCTTACCGATACGATAGTACCTTCATTACGAGCTTCACTCACAACATCGAAAGATTCGATACGCTGCTTGATTAGGTCGCTAATTTCTGTGGAATTAAGTTGCATGCTCCAATCCCCATCAAGACTGCATTGCTTCACTCAGGCGGTTCAAACGACCACGTGCTGAGTTATCAATTACAAGATCTCCGGCTCGAATAATAACCCCACCAAGTAGGGTCTCATCTACACTGCAATTCAGCTTAACTTTGCGTTCAAGACGCTTTTCAAGTTTGTTGCTGATCTCAGTGCGCTGCTCTTCGGTTAGCTCAGATGCAGAAATCACGTCTACATCGATTTGCTTTTCTAGCTCTTTTTTCAGCTCTAGAAACTCAACTAACACATAAGGCAACGCGACTAGTCGACCATTTTCAGCCATAACCTTAATCAGGTTTTGACCAAATTCATCAAACTGTTCACCACCAATTGCGTTGAAAATTTCAGCCACTCGCGTCGCTGTCACAGAGCCTGAAATCAGGTCTGCAATTTCATCGTTCTTAGCGATTGCAGCGGCAAACGTTAGCATTTCGACCCACTGGTCTAGCGCTTGTTTTTCCACCGCAAAGTCAAATGCTGCTTTAGCATAGGGGCGTGCGATTGTAGTCAATTCAGACATAGGCGCCCCTCGCTTTAAAGTTTCGCAGTAATATTGTCGAGAATGTCTTTTTGCGCATCTTTATCGATACTACGCTCAAGAATCTTCTCAGCACCAGCTACAGCCAGAGTTGCAACCTGTTTGCGCAGGTCATCGCGAGCACGGTTACGTTCCGCTTCGATTTCCGCTTCTGCTTGCGCTAGGATTTTTTGACGTTCTGCCAAAGCTTCCTCACGAGCTTCATCGATAATCTGTGCTTTACGCTTGTTTGCTTGCTCAATAACCTCGGTTGCAGTGCGCTTCGCTTCCTTCATTTGATCAGAAGCGTTGGCTTGCGCTAGATCTAAATCTTTTGCAGCGCGCTCAGCGGCTACAAGACCGTCAGCAATTTTTTTCTGACGCTCTTCAATCGCATTCATGATTGGCGGCCATACATATTTCATGCAGAACCACACAAACATTGCGAATGAGATTGCTTGACCTAGCAGAGTTGCGTTCATATTCACAACAGCTACCCCTCTAAAGATTCATTGACGAGCTAAAGTTTAATCAGGTGACAAGCTCGAAGCTTGTCGGAGAAAAGTCTGATTAACCTAGCTGACCAACGAATGGGTTCGCGAATGTGAATAGAAGTGCGATAACAACACCAATCATAGGAACCGCATCAAGTAGACCAGCGATGATGAACATCTTAACTTGAAGCATCGGAGCCATTTCAGGTTGACGAGCAGCACCCTCAAGGAATTTACCACCCAAAAGACCAAAACCGATCGCAGTACCGAATGCAGCCATACCAATGATGATACCTACGGCGATTGCAGAAAAGCTCAGTAAAGTTTCCATTACTATCTCCAATTTATAGTTGTTGGCTTAAATTTGCCTAAATAAAACGCGTTAAAATTAATGACTGTCTTCGTGTGCCATTGATAGATAAACAATCGTTAGCATCATAAACACGAAGGCTTGAATCGTTATTACTAGAATATGGAATATCGCCCATGGTAGTGAGCCCATCCATTGTAAATACCATGGTAGCATTGCCGCACAAAGGATGAAGACCACCTCGCCCGCAAACATGTTACCGAACAGACGCATACCAAGTGAAAGTGGCTTTGAAAGCAAAGACACAACTTCGATAAGCATGTTAAATGGAATCATGATTGGGGTATTAAACGGGTGTAGGGTCAACTCTTTTGTAAAGCCAACTAGACCTTTTACTTTGATGCTGTAGTAGATCATCAGAGCAAAAACACCTAGTGCCATAGCCATCGTGATATTGACATCAGTAGTAGGTACCACTTTCAAGTAAGGGATACCCATTTGCTCTGCAGGGTAAGGAATGAAATCGATAGGCACTAAGTCCATCAAGTTCATTAGGAATACCCAACAGAAGATAGTTAGTGCTAGGGGCGCGATGAGTGCGTTGCGTCCATGAAACGTATCCTTGACGTTTTCGTCAACGAATTCCACGATCATCTCAACAAAACACTGCAGCTTGCCCGGCACACCAGCTGTTGCTTTCTTTGCTACTGAACGGAATATCCAAAGGAATACCAAACCAGTTAGCAGAGAAAAAAACAGGCTATCGATATGTACGTTCCAGAAACTCGACTCGTCCACTAAACCTAGCTTTCCTAAGGAAAGGTTGGTCAAGTGGTGAGTGATGTATCCGGCCGATGTTAGCGCTTCACCTGGCGCAGCCATAACTCATCCTATTTTTTGTTGTTAACGAAAATTACTGGAGCCATAAGGTTAATTAAGACGACCAGTAAAAATGTGAGATTCAGAGGAATCACTTCCACCTGAATATACATGTAAGCTATTGAGAATAGGGAGGCTATAATAAGGATTTTCAAGGCGATACCCGCATAGAAAGACGCGGCAACTTTCTTCGCTGCACGAGCCCCACTAAACAGAAATGCGCACAACGCAAAAACAGCATTAGCAATAACAAAACTGCCACCACCAATGAGCGCTGAAATTCCCCACTCAGCATTTACAGCCACTGTCATCCCAACAGCTACTAACGCAACCGCACCCGCTTGAATCAGTAACAATCGCTTTGCAAGCGCTCGTCCTGGTCTCGCTAATGCCGCTACCATGTATTCTTACCTTTAGTTCTATCCACTTTGCACCTAATAACTACTGTGCTGGGAGATTGGCGAAAATTATACTTTCTACCAAAGTTATTGCAATCAAAGTGCATCAAAAAGACACACTTTCATTCACAAAACCATAACTTTCGCACAAATTTATCATTTATCAATAATTGACCTACATCAATTATCTCATTTAGCTCTCAAGCTTGGCAATAAGTTGCTCCAATTTGTGAGGTTCATCAAGACTTATCGTTACCTTTGACTTTCCACTCGCGTTTCTTGTCAAAGAAACTTTAGCCCCAAGTTTTTCGCTCAACCTTTGGGAAATTTCTTGTGCATCACGGTCTTCAGACTGTTTTTTCTCTGAAGAGTTCGGTTTTAAGCATTTTTTTACCAAATCTTCAGTTTGTCTGACGGTCAATTGCTTGTTCGCCACAGTCTGTGCGATCTCACACTGAACCTCACCTTCAAGTGCCAATAGTGCACGTGCGTGACCCATATCGATTTGCTTGGTTTCAACAAGCTTCTTCACGGGAGTTTCTAACTGATTCAAACGCAGCAAGTTACTGACTGCCGTGCGAGACTTACCAATCACATCAGCGACTTGCTGGTGGGTAAGTTCAAACTCATCTTGCAATCGCTCGAGTGCCTGTGCCTCTTCAATCGCGTTAAGATCTTCGCGCTGAATATTCTCGATTAATGCCATGGCAACGGCCGCGCGATCTTGAACATTTTTCACGAGGCAAGGGACCACTTTCAGACCCGCTTGTCGTGCCGCGCGCCAACGGCGCTCGCCCGCGATGATCTCAAATTGATCGTGTCCGACATTTCTGACAACAATCGGTTGGATGATGCCTTGAGATTGGATGGATGCAGCCAGTTCTTCCAGAGCTTCAGGTGCCATATCTTTTCTTGGCTGATAGATACCTGGACGAAGGCTGTTAATTGAAAGTTCAGTCAACTCTCCATCGGTAGAGAGTGTCTGACTTTGAGTTGCAACCTGCTGTTTTTCTCGTGCAAGCGAACTAGTCGACAGCAGTGCGTCTAGTCCTTTCCCTAAACCACGTTTAGACATTGAATCTTTTTCCTTAAGAGCGTTAAGCCGTTACTTCTTCTCGTCGTAGCATCTCACCAGCCAACGCTAAATACGCTTTCGCCCCTGCAGAGTACTTGTCGTAGTACATTGCAGGCTTGCCATGGCTAGGAGCCTCAGCGAGGCGGACGTTCCTAGGGATAACGGTTCGGTAGACTTTGTCGCCGAAGTGTTTTTTCAATTGTTCCGATACTTCATTCGCCAGACGGTTTCGAGGGTCATACATAGTTCGAAGCAAACCTTCGATCTTAAGATTCTCATTCACCACCGCGGCCAGCTTACTGATGGTATCCATCAGTGCGGTCAGACCTTCAAGCGCGAAATACTCACACTGCATCGGCACGAGCACAGAGTCTGCTGCAGCCATCGCATTAATTGTAAGTAGGTTCAAAGAGGGAGGACAATCGATAAAGATGAAATCATAGTTATCACGGATTGGCGCTAACGCGTGTTTTAGCCGAACTTCGCGCGCAAACACCTCCATAAGCTTGATTTCCGCTGCAGTTACGTCCCCGTTCGCAGCAATTAGGTCAAATTGACCCGAGGTATCGGTGCACACAACTTGGTCAAAAGGTAGCTCATCGACCAGCAAATCGTAAGCAGTTGTTTCAACTTGGTACTTATCAACACCGCTGGCCATTGTCGCATTGCCTTGAGGGTCAAGGTCAATCACTAACACTTTACGCTTTGTCGCTGCCATCGAGGCAGCTAAGTTAATACACGTGGTAGTCTTCCCAACCCCACCTTTTTGGTTCGCGATAGCGACAATTTTTCCCACGACAAGCTCTCCGTTATCCTTTCTTGGATAAGATTACAAGATGACGGTCACCTTCCAACTCAGGAACTTGCAAAGGTTTGATTTCGATCACAGAACACCATGACGGTAATTCGGCGATCTCCTGTTCGTGAAGCTGACCCTTTAGAGCATAAAAGCGACCAGACTGTGGTTTTGGTAAATGTTCACACCAGTTCACCATGTCTGTCATTGACGCAAATGCACGACTCAATACTCCATCAAAGCCTTCTCCTGCGTCAAATTCTTCCACTCGAGATTGGACTGGGCTGACATTTTTTATCTTCAGTTCGTGCGCAACCTGCTTTATGAAACGAATTCGCTTGCCAAGACTGTCCAACAAGGTAAATGACTTGGTTGGGTTCATGATGGCAAGAGGAACGCCAGGCAATCCAGGACCTGTACCGACATCAATAAAGCGTTCGCCTTCAATATGCTCACCGACGATGATGCTATCAAGGATATGTTTCACTAACATATCTTCAGGGTGGCGCACTGACGTGAGGTTATAGGCTTTGTTCCACTTATCGAGAAGCTGAACGTAGCCTACGAGCTGTTCACGTTGAAGTTCAGAGACCTCTAGTGAGGTCTCTGCAATGAGTTGATCAAGTTTTGTTCTTAGGTTGCTCACGCAGCTTCACCTTTTTTAAGCACGCCTTGCTTTTTCAAATAGACTAGCAAGATTGAGATTGCCGCTGGAGTAATACCAGAAATACGGGACGCAATACCGATAGTTTCAGGCTTGGCTTCACTCAGCTTCGCCACTACCTCGTTAGATAATCCTTTAACATCGCTGTAATCGAGATCCGCTGGGATCTTAGTATTTTCATGACGCAGCAATTTTTCGATCTCGTCTTGCTGTCTTTGGATATAACCTTCGTATTTCACTTGGATCTCTACCTGCTCACTCGCTTGTTGATCTTCTAGAGCAGGACCAAAGGCATCAAGCGCGGTCAGTTGCGAGTAGGTTAGCTCCGGGCGACGCAATAGATCTTCACCGCTGGCCTCACGAGAAATCGGGGTTTTTAGCAAGGCATTTAGCGCCTCAACACCTTCCGACTTAGGGTTAATCCACGTTTCTTTCAGACGCTGACGCTCTTGCGCCATGTTCTCCATCTTCTCGTTAAAGCGGCTCCAGCGCTGCTCATCGATAAGACCAAGTTGGTGCGCGTGTTCCGTTAGACGAATGTCAGCGTTATCTTCGCGCAGCAGAAGTCGATATTCTGCACGAGAGGTAAACATACGGTATGGTTCTTTCGTGCCCATCGTTGATAGGTCGTCAATCAATACACCCATGTATGCCTGATCGCGACGCGGGCTCCAGCCTTCTTTGCCTTGCGAGAACAAGCTCGCATTCAGACCGGCCATCAAACCTTGAGCAGCGGCTTCTTCGTAACCAGTGGTGCCATTGATTTGTCCAGCAAAGAACAAACCAGAAATAAATTTGGTTTCGTAGGTCTGTTTTAGGTCACGAGGATCGAAGAAATCGTACTCAATGGCGTAACCTGGACGAACGATATGTGCATTTTCAAAGCCTTTCATCGAGCGAACGATCTGTACCTGTACGTCGAACGGCAAACTCGTCGAGATGCCATTTGGGTACAATTCATGTGTCGTTAAGCCTTCCGGCTCAATGAAAATTTGATGGCTATTTTTATCCGCAAAGCGCATGACTTTATCTTCGATAGATGGGCAATAGCGCGGGCCAATACCTTCAATCACACCGGCGTACATAGGGCTGCGATCTAGGTTGTTACGAATCACTTCATGAGTGCTTTCGTTGGTGTGCGTGATAAAACATGGAATCTGTGTTGGATGCTGTGTGCGCTGACCTAAGAAAGAGAACACTGGTGTTGGGTTGTCACCATGTTGAACTTCTAACTCAGAGAAATTAACACTACGTGCATCGATACGTGGTGGGGTACCTGTCTTAAGGCGATCCACTCTAAATGGTAACTCACGAAGACGGTGAGCAAGCGCAATAGACGGCTGATCCCCCATCCGACCACCGGATGAACTTTCCATACCGATGTGGATCTTACCACCAAGGAAGGTGCCAACTGTTAGTACCACGGATTTAGCGTGGAACTTAAGTCCCATTTCCGTTACGACACCGCGCACTTGATCTTGTTCGACGATCAAATCATCTACCGACTGTTGGAATAAGGTCAGATTCGGCGCGTTTTCTAGTGCGTGACGTACGTACGCTTTGTACAGTGCACGGTCTGCTTGTGCACGAGTAGCACGTACCGCTGGACCTTTAGACGCATTTAACGTGCGGAACTGAATACCAGCATGATCGATGGCCTCTGCCATTAGACCACCCATAGCATCCACTTCTTTTACTAGGTGCCCTTTGCCGATGCCACCAATAGCTGGGTTACATGACATCTGACCCAGAGTATCAATATTGTGCGTTAGCAGAAGTGTTTTTTGCCCTGTACGAGCAGATGCGAGTGCGGCTTCCGTTCCTGCATGTCCGCCACCTACAACGATGACGTCAAATGTTTCGTGATAAAGCATGAACCGACCTCAGTATTCAATCGATAGAAATAGACAAACCAAAAGGAGCGGTATTCTACCGCTTTTCTGGTATTGAGAAAATCGCTTTTAAAACATTTTGGATCTAAGAAATAAGAATATAAAGATAAGATCTATATATATGATCTTTTATTAGATCTATTATTAGGATCCACGATCTCTGTGGATAACTCAAAAATGATCAACAATACCATGGATCTTTTTGAGATCGCTTGTTGTGATCTAGTGTTGATCTGAGACTGTATTAGCTGGGATCAAAAAGGCATGTTATACACAAGGCTCGGGGTGATCAAAACTTGTTCTTTGGATAAATATAGGTTTTTCACCGAAAAGATCATGTTTTATCCACAGTTTAACAGGTTAAATAGTGTTCAAATGACCTTGAGCCAGAAAAAAAATTACTCACAGGCATAAAAAAAGCGGCTTACGCCGCCTTTTAAGCAATAGGTTTCGCTACTGAAACTTCGCCATATGCTCATTTAGCCATACTTCTGCTGCATCTTCTGGAACGGGATCGTTAAGAATGTCGATCTCTAGACAGTCAGTTAATGGTGTGCCGCCGATATCTTCCAGCAGTGAAAACGCATGCTTGCCTGCTGCGCAGAAGGTGTCATAGCTAGAGTCGCCAATTCCTACCACGGCAAACTTCACGTTTGACATGCGAGGAGGGGTTGCCTGGAGTGCTGCGATAAAAGGCTGAATATTGTCTGGATAGTCACCCGCACCATGCGTAGACGTGATGACCAGCCAGGTTCCTTCTGCCGGTATGTCTGATAACTCAGGCTGGTTGTGGATGGTTGTCTCAAGACCTTGCTCGATGAACAAGTCACTAAGGTGGTCTCCCACATACTCCGCGCCGCCGAGCGTACTGCCTGTGATGATATGAATCATTAATATTCCTTATTTACTAATATTGCCAGTCAACGACTTCCTGAGCGTCTGCCGTTAACGCTAAGCTCACTTACTTACCAATACAGAAAGAGGAGAAGATACGTCCAAGTAGATCGTCAGAGCTAAACTCACCGGTGATCTCGTTCAAGTGCTGCTGGGCTATGCGCAGCTCTTCCGCCAAGATTTCGCCGGCCATATAGCCTTCTAATTGTTGTTGACCAATATCCAGATGCTCCGCTGCACGCTCTAGGGCGTCAAGGTGGCGACGACGTGCCATAAAGCCGCCTTCATTAGCACCAGAGAAGCCCATGATAGACTTAAGATGCTCACGAAGTGCAGGGACGCCTTCACCCGTGCGTGCCGAGAGACGAATCAGAGTCGGATCATTCACATGGCAGATCCCTAGAGTTTCCCCAGTTTCATCGACTTTGTTGCGGATCACGGTGATGCCGATCGATTCAGGTAAGCGATCAATGAAGTCTGGCCAAATCTCTTTTGGATCGGTCGCATCGGTGGTGGTGCCGTCTACCATGAACAGCACGCGATCGGCTTGTTCAATTTCTTCCCACGCGCGCTCAATACCAATTTTCTCAACCTCATCAGAGGCATCACGAAGACCCGCGGTATCAATAATGTGCAGTGGCATACCGTCGATATGGATGTGCTCACGCAGAACATCACGTGTGGTTCCGGCAATGTCGGTCACAATGGCAGACTCTTTACCTGACAGGGCATTGAGCAGGCTGGATTTACCAGCGTTTGGACGTCCCGCGATAACCACTTTCATACCTTCACGCATAATCGCGCCTTGGTTGGCTTCTTTGCGCACTGAATCGAGATTGTCAATGATGGTTTGTAGGTCGCCAGCGACCTTACCGTCGGCGAGGAAGTCGATCTCTTCTTCTGGGAAATCGATCGCTGCTTCAACATAGATGCGCAGATGGATAAGGGATTCCACTAGCACTTGAATACGTTTAGAGAACTGACCCTGCAAAGATTGCAGTGCTGATTTTGCCGCTTCTTCTGAGCTTGCATCGATGAGATCGGCGATCGCTTCTGCTTGCGTCAGGTCCATCTTATCATTGAGAAACGCACGCTCGCTGAACTCACCCGGTCTAGCTGGACGAACGCCAGGGATAGAGAGAATACGCTTAATCAACATATCCATGACGACAGGGCCGCCGTGGCCTTGGAGTTCAAGGACATCTTCACCCGTAAAGGAGTGCGGGTTAGGGAAGTACAGCGCAATACCTTGATCCAACTCGCTGCCATTTTCATCTTTAAATGGGAGATAGTCAGCGTAGCGAGGCTTGAGTGTTTTGCCTGTTACTTGCTGTGCGACTTCTTGAGCCATAGGGCCTGAAACGCGAATGATACCCACGCCACCGCGGCCTGGGGCTGTAGCTTGAGCCACAATTGTATCTGTTGTCATTGTATTGCCTATTCGCCGTGCTTTAGCCAAATTGTAATCATGGACAATGAAAAAGGCGACCACTTAGGCCGCCTTTATTTATTCGAATTCGTTTAAGATTCGTTTGGACTACTTAGAGTGTAGACCTTTCTTCTCGAGCGCTCGATAAATCAGCGTTTGCTGGATAAGCGTCACGATGTTCGATACCAACCAGTATAGAACTAGACCTGATGGGAACCATAGGAAAAAGAAGGTGAACATAACCGGCATAAAGGTCATGATCTTCTGCTGCATTGGATCCGTTACTGTCGTCGGGCTCATCTTCTGGATAAGGAACATACTTGCACCCATTAGTAGAGGCAGAATGTAGTATGGGTCCTGAGCAGAAAGGTCATGAATCCAACCGAAGAATGGTGAGTGACGAAGCTCAACCGATTCCATTAGTGCCCAGTACAGAGCGATGAAGATAGGCATCTGAAGCAAGATTGGTAGACAGCCACCCAATGGGTTCACTTTCTCTTTCTTGTACAGTTCCATCATCTCTTGGCTCATGCGCTGACGGTCGTCGCCAATACGCTCACGCATTGCTTGCAGCTTAGGCTGAAGCATACGCATTTTCGCCATCGAGGTGTACTGCGCTTTCGTTAGTGGGTACATCGCACCACGAACGATGAAGGTCAAACAGATGATTGCCAGACCCCAGTTAACCACAATACCTTGAATGAACGACAGTAGTGTGTGAAGTGGTTTCGCAATGAACCATAGCCAGCCGTAGTCTACTACTAGGTCTAGGTTTGGCGCGACTGAAGCCATCTCGCTTTGCAGTTTAGGACCAGCCCAAAGCGTTGCTTTTAGCGTCGCTGCTTGGCCATCGGCAATCGTCGTGTTTGGCATGCGAACGCCAATATCACCTAGGTTACCAATCACGCGAGTGTAAAGGTTAGTACCTGGTGCTTCACGTGGGATCCACGCTGCTGCGAAGTAGTGCTGGATCATCGCAGCCCAACCTTGACCGTCAGTCAGGTTAAGAGATAGGTTGCGATCTTGCATATCGTCGAAGCTGTATTTTTTATAGCGAGTGTCTTGAGTTGAGTAAGCACCGCCATTGTATGTTGGCATTGTGATGCTGCCGCCTTTGTCTTGAAGATTTTGACGAAGGTGAGCGTACATGCCGAACGTCGCGTTTTGACCAGAGTTGTTGTCTACAGTGTATTCAACATCAATGTCGTAGTGGCCACGTTTTAGAATGAAGGTTTTGGTGTAAGCAATGCCATTCGCTTCGAATGTCATCGGTACACGCAGCTCGTCTTGACCATCTGCTAGCGTGAAGCTGTCAGCAGATACAGTGTAAGCCGGACGGCTCGTGCTGCTTAGGTCGATACCTTGAGGGCCTACTAGACCACTTTGAGCAATAAACTGGTGACCCTGTGAGTCTTTTAGTAGCTCAAACGGGTCGCTAGATTCCAACTCGGTTGCGTACTCGTTTAGGTTTGCGGTAACAACATCACCACCCACAGTTGTCACACCTAGGGTCAGTACGTCGGTTTTCACTGTGATGATTTTATCTGCGGCCGCTTGTGTGTGGCCTGGTGCAGGATCATGCTCATCAGCGAAAGATGGCGCAGGTAGAGTACTGCTTTGCGTCTGCTGAGTCGGAACTGGTGCTGGGTTCTTGTACGATTGCCATTGTTGGAACAGCAAAAAAGAAACCAATGCCAAGCCGATTAACAGAATATTACGTTGAGAATCCATCGTTATTTATCTCTGTCTTGTTTTTGGGCTGGTGGTACGGGGTCAAAACCCCCTTCATTCAAAGGATGGCATTTTAATAGACGTTTGCCTGATAACCAACACCCTTTTACAAAACCGTGAGCTTTAAGGGCTTCTATTGCATAAAGAGAGCAAGTTGGGTTGAACCGACAACGTGGCCCAATAAGAGGACTGATGACCCATCTATACAGATAGACGAGACCAATAGCTAACCACGCGAGGGGCGAGACAGGCGATGCCATAGCTTATCTAGAAGTTTGAACATTTCGTCATTGCTGAGAGTTTGCGCACTCTTTTTCGCAATTACAACAAAATCTTTGCTTGGAAGCTCGTGTTGTTTGTTACGAAAACTTTCACGTACCAAACGCTTGAAGTGGTTTCTGCCGACAGCTGTTTTAATCTGCTTTTTAGGAACCGCTAGGCCAAGGCGAGGGTGTGATAGCGAGTTTTTGCGGGCAATGATGGTGAAATGGGGGGAGCCAGCTCGGTGAGCTTGCTTAAATACATTTTGGTAATGCTCGGGAGTTAACAAACGTAACTCCCGAATAAAGGCATGCTTTTTCAAAATAGAAGATTATTTTGAAAGGCGAGCACGGCCTTTAGCACGACGTGCGTTAATTACTTTACGACCGTTCTTAGTCGCCATGCGAGCACGGAAACCGTGAGTACGCTTGCGCTTTAGAACTGAAGGTTGAAAAGTGCGTTTAGACATGGTTATTACCTTTACTGATCAGTAGTTTTAGGTTCTCGTTGAACCCGGCGTGGGACATATTTCCCGTCTTCTTTCTCTATATAGAGATAGAGAGGAAATCCGACGCCTCTCAACAAAGAGGCGGAATTGTAATCACTGACTCGTCAAGAGTCAATAATCAGTTCAACTTCAATTCCAGCCGGCGAATTATACTTTTTGTGAGCTAGAGCGCAAGGATCATTATCAGATCCCAACCTGATTTAGGAATTTTCTAAGTTGGATATCCTGTGGATCATTGAATATCTGCTCTGGTGTCCCTTGTTCCACGATGTGTCCGTTGGCCATGAAGATCACTCGATCAGCGACCTCTTTAGCAAACTGCATTTCGTGAGTCACAACCAACATGGTTTGATGCTGAGTTGCGAGCTTTTTCATAAGGTTAAGTACTTCACCAACCCACTCAGGATCGAGTGCTGAAGTTGGTTCATCGAAGAGCAACAGTTCTGGTTGGAGCGCCATAGCGCGGCCAATACCGACCCGTTGTTGCTGTCCACCGGATAGGGAAGCAGGGTATTGATCCCCTTTATCGCCTAGACCGATGTCATCGAGAATTTGCTGTGCTTTTTCAAGAGCTTGGTCTTTTTTCCAACCTTTTACGGTAATCAGACCTTCGGCAATGTTCTGACGCGCCGTCATATGCGCGAACAGAGCGTAGTTTTGAAATACAAAGCCGGTTTTACGGCGCAGGGCTAATACTTCGGCTTTAGTGTGGCTTTGACAATCGACCTTTACATCATCAATGGTGATTGTGCCTTCGTCTGCTTGCTCAAGAAAATTTACGCAGCGCAGCAGCGTCGATTTTCCGGTGCCGCTTGAGCCGATAATGACGATGATTTCCCCTTGTTTGATATCAATATCGATACCTTTTAGGACTTCTGTATCGCCAAACTGCTTGTGGATATTTTCCAGTTTAATCATCGTTGGTATGCCTTGTTCAATCTTTGTTCAGCCCACAGTTGCACGCGAGTAAGCACTAACACCACGCCCCAGTATATCAGAGCCACTGCCAAGAAGGCCTCAAAGAAGCGGAAGCTGGATGACGCCTCCATTTGAGCCTTGGCCATGATTTCAGCCACGCCGAGCGTAAAGGCCAACGACGTCGATTTGATCATGTCGATGAAATAGTTCATCAGCGACGGTAATGCGACACGAGTCGCCTGCGGCAGAATAATACGGCGCATGGCTTGGCTGGTCGTCATACCCACAGACAAGCTCGCTTCCATCTGGCTGCGATCAATGCCGATGATGGCTGCACGAATACTTTCTGCCATGTAAGCGGCGAAGTGGAGCGTTAAACCGATGACGGCCGCACTAAACGCATTCAGCCCAACCATCCATGGGAAAATTTGTGGTAGACCGTAGTAAAGCAAGAACAGCTGCACCAAAAGTGGGGTGCCGCGGAAAAAGCTAATATAAAGCTGACTGAGCTGATCGAGGACAGGGATCTTGAAAACGCGAATATTCGCTAAAATAACCGCAAGAATCAGTGAAAAAAACAATCCCCAGACTGCCATTTCCATTGTGGTGCCGAGATACTTGAGCAGTATCGGCATCAGCTCCAGCATGTATTGAAAATCAAATCCCATAATGTTACCAACTTCTAGAAAAACAAACGCCCACTACCAAGCGTAGTGGGCGTAACAATAGTGATCACTTACTTTTTAGTGATGTCTGCGCCAAACCACTTCTCAGAGATTTTCGCTAGCGTACCATCTGAACGCATGTCAGACAGTGCTTCGTTAACTTCTTGTTGCAGCTTTAGACCTTTTTCGTTGTTCACAAATGGCCATGCGTTTTCAATCGTTTCAAACGGTTCGCCTGCTAGCTGCAGTGGCAGACCTGTCTTCTTGATAAGCTCAAGTGCAGATAGACGATCCATCACGAACGCATCGGCGCGACCAAGAGCAACATCGTGTTCAATACCTGTGTCGTAGGTTTTAACGTTGATTTTGTTGTCTTTATCGTAGCTACGTAGCAACTGCTCAAAGTTAGAACCCAGGTTTACCGCCACAGTTTTACCAGCGAGGTCTTCAATACCTTGAATACTGTCATTACCTTTGCGAACGGTAATCTGTGCACCATCAATCACGTATGGGTCTGCAAATAGGTATTTCGCTTTGCGCGCATCGGTCATAGTGATCTGGTTTGAGATGGTGTCGATACGACCCGTCTCAAGCAAACCAAACAAACCAGAGAAGTTTGCGGTCACGTACTCGACTTTGTAGTCGTTGCGGCGACCAATTTCGTCCCAAAGGTCGACTTCAAACCCTTGTAACTTGTCTTGCTTAACAAACGTAAATGGGAAGTAGCGACCAGACATGCCGACTTTCACTTCTTGAGTCGCAGCATAAGCTGCTTGAGATACGGTTGCAGAAAGCGCCAAGGCGGTTAATAGACCTTTAATCCAGTTTTTCATTTTACTACTCCTTCTATTTATGGAGAGGGATGTTACTGGTAAAGCTGTCGATAAGTTAAATAACGAGTTGTTATTAACCATAACAAATCCGTGGTTGAACGCTGACTTTTTCGACAGCTTTATTACGTGTGCGATCAAAACCGACGACAGCTTGAACACGGATCTATACACAAGTTAGATCATATTGCGGGTTTTG